>OZ243946.1:0-2822500 GCA_965214285.1 Acidimicrobiales bacterium
CGCCGCCCGCGAGCAGCTCGGTTATGTCGAGCAGCCGGCAGGGAGCGCCGTTCAAGGCGTACTGGGACTCGCCGCTGCGGAACAGGGTGCGGGTGATCTTCACCTCGCTGAACTCCACCGGCAGCATCTGCGAGTGGTTGTCGATGGTGATCGACACCTCGGCGCGGCCCAAGGCCGGCTTGTCGACGGTGCCCGCGAAGATGACGTCGTCCATCTTCGCCGAGCGGACCGCGCTGGGGGCCTGCACGCCGAGCACCCAGGCGATGGCGTCGACGACGTTGGACTTGCCGCTGCCGTTGGGCCCGACCACCACGGTGACCCCCGGCTCGAGGTCCATCGAGGTGCGCTCGGCGAACGACTTGAAGCCCTTGAGCGTCAAGTTCTTCAGGTACATCGTGGCGAACCTAGCAAACTCCGTGTCTGAAACTACTCAGCTGTGATTTCACAGCTCGGCCCTGGTGCTCGCAGCGGTGCACGCAGCGCAGATCCCGGCCGCGCCGAGCCCAGGGCCGGCTCAGTTCTGGGTGTCGCAGAAGTAGGTCCACTCGCCGCGGTGGCGCACGCGCTGGATCGGCCTGCGCGAGCGGCCGCTGAGCTGGCCCTGGCGCCCCCACACCTCGAGGTGCTCCGCGAAGACGCCGGGCTGCCCGTAGGGGTCGACGAAGGGGCGCTCGGGCACCGAGGTGCCGCGGTACTTGATGGCGTTGTGGATGGTGCCCACCACCGCGCGGTGCAGGCGTCGCAGCTCCTGGGTCGACAGCGAGTCGCTCATGCGGTCGAAGCGCAGGCCGGCCTCGTAGAGGATCTCGTCGGAGTAGATGGCGCCGATGCCGACGATGAAGCTGGGATCGGTCAGCAGCATCTTGAGCTTGGTCCGGCGCCTGAGCACCTCGCGGCCGAAGTCGGTCCACGAGAGCTGGTCCTCGATCGGGTCGAAGCCGAGGTCGGCCACGCCTGGCAGCTCGGCATCGAGCGCCGCGGTGTCGACGACGAACATGTCGGCGGTCCGGTCGGCATCGACCAGGCGCAACTGGCCGTACTGGGTGAAGGTGATCACGACCTCGGTGTGGGGGGCAACGGGGTCCTTGTTGGGGTGGCGGCGCAGCGAGCCGCTGGCGCCGAGGCTGACCACCAGTGTGCGCTCGTCGGTGAGCCTGAACGTGATGAACAGGCCGCGGCGCTGCACCGCCTCGATCTTGCGGCCCACGAGCTGGGAGGTGAAGGCCTTGCGGATCCGGTAGCGGCGCAGCGCCTTCATGCTGGCCGCCTCGGCGGTCTTCACCTTGCGGCCGACCACATCGCGGTCGAGCTCGCGTCGAACGATCTCGACCTCTGGCAATTCGAACATCTGCTATGCCTTTCCTGGTAGGCGAATCAGGCCTTGCCGGCGATAAGGGCTCTGCGGCCGATCAACTGCTTCGGGCATCGGGCCCTCGGCGATCAACGGGCTCCCGGCGGGCATCAGGCCCTCGGCGATCAACGGGTCCTCGGCGGGCATCGCTACCAGCGCGATCAGCGCCGTCGGCAACCTCGGCGCGGGCCTCCCATGCCGCCCGGGCCGCCTGCTGCTCGGCCTCCTTCTTGGAGTCGCCTGCGCCTGTGCCCCGGATCTCGGCGCCCACCAGCACGCTCGCCCGGAAGCGCTTGTGGTGGTCCGGCCCCGATTCGGTCGAGGAGTACACGGGCGCATCGCTGCCGGTGCGGTCGAACAGCTCCTGCAGCCTGGTCTTGTAGTCGGTCTCGCCGGGGTGAAGGGCCGCGGCGTCGATCCGCTCGCCGAGCTGGGCCACCACGAAGGCCTCGGCGGTCTCGATGCCTGCGTCGATGTAGACGGCGCCGATCACGGCCTCGGTCGCATCGGCGAGGATCGAGGTCTTGGAGCGCCCGCCGGACTGGTCCTCGCCGCGCCCCAGGCGCAGCTGCGGGCCGAGCCCGAGGCCGGCGGCGATCTCGGCGAGGGCGGCGGCGTTCACGACCGAGGCCCTGATCTTGGAGAGCTGGCCCTCGGCGAGATCGGGGAACTGCCGGTAGACGCGGTCAGCCACCACCAGGCCCAGCACGGCGTCGCCGAGGAACTCGAGGCGCTCGTTGGAGCGCTCGCCGGGATGCTCCGAGCACCAGGAGCGATGCGTCAGGGCGCGCCTGAGCAGCTCAGGCTCGGCAAAGCGGTGGCCGAGCCGATCCTCGAGGGACGCGAGCGTCTGCGCCGGGCTCAGCGCTCAGCCCAGCTTGGCGACTACGTAGTCGACCGCGTCGCGGACCGAGCGCAGATCCTCCAGATCCTCGTCCTCGATCCGAAAGCCCACCGTGCGCTCGGAGAGCTCTTCCTCGATGGCCTCGACCAGTTCGATCAGCGCCAGCGAGTCGGCGTCGAGATCGTCCGCGAAGGCGTCGCCCTCGTTGATGCTCGAAGGCTCGATCTCGAGAATCTCCGCCAGACGGTCCCTGACGATCTCGAGTATCTCCTCGCGACCCAAAGGACCCTGTTCGACATGGGTTTCAGCAGGCATTCGCCCACTCTAGCCCAGCCTGCAAATTGTGCGTTTGTGAATGCCCGGCGGCCGTCGGCGACGGCTCTCAGCGGCGGGCGTTGGCTGTGATGTGGCCCACCATGTCGACCTCCACCATCTCCGCGGCCACGCCGATGGCGTTGGCGATGGCCACCGATGAGCTCGATCCGTGCGAGATGACGCACACGCCGCGCACCCCCAGCAGCAGCGCCCCGCCGACGCTGTCGGGGTGCAGCTCGGTCACCATCTTGTCCAACGCCGGGGCCAAAGTCGCGCCCGCGGCCCGCGTGGTGTGGTCGGAGTCGATGGCCACCAGCAGCCGGTGGACCAGCGCAGTCATGGCGCCTTCGAGGGTCTTGAGGGTGACGTTGCCGGTGAAGCCGTCGGTTATCACCACGTCCACGTCGTCGGTCATCACGTCACGGCCCTCGACGTTGCCGATCCAATGGGCGTCGCACGCTGCCGCCCAGGCGATGTCGCTGAGCTTCTCGAAGCACTCCTTGACGAACGGGCTGCCCTTGCCGGCCTCCTCGCCTATCGACAGCAGCCCGATGCGGGGCCGGGCGATCCCGAAACGGTCACGTGCGTATACCGCGCCCATGCGGGCGAACTCGACGAGCCATTCGGGGCGGCACTCGGCATTGGCGCCGGAGTCCAGCAGGGTGGTCGGGCTGGCGCCGGGAACCGGGATCGGCGTGGCGATGGCAGGCCGGCTGATGCCACGGATGCGCCCCATGCGCAGCAGCGCCGAGGCCATCGTGGCGCCGGTGTTGCCCGCGGACACCATGGCCGATGCCCTGCCTTCCTTGACCGCCTCAGCCGCGCGCACCAGGCTCGAGTCCTTCATCTTGCGCACGCTCACGCCGGGCTCGGCGTGCATCGGTATCACCTGCGAAGCCTCGATGATCTCCAGGTCCGATGCGCCGGGCAGGTTGCGCAGCTCGGCGGTGCGCCCGACGAGCACCACCGGCACGCCGCGTTCGCGGGCCGCGGTGAGCGCCCCGGCGACGATCACCGCGGGGGCGTGATCGCCCCCCATTGCATCGACAGCGACGGGCAGCATCGACGGCGTCGCTCGCTCGACCGTCAGTCGATGTCGATTGCCTGGCGACCGCCGTACCAGCCGCACACACCGCAGGCGCGATGGGGGCGCTTGACGTGGTCGCAGCGGGGACAGGTGCTGCGGGCCGACGACCCGAGGCGCCAGGCTGAGGCCCGACGGCTTCGGGTCTTGGACTTCGACATCTTCTTCTTGGGGACGGCCATCGTCGTTCCTGGTGTCGAGCGGACCGTGCGAGGATAGCGCTGCGCCGGCGGTTTCGGGGACCGGGGCGCACGGCTTGGCGCACAGCTTCGCCCACGGCTTGGCGCACGGCGCCCAGGCGCAGCCCTAGGATCTGCTGCCATGCTGATTGCCGTCGGCGCCGACCATGCCGGTTTCGCGATGAAGGAGCAGCTCGCCGAGCACCTGCGCGCCGAGGGCCACGAGATCCTGGACTGCGGTGCCTTCTCTGCCGACCGGGTCGACTACCCCGACTTCGGCGCCGCGGTGGGCCGGGCGGTGCGCGACGGACAGGCCGAGGCGGGCCTGTGCGTGTGCGGCAGCGGCATCGGCATCGCCATGGCCGCCAACAAGATCGCCGGGGTGCGTGCCGCCACCGTGCACGACAGCACCTCGGCACGGCTGGCCCGTGAGCACAACGACGCCAACGTGATCTGCGTGGGCGAGCGCCTGACCGGCTTCTCGGTTGCCCGCGACGCCCTCGACGCCTGGCTCGGCGCTTCCTTCGAGGGCGGGCGCCACGCCGGCCGGGTCGCCAAGATCGACGGGCTCGGCGGCGAGAACGGCGGCGTACTCGGCGGCGGGCACAGCGGCGAGAATCGGTGAACCGACGGCGACGGGCGCGGCTAATGTTCCCCGACGCCCTGACAGCTTCTGACCGACACCCGGTGAGACCCGACACCATGCGGGAGGTACTTCCATGTGGCCCGACAGCGCCTCTGACGAGACATTCGAGCTGATCCGCGCCGAGCAGCGCCGCCAGAACTCCACGATCCAGCTGATCGCCTCGGAGAACTTCGCCTCGCCTGCGGTGATGGAGGCGACCGGCTCGGTGCTCACCAACAAGTACTCCGAGGGCTACCCCGGGCGGCGCTACTACGGCGGCAACCAGGTGGTCGACGAGATCGAGTCGCTGGCCCGGGACCGTGCCTGCGAGCTGTTCGGCGCCGATCACGCCAACGTGCAGCCCCACGCGGGCGCCATCGCCAACATGTGCGTCTACCAGGCGCTGCTCGATCCCGGCGACACGATCCTGGGCATGAGCCTGGACCACGGCGGCCACCTCACGCACGGCTCGCCGGTGAACTTCTCGGGCATGACCTACGACTTCGTCGACTACGGCGTGACCGCCTCCGACGAGCGCATCGACCTCGACGAGATGCGCGACAAGGCCATCGAGCACCGGCCCAAGCTGATCGTCGCCGGGGCGACCGCCTACCCGCGGGTCATCGACCCGGCGCCGCTGCGCGAGATCGCCGACGAGGCCGGGGCGCTGCTGATGTTCGACGCCGCCCACATCGCCGGGCTCATCGCCGGAGGCTGCCACCCGAACCCGGTGCCCTATGCCGATGTGGTCACCTTCACCACCCACAAGACGCTGCGCGGGCCCCGCGGCGGCTGCATCCTGAGCACCGCCGAGCACGCCGCGGCGATCGACAAGGCGATGTTCCCCGGCATCCAGGGCGGCCCCATCGAGAACGCCATCGCAGCCAAGGCGGTGGCCTTCGCCGAGGCCGCCACCGACGAGTTCGCCGACTACGCCCGGCGCATCGTGGCCAACGCCGGGGCCTTGGCCGAGGCGCTGGCCGGAGAGGGGTTCCGGCTGGTCTCGGGCGGCACCGACAACCACCTGCTGCTGGTCGACCTGCGGGGATTCGACGCCGATCTGACCGGCAAGCAGGCCCAGGCGACGCTCGACGACGCGGGCATCAGCCTCAACAAGAACACCGTGCCCGACGACCCGCGTTCGCCGTTCGTCACCTCCGGGGTGCGCATCGGCACTCCCGCGGTCACCACTCAGGGCATGGACACCGACGACATGGCACAGATCGCGGCCATGATCGTGCGGGCGCTGCGCGGCCGCGACGACGAGTCGGAGGTCGCTGCGGTGCGCGCCGACGCCGCTGCCCTGTGCGCCGCCAAGCCGCCGTACCCCGACCTGGCCCTCTGAACCAGGCTGACCCTGGCGCTCGACCCGCCCTGTAGCGACCTCACCGCCTGGGCCGTCCGAGACCCGGTGTGCCACAGCCCGCCGCACCGATCTCCGTGAAGAGATCAGCAGCAGTCGCCCATCTGTAGAAGCCAACGTAGTACACTTATGGGTGGCTCTAGAGCGAACGAATATGCGGTTTTGGCCGCCTTTCTTTTGTTTCCTTTAGAGTATTTGTTTCCTTTAGAATAGCGTCCTTGACGGTGGCTGCCAAACAGAGCCGGCGGGCGGCACGGGCGACAGGCCTCGGCGGCAGGCGCTGGCGTCAGATCACGCGCAGCAGGGCGTCGCGGAGCCGGGCTGCGAGATCGCCGATGTCGCCTTCGCTGGACTCGTCGGACTCGATCCGGTCGGCCAGCTCGTCGGCGCTTTGGCGCAGCAGCGCCCAGTTGGTCGCCGAGAAGCCGAACGGCGTGGCCACCGCCGCCAGCCTGCGCCCGTGCTGCACGGCCCCCTGAAGGCCTGAGCTGTCGCGCACGTCCTTGCGCAGCCGGTCGGTCGCCTCGAACAGCGCGGAAAGCAGGTTGTTGGCGTCCAGCCCTTCTAGCTCTTCGAGCCCCTCGTCGCCGGCCTGGGCAAGCAGCTCGTCTATCTGGGCCTCGACCTGGGCCTCGTCGGCCTCGTGGCAGGCCAGGTCGCCCTCCGCGTCGAACTCGTGCGGGATCGACAGCGCACCGAGGCGCTCGGCGAGCTGGGCCTGCATCTCCCCCGACCAGCCCTGCATCTCGAAGGCGATCTGGGGCTCGTCGGGGTCCAGCTCGCGCTTCTCGGCCACCTGGACCTCCTCGATCAGCAGGTCGACCTGCTCCTCGGTGGAGTGGTGCGCGAGCAGGGTGGTGCCCTGCCAGGAATGCACCAGTTCCTCGGCCACCAGGAGCTGCGAGAGCATGAGCCGCGACTCCAGCGCCCATTCGTGCAGCTCATACGCGAGCCACTCGCCGGACTCGTCGTCGACGATCCCGTGATCGCTGCCGGGGTCGTCGTCCGCGGCAGCGGGGCCGCCGGGCGTGCCGTCCTCATCGCCGGGCTGAGTGCCGGCCTCATTGCCGGGCGTGCCGTCCTCATCTCCGGGCTTGGAGCGAGATCGGTTCCTGAAGCCTCGTGCCACGGGCGGAATCCTGCCACGCGCCCCGCCCGGCTCGCGGCATCTGCGCCTGGCACATCGATGCACGCCGGCAACGCCGGCTGAACACCCGGACTCCGCCTGCCGCCGGCCGGGCCAGTGCCGCTCAGCGGGTCAGGTCTGCCCCGGCCAAAGAGACCGATGCCTCGCAACCCGCGCCCTGCGTGTCCCGAGCCGCCGACGCGGCCGTGTCGTGCCGCGCCTTTCCCGGCATCCCGCAGCATGATTTCCACAGACGCACGCTGCGCCGCGGCACGGGCGATCCACTACCGTCGCGGCCATGAACGAACGCTCCCCGACCGCCCCTGACCGCAACCTCGCGCTAGAGCTCGCCCGCGTCACCGAGGCCGCCGCCATGGCCGCCTCGCGCTGGATGGGCCGAGGCGACAAGGAAGGCGCCGACGGCGCAGCCGTGGACGCCATGCGCACCGTGCTGTGCACCGTGCCGATGGACGGCATCGTGGTGATCGGCGAGGGCGAGAAGGACGAGGCGCCGATGCTGTTCAACGGCGAGCGCATCGGCGACGGCTCCGAGCCGTTGACCGACGTCGCCGTGGACCCCATCGACGGCACCACGCTCACCGCCCTGGGCCGCGGCAACGCCCTGGCGGTGATCGCCGTGGCGCCTCGTGACACCATGTACGACCCCGGGCCGTGCGTGTACATGGAGAAGATCGCGGTCGGCCCAGCCGCCAAGGGCGCAATCTCCATGGAGCGCTCGATCACCGAGAACCTGGAGGCGGTGGCTGCGGCCAAGGGCGAGTCGGTGCGCGACCTGATCGTGGTCATCTTGGACCGCGACCGCCACGACGAGCACATCGCGGAGGTCCGCGAGGCCGGCGCCCGCATCCGGCTGATCCCCGACGGCGACGTGGCCGGCGCCATCTCCACGGCCTGGCCCGCCTCGGGCGCCGACATCCTGATCGGCATCGGCGGCACCCCCGAGGGCGTGATCACCGCGGCGGCGCTCAAGTGCATGGGCGGCCAGCAGCTCAGCCGCCTGTGGCCCCGCAACGAACGCGAGCGAACCCAGGCCGTCGAGCAGGGCTACGACCTGGACAGGGTGCTCACCGAGGACGACCTGGTGCGCAGCGACGACTGCTTCTTCGCGGCCACCGGCATCACCGACGGCGAGCTGCTCACCGGCGTCCACTTCGACGCCCGCGGCTGTCACACCGAGTCGCTGGTGATGCGCTCCAAGTCGCGCACCGTGCGCCAGGTCAAGGCGCACCACCAGCTCGACAAGCTCAACCGCTTCTCAGCCGTCGACTATTACTGAGCCCCTCCCGCAGCGAGCACCTTGACCCGGCTCGTCCTCGGCTGAACGGGACGGCGCAGCGTGCCAGGCTGGCGGGGCCGGGGGCGGCGGCGCTACTCGGCGGGGCGGGCGGCGCCGGCTACGCGCAGGCGCAGCTCGGCACGGTCACGCGCCGCTGCCGCGTCGGCGTCGTCGCGGTCGGATGCCAGGGCCGCGGTCGCCCGCTCCAGGGCGGCGCCCGCACGGGCGGCGTCGATCTCGTCCGCGCTCTCGCTCACGTCGCTGAGGATCGTCACCTGGTTGCCGGCCACCTGCACGAAGCCGCGGTGCACCGCGAAGGCGTCGCGCTCGCCGTCGTCGCGCACCACCTCCACCGACCACACAGCCAGGGCCCCGATGAACGGCGCATGGCCTGCCTCGAAGGCGATGTCGCCGCCCTCGACCGTGCGGGCGATCACCCGAACCGCCTCGCCGGTGTACGACACCGCCTCGGGGCTGACGACCTGCACCGCGAACACGGCTCAGGCCCCGGCTCGCAGCTCGGCGGCCTTGCGCTTGGCGTCCTCGGCCCCGCCGACCATGTAGAAGGCCTGCTCGGGCAGGTCGTCGAGATCGCCGTCCACCAGCGCCTCGAAGGACTCGATGGTCTCTTCCACCGGCGTGAAGATGCCGTCCTGGTTGGTGAACGTCTTGGCCACGAACATCGGCTGCGACAGGAACCGCTGCACCTTGCGCGCCCTGTCCACGGTGATCCGGTCCTCCTCGGAGAGCTCGTCGAGGCCCAGGATGGCGATGATGTCCTGCAGCTCCTTGTAGCGCTGCAGCACTTCCTGCACCCGGCGGGCCACCTGGTAGTGGCGCTCGCCGACCACCAGCGGATCCAGGATCGTGGAGGTCGACGCCAGCGGGTCCACGGCCGGGTAGATGCCCAGGGCGGCGATGTCACGCGACAGCTCGGTGGTGCCGTCGAAGTGGGTGAACGAGGTGAACGGCGCCGGGTCGGTGTAGTCGTCGGCGGGCACGTACACGGCCTGCAGCGAGGTGATCGACTTGCCTCGGGTGGAGGTGATCCGCTCCTGCAGCTCGCCCATCTCGTCTGCGAGGGTCGGCTGGTAGCCCACCGCCGAGGGCATGCGGCCCAGCAGCGTGGACACCTCCGAGCCGGCCTGCACGAAGCGAAAGATGTTGTCGATGAACAGCAGCACGTCCTGGTTCTTCACGTCGCGGAAGTACTCGGCCATGGTCACGCCCGACAGCGCCACACGCAGGCGCACCCCGGGCGGCTCGTCCATCTGGCCGAACACCAGCGCCGCCTTGTCGAGCACCGACGTCTCGCCGTCGCCCATGACGGTCTCGCCCATCTCGATGAACAGGTCGGTGCCCTCACGGGTGCGCTCGCCGACCCCGGCGAACACCGACACGCCGCCGTGGTTGGACGCCACGCGGGTGATCATCTCGGTGATCAGCACGGTCTTGCCGACGCCCGCGCCGCCGAACAGGCCGATCTTGCCGCCCTCCTTGTAGGGGGTGAGCAGGTCGATCACCTTCACGCCGGTCTCGAACATCTTAGACGACGGCTCCAGGGCGTCGAAAGACGGCGCCGGGCGGTGGATGTCCCAGCTCTCGGCGGTGCTGAGCCCCGGCGTGTCGAGGCAGTCGCCCATCACGTTCCAGATGTGGCCGAGCGTGTCGTCGCCGACGGGCGCCTGCACGCCGTGGCCGGTGTTGATCACCTCGGCGCCCCGGGTCAGGCCGTCGGTGGGCTTCATGGCGATGGCGCGCACCCGGTGCTCGCCGATCTGCTGGGCGACCTCGGCGGGCACGTTGACGGTGCTGTCGTCGACGGTGACCTCGAACTCGATCTGGGTGTTGATCTCGGGCAGGTGGCCCGGCGGGAACTCGACGTCGACCACGGGGCCGGCGATGCCGACGATGCGGCCGGAGCGGAGTGCGGATTCGGTGGCGGTCATCTTGGAGTGTTCCTGTGTGTTGGCTGGACTGAGCGGGATCGGGTCGACAGGGTCGTCGGGCAGGGCGAGGGTCAGGCGACCGAGGCGGGCACGGGGTCGCCGGCCGCGGCAGCGGCCAGCGCGGCGAGGTCTTCGTCGTGGTCGTGAGCGGCTGAGCCGAGCGCCTCGGCGCCGCCGACGATCTCCATGATCTCGGTGGTGATGGCGGCCTGGCGGGCGGCGTTCATCTCGCGGCTGAGCTTGGTGATCAGATCCTCGGCGTTGTCGGTGGCGGACTTCATGGCCCGCTGGCGGTTGGCGTGCTCGGAGGCGGCGCAGTCGAGCAGCGCCCCGAAGAGCCGGGCCTCCACATAACGGGGAAGCAGCGCTTCGAGCACCGCCTCGGGCGACGGCTCGAACTCGAACGGGGCGATGGCGCTGGCCGAGCCGGAGCCTGCCACCACCGACGCCTGCTCCAGCGGCAGGAAGCGGCGCACCGCCACGCGCTGGGTTCCCATCGACACGAACTCGGTGTAGATCAGCACCACCTCGTCGATGGCGCCCTCGACGAAGGCCGCGGCCACGTCCTCGCCGATGCGACGGGCGTCCTCATAGGCGGGGTTGTCGCTGAAGCCCGTGTAGTGATGGTCGACGCGGTAGTGGCGGAACCGGAAGTAGGCGCTGGACTTCTTGCCGACGCAGAACAGCCGGTAGCCCTTGTGCTCTGTCTGGTACGCCATCAGCTCGCGTTCGCCGGCGCGGATCGGGTTGGTGTTGTAGGCCCCGGCGAGCCCGCGGTCGCCTGCCATCACGATCAGCCCGACGTTGCGCACCTCATCCGCGCGGCGCAGCAGCGGGTGGTCGACCTCAGCGCCGCCGGCGGCGAGGTTCTCGATAACCGAGGTGATCCGCTGGGCATAGGGCCGGGCGGCATCGGCGCGCTGCATCGCCTTGACCACCCGGGTGGCCGCGATCAGCTCCATGGCGCGGGTGATCTTCTTGGTCGACTGGACGCTGCCGATGCGCCGACGAAGCTCCCGCTCCTTGCCACCTGGCACGACGGCTTCCTCAGTCCTCGTCTCGGGTGATGTCTTCTTCGGGCAGCGTGGTGTCGGTGTCGACCAGGGTGGCATGGGCCTCGCCCTGCTCGACGGCTTCGGGCTCGGACTCGTCGGCCACGCTGGGGCTGAACTGCTCGGCGAAGGCGGCGATGGCGGCGGTGAAGGCCTCCTCGTCGTCGATGCTGCCGTCGTCGCGGATCGCGGCCAGCATCCCGGAGTTGCGGGTGCGGAACCATTCGAGCAGCTCCCGCTCGAAGCGGGCCACGTCTTCGACCGGCAGCGAGTCGAGGTAGCCACGCGTGCCTGCGTAGATGGCCACGCACTGCTCGGCCACCGGGTACGGCGAGTTGACGCCCTGCTTGAGCAGCTCGGTCAGCCGGTAGCCGCGCTCGAGCTGGGCCTTGGACACGGCGTCGAGGTCGGAGCCGAAGGCGGCGAACGCCTCGAGCTCGCGGAACTGCTGCAGGTCGCCCTTGAGCTGGCCGACGGCGGTCTTCATGGCCTTCACCTGGGCGGCGCCGCCGACCCGCGACACCGAGATGCCCACGTCGACGGCGGGGCGGATGCCTGCCTTGAACAGGTCGTCCTGCAAGAAGATCTGGCCGTCGGTGATCGAGATCACGTTCGTGGGGATGAACGCCGACACGTCGCCCGCCTTGGTCTCGATGACGGGCAGGGCGGTGAGCGAGCCGGCGCCGCGCTCGTCGGAGAGCTTGGCGGCCCGCTCCAGCAGGCGAGAGTGCAGGTAGAAGACGTCGCCGGGGAAGGCCTCGCGGCCCGGCGGGCGGCGCAGCAAGAGCGACACCTGGCGGTAGGCCTCGGCCTGCTTGGACAGGTCGTCGTAGATGATCAGGGCGTGCTCGCCGTTCTCCATCCAGTGCTGGCCCATGGCGCAGCCGCCGTAGGGGGCTAGGTACTTGAACGGGGCGGGGTCCGATGCCGGGGCCACCACCACGGTGGTGTAGTCCATGGCGCCGAGCTCGTCGAGGGTGGCCACCGCCTGGGCGACGGTGGAGGCCTTCTGGCCGATCGCCACGTAGATGCACTTCACCCCCAGGCCCTTCTGGTTGAGGATCGTGTCCAAGGCGATGGTGGTCTTGCCGGTCTTGCGGTCGCCGATGATCAGCTCGCGCTGGCCGCGGCCGATCGGGATGAGGGAGTCGATGGCCTTGATGCCTGTCTGCAGCGGCTCGTGAACGGGCTTGCGGCCGGTGATGCCCGGTGCCTGGATCTCCATGCGGCGGGGCTGCACGTTGCTGAGCGGGCCCTTGCCGTCGACGGGCTCGCCGAGCGGGTTGACGACCCGGCCCAGCAGGCCGTCGCCGACGGGCACCGACAGGATGTCGCCGCTGGCGACCACGGTCTGGCCTTCCTCGATGCCCTCCACATCGCCGAGCACGACCGCGCCGATCGAGTCCTCGTCGAGGTTGAGCGCCAGGCCGACGAGGCCGTTCTCGAAGCGCAGCATCTCGTTGACGGCGGCGTCGGGCAGGCCCGACACTCGGGCGATGCCATCGCCGACTTCGAGCACCCGGCCGACAGTGGTCTGCTCGAGGCTCGGCTCGAAGCCCTCGAGGTTGTTGCGGATGGCGGTGGCTATGTCTTCGATGTCGATTGCGAGATCCGACACTTTCGTCTGTCTCCTGGATTGAAGGCCTTGGGCCGGCGGTCTTGGCGGTCTTGGCTGGGTGCTTGGCGGGTTGGGCGGTCTGGGTGCTTGGCGGGGCGGGCGGTCTGGGTGCTTGGCGGACGAGCTGGCGGGCGGCTCAGTTGAAGGACTCGCGCAGCTGCGACATGCGCCGCCGCACGCTGCCGTCGATCACGTCGTCGCCGATCTCGGTGACCAGGCCGCCCAGAACGCTCTCGTCGATGACCACGCGGATCTCGACGTCGTTGCCGGTGCGGGCCTTGATCGCCTCGGCGAGGCGCTGCTTCTGGTCGTCGCTGAGCTCGACCGCAGAGCGCACCCTGGCGAGGCGCAGGCTGCGGTTGGCGGCGCTGCGAGCCAGGGCCTCGTCGACGATCGCCGGCAGGTCGGCGCCGCGGCCGGTCGCGATCAGCATCGACACCAGCGCCGAGGTGACCGGCGAGACCCGCTCGCCGAGCAGCTCTTCGGCCACGCCGATGCGGCGCTCGACCGGCAGCGCCCGGTCGCCGAGCACCGAGCGCAGCGACTCGTTGGCGCGCACCGCCTCGGCGACGCGGAACAGCTCGTCGCCGACGGCATCGGCTGCGGACTCCGCGGCCGCTACTGCGAGCAGCGCATCGGCATAGCCGCCGATGCGGTCGTCATCCACGGACCACCTCGTCGATGTAGTCGTCGATCAGCGCCTGCTGGGCGGCGCGGTCGAGGCTGCCTGCGATCACCCGCTCGGCGGCGCCGACTGCGATCTCGGCCACCTCGCCTCGCAGGTCGCTGATCGCCTGGGCGCGGGCCGAGGAGATGTCCGCCGCGGCGCGGCTGCGCAGCTCGGCGATCTCCTCGTTGGCGCGGGCCGCCAGCTCGGTCTTGAGCTGCTCAGCCTGGGAGCGGGCGTCCTCGATGATCTGGCCGGCCTCGGTCTTGGCGCCTGCCAGGGCAGCCTCGTGGTCGGCCTTGACGGCAGCGGCTGCGCTGTGGGCCTGCTCGGCGGCGTCGAGATCAGCCGCGATCTTCGCCGAGCGTGCGTCCATGGCGCCCTTCACGGCGGGGAAGCCCTTCCAGACCATGAAGCCGAACAGCAGCACGAAGGCCAGCCCGCCCCAGATGATCTCGTCGACCTCGGGGATGATCGGGCTGGGCGCCTCCAGGCACTTCTCCATCTCGGTCTCGAGGTCCTCGAACTCGCCCTTGAGCCCGGCGTCGTGGAGGTCGTGCAGCGTGTTGCCCTGCTCGACGAGGCGTTCCTCGGCGACGATGGCCGCCTCGATGGCGCAGGCGCCGATGCTCTCGCTGGCGGCCATGGCCGCCGACGCCGAGACGACGAGCGCGGCAGACGCCAGGACTAGCGCACCGACAGCACGCCGGGTGACGTGGGTCATTTGTGTTGTCTCCTCTGGGTCAGGGAAGCAGCAGGATGAACACCACGAAACCGATCAGGGCCAGCGCCTCGGTGAAGGCGATGCCCAAGAACATGGTGGTGCGGGCCATGCCTGCCGATTCGGGCTGGCGGGCCATGGCCGAGATGGCGTTGCCGACGACGATGCCGATGCCGACACCGGGGCCGATGGCCGCGAGGCCGTAGCCGAGACCGGCGCCGATGGCCTGCAGGCCGTCGCGCATCTCGCCTGCTTCAGTCTGCGCCAGCAGCGCAAGGAAGGTGAGCACTTTGTGTTGTCTCCTGTGTTGAGTGGGGCTGGGATCTGGTCGGGATCTCGGGTTCGGGACCGGGATGCTGGGCGAGGCGGACGGGTGTGCAGGCGGTCAGTGCTCGGGGTGCATCGAGCCTGCGATGTAGACGGCGGTGAGGATCGTGAAGATGAAGGCCTGCAGCACCGAGACCAGGATCTCGAAGCCGGTCATGGCGATCAGCATGGCGAACGGCGCCACCGCGGCGGCGAAGAAGGTGTCCCACAGTGCCGCCGAGAGCACCGCGAAGGTGACCAGCAGCAAGTGCCCGGCGACCATGTTGGCCCAGAGCCGGATGGCCAGCGAGAAGGGCCGCACCACGAAGGTCGACACCAGCTCGATCGGGGTGACGATGAAGTAGAGCAGCTTGGGCACGCCGGGCGGGAACAGGCTGTTCTTGAGGTAGCCGAAGACGCCCTGGTGCTTGACGCCCTGGAAGTTGTAGATGACCCACACCAGCAGGGCCAGGGTGATCGGCATGGCCATGCGCGAGTTGGCCGGGAACTGCCAGAAGGGGATGACCTCGGTGATGTTGGAGAACAGGATGAAGAAGAACATCGTGGTCAAAAACGGCATGAACTTCTTGCCCTCGGGGCCGATGGTCTGCATGACCACCGACTCCTCCACGAAGTTCACGCCCGACTCGGCCACGTGCTGCACGCCCGAGGGCACAAGGCCCTTCTTGGCGCCGGCGAGGCCGAAGATCAGCATCGTGGCCAGCGCCGCGAACACATAGGTGAGGCCGACCTTGTTCAAGGCGAACGGCGTGCCGTCGAAGAGCAGCGTGGGCCAGTCGAAGAGGTGGTTGACCGGGGGGAAGTCCAAGGCGAGCAGGCTCATGCGGCGTTCTCCGACAGGGATCGGGGGCGGGGCTTGAGGCCGGGATAGGCCAGCGTGGCCGAGATCCGGCGGGTCTCATATGCCAGCAGCCCCACATGGGTTACCAGCAGGGCGACGGCGAACGGCGCGATCTCGAACCAGGAGCTGCCCCGGATCGGCAACACGACTGCGGCGAGGATGCCCAGGCGTGCCACGAAGCCGCCCAGCACGGAGGCCAGGAGCACGCTCGGGCCGATGCGGGCGCCGATGGTGATGGCCGCTGCTGCCAGCAGGAAGTTGACGGCCACCAATGCCAGCGCCAGCGCTGCGGAGAGCACCCCGTCGAGCCCGGCGAACACAGCCCCGACTGCGAGCATCAGCGGCGCCGCCAGCAGCGTCTTGAGAGCCAGGTCGCGGCCGATCTCGCGCTCGGGTGCGGCTGCGTTGACCTCGTCGTCGAAAGTCGCCGGCAGCTCGCTCATGACCTTCACCTGACCTTCACCGCCCAGCCCTCGATCCGGGTTCGAAGGGGTCCAGGCCCGAGCCGTAGCTCGCCCGGCGAACGGCCAGGGCTGCGTCCATGTCGGCATTGAAGCGCCTGCAGAGCTTGTAGACCTCATATGCCAGCACCGTGCCGGCCAGGCTGAGCGTGAGCACGGGGAACAGGCCGAGGCGGGTGTCGAGGAACCAGCCGAGCAGCCCGAACAGCGCGGGCGTGGCGATCATCTCGAACGCCGCGGAGAAGGCCTCGCCTGCGGCGTTGCGCAGCTCGCGCTGCTCTCGCGCCGGCTCCGGCTGTGCCGGAAGCTCCCGCGGTTCCCGCTCGGTCAACGGCTCTCCATTCGATCTGCCCCTGTCGGCCCTCGTGATCTGGGTTGCTGATCGCCCGAGAGGAGGGCCTGCAAATCAGCCTGCGGATCGCCGGGGCCGGTCCTGCTCGTGAATCGATGCACAAGCTAATGAAGGCCGCCGGGAATCACAACCCGCACCACGACCCCGAGGCGGCCCGACGGCTCGCCGGGTCGGGGCTCAGGCCTTCTTGCGGCGCCCGTAGCGCTTCTCGAAGCGCTCCACCCTGCCGGCGGTGTCGACGATCTTCATGGTGCCGGTGAAGAAGGGGTGGCTCTCGCTGGAGATCTCCACCTTGGCGAGCGGGTACTCGTTGCCGTCCTCGAAGACCACGGTCTCAGAGGTGTCGATGGTGGAGCGGGTCAGAAACGACGTGCCTGAGGACGTGTCGAGGAACACGACCGGGCGGTACTCGGGGTGGATGCCGGGCTTCATGGGCGTTGGAGTCTAGGAGTCGCCGGGCTGATTCGGGACCCCGGCGAGCAGTTCCTCGTTGGTGGCGAACGACTCCAGGTTTGCCACGAGCATCCCCAGCGGCGCTGCGGACGAGCCTTCGCTGTGCATGGCGGCGAGGTGGCGGCGCAGGCTGTGCACCTCGTCGAGGCGGCCCGCGCCGACGAGCAGCTCTGCGTTCACCGTGGACGACGCCGCCAGGTCGATGGCGGGGAATATGCGGCGGGCGGCGGCCTCGGCGTCGAGGCGCAGTTCCATGGTGGCCGCGTGGCGGAACTCATCGGCGATCAGCTCGTCGGTCGGCGAGCCCGTGCCGACGCTGAGCGTGGCCACGACGGTGACCGAGCCCGCCTCCTCTAGGTTGCGGGCCGCTGAGAACAGCTTCTTGGCGGGCTGGATCGCAGCGGCGGAGATGCCGGCTGCCTTGGCGGCCCGTCCCGCTTGCGCGCCCTCGGCGGCGCAGGCGCGGCTGAGGCTGCTGAGGCTGTCGATCAGCACGCAGACGTCGGCGCCGCTCTCGGCCATGCGCTTGGCCCGCTCGATGGTCATCTCCGCCAGCGACACGTGCTCCTCGGCGGGCTTGCCGAAACCGGAGGCGACGACTTCGGCGCGGCCGGCCCAGCGACTCATCTCGGTGATCTCCTCGGGGCGGCCGTCGATGAGCAGCACCATGACTGCCAGGGCCGGGCTGTTGGTCTCCAGCGAGCGCACGATCTGCTTGACGAACGTGGTCTTGCCGGCTCTCGGCGGCGCCACGATCAGGCCGCGCTGGCCCTTGCCGATCGGGGCGAGCAGGTCGATCGCCCGAGCCAGGAGTGCATCGGCGGCCTCTGTGCCTGGGGGTTGCTCCATCACCAGCTGCTCGGTGGCGAACACCGGGGTCAGCTCGTCGAAGCGGGGGCGCTCGGCTGCGGCCTCGGGGTCGGCGCCGTTGACGGAGGCGACCGACAGCAGCGCCGGGTTCTTCTCGCTGCGCCCCGCCGGCCGGGCCTGGCCTGCGACGAGGTCGCCCTTGCGCAGGCCGTGGCGGCGCACCAGCTTCACCGGCACGTAGACGTCGTCGCGGCAGGCCAGATAGCCCTCCACCCGCAGGAACCCGTAGCCCTCGTTGCGCAGGTCGAGATGGCCCTGGACGGCCATCGGCTCGCCGTCGAAGCTGTCGTTGCCGTTGTCCTTGTTCTCGCGCTCCCGGCCGCGACGGCGCCGGCGGCGGGTGCTGGCCTCTGCGCCCTGGGCGGTCTCGGCGTCGGCTGCTGCGCTTTCGCTGCCTGCGCCGCCTTCGCTGCCTGCGGCGTCCGTCGAGGCGGCCGTGGCGCCGGAAGCCTGGCCGGCTGCGCCAGCTGCGCCGTTGCCGTCGGACACCAGATCCATGATCAGCTCGATGATCTCGCCCTTGCGGGCTCGTGACGGCGGCGCGCCGCCCAGCGTCTCGGCGATCTGGGTGAGTTCGTCTCGGTCCTTGCGCTGCAAGGTGGACCGGCGCATCTCCGCGGTCTCCACGGGTACGTCTCCTTAGGGGTATGAGTCCTCAGGGGCATGAGCGGCAGACTCCCCTCTGCGGGGGCCTGAGACTGATTCCGCTTCTGGCCGTCTGCGCTGAGGGTAAGGCCCGACAGCGCGCAGTGCAACCCACCGCACGCAACCCGCCGCACGCCGCAGGCTGTCAGCTTGGGGCGGCGACCGACTCCACGAAGCCGCGCACCGCGTCCAGGTCGGCTGCGAGGCGCTCGCTGCGCTCGGGCCGCTCGAAGAGGTCGGCCAGATGCTCGGGCAGCTCGGGGCGGATCCCGGTGGCCTCGACGACCGCGTCACCGAACTTGGCGGGGTGCGCCGTGCTGAGCGTGACCACCCGCTCGCCCGCTCGGCGCAGGCGCTCGGCTGTGCCCACCCCCACGGCGGTGTGGGGGTCGATCAGCAGGCCGGTCCGCTCGTGGGTGCGCCGCATCACCTCAATCGTGTCGGCGTCGTCGAGGCGGGCGCCGGAGAACTCGGCTGCGAGGCGGCGGTGCTGGTCCTCGCTCAGGGCGGCCCAGCCGTGGCTGCGGAAGCGCGTCAGGAACTGGGCCGTGGCCGTGCCGTCGCCGTCGAAGAGCTCGTGCAGCAGGCGCTCCAGGTTGGACGAGATCTGGATGTCCATGCTCGGCGACAGCGTGGGCACAACTTCCGTGGCTTCGAGCCGGCCGGTGGCGATCAGGCGGGCCAGCACGTCGTTGGTGTTGGAGGCCACCATGAGCCGCTCGACGCTCAGCCCCATGCGGCGGGCCGCGTGGCCGGCGAACACGTTGCCGAAGTTGCCGGTCGGCACGCAGAAGCTGAGCGCGCCGGGATCGCTCGCATCGGCGCCGGGGTCGCCTGCTTGGGCGGCGAGGCGGCGCTGGGCCCACACGTAGTACACGACCTGGGCCATGACCCTTGCCCAGTTGATCGAGTTGA
The DNA here is from genome assembly GCA_965214285.1 of Acidimicrobiales bacterium. Lineage (GTDB taxonomy): Bacteria > Actinomycetota > Acidimicrobiia > Acidimicrobiales > Aldehydirespiratoraceae. The sequence goes on from OZ243946.1 coordinate 19,056, forward strand.
CCGCCCCCAGGCGCACCCGGCTTGCGAAGCCGGCGTCGGCGAACATCGCCTTGACGAGATCCTGGCAGTCGTCGAAGGTGCCGTCGATGGCCACCGCGTGCACGTTGGGGTCGTCCAGGGTGGTCATCTGCCGGCGCTGCACCTCGGTGGTGCGGCCGTGGGGATACAGCACCACGATGTCGATGCGCTCTGAGCCCCGCACCGCTTCCATGGCGGCGCTGCCGGTGTCGCCGGAGGTGGCGGCGACGATAGTTACCCGCTCGTCGCGGCGGCTCAGCTCGTGGTCGAAGAGCCGGCCCACGAGCTGCAGCGCCACGTCCTTGAAGGCCAGCGTCGGCCCGTGGAACAGCTCCAGCAGCCAGTGGTCGTCGTCGATGCGCACCAGCGGGCAGACCTCGGGATGGTCGAACGCCTCATAGGCCGCCGCGACCAGCGATGCGAAGTCGTCGTCGTCGATCTCGCCGCCGAGGAACGGCGCCATCACCCCGGCGGCCAGCTCCTGGTAGCTCTCATGGCTCTCGCTGGGGCCGGCCGGGCCGGACGCTGTGCCCGAAGCCTCCGACGGCAGCCGCGGCCAATGGCCGGGCAGGTAGAGGCCGCCGTCGGGCGCCAGGCCGCCCAGCAGGGCATCGCCGAAGCCGACCGCGGGCGAGGCCCCCCGAGAGCTCCGGTAGCGCACGGTCTGCGGCCTCGGCCTCAGGCCCGCTCAGGCCTCGTCGCCGAGCACCCGGATCATGGTGCCGATCTCGTGGACCACGTCGAGGTGGCGCAGCTGCTCCATGGTGGCCTGCACCGCGGATTCCCTGGAGCGGTGCGTGATGAACATCAGCTCGGCTTCGTCGCCCAGGCCGCGCTGTTCCATCGAGCGGATCGACACGCCCCGCTCGCCGAACACGGCCGCCACCTGGGCCAGCACGCCGGGGCGGTCGCTGACGTGGATGTTGAGGTAGTAGGCGCTCTGGAGGTCGTCGATCGGGCGCACCGAGGCCGGGCTGAGGCTCGCCGGCGGCGGCGCTGCGATCCCCCTGGAGCGGTTGCCGGCTGCGTCGATGACGTCGCCGAGCACGGCCACAGCCGTGGGCCCGCCGCCCGCGCCGCGGCCGTACAGCATCATCTCGCCGATCGAGTCGCCCTCCACGAACACGGCATTGAAGCTGTCGTTGACGCCCGCCAGCGGGTGGTCGGCGGGGATCATCGCCGGATGCACCCGCACCGCCACCTCGGGCACGTCGCCATCGGCGCTGCCCTCGATCACGGCCACCGCCTTGATCACGTATCCCAGCCGGCGGGCCATGCCGATGTCGGCAACGCTGATCGAGCTGATGCCTTCGCGGTAGACGTCGCCTGCCACCACGGATGCCCCGTAGACGACCGAGGCGATGATCGCCGCCTTGGCGCCTGCGTCGAAGCCCTCCACGTCCGCGCTGGGGTCGGCCTCGGCATATCCCAGCCCCTGGGCCTCGGCGAGCGCGTCGGCATAGGCGGCACCGTCTGCGGCCATACGGGTCAGCACGTAGTTGGTGGTGCCGTTGACGATGCCCATCACCCGGCTGATCGACTCCCCCGCCAGCGACTCCCGCAGGGCGCGCATCAGCGGCACGCCGCCCGCCACGGCAGCCTCGAAGCCCAGGTCGACGCCGGCTTGGGCGGCCGCGGCAAAGAGCTCGGCGCCGTGGTTGGCGAGCAGCTCCTTGTTGCCGGTGACGACGGGCTTGCCGAGCTCCAGCGCACGCAACACCAGGCCGCGGGCGGGCTCGATGCCGCCGATCAGCTCCACTACCAGGTCGACGCCGGGATCCTCCACCACGGCGCGTGCGTCGGTGGTAAAGAGGGCCGGATCGACGGCTGCGCCTGAGGAGATGTGACGGTGCTTGGACACCGAGCGCACGGCTATGGCAGCCAGGGCCAGGTCGATGCCGGTCCTGGCGGCTATCGCCTGGCGGCGCGCGCCGATCAGCTCGACTAGGGCGCTGCCGACGTGGCCGCATCCCAACAGGCCGATTCTGGCTTCGGGCACCCGTCGAGCGTATCGCTGGGGCTGCCCGGCGGTCAGAGATCGAGGCGGATCAGGTCGTCGTAGGTCTCGCGGCGCACCACCAGGCGTGCCTTGCCGTCGGCTGCGAAGACCACCGCGGGGCGCAGCACCTTGTTGTAGTTGGAGCCCATCGAGTGGCCGTAGGCGCCGGTGACCGGCGTGGCCACGATGTCGCCCACGGCGATGTCGGCGGGGACCATGCCGTCGCGCACCAGCACGTCGCCGCTCTCGCAGTGCTTGCCGACGAGGGTGATCCTCTTGGGTCGCTCGGCGGTCACCGCCCTGGGCAGGAAGGTCTCGTATCCCGAGCCGTAGAGCACCGGGCGGGGGTTGTCGCTCATGCCGCCGTCCACGGCCACGTAGGTGCGGATGCCGGGGAGGTCCTTGACGGTGCCGACGGTGTAGAGCGTGACCGCTGCCGCAGCCGCGATCGAGCGGCCCGGCTCGGCGCTCACTTGCGCGCTCACGCCTGCCTGCTCGCACGCTCGGCGCACCGCCTGGCCCCATTCGGCGATGCTGGGCGCCTGCTCGCCGGTCACATAGGCCACGCCGAGGCCGCCGCCGACGGACATCTCGGGCAGCCCCCAGGGCGCTGCGGCCTCGGCGATCACCTTGACGGCCTTCTCGAAGGAGTCCACCGTGAACACCTGGCTGCCGATGTGGGCGTGCACGCCGACCAGCTCCAGCGAAGCCGCGGCGCTGGCCCGCTCGATGGCCGCGGCTGCGGTGCCGCCGGCGACGGTGAAGCCGAACTTGGTGTCGTCGTGGCCTGTGGCGACGTATTCATGGGTCTCGGCCTTGATCCCCGGTGTGAGCCGCAGCAGCACCTTGGGCGCCGCGCCGGTCTCGGCGTGGAGGTCGTCGAGGCGGTCGAGCTCGTCGAGGCTGTCGACCACGATCCGCCCGACGCCTGCTTCTTGGGCGTAGCGCAGCTCGCCGGGCGACTTGTTGTTACCGTGCATCACGAGCCGCTCCGCCGGCACCCCGGCCTGCAGGGCGACGTGCAGCTCGCCGCCGGTGGCCACGTCGATGTGCATGCCCTCCTCGTGCACCAGGCGGGCCATGGCCACGCAGAAGAACGCCTTGGCTGCATAGGCGACGCCGGGGCCGAATGCCGTCACCGCCTCGCGGCAGCGCTCGCGCAGGTGCGCTTCGTCGTAGACGAACAGCGGCGTGCCGAACTCCGCCGCCAGTTCAAGGGTGTCGCAGCCGGCGATGCGCAGCCTACCGTCGACGATCTCGTGGTTGTCGGGAAGCAGACGAGCGGGCAGCGGCAGCACGGTCACGCCTCTACATCTACAGCGGCTCGGGGCGTCGGCTCGTGTATCTGCGCCTCGGGCATCTGTGTCTCGTGCATGGTCTCGGGCATCTACATGGCCTCGGGCGCCGACACGCCGAGCAGGCCCAGGGCGATCCGCAGGCCGGTCTGCGAGGCGCGCACCAGCGCCAGCCGGGCTGCGCTCAGCTCCGGCGACACGCCCTCGCCGATCACGTAGCACTCGTGGTAGAAGCCGTGCAGCGCCGCGGCCTGCTCGCGTGCCCAGGTCGCCACCCGGTGCGGGGCGTTGTCGTCGTTGGCCACGCGCACCACGTCGGGCAGCTCGTGCAGCGAGCGCAGCAGATCCAGCTCACGCTGGTGCACCAGCAGGCTGAAGTCGGTGCTCGCGGGCTGTGACGCGGGCTCGATGCCGGCCTCGGCGGCGCGGGCCAGGATCGAGCAGATCCGGGCATGCGCGTACTGCACGTAGTACACGGGGTTGTCCATGTCCTGGGTGGAAACCTTGTCGAGGTCGAAGGACTGGCGGGTGTCCACGGACTGGCTGAGGAACGTGAAACGGGCCGCGTCGGCGCCTACCTCGTCGATGATCTTGTCGAGCTCCACGAGGTCGCCGGTGCGGCCTGCCATCTTCACCTCGCGGCCGTCTCGCACCAGGTCGACGAGCTGCATGACGCTGATCTCCAGCTCGTCGGGGTCATGCCCGAGCAGCGCCATGGCCGCCTTCATGCGCGGGACGTAGCCGTGATGGTCCGCGCCCCACACGTTGAACAGCCGCTGGGCGCGGGAGAACTTGTCTCGGTGGTATGCGATGTCGGGGGCCAGGTAGGTGAGGTCGCCGTCGGACTTGACGAGCACCCGGTCCTTGTCGTCGCCGCAGGCGGTGCTGCGCAGCCAGGTGGCGCCGTCGGCCTCGAAGACGGCTTCTCGGGCTCGCAGCTCGGCGAGGGTGTCGCCGATGGCCCCGTTGGCAACCATCGAGCGCTCGCTGAACCACACGTCGAAGCCGATCCCGAGGCGGGCCAGGGTGGCCTTGTGGCTGGCCAGCGCTCGCTGCAGGCCCCATTCGAGCGGGTCGGCGCCGTCGGGCATCTCGTCGGCCCAGCCGATCAGGTAGTCGCCCAAATATCCGTCGTCGGGGGGCGTCTCGCCTCGCTTGCGGGCCGCCAGCGACTCGGCGAAGCGCTGCATCTGCACGCCACGGTCATTCACGTAGTACTCGCGGGTCACCTCAAAGCCGCAGCGCTCTCGCAGCCGGGCGACGGCGTCGCCGTAGCAGGCGCCGCGGCCGTGGCCTGCGTGCAGGGGCTTGTTGGGGTTGGCGCTGACGAACTCGACGTTGACCGTGGTGCCTGCGCCGTGGTCGTGGCGTGCGTAGGCGGCGCCGTCTTCGAGCAAGGTTCGCAGCACGTCGTGCAGCCAGCCGTTGTGGAGCCGGAAGTTAAGGAAGCCGGGCCCGGCCACTTCGATGGCGGCCACGTGGGCCGGGGGGCGGGCGCTGATGCGCTCGGCGAGCTCCGCTGCCAGCTCACGGGGGCTGCGGCCGGCCTGCTTGGCGGTGACCAGGGCCGCATTGGAGGACCAGTCGCCGTGGTCGGGCGATGCGGGGCGCTCGACCACGAGCTGTGCAGGCGGGGCCACGCCGCAGGCCTCGAGCGCTTCGCGAAGGCCTGCTCGCAGATGATCACGGATGTCCATCGGGCCCTCGTCGCCGGCAGTCTCAGCCCGCGATGCTACCGGCGACGGGCGGAGACGCTGGAGCGGGGTTGATCCGGGCGATGCGTTCGCGGCGCTCGACTCGGCTGGAGGGGCGACCGCTCGGTCTCGTTCGTGCGACGGACAGACCGCGCGCTGACCCGCCCGGCCCTACTCGACTGCGACGGACAGACCGCCCGGCGTTAGTCGTCGGCGGTGGTCAGGGCGATGCGCTCGTCGTCGAACACGGCGACCAGCTCGAGGCGGCCGCCCATGCCCTCGATGACCTTGCGCACGGTTGAGACCTTGTGGTCGCCGGCGGACTCCATGCCCGAGATCGTCGCCTGAGCCCGGCCCAGGCTCTCAGCGAGCGCCGTCTGCGTGACTTGGCGGCTGCGTCGAAGCTCGGCAAGGTTGTAGGCCACGATCTCGGCGCGTGCCTCTTCCTTGAGGGCGTCGATGCGCGCCCGGCGCTCCGGGCTGATCTCGCCGACGATCTCGGCGAACTTGCGGTGTCCCATGGTGTTGCTCCTCAGTCGGTGTCGTCGAACAGGCCTGCTGCCTCGATGTCAGCGAGGTACTCCTCGTAGAGTTCCTCTGCCCTTGGAATCGCGGCCACGTACCAGCGCTCCCACTGGCCGGTCTTGTCTCCGCCGAGGAGCAGGATCGCTTCTCGGCGCGGGTCGAACATGAACAGCACTCGGCAGTTCTTGGCTGAGCCTCTCGGTCTCAGCTCCTTCATGTTGTGGTACTTCGAGCCCTTGACCCGATCGGCGTAGGGCCGGTCGAGACTGGGACCACGTTCGGCCAGGAGTTCAACCACCGCGATGACCGCACCCTGTTCGGGCTCGGTCAGGCCGTCGAACCAGTCGGCGAACTCTTCGGTGCCGTTGATCTCCCATGCCACGGACGAAGTATAGGGTCAACCCTATACGGCAGCAACCTGTCGAGCAGCGATCCCATCGACCGCCGCAGGCTCGCCAAGACGACATGCTCCGCCTTCGGCGCATCGCCCGTCGCGGTCGGGAACCACGTGAGCGCGTACGATGCCCGGCGCGGTTCGGCGATCGGCTAGCCTGGCGGCTCTGCCCTCGTAGCTCAGCGGATAGAGCATCGGCCTCCGGAGCCGTGTGCGCAGGTTCGAGTCCTGCCGAGGGCGCAGCAGCCAGGCGGCGCCAGGACATCGGCATGCGGTGGTTCACGACATCGGCAAGGGATGTGTCAGACCATCGGCAAGGCTGAACCCTCACGGCGGGGTCGCTGTCCCGCCAGCCCGGCAGCCACGGGTCGGCGCCGCCACGGCTGCGCGCCTCGCCCACGAGGCTGCCGCCCTCGCCGGTGATTCTGTCGGCGATCGACCGCTCCCCCGGGGCGGTCAGGGGTCGGGGCCGTCTCGGCTGCGGCTCCAGCGCCGCCTCCTGATCCCGCCCCGGTCTCAGGCACTCAGCACGCTGGCTGGGATCGACCACCCGCTGGCGAGTCAACGCCGGCCTGGAGGCTTGCCGACTGCGGCCGGCGTGTGCTCTGGCAGGGTGAGCTCAGGCGCTTGCGAGGCGGTTGCTTACGAGCCGGTTCAGGCTGACGCCTTCCTCTGCGGCTTCCAGGACCAGCGCACGATGCAACGACTCGGGGACCCGCACATTGAACTTGCCGGAGAAACGCCGCTCCGAGATCGCCTCAGGCACGGCTTCGCCCGCCGCCTCGAGATCGGCGACAACCCCAGCGACGAGCCCGACAAGCCCGTTCAGCGCCCGTGCCTGGTCGGCGTCCAGCCAAGACAGCGACGGGAACTCGGCGACGGTGGCCAGGTACTCGCAGTCCTCTGCGGACCACACCACCCGGAAGGCGTAGTGCTTCACGTCAGTCATTTCTGCTCCTTTGTCAGCTTGTCGATCGCCTTGAGCACCTGACGAACCTGGTAGGGCTTGGAGCCCCCGCCACTGGACTTCTGGATGCTGACCCGGGGATCCCCGGGTCACGGCGTCTTGAACACCGCATGCGACGTCCCGGCCTGTCGGGGCTCGCCGAAGAAGTGATGACAAACGAGGTGGAGATCTCGGTAGGAGACACTCTGCGGCGCGTTGCGCATCGCCGTGACAGCTTGTCCAATCCTCGCCTCGACACCCTTGCACGATACCATTATCGGTACCATTTGAGGTGCCTGTCAACCGGAGCCTCGAAGACGCTTGCCTCCCCGGTGCCGCAACTCGACCGACCGCGTACCTGGTCAGCCGAGGGTGACCGTCTCGGCGTGTGCGATCTCTACCCGAGTCCGGCCCGGCACCGTCGACTCCGATCCGGCGGGTCCGGCGCTGCAGACTCCGATCCGGCGAGTCCAGCGCCCGAGTTGGCTCTCCCGCTGGCCTGCGGTCCGATGCCGTCGATGATCCGCCGTCGTCGATCCGACACGGCGCTGGCGACTCCGAATCGCTGCCGGCTTCGGTCCGCAAGGATTGATCCAGCGCGGCGCTGCCGACTTCGATCCGGGACGGGCGGTGGTCTTCGCCTGTCTCACAGCCGTCGAGCGACCGTTCCCCCGGGGGTCAGGGGTCGGGGCCGTCTCGGCTGCGGGTTGCGGCGGCGGGGGTCTTGCCGGCGGCGACGCTGTCGCGTGTTCTGCCGTCCCGGTTGCCGGTCGCGCCGGCCGGGTTCGAGTCGTCGCCCGAGCTGCGCCTCACGCTGGTCGAGTTCGGGGCATCGCCTGGGCTTTGCTTCGTTCCGGTCGTGCCGGGGCCTTCCCGGCTGCCGTGCCTGCCGGTCGGGCTGAGGTTCTCGGATGAGACACCGTTGCTCTTGCCGGTCGTGGCGGGGCTGCAGCCGACGGTGGTCCGGCCTTGCCGGTTCTGGCCCTCGCCGTGGCTGCGGTTGGTGTCCGTGGGGCTGGGGATCTCGCCGACGGGGATGCGGTGTTGGAAGCCGCTGCTGTTCATGGCGATGGTGCCCTGGGTGCCGCTAGCGGCGCGGTTGTTCTTGCGGGTCTTGCTGTTCTTCTTGGCGGGCTTGTTGCGGCGGCGGGGTTGGCGGCCGTTGCGTTGGTCTTGGTCGTGGTGGTGTTGGCGATGACACGGCCCGCAGAGTGCTTGGAGGTTGTCGATGTCGGTGGGTCCGCCGTGTTCCCATTCGACGATGTGGTGGATGTCAGCCATGTGCAAGGGGGCGCCGCAGCGGACGCAGCCTTTGTCGCGCACGGCGATGGCGAGCCGCTGGGCGGCGTTGGGGGTGCGGGTGGCGGTGCCGAGCCACAGGGCTCGGCCGTCGCCGCCGAAGATCATGCCCGCCACCGCGGTGTCGGGCGACAGCCGCTCGAGGACGGCCGGCGGGACGGGGCCGGTGCCGAGTATCTCGCAGACGCCGTCGGGGTTGCGGCCGTCAAAGAGGCCGATGTCTGCGGTGATGATCAACTGAGGCCGCCCGCTGCCCTTGCCGCCGCTGGTGGCGGGGAGGGGCTTGTGGCTGAGAGCGTCGAGGCCGGTGATCGTCTCCAACAGCGCATCAGCCATCCGCTGGGGCCCGGTGCGGGCCGCGGTGTTGCCGTTGCGGCTGTCGGTGCGCCACAGCCTGTCGGCGTGGGTCTGCACGGCCTGGGCGAGCAGGCCGTGGCTGACCGGGTCCAGCTCAGCGTGCAAGATCCCCATCCCCGAATCACGATCCTTGCCCAGCGAAGCCCGCCGTGCGTTGCGCTGACGCTTCAACTCAGCCTCACCACGATCCCGAGAGGCCTTCAACTCGGCGCGCTTGGCGTCACCGGCGAACACATCCGCAGGCTTCGACTCAGCCAGGCCCAACAGCGCCTCGTCGTTGTCGACCGCGGATGCGCCGGCGGTCTGCGCGGTGTTGACCAGCGCCGCGGCGTGGTCGATCGTGAAACCGCCCTCTGCGAGCCTCTTCTTCGTGTTCGGCATCGCCGCCAGGCCCTGCGCGACCTTGGCCAACCGGCTGGCGTCGCGCTTGGACTTGCCGGTCTGCTCTGAGATCACCCCAGCAGCACGCCCCGGGGTGGTCAACGCGGCGATTTCCGCGGTGATGTCACACATCGCCGCGTCCAGACTCCCCTGCAAGCTCTTCGCCGCCCCAGCCGCAGCACGCAGCTCCCCCAAAGAACGCCCGCCAGGCTCGACTTGGCGCACCAGAACCTCAGCCCGCCCGAACAGCTCCACCGCACCCCCGTCAGCCGGGCCAGCAGCACCCGCCGCACCAGCAGCCCGACCACCGGCCAGGCCAAGGTCGGGCTTGGTCCGGCCATCGCCAGGCAGAGTCAGGGCCTGGGCTTGGCCGTCAGCGGCTCGGCCGCCGGCCTCGCCTGCCGGAGCGGCGGCCAGGTCAGGCTGGTCGATGGCAGGGTCGGTCGGATCAGCCGCCGCGCCAGCGGGATCGAGGTCCAAAGCCTCGAACGGAATCGAGAGATCATTCATGCTGCACATCCTATCAGCATAACATGACAATTACACCTGTTGGTGAAAACTGATCGAGATTGACTTGGCCCAGCCTGCCCGAGCACGCCGGACAAGCCACCGGCGGGCCCGGTCCGGCCATTCGCAGGCAGTGTCCGGCCCGGGGCCGAGACGGCTAGGCCAGCGGCCGAGCCGTCCGGATCGAGGGCCGAGGCCACGGACGGATTCGAGAGGTTATTCATGTCGAGCACTCTATCGGATGGGTGTGACACCTTCAACGCCTGTTCACGAAATCCGCAGCACATCAGTGCTGACTGCACTTCCCGACCCTGCCAGCAGAACACGGGGCCTTGCCCATCTACCCCACCCTCGGGCACAGCCAAACCCCAGGCCGCACCAGCAGCACCAGCAGCCAGACCGGCCAGATCAAGGGCCAAAAGCCCAGGCGAACTCAGGTGGTCGTTCATGGGCCAGACCCTATTCAAGGGGTGTGACACTCTCTGCGCCTGCCCTATATCCGATGCCCACAGGCGCGCTCCGACAGACCTGCCTGTCCCCGATCACCCCCGCACAGGCCACAAACCGGGACCCAAGGCCCGGCCGTCCGCCAGGATCTGCGGCGCCTCCGGCCCGGCGAGGGGTTCGGCTATCACGCCTGCACCCAGGGAGTGCTGCTCGGGGAGCTGGTGCGCCGGGGACGGGGCAGACGATGGGCGACTGGCTGCGCGCCGAGGTGACCGGCCCGCTGGGCATCGACTTCCACATCGGCGTGCCTGCGGATGCCCTGGGCCGGGTGGCCGAGACCGTCACCGCAGACATGCTCGACGGACACGCCAGCGGCGGCCGCGCCTTCAGGCTGATCTACGCCGTCCACCAAGGGCGAGCCGCGCTCTGACAGCCGACGCGGTTGCCGCGTCGGTCGGCGTGGGCAGCCGGCGGTGTACTGACCGGTCCCGGGGTCAGCGGCGGAGGGAGCGCAGGGTCTTGGGCACGGCGGTGAACAGGGCCAGGAACAGCCCTGCTGCCAGCCCGACCGCCAGCACGAAACCAACCCCGCCGGCGGGCTGATCGGCCATGAGCTCGGTGGGTGTCCGTTGGCCGGCCACGGCGAAGCTGGCCGCCGCCAGGGCGACGGTGCCCAGACCGAGCTCGACCACGCCGAACAGCGCAGCCGCGGTGGTGGCCGACGGCGTGAGGCCGCCCGAGACAGGCCTGACCGGAAGCCCGAGCGACTCGAACAGGCCCGCGGCGCTCGATGGCCGGGCGATCTTGGCCGCGCCTGCAACGATCAACAGCACCGCCGCTGCCGCATGCAAGACGACGAGGATCGCCATGGGCCTCATCCTACGGTCGGGCCGTCTGCCAGGGCGCTGTCGCCGTAATCCGACCATGGCCGCAATACGGTGCCTGCATGGCTCACAAGACGACGATCAACCTGGACGACGAGACGGAGGCGGCGCTCGCCGAGCTGGTGAAGCTGGACGGCACCAAGACGCTGGCCATCAAGAGGTCTGTGCTTGAGCAGGCCAAACGTCGCCGCCGCAGTCGGGCGTTGGTCGAGATGATCGAAGAATGGGAGGCCGAAGAAGGCCCCATCAGTCCTGACCATACGCGCTGGGCCAACGAGGTGCTCGACCGGCAAGGCGTCCCCCGTTGATCATCGACGCCGGACCCTTCATCGTCGGCTGCGACAACCTCGACTCCCGACTGTGGTCCATCATCAAGGAGGCAGGCCAGCGAGGCGAAGTCCTGCACACCACGCACCCTGTGCTCCCACAGGTCTGGCGTGACCCGCCGCGACAGGCGAACCTGTCCAGAGCGCTTCGTCGCATCGACATCCACCCTCTTGACGAGTCCGTGAGCGTCGGGCGCAGGCTGGCGGCCAGTGGGACCACAGACGTCGTCGACGCTCACCTCGCAGTAGTTGCCGAAGACCTCGACACGTTCATCCTCACCTCAGACCCCAAGGACATGACGGCGCTCGGCGCCCGCTTCGAGATTTACTGACCGACCGTCGACATAGCGCTCAAGGCGAGCAAGTCGTGTGCGGCGGAGGAGCCGGGAACGAGTCGGCGGTCAGGCGTGAAGCCGGTTGGAGGCAGCCTCGTAGGCTTCCAGCGCCTCGTTGTAGGCGTCAACGAGCGGCTGTGCCGCATCCTTGAGCGCCCGGAACCGTGCGTAGGCCGCCTGGTGGGCGTCCACCAGGTCCGGGTCGCGCAGGCACGGCCAGTCCCTTTCCGGCACGCCGGCGGCCCGTCGCCCTGCCATCGGACGAGCGCTCCCGCCGCTCGCATTCGACGCTCACTCCGCGGAGACCCCGATGGTGCTCCAGAAAACGGGCTCTGCCATCACCCGTACCCCGTATCCGTGGGCCTTGCGCATCTTGTGGGACTGCGTGTCGGGGTCGGCCACTACGAGCAGGTCGACGGTCTTGGTCACGCCCTTGCGCACAGTCAGCCCGTTCTGCTCGGCAAGCTCCTGGGCTTTCGCCCTGGTGATGCGCTCCCCATTGAGCCGACCCTCCAGTTCTCCGGTGAAGCACACCGAGAGTCCGGCGAGCGTGTGCGCGGGCGGCGAAGAAGGCCGATTCTGGGCAGTATTGATGCGCCGCTCGGCCTCTTGTGCGTCGATGCCCAAGAGCCGGCCGACCATCCGCAGGTCGCTGCGTTCCATGTCGGTGATCACGTGATCGGCCATGGCGGCGTCGAGCAGATCGTCGAAGTACCTGTCGTGAACCTGGAGCACCTGCTCGGCGCCCAGCCCCCACTCGGCCGCGATCTCGGCCAGGTTCTGAGCCTCCATGTCGGTGAGCCGACGGTCCTCCAATGCCAGGTCGAGAACTGCCATGTAGGCGGTGGTGTCGGCGTCCTGGTCTTCAGCATCGGAGAGCCGGTCGACCAGACCCATCAGGTAGGTGCCCTGCGCCTCGACCCGACGGGTGCTCTCGCCGCGCTGGTGACGGCGGCCCGAAGGGGCGACTCGGGGCACTCGGGGCCAAGTGAGCGGGGTGTCGGTGATGTCTGAGAGTCGCCGCATTCCGAACTCGGATGCAGCTATGCCGAGGTATCCCGTGAGGAGCTGAGCCGTGGCTCTTGCGTCTCCCAGAGCCGCATGGGCGTCGGGGTGGGCAATGCCGATCTGCTCGCAGCAGGCACCGAGCTTGCGGCTGTGCCTGCCTGGGATCAGTTCCCTGCTGAAAGCCAGCGTGCACAGCGACGGCATCTCGGGAAGCTCCGTCTGCGCCCGCTCGAACTCGGCTCGGAGGAATCTGAGGTCGAACGAGAGGTTGTGGCCCACGAGCACAGAGTCTTGGACTTCCTCCAGGATGTCCCCGATCAGCTCCGAGAACTGCGGAGCCCCGATGACGTCGCCTGCTGCGATGCCGTGGATGTACGTGGGGCCGATGTCACGGGCGGGGTCGACCAGCGTGGACCATTCCGAGAGCACGGTGCCGTCGCCGAGCGTGCGGACCACGCCCAGCTCGACTACCCGATCGTTGCGCGGATACAGCCCCGTGGTTTCCACGTCCACGACGCAGAAGGCCTGGTCCTGCCAGCGGTTGTGCCTGTTGCCGAAGATGCCCACCGGCTGCTCGCTTCCTCAGTTGCGGCGGTGACGGGCCTGCGATGCCGACGAGGCCGCTGCCGGTGCGACCGACCGGAGCGCCCACTGGCGGACGGCTTGCGGCGGCCGCCTCACGAGGTCGGCTCTGCGGCGCTCAGATCGTGCCCGCAGTTCGGGCACCGATCTGCTGTCGACTCGTCAACGGCTGCCTGACGCGTGTCCTGGCTGAAGCGCGCCGACCCGTTGGCCGTGATGAGGCCGAACAACGACACGCCGCAGACGATCAGCACGACAGCAGCAGCCCGAGCGGTCGTGGTCGTGGGTCTCAGGTCTTCCGCGGCTGCCTCCGTGACGGTCGAGGCCGACCACCACAAAACGTCGGAGAACGAGTCGATGTTGCCGTCCGCCGAGTCCCGCTCGGCGACGTAGACGGAGACGATCGCAGCAGCCGAGAGGCAGATGCAGGACACCAGCAGGCCCTTGCCGCGCAGCGCCCTCCACATGTTCGTCAAGTGCGTCGCCGCCTTGTGGGCGACGACCAGCATGCGCACCGTCCGCAGCACCCGCACCGCACGAATCGCCCGAAAGGGCCGGAAGTACGGCACCACCGACAGCACCACGATGGCGACATCGAACCAGTGCTGCGTGAGATAACGGCGCCGTGAGCCCTCCACCAGGAGCAAGGCGACGACAAGATCGACGGCGAACGCCCCGACGATCAACCAACCTGCCAGGTACGCCCAGGCATGGCTGTTCTCGATCAGCAGCAGCGGCAGGCTGGCCGCCGCCAGCACGAAGGCAACAGGCTCAGACAAGCGGGTGTAGCGCTCCAGCGCACTCCGCTGCACGGGCGCATCCTCCGCACGGCCTGTTGCCGCGGATTCCTCGACGGTGCTCACGGCAGGCTCACCAACCGCGCGCTCGCGGTCCATCGTTCGTGGTTCGCCATTGCGATCTCCCCGGTTGAGTGCTGCTACCCCGGTGCAGCCGCCCTAAAGGTAGCGACCATTGACGCCGCCGCGACCCCCGAGATCCGACATCAGCGAGCCGAGGAGTCGCTGGGCCCTCAGACGCTCAGCCGGCTCCGCGGTCCGCGGCCCGACCGGCCAGGCCGGCCCCCTCCCGGCTGTGGGTCGTCCGTGCGGTCTGTGGCGGTCGTCGGCTGAGCCGTCCGGGCCTGAGCCGGCGGGTTGCCGATGACCGTGCGTCAGCCGGTCTCCGGTACAGCCGGGAACGGGCCTGGCGGTCAGGCGTGGAGCCTGTTGTAGGCCTCCTCGTAGGCTTCCAGCGCCTCGTTGTAGGCGTCGACGAGAGGCTGTGCCGCGTCCTTGAGCGCCCGGAACCGTGCGTAGGCCGCCTGGTGGGCGTCCACCAGGTCCGGGTCGCGCAGGCACGGCCAGTCCCTTTCCGGCACGCCGGCGGCGATGAGCTCCGCTCGCATCTCGTCTGCCCGCCTCTTGATCGCTCGTATCGCTGCGTTGACCTCGTCCAGAGCTTCCGCCTTCTCGCGATTCGCCGTCGCCATGGCGGCTTGTGCCTGTTGCAGGGCTGCCTTGGCTGCGTCGTATGCGATGGTCTCGGGCGTGGGCAGCGTCGTCGTCGTCACGGGCACCGTGGTCGGAGGCACCGTGGTCGGAGGCGCAGTCGTCGGGGGCGCCGTGGTCGGCGGCGCGGCGGTAGTCGGCGCCTGTGGCGAAGAGTTGCTCGGCCCCGGATCGGGCGCAGCCGCAGACGACGGCGCAGGCACCGTCGTCGGGGGCTCAGGGGTCGGCGCAGGCGGCTGCGGCGCGCTGCGCGCCTCAGGGGCCGGAGCCGACTCGCCGGCATCGGCCTCGCCCGCATCCGCCTCCGGCGCGTCAGCCTCAGCAGTGTCAGCCTCCGGCGCGTCAGCCTCAGCAGTGCCAGCCTCGCCCGCATCCGCCTCAGCAGTGTCGGCCTCGCCCGCATCCGCCTCGGCTGTGTCGGCCTCGCCCGCATCCGCCTCGGCAGTGTCGGCCTCTGCGGAGTCCGGGGCGGTCTGGCCCTGCGACGACCGCTGAGCGGCCTGGTGCTCCTCAAGCGCTTCGTCGATGGAGCGCTGGATGATCGTCGCGGCAGGGCTGTCGTGGTTGACGAACAGGCCGCTGCCGGCAGCGGCGACGCCGATCGACAGAGCCAGCGCAGACGCAACAGCGACAGCAAGCGCCGCGAGCATCTTGGCGGGGGTGGATGGTCTACTCCTGTTGGGGTGATTCTTCATGGCAAGCACGGTAGCACTCCTTCGGCCACTGGACGAATTGCTTACGACGTACACCTTACAGCGTATGTAAGCGCCGCGCAACAACTCCGACGCCCGACGAGTGGACCGCGAACAGAGCACCCTCGGAGCCATCGTCGCGCCGACCGGCCGCGGTCGTCAGGCCCCATCGAGGTCCGGTGCCCAGGCGGACCCGTTAATGTGGCTGCCGCCGTCCACGAAGACCGTGTTGCCGGTCACGTAGCGGCTCGCCTCGGAGGCCAGGAACACCGCCACGGGAGCGATGTCGGCCTCGGGATCGCCGATCCGGCCCATCGGGTTGGACGCATCCGCAGCAGCCTCTAGCTCAGGATGCTCGGCCATCACCCGGCGAAACGCCGAGGACTTCGCCGCCGGGCAGATGACGTTGACCGTGATGCCCGCAGGCGCCCACTCCCGTGCGGCGGTGCGGCTCGCCGCCCGCAGGGCCTCCTTGGCGCTGTTGTACTCGAGGGTGCCCATGTGGGCGTTGACGCCATTCAGCGAGCACATGTTGACGATGCGCCCGTAGCCGGCGGGCTTCATCACCGCATGCGCCGCGATCATCGCCCACAGCGGACCTCGGAAGCCCACCGCCAGGCCGCCCTCGATCAGCTCGGGGGTCTTGTGCTCCACCCGCGAGATGCGGCCGCCGCCCCAGGCGTTGTTGACCAGGATGTCCAGCGTGCCGAACGACTCCACGGCAGCGGCCACGGCGGCTTCCACCGATGCCCTGTCGCCGGCGTCGGTCTCCACGAAGCGCGCCTGCTCGCCGATCTCGTCGGCCACCGCCTGGCCCGACTGCGGGTCGATCTCTGCGACCACCACGTTTGCGCCCTCGGCTGCGAACACCCGGGCGAGCCCGGCGCCGATGCCCGCGCCTGCGCCTGTGATCACGGCGGTGCGCCCTTCGAGCTGTGCCATCTTGGTGCTCCTTGCTTGCGTGGATTGCTTGCCTGCGCGGTCTGCCTGGGCGGTCTTGCGGAGCCGTCTGGGCTCCCGGACTGCCTGCGCAATGCAGCCTAAGCCGCCGGCCGTTTCCGGGCCGGCTGGATCGGACCGGCTGGCCGGCACCGGGTGACTCGGCTGCACCGCCTCCTGCTCTGACGGCATTGCGCGGTCTCGGGTCCGATTGGGTACCGTCGCTGCCATGTCGGCCGGCCCCCCAGCAGACCCCGATCCCCGAGAGGGCGTCAGCCACGGCGCTCTGGCCGTGTCCGCAGGGCTCGCCGAGCTGGCGGAGCAGATGCTGGACGGCAGCGAAGTAACGCCCGAGCGCTTCTGGGGCGGGCTGGAGAGCATCGTTTCCGACCTGGCGCCGCGGAGCGCCGAGCTCCTGGCCGAGCGGGACCGGCTGCAGGCCGCCATCGACGTCTACATGCGCGAGCACCGCGGTGATCTGGACCCGGCCGCCCACGCCGAGTTCCTTGCCTCCATCGGCTACCTGGGCGGCTTCGCAGACGACGTGGAGGTGGCCACCAGCGGGGTCGATCCCGAGATCAGCGCGGTCTCCGCGCCGCAGCTCGTGGTCCCGCTGGACAACGCCCGCTACGCCCTCAATGCCGCCAACGCCCGCTGGGGCAGCCTGTATGGCGCCCTCTACGGCACCGACGCCATCGACGAGAGCGACGGCGCCGCTGTGGGCCGGGGCTACAACCCGATACGAGGCGACAAGGTGGTGGCCTACGGGCGTGACTTCCTGGACCGCCACTTCGCTCTCGAAGGTGCGAGCCACCGCTCCACGACCGCGTACCGCCTGAGCGACGGCGCGCTGGTCGCACGCTGCGACGACGGCACCGAGGCCAGCCTGGCCGAGCCCGAGCGCTTCGTCGGCCACCGCGGCGACCCGGCGGCGCCCGACTCGGTGCTGTTGCGCAAGCACGGCCTGGGCTGCGAGATCCGCTTCTCGCCCGAGTCGCTGGTGGGCGGCCGCGACCGGGCCGGCATCGACGACATCCGCCTGGAGTCCGCCGTCACGGCGATCATGGACTGCGAGGACTCGGTGTCGGCCGCCGGGCTCAACAAGAAGCTCGTCGTCTACGCCAACTGGCACGGCCTGATGACCGGCGCCCTGGCCAGCGAGTTCCGAAAGGACGGCGAGACCGTGCAGCGTCGGCTTGCCGACGACCTGATCTTCACCGGCCCGGCGGGCGACGAGCGCAAAGAGCCTGGCCGGGCGCTGATGCTGGTGCGCCTCACAGGCCTGCACCTCGACGCCCACCGCGCCCTCGTGTCCCACCACGACACGCCGATCCCGGAGATGTTCCTCGACTGCCTGGTCACAGCAGCCGCCGCCCTGGCCGACCTGCGTGGCCCCGCCGCCGGGCGCAACAGCCGCGCCGGCTCGGTGTACATGGTCGCCCCGAAGCTGCACGGGCCCGCCGAGGTGGAGCTGGCGTGCGAGCTGTTCACCCGCGTGGAGGACGTGCTGGGCCTGGAGCGCCACACGCTGAAGATGGGGATCATGGACGAGGAGCGGCGCACCTCGCTGAACCTGCGCGAGTGCCTGCACCATGCACGGCGGCGGGTGGTGTTCGTCAACACCGGCTTCCTGGACCGCACGGCCTGTGAGATCCACACGGCCATGGAGGCCGGGCCGGTGCTGCCCAAGAGCGAGATGCCCGGCGCCCGCTGGCTGGCCGCATACGAGGATTCCAACGTCGACATCGGCCTTGCCTGCGGGCTCGACGGGCGGGGCCAGATCGGCAAGGGGATGTGGGCCAAGCCCGAGCGGATGGCCGAGATGCTGGAGGCCAAGGCGGCTCATCCCGCCGCGGGAGCCAACTGCGCCTGGGTGCCGTCGCCCACCGCGGCGACCCTGCACGCCACCCACTACTTCGACATCGACGTGGCCGCGCGCCGCCGCGAGCTCTCCGCTCGGCTGGCGGAACACGGGCCGCGCCGGAGCGTCGCCGACATGCTGGCGGTGCCGCTGCTGCCGGCGGACCGCCGCCTCAGCGAAGCCGAGATCGAGCGCGAGATCGCCAACAACGCCCAGAGCATCCTCGGCTATGTGGTGCGCTGGGTGGGCCAGGGCGTGGGCTGCAGCACGGTGCCCGACATCGACGACGTGGGCCTGATGGAGGATCTGGCCACGCTGCGGATCTCCAGCCAGCACCTGGCGAACTGGCTGCATCACCAGGTGGTGTCCGCTGAGCAGGTGCGCGGGGCGCTGGAGCGGATGGCAGCGGTGGTGGACCGCCAGAACTCAGACGACCCGGCCTATGAGCCGATGGCCGGCGACCTGGATGGCTCGATCCCGTTCGCGGCCGCCCTGGAGCTGGTCTTCGGCGGCCGGGAACGCCCCGACGGCTACACCGAGTCGGTGCTACGCTCGCACCGGCTCCGCCAGGTCTCACTCACAGCCGCCCCCTGACCCCAGCCTGGGGCGCATATTCCTATCGATAGCGATAGGGTTACGGAATGAGCCTCGTAGGAGTGGCCAAAGCTGCTGACGCGATGGGCGTGAGTCCGGGTCGGGTTCGACAGATGCTCGCGTCCGGCGACCTGAACGGCGAGCGTGTAGGGCGAGCGTGGGCGATCGAGATGCAGGAGGTCCATCGGGCGCTGAGGAGACGGCCGCAGGCAGGAAGGCCATGGCAACCCAAGAACGCGTGGGCGCTTCTGGCGCTTGCGGAGGGCAGGGACATCGCCGCTTCCGCGAGCGACCGGCATCGACTGAAGCAGCGCCTCAGGTACGGGCTCGAAGGACAGATCGGGCGGCTGAGCTCTCGTGCCCGGGAATGCCGTTTCTGCGCCCACCCGTCGCTCCTCAAGCACATCCTGGAAGTACCGGGAATCGTCGCATCGGGGGTGAGCGCATCTGCATCGGTCCCCATGGATGTCATCGCCATAGGTGAGGCAGAGGCGTACGTGAGAGCATCGGCGCTCGCCGGACTCGTAGAGCGATTCGCTCTCGTGGCTGACGACCATCCGCTGAACCTAATCCTACGGGTGGTCGACGACGACTGCTGGCCGTTCGAGCCCGGTCAACGCGTCGCCTCGCCAGTCGTCGTGGCCGTGGACCTGCTCAGCGCCGCCGACCAGCGCTCTCAACGCGCAGGCCGTGAACTGCTGGGCCGGCTATGAGGGCTTGGCCGACCCTCGATCGCCTGGTGCACGGCGTGCGTCTCGTTGAACACCACGGCGCTCACCACAAACGTCGCCGGCAGCTCCATCGTTCCAGCGATGGTCTCGCTCACATCGGCCCCCTGACCCCGGCCGGCTAAGCGGGATGCTCGGGTCAGGCCCTGCGCAGATCTGCCGCGCCGTTATGCGCTCTGCGAGCCGCGGGCCGTCCGCAGCGCCGCTGCGAACCGCGGCACATCGACCGTCATGGTCAACCACAAGTCGCCGTAGTCGACCTTCCAGTACTCGTGTGCGATGAAGTTGCGCTGGCCTATCGCTCCGCTGATCTCCAGGTCGGGGTAGCGCTCCTGGAACTCAGCCGAGAGCAGTCTCGCGGCTTTCCCGATGATCTCCAGGTACCGCTCGGCGGCGCGGCGCAAGATGTCGCTGCCGTCGTAGCTCTCACGGCCTTGGGCAACGATCTCGTCGATGCCGGCGACTGCGCCAAGGATGTCCTCGACCAGCCTTGTGTCAGGTGGGCTCACAGCGGGATGGCGTCCTCGAAAATGCCCCGGCAGTGGTCCTCGACCCCCTTCGCGGGCACGACGTCGACTTTGTCGCCCAGGAGTTCTTCCAATTCCACCAGAAGGGCGCCCATCGTGAAGTAGCCGGTCCCTTCGGCGAACTCGACCAGGAAGTCGTAATCGCTGTCCTCTGTGTCCTCGTCACGAGCGACCGATCCAACGAGGGCGATGGACTTCGCCTTGCGCCGAGATGCAGCGTCCTTGATGGCATCTCGATGGACCTTCAGCACGTTGTCGCGACGGCTCATGCGCTCACACTACTCGGGCTCCGTCCGGCAGCCGCCGACGCACATCGGTGACTCCGTGCAGATCGAGGGGAAGATCGAACTCGCGCCGCCGGCGGCGAGGTGGTGAAGGACGGGCCGAGCTTGCGCCCGGCCGGCGCAGCGGGATACGCGGGTCAGGCCCGGCGCAGCTCTGCGAGGCGCTCGGCCGCGGCCTCGAAGCGGCTGCAGTACTCCAGAACCTCCAGCCAGCGCTCGGGGATCGCCTCACGCCCGTGCAGCACCCCGAGCAGGCCGCCGGCGATGGCGCCGGTGGTGTCGGCGTCGTCTCCGCGGTTGACCAGGCCGACGAGGGTCTCCTCGAAAGTCGCTTCCTGGCGGACGGCCCAGGCCGCGCAGCGAAGCGAGTCGATCACCCAGCCGCTCGTGGCGAGAGCCTCAAGCGGCGTGTCCGCCGGCACCCGCAGCGCGGCCAGCACCTGCGGGTGCAAGCTCAGCGCGCAGGCCCGCCCCAGCGCCTCGCGCGGCGTGTCGCCCTCCAGCAAGCCGTGAGCGATCTCGCCGTAGGCGACGCAGCTGTCGACGCAGACCGGGTGGGCGTGGGTGACCGCGCAGACCTCGGCCAGCTCGCGTCGTCTCAGCCCGTCGTCGGCTCTGGCCAAAGCGCTTGGGATGCAGCGCATCAGCGAGCCGTTGCCGCACGACTGCTCGTCGCTGCGGCCGCTGCTGCGCGGATCGCCGCATGCGCGCAGCTCGGCGAGGGCCGCGGCGGTGGTGCGGCCGATGTCGGGAGGGTCGCCGGCGGCCCAGGCCAGCATGTTGGCCGCCGCGGCATCGAGGCTGTAGCCGTCGACATACGCCTGAAGCACCGCTGCGGTCAGGTCGCTGTCGTCGCTGCCCTGGCCGGGGCGCCGCCCGAACGGGCCTCCCCCGGTGATGTGGCGATGCACGCCGAGGACAGCCGCTATGCCGGCCGGTGCCATGAACTCCAGCGTCGTACCCAGAGCGTCGCCCGCGGCCACCCCCAGCAGGCCTCCGGAGATGCGGTCCGCGAGCTTCACGCCGGCTCGTCCGAGAACCGGTCCGGGGCGCTCAGCCTGCGGGTTCGAGGGACCGCTCGTGGGCCAGCAGCTGCTGCTTGACGTGCAGCCCGCCGCCGTAGCCCGTGAGCGACCCGTCGGCGCCGACGATGCGATGACACGGCAGCACGATCGGCACCGGGTTCGCACCGTTGGCCCTGCCCACGGCCCGGGCCGCTCCGGGTTTGCCGATGCGCTCGGCCTGCTCGCCGTAGGCGGCCGTCTGGCCGTAGCCGACGCTCGCCAGGGCCTGCCAGGCGCGCATCTGGAACTCAGTGCCGGCCAGATCCAAGGGCAGGTCGAACTCGCGGCGCCCGCCGTCGAAGTACTCGCTTAGCTGGCGGCGAGCCTCGGCCAGGATGGCGTCGGCCTGGGCTGTCTCGGTGCCTGCGCCGGCGGCGACCGCATCGCCGTTGCTCGCAAGGCCGGCTTGCGGCCCGCCTGCGCCGTCTGTCGGGAGCTGCACCTGCTGCAGGCCACGACTGGAGGCGACGAGGGTGAGGCTGCCGATCGGGCTGTCGACGACGATGCTGCGTGAGTCAGTTGGTGAGTTCATCCGCCAAGGATGCCATGTCTGAGCGCCGGCCGCGCCGACGGATTCGGCTCCGGACAGCAGGCCGCTCAGGTGCCGGAGAAGCGCCCCCGTGATCATGACGAGCGTTTACAGGAGTTTTTCGATTTTTCCCTGAAAGGCCCTGAAAATCCCTAAATTTGGTAGCCGAAGCCAGACAAGACGGCACGGGCAGGACCGCCCCGAGCGGCGGGACGCTCAGGTGCTGTAGAAGCGGCCCGGGATCAGGCGGTGACGACGGCGCACCACCAGCGTGGCCGGTCCCGGGCGGGAAGGCACGGCCAGGATCGCCCCGACCACCATGGCCCCGGCGATCGCCTGGGGCACCGTGAGCGTCTCTGAGAACACCGCTGCGCTCACCACGAACATCGTCGGCAGCTCCATCGCCCCCGCGATGGCCGCACGGGCCGCGCCGATGCGAGGCGCGCACAGCGTGTAGAGCCACTGCGGGCCGACCCCGCAGAGCAGGCCCATGCCGCAGATCAGGGCCACGTCGCGCAGGCCCGAGGGCAGCGCCTCGCCGGGCGACTGGCTCGCCATGATCGGACCGAGCGCCGCCATGGTGCCGACCGAGAACCCGCCGATGCGCTCCACGGGCCTCAGCGTCGCCACCTTGCCGACGATCACCGCCACCGCGAACCCGAACGACACCGGCGCCGTGATCATCAGCAGCAGCCGGGCGGTCTGATCGCCGCCGAACTCGGGGCCGAGCGCCAGCGCGGCGGCCCCCAGCACCACCGCGGCACCGCCCACGGCCCGAGGGTGCGGCCTCTCGCGGAACATCAGCCATGCGAACCCGATGGCGCACACCGGGTAGCTCATGTAGAGCACCCCGGCGGTGGAGACCGGCACCACGTCGAGCGCGTACACGTAGCTGCTCCAGCCCAGGCCCAGCCCGAACCCGCCCGCCAGGCACCACAGGTAGGCGCCGCGCTTGGCCACCTCGAAGCGCATCACCCAGGCCGCCACCACCAGGCCGACGAAGGCCCGATAAAACGTGATGGCCGCGGCCGACATGCCCGAGGCGCTCAGCTCCTTGGCGAACACCGGCATCAGCCCCATCGCCACGGCGACTGCCATCACCCCAGCCGTCGCCGCCCGTGCGGTGCCGGTAACCGAACCGGTCTCCGAGGCACCGGAGGAACTGGTCGCAGTGCTGGCCGCGGTGCTGGTCTCGGTGGGGCTGGTCACGCCCGAGAGTCTACTGGACAATCGTTCAGTGAACAATCGTCCAGTCGCATTCGAGGTGCCGAGTCCGTCGTCGGCGACGGGCAACGGCACCGCCGAGACCATTTCCCCGGCCTGCGTGTGCCACACTCCAGGGGTGACCTTCACGGACACCCAGGAGCAGATTCTCAACGCGGCGATGGACATCATCGTCCGAGACGGCCTCGAGGAGACCAGCATGCGCGCCGTGGCCGAGGAGGCCGACGTGTCGCTCGGGCTGCTGAGCTACCACTTCGACGACAAGGAGAACCTGATCCTCTCGGCGTTCCGGCGGGCCTCGGATCGGCTGATGGAGGTGACCGAGGAGCACATCGCCGCAGCCGGCGACGATCCCGGCGAGCGGGTGTCCGCAGCGGTGCGGGCGTTCATCGATCCCGAGTTCCGAGACCTGGACCACTTCGCCATCTGGCTGGCCATCTGGGCGGCGGCGCGCACCAACGACGAGATCGCCGAGACCGAGCGCGAGCTCCACGAGCGCGCTGTCGAGCAGCTGCTCGCGGCCATCCGCGCCGCCTGTCCTGAGATCAGCGCCGAAAAGGCCCAGGACCGCACCATGGACGTGATGGCCCTGCAGAACGGCCTGTGGATCAACTACTCCCGCTGGGGCGACGAAGAGGCGCTGGAGCGGGGGCTGGCACGCTGCGAGGCCATCGCCCTCGGCGCGACCGCCTAGCCGCGAGACCCCGCAGCGTGAGCCGAGAGGCCGCTTCGTCCCGCCAGGGCGGACCGTGACCCCGGCGGGATCAGCCGCTCCGCAAGGGCCGGCGTCCCCGGAGGCCGCGCGGCGGCCACTGCTGGAAGGCCTGTGCGCGGTGGTCACCGGCGCCAGCAGCGGGATCGGCGCAGCCGTCGCCCGCCGCTTCGCCGACGAGGGCGCCCAGGTGCTCGCCGTGAGCCGCAGCCAGAGCCGGATCGACGGCGCGCGCTGGCAGCGCTGCGACGTGCGAATCCCGGCTGAGGTCGACGCCGCCGTGGCTTCGGCGGTCGATGCCTTCGGCCGCCTCGACGTGATCGTGAACAACGCAGGCGTGCAGCTCGAGAAGACCGTGGACTCCACCAGCGACGACGACTACGACGCCGTGATGGACGTCAACGTGCGCGGCGTCTTCAACTGCTGTCGGGCCGCGGTCCGCCAGATGAAGGCCCAGGGAGGCGGGGTCATCGTCAACATCGGCTCGGTGGCGGGCAACGCCGCCGATCACAACATGGCCGTCTACAACGCCTCCAAGGGGGCGGTGCATGCGCTGACCCGGGCCATCGCCGTGGACCACGGCCCCGACGGCATCCGCTGCAACGCCATCAGCCCCGGCTGGATCGTCACCGAGATGGCCGAGGCGGCCTTCGCCCTGGCCGACAACCCCGACCGGGCACGGGCTGCGGCCGTCGCACGCCATCCGCTGGGCCGCATGGGCACCCCCGACGACGTGGCGGGGCTGGCGGTTTTCCTGGCATCCGCGGACGCGGCGTTCGTGTCCGGCGCCTGTCTCACCGTCGACGGCGCGCTGACCGCCCAGAGCCCGATCTCGCCCGCCGACGGCTGAGGCCCGCCCGGCGGCAGTGCCTTGCTACGGGTACACCTCGGGGTTGTCGAGGGGCACGTTGAGCCACTCGATCACCTGGCGCACCTGCTCGTAGGCACCCAGGCGCGCCTCGTCGCTGCCGACAGCCTCTGCCGCCGCGAAGGGCTCGCGCAGGCGCCGGGCCATGCGCGGGCCGAGCTCCAGGAGCCCGTTGCTGCCCTCGGTCGCCCAGCGGCACAGCACGTAGTGGACGATCGCCCCGACAGGCACGTCGATGCTCTCGGCGAGGTTCGTGATCGTGGTCAGCGGGTCCAGACGGGCATGGGCGGCGATGTCGGCCTTGAAGTTGGCGTCTGGGTCGTCCGCGGGCCAGGGGCCGCTCCAGCCGCTCAGGGTGACGGTGGTCATGCGCACAGCCTGCCGGCTGCCACGCCGCCGACAGCAGTCCAGCCGGGTCCGGGCGGGCCGGCTCGGATTTGAGCCGGCGTGCGGACCTGTGATTCAATTCGCGACTGCAACTGATCGGTCACACACAGGAGTGTCCCTTGACTAGCAAACTCTCTGGTCTGCGCTGGCTCGCAGCGCTATTCGCCTTGGCGCTTTTTGCAGCGGCATGCGGCGGCGGCGATGGCGACGACGAAGGAACAGTCGGCGACTCGGGCGACTCCGGGGACTCGGGCGATTCCGGGGATTCCGGGAACGGCGACGATTCAGGAGATGACGCCGACTCCGGCGATTCCGGGGACGATGCCGACTCCGGCGACGACGCCGAGGCGCCCATGGAGCTGACCGCCTCGTGGAAGGGCGTCACCGCCGACACCATCACCTTGGGCATGTCGATGCTGGACTTCGCCCTGCTGCAGGAGATGAACCTGAGCCCCGCCGGCTGGGGCGACCAGCAGGCCGTGTGGGAGGCACTGGTGGCCGACCTCAACGCCCGTGGCGGCATCAACGGGCGCATGATCGAAGCCGTCTACGACTTCTACTCGCCGCTGGGCGCAGAGGACGCCAACCGCTCCTGCGCGGTGCTCACCGAGGACAACGACATCTTCGCCAACCTCGGCGGCTTCGTGGGCCCGGCCGGCAGCGCCGACGTGTGCATCGTCGGGCTCAACGAGACGATCATGGTCGGCGGCGAGATCACCGCGGAGGAGCTCGAGCAGGCTCGTGCGCCGTGGTTCCACGCCGGCCCGACGGTGGAGTACCAGACGATCAACCTGCTGAACCTGCTGGTGCAGACCGGCGAGGCCGACGGGGCCGTCGTCTACATGATGGGCGGCGCCGCAGCCGCCGACGAGGAGCAGTTCGTGCGCGACCAGCTCGAAGAACGCGACATCGAGGTGGTCGGCAGCCGCATCATCGAGGCGCCCGACGGCGACACCCTCGAACAGGACCGGGAGCTGGCCGTGGCCTTCGAGGACTTCGTGTCCTCAGGCGCCAACACGCTCATGCTCTTCGGCACGCCATCGGCGCAGATCCGAGGCGCCGCTGCGGCGGGCCTGACCGGCAGCATCGCCATCTGGAGCAACGACTCGGGGGGCCTCGCCAACCTCGGCCAGACGATCGTCGACAAGTCGGTTGCCGACGGGGCGCTGACCACGACCGGCCCCACCGACGACGAGATCTTCAACGACGAGCTGTTCCAGTCGCGCTGCGTGGCGCCGGTGAAGGCCGCTGAGATCCCCGACGAGGATCTGCGCCTGCCGACCAGCTATGTGACCGGCGAGGAGAACTGGTTCAACCCGCTGCGCCGCTACTGCATCGCCCTCGCCATCTTCGAGGCCATCGCCGGCGCCGCCGGCGCGGACCTGACCCCCGAGACATTCGAGGCGACCGCCTTCGGCGCCGAGTTCGACGACTTCACGCTGCCGGGAATCGGCCCGGCCTCGCTGAGCCCCGACAAGCTCGGCGCCCAGGACGGCCTGCGCCTGTCGCAGTTCGACCACAGCGTCGGCGACGGCGCGCTCGTGCCTGTCACCGAGCTGCTCGACGCCTTCGAGTAGCCGGCGCCCAAGAACTCAGCGGCCTGGCCCTCAAACCTCCGGGGGCCGGCCTCAGGCGCGGCGCTTGATCCGGCCTCAGCCGCGGGGTGCGCCGGCCAGGCTCAGGCGCGCTGTGCGGGGTCGACTCCGTGCATCACCAGCACCGGGCCGCTGCTGTGGCGCACCGTCGCCATGGCCACGCTGCCGTGCAGCAGGCGGTCCATCCCCTTGCGGGCGTGGCCGGCCTCCACGATCAGCGCAGCCTCCACCGACGACGCGAAGTCGGCGAGGGCCTCACCGGGCTGCTGGCTGCGCAGCGTCTCGAACTGCACCTCGCGGCCGACGAGAGGCCTGAGCCGCTCGGCCACGTTGTGAGGCAGCGCCGTGCCGACGAGGTCACGCGGGGCGCCGCTGTCGGGCGCCACCACCGACACCACCCACGGCACGAGATCGAGGGCCACGGTCCAGGCGCCCGCCAGGCCCAGGGCCTCCTCGGCGAAGTCGCTGCCGTCGACGGCCACCAGCAGCGAGGCCCCCTGCGGCATGGCTGTGTCGGCCCGCGGCCCGTAGATCAGCACCGGCGTGGTGGTGGAGGCCAGGATGTCGTCGGCGGTGCTGCCCAGCAGTGCCGCGCTGCGGCCGTGCCCGGTGCCTGCCATCACCACCAGGCTGCCGGGCTCGGCGTTGACCAAAGCGCCGATGTGGGCGCCCACGGAGTCGTCGCCGGCGACCATCACGTTTGCCGTGGCCCGCTCGGCCCAGGGCGCAGCCTGCATGTGCGCGGCCATGCGCTCCGCGGTCTCGGCGCGCACGCCGTCCGAGCGCACGACGGTGACGATCTCGAGCGGGCAGTCCCACCGCTCCGCCAGCCCCGCGGCCGCGTCGGCCACGTCGTAGCTGCGCGACGAGCCGTCGACGGGTACGAAGATTCGCTGGTACATGCCCCAACACTATGGCCGCCCGCCGGCGTGGCGCTGCCCGAAGCGGTAGATGGGATCGGCTGTGCCGTAGGCGGAGCGGAGCTCGTCGTCCAGATCCCGAGCAAGCCCAGCGGCGTCGGGCGCGCTCTGCGCTATCCGCAGCAGCCGGTCGTCGTCGATGATCTCGGCTTCGAGAGCGTCGGTCAGCCCGAGCACGATCTCCATCGACTCTGCTGCCAGCGCCGTCTTCTCGGCTTTGCTGATGTCGGGCAGGAAGTGCAGATCCTCGTAGATCAACAGCGCCTCATCCTCGGAGAACACGTCGTGCAGGCGGTGCCCAAGTCCGACGAACGCCGGCTCTTCGCCGTAGGGCGTCGAGATCAACTGCTGCGGTCTGGGACGGTGAGCCGCCATGCAGACGACGATCCGCGCCAGCTCGCTGATCTCCGGGGCAAGCTGAGGCGCCAGCCTGCGCAGGTCGTACAGATCCCGTATCAGCATCCTCTGATACCAGCGCCCCAGCTTGCCCGCTGCGTTCTCGAGGACGGGCATCACCGGAAGCCAGTCGCCCGCAGGCTGGCTGTAAGTGTCGTCGCAGGGCATGGGCATCATCCGGCGCATCTCGGGCAGCATCAGGCGAGGCTTCTGGCTGAGATCCAGGTGCACGACGTCTTGACCGTTGGGGAAAAGGCTGCTCTCGATCAGAAGTCTGCCGTTGCGGGCATCGGTCAGGTAGGGGAAGAAGGCAAACGGCCCGGACTTCGTCCCGTTCATGCTCTCCCAGAACACCCTCTCGACTCCTTCGGGCACGCCGAAGTCCAAGTCCACCGACATGCGCGAGTCGGCGCCGAACCTTGTCTTCCTCAAGGCAGTGCCGCCCACGAACTCGACCTGTCGCTGGGGCAGGAACGCCCTACAGCGATAGGCAGCGATCAGGAAGTGCCCGAACGCCAAGTCTCGTACGGCGCGGACGTAGTACCTGAGCTTCCGCGTCGGGATGCCCGTCCCGACCGGATCCAGGCCGTAGGCCTCAGCGACCTCTTCGATCGACAAGTCCCGACTGCGCCGCCGGCGTTGTCGTCGGGCAGCAGTCACCGCAGCCGGCTCTCGCTCAGGGGTGCTGCTCCAGCGGTTGCGGCGCTGTCGCTGTCGGCTGGATCCAGCTCCGCCGGGTAGCCGTCGGGCAGTTCGGGCGGTGCCGGGCAGCCGTCAGGCCGGCCGGATCGGTAGGCGAGCACCGCCCACGCGGGCAGATGCGCTCCGTAGCGGGCCGTGCGGAAACCCAGCAGGTCGTCGACCGTGAAGTCCCAGAGCTGCAGATCGGGATGCCAGATCGGCGGGCTGTCAGGCCGCTGACGCCTGCGTTCGGAGCGCGCTGCGGGGCTGCTTCCGGCCTCGTTGAAGTAGTAGGGGCCGGAGCCGCCCGGAGCAGCGGCGAGCAGCGCGGCAGCCAGGTCACGGCGACAGCCGTAGCGCAGCAGCAGACAGGTCCGCATCCACACAGACCGCGGCTGCCCCTGCAGTTCTGCGGCCAGGTGCTCGGCCACAGACGCATGCGACAAATCCCACAGGTAGTCGTGCATCTCCGTGAGCGCGTAGCGACGCGGGCGGGCGGCGATGTAGACGATCTCCGTCTCGTAGCGCCAGCACGGCGCCATGCCGTGCCACAGCAACGGCGTGCGCACGTCCCAGCGGTGGATGCGGCTCAGCGACGCCTTGCCTTCGCTCAGCAGCCCCGCGGGGACGGCCGCTCTCGGCGGCAGGCAGTACTGCACGACGCTGCTCTCCCTGGCAACCCAGCCTTCATTGGTGGGCAGCATGCGCGGCCCCTGCGTGGCCCTGGAGCCGGGGCTGGCGTGCAGATGCGCTACCAAGTCGGGATCGCCGACGGCGTACAGGCCGGGACTGCCGATCAGGAAGCCGACGCCTCTGGTCGTGCTGGGCGCGACCTGCCCGGCCTCGGTAAGGGCTCTGTAGGCACGCTTGGGCGAGGGCACCCCGAGCGTGCCCAGCGACCGTGCCGACACCACGACCACGCCGGCGGAGATCAGCCAGCCGGCCAGAAGATCGGGACTCGAAGCCGGTGCCGGCGGCATCGGGGAGCCCGGCACAGGCGGCTGGGGCGGCACCTCGGACAGGAACGACCGCGGGATCTTGAGCTTCGCAGACATGGCCCTGAGTATAGCAAACCTACTTATGGGCACCTCTTTGGACAGGTTCACGTTCATCGACGAGGACCAGCCGAAAGGGTGGGCGCTGTTGGAGTACGACACCGACGGCTCTGTGTGCGACACCCACATGCAGGTCGACGCCAGGCGGTTCGCGACGTTGGCGCCCGGCGATGACCCTGAGAGGTTCGAGCCGGGGACTTTGGTGCGGGTGGTCTGCGGCGACGGGACCGCTGCGGGGGATGTGAACCGTGAACGGATCGCTGATGCGGGGCTGGTGCTTGTGGGGGTGAGCGTGGACCATGTTGACCGTGACTTGGGGCCGTATGCGGGGTCAGCGCCGGCGGAGCCGGTGCTGTCGCCTGGCGGGCTGCTTGAGGAATGGTGCGAGGCGGAGGGCCTTGAAGGCGACGACATGTACGCTGTGCTCGACAAGGCGAACGCTTTGCTCGGCTGGCAGTGACCGAACCTCAGATGGCTGACATGAAAACGCAGACCGGCCACGGCGAGTCGGGGTGGTCGCCGGGGTCGTCGGGGTGCGGCGTCCATTCCCATTCGCCTGCCGGCACGTCCAGGGTGTAGTCCCAGTCGGGGGGTTGCAGCACCCAGTATTTGTCGGGGGGCGGTTCGAACTGCCGAACCGCGTTGGGGTTCGCGCCTGGCGCCCAGCCGCCTTGCCCTGGTCGTGCCCAAGGGTGAATCCACGGGTGCGGCACAATCGAATGGTCAGCTTCGTACGCGGCCTGTCGGGCTGTGTTGGTGTCGGGCAGATGGTCGAGCGCGTCGTAGTTCGCCCATGCGCCGTGGTAGCAGGAGTCTTTGCACCTGTCGAGGACAGGGTTCGGTTTGTCGTTGACGATGCCGTCGGTCGTGTTGAGCTTGTGGACTGCCGGATCGCACGGGCCGCCGTTCTTGTCGATGTGCCAGATGCAGTCGTCCACGAGGCCGGCCGACCAAAGGATGTCTCCGTTGGGGCGGAGCCACATGGCTACGTCGGCGGTGCCGTGGAAGTCGTTGACCGACACCACCTGATCGATGCCCATCGTGTCCTGCCAGAGAACGATCTGCCCTGGCGTGTTTGAGACATCCGAAAACGACTTCAACGCATCCGCGGACCAGCCCTGCATCTCGTTGTGCGTGTTCCGCGTGTCGAGACCGAGGAGCCGCGCTTCCCTGTCGTGGTAGTCGAGCCACGCCGCGATCAGTTCGTCGCCTGTCTTGCCGTTGTGGTCTTCGGGTTTCACGCAGATGCCGAACACCTCGTGGCGATCGGGGGAGTTCTCCTGCGCAGGCGGCACGTGATCGCGCCTGGCCGGCGGGTCCGGCGGCGGGTCGTCGCCGTGCAGCCCTCTACGCGTCGAGCCGATGTTGAGATGCTCGCCGAAGAACCTGAACTGCCGGACGCTCCAGGGGTAAAGCGGCGGCGGAGGTGAGTGCCCGCAGTCCAGCCCCTCCAGGCCCTGCCATTCAGGGCACGACGACACCGCGATAGCTCCGCGGTTCCAGACAGTCGCTGTGCCGCGGCGGTCGATGTTCGGCTCGAACCTCCACGGCTGTTCCAGCAACAGGATCTGCCGGCTGCCTTCCGCCTCGCGTGTGGTCCAATAACCCGGATCCCATATAGGAGTGTCCGCGTGGATGCGGTAGCTGTCAGGCCACAGGCAAGGGTCGGTCCCAGGACGCTCATCCCTGTTGTCGTACCTGCCTTTGTCGTCGGCGGGCCGGCACAGCCACGGGTTGTAATGCCAGACCAGATTGGCGGTGACCCACACAACCTCCGCCCCGTTTCTTCCCTGCATCACAGAGTCGTCGTGATGCCCGACC
This sequence comes from Acidimicrobiales bacterium, assembly GCA_965214285.1. Lineage (GTDB taxonomy): Bacteria > Actinomycetota > Acidimicrobiia > Acidimicrobiales > Aldehydirespiratoraceae. The sequence continues at coordinate 50,438 of OZ243946.1, forward strand.
GCGGGCGGAGCCAGCAGGCACAAGATCATCAGACACAGAACCGCTCGAAGCATTGACAGCAGTTTAGTGCCAGAAACCCGCCGCCGGTTGTTTGCGGCCCTTGCAGAAGGCTTCACGCACAGCCGGTTCTCTGGCCCGACATCGGGCAGGTGCGCTGCCGGTGAGGTTTTCGGTCGGCGGGAAGGTACGATGCCGGCCATGCGCAGAGTCCTGCTTTTTGTGGCTGTTCTTGTCGCTGCCTGTTCCGGCGGCAGCGACACCCTGGAAACAGAAACCCCGGGCGTCGAAGCCGACGCGTCCGCTACCGAGCCGGAGACGGTTGACGGGGACGCTGATGCCGTGGACGCTGCGCCCGATGACGCCCCTGAGCCGGCTGACAGCGACGACCCGGCTGCCGTCCCGTCGACCACGGAGGCGTCTTCGTCTCTGCCGGCGACGACCGTTTCGACCACTGAAGCTCCTTCGACGACTGTTCCGGCGACGACCCGCCCCCCGAGGACCACGATCGGCCCGCCGACCACAGTCGCGACGCAGCCGACTGGTCCTGCCAAAGCCGACTCCACCACACCGACACTCGCTCCGGAGGACACAACCGACACCGACGGCGGCAACGCTCCCGACACCGAGCCGTCTCCGGCGTATGTACCCCCACAAAAAGGTCAGGTGCAAATCGTCAACGGCATCACATACACGATTGTCAACGTCCCTTACCAGATGGACGACGGGCGTTGGTGGGTCTGCGAGCTGGTGGAGTACCCGCCACCGTCAGAGGTCAAGCCGCGGACGGAATGCGGCCCGGTGGGGCGGAAGACCAACTGATGCCGTGTCTTCGTCGGGTTTGCGGGCCGGTTGTGGGCGGGTTGCCCTGTTTTTCGGTGGCGGCGGTGCTGTTCAAGGCCCCGAAATCTGGTCTCTCTCGGAGGTCCACGATTTCCGTCGGCGTAGCCGGCTGCGCTGGCATCCTGGCCATGTGACCCCGGCCGGCAACGGCTTCGGCTGGTCGCCCGGCGGCGACGCCCGCACCGATGACCGCCCGGCGGCGACCGTCTGACGCCACGCCGACCTCTGCGATCACCCGGGCCGGCCACGCCCGCGTGTCCGCGGTCATCGCGGCGACCGACGTGACGTGACCGTCGACGCCGCTGCCATCCCGCTACATCCGCGCCTCCCCCGACACGCGGAATCCGCGGCACACGAAGCCCAGACCGCCGGAGCTGTCCCCGACCGCCACCGCCCGTCAAAGCCGTCTGCGACTCAAACCCGCGCCATCCGCGCCTCCCCCGACACGCGGAATCCGCGGCACACGAAACCGGCGACGCTCAGCCGTCCTTGCTGCCTCTGCCCCTCACCGCCGTCCGAGACACCGAAGCCGGCGACATCCGCGGCCCCGTCGAAACGCGGACCCGGCGGCACACGAACCGGCGGCATCTGAGCCGCCTTCGCTGCCGGCGCCAAACAAAGCATGGACACCCAAGCCCGCGACACCCGCGGCCCCCCAGAAACGCGGAAGCCCGCGGCACACGGGCGCAACGCCCGCCGAGCCGTCAGCCGGAGTCGGTGTCCCCCGCGGTCGGGTAATGACGGAACTTGTGCGGCTTGCGCATACGACGAACAGGGGGCGGCATGAAAGCTCCTGGATGCGCGAAGAGCTGTCCTGGGTCAAGATTTGTGGCACAGGTTCTGGTTTGGGTCTGAGACAAGGAGTGTCTGATGTCGAAGTCGTCGAAGAAGTCTGTGGAGGAGAAGCTGACTGCGGTGTTGTCGGTGCTGCGCGGGGAGCTGTCCGCGGCGGAGGCGGGCCGCAGGGTGGGGGTGTCTGAGCAGACGGTGCGCAACTGGCGGCGGGTGTTTTTGGAGTCGGGCCGGGAGGGCCTGGAGCGGGGGCAGGGTCGCCGGTCGTCTCGGGAGCTGGAGCTGGAGGCCGAGAACGAGGAGCTGAAGGCGGCTCTGGGGGAGGCTCATGTGCAGATGAGGGTCCTAAAAAAGGGGGCCTGTTGCTGCCCCGTTCGAGGAGCTCGAGATGATCCGCGCCGACGCTGCCCCGGGGGCTGATCCGCGCCGCGCTGTCGAGGTTCTGTGTGCTGGTGGTGGGGGTGCCTCGGCGCAGCTACCAGCGCCGTCTGGCGCGTCTGCGGGCGGGGGACCCGCTGAAGGGCCCGTGGCCGGCGCCGGTGGTGGACCGCATCGAGCCGGTGGCGGCCAAGTACGCCCAGGCGTGGCCTGCCTGGGGCTATCGCAAGATCCATGCCATGGCCGCCGCTGACGGCGTCGACATCGGATCGGCGTCGTCGGTGAGGCGCGCCATGGCCCGCCGTGACCTGTTGCAGCCGGTGCGCCGCCAAGCCGAGCGCCGCCTGATCGCCGCCGGCCGGCGCCAGGCGTTCGCGGAGCCGCCGGGCCGCCGCAACCGCGTCTGGCAGGCGGACTTCACCGAGTTCGAGACCGCCGGCCAGGGCACCTGGCGGATCGCAGCCGTGCTCGACTACCACACCAAGCTCGCCCTGGCCTGCACCGTCACGACCACCAGCACCGCCGCAGACCTCATCGCCGCCCTCCAAGCCGCCGTCGACACAGCCGAGGCGCTGCTGGGCCGGTCCCTCGCCGAGGACTGCGCCGACCCCGACACCGGCGAGATCACCCCGCTCACGATCGTCACCGACAACGGCCCCGCCATGAAATCGCACGCCCTCGCCCGCTGGATCGACGCCCGGCCCCAGCTCGCCCACGTGCGCACCCGCAACCGCTCCCCGCACACCAACGGCGTCGTCGAGCGCTGGTTCCAGACCCTCAAATACGACCACCTCTACCGCCACGACATCCCCTCCGGCATCGACCTCGCCGCCCACGCCGCTGAATTCACCGACCAATACAACACCATCCGCCCCCACGAACACCTCGGCCAGCAACCACCCATCCAAGCCCACCTACACCCGCCCACCCGAAAACAAAACCCGCCCGAAACTGAGCCAAAAACTTGACCCAGAACAGAGCCGGGTGAGCACAAGCCCTGCGCACAGCGACGGGTATGTTTCTGCCAAATCAGCCCCGAGAAGCGAGGAGCGCCCATGCCTGCCTTCCTGAAACCCGCGGCCTGCCTTGCGGCGGTCGTCGTGCTGTCCGCCTGCGCCACATCCGAGCAGCGCCACGCCGACCGGGCGGCATCTGAGACCGCCGTGGAGATGGACGCCGCCGAGATCGAAACCGCCCTGAACGGCGACGCCGCCGGCTTCGCCGACGACCACCTGAACGACGTGCTGCAGGTCACGGGTTTCGTGGCCGACGTCGACCCGCTCGGCGGCTACGACGTCGACGTGATGGTGGCAGGCTCGCCCGGCGCGGCGGCGGTCGTCAAATGCGAGCTCGTGCCCGGCGACCATCTGCGAAGCAGCGACTACAGCACCGGCGACGCGGTGACCGTGAAAGGCGTGTTCGCCGACAGCACCCTCGCGGGGCTTGTCTGGCTCAGCGGATGCTCCTTCGACTGATGCGGCCGTGAACATCGTCGACCTGTTCTCCGGCGCCGGCGGCTGGTGCGCCACAGCAGATGTCGAGATCGTCGGGTTCTCCGAAACCGACCAGACCGCCGCAGCGACGTTCGCCGCCAACCACCCCGACGCAGCGCCGCTCGGGGACGCCTTCGGGGCGCTCCCCGACATGCAGCCGGACGAGGATCGTGGCGTCGCCGCCATGTCAGCCGTATTCGATCATGGCAGGCGAAGGCAAAACCCGCACAGACACGACCCGCAGAGGCCGATGCCTGCAGCGAGCGTCTCTATCCGCCGAGAGTGTCACACCCCCCGAATAGGGTCTGGCCCATGAACGATCTCTCGAATCCGACAGGGGCTTCGGCCCCCGAGCAGGCAGGCGCTAGCGCTCATCCCGCCCGGGGTCAGGCCGGCGCAGCCGGGAGGCCCGGTCCGCGCCTGGCCAGCTCTGTGCGACGGCGCAGTCTGAGGCCTGGTCGGTGCACTCGGAAGGCTCGATTCACGCTGATGAGCATCAATTTTCATGGACAGATGTTGGAAGTGTCACAGTGTGCCGATAGGGTGTGCAGCATGAACGCTCTACTGAGCACATCGGGCAGCCTGGCCCTCGACTCGGCTAGCCCGGCCGCGGCCCTGGCCAAGCCCGCCGGTGGTCCGGCAGGCGAGGCTGGCGGTCGAGCCGGTGACGCCCCGGGCCTTACCCTGCCCGCCGACGGTCGGGCCATACCCGGCGATGGCCTGGCCAGTGGTCGGGCTGCTGGTGTGGCCGGCGAGCCTCGTGGTGCGGTGGGTCAGTCCGGGCAGCATCCATTTCGATCAGATTTCACCAACAGGTGTGATTGTCTTATCTTGCTGATAGGGTGTGCAACATGAACAATCTCCCGAACTCCTCCGAGGCTTTGGACCTCGATCCCGCCGCTCCGGCCGCTGAATCGACCGCCCCGGCCGCTGGCCAGGCGGGCGCGGCCGCCGATCTGGCCGGCACGGCCCCGGGCCTGGCCCTGCCTGCCGATGGCCAGGCCAAGCCCGTCGATGGCCTGACCGGTGGTCGGGTTGCCGGTGCGGCCGACGGTCCCGCGGGTGGTCAGGCCGGCCAGGCTGCGGGTGCAACGGGTACGGCGGGTGCTGCCGGCGGGGGTGCGGTGGAGCTGTTCGGGCGGGCTGAGGTTCTGGTGCGTGAGGTGAGGCCTGGCGGGCGTTCTTTGGGCGAGCTGCGTGCTGCGGCCGGGGCGGCGAAGAGCTTGCAGGGGAGTCTGGACGCGGCGATGTGTGACATCACCGCGGAGATCGCTGCGCTGACCACCCCGGGCCGCGCTGCGGGGGTGATCTCAGAGCAAACCGGCAAGTCCAAGCGCGACGCCAGCCGGTTGGCCAAGGTCGCGCAGGGCCTGGCCTCTATGCCCAACACCAAGAAGAAGCTCTCAGAGGGCGGCTTCACGATCGACCACGCGGCTGCGCTGGTCAACACCGCCGAAACCGCAGGCGCAGAGGCGGTGGACAACGACGAGGCGCTGTTGGGCCTGGCTGAGTCGAAGCCTGCGGATGTGTTCGCGGGTGACGCCAAGCGCGCCGAGTTGAAGGCATCTCGTGATCGTGGCGAGGCTGAGTTGAAGCGTCAGCGCAAGGCACGGCGGGCGTCGCTGGGCAAGGATCGCGATTCGGGGATGGGGTTCTTGCACGCTGAGCTGGACCCGGTCAGCCACGGGTTGCTCGCCCAGGCCTTGCAGACGCATGCGGACAGGCTGTGGCGCCGAGACAGCAAGGCAGGCAACACCGCTGGCCGTACCGGGCCCCAGCGGATGGCCGATGCGCTGCTGGAGACGATCACCGGCCTCGACGCGCTCACCCACCAGCTGTTGCCCGCCAACGGCAACAGCAGGCCCAGGCCGCCGCAGTTGATCATCACCGCAGACATCGGCCTCTTCGACGGCCGCAACCCCGACGGCGTCTGCGAGATACTCGGCACCGGCCCCGTCCCACCCAGCATCCTCGGGCGGCTGTCGGCTGACACCCGCGTGACGGGCATGATCTTCTCAGGCGACGGCCAAGCCCTGTGGCTCGGCACCGCCACCCGCACCCCGAATGCGGCCCAGCGGCTCGCCATCGCGGTGCGCGACAAAGGCTGCGTCCGCTGCGGCGCACCCATGCACCTCGCCGTCATCCACCACATCGTCGAATGGGAACACGGCGGACCCACCGACATCGACAACCTCCAAGCCCTCTGCGGGCCCTGCCACCGCCAACACCACCACGACCAAGACCAAAAGACAGGCCGACAACCCCGCCGCCGACCCACCAAGCCCGTCAAGAAGAACGGCAAGAACCGCGGCGCTGCTGGCGGGACCCAAGGCGCCATCGCCATGAACCACAGCCCCAGCATCCAACACCGCATCCCCGTCAGCCAGATCCCCAGCCCGACCAGCACCAACCGCAGCCCCGGCGAGAGCCAGAACCGGCAAGGCCGGACCACCGTCGGCTGCAGCCCCGCCGCGACCGGCAAAAGCAACGGCGTCTCATCCGAGAACCTCAGCCCGACCAGCGCAACCGGCAACCGGGACGGCCGAGCAAGCCACCGCGTCGCCGCAGGCAAGACCCCCTCCGCTGGCGGAACCCGCAGCCGAGACGGCCCCGACCCCTGACTCTCGCGGAGACAACCGCAACTCGGGCGCGGACCCGGACTCGGCCTGCGCAACCGTCAGCCGAGATGGCGGGGCACGCAGCAGCGCCGCCAGCCACAAGACCCCCGCTGGCAATAGCCGTAGCCGAGACGGCCCCGACCCCTGACGCCGCGCCCGAGAGTGGGACCGGTTGCGGCTCCGGGCCAGAGTCGGTGGGGGCAGGCCGGTCCCTGACCACCGGCCTGTCGAATCGCAGGCAGCGCAGACGGCGACGACCACGACGACCCTCGGCGCACCAGCCGGCCCGGGCGGGTGAGAGCCGTGAGGCCTTCTCCGCAAGGCCCAGGTGATTGAAACCTGGGCGCCCTGCTGCACGGCGGCCGGTTCGGCCAAGCCCACAAATGGCACCCTCCCCCCATCGTCACGCTCTGGCGAGCCGGCGGGTTCGGTCTCGGCCCGAATGGCGCAGAACTCGGCTTGCGTGCCTAACGGTCGTTAGTTAGGGTCGGCGTGTGCGAGAGCGCATCATGGACACCGCAGCCGAGATGTACCTCGAACGGGGCATCGACGGCGCCTCGCTGCGTGAGATCGCCGACGAGCTGGGGATCAGGGCCGCCTCGCTGTATCACCACTTCGACTCCAAGAACGACCTGCTCGAAGCGATCTTCGCCCGCGGCATCGACGTGATGGTCACGGCCTTCCTGACCGCCGAGGCTCAGACCCTCCACAGCCCGCCGCGGGATCGCCTGGCAGCCCATGTGCGGGCGCACCTGGCGGCGCTGTTCGAGAACGGCCCCTACACCGCGGCTCACGTCACCGCCTTCCGCACCGCCCCGCCGCAGGTGCGCGAGGTGGTGATTCCGATGCGCGACACCTACGAGGCGATGTGGTCCGGGCTGCTGGGCGAGCTGGCGGCAGGCGCGGAGGCGCCCATGGCGGCCTCACACGGAGCTGCCGCGGGTGCGGACGGGTCCGCCACAGGCTCGGCAGGCCCGCCGGATCGCAGATCGCTGGGCCTGCGGCGCCTGCTGCTGTTGGGCGCGATGAACGCCTCGGTTGAGTGGTTCGACCCCGACCGAGGGACCCTCGACGGCCTTGCCGACGCCATCACCGCACAGGTCTGGGACGGCTTCGAGCAGAACGGCCAGCGCGCATGAGGCCCATCGAGCAGAACGGCCAGCGCGCATGAGGCCCATCGAGCAGAACGGCAGGCGCGCATGAGGCCCATCGAGTCGCGCATCGACACCGGATCGGCGCGCTTCGCAGACAACCGCGCCGCCTGTGAGGAGCTGGTGGCCACGCTGGAGCAGCGCCGGCAGGCCGCCATCGACGGCGGGCCGGGCCGGGTCCGCTCCATCGAGCGCCACCGCTCGCGCGGCAAGCTCCTGCCCCGCGAGCGCATCGATGCGGTCACCGACGCCCACACCCCGTTCCTGGAGCTGTCCACCCTGTCGGGATTCGGCCAGTACGACGACGAGGTGCCCGGCGGCGGCATCGTCACCGGCATCGGCATCGTCGCCGAGCGGCCCTTCGTGTTCATCGCCAACGACGCCACCGTCAAGGGCGGCTCGCTGGTGCCCGTGGCCATCAAGAAACACGTCCGAGCCCAGGACATCGCAGCCGAGAACGGCCTCGGCGTGATCTACCTGGTCGACAGCGGCGGGGCGTTCCTGCCGCTGCAGGACGAGCTGTTCCCCGACAAGGACCACTTCGGCGGGTCGTTCTACCGCCAGGCACGGCTCTCCGCGGCCGGGCTGCCCCAGCTCGCGGTGGTGCTCGGCGGCTGCACCGCCGGAGGCGCATACGTGCCGGCCCTCAGCGACGAGGTGATCATGGTCGCAGGCATCGGGCGCATCTTCCTGGGCGGCCCGCCGATCGTTAAGGCCGCCCTCGGCGAGATCGTCGAGCCCGACGAGCTCGGGGGCGCCGAGCTGCACACCCGGGTGTCGGGCGTGAGCGACTACCTCGCCCACAGCGAACGCGAGGCCTATGCCAAGCTGCGCGAGATCTGCGCCACCACCGCCGGGCGGCGCATCGGCGAGCGCCAGGGCTGGCTGGACTGGGCCGAGCCCGAGCCGCCAGCGTATGACCCTGCCGAGATCTACGGGATCGTGTCCGCGGACGACCGCATCGGCTTCGACGCCACGGAGATCGTGGCCCGCATCGTGGACGGCTCCCGGTTCGCCGAGTTCAAGCCGGAGTGGGGCGCCTCGATCGTCTGCGGCTTCGCCCGCATCTGGGGGCACCTGGTCGGCGTGATCGCCAACAACGGCATCATCTTCAGCGCATCCGCGCTCAAGGCCACCCACTTCATCGAGCTGTGCGAGCAGCGCCGGGTGCCGCTGCTGTTCCTGCAGAACACCTCGGGCTACATGGTGGGCCGCGACTCCGAGGCGGGCGGCATCGCCAAGAACGGCGCCAAGATGGTGGCCGCGGTCGCCAACGCCACGGTGCCCAAGTACACGGTGCTGATCGGCGGCTCCTACGGCGCCGGCAACTACGGGATGTGCGGGCGCGGCTTCAACCCCCGTCTGCTGTTCGCCTGGCCCAACTCGCGCATCGCCACCATGGCGGCCGACACCGCCGAGACGGTGCTGGTCGACATCCGCGCTGCCGGCATGCGCGGCGATGACACCAGCGAGGAGGAGCTGGCGGCGCTGGCCGCGCAGGTTCGCTCGCAGTACGAGACCCAGTCCGACCCCTACTACGCCACCAGCCGGGGATGGGACGACGGCCTGATCGACCCGCTCGATACCCGCGACATGCTCGGGCTCGGCCTGGCGCTGGCGGCCCGAGCCGACGAGCCCGCACGCGGCCCGGGCATCGTCTACCGGATGTGACCCGATGCCGGGATGTGACACGATGCGCTGCGGCGCCGCGCGGGACGTGACGTGATGCGGGGCGTGACGTGATGCGGATCCTGATCGCCAACCGGGGCGAGATCGCCCGCCGCATCGTGCGCAGCGCCCGTGCGCTGGGGCATGGCTGCATCGCCGTGTACTCCGACGCCGATGCAGGCGCGCCGTTTACCGCCGAGGCGGACGCGGCACTGCGCATCGGCCCTGCTGCGCCGACCGAGTCGTACCTGTCGATGCCCCGGCTGCTGGCAGCGGCGGAGGCCGGCGGCGCCGATGCGGTGCATCCGGGCTACGGGTTCCTCTCCGAGAACGCCGAGTTCGCCCGGGCCGTGATCGACGCCGGGCTGACCTGGGTCGGCCCGCACCCCGAGGCGATGGCGGCCATGGGCGACAAGGCATCCGCGCGCCGCATCGCCGCAGCAGCAGACGTGCCGACCGTGCCCGGCTTCGACGGCTCTCAGGATCTCGGCGACCTGCGGGCAGCGGCCGCGGCGATCGGCTTCCCGGTGCTGGTGAAGGCCGCAGGCGGTGGCGGCGGCAAGGGGATACGCATCGCCGCCCGCCCCGAGGCCTTGGAGCAGGCGCTGGCCGAGGCGGCCGCTGAGGCCGAGCGCTCGTTCGGCAACCCGAGCCTGATCCTGGAGCGCTTCGTGGAGGCCGCCCGCCATGTGGAGGTGCAGGTCGCCGGCGACCGTCACGGCACGGTGATCGAGCTCGGCAGCCGCGAGTGCTCGCTGCAGCGCCGCTACCAGAAGGTGCTGGAGGAGGGCCCTGCGCCATGCCTTCCCGACGGCGCAGAGGCAGCGATGCGCGCCGCCGCGCTGCGCCTGGCCGGCTCGGTGGGATACGACTCGGTCGGCACCGTGGAGTTCGTGCTCGACGACCGCAGCGGCGAGTTCTTCTTCATGGAGATGAACACCCGCCTGCAGGTGGAGCACCCGGTCACCGAGGCGATAACCGGCGTCGATCTGGTGGCCCTGCAGCTCGCAGCCGCCGCAGGCGAACCGCTGCCGGTCGCCCAGGACGAGGTTCGCTTCACAGGCCACGCCTTCGAGGCCCGCATCAACGCCGAGGACGCTTGCCGCGGCTTCGCCCCGCAGACGGGCACGGTGTCGGCGCTGGCGGTGCCCGACGGCGTGCGCTGGGACGCGGCGATAGAGCCGGGCACCGAGATCACGCCGCACTACGACCCGATGATCGCCAAGCTGATCGTGCACGGCGCGGACCGCGAGACGGCACGGCGCAGGCTGACCGCGGCGCTGGATCAGCTCCTGATCGGCGGGGTGACGACCAACGGCGGCTTCCAGCGCTGGCTGGCCGACACCGAGCCGGTCCGCGCCGGGCGGGTGACCACCCGCTTCCTCGACGAGGCCGAGCTGCCGACGGACTACGGGCGCGAGCCCGCGGCAGCCGCCGCGGCCGCGGCCTGGCAGCAGCATCTGGCTGAGGCCGCGGACGCTTCCTCGCCCTGGTCGGCGCTCGGCAAGCGCCACTTCACGCCACACGCCGCGGTCGCGGATCTGACCACGGTCGACGCCGACCGCACGACCCGCGAATTCAGCGCCCGAGAGCTCGCCGAGTCGGCGGGGACACAGGCCGGGCCGAGCCATGTGGATGTCGCCGCACGGCAGGTGACGGTGAACATTGCCGGGCAGTCGCACACCTTCGACGTACCGCCGCGCATCGAGCGCTGGGCGCCTGCCGGCGACGACGGCCACGGCCACAGCGCCGCGCTCAGCGCGCCGTTCCCCGCCGTGGTGACCGAGGTCGCCGTCACAGCCGGCGACGAGGTGGCCGCGGGCGACCCGCTGGTGGTGATCGAGGCGATGAAGATGCTGCACACGCTGGCCGCCACGGGCACAGGCCGGGTGGCCGAGGTGCGGGTGAGCGAGGGCGACCAGGTGAGCACCGACCAGGTGCTGGTCGTCTTCGCGGACCCGCAAGCCGCCGACAGCGGCAGCCACGACGACAGTCGCGGCGACGCCCAGCAGCAAGACGAGAGCAACCACGGCCAGGACCGCAGTCGCAACGGCGACAACCACGGCGACGACACCCACGACAACCAGGAGGACAGCGGATGAGCGACGACAGTCGTCGCAGCGCGCAGCGGCGCAACGTCTATATGACCGACGAGCTGGAGGCGATCTACGACCAGACCGTCGAATTCGTGAGCCGCGAGGTGACGCCCCACGGCGACGCCTGGGAACGCCAGGGCATGGTCCCCCGCGAGACGCTGCGGCGCATGGGCGCCCTCGGCATGCTGAGCCTGCGGGTGCCCGAGAGCCTCGGCGGGCTGGGCTTGGGCATGCTGGCCTCGGCGGTCTTCGCGGAGGCGCTCGGCAGCTCGACCTATGCGGGCTTCGACGTGACCGTGCTGGTTCACACCGACATGGCAGCGCCGCACCTGCTCAACTCGGGCACCCCCGAGCAGCTCGAGCGGTACCTGCCTGGCGTGATGGCGGGCGAGCTGATCCTGTCGATCGGGGTCAGCGAGCCCGATGCCGGCTCCGACGTGGCCGGGCTTTCGACCAGCGCGGTACGCGACGGCGACGGCTGGCGCCTCAACGGCACCAAGATGTTCATCACCAACGCCGTCTACGGCGGTCTCACGATCGTCGCGGCGCGCACCGATCCCGGCAACCCCCACGGCATCTCGATGTTCCTGGTCGAGCGGGACACGCCGGGCTTCGAGGTGGCCTCGGCGCTCGACAAGCACGGCTGGCGCTGCTCGGACACCGCCGAGCTGGTGCTCGACGACGTGTGGGTGCCCGACGAGCAGCTGCTGGGCACCCTGCACCGGGGCTTCGCCGAGATCATGCGCAACTTCCAGAACGAGCGGATGGTGCTGGTGGGCATGGGCGTGGGCGCCGCGCAGCGGGCCATCGACATGACCGTGGACTACTGCCGTGAGCGCTCAGCCTTCGACGGCCGGCTCTGGGACCTGGGCGCCATCCGCCAGCGCATGGCCATGAGCCAGGCCCGCCTAGACGCCGTGCGCGCCTCGATGTACCACGCCGCCTGGCTGCACGACTCAGGCCAGGACAACGTCAAGGCGATGTCGGGCGCGAAGGCGTTCGGCGCCGAGGTCGTGAACCAGGTCATGTACGACTGCGTGCAGTTCCACGGCGGCATGGGCTACATGAGCGAGTCGCCGATCGAGCGCATGTGCCGCGATGCCCGCATCCTGCCGATCGGCGGCGGCGCAACCGAGGTCATGCTCGAGGAAGTGGCCAAGCGCCTCTGACCCGCCGGCAGGGCTCAGCAGGTCTCAGCCGGTGAGAGCCAGGAGGCGCTCACGTACCTCGGCGATGACCGCCACGGCCTCGGGCTCGGAACCCGCGCAGGGCGTCAGGTTGAAGTGCCGACAGCCCGCCTCCGCGAACGGCGCCAGCCAGTCGGCGATCTCGGCAGCGCTCCCGCAGGGCGTGTAGCGCTCGAAGGCGCTGAACGGCACACCGTAGAAGGCCTCCAGGCCACGCCCGGCCCGGCCGCGCGCGACCTCGGGATCGTCGCCGATTCCCACCCAGATCTGCAGGCCGTGATCGCCCGCCGCAAACCGCCCCGCCGCCTCGGCGGTCCGGGAGAACAACGCCACGGCCTCAGCGAAGCGCCGCGGCGACACCCAGGCTGCCAGCCAGCCGTCGCCGTGGCGACCGGCCCGCCTCACGGCGGCATCGGAGCGGCCGCCGACCATGACCGGCACGGGCTCGCTCGGCGCCGGCACAAGCACTGCCGCTTCGATGGAGAAGAACTCGCTGTGGTGATCGACCGTCTCGCCGCTGATCAGGCGGCGCACCACCTCCAGCGCGGCGTCGGTGCGCCTGCCACGGGTGGCCGGGTCGATGCCGCACACCTCGATCTCGTGACGGTCCTCGCCGCCGACGCCCACGCCGAGGGTGAACCGGCCCGGCGCCATCTGGGCCACATCGCAGATCTGGCGCGCCGCGACCACTGGATGGCGCAGCGCCAGCAGGTAGACGCCGGAGTAGATGCCGATCGTCGGATGCAGGTTGGCCAGCGAAGCGGCCTGCACCATGGCGTCCAATCCGGTGCCGTTGCGGAAGCTGACGTGATCGGCGAAGAAGATGTGGTCGATGCCGTGGTCGGCGATGCGCTCCACGCAGGCCCGGCGCGCCGCCAGCGGCTCGGCCCAGATGTCGAACGCTGTGGTGATGCCGACGCGCAGCGGCGCAGGGCTCACCCCTGATGGGTCCAGTTCGGCGGGCGCTTCTCGACGAACCCGGCGATGCCCTCCTGGCCGTCGGGGGCGACCACACCCGCGGCCATGGCCCCGGATGCGAAGTCGTACGCCTCGGGCTGAGCCATGTCGACCTGGGAGTAGTAGGCCAGCTTGCCCATCGCCTTGCTGTGGGCGCTGCCGCGGGTGGCCCGCTCGCAGAGATCGGCCGCGGCGGCGTCGAGCGATTCGTCGGGCACGACCCGGTTCACCAGGCCCCAGTCACAGGCGGTCCGGGCGTCGATCGGGTCGCCGGTGAGGGCCATCTCCAGGCCCTTCTTGCGGCCCACGGCTCGGGCCACGGCCACCATCGGGGTGTGGCAGAACAGTCCGCCCTTGCCGCCGGGAGTGGCGAAGGCTGCCGACTCGGCGGCCACCGCCAGATCGCAAGAGGCCACGAGCTGGCAGCCCGCGGCGGTGGCCAGGGCGTGAACCTTGGCGACCACCACCTGAGGCATGCGCTGCACCAGCGTCATCATCTCCGTGCAGGTGTCGAGCAGCTCCCGCGCCTCGTCCTCGGACACGCCGAGCATGTCGCCGAAGTTGTGGCCCGCGGAGAACACCGGGCCCTGCGCCTCGAGGATCACGCCGCGGGCGTCGGACTCGGCGATCTGGCTGAACGCATCGATGAGCTCGAGCATCGTCTGGCGGGCCAGCACGTTGCGCTTGCCGGGATTGGCGAGCGTCACGGTCACCACCGGGCCGTCGCCGGCGACGCGGATGTTGCGATATTTCATCAGCCCACAGTACTCCCGGCAGCCGCGGCCCGGTAGTCCGAGGCGAGCTTCACGATCCAGGCGAACAGCGGGTCGTCCGCGCTGCTGTCCATCATCTCGGGATGCCACTGCACGGTGACGATCGGCAGGCCGGTGTGCTCCAGCCCCTCCACTGCGCCGTCGGCGCTGCGGGCGGTCACTGAGTAGTCGGCGGCGACCTCATCGGCGGTCTGGTGATGCAGCGAGTTCACGAGCCGGGTCGGCCCGAACAGGTCGGCGAGCAGCGAACCCGGCGCCATGCGGACCTCGTGAACCGCCTCGGCTGGCGGACGGTCCATGCGCGAATGGGCCGGGACGTGCTGGTGCAGGCTGCCGCCGCCGTGCACGTTGATCAGCTGATGGCCGCGGCAGATGCCCAGGACCGGCATCTCGGCGGCGACGGCGGCATCGACGAGCGCCATCTCGAAGGCGTCGCGCTGAGGCTCGGGCTCATAGCAGGCATCGTCGACCGCCTGGCCGTAGAGGGCTGGGTCCACGTCGGTGCCGCCCGACAGCAGCAGCCCGTCGAGGCGCCCGACGCACAGTGCGGGGTCGACGTCCATCGGCAGGTGCACCGGCAGCCCGCCGGCTTCGATCACGGCACGGGCGTAGCCGACGAAGTACACGTCGAGCTCCATCGACCGCAGCGGCTCGGGCATGTCCGCCACCTCGCTCGCGGCCTTGCGGCGGCCCGTGAGGCCGATCAGCGGAGGGCTGCTCATGGGCTCAACGCTAGCCCTCCGCGCCGCCGACGCCGAGTGCGGGCTGGCCTGCCTGGCGCAACTGGCCGACCTGCCAGACCACGGCTTTGGGGCGGGCCGGACGAGCCGTTCTTTGCCCCTGGAGAGCGGGCCGCGGCTGCTCGCCAGAGAAATTTCGCCGAAGCTGAAAGATCCGGGTCTGTGCCGGCCATAGACGCAGTGACAACCACCACGTCCAGAGCGCAAGAATGAGGGAGGAGTCCCATGCTCATACGGCTGCTGTCGGGATGGCTGTTGGCGGCGCTCGTCAGCGCCGGCTGCGCCAGCGACGCTCAGCGCTCTGCCGAAGACCCGGCAGCGTCCGATGACTACGGCGAGACCCTTCCGACGACAGCGTCGGAGCGCCACGATGCGTCCCCTGAGGAACAGGCTGCTGCCGAGAGCATGCTCGCTGACGCCATGGAGGACGGGGTGATGAGCGACGAGGAGCTCGAGCTGTTCGCCATCGAGTACGTGCAGTGCATCAACCGCGCCGGCTTCAAGGCCACTCTCACGCACTTCGGCGCCAGGACGCGAACCATCGAGGTGATCGTGCGCTCTGCCATCCAGGAACGGGACGTTGAATTTGGCGAGGACCCCTCGGAGTGGGCCGCGGACGGGTGCGGAGCGGCATACCTGTCCCCGGCCCTGGACGCCCACGAAATCACCAACAGCCGATCCGAGGAAGAGATCCGCCAGGAACAGGAGAGGCGAGAACAGCGGCTGCTCGACTGCGCGCGCGATGCAG
Source organism: Acidimicrobiales bacterium (assembly GCA_965214285.1). Taxonomy (GTDB): domain Bacteria; phylum Actinomycetota; class Acidimicrobiia; order Acidimicrobiales; family Aldehydirespiratoraceae. The sequence continues at coordinate 65,879 of OZ243946.1, forward strand.
GTCACGAGCACGAGACGATCGACGACTTCCTTGCCGACGAGTCCGTCTCCCACGACGTTCGCAGAACGTGCGTGAACGCATACAACGACTAGGGGCAATGGCTGCCCGACATCCCGACCGCAGGCAGGCTGAGAGGCGCTACGGTTAGCGGGCGGCCGGCTGCTCGGCCGCTGCGGATCGTCTCACCGGGGAGCCTGCTGTGATCAGCGCCTTCGTCCTCATCGAAGCCCAGCCTGACGCCATCTCGGGCCTGGCGCCGGCCATCGCCGAGATCGACGGCGTGCGCGAGGCGCACTCGGTGGCGGGCAGCAGCTGCGACGTGGTGGCAGTGCTCGCAGTGGCCGATCACCAGGCGATAGCCGAGGTGGTCACCGAGCGCATCGGCAAGCTCGACGGCATCGTCTCCACGCAGACGCTGATCGCCTTCCGTTCCTATTCCAGCGCCGAGATCGCGGCCTCCTTCGAGGGGTTCGGTGACTGAGCCGATCCTCAGCACAGACCGAGCCGCCCTCATCGAGCGAGTCGCCGCGCTCGGGCCGGCATTCACCGAGCGCTCCGTCGGCTACGACCGCGAAGCAGCCTTTCCCTACGAGAACTGGGCGGACCTGAGCGCAGCCGGGCTGCTGGGAATCTGCATCCCCGAACACGCAGGCGGGCTCGGCGGCGACTTCGTGGGCTACGCGCTCGCAGCCGAGGAGCTCGGGCGGCACTGCCTGTCCACGGCGCTCACCTTCAACATGCACGTCGCCACCACGCTGCTGGCCGGCCAGATAGCTGACGACATGCGCCTAAACGCCGCCGAGACAGCCCAGCTTCACGCCAACCGCGGCTTGCTGTGGGAGGGCATCGTCAGCCACGGCCGGATCCACGCCCAGCCGTTCTCGGAGGGCATGGCCGCAGCGGCCACCGCCGGATACGCCACCGAGGCGGTGCCGGTGCCCGGCGGCTTCGCGGTCAGCGGCCGCAAGATCTTCGCCTCGCTCAGCGGCGCAGCGGACTTCCACAACGTGGTCTGCCGTGCGCCCGGCGACCCGAGGCTGCGGCTCATGGGCATCCCCGCGGACGCCGACGGGCTGGAGATCGAGGGCGGCTGGGATCCGCTGGGCGCCCGCGCCACCGACAGCCGCAACCTGGTGATGACCGAGGCGTTCGTGCCTGCTCACAACGAGTGGATCCCCGCCGGCATGTTCGACCAGGCCGCGCAGCGCTGGCCGCACTTCTACATGACCCTGTCGCTGCCGTACCTGGGGCTGATGCGCGCCATCATCGACGACACCGCCGCCTACCTGATCGGCGACGGCTCGCCGGGCAGCCGCCGCGAGCAGCCGATCAAGCAGCAGGGCTGGGCGGAGATGAACCTGATCCACTCCCGCGCCCAGGCGCTGTGCTACCGGGTGCTCGGCGAGGTCGGAGTGGACCCGTCGGCTGGGGCGGTGCGGCGCGCCTGGGCGTCGGTGGTCACCACCATGGAGGGCGCCCCCGCTCTGGCGTCGCTGGCGCTGCGGGTCTGCGGGGGCCGCGCGCTGCTGCGCCCGTCGCCGCTGGAGCGCCACTACCGAGACGCCCGCTGCGGCGCTGCCATGCTGCCCTGGTCGGTGGAGGAATGCCTGGCCCGGCTGGGCCGCGCCGGGCTCTTCGACGACGCCGAGCAGGACCCGGCGTGACCCCGAGCATCCTTGCCGGCCACAGCCGCGTCCGCCCCGCAACCCCGCGGGCCGTCGCCGCGACCACGCTTGCCGACGCCGTGAACCGCCCTTGACCGCCGTGAACCGCCCTTGACCGAAGAGGCAGCCATGACCGACTACGACCGCATCCGCATTCTCTGGCCCGACCATCTGGGGCTGGCCCGCGGCAAGTACCTGCCCGCCCGCCTGGCGCAGCGGGGCACCGCGCACTGCGTGACCACCTTCGCGCTGGGTTATGACCGCAGCCTGATCGATGCACCGGGGGCGTTCCTGCTCGAAGGGCTGCCCGACGTGCATGCGACCTTCGAGGAGGACTCGGTGAGGCCCGGCTGGGAGGACGACCGCACCGGGGTGGCCGTGGGCCATCTCGACTTCAGAGGCGAGCCGTATGCGTTCTCGGCCCGCTATGCGCTGCAGCAGGCCGTGGCCGACTGGGAGGCGCTCGGGTATCGCCCCAAGGCGGGCATCGAGCTCGAGGCCTATGTGCTGGAGCCCGACGGCCAGGGCGGCTGGCGGCGCTGGTCGACGCCGCGCTCATTCGTCTACGGCACCGGGCCGGGCTCTGACCCGACCGGCCTGATCGACGAGATCACCCGCACCGCGGAGGCGTCGCAGTTCCGCATCGAGTCGATCAACGCCGAGTACGACGAGTCGCAGTTCGAGCTGACCCTCGAATACGACGACGCGCTGGCTGCCGCTGACGAGGCGTTCCTGTTTCGGGTGCTGGCCCGCGAGGTGGCCCTGCGCAACGGCCTGGACCTGACGTTTCTGGGCAAGCCCTTCGCCGGGTCGGCCGGGTCGGGGGTCCACGTCAACTTCTCGCTGGTCGACAGCGGCGGCGCCAACGCCCTCGCCGGCGACGGCAGCGACCGCGGCGGAGGCGGCGGGAATCCGCTGTCGGAGCTGGCCTATGGCTGTCTTGCCGGGCTGTGCCGGCACCACCAAGCCATGACCGCGCTGTGCTGTCCGACCGTCACCGCTTACCGCAGGCTGCGCCCGGCCGAGCTGACCGGCTACTGGGCGAACTGGGGCATCGAGCACCGCTGCGTCGGCAACCGCATCCCCGATGCAAGCGGCGGGCCGGGCACCCGCATCGAGAGCCGCCTTGCCGACGGCTCGGCGAACCTGCATCTGGCGGTGGCCACGGTGCTGCAAGCCGCCCGGCTGGGCGTGGTCGGCGGCTACGACTGCCCCGAGCCGCTGACCGACGACGGCTTCGAGAACGTCAACACCGAGGTCCACTCGGCGGAGAGCCTCGGCGACGCCCTGGCCGACCTCGAAGCCGACAGCGCCCTGCGGGAGGCGGTGGGCACGGACGTGTGCGCCAACTTCGCGGCCAACAAGCACGCCGAATGGGACCGTTACATCGCAGCCGTCGGCGAGCACGTCGAGGGCGACCAGATGACGGCCTGGGAGCGCAACGAGTACCTGATGTACCACTGAGGCTGTTGCCTCTCTGGCTCTCGGCTCGGATTGGTCCGCTCCCGCTCAGAACGGCGGATCGTCTGCGGGCGTCAGGCTGGGCGGGGTGCGGGCGTCAGGCTGATACGGGCTGGGCTGTGTCGTTCTCGTCGAAGCATGCCACCTCGTCGAGGAACCAGTCGACCAAGGCGTGGCACTGCTTGATGTTGCGCTCCTCGTGGAAGACGAGATCGGCGATCATCTCCTCGCGCTGCACCTGCACCTCGGCCAGATAGTCCTCGTCAGCGCCGTTGAGGAAGCCGATCACGTGCGCAACGTCCACCTCGGGATGGAACTGGGTGCCGACGGTCCGCCCGATGCGGAACAGCTGCACGCTGCTGTCGTTGACCGCGAGCACCTCGGCGCCGGGCGGCGGCTCGAAGCGGTCGTGGTGCCACTGGAACCACGGCCCCGGCCCGACCGGGTTGGCCGCGCCGTCGGGCGGGCGGATCTCGTGCCAGCCGATCTCGGTGACCGGCGACTTCTCGACCGATCCGCCGAGCGTCTCGGCCATGATCTGCCCGCCGAAGCACACCCCGAGGATCGCGATGCCCGCATGGTGGGCCTCGGCGAGCAGCGCGGCCTCGTCGTGCACCCAGGCCGCGATCTCGTCGGGCTCTGTGAGCGAGCGCACCGAGCCCATGGGCACCAGCAGGTCGTAGCCGCGCCACTGCGGCCACGGCTCGGGCCTGTCGGGGCGCTCGTAGTCGGTGGTGACCACGTGGCTGTCGACCTGCCAGCCTCGCTCGACCAGGCGCGCCTCGATCTGGCAGGGCAGCCCGTCGGGCTCGTGCACGATGACCAGCGCCCGGCGCTGCGCCGCTTGCGGGTTGTGCGCCGCTGCGTGCGGGCTGGACGCGGCGGGCGTCGCCTGCGGGCTCACAGCTCGAACCAGATGTGAGCCTGGCCGGTACCCGACACCGACTCGTACTCGCCGAACTGCGTGCCCGGCGCCTCGCAGGACGGTCCGCCGATGGCGCCGAGCATCGTGAAGTAGTGCCCGAAATATCCCTCGGGGGCGTGCGCGGAGTACTCGGGCCAGAAATCCACCACGGCACGGTGGTCGCCCTCGGCCAGCCAGCCGAGCACCCGCAGGTCGGCCTGGTAGGCCTCGGGGGTGCGGATGTGGCGTGCCGGATCGGCGGCCTCGTGATCGCGGAACTCGCGCAGCGGCCAGAACCTGTGGGAGAGCCCGCCGCTGGCCAGGATCACCACCCGGCGGTCCAGGCCCGCGACCGCGGCGGCCAGCAGCTCGCCGAACAGCAGGAAGTCGGCGGGCTGAGCCGTCTGGCAGACGCCGGCGGACAGCCAGCGCTGATCGCCCTGCAGGAAGCCCAGCAGGTTGATCGTCGGGTAGTGGACCGGCAGGTGCTCGTCGTCGATGGCGGTGATCCAGGTGTCGTCGCGGCCGTCTGCTTCGGCGGCCCAGGCCTCGGCCAGCTCGCGGTCGCCGGTCATGTCATAAGGCATGGCCGACATCCCGCGGGGCAGCTCGTCTGAGGTGTAGAGCCCGGCGCGCCGGTCGTGGGCGGCCACGATGTGCTCGATGGTGGTGAACCAGTGGGTGTCGATCACGACCACCGTGTCGGCGCCCGCCGGGTCGAGCCGCTGGGCCCGCAGGTCGTGCAGGCCCTGATACAGCGAGGTGTCCTCGCCGTCGTTCAGCTCGCGGCGCAGCGCCTCGGGCAGCACCAGTGGGGGCACGTGCGAGACGATGGCGGCCCCGACGATCTCGCCCATCACGCCCGCCCGGTCACAGCGCTGCCGCCATCACGCCGACGCCATCGGATGCCTGTCGCTGCGCCGTCATCACGCGGAGGCCACCTTGACCGGCATCTTCTTGATGCCGGCGATGAAGTTGGAGCGCAGGTGCTCGATGTCGCCGTTGGCTTCCAGGCGCACGCCGCGGGCCAACAGCTCGGAGAACACCAGGCGCAGCTCCATGCGCGCCAGCCAGGCGCCCAGGCACAGGTGCGGGCCGTTGCGGCCGAAGGCCATGTGGTCGTTGGGGTCGCGGGCCAGGTCGAAGCGCCAGGGGTCGGCGAAGCCCTGCTCGTCGTGGTTGGCCGAGTTGAACCAGATCACCACCTTGTCGCCGGCGGCGATGCGCTTGCCGCCCAGCTCTGCGTCGCAGGTGGCGGTGCGCCGGAAGTGCATGGTCACCGAGCTGGTCCGCAGCACCTCCTCCACCGCGCTGGGCAGCAGCTCGGGGCTGCGCCGCAGCGTCTCCCACAGCCCGGGGTGGTTGATCATCGTCCACATGCCGTGCGTCATCGAGTAACGGGTGGTGTCGTTGCCGGCGGCCACCAACAGCGTGAAGAAGTTGTTGAACTCGTGGTCGCTGAGCGGCACGCCGTCCACCGCGGGCTGCAGCAGCTGGGTGATGATGTCATCGCGGGGGCAGGCCCGGCGCTCGGCGGCCTGCTCTTGGGCGAACTCGAAGATCTCCACCGCCGCCGGAGAGCGGAACGGCACCATGCGGTACTGCTCGGTGTCGACGAGGTCGACGGGGAAGTCGGTGAAATCAGGGTCGGTGTTGCCCAGCAGGGCGTCGCCCCAGGCGACCAGCCGGCGCCCGTGGGAGTCGGAGGTGCCCAGCAGCCGGCCGAGCATCCGCATCGGCAGCTCCTCGGCGATGTCGTGCACGAAGTCGAACTCGTCGTTGCGCAGCGCCCGCTCAACGACCTCGGACGCCAGCGCCCTGATCGGCGCCTCGAATCCCTCCACGGTCCGCCGGGTGAACCCCCGGTTGACGAGCCGCCGGTAGCGGGTGTGCTCGGGCGGGTCCATCTCCATCATGGTGCGCCGGGCCTCGGTCTCGGCAGGGTCCATCTCCTCGAGGCGGATGCCCTTGGTGGAGGTGAACGTCTCGGTGTCGCGGCTGACCGCCAGGCAGTCGCGGTACCCCAGCACCGACCAGAACCCCGAGCCGTCGCTCTCGGCGGTCCAGTGGACGGGATCCTCGGCCCGCAGGCGCGCGAAGGTGGCATGCGGTACGCCTGAGGTGAAGGTGTCGTGGCTGGTGATGTCGGCGTCGTCGGGACCCAGGTCCGCCAGGTAGCCGTCCACGAAGCTCAGTGGCTCGGTCATCGCGCCTCGCCGACTTCGGCCTGCGGGTCGGCGTCGGGCGGCGCAGCATCGGCCATGGGGTCGGCGGCGGGCGGCGCAGCGCCGGCCATGGGATTGGCGGCGGCGGACACGGTGGTGCCTCCCGCCATCGAGTTGGCGACCTGCCGGTAGTAGCCGCCGATTATCTCGAACGGCGCCAGGCGGTCGAGCTCCTCGGTCGGGTGCTCGAAGATCTCCAGCTCGGCGTCGCCTGAATGCACCGGGCCCAGCTCCGCGTCGAAGCCCCGCATGGTGACCAGCTCGTCGAGCGAGTCGCGCCCGTCCATCTCGATCGCAGGCATCTGCCGGCTGTGCAGCATCGGGTGGCCGTTGACGAAGCCCGCGGTCTCGGCGCGGCCGGTGATCGTGAAGCGGGCCTCGGCGATGCGCCGCCCCCAGGTCGACAGCGTGGCCCCGAAGCGCCCGCCGGGCGCCAGGCGAGGCCCGGCCTTGCCGAGCGCGACCGGGCGTGTCATGGCGATCTCGGCCATCTTCTTGGGGTAGCCCTGCACGTGCCCGCGGGCCATGGCGAAGTCCTTGTCGACCCAGATGTAGGCCGCACGGCTGTAGACGGCGCCCGCATAGGCGCAGCGCACCACCAGGAACACCTCGCGGTACTGGGCGCGCAGCGGGTCGAGCAGCTCCTCGAAGGAGTCCGAGCAGCTCTGCCAGTCGGCCCAGATCAACGCGCAGGCGCCGGGGTCGTCGTCGGCGGGGCCGAGCGGCTCGGGCAGCAGCTCGGCGACCTTCGCAGGGTCGGTGCGGAACTCCACGGTGAGCATCTCGCCGGAGTAGTGCCAGGGCGGGCCGGGCAGGATCCCGGCCTTGCCCTTGGGCGTCCGCGGGTACATGAAGCCCTGCAGTTCGGCCATGGCCCGACACTACCGGCGCTGCCGCGGCCCTCGTGCAGCGACGCGGCCGAACGGCCCGGGCCAGCGGCTTCAGTCGAGTGCTGCGGCCATGCGGGCCGCGGCGAAGGTGTTCTCCAGCAGACAGGCAATCGTCATCGGCCCGGTGCCGCCGGGCATCGGCGTGATGGCCCCGGCGACGGCCTGCACCGAGTCGAAGTCGACGTCGCCGCGGATCCCGGCTTCGGTGCGCGAGATGCCGACGTCTACGACCGCCGCGCCGGGCTTGACGAAGTCGGCGGTGACCAGCCCGGCCACGCCGACCGCTGCGACCAGGATGTCGGCCTCGCGGCACACCGCGGCCAGCTCGGCGGTGCGGCTGTGCGCCAGGGTGACGGTGGCGTCGATCCCCTTGCGGCCCAGCAGCAGCACCAGCGGCAGCCCGACCAGGGTGGAGCGGCCGATGACCACCGCCCTGGCACCGGAGGTGGCTGTGCCGTAGCGCTCCAGCAGGCGCATCACGCCCAGCGGGGTGCAGGGCACATGGCCGTCGCGGCCTCGCAGCAGGCGGCCCATGGAGCGCTCGGTGAGCCCGTCCACGTCCTTGTGCGGCGGCAGCAGGTCGAGCACACGCTCGGCGTCGAGCCCGTCGGGCAGCGGCAGCTGCACGAGGATGCCGTGTACCGCGGCATCGTCGGCGAGGGCGCGCACCTCTGCTTCCAGGTCGGACTGCGAGATGTCGCCGGGCAACTCCACATGGCGCGAAGCCATGCCCGCCTCGCCGGCTTTCTTGCGCTTGTTGCGCACATATATCTGGCTCGGCTTGTCGTCGCCGACGAGCACCGTGGCCAGACACACCGGCGGGCCGCCGAGGGCGGCGACACGACCCCTCAGCTCGGCCACCAGCTCGTCGCGAAGGCGGTTGCCGTCCATCAGCACGGCACCACCCGCGCTGCGCTGATCGGGGGCGTCTGAGTCGGGAGCGGGATTCTGCTGGGCAGTCACGGTCCGTTACGGTACCCGGATGCCCGGACCGCTCGAAGGCATCCGCGTCCTGGATCTCTCGCAGGTCGTGAGCGGCCCGCTGGCAACCCAGATGCTCGCCGAGCAGGGCGCGGAGATCTTCAAGATCGAACCGCTCGACGGCGAGCTGGTCCGCACCACAGGGCCCGATCACATCTGGGGCCTGTACGCCAACTGCAACCGCGGCAAGCGCTGCCTCAGCGTCGATCTCGAAGTACCCGAGGCCGTGAGCCTGGTGCTGAAGCTGGCCGCGACCTGCGACGTGTTCGTGGAGAACTTCCGCCCCGGCGTCACCGAGCGGCTCGGCCTGGGCTTCGACGCGGTGCGTGCCCGCAGGCCCGACATCGTGTACTGCTCGATCTCGGGCTTCGGCCCCGACGGGCCCTATGCGGACCGGCCGGTGCTCGATCCCGTCATCCAGGCGATCTGCGGCATGGTCGCGGGCCAGGCCAGCGAGTCGCTGCCGTTCCCGGACCTGATCCGCACCCTGGTCGCCGACAAGGCGACGGCGTACACAGCGGCCCAGGCGGTGACCGCGGCCCTGTTCGCCCGTGAGCGCGGCCACGGCGGGCAGCTGCTGGAGATACCGATGCTGGACGCCTCGCTGGCCTGGTTCTGGCCCGACGGCATGTCCGACCTGACCCATCTCGACGCCACGATGGCCCCGGTGCGGGTATGTGACCGCTACCTGCTGGTGGACACCCTCGACGGCCAGATCGTGTACTTCATCGCCACCGACCGCCAGGTACGGGCGATGTGGCGCTCGCTGGGCCGGGCGGATCTGCTCGACGACCCCGAGCTGAGCCGGATCAGGCCCATCACGCTCGACCCCGCCCTGGCCCAGAAGGCCAACGAGGCGATCCTGGGCGGCATCGCCAAGCTGACCACCGCCGAGACGGTGCAGCGCTTCAATGCCGAGGGCATCCCCTGCGGGCAGGTGCTGGGGCGCAGCGAGGTGCTCAGAGACCCGCAGGTGATCCACAACGAGACGATCGTCGAGTGGGAGCATCCGCTCGGCGGCGCCATGCGCGGCCCGAGGCCGCCGGTCCGCTTCGCGCAGACGCCTGCGCAGTTCCTCCCCGACGTGGCCACGACCGGCGCCCACAGCGAGCAGATCCTGCGCGAGCTCGGCTGCGACGACGAGCGCATCGCCGAGCTGCGCCGCAAAGGCGCCATCGCCGGCTGAGACCGGGGGCCGCAGCAGACCGAGACGGCGCGCACCTGTATCGTCGCGGCCCATGAGCGCTGCTGAGACGCCTCCCGCAGAGCACCGAGAGCAGCCCGCGACGGACCATGCAGCGACCGCCTCCATGCTCGCGGGCGACCGCAACGCCCGTGCCATGGGCATGACGGTCTCAGACGTGGAGGCGGGCTCGGCGGTGGTGGCCATGACGGTGCGGCCCGACATGGTGAACGGCCATGCGATCTGCCACGGCGGGATCATCTTCGCCCTCGCCGACACGGCGATGGCCTTCGCCGCCAACGCCTACGGACCGGTGGCGGTCGCAGCCGGCGCCTCCATCGAGTACCTGCGCCCCGCGCACGAAGGCGACCGGCTGCGAGCCGTCGCCTCAGAGGCTCACCGCGCCGGGCGCAGCGCCGTCTACGACGTGACCGTCACCGGCAGCGACGGCACCGTTCACGCCGTGTTCCGGGGCCGCACCCGCACCATCTCAGATGGCTGAGCGGCGGCGGCTCCGGCTCGTTCCCCAGCCCGCTCGACCGCTGCCGCTGGCGCTGTGCTGAGTCATGGCTGAGCGGCACGGCGAGGCCCAGCGCCAAGCCCTGCGCCTCATCGAGGCCTACGCCGCCGATCCCGACCCGAGCGCCAGGGTGCTCCTTGTCACGATCTTCGGCGACGCCATCGTGGGCCGCGCCGAAGACATCTGGCTCGGCAGCCTGGCCGAGCTGCTCGAGCCGCTGGGCATCAGCGACCGGCTGGTGCGAACCTCGCTGCAGCGGCTGGTGCGCGACAAGCTGCTGCTGAACCGCCAGCAGGGGCGGCGCAGCTTCTACGGCGTCCATCCCGAGGCCCGCGACACCTTCTGGCGCGCCGATCAGCGCATCTACTCCAGCCGCAGCCCGGAGTGGACCGGCGCCTGGACGATGGCCGTGCTCGACGGCGACGCCGACGCCGAGCAGCGCAGCGCCATCCGCCGTGAGCTGGGCTGGATGGGCTTCGGGGCGCTCACGCCCAACGTCTTGGTGTCGGCGTCGGTCAGCCCCGAGGCCGCGGCTGCCGCCATGGGCTCAGCGGGCCATCTCGACAAGCTGCTGATCACCGTCTCTGAGGTGGCCGCCCAGAGCGGCCTAGACGACGCAGAGCTGGCCCGCCGCGTGGCGCCCGTGGAACAGCTCGGCGACGCCTACGCCGGCCTCGTCGAGCGCTACTCGCCTCTGGCGGATGCCCTGGGCTGCGGCGGCGCCGACAGGCCCGACGGCATCGACAGCACCGCCGGCATCGACCCGGCCGGCGCCTTCCTGGCGCGCACCCTGCTGATCAGCGACTACCGGCGGATCCTGCTGGGCTTCCCGGCGATCCCCGATGCGCTGCTGCCCGAGGACTGGATCGGCAACCGCGCCGGGCGGCTCGTCGGCGGGCTCTACCGGGCGCTGCTGGAGGCCTCCGAGCAGCACCTCGCCCGGGTCGCCGTGACCTCCGGCGGAGCCTTCACGGCGGAGGCCGCCGCCCACCGCGACCGCTTCGCCTAGCCCCCACGGTGCCAACCCCGGCGCAGTTCTCAGACGACGCGCTGGGCCTTGCCCTGGCTGCGCGGCACCTCGCCGGGCGCCACCACCTCCACGCCGACGCTCAGGCCCACCATCGTCTTGATCCGCCCGCGGGCGGCCTCGGCGAGACGGGCCGCCTCGGCTTCGTCCACCACAGACGTCGACTCCACGCGCACATCCAGCGTGGCCATGGCGCCGTCGCTGCCGCGGCGAATCTGATGATGCGGCGCCAGGCCCGGCACTTCCAGCAGCTCGTGCTCGATCTGAGACGGGTACACGTTGACGCCGCGGACGATCAGCATGTCGTCCGAGCGCCCGGCGATGCGGGCCAGGCGGCGCATGCTGCGAGCCGTCGGAGGCAGCAGCCTGGTGATGTCGCGGGTGCGGTAGCGGATCACCGGCATCGCCTCCTTGGTGAGCGAGGTGACCACCAGCTCGCCCTCCTCGCCGTCGGGCAGCACCTCGCCGCTGTCGGGGTCGATGATCTCGGGGTAGAAGTGGTCCTCCCAGATCGTGAGTCCGTCCTTGGTCTCCACGCACTCCTGGGCCACGCCCGGGCCGATCACCTCCGACAGGCCGTAGATGTCGGTGGCGTGGATGCCCATGCGGGTCTCGATCTCGGCGCGCATGCCCTCGGTCCACGGCTCGGCGCCGAAGATGCCCACCTCCAGCGAGCAGCCCGCGGGATCGACTCCCTGGGCCTGCATCTCCTCGATCAGGTTGAGGCAGTACGACGGCGTGACGGTGATGATCCGCGGCTCGAAGTCGACGATGAGCTGCACCTGCTTGGCGGTCTGGCCGCCGCCCATCGGCACCACCGTGCAGCCCAGCCGCTCGGCACCGTACTGGGCGCCCAGGCCGCCGGTGAACAGCCCGTAGCCGTAGCCCTGGTGGATCATGTCGCCGGGCCGCCCGCCGGCGGCGTATATCGAGCGGGCTACCACGGTGGCCCAGGTCTCGATGTCGTTGCGGGTGTAGCCGGCCACGGTCGGCAGCCCGGTGGTTCCCGAGGAGGCATGCACTCGGGCGAGCTGCGAGCGGGGCACGGCGAGCATCCCGAACGGGTAGGCCCGGCGCAGGTCGTCCTTGGTCAGCAGCGGCAGCGAGGCCAGGTCGTCGAGGCTTGCGATGTCGCCGGGCTCCACGCCTGCGGCAGCGAAGGCACCGCGGTAGTGGGCCACGTTGTCATGCGCCCGGCGGACGGTGGCGAGCAGGCGCTCGGTCTGGCGCGCCTGCAGCTCGTCCTGCGACGCTGTCTCGATTGCCTCGTAGCCCACGGTTGTCGTTCTCCTCTCAGCGGTTCGGGTCAGGTGTCGAAGTCCACACGGACCTGCGGGGTCACAGGGACCGCCTGGCAGCACAGGATGTAGCCGGCCTCGCGCTCGCCGGGCACGAGCCCGTGGCTCACCGCCATCGTGACCTCGCCCTCCACGAGGGCGGCCCTGCACGTGGAGCACACCCCGGAGCGACACGAGAACGGCGCATCGGGGCGCACCCGCGAGGCGGCGTCGAGGATGCTGTCGCCTTGATGGATCGCGAAGGCGGTCTCGCGGCCGTGCAGGATCACCGACCCGGCTGCGATCGGGGCCTCTGCGTCCTCGATCGGGCGCGGCCCGCCGCTGTCGAGCCGGCCGGCCTGCGGGGTGCTGAACAGCTCGTCGCGGACGTGCGCGGGGTCGACCCCGCGGGCCTCGAAGAAGCCCCGCACCGTCTCGACCAGCGCGATCGGCCCGCACACGAACACCTCGTCGGGCGAGCGCTCCAGGATCCCGGCGTCGCAGAGCGCTTCGAGGCGCTCGGCGTCGGGACGGCCCGACAGCAGCGGCACGTCGGTGTGCTCGCGGGTGAGCATGTGGGCGATCTGCACCCTGCCCAGGCAGCGGTTGCGCAGGGCCTCGATCTCGTCCAGCAGCATGATCGACTCCGAGCTGCGGTTGACGACCAGCATGCAGACCTGCGCCTGCGGCTCGCCGGCCAGCACGGTGGCGGCGATCGACAGCACCGGTGTGATCCCGCTGCCCGCGGCCACCAGCAGATAACGGCGCGCCGAGGCGGGGTCGATGCGGCTGGTGAAGCGGCCGGTGGGGGTCATCACCTCGATCTCGTCGCCTCGGCGCAGCTCGCGGTTGGCCCAGGTGGAGAACACCCCGCCGTCGACGCGTTTGATCGCCACCTGCAGCGGGCCGTCGGGCGCCGGGCTGCAGATCGAGTAGCTGCGGCGGATCTCGGTGCCGTCGAAGCTGCGGCGCAGCGTGAGGTGCTGGCCGTGGGCGAAGCGGAAGCGCTCGTCGTCGGGCGTCTCGAAGCGCACCACCACCGAGTCGTCGGTGTCTCGGCGTACCTCGGCGACCCGCAGGCTGGCGAACATCGGCGCCGACGGCGTGGCGCTCATCGGGGCTTGAAGCTCTCGAAGGGCTCGCGGCAGCGCTCGCACACGTAGGCCGCCTTGCAGGCCGTGGCCCCGAACTCGGCCACCCTCCGGGTACGCCGAGAACCACAGCGCGGGCACTGCACGGGCAGATCCACCAGCGCCGTCACGTCCCCGCCGGCGACGCCGGTAGGCGGGGCGATGCCCGCGGCGGCCAGCTTGCGGCGGCCCTCGTCGCTGATCCAGTCGGTGCTCCAGGGCGGGCTCATGACGAAGTCGATACGCGATGCGTGGCCGGCGGCTGCCAGCGCCGCGGCCACGTCGTCGCGGATCTGCTCGGTGGCCGGACAGCCGATGTAGGTGGGGGCCAACACGACCTGCACCGTGCCGTCGACCACGCTCACGTCGCGCACCATGCCGAGATCGCCGATGGTCACCTGCGGCAGCTCCGGGTCGTCCACCGAGCACACCAGCTCCGCGAGCGCACGCAGCGGCGTGGGGCTCACCACGAGGCCCCCGGATGCGCCCGGGCCACGGACTGCAGCTCGTCGAGCAGTTCGACCAGCTCGGGCCCGTGGCGGCCGTGCCAGCCGCCGTGGTGCTGAGGCTCTGCCGCGGGCGCCGCCAGCGTCGCCTCGGCGATGGCCGCATACACGCAGGCCTCCCAGCGCTCCCGCACGCCGGCGTCGCAGACCAGGCCCGCGGCCCGCAGCGGCGCCTCGTCTTCGATGGCCCCCAGCTCGGCCGTGAAGGGCCACATCGCGTCGAGCCCGCGCTGCATCCTGGCACGACTCTCGGCGGTGCCGTCGCCGAGGCGCACCAGCCAGGCCCGCGAGTGGCGCAGGTGAAAGGCGGTCTCGGTGCGCGCCCGTGCGGCCAGGCCGGCCAGCTCGTCGTCGGCCGATGCGGTCATGGCCTCCCAGTAGGGGGCGGCGTAGGCGTCGTGGAGGAACTGGCGGGCGATCGACTGGGCGAAGTCGCCGTTGGGCTGCTCCACGATCAGCGGGCCGGCGAACTCCGAGGGTCCCCGCCAGTAGGCGAAGTGGTCCTCGTCGCGGCCTGCGCCTTCCAGGCACCCCGCGTAGCCGTACAGGCGGCGGGCCTGGCCGATCAGGTCGAGGCTGATGTTGGCGAACGCCATGTCCTGTTCGAGCTCGGGCGCATGGGCGATCCACTCGCCGAGCCGCTGGGCCAGCACCAGCGCCCTGTCGCCGTGGCGCAGCACGTGGCGCAACAGGCCGTCGGGGCTCTGAGCCGGCTGCACCGCGGCCATCACATCTGGTCGACTTCTGCGGGCAGCGTGTAGTCGGTCGGATAGCGGTAGTGCTTGTCCTGCGCCGGCTCGAACAGCACCTCCGCGTCGTCGGGATCCGACGCCGTCACGTCCGCCGAGCGCACCACCCACAGGCTCGTGCCCTCGCGGCGCCGGGTGTAGAGATCGCGGGCGGACTGCAGGGCGGTCTCGGCGTCGGCGGCATGCAGGCTGCCGACGTGCACGTGGCTCACCCCGCGCCGTGCCCGCACGAACACCTCCCACATCGGCCAGTCGCTCATGCTGCGGCCTCGCGCTGAGCGTGCTTGGCGGCATAGGCGGCAGCGGCCTCTCGCACCCAGGCGCCTTCGTCGTGGGCGCGGCGGCGCACAGCGATGCGCTGCTCGGGCAGCTCACCCTCGCCGCGCACCATGCGGGCGAACTCGGACCAGTCGGGCTCGCCGTAGTCGTAGTGGCCGCGCTCGGCATTCCATGCGAGGTCGGGGTCGGGTATCTGCAGGCCGAGCACCGCTGCCTGGGGAACGGTCATGTCGATGAAGTTCTGGCGCAGCTCGTCGTTGGTGTAGCGCTTGATGCCCCAGGCCATGTTGCGGGCGTTGTGCACCGACTCCGCATCCGGCGGCCCGAACATCATCACGCTGGGCCACCACCAGCGATCCAGCGCCTCCTGGGCCATCTGCTTCTGGGCAACCGTGCCCTCGCACAGCGCCAGCAGGATCTGAAAGCCCTGGCGCTGATGGAAGCTCTCCTCCTTGCAGATGCGCACCATGGCCCGCCCGTAGGGGCCGTAGGAGCAGCGGCACAGCGGGATCTGGTTGGTGATGGCGGCGCCGTCGACCAGCCAGCCGATGGCGCCCATGTCCGCCCAACTCAGCGCCGGGTAGTTGAAGATGCTGGAGTATTTCTGGGCCTTGGTGTGCAGCAGGTCGAGCAGGTGCGGGCGGTCGGGGCCGAGCGTCTCGGCGGCGCCGTAGAGGTAGAGCCCGTGGCCGGCCTCGTCTTGGACCTTGGCGGTGAGGATCGCCTTGCGGCGCAGGGACGGCGCGCGGGTGATCCACTCCCCCTCGGGCTGCATGCCGATGATCTCCGAATGCGCGTGCTGGGCGATCTGGCGCACCAGGGTGCGGCGGTACTCGTCTGGCATCCAGTCCTCGCACTCGATGCGGTCATCCGCGCCGATCACTGCGTCGAACTGCGCCTGGTCTCGGATCACGGCGCCTCCTCGGGGGCGGCTGCGTCTTGCGGGCGGGGCTCTGCGCCTGAGTCGCTGGTCACGTTGCCTCCTTGCAGGCCACCATGGTCAGCACGTCATAGGCGGCCACCACCTGGTCGTCGGAGTCGATCACCTGGGTGTCCCAGCGGACCTCGCCGTAGCCGGCGCCGGCACGCAGCGACTTCTCCTTGCAGGTGAGCGCCACCCGAAGCTCCGCCCCCGGATAGGTGGGCACCGCGAAGCGCAGGTTGTCGAGCCCGTAGTTGGCGAGCACCGGGCCGGGATCGGGCCACACGAACAGCCCGGCGGCTGCGGCCACCACGAAGTAGCCGTGCGCCACCCGGCCCTCGAAGACCGGGCTGGCCTTGGCCGCCTCTTCGTCCATGTGGGCATAGAAGCGGTCGCCGGTGAGGTCGGCGAAGCGCTCGATGTCGTCGATGGTGACGGTGCGCGACTCGGTCAGCAGGGCGTCGCCGATCTGCAGCTCCTCGAAGTGCAACTTGAACGGGTGGCCGCGCTCGGCGCGGCGGCTGCCTTCGACCCAGGCGCCGGTGACGGCGGTGAGCTTGTCGGGCGAGCCCTGCACGGCGGTGCGCTGCATGCAGCCCCTCACGGCGCGCATCCCGCCCAGCTCCTCGCCTCCGCCTGCCCGGCCCGGCCCGCCGTGCACGAGCTGGGGCAGCGGCGAGCCGTGGCCCGTGGACGACTCGGCGCAGGCCGCATCCAGGATGTGGACGCGGCCGTGGTGAGCGGCGATGCCCAGCGCCAGAGCCGCGGCCTCGTCGTCGTCGGCCGCGGCGACCGTGGCCACCAGGCTGCCCCGGCCCAGGGCGGCGTACTCGATCGCCTGCTGGACGCCGCTGCAGCCGATCACGGTGGTGACCGGCCCGAAGGCCTCCACCGAGTGGATCACGGGCGCTGCGGGGTCGCGTCCGACCAGCACGGTGGGTGCCATGAAGGCCCCGGCCTCGGGGTCGACGCCGTGGTAGTCGCAGGCGTCGATGACCACCTCGGCTGCGCCGCGCAGCTCGGCCACGGCGGCGCTCACCTCGTGTCTGTGGCCGAGGCTGACCAAGGCGCCCATGTCGGTGTCGGGCAGGGCCGGGTCGCCGACGGTGACGCCGCGCAGCTTCTCCGCGAGCGCCTCGCACACCGCCGAGGCCAGGTTCTCGGGCACGATCGCACGGCGCACGGCGGTGCACTTCTGTCCGGCCTTCACGGTCGTCTCGGCGGCCACGGCGTCGACGAAGAGATCGAACTCGGCAGTACCGGGCAGAGCCGACTCGCCGAGGATGGCGGCGTTGAGGGAGTCGGCCTCGGCGTTGAAGCGCACCGCCCGGCGGATCAAGCCGGGATGGGCGCGCAGGGCGGCGGCGGTCGCGGCCGAGCCGGTGAAGGCCACCGCGTCCTGTTCGCCGAGATGGTCCAACAGGTCGCCCGGCGAGCCGCAGACCAGCTGCAGCGATCCTTCGGGCAGCAGGCCGCTGCCGATGATCGCCCGCACCAGCGACTCGGTCAGATAGCAGGTGACCGACGCCGGCTTGACGATGGCCGGCATGCCCGCCAGCAGGGTCGGGGCGAGCTTCTCGAGCATCCCCCAGCAGGGGAAGTTGAAGGCGTTGACGTGAACGGCCACGCCGTGGCGGGGGGTGAGCACGTGAACGCCGGCGAAGCTGTGGTCGCGGCTCAGCGGCTCGGTCGGGCCGTCGACCAGCACCTTGGAGTTCGGCAGCTCACGGCGGCCCTTGCTCGCATACGACAGCAGCACGCCGATGCCGCCTTCGATGTCGATCGCCGAGTCGGCGCGGGTCGCGCCCGTGGCGGTGGACTCCGCATACAGCGCCTCGGTGCCGGTCAGCAGGTGCTTGCCGAGGGCGCGCAGCATGGCCGCCCGCTCGTGGAAGGTCATGGCGCGCAGCGCAGGGCCGCCGACGGCGCGGGCGTGGTCTGCGGCCGCGCCGAAGTCGATACCGGCGCTGGACACCGCGGCCACGGGCTCGCCGCTTACCGCATGGGCGACCGGCACGCCGTCGCCGGCGCTGTGCCAGGCGCCTTCGACGTAGCTCTCGACGACTCGCATCACGCCTCCCTCGGGCCTGCTTCGGATCCTTGACTGTGCTTGCGGCAGATTTTGCCGGCCTGCGGGCCTGCGGTGCCTGTCACAGCCCGCCAACATGATACACGCACTGCGCTTCAATGGCAAGAGCTTGTATCAGATCGGCGAGTGCCGTGCTGCGCACGTGGCCTGTCGTGGCTGTGCTGCTTTGTGCGCAGGCGAGACTGCGTGAGCGGTGCGGGTCGCTGCGCGGGCCGCTAAGGGCCGGCGCTCAGCCGGGCAGGTGCAGGTCGCTGCTGCCCAGGTAGGCGGCGATGACGTTGGGGTCTTGCTGCACCACTGCCGGCGTGCCCTCGGAGATCTTCTCGCCGAAGTCCAGCACCATCACCCGGTCGGCGATGTCCATCACCAGGCCCATGTCGTGCTCCACGAGGATCATCGAGATGCCGAGCTCGCGGCGGATGTCGAGGATGAAGCGGGCCATGTCCTCGGTCTCCTCGAGGTTCATGCCGGCCACCGGCTCGTCGAGCAGCAACAGCTCGGGCTCCATGGCCAGCGCCCGGCCCAGCTCCACCCGCTTCTGGAAGCCATAGGGCAGCAGCGCCACCGGGTGCTTGCGCCATTCCTCGATCTCGAGGAAGTCGATGATGTCCTCCACGGCGCGGCGGTGCTCCATCTCCTCGCGCTTCGCCCGGCCGACCCACAGCGCCCCGGCGAGCACCGACTCCTTCATGCGGATGTGGCGGCCGGTCAACAGGTTGTCGAGCACGGTCATCTGCGGGAACAGCTCGATGTTCTGGAAGGTGCGGGCGATGCCGAGGCGGGCTACCCGGTCGGGGCGCTCCCCCATGATCGAGGCGCCCTTCCAGCGGATGTCGCCTTCCTGAGGGCGGTACACCTGTGAGATGGTGTTGAAGATCGAGGTCTTGCCGGCGCCGTTGGGCCCGATGATGGAGAACAGCTCGCCGTCGGCGACATCGAAGCTCACGTCGTGGATGGCGGTGACGCCGCCGAAGCGCAGCGTGATGCCCTCTGCTTCGAGAATGGGCGTGTCCACCAGGCGCCTCCTAGGAAAGCCAGCGCTTGCGGCGCTTGTAGTGCTTGACGTCCCGGAACGACTTGCGCTCCCCGGCATCGCCGTGCAGGCCCAGGTAGAACTCCTGCACGTCCTCGTCGGCCAGCAGCTTCTGGGCGGGGCCGTCCATCACGACCTTGCCGGACTCCATCACGTAGCCGAAGTGGGCGATGGACAGCGCCATCATGGCGTTCTGCTCGATCAACAGCACGCTCACGCCCTGGGAGTTGATGTCGACGATGATGTCGCGGATCTGTTCGATGAGCATCGGCGCCAGGCCCAGGGAGGGCTCGTCGAGGATCAGCAGCTTGGGGTCGGCCATGAGCGCCCGGCCGATGGCCAGCATCTGCTGCTCGCCGCCGGAGAGATAGCCGGCGGTCTGCTTGCGGCGCTGGGCCAGCAGCGGGAACAGGGTCATCACCCGCTCGTAGGCGGCGGAGTTGGCGGACTTGTCGCGGACCGTGAAGCCCCCGGCGGCGAGGTTCTCGTCGACGGTCAGCTCGGCGAAGACCCGTCTGCCCTCCATCACCTGGGTGATGCCCGACTCGACGATGCCCGACGGCTTGGAGTGGGTGATGTCGGCGCCGTTGAAGGTGACCGAGCCCTTGGTCACGTCGCCCTCGTGGATGTCGAGCAGGCCCGAGATGGCCCGCAGGGTGGTGGTCTTGCCCGCTCCGTTGGCCCCCAGCAGGGCCACGATCTGGCCGTCGGGGACCTCGATCGAGAGGCCGCGCAGCACGAGGATCACCTCGTTGTAGACGACTTCGAGGTTGGCGACTTCCAGCAAGAGCGGCGCTCCCTAGCGGCGGGTTCGGGCGGTGATTCGATCTCGACCCTGGGGCGGGCCGCTAGCGCAGAGGACGCAGGCGACCCGCCCCGGGACCGATGGTGGTGCCGACCGCGGTGCCGCTCAGTCTCCGAAGAGGCCCGAGCGGCACCGGGTCAGCGGCTGATCCGATCGATGCTTACTCGATCAGGAAGCAGGGCTCGTACTCCCAGGCGGCGGCCGTGTCGGAGATGTAGTTCTCCTCGATCAGGATCAGGCCCTCGCCTTCGTCGTCGAGCATGGTGGAGTCGCCGTTGTAGGCCTCGTGATCCGGCTTGTACACCCAGGTGCCGCGAGCGATCTGATCGTTGGGATCCTCGGCTGCGTAGTTGGAGTTGGACGCCAGGCCCTGGAAGTCCACCTCGATGCTCTGCAGCGCAGCGGCTACGCCGGCGCGGGTCAGATCGCCGTTCTCCACGGCCTTAAGGAGGCCTTGGCGGGCGATCTCGCCCATCAGCCAGCTGTTGATGTAGACGCTGAGGTACTGCTTGTCCGGCGCGTACTCGCGCATCAGCGACACCACGTCGGCCATGCCGGCGGTGTCGCCGGTGCCGATCGCCGTGTAAGGCGTGAATGCCGTGTAGCTGGCGGTGGCCAGGGGACCCAGGTCAGTGGCCAGCAGCTGCGGGGCGAAGGACGGGCCGTTGCCGCCCCACTGTCCGACGAAGCCCTCGCCGTGAGCGCCGCCCATGACCTCAGCAAGTGTGCCGGGGTTGAGGGTCGTCCAGACGATGTCGGCGCCGGACTCGACGATCTGGCTGATCACCGGGGTCTGGTCGGTGTTGGGGATGACCGCAGCCTGGCCGTCGTAGACCACTTCGAGGCCCAGGGCCTCAGCCGCGATCTTGGCGCCCAGCGCCCCGTCCTCGCCGTAGTCGCCGGGGAACGAGACGATGGCGATCGTCGCGGCGTCGTGAGCGTCTGCGAGCCAGCTCACGCCGTTCATCGCCTCCACGCAGTAGTTGGTGCCCCACTCGAACACGTGGGAGCTGTTGGGGGCCGCCCACGAGGAGTTCCAGGAGAGCACGATGGCCGCCATGTCGTCCTCGACGAGGGTGTCGCGGATCGCCGCGGTGTGCGGGGACCCGGTGCTGGTGCCGATCATGATCACACCGTCGTCGCCGGAGCTGGAGAGCTCGTCGTAATGGCTGAGGTGGGTGGGCACGTCGTAGCCGGTGTCGCGTACGACCACCTCGATCATGCGGCCGGCAATGCCGCCCTGGTCGTTGAGACGGTCGAAATAGGCCTGAGAGCCGTCGGTGATCGGCACGGTCAGCCCGGCGAAGATGCCCGACAGGTCCGACAGGAAGCCGATCCTGATGGTGTCGTCGCTCACGCCCACGCCGGTGACCAGCTCGGCCGCGGCATCGCCGTCGTCCATGTCGTCGTCGGCCATGTCGTCGCCGTCGTCGGCCATGTCGTCGCCGTCGTCGGCGGAGTCGCCGTCGTCGCCGCTGTCAGCAGCGTCGTCGCCGGCGCCGGCGTCGGTGTCGTCGTCGTCGCCGCCGCAAGCCGCAGCGAGCATCGCAAAGGCGAGCAGCACGGCAAGCAGCCACTTGATCCGTTTCATGGATTTTCCTCCAAGGTTGGGTTGGTTTCGAATGCGCAGGTTAGCGCAAGCGATCTCGGTTGGCCCAGTGCTAGTAGCTGAAGGGCCAGCGCTTCCAGTAGTTGCGGATCTTCACCCAGATGCCGAACAGGCCCAGCGGCTCGAAGATCAGGAAGACCACGATCAGCAGGCCGAAGAGCACCACGTTCCAGTCGAAGACGCTCATCGGCCAGCCCGGCGACTCATTCGCCGAGGAGACCACGCCGAAGTCCCCGCCGCTGGTGAGCACCACATCGGAGACGGCGCCGGCCAGCCCGGTCTCGGCTTGAGCGAGCCAGTCGGTGATGTCCTCGACGAATTTCGGGATCATGAACACGAAGAAGGCGCCGATGACGGCCCCGCTGGTGGTGCCCGCGCCGCCGATCAGGATGATGGCGATGAACTCCACGGACAAGAAGAGGTTGAACTGGTCCGAGAGCAGCTGGCCGTTGAGGGCCGCGTACAGCGACCCGGCGACGCCTGCGAAGAACGACGACACGGCGAAGGCGATGACCTTGTAGCGGAAGTCGGGCACGCCCATGATCTCCGCGGCGATGTCGCGGTCGCGGATGGCCTGCAGGGCGCGTCCGGTGCGGGTGCGCAGGATGTTCTTGGAAAGGACCACGAAGCCGATGGCGATCACCAGGAACAGCAGGTAGGTCTTCTCGGCGTCGCTGACGTCGAACCAGAGCCAGCGGCCGTCCGAGGAGAAGTCGACGAGGGCCGTCTCCTCCTTCCAGAGCTTCAGCTCCAGATCCTGGAAGCTGCGGCCCAGCGAGGGCGGGCCTGCGATCTTGCGCCCCCAGGAGGTGTTGCCGAGGTGGATGCCGACGAACACCAGGCCCAGGGTGACGATGGCCAGGTAGAGCCCGCGCAGGCGCACCGCTACCGGCGAGATGACCACGCCGACGATGGCGGCCATCACGCCCGCAGCCGGCATCCAGATCCAGATCGGCAGGCCGTGCCCCCAGACCTGGCTGGTGCCCTTGCCGCCGAGGTAGGCGGCGGTGCAGGCGCCGACGCCCATGAAGAAGGCATGGCCCAGCGACACCTGGCCCGCCACGCCCGAGAGCAGGTTGAGGCCCAGGGCGGCGATGGAGATCACCAGCACCAGGGTGGTGGCGCGCAGGTAGTTCTCGTCGCCCAGGAAGCGGAACAAGGGTATGCCGTCGCCGATGATCGGCAGCCAGCTCAGGCCCGGGATGTCGTCGTTGAGCACCGGGATGCTGAACGGCAGCAGGAAGAGCATGGTGACGAAGAAAGCCATCACGCCCTTTTGCGTCCAAGTGGGCAGGAGCTGGGACTCCTGGGTGTAGGAGGTATAGAGGTTGGGGCGCCCGAACATCTCAGACCCGCCTGATCTCAGGCGTGCCGAACAGGCCGTAGGGGCGCACCACCAGGCCGATCAGCATGACCACGTAGGGGATGATCAGCGGGTAGCCCGAGCCGATGTGCTCGGACAGCCCGGCCATGTACTGGCCGCAGTAGATCTCGCAGAGCCCGATGATGAGCCCGCCCAGCAGGGCGCCGCTGGCCGAGTCGAGGCCGCCGAGGATCACCGCCGGCAGCGCACGGAAGGCCAGGTTGGCGGTCTCGGGGTCGATGGCGCCGGTGTGCTTGACGGGCGGCTGGGTGCCGAAAATCCCGCCGACGGCGGCCAGCACCGCGCCTGCGGCCCAGGCGATGGCGAAGACCCGGCCGACGTTGATCCCCTGGGCGAGGGCCGTCTCCTGGTCGAAGGCGACGGCGCGCATGGCGATTCCGAGACGGCTTCGGAAGAAGAAGTACACGGCCGCGAAGGCCGCCGCGGCTGTGACGGCCGCGGCCACGTAGCTCCAGAACACGAAGGCCTCGCCCACCTCGAAGCCCTCGACCCCCCAGGGGATCTCCAGCGAGCGGAACTGGGTCTCGGAGGTGTCGTTGTTGGCGGTGCGCAGGATGAACTCGAGGCCCAGCGTTATCACCGCCACCGAGAACAGCGGCTGGCCGACCATGGGCCGGATGGCGAGGCGCTCCACCACCAGCCCGAGCACCGCCGCGAAGCACAGCGCCACGCCCAGCGAGAGGAACCAGCCGACCCAGGCCGGGCCGGCCACGTCGTTGAGCGGGTTGGCGATGGTGGTCAGCGGGATGTGGTCGTCGGCCACCATGAAGCTCAGGAACAGCGCGCCGGCCACGGCCAGGGCGCCCTGGGCGAAGTTGACCGTCTGCGTGGCCTTGAAGATCAGCACGAAGCCCAGGGCGATCAGGGCGTAGGTGGAGCCCAGGCCGAGCGACTTCATGAAGGTCTGGAAGAACAGCTCGGGGTCCTGGTACAGCTGCTTGGCCAAAAAGGCCGCCAGGGCGGCCGCGGCGATGGCCAGCAGGCCCATGCCGCCGAGCTTGGCAGGCGACGCCTGGGGCGCACCCGCCGCGGTGCTCTCCGCGGCGTCTTCGATGGTGGCGGTCATGCGTACATCGACTCCACGATGTCGCCGAACATGTCCATCATCGAGGTGCGCTTCAGCTTCTGGGTGGCGGTCAGCTCGCCGTCCTCGTGGTCGAGCTCCTTGGGCAGCAGCTTGAACTTGCGCACGTTCTCCACGCGGGCGAACTTCTCGTTGGTCTCGTTGACCACACCCTGCATCAGCTCGATGACCTCGGGCTTCTCGGAGAGGTCCCGGTAGGTGGTGTAGGGGATGTTGCGGCGCAGCGCCCAGTCGCCGACGGTCTCGTACTCGATGCCGATGAGGGCGCTGAGGAACTTGCGTCCGTCGCCGATGACCATCGCCTCCTTCACGTACGGCGAGGTCTTGAGGCTGTTCTCGATCTCCGACGGCGAGATGTTCTTGCCGCCGGAGGTGATGATGATGTGCTTGATGCGGTCGACGATCTTGACGTGGGTGCCGTCGACCCACTCGCCCACGTCGCCGGTCATCAGCCAGCCGTCGTCGGTGAAGGTCTCCGCCGTCTTGTCGGGCTTGTTCCAGTAGCCCTTGAACACCCCGGGGTGCTTGGTCTGCACCTCGCCGGTCTCGGGGTCGAGACGCAGGCCGATGTCGGAGTAGGGCTCGCCGACCGTGCCCAGCTTGATGCGGCCCGCGAAGTTGCAGGTGGCCACCGCGGAGTTCTCGGTCATGCCGTAGAGCTCGAACACCGGCACCCCGATGCCCATGAAGAACTCCAGCACCTCCGGGGCGATGGCCGCGGCGCCCGAGGCGGAGTAGCGGCAGCGGCGCAGGCCCAGGCGCTCCTTCATCGCCCTGAAGACCAGCGGCTCGCCGATGCAGGACAGCAGGCGGCTCTTGAGGGTGTGGTTGCCGCCGTTGGCGACCTTGATGCGCCCGACCACGGAGGCCAGCTTGAGCCCGAAGCGGAACAGCAGCTTCTTAAACGGCGAGGCGTCGTTGCCCCTGATGAACACGCCGGCATGCAGCCGCTCCCAGATGCGGGGGACCGCGAAGAACACGGTGGGCTGGATCTCGCGCAGGTTGGTGGTGACGGTGTCGATCGACTCGGCGAAGTTCAGCGTGGGCCCGGCCGCCACCAGGGTCCAGGTGGAGAAGATGCGCTCGGCCACGTGGCACAGCGGCAGGTAGGTGAGGATCAGGTCGTCGGGGCCGGGGCCTCGTCCGTCGGGCACGCGCGCGGGCTCGTTGATGATCTTGGTCATGGCGAACTCGGCGTTGGAGTTGGTGAGCATGGCCCCCTTGGGCGGGCCGGTGGTGCCCGACGTGTAGACGAGGGTCATCACGTCGTCCGGCGTGGCGTCGGCCATGCGGTCGGCGACCGCGGTCGGGTGCTCGCTGCGGTGCTTGCGGCCGAGATCCAAGAAGTCGTCCCAGAACAGCAGCCGGGGGTCGGCGTAGTCGCCGAAGCCGCGGGGCTCGACGTAGAGGATCTTCTCGATGCACGCCGCGATCTCGGGCTTGACCTCGAGCACCTTGTCGGCCTGCTCCTGGTCCTCGGCGAAGAACACCCGCGGGGTGCTGTCGCTGACCTGGTACTCCACCTCGGCGGTCGGGTTGGTCGGGTAGAGCCCGACGGTGATGCCCCGCACGGCCACGGTGGCGAGGTCGAGGATGATCCACTCGGGCCGGTCCTCGGAGTGGATGGTGACCCGGTCGCCGACCTCGGTGCCCAGCGCCAGCAGGCCATGCGCCGCGGTCTCGATCAGGTCCCAGGTCTCGGCCCAGGTGTACTCCTGCCAGATCCCGAAGTCCTTCTCGCGCATGGCGATCTGGTCGGGCATCCGCAGCGCCCAGTCCTGGGCGAGCGAGGCGACGGTGGTCGCGATCACCTTGGATGTGGCGGGCTCTTGCATCGTCGTGGCCATGTGGTCCCCCTGGCTAGCACCTGGTCTTGGCGAATCGGTTGCTCAGACTAGGCGACGGCGAGGCTAGCGCAAGCCGGCTCGTCGTCGTACCTCAGAGCCTGCCTCTCCGAGCCTCCGTCTCGGAGCGCGACGCGCCTCGCCGGACGGCGTCCCATGCTCAGCTCAACGCGAAGCCGGGGTAGCCCGCGGCGGCGACGGTGTCGCAGCGCTCGCGGTACATCGGCAGCCCGCCGCCGTAGATGATGAGGCGCGGCTCGAAGGCCTCCGCCTCGGCGTCGTGGCGGTTGGCGTTGTAGCCGTTGAACCAGCTGTCGGTGCGCGAGAGCAGCAGCCGCTGCACCGACTCGCGGGCATGGGCGACCCACTCGTCGGCGGCGGCGTCGGTGGCCTCCACCCGACTGTGGCCCTCGGCTGTGACCGAGGCGATGAGGTCGGCCAGCCAGTCGACGTTCTGCTCGATGCAGCGGGTCATGTTGCAGAAGGTCGAGACGTTCTGGGGGCCGACCACCATGAACAGGTTCGGAAAGCCCGGCGTGGCCACGCCCAGGAAGGTGCGGGGGCTCGGGTCCCAGGCGTCCGCGAGGCTGCGCCGGTCTGCGCCGCTGAAGTCGATCCGGTCGTAGGCGCCGGTGATGGCGTCGAAGCCGGTGGCGTAGATCAGCATGTCGAGCCCGTGATGCTCGCCGGGGTGCTCGGCCGCGCCGGCCGAAGCGGCGTCGTCGGCGCTGCCGGGGCCGCTGCCGTTGCCGTCGGCGGCTGCGGAGGCGGCTGTGCCGGGGCCGGTGAGGACGCCGCCCGCGGTGATCCGCCGGATCGGGTTGCGCTTGATGTCGACGAGGCGCACGTTGGGCTGGTTGAACACCTCGTAGTAGCCGCTCTCCAGGGGCACCCGGCGCTGGCCGAAGCCGTGGTCGACGGGGATCAGCAGCTCGGCGGTGGCCGGGTCGTGGACCCGCTCGCGGATCTTCTCGGCGATGAACGCGGTGAGCAGCACGTTGGCCTCGGGGCTTACCAGCACGTCGCGGTAGTTGCCGAACCAGATGCCGAAGCCGCGCTCGCCGTAGAGCTTGTCCCAGAATGCCCGGCGCTCGGCGTCGCTCGCGTCGGTCGTCTTGAGGCGGATCGTGTCGTGGACGAAGCCGCCGTAGGTGCTCGCGCAGCGCGCCAGGATGTCGTCCATCTGGTCCGCGAGCGCGGCCTGCTCGGCGCTGCCGATCGGGCTGTTGTTGAGCGGGGCGCACCAGTTGGGCGTGCGCTGGAAGACCGTCAGCGAGCCGCAGGCCGCCGCGATCTCAGGTATCAGCTGAACGGCGGTGGCGCCGGTGCCGATCACGCCCACCCGCTTGTGGTCGAACACGACCGGCCCCTCGGGCCACAGCGCAGTGTGGAAGGCCTCGCCCGCGAAGTCGTCGACGCCTTCGATGCGCGGCATCAGCGGCGCCGACAACGGGCCCACGGCGGTGATCAGAAAGCGCCCCGTGAACGTGTCGCCGCGCTCTGTGGTCAGCGTCCAGGCACACGACGGCTCGTCCCAGCGCGCCTCGCTGACGCGCACGCCGAAGCGGATCATCGGGCGCAGCTCGAAGCGGTCGGCCACGTGCCGCAGGTAGCGCAGCGTCTCGGGCTGGGCCGCGAAGTGCTCGCTCCATTCCCAGTCGGCGAGCAGCTCGGAGTCGAACGAGTAGCCGTAGGTGTAGCTCTCGCTGTCGAAGCGGGCGCCCGGGTAGCGGTTCCAGTACCAGGTGCCGCCCACGTCGTCGCCTGCTTCGAGCCCGATCGCCGTCAGCCCGATCCGGCGCATCTTCCACAGCGCGTACAGGCCCGCCACGCCTGCGCCGATCACGATCACGTCGGCTCTCGAAGCGCTCTGGCCGGCGGGCTGCGGCGGTGGCGGGGCTGCTGCGCCGGCCTGCTCGGAAGCTGTTGCGCCTGCGGGCGCCGAGGCGGCTGCACGGGCCTTCTCGGAGGGGTTTCTCTGGGCAGGCTCGCCTGGCATGGCGCTACACTACGGCCCGATCGGAGGGCCATGAACATCGCCGATGCCTTCGCCGAGACCACGGTCGGAGGCCAAGACCTGAGCCGCTATGTGAGGGTGTCCCCCGAGGCGACGCTCGAGCACACCGTGGCGGCCATGCGCTCCGCCGAGCTGTCGTGTGCCTGCGTTCTCGACGACAACGCCCTGGTGGGCATGTTCACCCAGCGCGATGTGCTGTTCAGCGTGATCGGGCGGCGAGACGTCGACTGGTCCAAGCCGATCAGCAAGCTGATGACCACCGAGGTCAAGACCATCGGATCCGAGGCCAGCCTGGCCGATGCGCTGGAGACGATGGCCGCCTGGTGGGTGCGCAACCTGCCGGTGCTGGCCGGCAACGGCGACTTCAGCGGCAACCTGTCGTTCTTCACGGTGCTGGAGGCGATGTCGGCGCTGCTCGCCCAGCGCTTCGAGGACCCGCCCGTGGCCGACGTGGTGCGCGAGGGCTTCGAGTTCATCGACTTCACCGGCATGGCCCTGGAGCCGCCGGTGACGGTCTCAGCCGACGCCCCGGCCGAGATCGCAGTGCACCAGCTTCGCAACCGGGGCCTGGAGCAGGTGATGGTCTGCGACGAGCGGGGGCATCTGCTGGGCGTGATCAACGAGTTCGAGCTGATGATGCGCTTCGGCGGCAGCGAGGTCGACCTGGCGTCCACGACGGCGGCCGATGCGATGATCCGCGACCCGCACACGATCTCCGCCCGGGCGCCGATCAGCGAGGCGATCGCCAACCTGCGTGCCGACCAGACCAGCAACCTGGCCCTGGTGGGCGAGACCGGCCGGCCCGCAGGCGTGGCCTCGTTCCGGCGCATCGCCGAGTACCTGGAGACCACCCTGGAGGCGGCCCGCTAGCTCGCTGGTCAGCCAGGCAGTCGGCAGGCGACCGGGAGGCTGGTCGGCCTGGTGGCGCAGCCCGGATGGTCGGCCCAGCTGAGCAGCCCGGATGGTCGGCCCGCTCAGGCCAGCAGCTCGTCGAAGGCCTCGGCCATGCAGTCCCGCAGGTCGGCGGGGTCTGCGATCGCCGCTGGGTCGATGTGCAGTCCGATGTCGAACACGCCGTCATAGGACATGGCGGTGGCGTTCATGGCGGTGGCGGCCACCGGGCCCATCACGATGTTGCGCTCCACGCGGGCGCCTGCGATGTAGGTGGGGAACCATGGGCCCCGCAGGTTCGAGGTGGCGAAGTCGATCCTGGACGCCTGGGCTCGGGCCATCTCGGTGACGAGCGACGTGGGCAGCAGGTTGGCCACGCCTGCCAGGCCCGCCATCAGCCCCGAGCCGGAGACCTCGCCGCGCAGGGCCGCCATGCGCCCGCCGATCTCTGCGACCAGCGCCTGGGGCGACTCGCAACTGCCCGGCACCGTGAAGCGGGCGGGGGTGAAGGCGTTGCCGCCCACGGCATCGTCGGCACGAGTGCTCACCACGAAGCTCGCAGTGAAGCCCTCGACGGCCGCGCCGCGGCGCTGGTGGTACTTGTGGGCGCCCAGCGCCACGCCGCCGACGAACATGTCGTTGACCGTGGCGCCCAGGGCCGCTCCTGTGGTCTTGAGGTCGTCGAGTCGCAGCGGCAGCGCCTCGAGATGGCGGCGCCGGGAGCGCTCGGCCCACAGCGGCGAAGAGGGCGCTGAGTCCTCGGACGGCCAGAGCTGGGAGACCGCGCTGCGGGTGCCGCTGACCAGCTCGGCGGCACGCTCGGCGGCCAGCATCGGATCGGCGGTCCAGGCGGCGACCTCGCCCGCGGCCCGGCGCCCGATCCCGGCCTGGCGGCGCAGCACGTGGCCCACGCCCTCGGCGATGCGCTCGAACGCCTGCGGCACAGCCGTCTCGGGCGAGGCGGGCCTTGCATCCGGCGAGCCGGGGCCAGCCTCGGGCCGTGCGCCGGAAGCACCGTCCGAGCCGCGGTCTTCATCAGAGACAGCCTCGAACGGGTGGCGTTCGACGTCGATGTAGTGCTCGGACAGCCGCAGGGCGCCTATCCCGTCGGTGACGGCATGGTGGAGCTTCGAAAACAACGCCGCCTTGCCGTCGTCGAGACCCTCGATCACCACGAACTGCCACAGCGGCCGGCTGCGGTCGAATGGATCCTCGTAGTACTTGGTGCAGAGATCGAAGAGCCGACGCTGCGTGCCCGGCGCGGGCAGCGCCACATGGCGGATGTGATGGCCGATATCGAACTCGGGGTCCGCCATCCACTGCGGCGGCGAGAGCCTGCCGAGCCCGGCCACCACCCGTTCGGCGAGCCGGGGGATCGACTCGGCTGCGCCTGCGATGCGCTGCTCGAAGCGGGCCATGTCCGGGGGCCGGTCGAGGATCGTGAGCATGGCGCCGCTGGGGTTGAGCCACGGGTCCTTCTCGAGGTTCCACATCAGCGACTCGGCGTCGGACATCCGGGAGTCGAAGCTCAGCTCCCGTTGGCTCATCGCCGGCTCCGTGGGCTCAGCGGCTGTGCCGGTTCGCTCGTCGGCAACTCAGCGGTGTCCGGGATCCGGGGGCTCATCGGTGGCTCTCGGTGTCGGTGCCGGGCCGGCGATCGGCCTCGCTGTGGGGGTCGCCCGCGTAGCCCGGCGGGTAGGTGCGGGCCAGCTCCGCCGCGCTAGGCCGGCGGTGCATGCGGGCCTGCGGCGGCAGCAGGCCGGCGATGGCAGCCATGATCCGCTCGCTGTCCTTGGCGAGCTGCGCTTCGCTGCTGCAATCGCCGGGCTGCCCGGAAGCGCCGTCGGCAGCCTCCTCAGAGTCGCCGTCGCCGGGCTGCTCGGCAGCGACCTCGCAGTCTTCGTCGCGGTTGTGGCTGTCGTCGAGCACGAAGGGCGCGCCGGCGCGCACGGTGACCAGCGGCGGGTCGCTGATATCGAGCGACGGCAGCCGTGAGCTGCGCGGCCAGACCGCCTCGGTGCCCCAGAGGCCCACCGGCACCACGGGCGCGCCCGAGGCACGGGCGAGCCGGGCCGTTCCCCAGCGGGCCTTGAGCACCGGGTCGAAGAAGGCAGGGCCGCGCGGGATCGTGCCCTGCGGCGCCATGGCCACCAGATCACCGCCCGCCAGGGCCTCGACGGCCTTGCCCAGGGGCTCGTCGTCGCCCGATCCCCGGTCCACGCGGATCCCGCCGAGCATCACGCCGAGCCTGCCCGCCAGGGGCACGTCGAACACCTCCTTCTTGCCCAGAAACCGCGCCGCCCGCCCGGCCCGGGCGAGCAGCAGCGCCATCGCCGTGGGGTCGAAGTAGCTGCGGTGGTTGAAGGCCACGATCGCCGGGCCGCTCGCGGGGATGTGCTCGATGCCGGAGAACTCAAAGCGGGCATTGGGCACCAGCCGGGGATGCATCAGCGGGCGCAGCCATTCCTGCAGCTCGCGCCCGGCGAGCTTGGCCACTCCCGGCGCAACGTCGAGATGCCGGACCGGCCAGCCGTTGACGGCTGCGATGACCGCGAGCCGGGGGTCGGGGTTCACCGCCACCGGATGGCCGACGGCTTTGAGCATGGCCACGTCGTAGGCGCTGTCGCTGTAGGCGTAGCTCCTCGGGAGGCTGACCCCGGAACGGGCCGCGAAGCCGCGCACGGCATCGCGCTTGGCCCGTCCCCACAGGAACTCGCCGCGGAGCTCGCCGCTGAACTCGATGCCGTCGTCGGCCCACTCGGTGGCCAGCACATGGTCGAAGCCGAGGCGCTGGGCGAACGGCGCCACCAGCACCTCAGGCGAGGTGGTGGCCAGCACCAGCAGGCGCCCGGCGCTGCGGTGCGCCTCCAGCAGGGACCGTGCGAAGGGCTGCACCTGCGAGTCGAGGTCGTCGACGGCTGACTTGGCCGCCTGTGCGACATCGGCGACCGGCCAGCCCTTGGCGCTGCGCACGAACATCCTGGCCAGGCGCATCATCAGCCGGCTCTCGCCGAACAGCTCATAGGACCGCTGATACAGGCCCGCGCCCGGCAGCTCGTGTCCCGGCCCGAGCCCCACCGCCGCCAGGTGCCGGCCGAACACGGCCGCCGACGAGCCGGCCAGCAAGGTGCGGTCGAGGTCGAAGAAGGCTGCAGCGGGCACACTTCAAGCGTAGGCCCATCGCTGAGCAGCGCTCCCTGGCCACTGCGCTCGCGCCGCGAGCGGCGGCGGCGAGACCACCCTCCGGTCTGCGCAGCGCCCGCCGTTATCCTCACCGCCCATGGCGCCCGCAGCGATACCCGACCGGCCCAGCCTCGACGGCCTGGAAGCCAAATGGGACGCGGTCTGGGAGGCCTCGGGCATCTACCACTTCACCGAAGGCAGGCCCCGCAGCGAGGTGTTCTCGATCGACACGCCGCCGCCGACGGTGAGCGGGTCGCTGCACGTAGGCCACGTGTTCTCCTACACCCACACCGACACCATCGCCCGCTACCGGCGGATGGCAGGCATGGAGGTCTTCTACCCGATGGGCTGGGACGACAACGGCCTGCCGACCGAGCGACGGGTGCAGAACTACTACGGCGTGCGCTGCGACCCGTCGCTGGGCTACGACCCGGGCTTCGGCGCGGTCGCCGCCGAGCGGGCCGCGGGCCGCGCCGAAGGGCCCGACATCGCCGTGAGCAGGCCCAACTTCATCGAGCTGTGCAACCTGCTCACCGCCGAGGACGAGGAGCAGTTCGAGGCCCTGTTCCGCAAGCTGGGTCTGTCGGTCGACTGGACCCGCACCTATGAGACCATCAACGACGACTGCCGCCGGGTCAGCCAGCTCGCGTTCATCGAGAATCTGGCCGCCGGCCACGCCTATCAGGCGGAGGCGCCGTCGCTGTGGGACGTGAGCTTTTCGACCGCGGTCGCCCAGGCCGAACTCGAGGACCGCGAGGTCCCCGGCGCCTACCACAAGCTGCGCTTCGGGCTGACCGGCGGCGCGCCTGAGGGCAACGACGCAGGCGGCACGGCCGGTGATGCCAAAGCCGGGGCCGACCCTGACGCTGCCGACGGCGGGGCCTGCGTCTGGATCGACACCACGCGGCCGGAGCTGGTGGTGTCGTGCGTGGCCCTGGTGGCGCACCCCGACGACGACCGCTACCGGCCCTTCTTCGGGCGGGTCGCCGCCGTGTCGCCGGTGTTCGGGGTGGAGGTGCCGATCCTGGCCCACGAGCTGGCCGATCCCGAACGCGGCACCGGCATCGCCATGGTCTGCACCTTCGGCGACACCACCGACGTCACCTGGTGGCGCGAGCTCGACTTGGGCGTGCGCACCGTGATCGGCCGAGACGGCCGCTTCGCCGCGGAGACGCCGGCCTGGATCGCCACTGCCGAGGGCCGGGCTGCCTATGCGCGGCTGGCCGGCTTGAGGGTGCGCGCCGCCCAGACCGAGATGGTGAGCATCCTCTCAGAGAGCGGCGACCTCGACGGCGAGCCCCGGCCGATCACCCATCCGGTCAAGTTCTTCGAGAAGGGCGACCGGCCGCTGGAGATCGTCAGCTCCCGGCAGTGGTACATCCGCAACGGCGGCCGCGACGCGGGGCTCAGCGCGGAGCTGATCGACCGCGGCGGCGAGATCAACTGGGTGCCGCCGTACATGCAGGCCCGCTACCGCTCCTGGATCGAGGGCCTCAACGGCGACTGGCTGATCTCCCGGCAGCGCTTCTTCGGCGTGCCCCTGCCGCTGTGGTATCCGCTGGACGCAGAAGGCGAGCCGATCCACGACCGGCCGATCGTGGCGACCGCCGAGCAGCTCCCGGTCGACCCGTCCACCGATGTGCCTGCCGGGTTCTCGGAGTCTCAGCGCGGCGCTCCCGGCGGCTTCGTGGGCGATCCGGACGTGATGGACACCTGGGCGACCTCCTCGCTGACCCCTCAGATCGCCTGCGGCTGGCGGCGCGACCCCGAGCTGTTCGCATCCACCTTCCCGATGGACATGAGGCCCCAGGGCCACGACATCATCCGCACCTGGCTGTTCTCCACGGTGGTGCGCTCGCATTTCGAGGCCGGGTCGGCGCCGTGGCGCAATGCCGCCATCTCGGGCTGGATCCTCGACCCGGACCGCAAGAAGATGGCCAAGGCGAAGGGCAACGTGGTGGTGCCCACCGAGCCGCTGGAGCGCTACGGAGCGGATGCCCTTCGCTACTGGGCGGCCTCGGGGCGGCCCGGCACCGACACCGCCTTCGACGAGAGCCAGATGAAGATCGGGCGCCGGCTGGCGATCAAGCTGCTGAACGCCTCCAAGTTCGTGCTCGGCTTCGGTGCCGAGGGCGCCGATGGCGAGGCCGGCAGCACCGGCGAGGCCCCAGGCGACGGTCTGGACCGCGGCGGCGTCAGCGACACCATCGACAAGTCGATGCTGGCCAGGCTGGCCGAGCTGGTGGACGAGGCGACTCAGGCGCTGGAGGCATTCGACTACGCCCGTGCCCTGGAGCGCATCGAGGCCTTCTTCTGGTGGTTCACCGACAACTACCTGGAGCTCGTCAAGGCCCGTGCCTACGGCGCCTTCGGGCCGCAGCGGGCGGCCTCGGCACAGCACAGCCTCAGGCTGGCGCTTTCGAACCTGCAGCGGCTGTTCGCCCCGTTCCTGCCGTTCGTGACCGAGGAGGTGTGGTCGTGGTCCGACGACGGCTCGATCCACGTTGCCGCCTGGCCGACGGCTGCGCCGCTGCGCGCGCTGTCCGGCGATGTCGGCCCCGAGCCTGCCGAGGTCGCATCGGAGACGCTGTCGGCGGTGCGCCGGGCCAAGTCCGAGGCCAAGCGCAAGCTGCGCACCCCGGTGCTGTCGGCTGCGATCAGCGGGCCTGCCGGCCGCCTTGAGCTGCTGGGCTCTGTGATCGACGACGTGAAGGCGGCGGGGGTGATCGTCTCGGTCTCGCTGGCCGACAGCGCCGGCGGGCCGGGCGATGCCGCGTCCGCCATCTCCGTGGTCGCCGAGCTCGAACCCGAGCCTTCGTCGTGAGCGGCCGCCGCGCCGTCCGTCGCAGCGTGAGCGTTCCCGCCGTGGGCGATCTGAGCGCATGATCGACCTGCGCTCAGACACCGTCACCCGCCCCAGCGCAGGCATGCGCAAGGCGATGGCCGATGCGGAGGTGGGCGACGACGGGTTCGGCGACGACCCGACCGTGGAGGCGCTGCAGCGCAGCGTGGCCGAGCGGCTCGGCACCGACGCCGCCCTGCTGGTGACCAGCGGCACCCAGGCGAACCTCTGCGCCTTGTTGTCGCACTGCCGACGAGGCGACGAGTACATCGCCGGCGAGACGGCGCACGCCTACCGCTGGGAGGCAGGCGGCGGCGCCGTGGTGGGCGGCGTCCAGCCCCAGACCGTGTCGATGCACGCCGACGGGCTGCCTGACCCCGAGGCGATCGAGCGGGCCGTCAAGCCCGACGACCCGCACTTCGCGCGCACCCGCCTGCTCTGCCTGGAGAACACCAAGGACGGCCGCGCCCAGTCGGTGCAGCGCATGCGCCAGGCCACCTCGGTGGGCGCCGCTCACGGGCTCGCGCTTCATCTCGACGGCGCCCGAATGTTCAACGCCGCGATCGAGCTCGGCGTCTCCGCGGCGGAGCTGGCCGCTCAGTTCGACAGCGTGTCGATGTGTCTGTCCAAGGGCCTGGGCGCGCCCGCTGGCTCGCTGCTGTGCGGGCCGGCCGAGCTGATCGCCGAGGCGCGTCGCTGGCGCAAGCTGCTCGGCGGGGCCATGCGCCAGTCGGGCGTGCTGGCAGCGGCCGGCCTCTACGCGCTGGAGCACAACGTGGCCCGCCTCGCCGATGACCACGCCAATGCGGCTGCGCTGGCCTCGGGGCTCACGGCGGTCGACGGCATCGAGGTGCTCGGCCGGGCGACCAACATGGTGTTCATCTCGCTTGCGGCCGACGCCGCCGACCTTCAGCAGCGGCTCCTGCAGCGCGGCGTGCAGACGCTGATCGCGCCCGGCCGGCGACGCGCCAGCGCCCGCCTGGTGACCCATCTCGACGTGAGCGCCGACGACATCGAGACCGTGGTGGCCGAGTTCGCGAACCTGCTGGCCTGAGCAGACCTTCTCATCTGAGCCGACTCCGTCGCTTGGGAAATCAGGCCCACCCGCTCAGCGCTGAAGAACCGCGTCTATCTTCTCCCGAAGACCCAGAATCGTCATTTCGTGTTCGGCGACGATCGCCGCGCGAACCGGGACTTGTATTTGCTCCAGGCGCTCGACAAAGCGAATGCGTTCGCTGCAGTCCACGAAGACCAATGCAAACTCGATCTCGGCAGGAGACGGAATGTAATGTTCTCTGGACATGTCGCTGCCAAGAACGAGTCGTGTCTCTCCAGGCTCTAGCGGCGCCTCGAGCTCTTCATGTCTGTCAGAGACAATGCGCCGAGTCTCGCCCGGTTCGATACCCACCATCCGAAGATCGTCTTCCGGAGAGCCCCCACTACCTTGAATCGCGTCCAGGTCAAGATCCGGGTAACCTCCATCTCTCACACATGCCAGTCTCTCCAATAGCAATTCCTCAAGCTGGACGCCGACTGCCGTCCGAAACTGTGAGATCACCGCATTCTTGAGGTCATGGTTCGACTGAGCAATAGCCTTCATCTCTGTGACATCCTCGGCCTCAAAGTGGACGCGAGAGGCTTCAATGCACTCATGGCGAGCGGCTGAGTAGGAAGGGTCGTTGCTTATGACGTTGCCGGGACGAGGCCGTTCAGATGCACCGATAAGGTGACTTCCGAGTATGCCGAACTGTCTGGCCTGTGACTCCGTTAGCGGCCCCAGTTCGTGAGCATATATCGTCGTCAACTGACGGAGCTTTCCGGTTGATTGTCCAGAACTCGAACCCATACTCGAGACTAACTCAAGAAGCTGAGGAAACCCGGCGGTGTGCATGCACTGCGCTACCTCCTGCGCGTCCCCGTTGTGCCAGTGACGTAGCAGTGCGTCTATTTCATCCATGACTGTGCCGATGTCGCCGGCTCCGCCCGCAAGCGTCGCCTGATCGCCCTGATGGTTTTCGCCTGAGCCGTCTTCAACACCAGATTGAGGAGAGTCCACTGGTGGTTCCATTTCGGATCCAGCCCCGGCATCCCCTGGTGAGCCAGAAGACACCGGCGAATCAACACCCGAACATCCCAACAAGAGCGCACAGATGCCTGCCGAGAGCGCGATTCGCAGAGTTAGCTGTCCTCTGGCTGCAGCCATGGCTCCATGGTAGCCCTGGCTGCGACCATGAGATGCGCTATCGGGGGGTGCGCAGTACGCGCGTCTTGCCGTACATCGAGCCGAACAGCAGGCGGCCGTCCTCGTCGATGGTCACGCCCGCGCCCAGGGTGTTGAACTGCGACCCGCCGAGCACGTAGTGAAAGAGCGCCTCGCCGCTGCTCCAGTCGACCGCCTCGATGGTCCAGCGGCCGTCGCGGACCCCACAGGTGTAGACGATGTCGCTTGACTGGGCCACGAACGGCACCGAGTTGGGCGACGACACCTCCAGGTTCACCCAGGCCTGGATCAGTGCCCGCGATTCGGGGTCCCAGCGGTACTTGTGCATCCCGAAGGGCTGGTACTCGGGCTTGTGGCCCAGCATGAAGCACAGCATCCGCCGGGCCTGCTCCGGGAAGCCCTCGGGGACACGGGCCGGCTCGTTGTTGACGGTCATGGCGCCGTAGCCGCTGACCGTGATCGACTGCTCGGTCTTGATCTCAGGCCGCTGCGGGTCGCCCATGTGAGCCGGGCCGATGCCGGCGATGCGGCGATGCGGCGCGTCGGGCAGCTGCTCCCAGTCGTCGGGGATCTCGTCGCGCCAGATGAGCGTGATGTTGACCACTTCGTCGCCGTCGCCGATCACCACGAAACGGTCCTCGTCGCCGAAGCCCATCAGCGACGGCGTGGTGCCCGAGCCGCAGCCGCCGCCGTTGCGGTACCCGACGCTCCAGCAGCCGTGTGCGGGATCGTCGCTGATGGCGCTGCCGGTCCAGCGCAGCTTGTGGTGGTGGTCGTTGGAGGACACGTAGATGCCGTTGTCTTCGTCCACGCAGACCGAGGTGCGCACCCAGCCGTAGCCGCTGTGGCCCCGCTCGGCGGCACGCATGGCGCAGTAGTCGGCAGCCTCAGCGGCGCCGGGAAGCTGGATGGCATGGTGCTCGCTGAAGTCGCGGGCCAGCACCACCACCCAGCCGTGGTCGGTGGTCATCACCAGGCGGCCGTCGAAGGTCATGTTCATGCCCACGAAGGCGCCGGTGATCTCGTCGGGCTTGCGCCAGCGGTCCCGCTCGACGATCGGCGAGCTGCGGTCGCCGGGGTCGGCCTCGCGGTAGGCGACCGCATGGTCCTTGCGGCCCACGAAAAGCGTGTGGTCGCAGTCGAGCAGCGCATACACGCCGTCGAGCCCAGTCATGAAGCGCGCCGACAGCGAGATGGCGTGCTCGATGGCGGCCCAGCCCTCCAGGGCGTCGAGCCCGTCGAGGTTGGCCTGCAGCTCCTCTCTCGGGGTGCGGCCCTCGCCGCCGACGATCTCGTGGTCGGCGAGCACCTCCAGGGTGTCGTAGTCGCACTTGACGATGTTCTGGCGGCCGTTGCTCCAGATCACCCGCCCGCCGTCGGGGTAGACGCCCGAGACCAGCCCTCCGAAGTGGCACGGCCCCAGCCAGACG
This sequence comes from Acidimicrobiales bacterium, assembly GCA_965214285.1. Classification (GTDB taxonomy): domain Bacteria; phylum Actinomycetota; class Acidimicrobiia; order Acidimicrobiales; family Aldehydirespiratoraceae. The sequence goes on from OZ243946.1 coordinate 104,029, forward strand.
TGCTGGATGTCGGCCGGATCGGCAGGGTCGAGCGTCTCGCTGGGGCCTTCGGGGCCGCGCCAGGGCACGTTGTCCTGCTGGTCGGGGCGGCCGTGGGCCATGGCGTTCTGCGAATCGGCCAGGTACGGGTTGAGAGGTCCGGTCTGCATGTTCTCCTGGGGTGGCTCGGTCTCTCGGAATGTCGGATGCCGGAACGCCCGATGCGCCCGGATGCCCGAACGCTGCAGCGCGCAGGATCCGGGCGATCGGCTGCTCGGGCTCTCGGGCGTTGTCTAGCCTGAGTCGCCGTGCTGGTGGGAATCGACGTCGGGGGCACCAACGCCCGGGCCCTGCTCGTTGACGGCGAGAACTCCGCCATCGTCGACCGCGACTCGGCGCCGACCGCAGCGACCGGGCCGGAACTGGTGACGGCGCTTGCGGGCATGACCGAGCGGCTGCGGGGCCGCAACGGCTGCGCCATCGACGGGATCGGCCTCGGCGTGGCCGGGCTGGCGCACCGCTCGGGGACCCTGCGCTACTCCCCCAACCTGCCGCTGCTGGCGGAGTTCCCGCTCGGCGGAGAGCTGACCGCGGCCACAGGCCTGCCGGTAGCGATGACCAACGACGCCACGGCAGCCGCCTTGGCGGAGGCCAGGCTCGGCTCGGGACGCGGCGTCGACGACTTCGTGCTCGTCACCCTCGGCACCGGGGTCGGGGTCGGCTTCGTGTGCGGAGGCGCCCTCGTCGGCGGCCACAGCGGGTTCGCCGGCGAGGCGGGCCACATGACCGTCGACGTGGACGGGCCGGTCCATGTCACCGGCAAGCGAGGCCCCTGGGAGCACTTCGCCTCGGGCACCCGCCTCGGCGAGCTCGGGCGCATGGCCGCCGCAGCCGGGCGCTTCGATGCCGGCATCGCCTTGGCCGGAGAGGTCGACTCCATCGACGGCCTGACCGTGAGCGCAGCGCTTGGCAACGACGACCCCGATGCCGTGGCGATCCTGGAGCGCTTCTGCGGCGACGTGGCGGTGGGCGTCGCCAACCTGGTGCTGATCCTGGACCCTCAGCGGGTAGCACTGGGCGGCGGGCTGGCCGAGATTGGCGAGCCTCTGCGCTCCGGCGTGCAGCGCCGGCTGGGCGAGCTGCTGCCCGGCGCGGGCCATCGCCTTGAGGTCGAGGTGGTGACCGCCGAGCTCGGCGACGACGCCGGCGCGCTCGGAGCAGCGCTGTGGGCGATCAACGTCGCTGACAGCTGACGCAGCCGCGAGCGCAGGCAAGCGCCGTCCGCACCGCCGCAGCCGTAGCGACCGGCCGGCTTCAGTCGTCGCTGCGGGCTCGCGAGGGGCTGACCCTGGGCGGCTCGTCGGGCATCTTCGGGTACTGGGGAGGCCAGGGGGCATCGGGCAGGCCGTCGGCCCTGTCGCGTTCGTGCCACGCCAGCAGCGGCTCGAGCGACTGCGGCCGCTCGCCCATGCCGGCCCAGGGGTCGCCGTGGCCTGCGACCCTGGTAGGCACCGTGGCGATGGTGAGCCCCTCGGGATCCACCGTTGCCAGCTCGTCCCATGAGATCGGCGTCGACACCTGCGCGCCCTTGCGGGGCCGCACCGACCATGCCGAGAACACGGTCTTGTGGGGCGCGTTCTGGTTGAAGTCCACGAACACCCGCCGCCCGCGCTGTTCCTTCCACCATTCGCAGGTCAGCAGGTCTGGTCTGCGGCGCTGCAGCTCACGTGCCAAGGCGACTGCGGCGTAGCGCACGTCCAGCGAGTCCCAGCGAGGCGCCAGGCGCACGTGGACGTGGATTCCCTTGCTGCCCGATGTCTTGGGGGACGACTCGATGCCCAGCTCATCCAGGGTCGCCTTGACCTCGTGCGCGGCCTCGCGGACATGCTCGAAGCCGGTGCCGGGCTGAGGGTCGAGGTCTATGCGCAGCTCGTCCGCGTGGGCGGGGTCGTCGGCCTGCACGGGCCAGCTGTGAAAGCCGAGGCAGCCCATGTTGACCGCCCACACCACATGGGCCATGTCGGCGGCGACCAGGGCATCGGAGCGGGTGCCGTTGGGCGTGGACACAGCCACGGTCCGCAGCCACTCCGGGGCGCCCTTGGGCACCCGCTTCTGGAAGAACGACTTGCCGCCCGCGCCGTCGGGATGGCGCTGCATCATCACCGGCCGGTTGCCCATGGCCGCCATCACCGGGCCGCTCATGGCCAGGTAGTAGCGCACCAGGTCGAGCTTGGTCTCGGAACGCTGCGCGAAGAACACCTTGCTCGGGCTGGTGACCGGCACCTCGATGCCTGCGGCTTGCACGACCACCGGCGGCTCTCGGGTACTGGCCATGCGCGGAAACTAGCCGCCTGGTGCGGGCGGGCCTTTGGCGCCGCGGTGCTCGACCAGCAGAGCCGTCGTCCCCGCGGCGGCGACCAGCGCGGCGCAGACCGCTGCCAGCACGGTGAACGAGCCCGCCGACACCAGCGCGCCGCCGAGCAGCGGCCCCACGGCACGGCCCGCGGCCATGGCGGCCTGGGCGTCGCCGGCGCGGTCCGCGGGGTGCGCCGAGCGCTGCGCCAGCAGTGAGTAGAGGCCCGGCACGCCCGCCCAGAAGAACACGCCCCAGGCGATCACGGCGACCGTGAACACCCACTCGCTGCCCGCCGAGCCGGTCGCGAAGGCACACGCCGCGGTGCACAGCAGCCAGATCCCCGTGTTGGGCCGGTCGCCTCGCATGCGTGCGGTCGGGATGCTGGCGAGGGCGTTGAGCATGTAGACGACCGACACCGCCAGCGGCGTCATGGCGAGCCGCTCCTCGGCGATCACGCCTCCGTAGACGAACACCGCCGAGCCGCCCAGGGTCATCACGGCCAGCACCGCGATCAGCACCCGTGCCTGGGGCACCGCCTTGCTGCGCCGCGAGGCGACCGAGGGCATGGAGACGATCTCGGGGCGGGTCGCCAGCGCCGCCAGCGAGGCCACAGCGAGCGCCGCGAACACGTGGCGCACGTCGCCGTACTCGAGCAGCAGCCCGAACAGCGGCGCAGCCGCGACCGCGGCGAGCGGGCCGACCGCTGCGATGTCGCCCTGGCGGTCGTCGTCGCCGAAGACCTGCGACCAGGCCAGCCAGGTGATCACGCCGAGGGCCAGGCCCACCAACGCACGGGCGGCGACGAGCAGGGCGAAATCCGCGGTGAGGGCGCTGGCGATGTTGGCGACGGCGATCAGCGCCAGCGAGACCCGGTAGATGCGAAGCGACGGGCTGCAGTAGCGGCCCGCGCCCCAGGCGCCCACGACGAACATCCCGAGTTGGGCTGCGGAGTAGAGGCTCACGGCGCCCGCGGACACCCCGAAGCGCTCGGCCACCGCCGGCAGCGAGATGGGCGTGGCCACGAACACGGCGGTGGATACCGAGATGGCCAGCAGCAGTCCCGGCGAGGTGTCGGTGCGGAAAGCCGCGCTGAGTTTGTAGGGGACCTGCACTGCTGTCGCTCACTCGGGGGGCTTGCTCGGGGGCGGATCGGGGCATCAGACCGGGCGGGGGCCTGAGGGCGCCTGCGCGCTCGGCTTGAACTGGGGGAGAAAAGGGAGGGGGAGACGAAACGGGGGAACGAGAGCCGGAGTTCGGCGCGGGCTCAGGCGCCTGGCTTGAACACCATCAGGTACATCATCACCAAGAACAGAGCCGAGGTGACGGCGAAGCCCGTCGAGAGCCTCGATGTCTTGGACTCGTCGCCTGCGGCGATGGCCTTCTCGGCGGGGACGATCATGGCGTGCAGCACGCCGTTCATGGCGACCCAGACGGCCACCGCGGCCAGGATCCAGCCGTCGCGCACGCGGTAGACGAGCTCGCCTGTGCCGTCGTCGGACATGCCGGCGAGGGCGAAGCCCAGCAGCCCGCCGACGATGAGCGCCATCGAGTGGATGCGCACCGACCGCTTGGCGATCTCGGCAAACACGAACGAGCGGGCCTCGTGGCCTGCGGTGTGGGCGTTGACGAAGGGGTGCACGAACATCGAGGCGAAGGCTGCGAACACGAAGACGATGTGCAGCACCAGCACGATCTTGTAGGGCGTGTCGTTGAAGGCGGCGAGCAGCACGCCCCGACGATACCGCCCGCGGTGCATCCCGTGCCTTGTCCGGCTGTGACTTCGGCCACAGGGCGCCCACAGCGACTGGGCGCGCCGCGTGATCGGGCTCGGGTTATCGGGCTCGGGCCGCAGCGCACGACCGCGGGCGCGAGCCGGCGGCGGGCCGTAGGCTGGGGCCATGCCCGAGCTTCGTTCCCGAACCAGCACCCACGGCCGCAACATGGCAGGCGCCCGAGCACTGTGGCGGGCCACCGGCATGGGCGACGACGACTTCGAGAAGCCGATCGTCGCCATCTCCAACTCGTTCACGCAGTTCGTGCCCGGCCACGTCCACCTGAGGGACCTCGGGCGGCTCGTGGCCGGCGAGGTGGAGGCCGCCGGCGGCGTCGCCCGCGAGTTCAACACCATCGCCGTCGACGACGGCATTGCCATGGGCCACGACGGGATGCTCTACAGCCTGCCGAGCCGCGACCTGATCGCCGACAGCGTGGAGTACATGGTCAACGCCCACTGCGCCGATGCCCTGGTCTGCATCTCCAACTGCGACAAGATCACCCCGGGGATGCTGATGGCCTCGCTGCGGCTCAACGTGCCCACGATCTTCGTGACCGGCGGCCCCATGGAGGCAGGCAAGACCCGCCTCGCCGGCGTCAGCGTGAAGCTCGACCTGATCGACGCCATGATCGGCGCCGGCGACTCGTCGGTCAGCGACGAGGATCTGCTCGAGATCGAGCGCTCCGCCTGCCCGACCTGTGGCTCCTGCTCGGGCATGTTCACCGCCAACTCGATGAACTGCCTGACCGAGGCGCTGGGCCTGTCGCTGCCGGGCAACGGCACCGTGGTGGCCACCCACTCCGACCGCGAGCAGCTCTTCCTGGAGGCCGGCCGGCGCATCGTGGACCTGGCGCGCCGCTACTACGACAAAGACGACGAGTCGGTGCTGCCCCGCTCGATCTGCACCAAGCAGTCCTTCGAGAACGCCATGACCCTCGACATCGCCATGGGCGGCTCGACCAACACGGTGCTGCACATCCTGGCCGCCGCCTCAGAGGCCGGGATCGATTTCACGATGGCCGACATCGACCGCCTGAGCCGGGCCACGCCTGCGATCTGCAAGGTGGCGCCATCGAGCAGCGAGTACCACATCGAGGACGTACACCGCGCCGGGGGCATCGTCGGCATCCTGGGCGAGCTCGACCGGGGCGGGCTGCTGCACACCGATGTGTCCACGATCACCGCCGACACTCTCGGCGACGTGCTCGACCTCTGGGACGTGATGCGAGACCCCAGCGAGGAGGTGACCGAGTTCTTCTCGGCGGGGCCTGCGGGGATCCCGACCCAGGAGGCGTTCAGCCAGTCGACCCGCTGGGACAGCCTGGACCTGGACCGGGCCTCGGGCTGCATCCGCTCGGTCGGCAGCGCTTATTTCCAGGACGGCGGCCTGGCCGTGCTGTACGGCAACATCGCAGAGGACGGCTGCATCGTGAAGACCGCCGGGGTGGACGAGTCGATCTTCGTTTTCTCGGGGCCGGCGCGGGTGTTCGAGAGCCAGGACGCCGCCTGCGAGGGCATCCTCGACGAGTCCGACATCGGCGCAGGCGACGTGGTGATCGTGCGCTACGAGGGGCCCAAGGGCGGGCCGGGGATGCAGGAGATGCTGTATCCCACCAGCTACATCAAGAGCCGCGGGCTGGGCACCCAGTGCGCCCTCGTGACCGACGGCCGCTTCTCGGGAGGCACATCGGGGCTCTGCGTGGGGCACGTGTCGCCCGAGGCGGCGGAGGGCGGCGCCATCGGGCTGATCCGCGACGGCGACATCGTGGAGATCGACATCCCGAACCGCACCATCAACCTGGCCGTGTCCGCTGAGGAGCTGGCCGAGCGGCGCGCCGAGATGGACGCCAAGGGGGCCGCTGCCTGGCAGCCCGAGCAGCCCCGCAAGCGTCAGGTCAGCGCGGCGCTGCGGGCCTATGCGGCGATGGCCACCTCCGCGGACAAGGGCGCCGTGCGCGACGTCGACCAGCTCGGCCGCTGAGGCCGGGTGCCCGGCCGGCCCGCTGTGCGCCCGCTGATCCCGCTGATCGGACAGGCGCGGATCGGGGCGCGGCGATGACCCTCTACGCCGTGCAGAAGTTCCTCTACGAGATCAACCGCGACCAGCGGGTGCAGGCGGAGTACTCAGCCGACCGGGAGCAGGCGATGTCGGACTTCGAGCTCGACGACGAAGAACGTGCCGCGCTGGTCGAGCCCGACATCGGCAAGCTCTACGTGCTCGGCGTGAACGGCCAGATCCTGATGCACTTCGCGGCCCTGCACGGCATGGCCTGGAGCGCCTATCTGCAGGCCATGCGCGACGGCGTGGCCGAGCACGGCCCGGTGCGCGCCGGGGTCTACGCCATGACCGGCTATGCGGGCGTCGACGCCGAGGCGTCAGGCGACAAGGCGGTGCCCTGATGCCGCTGGTGTACGCGGGCGTGTGCAGCCACGCACCGGGCATCACCGGCCGCGCCGAGCAGGCCGACCCCGCCGACCGCGACTCCTTCTATGCGGCCTACGACGCCATGCGCCGCCGGCTGGAGGCCAGCCGTCCCGATGCGCTGATCGTCGTCGCCGCCGAGCACTTCGCCAACTTCTTCATGGACAACATGCCGCCCTATGCGATCGGCATGGCCGACAGCTACGACGGCCCCATCGAGGACCCCGACTGGCTGGGCATCGAGCGCCGCAGGGTTCCCGGCGACCGCGACCTGTCCGAGCGGGTCGTCGCCTCGGTGATGCAGACCCACGACGTGGCCTACGCCGAGGAATGGCGCTTCGACCACGGCATCAGCGTGCCGCTGCATTTCCTGACGCCTCGATATGACCTGCCGGTCGTCCCCGTCAACGTCAACTGCCAGGGGCCGCCGCTCACGCCGCTGCCGCGGGCCTGGAGCTTCGGCGAGGCGATCCGGCGGGCCGCCGACCAGATGCCCGAGCGGATCGCGCTGATCGGCACCGGCGGCATCTCGCACTGGCCGGCCACGCCCGACTCGGGCAAGATCAACGAGGCCTGGGACCGCGACTTCCTGGACCGCTGGGCTCGGCGAGACCGGGCTGCGCTGGTCGGCTACAGCGACCTGGAGGTCTACGCGGACGCCGGCCAGGGCGGCTTCGAGATCCGCACCTTCGTGGTGGTGTCGGGCGCGGCTGCGGGGGGCCGCGGCGTCGTCCACTACTACCGGCCGATCCCGATCTTCGCGGTCGGCTGCACCATCGCCGAGTACGACCTCGCCGCCGCCTGAGATTGCCGACTGAAGCTGCCGGCTGAGGCTGGAGCTTCAGACAGAGCGCCGCGTCGACGAAGGCCGCAGCGTTGCAACCGGGGGCTTGGAGTCAGCGCGACGCTGCCCTGAAGCGCTCCAGCACCTCGCCGGCGATCGCCTCGGCGGTCAGCCCGTCGGTGCGGACCTGCTCGAAGGCGGCGTAGCGCTCGGCCCGCTCCGCCAGCAGCGAGCGCACCCGACCCTCGGGGTCGTCGCCTGCCAGCAGCGGCCGCAGGTGCCCCTCGGGGTCGCCGAGCACACGCTCGACGATGGTGTCGGGCTCGGCGCACAGGCAGTAGATCCGCCCGCTGGCGGCGAACAGCGAGGCGACCTCGGGGTCGAGCAGCATCCCCCCGCCGGTGGCCACCACCAGGTTGCGCCGATGGGCCAGGTCGTCGGCAACGATCCGCTCGATCTCGCGGAAGCGCCGCTCGCCGCCGTGCACGAAGATCTCGGCGATCTCCCCGAAGCGCCCGACGATCACCGAGTCGGTGTCGACGAACTCTCGGCCCAGCCCCTCAGCCAGCAGCCGCCCCACGGTGGACTTGCCGGTGCCCATGAACCCGGTCAGCACCAGGTTCTCCGGCCCGGCCGTCGGCGGCGCGTCGCCTGCCGGATCGGGGGACGGGTCGCTGGAGGACATGTGCCCAGTAGATCAGAAAACCCGAGCCGCCGCTGCCCTGAGGGCCGTGATCATCTGGGCCGCTGCAGACCAGGAGCACACGACACAGCCTCAGCACACGACACATCAGTAGATCAGGTACCTGCCGCGCAGCTCATCGAAGGCGGCCAGGTCGTCGCGCCAGCCGTCGACGATGGCCGCAGCCCCGACGCCTGCCTCGATGTCGGCCTGCAGGCTCGAGGTGCCTGCGAGCAGGCCCATCGCCCTGGGGCGGTCGAAGAACTCCGGCGGCGCATCGTCTTCTGCGTCCGGCTCCTCGGCAGCATCATCGTCGACAGGGCCGTCAGCATTGGCGACGGCGGCGGCAGCATCACCTGCGGCCGCATCCGAGGCGGCCGCGTCAGCGGCTTCGGCGGGGTCGGGGATCGGGCGGGCCAGCCAGGCGGCGTGGAACTCGTCGAGCAGATGCACGCCGGTTGCCACCGGCTCGAAGGCCGAGTGGTCGACGATGCGGATGCGCACCCCGTGGATCTCGGTGCCGTTGAGGCGCGGATTGGAGGTGCGACCCGGCAGCGGGCCGGGCGTGAACACCACCGGCTCGAAGGCCACGCCGGGCAGCCGCCGCTCGTTGAGGCGCTGCGCCATCTCCTGCTCGTCGGCCCAGGGCGCGCCGACCACCTCGAAGGTGGCTGCGGTGCCGCCGCCGTAGGAGATCGAGGTGGCCTCGAACAGCACCGTCCCCAGATAGGTCACCGCCGAAGTGGCGGTCTGCAGGCCGGGGCTGGGAGCGATCCAGTCGATGCCGGTCTGTTCCCAGGTCATGCCGCGGCGCCATCCCTGCATCGGCACCACGGTCAGGTCCAGGCCGTCGGTCGGCAGCCAGCCCTCGCCGACTATCGCCTGGGCCAGCTCGCCGGGAGTCATCGCATACGCCGAGGGAACCGGGTACTGGCCGATGAAGCTGAGCTGCTCGGCTTCGAGCACCGGGCCCTGCGGGCGGTGGCCGCCGGACGGATCGGGCCGGTCCAGCACCACGAAGCCGATCCCCGCGGCGGCCGCGGCCTTCATGGCCAGGCCCATCGTGGACACGTAGGTGTAGAAGCGCCCGCCCACGTCTTGCAGGTCGTAGACGAGAATGTCGATGCCTTCGAGCATCTCCGGGGTCGGCTCGCGGGTCTCGCCGTAGAGGCTCAGGATCCTGACGCCGGTGGACGGGTCGGTCTCGTCGTCGACCGCCGCGCCCGCGCCGAGGCTGCCGCGCACGCCGTGCTCGGGGGCGAACACCGCCACCAGCTCGACCTCGGGCGCCTCGTGCAGCACGTCGATCAGGTGCCGGCCCCGCACCACCGACGTCTGGTTGGCGATCAGGCCGACGCGGCGGCCTTCGAGCACCGCGAACCCCGAGTCGACGAGCACCGCTGCGCCGACCCGCACCGCCGGGTCTCCCGGCGGAGGGGCTGCGAGGCCGTCCTGGGCGGCCTCCTCGACGACTGGCCGCTGCGACTCGGAAGGTTCGGGCCCTGCGCTGCAGCCCGCCGCCAGCAGCGCCGCGGCCGCAGCGGCTGCCGGCAGCCGCCCGACCCAAGAGCCCAGCCGCAGCCGCCCGAGTCGTGGGCCAGCCGGCATCCGCCGAACACGCAAGCCCGCCGGCAGCCGTCCGGCCCGTGACCAGGAGGTCATCTGCGGGGTCACGGTCGCCGCGCTCACCGCCGAGCCGGCCGCTCAGCCCCCGAGGCGGGGTATCGGATGGTCGCCGGTGGCGATGGCGATGTTCTTGGTCTCCGAGAAGAAGTCGAAGCTCCAGTCGCCGCCGTCACGGCCGATCCCGCTGCGCTTGGCGCCGCCGAAAGGCGTAGGCAGATGGCGCACGTTGTGCGAGTTGACCCAGACCATCCCGACCTCCAGCCGCTGGGCCACCCGATGGGCCCTGGCGAGATCGCTGGTCCACACGTAGCCGGCGAGCCCGTAGGCCACGTCGTTGGCCAGCGCCACGGCCTCGTCCTCGTCGGAGAAGCGGATCGCCGTGAGCACCGGCCCGAAGATCTCCTCCTGGGCGATGCGCATTCCGTTGTCGGCGTCCGCGAAGAGCATCGGCGCAACGAAGTTCGCGCCCGGCAGGCCCTCGGGCGTCTGCGCTGCGATCACGGTCGCGCCCTCGGCAGCCGCGATGTCGGCATAGCCGCGCACCTTCTCGCAGTGCCTGGCATGCACCAGCGGGCCGATCACCGTGGCGGGGTCGAGCGGATGGCCGACCGGGATCGCACGCATCTTCTCGCTGAGGCGCCGGGTGAACTCGTCGTAGACCGACTCGTGTATGAGCGCACGGCTGGAGCTGGTGCAGCGCTCGCCGTTGAGGCTGTAGATCATGAACACCGCGGCGTCGACCGCCCGGTCGAGCTCCGCGTCGTCGAAGACGATCACGGGGTTCTTGCCGCCGAGCTCGAAATGCACCCGCTTGAGGGTGGCCGCGCCCTGGGCCTGGATGCGCGACCCGGTGACCGACTCGCCCACGAAGGCGATGGCAGCGACGTCGGGATGCTCGGTGAGCGCCTTGCCCGCGGTCTCGCCCATACCGTGGACCGTGTTGAGCACGCCGGGCGGCAGACCCGCCTCCAGGGCGATCTCGGCGAGCAGCGCGGCGCTCAGCGGGCTCCACTCGGCCGGCTTGTGAACCACCGTGCAGCCCGCCGCGACCGCCGGCGCGATCTTCCAGGTCGACAGCATGAACGGCGTGTTCCACGGCGTGATCACCCCCACCGGCCCTATGGCTCGGCGGGTGGTGTAGTTGAGATGCTCGGGCGTGGGCAGCGCCGCCCCGTCGGCCGCGGCCGGCGCACGGTCCGCGAAGAAGCGGAAGTTCTCGGCGCCGCGCAGCGCCGCAGCGCTCATGAAGCGCATCGACTGGCCGGTGTCGACGCACTCGATCAGGGCGATCCGGCGGGCGTTGTCGACGATGGCGTCGGCCACGGCGTGCAGGATGCGCTTGCGCTCGGCGCCGGGCGTGTCGGCCCAATCGGCGAACGCCTCCTGGGCGGCCGCAGCCGCGGCGGCTATGTCGGCCTCGTCGCCGGCGGCGATCTCGCCGAGCAGCGAGTCGTCCACCGGCGAGGTGTCGGCGAACGTCTCGCCGCTCGCGCTCGGCACCCGTTCCCCTGCAATCATGTGCAGGGTCGGGGCGGCTGCGAACGGCGCCAGGAAGCGCTCGGCGTCGGCGAGGTTCTCGGCGAAGCTGTGCCCGGTCGCTGCCATCAGAGCGGCTCCCGGCGCGGCGCCGCTTGGCCAGCCTCGACTCGCCGCCCTGCGATGTGGTTGCGGTTGATCCGGTAATCGGCGTCGATGAACTGCAGCTCGGCGCTGATCGCCAGCGGGTGGCTGTCCGCCAGCGGGGCCAGCTCGGCCTCCAGCACGTCGACCAGCGCCTCCAGATAGCCCCGCAGCTCGTCGGGCTCGCGGCCCGGGCCGAGCCTGGCCGTCAGCGCCACATAGCCATAGGCCCGGTCGCCGTCGGCGATGCGGTAGTGCGGGCGCGGCAAAGCACGGGTGCGCACCCCGCCGGCCGCGGCGATGCCCGAGGCGAGCGTGGCCGCGTGCAGCGCATCCACCAGCGACTGCATGTCGTGCACCTGGTCGAGGTTCGACGAGTAATCGATGTGGATGTGGGGCAACCCGGCCTCCCGTCGCCGCCCCGAAGCTACCATCGTCTGCGGGGGTCGCCAGCGTGGGAGACATCTCTTGACCCGTCTCATCAGCTACTCCGTCGCCGGGCGCCACAGCGTCGGCGCTCTCTCGCACGACGGCGCCGGGGTCGTCTCGCTGCCCGAACGCCTCGAAGTGGTCCGCGACCTCGACGACATCATCGCCGGCGGGCTGATCGCCGAGGCGCTGGCCGTCGCCCAGGGCGAGCCCGCCGATCACGCCCTGGATGAGATCCGCTTCGAGCGCCTGATTCGCCGGCCGTCCAAGATCTTCTGCATCGGCGTGAACTACGGCGGGCGGGCCGGCGAGTACTCGGACCGCTCCGATGCCTCCTACCCGAGCGTTTTTCCGCGTTGGGCCGACAGCCTCACCGGCCACGACCGAGACCTGATCCGCCCGCCGGAGTCGCCCCAGCTCGACTACGAGGGCGAGATCGTGGCGGTCATCGGCACGGGCGGGCGGCGCATCCCGGTCGCCGATGCCCGCAGCCACATCGCCGGGCTCAGCCTCGGCAACGAGGGCACGGTGCGCGACTGGGTGCGCCACGCCAAGTTCAACGTCACCCAGGGCAAGAACTGGGCCTGCAGCGGGTCGATCGGGCCGTGGCTGACGCCGCTCGCCGAGATCGGCGGCTTCGAGTCGCTGCGGCTCAGGACCCGGGTCAACGGCGAGCTGCGCCAGGACGACACGCCGGCATCGATGAAGTACCCGATCGAGTACCAGATCCACTACCTGTCGACGTTCACCGAGCTCTCGGCGGGCGACGTCATCTTCACGGGCACCCCGACGGGGGCCGGGGCGCGCCTCGACCCGCCGGTCTGGCTGGCGCCCGGCGACGTGGTGGAGGTGTCGGTGCCCGAGCTGGGGACGCTGCGCAATACGATCCGCGACGAGTTCGACGACGGCCGCACGATCGACCCGCCCGCACCCCGATGACCAAGCCCGGCACCTGCCAGTCCTGACCACCGCACCACGATGACCGCACCACGATGATCAAGCCGAGCACCACACCCCGATGAGCGACGACACAGCCGACACACACGACACAGCCGAACAGGATCCCGCCGCAGGGCGGACCGCGACCGCCGTGCGCATCACCGAGACCGGCGGCCCCGAGGTGCTGCGCGCCGTCGAGGCGCCGCTCCGTGCCCCCGGGCCGGGCGAGCTGACGGTGGACGTGTACGCCGCGGGCGTCAACTTCATCGACACCTACCACCGCTCGGGCCTGTACCCGGTGGAGCTGCCGTTCGCGATGGGCCTGGAAGGCTCGGGCACGGTGTCCGCCGTGGGCGAAGGCGTCGAGGGCTTCGCCGTGGGCGACCGCACCTGCTGGACGGCGGTCGGCGGCTCGTATGCCTCGCAGGTGGTGATGCCCGCGACCAGCGCCCTGGCGCTGCCCGAGAGCATCCCGCTCGACACCGCCGCCGCCCTGCCGCTGCAGGCGCTCACCGCCCACTACCTGATCGACTCGGTGTACCCGCTGGGGCCGGGCGACCGCTGCCTGATCCATGCCGCTGCCGGGGGCACCGGGAGGCTGCTGGTGCAGATGGCCAAGCTGCGAGGCGCCGAGGTGGTGGCCACCGCGGGCGGCGACGCCAAGCTGGAGCTGGCCCGTTCCGCAGGCGCCGACCACCTGATCGACTACACCCGAGACGACATCGTGGCCGCCGTGGAGGCGGCGGTCGGGCCCGATGCGATCAACGTGGTCTACGACGGCGTGGGCGCGGCCACCTTCGACGCCGGCCTGGCGGTGCTGGCCCCTCGGGGCACGATGGCGACCTTCGGCAACGCCTCGGGCCCGGTGCCGCCCGTGTCGCCGCTGGCGCTCACGCCAAAATCGCTGTTCCTCACCAGGCCCACGCTGTTCGACTACATCGCCGATCCCGCCGAGCGCACCCGGCGCTGGGACGAGATCACGGCCTGGGTGCAGGCCGGCCGCCTCGAAGCGCGCATCGGCGGGAGGCTGGCGCTGACCGAGGCCGCTGCGGCGCACACCGCCCTGGAGAGCCGGGCCAGCACCGGCAAGATCCTGTTAGTCCCGTGAGCCTGACCCTCACGCCCGCCGAGATCGCCGCCGAAGCGGCCCTGCTCGACGAAGCCGACAGCGCGGCGGTGCAGATCCGCCAGTCGACCTCTGCTCACCCGCAGATGACCATCGACGACGCCTACGCCGTGCAGGCCGCCTGGTGCGACCTGAAGCTGGCCCGCGGCCGGCGGCTGGTCGGCCACAAGATCGGGCTCACCTCGCGGGCCATGCAGCAGGCCATGAACATCGACACGCCCGACTCGGGCTTCCTCACCGACGACATGGTGTTCGCCCCCGGCGAGCCCATCGCCGCCGGGCGCTTCTGCGACCTCAAGATCGAGGTGGAGCTGGCCTTCGTGCTCAGCGACGACCTGGCGGGCCGCGATCTGAGCATCGACGACGTGCTCGACGCCAGCGCCGAGGTGACCCCGGCGGTGGAGCTGATCGCCGCCCGCACCTTTCGCGTCGACCCCGACAGCGGCCGCACTCGCAACGTGATCGACACCATCGCCGACAACGCCGCCGGCGGAGGGATCGTCACCGGCGGCGACGCCATCGGGCCCCGCGACCGGGACCTGCGCTGGGTAGGCGCAATGCTGGCCCGCAACGGCATCGTTGAGGAGACCGGCCTGGCAGGCGGCGTGGGCGGTCACCCGGCGCTGGGCATCGTCTGGCTGGCCCGCCGCTACGCCGAGCAGGGCCTGAGGCTGCAAGCGGGCCAGACCGTGCTGTCGGGGTCGTTCACCCGCCCCGTCGACGTGGCCCCCGGCGACGTGTTCAGGATCGACTTCGGCGAACTCGGCTCTTTCGAGTGCCCGTTCGTGTGAACAGCGCGCCCGAGACTCCTGCGCCGCCGAGGCACCGGTCTGCCCCTACGGGCTGGGCGCCTTTCGCGTGAGCCTGCCCGCTGTGGAAGGCTTGCCGCATGGATCCGCAACCGAGCACGCAGCCTGACCTGGCGCACCTCGCCGACCGGCTGGCCATCGCCGACCTGCTGACCGCCTACGCCAAGGCGGTCGACGAACGCGACTGGGAGCTGTGGAAGTCGCTGTTCACCGCCGACGCGCACGTGGACTACACCTCCGCCGGCGGCATCGCGGGCGACCGCGAGACCGTCGCCGCGTGGCTGGCGGAGTCGATGGCGATGTTCGAGGCCACCCAGCACCTGGTGGCGAACCTGGAGGTGGCGATCACAGGCGACGAGGCCACGGCGCGGGCCATGTTCTTCAACCCCATGAAGTTCGCGGGCGACGGCGGCTTCTTCACCACCGGCGGCTGGTACAACCACGACCTGGTGCGCACCGCCGAGGGCTGGAAGAGCCGGCGGTTGATCGAGGAGTCGAGCTGGTTCGACGGCATGGGGGACTGAGCGCCGTGTGGGCCACCACCCCCGAGGTTCTCGACGACGCGGCGCAGCGCTTCGGCGACCACGAGGCCATGGTCGACGGCGACCAGCGCTGGGACTTCGCCGAGCTCCGCCGGCGGGTGCACAGCGCGGCGCGGGCTCTGATGGCAAGCGGCATCGCGCCAGGCGACCGGGTGGCGATCTGGGCACCCAACATCTGCGAGTGGGCCGTCAGCGCGCTGGGCGTTCACTGCGCCGGGGCGGTGCTGGTGCCGGTCAACACCCGCTTCAAGGCCCGCGAGGCCGGCCATGTGCTGCGGGCCTCGCGGGCGCGGATGCTGTTCACCGTCACCGACTTCCTCGACACCGACTACGTGGCGATGATCACAGGCGAGGCGGCCATCGGCGACTCGCTGACCGAGATAGTGGTGCTGCGCGGCAGCGTGCCCGCGGCTGCCGTGGGCTTCGACGAGTTCCTGGGGCGTGCCGGCGCTGTGAGCGAGACCGCCCTGGCCGAGCGCTCGGCGGGCGTGGCCGGCGACGACCTGTGCAACATCATGTTCACCTCGGGGACCACCGGCGACCCCAAGGGCGCGATGCTCACCCACGCTGCGACCTGCCGGTCGTATCGGAGCTGGTCCGAGGTGATCGGCCTCGATCAGGACCGCTACCTGATCGTCAACCCGTTCTTCCACTCCTTCGGGCTCAACGCCGGGATCCTGGCCTGCCTGATGACCGGCTCCACGATGGTCCCGCACCTGGTGTTCGACGTGGACTCGGTGATGGCCCGGGTCGCCACCGAGCGCATCTCGATGCTGCCGGGGCCGCCTGCGATCTACCAGTCGATCCTGGCACGGGCGGACCTGGACCGCTTCGATCTCTCCAGCCTGCGCCTGGCCGTGACCGGGGCGGCTGCGATACCTGTGGAGATGGTCGTGGCCATGCGCGAGCGCCTGGGCTTCGAGAAGGTGGTGACCGGCTACGGGCTCACCGAGTCGACCGGCATCGCCACCATGTGCCGCCACGACGACGACCCCGAGATCATCGCCACCACCAGCGGCCGTGCCATACCCGGCGTGGAGGTCCGGGTGGTCGATCCTTCTGGCGCCGAGATGCCCCGCGGCGAGCCGGGCGAGGTGGTGGTGCGCGGCTACAACGTGATGGTCGGCTACCTCGACGACCCCGAGCGCACCGCCGAGGCCATCGACTCCGACGGCTGGCTGCACACCGGCGACATCGGGGTGATGGACGACGCCGGCAACCTCGACATCACCGACCGGCTCAAGGACATGTTCATCTGCGGCGGCTTCAACGCCTACCCGGCCGAGATCGAGAAGCTGATGGCCGGCCATGCCGGCGTCGGCCAGGCTGCCGTGGTCGGCGTGGCCGATCAGCGCCTCGGCGAGGTGGGCTTCGCCTTCGTGGTGCCCACGCCCGACAGCGACCGCGACGCCGAGGCACTCCTGGGCTGGTGCCGTGCGGAGATGGCCAACTACAAGGCGCCCCGCCACGTCCGCTTCGTGGACGCCTTGCCGCTGAACGCATCGGGCAAGGTGCTCAAGAACGACCTCCGCCGCCAAGCCGCCACCCTCCTCGCCGCAGACCCAGACCCCGGTTCCTGACCGAATCCTCGGCTCAGCCGTTCACGAGGGGGACGACCTCAGCGGCGAAGGCGTCGAGCTGTTCTAGGTACTCGTCGCAGGTGCGGGCGCGGAACTTCAGGTGCATCACGTTGGCGCCCGCCTCCCTTGCGGCCCGGATGTCCGCCGCCAGGCCCTCGCAGCCGCCCTGCAGCCAGTGGACGCCGATCCCCTCGGGCGGCTCGCCCGTCAGGTACCCCCAAGGGGGCATGTAGCCGATGTCGAGCACCGGCTCGCCGCGCCCGGCCTCCGCCGCTGCCGCCTGCATCGTCTCGATCGCCTCGCCGTAGCTCTCGACGGCCAGCCCCATCGGGATGTAGCCATCGCCGATGCGGCCGGTGCGCCGCCACGCAGCCTTCCCCGACCCGCCGACCCAGATCGGCAGCTCCTGTGCCGGCTGCGGCGCCACGCCCACGTCGCGGTAGTCGTAGAACTCCCCCGAATGCGACACGTAGTCGTCTGCGAACACGCCGCGCAACGCATCCAGGGTCTCGTCCAGGCGGCGGCCCCGATCCGCGAAGCCCACGCCGAGCGCCTCGAACTCCGCCTCCACATGGCCCGCGCCTACCCCCAGGATCGCCCGTCCGCCCGAGAGGTGATCGAGCGTGCCGAACGACTTGGCGGTCAGCAGCGCGTGCCGGTAGGCGGCCACCCACACGACCGACAGCAGCCGGGTGCGCGAGGTGTGGGCAGCCAGGAAGCCCAGCGTGGCCACCGGGTCGTACCAGGTGGTGGACATGTGCGCCGCGTAGTCGTTGTCGGGGATGGCGACGTGATCGCAGACGCCCACGAACCCGAAGCCGAGCCCGTCGGCATGGCGGGCGATCCTCGCCAGGTCGTCGACGCCTGCCTCGTCCTCCCAGGGGTCGGCCAGGGTGCGGGTGAGGGTCTGGACCGGGAGCTGGATGCCATAGGTCCACTCCCCCGGCGGGGTCACTGCAGCCATGCCCCAACCCTACGCCCCGCGCCCGCCGGCCTCGGGTTCGACAGCAGCCCCCTCAGCCCGAGCCGTCCAGCAACGCTACGCCCGACCAGCGAGCACCAGGCGAACCTGCTCAGCCCGCAGCATCTCGAACGGGCCTATGCATCTGACTCCATTGGCGATGGCGGCGTTTGGGATCTTGATCTTCCCACGGGATCGAGTTGTCTCATGGGTCACCACCGTGTGCCCACCCGCTTTAGCCTGTGCGATCAGAAAGGAGTCAGCGCCGGTTGCGAACTGACGTTTCGCTGCTGCCGAATAGTCCTGGGCGGTTGCCCAATTGTTGACCGATGCGATTGCAGAGAGTGCATCCTTCGTCTCCGGCATGAAGAAGCCCGCATGCGCTTTGGCCCACTCCGAGAGCTCATCTTCGCCTTTCGTGATCTCGTCGTAGACGGCCTCCACGCTGTACACGATTCCCCGTGCACCGGCCATCTCAAGCCAGTCCCAAAACCCCGGGCAGAAATCAAATCCATAGTAGTCGTTCTTTGCGCTGATGAAGACGTTCGAGTCGAGCAGATAAGCCACTACCGGACCCCAAGGTGTCTTCGGAGGGCGAAGAAGGTAGCGGAGTTCTTGACCCCGAGGAGGTAAAAGGCCTCCGTATACGACGTTTGGCCCTCAAGCGTGCTGGCGATGACCTCAGAGGCAAACCTCTTGCTGACCTGCACCGCCTTGGTGTTGTAGTAGTCCCCGCCCGAGCCGCTCTTGGGCACAACCTCGGCGATCCTCCGGCGCTCGGCATCCAGCTCGCGCAGGTACTGATCCCAGGTCAGGGCACCCGCCTCGCGCATGCGACCCAGAATCACCTGCGTGGACACGCTGAATCGCTCGGCGAGGCTCCTCAACTGTGGGCGCACACCCGCACCGGCATCGAACACGGACATGAACTCGTCCAAGGGCACGAGCAGCTCAGCAGCCACCTGGTTGCACCAGCGCTCATCCTCGAACTGTCGAGCCGAAGTGGCCTCGGCGTCGGAGAGAGCTGTCGAGCCGAGCCACAGATGGGCGAGCTCGTGCGCCAGCGTGAACACCTGTGCGGCCTTGGAATCGGCGCCGTTGACGAACACCAGCGGCGCGTAGGGATCGCTGAGCGCGAACCCCCGGAACTCCTCGGGATCGAGCTTGCGATGGGTGTTGGAGCCCACGATGCCGCTGATCATCACCAACACGCCGATGCTCTCGGCGTTCTCGCGCAGACGGGTGAGCGCAGCGTCGGGGCCGCGCAGACGCTCACGGGCCTCGCTGCCCCAGTCCAGGAGATCGCGCATCACGCCGGCTGCCTCGGAAGGCGCTGTGGCGGTCGTCGCCGTGCCCACAAAGGCCAGAGGCTCCTCGCCGTTCATGAGCTGGTTGTCGCGGTACCACTCCTGACGCGACTGACAGGCGTACAGCGTGTCCAGCAGATCGCCGGACACCGCCTCCGGCTTCGGCCGGTTGCCTGTGGTGCGAAAATCGGGGATGGGGACTTCCTCCAGCGGCGGCTCGTCGAGGAAAAGGAACCCAATCGGCGTGTACGTCTTGCGGGCGAACTCCTTCAGTTGCTTGAGCGTCGGCACATGGCGCCCCGTCAGCCAGTCGTCATATCGCTGGAAACGCCCCGCCCAGGTCTCCGCGTCGATCCCCGACCGGGCACGCGCCCACTCCAGGAGCTGAGGGCGCACTTCGACTCGAACCGTCATGGCCCGCATTATGGCCGCTGCAGGCCGGCATGGGGTGCCGCGTCAGCATCTGAGGAGCAGGTGCCTGCGGGCGCTGTGGGCGTTCAGTTTGCAAGCGGGGCGCTGAGGCGGAAAAGTTGGGGCCGTGAACGAGACCACAGAACCGACCGCAAGCACCACCGGCCAGGCCCCCGACGAGGGCCCGCCGGCCGACGCCCACCACGTGGTGATCAGCGCCGACACCCACTGCGGGGCCGAGCTGCACGGCTACAAGGCCTACCTGGAGTCGAAGTACCACGAGGACTTCGACCACTGGGCGGCGTCCATGGAGGCCGACACCGAGCGCCGCAAGGAGCTGTTCAAGGACATGGAGCGCTCGCCGCTGGAGGTGGGCGTCGACGGCGACCCCGACGAGTTCGGCGACCGCAACTGGTCCAGCGAGCGCCGCCTGCGCGAGCAGTCAGCCGACGGCGTGATCGCGGCGGTGCTGTTCCCCAACACCCAGCCGCCGTTCGCCCCCGCAGCGGCCAGCTCGTTCGAGGCGCCGCCCTACAGCGACAACTTCGAGCACCGCTGGGCCGGGCTCAAGGCCCACAACCGCTGGCTCGCCGACTTCGTGTCCGAGGCCCCCGAGCGCCGGGCGGGCATCGTCCAGATCTTCCTCGGCGACGTGGAGGGCTCGGTGGCCGAGATCGAATGGGCCGCCGAGCAGGGCCTGCGCGGCGGCATCCTGGTGCCCGGCGCGCCGCCGGACTCGCCGTTCGAGCCGCTGTACTCCAAGGCCTACGACCCGATCTGGGCCGCCGCCGACGCCCACGGCATGCCGCTCAACCATCACGCAGGCGGCGCCACACCGAGCTTCGGCAACCACTTCCCGTCGTCGCTGGCGATGTTCATGCTGGAGGTGCAGTGGTGGACCCAGCGGGCGCTGTGGCACCTGATGTTCGCCGGCGTCTTCGAGCGCCACCCCGACCTGCACTACGTGATCACCGAGACCGGCACCGCCTGGGTGCCCGACACCCTGGCCAAGCTCGACAGCTTCTACCACCGCATGAAGTACAGCCGCTACGGCTCGGAGTCGATCTTCGGCGGCCAGGCCGTGGCGCAGATGTCGCTCACGCCCTCGGAGTACTTCGCCCGCCAGTGCTACATCGGCGCCTCGTTCCTGCGGCCCGCCGAGGCCCACCTCACCCGCACCGTCGGCGTGGACCGGGTGATGTGGGGCAGCGACTACCCCCACATCGAGGGCTCGCACCCCCACACCCGCGAGCACCTGCGGCTCACCTTCGCCAACCTGACCACCGCCGAGACCGCCAAGATGCTCACCGCCAACGCGGCACGGGTCTACAACTTCGACCTCGACGCCCTGGCGCCGCTGGCGGAGCGCTTCTGCCCGACGGTCGGCGAGGTGGCCACGCCGATCGACTACGCCGAGATCCCCGAGCGCGCCAAGGGCTGCCCCGGCATGAACCCGCTCAACCAGATCGAGCCGGCCGCGGCATGACCGCTGGGACTGACATGGCCGACGACATGACCAACGGCGCCGACACCACCGGCGAGCCCGAGCTTGCGCCGATCGTGTTCGCCGAGTCGGTGGCGGTCGTCACCGGCGGGGCGGGCGGCATCGGCAAGGGCATCGTCAAGGCGCTGGCACGGCGCGGCGCGACCGTGGTGATCGCCGACATCGAAGCAGGCGCCATCGACGCCGCCGTGGACGAGCTGAGCGCCCTGGGCCTGGCCGGCAGCGTCTCGGGCATCGCCGTCGACGTGAGCGACGAAGCCTCGGTCACAGCCCTCGCCGATGCGGTCTACGGCGAGCACGGACGCTGCAACCTGCTGTTCAACAACGCGGGCGTGACCTCCGGCGGAGGCGGCAAGCCCTGGCAGCAGGAGCCCAACGACTGGCGCTGGTGCTTCGGCGTCAACGTGTTCGGCCCCGCCATCGGGGTGTCCACGTTCGTGCCGCGCATGATCGAGGGCGGCGAGCCGGGCCAGGTGGTCAACACCTCCTCGGGCGACGGCGGCTTCGCGCCGGTGCCGACCGCCTCGGTGTACGCCGCCTCCAAGGCCGCCGTGTCGTGCTTCACCGAGGCGCTGCAGCACAACCTGGTCTCCGAGGGCACCCAGCTGCGGGCGTCGGTGTTCTACCCCAGCGGCGGGCTCATGCCGACCGGCCTGTTCACCGCGTCGCGCAACCGGCCCGAGCACCTTCAGCGGGTCGGCGCGGGCACCGGCAGGTCGTCGATGAGCTTCGAGCAGATGAAGGCGATGCTCGAGGCGGCCGGGCGAGACGTGAAGGTGGCCGACCTCGACGAGCTCGGCGAGTTCGTGGCGGACGGCGTGGCGGCGCGCCGCTTCGTGATCGCCCGAGACCTCGACGACACCATCGAGCTGCTGCACCGGCGCGCCGAGGCCATCTCGCGTTTCGAGGTGCCGCCGCATCACGGCATGCCGCTGGCGCCGCCCTCCGGTGGCTGAGCCGACCGAGCCCGCCGAGCGCTCCGGTGGCTGATCCGGCCGAGCCCGGCGAGCCCCCCACAGGCGAGCGGTCCGCAGCCGCGCTGGCGGCCGCGGTGCTCGACACCGAAGCCGGCCGCCGCCAGGCCCAGCAGGCCCGCGCCGAGAGCGTGCTCTTCGCGGACGACCTGCTGCCCGGCGTCGGCAAGGACGAGATGACGCTGCGCCAAGGCCTGCGCAAGGGCGGCATCTACACGTTCATGGTGCTGTTGATCCTCAACTCCCTCGACGAGCTAGAGCAGGCCGCCATCACCATCCTCGGCCCCGACATCGCCGAGACCTTCGACGTGAGCGACGGCACCATCACCTTCATCGCCTCCGCGTCGGTCGCCTTCTTCGTGCTCGGCGCAGGGCCGATGGGCTGGCTGGCGGACCGCATGCGGCGCGGGCCGATCGTGGGCGTCGCCTCGATGGGCTTCGCGGCGTTCACGGTGATGAGCGGCCTGGCCGTCAATGCCTTCATGCTGTTCTGGGCGCGTTTTCTGACCGGCATCTCCAAGGCCAACACGATCACCGTCCACAGCACCCTGCTGGCCGACACCTACCCGATCGCCACCCGCGGCCGCATGTACTCGGTGAACGCCGGCGTGGGCCGTGTGTTCCAGGCGATCAGCCCGCTGCTGGTCGGCGCCATCGCGGCAATCGCAGGCGGGGCGACCGGCTGGCGCTGGCCGTATCTGCTGCTGGGCCTGCCGGTGGGGGTGATGGCGATCCTGGCGTTCCGCATCCCCGAGCCCGAGCGCGGCCAGTGGGAGAAGCAGGAGATCCTCGGCAAGGGGCTGCAGCCCCGCCAGGAGGTGCCGATCTCGGTGCAGGCCGCCACCGACCGCATCTGGAAGATCGCCACGATCCGCAACATGACCTTCGCCCTCGCCGCCATCGGCTTCGCGCTGTTCCCGGCGCAGTCGATCCAGAGCTTCTTCCTCGAAGAGGAGTACGGCCTCGACGCCCTGGAGCGGGCCTACGCGGTGGCGCCGGCGGGCATCCTGCTGATCGGGTTCCTGCCGTTCGTCGGCCGCCGCTTCGACGCCACCTTCCGGCGCAACCCCGACGGCGCGCTCAAGATCCTCGGGGTGCTGCTGATGCCGTCGGTGGTGCTGGTGCCGATCCAGTACGCCATGGCCGGCCCGGTCGGCTTCGCGGTGGTCGCCGCGATCAACACCACCCTGATGGGCGCGGCGTTCGCCATGATCCAGCCGTCCATCCAAAGCGTGGTGCCCTATCGGCTCAGGGGCATGGGCACCGCCATCATCACGTTCTTCATGTTCGCCTTCGGCGGGGTCTTCGGCGGGCTGCTGGCCGCCTTCCTGCAGAACGAGATCGGCGAGCGGCCCACGATCATCGCCCTGACCTTGCTGTTCATGCCGCTCGGCGCCTTCTTCATCATCCGCGGGGCGGCCAGCCTGCGCCGCGACCTGAGCCTGCTGGTGGCCGAGCTGCGAGAGGAACAGGAGGAGGAGCGCCGCCAGATCGCCCACCCCGACGAGATCCCGGCCATCCAGGTAAGCGGCGTGGACTTCTCGTACGGCAACGTTCAGGTGCTCTTCGACATGTCCTTCGAGGTGCGCCGCGGCGAGACGCTGGCCCTGCTGGGCACCAACGGCGCAGGCAAGTCGACGGTGCTGCGCCTGATCACCGGCCTGGCCACCCCCGAGCTCGGCGTGATCCGCATGGACGGCCGCAACATCACCTTCGCCACGCCGGAGGTGCGAGGCGGGCTCGGCATCGAGATGCTGCCCGGCGGCGAGGGCATCTGGCCCAACATCAGCGTCGGCGACAACCTCGAGGTGGGCGCCTTCCGCTACCGCAAGAACCCCGCCTCCGTCGCCGAGCGCACCGAGCGGGTGCTGGAGCTGTTCCCGGCGCTGCGGGGCCGGCTCTCAGAGCGCGCCGGGGACCTCTCGGGCGGCCAGCAGCAGATGCTGGCGCTGGCGCGGGTGATGCTGCACGACCCCGAGGTGCTGATCATCGACGAGCTGAGCCTGGGGCTGGCGCCCACCGTGGTGCAGGAGCTGCTGGTACACGTGGACCGGCTGCGCGCCGCCGGCCAGACGATGATCATCGTGGAGCAGTCGCTGCACGTGGCGCTGGCCATCTCGGACCGGGCGGTGTTCCTGGAGAAGGGCCAGGTCCGCTTCGCAGGCCCCACCGCCGAGCTGATCGAACGCGACGACCTCGCCAGGGCGGTGTTCTTCGGCGAAGAGGGCGGCTGAATGGCCGGCGTGGCGATGCTGCTGGCCCTGGAGATCCCGCCGCGGGTGGTGGTCTTCAACGGCCTGGTCAACGGGCTGGTCTTCGCCATGCTCGCCATGGGCATCATCCTGATCTACCGCAACACCAGGGTGATCAACTTCGCGGTGGGCAACATGGGCCTGCCCGGCGCGACGCTGTTCGCGTTGCTGATCATCAACTGGGGCTGGCCGTTCTGGCCGGCGCTGGCTCTCGTGCTCGTGGTCGGGGCGCTGCTGGGCTCGGTGATCGAGCTGACCGTGGTGCGGCGCCTGTTCGACAAGCCGCGGGTGATCCTGCTGGTGGCCACCGTGGGCATCGCCCAGACCATGCAGGCGATCAACCTGGCCCTGCCCGAGGTGGACGGCGACCAGACCCAGTACCCGGTGGCCATCGGCGCGGTCTGGGAGGACGTGGCGGGGCTGCGCCAGCTCAAGGGGCCGCAGGTGCAGATCCTGATCGTGGTGCCGCTGGTGGCCCTCGCGCTGGGCTGGTGGCTGACCCGCACCACGTTCGGCAAGTCGATCTCCGCGTCGGCGGACAACCCCTCGCTGAGCCGGCTCTCGGGCATCAACCCCAAGATCGTGTCGACGATCGTGTGGACCGTCGGCGGCGTGCTGGCCACCCTGTCGGTCATCTTGTTCAGCGGCGGCAGCGCGGCGGCGGGCATCAGCGGCATCGGCATCTTCACGCTCACCAACGGCCTGGTGGCGGCGGTGCTCGCCGGGATGCGCTCGATTCCGCGGGCGATCCTGGCCGGCATGGCGGTGGGCCTGGTGCTCGACCTGTTCACCTTCTACGACCTCGGCTCGGACAACCGCGGCCTCGACAAGCTGATCCTGTTCCTGGCGGTGGCGATCGCCATCTACCGCCTGTCGCGCAGCGGCGACGAGGGCGTGATGAGCTTCGTTCCCAAGATCAGCCCGCTGTCGCAGCGGGTGCAGGGCATCTGGTGGCTGCGCAACCTGGGCCGCATCGTGATCGGCACGGCGACTCTGGCCGTGGTGCTGGTGGTCTGGAACCACGAGTCGATCGGCTTCATCGAGCTCAAGTCATCTCGGCTGCTGCTGTATTCGATCATCGTGATCTTCATGGTGCTCACGGCGTCGCTGATCGTGGTCACCGGCTGGTCCGGGCAGCTCTCGCTGGCCCAGATGGCCTATGCGGGGCTCGGCGCGCTGACCGCGGCGGCGCTGCACAGCGGCCTCACCGCCGACTTCGGCTGGGGTTCGCGCAGCCTTTATGTGCTGGAGCTTCCCGCCGTGCCGCAGCTCTGGGCGATCCTCATCGCCGCCTTCACGACCGCCGGGGTGGCCGCGGTCACCGGGCTCGGCGCTCTGCGGGTGCGGGGCCTGATGCTGGCGGTGTCGACGTTCGTGTTCGGGATCGCCGCCCAGAGCTACCTGTACCAGCGGCCCTTCCTCAGCGGCGGCTCGCGCAGCGTGATCTTCGACCGCGGCTACCTCGGCAACTGGCATCTGCTCGACAACCGCAACTTCTTCGTGTTCACGGTGGCCTGCGCGGTGATCGTGATCTCGATGCTGGGGCGCATCCGGCGCTCCGGGGTGGGCCGTGCGATCGTGGCCGTGCGCGACAACCCCGAGGCGGCCGCCGCCTACACGATCTCCCCGGCGCGCACCAAGCTGCTGGCTTTTGCCATCGCCGGCGGCGTGGCGGGCTTCGGCGGCGGGCTGCTGGGCAACGCCTTGCGCCAGATCAGCTACGAGGAGGCCTGGTTCCAGGTCGACGACTCCCTGGCGGTGGTCGGCATGAGCGTGATCGGCGGGCTCGGCTCGGTGATGGGCGCGGTGATAGGGGCCTTGTGGATCCAGGGGCTGCCGTCGTTCTGGCCCGACAACGACGTGGTGCCGCTGCTCTCCTCGGGGGTCGGGGTGATCCTGATCCTGATGTACTTCCCCGGCGGGTTCATCCAGATCGGCTACGCGATCCACGCGGCGGTCGCCCGCAAGGTCGAGGCTCGGCTTGGCCCCGAGGCGCCCGTGGCCTCGGCCACCGCGCCGCCTGCGGTGATCGGGGCCTCGCAGTCGGCCACGGCGCTGCCCGAGGTGCCGTTGCGCACCGTCGGGGTGAGCGTGCGCTTCGGCGGCAACCGGGCTGTCAACGACGTGAGCCTGGAGGTGCGCCGCGACGAGATCGTGGGCCTGATCGGTAACAACGGCGCGGGCAAGTCGACTCTGATGAACGCCGTCGGCGGGTTCGTGCCGTCGCACGGTGCGGTCGAGCTGATGGGTGTGGACGTGGGCGGGCGCACGCCTGCCAGCCGGGCGCGTCTCGGGCTGGGGCGCACCTTCCAGGCGGCCACCCTGTTCCCGGAGCTGACCGTCCGCCAGACCGTGCAGGTGGCGCTGGAGGCCCGGGGCCGCACGTCGCTGCTGCGCACCGCGCTGTTCGTCGACGGGCGCCGCGAGCGCCGCCAGCGTGCCGCGGCCGACGAGATCCTCGACTTCCTGGGGCTGGGCCGCTACGCGGACCACTACGTGTCGGACCTGAGCACCGGCACCCGGCGCATCGTGGAGCTCTCGGGCCTGCTGGCGGTGGACGCCAGGGTGCTGTGCCTGGACGAGCCGACCGCCGGGCTGGCCCAGCGCGAGGCCGAGGCGTTCGAGCCGCTGATCACCGCCATCCGCCGCGAGCTGGGCGCCTCGATGCTGGTCATCGAGCACGACATGCCGCTGATAATGAGCATCAGCGACCGGGTGTACTGCCTGGAGTCGGGCTCGGTCATCGCGTCGGGCGACCCCGACACGGTCCGCAACGACCCGGCGGTGATCGCCGGCTATCTCGGCACCGACAGCCGTGCCATCGACCGCAGCGAGCACTAGAACCAAGCCTGCACCACAACCAGGCCCGCAGCGCCCGGCGCAGCAGGCACACTCCAACAAGCACAGCAAGGGGGCCGGACATGGCAGGCAGGAGTGTTCTCGGGGACGAGGCGGCGGCTTACGTGGCCGCCCACTGCTCGCCGCCCACGGCGCTGCAGGCCGAGCTGATCGCCGAGACCTACGGCTCAGCCGAGATCGGGCCGTTCGCCGGCATGCAGATCAGCGCCGATCAGGGCGCCTTCATGTCGGTGCTCACGGCTGCGCTGCAGCCCCGTTTCGTGGTGGAGATCGGCACCTTCACCGGCTACTCGGCGCTCACGGTGGCCGCCGCGCTGGGCCCCGATGCGCGCATGCTGTGCTGCGACGTGAGCGAGGAATGGACCGCCATCGCCCGGCGCTACTGGCGCAAGGCGGGCGTGGACCACAAGATCGAGCTGGTCATCGCACCTGCGCTGGAGACGCTGGCCGCCCGCAGCGACGACCCGCCGGTGGATTTGGCCTTCATCGACGCCGACAAGACCGGCTACCTCGACTACTACGAGGCGCTGCTGCCCAGGCTGTCCGAGCGCGGGCTGATCCTGGTCGACAACACGCTGTGGAGCGGCCGCACGCCCGAGGCACCCAGGGCCGACGACGACGCCGACACCAAGGCGCTGCGGGAGTTCAACGACCACGTGGCCGCCGATCCCCGCGCCGAGTCGGCCCTGCTGGCCGTCGGCGACGGCGTCACCATGATCCGCCACCGCTGAGCGGGGCGATGCCGCAGCGGGGCTAGCGGAGTTCGGGGTCGGTGCAGTTGTCGGTACGGCCGGTGCCGGAGTCGCCGTAGCCCTTGAAGATCATGTCCTCCTCGGCGACGAAGCCGCTGCCGGGATCGCTGCTGTTCACGAAGCGGTCCACGGCCCGCACGGTGGCCCCCGCCAGCGCCTCTTGCACCTCGGGCCTCGCATACAGCCGCTCCTCGGCGGCATTGGTCAGGTAGCCGTACTCGGCCAGCACGCTGGTCACCGGGGCCGGGCGGCGCAGCACCCCGTAGAAGTCGCCGCCCTCCCGGTTGGGCCGAACCAGCACCCCGGCATCGGCCAGGGCCACCCAGCTTGCCTGGTACGGCTCGAGCACGCGCAGCGTCTCCTCGTAGAGCAGCCCGGCCAGCCGCCGCGAGTCCGCGGACCCGATCTGGTGGTACATCTCGGTGCCGGGCCGGCTGCTGGGGGCGTCGGCGCCGCCGTTGAAGTGGATCGAGATGAACGCCCTGGGGCGCAGCGCATGGGCGATCTCGGCGCGGGTGGCTATCGGGACCCGCACGTCACGGGTACGGGTCAGAACCGCCACATAGCCCGCGTCCTGGAGCCGATCGCGGACCTCCGAGGCGACCGCCAGGTTGAGCTCGGCCTCGACGAGCCCGCCGGGGCCGACCGCGCCGGTCTCTGACCCGCCGTGACCCGCGTCGATGACGAAATCGGCCCGCCCGACGACGCTGCCCTGTGTCGCCTCGGCGGCCCGGGCGCACGGCGTCCACACGATCCAGCCGGTCTCGGTGGTCTTGAGGATCGGCAGTACCCAGCCGTCGGGCGTCTCCAGCACGCCGCGCGACTGGCCGTTGGCGGGAACCCCGCCGTCGTCGAGCTCCAGTTCTGTGAACGAGTCGCTGCCCACGTCCAGATCGGCGGCGACGCCCGAGGAAGCCTGTTCGCCAGACGACCCCGACCCGGATTGCTCGCCGTCGCCTGAGCCGGCCGATGCCGCGCCGTCGCCGGCCTCGGAGCCCGCTGCGTCGCCTGCCGCCGCGTCGCCTGCCGCCGCGTCGCCCGCTGTGGACTCCGTCGACGCCTGGTCGACGGCGCGGTCGATGAGCGCCCACAGCGCAAGGACCGTCGCGGCCACGAGCAGCGTCGTCACCGACAGCCGCGACGACCAGCGCGGCCGCCCGTACTCCTGGGACCGTGGCCGCCGTCTGCCGAACAGCATCGCAGGCCTACAGTCCGCCGACTATGTCGGCCATGATCTCCCCTGCCTCAGTGGGGGATTTGCCTACAGATGCGCCCGCCTCGGCGAGCGCTTCCATCTTTGCCGCAGCGGTGCCCTTGCCGCCCGAGACGATGGCGCCGGCGTGGCCCATCTTCTTGCCGGGCGGGGCGGTGACGCCGGCGATGTAGCTCACCACCGGCTTGGTCATGTGGTCGCTGATGAATGCCGCCGCCTCTTCCTCGGCCGAGCCGCCGATCTCGCCGATCATCATCACCGCCAGGGTCTCGGGGTCGGCCTCGAAGGCCTCCAGGCAGTCGATGAACGACGTGCCCGGCACGGGATCGCCGCCGATGCCGACGCAGGTGGTGACGCCGATGTCGTTCTGCTTGAGCTCGTACAATGCCTGATAGGTGAGCGTGCCAGAGCGGCTGACGATGCCCACCGGGCCTCCTTGCTTGGCTATATGGCCGGCAGTGATGCCGATATTGCACTTTCCGGGGCTGATGATGCCCGGGCAGTTCGGCCCCAGCAGGCGCACCTCGGGATGGTCGCGGCGCAGCCGGTTGTAGATCAGCACCTCGTCATGCGCGGGCACGCCCTCGGTGATGGCGACGATGAACTCCACGCCTCCCTCGGCCGCCTCGATCACGGCGCCGAGCACGCCGGGCGCGGGGATGAAGATGCAGCTCGCGTTGGCGCCGGTGGCCTCGACGGCCTCGGCCACGCCGGCGTACACGGGCACGCCGTCCACGTCGCTGCCGGCCTTGCGGGGGTTGGTGCCGGCCACCACCTGAGTGCCGTAGTCGCGGTTCAACAAGCCGTAGTAGCGGCCCTGAGAGCCGGTGAGGCCCTGGTAGACGACCTTGGTGTGCTCGTCGACGAAGATGCTCATCAGCGGTGCCCCCCGCCTTCGCCTTGCCCCGAGCCCCGGACCGCGCCGATGCCCGAGCCTCCGCCCGCACTCGCGCCTTGGGCCAACGCCACGGCCCGGCGTGCTGCGTCGAGCATGGTGGGCGCCATCATCAGCTTGTCGCCGAGCAGCGGCTCGAGGATCGCCCGGCCCTCCGCCGCGTTGGTGCCGTCGAGTCGCACCACGATCGGCGAGGAGATGTCGACGCGACCCATCGCCTCCACGATGCCGTTGGCGACCTCCTCGCCGCGGGTGATCCCGCCGAAGATGTTGATGAAGATGGCCGACACGTCGGCGTCGTTGTTGATCACGTCGAGCGCGCCCGCCATCACGTCCGCGTTGGCGCCGCCGCCGATGTCGAGGAAGTTGGCGGGCCGCCCGCCGACCTGGTTGACCACGTCGACGGTGCTCATGGCGAGGCCCGCGCCGTTGGCGATCACGCCCACCGTGCCGTCGAGCCCCACGTACTGCAGGCCCTTGGCGTGCGCTGCCGCCTCGCGTTCGTCGCGGGTCTGGGTCGCGTCGTAGCCGGCGTAGTCGGGGTGGCGGAACACGGCGTTGGCGTCCAGGGTGACCTTGGCGTCGAGCACGTGAATCCGACCGTCGCCGGTGAGCACCAGCGGGTTCACCTCCACCAGGTCGGCGTCGCCTTCGGTGTAGGCCCCATAGAGCTTGCAGAGCACGTCGACCGCTGCGGGCAGCGCCGCTTCGGGCAGCCCGGCGGCGCGAACCCAGTCCTCGCAGGCGGCGGCGTCGAGCCCGTCGACGGGGTCGATCAGGATGCGGGCGATGGCGCCGGGGTTGCGCTCGGCGACCGTCTCGATCTCCACGCCCCCCTCGGCGGAGAGCATCCCGAGGTGCTTCTTGGCGGAGCGGTCCAGCGTGAAACTGGCGTAGTACTCCTCGGCGATGTCGCAGGCCTCCTCGATCCAGAGCCGCTCCACCACATGGCCGCTGATGTCGAGCCCCAGGATCGCCTCGGCGGCCGCTGCCACGGCGTCGAGGTCCGCAGCGAGCTTCACGCCGCCGGCCTTGCCGCGCCCGCCGGTGTGGACCTGCGCCTTGACCATCACCGGAGGCCCCAGGCGCTCGGCAGCGGCGACCGCCTCGTGCACCGTGAACGCCGCCTCGCCCGCGCTCACGGGCAGGCCGTAGGAGGCGAAGAACTCCTTGCCCTGATGTTCGAAGAGATCCACTCGGTCGTGCCTTCCGGTTCGAGCCCAGGGAATACTAGGCCCATGCCCGTCGCCCCCGGCCCAGGATTTAGCGCCCGCAGTGCGCTGCTGTTCGGGTTCAGCGGGCTGATGATCGCCGTGGCGCTGGGGATCGGCGTGTTCTGGCTGGCCAACACCGGCGCTGAGGTGGAGTTCCGGCTCGGCGACAGCGACTTCGACGCCGGGCAGGTCGGGCGCATCTCCGCCGAGATCGCCGAGCGCGGGCCGATCCTGTACTCCGACGTGGCCGGCCACGACCGCGACATCCTGCTCTCGCATTCGGGCGACGATCCCGCCGCGGGCTGGCTGGCCTTCGCGGCCCGTCCGGCGGGCGCGCCGCGTGACTGCTTCTTCCGCTGGGACCCTCAGCGGGGGCTGTTCGAGCTCGTCCTGAGCGGTGCCGAGCCGGGCAACGGCACCGGGGCCTGCGGGGCGGTCACCATGGACGCCACGGGTCGCCTTTCCGGCGGCGGGACGATCGAGAGCTACCCGGTGACCGTCGACGCCGACGACAGCATCCGGGTGGACATCAACAACCCCCTTCCGCCCGACGGCCAAGCCCCTGATCAGCCCGCCGACGACACCACCGCGGTCGACCCGGCCGACACATCCGACACCACCACCGACACGACCACAAAGGACAGCCCATGAACGCCACCGACCGCCTCTACCTGCGGGACTCGCAGCTTCGCTCCTTCGATGCCGTCGTCACCGAGATCAGCAGCGACGGTGCCGTGGCGCTGGACCGCAGCGCCTTCTACCCCACCGGCGGCGGCCAGCCCCACGACACCGGCACGCTGAGCTGGGCCGGCGGCGAGGCCCAGGTCGTCGATGTGGCAGGCCGCGGGCCGCTGGTGCTGCACCGCCTCGACGGCGATGCGCCCGAGCCCGGCGCCGAGGTGCGCGGCGAGCTCGACTGGGGGCGCCGCCATGCGCTGATGCGCACCCACACGGCGCTGCACATCCTGTGCGGGGTGATCTGGAACGAGTGGGGCGTGTCGGTCACCGGCGGCAACATGGAGCCGCTCAAGGCCCGCATGGACTTCGAGTTCGGCCCGCTGCCCGAGGGCTTCGCGGCCACCGTGAGCGATCTGGTCAACGCCGAGATTGCAGCGGACCGCCCGATCGAGGTGTCGTTCCTGCCGCGTGCGCAGGCCCTGGCCGACGACGACCTGATCCGCACCAAGGTGAACCTGATCCCCGAGTCGGTGACCGAGATCCGGGTGGTCGACATCGTGGGGCTCGACAAGCAGGCCGACGGCGGCACGCATGTGGCCCGCAGCTCCGAGGTGGGCCACTTCGAGGTGGTCAAGACCGAGTCCAAGGGCAAGGGCAACAAGCGCATCCGCATCGCCCTGTCCGACGCCTGAGCACCCAGCCCGCCCACGCCGATGCCCCGACCCGCCCTCGGGGTGCGAGCCTCTCGCCCTGCCGCTAGCGTGGCCGCACCCCACCAGCAGGTGGGAGATACCCCGCCAGGGCGAGTAGCCCTGGCCCAACGGCCCCAGCTTCGGCTGGGGCTGTTTCTCTTCCGCCAGTTGCATCAAGCAGACGCCCCGCTACACTGACGGCGTACCACCCCAGGGCGAGTAGCCCTGGGCCAACGGCCCCAGCCTCCGGGCTGGGGCCGTTTCTCGTCCGGGGCAGCCGCCCCACTCGAACTCAGCCTGCGTCAGCCAAGGTTGAGCGTTGCGGGCCGGGCGTGGGGCCGCTTACCCTGAGCGTGAGCCCACGGAAAGGGCACGGAGTCATGGAGACACGGACAGAAGAACCGAAGCTGCTCCACTCCTCGACGACTCTGCCGCCCGGGGAGCCGCCGTGTGATCTGCTCGCGGTGCTGGGCGGCAGCGAGCCGGTGGTCGTCGTCGATTCCGATGGCGAGCATCTGAAGCTGCCTGACGAGGTCGCCGCTGTGCTCCGAGACGCTGTCACCGCGATGGCCTGCGGCAAGGCCGTGACCGTCGTGCCCCAGGAGCAGTGCCTCGACACCCAGGAAGCTGCCGACTTTCTCGACTGCCAGCATTCGACGGTGCTGCGGCTGCTCGATGAAGGCGAGATCCCCTGCAAGGAGATCGAACCTCCCCCCTACCGGGAGCACAGAGGCAACCGCCGCATCATGCTCGCCGATCTGCTCGATTTCCTAGAGCGTCAGGCAGTGCGGACCCACGAGGGCCTGATCGAGTTGGTCAGAATCAGCGAGGATCACAATCTCTACGAACTGACGGCCGACGACCCTGGCCCTCTCCGCTGAGCAGCAGCTGTGCCCCCCGACAAGCGCAAGCCGCCTCTTGTCGTCCGCGACACCTGCGTGCTGTACCCGATGATCCTGCGCGACACCCTGCTCCGGCTTGCCGCGGCCTAGCCCTGGACCCACGCCGCCGGTGGGTCCACACACCTCGGCAAGACCTAGGCCAGCCAGACCAGGCACCGCTCACCGAGCAAGCGCGTCTCGCGCAGCCGCTAGAGTGAGATGTACCCCACCAGCAGGTGGGAGGTACCCCGCCAGGGCGAGTAGCCCTGGCCCAACGGCCCCAGCCTCCGGGCTGGGGCTGTTTCTCGTCCGGGCGACTACGGGAGCCAGCCCCGCGGGGCGCGCAGGACCCTCCCGTCGGCGGCGGTCACGGGATTCGGGAGCCTCGCGGACCGGACTCGTGCGGTAGAGATCGGGAACGCGGCATCTGCGACTCGCATGAGTTCTTCAGAGAAGCGCTCAGGCGGAAATGCAACGAGCACGCGTTTCTCCGGGAACCGGTCCTGCACGGACTCGATGGCCGGAACAAGGTCGCCATCGCCAGAGACGACGATTGCGGCATCGAAGAGGTCGTCGTAAGCGTCGTCGAGCATGCGGACGGAGATGTTGACGTCGGTCTTCTTCTCTTCGTTCCTTCTCCACCTGTTGCCGCACTTGTTGCAGAAGACCGGCTTCGAGAGGAAATGGCCGAAGTCGATCTCGATCTCTCCTCGTGCAAGCAGAGCGTCGATGTAGATCCTCTGCCGATCCGCCTTGTCTGGGTTGCCGCGGACTCGGGTCGTGAAGTAGCGCGTCTTCACCAGACGCTGATGAGGCCTGATCAGGGAGCGACCCAACGCCGTCAGGTCGAGCCACCGCGCTAACCGGAGCCGTGCCTCGATCATGCCGTGGTACAAGTTGTACCCGTCGACGTAAGCGATCACACGGTCTTGGGCCATTCGGGGAAGGTACTTGCATGGATCGTGAAATCAGCCGCTAGAGTGGCACCTACCCCACCGGAGTGTGGGGGTACCCGCCAGGGTCAGCGCCCTGGCTAACGGCCCCAGCTTCGGCTGGGGCTGTTTCTCGTCCGGGCACCTACGACGAGCAGACGCCCCGACTACACTCGGGAGCACCACCCCAGGGCGAGTAGCCCTGGGCCAACGGCCCCAGCCTCCGGGCTGGGGCTGTCTATTTCCCGGGGCAGCTGCAGCGGGCAGGCGTTCCGCCTACACTGAGGGAGTACCACCCCAGGACGAGTAGCCCTGGGCCAACGGCCCCAGCCTCCGGGCTGGGGCTGTTTCTCGTCCGGGCACCTACGACGAGCAGACGCCCCGACTACACTCGGGAGCACCACCCCAGGGTTAGCGCCCTGGCCGACGGCCCCAGCCTCCGGGCTGGGGCTGTCTATTTCCCCCAGCGCCGGAGCCGGCCCAGGCCCCCGAGGCCCGCGGATAGCGTGAGCGTGTGCCAGGGCGCTTCGACGACCACTGCTTCATCCGGGCCTGCCGCAGCCGGCCCCACGACCGGGTGCCGGTGTGGTTCATGCGCCAGGCCGGGCGCTCCCTGCCCGAGTACCGCGCACTGCGAGGCTCCGGCACGATCCTCGACACCATCGCCGATCCCGGCCTCAGCACCGAGATCACCCTGCAGCCGGTGCGCCGCCACGGCGTCGATGCCGCCATCCTGTTCTCCGACATCGTGGTGCCCGCCCACGCCGTCGGCTTCGGCATCACCGTCACCCCCGGCGTCGGCCCCGAGGCGACCCGCCCGTTCCGCCACCGCCACGACCTCGACCGCCTGCGCCCGCTGCGCCCCGAGACCGACACGCCATACGTGACCGAGACCGTGCGCAACCTCGCCGCCGAGCTGGAGGTGCCCCTCATCGGCTTCGCCGGGGCGCCGTTCACGGTGGCGTCGTATCTGATCGAGGGCCGCCCGTCGCGGGATCACGCAGCCGCCAAGTCGCTCATGCTCGGCGACGAGACGCTCTGGCATGCGCTGTGCGACCGGCTGGCCGATCTGGCCATCGCCTCGCTGGGCTCGCAGGTCGACAACGGCGCCGCGGCGATCCAGCTCTTCGACTCCTGGGCGGGGGCGCTGTCGCCCGAGCAGTACCGCCGCTACGCCGCCCCCCACAGTCGCAAGGTGATGGCGGCGCTGGCCCCCACCGGCGTGCCCCGCATCCACTTCGGCGTGGGCACCGGCGAGCTGCTGGCCGACATGGCCGCCGTGGGCGCCGAGGTTGTGGGCGTGGACTGGCGGGTGGCGCTGTCGGCGGCCCGCCGGCGGGTGGGGCCTGGCCGTGCGCTGCAGGGCAACCTCGATCCTGCGGCGGTTTGCGCCGGCAGCGAGGTGGCGCTGGCGGAGACCCGCCGGGTGCTCGCCGACAACGCCGGCCATCCCGGACACATCTTCAACCTCGGCCACGGCGTGCTGCCGCAGTCCGATCCCGAGGTGCTGACGCAGATCGTGCGCACGGTGCACGCCGAGGGCCAGGTCGCCAACAGCGCCGACGCCGCCGAAGCCGACGGGCGGGCGGCGCAGGGCCGGGAACAGTGGTGAGCCGCCCGGTCGTGGTTGTGGGCGGCGGGATCACCGGGCTGGCCGCCGCACACGAGCTGCAGAAGGCGGGCCGTGAATTCCTGGTGCTGGAGACGAGCCGACGCCTCGGCGGCAAGGTCCACACTCGGCCCGTGGGCAACTCCGGACTCGACTTCCCTGTCGACACCGCAGCCGACGGCTTCCTGGCCCGCGTGCCCGACGTGATCGAGCTCTGCCACGAGATCGGCCTCGGCGATGACCTGGTGGCCCCCGCCACAAACCAGGCCTTCATCTGGTCCGACTCCGCATTGCGGCCGATCCCGACCCCGTCGGTGCTGGGCGTGCCCCTCGAGGTCGA
This sequence comes from Acidimicrobiales bacterium, assembly GCA_965214285.1. Classification (GTDB taxonomy): domain Bacteria; phylum Actinomycetota; class Acidimicrobiia; order Acidimicrobiales; family Aldehydirespiratoraceae. The sequence continues at coordinate 140,171 of OZ243946.1, forward strand.
TTCCCTCAAGGCCAGCGGGATCGTCAGCCCCGCAGGCGTGGCCGACTTCGCCGCCCGCATCGACTTCATCCATGCGCCCCTGCAGGGCGACGCCTCGGTGGGAGAGGTGCTGCGCCCACGGGTGGGCGACGAAGTGTTCGAGCGGATCGTCGACCCGCTGCTCGGTGGCATCAACGCCGGCTGCGCGGATGAGCTCAGCATCGACACCGGCGCTGCAGTGCTGGCTCAGGCCGCACGCCGCGGCGGACCGTTTCGAGCCGCCCTGCTCGCTGGCCTTGCCGGCACGCCGTCCTCGTCGACTGACCCTCGCCGCTCCCACGCGCCCGAATCCCCCATTGCCGCACGGGCCAGGGCCGCTGAATCGTCACCCGCGCCCTCGGCGTCCGTTCCGCAGGCGATGCCGGCCGCGTCGCAGGCTCCGCCCGTCTTCAACGGCATCCGAGGCGGCACCGGCCGGCTCGTCCAGGCCCTGGCGGAGCGGCTCGGCAGCCGGGTCCGGCTCGGCGAGGCCGTCACCTCCCTGCTTCGGCCAGGGCCACGTGGGGGCTGGAAAGTCAGGATGAACAGAGGACGACGTTTCTCACCGCCAGACGAGATCGAAGCCGACGGCGTGATCCTGGCCGTCCCCGGCTGGACAGCCGCCGGACTAGTTGCACCATATGCCCCGGAAGGCGCTCGCCATCTCCACGGCCTCGAGTACAGCAACGTGCTGATGGCTACGTTTGTGGTCGATAGAGCGGCTATCGACCACCCCCTCGACGGTTCGGGTTTCCTGGTACCGCGCCACGAAAGATTGGGGATGCCGCCCTTCTACGATGGCGAGTTGTTGATGACAGCCTGCTCGTGGACATCGTCAAAGTGGGCGCATTGCAACGACGGTACCCGCGTAGTCCTTCGGGTCTCCACACATGACGGCGAAGGCGACAACCTCGGCAACATGGAATCTCTGGGACCACTCCTCACCATGGACTTAAGGAAAACAATCGGCCTGCGCGGCGAGCCGGTTGTCCGTCTCTCACCGTGGCCGCGCTCACTCCCCCAGTACCGGCCCGGCCATCTCGACCGCTGCGACCAGCTAGACGCCGAGCTAGCCGCCAACGCACCGGGGCTCGTGGTCTGCGGCGCGGCGGCCCGCGGCCTGGGCCTGCCCGCCTGCATCCGCCAGGGCCGCGAAGCAGCCCGTCGGCTCGTCACCCAGCCATAGGATGAGCCGCCGTGACCGACCGCCACCCTCCGAAGACCTTCGAGGAGGCAGCAGAACGCGCCAAGGCCTGGCTCGAAGCAGGGACAGAGTCAGAGCCAGAACCGGACCCCGGACAGCCCAAGACCATCGAGGAAGCTACAGAAGCCTTTAAGGCCTTGCTCGAAGCAGAGGCAGAGACACACCCTGAGCCGCCGTGACCAACCCCCGCCCGCCCAAGACCGAGCACGCCCCGCCCACCGGCGAGCTGCTGGTGCCGCTGCTGGCCACCGACACCGGCCCGGCCCGCGAATGGGCCGAGGCTGCCTCAGCGGACCGTGCCGCCGCCCCCGACGCCCTGCCCGCCGGCGACAGCCATCTCAGCGTCACCCGCACGTTCTGCTTCGTCGACCTGAGCGGCTTCACCGCCTACACCCGCAGCCAGGGCGCCCACAGCGCCGTCGAGCGGCTCGGCGAGTTCCGCCGGATCACCCGCAACGTGGCCGCCAAGCGAGGGGTGCGGGTGGCGAAGTGGCTGGGCGACGGGGTGATGATCGTGGGCGCCGAGCCCACCCCCGCCATCGCCTTCGGCGCCCATCTGGTGCATCACTTCAGCGGCAGCGGGGTCGATGTGCGAGTCGGCATCGCCACCGGGATCGCCCTGCTGTTCGAGGGCGACGACTACATCGGCGAGCCGGTCAACCTGGCCGCCAAGCTGTGCGCCGCCGCCGAGCCGGGCGAGATGCTCGCCGTGGTGGACGACGACGACCTGCCGTCGTGGGTGCGCTGCATCGAGCAGGTGACCGTCGACATCAAGGGGGTCGGCGCCCTGGGCGGGGTGAAGCGCCTCGCGGCAGACCTGTCGACGTGACCCCGTGCGGCCACGGCCTGGCGCCCGATGACGACGAGGCTTGCTGCGCCCAGAGCCCAGCCGGCGCCATGAGCCGCGGCCACCGCCCATGAGCCCCGCCCGACGACGCCGCCGAGGCCACAGCCGCGGCCCCCTGGCCGACGCCGCCCTGAGCGCCCTCACGGGCCTGGCCATAGCCGCAGCCCTGCCGCCGTGGGGCTGGTGGCCCCTGGCGGTGGTCGGCCTGGGGGCGTGGTACCTGCGCCTGGATGGGCTGGGGGCCTGGCAGCGCTGGAAGCGCTCGGCGCTCGTGGGCGTGTTCTGGATGACGCCCGCCACCTTGTGGATGCTGGACTTCACCCCGCTCGGCTGGCCCATCGCCGTGGCCGCCTTCGCCGTGCTGATCGGCGCAGCGGGCCTGCTCACCCCCGACGACGGGCCCTGGCGGCCGGTCTGTTTCGGTGCGGCACTGGCGCTGGTGGAGCTGATCCGCTGGAGCTGGCCCTTCGGCGGCGTGCCGATCGCCACTCTGGCCATGGCCGGCGTGGATGCCCCATTCGCGGTCTCTGCCCGGCTGTTCGGGCCGCTTCTGCTGGTGGCGCTGCTGGCCGCGGCCGGCATCGGCCTCGTCGGCCTGCGACACCATCGCAAGCAGTCGCTGGCGGCGCTGGCCGTGATCGCCGCTGCGACCCTCGGCGGGCAGCTCGCGGGCCTGGCCACACAGAGCGAAGGCGAGATCGCCGCCGCGGTGGTGCAAGGCGGCGGGCCGCAGAACACCCGGGCGGACATCTGCGAGAACCGCGGCGTGTTCGAGCGCCACGTGAGAGCGTCGGGGACCATCGACCGGGCAGTGGAACTGGTGGTCTGGCCCGAGGACGTGATCCACCCCGCGCCCGACGGCGCCGCCACCCCGGCCCGCTGCGCCGAGCCGCTGCTTACCGCCGGCGAGGCCCGCACCGTGATGGCCGGCGTCGCGGCCCAAGCCGATGCGGTGGTGGTGAGCGGCTGGTTCGAGCCGACCGCCGACGGCGGCGCCAACCGCAACTACGTGATCGCCCAGGCGCCGGGCGGCGAGGTGACCGGGCGCTACGACAAGGTTCGGCTGGTGCCGTTCGGCGAGACGGTGCCGTTCCGCTCGTGGCTGGAGCGCTTCGACGACGAGCTGCCAGCTCGCGACGTGCAGCCCGGCAGCGACCCGGCGGTGCTGGACTCGCCGCTGGGGCCGCTGGGGGTGGCCATCTCCTGGGAGATCTTCTTCGACGACCGGGCGCGTGACGCCATCGGCAACGGCGGGCAGGTGCTGTTGAACCCGACCAACGGGTCGAGTTACTGGCTGACGATCATCCAGAGCCAGCAGGTGGCGGCGAGCAGGCTGCGGGCGCTGGAGACCGGTCGCTGGGTGCTGCAGGCCGCGCCGACGGGGTTCTCGGCGGTGATCGACCCCGGCGGCGAGGTGCTTGAGCGTAGCGGCGTGCGCGAGCAGCGGGTGCTGTATGCCACGGCGGAGCTGCGCAGCGGCCGCACCCCTGCCGTGGCCCTCGGCGTGTGGCCGATGCTGGCCGGGTCGCTGGCGGCGCTGGTCTGGGGCTGGGCCTCCACCACCCGCCGCTGACCGCACCGACCCCGGGCCAATCGCCCCCTGACGGTGTGGTACCTCAGTAGCTTGATATCATGACACCGCGTGATGTAGGGTGTGCGCACCTACACCAAGGGAGGCACCATGGACAACACCCAGAAGGCAATGACCTTGAGACTGCCCACTGAGCAGGCCGAGGCTCTGGAGTTCGTCGCCGAGGTCGACGGCGTGAGCACGTCAGAGGCCGTCCGTGACGCGATCGAGAGCCACATCGAGTCGCGCCGGACAGACGCCGGCTTCCAGGAGCGGCTCGCCGCATCGATGGAGCGCCACAAGCGCATCCTCGACCGCCTGGCCCAGTAGGCCAACCGGCACCGAGGTTGACGGTCCGCCCGGCTCAGGTTTCGATCATCAGGGTGACGGGGCCGTCATTCACGGACTCCACCGCCATCTCGGCCCGGAAGCGCCCGGTCTCGACCTGCGCGCCGCGCTGGCGCAGCGCCGCCACCACGGCCTCGACCAGCGGCTCGGCCTGGCCCGGCGACGCCGCCGCGGAGTAGCCCGGACGCCGACCCCGGCGGGTGTCGCCGTAGAGAGTGAACTGGCTGACCACCAGCACCGCCTGCGACGTGTCGGCCAGCGAGCGGTTCATCACCCCGTCGTCGTCGGCGAAGATGCGCAGGTTCCACACCTTGTCGGCCAGCTTCTCGGCATCGGCGGTGGTGTCGCTGTGGGTCACCCCGACCAGCAGCAGGACGCCTGTCCCGATCTCGCCGACGGTCTCGCCGCCCACGGACACCTTCGCCCGCTGCACCCGCTGCACCAACCCACGCATCTTCTGACTCTACCTCCACACGCCTAATCGATAAGCCAACTGTCGCATGCTGAGGCACTGAACACGCACCGTGCCGCGTTAGTCTGCCGGCCACCGTCCCGCCTAGTCGCGGAATTCGATTCGCTCGGCGATCTCGGAGACATGGGTCCGATGTTCCTCGCTAGCGGCTGCTCTGCGTTCTGCTCGCCGCTGTGCCATCGCACGCAACTCGGATGCCTCCCTATTGGTTTGCCGAACAACGAGCTCTAGTGTCTCTGCGTGATACCGCTCGACTTCTTCAATCGTGGTGCCGTCGAGAATTATTCGATCATCAGAGAGCCTCAAGCATCCAAACCGGTGCATTGTCGTCAAACGCGGCGGATTATCCCAATTCTTGAGCAATAGGTCGTATTCAGTCGTGTCCGGACGGCGGCTAAGTTGGAATGGAACGGAGTAAAGAGCCGAACCAGGAGAGCCGTCATTGCGAGGTTCAGTAATGTCACTTCCAACGATCCGAACAATCTCCAACGGCTCGATGGCCATGTCATCACTCCGATCTACATCCGTTCGCATCTGATATCGACTAGCCGGAGCTTGAACGTCCAGGCTGAGCGATCTAGCCGGTTCACAATCCGATTGCGGGTGTCTTTGGGTCGAGCAGGTCGCTCGCTCGGGATCTCGACTGCCACTAGCGCCATCACCAAGCTCGCTGGTAGAAGCCTCCGGCGAGTCTTGGTCGAGGACGGCCATAACTTCGTCGAATCCTTCAATCTCGACTAACGCAAAATTGTTTCCACATCTCTCAGCAAGTGCGACGACGCGAGGATGTACGTCCTCAGATACATTTAGCGTGCACCAGTAGATGCCGTGAGGGAGCGCATCCGCACCATGATCCGCCGCAGCGAGTAGAAGGTCTCGATACACCGTAGATTCAGCACCACGGTAGCCAATCACGACGAGCGGATGGTCAGCAATCAGAGGAACGATTCGAGCAGCAAAATCGGCATCGAGCCGTGCAAGATCATCAGTTAGGTTCAAGTCAGCATACTGCTCCACAAGTCCATGGACGTGAATAACCTGGCATAAGGCGGGATCTGTTGTGATGAATCGCACTTGTGCGGTTGATGAAATGTGAGTGATCAACGATGCAGCGGGGTCTCTCCTACAGCTATCAATGATCAGTGAATCGAAGTTCGTTGTCAGAATCGAGTGAATCCGACCTTTGCCGACAAGAGCAGCTAACAACCTGTAACCCTCGCTAGCTTGATCCGGGTTGACGACCACGTGCTCCTGGAAGAACTGGCGGCGACGCTCGCGCGGAGTGAGCAGATGCTCAATGTGGCGTGCGTATAGTTCCTGCGGCTCCAAATCTAGATCAAACCATTCGAATTTCCATAACCAAGAAGCCAATTCATCCCTGTCGAGCGTTGGATCGGCAGGGTCGCGATCGAATTCTCGGCAATAGGCATGCTTGCCAATCAAGTCGATTAGGCCGCCGACCAACGGAACACCAGATGTGGCGGACGCACCCGCACCCAGTAAGAAGACGGGGCGGGGCTGCCCGTCGCGCACCGCAGCTCGTAGGTCGGCTATGTCAGTCTTCCTCATGGTGATACAGCTCCTAACACTCGCTGGACAGTTAGCCAGATTGGGCCAGGGTGCCACGGCTGATGGCCTCCATTCCCTGTGTTTTCTTGATGAAGATTGATCATGATAATCACCTCAATTTATTTGCTCCAAGTGTTGTTGCCAACACCCATCCATCTTTTTGAGTCACGAGTATAGCCCTGTCTCAGACAAATGCAAGCATTTTACCAACCGTACCACTCGACCACCCAGCCTTGGCTCAACCGCAAGGACCACCGAGCGGGTTAGTCGAATTCGGAGGCTTGGGCGCCGAGGTTGCGGGCGTTCTCCTCGACGATGCGGCGGGTGTTGTCGTCGTAGCCGTCGTCGTTGCCGGCCCGGATCTCCAGGGAGAGCTCGAGGTCCGGCCCCAGGTGCTTGAGCAGATCCTCGCTAATCGCGCCAACCTGCTTGATCCAGCGCACCGGGTCCAGGCCGAAGTGGGCGTAGTACCCGGTAACCGGGGACGACCCTGGAGCCGCAGCTGCGACAGCAGCGCCATCGCCACCGCTGCCGTCGCCCGAGCCGGCAACGGAAGGGGCATCAGCCTCATCCCCGTCCGAGGAGTCCGGGAGGAAGTCCGGGCGGATCAAGAAACCGCTCAGCGACGGCACCACGTGCTCGCCGGTGCGCACCCCGACCCAGGTCTCCCCGTCGTGGGCCTCGGCGTAGCCGAACGTCTCCTGCTCCCAGTTCAACTGCGATGTGCCGTTGCTGATCGCATCGGTCAGCACCGTGAGAGAACCCAGCCTGTGCATGTAGGGGTAGCGGGCAAAGCGCGACCACAGCTCGCCCACGGAGATGTCGCCCCGCTCCGACCACAGGTCGAAGCGGTCCAGGTCGATCCTCAGCCACAGGCCGGAAAGGCCCTCGATCAGCCAGTCCTCGGAGACCATCTTCTTGCTGACCTTGGCGATCACCTCGTCCATCACACCCGCACTCGACGACTGCCACTCGATCTCGCTGGTCCCCCGTGCCTGACGGGGCGTGAGCACATGGATGAAGGACTCGCCGATCATGTTTCTGACCTGCTTGGAGGTGTCGTTCAGCTGCGTCTGGGCCTGCTTGTACTGATGGGCCGTCAGGTCGAGGGTCTCGTGCTCCTCGACGATCGACTGCCAAGCCAGATACAACCGAGCCGCGCCCCGAAGCTCCGGCATCCGCCTGGCCTCAGCCGCCACGAACACCAGCAGATTGCGGTTCAGCCGAGGGCCGCCGTGACGCTGGCTGAGGATCTCCTTCGCCAGCTGCATGCCAGGCGAGTTGGCATCGTTGATCGAATGGGTGGCGTCCGGGGCCAGGATCACGAGCCTCACGCCGTCGTCGTCATCGGGCACGTCCCCTGGACCCTCGGCGAATATTTGGACAGCGGAGAACTTGGCCCGGTCGGCGGCCTGAGCCAATATGCGCTTGCGGACCTCCTCGTCGGCATCCCTGTCGTCGTAGTTCGAGGCCGCCCGGTCTGCAGCGAGGCGGGTGACGGTGGGCTGCAGCCCGTACCAGTACTGGGCGCCGTCCACATACAGGTGCGTCGCCCGGCCCGACAGCTCCTTGAGGGCAGCGTCAAACTGATTCACCTCCTCGCCGGGCTGGACGCAACCCAGCATGATGCGCTTCACGTCGACTCCACGCGCACGGTCAGGCTTGGCGGCCGAGCCCATGTAGACGGTGCGGGCCGCCCGACGGGCGGCCGAGAGCTTGCCGAAGTGCGAGCGCTCGCCGTCGATGCGCAGAGGCAGCGAGTTGGCGCCGTCCACGTCGGACTTGATGACCGGGTCCCAGCCCTCCTCGAGGTATTTCTTCATCTCGCTCACGAGGTCGCCGGAGTCCATGGGCAGGTTGCCCGGCATGATCAATAGCGACTGGTCGCCGCGCTGCCAGAGGTGCGATATCGCTTCGGCCATCAGGCGCAGCACGCCGCGGGTGCGCTGGAACTTGTCGAGCGTCGACCAGTCGTTGAAGAGCCGGTCGAAGAGCTCGGGATGGATCGGGTACGAGGCCTCCATCCGCCTGCGGTACTCGGTCTCGGAGCACTCGGAGGGGAAGTCGGTGGCAAGGCTGCGATACATGTCCGAGAACGCGCCGATGACCCCGTCACGCACTCGGGCCTTGTCGGCGGACATCGGCTCGAAGAGACGCCTGCGCACGATCTCGAACGACTCGTCGGGGGAGGCGGGCTGCCACTGCGCGGCCAGGCGGGTGACGACGTTCTTCAGCTTCTCCAGGGCGGTCTTGCCCCGGTCGCCTCCGACCTCGATGTCTGATGCCGGGATCGACACCAGCACCACCACGTTGGGCACTGAGGCAGCGGCCTCGGTGAGTGCCTGGGCGAAGGTGAACTGGGTGTCGAAGTCGCCCCCTGCAAGCCGTTTGCCGTCGTCGCCGTCGCGCAGCTGACGGGCGTAGGCGACCCATTCGTCGATCAGCACCACGGCAGGGCTGAACTGCTGGAGCAGCGTCCTCAGCGCGGCGCCGGGGTTGGTGCCTGCCTCGTCGTCGGCGCGGACCAGCTCGTAGCCGGCCTTGCCGCCCAGCTGATAGGCGAGCCGGCCCCACAGAGTGTGCAGCTCGATGCCGTCCTCCACCCGCTCGGGAGTGGCCGGCGAGATCTTCTGGCCCACCAGCACTGCACGGTTGACCACCGAGGGCAGCGACAGCTTCTCGTCGGTCAGGGCCTCGGCGATCCCGGCTAGCTCCTCGGCGGGCGCATCGGATGCGAGGTGATACAGGGCGATCAGCGAGTGGGTCTTGCCGCCGCCGAAGTTGGTCTGCAGCTCAACCACAGGGTCGCCGCCTTCGCCGCAGAGCCGCCGGGTGGCACCGACCAGCAGATCACGAAGGCCCTCGGTCAGATATGTCCGGGCGAAGAACGCCTTGGGGTCCTGGTATTCGGTGTCGGCACGGCCGCTGAAGACCTCGAACAGGTCCGCCGCGAACTCGGCCTGCTCGAACTGTCCAGAGGCCACGTCGGCGTGGGGGGCGATGATCTCCCGCCACGGCGTCAGACCCGCCTGAGGCTGGCCCTCGGTCGGCCTTGCGGCGGTCTTGCGGCGCTCGGAGCGGGCCTCCTCTTCCACGACCTGGCGCCGCAGGTCATGGCGCAGCGCCTTGATCGACTGGCGGCTGTCGGAGTCGCCGAAGGCCTCCAGCACCCGCTCCATGGCGTCGAGAGCACGAGCCGTGTCGTCGCTGGAGAACGAGCCCTGGTGCGCCCAGGTGTTGCGGACCTCTGCCACCTCGAACACGAGAGAGCGGATCGCGGGCGCGAAGCCGTGCCCGAACACCTCGTTCCAGGTCACCTTGATCCCCTTGAAGACGAAGGCGATGTCTCGGGGGTTGGGCTTGCGATCGGGCTTGTGGAGCTGCCGGTTGACCCGCTGCAGCCAGTCGTCGCCGTAGAAGGCCTGCCAGGTCTCCTCGCACTTCGGGGCGAGGCCGTCGCGCAGCAGGTCGAGGGCCTTTGCGATCCGTTCTGTGTTGGCCATCACCATGGCGGTGCTCCCTTGCAGTCGTGGGCGACCAGGGTAGACGAACCCTGTGACGCTCCGGCAAGGCCACCGGTCGCCGGCAGCCAGAGCCCGCTCCCAGTAGCGACACCGACGATCGCCCGGAGCCGGGGCTTAGTCACAGCAGCGTCCCCTGGTCGTCGTCCGGGGGCAGCAGATACGGCCAGGTGTTGATGAGGTTGTTGTAGGCGGCGGCCTCTTCGTCCCATCCGTTGTGGTCGGCCTTCTCGTAGAGCAGGTAGGCGAGCTGGTGTGCCCGGTCGGCGTAGCCGCCGAGTCGGTGCTTCAGGACGGCGGTCTTGAACTCGTCGCGGTCGAGAGTGGCGACCAGGTGCTGGAGGGCCTCCCAGACGGCCAGCCGGGCGTCTCGTGCAGGGTCCCAGTCGGGGTCGAGTTCGTCGCGCCGGTAGAGCCGGAAGCGGCCTGTTCGGGCCTCGCCTATGCCTGCCTGCTCGATGCCGGACAGGGCTGTGTTCTTGGCCCGAGCGAGGACATCTGCGTCGCCAGCGTCAGCGGCCTCGAATTCGTGCTGCTCGTACCAGGTGACAGCGAAGCGGGTGTCGGGGTCGAGTTCGGCTTCCTCGCCGTCGAGGATCTCGCCGAGTACCTCGTTGATGATCGCCAGGGCGTCGGAGACCGGCATGAGCCGTCCGTCGGCCTCGATCACTCTGGCGTAGCGGGAGAACACGCTGATTCCGGGCCCTATGGTCGACTGGGCCATGTCGACCGGAGCGATGTTGCCCTGCTGGAGCAGTCGCACGGCGTAGGGAAGCTCGTTGCGCAGAGCCTCCACGAACTGGCTGCGCGACGCCAACGCCGCTCCCTCGGGCCGAAGCCTGCAGGCCAGCACAATCGAGGACGAGAGAGCGTTGCGGCCCACCATTCTTGTGCCGCCCCGCATCTCGGTGCGCAGCGGCCAGGTGGCAGTGACCTGCATTCCGGCATCGACCACGCCCTGCAAAAAGGTGTCCCAGCCGGTGGAGCGAACATCTCCGTCGCTGGTCTCGGTCGCCTTGTATGCGTAGAAGATCGTCGCCGGGACATCTCTTCGCTGGCTCCGTGCCACTTCGGCCATGAACCCGGCCATGCCCTCCTCGAAATGCTCAGCCGCCTTCTCCGTGGAACCGGCCCGATAGCGGTTGGCGATGATCTCGTCGGTCTTGGGCGTCAGAATGTATGCGCACTCGTCAGGCCAGACGTCGCCAAGGGTACGGCGTAGCCAAACGTAGAAGAAGTCCGAGAGGTCGGCAAACGGCACGTTGTCGTAGTAGGGCGGATCGGTCGAAACCACCCCACCAGGGTTCTCCCGTACCTTCGTTCTCGCATCATCTTGGGCAACTTCGCTCCCACTCGCAGTTACGGGAAGGTGCTCGATGGCCTTGACCAACTGGCCCAGCATCGACAACCAGTTCCCGGTCGATGACGAGAACGGGTTGGCCTCGGCGTAGGCCCAATTCATCTGGATCGCGTTCAACCGAAACAGATGCTCGATCGTTTCTCTAACGCTGTTCAAGACAGCTAGATGCGTCCATCTTGCAGCACAGCGATTGATGTTGAACGCCAGATAGGTGACCACTGCATCGGCATAGGCAGCAGCGCCGCGGCCGCCGTCTGGCAGGCGGACCTCGTCGGTCGGCATACCCGCAGCCGCCGCATGGCCCTTCACCAGCTCCCGCGCATCAGTTAGCAGATCGGAAAACGTGGTGAGTACGGACAGCTGGCGCGGGGTGAACAGATCCTCCCAATCGTCCATGCCGTAGGCCTGTGTCCTGAAGCCCAGCGCGACCTCGGGCATCGCTCCGAGGATCAATTCGCAATCCACGTCAGCTGCGGCGGAGTGCTCGGGAGTCGTCCGGAGATACACCCGGCCTCGCGGCACCCCTTCGGCGAGGACGGCCATGAGTTGGGCACCCATCCGGCCAGCTCGGCCCTCGGCCTTGATATAGTCGTTGGGGATAGCGGCACCAGTGGCCATGCAGGTGCCGATTCCGCGTTTCACGGTAGGACTAATCCCCGGCTCAGTGCCCTCACGGATCTCGTAGCTGACGGTCTGGGAGTAGATGTCTGCGCTTGGCTCAACCCACACCTTGGGCTTGCCCGACTTGTTCCGCAGAACCCAAGACGAAACCAGCGGCACATGTCCTTTCCAGGCTGGATCAGGTGACTCGACCGTCCTTGCCCAGATCCAGGCGATCGGGGTAAGCTTCTCGCCGTTGGGGCCGGTGGCATCGGGGTAGAGATGCCCAATCCGGCGTTCTGCTTCGTCGCGCATCCAGTGCCCGTAGGCCTCCACGTCTGCGGCCAGCCCCTGTGCCCGTTCCCAGGTGGCCATTTCGTTGCGGAGGTCGGGATGCACCGGTGGCAGCCCCGCGAACCGCGGCGGAATCTCGATCATCGCCTTCTGGATCAGCACCGCCACCGGGTTCAGGTCACCCGAAAGGGCCTTCAGCCCCAGCCGCTGCGCTTCTAGGGGTATAGACCCCCCCCCCTCCGAAGGGATCGAGGATCGGTGGAACGCCATCCGGAAAGCAACGGTCGATCTCGGCGCGGGCCTTGGCCAACACGTCGGGGTTGTTGGTGTTCTCCCACTTCACGAGCCGCTCGAGAATCCCGAACAGTCGCAGCCGCTCTGCCTCTTGCTCCTCCTCGCTCAGCGACTCGTCGCCGGACGGATCATCGACCAGCGACGCCCAGATCACCGCCCTCGCGGCCGCCAGCGGGCGCCGCGCCCACCACAGATGCAGCGTCGACGGATGGCCGTGCCGGATCGACTTCTCGCGGACCGCCTGCTCGCTGATCGCTGCCAACGGCAGCGCCACCTCGATGAGCTTCGGCTTGTAGTCCCTCACCGGACTTCCCGCCGCAGTCCCGCCTTCACGACGTGGCTCATCAGCTCCTAGCGCAGTGCGGGGGCGCTGATTGCCGCCGGGGGGCGCCTCGCTAGCCTGAGTCTCGACACCGCTCAACACGGATCCACAGCGTGTTCGAGCAGGTCGGCCACCTTGAGCGGCACCTTGGTCTGGGCGAAGTGCAGCGTGAAGTCGGCGAAAGGCTCCACCAGGTAGTGCACGACGGGCTCTTCGCTCGGGTCGTCGGGCACCGACGCCACGGCCAGGCGCCAGCGCTCGGGGTTGTTCTTGGCCTTCTGCACCTGCTGGGCCGAGACGCTGATCTCGGTAGTGCGGGGCAGGTGGCTCTTGACCTCGATGAAGTAGCGGGTGTCGGTCCGCGGATCGCGAGACAGGATGTCGTAGCCGGGATTGCTGTGATGCTGCGGGGTCGGGTGGCGTCCTATGGCCTTCTCGGCCTCGCAAACCGCAGCCACGCCTCGGCGGTCGGTCTCCATCTTGTCGGCGAGGGCCTCCTCGGGCAGCGGCGGCTCGCCGGCGAGGCTGTCGAGCAGCCCCTGAGGGATCACCAGCGCCGCGCCCACGATGGTCGGCGGGCTGTTGTGCAGGTCGGACTCGCGGTCGAGCTCCAGCCGGCGCCAGGTGAGGCGCGTCTCCAGTTCGTCGGCCCTGGCACGCATCCGGCCCGAGTTGACCCTCGACCTCTTTCCCTGGAGCTCCTGGGCCTTGAGCTCCTCGGCCCTGGCGTCGCAGAACTGGATCTCGGCATGCAGCCGCTGCTGAACGGCCTGCCAGACCTTGTCGACCCGGTGGCGGGTGATTCGCTCGATCTCGCCGAAGTGAGGGCCGGCGAGCTGCTCAATCGCCCAGTTCCTCGCCACGTTGGCGGCACTGTCGATCCAGTCCCAGTCGAGCACTCCGGCCAAACGGTTCTTGTCGTCGTCTTCGACGGGCGCATAGCCGAGGTACGGCTCGTTGCCCGCGTCGGCCACACTGTGGTGGCGGTCGATCTCCACGTACTGGAAGCGGCGGCTCACCACCTGGCGGCTGCCGCGGACCTCGCGGCCGTCGGTCACGGTGTGATCCAAATACACCAGCAGCCGCGGCTCGGTGCCCGGGTCGTCGGCGTCCACCAGGGTCGCGCCATTATCCAGGGTGTCTTTGTGGTCGTTCAGCACCTTGTCGACGAGGGCGGTCAGCAGCGGCGTGCCCGGCGAGATCAGGTCGGCCCGATCGCCGCCGTCGAGCTGGATGGCGGCCTTGTCGAAGGCGACTCTGGAGTAGCGCTCGTGGAGGGGGCCGAGGGCCGGGCTGGCATGGTTGCGCACCGAAGCGGGCACCCGTGTGATCTCGAAGCGGCCCGGCTCACGGGCCACGATGCGCCCGCCGTACCCGGTGAGGGCGGCAGTGAAGAACGCCTCCACGAACCACGGCTGGAGCTTGCGAGCCCGAGCGCGCTCCATCTGGTCGCGTATCTCCTCGGTCGGCTCGGCGCCGAGCCCGCCGACGAGGGCGCGCTCACGCAGGACGGCCTCGAACTGAGGGCCGATGTCGTGTTCGATGATCTCGTCCATGTAGGCGGCGTGTGCGGGGTCGCCCTCGTCTCGGATGGCCTTGAGCAGCAGGTCGTTGAGGGAGCGGTTGATCTGGGCGTCGCCCAGAACGTCGTAGACCTGATCCTTGTAGATGAGCTTCTGCTGCTCGATCTTCTCGAAGAGCCGCTGGAACACCTTGCCCTCGCGGGTCTCATGGGCGACCAGGTTCCAGAGGTGGCACTGGCGCTGCTGGCCGATGCGGTGAATGCGCCCGAAGCGCTGCTCGATGCGGTTGGGGTTCCAGGGCAGGTCGTAGTTGACCATCATGTTGGCGACCTGCAGGTTGACGCCCTCGCCGGCGGCATCGGTGGCCACCAGGACCCGCACCGTGGGATCGACCCGGAAGCGGTCCTGGATGTGGCGGCGGTCGTGGCGCTTGATCCCGCCGTGGATGGTCACCACCGCCTCGGGGCGGCCCAGCTCGGCGGCGATCCGCTCGGCCACGTAGCCGAGGGTGTCCTTGTGCTCGGAGAACACGATCAGCTTGCGCGGCCCTGCGTCCTGGTCGGCCTGCCCCAGCCCCGCGGGGCGCTCGTGCGGGTCGTCGTCCGCCTCTGCGGGCTCGGCGGCGGTCGAGCGGAAGGCGTCGGAGCGCAGCAGTTCGCGCAGCTCGTTCCACTTGGTGTCGAGCCCGGATCTGCGCACCTCGTCGGCCATCTCGACCAGGCCGCGGAGCTGGTCCACCTCGTCCTCCAGATCTTCGGCGGTCTCGGCTGCGGTGGCGGCGTTGACCACCAAGTCGAGAGCTTCGAGCTCGGTGTCGTCGTAGTCGTCGAAGTCGAACTCCTCGAGATCGGAGAACTTCACTCCCCTGGGCAGATCGACGGCCGGGATGGCCTCTCCCCCGGCGGCAAGGTCGCGCAGCCTTGCGGCCTGATCGGCGAGCCGGTCCCGGCGGCGGCGCAGCGACTGGTAGATCGCCTCGGGGGACGAGGCGAGGCGGCGCTGCAGGCCGGCCAGGGCGAAGCCGACGATGAGGCCCCTGCGCTTGTCGCCTTCCTCGCGCATCCGCTCGGCTCGGTTCATGCCGTGGCGGACGTAGTCGGTGACCGCCTCGTAGAGCTCCTGCTCGGGTTGGGACAGCTTGAACTTGAGCGACGTGGCGTGGCGCTTGGGGAACAGCCGCCTGCCCTCGAAGGTGCGCAGGTTCTCCTTCACGAGGCGGCGCATCACGTCTGACACGTCGGGCATCTCGCCGTCGCGCAGGCGCCCGGCGAAGCGGTCCTGGTCGAGCAGGGTCATGAACGCCAGGAAGTCCTCGTTCTTGCCGTTGTGGGGGGTGGCGGTGAGCAGCAGCAGGTGCCGGGTGCGCTCGCGCAGCAGCTCGCCGAGCTCGAAGCGCTGCGTCCTGCGCAGCTCGTTGCCGTAGCGGTGCGCCGACATCTTGTGGGCCTCGTCGACGATCACCAGGTCCCAGTCGGTGGTGGCCAGCTTGGCCCGCAGATCCTCGGCACGGGCGATCTGGTCCACCCGTGCTACCAGCAGGTTCTTGTCGGCGAACGGGTTGCCGCTGCGAGACGCCTCCACCGCAGCGCGGCTCATCAGCTCGAACTCGACGCCGAACTTGTCGTAGAGCTCGTCCTGCCACTGCTCGACCAGGCTGCCGGGGGCCACGATCAAGCAGCGCCTCACGTCGCCGCGCAGCATCAGCTCGCGGATCAGCAGGCCCGACATGATCGTCTTGCCCGCGCCTGGGTCGTCCGCGAGCAGGAAGCGCAGCGGCTGCCGGCGCAGCAGGCGGTTGTAGACGGCATCGATCTGGTGCGGGTAGGGCTCGATGTCGGACGTGTCCACGGCGGCATACGGGTTGGCGAGGTGGGCGTGGCGCATCCGGCGCGCCTCCGACGCCAGGCGGAAGGCCGCGCCGTCGGCGTCGAAGGTCCAGCGGCGCTGCGGGGCCTGGGCGATGGCGGCAAGGTCCGCTGTCGTGAGCAGCCGCTCGCCGAGGCTGCCTGCGGGTGTGCGGTAGGTGAGCGTGGCCGACTGCTCGCCGTGCTGCTCGACGGCCACCACCACGACGGCTTCTTGGCCTGCGACGACGCCCGAGAGCCGCTGGCCAGCGGCCAGGTCTGCGAAACCCAGGCTCATCGCCCTGCCGACTCCGCTGCTGGCACCGCTGCATCCATCAACCGCACCGCCGCTCCCACCCTCTCGGGCACTCGCCTCTCCCCAGCACTCGCCTCATCGGGCATCCCGGCCTGCCGGCTCCAGCGCTGGCTTCACCAGGCACACCTCGGGACCGCCGCAGCGACGAACTCGCATAGCCCGCCACCTTAGGCCCGCCAGGTCGAACCCGTCCTATCCACGCACCCGCCATCCCGCCGAAGGCCCCGACACCATCCCTGCAGCGGACAAGTGGCCGGATTAGGCGGCGGATGCCGGGCCGGCCCAGCGGCCCTTGCTCGCCTGGGGAACGGCGACGATCTCTCGATTGAGAGTTGCATTCCTCCCGCAGGGGGCCTATAGTCGCTTCCGTACACCCCGGAACCGTCAATGCCTCTGGCAAACGGCCGGGGTTACGCCCTTTTCGAGGGGGACTCATCGGCGGAACCCGGACCGGGCGAGGGCGAGCGGGACCGCTGTCCCGCATGCACCAGCAGCCAAAGGGCGACACCGCCCTGCCTGACCTTCATCCCGGCCGGTCGCGCAGGACCGTGGGGGTCCGGGTGACCGATTCGACCCAGGAGCAGCTGTCGGCGCAGATCCAACCGACGACCTCAAGAATCTGCCTGTGATCACGGGCGAGATTGCGCCTGTGGATGGGCTCGTGGTGAGCGATCCGGTTGCGCAAGTAGTGGATGCGCTGAATACGGTCCTCGACGTCGGCCCTCACTCCCCATGGACCACCTGTGCCAGGATGACCGGGGAACACCCTGACGAGGGCGGGGACCCAGAGGGTTGTGAGGTAGTGGGGTGTGCACAGGAACCGCCAGATTCCGAAGCTCATCTCAGCGATGACCTGGCCATGCACCCCGACTCGACCGTGCTGGGCGGCTCGATAGCGCGCCGCCTCGATCTTGCTCCATGTCCTGTCCGTGAACAGTTCTTGTCGCCGATGCCAGACTTGGGGCCACCCGTTGACTCGACCATGGGCGACCAGTGCCGCGTCAAAGGCGTTGCGGAAGACGACCTCGAGACGGCCTATATCCTCGTACATCGCCGCTCCGACCTGGGTGTTCCAGTCGTAGAGATCGATGGCAGCGCTCAGATTTCCGCCTGTCGCTTCCAGGTAGGAGCCCAGCCGGTCAGGGGTAAGGCGGTCGGCGATGACCCGGTGATCGAAAGCCGTCATCGGTTGATTCCTCCAGCAGCGGCCCTACGGCGGGCCGCCATAGGCCCCGGAACCGTCAATGGCTCTGGCAAACGGCCGGGGTGGCCCAATTCTCGGGAGGAAGTGTCGGTGGCTCTCGGGGGAGCCTCTGGCGGCGGATGGCGCAAGCGGGCCTGAGCGTCTCGTCAGGCTCCGCCAAGCACGAGGTGCGAGCCGGGCCACGGATGGTAGCGGCCAGCGAGCCAACTGCGGTCAAGGTACTGAGCGCCCAGAATCCGCATCAGCTCGCACCGCTGGCTCAGGCGCGTGCGCCAGGCGGCTCAGGGGGGTTGATCCAGCCGCTTCGCCCGGCGTGCGGCCAGCGCCAGTTTGTAGCCCGCCTCCGCCAGCTCCCGCTGTTCCTTGCCCTCAGCCGCTTCGATCCGCTCGAAGACACGGATCGGGGGACGCTCGGCCATGGCGTCGATGGCCGCACGGAACGCAGGCGTCTCAATCAGCGCTTCACGAGCCGCGCTGTCCGCCGAACATTCCTCAGGCGTCATGCTCCGCCTGAGTTCAAGCATGTCGTCGAGCGTGCCCGTGGCACGCATGTCGGCCCACAGCTCCACCCAGCGGCCCTCGGCTCGAAGCTCAGCCCACCTGCTCTGCTCCCCGCTCATCCTCCGCACCCTAGCCGGCCGCGGCTGTGATCTCCGGCAGGCCTGTTCGCGTGGTGGCTGGCGAGCCGCGGCGAGCTGGCGATTGAGGGTTGCATTCCTCCCGCAGGGGCCTATGGTGCTGTCCGTACACCCCGGAACCGTCCCTGCCTCTGGCAAACGGCCGGGGTTACGCCCTTCTCGGGGGGTTTCGTCGGCGGATGCCGGACCGGGCCAGCGGCCCTTGCTCTCCTGGGGAACGACGACGATCTGGCCGTTGAGGATTGCATTCCTTTCGCAGGGGGGCCTATAGTCGGCTCCGTAAACTCCGGAACCGTCCCTGCCACTGGCAAACGGCCGGGGTTTTTGAGTTCGCCGGTGGTTCGCCGCCTTCGCCTGAGCAGGCGACCTGCCACCATGACTCAAGCCAGCGCCTTGTCGCTGGATTCACGCTGTCGCCAAAGGCTGTGTGATTCCGTGTTTTAGGATGTACATTCACAGATATGGAAAGAGGGGCGACACCGAGCCTGCTGCCCATCCTGCGCTCGCAGCAGCAGGCCGAGCTTCTCGCCAGGCTCCTGGGCAGTCCCGACGATGCCGTCAGCCTGACTGGCCTCGCCGGCGATCTCGGCATGCCGCTCAGCTCGGTCCACCGGGAGATCACCCGAGCCGAAGCCTGCGGGCTCGTCAAGAGCCACAAGATCGGCAACACCCGCCTCGTGCAGGCCAATACCGACAGCCCTTACCACGCCGGGCTCGCCGACGTGCTGGTGAAGGCATTCGGCCCTCCCCGCGTGATCTCGACCGCCATCAGCGGCCTGGGCGGGATCGACGCCGCCTACATCTACGGCTCCTGGGCCGCCCGGTTCTCGGGGATCGACGGCGTTCGCCCGGTCGGCGACATCGACGTGCTGGTGCTCGGCACCCCTGAGCGTGATCAGCTCTACGCCTCGCTGTCTTCAGCCAAGCAGCGCCTCGGCCGGCCCATCCAAGTCACCATCCGCGCCGCTGACTGGCTGACCTCCGGCACGGGCGACTTTCACGCCACCGTGACCCAGCGGCCCCTGATCCCGCTGGGAACCGCTACACCACGAACAACTCCACGCGTCCGGCCTCACTGAGATCCCGTGCTCCCTCAACTGCTGACTGCGCCTTCCCTATTGCCCAGAGCGCGTCCTCAACCGAGACCTCGGCAGCGGCTGGATCGAAGTACTGCGCGGTGTGCCTCGTGAGACGGAACCACTCGAAAGTCGGCTTGGCGAACGATTCGATCTCAGTCGCGAACTGAGCCGAGACGCTGTCTTCCACCGTCACGTGCGAGCCGTCGCCGCCCGATGCGCGCAGGCCCTGCTGAGCAAGCAGTGACTCAACAGCCATTCGATAAGCGTCGTAGGCCGCTACGTACGCTCCCTCGTGATCGCCGGTATCCAGCACCGCACGCGCTGATCCAAGGCGTTGGCCAGCCCGGGTGAGGATTGCGCGGGCTGTTGACGCGCTCGCCCCGGCAGCGATCTGCTCTAGCCGACCCCGCCCGATCAGGTAGTCGATTGTCGATCGGCCATGCTCCCAACTCGTCATGGCGTCAACGTACCGAGTTTGCACGCTGCCTCTGGCAAACGGCCGGGGTTATTGAGTCCCCGGCGGAAGTCTCGACGCGCCTGAACGACCGCACAATACCTCAGATATTTGCTAACCCTCATCTTGACCTGTGATTTCCTGGTCGAATGGAGTATCCACCATGACGAACACGACTCCGCCCATTCGCGGCACAGCCCGCCGCGCTTTGCAGGCGATACGAGCTGTCCTGCCGCCCGCGGCCGAGTTGGAGATCGCTCCCGGCTCTGGGGGCTCCGGAGCCGACGTCGTCATCGTGGGCCAGCCGTTTCGGGTCGAGTGGATCGGCGAGGGCTCCCTGGGCAGGGTCAACAGTCTTCTCGACCGGCTCGACCAGCGGCCTGCGATTGTGGTCGCTCGGCGTCTCTCTCCCGGTGCCTGCGATGCGCTTTCCAAGTCGGGGGTCGGCTGGGTCGACGAGACCGGCGCGGCCGAGGTGGTGGGCGACTCGTTCCTCGTCTCCCGCACAGGATGGCTCGCTGAGCCGCAGCGAACCCGCCGATGGAACAGATCTGTGCTGGCTGTCGCTGAGGCCCTTCTCTGCGGGGTCACCCCAACGGTGTCGGCCACCGCTGCGGCCACCGGCCTGTCCGTCGGCAGCTGTACCAACGCACTGCGCTTTCTCGCCGGCCAGAAGCTCCTGGAGGCGGCCGCCGAGAGAGGGAGGTACTCGGCACGCAGCGTGAGCGACGCAGATCGTCTCCTCGAGACCTATGCCCGTGCCGCCGACGACCAAGTGGCAGCCACCGCAGGACCCAGCCTGGCCGTCGGGATGCTAGCCCGAGACCCCCTTGGCGAGTTCGCAGAGATCGGCCGGCAGTGGTCCCGATCCGACATCTCCTGGGCGGCCACGGGTCCAGCGGCTGCATCGGTGCTGGCGCCGTTGCTGACCAACGTCAACACCATTGCGGTCTACGTTGATGCGACTACCTACCCGGGTCTGGAGGCAGTCGCCCGAGAGGCCGAGCTTCAGCCCTTCGAGGGCGGCCGACTCACCCTCCGACCCTTTCCCACCGTGACGTGTGAGCGGATGACGACGACCGTCGACAACCTGCGCGTCGTTCCCTGGCCGCGTGTGTTCGTCGACCTCCGGCGAGCCGGCGTTCGTGGCGAAGAGGCCGCCGAGCACCTGCGCGAGAGGGTCGCTGCCTGACCGGGGCTTCCCGCCGACAGCCTAAATCCACTAATTCCTGTCGGGATCGTGGTTCTGGCCTCGTGCTGTCGGCAGAGTCGAGGCTCGAAGCCGGGGGACGACGATCGGCGGTGGTCGGTGGCATCCGGCGGCGCAGCGGGCATCACTTGACCTCTCGGGGGCAGGCGCGGCGGGGAGGCTCCGCGGCAGACACCGCAAGGAGCCGGGGTTTCGGGTGCTCGGCCTGGCGCTGCTAGGTTCAGCGGTCTGCGAACGGGAGGGCCGGTGGCCGACAAGCGGATGACCGAGGACGAGGTCGTCGCCGAGCTCGACAGCGGCATGACTCTGGGCATCGGCGGCTGGGGCTCGCGCCGCAAGCCGATGTCGCTGGTGCGGGCGATCCTGCGCAGCGACCTGTGCGACCTGCACGTGGTCAGCTACGGCGGCCCCGACGTGGGCCTGCTGTGTGCCGCCGGCAAGGCGCGCAAGGTGACCTACGGCTTCGTGTCGCTCGACTCGATCCCGCTGGAGCCGCACTTCCGAGCCGCCCGCCAGGCAGGCGCCGTGGAGGTGTGCGAGCTCGACGAGGGGGCCTTCTACCTGGGCCTCATGGCCGCCGCTCACCGGGTGCCGTTCTACCCGACGAGGGCCGGCCTCGGCAGCGCCATGCTGAGCGAGAACCCCGACCTGCGCACGGTGACCTCGCCATATGACGAGGGCGAGGAGCTGGTCGCCATCCCGGCGCTGACCCTCGACGCGGCGATCCTGCACATGAACCGGGCGGATGCCCGCGGCAACGGCCAGTTCCTCGGGCCGGACCTGTACTTCGACGACCTGTTCGCCATGGCGTCGGGCCGCACCTACATGTCGGCCGAGCAGATCGTGGCGACCGAGCGCTTCGCCGACGAGGGCTCGGTCCACACGCTGCGCATACCGCGCATCCATGTGGACGGGGTGGTCGAGGCGCCCCAGGGCGCCCATTTCACCGAATGCCCGCCCGACTACGGCCGCGACGAGCCGTTCCAGCGGGACTACGCCGCCGCTGCCCGCGACCCGCAGCGCTGGGCGCAGTTCTGCTCGGACTGGCTGGAGCTGGAGTCCCATGAGGCCTACCGGGCCAGGCTGGCGGAGAGGTCGACGCCATGAGCCCGTCGACCGGCGACGGGCCGGCACCGGGCAACACGCCGACCGGTGCCGAGCCGGCGACTCTGGACGAGATATGCGTGGTCGCTCTCGCCGAGGCGTTCCGGGGCGACGGCGAGGTGCTGTGCAACCCAATGGGGCCGCTGCCGGTGACCGCAGGCCGCCTGGCGCGGGCCGTCTTCGAGCCGGACCTGATGCTCACCGACACCATCGCCTATGCCGTGCAAGGCGACCTGCCCGTCGGCGCGACTGCAGGCGTAACCGCCGGGGCCGTCGTGGAGGCCTACATGCCGTTTCGCTCGATCTTCGATCAGGTCTGGTCCGGCAAGCGCCATGTGGTGATGGGCGCCAGCCAGATCGACCGCTGGGGCAACCAGAACTTCGCCGCCATCGGCGCCTACCGCAAGCCCAAGGCCCAGCTGCTGGGCATGCGCGGCGCGCCGGGCAACCTGATCAACCACGCCGTCTCGTACTGGATCGCCGACCAGGCCCGGGCGTTCAGCAACACGGTCGACGTGATCAGCGGCCCTGGCTACGACACCATGGCCCGCCTGCCCGAAGCGAGCCGCCGCTTCCACGAGATCCGCCGGGTGGTCACCGACCTCGGCGCGTATGACTTCCAGACCCTCGACGGCACCATGCGGGTGCGCTCGCTGCATCCCGGCGTCACCCTGGAGCAGGCCCAGGCAGCGTCGCCCTTCGAGCTGACCGTCAACGACGACGTCGCCGAGTCGCGCCTGCCGACCGCCACCGAGCTGCGCCTGATCCGCGAGGTGCTCGACCCCCGCGGCCTGCGCAAAGGGGAGTTCCGGCGTTGAGCGCGCTGCCGGCGGCGAGCGGAGTTCGGGCTTCGAGAGGACTTCGGGCGTTCAGCGAGGGGCGGCGGCGTTGAACCTCGAATCGACGCCGCGCCACGTCGCCTTCCGAGCCGAGTGCCGCGAATGGCTCGAAGCCAACAAGCCCGCCGAGGCGCTGCGCTCGATGGACACCCCCGAGGGCTTCGAGGAGCACCGCCTGTGGGAGCGGCGGCTGTTCGAGGGCGGCTGGGCCGTGCCGGCATGGCCGCAGGCCTACGGCGGGCGCGACTGCGACCTGATCGAGTGGCTGATCTACGAAGAGGAGTACTGGCTCTCGGGCGCCCCTGGCCGGGTGGCCGCCAACGGCCTGAGCCTGCTGGCGCCGACGATCTTCAACTTCGGCAGCCCCGCCCAGCAGGACCGCTTCCTGCCGCCGATGGCCGCAGGCGACGAGATCTGGGCGCAGGGCTGGAGCGAGCCCGAGGCCGGCTCCGACCTCGCCGCGATCAGGACCACGGCGATCCGCGACGGCGACCACTACGTGCTCAACGGCCAGAAGACGTGGTGCTCGCGGGGCGCCTATGCCGACTGGATCTTCTGCATCGTGCGCAGCGAAGCGGACTCGCAGCGCCACGCCGGGCTCACCTACCTGCTGGTGCCCGCGGATGCGCCCGGCCTGCAGCGACGCACCATCGCCCGACTCGACGGCGTGCCGGGGTTCGCCGAGCTGTTCTTCGACGACTGCCGGGTGCCTGCGGAGAACGTGCTCGGCGGCGAGGGCAACGGCTGGCAGGTGGCGATGGCCGCGGCGGGCTCCGAGCGCGGGCTGAGCCTGCGCAGCCCGGGCCGTTTCATGGCCGCCGCCGAGCGCCTGACCGGCCTGGTGCGGGGCCTGCAGGCGAGCGGCGGCGTGGACCCGCGGCTGCGCGACGAGGCGACCGACGCCTGGATCAAGGCCCAGGCCTACCGCTGGCAGACCTACCTGCTGGCCGCCGAGCTGACCGACGGCGCAGAGATCGGCGCAGAGGCCAGCCTCGGCAAGGTCTTCTGGTCCGAGCTCGACCTGGAGCTGCACGCCACGGCGCTGCGCCTGCTCGGCGAGACCGCAGAGCTGACCGAGGGCAACGACTGGCTGGAGGGCTACGTGTTCGCCCTGGCCGGGCCGATCTATGCGGGCACCAACGAGATCCAGCGCAACATCATCGCCGAGCGGGTGCTCGGCCTGCCGAGGCGCTGAGCCGTGCGTTTCGCCTTCAGCGCCGACCAGGACATGCTGCGCGA
Organism: Acidimicrobiales bacterium; assembly: GCA_965214285.1. Lineage (GTDB taxonomy): Bacteria > Actinomycetota > Acidimicrobiia > Acidimicrobiales > Aldehydirespiratoraceae. The sequence goes on from OZ243946.1 coordinate 164,040, forward strand.
CGCGGTGCGCGACCTGTTCGCCGATCTGTGCACGCCCGACGCGCTGCGTGCGAGCGCCGAGAGCTCCGAGGGCAGCGCTGCCGGTTCCGAGGGCTCCGGGGGTGGCGGGGTGCCGGGGCTGTGGCAGGCGCTGGCGGACATGGGCGTGCTCGCAGCGCTGGTGCCGGAGGACTCGGGCGGGCTCGGGCTCGACGAGGTCGACATGGTGCGCGTCCTCGAGGAGGCCGGCTACGCAGGGGTGCCCGAGCCGCTGAGCGAGCACGCTGCGGTGGCCGTGCCGGCGCTCGCCGAGGGACGCAGCGACCTGCTCGACGACGCCATGGCGGGGAGGTCGCTGGTGAGCGTCGCCCTGGACGCAGGCCCGGTGCCCTGGGGCGCAGCGGCCGACGCCATCGTCGCCGACCTCGGCCGACACCGCGGCAACCGCGCCGCCGACGGCTGCGACGCCAGCGGAGACAGCGACAGCGGCCTGGCGGTCGTCAGCTCGTGGACGGCGACTCCGCTTGCTTCGATCGACCCGTCGCGGCGGCTCGCCGGCATAGCCGTCGGACAGAGCACCGCCTTGAGCGGCGCGGATGCAGACCTGGCGCGGGACCGGGCGGCGCTGGGCGCGGCCGCGGACTGCGTCGGCACGGCCCGCAGGCTGCTCGACATCACCGTCGGCTACGTCGCCGAGCGGCACCAGTTCGGCAAGCCGGTCGGCAGCTACCAGGCAGTCAAGCACCAGCTCGCCGACGTGCGCATCGGCATCGAGTTCGCCGCCCCGCTGGTGTACCGCGCCGCCTGGTCCGTGGCGCAGGCCCGCAGCCGTCCGCTGCCCGACGGCCACGCCCAGGACCGGGCCGTGCACGTGTCGATGGCCAAGGCCATGGCCTCGGATGCCGTGGACCGCGCCTGCCGCGCCTCGCTGCAGTGCCACGGCGCCATCGGCTACACCCGCGAGCACGACCTGCAGATCTGGCTCAAGCGGGGCTGGACGCGCTCGGCCGCGCACGGCGACGCCCGCAGCCATCGCGACCGAGTGGCCGCCGCCATCGGCATCTGAGCCGGCACGGGTTCCTCACGGCAGCGGTGCCCAAGGCGAAGGCCGCGGCGCCGTCTCAGCGATGAACAGTGAGCGCTTGGTCTTTGTCCGGCCCGTAGCGGTACACCTCGAAATCACGGTCGAAGGTCAAGGCCTCGGTGATCCCGCAGCGTTCCATGATCGCCCAGCTTGTGCGGTCCACCAGCGAGAAGTCCTGATCCTCGAAGCGTTCGCCGATACGCAAAGCGGCCTGGATGTCGTGGGCTGTGGCGTCGATGATGTCTACGAGGCCCTCGGCCAGGATCGTGTCCACCACTCGGTTGGCGGCGCGAGCATGCAGCCGAGCGTGTATCACCCACCAGGTCTCCATGATCACGTAGTCGCTGGTGACCAGATTGTGCCTGTGTGAGTTCATCAGACGGACCGCCAGTTCATGCGATTCGTCTTGCGCGTTGGTGCTCGCGCACCAGATCGCCGTATCGACAAACACCTGCTTGGCCGAGCGCATCTCAGTCCGACATGCCCATCAGCACGCTCTTCTTGATCAGATCATCCGTCTCGTTGGCGAAATCGGTGGGGCCCATCTCGTCGCCGAGCATGTTGAACAGGACTGAGATGTCGCCGCGGGGCGCTGACCGGGCGTGGTCCTCGTCGATCAGCTGACGGAGATACGCGGAGAACGTCAGGCCGCGGGCGTGGGCCAGGCGCTCCGCTTTCGCCTGATACTCGGCGCTCATGGACAGGTTTCGTCGTGCAGTGGTGGTGGGCATGCGCACAACGATACCGACTCTGCACATCTTGCGCAACGGATTCGACTCGCGTCTCCCCCGACAGCCCTCGCCCGACAGCCCTCGCCCGTCAAGCCCGCCCCGGCAGGCCGGCCGGCTGCAAGGCTGCGTCCGCTGTGATCTCAGCGCCCTACGCTCTGTCGCCATGCGTCACGTCGCTGTGGTGATGGCCATGGAGGCCGAGGCCGCTCCGTTGCGCAGCGCGCTCGGCGCGGCGCCTCTGGCCTTGCCCGCCTGGGCGACGGCGCTGCCCATGCGGATCAGCCACGCCGCGGCCTCGGGCCGCCGCCCCGCGGTGACCGTGGTCGTGAACGGCACCGACCCCCGCACCGGCGTGGACGCCGTGGGCTCCACAGCAGCCGCGCTGGCCGCGCACCTCGCCCTGGCAGACGACGCCCTGTGCGCCGACCCGGCTGCCGCCGACGCTGCCGGGCCGGTCGAAATGGTGCTCTCGGTGGGCACAGCGGGAGGCTGGCAGCGGGCGGGCGCGGCGATCGGCGACGTGTACCTGGCCCACGACCGCTTCGTGTGCCACGACCGCCGCATCCCGATCCCGGGCTTCGACGAGCTGGGCCTGGCCAACCTGCCGGCGGCGGATCTGTCGGCTCACGCCGGGCCGCTGGGCTGCCGGCTCGGCGTCGTCACCTCCGGCGACAGCCTCGACGAGAGCGACACGGACCGTGAGCGCATCGGTGCATCGGGCGCCGAGGTCAAGGAGATGGAGGCGGCCGCGGTCGCCTGGGTGGCGCACCTGCACGGCGTGCCGGCGGGCGCGGTCAAGGCGATCACCGACCTGGTCGATGCGCCTGCGGAGGCAGCCGAGCAGTTCCTGGCCAACCTCGCCGCCGCGTCTGCTGCGCTGGCCGTCACCGTGCCGGCGCTGCTGGAGCGGCTCGGCGGACCCGAGAACCCGCCAGACCCGCCAGAGCCGGCCAGCCGATGAGCGAGCGTCCCCCGCAGTCGCCGTCGGTCATCACCTTCGTGTGCACCGGCAACGCAGCCCGCTCGGTGATGGCAGCCTGCCTGCTGCGCGACCGGCTCAGCGGCCACAGCGGCTTCGAGATCAGAAGCGCTGGCACGCTGGTGCTGCCCGGTCAGCCGATGAGCGTGCGCACCCGCACCGCCCTGGAGCGCCACGGGCTGCGCGACCACTCGCATCGCAGCCGTCAGTTCACCGCAGCAGACGCCGATGCCAGCGACCTGGTGCTGGTCATGGAGCCCGACCACGCGGCATGGATGCGACGGGAGTTCCCCGAGGCGCTGGGCATCACCGGCGCCCTGAAGCGGGTGGCGCGGGAGCTGGCAGCCGCGCACGGCCCGGACCTGGCGACCCGGGTGGCGGCCCTGAGGCTCGCCGAGCACGGCATGCAGGCCGCGGATGAGGTGGTCGACCCCGGCGCCGGCGATCAGGCCGACTTCGATGCCTGCATCGACGAGCTCGCCGGGCTGATCGACGACCTGGCGGCGGCCTTGCGGCATCCCGTCGGCCAGCCCGGCGCCGGCTGCTGATCGCGGTCGCGGCGGGCGCAATGGCGGCGGCGGCTCGGATGCGCCGGCAGACTTCACCCTGATGCAACCAAAGCCCGGCGAGCCCGTCGGCAGCGACCACCGAGCCGCAGACCAAGCCCCGCAGCCGGCAGATCCGGCCACAGAGCCGGTCCCCGAGCAGCTCGTCGTGCGGGGCGGCAGGCCGCTGGAGGGCACGGTCAGCGTCGGCGGCGCCAAGAACGCCGTCCTCAAGATCATGGCGGCCACCCTGCTCACCGAGGGCACCTCGGTCATCGACAACGTGCCGCGCATCACCGACGTCGACCTGATGGCCGAGCTGCTGCGTGCCACCGGCGCCGGCGTGCAGCGTGACGGCGAGACGATCACGATCACGGTGCCCGCGGAGATCGAGCCGCTCGCGCCCTATGAGATCGTGGAGCGGTTCCGGGCCTCGATTGTGGTGCTCGGGGCGATGCTGGCCCGCTGCGGCGAGGCCCGGGTGGCGCTGCCCGGCGGCGACGACTTCGGCCCCCGCCCGATCGACCTGCACGTGAGCGGGCTCGCCGACCTCGGCGCCGAGATCGAGATCGCCCACGGCTACATCCGCGCCCGCGCCCCGCACCTGGTGGCCGCCCGGGTGCTGCTGGAGTTCCCCTCCGTCGGCGCCACCGAGAATCTGCTGATGGCCGCAGTGCGGGCCAAGGGCACCACCGTCATCGACAACGCGGCCCGCGAGCCCGAGGTGGTCGACCTCTGCGATGCACTGGCGAAGATGGGCGCTCGGGTCGGCGGCGCAGGCACGTCCACCATCACCGTGGAGGGCGTCGACAGCAGCCGGCCGCTGCGCGGCATCCGCCATTCGGTGATCGCCGACCGCATAGAGGCGGCCACTTACCTGGCTGCCGTGGCGGTGGCCGGCGGCGACATCGCGGTGCGAGGCGCTCGTTCCGACCACATGGCGATGCTCTGTCAGAAGCTGACCGACATGGGCATGCACCTCAGCGCGGATGACGACGGCATCCGGGCGCTGGCGGCTCGTCGGCTCAGCTCGGCGGACTGTTCGACGCTGCCCTATCCGGGCCTGGCCACGGACTTCAAGCCGCTGCTGACGACCGTGCTCGCCACTGCCGAGGGCGTGGGCATCGTGACCGAGAACCTGTACTCGGGACGGTTCCGCTATGTGGACGAGCTGCGTCGCATGGGCGCCGACATCCGCACCGATGCCCATCATGCGGTGGTGCGCGGCGTGGAGCGGCTCTCGGGGGCGCGGGTGCGGGCGCACGACATCCGCGCCGGGGCCGCCATGGCGGTGGCCGGTCTGGGCGCCGAGGGCTACACCGTGGTCAGCGACGCCTCGCATATCGCCCGCGGCTACGCCGACTTCGCCGCCAAGCTGCGCGGCATCGGCGCCGACGTCGAGACCCTGGCCTGAGGCTGGGTGGGCGCTGAGCCTGTGAGAGCACCGCGGCTGCGTCGCGGCCCGGGCTGAGCGGCGGGCAGACCGGGGCTCTACGGCTCGGCTGAGGCCTGCGGCTGGGCTTGGCCCTGCGGCTCGGGCTCGGGCTCGGCGGCCGGGCGGCCGGCGGCGCGTCTTCGGGCCAGCACCAGCATCCCCGCGAAGGCCAGCACCGGCACGGCGACCATGGCGATCTCGTCCCAGCCGCCTTGATGAGCCAGCAGCGCAGATGCCACCCCGCCAGGCTACGCCTGCGCCGAATCGGGCAAGGCGACGCGGCTACGCCTACGCCGAATCCGCCAGGACGGCGCGGCTACGCCCGCAGGGAATCTGACGAGGCGGGTCGTAGTCCGGGCGTGGCGGTGTCACACTGTGGGCGACGACTGCAAGGCAGGCCCGTGATGTTGGATCAAGTCGAGAAGGTGATAACCGCCATCCGCCCCGCCATCCAGGCCGACGCGGGCGACATCGAGCTGATCGGCGTGGACGAGGCCAGCGGCGTGGTCACCGTCGAGCTCAAGGGCGCCTGCGTGACCTGTCCGGCATCCACCCAGACCCTGAAGGCCGGCATCGAGCGGATCATGAAGGACCGGGTGCCCGGTGTCAGCGAGGTGGTGGAGATCAACGCCCTGGGCATGGCCGAGTCGCCGGTCCAGCTCTGACGCTGCCTCTCGCCGAGCCCCGACCCTCCCCCGCCTGAGCCGGACCTCACAAGCCGCCGCCCGCCAGGCTCTCTCAGCGCGTCGACTCCGCATGCCCGCCGGCGAGACACTGCCCAGCGGCGGCCGGGTCAGCCGGCTTGCCGATCCTCGCTCGGGCGGGCCGGGCTGCGCTGTGCCGCCGCCAGGTTGCAGGCGTTGTCGATCAGCCCCGAGTGCGAGTAGGCCTGCGGGAAGTTGCCCAGCGCCCGGCCGCTGTCGGGATCGACCTCCTCGGCCATCAGCCCGGTCGGCCCGGCCACGCCGAGATGGGCCTCGAACAGCTCCAGCGCGCCGGCGATGTCGCCGGTCAGGATCTTGGCGTCGATCAGCCACGAGGTCATCAGGTTGAAGGCGCCCTCGGCATCCGCGAGGCCATCCGCGTGGCGGTAGCGGTAGACGGCATCGCCGCGGCGGAACTGCGACTCGACGGCCTGCACGGTGGCCGCGAAACGCGGGTCGTCGCCGTCGATCAGGCCGTAGAGGCCCACGGCCAGGGCCGAGGCGTCGAGATCGTCGCCGTCATAGGCGGTGCGGAACGGCCCGTCGCCCTCGCATCCGTGAGCCAGCAGGTCGTCTCGGATCCGCTCCCGCAGCGCCTCGGATTCGGGCAGGCTGCGGCCCTGTGATGCGGCGATGCGCACGGCGCGGTCGGCCGCCACCCAGCACATCGCCTTGGAGTTGACGTGGTGGCGAGGCGCCAAGCGCACCTCCCACATGCCGGAGTCGGGCAGCATCCAGCAGCGGCTCACCATCTGCACGCAGCGCTCGACGAGGCCGTGATGCCTGGGCGTGAGCGCGGCGCCTGCGCTGTCGAGCCGCCAGACGAGCTCGGCGATGTGGCCGTAGACGTCGATCTGCGTCTGGCGGTCCGCCGCGTTGCCGACCCTGACCGGCCTCGACCCCAGATAGCCGGCCAGCTCGGCGATCTCGGTCTCCGGCGGCAGCGGTCCGCCGTCGACGCCATACAGCGGGAACAGCTCCTCGCCGGCGTCGTCGGCGGCCTCGGCGATGTCGGCCAGCCATTCGCAGAGATCGAGCGCCTCTTGCGTGCTGCCGAGGCGCAGCAGAGCGCAGGCCGCCGCCGCGGCGTCCCTGATCCAGCAGTAGCGGTAGTCCCAGTTGCGGGTGCCGCCGATCCACTCGGGCAGGCTGGTGGTGGCTGCCGCGGCGATCGCCCCGCTGGGGCCGTGGCAGAGGGCCTTGAGGGTCAGCGCGCTGCGCTGGACGAGACCGACGGCCTCGGCGCTCAGCAGCGGCCCCGGCTCGGGCATCACGAGGCGGTCGGCCCAGTCCTGCCAGAAGGCGGCGGTGGCGGCGTGCCGCGGCGGCTCGGCTGCGGCGCTGTGCCCGGCTGTGGCGCTGTGGTCCGCGGGGCGTTCTTCGCTGTTGGGCGGGCCGCAGCTCAGCTCCAGCGTGACCGGGCCTGCGTCCAGATCGACGACCGCAACGGCGCCTTGCTGCTCTGCGCCGGCAACCCCGCCGTGCGTGTGCATCTCCCAGGCCACGCCGGGGCTGTCGAGCACGATGCGCTCGGCGCAGCCTTCGATCTCCAGACCGCCGCGGCGGGCTTGCAGGCGGGTGGGGGCGCGCCCGTAGTCGAGCCGCGGCGCGAACTCGATGCGCGCCTCGCCTGAGCCCTCGACGACCCGGACCAACACGACCGCCGCGTCCGCATCGGCGCTGCGTCCGCCGGAGCAGTCGAGCCAGTCGGTCACGCTCAGCTCCGGCCACTCGCTGCGCAGCACCAGCGAGTCGCCCACATAGCGGGCCGTCGGCTCGGGCGGGCTCAGCTGGTGCCCGCCCGGAGCACTGTCCGAGCGAGCCGGGGCCACCGAGAAGAAGCCCGCCGCCGGGCCGCCCAGCAGCTCAGCGAACACCGCCGGCGAGTCGATGCGGGGCAGGCACATCCAGACGATCCGTGCGCCGGGGGCGACCAGGGCGACCGTGCGCTGATCCGACAGCAGCGAGTGCTGCTCGATCGGCACCGCCCGCCCGAAGCCGCCCGCGCCGTCTGCGAAGCGGTCTGCCAGAGCGGCCAGGTTGCGACGCCAGACCGCCCTGAGCACCTTGGCGCCGACCCAGGCCCCGAGCGGCCCGCCGAGCCACCAGGCAAAGCGCAGCGACTCGATCCAGCGAAACATGGTGCGCCCGTCGCTCAGCGGTTCGATCACGAAGCGCCCGTCGCCGCTGACCGCCCCGCTGTGACGCACCCCGATCTCGACTCCGGGAACCCAGGAGGTGACCTCCATGCGGTCGCTCATGCGCAGCGGGCCGATCCGGGTGTCGCACACGAAACTCGTGCCCGTCCCCTCGGTCACCTCGGACGTGAACTCGATGGTCTGGGCGTCGGCCATCCACTCCACGTGGCTGTCGATGCGGCGCACGTCGTCCCAGACTGCCCACGCCGGCGCATCGATCTCGGTCTCGACCGTTATCCGCACAGCCCGCATTGTGCCGGCACACGGTAGTGCCCCCGAAGGCGGCTTTGACGGCCGGCTGCGGCACGGCGGGCCGCGGGCAGGCTTCGACGCGGGCGGGCCGGCGCCTGCGCTGAGTCCCTAGCCTTGGCCCATGGCCGCTGCTGAGATCTACCTGGATCACGCTGCCAGCACCCCCGTGCGCCCCGAGGCACGCCAAGCCTGGCTGGCCGCCAGCGACGCCCATCACGCCAACCCGACCGGCGCCCACGCAGGCGCCAGGGCCGCGCGCCGTGCCCTCGACGACGCCCGCGACGAACTGGCCGAGGTGTTCGGCCGAGACCGGGCCGAGGTGGTGTTCACCAGCGGCGGCAGCGAGGCCGACAACCTGGCGATCCGCGGCGTGCTCGGCGCCCGCGGCGGCACGGCGGTCTGCTCGGCGGGCGAGCATCATGCGGTGCTCGAGCCGGTCGAGCACGCAGGCGGCCATGTCGTCGGCCTGCGCGCCGACGGCACGGTCGACCCCGAGGCGCTGAGCGAGCTGCTGCGCGGCCTGAGCGACGTGAGCGTGGTGTCGATCATCGCCGTCAACAACGAGACCGGCGCGGTCAACGACCTGCCCGCCCTGGCCGCAGCGGCCCGCCGAGCGGCGCCGGGCGCACTGCTGCACACCGATGCCGTGCAGGCGCTCAACTGGATCGACACCGCCGAAGCCGCCGCCGACTTCGACCTGCTGTCGGCTACCGGGCACAAGATCGGCGGTCCGGTCGGCAGCGGCGTGCTCTTCGTGCGCGACGGCATCGAGCTGGACCCGCTGGTGCTGGGCGGCGGCCAGGAGCGGGGGCGCCGTGCCGGCACTCCCGACGTGGCCGGCGCGGTCGCCCTGGCAGCCGCAGCGCGGGTCACCGCAGCACGGCGGCCCGCCGAGACCCTCCGGCTGCAGGCCTTGCGCGACCGCCTGGTCGACGGCCTGCGCTCGGAGCTGGGAGAGCGTGTGCGGGCCACGGTGCTCGACGAGGGCGCCGATGTGGCCGCCGGTTTCGCGCATCTGCTGTTTGCCGGCATCGAGGCCGAGGCGCTGCTGTTCCTGCTCGACGAGCAGGGCCTGCGGGCCTCGGCGGCTTCGTCGTGCTCCAGCGGCGCCCAGGATCCGTCTCATGTGCTGGCCGCCATGGGCGTGCCCCGCGAGGCCGCCCGCGGCTCGCTGCGCCTGTCGCTGGGCCACACCACCACCGCTGCCGACGTCGATGCGGCGCTGGGCATCGTCGTCGCAGCCGTGGGGCGGCTCGCCGCTCACGGCGGCGGCTGAGAGGGGGCTGAGCATGGCTGAGACGGCGCCCGTGCTGGTCGCTATGTCGGGCGGCGTCGACTCGTCGGTGGCCGCGGCGCTGCTGCTGGAGGCCGGCCATCGGGTCGTGGGCGTGACCATGAAGCTCTGGGGCGGGCCCAGCGACACCGGCTGCTGCGCGGTGAGCGACACCGACGACGCCCGCAGGGTCGCCGACCGCCTGGGCATCGAGCATCACGTCTTCAACTTCGGCGACGACTTCGAGCGGCACGTGGTGGGGCCCTATGCGGCCGACCATGCGGCGGGCCGCACGCCCAATCCCTGCATCGAGTGCAACCGCCATCTCAAGTTCGACCGGCTGCTGCGCCGAGCCGACGCCCTGGGTTTCGGGCTCGTGGCCACCGGGCATCACGCAAAGGTCGTCGCCACGCCGCAGGGGCCGCGCCTGGCAAGGGGCGCCGACGCCGCCAAGGACCAGTCCTATGTGCTGCACATGCTCGACCAGGCCACCCTGCGCCGGCTGCGTTTCCCGGTGGGCGAGCTCGCCAAGGCCGAGGTGCGCGCCCTGGCGGCGAGCCTGGGCCTGCGCACCGCGGCCAAGCCCGACAGCCAGGACGTCTGCTTCATCACCAACCGCCACGGGCGGGCTTCGTTTCTGGGCGAGCGGATTGCGCTGCGCCCGGCCACGCTGGTGGATCGCAGCGGCGCCGTGCTGGGCGAGGGGCCTGCGGTGGAGCTGGTCACCGTCGGTCAGCGCAAGGGGCTGGGCCTGGGCGGCGGCTCGGAGCCTCGCTATGCGGTCGATGTGGACGTGGCGTCGGCCACTGTCACGCTGGGCTCGGCGATCGATCTGCTGGTCGAGCGCAGCGCGCTGGAGTCCTGGACCTGGGTGGGCGAGCGCGTCAACGGCACGCTGCTGGTGCAGTGCGCAGCGCACGGCGAGCCCGTTGCGGCCGTGGTCGACGACTCTGCCGGGGGCGCTTCGGTGCGCTGGGCGGCGCCGCACCGGCGGGTCGCCGCGGGCCAGAGCCTGGTCGCCTACGTGGGCGACATGGTGGTCGGCGGCGGAACCTGCGGCCCTGCATCGGACTGACCCGCCACCCGGCGATCGTCCGGCGGGTGCTGCCATTGGGGACCTGGCAGCGGCGATTTGGCGGGATGCCGCCGCTCAGGCGATGGGGATGGCGCGTTCAGCGGCGGTGGCCAGCACCGCTGCGGGCCGGGTGGGCGTGAACAGCAGCGAGCCGACCTGCTGCTCGCCGGCTGAGCCGCGGCCCGCCCCGGAATCACGACCCGCCCCGGAATCACGACCCGCCCCGGAGCCACGGATGGTCACGGGGCCGCGATCGGTGCCGGGGTCGCGGCCGGTCGCAAGCGCCAGCGTGACCGGCTCGGTGAGGCTCAGCTCCAGGGCCAGCCCCAGGGCCGAGGCGCTCAGGTCGAGCGCCGTGCTGTCGGCGTCGGCGGGGCGCAGGCGGGCGACCGTCTGGCGGGTGAACAGCACCGGCTCGCGCAGCGTGGCCGGGTCGTGCAGCACCAGCCCGTTGGGGACGAACACCACGAAGCGCCGCGAGAGCTGGTGCATGGCCCGGAACCCGCCGAAGGCCAACGCCGCCCCGACGACGACGGCGATCGCTCCCAGCACCCAGCGATGGCTCGCCAGCAGCAGCGGCGGCGCCCACAGCGCAGCCACGGTCACCGCCCAGGCCGCAGGCAGCACCGCCAGCATCACAGGCCCCGGCGGGCGCAGCAGGAAGCGCCGCTCGTCGCCGTAGCTCTCGCCGTCCACGTAGCGGTCGCCGACCCCTGGCAGCAGCACCACGCCCGCCGCAGTCAGCGCCGCCGCCAGGCCGATCACGACCAGCGCCGCGTCGTCGTTGTGCAGCGCAGCCCACAGTCCCGCAGGCAGCGCCGCGACGGCTCCGATCCGTCCTGCGGTCAAGCCGACCGGCCGGGGCGCAGCCAGCGCCAGCAGCGTCGCGAACCACCAGATCCAGGCCATCGCCGATGCGGTGCTGCGCACGTCGGGGCTGCGCTGGCCCAGCGCCTCGCCGAGCAGCTCACCGAGGGTGAACGGCTGGGCCACCCAGACCGCGCCGATGCAGACCACCAGGACCCGCCTGGGGTCCCGCATGGAGGCGATCGCCGTGTGAGCCACGCCGTCACGCTATTCGTGCCGCGCCCTGGCATGTCGCCGTGCTGTCTGGCGAAGGCCTCGCCCTGCCGCCGCGCCGTCTGGCGATGACCGTGCCATGTCGCCGCGCCGTCTGGCGGAGACCGTGCCATGTCGCCGCGCCGTCTGGCGATGACCGTGTCCTGTCGCCGCGCCGTCTGGCGAAGGCCGCGCCCTGCCGCCGCTGCTCTTGCAGGCCGGCCGCAGCGGCTCGCAGCGGATCGGGCGCAATGTAGCGTTGCCCCGATGCCCGAGCGCGACGACCCAGAGCGCGGCGAGCCGTCCGCCGGCGAGCCTGGGAACGACGACCCAGCGGCCCGAGTCGAGGAGCTTCGGCGGCAGATCGAGCATCACAACCGGCTGTACTACGAGGAGAACACGCAGGAGATCCCCGATGCTGAGTACGACCGGCTGCTGGAGGAGCTGAGAGAGCTAGAGGCCGCCCATCCCGATCTGGCCGATCCGTCCTCGCCCACCCAGCGCGTCGGCGGCGCGGCCGGCGAGACCTTCTCGCCGGTGACCCATGCAGTGCCGATGATGTCGCTGCACAAGGCCTTCGACATCGCCGAGCTGCAGGCCTGGAACGCCCGCCTGGCCCGCAGGCTGGAGGACCGCCCCGTGCCCGCCTATGCGGTGGAGCTGAAGTTCGACGGACTGGCGATCTCGCTGCGCTACGAGAACGGCGTGCTGGTGCAAGGCGCCACCCGCGGCGACGGGCTCGTCGGCGAGGACGTGACCCGCAACGTGGCCACCATCGAAGACATCCCCGCCGCCCTGCACGGCCAGCCCCCGGCGGTCCTGGAGGTGCGCGGCGAGGTCTTCATGAAGCTCTCCAGCTTCGCTGCGCTCAACGAGCGCCTGGTCGCCGAGGCCGCTAAGGCCGCAGAGTCCGGGCAGGAGCACAAGGGACCCAGGGCCTTCGTCAACGCCCGCAACACCGCCGCGGGATCGCTGCGCCAAAAGGACGCCTCGGTCACCGCCGGCCGCGACCTGTCGTTCTTCTGCTACCAGCTCGGCACGGTCACCGGCGGGCCTGATCTGGCCAGCCACACCGAGACCCTCAACTGGCTCGCAAGCCTCGGCCTGCCGGTGAACTCCGAGCAGATCACGGCGGTGGACTCGATCGAGGCGGTCATCGAGCGGATCGAGGGCTTCGAGGCCCGCCGCCACGACTTCGACTTCGAGTTCGACGGCGTGGTCGTGAAGGTGGACGACCTCGTCCTGCAGCGCGAGCTCGGCGCCGACGCCAAGGCGCCCCGCTGGGCGGTCGCCTACAAGCTGCCGCCCGAGGAGCGCACCACCGAGCTGCTCGACATCGAGGTGTCGATCGGGCCGTCCGGCCAGGCCACCCCGTTCGCCCAGCTCGCCCCAGTGTTCGTCGGCGGGGTGACCGTGACCACGGCCACGCTGCACAACGAGGACCAGGTTGCGGCCAAGGACGTGCGCCCCGGCGACACCGTGATCGTGCGCCGTGCGGGCGACGTGATCCCCGAGGTGGTCGGCCCGGTGCTGGCTGAGCGCAAGCCCGGCTCAAAGCCCTGGGAGTTCCCCAGCCACTGCCCGCAGTGCGGCGAGCCGCTGGAGCGCGACGAGGGGGCGGCAGCCACCAACTGCGTGAACTTCGACTGCCCACGCCAGGTCCGGGGCCGCATCGAGCACTTCTGCGGGCGGGCCGCCATGGACGTGGAGCACCTCGGCGAGAAGAGAATCGACCTATTCGTGACCGAGGGGCTGCTGAGCGATGCCGCCGACCTCTACACGCTCGATTTCGAGCGGGTGCTCGCCCTGGAGAGGTTCGGGGACCTCTCGGTGGACAACCTGCGCAGCTCCATCGAGGCGTCCAAGGCCAGGCCGCTGACCAACCTGCTGTTCGGGCTGCGCATACCCGAGATCGGCGTGGTCAACGCCGAGACCCTGGCCGACGCCTTCGGCTCGATGGACCGCATCAAGGCCGCCTCGGAAGAGGAGATCGCAGCGGTGGAGGGCTTCGGCACGGTCATCGCCGAGGCCGTGCATCGCTGGTTCGCCGACCCCGGCTCGCGTGAGCTGATCGACCGCCTGGCCGCGGCAGGGCTGACCATGAAGGCCGCCAGCCCGCAGCAGGCCGTGGAGCAGACGCTCGCAGACAAGACGGTGGTGGTCACGGGCACCCTCGCCGGCTACAGCCGCAGCGAAGCCGCCGACGCCGTGAAGGCACGCGGCGGCAAATCCCCGGGCAGTGTGTCAACCAAGACCACGGCGCTGGTGGTCGGCGCCGAGCCGGGCGCATCGAAGCTGAACAAGGCCACCGAGCTGGGCATCCCGATCCTCGACGAGGCCGGCTTCGAGCAGCTGCTCCAAACCGGCGAGCTGCCGATCCCCGACGCCGCGGACGACGCCGGATGAGCCGCGGCAGGCTCGTTGCGGGCCGGGCGGCGTCTAGCCGGGGGTGACGCGCACGTAGTTGGACCAGGCCCCGACGCCGGCGGCGTTGATCGCCTTGACCCGGTAGACGTAGCGGGTGCCGGGCTCCACGCCGCTGTCGGTGAAGGTCGTGGCGGTGCTTCGGGTGTCGGCCACGTACACCTGCAGCGCAGAGTTGAAGCCGAACAGCTTGCGCAGGATCTGATAGCCGCTGACCGACGGGCCGCCCGGCGCGTCCCAGACGAGCGTCACCGAGCCGGCACCGGCTGAGGCTCGCAGGCTGCTTGGCGCCGCGGGCGGCTCAGGCACAGGCTCCGGCTCGGGCGGCAGCGTGGTCACCGTGGTCGTAGGAGGAAGGGTGGTCGCCGTGGTCGTCGGCGTCGGCGCCTCGCCCGCGGGCTGCGACGGCTCGCCGGCTTCTGGCTCCGGCTCCGGCACCGCAGCCTGCTGAGCGGACTTGGGCTCCGGCTCCGGCGGCAGAGTGGTCGCCGTGGTCGGGGTCTTCGGCGCAGGAGTGGTGGTCCTGGCCTTCGGCTGCGTGCCGGGCGTCGCGTCCATGGCGCCGGAGTAGAAGTAAAACAGGATCGTGACGCTGCCGCCCTCGTCGATCTGTGCGCCGGCTGCGGGGGTCTGCGAGAAGACCTTGCCGTGATCGGCCTGGTTCGAGGTCTGCACCTGGGTAGCCGAGACGTTCAGGCCGAGGAGGATCAGCGCAGACTCCGCGGCGTCCCTTTGCATGCCGACCAAATCGGGCACCGTGACCTGTGCCGGGGCGGTGTAGACGCGGTAGTGGAAGATCACCGTCGAGCCCACAGCCACCTTGGAACCGCTCTTGGGTCCCTGCGAATATACCTTGTCGGCTCGGCTTGGGTCGGTTGTGCTGGTGCCTGCGATGCCGTCTGCCACCAGCCCGACGGCCTCTATCGCCTGTGTCGCAGCTTGCCTGGTGAGCCCGAGCACTCCGGGCACTGTGACTTTGGCCGGGGCGACGGTGGTCGTCGTGGTCGTCGTGGTCGTTGTGGTCGTGGTGGGGGCGGTGTACACGAGGTAGTAGAAGATGACGTTGCTGCCCGGGGCCACCTGGGTGCCGGGGACGGGAATCTGCTGGTTGACCAGGCCGTTCCGGTTCGGGTCGGTGGTGGTTCTGCTGCGGGCGTCGGCTGTCAGCCCGGCGTCGGTGATCGCCGTTTCTGCGGCGGCTCTGGTCAGATCGATGACTCTGGGCACCGTGACCTTGGCCGGGGCGGTGTAGGTGCCGTAAGTGAACGACACCGTGGAGCCCGAGGCCACCTGGGTGCCGGCCGCGGGGCTCTGAGTCTGCACCTTGCCGTCCTCAGCAGAATCGCTCACCGCCACGCTCGTGCCGGCGGCGACCAGCCCTGCGGCGGTGATCGCCGACTCGGCCGCGGCCTTTGTCTCATCGACCACATCAGGCACCGCGACCGTGGCCGGGGCGACGTAGGTGTAGTAGTCGAACCTGACCGGCGAGCCCACAGCCAGCGGCTCGCCGGGATCCGGGGTCTGCGTTATCACGTCGCCGTCTGCGGCTTGGTTATCGGTGGTCACAGACGTGCCTTGCGCCACCAGCCCACTGTTCTCTATGGCGGTCACAGCCGCGTCGAACTTCATGCCAAACAGATCTGGAACCGGCACCAGCCGGATCGTGGTGGCGGGGGGCGGTGTGGCGGCTCCGGGGCTCATGCGCACGTAGTTGGTCCTGGCGCTGACGCCTTCGGCGTTGACGGCCTTGACCCGGTACACGTAGGTGACCCCGTCGGTGACTGCGGTGTCGGTGAAGGTTCCGGCGGTGCTGTTGGTGTTGGCCACGTAGATCTGCAGCGGTGCGTTTGTGCGGAACACCTTGCGCAGGATCTGATAACCCGTGATCGTCGGGTCGTCGGGGGCCTTCCAGGTCAGCGTCACCGAACCGGCACCGGCAGAGGCCCTCAGCTTGCGCGGCGCGCGCGGCGGACCGGTGCCAATGCGCACGTAGTTGGACTGTTCGCTGACGCCTGCGGCGTTGACCGCCTTGACCCGATACACGTATGTGACTCCGTCGGTGACTGCGCTGTCGGTGAAGGTCGCGGCGGTGCTGTTCGTGTTGGCCACGTAGACCGCCAGCGCGTCATCGGTGCCGAAGAGCTTGCGCAGGATCTGATAGCCCGTGATCGACGAGTCGGCGGGTGCGGTCCAGGTCAGCGTCACCGAGCTGGTGCCGGCTGAGGCAGTCAAGGCCCCCCAGTCCGGCCCATCCACCACCGGCGGAGAGCCGCGCGGAGCCATCGTCGCCCGCGGCTGGGCGGCCCGCGCCTTGCCGGCCCGCTCTGGCGTCCTTTCCGGCACTGTGGTGGTGGTCGCCGCCGCGACCGGCGCCTCGTTGGTCGAGGCGACCGGACCCTGAGCGGCCGGCGCCTTTGCGGCCTGGCTAGTCGCACCGTCGGGCGCATCCGTCACGAAGAACCGCCCAGGGGTGGAGTGCAGCACATCGGCCTGGTCCGCTGACGGCAAAACCTGCGCACCGGCGAACGCGCTCACCCACAGCACCGGCAAGCAGACCACCGCCGCCAGCCAAAGTCGTTCGCGGGACAGGCGTCTCATCTCAGATCACTCCAGACGCCAAAATATCGCCCCCCCCCCCCCCCGAATGCAAGCGGAACCCGCAAAACCCGAAACCGCCGCAGGCCACGTGCTATAGGGCTGGCGGGCTCAGTTGACGGTGAACGACCACTCGATCGTCTCGGTCTCGCCGGGCCGGGCGATCTCCTCGAAGACGGCCCGTGCGCAGTTGCGCTCGGCGGCCAGGGCGGCGATCGGCCGGCTCTCGTCGGGCGTGTAGATCCAGCGCTGCAGGCCCTCCACGTGGCGGGCGTGGGCGGTCACGTCTATCGGCCGAGCACAGCGGGCATCGGCGGAGATGGCGAGCCGCACCAGCCGGTACTCGGGCGCCAGGTCGATGCCGACGGCCTGCTGCTGGAGCACCTCGTCGTCCCGGTTGGGGATCAGCGCTTCCACGGCCGGGTTGTTGACGACGGACACGTCGTCGCTGCCGCTGTTGCCGATCAGGCCGGCCAGCACGATGAAGCCGACGCCGAACGCCAGCAGCGCGGCGAACACGAGCCTCTGGCGGCGGCTCATGCCGAGCACGCCGCGAGCCACACGCTCAGAACCCGCCGGCGGTGCATGGTCAGGACCCCTGGGCGACCCATGGCCAGAACCCGTTGGCGGCGCATGCTCGGCACTCGCCGGCGGCGCATGCTCAGGACCCCTGGAGCTGGGTCGTCTGAGCCTCGGCGGTGATCTCTTCGACCCGCCGCACCAGCCTGCGCAGCTCGGCGTGGCGGGGATCGTCCGGCGGGGGCGGCGTGAGCTCGCCCGCCAGCAGCAGCACCTTCGAGGAGTCGCCGCTGAGCTTCACGGCGCCGCCGAACAGGGCCGGCATCACGGCGTCGAGGTCGCGGCCCACGAAGAGCTGCAGGGCCAGCGCATAGGGCATCTCGATGGAGAAGTCCGGGTGCGCCAGGTGGCCCTCGTCGATGGTCAGCGCCGGGCCGCCGGTGTCGACGTGGCCCCGGACTGTGGGCTCTGCGAAGGGCGCGCCGGTGATGCTGACGTTGATCGCCAGGTCCAGGGGCGTCTCCCGGGGGCGGTCGTCAAACTCGTCCCGCACCGCTCGCATGGCTCGTATCCACTCGGGGCTCAGGAACGCATAGGCCACGGACCGAAGCGTAGGCCCGCACGAGCACAGCGCAGCGTGGGCAGGCCGCGGCGCAGGCCGGCGCTGGGCCGTATCCTCTGGCGACATGTCGGAGCGCATAACCCGCCACGACGTGATCCACGTCGCCCGGCTCGCCCGGCTGGAGCTGACCGACGACGAGATCGGCCGTTTCGCCGAGCAGCTCGGCGACGTGCTCGATCACGCATCCGACATCGAGGCTCTGGACCTCGAAGACGTGGCGCCGACCTCGCATCCCCTCGACATGGCCAACGTGACGCGCCCCGACGAGCTGCGCGAATCGCTGCCCCACAGCGAGGTGCTGGCCGGCGCGCCTGCGGCGGAGGCCGGGCGCTTCAGGGTCCCGCCGATACTGGGCGGCACGGACGGCGGCGGCCGGGACAGCGGCGCAGACAGCGGCACAGACGACCCACACCGCGCTGCCGACGGTGCCGGCACGGACGGCGGCCCGGACCGCGCTGCCGCTGGCAGTGCCACAGCCGAGCCCACGTGAGCGCCCGAGGTCTCGCTGCGGCGATCGCAGCCGGGGAGCGCAGCGCCGCCGAGGTGATCGACGAGCACCTGAGCCTTATTGCCGCCGACGAGCCGCAAGTCCACGCCTTCAACCTGCTCACCGAGGACTCGGCCCGCGAGCAGGCCGCCGCGGTCGACGCCGCCGTGGCCGCAGGCGATCCGCTCGGCCCGCTGGCCGGGCTGCCGCTGGCCCTCAAGGACAACATGTGTACCCGAGGCGTGCCCACCACCTGCTCGTCGAGGATCCTGGCCGGCTGGCGTCCGCCCTATGACGCCTGCGTGGTGGCTCGCCTGGCGGAGGCCGGGGCGGTGTTCGTCGGCAAGACCAACATGGACGAGTTCGCCATGGGCTCCTCCACCGAGAACTCGGCGTTCGGCCCGACCCGCAACCCGGTCGACCTGACCCGGGTGCCCGGCGGCTCCTCGGGCGGCTCCGCGGCCGCTGTGGCCGGCGGGTTCGCGGCGCTGGGGATCGGCTCGGACACCGGCGGCTCGATACGCCAGCCGGCGTCGTTCTGCGGGATCGTCGGCATGAAGCCCACCTACGGCGCGGTCAGCCGCTACGGGCTGGTGGCCTTCGCCTCGTCGCTGGACCAGATCGGCCCGCTGGCCGGCGACGTTGCCGACGCGGCGCTGCTGTTCGACGTGATCGCCGGCCACGATCCCGCCGACTCCACCTCGATCCCCGGCTTCGCCGCCGACGCCGTGGCCCGCCTGGACCGGGGCGTGCAGGGGCTGCGGGTCGGCGTGGTGCAAGAGCTCTCCGGCGGGCCGGGCTCGGTGGAGGGGCTGGCGCCGGAGGTGGTCGCCCGCAGCTCGCAGGCCGCCGAGGCGCTGGCCGCCGCGGGCGCGCAGGTGAGCGAGGTGTCGGTGCCGTCGGTGGTGCTGGGCCTCAGCGCCTACTACCTGGTGGCGCCGGCGGAGGCATCCAGCAACCTGGCCCGCTTCGACGGGGTGCGCTACGGCCTGCGGGTGGATGCCGCCGGCAGCGCCGAGATGAACACGGCCACCCGCACGGCCGGCTTCGGCGACGAGGTGAAGCGGCGCATCATGCTCGGCACCTATGCGCTCTCGGCGGGCTACTACGACGCCTTCTACGGCAAGGCGCTGAAGGTGCGCACCATGATGCTCGCCGAGTTCGCCGCGGCCTACGAGCGCTTCGACGTGCTGATCACGCCCACAGCGCCGACCACGGCGTTTCGCTTCGGCGAGCGCAGCGCCGATCCCTGGATGATGTACGTCAACGACATCTGCACGGTGTCGGCGAACCTCACCGGCCATCCGGCGATCTCGGTGCCCTTCGGCAGCGACGCCGACGGCTTGCCGATCGGCGTGCAGGTGATGGCGCCCGCCCTCGGCGACGGGCTCGTCTTCCAGGTTGCCGCCGCGCTTGAGGCCGCGTCGCCTGCGTCACCCGGCCAGAGCCCCGCGTCACCCGGCCAGAGCAAGGCGGCGTCGTGAGCAGCGTCGCCGAGTTCGCCGACGGCTGGGAGCTGGTGGTCGGCCTGGAGGTACACGTGGAGCTGGCGACTGTCACCAAGCTGTTCTGCGGCTGCGCCAACCGCTTCAGCGCCGAGCCCAACGTCGACGTCTGCGAGGTGTGCCTGGGGCTGCCCGGCTCGCTGCCGGTGATGAACGCTGCGGCGGTCGAGTTGGCCATGCGCCTCGGGCGTGCCCTGGGATGCGACGTGAACCCCGCCGTGATGGCCCGCAAGAACTACTTCTACCCGGACATGGCCAAGGACTACCAGATCACCCAGTACGACCGGCCCACCTGCACCGACGGCCGGGTGGCGCTCGACGACGGCACCGTGATCGGGATCGAGCGGGCGCACATCGAGGAGGACGCCGCCAAGATCGTCCACGCCGGCGGCGACGGCCGCATCGGCACCGCTGCCTACTCGCTGATCGACTACAACCGGGCCGGGGTGCCGCTGGTGGAGATCGTGACCCGGCCCGACATCCGCACGGTGGCGGCGGCCCGTGACTGCGTGAAGGAGCTGCGGGCCTTGCTGGTGGCCACCGGCGTGAGCGACGCCAGGATGGAGGAGGGCTCGCTGCGGGTCGATGCCAACGTGTCGGTGCGGCCCAGCGGGTCGGCTGAGCTGCGCAAGCGCTGCGAGCTCAAGAACATCAACTCGCTGCGCTCGCTGGGCCGTGCCATCGACTACGAGGCCCGCCGCCAGATCGATCTCTACGCCGGCGGCGAGGCGCCTCGTCAGGAGACCCGCCACTGGGACGAGGCTGCCGGGCGGTCCACGCCGGGGCGCTCCAAGGAGGACGCAGACGACTACCGCTACTTCCGAGAGCCCGACTTGGCGCCGCTGGTGCCGTCCGCTGCCGACGTGGCCGCCATCGACGCTGCGCTGCCGCTGCTGCCGGCGGCCCGGCGGGCCCGTCTGGCGGGGCTCTCGTCGGTGCCTTCGGAGGTGGTGGCTTCGCTGGTGGAGCGGGGCCAGGACGACCTGGCGCTGGAGGTAATCTCGGCCGGGGCCGATGCCGACAAGGCCCTGACCCGCATCCAGAACGACCTGGCCGTGGAGGACTGGTCTGGCTTGTCGCCGGAGTCACTGGCTGAGCTGCTCCGGATGGAGTCGGCGGGCGATCTCAGCGCCACTCAGGCCAAGCAGGTGCTTGCCGACATGCTCGAGACCGGCGGCGACCCGGCGGCGCTGGCAGCGGCGCGCGGCTTCGAAGCGCTGGCCGATGACGAGCTGGAGGCGCTGCTGGATGGGCTCATCGCCGAGAACCCCGGCGAGTGGGCGCGGTTCGTGGGCGGCGACGAGACGGACCGCAAGAAGATGCAGGGCTTCTTCACCGGCCAGGTGATGCGCGCCACCAAGGGCCAGGCCGACGGCCGGGCGGTGGCCGAGAGCCTGGCCCGCCGCGCCTCCGCCTGACCGACGCTCCGTTCCACCGGACTGCCGCGTGCTGGGGCAACGGCACGCCCCAGTCGCCTCCCCGACCTCACCGGGACCCACCGATCACCCGACCCGGGAAACCCCCTTGCACAACGCAGCATGGCAGGCCATAATGACCGTGTACCCGCAAACCCGATGGCCTCCGAAAGGAGCCGACCATGAAAACCATCCGCCGCCTTTCCGGAGTGATCGCCGCGTTGTCGCTGGTGATCGCTTCGGCACTGCCCGCTCACGCCGCTAACTTGCGTGACTTCAGCCAAGGCTTCAGGGTATTTGTCGCCGGAGAATGGGAGTACACCCCTTGGGGGAAATGGGAGATCCAGTACCCCTCGACCTATGACGGTGACGGCATCATCGCTGCCAAGGTCCGCGACGTGCATACGGACGGCAGTTGCGTGACTGCCGTGTACGAGGACGGCGGCAGGGACTATGTCCAGGCCTGGTCGTGCAGGCGCTGGACGAATCACCTGTTCTTCGATCAGACAGACGACTCGCAGGCATGGGTGCGCGTCAACCGCACCAGATTCCCAGGCGACGCCAAGATCTGGTGGGAGATCACCGGGTACTGAGCGCCGCTGACCGGCGCGGCGGCCCCAATCCGATGGTGCGTTGCATCCGCTGGGCGTTGTGGCTGGCTGCGGCAGTCGTGGCCGTCGTGCTAGCCGCGGGCTGCTCGGACACTGGCTCGGAATCCCAGACTGCGGAGGGCGTGTCCGCTGAACGGAGTGCTGAGGCCGCGGCGGAGGACGCCCAGGCCGTGGCGGAGGGCGCACACGCTGAGGACCCGGACTCAGCGGAGGACCAATCCGACGACGGAGGCGGCGACTCAGACGAGAACGATCCCGGCGGAGAGGCTGGCGACGACAACTCCGCTGAGGAGGAGGCTGACGAGCAGCGGGGGTCGCCGCTGGGGGCGTTTCTGGCCGATCTCAGGACTGAAGCGTTTCCCGATCACGACTTCTCCGATCCGATGGCTGCCATCGAGCAGATGAAATACGACTGCATGACCGAGCAGGGTTTCCGCTACGCCATGATCGACTGGGCCGCCAAGAGCGCAGCGCGGGCCGCTGTCACGCCCAGCGTTGACGAAGAGGACTACATGTCGACGCACGGCTACGGCTACGCCGACAGCATCGACGCGCCCGAGGTGTTCGAGCACGGCTACGTGGATCCCAACGACGCCATCCGCGACAGCATGTCCCAAAGCGAGTTCGAGGCATGGGAAAGCCATCGGCGCGACTGCGTCCATCACGCCCAAACCGAGATCAGCCGCCCAGGGGTGATCTACCTGGCGCTGGAAGACGAACTCGCCGCCTTGCAAGAGCGTGTCGACGCCGACCCCCGGATCGCTGAGGCCACCGCCGAGTGGTCGGCGTGCATGGCCAAGCGCGGGCACAGCTTCTCGGACCAGGACGAGATCCACGCCTACCTGGGCGGCATCGCCAATCCGCTGCTCAACCGGCTGCGGGCCCTGGGCGGCCACGAGCACATCGACGCCGCCTTCCAGGCCGACCTCGACGCCCTGCAGGCCACCGAAGCCGAGATCGCCGTGGCCGACCTCGCCTGCGAGGAACCCCTGCAACAGGTCCGCTACGAAGTCAAGGTCGAACACGAGCAACAGTTCCTCGACGACAACCAAGACCGCCTGGCCCTGCTGCGCCAAGAAGCCCCCACCATGACCATGCCACCCGGGAGCGGCTGGTGCTGCTGAAGATAGCCCGACCCCGGCATCGCAGGCGAGCTGCCCTCTGCGATCCGCCCGCCGGGGGCTGTCCGTCCCACACCCGCCGCGGCCACGCCAGCAACCGCCGACAGGCCGCAGCCGGGACGGCCCCGACCCATAACTCCCGGCCCGGCAGATGGCCGGCGCTCCGTCGACGGAGCGCGGCTGCATCGGCAGCGGACCACAACCCCCGGCCCGGCGAGCCACCAGCCGCCACATCCGACGAAGGTCGCCGGGCGATCAAGCCCGCCGAGGTCGCTGAGTCCGTCGGGTCAGCCCGAGGAGAATCCGCGGGCAATCCCAGGACCCGATCCGTGAATCCGCGGATAGCGTGAGGCCATGTCCAAGAACCGCTTCCTGCTGCTGGTGGTGCTGGCGATCCTGCTGGCGATCCTGGCCCGCAAGGTCCGCAACACCTGACAAAGCCCCCGGTGCCTGCCCAACTCTCCGGCACCTGACCCATCCCCCGGTGCCTGCCCAACTCTCCGGCACCTGACCCCCCCCCCCCCCCCCCGGCGCCTGCCACCCCGGTGCCATGCCGAGAGCTCTCTCCAAGGCTCGCCCCACGACCTGGCCTCCATCACCCGACCCGACCTGACGAGGCGGAGGCGGACCGGCTGCGGCGGAGGCGGAGGCGGAGGCGGACCGGCTGAGGCAAGGCGAAGCCGTCCTGGCCTGCCTTTCATGGCCTGTAGATGCTTTCCGCAATCTTTGGTGTTGCCATTGCGGTTCCCAGGCGTTAGGGTCGGCACCGACAGCTTCCCCGGCTAGCCGCAATCACCTGGACTGACCGGCTCCCCGGCCAGACAAGCGGGTCCGACAGCTCACCGGCTCGACAGGCTCGCAGCTCACCAGGCGCGGCAACTTCCTCCCCGACAAATCCTCGTTCAATGGAGGGAAAGCTGTGTTGTATGTGTGCTGGGCCGCCAAAGGCGGCGTCGGAACCTCGGTCGTGGCGGCAGCGCTTGCCTGTCGCGCGGCTCAGGATCAACCCGTCCTGCTTGTAGATCTCGACGGAGACCAGCCGGCGGTGCTGGGCATTCCCGAGCCGGAAGGCCCCGGAGTGGCCGACTGGCTCGTGGCAGGCTCGGAAGTGCCGGTCAATGCGCTGGCCGAGCTGGAGACCCCGATCACCCCGAAGCTGTCGCTGCTGCACCGCGGCAAGGGCGTGCCCGCAGCGGAACGCCTCGAACTGCTGGCAGCGGTGTTCGCCGGAGGCAGCCGGCCGGTGGTGGTCGACGCCGGCCTGGTGCCGAGCGGCGAGGGCTGGTGGCACCAGGGCACCTCGATCTGCGTGGTGCGGGCCTGCTACCTGGCGCTGCGGCGCCTCGGACGCCTCGACCCCGGGACCCGTCTGGTCGTGATCTCCGAGCCGGGCAGGGCGCTGCGGCCGTCCGATGTGGCCTCCGCGGTAGGCGTGCCTGTGTGGGTCCATCTGGTGATCGACCCGACCGTGGCGCGGGCTGTCGACGCCGGGCTGCTGATCAGCAGGCTGCCGCGCTCGCTGCGCCCGCTGGCCCTTCCGGCATGAGCGCCCCCCAGCTCGGCTCGACAGGCACGGCTGGTTCGGCCGGCCCGCCTGGTTCGGCCGGCCCACCGGGTTCGCTCGGCTCGACCGCTGCAGCGCCCGACTCGCACAAGACGCCTCGGGCGACAGGCCCGCTCGGATCGCTCGGATCGCTCGACTCGCCCGGATCGCTCGGCTCGCTCGGCTCGGCCGGATCGCCCGACCGGCTCGGCTCGGCGGGGCCGCCCGACACGGCAAGCCTCGCGCCGCACGCCGCGGACCCGCAAGCGGTGGCCGGGCTGCACCGGGAGCTGCTGGAACGCGGCGAGCCGATCACTGCGGCCAGCGTCTCGGAGGCGGTGGCGCGGGCGCATCCTCTGATGCCCGGCGCCCAGCGCCGCAGCCTGTGCTTCGGCGTGCTGGCTCGGGCCGACGGCCTGGGACGGCTCGACTCGTTGTTCAAGGACCCGACCGTCAGCGAGCTGATGATCAACGGCCCCGGCCCGGTTTGGATAGAGCGCCACGGGCGCATCGAGCGCACCGCTCTGGTGCTGGAGCGCGACGAGATCGACCGGGTGGTGGAGAGGATGGTGGCGCCGATCGGCCGGCGAGTCGACCAGCTCTCGCCCCAGGTCGACGGTCGTCTTCCCGACGGCAGCCGGGTCAACATCGTGGTGCCGCCGATCGCCGTCGACGGCCCGTACATCACGGTGCGGCGCTTCGTGCTGCGAGAGGTCGTCCTGGAGTCCTTCGCCGATGCGCGTGCCGCGGACGTGGTGCGGGCGCTGGTACGCGACAAGGCCAACATCATCGTCAGCGGCGGAACCGGCGCCGGCAAGACGACCCTGCTCAACAGCATCGCCGCGCTCGTCGACACTGCGGACCGCATCATCACCGTGGAGGACGCCGCCGAGCTGCGCCTGGCGCATCCCCATGTGGTGCGCCTGGAGACCCGGCCCTCCTCCGCCGAGGGCGCAGGCCGCCTGACGGTGCGCGACCTGGTGCGCAACGCCCTGCGGATGCGCCCCGACCGGCTGGTGGTCGGCGAGGTGCGCGGCGACGAGGCTCTCGACCTGGTGGTGGCGCTCAACACCGGCCACCGGGGCTGTCTCTCCACGATTCACGCCAACGGCCCTCGTGACGCCCTGAGCAGGCTGGAGACCCTGGCGGTGATGGCCGGCGGAGGCGTCCACCTGGAGGCCTTGCGCCGCCAGATCGCCGACGCGGTCGACGCCGTGGTGCATGTGGAGCGCGCCGCTGACGGAAGGCGCCGGGTCGCATCGGTCGCCGCGGTCCGCGGCCCCGAGGAGATCGACGTGCTCGTCGGATCCGACCGTGACTGCTGATCCGTCGGCGTGGGCCAAGTGCCCGGGCGCGGTCCAAGCGCGCTGCCTGCGAGCCGCGTCGGGCCCGACCCCGACCGTGACGGCCGATCCGCGGTGAGCCCGCCCCCGGCCAAGACCGCCGAGCCGTTCGCATGGCTGCACGCTCGGCGCCGTCGCGCCGCCTTGCTGGCAGACCTGCCCGACGTGATCGAGGTGGTCGCCCGGTCGCTGCGCAGCGGGCACAACCTGCACGGCGCGCTCGGCGACGCCATCGGTGCAGGCTCGCCTGCCGGAGCGTCGCTGACCGCGGCCCTGCAGCGCATCGAGTCCGGCGCCACGCTCAGCGAGGCCCTGCGCGGCTGGGCGGCCGAGATCGACCATCCCGACGCCAGGCTGCTGTGCTCGGTGCTGGAGCTCGGCAACCTCACCGGCGCCGCCCTGGCGGCCACCTTGGACCGCACCGCGGCCACCTTGCGGGAACGTGCCGAGCTCGACCGCGAGATCGCCGCCCTCACCTCCCAGACGCGGGCCTCGGCGCTGCTGTTGACGCTCGCCCCGCTGGGCTTCCTGGCGGTGCTGGTCGCCCTCGACCGGTCCACCGCGGCGGTGCTGGTCACCACGGCGCCCGGGGCGGCCTGCCTGGCCGGCGGTCTGCTGCTCGACGCTGCCGGCTTCTGGTGGATGCAGCGCATCGTCACAGGGGTAAGCCGATGACGGGTGACGGAGCGGGCCGATCGAGGAACAAGCCGACGACTGCCGCGAAACCCAGCCGAACGGGGAACAGGCCGACGACGGATACCGGAGTGAGCCGATGACGGGCCTCGTGGTGTGGTCGGCCGCGGCGGTGCTGGTGGCCGCGCTGAGCTCGGGCGCACGCGCCCCGCAGCGGGCTCGCAGCCACGGCGTCGGCCACGAGGCTGTTGTCGTCCGGCGAGACAGCATCGTCGTGGCCGCTCCCAAGCGTCTCGGCGCCTGGCTGCGTCGCAGGCTTCTGCCGGCGCGCTGGGCCGGCGACCCTTCGCTGCCGCCGAGCGACCTCACGATCGGCGTGGCCGCCGTGGTCGCGGCCGGCGCAGTGTTCGCGGCCCCGACGCTGGCTGTGGCCGTCGTCGCAGGCGTGGCCGTTCACAGCGCCACCGAGCGCAAAGCCCGCATCCGGCGGCACAACGAAGTCGTCGCCCGCGGCCTGCCCGACGTGATCGACCGGCTCGCCCTGGCCGTGCGGGGCGGCTTCACGCTGCGCCAGGCGGTGCAGGCCGGTCAGCCCTACGCGCCCGAGCCGTTCCGTGCCGGCTTCAAGGCGGCCCTGGAGCGCCATGGTCACGGCGAGGCCTGGGCCGATGCCCTGCGCCACGCGGCGCTGCTTCTGGGGCCGGTCGCCCGCCCGGTGCTCACCCTGCTGATCGCGGCGGAGAACGACGGCGCGCCCATAGCCGAGGCTCTGGCCCGTGCCGGCGACGAGGCCCGCAGGCGGCGACGCAGCCTCGCCGAGCAGCGCGCCCGGCGCCTGCCGGTGCTGATGCTGTTCCCGCTGGTCGTCTGCATCCTGCCCGCCTTCGGCCTGCTCACGGTGGCGCCCGTGCTCTATGCCACCCTCCGCGACCTCGAACTGCCGATCTGAGCCGCCGGCCATGAGCCCCGACCCGAATCCCGCGTGCCGAGCCCCCGCCTCCGAATCCCCCAAAGTCGCAACCCCATCCCCCGTACCCAGACCCCGAGCCCCCAGGCCAGAAAGGCCCCTGAGCTTCCCCCGTCGACATCAAGTGAACGGAGCTGCCAATGAAGCCAACGAATTCGCCATCGCCCTTCCGCGGCGACCGCGGCCAGGCCACCGCCGAGTACGCGCTAGTCATCCTCGGCGCGGCCGCCTTGGCCATGCTGGTGCTGGCCTGGGCGACCACCACCTCGAGCGTCGCCAGCCTGCTCGACGCGGTGCTCGACGCCGTGGCATCCCGCGTCTCGTGAGGCGCCCGCAGCGGGGCCAGGCGACGGTGGAGACAGCGCTGCTGCTGCCCTTCGTCGTGCTGGCTCTGCTGGCGGTCGTGCAGGTCGGCATCGTGGTGCATGCCCGCGTGATGGTCACCCACGCCGCCCGCGAGGGCGCACGGGTGGCAGCGGTCGGCGGCTCCGACGCCGAGGTCCGCAAGGCCAGCGCCGTCGCCGGCGGCCTGGCCGTCCAGCGCCTCAGCGTGTCGGTGAGCCGCAGCAACGGCGTCGCCGAGGTGACCGTCGCCTACGCCGACCCCACCGACACGCCGATCATCGGCGCCATGCTCGGCGACGTGCGACTCGCAGCAGTGGCCCGCATGCGCCTGGAGTGAGCCAGGAGTGAGCCGCCGCCCGCGATCCGACGCGACAGCCAAGCGCCCGCATGCGCCTGGAGTGAGCCGTCGCGAGCGCCGCCGCGAGCGCCCGCCGCGAGCGCCCGTCGCGAGCACCACCGCGGGCCGCTCACTGACCAGTCCGCCATGATCGAGCTGTCGGCGGTCTCGCACGGAGCAGGCGCCACAACCGCCACAAACCTGAGAAGGCGCTGTGGGTACCTGAGAGAGCGCTGAGGGTGCAGGCCTGCCGGTCGGCGGGCCTTCGGGTAGCTTGGTGAAGGCCCCAAACGGCCAATCGCGCAATGGACCAACACCCGAACAACGAGCCGCAGCCGCCCCTCTCGGGAGCCGAGAAGCCCTCCAGCGCCGCTGACGACCAGCCATGGCGACCGCCGCCGGCAACCGAGCCGCCGGCGGTGCCGTCTCCCGCCGAGCGGCCCCCGCCTGGCCCGTCGCTGCCTCCTGCGCCGTCGCCGGGGAAGCAGTTCCACTGGCCGAGGCTCTCCTGGCCGCGCCTGGAGTGGCCGCGTCCGACTGGGGACGCGCCGCCGCCGCTTCGGGACTGGCTCGACCGGCACAGGCAGCGCAGACAAGACGCACACGGCACGGGCGGCGTGGACCGGCGGCTGGTAACGGCCTTTGTCGCAGGCCTGGCGCTCAGCGCGCTGCTGGTGGCCGGGGGATATCGGCTCGCCACGATCCTCTCCGACGACTCGCCGACCGCCGACAGGCGACAGACCGTGGGAAGCCTTACCGACGCCGTCGACGGGAGCCCGGACACCGCGCCCGCGCCGGCCTTGCTGCTGCCCGGCTTCGGCGAGGTCGAGCCGGTGGCCGCCGCAGCGGAGGTGCTCGCTCCCTCCGTGGTGCAGATCAACACGGATGAAGGCCTGGGATCGGGCATCGTCTGGGACGACGACAAGGGCTACATCATCACCAACCACCACGTGGTCAGCGAGGTCGACGAGGTGCAGGTGACGTTCGAGAACGGGCTGGTCGTCAACGGCCGTGTCGTCGGCGGCGACTCGGCCCGCGATGTGGCCGTGGTGCGGGTCGACCCTGCCGGCATCGACCTGACCGCTGCGCAGTTCGTCGGCAGCGAGACTGTGAGCGTTGGCCAGCTCGCCGTGGCCGTAGGCCATCCCTTCGGGCTCGAGCAGTCGGTGACCGCAGGGGTGGTCAGCAACGCCGACTGGGTGAACGATCGAGGAGGCTCCGACCAGGCGAACCCCGTGCCGGTGCGGATGATCCAGACCGACGCCCCGATCAACGTCGGCAACTCCGGCGGCGCCCTCGCCGACCGTCACGGGCGGGTGATCGGCATGAACACGTCGATCTTCACCGGCGGCGACATGGGCAATGACGGCGTGGGCTTCGCGGTGCCGTCCGAGACCGTGCTGCTGATCGCCGAGCGCATCGTGAACGGCGAGTCGCTGGAGCTCGGCTATCTCGGCGTCGAGGGCTCCTCGCTGACCGACGGCACCGCCGGGGCCGAGGTCGCGCTCGTGGTCCCCAACGGCCCAGCAGAGAGCGGGGGGATCATGGAAGACGACTTGATCGTCTCCCTGAACGGCCGCGCCATCAACTCGATGGAGGGGCTGTCGGCGGAGGTGAAGCTGTATCGCCCGGGAGAGGAGATCGTGATCGAGGTGCTGCGCGACGGCGAGAGCGTCGTGCTGACGGTCCTGGCCGGCAGATTCGAAGACGCAGGGGTGATCAGCGAAGCGGAGACGGACCTTCTGCCCCGCTAGGGAAGAGGCGGATCGCTGCCTCGCCAGGCCTGCTGCCCCGTTAGGGAAGAGGCGGGCCTTCTGCCTCGCTAGGCGTGAACCGCACCGGCATGTGCTTGATGCCGTCGACCAGGTTCATCCTCAGCCGCTCGATCTCGCCGGCCTGAGCGATGTCGGGCATGCGCCGTGCCAGCTCGGCGAACAGGATGCGGATCTCCAGCTTGGCCAGATTGGCGCCCAGGCAGAAATGCGGCCCGCCCGCGCCGAAGGCCATGTGGTGGTTGGGGCTGCGCCCGATGTCGAAGCGGTCCGGGTCGTCGAACACAGCCTCGTCGCGGTTGCCCGACGGGTACCACAGCAGCACCTTCTCCCCGGCTGCGATGTGGCGGCCGCCCAGGGTCGTGTCGGCCGTGGCGGTGCGGCGGAAGAAGTTGACCGGGCTGGTGTAGCGCAGCACCTCGTCCACCATGGTGTCGGCCAGGTCGGGGTCGTCGTGGTGCTGCTTCCAGCGCTCCCACTGGTCGGGGTGGTCGAAGAAGGCGATCATGCCCTTGCTGATGGCGTTGCGGGTGGTCTCGTTGCCGGCCACCACCAGCAGCGTGAAGAACAGGTCGCGCTCGATCTCGCTGAGCTCGACGCGGCTGCCGTCCTCCATGGTCACCGCAGCCTCGGTGAGGCGGGTCCACAGGTCGTCGGCCGGCTCGGCCCGCTTGCGCTCGGTGAGGTCGTGGGCGTAGTAGGCCATCTCGATCATGGCGTCGGTGTAGGTCTCGTGGTGGTCGCCGACGGCGTATTCCTCGTCTCGCCCGCCGATGGTGCGGTTGCTCCAGTCGAAGAGCTTGTCGCGGTCGGCCTGGGGGACGCCGATGATCTCGGCGATGGCCATCAGCGGCAGCTCGGCGGCGATCGAGGTGACGAAATCGCACTCGCCGAGGGCGCAGACCCGATCCAGGATCATGGTGGTGCGCAGCCGCATGGCGTCCTCCAGACGGCGGATCATGCGCGGCGTGAAGCCCTTGTTGACCAGCTTGCGGTAGCGGGTGTGCTGGGGCGGGTCGGTCATCACCATCTGCAGCCCGGGGCCTTGGTCGGCTTCGAGGTCGGTGAGGGCGATGCCTCCCTTGCCTTCGCGGCCCGGCCCGGTCTGGTGGCTGTAGAGCAGCCCGCTGCGATGCACCTCGGTGATGTGCGCATAGCTGGTGACGCACCAGAACGGCTCGCCGTCGGACTCCGGCGTGACCGGGTGGCGCCACACCGGGGCGTGCTCGCGCAGGTAGGCGAACCAGTCGTGCGGGCAGCGGTCCACGAAGACGTCAAGGTCGGTGAGGTCGATCTCGTCGAGAAGGGTCATGCGGGCCATCTTAGCTTGCCGGGAAGTATCTTGCCAGCAAGCTAACATCGCTTGCGATGAGAACGCCGAGGACGCCGCCGCACATTCCGACAAGGCCCAGCCCAGCAACACAGCGCCCGGCAAGCCTGAGCCCAGGACAGAGTTCGGCAACACAGCGCCCAGGAGGCTTGAGCAGGTGATCGGAGACCAGGAGCTGCCGCCGCTGCTGCGCCCCTACATCGAGGGACGCCGGACCCGGTCCACGATCGAGGTGCTGGTCTGGGTGTTCCGCACCGGCCGCCAGATCGAGGCCTGGCTGTCGGGCACGCTGGCGGCGAATGACCTCGACTCCTCGGAGTTCACGGCGCTCACCGGGCTGTGGTTCGCGGGCGAGCCCCACCAGATGAGCGCCGGCGGCATCGCCGAGACCATCGTGCAGACCACAGGGGGCACCACCAAGACGATCCGCCGCCTCGAACAGCGCGGCCTGGTGCGCCGCATCGAGGATCCCGACGACCTGCGGCGGACGCTGATCGAGCTGACCCCGGCGGGCCGGGAGCTGGCCGAGGCGTCGCTGGTGCTGGTGATCGACGCCTTCGACCTGGAGATCGGCGACCTCGACGACGACGAGCGATCCGAGCTCAGCCGACGGATGGCCCGGCTGTCGCAGGAGTTCGACGCCCGCCTGCGCCGCTGACCCTCGGGCGGAGTGCCGGGCCTGCACCCCTGCCCGCTGCGGCCACGCCAGCGACCGCTGCCACAGCGAGGAGCCGCTGATGACCCAGGTCGGCGACGGCGATCACTGGGTCACCTGCCATCACCCCGTCGAGGTCCCCTCACCGTCTGACCGCGCCCAGCGCCCGCCGCGCTCGCCCTGAGACTCCCCAGGCATCAAGCGCACCCGTCAACGGCACGCCCCATCCCCTGCCCCAGGCCCAACGAAGCCTCTCCGATTGCTCGGCCGAGGAATTCCTTGCATAGCCCCGCGGCGCAGGCCATAATGACCGTGTACCCGCAAACCCGATGACCCTTGAGAGGAGCCGACCATGAGAACCATCCGAAGCCTGACCGGCGTGATCGCAGCGTTGTCGCTGCTGATCACTTCCCGCCCACGCAACCGAGGTGCCCGGCTTCAGCCAAGGCTTCAACACATTTGTCGCCGGAGAATGGGAGTACACCCCTTGGGGGCGGTGGGCGATCCAGTACCCCTCAACCTACGACGGCGACGGCATCATCGCAGCCAAGGTCCGTGACGTGCTGACCGACGGGAGCTGCGTGACAGCCATCTACCGCGACGGTGGCCAAAACTATCCCCAGGCCACGTCTTGTCGACACTGGACGAACCACCTGTTCTTCGACCAGACCGGCAACTCCAGTGCGCTGGTGCGCGTCAACCGCAACCAGCCAGACACGCGAATCTGGGTGGTGATCAGCGGGTATTGAGCACTCCTGGGACTTACGCCAGCCCCAATCCGATGGTGCGTCGAATCCGCTATGCACCGTGGTTGACTGCGGCAGTCGTAGCCGCAGTGCTTGCCTCGGGCTGCTCGGACACGGGCTCGGAATCCCAGACTGCGGAGGGCACGCCCGCTGAACTGAGTGCTGAGGCCAACTCGGAGGACACCCAGGGCGTGGCTGGGGGCGAACCGGCTGAGGATCCGGTCTCAGCGGAGGACCCATCCGACGACGGCGACGGAGACTCAGACGAAAGCGACCCGCACGGCGATCCGGGCGACGACGCCTCCTCTGAGGAAGGTGCTGACGAGGAGCGAGGATCCCCTCTGGGAGCGGTTATGGCGGAACTGACAGCAGCAGCCTTCCCGGATCAGGCGTTCAGCGACGATCCGATGGCTGCCATCGAGCAGATGAAGTACGACTGCATGGCTGAACAAGGGTTCCGGTATGCCATCGTCGACTGGGCCGCCATTGACGCGGAACTGGAAGCGGCCCTACCGAGCATGGCCGAGGAGGACTACATGTCGCTTCGGGGCTATGGGGTTGCCGACAGTCTCGATGCCCCCGAACCGATCGAGTCCAGCTACGTCGACCCCAACGAAGCCATCCAAGAAAGCCTCTCGGCCAATGAGCGCAAGCTCTGGGAGGAACATCTGTACGAATGCTGGGGCCATGCACAGAACGAGGTGCTGCTGCGTCCTCAGCTGGTCTATCTGGTGCTGCAAGACGAACTCGACGCATTGCAAGAGCGAGTCGACGCCGACCCCAGGGTCGCCGAGGCCAACGCCCAGTGGTCTGAGTGCATGGCCGAGCAGGGCCACCACTACGCCGATCAGGACGAGATCCACGCCTACCTGCAGGGCATCGCCGATCCGCTGCTCGACCGGCTGCGGGCCTCTGGCGGGTACGAGCACATCGACGCGGCGTTCCAGGCCGATCTCGACGCCCTGCAGGCCCTCGAGGCCGAGATCGCCGTGGCCGACCTCGCCTGCGAGAAGCACCTGCAGCAGATCCGCTCCGAGGTCAAGTTCGAGCACGAGCAGCGGTTCGTCGACGAGAATCAGGACCGCCTGGCCATCCTGCGCGAGGAACTGCCCACGATGACACTCCCGCTCGTTCGTTGATCCACCCGAGCTGCAGGCAGCCGCACACGCTGACGCCCCGAGACCCGCCCGCCGGAGCTCCTGGACCGCCTCGCCGCCCAGTGAGCGTCGAGTACCTGGCAACCCGGCGTCACGCAGTGCCCTCAGCTGGCTGAGCAGCCCCAACGAGGCGGGTTTCGGGCCGGTTGTCGCCGTTCGGCTACTCTAAACCGTTTAGAGTAGGTTTAGAGTGGCTGCAAAACCGCAGGTAGCAGGCTCGCGGGCCGTTTAGAGCCCGTTTAGAGTACGTTTAGTGCCACGGCTGTCGTTTGAGTGGCATGCCTGGGTGGGCGAGTTTTGGGCATGGCATGCCGCTGGACTGCCGGGCGAGTTCGGGGCATCACTTGTCGCGTGGCTGCCGGGGCGAGCGACGACGAGTGTGGCCGCTGCTCAGACGAGCTCCAGATCCTGGTCGGGTTGGGCGGTGGCGGACATCTCGGCGAGCTCGGCTGCGCGTTCGGTCACCTCGTCCATTGCCTCGCGCAGGCCCCCGAGCCTGACCTCGTGTGCGCCGTCACGGGCCAGGAACACGAACACCATCTCGGCAACCGACTCGCCGGTGGCGGCCTCCACGGCCACGGCGTAGCTCGCGCCCTGCAGGCGGTAGCGCTCGGCCTTGGCTGTGAGGTCCGCGGGGTCGTCGGCCTGGTCGGTCTTCCAGTCGACCACCACCAGCCCTTCGGGGGTGCGGTACATGAGGTCGACATAGCCCTCCACCAGGCGATCCCCCAGCGGCGCCGCCACCCAGATCTCCCGCCAGTTCTGGGACGCCGCGGCTGCCGTGGCGACCGGCGCGGTCAGAGCCTGTCGGGCGAGTTCGGCGATCAGCCGCTCGCGCTGGGGGATGCCCTCGGCCATGGCCTGGGCCTTGGCGAGGGAGTCGATCCCGCCTCCCGTGGCGAGGTCGACGGACTGCAGCACCGCATGCACGGCCCGCCCGACTGCGGTGCCGTAGCGGCCCTTCTTCCAGGGCGGCAGGTCGAGGTCGCGGGGGCCTTTGGCGAGGCCGGGGTCCGCAGGCTGGGCAGGCTCGGCAGCCGCAGCAGCGTCAACAGCCCCGCCGGCAGTATCAGCCCCGGCAGCGCCGCCGGACTCAACAGCCGCGGCGGCCCTGGCAGCCTCGGCGACCTGGCCGGCCAGCGTGGAGGCGGCCACGACCCTCGGTTCGCCGGCGGCAGCAAGCGCACGGCTCCGCTCGGCGTGCCAGGCGTCACGGTCGGGCGGCTCGGCGATCTCTGGCGCATCCGGCGGCGGCACTGCGGGCAGCGAGGGTTGCCAGTCGACCGCCGCGGACGACGCCGGGATGCCGACCACCGAGCCGTCGTCGTCGATGTCGAGGGCGGCCCCGGCCAGCACGCTGGCGCCGGTTCGCCACTTGTCGACCTTGCGCACCAGGCTGACTACCAGATGATCCCGCGCCCGGGTGGCCGCCACATACAGCAGCCTCATGCGCTCGCGTTCGTCCATCTGGTCGTCGATCGGCTGCCACTCGTCATAGCCCTCCGAGCTCACCCGGCCCGATGCCTTCAGCAGCACCTCGTCGCTTCCGGGAGGGAAGACCACGGCCGGGCCTCGCTGGGGGTTCTGGATCCGGGTGGTCATGCCCGACAGCACGGTGATCGGGAACTCGAGCCCCTTTGCGCTGTGGACGGTCATGATGCGAACGCTGCGGTCGTCGACCTCGGGCAGCACGGTCTCTGTGACCCTGGCGTTGTCGGCGCCCTGCAGACGAGCCCACTTCAGATAGGCCCTCAGGTCGGTTCCCCCGGCATCGGTCCAGGCGCGGGCCTGGTCCACCACGAAGCGAAGGCGCCGCCAGACCCCCCGCGGGTCGCTGCCGGCCACGGCGCTCTCCAGCACGCCGCGCTCGCGGATCAGACGGTCCAGCAGCTCCGCGGGCCCGGTCCAGAGGCGCTGCTCGTGAAGCGTGCGCAGGTGCCGCAAGCCGTCGGCGACGGGGTGGCCGGCCGCGCTCTCGGGGACCGGCGCTCGCAGGCTGAAGCGGCCACCGACGCCGTGACGCCAGTGTGCCAGGTCGTCGTCGCCGCAGCCGTAGACGAACGACCTCAGCGCGGCGATCGTCGCCAGCTCGTTGGTGGGGTCGGCCACCGCCGTGAGCGCCAGCATCAGCTCGCGCACCTCGCGCGACGCGTACACCAGCGAAGAGGTCTCCGCCCGATAAGGCACGCCTGCGTCGTCGAGCGCACGCTCCAGGGCCGCCAGGCTGGTGCGGGCGGGCAGCAGTATGCACACGTCGTCGGGGCGGGCCTGCCGCCAATCCCCGGCGGCGGCGTCGTAGACGGACCACGGCTCGGGGCCGTACAGGGCATCGGCCACGCAGGCGACCACCTGAGCGGCCTCTTGTTGGCGCAGCTCGTCGGCGGGCGGCTTGCCCTCCACGGGCTCGACGCCGAGCAGCGCCACCGAGGGGCCGGTCGGCGCCGCCCCGAGGCGATGCGCCGTGAGCGGCATGTAGGCAGGCTGGCCGTGGTCCTCGTCGGCCACGATCAGCT
Source organism: Acidimicrobiales bacterium (assembly GCA_965214285.1). Classification (GTDB taxonomy): domain Bacteria; phylum Actinomycetota; class Acidimicrobiia; order Acidimicrobiales; family Aldehydirespiratoraceae. The sequence goes on from OZ243946.1 coordinate 199,994, forward strand.
CCGAGAAGACGTCGTTGACCCAGGAGATGACGGGCTCGGTGGTGCGGAAGTTGACGGTCAGGTCCACACGGTCGTCGTCGCCAAAGCGCTCCCGGGTATCGAGATAGGTCTTGATGTCGGCGCGGCGGAACCGGTAGATCGACTGCTTGGGGTCGCCCACCACGAACAAGCGGCCCGGATCGGGGTCGATCTCGCGCCAGTCCAGGCCGCCGGCCTCGCGGCTGGAGGCGATGAGCATGGCCAGCTCGATCTGGATCGGGTCGGTGTCCTGGAACTCGTCGAGCAGCAGCCGCTGGTAGCGCTCGTGCAGCGCCATGCGGGCCGGCCGGCCGTGATCCCGATCGCGCAGCAGCCGCCGTGCCCGCACCAGCAGGTCGTGGAACTCCAGCTTGCCGCCGAGGCGACGCTGCTCGGCCGAGCGCAGCACGAAACTGCCCAGGCGGCCGCCCACGTGCTCAAGGGCGACGCCGGCGGACTGGCCGGCCGCCTCGTCGCAGAGACCGCACAGGTCCCTCAGCGGTTGGCGGACGTGCGCCAGAGCCTTGCCGCCGCGGCTGCCGGGCTTGATCCCCAGCGTCCCCTTTTCGCCCATGTCCGCAGCGAGCATCAGGGCGTCTATGTCGTCGATGGCGGCCGCCAGGCGCTCCCGGTTGGACGCCAGCTTGTCGAAGTACGCCAGCAGCTTGTCGCCGCCGAGGCGCTCGCATTCCTCCCGTGTGGCCAGCACGGCGTCGAACTCGGCGATCAGCGGCGCCGGGTCGAACGGCTGCGGCGGCGGCGCGTCGAGATCCAGCCGGGACTCGATCAGGTCCCAGTTGGCGGCCATCTGCAAGGCCAGCACCCGAAAGTGCCGAGGCCGGATGTCAACGGCATCGAGCATCAGCAGCGCGCGCCGCGCGGCGGGGTCTTCGAGCAGGTCGTCGAGGAACTCGCCCCAGCGCGACTCGAAGTCGATCTGCGAGCCGATCTCGTCGAGCATCTCGATGCCGGGCGGCAGTTCGGCGGCCAGCAGGTGCTCGCCGAGAATGCGCCGGGCGAAGGAGTGCAGCGTGCCCACCGCTGCCGAGTCGAGCTGCTCCAGGGCGTCGCGTGCTCGCTGGGCACCTGGGCCGGGGGCGTCGAGCCGCTGCTCGAATCGCCGGCGGATCCGGTTCTGCAGCTCGGCAGCGGCCTTCTCGGTGAAGGTGATCGCGGCGATCGACTCCATGGCGATGCCGTCTTCGAGCACCAGCGCCTCCACACGGTCGACCAGGGATCGGGTCTTGCCGGTGCCTGCGCCTGCGTCCACGAACAGGTTGCGGCCGCGCACACTGTGGATGCGCCGGCGCTCGTGATCGTCGGCAGGTGCTCGGGTGTCCTCAGGCATGCTCACTCCCCCGTCACACCGAGATCACTTCGAGATACGGCACGATGGCCGGGTCGTCCTGCATGCGCAGCCAGTCCCCGTACTGGTAGGCCAGGCCCAGGCCGTCGGGCTCGCAGTAATGACAGTCGACCCAGGGGCGGTACTCGGGCTTGGCCGGGTGCTGGGGGAAGCCGCCCTCGGCGATGCGGTCGACGATGGCGGCGACCTTGTTCATCACCGCGTCGCTGATGTCCGCGGTGATCTCGTAGCCGATCCTGCGGTTGCCCTCGCGTTGGCCGACGAACCAGTAGTCGCTGCGAACCGGGCCGGCATCGACCGAGTCGTCGGGCATCGCCAGCCGGGGGGCGGCCAGCCCGTACAGCCCGAGCTGCAGGTTGCTGCCGCCGAGGGTCGGATCCTGCTCGCTGAGGCCCTTGTAGCCGTCTGCCTTGCCTGTCTTGTAGTCGATGACGTGCAGCCCGCCGTCGGCTCGCCGGTCCACCCGGTCGATCACGCCGCGCAGGAACAGCGTGCGACCGTCGGGCAGCGCGATGCCCACAGGATCGCCGCTGCCGATGTGGCCGAAGCGCCGCTCGTGGGCTATCGGGATCAAGCCGGTCTCGGTGCGCAGCTGACGGTCGGCCTCGGCGAAGCCCTCCAGATCCGCTGCCAAGACCCGCTGGTCTCGCTCCCAGTAGAGCCGGCGTCCGGCCTGGCCCCGGTTCTCGATGCGGGCGAAGTGCTCGGCAGCGATCTCGAGCAGGCCCGCGACCGCGGCCCGGAAGGCGTCGTCGTCGGCTCGGGGGAAGCCCGCCTCGGCCATCGTGGTGGTCATCCATTGCTCGATGACGGCATGCAGCAGCAGCCCGCGGTCGATCGGGCTGATGCGGTACTGCTCCTCGGGATCCTCGACGGGATGGACCCGCAGCACGTGGCGCACGAAGTAGGCGTGCGGGCATTTCACCCACGCCTCCAGCTTCGATGCGGCGAGAACTTGGCCCTGATCCGTCGGCGAGCCGAGCCGGGCGCCTCGCAGATCGCCGTCGGCCAAATTGCCGTCGAAGCGGGTGAAGCGCTCCGACAGGCGCCCTTGGAGCAGCTCGGTCCCGCGGCGCACCTCGATGCGGGACTCCGCAACGCCGCTCGCAGCGGGATCGAAGCCCGACTCGGCATGGTCGAGCACGCTGCGGACGTCGTATTCGTGGTCGTGCGCGGGGAACTCCGTCTGGCGCATCCCGGCGATGAACGACGGCACTTCGCTGAACCAGTCGCCGGTGACATGGGCGATGTCGTCGGGAGCGGGCCGGCCCTCGCCGCGGGCCTCGGCGCAGTCGAGCAGCCAGCGCGACGGCGCCCTGGTCGTGTTGCGGCGCAGGTCGCCGCGGGGGAAGGTGAACACGACGTGGCCCGAGGCGGCCATCACCGCCAGCAGCGCATGGTGCAGATCGCCCACGACGTGGCTCGCCGGCGGCAGCTCGGAACCGGCGACAGCGCGCACCCGGTCCCCGATCAGCGGATCCTCGCGCTGCCTGGGCGGCATCGAGCCCTCGGCCATGCCCAGGATCACGACCTGATCGAACTCGAGCCCGACCGCGTGGGCGACAGAGCCCGCGAACACGCCGTTCCCGAAGCGGCCCCGGCGGCCGAGATCGGCTTCGAGCTGAGCCCGCAGCGCCCGCCTGAACGCCGCAGGCGACGGGTTGGGGTCGATCCCGTCGAGACTGCCGAGCTGTTCGACGGCCTTCTCGACCCGCTCGGCGGCGCTCTGCTCGTGTGAGGGCCAGCGCGAGCGCCGCGAGAACGGGCCTGAGTCGCCGAAATAGGCGCTGATCAAGCCCATGCACCAGGCGGCCAGCTCTTCCCAGGTCTCGCAGTGCTCGCCTCGCTGCAGCGACCCTGCCAGGTCTGCGATGAAGCTGCGCAGCTCGGTGGCCTCGCTCGCCTCCCTCAGCCGGTGCTCTGCAAGCCAGTCGTGCTCGCTGTCGGTCGCCAGCCGGGCCGCCTCGGCTTTCAGGTCGTCGATGCGCACGGTCAGCCGCTGCTGCCATTGCCGGGGATCGGCGACCACGCCCGCGGCTCGGGACGCCCGCTCCCAGGCCGCCGCCGGGCAGGGCCGTCCGTCGGCGCCCAGCACCGGTGCTCCGCCGAGCCAGGCGCTCACGTCGTGGCGCGAGAAGTTCTGCTCGTCCAGCGTCAGCAGCGCAAGCAGGGAACGCCCCAGCAGGGAGCTGTCCGTGGTGGTGATCGAGTCGCCGAACCAGGCGATGCCCGCTGAGTCGAGCGCGGCGGCCACGAGCCGGGCGTAGGGATCGCGGCTGCCATAGAGGATCGCGATGCGGTCCAGCGCGATGCCGTCGCGTGCGGCCTGCACGACGGCGCGTACCGCGTGTCGTACCTCGTCGTCCGCGTCGGACACCGACAGCGCCTGATCGGCGACCGGCAGGCCCGCACCAGGTGACGCAGCCGCAGCCTGCCCGTCAGCACCGGCCTGCCCGTCGGCACCGAGTGACGCAGCCGCAGCCTGCCCGTCGGCACCAGCCTGACTATCGGCATCGCCCGGCCAGGAAGCGCCGATGGCCGTGACCGCCTCGTGTACTGCTTCGTCGGCGGCTTCGACCCCGCTGACCCCGGCGATCACGGTAAGCCCGTGGTGATCGGCCACAGCCCGCAGCAGCCGTGCATGGCCGGGCCGGAGCCGCTGAGGCAGGAACACGATCACCTCACCGAGCAGCTCAGCGGGCGGCTTGGCCAAGCCCGGCGGCGGATCGTCGCCCAGCAGCGTGCCCTCGCCCAGCAGCGTGGCCTCACCGAACAACCTGCCCTCGCCCGCCGGGTCGTCGCCCGCCGCGGCGCCCTCGCCCAGGACGGCGACCGCGGCGTCGATCAGATCCTGTTCGTCGGAGAAGCGGGCTCGGCTCAGCTCCTCGCGTACTCGTCCGTGTATGCGCACCACCTCGGCGGCTCGCTCGTCGGCTGAGCTGATGCTGTGCCGGGCGTCGGCCGACACCTCCGACAGAAGGCGATAGGCGCTCAGCAGCGAGCGCTCGGTGGCCGGGTGGGTCTGGACCTCGGAGAACAGGCCCGGCTCGTCGCTGAGCACAGAGCGCACCAGGCCCGCCAGCACCGGGGTGGAGACCGGTCGCTTGCCGCTCGCTGCCAGCCGTGCCGAGGCGAGCATGTCGGCCAGCCGGTACGGGGTGACGAAGGAGATCACTGCGGCCGCGCGACGCCGTGCCAGGGCGCGCCGGGCGGCAACGGCCACAGGGTTCGTCGGCACCACCACCGTGACCGCCGCCAGCGGGTCGCCTGCCTTGGCGGCGGCCACGGCGCGGGCCAACGCCTCGTGAGCGGCGGGTCCGTACGCGGTGGCGATGCAGTGAGCGGCCATGGCTTCGCATAGTAGGCAGGGGCTGTGACACCAACCCGCCGAGCCCTCTCATTCACGCGCAGTCGGGAGGCAATGAGCTAAGAGTTAGGCCTTGTCGCCTGCCAACAACCGGGATACCGTGCCCGTGTGGCCCACAAGACGACGATCACCTTCGATGACGAGATGGAGGCGGCACTCGCTGAGCTGGTGGCAATAGACGGCACCAAGAAGCTGGCCATCAAGAGAGCCCTGCTCGAGCAGCTCAAGCACCGCCGCCGCAGCCGGGCAATACTCGACATGATCGAAGAATGGGAGGCCGAGGAAGGCCCGATGGACCCCGAGCATCTGCGATGGGCTGACGAAGTGCTCGACCGGCAGGGAGTCCCACGTTGATCATCGACGCCGGCCCCTTCATCGTAGGCAGCGACAACTTCCGCTCTCGGCTCTGGTCCATCATCAGGAAGGCAGCTGCGAGAGGCGACGTCCTGCACACGACCCATCCCGTGCTCGCACAGGTCTGGCGTGACCCGCCGCGACAGGCGAACCTGTCCAGAGCGCTCCGGCAAATCTATGTTCACCCCCTGGACGAATCGATACGAGTTGGGCGGAGGCTGGCCGCCAGCGGCACTTCCGATGTGGTCGACGCTCACCTCGCGGTGGTGGCCGAAGACCTCGACACGTTCATTCTCACCTCCGACCCCAAGGACATGACGGCTCTCGGCGCACGCTTCGAGGTCTACTGACCCAACCGTCCGCTGGTCGTGGGAGCTGTGACTACTGGAGTGATCGACAAGGCTGAGCTGGCGAGACGGGCCGAGGTGCCCGAGTTCATCGTCGATGTGGTGATCGCGGCAGGGCTGGTGACGCCGGTCGGCGAGCCGGGCCGGGAGCGATTCCGGGCCGACGCGGTGGACATGCTCTCAGCAGCCCGAACCCTGGTCGACTCGGGCTTCTCGCTGGAGGAGCTCACGGCGCTGGCGATGCGTCACGCTACCCACATCGAGGACGTGATCGACGACGCCCTGGAGCTGTTCAAGCGCCACCTCGACCGTCGGGAGCACGGCCGGCGAGGCAGCCCGGACGGCGATCCCGCAGACAACGCAGAGGGCGATCCTGCCGGCGGCTCGGCGTCCGCGAATGCCGAGCGCAGCGATGCCGCGACGAGCCGCGACCAGGCCGGCCGCGGCGAGCTGATCGAGCTGATGGAACGGCTGGTGCCGGTTGCGTCGTCGCTGGTCGGCGCCCACTTCGAGCGCACCCTGCGCAGCCGCGCCCTGGCCCGGCTCAGCGACCAGCCCCCCGACGCCGCCGACGAGATCGTGGTCGAGGCCCGCCGCCTGCAGCAGCGGCTCGACCCGGTGGCGGTCTATCTGGCGTCCGAGGACCACCACCGGATGCTGTGGGCGCGCCCCGACGAGGGCTTCGCGATCGCGGCTCTGGGCGCGCTGGAGACCATCGAGCCCCACGGCCAGGACCGCTTCTCGGCGGCGTCGGCTGCGCGGGTGGCCCTCGCCGCCCGGGTCCGCTGCGAGGGTCCGCCGGAAGCACCGCCGCCTGTGCTCGCAGGCGGGTTCGCGTTCGCCTGCCGACGACCCGCCGACGACGACGCCCGGCCCGCAGACGGCCAGAGCCTGCCGCCTGATGACGACCAGAGCAGCCCCGACTGGGAGGGCTTTCCCGAGGCGCGCTGGATCCTGCCCGAGACGACCCTGGTGGACCGCAGCGACGGCACCTGGATCCTTGCCGCCCGGCGTCGTCCCGCAGGCGACACCGGCAATGCCGACGCCGCAGCCGACGGGATCGACGAGCGCGTCGAAGCGCTGACTGCCGCAGCGCCGCCGACCCCCGCCGGCGAAACGGCCGCGTCCCCAGAAAGCGGGGCGGACTCAGACCGCGCGGCCTACGCAGCCCTGGTCGGCGACGCCCTGGCAGCGATCGGCCACGGCAGGCTCGGCAAGGTCGTGCTGGCCCGGGTCCTCGAACGCGGCCCTGTCGACCTCGGCGGCGTCCTGGCGCGGCTCACCCAGCGCTACCGGAGCTGCGCGCTGATCGCCGTGGGCGTCGGCGAGCGGCATTTCGTCGCCGCCAGCCCCGAGCAGCTCGTGGCCCTCGACGGCGGCGACGTGCGCACCGTCGCCCTCGCAGGCACCGTCGGCCGCTCGGCTGACCCGCAAGCCGACCAGCGCCTCGGCGCCGAGATGCTGGCGTCGGCCAAGGCCCGGGCCGAGCACCGCTTCGTCGTCGACGACATCACCGAGAGGCTTGCCGGCCTGGGCCTGGTGGGCGAGACCCCCGCCGAGCCCGAGCTGCTCCGCCTGGCCAGGGTGCAGCATCTGCAGACGCCGATCACCGCCCGCATCGAGCGCCGCCGAGGCGTGTCGGACATGGACGTGCTGCGGCTGGCCGGCGTGCTGCACCCCACGCCCGCCGTGGCCGGCACCCCCACCGCGGCCGCGCTGGACTGGATCGCCGAGCACGAGGGCTTCGACCGCGGCTGGTACGCCGCCCCGGTCGGCTGGTGCGATCTCGAGGGCAACGGCGAGCTGCGGGTGGCGCTGCGCTCGGCGCTGGTCGAACCGGGCCGGGCGTGGCTGTTCGCGGGCGCCGGGATCGTGGCCGACAGCGACCCGGCCGACGAATTCGACGAGACTGCCGTCAAGCTGCGTGCCCTGCTCGACGCCATGATCTAGGGACAGCCGCAAGACCGCCCGAAGACTGACCGAGAGACTGCCGCCGACCGCCCCAAGACCGACCGCAGACCGCACGAAGACCGCCGAGACACCCTGGAGACAGCGACAGCGATGACTGATCCTCTCTACGACCCGATCGCTCAGTTCGCGGCCACCCTCGCGGCCCACGGAGTGAGCGACATCGTGATCTCGCCTGGGTCCCGCTCCACCCCGCTGGCCCTCGCGTTTCACGCCCGCAGCGACCTGCGCACCTGGATCCAGCACGACGAGCGCGCCGCGGCCTACTTTGCGCTCGGCCAGGCCCGCGCAACAGGCACGCCGTCGGTGCTGATCTGCACCTCGGGAACCGCCGCGGCCAACTACCTGCCGGCTGTGGTGGAGGCGGGCCACGCAGCGGTGCCGATGATCGTGTGCACCGCCGACCGGCCCCCCGAGCTGCGCTCCTGGGGCGCAGGCCAGACCATCGACCAGGTCGGCCTCTACGGGACCAGCGTGCGCTGGTTCGCCGACCTGCCGCTGCCCCAGGACTGGTCGACCGGCGCCGCGGCGATGACCGCACAGCGGGCCTTCGAGGAGGCCACGGGCGCCCGGCGGGGGCCGGTTCATCTCAACTGGCCGCTGCGCGAGCCCCTGGAGCCCGCAGGGGAGGTGCCTGTCGCCGAGGCCACGCCGCCCCGTATCGACTCGCACCGCACGTTCGTGCTGGCCGAGGACCCCCTCGGCGATCTCACCGAGGCCGAAAAGGGCGTCGTCATCCTGGGCCCCGACATCGCCGCAGGGATACGCCGTCAGCGTGATCTCGCCGACTGGATCCTGCGCTTCGCCGAGTCGACGGCCTGGCCGGTGTTCGCCGAGCCGATCACCCAATTGCGCCGCGGCCACCGCCACGGCGAGCAGTACGTGATGAACGCCGCGGCCCATCTGTGCAACGGCCACCCGGCGGTGGACGAGCTGGTGCCCGAGGTGGTGGTGCGCCTCGGCGCGAGCCCCACGACCAAATCGGTGCGGCAATGGCTGGAGCGCACCAGGCCCGCCAATGTGGTGCTGATCGACCCCGAGCAGCGTTGGCACGACGCCTCGTTCACAACCACCGAGCACCATGTGGTTGCGCCGCTGAGCGCCCTGGGCCGCGCCCGCAGGCTGGGCGTCGGCGCCCGCACCCGCACCGACTGGCTGGATCGCTGGTGGGCACTCGACGACATCGCCTCCACCGCGGTCGACTCGGTGGTCGAGGCCGGGCCTCGCCTGGCGGCGCGGGCGACCCGGGAGTTCGTGGAGGCCCTGCCCGACGGGGCCACCGTGATGGCGGCCAACTCGCTGCCGGTGCGCGACCTCGACTGGTTCCTGCACAACGGCGGCGCCGAGGTCGGCTTCGTCGCCAACCGGGGCGCCTCGGGCATCGACGGCACCATCGCCTCCGCGCTGGGCCTGGCGTCGCGGCTCGACGGGCCGGTGGCGTGCTTCGTGGGCGACATCGCCTTGCTGCACGACCTCTCGTCGCTGTTCAGCGCTGCCCGGCTGGGCCTGCATCTCACGGTGGTGTGCGCGGACAACGGCGGCGGCGGCATCTTCTCGCTGCTGCCGATCGCCGAGCAGGCCGACGCCGACACCTTCGAGACGCTGTTCCACACGCCTCACGGCATCGACCTGGCCGCCTTCGACCGCATCGCCGGGGTGCGGGTCGACAGGGTCGATCCCTCCGACGATCTCGGTGCTGCGGTGGCGCGTGCGGTCGGCAGCGCCGAGCCGGGCGTGGACGTGCTGCTGGTGCCCATCGACCACGCCGCGGACATCGCCCAGCGCCGCGCCATCGACGACGCCGTGGCCGCGGCCCTGGCCGGCTGATCAGCCGCCGGCGGTCCCCGGGAGCGTGAGCGCGGCAATGAACGGCCTGTCGGCGATGACCGGCCGTCCGGCTGCGACCGGCCCGCTGGGGACCAGGCCGCTGCCATGACCGGCACGGCGCTGGTGCTGCACGGCTTCAGCGGCTGCGCTGCGGCCATGGCCGACATCACCGAGCCTCTGGCCGAGCACCTCGACGTCGTTGCCGTCGACCTTGCGGGCCACGGCACCGACTCCGCCGTCGACGACCACGGCTGCACCGTCGACGGCATGGCCTCAGCCGTCGCAGACCGGATCGAGGCCATTGCGGCCGCAGGCGCCGGTCCGTGCCATCTGATCGGCTATTCGCTGGGCGGACGGGTGGCGCTGACCGCGGCCGTGCGCCGCCCCGAGCTGATCGGCTCGCTGAGTGTGCTCAGCGCATCGCCGGGCCTGGCCGACCCCGAGGCCCGCCGGGCGCGCGCCGAGCTCGACGACCGCCGAGCGCTGGAGCTGGTCGCCGACCCGCAGCGCTTCTTCGACGACTGGCTGAACGCGCCGCTGTTCGCCGGGCTGAAGCGCCTGGGCGAGCGGTGGCGGGCCGAGTCGCTGGCGCAGCGCCTCGCCAACGACCCGGCGGCCATGGCCCGTGTGCTGCGCCTGGCGAGCCCCGGACGGATGCGTTATCTGTCGCCGGAGCTGCTCGGGCGGGTGACGGTGCCCACAGCCGTGATCGCAGGCGCGGACGACAGCGCCTACTGCCGGATCGGCGCCGGGCTGGCCGAGTCGCTTCCCTGCGCCCGGCTCACGGTGGTGCCCGGGGCTGGCCACGCGGTGCACGCAGAGGCGCCCGAGGCTGTGGTCGCTGCGATACTCGATGTGATCGCCGCCGCCGACCGACAGCCCCAACCCGAACCGCAGCGCCGCCGGGAGGCTCGCGACAAGCGAACCGAGGCTCGACCCGACGGCGAGCAGCAGAGCCGATGAGCACCTCAGCGCCCATGAGGGTCGCGACCCGGCGCTACGAACTGGCCTTGCGCACCCCGCTGCGCACCGCCCACGGCGAGATCGCCCGCCGGTCCGGCCTGCTGGTGTCGGTCAGCGACGGCGAGCGCATCGGCTGGGGCGAGGCAGCGCCGGTGCCAGGCTGGTCGGCGCACGATCTCGACACGGTCTGCGAGGCATTGGGCGCCGCGGTCGGCGGGCGCGTAGACGCTGCCGGGCTCGAAGCGGCTCTGGAGCGGCTGGAGTCCGTGCCCGAGGCACGTGCCGCCTTGGCAGGCGCAGTCGGGGATCTGCGTGCCCGGCAAGCCGGCCTGCCCCTGGCGGTCTGGCTGGCCCGGCAAGCTGCCGAAGAGCGGCCTCTGTCCGCCGAGGAGCCGATCCCCGAGCCGCAGGCTCTGTCCGCCGAGCGGCCTGCCGCGGGCACCGGCCGCAGCGGCAGCGTCTCGGTGGCCGTGAGCGAGGTGATCGCCGCCGCCGACCCCGAGGCTGCCGGCGAAGCGGCACGCCAAGCCGTGCAGGCCGGGATCGGCAGCCTTAAGGTGAAGGTGGCCACGGCAAGCCACAACACAGACCTCGCCAGGGTCGCCGCCGTGCGGGCATCGGCAGGCCCCGACACCGAGCTGCGCCTCGACGCCAACGGCGGCTGGTCGCCCGAGCGAGCAGTGCAGATGCTGGACAGTTTCACCGAGTTCGGCATCGCCTTCTGCGAGGAGCCGACGGCGGGAATCGAGGCGATCGCCGCGGTGGGCGCAGCGGCGAGCATCCCCGTCGCCGTCGACGAATCGGCTCGGTCGCTCGGCGACATCGCCACTGCCGTGCGCAGCGGCAGCATCGGGGTGGTCGTCGTCAAGCCGCAGGCACTCGGCGGCGCGGACCTCGCCCTGGCGGCCATCCGCCTCACCCGCAGCCACGGCGCGGCGGCCGTTGTCAGCACCATGATCGACAGCGCCGTCGGCGTCGCCCACGCTGTGCACACCGCAGCCGCAGCCGAGATCGCCGCCACCGAACCCGAAGCCGCCGCCGGCCCGAGCCTGGCTCACGGCCTGGCCACCTCGGCGCTGCTGGCCTCAGACACCGCCGACCCGCTGCCGGTGATCGGCGGCAGGATCGCCGTCGGCCCCGGTTCCGGCCTGGGCACAGCGCCGGGTTAGCCTCGGCGCGGTGGACCTCTACATCATCCGCCATGCCCGTCCGCTGCGTCATGTGGTGGCCGCCGGCGACGGCACCGCCGATCCCGATCTGTCCGAGACGGGCCGCCTTCAGGCCGAGCGCACCGCCGACTTCCTGGCGAGCGAGGGCATCGACCACGTGGTGTCGTCCACCATGCGCCGGGCGCACCAGACGGCGCTCCCGCTGGCCGGGAGGCTCGGGCTCGACATCGAGCTGATCGACGGCCTCAAGGAGAGCGACCACCGCTCGCAGGCGTATGTGCCGGTGGAGGAGATGTCGCCGGACGATCCCGACTCCGCCCATTACTTCGACGGCGACAACCTCTTCGCATCCGTGTTCATCGACGGCTACGAGCCCTTCGAGAAGCGGGTGGTGGCCAGCTTCGAGCACGTGATCGCCGCCAACCGCTCCCGGCGGGTAGCCGTGTTCTGCCACGGCATGGTCACCACCGTGTACCTGAAGACGATCCTGGGCATCCACGACGTGTTCTCGCTGCTGATCGACTACTGCGGGATCAACCGGGTGCAGGCATCCTCGAAAGGGCATCGCACCGTGAGGTCGGTGAACGAGACCGCCCACGTGCGCGACCTCATCGAGTGGTGAGCACCGGCGGGCCTGTGGCTGTGAGCCTGTGACCGCCAAGCCGACCCTGGTCGTGATGGCCGCCGGCCTTGGCACCCGTTTCGGCGGCGACAAGCAGATGGCCGAGGTCGGCCCCGCCGGCGAAACGTTCCTCGATCTCGCCATCGAGGACTCGGTTCGGGCGGGCGTGGAGCGGGTCGTGCTGATCGTGCGCTCCGAGCTGCGCGACGAGATCAGCCGGCAGGTCTCGGCCCGCCACGGCAGTCTGTCGGTGAGCTGCGTGTGCCAGGACCAGCACGGTCCCTGGCGGGCCAAGCCGTGGGGTACCGCCCATGCCGTGCTCAGCGTGGCGGGCGAGGTCGACGGCCCGATCCTGGTGGTCAACGCGGATGACTACTACGGGCGCTCCACCTATGCGGCGCTGTGCTCAGCCGCCGAGGGGCTCACAGGCGACCGGGCTCTGCTGGCCGGGTTCCGCCTCGATCAGACCCTGCCCGCGAGCGGCGAGGTGAGCCGGGGGGTCTGCAAGACCGACGGCGACGAGCTGGTCTCGCTCACCGAGACCCATCGGATCGCCCGCCGGGCCGACGGCGCCATCACCGCGGGCGACCCGCCGGGCGTGCTGGCAGGCGATGCCGTGGTGTCGATGAACTGCTGGGTGTTCCCGCAGCGGATCTTCGGGTTCCTGGAGCAGGGGTTCGCCGAGTTCGCGGCGTCCCACGGCGGCGAGTCGACCGTCGAGTACCTGCTGCCCAATGTGGTCACCGAGCTGAAAGCCCGCGGCGAGATGGGCGTCGGCGTGGTCGCCACATCCGAGTCCTGGGTAGGCGTGACCAACCCCGACGACCTCGAGGTCGCCCGCCGCCGCCTGGCCCAGCTCCGCGCCTGACCCCACCCCCTGGGGCCCGCCCCCCGTACCCAGCCAGCCGATCCAAAGGCAAGTTGTCCACCCTGTTGCGCAGTTCTCAGCCAGGGTCGAGTGTGTGGATCACAGCGATGGTCTCCTCGAAGGTCGGGAGAACAGCGTTGTGGAACACCAAGCCCGGCAACAGGTCGTCGTAGGCCCTCCGCAGTGTCTCATGGGCGTCAGTGCCAGGAGTGAAAGCCGGGCTGCGGGAGAACCCGCCTTCGGGACGGGCCTCTTTGTGCTCGCGCTGGACGCCCCCGGATGTCAGAGCCGTCGCCAACGCCTCGACGTCGGCTCGGATGCGTGCGGCGATCACGGGATCAGAGGCGATGCGGTGGATGTCATACAAGTCTCTGACTCGCTCCCTGAGCTTGCCTGCCAGCCCTGTCTCGGCGAGTCGTGTCAGAGCCAGCATCTTGTTGACGGCGATCACCACAGGCGACATGGCCAGCACGCCGAATCTGGCCAGATCGGGGTACCGATCCAATTCCTCATCGGTGGCGAAGCGGCCCATCAACGGCCCTGCCTGACGGATCTCGACACCCCAGTCGTCCGGGGCCATGTGAGAGATGTCGAACTTCAAGAACTCGGGTCTGTCGTCGACCGTGACGTTCATGACGGTGACATCCCCGCCTCCGCCAGGAACGTTCACCGCCTGCACCCCACTGCTTGTGATCCCAGCCATGACGGACTCCCTGAGCCTCCGGCGGACCTTCCGGTTCCTGCTCTTCGACATCTCTGCACCCGGGATGAACACGATGTCGATGTCCTCGGAGTAGCGGTCGCACAGCCGATGGGCGGACGTGAGCGAGGTGCCGCCGGTGAAGACCCACACGCCATCCGGCTCATCGGCATCAGGGTTGGTGCGGAAAGGCCCCGGAGGATAATCGGCGGCAAGGCCTCGCATCCCTTGGAACATGTGGTAATCGCGGGCCAGCCGGTAGACGTCTATGCCCGTCTGTTCTTCAACGAACTCTGCGATGGCCATGAAGGCGTTGGGGTCACTGGACAAAGCTCGCCCGTGCTGCGACGAGCTGACTCCGGGCGGCACCCGGCTCGATCGTGGATCGACGCGGGCCGCTGTCGGCTCGGGCCCAGGGCCGTGCCGGTCAACCGGCGACCGACCATCTGGTCGCGGGGGCTGTTGGTCAGGCACGCGCGAGCTCCTTGTCCTGCATCCATGCGGGCACGGGCAGGCCTCTCTTGACCGCGATGTCGGGGTGACGTTCCCAGATGTAGTCCCTGCAGGTCCGCACGTCGGGCAGATGCCCGCAGAGGTCGTCTATGCGCTCATGGAACTCGTCAGGTTGGCGCAGCTCGGTGTGCGCGACCTCGCGAAGCGGGCCACGGCGGATAATCGCCCCGTCGCCGAGCCTGCCGATGTGGATTTCGGCGTCCACCTTGAGCATGGCTTCGTCCCAGGTGAGCTCGGTCATGCGGTCGAAATGCATGACAGCCTCGATCATGGTCACCTCGGCCCAGGTCAGCCTCGCCCGGTTCGTGTTGTAGCGGGTCCGGTAGGTGATGCAGACGTCGATCGGGGTCAGCCGCCGGCCCAGCACGCAGACCTGCGTCGGAATCGGGATCTGCGTGGTCCAGGCGATCTCATTGACCGCCGAATAGCCGGCGAGGCCGCTGCCAGGCCCGGCGTGAGCGAACGCCGTCATCATGCGGCATCGGTAGATCGGCTTGCTGCCGTCGTCGTACAGCCGCCAGAAGAACCCCGGCGCCAGCCGCTCCGCAATCGGGGCGTCGTCGTCGAGCAGCCGGTGCATAACCGTCGACGCCACGCCGGCGTTGGGCGCGGGCAGTTCGGCCAGCTTGAAGAACGCCCCCGGACTGAGGGCCTCGATCCACGCGGCGATGGCCGCAGAGTGAGTCGCCATGGGCACACCCTACAGCCTCACGACAGGGCTTGCAATTTTCTTACAGACTTGGCTTCGGACCACGACGGCGACCCTGCGGCAGCGATCAGCACGGCTCGCCTGGCTGGACGCCATGCACCCGTTCGGCAGCATCGGCGGCGGTGTGGGCCGAGGGCTGTCGCCGGCATCGATGATGCGACGCCAGACGCCTGCCGGTCCGCCCCGCAGGTGACTCCTGGTACGCGGGGCCTCGCCGGTAGTGTTCGAGGCAATGCGAGGCATCATCTCCGCAGGCGGCTACGTGCCGCGCCACCGCCTGGACCGAGCCGAGATCAAAGCGTTCTTCGGCAGCGGCGGAGGACGCGGCAGCCGAGCTGTCGCCTCCTTCGACGAGGACACCACGACCATGGGCCACGCCGCGGCCCGCAGCGCCCTGGACTCCTGCGCCGGCACTGCTCTTGCGCAGGCCCGGAGCCCGTCGGACCTGTGGTTCGCCACCTCGACGCCCGCCTATCTCGACAAGACCAACGCCGCGGCCATCCACGCCGCGCTGGGCCTCGATGTCGGTGTCGGGGCGCTGGACTTCGGCGGCGCCCTGCGCTCGGGCATCGGGGCGCTGCGCAGCGCCCTGGCCGGCCGTCGCAGCACCCTGGTGGTGGCAGCGGACATGCGCGACGGCATGCCGACCTCGGCCGAGGAGGCCACAGGCGGCGACGGCGCCGCGGCGATCCTCGTCGGCGGCTCCGACACCGACGACGGCCCCGGCCCGGGCAGCGCCGGCACCGGCGGCGAGGTGATCGCCGAATTTCTGGGTTGCGGCACTGCCACCGACGAGTTCTTGGACCGCTGGCGTCTGCCGGGGTCGCCCCGGCCCAACACGTCACCCGAGCGCTTCGGCGAGGCCGCCTACGGGCCTGTGATGCAGGCAGCCTGGGACGCGGCCCTGGCCGACTCGGGAGTCGAGCCCGGCGACGTGGGCCGGCTGCTGGTGGCCGGCATGAACGCCCGCGCCCTGCAGCGCAACCTGAGGGTCTTCGGCGCTGCCGCCAAGCAAGCCGATGGCCCGGCAAACGACCTGGCCGCCGGCATCGCCAACCGCGTCGGCAACACCGGCACTGCGCACCCGCTGCTGCTGCTCACGGCGGCCCTGGAGTCCGCGGCACCCGACGAGATCATCGCAGTGGTGACGGCCGCCGACGGGGCCGAGGCGCTGATCCTGCGCGCCACCGAGGCCGTCGCCTCGTACCGGCCCACCGCCCCGCTGCAAGCCCAGATCGACGACGGCAAGGCGCTGGCATACGGTGCCTTCCTGTCGTGGCGGCAGATGGTGACGGTGGCGCCGCCCAACCGCCCGCCGCCGAGCCCGCCGTCCGCGGCTGCCGGCTACCGCCGCCGCAACTGGAAGTTCGGCTTCGTCGGCTCACGGGACCGCAGCAGCGAGATGGTCCACCTGCCCCCCGCCAGGGTGTCCGAGCGCGGCGGCGCGGTGGACGACATGGCAGAGGCGCCGATGGCCGCCACCCAGGGCACGATCGCCAGCTTCACCGTCGACCGGCTCGCCTACTCGCCGAGCCCGCCGGTGGTGTTCGCGGTGGTGGACTTCGACGGCGGCGGCCGGGCGCCGTTGCAGCTCACCGACGCGTCTGCAGACGAGGTGACAGTCGGCGGCCGGGTCGAGCCCACGTTCCGGCGGCTGTTCACCGCGGACGAGGTGCACAACTACTTCTGGAAAGTCCGCCCCGTGCCCGCCGAGCCCGCGGAAGGAACCGGCTAGATGGCATCGCACGGCATCAAGGACCAGGTGGCGATCATCGGGGTCGGCTGCACCCGCTTCGCCGAGCACTGGGACAAGTCCCTCGACGACCTGATCGTCGACGCCGCCCTGGCCGCCTACGATTCCGCCGGCGTCGCCCAGCACGACATCGACGCCTTCTGGTTCGGCACCTCGCAGTCCGCGGCCTCGGGGCTGGCCATGGGCGGGCCGCTGAAGATCCACGGCAAGCCGATCAGCCGGGTGGAGAACTACTGCGCCACCGGCTCCGAGGCGATGCGCCAGGCTGCCTATGCGGTGGCCTCGGGCGCCTATGACACGGCCATGGCGCTGGGCGCGGAGAAGGTCACCGACAGCGGCTACCAGGGCCTCAATGCCTTCCCGATCCCCACCGACGGCACCCAGCGCACCCTCACCGCGGCTGCCATGTTCTCGTTGATGCTGCCTGCCTACGCCCAGCGCTACGGGGTCGACGAGGACCGGCTCCGCTACGCAGCCGCCAGGATCGCCGAGAAGAATCACGCCAACGGGGCGCTCAACCCGCTGGCCCAGTTCCGCCGCCAGGTCTCCGCGGCGGACATCTGCGAGATGCCTGCGGTGGCCGGGCGACTCTCGGTGTTCGACTGTGCGGGCGTGGCCGACGGAGCTGCCGCGGCGATCCTGTGCCGCGCCTCCGAAGCGCACAAGTACTGCGACGACCCGCTGTATGTCAAGGCGCTGTCGTTGGTGGCCGGCACCGGCGCGGGCTCGCTGGACCCCGACTACGACTACACCACGCTGCCCGAGTGCGCCTGGTCGGCCGCCGAGGCCTACGCCCAGGCCGGCGTGAGCGATCCCCGCAGCGAGATAGCGCTGGCCGAGGTACACGACTGCTTCACGCCCACCGAGCTGGTGCTGATGGAAGACCTCGGCTTCTCCGAGCGCGGCCAGGCCTGGGAAGACGTGCTGGAGGGCCATTTCGACATCGACGGTCGGCTGCCGGTCAACACCGACGGCGGCCTCAAGTCGTTCGGCCATCCCGTCGGCGCCTCAGGCCTGCGCATGCTGTATGAGATCTGGCTGCAGCTGCGAGGCGCGGCCCCCGCCGAGCGCAGCATCCCTGCAAGCGACCGAACCCTGGGGCTCACCCACAACCTGGGCGGCTACCCCGGCGAGATGGTGAGCTTCGTGGGCATCTACGGCACCCGCCCGGGCTGACCCCGCCCCGCCCTCCAGGCAGCACGTCTACACGAGAGCGTGCCTACAGGGGGTCGAGCGACCGCGCAGCCTCCACGGCGTCCTCGAAGGAAGGGAGAGCGGAGTCGCTGAACACCAGGGTGGGCATCCGCTTCTCGTAGCCGTCGCGCAGGGCCTCGTAGGCTTCGGTGCGCGGCGTGAAGGCCAGGCCGGTAGCGAACCCTCCGGGCGGGCGCCTCTCGGCGTCTTGTCGCTGAACGCCCCCTGATGCCAGGATCGCGGCCAGCTCCTCGACATTGACGCGCACAAGGGAGGCCTCTGCGGCGACCACCGCGATGCAGTAGAGGTCGTATACGTCCCTGGCTCTGTCGGCGAGGGCGTCGAAGCGCCCTGTCTCGGCCAGCCGGTTCAGGGCCAGCATCTTGTTGACGGCTATGACCATCGTGGGGATGGTCGGCACTCCGAACCCGGCGAGCTCACCGAACCGCGCCAGTTCGTCGTCTGTGGCAAAGCGGCCGAGCAGCGGCATTGCCCTGAGGGTCTGCAGGCCCCAGTCACGAGGCGCCATGTGCGATATGTCGTACTTCAGGAACTCCTGTTGATCGTCGACGGTGACGTTGAGCACGGTGACGTCCCGGCGCACGACGGGGTCAGGCTCGGCGAGCACGCCGTGCTGGGTGATCCCGTCCATCAGCAGACCTCGGAAGATCTTGTGGAACTTCTTGATCCTGCTCTTGCTCATTCCCGGGGATGAACACGATGTCGATGTCCTCGGAGAACCGGGCGCAGACCCGATGAGCGGACGTGAGGGCGGTGCCTCCCGTGAACGCCCAGAGCCCGGTCGACTCGTCGCCGCCTGCGTCGCCGACCGGCGCCCCCGGCGGGTATTCGAGAGCGAGGCTCCGCAGCCCCTGGAACATGTGATAGTCGCGAGCCAGGCGTCTGGGGCGCACCCCGGTCGCCGCATAGGTGCGACGAGTCAGCTCGTTGAACGCCGCCGGGTCGCCCGACAGCGCTGATCCGTCCTGGGCAAGCGAGACCCCCGGTTGCGCTTCTTCTGCTTCATCCTGCAGAGAAGGCACTGCCGGTGCAGACGGCGAATGGGACTGCCCCTCTGTCGTCTGGCCTTGCGGCCCATGGGTTTGCGCGTCAGACATCGGCCGACTCCTTCTCCTGTGGTGGGGTCCACCCTCTCGCGATGGCCTTCGCTGGGTTGCGTTCCCAGATGTAGTCCCGCCATGTCCGCTCGGACGGTAGCAGGTCGCAGAGTTCTTCCACGCGCTCGTGGAACAGCGCAGGCTTGCCGCGCTCGGTGTGCGCCACCTCGCGCAGCGGCTCGCTGCGGATGACCGCGCCCTCACCGAGCCTGCTGAGGCACACGTCTCTCGCCACCTTGCGCAGTGCTTCGGCCCAGCCGATCTCGGCCAGCTCGAAGTGGATGACGGCTTCGAGCATCGACACCTCGGCCCACGTCAGCAGCGCCCGGTTCGGGTTGTGCCTTGTGCAGTAGGTGATGCAGGCATCGATCGGGGTCAGCCTGCGCCCCAGCACGCACACCTGGGTCGGCACCGGGATCTGCGTGGTCCAGGCCATCTCGTTGACCGCCGAGTAGCCGGCGAGCCCGCTGCCCGGCCAGGCGTGGGCGTAGGCGGTCAGCAGCGGGTCGCGCCAGAACAGCTCTGTGCCGTCGTCGTGCTGGCGCAGGAAGAACCCGGGAGCGAGCCGCTGCACGATCGGCGCATCGGCGGCGAGCATCCGGTGCATCGCCGCGGAGGCCAGGCCCCGATTGGGCGCAGGCAGGTCCGCCAGGCGGAAGAAGACCCCCGGCCTGAGCGAGCGGACCCATTCGAAGATATCGGCTGTGTGCGACATGGTGTAAGATTATCGCGGCTGTACCCAGGCATGCAATTTTCTGACACCGGCCCCGGTCGACCGGGCTGACCCCGCGGCCCGGAGACCGGGATCCTGCGCATGTGCGGGCCGCGGACGCGAAACCGGGGGCCGGCCGCATTGCTGCGGGCGACCCCCGGTCGTCGTGTCGTCGCTGTGGCGGCTTGTCGCTGCCTCAGCGGCTCGTCGGCGTCGGTCGTCAGCCGGGTGTGACGCGCACGTAGTTGGACTGGTCCCCGACTCCGGCGGCGTTGATGGCCTTGACCCGGTACACGTAGCGGGTGCCCGCCTCGACGGCGCTGTCGGTGAAGGTCGCCGCGGTGCTACCCGTGTCGGCGACGTGCACCTGCAGGGCGGCGTTGGAGCCGAACAGCTTGCGAAGGATCACATGGCCCGTGATCGACGGGTCGTCGGGAGCGTCCCAGGTGAGCGTCACCGCGCCGTCACCGGCTGAGGCCCCCAGGTTGCGCGGCGCAGCCGGCGGCTCGGCAGCCTGAGCGGCCGCCGTTTCCGGCTCGGATGTCTGGCCCGCGCTGCCGTGCGCTGTGGAGATCGCCAGCTTGGGCGCGGTCTCGCGGTCGCTCCACGTCGAGGGGCGTCCGTCGGTGACGACGAAGCCGCGGAACTCATAGGCAGTCCCCGGCGTCAGATGGCCGATGGTGACGGTTGTGCCGTCGATGCGGCGGGTGTGGCCCCATTTCGAGTCGCCGACCTTGCGGTACTGGATGCGGTAGCCGATGATGGTCTGATCGCCGGCGTCGGGAGCCGCCCAGGTCAGGCTGACGCTGTCGGTCCCCACCGTTGCGGCGGTCAGGATCGGCGAGTCGGGCCGTTCCAGCACATCGGTCACCGTGATGGTGACCTGCCGGGAGTCGTCGGTGGCGTCGTCGGCGGCGCCGGTTGCGCTGCGGTCGTCGGACACGTGCAGCATCAGGGTGTAGGACGCCGCTGTCTCGTGATCGAGCTCCGCGGTGGTCGTGATCCAGGCGTCGGTGCCGTTGCCGTCGACGGTCACCGCGAAATTGTCCGACCCGGGGCCTTCCAGCCAGAACCGCAGCGTGTCGCGCACCTGGTCGGAACCGCCGGAATGGCCGTACAACAGGCCGACCAGGCTCCCAGCCACAGAGTTCTCCGCCACGGCCAGATCCGACACGTACCCGATCTCAGCCGGCGCGTTCGGTCTCGCCTCGGTGGTCAGGGTGTTGGCACCGGCCACGCTGGGGGTGCACCCCGTACCAGTACACCACTGGATCTCGTATTCGGTGCCGGGATACAGCCCGCCGATCTCGGAGTGGACCCTGCCCGGGAAGCCCTGCTGAAGAGCGCCCGCAGCCGCCAGATCGAGATCGGTCCAGGCGCTGTCGCCCACAGCGCGGTACTGCACCTTGTAGTTCTGAGCCTGAGCCAGCGTCGTGCTCCAGACCACCCGCATGGTTTCGTACGGGTTGCTCAGGTTGACAGACGACAGCGACGGCGCCTCGAACAGCAGATCCTCGACGATGACGCGGATCACCGCCCGGTCGTCGATCTCGTCATCCGCGTTGCCTTCGGCGTCCTTGTTGTCGCTGACCCGCACCTGCACCGCGAACTCCGGACGGGCTTCGTAGTCGAGGCGTCCGGCGCCGGCCGCGGACAGCGTCACCTCACCCGTCGCCGGGTCGATGCTCAGATACCTCGCCTGGGGGCTGGCATCGGACAGCGAGTAGGTCAGGCTGTCGCCGTCGTCGTCTGTGGCGACGTTGGGCGAAGCCCCACACGACTCCCCTGCCAAGGAATCCTCGCGGAGGCTGCACTGGAGCACGTCTGCGCTGAAGGCCGGGCGGTCGTTCACATCGCCCACCGTGACCGTCACGTCCTTGGTGGCAGTAGCGCCGCCGGCTGTGGCGGTGACAGTGAACTCCAGCGTCTTGTCGGCTGAGTCCTCGAAGTCGAACGCCCGGTTGTTATAGACGGTGCCGGCGTCGCCGTCGATGTTCGAGACGTGGAAGTCGTCGGCATCAGCCCCGCTGAGCGCGTAGGTCACAGCGCTGCCGTCAGCCGCAGTCGCGGAGTAGTCGCCTATCTCGCCCAGCGTGCCTTCGTCCAAAGAGACAGCGGCAGAACCGCTGCCGTCAATGGTGACGGTTGTCTGGGCGAGAGCCTGGCCTCCGAATGCCAGGGACAGGGCCAAGAGCATCAGCCCTCCCCCAAGCGTTGAAAACAAGCCGCGTTTCAGCGGCTTGCGATGCAGGGTAGTCATGGTTGTGTCTTCCTTTTCGTAGACTGCCCATCACGCTGATGAGCGCCGGAGATGATGACACCCCCACTCGGCTATTCTGCGGATTTCGGGTGACGATCTCGCCGTGCAGCGCCGACAACGAAGGCACCTGATGCTCCGCCACCACACGCACCAGAGCCCGGTCTGCGGAATGCGCCTACGATCCAGCCATGCCTGACCGCCCCGTGCCTGGTCGTCGGATGCCTGACGGCCGGCCGCTCGCCACCCGGAGCACACCGCCATGCCGACTCGACCGCTGAGCGGGATCCGCGTCGTCGACCTCAGCGTCGAGAAGGGCGAGCTCTGCGGGCGCGTCCTGAGCGATCTCGGCGCCGAGGTGATCCGGGTCGAGCCGCCGGGCGGGTCGCCGTCTCGCCGGATGCACCCCCGCGTCGGCGACCACTCGCTGTTCTTCACGTTCCGCAACGCCGGCAAGCTCGGCGTGGTCCTCGACCTCGATCAGCCCGCCGACCGCGAGCGGCTGCACGACCTGCTGGCCCGCAGCGACGTGCTGATCGACTCGGCCGAGCCCGGCGCCCGCCGCGCCGGCGACCCGGACGGCGGCCTCGATGCCGACGAGCTCGGCGCACGCCACCCGCACCTGGTGGTCTGCTCGATCACCAACTACGGGCGCAGCGGCCCGTATGCCGGGCGCGACGTGCCCAACGCCGTGATCGACGCCACCAGCGGCATGGCCTTCAAGGCCGGGCTGGCCGAGCGCGAGCCGCTGCTGCCGCCGGGCAACATCGCCGACGACACCGCCTCCATGCACGCCGCCTTCGCGGTGCTCTGCGCCCTCTGGCAGCGCCACGACACCGCCGCGGGCCAGGTCATCGACCTGTCGGTCAACGAGGCAGCCGCCCAGGTCACCGACTGGTCGCTGCCGAACTGGTCGCGCTCGGCCGATGCCGGCATGCCCTCGGGCGACTCGCGCATCGGGGCGGGCCCCGTCTACACGATCCTGCCGTGCAAGGACGGCTACGTGCGCCTGGTCATCATCGCCGTGCGCCACTGGCACGCCATGCGGGCCTGGCTCGGCGAGCCCGACTACCTCCAGGACCCCGAGCTCGACACCTTCCTGGGCCGCATGATGATCGCCGACGCGGTGCTCAACCCGCTGTATGCCGAGCACTTCGCCGAGCTGACCATGCTGGAGGTGGCCGAGGAGTGCCAGCGCCGCGGCATCGTCTGCACGCCGGTGCTCAAGCCCGACGACGTGCTCGTCAACCCGCATTTCGAGGCCCGCGGCAGCTTCGACGACGTGAGCCTGCCCAACGGCGCGACCATGAAGCTCGCCTCGGGGTTCTTCGAGATCGACGGCGAGCGGGTCGGCCCGAGCGGTCCGCCACCGGGCATCGGCGAGCACCAGGTGCTGCTCGACGACCTCGCTGCCGGGCGCGCCGACCCCGCTGCCGGGCGGTCCGGCGGGGCAGGTGCTCGGGCCAGCGAGGCGGGTTCAGCCGACGCAGCCCAGGCCGCGGCGGCGACAGCCGCGGGCCAGGGCTCGGGCCTGCCGGCGCGGGCGCGTCCGCTGGCCGGGATCAAGGTGATGGACTTCGGCCACGGCGGCGTGGGCGTGGAGGCGGGGCGCATGTTCGCCGACTACGGCGCCGACGTGGTCAAGATCGAGAGCCGCAGCTACTTCGACTTCATCCGCACCGTGCTCGGCGGGGAGATGTCGCCCAGCTTCGCATCCTCCAGCCGCTCCAAGCGCAGCCTGGGGGTGGACGCCAAGACACCCGAGGGCACGGCGCTGCTCAAGACCATGGCCCGCAGCGCCGATGTGGTGATCGAGAACAACTCCACCGGGATCATGGACTCCCTCGGCATCGGCTACGGCGACCTCAGCGCCGAGAACCCCGATCTGGTGATGATGTCGAGCCAGCTGATGGGCTCGCGGGGACCCTGGGCCGACTGGTCCGGCTACGGCCCCAACACGCAGGTGACCGGCGGCATGACCCATCTGTGGAACTACGAGGACGCCGACGCCCCGGCGGGCAGCATGTCGATCTTCCCGGACCACTTCGCCGGGCGCACCGGCGCGGTGGCGGCCCTGGCGGGCCTGCTGGCCAAGCGCCGCTCGGCTGGCTCGGACGCTGCCTCGGGAGCGGCGAGCGCAGCCTCGGGGATGCACATCGAGATATGCCAGGTCGAGCAGGTGGTGAACGTGATGGCCGACCTGCTGGCCAAGGAGTCGCTCGAACCCCGCAGCGTGCGCCCGCGGGGCAACCATCACGACCGAGGCGTGCCCTGGGGGCTGTTCGCGGTCTCAGGCGACGATGACTGGATCGCCGTGTGCATCCGCAGCGACGCCGAGTGGCAGGCACTGGCCCGCCTGATCGGCCGAGACGACCTCGCGGACGACGCCGCCCTGGCGACCCTCGAAGGGCGCCGGGCACGCGAGGCCGAGCTCGACGCCGCGCTGGCGGCCTGGACGAGCGCCCGCACCGCCAGCGAGGCCACCGAGGCGTGTCTGGCGGCCGGTGTCCCCGCCGGGCCGATGCTCAACGCCGAGGGGATGACGAAAGACCCGCACCTCGCCGCGCGGGGCTTCCTGCACGCCCGCTACCAGCCGCCGATCGGCAACATGACCTTCGAGGGGCCGGCGTTCGCGGCCACGGCTATGCTCGATCCCGAGACCCGCCCTGCGCCGGGGCTCGGCGAGCACACCCGCGAGGTGGCCGCCGAGCTGGGCCTCGACGACGCCCGCATCGACGAGCTGATCGCCGCGGGCGTCCTCGAGATCGACACCCAGGCCTAGCCGCCGCGCCCTGCCGCTCGCGCCGCGCGCCGCCGCGCCGCGTCGCCCGACGCCTGCCGCCGGGACCTCCCCCGCTCCCCCGCGCCGTGCCGCCGGGCGGTCAGCCGGCTTCGCTGTGGGTGACGGGCTCCTCGCCCATCCACTCGCGCAGCGTGTTCTTCAGCTTGGTCTGCTGGATGAACAGATCCTGCTCGGCTGGCTGGTCGCCGGCGGCCTGCGGGGCCTTCAGGTAAAAGCTCAGCCACTCCTGCACGCCGGACTCCCCGGCCCGTGCGGCCAGGTCCATGAACAGGGCCAGGTCCAGCACGATCGGCGCCGCCAGGATCGAGTCGCGGCACAGGAAGTCGATCTTGATCTGCATCGGGTAGCCCATCCAGCCGAAGATGTCGATGGCGTCCCAGCCCTCCTTGTTGTCGCCCCGCGGCGGGTAGTAGTTGATGCGCACCACGTGGTCGACGTTGCCGTAGAGCTCGGGGTACAGCTCCGGCTCGAGGATCTTGTGCAGCACGCCCAGCTTCGACTCCTCCTTGGTGCGGAAGTTCTCCGGCGCGTCGAGCACCTCGCCGTCGCGGTTGCCCAGGATGTTGGTCGAGTACCAGCCCCGCAGCCCCAGCATCCGGGCCTTGAGGCCGGGCGCCAGCAGCGTCTTCATCAGCGTCTGGCCGGTCTTGAAGTCCTTGCCTGCGATCGGCACGCCGCGCAGCGCCGCCAGCTCGATCATCGCCGGCAGGTCGGTGGTCAGGTTGGGGGCGCCGTTGGCGAAGGGCACCTCGCTCTGCAAGGCGGCATAGGCGTAGATCTGCGACGGGGCGATGTTGTCGTCGTTGGCCTTGAGGCCCTCCTCGAAGGCGGCCAGCGACTCGTGTACCGCCGAGGGCTCCTGGAACGCCTCGGTGGAGCCGCACCACACCATCACCAGCCGCTCGCAGTCGTTGGCAGACCGGAAGCTCTCGATGTCGGCGATCAGTGCCATCGCCTGGTCCCACTTGTCGGTCTCGGCCTTGGTGCGGGTGCCCTCCAGGCGGCTCACCCAGCGCCGGTCGAACACCGCGTCCATGGCCACCACGCCCTCCAGCTCGGCCGAGATCGGCGCCAGGTCGGCGTCGGTAAGCACCCCGCAAGTGCGGGCGGCCTCCAGGGCGTTGGAGGAGATCGGGTCCCAGCCGCCGAAGACGATGTCGTCCAGCGACGCCAGCGGCACGAAGTCACGGATCAGCGGGTTGCGGCCCTCCTCGCGGGTGCCCAGGCGGATGTGGGCGGTCTGCGAGACCGAGCCGAGCGGCGCTGTCCCCCTGCGGCGGGCGTCGATCACCCCGGCGACGAAGGTGGAGGCCACGGCGCCCATGCCCGGCGTGAGCACCCCGAGCTTGCCGCCGCAGGCAGCGATGTCTCGTGCGGTCATGGCTGAACCTTATGGCCTTTTCGGCGTCCGGGGCACACCCGGCGCAGGTTCCGATGCGGGCCGTCGGGGCCGCCGCGCCTACAGTCCGCCCCATGAGCAACGCAGCAACGGCATTCGAAGCCCTCAAGGCCGACGAGGGCAGCTCCCAGGGCACAGGCGACTGGTTCGAGGTCACCCAGGACCAGATCCACCAGTTCGCCGACTGCACCGTGGACCACCAGTTCATCCACCTCGACGCCGAGCGGGCCACGCCGGTGTTCGGCGGCACCATCGCCCACGGCTTCCTGACGCTGTCGATGCTGACCCACCTGGTGCAGTCGATCCCGGTCACCACGCCGCCCTTCGCCGGCCTGATGATGGGCATCAACTACGGCCTCGACACGGTGCGCTTCTTGAACCCGGTGCTGTCGGGCAAGCGGATCAGGGCGCACTCGACGGTGAAGTCGGTGGTGCTGAAGGGGACGGCGGTCAACCAGACCCGCACCATCACCGTGGAGATCGAGGGCGAGGACAAGCCCGCGCTGGTGGCCGACTGGATCGGCCGCTTCGTCTTCGACTCCTGAGCGCCTGCGCAACGGCCCGACGCACGCAGCCCCGACCCCGCACGCAACCGAACGGAGAACGCGATGAACGACTACCCGATACGCCTCGGCAGCGCCCTGTTCACGCTGGTGGACCCGTCCCCCGGCCACGAGGTCGCCTACAACCGCTGGTACGAGCGGGACCACTTCTATGCGGGCTGTCTGATCGGGCCGTGGCTGTTCGCCGGCAAGCGCTGGGTGGCGACCCGCGAGCTCAAGGATCTGCGCTTCGGCGGCGATGCGTCCGCCGTGGCCAGCCCCCTGGACGCCGGCAGCTACCTGGCGATCTACTGGGTGCTCGAGGGCCATCACACCGAGCACTTCGACTGGGCCGGCAGCCAGGTCGTGGACCTGTATGCCAACGGGCGGGGCTTCGCCGAGCGCAAGCACGCCCACACGGTGCTGCTGCACCGGCCCAGCGCCCATTACCGAGACCCCGACCCGGTGCCCGTGGAGCTGGCCTTCGATCACGGCTATGCGGGCCTCGGGGTGGTGGCGGTCGACCCGGCGCCGGGCGTGAGCGACGACGATCTCGACGCCCACCTGCACGAGACTGCGCTGCCTGCGCTGACGGCCGGGAGCGGCGTGGCCTCGATGGTCGAGTTCCGCTACATCCAGATGGGCGCCGGCACCGAGCGGGCGCCGATGGACCTGGGCATGCCGCCGGGCGGCCCCGAGCGCCGCCTGCAGCTGTTCTTCATGGACAGCGACCCGCGCGGCCAATGGGAGCGCTTCGGCGACTACGCCGCGGCGCTTGAGCAAGCCGGGAAGGGCCAAGTCGTGTTCGCTGCGCCGTTTCTGCCCACGGTCGTCGGCACCGACACCTACACCGACCAGCTCTGGTAAGCCCCTGGCTGAGCCCTGGCGGCACTTCCGCACCCCGGCGAGCGGGGCCGGCCGGCGCCGGCGTCTCGCTCTGCTGAGCGGCGGGTCCTGGGCCGGTTTTTTGCTCACGACGGCTGGCACCGCGCACTTACACTGACGCTCTCTGCTGAGCCCCAAGATCGCCGCGGCGCTGTCGTGCGCCATGTTGATGGCTGCCGCGGCCGCTGCCTGCTCGTCAGGCGACTCCTCCGGCAGCTCCTCGGGCGACGCCGAGACTCAGCCCGGCTCTGAGTCGGCGCTGCACGCGGCGCCTGCGACGCTGACCGCCGTCGACTGCCCGGAGTGGCTGCGAGCCCCCGACCTGAGCTGCGGGATCGCCACCGTGCCCGCGGACCCCGCCGACGAGGCGTCGGGCACGGTCGAGATCAGCTACGTGGTGGTGCCAGGCAATCGGCCCGACGACTTCCCCCCGATGGCGGTGCTGCAGGGCGGGCCTGGCGCGGCGTCGAGCGGGCTGGCGGCATGGGCGCCACGCCGCCCGATCACCCAGGTGTTCGTCGACCAGCGAGGCAGCGGCTTCGCCGACGCCGACCTGAACTGCCACGAGTACGACGACGCCTTCGTCGAGTCCATGGGGCTCGGGTTCGCCGAGGCCGAGGAGGTGCTGCTGGAGCGCTTGGCGGCTTGCGCCCAGCGCCTCGGCGACACTGTGCTCTTCGAGCACGCCGGCACCGCCAACCACGCAGCCGACGTGATCGCCGTGATGGCCGCCCTGGGTTTCGAGGAATGGGTCGTCTACGGGGTGAGCTACGGCACGACCATCGCCCTGGAAGCCCTGCGAGCGGCGCCGCCTGGGATGATCGCAGCGGTGCTCGACGGCGTCTACCCGCCCGATGTGCATCCCGAGGACTCGATCGCCGCCGCCGGCCCGGCGTCGCTCGCCGCGGCCGGTGCGGCCTGCCAGGCCGACGAGTGGTGCCATCTGGTCGACCCCGATCTGCCGGCCACGGTCGAGCGCCTGATCGCCCGTTTCGACGAGTCGCCCCAGACCCTGCACTTCGACCACTCCGACACGCCGCTGGGCGAGCCGCTGTCGGTGGTCGTGGACGGCACGCGCCTGGCCTGGTTCACCTTCAGCGCCCTCTACAACGAGTTCCTCGCAAAGGGCGCGGCCGAGATGCTCAGCGCCATCGACGGGGGCAGCGAGGACGCGCTGTGGGATTTCGTTGCGTTGTCGGTCAGCCTCGCCAGTCAGCAGGCGGAGGACTTGTCCGAGGCGGCCTACTTTGCCGTGGAGTGCGCCGAGCGCCTGCCGCTGGCCGAAGACGGCGCCGGCGGCGGCGTCGACAGGGCCTCCCTGGACGCCTTCACGGCTGCGGTCTTGGACATGCCCCTGGAACGCTCCTGTGAGGTCTGGGACCGGCCCGCAGCCTCGGCGCCGTCGGGCACGCCGGTGCGCTCGGATCTGCCGGTGCTGTTGCTGTCGGGCGGGCTCGACCCGATCACCCCGGAGTCTCTGGCGCGCCGTGCCGCCGAGACGCTCTCAGATGCCACCCTGGTGACCCTGGGCGACGCCAGCCATGGCATCTGGTTCGGAGACGGCTGCATCGGGTCCATCGTGAACGACTTCGTGAGCGACCCGCACGCCGATCTCGACACCTCCTGCGCAGCAGATCGCTGACCCCTCCCCACCCCCTCAGGCGAAACCCGCAACCGGGATCGCAGGGCGTGCAGCAGCGCCGCCGGAGGCAGAACCCCCTCAGGCGAAACCCGCAACCGGGATCGCAGGGCGTGCAGCAGCGCCGCCGGCCGTCCCGACTCACAAGAAAGCACGTGCGGTAGCGGCTGGTGAACCGCGGGGTGTTGCGGATCGCGGCGGGTACGGCTAGGCAGACGGCATCGCTCGTGTGCGCAGGCGTCCGAGCCGCAGTGGTTCTCGTGGTGCCTGCGAAGGCGTGGCCGCGACCGAGCGACAGGGAAGCCGATGGACGTATCCGCCGTGGCGCTCGCCGTGCCTGCAGGGCTGCTCGCAGGCGAGGCGGCGAGGCTGCTCGCAAGCGAGGTCCAGCCCCAGGCCCCCGCCCGCCTGGCGCTGCGGCTGATCACGGCGACGCTGATGGTCGCCGCGGCGGCACGATTCGGCTGGACATGGCCGCTGCTGCCGACGGTGGTGCTGATCGTGGCCCTCACGGCGCTCTCGGCGATCGACCTGGCCAGCCGTCGCCTGCCCGACCGGCTGGTGTTCGGCGCACTCGGGCTCTCGCTCGCCGCGGTCATGCCCGCCGCGCTGGGCATCGGCCGGCCCGAGGCGCTGGGCCCGGCCGTGGGGGGCATGGCCCTGTTCTGCGCGGCCTTGCTGGCCGCTCATCTGATCTCGCCGCGGGGCCTGGGCTTCGGCGACGTGAAGCTGGGCCTGCTGTTGGGGCTGCACCTCGGCTGGGCAGCCGGCGCCGGGTCACCGAGCTTGGCCGCGGGTGCCGGGCAGGGGAGCTGGCCGGCGGTCATTCGTCTGGTGATGCACGCCCTCATGGCCGGCTGCCTGCTGGGGATGGCCTGGGGCCTGGCTGTCGCCTTGGCGAATCGAGCCATGGCACGCCGAGCCGGGATCCGCGACGGCGGCTCGCTGTGGGCTCAGGCGTTCGCCTTCGGGCCGGCGCTGGCAGCGGGCACGCTGATCGTGATCCTGGGCGGCGACGTCCTGTCCTGATCCGACGACTGCCCGGATCCTGCGACCACGACCACGGGCAGCCAGGCCAAGCCGCACCCGCCTCCACGGGCCGCCAAGCCGTCCGGCAGCCACCGGCCAGGCCGGCAGCAGGCCGGTAGCCTCGGCAGATGGCCGAGGTCGTCGAGGTTGCGCTGTCGGAGCGGAGTTATCCGGTGCTGGTGGGCCACGGCGTGCGCCGCGAGCTCCGCTCGGTGATCCCCGCCGATGCCCGACGGGCCGTGATCGTCACCCAGCAAGGCATCGGCATCGACGTCGACCCGGGCCTCGAGCACATCACGATCAACGTCCCCGACGGCGAAGCGGCCAAGCGCCTCGCCGTCGTCGAGCAGGCCTGCTCGCAGATGGCCGCGGCGGGAATCACCCGAGGCGACGTGCTGGTGGCGGTGGGCGGCGGCGTGGTGACCGACGTGGGCGGCTTCGTGGCGGCGCTGTATCACCGCGGCATCCGCTACGTGTCGGTGGCGACCACGCTGCTCGCTCAGGTCGATGCGGCCATCGGCGGCAAGACCGGCGTGAACCTGGCCGAGGGCAAGAACCTGGTGGGCGCCTTCTGGCAGCCGTCCGCTGTGCTGTGCGACACCGAGACGCTGAGCAGCCTGCCGGATCGCGAGTTCCGCTGCGGGATCGGCGAGGTCGCCAAGTACCACTTCCTCGGCCCGCCCGGCGACGCCCTGGACCGCATCGCCGACGGCCTCTGCGCGGGCCGGCCCTCCGCCGAGGCGAACGGCAAGGCGGACGGCGACAGCAGCGAAGCCGCGGGCGATTCCGAGGCCACAGGCGGTCTGCGAGATCGGCTCGACCTGGAGGCGCTGGTGGCTGCCTGCGTGCGGATCAAGGCCGACGTGGTGGCCGCCGACGAACGCGAGGGCGGGCGCCGTGCGATCCTCAACTACGGCCACACCCTGGCCCATGCCATCGAGACGGCCGCCGGCTATGGCGTGCGCCACGGCGAGGCGGTGGCCGTAGGGCTCGTCTACGCGGCGCAGGTGGCGCGCCTGCTGGGCCGCATCGACGACGACCGCGTGGCGCAGCACCGCCGGCTGCTGGGGGCCTATGGCCTGCCCGCTAGCTTGGCCGAGGTGGGCTGCGCCGATCTCAGCGACGACGACGTGCTGGGGTTGTTCGCCCGCGACAAGAAGGCCGTCGAGGGCCTCACCCTCGTCCTCGACGGGCCAGACGGCGTGGCGCCCGTCGTCGGGGTGGACCCGCAGGTGCTGCGCGAGTCGCTGGCAGCCGTGCGATGACCGGCGACGCTGCGATGACCGGCGCCGCTGCGTCGAACAAAGCTGCGTCGGCCGCTGACACCCGAGCAGCCGCAGACGGCGGCGACCTGAACAGCGAGCTGCCGCCGCTGCATGTGGGCGACCGCATAGAGCAGGTGCGTCAGGCCCTCGGCGGTCAAGCCGACGCCATGGTGGTCACCGATCTGACCTCCGTCCGCTGGTGCAGCGGCTTCACCGGCTCCAACGCCGCCCTGTTCGTGAGCGCGGAGGCCGCCGTGCTGCTCACCGACGGCCGCTACGCCGAGCAGGCCCCGGCCGAGCTGTCCGCCGCCGGCAGCGAGGCTGGAGTCGAGGTGATCCGCGACCTCGCAGCCAAGGCAGCCGAGCTGGCCGAGGCCTGCGGGGCCGAGACCCTGGCCCTGGAGCCCGAGTCGCTGACCTGGGCGATGCAGCGCCGCTTCGCAGAGAACTACGAGGGCGAGCTGGTGCCCACCGAAGGCCTGGTGGCCGGCCTGCGCAGCGTAAAGACCGCCCCCGAGCTGGCCAGAATGCAGCGCGCCGCCCGCATCGCCGATGACGCCCTCGCTGCCTGCGCAGAGCTGATCCGCGAAGGCGTCAGCGAGCGGCAGCTGGCTCTCGCCCTCGACGACGAGATGCGCTCCCGCGGCGCCTCCGGGCCTGCCTATGAGACCATCGTCGCGGGCGGCCCGAACTCGGCGCTGCCGCACGCCCGCCCCGGGCCTCGCCCCTTCGCCGAGGGCGATCTGGTGGTGATCGACGTGGGCGCCGTGGTCGACGGCTACCGCAGCGACATGACCCGCACCTTCACGGTGGGCGAGCCGTGCGAGCGGGCACGAGAGATCATCGGCATCGTCACCGAGGCCCAGGCGCTTGGCGTCAAGGCCGCCGCCGCGGGAGTCGAGGCCCGTGCGGTCGACACCGCCTGCCGTGAGCACATCGAGAGCCGCGGCTACGGCGAGGCGTTCATGCACAGCACCGGCCACGGCGTGGGCCTCGACATCCACGAGCTGCCCCATGTGAGCCACAAGGCCGAGGAGGTGCTGCGAGACGGCAACGTGATCACCGTGGAGCCCGGCATCTACATCGCGGGCTTCGGCGGCTGCCGAGTGGAGGACATGGTGACGATCACCGAATCCGGCTGCCGTTCGCTGAGCCGGTTCCCCAAGCTCACCGCCTGACCCGCCGCCCGACCCGCCACAGCCGCCCGCGACCGTGTCACTGCGACCCTGCTGAGCGCCCGGCAGGAGCGGCTCGTAGCCTGACCAGCACCCATGACCACGATCACCACCAACGACCTGCGCAACGGCATGACCCTCGATCTCGACGACGGGCTGTTCCAGGTTCTCGACTTCCAGCACGTCAAGCCCGGCAAGGGCCCGGCGTTCGTGCGGACCACGCTGCGCAACGTGCGAGCCGGGGGCACCGTGGAGCGCACCTTCCGGGCAGGCGAGAAGGTGCAGCGGGCCACCATCGACAAGCGCGAGATGCAGCTTCTCTATGACGACGGCGCCAACCTCGTCTTCATGGACGCCGAGACCTACGAGCAGATCCCGGTCGCCCCGGCGACGCTCGGCGAGGCCCGCCACTACCTCGTCGACGGCTCGTCGGTGATACTGGAGATGCACGGCAGCGAGATCGTGGGCAGCGACCTGCCCGCCGCGGTCGAGCTCGACATCGCCGAGACCGAGCCCGGCGTGCAGGGCGACCGCTCCTCGGGGGGCACCAAGCCCGCCACCACCGAGACCGGCCTGGTCGTGGCGGTGCCGCTGTTCGTCGGCCCCGGCGAGCGGATCCGGGTCGACACCCGCACGGGCGAGTACCTGGGCCGGGCCTGAGCATGGCCGCGGCGGACTTCGCGGGTCGCAGCGAGGCCCGCGAGGAGGCGCTGGAGCTGCTGTACGCGGCCGACGTGAGGGGCCTGTCGATCTCAGAGACGCTGGCCGTTCGGCGGGTGACGCCCCTGGAGTACGCGGCGGAGATCACGGCGGGCCTGGCTGCGCATCTGGGCGACGTCGACGCGGCGATCAGCCGTCACCTCACGGGCTGGCGGATCGAGCGGATGCCGGTGCTCGACCGTGCCATCGCCCGAATCGCCGCGTATGAGATCGCCCATCGCCCCGACGTGCCCACCGGCGTGGTGCTGGCCGAGGCGGTGGGGCTGGCCGAGGCCTACTGCGGCGAGCGTTCGCAGCGGTTCCTCAACGGCGTGCTGGCAGCCGTGGCCCGCGAGGCCCGCCCCGCCGCCGCTGCCGACGATGCACCGGCGGACGATGCGCCGGCGGACGCCGCCGCGCCCGACGAAGCGCCGGTCAGCGAGGGCGCGCCCGACAACCCGGCGCCCGGCGACCCGGCGGCTGAGCAGGAGCAGTCCGACGGCTGAGGGGGCAGGCCCCGCCGGGCACGAGGTGAGTCTGGCGCTGCCGACGCTGCACGGCGACGGCGTGCGCCTGCGGCCCTGGCGCCCGGACGACGCCGCAAGCCTGGCCGCAGCCTGGGACGACCCGCTGATCGCCGCTGCCGCCGAGGTGCCGGCGGACCGCTCCGTGGCCGCGGCGGCCCGCTGGATCGAAGGCGCCCCCGAGCGCGCCGCTGCCGCTCTCGCCGCGGACCTGGCCGTCGTGTGCCCCACCGACGACAGGGTGCTCGGCGAGGTCGGCCTGTCGTCGATCGACCAGCGTCGCCGGGCAGCGCTGATCGGCTGGTGGACGGCAACCGCCGAGAGCGGCCGAGGCGTGGCCACAGCGGCGGTCCGCTGCTTCGCGGACTGGGCCTTGGCCCGCAGCGGCCTGGAGGTGCTGATCGCGGAGATCGGCCGCTCCAACGAGGCCTCGCTGGCCGTCGCCCGCAAGGTCGGCTTCACCGAGCTGAGGCCGCCTGCGCCCGGCAAGCCGGTAGCCATGTGCCTGAGGCGCTCGGCACCTACGATCAACCGCGAATGAGGATCGCAGCCCGAATGAGGATCGCAGGCTGATGAGCGAGGCAGCCCGATGAGCGAGATCGTGGTGATCGCCGGTATGTCCGGCGCAGGCCGCTCCGAGGCGGCCAACCACCTCGAGGATCTCGGCTGGTTCGTGATGGACAACCTGCCGCCGTTGCTGCTGCGCAAGGTGGCCGACCTCGCCGACGGCATGAACCCCGTGGGCGAGCGCCTGGCCCTGGTGGTCGGCAACAGCCATTACCACAGCGAGATCCTGTCGCTGATCGACGGGCTGCGGCCCCAGGTCGACCGCCTGCAGGTGGTGTTCATGGACGCGGCCAACGAGGTGCTGCTGCGCCGCTACGAGTCCACCCGGCGGCGTCACCCGTTCGCCGATCCCGACTCCGCGCCGACCCTCGCCGATGCCATCCGCAGCGAGCGAGAGGCCCTGGGGGCGCTGCGCACCCGCGCCGATCTGCTGATCGACACCTCGGACCTCAACGTGCACCAGCTCTATGACCGGATCAGCGAGGCCTTCGACTCCGGTGGCGAGGGCGCCATGCGCATCACCGTCATGTCGTTCGGCTACAAGCACGGCCTGCCCCGCGACGTCGACTTGGTGTTCGACTGCCGGTTCCTGCCCAATCCCTACTGGGAGCCCGAGCTCAGCGAGCTCTGCGGGCTCGATGCGGCGGTGGTCGACTACGTGCTCGGCCAGCCTGCTGCCGAGGCCTTCCTGGAGCGTCTCGACGACCTGCTGACGCTGCTGCTGCCGCACTATGTGGCCGAGGGGAAGTCGTATCTGACGGTCGCCTTCGGGTGTACCGGCGGGCAGCACCGCTCGGTGGCCATCGCCGAGCGGGTGGCCGAGACACTGGGGGCGCTGGGGACCAGCCCGGCGGTCGTTCACCGCGACGTACATCGGTGAGCGAACAGCCCGACCTCCCTGCCGCCGGGCCGGCCGACGCAGACAGCGCGGCTGCAGCCCCCCGCCCCGACAGGGCGCGCATTGACGGATCGGTGGTCGCCCTCGGCGGCGGGCACGGCCTGGCCGCGGTGCTCGCCTCGCTGGCTGGCCGCTGCGACTCGCTGACCGCGGTCGTGTCGGTGGCCGACGACGGCGGCTCCAGCGGAGCGCTGCGCCGCGACCTGGGCATCGTCGCCCCCGGCGACATGCGCCGCTGCCTGGATGCGCTGACCCCGCCGGGCCTGCTGCGCGACGCCCTCGCCCACCGCTTCGCCGACGGCGACCTGGCCGGTCACACCGCCGGCAACGTGGTGCTGGCCGCCATGCTCGAGCAAGGCGCAGACCCGCAGACGACAATGGACACCCTGGCCACAGCCATCGGGGCGCGTGGCCGGGTGCTGCCGGCGAGCCTGGCGCCGGTGGACCTGATCGCCGAGACCGCCGCGGGCGAGGTGCGGGGCCAGATGGCGGCGAGCAGGGCAGGCGACATCGAGGCGCTGCGCTTCGTGCCCGAGAAACCCGAGGCCCCGCCGGCGGTGATCGAGGCGATCGCCGCAGCGGACCTCGTCACCATCGGGCCGGGCTCGCTGTACACCAGCGTGCTGGCAGCGCTCACGCCTGCGGTGCGCGCCGCCGTCTCCGACAGCCACGCCCTGGTCGTCTACGTCGCCAACCTCACCGCGCATCCCGCCGACGAGGCCGCAGGTCAGGGCCTCAGTGCCCGCCTGGACGCCCTCGACCGCCACGGCGTGGCCCCAGACCTGGTGCTGGCCGACTCGGGCGCCTCAGCCGACGCTGCCGCCGGCCTCGCTGCCGCCGGCACAGCCGGCCGAGCCGACGGCGCCGCCCGGCGTGTCGTGCGGGCACGGCTCGCAGGCGACGACCCCCGCTGTCACGATCCCCGACTCCTGGGGCCGGCGCTCTGCGACGCCTTTGCGGCTCAGCGCCGAGTCGCCGCCCTTGGGTAGCCTCGCATCAGCCGACACATGCCCAGTCAAGGAGACAGCCCACAATGACAGTCCGCGTTGGAGTCAACGGCTTCGGCCGGATCGGCCGCAACCTGTTCAGAGCCGCCAAGTCCCGCGGCGCCGACATCGACTTCGTGGCCGTCAACGACCTCGGCTCGATCCGGACCATGGCGCACCTGCTGGCGCACGACTCGGTGCACGGCCGCCTCGACGCAAGCGTGGAGGCCGCCGACGACGGCATCAGCGTGGACGGCGACAAGCTGCTGGTGCTGTCTGAGCGTGATCCCGAGAAGCTGCCCTGGGGCGATCTCGGCGTCGACGTGGTGATCGAGTCGACCGGCATCTTCACCAGCCGGGAGGCCGCAGCAAGGCACTGCACCGCCGGCGCGCCCAAGGTGGTGATCTCGGCGCCCTCTGGCGACTGCGACGCCACCTTCGTGGTCGGCGTCAACGAAGACAGCTACGACCCGCAGAGCCACCACGTCGTCTCCAACGCCTCGTGTACCACCAACTGCTTCGTGCCGATGATCAAGGTGCTCGACGACGCCTTCGGGGTGCAGCAGGGCCTGATGACCACGGTTCACGCCTACACCGGCGACCAGGCGCTGGTGGACGGCCCGCACTCGGACCTGCGCCGCGCCCGTGCGGCTGCGGTCAACATCGTACCCACCTCCACCGGCGCGGCCCGCGCCACCGGCCTGGTCATGAGCTCCATGCAGGGCCGCCTCGACGGCACCTCCATGCGGGTGCCGATCCCTGACGGCTCGATCACCGACTTCACGGGCGTGCTGACGGTCGAGGCTTCCCCCGAGGCGGTCAACGACGCCTTCAGGGCCGCGGCGGAGTCCGGCCCGCTGGCCGGGGTGCTGGAGTACTCCGAGGCACCGCTGGTGTCCGCTGACATCGTGGGCTCGCCCGCGTCGTGCACCTTCGACTCCGGCCTGACCATGGCGCTGGGGCCGCTGGTCAAGGTGTTCGGCTGGTACGACAACGAGATGGGCTACTCGAACCGCCTCGTCGACCTGGCCCTGATCGTCGGCGCCCGCGGCGCGTGAGCCCGGCGCTGCGGCGGCCCGCTCGCCGGGCGGGAGGCGCGTGAGCGCTGTGGCCCCGGCGCTGCCCGACCTGGAGAGCCTCGGCGATCTCGACGGCCGCTCGGTGCTGCTGCGCGCCGATTTCAACGTGCCCCTGGCGGACGGCGAGATAAGCGACGACCTGCGCATCCGCGCCGCGCTGCCGACCATCGCCTGGCTCGTCGAGGCCGGGGCACGGGTCACGGCCTGCACTCATCTGGGCCGCCCGGCCGGCAAGCCCGACGAGCGCTTCTCGGTGGCGCCGGTGCGCGCCCGGCTCGCCGAGCTGGCACCGGGCGTGGAGCTGGCCGACAACCTCCGCTTCGACCCCGGCGAGACCGCCGATGACCCAGAGTTCGTGCGCCGCCTGATCGAAGGCCACGACGCCTACGTCAACGACGCCTTCGGGGCGTCGCACCGGGCGCACGCCTCGATAGTCGGCCCGCCGCGGTTCCTGCCGTCGGCCGCCGGGCGGCTGCTGGCCCGCGAGGTGGAGGTGCTGTCCGCGCTGCGCGAGCGTCCCCGCCGGCCGTTCACGGCGGTGCTGGGCGGTGCCAAGGTGAGCGACAAGCTGGCGGTCATCGAGGCCCTGCTGGGCATCGTCGACTCGCTGATCGTCGGCGGCGCGATGTGCTTCACTTTCCTGGCGGCGCAGGGTCACCGGGTCGGCTCGTCGCGCTGCGAGCAGCACATGGTCGAGGTCTGCGCGGAGCTGCTCGCCGGCCCCACGCCGATCCATCTGCCATACGACATAACGGCGCTGGGCCCCGATGGCAAGCTGATGGCGCCCGAGGCCGGCGGCGACGTGCGCCAGATGGGCGCCGACCTGCCAGAGGGCTGGACCGGCGTCGACATCGGCCCCGGCTCGGCAGCGGCCTTCGGCGACGTGATCGCCGAAGCCGGCACGGTGCTCTGGAACGGGCCGATGGGCGTGTTCGAGGACCCTCGCTTCGCCGCCGGCACAGCCGCCGTCGCTGCGGCCATGGCCGAGACCAAGGCGTTCACCGTCGTCGGCGGCGGCGACTCGGCCGCGGCTGTGAGGCAGTTCGGCCTGGACAGCGACATGGGCCACGTGTCCACAGGCGGCGGCGCGTCGCTGGAGCTGATCGAGAAAGGCGACCTGGCCGGCCTCGCCGCGCTGCGGGCAAGCCGGGAGAGCCGCAACCGATGACACCCACAGGAGGGCGACATGACTGCTGAGCGCAAGCCGCTGATCAGCGGCAACTGGAAGATGAACCACAACCACTTCGAGGCCATCCAGGCGATCCAGAAGCTGGCCTATGCGCTCAACAGCGGCGACTACGACGCCGTGGACGTGTCGGTGCATCCGCCGTTCACCGATCTGCGCTCGGTGCAGACCGTGCTCGGCGCCGACGACGTGCCGATCGCCCTGGGCGCCCAGAACGCCCATCACCTGGCCAGCGGCGCCTTCACCGGCGAGGTCTCGGCGCCGATGCTGGCCAAGCTCGACGTGGCCTACGTGATCGTGGGCCACTCGGAGCGCCGCGAGCACTTCGCTGAGACCGACTACGACGTGAGCCGCAAGGCCAAGGCGGTGCTGGCCGCCGGCATGACGCCGATCGTCTGCGTCGGCGAGACGCTGGCGCAGCGCCGCTCAGGCGACGCGCAGGAGACCGTGGCCGCCCAGATCGCAGGCAGCCTCGCCGGGATCGAGCGGGCCTCGGTCGGCGCCTCGGTGATCGCCTATGAGCCGATCTGGGCCATCGGCACCGGCGAGACGGCCACGCCCGCCGACGCACAGGACATGTGCGCCCACATCCGGGGCCTGGTGGCGGAGTCGTGGGGCGCTCAGGCCGCCGCGGGCGTGCGCATCCAGTACGGCGGCTCCGTCAAGCCGGCCGGCGCGCCCGACCTGATGGCCTGCGCCGACATCGACGGCGCACTGGTGGGCGGGGCGTCGCTCGACCCCGACGACTTCGCCCGCATCGTGAAGTACCGGCTCTATCGCTAGCCTGGGCGCCGTGATCTGGATAGTTGCGCCGCTGCAGGTGCTCTCGGCGCTGGCGCTCATCGGCCTGGTGCTGCTGCACAGCGGCAAGGGCGGCGGCCTGTCGGACATGTTCGGCGGCGGCGCAGGCGCAGCGGCGGCCGGGTCCACCGTCGTGGAGCGCAACCTGGATCGGATCACCGTGATCGTGGCGCTGGTGTTCGTGTTCACCTCGATCGCCTACGGCCTGATCTTCTGATCGCCGTCGGTCACTGACCGCTGCTGATCACAGACCGCTGCTGCTCACTGACCGCTTCCGATCTCGAAGCCGACCGGCAGCACAGCCACCAGCCCCTCCTCGCCCACGACCTGCAGCCGGCAGCGCCGCGGCGGGCAGTCCAGCGCCCGGCCCTCAGGGGCGATCACCCGTGGCACCGCGAACCCCGCGACCGCCTCGCCGCTCGTCGCCTGAGCCTCCGCGAGCGTCACGCAGCCGAGCGCATCGGCATGGCAGAGCTCGACCGTCAGCTCGCCTGAGGGCGCGTCGCGCACGTGCAGCTGCACCGTCTCGGCGTTGCGCAGGTCGCGTCCGGGCCGCAGCACGGCGTTGGCGGTCCGCGCCAGTGCGGCATCGCTGTCGTCGGGCGCCGGGCGTAGCGCTGCGGCGGGGTCGAAGACGATGGGGAAGTCGGCCCGGCGGTCATCGGCGGCGGGTATCACGAGCCGGATCACGCAGGGCTCGTCCACGCAGTCGACGGTCTCGGAGGACCCTGACTCGAAGGCCGTGAAGCGTCGGGGGACCGCGACCGAGAGCCACACGGTGACGCCGCTGGTGTAGACGAACGGGTCGAGCTCGGCGCAGGCGCTGCGGGCCGCGGCGCAGATCGCCAGGCGAGGGTTGCCGTGAGCCCAGCGGATGTGCACGATGTCGAGTTCCACGGTCACCGCCGTGCCGTCGGCAATGCCGCTGCTGGGGATCACGTTCGCATCGACCGGCGGCGGCGGTTCGTCGCGGTCGAAGCTCAGCGGCACCGCCGTGGGCATCCGCTCGGGTGCCTCTGGCGCCGTCTCGCCGCGCTCGCCCGCTGTCGGACGATCAGCCAGCAGCAGCACGCAGGCGCCCGTGCCGAGCTGCGCGCAGTCGTGCCATCCCCGGGAAGTGCCGATGTAGCGGCTGACGGTCACCTCGGCGCTGAGCGTGCCGTCGGCGTCGAGGGTCACATCCGTCCACACGGTCGGAGTGTCGCAGTGGGCCCAGCTCGCCGGGTCCGCAAGCACGCACTGCACGATCCTGGGGTAGTCGAGCGCGCCCAGACCGGAGCCGCTCACCTTGACGGTCGCCCCATGGCCGACCTCGGCGGGCTCGACGGCGAGCAGCGGCGGCGCAGCCGTCGGCGGAGACGCAGCCGACGGGCCCGCCTCGAAGCTCAGCTCGATCGTCTCGTCCTGGTCACCGCTGTCGAGGCTCACGACCCGGATCAGGCACTGCCGGGGCTCTGCGCAGTCCAGCACGTCCGTGCCGATGCGAAGCAGGCGCGGGATGCTCAATGCGAGCTCCAGGGCGCCGCGGGCGTCGGTGCGGGCGAAGCTCATCGTGCCCGTGTCGCAACGGGCGGTGAGCGGCGCCGTGTCGGGCTGAGCGAGATGCGCGCTGCGGCCGCAGAGCAGCACCGCCACACGGCTCTCGGGTGCGAACCCGCTCACGGCTGCGACAGCCTCGGCCAGCCCGTCGGCGCCCGCGGTTGCCTGCACGCTGAGCCGCGGCTCGCTGGCGCGACGGCCCGAGGCGGGTTCGTCGAGTTCTGTGCCCGCGTCGAACACCCAGCGCACGACGGCCACCACGACGAGCGCCGCGACCAGCCCGCCGACCGCGATCCAGCCCCGTCGGCGGGTCTCGCTCACGGCAGCCGGGGGTCGTCGCTGCGGACCAGGTCGATCGGAGCAAAGGCGCTGGGCACCTCCAGAGCCTGGTCCACGACGACCCAGCAGCCGCTCTCGCAGGCGAGCCGCCGGTTGCCGTCGAGGCCGAGGGTCTGGCGCCACGCGGATGACGGCGGGATCCGGATCACGGTGTCGATGGTGCCGTCGCCGGCGATGCCCTCGCTGGAGTCCAGGACCACGGTGCATTCTGCCGGGGTTGCATTGGGCGCCTCGCACAGGCGAACCGCCGTGGCGACGTGTGCTGAGCCGGGGACGGCAGGCCCGAAGAAGCCCCGTCCTCGGATCGGCACCTTCTGGCCGTCGCGGAACGGGCCGGGCTCGGTGACAGCAAGCTGAGGCGTAGCCGGGGCGGGCAGCCCGGCGTCGAAGCTCAGCGGCGCGATCACGAGCCGGTCGCCGACGACCGCCCGCAGCTCGCAGGCCGCCAGTGCGCAGTCCACTGAATCGACCGGGGTCACGCCGTGGCGATCCGCCAGCATCCTTGGCAGGCGCAGCAGCGTGGGCCGGTCGGCGTCGAGCACCCCGAGGCTTGCGCAGAGCCGGGCCTCGACGGCGCAGAGCCACACCGGGAACCGGGCATCCGCGGTGTCGGTGAGCAGGATCTGCACCTGCCGGCCGTGCGCCAGGCCGCCAGACGGGCGCACCGCCAGGCGAGGTCGTTCCTCCGATTGCGGTGCGGGCGGCGTCACCGCCAGCGGCTCGACGAAGCTGCCGTCTCGGGTGACGAAGCGGATCTCACAGGGCCCGTGGTCTGCGCAGGAGAACGGGCCTCTGGGGGTGACCACGGCGTCGGCGGGCTCGACGGCCATGAGCCACCCGCCGCGGTCGTCGTCGGCTGCGGCGGTCTCGTCGGCCGCTTGCCTGTCTAGCTTCGTGCACGCCCGGTCGAGGCCTGCCAGGCACAGCCACGGCTCGTAGTGGCGCTCGGGCACCGCGAGGAGCAGCCGGCCGTCGCCGTCGGTCTCGGCGCTCACGGTCAGCCCTGGCGGCACCGGGCCGTCGGCAAAGGTCAGGCTCAGGTTGCGCTCCTCGATGCGGAAGTCGAAGACCCACAGGCGCAGCTCGCAGGGCGAGTCGGCAACGCAGTCGTGGATGTCGCCGATGCGGGTCGTGAAGCGGCGCGGCAGCGTGGCGGTCACGCTGCTGCGGGTGGCCTCGACGACCAGCTCGGAGGTGGCGATATCAGTGCAGGCGAAGGTGCGCCCGGCCACGCACAGGCCGAGTGCCGGGCCCTGGGTGAGATACGGGTAGGGGACCACGGCCTGCACCTGGGCCATGTCGGCCAGGCCGTCCGACGGCGTGAGCGCAAAGGGCTCGTAGGCCGGCCCGGCAGCCTCGGGTCCGTCGGCGGTCGCCGTATCGGGCAGCCCTGGCGGGGGAGGCTCTGTCTCGGGCAGCCCCGCCTCAGGCAGCGTGGACGGCGCCTGGGCGGCGTCGTCGGGGGACGGCTCGGAGTCCGCGGTCACGGTGATCCAGGCGAGGACCGCGGCGATCAGCACCAGGCCCGGGAGCAGCCGGCCAAGCCGCCTCCGCTGCGGCTCGTCCGTGGACGCGGGCGCCTGCGCGGTGTGATCCCCGGTCGTCTGCTCCATGTCGGCAGTTTCGCGCGCCCAGGCTCGGTGTGATTCTGCGGGCTGGGTCCAGATGCGACGGCCTGCCTGTGGGCCTGCCTCTGGGCCTGCAGCGCCAAGTGTGTGGCGACGGCCTCGGATCGCTACGCTGGCGGCTCGTGCCCGGGTCAGCGGGCGAGCCACGTCGGAGTGGCGGAATTGGCAGACGCGCTAGCTTGAGGGGCTAGTGCCCGATAAGGGCGTGGGGGTTCAAGTCCCCCCTCCGACACCGAAAAAATTCCTGGTCCGGACCCTTCTGGCGGCGGGGGTCTGTCAGTCTCGGGGGTGGCAGAAGCGGGCGCGGTCCAGGGTGAGCCGGCGGAGGAGTTCGCCGGTTTGGGCACCCGCGCTCCAGCGGGTTTGCCTGCCCGTGGAGGAGGCCCGCGAAGAAATCTCGATTCGCCTGAAAGATCCCGGGTCGTGCCGGCCATATACCCAACGGAGGGCTCGCCGCGACCGCCGCTGCGGCCCGATCCGACAGGAGCACACCCACGATGAACACCCACCCCGACAGCCCGCCCGGAGGCCGATCTACGCCCCTGCGCCGCCCGAGCCCAGCGTCCCGAATCGGGTGGCCGCGAAGAAAATCGCGATTCGCGTCCGAGATTTCGGGTCGTGCCGGACACATACACACCAGAGGGCTCACCGCGACCGCCGCAGCAGCCCGATCCGACAGGACACACCCCCACGATGAACACCTACCCCAACACCCCGACCGGGGCCACACCACGGCAGCCCGCCTGGCCCGCGGCCCCGGCCAACGGCCCGCGAGCGCTCCAGTCGGTCGGGCTGCCCGGTGTCGACGAGGCACCTGCGGGGCCGATCTACGCCCCTGCGCCGCCCGAGCCCAGCGTCCGAGTGGGGTGGCCGCGAAGAAAATCGCGATTCGCGTCCGAGATTTTGGGTCGTGCCGGACAGATACAGATCAAAGACCTCCCGCAGCGGCCGTTGATGCGGCTCGATCCGACAGGAGCACACCCACGATGAACACCTACCCCGACAGCACGGCAGGGGGCCACACCACGGCAACCCGCCCGACCCGCGGCCCCGGCCAGGTTCACGGTGCAAACGACCGCCATTATCGCTGTCCCTGATGCGGGCCGCTGAGGCGTCCGGATGAAGCCGCGTCTGCTGTTCGTCGCTGTGGCTCTGGTTCTGGGTCTGGCGGTCGCGGGCTGCGGCGAGTCCGGGGAGCGCTCTGGCGAGGCCGGGACGGCTGGGCCGGCGGCAGCGGCCGAAGGCGAGGGCCCTGACGGCTCTGTTGGTCCTTCGGCTGCTGCCGGCGGCGGTTCGGCGGGTTCGTCGCCTGAGCAGGAGCCCGGGTCGTCGCCGGTTGCTGCTGTGTCGCTGGAGGAGCTTGTCGGGCTGGTCGATGGGTGGCGGAACCCGGACGTGACAGCCATGGGTGAGTGCATGTACGACGCCGGTTTCCCGCAGTACATGGAGTCGATGTCGGAGCTGGAGGGCGATCTGGCACCCTGGGTGCCGATGAGGATCCATCCGGTGAATTACGAGCCGATCTCGGAGAGCCAGGCCCGTCAGCACGGCATGATCGGCATCGCGCTATCGGAGTCCGGCAACAAGGTGGGCAACGTCGTCACCAGCGACCCTGCGTACTTCCAGGCGATCGATCAGTGCAAGCAGTCCCTGAGAGGCGCCTCGAGCGCAGAGCAGACCGCGCAGATGGCCTCGCTGGCTGCATCCTTGCAGGATCTGGTCAACGAGGTGAACACGCGGTTCACCAACAAGCTGGTCCCGGTGATCCGGGAACTTCTCGATGAACGGCTGAGCTGCGTGCGGGACAACGGCTATCCGTCGCTGGACGTGGAAGGCGCCCACGATCATGTCTCCTGGCATCCGATCCTCGAAGGCGCGGGGGTCGAACTCGCCGAGCAGCCCCCCGATGGCGCTGCCGGCG
Organism: Acidimicrobiales bacterium; assembly: GCA_965214285.1. Classification (GTDB taxonomy): domain Bacteria; phylum Actinomycetota; class Acidimicrobiia; order Acidimicrobiales; family Aldehydirespiratoraceae. The sequence continues at coordinate 244,723 of OZ243946.1, forward strand.
CAGCGGCTGCGCAGCTTGAGGGCGGTGCCTCATCGACCGACATCCGGGTGCTGCTTCCCAGCGAGATGGCGCCGCCCCCGTACCGTCCTTCTCAGTCCGAGGTCGACTTTGCTGTGGTGTTCGCCGAGTGCGGCAACGAGGTCGCAGCCCTCGAGCGGCTCCAAGACGCCCAGAGTTCCATCCGGGCCGAGATCCTGCCAGGGTACGAGGCTGTCATCCTGGGGCTCAGCGAGCGAGTCCTCGAGATCCTCGATGGCTAGCCGCGCCGCTGCCGCCTTGTCGGCCTGAACAGGGTACTCAGCATGCTCTCGTCGTCCGCAGCCGGATGCCTGCTGGCAGCAGCCCTGCTGGCTGCCTCCTGTGCAGGCACGGGCCATCAGGATGCTGAGAGTCCACAGGATCCGTCGGCGGGCGTTGCCGCAGCCGGGCCAGAGCAGGACCCGGACGGCCTGGATCCGGACGAGGAGCCCGCTGCCGCGGGTCAGCCGGCACGAGACGACGGAAGCGACGGGACGGGCACTGCTCTGTCCTTGCCGCCGACGCTGACGGAAACGCCGATGGAGGAGATCAACCGCCTCTTCGCAGAGATCGCGGGCTACGACATCGGAGCCATAGCCGACTGCATGACCGACGCCGGCTACCCCCAGTACGAAGAGGCGGCGTCTGAGCTCGAGGCCCGCGGCGATCTGCGCCCGGAGCCCACCAGCAGGAACCCGATGCAGATCGCGCCCCACACCGGCCAACAGGCCCGAAGCCACGGGATGATCGGCATCCGCAACCTCTGGCCGCCCATATGGTCCGACCCGGAGGTGCGCACCAACGACCGCGGCTACCTGGCAGCCGCCGAGTCGTGCGGGTGGGAGGGTGTGCCAGAATGGGAGCGCAGGCTGATGCGCACGCTCGACTACGAAGCAGTCGACGCTGTGCTCCTGGAGCTCAGACCCCTCAGCTCGGCACGCAGGGATCTGTACGACGAATTGAAGGAGGCGTTCGCCGCCGCGACGGTGCAGCCGCTCACCGACCTGCTCAGAGAACAGCTCGCCTGCGTCAGCCACAGCGGCTACCCGCAGCTCGACGCAGCCGCCGCGCCGCTCGCCGTCTACGATCCGCTGCAACCGCCGCCATGGGAAACGATCCTCCCTGGAGCTGGAGTGGAGATCGCCCCAGACCTGCCACCGGACCCCTATCTCGGGCCGTTTCATGGGCCGTTCAGCGACAATTCTGACCCGCCGGCTGAGGGGATCTACGTCGTTCGGCTCAGCGACCTCAAGGGGCCTGCGTATGTGCCGCCGGCCGCGGAGGTCGATTTCGCGCTCGCCTGGGTGCAGTGCGGGCAGGAGCTCGGGGTCATGGAACGGTTCGAGCAGCTGCAGCACGAAGCCCGCATCCCGATCCTCGTCCAGTACGAGACCCCCATCCTCGACCTGCGCCAAGAACTCGAGGACCTGCTCGCCAGAGTGTCGGAGCTATAGCCGATGAGGTCACGTCCCCTTGGCGCTCTTACCGTGGCGGGCTGCCTGGCGTCGCGGGCTGCGGCGACGACGGCGACGGCGAAGCACCGTGCCGTGTTGCCGCGGTTCTCGAGGGGCGGTCCCAGGCCGATGTGGCCGGGCTGCCAGTCGTCGCAGAGGCACTGTCGGGGGCCGATCTACGCCCCTGGCCGCCCGAGCCCAGCGTCCCGAGTGGGGTGGCCGCGAAGAAAATCGCGATTCGCGTCCGAGATTTCGGGTCGTGCCGGACAGATACAGATCAGAGACCTCCCGCAGCGGCCGTTGATGCGGCCCGATCCGACAGGAGCACACCCACGATGAAGCACCCACCCCGACAGCACCCACCGGGCAACTCTCCCCACCGGCAGCTCGCCCGACTCCCCGCCCCCGGCCCACGGCCCCTGCCAGCGGCCCAGGGCGACCGGCCAGGCTGTCTGCCCGTCGCCGCCGAGGCACTGTCGGGGGCCGATCTACGCCCCTGGGCCGCCCGAGCCCAGCGTCCCGAGTGGCGTGGCCGCGAAGAAATCGCGATTCGCATACGACGTTTTGGGTCGTGCCGGACAGATACAGATCAGAGACCTCCCGCAGCGGCCGTTGATGCGGCTCGAACCGACAGGAGCACACCCACGATGAACACCTACCCCGACAGCACCCACCGGGCAACTCTCCCCACCGGCGCCCGCCCGGCTCCCCGGCAGCCCGACCGGAGGGCACGGCAGCAGGCGGCAGTCCGACCGAGGGTCCCGGCAGCAACCCGCTCGGCTGCCGGCCCCCGGTCAGTGGCCCTCGGCGGCTGCCCCGGCCGGCCGCCGGCCCTTCGATCTCCGAGACCGCCGCGGGTCCATGGCGAGAACCTCACGAGGTTGCCGTGACCCGCTCGACAACCCAGGAGAGGCAGGCAGCCTGAACGACCCGTAGCACACCATTCATCATCCATCCATCCGAGCAAACACACACACACACAACAACCAAGGAGAAATCCAATGCTCAGAAAGGCAACCATCGCCCTGATCAGCCTCTGCCTGCTGATCCCGCTCGTCAACACCAGCGCCACGTCCGACGTCGGCGACGGGTTGGAGGCGTGCAACTACGGCGAGATCTGTCTCCACGAGGAGACTGACAGCGGGGAGAGCGCAGCCCGCATAGAGCGGTACCGGAAGCACTTCTGGTGGAACGCCTGGCACTCCAGCTACCACTGGTGGGATTCGTGGGGTAACTACTACGTCTCCCGGAGGGTGCACAACTCTGCCGGCACCATCAGGAACCGCGACACGTCCTGCCACGTGACGGTCATGGCCTATATCGGACCGGAGCAGTTCCGCGAGCACGAGGTGCGCAATGACGGCGTGCTCTACACCCTGAACAGCCTGGTTCACGGTGCAAACGACCGGCATTATCGCTGTCTCTGATGCGGGCCGCTGAGGCATCCCGGATGAAGCCGCGTCTGCCGGCCGTCGCTGTGGCCCTGGTTCTGGGTCTGGCGGTCGCGGGCTGCGGCGACTCCGGGGAGCGCTCTGGTGAGGCCGGGCCGGCCCGGTCGGCGGCAGCGGCCGAAGGCGAGGGTCCTGACGGCTCTGTTGGTCCTTCGGCTGCTGCCGGGAGCGGTTCGGGCGGTTCCTCGACGGGGCAGGAGCCCGGTTCGGCGCCGGTTGCTGCTGTGTCGCTGGGAGAGCTTCGCAGGCTGGTCCACGGGTGGTTGAACCCAGACGTGAGAGACGTGGGTGAGTGCATGTACGACGAGGGTTTCCCGCAGTACATGGAGTCGATGTCGGAGCTGGAGGGCGATCTGACGCTGCGGGAGCCGATGAGCATCCATCCGCTGAATTACGAGCCGATCTCGGAGAGCCAGGCCCGTCAGCACGGCATGATCGGCATCGCGCTGACATCCGGCAACAAGGTGGGCAACGTCGTGACCAGCGACCCTGCGTACTTCCAGGCGATCGAGCGGTGCAAGCATTCCCTGGGAGGCGCCTTGAGCGCTGAGCAGACCGCGCAGATGGACTCGCTGGCTGCGTCCTTGCAGGATCTGGTCAACGAGGTGAACACGCGGTTCACGAACGCGATGATCCCCGTGATCCGGGAACTGCGCGTAGACCGGCTGAGCTGCGTGCGGGACAACGGCTATCCGTCGCTGGACGTCAAAGGCGCCCACGAGCAGGTCTCCTGGCATCCGATCCTCCAAGGCGCAGGGGTCGAACTCGCCGAGCAGCCCCCCGCGGGCGCGGCCGGCGCAGCCGCTCCGCAGCTTGAGGGCGACGCTTCGTCGACCGAAATCCGGGTGCTGCTGCCCAGCGAGATGACGCCCGTCTACCGTCCTTCGCAGTCTGAGATCGACTTCGCTGTGGTGTACGCCGAGTGCGGCAACGAGGTCGGGGCCCTCGAGCGGCTCCAAGACGCCCAAAGTTCCATCCGAGCCGAGATCCTGCCAGGGTACGAGGCGACCATCCTCGGACTCAGCGAGAGAGTCCTCGAGCTCCTCGATGGCTAGCCGCCCCGCTGCCGCATGCTCGGCCTGAACAGGGTACTCAGCATGCTCTCGTCTCCCGTCGCAGCCGGGTGCCTGCTGGCAGCAGCCCTGCTGGCTGCATCGTGTGCAGGCACGGGCCAGCAGAAGGCCCAGAGTCCACAGGATCCATCGGCAGGCGTTGCCGCAGCCGGGCCAGAGCAGGACCCGGACGGCCTGGATCCGGACGAGGAGCCCGCTGCCGCGGATCAGCCGCCACGAGACGACGGAAACGGCGGGACGGGCACTGCTTTGTCCTTGCCGCCGACGCTGACGGAAACGCCGATGGAGGAGATCAACCTCCTCCTCGGAGAGCTTGATGGTTTCGACAGCAACGCCATGAACAGGTGCATGACCGAGGCGGGCTACCCCCAATCCGAAGAGTTGCAGTCCGAGCTGAGTGCCCATCTCAAGGATCAGCGCACGGATCCGCTCAGCAGAAGCCCGATGCTGATCGCGCCTCACACCGACGAACAGGCCCGCAGCCACGGGATGATCGGAATCCGCAACCTCTGGCCGCCCATATCGGCTACCCCGGGCGTGCGCACCAACGACCGCGGCTACCTGGCAGCCGAAGAGTCGTGCCGGTGGGAGGGAGTGCCAGAATGGGAGCGCACGCTGATGCGCACGCTCGATTACCAGGCAGTCGACGCTGTGCTCCAGGAGGTCAGCGACCTCAGATCAGCACGCAGGGATCTGAGGAACGAACTGAAGGAGGCGTTCGCCGCCGCGACGGTGCAGCCGCTCACCGACCTGCTCAGAGAACAGCTCGCCTGCGTCAGCCACAACGGCTACCCGCAGCTCGACGCAGCCGCCGCGCCGCTCACCGTCTACGACCCGCTGCAACCGCCGGCATGGGAACTGATCCTGCCCGGAGCTGGAGTGGAGATCGCCCCAGACCTGCCACCGGACCCCTATCTCGGGCCGTTTCATGGGCCGTTCAGCGACAATTCTGACCCGCCGGCTGAGGGGATCTACGTCGTTCGGCTCAGCGATCTCAAAGGGCCTGCGTATGTGCCGCCGGCCGCAGAGATCGACTTCGCGCTCACCTGGGTGCAGTGCGGCCAGGAGCTAGGGGTCATGGAACGGTTCGAGCAGCTGCAGCACGAAGCCCGCATCCCGATCCTCGTCCAGTACGAGACCCCCCTCCTCGACCTGCGCCAAGAGCTCGAGGATCTGCTCGCCAGAGTGTCAGAACTTGGTTGATCTGCCCGCCGCCGATGCCCTACCCGGAGGCTGCGCAGTGGTTGCGGATCCGTCCGAAGCCGTCGGGATCCGCTCGACAACCCAGGAGAGGCAGGCAGCCTGAACGACCCGTAGCACACCGTTCATCATCCATCCATCCGAGCAAACACACACACACAACAACCAAGGAGAAATCCAATGCTCAGAAAGGCAACCATCGCCCTGATCAGCCTCTGCCTGCTGATCCCGCTCGTCAACACCAGCGCCACGTCCGACGTCGGCGACGGGTTGGAGGCGTGCAACTACGGCGAGATCTGTCTCCACGAGGAGACTGTCGGCGAGGAGAGCGCAGCCCGCATAGAGCGGTACCGGAAGCACTTCTGGTGGAACGCCTGGCACTCCAGCTACCACTGGTGGGACGCGTGGGGTAACTACTACGTCTCCCGGAGGGTGCACAACTCCGCCGGCACCATCAGGAACCGCGACTCGACCTGCTACGTGTCGGTCAGGGCCTACATCGGACCGGCGCAGTTCCGCGAGCACGTCGTGCCGAACGATGGCCTGCGCTACACCCTGAACAGCCTGGTTCACGGTGCAAACGACCGCCATTATCGCTGTCCATGACGCGGACCGCTGAGGCCTCTGATGCGCTTCGCTGAGGCATCCCGGATGAAGCCGCGTCTGCCGGCCGTCGCTGTGGCCCTGGTTCTGGGTCTGGCGGTCGCGGGCTGCGGCGACTCCGGGGAGCGCTCTGGTGAGGCCGGGCCGGCCCGGTCGGCGGCAGCGGCCGAAGGCGAGGGCTCTGACGGCTCTGTTGGTCCTTCGGCTGCTGCCGGCAGCGGTTCGGGGAGCTCGGCGCCGGAGCAGGAGCCCGGTTCGGTGCCGGTTGCTGCTGTGTCGCTGGAGGAGCTTGTCCGCCTCGTCGCGGCGTGGCGGAACCCGGATGTGAGAGCCATGGGCGAGTGCATGTACGACGAGGGTTTCCCGCAGTACATGGAGTCGATGTCGGAGCTGGAGGGCGATCTGGTGCCCTGGGTGCCGATGAGGATCCATCCGGTGAATTACGAGCCGATCTCGGAGAGCCAGGCCCGTCAGCACGGCATGATCGGCATCGCGCTATCGGAGTCCGGCAACAAGGTGGGCAACGTCGTCACCAGCGACCCTGCCTATTTTCAGGCGATCGATCAGTGCAAGCAGTCCCTGAGAGGCGCCTCGAGCGCAGAGCAGACCGCGCAGATGGCCTCGCTGGCTGCATCCTTGCAGGATCTGGTCAACGAGGTGAACACGCGGTTCACCAACAAGCTGGTCCCGGTGATCCGGGAACTTCTCGATGAACGGCTGAGCTGCGTGCGGGACAACGGCTATCCGTCGCTGGACGTGGAAGGCGCCCACGATCATGTCTCCTGGCATCCGATCCTCGAAGGCGCAGGGGTCGAGCTCGCCGAGCAGCCCCCCGAGGGCGCAGCCGCTGCGCAGCTTGAGGGCGGCGCCTCGTCGACCGAAATCCGGGTGCTGCTTCCAAGCGAGATGACGCCCGTCTACCGTCCTTCGCAGTCTGAGATCGACTTCGCTGTGGTGTTCGCAGCGTGCGGCAACGAGGTCGCAGCCCTCGAGCGGCTCCAAGACGCCCAGAGTTCCATCCGGGCCGAGATCATGCCAGGGTACGAGGCCGTCATCCTCGGGCTCAGCGAGCGAGTCCTCGAGATCCTCGATGGCTAGCCGCCCCGCTGCCGCCTGCTCGGCCTGAACAGGGTACTCAGCATGCTCTCGTCTCCCGTCGCAGCCGGGTGCCTGCTGACAGCAGCCCTGCTGGCTGCCTCCTGTGCAGGCACGGGCGAGCAGGACTCGGAGAGCCCACAGGGTTCATCGGCGGGCGTTGCCGCAGCCGGGCCAGAACAGGACCGTGTCGGCCTGGGTCCGGACGAGGAGCCCGATGCCGCGGATCAGCCGCCTGCGGGCGACGAAAGCGACGGGACGGGCACTGCCCTCTCCTTGTCGTCGACGCTGACGGAAACGCCGATGGAGGAAATCAACCTCCTCTTCGCAGAGATCGCGGGCTACGACATCGGAGCCATAGCCGACTGCATGACCGACGCCGGCTACCCCCAATCCGAAGAGTTGCAGTCCGAGCTGAGTGCCCATCTCAAGGATCAGCGCCCGGATCCGCTCAGCAGGAACCCGATGCAGATCGCGCCCCACACCGACCAACAGGCCCGCACCCACGGGATGATCGGCATCCGCAACCTCTGGCCGCCCATAAGCGCCACCCCGGGCGTGCGCACCAACGACCGCGGCTACCTGGCAGCCGAAGAGTCGTGCGGTCTGGCGGCCAGTCCAGACTGGATGCAGGATCGCGAATTCGCTGTAGCTTGGCTGCAGGAAGTCAGCGACCTCAGCTCGGCACGCGCGGATCTGGACTACGAATTGAAGGAGGCGTTCGCCGCCGCGACGGTGCAGCCGCTCACCGACCTGCTCAGAGAACAGCTCGCCTGCGTCAGCGACAACGGCTACCCGCAGCTCGACGCAGCCGCCGCGCCGCTCACCGTCTACGATCCGATGCAGCCGCCGCCATGGGAGACGATCCTGCCCGGAGCTGGAGTGGAGATCGCCCCAGACCTGCCACCGGACCCCTATCTCGGGCCGTTTCATGGGCCGTTCAGCGACAATTCTGACCCGCCGGCTGAGGGGATCTACGTCGTTCGGCTCAGCGATCTCAAAGGGCCTGCGTATGTGCCGCCGGCCGCAGAGGTCGACTTCGCTCTCGCCTGGGTGCGTTGCGGCCAGGAGCTAGGGGTCATGGAACGGTTCGAGCAGCTGCAGCACGACGCCCGCATCCCGATCCTCGTCCAGTACGAGACCCCCATCCTCGACCTGCGCCAAGAGCTCGAGAACCTGCTGGCCAGAGTCTCACAGCTCTAGCCGAGGCGACCCTGGGCTGAGGCGCCTACTCGGGGGCCACGCAGCGGTTGCGGATCCGGCCGATGCCGTCGGCCCAGGTCTCGATCACGTCCCCGGGCGCCAGGAACTCGCGGGGCCGTCGCGCCGCCCCGACACCGGCGGGCGTGCCGGTGAAGATCACGTCGCCGGGCGAGAGCGGCAAGATCGCCGACAGCTCGGCCACCAGCCGGGGCACGCTGAAGACCAGATCGCTGGTGCTGGCATCCTGCTTGGTCTCGCCGTTCACCGAGCAGCCGAGGGCGATGTCGTCGGGATCGTCGAGCTCGTCGGGGGTCACCAGCCACGGCCCGACCGGACCGAAGCCGCGGCGTGACTTGCCGAGGCAGAACTGGCCCCCGGCTGCGCGCTGCAGCGTGCGGTCGCTGATGTCCTGCCCGAGGGCCAGCCCGGCGATGTGGCCCCAGGCATCGGCCTCGTTCACCCGGTCGGCCCGGGCGCCGATGACCGCAACCAGCTCGGCCTCCCAGTCGACGGTGGGGCCGGCGATCTCGATCTCGTCGAAGGGCCCGTTGAGCGACGCCGGGAACTTCGTGAAGGCAGCCGGGACCGCCGGAAGGTCCGAGCCGGTCTCCGCGGCATGGCTGCGGTAGTTGAGGCCGATGGCGAACACCTGCCGCGGCCGGGGGGCAGGGTTGGCGAGCCGGGACTCGTCGAGCGGCGTGGTCGCCTCGGTGACCCCGCCGGCCCAGTCGGCGAAGGCCGTCCAGTCGTCGTAGACGGCCATCACGTCCGGGCCGAATCTGCCGTCCGATGCCTCTTCGACGTCGGCGGCGTGATCGTCGATGAGCAGCACGGCTCGGTGGTCGAGGTTGGCGAGTCGCACGCGGTAGCTCCTTGGTTTGGCTGGGCTCTTCGGCTTCACCGCCGACGCGGTTGCGCCATCGGCCCTGCCGGCTTGCGCCGACGGGTGGGTCGGCGGTGCCGCAAAAGATACGCCGTGCCGCCGGCCGCCGCGCGGCGCTGTGTAGGGTCGTGCCCATGGCGGGGACGATCACCACGATTGACCTCTTTGCGGGGGCCGGCGGGCTGAGCCTCGGCTTTCACCTGGCCGATCGGGGCTTGGTGCCCGTGTTCGCCGTGGAGCACGAACCCGCAGCGGCAGAGACCTTCGAGCGCAACTTCGGCTGCGAGGTCTTCACCGGCGACATCGAGGACGGACCCGACTACCCCGAAGCCGATCTGATCATCGGCGGGCCGCCGTGCCAGGGGTTCAGCCCGCTGGGCCGCGACCGCGACGACCTCAGCCGTGCACAGCTCAACGGCCTCTGGAAGCACTTCCTCGATGCGGTCCGCACGATCCGCCCCAAGGCGTTCGTGATCGAGAACGTGCGCGAGTTCCAGCGCTCGCCTCAGTTCGCCGAGCTGCTGTATCTGCTCGACACGGACAGCGAGCTCTCGGCCTACGAGCCGGCATACGGCGTGCTCAACGCGGCCGACTACGGCGTTGCCCAGAACAGGCTGCGCGGCATTCTCGTGGCGATCCGAGACCACGCCGGCCCGCTGGGCTGGCCGCCGACCCCGCTGCACGGCCCGGACTCGCCGGGCAAGGTGCCGCATCGGACCGTCCGCGACGCCATCGGCGACCTCCCGCCGCGGACCCTCGGTTTCGACCCGCAGTTCGACGAGGCAGGCGAGGCACAAGGGCAGCACCTGCACTTCGGGCGGCGGCCTACGGCGAAGTCGCTACAGCGCTACCGGGCAATCCCGCCGGGCGGCAACCGCTTCGACCTGATGCACAACCGGCCCGACATCACGCCCGCGTGCTGGGCGAACAAGCCCACCGGGACCACCGACGTGATGGGGCGCCTCTGGTGGGACCGGCCGGCAGCGACCATCCGGACCGAGTTCTTCAAGCCCGAGAAGGGCCGCTACCTGCACCCGGTCGAGGACCGGGTCATCTCGCACCGCGAAGCGGCCCGTCTGCAGTCGTTCCCCGACTGGTACGTCTTCGAGGGCGCCAAGACCGAGATCGCCCGCCAGATCGGCAACGCCGTCCCGCCGCTGCTGGGCGCGGCCATCGCCCGCTACGTCCACGACCAAGCTTTCGCCGAGACGACCTGATGCCCCGGACCGTGCAGGAGATCCTCGACCGCGCCGACGAGCTCGCCCAGCGGTGCGAGGACTATCGGCCAGAGCCCGGCGACGAGCGCCCGGTGGAGGAGTACCTGCTCGAACGAGCCGCGGCGGCAAGGGCCCGCGGGCATTGCCCGACCGCAGCGGCAGAGATCGCCGCTGAGATCGGCGCCGGGGAAGGCGTCAAGCGTCCGGGTCGGTGACGTCCGCCGCGGTCGCCACAATCGAGCGGCGGTCGTAGGCGGCGACCGGGCCCGCCAGCTCGACGGCAGCCTCGACCATGTCCGGCGCGAACGACGAAGGACCCACGCGGAACGTGAACGAGCCGGGCTCGGTCGCCAGGGTCATGTCGAGCCTGTGGAAGGCCAGTCGGCTGGGGTGCACGGTGAAGCTCACGGTTCGGGCCTGGCCGGCGGGGACGGTCACCCGGCGGAAGCCGACGAGCTCGCGGATCGGCCTGGCCACGGAGGCGACCTCGTCGGTCACGTAGAGCTGGACCACCTCGTCGCCGTCGCGATCCCCCGTGTTGGCGACATCGACTGAGATCGTCGTGGGCTCGGTCGTGGAGCCCGCAGCGACCGTCGCCTCGCTGTAGGCGAAGTTGGTGTAGGACAGGCCGTGGCCGAACCAGTACAGCGGCTGCACGTCGCCGTCGATGTAGCTGCCGTAGAACTCGGAGCGGTCGCCGCGGCGCCTCATGTCGTGATGCAGCGGCAGCTGCCCGACGTGTCTGGGCAGCGTGACGGGGAGCCGTCCGGCGGGGTTGGCTGCGCCGCTGAGGATGTCGGCGATGCCGTTGCCGCCTTCTTCCCCCGGCGGGATCGACCACAAGAGGGCGTTGGCCGCCTCTGCCTCACGGGCAAGCGTGTGCGCCCGGCCGCTGATGACCACCACCACGGTGGGGGTGGCGCAGGCGGCGACGGCTGCGACCAGCTCGGGCTGCACGCCGGGCAGGTCGAGGCTCATGGCGTCGCGGGCCTCGCCGACGGTGGTGTCGGGCAGGAGCCCGGACTTGGCGCCGACGAAGACCACGGCCACATCCGCAGCCTGCGCCGCGGCGACGGCCGCCGCGATCGCTGAGCGGTCGTCGCCGTCGTGGGCGCAGCCGAGGCTGTGGCTGACGTCGGCGTGCGGGAAGGCGGCCCTCAGGCCTTGCAGCGGCGTGATGTGGTCGGTGTAGTACGGCCCCGGCTTGAACGAGCCGCCCGACTCGGGGAGCTGATCGGCCCCTCTGCCGGCGGGTGCTGCGCCTACGGCCTCGAGCCCTTCGAGAATCTCGGGCGCGTCGCGCTTGAAGATGATCTCGACGTGGGCCGGGTAGTGGTAGTCGCCCTGCAGCAGGCGCCGGTCGTCGGCGTGAGGGCCGATCACGGCGATCGTCTTGACGGCCGGGTCCAGCGGGAGCACGCCGTCGTTGTGCAACAGGATCGTGCCCTCGGCGGCGGCTCGACGCGCCAGCGCCCGCTGCTGGGGCGTGTCGAAGACCTCGAGCGCCGCGGCCGGGTCTACATAGGGGTTCTCGAACAGGCCGAGCTGCAGCTTCTGGACCAGCACCCGCTCGCAGGACTCGTCGATGATCGCCTCGTCGAAGCGGCCCGCGCGCACCGCCGCCGGCAGATGCAGGTAGCAGTCGAGCAGCGGCAGCTCCACGTCGAGCCCAGCGCTGAGCGCCTGCAGCGCCGCCTCGGCGGCGTCCGCGGCTGTCATCTGGTTGAGGTACAGCTGATTCACCGAGAAGTAGTCGGCGGTGAAGGTGCCCTCGAAGCCGAGCTCGCCGCGCAGCAGGTCGCCGATGATCTCGCGGCCGGCGATCACCGGGACGCCGTCGATCGACGAGTAGCTGTTCATCATCGAGGCCAGGCCGGCCTCGCGGATCGCAGCGGCGAACGGCTCGGCGTAGACCTCTCGCAGCTCGCGCCCGCCGAGATGGACCGGGGCGTGGTTGCGCCCGCCGATCGGCGCGGCGTAGCCCAGGAAGTGCTTGCCCGTGCACACCACCCCGCCAGCGAGGTCGTCGGTCTGAAGGCCCTTGACGTAGGCGACGCCCATGCGCGCGCACAGCTCGGGCGACTCGCCGTAGGTCTCCTCGACTCGGCCCCAGCGAGGGTCGCGGGCCACATCGAGCACCGGCGCGAGGTTGTGGCGGGCGCCCACTGCGAGCATCTGGGTGCGGATCACCTCGGCGACATCGGTCATCAGCGCGGTGTCCCAGGTGGCGGCGAGGCCGAGCCCGTGGGGGAAGACGGTGGCGCCGCGGTGCAAGAACCCGGCGACGGCCTCTTCGTGGACGACCGCGGGTATGCCCAGACGGGTGCGCTCGACCAGCACCCGCTGGATGCTGTTGGCGATCTCCGCCGACTCGTCGGCGAGCAGCCCGGTGCTGGCGCCGATGCGGGTGATCTGGCCGATGCCGTCAGCGAGCTGCTCGCCGGCTCTTGCGGGATCGAAGACGTCGTCGACGACGAGCCCGGGCAGCCAGATCGCGCCGAGCTGGGCGACCTTCTCCTCGAGGGTCATCCGCCCGATCAGGTCGGCGACGCGCTCGCTGATCGTCGCTGAGGGGTTCTTGTAGAGATCGCTCACTTGGGCCTCCTTGCCCTCCTTGTCTGGCACCTTGCCCGGACGCTCTTGCCTGGCGGCGGCAGCGGACGCCAGGCTCTCAGAAATCGGCGCTCGGGTCCGAATGCGAAACCCGCCGGGTACAATTTGCCAGTAGAACTAGCAAAAGATCGTCCGCCGGGGTAGAGTCGATGCTGCCGTCCCGGTCCGGGCACTGCCCCATCACACAGGCACGCCAGGACCACAGGCACACCCAGGCCCGTCAGGCACACCCGAGGAGGCTCCAGATGCAGACCGTGCGCACACCCGACGAGCGTTTCGCCGACCTGCCCGATTTCGACTTCGCCCCGCACTACGCCGAGATACCCGACCAGGACGGCGGCACGCTGCGCGTCCACTGGCTCGACGAAGGCCCGCCCGACGCCGATCCGGTGCTGCTGCTGCACGGCGAGCCGTCGTGGTGCTACCTGTACCGCCACATGATCCCGCCGCTGGCCGACGCAGGCCATCGGGTGGTGGTGCCCGACCAGGTGGGCTTCGGCCGCAGCGACAAGCCGACCGAGCCCGGCGACTACAGCTACGCCCGCCACGTGGCCTGGATGTCGAGCCTGGTCTTCGACGAGCTGGACCTGACCGGCATCACCTTCTTCGGCCAGGACTGGGGCGGCCTCATCGGGCTGCGCCTGCTGACCGCCGAGCCCGACCGCTTCGCCAGGGCCGCCATCGCCAACACCGGCCTGCCCGACGGCTCCCGGCCGCCGTCGGAGGCCTTCCTGGCCTGGCAGCAGTTCTCCCAGACCGCCGCAGAGTTCCCGGTGGGCGCCATCGTCAACGGCGCCGCCAACACCGATCTGCCGCCGGAGGTCGTCGCCGCCTACGACGCCCCCTTCCCCGACGACAGCTACAAGGCCGGCGCCCGCATCTGGCCCAGCCACGTGCCGACCTCGCCGGATGACCCCGAGGCCCCGGCCAACCGGGCCGCCTGGGAAGTGCTGAGAGCCTTCGACAAGCCGTTCCTGTGCTGCTTCAGCGACAGCGATCCGGTCACCGCCGGCGGCGAGGCACCGTTCGTGCGGCGGATTCCAGGCGCGGCGGGCCAGGCGCACACCACGATCGAGGGCGCAGGCCACTTCCTGCAGGAGGACGCCGGGCCGCAGCTCGCGGGGATCCTCATCGACTTCATCGCAGGCTGACCCGACCGGCGAGACGGGCGCCGCAAGCAACGCACGACGAGACTCCCAAAGACCGAGACTCCCAGAGACACAGAGACACCCACGAGATGGCAACCACTGCACAGAGCGTGAGCATCGCCCGGCCCGCCGACGAGGTGTGGGCCGTGCTGGCCGACTTCGGCGGCATAAGCGGCTGGGCGCCGGGAGTGGACCACTCCTGTCTGACCACCGAGCAGCGCCAGGGCGTCGGCACCCGGCGGCGGGCCCAGGTCGGTCGCCACGCAATGCTGGAGCTCGTGGTCGAATGGGCGCCCGGCGAGCGGCTCGCCTATGCCATCGAGGGCCTGCCGGCCGTCGTCGGCTCGGTAGTCAACGCCTGGGATCTCGACGAGTCCGCGGGCGTCACGACGGTCACGCTGGCGAGCAGCGTCGATGCCGGGCCCAAGCCGCCGCAGCAGGTCGCCGCCCGCGTGCTCGGGCGGGCCTTGAGCAAGGCGTCGGTCGGCATGCTCGGCGGCCTGAAGCACCGTCTGGAGGAAGCCGCGCCGTGAGCCCCGCCGAGAGCCGTCCCGATGTCGTCGTGCTGATGACGGACCAGGAGCGCGCCGCTCCGCCCTATGAGCCCGACGAGCTGACCGCCTGGCGGCGCCGGAAGCTGCAAGGCGCAGGCTGGTTCTCCGACAACGGGGTCTCCTTCGGGCGCCACTACACCGGCTCGCTGGCGTGCGTGCCCAGCCGGCCGACGCTGTTCACCGGCCAGTACCCCGACGTGCACGGCGTGACCCAGACCAACGGGCTCGGCAAGGCCGCGGACGACTCGCGGATGCGCTGGCTGCGCCCCGGCGAGGTGCCGACGCTGGGCCACTGGTTCCGCGCGGGCGGCTACGACACCCGCTACGTCGGCAAGTGGCACATGAGCCACTCCGACCTGATCGACTCCGCCACCGGCGAGGCGCTGGCCACCCACGACGGCCGCGGCAGCATCGACCAAGCCGCCGTGCAGGCCTATCTCGACGCCGACCCGCTCGACGAGTTCGGCTTCTCGGGATGGGTCGGGCCAGAGCCCCACGGCGGCGAGGCCCGCCTGTCGGGCCTGGTGTGCGACCCCGTGTACGCCGATCGGGCGGTGGCCTGGCTTCAGGACCGCTACGCCCGCCGGCGCTCCGGCGATGCGGCGGCGCTGCGCCCGTTCCTGCTGGTGGTGGCCTTCGTCAACCCTCACGACATCGTCTACGCCCCGGCGTGGCTGGGGCATTTCGGCCCCGACAATCCCTTCGCCGACGACGCCGACAACCCGCCCGAAGTCCCCGCATCGCCGACCGACGACGAGGATCTGGCGTCCAAGCCGGCAGCGCAGATCGCCTACCGGGCCTCCTACCCGACGACCTACGGGCCGGCGCTGCTGACCGAGCGCGCATACCGCGACCACGCCCCGGCGTACCGCAGCCTCTACCACCGCCTGCATCTCGCCGTCGACGGCCCGCTGGACCGGGTGCGCCGGGCGGTCACCGAGAACGGGTCGGCCGACGCGGTGCTGGTGCGCACCTCCGATCACGGCGAGCTGCTCGGCGCTCACGGCGGGCTGCACCAGAAGTGGTTCAACCTCTACGACGAGGCCGTGCGCGTGCCGTTCGTGATCGCCCGCAGCGGGGCGCAGGCGACCGCGGCGAGAGCGGTGACCGACGCGCCCACCTCGCACGTGGACCTGGTGCCCACGCTGCTCGCCGCGGCCGGCATCGACGAGACCGAGACCGCCGAGCAGCTGTCGGGCTCGTTCAGCGAGCTGCACCCGCTGCCTGGGAGCGACCTGATGGGCGTGGTCAACGGCGGCGCGGCGGATGCCGACCGCAGCGTGTATGCCATCACCCGGGACAACATGCCCGAGGGCGACTCCGGCGCCAGCGCCCTGGCCCGCCGCAGGGGCCGCGTCGACAAGCCGCCCGCGCTGCTGCGGATCCAGGTGCCCGCCCATGTGGCCGCCAACTTCGAGAGCATCGTCAGCCGCGTGGCCGACGCCGACGCCGCCGGCGGGGCAGGGCACCTCTGGAAGATCGTGCGCAGCTTCGACGACCCCGCCACCTGGACCGAGCCCGGCATCCGCCACCTGGCCGCCAACGGCCGCGGCGGCGAGATGTTCCGCAGCGAGCCGCTGCCGGACCAGTTCGAGCTCTACGACCTCCACGACGACCCGATCGAGACCCGCAACCGCTGCGACGACCCCGCAGCCGCCGAGGTCTTCGCGCTGCTCGCCGCCCGCCTGGCGGCTGAGCGGGCTCGGGTCGTGCCTGAGCGAAACGAGCCGTGGCCCTATGCCGTGCGCACCCCGACCAAAGGACCGACTGTGAAGAAAGCGCCCCCGCCCGCCCGTGTGCTGCGAAAGGCGCTCCGGCGCCTGGGCATGCACCCCGACGACACCGAGACGATCGACGTCGACCTGAGCGGTCGGCGGGCGCTGGTGATCGCCACCAACCATGCGGTTCTCGACATCGGCAAGCCCACCGGGGTGTTCGCCAGCGAGCTGACCGTGCCCTACTACGCCTTCTGCGACGCCGGCATGACCGTGGACGTGGCCAGCCCCGAGGGAGGCGTGATCCCGGTGGACCCGCAGTCGCTGCGCTCGGCGATCCGCACCGAGGCCTGCGATCGCATGCTCGCCGACGACGACCTCAAGGCGAAGCTCAGCGAGTCCGCCGCGGTCGCCGACCTCGACATGGCCGATTACGACATCGTGTACCTGGCCGGCGGCTGGGGCGCCGCCTTCGACCTGGGCTTCTCCGAGGGGCTCGGCCGCCAGATCACCGCGGCCAACGAACAGGACCGGGTCATCGGCGGCGTCTGTCACGGCCCGCTGGGCCTGCTTCGGGCGACGGCTCCCGACGGCTCGCCGCTGGTGGAGGGCCGACGCGTCAGCGCTGTGACCGACAAGCAGGTCCGCGAGTTGGGCATCGACAGCACGCCGCATCATCCCGAGACCGAGCTGCGCAAGCTCGGCGCCGTCTTCGAGAGCGCCACCCGCTTCCGCGATCCCCTCGCCAACCACTGGGTGGTCGACGGCAACCTGGTGACCGGCCAGAACCAGAACGCAGCGCCGATGGTGGCACGGGAGATGCTGCGGCTGGCCGCGCAGCGGTCCGAGCAACGGTCCGCATGACCGGCGGCCAGAGCCGAGACGAGCCCGCCGTGGAGACGACCGAGCCTCCTGGGGAGACGACCGGGCCCGCCGGGGAGACGGCCGAGCCCGTCGACGGGCGCGTCGCCCGCCGACAGCGCAACATCGAGGCGGTGCTCGATGTGGTGCTGGAGATGTTCGCCGAGGACTCGATGGTCCCCACGATCGAGCAGGCAGCCGCCCGGTCGGGCTTGTCGCTGCGGTCGCTGTACCGGTACTTCGAGGATCCGGCGGAGCTACTCGAGGCCACCATCAAGCGCAGCAACGAGCGGCTCGTCCCGCTGGCGATGCTCCCGGGGATCGGCGAGGGGCCGCTGGCAGAGCGGATCGACGACTTCGTGGCGATGCGACTGCGGCTGCACGACGCCGCCGCGCCGGTGTTCCGGGCGACCGTGGTGAACGCGGTGAAACACCGCTCGATCCGTGACGAGCTGATGAGGTCGCGCAACCTCCTGCGCGAGCAGCTCGGGCTCCAGTTCGCGCCCGAGCTGGCGAAGCTGGCGCCGGCTGAGCGCCGCGGGGCCGAGACCGCGGCCGACATCGTGACCCAGCTCGACTCCATCGACTATCTGCGCCGTCATCTGCAGCTCTCGGCTGCGGATACGAGCGCTGTGCTGACCAGTGCCTTGCGCACGCTGCTGGGCTGAGCGATGCAGCACCGCCCGACCGCCCGAGATCTTTTGTCACGGTTGATGGCAATAGATACAGTCAGGCGACGCCGCTGACAGGCGACGCCGACGAAGCCGAAGAAGCCAGAGAAGAAAGGCAGCCGCAGATGCCGGGTTACGGAAAGATCGACGGCGACTACGCCAGACGGATGGCCGGCACCGCACCCGAAGACGACGGGCCGGTGTGGATGGTCAACCTGATGCACTACAAGCAGCGAGCCGAGTACGCCGACGGCCGTGCCACGACGCTCAGCGGCCGCGAGGCCGACGACGAGTACACGCCGCTGGGCCCGCTCGCCGCGGTGGGCGCCGAGATCGTGTTCGCCGCCGACGTGGAGGAACAGCTCATTGGCAGCGACGAGCCTCGCTGGGACCGTGTGGCGGTGGTGCGCTACCCGACCCGTGCGGCGTTCATGGCGATGCAGGAGCGCGCCGACTTCCGCAAGGCGCACGAGCACAAGGAGGCGGGCATGGCCTCCACCATCGTCATCGGCGCACAGCCGCTCGACTTCCCCGAGGCTCTGCGCAACCCCGACTGGGCCGAGGTGCCGCACCCGCCCAGCGACGACGACGGCCCCTACACAATGGTGCACGTGATCCGCTTCCACGACGAAGCCGGCGCAACCGTCACGCCCGAGCGCATGGAGGCCTACCAGGATGTCGCCGGGGCGCTGGCAGGGCCCAACGGCGTGCGCATCGACGGCTGGTTCTCCGTGGAGGGCACCATCGTCGGCGACGGCCGGTCGTGGCATCAGGTGCGGTTCAACACCTTCCCGAGCCGCCGTGCGCTGATGGCGGTGGCCTCGGACCCGGACCGCCGGCAGGCCCATTCCGAGCACCGCGACGCCGCCGTCGCCGACACCTACGGGCTCGGGGTGCGCGCCCGCCTCAACAGGCTTCAGGCGTCGCTGGGCGACTCCGGATGAGCGAGCCAGAGCCGCCTGAGCCGCCGATGACACCGACGCCGCCGACAGGGTTCACCGGGACCATCGGGCGCACCCTGGCCGACTCGACGCCGCACTTCGCCGAGCCGGCGCATCCCGGCGACGACGCGCCCAACGTGGTGATCGTGCTGCTCGACGACGTCGGCTTCGCCCAGTTCGCCTGCTACGGCTCCGACATCGACACCGCGAACGTCGACGCCCTGGCAGCCGGCGGCGTGCAGTTCGTCAACTTCCACGTCACCCCGCTGTGCTCGCCCACCCGGGCCGCGCTGCTGACCGGGCGCTCGCAGCACGCCGTGGGCATGCGCGGCGTGTCCAACTGGCGCACCGGCTTCCCGAACCAGCTCGGCCACATCTCCAACGCCGCGGCCACCGTCGCCGAGGTGCTGCGATCCGAGGGCTACGCCACGTTCTGCTGTGGCAAGTGGCATCTGGCGCCGACCAGCGACATCTCCGCGGCCGGGCCGTTCGACCAGTGGCCCCTGGCGCGGGGCTTCGACCGCTTCTACGGGTTCCTGGAGGGCGAGACCGACCAGTTCCGCCCCGAGCTGGTCTGTGACAACAGCCCCGTCGACCCGCCCGCTGCGCCCACCGACGGCTACCACCTGTCCGAGGATCTCGTCGATCAGCTGCTGTTGATGATCAGCGACAGCAAAGGCGTGCGCCCCGACCGGCCTTTCTTCGCATACCTGCCGTTCGGCGCCGCCCACGCGCCGCACCAGGCGCCGCAGGCCTATCTCGACAAGTACCGGGGCCGCTACGACGACGGCTGGGACGCGGTCCGCGAGCGCTGGTACGAGCGCCAGGTCGCGCTCGGCGTGATCTCCGCGGACACCGCCCTGGCGCCGCGCAACCCCGGCGTGGAGCCATGGCAGGAGCTGCCCGAGGCGCAGCAGCGCCTGGCCTGTCGGCTGCAGGAGGCTTTCGCGGCGTTCCTGGACCACACCGACGACCAGATCGGCCGGCTCGTCGACGGCCTGCGCAGGCTCGGCGAGCTCGACAACACGCTTCTGCTGGTGCTCTCGGACAACGGCGCCTCCCAGGAGGGCGGCCCGTTCGGCGTGATGCACGAGATGAAGTTCTTCAACGGCATCGTCGAGTCGCCCGAGGAGGCGATCGAGCGCATCGACGACATCGGCGGCCCGGCGGCGCACACCAACTACCCCTGGGGCTGGGCGCAGTGCGGCAACTCGCCGTTCCGCTGGTACAAGCAGAACACCCATGAGGGCGGCGTCCACGTGCCGCTGATCGCGCACTGGCCCGACGGCCTCGGTGCTCAGGCGGGCAGCAAGCGCCGCCAGTTCGTCAACGTCTCCGACATCACCCCGACGATCTACGAGCTGCTCGGCGTCAGCGCCCCCGAGTCCTACCGCGGGATCGATCAGCTGCCGGTAACCGGCGACTCGTTTCGCAGCGTGCTCGAAGACGCCGAGGCCCCTGCGGCGAACACGCTGCAGTACTTCGAGAACTCCGGCAGCCGCGCCCTGATCGCCGAGATCGACGGCCTGTGGTGGAAGGCGGTCACCAAGCACCGCCCCGGCGACGACTACGACACCGAGCCGTGGGAGCTGTACAACCTGAGCGCGGACCCCTCCGAGTGCGACGACCTCGCCGAGGACTGCCCGGAGCGCCTGGCGGAGCTGATCGGGCTGTGGTGGGGCGAGGCCGAGCGCCACGGGGTGCTGCCGCTCGACGACCGGGGCGTGGAGCTGTTCCGGTCTGTGCCGGGCGCCCATTCCCCGCACCGCCCGGATCGCCGCTACCTCTACCGGCTGCCGATGTCGCCGATCCCGGCGCAGGCTTCGGCGTCGATGGGCGGCGCTGCGTTCGACCTGCGCGCCCGGGTGAACACCGCCCCCGGCGACGAGGGGGTGCTGTGGGCCACGGGCAACGAGAACTCGGGCTGCTCGGTGTTCGTGCAGGACGACAGGCTCGTGGTCGACTACAACGCCTTCGGCAAGCACACGGTCGTCGAGTCGGCGATCGAGGTGCCCGAAGGCGACAGCACTCTGGGCGTGCGCCTGTGGCGCGAGAGCCGCACCAGCGGCTGGGCAGAGGTGTCCGTCGACGGGGCGCCCTGCGGGCGCGAGGCGATCTCGGACTACATGTGGATGGTCTCCTCGGTCGGCTCCAGCATCGGCGAGGATCACGGCTCGGCGGTGTCGGGCCGCTACACGGCGCCGTATGCGTTCACAGGCGTCATCCACGAGGTCGCCATCGAGTTGCCGAAGCGCCGCAGCGCCGGCGAAGACTCAGCGACCGCAACGG
This sequence comes from Acidimicrobiales bacterium, assembly GCA_965214285.1. GTDB lineage: Bacteria > Actinomycetota > Acidimicrobiia > Acidimicrobiales > Aldehydirespiratoraceae. Next base: position 265,712 of record OZ243946.1, read on the forward strand.
CGGAGACCAGCCGCCAATAGCCCCCGGCGCCGCGAGGCTACGGTTTCGGGGCCATGAGACCTGTGCTTTCGCCTGCGTCCGCTCCGACGATCCCGCTCGCGGGCGGGGCCGTCACCAGCTAGCGAGGAGCAGGGCCATGACCACCGACCCGTCCGCTGTGCCCAGCATCGAGGACTGGGAGCGGCTGCTCGAAGGCAAGGTCGCCGTGGTCACCGGCGGAGGGGCCGACGGCATCGGCGGCTCGGTCGCCGAGCTGTTCGCCGCTCACGGCGCGGTCGTGGAGATCGCGGAGATCGACCCCGAGCGGGGCGAGCGCACCCTGGCGGCGATCCGCAGCGCAGGCGGCAGCGCGGAGCTTCACGTGGTCGACGTGTGCAGCGACGAGGGCGTCGCCCGGCTGGCGGAGGCCGTGCTGCGCCGCCACACGGGCATCGATGTGCTCGTCAACAACGTCGGCGACTACCGCCCGCTGGTGCGCTTCCACGACTCCGGGCCGGACTCCTGGGAGGCCATGTACCGGGTCAACCTGTGGCACGTGCTGGCGGTGACGCGGGCGTTCCTGGCGCCGATGATCGACAGCGGCGGCGGGTCGGTCGTCAACGTCCACTCCGTCGAGGCCATGCGGGGCTTCCCCGGCGAGCCGGTCTACGCGGCGATGAAGGCCGCTGTCGCTCACTTCACCACATCGCTGGCCGCCGGCTACGGGCGCCACGGGATCCGGGCCAACGGGATCGGCGTCGACCTCACCCAGACTTCCCAGGTCGACTACGTCAGCGGCTACGCCGAACACGAGCATCTCTGGGAGTCATGGGCGCCGGTCGGCCGCCTGGGCCGGCCCGCCGATCAGGCCCGCGTCGCCTTGTTCCTGGCGTCTGATCTGTCGAGCTTCGTGACCGGGCACAACATCGCCGTCGACGGCGGGACCCTGGCCGGAGGCGGCTGGTTCTACAGCCCCGAGGCCGGTCGCTTCCTGAACCGCCCGACCGGTCTCTGACCCCCGCCCCGCCACGGCCAACGGCAGCAGTGGCTAGCATCGGCGCGTTCTAGAAACGGCGATCCCGGAGGCAGATGTGGCCGTCAGTGTCCCGGACAGCGCAGAGGTCGTCGTCGTCGGCGGCGGCATCGTCGGCGCCAGCGTCGCCTATCACCTGACCCGGCGCGGCATCACCGACGTGGCGCTCGTCGAGCAAGGCACGCTCACCTGCGGCACCACCTGGCACGCTGCCGGGCTGGTGTCGCAGCTCAAGTCCACGTTCTCGCTCACCAAACTCGCCACCTACTCGGCCCGCCTGTTCGAGGAGCTCGAGGACGAGACCGGCCAGGCCACCGGCTACCGCACACCCGGCTCGATCTCGGTGGCCGACAACCCCGAGCGCTGGGAGGAGATCCTGCGCGGCGCGACCATGGCCGAGACCATCGACGTGGAGACCCGCGTGATCGACCTCGACGAGGCCGCCGAGCGCTGGCCGCTGATGCGCACCGACGACCTGGTGGGCGCCCTGTTCATCCCCCGCGACGGCCAGACCTCGCCGGTGGACACCACCATGGCCCTCGTCAAGGGCGCAAGAGCCAACGGCGCCCAGGTGGTCGAGAACACCGCGGTCACCGAGATCACCGTCGCCGACGGCCGCGTCAGCGGCGTGCAGACCGAGCACGGGCCGATCGAGACCGAGATCGTGGTGCTGGCGAGCGGCATGTGGACCCGCCATCTGGCCCGAAAGATCGGCGTCAACGTGCCGTTGCAGGCCTGCGAGCACTTCTACATCGTCACCGAGCCGATCACCGGCGTGCAGATCGGCATGCCGACGCTGCGCGACCCCGGCAACCACACGTACTTCAAGGAGGAGACCGGCAAGATCATGGCCGGCTTCTTCGAGCCCCGCGGCAAGGTCTGGCGCACCGACGAGATCCCCCGCGACTTCGCCTTCGGCACCCTGGCAGAGGACTGGGACCACATCGGGCCGGTCTTCGAGCGGGCCATGGCGCGGGTGCCGGCCCTGGAGTCGTGCGGCATCCAGCTCTTCTTCAACGGCCCCGAGGCGTTCACGCCCGACGGCGTGTTCTACATGGGCGAGGCCCCCGAGGTCGACAACTGCTACGTGGCCGCGGGCTTCAACTCGGTGGGCATCCAGTCAGCCGGCGGCGTGGGCTGGGCGCTGGCGGACTGGATCGCGGACCGACACCCGCCGATGGACCTCAACTCGGTCGACATCCGCCGTGCGTGCCCGTTCCAGGCCGACGAGGGCTACCTCTCGGCGCGCATCGGCGAGAGCCTCGGCCTGCTGTATGCGATGCACTGGCCGTTCCGCCAGTACGAGAGCGCACGGGGCATCCGCAAGTCGCCGCTTCACGAGCAGATCGACGCCGCCGGGGCGGTGTTCGGCGAGACCGCCGGCTGGGAGCGGCCCAACTGGTACGCCGCCGCCGGCCAGCAGCGGGCCTATGAGTACTCCTATGGCAAGCAGAACTGGCAGCCCAACATGGTGGCGGAATGCCTCGGGGTGCGCGAGGCGGTGGGCCTGTTCGACCAGACCTCCTTCGCCAAGTTCGAGGTAGCCGGCCCTGATGCGGCGGCTGTGCTGCAGCGCATCAGCGCAGCCGAGATCGACGTGGGGATCGGCAAGGCGGTCTACACCCAGTGGTGCAACCACAAGGGCGGCATCGAGGCCGACCTGACCGTCACCCGCACCGGCGACGACGCCTTCTTCGTGGTCACCGCGGCGGCTGCTGAGAGCCGCGACTGGGCCTGGCTGCGCCGAGCCGCCCGCGGCCGTGAGGTCGAGCTTCGCAACGTGACCGAGCGCCAGGCAATGCTGGGGGTGATGGGCCCGCGCGCGCGCAGGCTGCTGGCGGAGCTGACCGAGGACGACCTCAGCAACGAGGCGTTCGGGTTCGCCACGGCGCAGCGCATCGCCGTGGCCGGCCGCCCGGTCCTGGCGATCCGCATGAGCTACGTGGGCGAGCTGGGCTGGGAGCTCTACGTAGACAACGCCGACGCCGAGGCCGTGTACGACGCCGTGGTCGCCGCGGGAGAGCCGCTCGGGCTGGTGCACGCCGGCTACCACGCCATGAACTCGCTGCGCCTGGAGGCCGGGATGCGCCACTGGGGCCACGACATCACCGACGAGGACACCCCGCTGGAGGCGGGGCTGGGCTTCGCGGTGGCCTGGGACTCAACCGACGACTTCGTGGGCCGGGCGGCCCTTGAGGCCCAGCGCGGCCTGCCCCGCACCAAGCGGCTGGTGCAGATCCGCCTCGAGGATCCCGAGGTGCTCAGCTACCACGACGAGCCGCTCTATCGCGACGGCGAGATGGCGGGGCGCATCACCTCGTCGATGTGGAGTGCCACCCAGGACCGCTGCTGTGCCATGGGCTACGTGCATTGCGCCGACGGCGTGACCGCGGACTGGCTGGAGAGCGGGGCCTGGCAGGTCAACGTTGCCGGGCGGCTGGTCGAGGCGTCGACGTCGCTTCGCAGCTGGTACGACCCGCGCAGCCGTCGCCCGCACCTGGCCGACTGAGGCCCGGCTCGTCAGGCACTGCAGCCCGGCGCGGTTGTCCGGCGCTGCTGCCGGCGGTTCTCGCTGCGGGAGCGGCGCTGAGGGCGCGGCCGGATGCAGGTGCTGCGTGGTTCGGGCGGCCTCAGCTGCCCGGTGCCACCGCCAGCACGGCGCACGGCGCGGCGGCCACGATGTCGGCGGTGACGCTGCCATGGGTCAGCAGATCCCAGCCCGAGCGGGCGTGGGTGCCGACCACGATCAGCGCCGCGCTGGTGCTCTCGGCCCAGTCCGTCACGGCACGCGCCGGCTTGCGGTCGACCAGCACCCGGAAGTCCGGTGCGCCGCCGCCCGTCGCCTCGCTGAGCGCTGAGGCCAGGCGCCTCGCGGGTCCGGACTCGGGCGTCGCGTCGGTGTCGAAGGCGCCGCCCTGGGCCTTCTCGAGCTGGCGTGCCGTGTGCGGGTCGACCACGTTGACCACGCAGGGCTCGTAGTCGAAGGCCCGCACCAGCCCCCCGGCCACAGCTATCGCCGAGGAGCCGATCTCGTCCTCGCCGGCGGCCACCAGCATCGGCCCGTGCAGCCGGAAGCGGCCACGCTGATACGACGGCCCGAACAGCAGCGCCGGATGCGTCGTCCGGCTGAGCACCTCGGTCGCCACCGAGCCCACGATCCCGGCGCTGCGCCCGCGCCCGTGGGTGCTCATCACCAGCAGCGGCGAATCGGCGGCGTCGAGGGCAGCCACGATGGCGTCGCCGACGCTGCCGGCCAGCGGCGCCAGATCCACGTCACGGTCCACGTCGCCCAGAGCCGAGAGCTGCTGGGTGATCGCCGTCATCAGCGCCCCGTCCTCGGGGCCCTGCGAGCGGGCCACGACTTGCAGCGCCACATCGAGGTAATGAGCGACCGCCCCCGCCGGCCCCAGGGCGACGGCGGCCTCCTCGGATCCGTCGAGGGGCACGATCACCGTGGAGAACATGGCCGCCATTATTGCCGCGCCGTTGCCCAGTGCGCGCCCCGGCTCGGCAGTACGGTTAGATTGCACGGCTCAGCGAAACGCTGAATGCCACGAGATCACGGGGGTTCGTAAGCGATGCGCCAAGACGCACGTGTCGTGATCATCGGCGGCGGTGCCATGGGCGTGGGCCTCGCCTACTACCTGGCGCACGAGGGCTGGGGCCCCGACACGGTGCTGGTGGAGAAGGGCGAGCTCACCTCGGGCTCCACCTGGCACGCCGCCGGCCTGGTGCCGAACTTCATCGGCGACCTGAACATGGCCAAGGTGCACCAGGAGGCGATCGCCCTGTACCCCCGGATCGAGGCCGAGACCGGGCTGTCGGCGGGCTGGCACGGCTGCGGGGCGATCCGCTTCGCCATCTCCGACAACGACGTGCTCTGGCACCGCCAGGTGCATGCCCAGCTCGACCAGCTCGGCATCGAGAGCGAGATCATCACCCCGGCCCGCATCACAGAGCTCAACCCGCTGTTCGAGAACATCGAAGACGTGCAGGCGGGTTTTTACACCCCAAACGACGGCTGGACCGACCCGACCGGCTGCACCAACGCCATGGCCAAGGGCGCCCGCCAGCTCGGCGTGGAGATCAGCCGCAACAACCGTGTGACCGCCATGTCCCAGCGCCCCGACGGCACCTGGGATGTCGTCACTCAAAAGGGCACGATCGCCTGCGAGCACGTGGTCAACGCAGCCGGGCACTATGCGCCCCAGCTCGGCGCCATGATCGGCCTCGACGTGCCGATCGTGTCGGTGATCCACCAGTACATCGTCACCGAGCCGCTGCAGGCGATGATCGACCTGGGCCATGAGCCGCCGGTCACCCGCGACCCCCGCTCGTCGTCGTACTACCGGCGCGAGATCGACGGCCTGCTGATCGGGCCCTATGAGACGTCGGGCGCCCGCGAGTACGGCGTGGACGGCATCGACTGGGACCTGCACTTCCATCTGACCCCGCCCGAGCTCGACCCCATCGCCGAGTGCCTCAGCATCGCCCTGGAGCGGGTGCCGGCCTGGTCCGACGCTGGCATCCGCCAGGTGGTGTCGGGGCCGATCACCCACACGCCGGACTCGGGGTACCTGATGGGCCCGGCGCCGGGCGTGCGCAACTACTGGCACTGCAACGGCGCGTCGATCGGCATCACCCAGGGACCCGGCGCGGGCAAGTACCTGGCGCAGTGGATGGTGCACGGCCAGACCGAGATCAACGTGCGGGGCATGGACCCGCGCCGCTTCGGCGCCCACACCGGCCCGCACGGCGAGTTCGCCCTGGGCAAGGCCATCGAGGAATACCACCTCATGTACCAGACCCGCCCGCCCGGCGAGCACCATCCCGCGGCCCGTCGCCAGAAGACCAGCCCGCTCTATGACCGCCTCGATGCCCGCGGCGCCCAGTGGGAGGAGGTCTACGGCTGGGAGCGCCCCCAGTACTACGGCGAGCCCGAGCGCCACACTTATCTGCGCTCCAACGCCTTCGGGTTCGTGGCCGCCGAGGTAGCCGGCACCCGTGAGCGGGTCGGCATCGCGGACCTGACCGCCTTCGCCAAGCTGGAGGTCACCGGCGCCGACGCCGGGCGCCTGCTGGACCGGCTGTCGGCCAACCGCATACCCGCCGCGGACGGCGCCATGCGGCTCGTTCACATGCTCACCGACCTCGGCGGCATCGAGTGCGAGATGACGATCACCCGCCTGGCGAAGGGCCGCTACTACCTCAACTCGGCGATCATGGGCACCACGCACGACGAGGACTGGCTGAATCAGCACATCGAGCCCGGCGAGGACGTGACCGTGAGCGACGTGACCGATGCGCTCGGCATCCTGGCGGTGACCGGGCCGCGCAGCCGCGACGTGCTGGCGCAGCTCACCGCGGCGGACCTGGGCAACGACGCCTTCCGCTGGCTCAGCGCCGCGGAGATCTCCGTGGCGGGCGTGGCACTGCGGGCGCTGCGGGTCAGCTACGTGGGCGAGCTCGGCTGGGAGCTGCACGTGCCGATCGCTGAGATGCCGGTGGTGTACGAGGCGCTGCTGGAGGCGGGCGAGCCGCACGGCATGGTGCACTTCGGCTCCTATGCCATGAACGTGATGCGCATCGAGAAGGCCTACAAGGCCTGGGGCAGCGAGCTGACCACCGAGATCACGCCCATCGAGGCCCGCCTGGAGCGCTTCGTGGACTTCGACGGCGACTTCGTGGGCAAGCAGGCCACCGTGGCCCGCCGGGACACCGACGAGCCGCTGTCGATGGTGCTGGTGTACTGCGAGATCGACGACGGCGACAGCGACCTGCTGGGCAACGAGCCCGCCTACGGCACGGACGGGGCGGTGATGGGCATCGGCACGTCCGGCGCCTGGGGCCACAGCGTCGGCAAGAGCCTCGGCTTCGTGTATGTGGCACCCGAGTACGAGGCGCCGGGCAGCGTGTTCGAGATCGACATGCTGGGCGTGCGCCGCCGCGCCACGGTGCTCGCCGAGGCCGCCTATGACCCCGCGAACCGGGCGCTGCGCTCCTGATGACCGGGCGCGCTGAGGGGCTGGGCCTGATGGGAGGCTGGGGCTGATGGCCGGCCGACGCTCGGGAGGCCGATCGGGGCGCATCGCGGCCCGTCAGGCGCCCTTGGAGGCCGACATCCGCCCGGTGCGGCCTGGCATGCCGGGCGGGCGCTACCTGCCGCTGCGCGAGGCAGACATGCAGCAGGTCTACGACACCTCGCTGTGGCTGCTGGAGCACGTGGGCATGGGCTCGCCGATTCCGGAGTTCACCGAGGTCGTCTGCGACGCCGGCGGCAGCATGGACGAGCACGAGCGGCTGCGCTACCCCAAGGCGCTGGTGGAGCAGGCGATCGACAGCGCCGCCAAGGAGTGGGTCTGGCACGGCTGGGACGAGGCCAACTCGATCACCGTCGGCGGCGACCGGGTGCACTTCGGCACTGCCGGGGCCGCGGTGCTGATGTACGACAGCGCCACCAACACCTTCCGCGAGTCCACCGGCGACGACGTGTACGACTGCGGCCGCCTCGTAGACGCCCTCGACAACATCCACTTCTTCGTGCGCACGGTGGTGGCCCGCGACCACAGCGACGCCCGGCTGCTCGATCTCAACACCGCCTATGCGGCCATGGCGGGCTGCACCAAGCCGCTGGGCACCTCGTGGTTCGAGCGCTCCCACGTGTACGACACCGTGGAGATGTTCGACATGGCGATGGGCGGGGAGGGCGAGTTCCGCAAGCGGCCTTTCGTGGCGGCCAACAACACCTTCGTGGTGCCGCCGCTGCGCTTCGCCGAGGAGTCGATCCGCTGCATGGTGGCCCAGGTTGAGTGCGGCATGCCGATCAACCTGCTGTCCGCCGGCCAGGCAGGTGCCACCTCGCCCGCGGCGCTGGCCGGCTCGCTGGCCCAGGCGCTGGCGGAGTGCCTGGCGGCGCTGACCACCGTCAACCTGATGAGCCCCGGCCATCCCTGCGTGCTGGGGCTGTGGCCTTTCGTGTCGGACCTGCGCACCGGGGCGATGAGCGGCGGCTCCGGCGAGGAGGGCGTGCTCAATGCGGCCGCGGCCCAGCTCGCCAACTGGCTCGGTCTGCCCTCGGGGGTGGCCGCCGGGATGAGCGACTCCAAGGTGCCCGACAACCAGGCCGGCTACGAGAAGGGCCTGAACGTGGCCCTGGCGGGCCATGCCGGGGCGAACCTGGTGTACGAGTCCGCGGGCATGCTGGCCTCGCTGCTGAGCTGCTCGTTCGAGGCGCTGGTGATCGACAACGACATGCTGGGCGCCGTGAACCGCACGGTGCGCGGCATCGAGGTGAACGCCGAGACGCTGTCGGCTTCCCTCATCGACGAGGTGGTGCACGGCCCCGGCCATTTCCTGGGCGCCGCGCAGACGCTGGAGCTGATGCAGCGCGACTACGTGTATCCCGACATCGCCGATCGCGAGACCCCCGCCAACTGGCTGGACGCGGGAGGCAAGGACGCCCTGACCGTGGCGGGAGAACGCGCTGAGCGGATCCTCGCGGAGCACTGGCCCGACCACATCCCCTCGGAGCGCGACGCACAGGTGCGCTCGGCCTTCGGCATCACCGTCAAACCCCGCCCCCAGTGACGACGCGGCCAAATCCGCAGCCGCTGGGCGGCAACGAGATGCCGCGGTTCGCCGGGATCGCCACCTTCATGCGCCTGCCCGGCACCAGCCGGCTAGCCGATCTGGACGCGGCGGTCGTCGGGGTGCCTTTCGACATCGGCACCTCCAACCGGCCCGGCGCCCGCTTCGGGCCGCGCGCCATACGCGACGAGTCGGTGCTGTTGCGCCCCTACAACATGGCCACCCGCGCCGCCCCGTTCGACAGCCTCGTGATCGACGACACCGGAGACGTCGCCACCAACCCCTACAGCCTGGCCAAGTCGGTTGAGATCATCGCCGGCCACTACCGACGACTGCTGAGCCACGACCTGATCCCGCTGTCGATGGGCGGCGACCACACCATCGTGCTGCCGATCCTGCGAGCCCTGGCAGAGAAGCACGGCCCGGTCGGCCTGGTCCACATCGACGCCCACACCGACGGCAACGACACCATGTTCGGCGAGAGGATCGCCCACGGCACCCCGTTTCGCCGGGCGGTCGAGGAATCACTTCTGGACACCGGCCGCGTCGCCCAGATCGGCGTGCGCGGCAGCGGCTACGAGGCCGACGACTTCGACTGGTCCCGCGAGCAGGGATTCCGGGTCGTGCAAGTCGAGGAGTGCTGGAACCGCAGCCTCGCTCCGCTGATGGGCGAGGTTCGGACACAGCTGGGCGACGGACCCGTCTACATCAGCTTCGACATCGACGGCCTCGACCCGGCTTTCGCGCCGGGCACGGGGACCCCCGAGGTGGCGGGCCTCACGACGGCTCAGGCCCTGGAGATCATCCGCGGCTGTCGCGGCCTCGACGTCGTGGGCTGCGATCTCGTCGAAGTGGCGCCGATCTACGACAGCTCCGGCCTGACCGCGCTCACCGCGGCCAACATGCTCTTCGAGATGCTCTGCGTGCTCCCCGGCGTCGAGTACCGCCAAAGTTCCTCGCCGCCGAATAGCCAGCCCTCGGGCCCTCCTTGAGCGCCGAGCCGGCAGGCGGCGCCCGCGAGCCGGGCTCAGCTCACAGGTCCGCCAGCGAAGCCAGCGAGTCGCCGACCGCCATCAGCTCGATGATCGTGCCGAACGGGTCGCGGCAGTACACGGCCGCCGCGCCGCTGTCGTCTAGCTCGACCGGGTCGCCCATCCGCGAACCACCCAGCTCCTCGACACGGCTGAGCCAGGCGTCCACGTCGTCGACCTCGATCGCCAGGTGCCGCAACCCGAGCTCGTGCGCCCCGCGCTCGGCGGGCCGGTCGCCCATCTGGGCAGGCGCGTGGTAGCGCCACAGCTCCAGATACGACCCCGAGCCTCGCAGCATCGCGCCGTCCGCGGCTGAGCCGGCAAGCCCGACGGCCTGATCGTGGAGCGGCGCAGGCCGACGCCAGCGGTCGCGTTCGATGACCTCCATGCCCAGCAGAGCCCCGTAGAAGGCCACCGCCGCGTCGAGATCCTCGACCACCAGGCCGACGTGGTGAATGCCCAGTGCGCCCGTCATGCCGCCAGGCGTTCGCGTACCTGGACCAGGTTCCCGCTGGGCTCGCGCAGATAGCCGGTCCTGGCGCCTATGCGGTCGTCGAAGGCCGGGGCCGCGATCTCGCCGAAGCCCGCGGCGAGGGCATCGCTCCAGGCGGCATCAACGTCGCCTGCCTGGTAGAGCACCGAGGAGATGACCGGCCCGTGGCGGTCCATGAGCGCTGTCTCGGCGTCGTTGGCGGGCGTGGCCAGCACGCTCACGCACTGGCGGCCGTCGTAACTGTGATCGGCCAGGTAGACGACCCCGTCGTTGTCGCTGCGGGCGTCGTGGACGATGCGCTGGCCCAGCACGTCGGTGTACCACTGCACCTGGCTGTCGAGGTCACGGCAGAGCTGCACGACTCCCAGCGTCTGCAGCCCGACGTGGCCCACGGGGCGGAACTCCACATCGGGGGTCTTGAACCCGCCGACGTACTCCATGATCTCCACCCAGCGCCCCTCGGTGTCGATGGCCACGAACCCGTTGTAGGTGCCGCCGAACTCCTCGTAGGGCATGGCCACGGTGGCGCCGTTGGACTGCAGGTGCTCGACGGTGGCCCAGGCGTCGGGCACGATCCAGCAGATGTGGTTGATGCCCGAGCCGTGCTCGGCGAACCACTTGCGCTCGTACTCGAACTGGTACGGCGGCGCCTCGAGCTGCATCTGAAAAGGCGCGCCGCAGGCGAGGAAGGTGTAGTCGACGCCGCCCTCGTCGGTCTGGTGCATGTCGGCGACGCCCTCCCAGTAGTAGGCGGGGATGGCGTGATACCACTTCAGCCAGTTCCACATGGCCTGGCGCGGCTGCTTCTCGTAGATGCAGAGGTGGTGCAGCTGGTACTCAGGTGTCGGCATCGGCGTCTCCGGGCTGTCGACCGAATGCGGGTCCGGACTCAGATTAGGCGAGCGGCAGGCGTCCCAAGGCGGCGGCTTCCGAGGCGGCCTCTCAGAACAGGCCCAACGCCGGCACTTCGAGGTGCTTCTTGAGCTGCGTCAGGAAGCGTCCGCTGTCGCCGCCGTCGATCAGGCGGTGGTCGAAGGTCGCCGAGATCGTCATCGTCGGCGTCTCCAGCGGGTTGCCGTCGAGCAGCCGTACCTGCGGACGCGCCGCTCCGAAAGCGACGATGGCGCTGGTTCCCAAGGGCAGGATCGGCGTGCCCGCCACGATGCCCACCGCGCCGACGTTGTTGACGGTGCAGGTGGCGCCGCTGAGCTCGTCGGGCCGGATCGTGCGCTCGCGGGCCGCCGCGGCAAGACGGACGATTTCGGCATTGAGATCGGCAAAGCCCAGTCGGTCGGCGTCGCGCACCACCGGCAGCATCAGGCCCTCGGGGGTGTCGACGGCCAGCCCGATGTGGCAGCGCTCGCGCAAGACGATCTCGTCGCCGTCGAGGCAGGCGTTGACGACCGGGTGGTCGCGCAGCACCGGGATCAGCAGCGCCGTCAGCACGGCATCGAGGGGCACCTCTGAGCCGATGCGGTCGCGCAGCGCAGCGCGGGTGGCGAGCAGAGCCGTGGCGTCGGCTTCGACCATCGCCGTGAACTGGGGGATCGTCCGCACCGACTCGCTCAGATGAGCGGCGATCGAGCGCCGCGTCGCCGACATCGGACGGCGGCTCTGGCCAGGCTCGCTGGCGGCGCCGGCCGCGTCGAGATCGCCGGTGCTGATCGATCCGCGCGGTCCGCTGCCGCTCAGAGCGGCCAGATCGATGCCGCGTGCCCGAGCCTGTCGACGCACCTTGGGCATGGCCAGCACCGGCCCGGCGCCCGCAGCGACGGCTTGCTCGGCGGCTGCCGGCGCAGTCTTCGGAACAGCCTGCGCGGCCTGAACGTCGGCGCGGGTGATGCGCCCGCCGGGGCCTGTGCCCGCCACGCCGGCGAGGTCGACGCCAGAGGCCTCGGCGAGCCTGCGTATCAGCGGCGACGTGAGCTGGGCCATGCCGGCGGACTCTGCCCGCGGTTCGTTCTCGGCGGACGCATGAGAGTCCGGCGGGGTGCCCGCGGACCCCTCGGCGCCTGCCCGGCCAGGGACAGACTCGCCGGCTGCGACAATCGTTCCGGCTGCGCCGATCTCGCCGGGTTCGCCGACGACGATCAGCGGCTTGCCGACCTCGATCACGTCGCCAGGCTCGCCGCCGAGTGCCAGCACGGTCCCGCGGTACGGCGTCGTCAGCTCCACCACCGACTTGTCGGTTTCCAGCGAGCAGACGAGCTGGTCGAGCTCCACGGTGTCGCCGACGGACACGAACCACTCGACGATCTCGCCCTCGACCATCGTGTCGCCGATGGCCGGGAGGTCGAAGGTCTGAGCCATCAGCCCCGCATGGCCCGGCGGATGCCCGCGGCGATGCGCTCGGCGGTGATCGTCGAGTAGGCCTCGAGCTTGGTCGGCCCCCAGAAGACGTCCATGTGGGCGACGCGCACCGGCGGCGTCTCCAGGAAGTAGGCGCCCTGCTCGGTCACGGTGGCGACGATCTCCGCGCCCGCGCCGCCGCTGATGTGGTCCTCGTGGGCGACCACCAGGCGGCCGGTCTTGGCGACGCTGGCCAGCACCGTCTCCACATCGAAGGGGTAGACCGTCCGCAGGTCGATGACCTCGACCGAGACGCCCTCGTCGGCAAGCGCCGCGGCGGCCTTCTGGGCCTCGTACTGAGGCGGCCCCCAGGCCACGACCGTCACGTCGCTGCCCTCACAGCGCAGCGCCGCACGGCCGAACGGGATCGAGTACGGCTCGATCGGCACCTCCTGGGTGATCCCCCGGTACAGGGCGATCGGCTCGAAGAACATCACCGGGTCCGGGCTCGCCAGGGCGGTCTCCATCAGGCCCCGGGCGTCATACGGAGTGGACGCGAAGACCACCACGAGGCCGGGCGCGTGCAGGAAGTAGCTCTCGGGCGAGTCGGTGTGGAACTCATAGGCGCCGGTGTTGGTGCCCACCGGCATGCGCACCACGACCGGCGCGCTCATCTGGCCCCGGTAGCGCCAGCGGATCCGCCCGACGTGGCCGATGATCTGGTCGAAGGCGGGGTACGCGAACCCTGCGAACTCCATCTCGGCGACCGGCCGCAGGCCGTTCATGGCCATGCCCACCGAGGTGCCGATGATGCCGGTCTCGCACAAGGGCGTGTCGATCACCCGCCGGTCGCCGAAGCGCTGCTGCATGTGCTCGGTGACCCGGAACACGCCGCCCTCGAGCCCGACGTCCTCGCCGAGGGCGATCAGCGTCTCGTCTCGCTCGAAGGCGTCGAGCAGGGTCATGTTGAGCGCCTCGGTCAGATCGACCCGCTTGGTCTCGCCCGATGGCTCGGGCTCGTCTGCGATCGTCCAGATCTCCGCGGCCGGGATCTCGCTGCGCGGCTCGCCGAGGTCGTCCTGCTCCTGGTGGAGCTGGGCGATCAGCTGCTCCGGCACCCGCGCGAACAGATGACGCGGCGAGTAGTCGCGGCCTACGTGCGGCCTGGCCTCCAGCTCGTCGATGAGCGACTCCAGCTCCGCAGAGAGGCTCTGGCGCATCGCCTCTTCCTCGGCGGCCTGCCAGAGCCCCTTGTTCTCCAGGAAGGTGCGCGTGCGGATGATCGGGTCCTTGGCCCGCCAGGCCGCCTCCTCCTCGTCGGCCCGGTACACGGGCGTGCCGTCGTAGGTGGAGTGCGGCGCGTAGCGGTAGGTGTGCATCTCGATGAGCGTGGGGCCCTCGCCGCAGCGGGCCCGGCCGAGGGCTTCGCTGGTCGCCTCGTACATCGCCAGCGGGTCCATCCCGTCTACCCGGATGCCGGGGAAGCCGTAGGCCTGAGCCTTGTGGGCAAGGGTCTCCGCGGCTGTCTGCTTGTCCAGTGTCGTCGACTGGGCGACCTGATTGTTCTGGCACAAGAACACGGTCGGGGTCTTCCAGACGCCCGCGAAGTTCATGGCGGCGTGGAAGTCCGACTCCGAGGTGGCGCCGTCGCCGAAGACCGCCAGGGCCACGCCGGCTTCGTCTTTGAGACGGCTCGCGTACCCGAAGCCGACCGCATGGGGCAGGTGGGTGCCGATGGTGGCGTTGAGCCGGGTGATGCGGTAGCGGTGTACGTCCCAGATGTCGTCGTCGTCGGGGATGCCCAGCCAGAAGCCGACCGCGCTGCGCAGATCCATGTCGCGGGCGATCCACAGCGGCAGCTCCCGGTAGGCGGTGAAGATCCAGTCGGTGGCGGCCAGGGCGAGCCCGGCGCCGACCGCTGCCTCCTGGCCGCTCGACTGGTAGTAGGCACTCATGCGGCCCTGGCGCTGCAGGTTCAGCAGCTTCTCGTCGACGATGCGCGCGGTGAGCAGCTTGCGGTGCATGCCGACCAGCTCGTCGTCGTCGAGCGCAGGAGCGACATCGACGAGCTCGCCGTTGGGATCTAGGATCTGGCGCACGGAATCTCCAGCGAAGACATCCCCGACCAGTCGACGATGATTCGCCGGTGAATCGGTCTAGCAGCTTGTGATTTGATGATAATGGCCCTTCTCCGCAAAGAAATCAACGTCTAGGCTCGGCAGATGGTGCAACATCGGGCGTCTGATCCCTTCTCGGTCGAGGGCCGTTCGGTCGTGATCGTAGGCGGGACCGCGGGCATCGGGCTCGCCGTGGCCGAGCACCTCGGGGCCGCTGGTGCGAACGTGATCATCAGCGGTCGCCGTGACGGCGCCGCCCTCGCAGCCGGCATCGGCGCGGGCTTCGTGCGCATGGACGTGGCCGACGCCCAGAGCGTGAAGCGCGGCTTCGCCGACATCGCCGAGACCAGCGAGCGCATCGACTGCCTGGTGCTCAACGCCGGGATCGATCTCTACCACGGCGAGATCGGCGAGCTCGACATGTCTGTGTTCGAGCGCGTGCTCCAGGTGAACACGATCGGCCTGACCCGTGCGCTCGCGGCGGGGATCGGGCTGGTCCCGCCCGGCGGCTCGGTCGTCGTGACCAGCTCGCCGGCCGGTTCGGTCACCACGCCGGGCATGGCCGCCTACTCGGCGTCGAAAGCAGCGCTCGACATGCTGGTGCGCACCTGGGCTCTCGAGCTCGGCCCGAGGGGCATCCGGGTCAACGCTGTGCTCCCGGGGATCGTCGAGAGCGAGATGGGCGCCGAGTCCACCGCAGACCTCGAGGTGATCCGGCGCATGACCGCCAACGGCGTGTACCGCCAGGCCTTCGAGATGGGCCCCGTCTACCAGTTCCTGGCCAGCGCCGCCTCGGCCACGCTCACCGGCTCGCTCGTGGGTGCTCACGACGGCATCTCCGCGGGCTACAGCGCCGAGGTCATGGCCCGCATCGCCGCGGATCTCCCAGAGGCCGCACAGGACGAGGCCGCACGGGACGAGGCCGCACGGGACGAGGCCTCACGGGACGAGACCTCACGGGACGAAGCTGCACAGGACGAGGAGGCACGATGACGCTTCAGGGCAAGGTAGCCCTCGTCACCGGCGCAGGCCGGGCCAGAGGGATGGGCCAAGCCACGGCACGCCGCTTCGCCGAGGCCGGCGCCGGCGTGGTCGTCACCGACATCGCCACCGACCGCCCCGAGCTGCGCCAGAACGACGCCCACGGCCTCGGCGACGACCTGGCCGCCCTGGAGGAGTTCGCCGCGTCGCTGCGGTCGGAGTTCGCCGTGAGGGCCGCCGCCATGGCCCTGGACGTGACCGATCAGACCCAAGCCGCCGAGGTCGTCGGGCGAACCATCGCCGAGATGGGCTCGCTGGACATCGTCTTCAACAACGCCGGGGCGACCACCGGCGTGGGGCCGTTCATGAGCCAGACAGACGAGCAGTGGGAGCTGGCCTGGCAGGTCAACGTGATGGGCACTCGCCGGATCTGCATGCTGGCGATCCCGCCCATGGCCGCTGCGGGCGGCGGCGTGATCGTCAACAACATCTCCGTCGGCGGGCTGGTGAGCGATCCCGGCTACGGCGCCTACAACGCCACCAAGTTCGCCCTCAGCGCCCTCACCAAGCTCGTGGCCAAGGAGCACGGCGGCGACGGCATCCGCTGCGTGGGAGTGTGCCCGGGCATCATCGACACCGGCATGGCCGCGGCCAACCGCAGGCTCGTGGCAGAGCTCGAAGGCGTGTCCGACGACGAGGCCTGGGACCTTCTGGTCGGCGCCGTGCCGCTCGGCCGGGCCGCCACCGCCGACGAGGTGGCCCGAGTCGTGGCCTTCCTGGCGTCGCCCGAGGCCGGTTACGTCAACGGTGCGCTGATCCCCGTCGACGGCGGGATGCTGCCGTGAGCGACGGGCTCGGCCTCGACGACACCGACCGGGCGCTCATCGCCGAGTTGATTGCCGACGGCCGGGCCACCTACGCCAAGCTGGCGCCCGTCGTCGGCTTGTCGCAGGCCTCGGTGCGGACCCGCGTGCAGCGCCTGCTCGACGAGGGGATCGTGGTGGTCACCGGCCGGGTCGACCCGGCCACGTTCGGCCTCGGGGTGTTCGCATTCGCGTTCTTGGAGATCGGCGCCGAGATCGACAAGGCAGTCGTCCGCCTGGCCGGGATCGACGAGGCGGTCTTCGTGGCGGTCGGGGCGGGCAGGTTCGACCTGCTCGTGGAGCTGCGCTGCATCGACAGCGACCATCTGGTGCGCATTCTGGACAGGGTCCGGGTGATCGACGGGGTGCGCCGGATGCAGTCCGCGACCGTGCTGCACTACGAGAAGCAGGACTGGACCGGCGTGGGCAACCGGGGAGCGACCGCCCGGCGCGGCGCCCCGGTGCGCTCTGCGGACGATCTCGACGACATCGACCGCCTGCTGCTGCGAGAGCTGATCGCCGACGGCCGCGCCAGCTACGCGGCGCTCGCCCCGGTGGCGGGGCTCTCGCAGGCCGCGGTGCGCGACCGGGTGATCGACCTGATCGACTCGAACGTGATCGCCATCGAGGCCCATCCGCTCGCCGAGGCCATGGGCATCGGCGGCTTCGCGGCGATCGCCATCCGGGCCGCCGGCTCCACGCGAGCCGTGGTCGATGCGCTCGTGGACTGCGCCGAGAGCACCCTGGTGGCCCGCACGCTGGGCCTCTTCGACATCACCGCCGAGCTGTGGTTCGACGACAACGACCACCTGGCAGAGGTGCTCGACCGCCTCAGAGCGCTGCGCGGGGTGGCCTCGATCGAGACGGTTCCCTACCTGCGCATCGCCAAGGAGCAGTTCCGGCTCGGCAGCGCACCGCTTGCCGATGAAACGCCAAAATGAGCCGTTCGCAAGGAAATCAACGGTTTTGGGTCCGATTCGCCAAGGAAACGTTTGACAACAGCGAGCGGAGCCGTTAGCGTGCTTGCGTCTGAGGGACTTGGCCTGGGCACCGGCGCCGGGGCCGAGACGCCAAATGGAGGGAGAACCCGATGAGATCAATGACCATCAAGCTGTTGCGCCTGCCGGCGATCCTGCTGACGCTCACGCTGATTGCCGCCGCATGCGGCGACGACAGCGACGACGCCGGCGATGCCGCAGACAGCGGCGACGACGCCGCAGCGGCACCCGAGCCTGCCGACGAGCCGGCGGCGGGGTCGGTCAAGATCGCCTTGATCGCCCAGGAGGAGGAGCTTCTCGCCTTCCCCGAGGTCCGAGCGGCCAGCCAGGCCGTCGTCGACTACTTCAACGCGGAGCTCGACGGCGCCGCCGGCACGCCCGTCGAGCTCGACGTCTGCGGTGCAGGCGACGCCCCCGAGTCGCACGTGGCCTGCGCCCAGCGCTTCGTCAACGACGACAGCGTCAACCTGGTCATCGCCTCCGGGTTCCTTGCCAACTCGGCAGCCACCTACGAGATCCTGGGGAACGCAGGCGTGCCTGTGCTCACGCTCGGCAACGACTTCATCGATTATCTCACGCCGGGCGTCTACACGATCGATCCCGGCCTGCCCGGCCTGGCCCAGGTCTTCTTCGTGTTCGCGGCCGGCGAGGGCATCGAGTCCGCCACCCTGTTCATCGCGGACGACCCGGCCTTCGAGCCATTCATCCCGGCGCTGGAGGCCATCGCTGACTCCAACGGCATCACCATCAACGAGGTGGTCCCGCTCGGTTTCGAGCCCGACCTCACCGGACCGGTGAGCGCGGCCGACACCGCCAACGACATGTGGCTCTTCGTGCTCGCCGACGGCGCCCAGTGCACAGCATCCGCGGCGGCTGTGGACACCGTCGGCTACGAGGGCCGGACCTTCGCGAACGACCTCTGCCTGTCCGAGGATGTCGTCTCCTCGGGCGCGGTCGACGGCTGGGCCGGCCCGATCGTGTCGTCCGCGCCGATCGTCGACGGCGGCGACGACGTCGCTCTGATCAACCGGATCCTCGACGAGTACGGCGGCGCGGACGCTCAGAATGCCGGTCTGGCGGGCTGGGCCCTGGCCACTACCTGGGTCGCCCGAGACGTGCTCATCAGCGCAGGAGGCGCCGATGCCACCCGCGAGTCGGCACTCGAAGCGCTGGGCACCTATTCCAGCGACGAGATCCCCGGGATCAAGAGCGCCTCGTGCCCCGGCCCGTCTGCGTGGACCGGCGCCTGCAACATGGCGCCGCTGATGGTGACGATCACCGACGGCACGCTGACGAGTCCCGACGGATTCGTCCAACTCGACTTCAGCGAGCTCGACTTCCTGCTCGAGGGCTGATCGCGCTGCGCCTGCGGGCGGGTCCTGAGATCCGCCCGCACTGCTGGGCCTGACCCGGGGGAATAACTTCACCCCATGGCGAAGCGACCACTGGCCGAACGGATCAGCCTGGTCGCTCTCGGCGCGCTGCTGGCCGCCTGGGCGGTCGGCGCCGTCGTCGACGACGAGGTGTTCTGGCAGCCGGTGCTGTTCGGCTTCGGCACGGGTGCGATCATCGCCGCCCTTGCGCTGGGCCTGGTGGTCGCCTACCGGGCCTCGGGGGTGATCAACTTCGGCCACGGCGCAATCGCCACCTACGTCACCTACGTGTACGTGTCGCTGACCGAGACCGGCGACTACCCCGTGCCGCCGCTGCCGAACCCGCTGGCGCCCGTCGAGGGCATCCTCGGAGTCGAGATACTCGATCTCCCGACCTTCGTGGGGACGGGCGGCCCGATGGGCAAGCCTGCCGCCATGGCGCTGGCGCTGCTCAGCGCCGCCCTGCTGGGGCTGATCGCCCACTACGGCGTCTTCCGCCCGCTTCGCTATGCGCCGGTGCTGGCCAAGGTAGTCGCCTCGGTCGGGATCATGCTCTTCCTGCAGGCCGCCGTGGTGCTGCGCTTCGGATCGCGCGCCAAGAGCGCAGACCCGATCTTCCCCAACGACCCGGTGGACTTCCTCGGCGTCAGGGTCGGCCAGGACCGGTTCTGGCTGGCGGGGACGGTGGTCGTCGGCACCGTGGCGCTGTGGCTGCTGTTCCGCTTCACCCGCTTCGGCATCGCCACCCGCGCCTCGGCGGAGAACGAGAGGTTCTCCACGCTGCTCGGCTTCAACGCCGACTTCCAGGCCGGGGTCAGCTGGGTGCTGGCCTCGGTGCTCGCCGGCCTGGTCGGCATCCTGGTGGCCCCCATCACCGGCATCACCCCCAACCTGTTCACGGTGCTGCTCATCTCCTCGCTCGGCGCCGCGCTGCTGGGCCGGATGTCGTCGTTCGTGGTGGCGGCGCTGGCAGGCCTGATGCTCGGCGTCTTGGACCAGGAGCTGTTCCGCCTGGAGTTCGAGTACTCCTGGATTCCCGACATCGGGATCCGCCGGGCACTGCCGTTCGTGGTGATCGCGGCGGCGATGGTCATCCGCGGCGAGACCCTGCCGTCGAGGGGCGCGCTGACCGCCGAGCGGCTGCCCGAGGCGTTCGCGCCGAAGATCACCCGCTGGAGGGGCCTCGCCTACACGCTGCTGATCCTCGGCTCGCTGTGGATCACACTGTTCGCGCCGTTCCAGTACCGGGCGGGCATGCAGAACACCATGGTCGGGGTGATCCTGGCGCTGTCGCTGGTGGTCGTGACCGGCTACGTCGGCCAGATCTCGCTGATGCAGATGGCGCTGGCCGGCATCTCGGGGTTCGCCGTGGCGTCCTTCGGCACCTCGGCCGGCATGCCGATGCTCGTCGCCTTGCCGCTGGCCGTGCTCTGCGGCGTCGGCTTCGGGCTGATCGCAGCGCTGCCGTCGCTGCGCACCCGGGGGGCGAGCCTGGCGATCGTCACCTTGGCCAGCGGCCTCGCCATCGAGGAGATCTTCTTCTTGCGATCCGGCTGGTTCGGCCTCGATCGCACCGTGAAGAACACCGACCCGCCCGAGATCCTCGGCGTGGAGTTCGGGCCGACCAGCGAGTTCTTCCTGGGCGACGGCAAGATCCCCACCGGCGGATTCGGGCTCTTCTTGTTCGTGCTCACGCTGGCGTCGTGCATCGCGGTGATGCGCCTGCGTCGCTCCCGGCTCGGCGAGCAGATGCTGGCGGTGCGGGCCAACGAGCGCGCAGCCGCCGCGGCAGGCGTCGACGTGGCCGCCGTGAAGCTCGCCTCGTTCGGCATCTCCGCCTTCTTCGCGGGCCTCGGCGGCGCCCTGACGGCCTACAAGATCGGGTCCTACGGCGCCGACTCGTTCGGCATCTTCGTGTCGCTGTCGGTGCTGGCCTTCGCCTACCTGGGCGGGATCTCGACGGTGGGCGGCGCCGTGGTGGCGGGCACGCTGTTCGCGGAGGGAATCGGGATCGTCGCCACCAACGAGTGGCTCATCGACGTCGGCCCCTACACCGCGTATGTGGCCGGCTTCTTCTTGATCGGGACCGCCGTCTACAACAACGAGGGGATCGACGGCTTCCAGCGCAAGCAGATCCACGGGGCCGTGAACTTCTGGCGCGCCCGCCGGGGCATGGCGCCGCTGGACAGCCCGCCAGCCGAGTCGGCACAGTCGGCCCAGTCGGCCCAGGCAGCGCATTCGGCCCAGTCAGCCCCCCGCACGCCCGATGCCGGCCAGACAGCCGAGGCCGGCGATGGCTGACGCCGTGCTGCGCACCGAGCACCTCAGCGTGCGCTTCGGCGGGCTGCTGGCGGTCGACGACGTGGCCCTCGAATGCGAACGCGGCCAGCTCACCGGGCTGATCGGGCCCAACGGCGCCGGCAAGACCACTTTCATCGACGCCGTCACCGGCTTCCTGCCCGGCAACTCCTCGGGTTCGGTACTCCTCGAAGGCGCCGAGGTGTCCGGCCGGGCCCCGCACCGCCTGGCCCATGCCGGGCTGTCGAGAACCTGGCAGACGCTGGAGCTCTTCGACGACATCACGGTGCGCTCCAATCTCGAGGTCGCCGCCCGGCGGCTGTCTCTCGCAGGGGCACTGCGCGACTACTTCGGGCCGGGCCGCGCCGATGCCCGGATCGACGAGGTGCTGGAGCTGCTCGAGATCTCCGACATCGCTCAGCGTCTGCCCCGCGAACTCTCGCAAGGGCAGCGCAAGATGGTGGGAGTGGGTCGGGCGCTGGTGGCGGAGTCGACCAGGATCCTGCTGCTCGACGAGCCCGCCGCAGGGCTCGACAAAGCCGAGACCCGTCGCTTCGGGGCCCGCCTGCGCCGCCTCGTCGACGAGGGCTACACGCTGCTGCTGGTGGACCACGACATGGGCCTGGTTCTCAGCGTCTGCGACCGGATCCACATGCTCGTGTTCGGCGAGCTGGTCGCCTCGGGCACCCCGCAGGAGATGCGTAGCGACCCGGTGGTGCGATCGGCCTACCTCGGCCACAGCGGGGAGACTGGCTGATGCCCGCAGAGCGGCTGTTGACGATCGAGGGGCTCGACACCGGCTACGACGGCGTCGCCGTGGTCCGCGGCCTGGACCTGCACGTGGATGCCGGCGAGGTGGTCGCCCTGCTGGGACCCAACGGCGCAGGCAAGACCACGACGCTGATGACGGTCTCGGGCATGGGCTCGGTGCTGGCGGGATCGGTGACGGTGATGGGCCGAGCCGTCCCCCGCTTGCGCCAGGCGCACAAGGTCGCCCGCTGGGGCGTGACCCACGTTCCGGAGAACCGGGGGATCCTGTTTCAGCTGACGGTGCGCGAGAACCTGGAGCTGGCCAAGACCCGGGGCAAGGTCGACATCGCCCGGGCCGTGGACTTCTTCCCGGCGCTGGGTCCGCTGATGAACCGCCGGGGCGGGCTGCTGAGCGGCGGCGAGCAGCAGATGCTGGCCCTGGGGCGGGCCATCGTGGCCGACCCGAGGCTGCTGATGGTCGACGAGATGAGCCTGGGCCTGGCCCCGGTGATCTACGAGGAGCTGATGCCCGTGGTGCGGCGCATCGCCGACGAGACCGGCGCCGGGGTGCTGCTGGTCGAACAGCACGTCGACCTGGCCCTGGAGGTGTCGGACCGGGGCTGCGTGCTGAGCCACGGCGATCTCGTCATGGCAGGAACAGCGGCGGACCTGCTCGCCGACCGACACCTGCTCGACGCCAGCTACCTGGGCTTGGAGTCACTGGAGGACTGACCCGCCCGCCCCGACGATGTCCCTGGCCGGAACGGCCGGACCGGCGTCACCCCCCGAACGAGACTGCCCGACCACGGCCCGCATCGGCGACTCCGCTTGTTCCGCCGCTCACTCTGTGGCGCCTGGCAGTTCCGCCTTGCCCTTTGCCGGCCTACTGAGCAGTGCGGGCCTCGGCCAGCAGGCACAGGATCTCGTACATCAGCGTGGCGCCGACAAGGGCAGTGTTGCCCGACGGGTCAAACGGCGGCGCCACCTCGACGACGTCGCCGCCGACGAGGTGCAGGCCACGCAGCCCGCGCAGCATCGCCAGCGCCTCGCGGGTGGTGATGCCGCCGACCTCAGGCGTGCCGGTCCCCGGCGCGTACACCGGATCGAGGCCGTCCACGTCGAAGCTGATGTAGGTCGGCCCGTCGCCGACGACCCGCCGCGCCTCGGCGACGACTGCGTTCACGCCCAGGGCCTCGAACTCCTCGATGAACACGACCCGCATGCCCGAGCTCAGGGAGTACTCCCAGCCGTCGGCCCAGTTCTGCGCCCCCCGGATCCCGATCTGGATGGTGCGGGCCGGGTCGAGCAGCCCTGCATCGCAGGCCAGGCGGAAGGGCGAGCCATGGTGGAACTTCTCGCCCCGGAACTCGTCCCAGGTGTCGGTGTGGGCGTCGATGTGGACCATGCCGAGCGGCGACTGGCGCGACGCCAGTGCCCGAAAAATCGGATAGGTGATCGAGTGGTCGCCGCCCGCCGCCAGCGGAAGAGCGCCTGCGTCGACGATCCTGCGCACGAACGCCTCGATGTCGTCATTGACGGCGGCGTTGTCGTAGACCCGCCCGAAGCGCACGTCGCCGACATCCGCGACCGAGCACAGCTCGAAGGGGTCGATCCTGGTGGCGTGGTTGACGGTGCGCATCAGCGACGACTGGTTGCGGATCTCGCGGGGGCCATGACGGGCACCAGGGCGGTTGGTGACGCCGCCGTCATATGGCACCCCGTAGAGCGCGATGTCGACACCGCTCAGATCGGGTACGCAAGGCGCTCGCATGAACGTCGCGATCTCCGAATACCGCGGCTCGAGCATCGCCGGGTCGTCGTAGCTCATGGTCTCGTGTTCCGGGTCGGCAGGGCTCTTGTGGCGGGTCATGGTCTCGTGTTCTGGGTCGGCAGGCTCATCTCGTAGGCGATCAGCTCGTCGCTGTCGAGCGGGCCGGGTGCGTAGTGGCATCGCTGGGAGTCGCCGAGCTCGAAGATCATCGTGCCCACGTTGAGCATGTCCTCGGCGCTGCTGCGCGAGCGGCACACCGCTCCGCCGGAGTACACGGCTTCGATATCGGCGAGCGTCGAGTCGGGGCGCACCGCGGCCTCCAGCTGGTCAAGACGCTCCACCGAGCCGGCGAATTGCAGGTACTCGTAGACGGGGGCCTGGACCAGGGCATGGTTCGTGTGCAGCGCTCGGCTCCCGTCCTGTACCACAGAGACGCCCGAGGCCGACGCCTCGACCGCCAGCGAACGGTCGCGGCTGCCCAGAGTCCAGCTGTTCCCGCTGGCCAGCGGCACGCTCTCGAGCCAGGCCAACGCCTCGTCGACAGAGCGGCAGCGCAGCAGCGCGGGCATCACGAATCCCGACGACACGCCGACGGACTGGTGGGCGAGCTCGCTGAGCGTCGTGATGCACACCGCCAGGCCAGCCGAGTTCACGCCGTTGTAGGCGAGCAGCCCGGCAGCCGACGGCGCCAGGATCTCGAGCCCGTCAGGCTCGAGATAGCGCAGCATCACCTGGCTGCCGTCGGAGTGCCGGTACAGATCCTGGGTCTGGGCGACGATGCCCCGTCCGCCACTGTTGACTGCCATCGCCGAGCACGCCTCGCTCGGGCGCAGCTCGCCGCAGAGCTCGTCGAGGTACCACCAGCACTCGTCGATCAGCTGCCAGGCGAACATGGCCTCCAAGCGCTGCCCGGCCCCCTCGGCGATGCCCCGGACTTCCTCGAGCAAATCGCCCGTGTGCTCCTCGGCGGCCTCGCGCAAGCCGCTCGCGCCGAGGATCTCGGCTGTGAATTCGCGCGGGTCGGTTCGCTCGGCGAGAGCCTCGAACCAGCCTTCGATGGTCTCGGCTATGAGGTCGCGCAGGGCCTCTCCGTGGGCACGGCCCCGCTCGCGGGCAGGCCCGGTCAGCGTCAGCTCGGGGATCGTCATCTGGCCCTCAGACGGTACGGCAGCGGCCGGTCCGGGGCGAAGGACAGCGCGAACTCGCGTCCCCATGGCGGCTCGGGATCGAGCATCTCGATATCGAAGCGCGCCAGGAACCGGCCGATGGCCTCGGTCGCCTCGAGCACGGCGAAATGCCGGCCGACGCAGAACTTCGGGCCGGTCAGGAACGGGAAGTAGGCACGGCGCTCGAGTCGCAGCTCGGCGGCTTCGCCCCAGCGGTGGGGCAGGAACTCGTCCGGCCGCTCGAAGTGGCGCGGGTCTCGGTAGATCACGTACTCGGGCACGAGCACGTCCCAGCCGGCAGGGATCGTGACCGGCCCGAGGTCCAGATCCTTGACGATCGCCTTGTTGGTGACGTGCACCGGCGGGCAGAGGCGCAGCGTCTCGTCGACGATGTGGCGCGGGTCGGCGTCGCGGGTCTCGGGGTGACGAGCCACGAGGTCGAGGCCGAAGGCGATGGTGTTGGTGACGGTCTCGTGGCCGGCGAGGATCAGCGTCACAGCTTCGTCGCGCACGCCGCGCCGGTCCAGCGGCGGGTCGGCTTCGTTCGAGGCGGCGATGAGGATGCCCAGCATGTCGTCGCCGGGATCGGCCCGGTCGCGCCCGTCGATCACCGAGGCGATGAAGGCGTCGAGCGCTGCGATGGCAGCCCGGAACGACTCGGGCTCGCCGGCGGTGTCGGCATTGGCGGGGTCGGCCTCGGCCCAGGCGTGTATCTCCTGCACAGCCCGGTCGATGACGGCCTCGGCCTCTGCGGTGAGGTCGGTCGTGAACAGCAGGTCGGCCACCACGCGCAGGGTCAGGCCGCGCACCTGCTCTGCCAGGTCGTCGTGGGCGCCCAGCGGCCAGCCGCTCAGGCACTCCTCGATGATGGCGATCATTCGTCGCTGGAACTGGCCCACGGCCCGGGCGCCGAGAGGCTTGACGATCCGCTTGCGCCGCGGCTGCCAGGTGTCCCAGTCGTAGTTGGTCAGGATCCCGTTGCCGGTGGCGTGGCTGAGGCGATCGAAGACCGCGGCGCGCCCCACGTGGTCGAGCTTGTCGGCGAACACGGCGTGGATGGCGTCGAGGTCATAGAGCACCGCGGTGGGGGTCCCGCCGAGGTCGATGCCCACGATCGTCCCGTGCCGGCGGAGGGCGCGCAGGTACTCGAAGGGCGCAGCCGCATACTCGGCGAACTGGTCGCCGCTGGGCCCGCTGGGCGTGATGGGCGCGCTGCTCATGCGGAGAGTGGTTCGCTCACCGGGGGCTCCTGAGGTCATGGGGGATCGGCGTGAGCGATCCGTGAGACGGCGGGACCAGGGGGCGGGGATCGTCGAGCCAGGCGTCGATGTCGATCAGCTCCGGAGGCTCGAAGTCCGCCGGCGTGGCCAGCGGCTCGAAACCGAACCGCTCCATCAGCGCGCTGCCGTAGGCGTCGAGGGCCGCCGCGTTGACGTAGTTGAGATGCCCCGGCCTCTGGCAGTAGCGATAGCCACCGCTGAGGTCGGGCTCGGGCGCCTCCACGACCTCGCGGAAGGCCTTCCAGCGGTCCGGGTTCCGATCCTGGTCGCGCAGGTGGTTGGCGATCAGGTCGGCCGCCGCGGCCAGGCCCCAGTAGCCGCCGGCCGCGAGGTTTGCGGGGCCCAGCACCGTCAGGTTCGGGTGCCGGCGGTGAAACATCCACAGGCACAGGTCGTTGTCCTCGTCGACCGCGGAGACCCGGCAGTGCTCGGGCGCGATGAACGAGATCTCGTCGCGGTAGCCGGTGGCCCAGATGATCAGGTCCAGCTCCTCGGCCGAGCCGTCCGCGAAGCGCACGAGGCTGCCGTCGAGGCTCTCGATCTCGGGCCGGGCTGCCAGGTCGCCGTGCGAGAGGTGGTGCAGAACCTGGTCGTTGAGGATCGGGTGGCGCGCCAGCGGCAGGTGGTCGGGCTCGCCGAAGCCGATGCGGCTCACGTCGCCCACCACGATCCCGAGAAACTCGCGCAGCCGCTGCTGGTCCGAGACGGTGTTGATGGCGAAGTGATCCAGCGGCACGCCCCCGATGAGCTTGGGGAAGACCCAGTAGCCGCGGCGGGTGGAGATCACCGCTCGCTCGGCTGCCACCGCGGCGTCGACTGCGATGTCGACGGCCGAGTTCCCGGCGCCCACCACCAGGACCCGCTTGCCCCGGAACTCGTCGGCGCACCGGTAGGTCTGGCTGTGACGGGCCTCCCCGCCGAAGCTGCCGGGGTAGGCAGGCACCTGAGGCACGCGTTGGAAGCCCGGACAGGCGACGATGCCGCGATAGCGGCGCTGCTCGGTCGTGGCCCGGTGCTGGGCGCGCAAGGCGACGTCCCAGCGCTCGCCTTCGGCAGTCTGCACCGGCTCGGCTCGCTCGACCCGCTTGCCGAACTCGTAGTGCCTGCCGAGGTCGTGGTGCGCTGCCCAGGCGTGGATGTAGTCGCGGATCTGCGACCAGCGCGGATAGTCGGGGTAGTGCTCGGGCATGGGCAGGTCGGCCCAGCCCGAACGCATCGACGACGAGATGAAGTGCGCCGACTCGTAGATGCCGCCGCCCGGGTTGTCCCAGTTCCAGAGCCCGCCGACGCTCGTGTCTGCCTCCACGCCCTCGAAGGCGACCCCGGCGGTGCGCAGCGCCAGGCTGACCGAGAGTCCAGAGGGCCCTGCCCCTACGACCAGCCAGCGGTCGCTGCGATCGTCCACTGCCTTCTCTCCTGGTTCCTGGCTCCCTGGTTCCCCAACGGCCATACGCTAGCGTATGGTCCGTGACCGTCGGGGCTCGGCTGTGCCCCATCGGGGTTCGGCCTGCCCGTCCGGTCCGTCCGCACCAAGATCGACCCGCACCCAAGACGAAGGCAAGGCGTTGTTCTCACTAGAAGGCAAGGTGGCGGTGATCACCGGCGCTGCCTCCGGGATCGGGGCTGCGACGTGTCGGCGCATCGCCGCGGCGGGGGCCACCTGCGTGGCGGCAGACCTGGTGGGCGCCGCGGATCTCGCCGAGGACATCGGCTGTCGGCATCGGCACGTCGATGTGAGCGACGCTGACGAGGTCGAGGCGCTCCTGGCGACTTCTGCCGCTGAGCTCGGGCGGATCGACATCTTGGTCAACAACGCCGGAGTGCTCGGACCGGGCGCCGGCCTCGCTGCCTCGGACCTCGGCGAAGCGCGGGGCATGCTGGAGGTCAACCTGATGGGCGTCGCTCACGGGATGCGCGCGGCCGCAGCCACGATGGAGCCCGGATCGGCGATCGTGAACACCGCTTCGATGGCCGGCGTCGTGGGGTTTGCGGGACTGGGCTGGTACGGGGCGGCCAAGTTCGGCGTCGTCGGGCTCACCAAGCACGCTGCCGTGGAGCTCGGCCCCAGGGGCATCCGGGTCAACTGCGTGTGCCCGACGGGCGTGGCGACGGCGGGATTCGCGCCGCCTGAGGAATTGGACCACTGGGCGGTGCGCAGCCAGAGCCTCATGAACCAGCACGTCGACCGCCTGGCGACGCCCGAGGAGGTCGCGGCTGCGATCCACTACCTGGCATCCGACGAGGCGGCCATGGTCAACGGCCACGCCCTGTACGTCGACGGTGGCCTCGCGGCAGGCCCGAGCGTGCAGCTCATCGAGACGGCCCTCGGCGAGAGCATCCGCGACGACCGGGGGATCATCGAGTGAGCAGCGGGCTCCGGTGGCCGGCCGACTTGGAGGCCCTCAAGCCAAGGCTTTACAGCCCAAGGCCCTAGGAGCCCTGAGCCCCGGGGCTCGCTGCTGTGGGTCTCAGGCGCCCACCATCGCCTCGACTGCCTGAGTGATCTGCGAGCGCAGCTTGGTCGCTTCGAGCCGCTCGCCGCTCACGTGTTGCAGCAGGAACAGGCCGAGATACGTCGCCAGGCCCGCAGTGGCCCGGTCATGGGCCTCTTCTGCGCAGAATCCGAGCTCCTGCAGGGTCGCAGCGAGGTAGTCGATGCGCCGGGCGTTGATGCGGGCGAGCGTCGCCCGAACCGCAGGCTCGACGCTCGACGCCAGGGCGATATCGACGAAGCCGTCCAGGGAGGAGTCCAGGCCAGCCAGAGACGACCGGATCAGGCGCTCCAGCGGGTCGTCGATGGCATCTGCGCCGACGAGGTCGCCCTCTACGATCTCCTCCCAGCGAGCCAGTGCCGCCTCCAGCAAGGCCTGGCGGTTCTCGAAATGGTGATAGTAGCTGCCCTTCGTGGCGCCCAGCGTCCTGGCGAGCTGTTCGACGTTGACGCCGGCGCTGCCGTGTCGCGCCATGGCGCTCAGTGCAGCATCGGTCCAGTCCGAACGCGAGAGCCGGCTCATGGCTCGCCGGGCCTCATGTACGGCCTGCTGTCAGGCTCACGGGTCGTTTGCTGCAAGGAAGACGCTGAGCTCGCGGAGGGCCTGGCGTGCCTCGGGCAGGCGGGGGAGCATCTGCCAGACGTGCCACAGGCCGTCGTAGACGTCCAGCGTCGATGCCACGCCGGCGTCTCTGAGAGCGGAGTGCATCCGACACGAGTCCGAAAGCAGGATCTCCCGGCCCCCCACCTGGATGAGCGTCGGAGGCAGGCCGTTCAGGTCGGCGAACAGCGGCGACGCCTCCGGGCCGGCTACCGCCCCGCCTGCGTAGGCACGCGCCCAGACGTGAGGATCGGCCGGATCGGGGAAGTCGGGGTCCACGTGAGCGAGCGTGCGGTAGGTGTCGCCCGAACAGCTGAGATCGACCCAGGGCGACAGCAGGCCGAGCCGATCCGGGAGCGCCCGCCCGGCTTCTCGCAGCGCCACGGCAGTCGCCGCGGCCAGGCCGCCGCCTGCGGACTCGCCGAACATCGCCGCCACCCGGCCACGGTCGTCAAGCGCTGCCACGACGGAGGCGGCGTCGTTGATCGCCGCCGGGCAGGGGTTCTCGGGCGCCAGCCGGTAGTCCACGGACACCACCGGCAGGCCGCTGTGCTGGGCTACTGGCACGGCGATCACGGCGCTCGTCAACGGCGTGCCCAGGAAGTAGGCGCCGCCGTGGAGGTGGACGATCACACGGTCGAGCCCCAGGGTCGCCTCGTCGGCTGCGAAGCGGACGACCCGCACTCCGGCAATCGTTTCGTGGCGCTGACGCCAGGGTCCCTCGATTTCGTCGTTGACAGCCGTCCACTGGGGATGCAGCTCGGCGCGCAGCCGCCGCACGGCCACGGGATCGGTCGCATCGAAGCCGACGAGAGGCGGCTGCGGATCGCTGAGGTAGGCCTGGGCCTCGACGCTCAGGTGAACCGCAGGCGCGACCGGGGCCATCCCCGCGGCGTCGCTCACGGGTTGCCTGCCATGTCGATCAGCGGCGATGCGGGCGCACGGCTGCTGCCGGTCGAGCGCAGCAGCGCCCCGAGTCCCAGCACCGCCGTGGCCAGTGCCGGAATGACGATCCAGACGGCCCCCCGGCCCGAGACGTCATAGAGCCAGGCGCCGAGCACCGAGCTGATCCCGCCGAAGAGCACCTCGGTGGCGCCCAGCAGACCCTGGGCGGCAGCCTGGCGGTCGTCGTTCACGGTCCTCGAGAACACGAACAGGCCTGCCGTGTAGCCCATGCCCGCCCCGACTCCTGCGGCCATGGCGACGCCGATCAGCGGCCAGATGGCGTCGAACACGCCCAGGAAGACCATGGCGAGGTTGGACCCCCCGAGACCTGCCAGGGCCACGCCCAGCCCGCCGCTGCGCTGGGCGAGCGACCCGCCGAGCGGCGCCAGGGCGCCGAGGGGAACCGCGAACAGGGCGAAGCTCAAGCCGATAGTCCAGGTGGCGGCGCCCAGGTCGGTGAGGCTGACCGCCCAGACCGCCTCGAATGCCCCGATCAGCAGGAACTGGCTGGTGACCAGGATCAGCGTGCCGGCCACCACCCGATCGCCGAGCAAAGCCAGCGAGGCCATCGGGGTGCCGACGGCCTTGGCGCCGCTGTCCGCAGACAGGCGCCGCATCGTCGCCAGCGTTGCCACGGTGACGCCGGCGATCACGTAGAACGGGAGGTCGAGGCTGCCGACCTCGGCCAGCGTCGCCGCAGCGAACGGCAGCGCCGCGAAGCCGGTGATCTCGCTGATGGCCAGCCGTCCCAGATTCCGGCCGGTGTGGTCGGGATCGGCGAGCACCACGGTGCGGCGAATGGCGGGCTGGGCCAGGCCGATGGCCACGCCCAGGACTCCGCGTGCTGCCACGAAAGCCCAGAACGAGGAGCTGAAGGCAAAGCCGACCATGCTGGCCGCCGCAGCGATCATGCCGAGGCGGACCATCGCCGGAGCATGGCCCTGGTCCGCCAGGCGGCCCAGCGCGAGCTGGGTGACGAAGGCCGTGAAGAAGCCCGCGCCGACGATCAGGCCGACCTCGGTCTCGGTCAGGCCGAAGTCGTCGCGGATGTCGCCCAGCAGGGTCACCACCGAGGCGAGCGACCCCAAGGCGATCGCCATGGCGATGTAGTAGGGCGTGAGCCTCATCGGGCCCCGAGGCCGGCCCCGACGCCGGCACCGAAGCGGTCCAGCACGTTGCGGGTGACGATCTCGACCTGGCGGTGCCCGACAGCGAGGGCGTGGCACCACTCGGTCGTGCCGGCGCAGAACACCTCGCCGCCGCCCTTGGCCATGTGGGTCATCACGGCGCTGCCGTAGCGGAGCCTGGCTCGGTTTTCGACGGTGTCGGCGCCGTGGACGGCTTCGGCTGCGAAGGCCAGGTCGCCGTCGAGGATGCTCAGCAGGCTGCCCGAGTGGCCGTGGTCGACCTCTTCGAGAGTGACCGGGGTGAGGGCCAGGATCTCCAGGCCGTCCGGCGCGCCGTCGCCGCCGGTGGGGAAGGGCAGGCCCGAGCGGAAGGTGTAGTCGACGCCGTCGGTCTCGTATCCCACCAGCGGCAGCTCGCCGCCGAGCACGTCGCCGTAGTACACGTCCGCGCCCGCGAAGCACCAGTGCTCGGGACGGTAGACGATGAAGCCGCCGGCGCCTCTTGGCGACATGCCGCCCATCCGCGAGTACACGCCGCGCAAGCCGTTGGCCCCATACGTGGTGACCGGCGGCCGGTCGATGAAGCCGGCCTCGAACGCCCCGGTGCGCAGGTCGATGTCGGCGCTGTGGCGCTGCGGGTCGGCGTGGGCGGCGTACTTGTGGCAGACCTGGGTCGCCAGGTCGTCCTCCAGGCGCACCTGCCAGACGATGTTGCCCCCCAGCCGGGCGTAGCGCCCGCCGCGTTCGATGAACCCGTCGAGCACACGGCGGCCTGCGGCGGACCAGTACTCGTCGTGGCCGGTGGTGACGACCACGCCGTAGCCGTCGAGGATCGAGGGGTCGCGGTCGAGGTCCCACTGCGAGACCAGCTCGGGCGCGTAGCCCTGGGCTTCCAGCCAGCGAGCGGTCAGGGCGTCGTAGCGGGCCCAGCCGGCAGCGACGGTCCACACCGAGTAGCCGTTTGCGATCGCCCAGTCCGCAGCCGGAACGCCCACCGCAGCACCCGCCGGCGGGGGCGGCTGAGCCAGGCGCGGCACCCCCACCGGGCAGCGGATCAGCCCGCGGGACCAGGGCCGTTGGAAGCTCAGGCGCGCCCTGAAGCTCTTCTCGCGGACCTCCAGCGGGTCTGCTGTGTGGTCCACGAACTCGTCGGAGAAGTAGCCGCAGCCGCCGCCCCAGTCGTTGTACTCCTGCCAGGTGTAGGAGGCGACGATCATCGCCAGCTTCGAGGCCTCGCCCGGGCGGGCTGCGCGCAGCACGAAGAAGCCGTCCTGGCTCACTTCGCAGTCGCCGCGCCGGCCCTTGAACACGACGACGAAGCCGCCGCTGGGCCAGTCGTCGGGGATCGTGAACGAGGCGCCGATCGGCCAGTCGCAGCCGTCGGCCACCGCGTCGTCGGGAACCGGGTGGGCTGCACCGGGCAGGCCTGTCTGCTCGTGGACCTTCTCGAAGCTCGCGCCGTCGCGCCAGATCTCGTATCCCCAGGTGTCGGCGGTGGTCGAGACATGGAGCCCGACCGTCTCGCCAGGGGCGTAGCTCGGCTGTGACGTGTAGCCCCAGATCTGCAGCGCACCGGGGTCGTCCAGCCAACCGTCGGCGCTGATCCGCTCCAGCCAGGTCGACCACTGGCCCTCGGCGCTGCCCCGCTCTACCGTCATCGGGTACTCACCGGGCCTTCACCGGGCCGTCTCCGGGCTGTCTCCGGACCGCCGCCGTCATCGTCGCACCTGCACTGCCAGGCCGCCGCGGCGGGCAAGCACCTCAGGGTCGCGCCGCCAGTCGTCGACCCACATGTTCGAGCAGACGCCGCTGCGGTGAGCGTCTTGGAGAAGCTCCGGCGCCAGGGTGCTCATCAGCTCGATGTGGTTGCCGTCTGCGTCGTACAGCCAGCCGATGGTGACGTCGTACTCGGGGTAGAACGCAGGCGGGCTCAGCGGCTCCACGCCCGCTTCGACAGCGTGGTGCCAATGCGTCTCGACATCGGCGGTCGTGAAGCACAGGTGATCGAAGCACGGGCCGCGGCGCTCCCAGACAGGCCCGTCGATGCTGTCGTGCTCGCCGCCGATGATCTCCAGCACGAACTCGTGGCCCGCGGCATCGAAGAAGGGGTCGGCCAGCATCACGAAGCCCTTGGTGCCGCCGCCGTCGGCGGGGGCGCTGAAGTCCAGCACCTTGGCGAGCCCGAAACGGCTCATCCAGAACTCCTCGGCGGCGGCCAGGTCCGATGTGAGGCAACAGGCATGGTGCAAGGCGAGGTCGCCGCGCTCGGCCCGGGCGGGTCTGGGGACTCGCACGTCCTTGTGCTCGACGATGTCGATCATCAGGCCCTCCGGCGACCACGCCCCGGCTGCCACCGCGAGGGTCACGCCGTCGACGACGAAGGGCGTCGGCGCCCAGGCAGATGCGACCCCGGCGTCGATCAGCTCGGCGTATGCCGCCTGCACGTCGTCGCAGACGACCGCGATGCGCTCGATGCTGAAGCCCTGGCGAGCAACGTATTCCTCGGACTCCGCGAGCAGCGGCGGCGCCTGGAACTCGAGGAGCACATCGCTGCCGGCGGCCATGAAGGCGATGTCGAACTCGCCCCGGCGGGAGGCGCGTTCGCTCAGCTCGCAGCCCAGGGCGCGATAGGTCGCCAGAGCCACGCCCATGTCGGGCGTGAGCAGGCCCACGTGGTCGAAGCGGAAGCTCACGGGGTGACGATCACCTTGCACTGGTCGGTGGGGCTGCGAAGCGCCTCAAAGGCGGCGGGCAGCTCGTCGAGGGTGACCCGATGGCTGAGCAGCGGCGCCGGGTCGATGCGGCCGGCGGCGATCATCTCGATGACGAAGGCGTTCTCGGCCTTGGTGTAGGTCGCCGGGAAGCGCACGGTCGGCTCTTTGAGGTAGGCGTCGACATGGCTGATCGTGTCGGGCTGCATGCAGACCCCGCCGGCGATCACGGTGCCGCCGTGGCGGACCGCGCCGATGGCCTGCGAGAGCACCCCCGGCAGGCCCACGCACTCGATCACGACGTCTGGCGCTTGGCCCAGCAGCCCCTCGACGGTGCCGCCGATGTCGCTCGTGGCCGAGGCGTCGACGACGTCGGTGGCGCCCATGCGGGTCCCCAGCGACAGGCGGTGCGCCACCATCTCGCTCATCACCACCCGGCGTGCGCCGAAGAACCGGGCCCAGGCGACGCTGGCCAGGCCGATGGGACCGCCGCCCATCACCAGCACACGATCGCCGATCGACAGCCCGGCTTCGCGGACCAGCATCAGACCGGTGGCGAGCGGCTCCACCATGGCCGCGATCTCCAGCGGCAGCTCGTCGGGGACCGCCAGCAGGTCGTTGGTGCGGACCCGCAGCAGCTCGGCATAGGCCCCGTCGGGCTGGTCGGGTCCCAGCGCGCCGAAGAACTCGATCCGTTCGCAGTTGTGCGCCTCGTCGATGAGGCACCAGCCGCAGGATCCGCAGCTGAACTGCGAGACCACGAACACCCTGTCGCCGATATTCCAGTCGCCGATCGGGTCGGGTCCGAGCGCCGTGATCTCGCCGGCTGCTTCGTGGCCCAGCACGCCGCCGGGTCGGGCGATGCCTCCTTCGGTCGTGGCATGCAGGTCCGAGCCGCAGATGCCGCATGCCCGGACCCGCAGGATCGCCTCCCCGCTGCGGGGCTCAGGGTCCGGTACTTCCGCAAGGCGCAGCGGCTCGCCCGGCCGGTCGAAGATCGCTGCTTTCATGCGTGCTGCACTGTCCTGAGGCGGCGCCGGAACTATTGTGGGTCGTCGCTCACACTAGCGAGCAGCCGATCCGGAGTCCGGGTCGGCGAGCGGCTCCGAGAGATCCGGGGCCGCAGTCTCGCGGCGGCTCGCCCAAGCCCTGGAGGCCCCATGACCAGCACCGACGCCGCGGCCCGCAGCCACACGGCGCTCGCCGGCGCAGCGCCCGTCAACACGGTGCTCGCCATCGGGCAGCCGCGCACCACGGAGCTGCGAGAAAAGCCGTACCCGGTCATCACCGAGGGATTCGTCATCGTGGAGACAGCGATAGCGCCGATCTGCAACGAGGCCCGCATCTACCGCGACCACCAGTTCGAGTGGCACGACGGCCCGGAGCACCTGGGCCACGAGGGCGTCGGCACGATCGTGGAGACCCGGCCGGGCACGCGGTTCTCCGTAGGCGACCGGGTGATCGTCTTCCAGGGCAACGCCTGCATGCAGTGCTTCGTGTGTACCCAGGGGCTGTCTCCCACCCACTGCCTGGGGATCCCCTATGAGGACCACGACGACGGCATGGCGCCCCAGGACGTGGCGGCCGGCCCGCTCGGGATCGAGAAAGTCAACGGCAGCGAATCAGGCGGGTTCGCCATGGCCCGCTACCGGATTGCGCCCGAGCACATGACCCGCAAGCTGCCCGACGGGCTTTCCTTCGAGCATGCCGCGGCGGGCAACTGCGCCTTGGGTTGCACCTACACCGCCTGCGAGGAGGCTGAGGTGTCCGCGGGCGACGTGGTGCTGGTGGCCGGGGTCGGCTTCATCGGCCTGGGCGCCATCGTCAACGCCCTGTACCGGGGGGCGACGGTGGTCGTGCTGGGGCGCAACGAGTACCGGATGCGGCTGTGCCGGGACCTGGGAGTCGAGCACGTCATCGACCCCGACTCCGAGGACTGGCTGGCGCAGGTCCAGGCGCTGACCGCCGGCCGCAACGGAGCGGACGTGGCGATCGAGTGCTCAGGCGCGCCGTACTACCTCGACCGCTGCTTTGCAGGCCTGCGCCGCTACGGCCACCTGCACTCCCAGGGGCACTCGGGCAGCGGCCGCTATGAGGTGTCGATCCTCAACGACATCATGGATCGCCATCTGCGCTGGTCCGGCGGCCACGACGTGCGCTTCAGAGACCGCGACGGCCTGCTGCGGATGCTTCAGGACCCGCATGTCCAATCCCAGATCGACGTGGTCAACACCCACTCGTTCCCGATGTCGGCTGCTCGGGACGCCTTCGAGGTCGCCCTCTCGAAGAACTGCGGCAAGATCTACCTGCGACCGGGCGAATAGGGCCCGGCTCGCCCTGGCCGGTCTCAGCCGTCGAATTCTGTGCGCAGGCCGGCCTCAGCCGTCGAATTCTGCGCCCTGGCAGGCCTCAGCCGTCGAGTTGTGCGCACAGACCGGTCTCAGCCGTCGAATTCTGCGCGCAGGCCGGCGATGCGGAGACCCACGCTCTCCACGATGCGCACGAACGACTCCCAGTGGGCGGGCAGGATCTGCACCGGGCTGCCCGACTCGATGGCGCGGCTGCCGCGCTCGCCCGGCAGGAAGATCTCCTCGACGCCGGGCCGGCGCTTGGCGCTCTTGACGGCCTCGACGAGCCGGTCCGAGCGGCGGCCCGCCTCGCCTGCGGGCATCCAGTGCGACGGGTCGATCACGATCACGCACGCCCCGCCGGTCAGCGCCTCGTCCCGCGGCTCGAGCCAGTAGGACGGAGGCCCCGCGATCTCAGGGCTCAGGCGGGCCTCGGGGTTGACGATCCCCGCCAGCATCTCGGTGAAGAGGTTGAAGGCGTACATGCGCGGCGTGCCGAACACCGTGGGCGCCCGGCAGTCCGAGATCCGCCCGTAGTCGGCCATCTGCTCGAAGTAGGGGGCAGGGTCGTCGGTCAGCTCGCCGGTGTCGGGGTCCACGAGGTATTCGCCTGCGAGCTTGCGGCCCTGGAAATAGGCCTCGCTGAGGTCGCCGTCGTGAACCTCGACCGCCTGGATGTCCGACACGATCGGCGGGTGATCGCCGCCGGGCGCCGCCGCCGCGAAGGGCGCCCCCGACAGGACATTCTGCATGCCGCCCCACGGCGAGACGAGCGGCAGGCTGTTGTTGGTGGCGATGGCCATCATGTCCTGCGCGGCTGCCATGCGGACGTAAGTGCCGAAGGCGCCGGCGTCGTTGAAGTCGCGGACGAAGGCGATGGCGATGGCGTGCTCGCGTGCCTTGGCCATGGCTGCCTCTGTAGCCATGGTGAGCGCCCACTGGCCCGAGGACCGCTTGGCGTCGATGACGAGCCAGCTCGGCCCCTCGTCCACGACTTCGGGGCGGGCGGAGACGTCCATGGTGCCGGTGCGCGCCAGCAGCACCGGGATCTCGAACACCCCCATGCCCTGGGTCAGCTTGCCGTTGCGGTCGCCGTCGGACACGCAGCGCGCCACGATCTCGGCATGCTCTGGGGTGAAACCCAGCTCGCCCAGCACACGGCGGTAGCAGTGCTCCAGGAAATCGGAGTCTTCGGATCGGGTCAGCAGTTCGTCGGCCTGTCCCATGAGGCTCTCCTCGTTCAGATTGGCGTAGCTTGAGGCATGGAGGAAAGACGGGTGACGGCACGCGCACGGCACATGGACGCCACATGACTGCACCCCCGCTCGCAAGGCTGCCAGGCGACTGCACGATCGACGACATCGTGGCCGTCAGCGACCGCGACGGCGGCGTGATCATCGACGGGTGGCTGCCGTCGGCGCTCATCGAGCGCTTCAATGCCGAGCTCGAGCCGTGGCTCGCGGCTCACGGCGGAACCGACTCCGGCTCGGCTGCATCCGACGACTTCCTGGGCCGGCGCACCCGCCGGCTGCAGGGACTGCTCGCCAAGGCGCCGAGCTTCGCTGAGATCATGATCGATGACCGGCTGCTGGCCTATGCGCAGGCCGTGGTGGGCCCGCTCAGCCCGATGCTGATCCTCAACAACGGTGAGGTCATCGACATCGGGCCGGGCGAGTCTGCGCAGCCTTTCCACCGCGACGACGACGCCTGGAACTTCGCAAACGCCGACGGCCCGCTGATCGTCAACAGCATCCTGGCTCTGGTCGACATCACCCCCGAGCTCGGCGGGACGCTGGTCGTGCCGGGCAGCCACCGCTGGGACCCCGACCGCATGCCCGCCGACGAAGAGATCACGGCATGCACGCTGCCTGCGGGCTCCGCGCTGTTCTTCCGCGGCGACACGCTGCACGCAGGTGGCGCCAACACGACGAAGCGCCGACGCCGTGCTCTCTCCACGGGCATCTGCGCGGGCTGGCTGCGACCGGTCGAGAACAGCTACACGAACCTGCCGCTCAACCTGGTTGCGGCACTGCCGCGGCGAGCCCAGGAGCTGCTTGGATATCAGCTCTACGACGCCTCGACGGCAGGCGGCGGCTACCTCGGCTATCACGACATGGGCGACCCCATGCGGCTCTTCGACTCCTGAGGACCAGCCGGTCGGCAGCTCCGCGGCCCGCTGGGCAGGGCTCAGCGACGGGCAGCCGCCTCGCGGCGGTCGCGGTCCACTACGAACGGTCCTTGAGCTCTTCGTCGCGCAGCGCCCGAACGGACGGCCCGCGGCGCTTGGCGGACCAATACGTCGACGGGGCGAACTGCATAGCCCTGCCGATCGGCTCGACCCCGAAACGCTCCCTGTGGGCGTCGACGAATGCCATCACCGTCTCAGGCCGTCGGGCCCAGCATCGAAGCCACCCTCGAGGTCGGGTTGCCGGGCAGGGCAGCGCTGTCGGAACGAGACTGTCACACCCCCTCAATAGGGTCCGTTCCATGAACGATCTACTCGAACCCACCGGGGCGTTGGCCTGCGACGCGGCCGGCCCGGCCGCTGATCCGGCGGGTGCGGCCGGCGGCCGAGCCGCTGACGCCGATGGCCTGGCCGGTGGTCGGGCTGCTGGTGTGGCCGGCGGGCCTGGTGTGCGGTGGGGCAGTCCGGGCAGTATCCATCTCGATCAGATTTCACCAACAGGTGTGATTGTCATATCGTCCTGATAGAGTGTGCAGCATGAACGTTCTCTCGAACTCGTCCGAGGCTCTGGCCCTCGATTCCACCGCTCCGGCCGCTGATCCGAGCGCCCCGGCCAGAGACCAGCCTGGCCTGGCCGCTGATCCCTCGGGCGCGGCCGGCGGGGATGCGGTGGCGTTGTTCGGCCGGGCTGAGGCCCTGGTGCGTCAGGTGAGGCCTGGCGGGCGCTCTTTGGGCGAGTTGCGTGCTGCGGCTGGGGCGGCGAAGAGCTTGCAGGGGGGTCTGGACGCGGCGATGTGTGACATCA
Organism: Acidimicrobiales bacterium; assembly: GCA_965214285.1. Classification (GTDB taxonomy): domain Bacteria; phylum Actinomycetota; class Acidimicrobiia; order Acidimicrobiales; family Aldehydirespiratoraceae. The sequence goes on from OZ243946.1 coordinate 304,934, forward strand.
CCGCGGAGATCGCGGCGTTGACCACTCCGGGTCGTGCTGCGGGGGTGATCTCTGAGCAGACCGGCAAGTCCAAGCGCGAGGCGTCGCGGTTGGCCAAGGTCGCGCAGGGCCTGGCGGCGATGCCCAACACCAAGAAGAAGCTCGCCGAGGGCGGTTTCACGATCGACCACGCTGCTGCGCTGGTCAACACCGCGCAGACCGCCGGCGCAGAGGCGGTGGACAACGACGAGGCGCTGTTGGGCCTGGCCGAGTCGAAGCCGGCTGATGTGTTCGCGGGTGACGCCAAGCGGGCTGAGTTGAAGGCTTCTCGTGACCGTGGTGAGGCTGAGTTGAAGCGTCAGCGCAAGGCCCGGCGGGCGTCGCTGGGCAAGGATCGTGATTCGGGGATGGGGATCTTGCACGCCGAGCTGGACCCGGTCAGCCACGGGCTGCTCGCCCAAGCCCTAGAGACCCACGCGGACAGGCTCTGGCGCCAAGACAGCAAGGCAGGCAACACCAAGAGCCGGACTGCTCCTCAGCGGATGGCTGATGCGCTGCTGGAGACGATCACCGGCCTCGACGCGCTCACCCACAAACCCCTCCCCGCCACCAACAGCGGCGGCAAGGGCAGCGGGCGGCCGCAGTTGATCATCACCGCAGACATCGGCCTCTTCGACGGAGCGAACCCCGACGGGGCCTGCGAGATACTCGGCACCGGCCCCGTCCCACCGGCCATCCTCGAGCGGCTGTCGCCTGACACCCAGGTGGCGGGCATGATCTTCGCAGGCGACGGCCAAGCCCTGTGGCTCGGCACCGCCACCCGCACCCCGAATGCAGCCCAGCGGCTCGCCATAGCAGTGCGCGACAAAGGCTGCGTGCGCTGCGGCGCACCCATGCACCTCGCCGACATCCACCACATCGTCGAATGGGAACACGGCGGACCCACCGACATCGACAACCTCCAAGCCCTCTGCGGGCCCTGCCACCGCCAACACCACCACGACCAAGACCAAAAGACAGGCCGCCAACCCCGCCGCCGACCGAAGAAGCCCGCCCGCGGCAAGAACCGCGGCGCTGCCAGCGGGACCCAGGGCACCATCGCCATGACCAGCAGCAGCGGCATCCAACACCGCATCCCCGTCGGCCAGATCCCCAGCCCGACAAGCCCCAGCACCACCCGCGGAGAACGCCCCGCCGCGACCGGCACTGAGCGCAACGCGACCGACGAGCCGAATTCGGCCATCGCAACCCGCAACCGGAATGACCGAGCGTGCAGCAGCGCCGCCGGAGGCAGAACCCCCGCCGCCGCAACCCGCAGCCGAGACGGACCCGACCCCTGACCGCCCGTCCGTCCGACTACCGCAGCAGCAGCCCCGAAGGCTGCCGGCCGTGGCTTCGGCACGCCTCACGCCGGAACCGGCGGCTGTGTCTCCCGCTAAGCGGGCGGGAGCTTGGCGAACAGCGCCTGCAGCAGCAGTGCCTCGTTGGGGTTGCGGGTGAGCGCTTCCGCGGCGGCGCGGATTCGGTCGACGACTTCGCTGAGGCCCTGACGCTCATCTCCGGCGGCGATCTCGTCTCGGTAGCGCGCAGCCAAAGTCGCCAGGCCGAAGCGCAGCTCCTCGGTGCGGAAGTGCCGCCGTTCGCGCCTGCGCCGGGTCTCGAAGTCGCTGCGCCGCGAGGCGGGCAGGCCCAGCTCCTCCTCCTGGGTCTGCAGGGCCTGCAGCTCTGCGTCGTGGCGGCGGTCGATCACCGAGCCGGCCTCGTCGATCAGGTCACGCACCTCCTGCACGAGCCCGGCCACCGCCGCTCCGGAACCGTCGAGGCGGTCCGGCACAGACCACCACGCCTGGCGGCGGGCCTGCAGCCGCTCGTCGCCGGCGAGCAGCCGCGCCCGGGCCATGTTGCCGCCGGCTGCCAGGGCCACCGCCCGTGCGCTCTCGGGGTCGGCAAGCCGCTCGCTCGCCAGCGCCTCGGCGATGGTGTCGGCGCTGATGGCCGTGAAGTCGATCTGGGTGCAGCGGCTGGCGATGGTGACGTGCTCGGCGATGACATGCTCGGCGAGCAGCACGAAGATCGCCGTGTCGGGCGGCTCCTCGATGGTCTTGAGCAGCGCCGCCGCTGCCGCCGGCGTGGCCGTGTGGAAGCGGTCCACCACCAGCACCTTGCGGGCGCCTTCCAGCGGCGACCGGCTGGCCTCGACGATCAGCGCCTCGGCCTCCTCCTCGCGGCGCAGCGCATTGCCCGCGGGCGCCAGCACGAAGATGTCGGGATGCTCCTCGGCCGCAGCGAGACGCCGGTGGCGCTCGGCGGCGCTGGCCGATCCGGCTGCGGCCAGCAGCTCACCGGCGAAGGTTGCCGCCGCTTGGCGCTTGCCGACCCCCGCCGGGCCCACCAGCAGATAGGCGTGCACCGGCGAGCCCAGCGCCGCCTTGAGCCGGGCGACCGCCTCGCTCTGGCCGACGATGCGATCCCAGCGCGCCGCAGCCGGATCGTCGGGCGAGGCCTGCGACGGGGCGTCGGCGGAACCGTTCTCGCCGTGAGCGTCCTCAGCAGCGTCGGGGCTGTTCACGGCATGGCCGGCAGCGTCTGCTGTGCTGTTCACGGTGTCTGTGCTGTTCACGGCAACTCCTCGGGATTCGCGGACTGCGAAGGCTGCTCGGATCGAGAGGAACGAGCGGGCTGCTCAGCCTTGGCCAAGAAGGCATCGACGGCTGCGTCCACACGCTCGGCGACAGTCGCCGGCGGGGCATCGCCGTCGATGACCGCCCAGGCCTCGGGATCGGCGGCGGCCAGCTCCAGGTAGCCCTGCCGCACCTTGGCGTGGAACTCCGCGCCTGCGCCCTCGATGCGATCCGCAGAGCCGCCCAGGCGTGCGCCCGCGCACTCCGGCCCGATGTCGAGCAGCACCGTGAGGCCTGGCGCCAGGCCGCCTGTGGCGAAGCGGTTGAGCTCTGCCAGCAGGCCGAGATCGAGCCCGCGGCCATAGCCCTGGTAGGCCAGCGTCGACGCCGAGAAGCGGTCCGAGACGACCGTCTCGCCGCGCTGCAGGGCCGGGGCCACCACCTCGGCGACGTGCTGGGCCCGATCCGCGAGCACCAGCAGGGCCTCGGCACGGTCGTCGAGGGAGCGACTGGGATCGAGAATGACCGCTCGCAGGTCGCTGCCGATCTCGGTGCCGCCCATCTGGCGGGTCAGCAGTGCGCCGAGACGCTCGGCCAGACGGCGCGCCTGGGTGGACTTGCCCGAGCCGTCCAGGCCCTCGAAGACGATCAGCCGCCCGCTCATGCGCCGGACTTCTCGGCATCGGGATCGGCGGCTGCGGCACGGCCGGCCCCGACATCGCCAGGCACGGAGTCCGACACATCGGCGTCACCAGCGTCAGGGCCGCCGGCCGCAGGACGAGGCGCAACAGCGGCGGCCGCAGCACCGCCGGCATCGGCAGGCACAGCAACGTCACCCGCAGCAACATCGGCGTCACCAGCGTTGGGGTCGCCGGCCTCAAAGCCAGGCGCTGCAGCGCCGCCGGCCCGCAGGCTCCACAGCGCCAGCAGGCCCGCCAGCATCACGACCAGCGACGACAGCCACAGCGTCAGGCGCACGCCCGGCACGAACACGGTCACCCCGGCGAAGTCGACCGTGGAGTCCCAGAGAGCCTCGGACAGTTCGCCCAGCAGCTCCGAGAGCAGCGGCGCAAGCGCCAGGGCGACCAGCACGCAGAAGCGCACCAGCACCAGCAGCGCCGAGAACACCCGGCCGCGCAGCTCGTCGTCGACGTTCTCGTGCAGCAGCGTGAAGCCCAGCACGTAGACCGGCCCGGCAGCGAAGCCGACCACGATGATCGCCGGCACCACCACGAACAGCAGCGCAGAGGAGGCAGCCGCCAGCAGGCCCGCGCCGGCGACCACCAGGGCGAGCGGGAACACCCTCGCCCGGTTGAAGCGCTTCTGCAGCAGGCTCGCCGAGGTCACGCCCAACGCCATGCCCATGCCCAGCCCGAAGAGCACGAGGTTGAAGTCGGCGTCGTCGCCCATGATGACCTCGTCGACGAAGATGGCCCCGAGCGGCACGATCATGCCGCCGCCGATCACCCCCGTGGCGAGCCCCACGTTGACCGCCCGAACGGTCGGGTTGACGGCGATGAAGCGCCAGCCCTCGCGCAGCTCGCGCAGCGCACCGCCGAACTCCCAGCCGCCGCGCTCGTCGGCGGACCGTGCGGTGCGGCTGCGCCTCGGCCAGCTGATGGTGACGATGATCGCCGCTGTCGCCAGGAACGACAGCCCGTCCACGTAGAAGGCCAGTCCCTCCTCGTTGAGCCGCAGGGAGCTGACCCAGCCCTCGTCGGAGAAGCGCTCGGCCAGCTTGGCCAGCAGCGCTGCGATGCCGGTGGCGACGGGGAACATGCCGTAGGCGGCGACCACGTTGAGCGAGTTGGCGGTCGTGAGCTTCTCTTTGGGAACCAGGTTGGGGACGATCGCCTCCTTGGCCGGCGACCACATCATGGTGAGGATCTCCAGCACGAAGGAGGCGATGATCAGCCCGACGATCGTGTCGACGAAGGGCAGCGAGAACAGCACCAGGGCCCGGCCCACGTCGCAGAACAGCATCACCCGCTTGCGGTCGAGGCGGTCCACGATCACCCCCGCCGCGGTGGCCAGGAAGAAGCCCGGGGCGATGCGGGCGAAGAGCACCAGGGCGATGGCCGTGCCCTCTGAGCCTTCGCTGAGCCGCTGGGCCAGCGAGATGGTGGCGATCAGACCCAGCCAGTCGCCGGTGGCCGAGACGAGCTGGGCGATCCAGAGCCTGAAGAACGCCCGCGAGCCGAAGGCCTGCTCGATGCGGTCGCCGGGCGTTATCGATTCGAGCGCATCGCGCAGCCGCGAGGCACTCGATGAACCTGTCTCGCCCATGACCAGCCGACCCCTACCGCTGGGGCCTGCCAGGCTCGCCGGATCTGGGCTTGGCAGGGCGCTTGGCAGCCTTCCTGGCTGGCATCTCCGCCAAGCCCGTGCCAGTCCTGCTGGCTGTCTTTTTGGCGGCCTTCTTGGCGGGGCGCTTGGCCGTCTTCTTGGCCGAGCCCTTGGCTGCCTTCTTCGCCGGGCGCTTGGCCGTCTTCTTGGCGGCCTTCTTGGCCGGGCCGCGGGCACGGCGCTCGGCCAGCAGCTCCGAGGCCCGCTCGACGCTCAGCTCCTCCACGGCATCGCCCTTGCGCAGCGAGGCGTTGACCTCGCCGTCGGTCACATACGGCCCGAAGCGGCCGTCCTTGACGACCATCTCCTTGCCGGTCTCGGGATCGGCGCCGAGCTCGCGCAGCGGCGGGTTCGCTGCGCCGCGGCCCCGCTGCTTGGGCTGGGCCAGGCGGCGCAGGCACTCCTCGAGGGTCACGCTCAGCAGCTGTTCCTCGTTGTCGAGGCTGCGGGTCTCCTTGCCCTTGGCCAGGTACGGCCCGTAGCGGCCGTTCTGCACGGTGATCGGCTCGCCGTCGGCAGGGTCGGCGCCCACCACACGAGGCAGCGAGAGGATCTCCAGGGCCTCGGCGAGGCTGATGCGCTCCAGGGTCATCGTGGCGAACAGCGAGGCCGTCTTGGGCCGGCCGGGCTGCTCCTCGCGGGTCCCGAGCTGCACATACGGGCCGTAGCGGCCGTCGCGGGCGAAGACCTCCATGCCGGAATCGGGGTCGGTGCCCAGAGTCCGCTCGCCGGAGGGCGCATCCACGGCCGCAAGGGCCGCCGCCACGGTCAGCTCGGCGGGCTCGGTGTCGTCGGCGATCGAGGCGGTCCGCGGCGCACCGCCACCGTCGTCGTCGGGCGAGCCGACCTGCACATACGGGCCGTGCCTGCCGACGCGCACCGCCACCGGCTCGCCGCCGTCGGTGGCGCCGAGCTCAATGGTGTTGACCTTGCGGGCGTCGATGTCGTCGAGGCGGGTCGAGACCTTCTCCTTGAGACCGGGCTCGCCGCCGTCGACACCGAAATAGAAGCGGCTCAGCCAGGGGGTCATCTCCTCGTCGCCGCCTGCGATCTTGTCGAGGTCGTCCTCCATGCGGGCCGTGAACGCATAGTCGATCAGGTTGGGGAAGTGGCGCTCCAGCAGGTTCACCACCGAGAAAGCCGTGAACGCCGGCACCAGCGCCGAGCCCTTCTTCCACACATATCCCCGGTCGATGATGGTCTTGATGATCGACGCATAGGTGGACGGCCGGCCCACGCCGAGCTCCTCGAGGCGCTTGACCAGCGACGCCTCGGTGTAGCGGCTCGGCGGCGAGGTCACGTGCCCGCTCGCCTCCAGCGACTCGCAGCGGGCGGCGTCGCCTTGGGCCAGCGGCGGCAGCCTGCGCTCGGCGTCGGTATCGGCGCCGGAGGCAGAATCGCCGGCGTGACGGTCGGGGTCAGACGACTCGCTGTAGACCTCGCGGAACCCCTTGTGGGAGATCACCGTGCCCGACGCGGCGAACACTGCCTCGCGCCCCGTTGCGCCGCTGCCGGCCAGGCGCAACTGCACGGTCTCGCCGGTGCAGTCGGTCATCTGCGAGGCCAGCGTGCGCTTGTAGATCAGCTCATAAGCACGGGCCTCCGAGGACGACACCTGCGCTGCCACCGTGGCGGGATCGGCGAAGCTGTCGCCCGCGGGGCGGATCGCCTCGTGCGCCTCCTGGGCGTTGGGCGCCTTGCCCTTGTAGCGACGCGGGGAATCGGGCAGGAACTGCTTGCCGTAGCGCTGGGCGATCAGCTTGCGCGCCGCGGCCAGAGCGGTGTCGGACAGCGTGGTGCTGTCGGTGCGCATGTAGGTGATGAAGCCCTTCTCGTAGAGCCCCTGGGCGGCGCGCATCGCCATCGACGACGACATGCTGAGCTTGCGGCCCGCTTCCTGCTGGAAGGTGGAGGTCACGAACGGCGCGGCCGGCCGGCGGCGGTAGGGCTTGGACTCCCTGGAGCGCACCGCATACGCCGCCCCGCCGAGATCGTCGATGAGGCCTGCGGCCGCGTCCTCGTCGAGCACCAGCAGGCCGGCGCGCCTCACGGCGCCGCTGTCGTCGAAGTCGCGGCCCCCCGCGACCCGTGCGCCGTCGAGGGAGTGAAGATCGGCCGCGAACTCCCGTGTGTCGCCCTCCAGCGCGGCGAACACGCCTGAGATCCGCCAGTAGCCCGCCTCGACGAAGGCGATCCGCTCGCGCTCTCGCTCCACCACGATGCGGGTGGCCACCGACTGCACCCGGCCCGCCGAGAGCTTCGGCTTGATCTTCTTCCAGAGCACCGGCGACACCTCGAAGCCGTACAGCCGGTCGAGGATGCGCCGTGCCTCCTGGGCGTCGACCAGGCGGCGGTCGAGCTCGCGGGGCGACTCCACGGCGGCGCGTATCGCCTCGGGCGTGATCTCGCGGAACACCATCCGCTTGACCGGGACCCTGGGGTTGAGCACCTCGATCAGATGCCAGGCGATCGCCTCGCCCTCGCGGTCGCCGTCGGTCGCGAGCAGCAGCTCGTCGGCCTCGCGGGCGAGCTTCTTGAGGTGTCGTATGTGGCCGCCCTTGTCGGAGCTGATCACGTACAGCGGCTTGAAGTCGTTGTCGACATCCACCCCGAGGCGCGCCCACGGCTCGTCGCGGTAGGCCGCCGGCACCTCCGAGGAGTTGCTCGGCAGGTCGCGGATGTGGCCGATCGAGGACTCCACGGTGTAGCCCTTGCCGAGATAGCTGCCGATCTTCTTGGCCTTGGCGGGCGACTCCACGATGACCAGGGCGTAGCTCACCGGCTCTGCTCCGTGCTGGTCGGCATGGCGCTCACTGGCTGGGCTCCGCGTCTGGCTCCGGGCTCACTGGCTGGGCTCCATCTCAATCTCGATGACCTCGTTGGCCCGCAGCAGCACCAGCGAGCCGATGACCGCCGCCAGCGCCGAGGCAATGAGAATGCCGATCTTGGCCTCGTCTTGGATCACGGCGTCGTCGAAGGCCAGGCCGGTGATGAACAGCGACACCGTGAAGCCGATGCCCGCGATGGCCGACAGGCCCACGACATGGGTCCACGAGGCGCCGCGGGGCAGCCTGGACAGGCCGCTTCGCACCGCCAGCCAGGCAGCCGCGGAGATGCCGGCGATCTTGCCGAGCACCAGGCCGACCATCACGCCGATGGTGACCGGGCTCTGCACCGCATTGGCCAGCGTGTCGCCGCTTATCTCCAGGCCGGCGTTGGCCAGGGCGAAGATCGGGATGATCAGGAATCCCGAGAAGGGGTGCAGCACGTCCTCGAGGCGGTCCGCCACCGAGACCTGCTCGCGGATCTCGAAGCTGGCCCGGCGCAGCACCGTGACGCTGGCCCTGCCCGACACCGCAGCGCCTACGTGCACGTCGTCGGCCGGGGCGTCGCGCTTGAGCGGCACGGCCGGGGCGAGCAGGCCCAGGGCGACGCCCGCGATGGTGGCGTGGATGCCGGACTCGAACACGGCCAGCCAGAGCAGCGCCCCGACCAGCACGTAGATCGGGATGTACCAGATGCGGGCCAGGCGCATGGCCACGATCAGCGCCACCAGGCCCAGCGCGATCAGCAGCCAGCCGGTGGACAGGTCGTCGGTGTAGAAGATGGCGATCACGGCGATGGCGCCGATGTCGTCGACGATCGCCAGGGTCAGCAGGAACACCTTCATGGCGCCGGGCACGCGATTGCCCAAGAGCGACACGATGCCGATGGCGAAGGCGATGTCGGTGGCCATAGGAATGCCCCAGCCGTGCGCTCCCGCGCCGCCCGCGTTGAACACCGTGTAGGCCACCGCGGGCACGACCATGCCGCCGATGGCCGCCACCGCCGGCAGCGCCGCGGCACGGGGGTCGCGCAGCTCGCCGGCCACCAGCTCGCGCTTGATCTCCAGGCCCACGACGAAGAAGAAGATCGCCATCAGGGCGTCGTTGACCCAAGCCTCCAGCGGCTCGTCGAGGTGCAGCAGGCTGCCGAACTCGATCGAGACGTGGGCTTCGAGCAGGTCGTGGTAGGCGTCTCTGAGCGGCGTGTTGGCCAGCACCAGGGCGGCGATCGTGGCCAGGATCAGCACCAGGCCGCCGGCCGCTTCGATCTGCAGGAACTTGCTGACCGGGCGGCCGATGCGGCGCGCCAGGCGGCGGTTTCCGCCCAGCCAAGTCAGCGGCGATGGCTCCAGATGGTCGTGGCGCATGGCGTCGGCAACGCTAGCGGGGCCTCTTTGCGCGCCGACGGAGGGCTGTGCTGTCTGAGGGCGACGGGCCGGCCTGACGGCTCGCCGGACCGCCTGCGCCGGGGGTTGCCACAGCAAGGCGCGCCGACGGAGAGGCGCCCTGACGTGTCACGGATGCTCCTGCGCCGGGTGTTGCATCGGCACGGCTCAGCGACGGCCGCTCAGCGGGCGCGCCGCGCTGCGGTGTAGATGACGAGCCGCACGTCGGTGCCCTCGGCCCCCGAGCGGATCTCGCTCTCGTCGACCAGCCTCGACATGAGCTGCACCCCCAGGCCGGCCTCGTGGCTGAGCCGCTCGGGCGAGTCCGGCGCGGGCATGGCGGGCAGCGTCTCGGGATCGAAACCCACGCCGTGGTCGCGGACCTCCACGCTCATCTCGTCGTCGCTGACCTCGATGGCGATGCGGATGCGGTCGGCCGAGCCCGACAGACCGTGCGCCTCGATGGCGTTGGTGGTCGCCTCGGACACCGCCACCTTGAGATCCTCGACGCTGTCGGAGTGGAGATCGGGCTGGAGCTCGGCGGCTGCGGCCACGACCACCCTCACGAACGACACGAACTCGACCCGTGCGGGGATCTCCAGATCGACCCGCCCGTCGCGGAACACGCAGGCGTTCACGAGCCCACCGCGCTCACGTCGCTCACGGGTGCGTCGTCGACGCTCAGGCGGATGTCGAAGACCCGGTCGAGGTCGCACAGCTCCAGCACCCGGCGCACCCTGCGCTCGGGGATCGCCAGGCAGAGCTCGCCGTCGAGCAGGCGCACCCGCTTGAGGATGCCGATGAGCACGCCCAGGCCGAAGCTGTCGACGAAATCCACCCCCGAGAGGTCGAGCAGCAGCCGCCGGTGGCCCTCGCCGAGCATCTGCTGGGCGGCTTGTCTGAGCTCGGGGGCGCCCACCACGTCGAGCTCGCCCGCCACCCGCAGCACCGACCAGCCGCGGGCGCCGGGCGCGGCGGACTCATCGCCTGCGGCTGTGCCCCTGCGGATCTGCACAGCACGAAGCTACCCCAGCGCACCCATGTGTCCCTGACACAAGCCTCGTCTCGGCCCCGGTCAGACCGCAGCGTGGTCGCAGCGGGACCGCGCACCGCGGCCACGGACTCGATGCGCTCTTTCGCTGCGGCCGCCGCGGCACTTCGCAGGCTCCCCGCCAGACGGCGCCACCAGACGTCCCTGCAGCCGACGGCATCGGAGGGGCGCCGCCATCGGCACTGGACCACTGGCAGGCTGCGGGGGCTGCCCGCTCGGCGCCGGCCGGGCCGTGACGCTCAGGGTCTAGCGTTGGGGCCATGAGCGACTTCGCCCCTGAGACCCTTGCCGCAGAAGCCGACGGCCGGATCGGCCGGCTCACCCTGAACCGCCCCGACAAGCTCAACCCGCTGTCGGTGCAGTGCCTCGAAGAGCTGATCGACGCCGCCCGCTGGTTCGACGACCGGCCCGAGGTGCGGGTCGTGATCGTGTCGGGCGCAGGCAGGGCCTTCACCGCCGGGGCCGACCTGGCCTCGTTCGCGCCTGCGGCCGACGACGGGCTGCGCCGCGACGGCGGCGACACCGGCAGGCGCATGGCCGAAGCCGTCGAGGCGATGCGGGCCGTGACCATCGCGGCGATCCACGGCCATTGCGTTGGCGGCGGGGTGGTGCTGGCCGCGGCCTGCGACCTGCGCCTGGCCGCGGAGTCCACCCGCTTCTCGATCCCCGAGGTCGACCTTGGCATCCCGCTTGCCTGGGGAGGCATCCCTCGCCTGGTGCGCGAGATCGGCCCGGCGATGACCCGCGAGCTGGTCATGACCTGCCGGCCGTTCAGCGCGGCCGAGGCGCACGGGCTCGGCATGGTCAACCGGGTCGTTGCCGACGGCGAGCACGTCGCCGCGGCCGAGACGCTGGCCGGCGAGCTGGCCGCCAAGTCGGCGTACACGCTGCGCACCACGCTGCAGGCCGTGGACGCCGCCGCGGAGGCGCTGGTGTCGACGCGTTTCGCCTACAACGACGCCGACGCCTTGAGCACCGGCCTGCACGACCCCGAGTCGCGCCAGGTCGCCGCCGAGTACCTCAAGGCCCGCGGCCGCTGAGCCGCCGCCAGAACGCCGCCTGACAGGCTCGGGCTCTGGAGACAGGCGAGGCGGGCACGCTCCACCCCGGTCGGTCGGCAGGCGGGGTCAGTCGAGGGGGGTGGTCAGCTTGGCTGCCAGCGAGGAGATGGCGGTGCCCCAGTGGAACTGCAGCAGGTCGTCCTCCTCCAGCCCCCGGGTCATGAAGGCAAACGACAGGCCGCTGACCGGGTCGGCCCAGACCCGCTGGCCCTTGGCGCCGTTGTGGCCGAACGCCTCGGGGCTGGTGCCGTAGCCGAAGCCCCGGGCCGCAGCGCCGGGCTCGTCGCCTGCGAGCACGAATGCGTGGGTGCGCCGCGACGGCACGCCCATCACGTCGGGATGGATCTGGCGCACCGTGTGCAGGGCGTCGGCGCGCACCTCCGGCGGCAGGATCGTGCCGTCGTCGTGCAGGATTGCCTGATACCACGACGCCATCTGGGCGGCGCCGGCGATGCCGCCTCCTCCGGGGTGCCCGGCGGCTCGCACGTCCGGCCGGTTGAAGGCCAGCAGCAGCTCCGTGGTGATCCCCAGATCCGGCATCTCGATTCCGAAGCGGGCCTTGAACTCCTCGGGGTCGGTGGGGGTGCCGATGCTCTCCACGGTGACCACGTCGCCCTGGTCCGCTTCGGCGATGGCGAGCCAGGCGGGCTGGCCGGCGGGGGCCATCACCCGCTCGGTGATCACGTCTGCGTGGTGGCGGCCAGTCGCTTCGGCGATGAGGTCCGCCAGCACCCAGTGCGCCGACTCGGGGTGGTACTCGAACGCCGAGCCCGGCTCCCAGTCGGTGCGCCACCCGGCGTATCTGTCGAGACGGGCCTGGCGGTCCGTGAAGGCGGCTGCGCCCAGCGGGGCATACGGGAAGCCGCCTGCATGCAGCAGCACCTGCGAGATGGTGATGTGCTGCTTGCCGTTGGCGCCGAAAGGCTCCAGCACGTCGGCCACCGGCGCCTGCAGGTCGAAGTGCCCGTCGTGGGCCAGCAGCATCACGGTGAGGCTGACGGTGGGCTTGACGGCGGAGTAGGTGTGGAATCGCTGGTCGAGGGTCGCGTCGCCGAAGGCCTCGAAGATCACGATCTCCGAGTCGAACCCGACAGCGAGCTGGGCGCCCGGCGAGCGGCCTGCGTCGATCTCGCTATGGCAGCGCTCCAGGAGAGCTTCGACGCGTCCGGGGATCAGATTGCTCAAGACGCCGCACCCTATTGCCGGCGAGGTCCGGGAGCAAAGCCCGAGCGCTGCGCTCGGCGATCGCTGAGCGCCAGACCCCTGCGCCGTAGGCCGCACGGTCGATCACCCGCAGTGCCACCGTTCTCAGCGGGTCGGTCGGGCGGCGGCCCTCGACGTACTCCAGCACCGGGCAGGCGAGCAGCGCCACGGCCAGCGGCGCCCGCAGCCGGCGCACCGCCAACGCTCCGCCGAGCGCCAGGGGCCACCAGACCCGGCCAGTCGCCTCGGCCAGGTTGCGGCCGGCGGCGAGATGGCCGCGCAGCAGCAGCCGCAGCGCTTCTCTGTGGGCATCGGGGACTCCTTGGAGGCTGTCGAGCAGCGGGCGCAGGCTGCGGGCCCCTGCCGCAGCGGCATCGCCCGGCCGGCGCAGCGCCAGCAGCGCCCACATCGCCGCGCTGGATGGGGCGCAGCGGGCGGGGGCCACCGCGGCACCGTGACGGCGGCCCAGCGGCGCAGCGGCGCTGCCGTAGTCGTGGCGCTGGCGCAGCCACTGGGCCCAGGTCTGCCGAGGCAGATGGGCGACGGCGACCTCGGGCTCGTAGCGCACCGTGGTGCCTTCGGCCAGCAGCCGCCATATGAGGTCGACGTCCTCGCCGTAGCGGAGCTGCGGGTCGAAGCCGCCTGCGTCTCTGAGCGCCGCGGTGCGCGCCACCAGCACCGCGGAGGGCACGTAGGGGACCGGCTGGCCCGGGCCTGCCGAAGCGGGGACGGTGCCCATGTCCAGGGGCGAGTAGTGCGTCTCGTAGCGGGCCAGCAGGCTCGGCGCGGGCTTGCTGGTGATGCGGGGGGCGACGGCAACGACGGCGCGGTCGGCGAAGTGGCCTGCCAGGCGGGCGAGATCGTCGGCGGAGCACTCGGTGTCGGCGTCGACGAATGCGGTCAGCGGCGTGCGCACCTCGGCCAGGCCGTCGTTGCGCGCCGGGCCGGGGCCGCTGCTGTGGCGCCGTCTGAGGAGGCCTGCGCCGAAACGCTCGGCGGCGGCCCGGACCGCGGCCTCGTCGTCGGATCCGTCGTCGACCACCACGATGCGGAGCCCCTCCAGGCGCTTGAGCAGGCCGGCCAGGGCTGTGGCGTCGTTGTGCACGGGCACCACGACGGTGATCTCCGCTGGGTCGCCGGGGGTCGTCACCGGATGCACCAGGCCGGAGTCGAGCATGCGGCGGGCAAGTGCTCGTTCGCCGCTGCTGTCGCCAACCGCCGCCCCGGCGAGCCAGCCGCTCACGACGTCGGCGCCTTGCTGGGTGAGCTTCACGATCCGCAACCCGGCGCCGCCCAGCAGCGTGCGGCCGTCGTCGATGCGGCGCAGGCTCGGATCGGCACTGAGCCTCAGCCCGGCCGGCGCACCGGTGCTGCTGCTGTCCTCCTCGCCGGGCTCGTTCACCTCAGCGACGCTAGTCCCGAGCCTGTCGCAGGCGTTCTCGGTGCCGTGTTGTGAAACGTGGTGAGCGGTCGCATACTGGTCGTGCTTCCCCTCCCGTTCATCGAACCCTGGGAGGTCCAAGGTGCCCCTAACCACTGAACATCGTGAGCAGTACCGCCGGTGGCTGCTCGACCGTGACTTGCATCCCGATGCGGTCGCAACCATAATTGAGGACATGCCTCCATTCGCCTGGTCCGAGATCGCGCGCCGCAGCGACCTGGCCGAGCTCGAAGGCCGTCTCGACACGCGCCTCGACGGCATGGACAAGCGCCTCGACGGGGTGGAGGACGGCCTGGTCAATGTGGGCAAGCGCCTCGACACTCTGTACCAGGCGGTCATGTACCAGGGCGTCGGCTTGATCATCACCCTGCTCTTGGGGTTCAGCGCTGTCTTCACCGCCATACTGCTGAGCATCTGAGCAACAGCGACCGCCTCGGACCGCCGGGCCCCAGCCTCAGGACTGGGGCTCGAGCACCTGGCGCAGCGCCTCGGGGATGGACCCCGGAGCATCGATGCGAGCAAGCTGCGCCCCGGTGAGCCGGGCGAAGCCCTCGGCGTCGGCGGCATCGGTGGCCGGGGCCAGGATGCACAGCTCGTGAAGCCCCCGGCCCACAGCCACGGCATCCGCTCCGGAAGTGGCCCGGCAGTCCGACATCAGCACCGCCACCCGCCGCTTGGCCCGCGAGCGGTCGAGCTGCTCGGCGGCTGCCCGAAGCGCCGCAGCCAGGTCGGTGGTGCCGCGGCCGCGCAGCCTCAGCACGTCGTCGACCACCTCGGTCGGCGGGCGGGCGTCGTCTTGGCCCTTGACGACGATCACCCGATCTGCGAAGGCCAGCACCGACCAGTCCGCAGGCGCCCGCAGCGCACAGGCCGCCGCCGCCACCGCAGCCGTGGCGAGCCGCGAGCCGCTCATCGAGCCGCTGCGGTCCACGATCAGCGCCAGGGCGGTGGCGGGCCGGGTCCAGTGGCGCACCCGCAGCTCCGAGGCATCGACCGGCAGCCCGCCGGCACGGGCCGCCACCAGGGCGTCGGTTGAGCGATCCAGGTCGAGGTCGCCCTCGAAACGATCGGCGGGAGACGACACCATGGTGCCGATGCCGCGGGCCTTGCGTCCGCCGATGCGAGCCAGGTCGAGCACCAGGCGGCCGGCCAGGCGGGCGGCGACGGCGGCCAGCTCGCGGTCGGTCGCCGAGCGCATCTCGGCCAGCATCGAGACGGCATGGTCGGGGTCGCGTTGTGCGAGGTCGGCCAAGGCGTCGGAGTCGAGCACCCCGACCTCAGGAGACAGCTCGGCGAACACGGGATCGCGGGCGAGCTGCGGGCGCGGCGTGGTCCGCAGCCGGTCCTCGGCGAGGGCCTGGCGCGCGGCGTCGCCGTGCAGTACTACGTCCGGCCCGCTGTCGCCCCTTGCGGGGCTCGCGCTTTTCCCTCGTCGTCGGGGGTTGCGGGCTGCTCGGCGGCCAGCACCGTCTCCCAGATCTCCCGAACCACGTCCTCGGTGGTCCGGCTGCCGCCGTCGTGGAGGCGGATCCGCCCCGACAGCGACGCCAGGGCGGCATCGAGGCCGGTCTCGGGGTCGGTCGGCGTCACGCCTCGCAGGGCCGCCAGGCGGGCGGCCACCTCCATGATGTCGATGGCGCCGCGCACCGACGAGCCGATCTTCACGTCGCCGTGGGTGCGGGTGGCCCTGCAGGCCAGCACGGCCCTTCGCCGCAGCAGTCCGTCGTCGGCGGAGGCGTGCAGCTCCACGATGGCCGACTCGTCGTCGTGTGACTGGTAGCCCATGGCGATCCGGCACATCCGGTCGTACACGGCGCTGGACACCCTGGCGGTGCCCACGTTGTCGAACGGGTTCATGGCCGCCACCAGCCGGAAGCCGGACGCAGCGGCGATGGTGCCGAGGCGGGGCAGCGTCAGCTCGCCCTCGGACATCACCGTGATCAGCAGGTTCACCGTCTCCTCGGGCACCCGGTTGAGCTCCTCGACATACAGCAGCGAACCCTCGCGCAGCGCCTCGACCAGCGGGCCGTCCACGAACGTGTCCGGGGCGTAGCCGTCGTCGAGCACCCGCGACGGGTCGAACTGGCCGGCCAGGCGGGCGGGCGTCAGCTCGGCGTTGCCCTCCACGAACACGAAGCGGTGGCCCGATGCGGCTGCGAGCTCGCGCAGGATCGTCGACTTGCCGGTGCCCGGCGGGCCTTCGAGCAGCACATGGCGGTTGGCCGCCAGGGCCGCCACCAGCACCTCCAGCTCACGGCGGCGGCCCACTATCGAGCGCCCGAGCGCCCCCAGCACCGCCGGGTCGCTGATCTCGGTCACGAGCCGCGGGCCCCCTCAGCCGAGCACAAGCCGCCGCCCCGGCCAGCCGAGCACAAGCCGCCGACCGGCTCAGTCAAAGGCGATCACGCCCCGCACGTTCTTGTGGTCGAGCAGGTCGCGGTAGCCCTCGTTGATCTGATCGAGGGTGTAGGTGTTGGTGATCATCTCGTCGAGCTTGAGCTGGCCGGCCTGATACATCGACAGCAGGTGCGGGATCTCCTTGCGGGGGGCGGTGGAGCCGAACAGGCAGCCCTTGAGCTGCTTGTCCATCATGGCGAACTCGAAGAGGTTGAGCTGCACGTCCATCTGCACGGCCGGCGCCACGGCGGTGGCCACGATGGTGCCGGCCTTGCGGGTCAGGAACTGGGCGGGGGCGATCATGTCGCCGGTGAGCACGCTGGGGGTCAGGATCACGCTGTCGGCCATCACGCCCAGGGTGATCTGGCCGACGGTCTCCATCGCCTCCTCCATCGACGGCGCGGCGTGGGTGGCGCCGAACTCCATGGCCGACTCCCGCTTGAACTCCGAGGGGTCCACGGCCACCACGTTCTTTGCGCCGGCCAGCTTGGCGCCCTGGATGGCGGCGGTTCCCAGGCCGCCGCAGCCGACCACCACCACGGTGTCGCCCGCGCCGACCTCGGCCCGGTTGACCGCCGAGCCATAGCCGGTGGTGACCCCGCAGCTCACCAGAGCGGCAGGGCCTGCGGGGACGTCGTCGGGCACCTTGATGGCCGAGTCGACGCTGAGCACCATGTGCTCGCTGAAGGTGCCCAGCTTGAGCAGCGGGGTCAGCGGCTCGCCGGCGGAGTCGTGGTGACGGAAGCCGCCGGCCATCATCCCCGGCTCCAGCAGATGCGCCCCCAGGTCGCAGAGGTTCTGCTGGCCGCGGGCGCACCAGGTGCACTTGCCGCACGACGGCACATAGGAGCACGAGATGTGGTCGCCCACCTCGAACTCGGTGACGCCGGGGCCCAGGGCGATGACCTCGCCCGCTCCCTCGTGGCCGCCGACGATCGGCAAGGGCACCGGCATGGTGCCGTCATGGGCGTGCTCGTCGGAGTGGCACATGCCCGCAGCGAGGGTCTTGACCAGGATCTCGCCGGCCTGCGGCTCGTCCAGCTCGATCTCCTCCACGCTCCAGTCGCTGCCCACCTCGCGCAGGATGGCTGCCTTGGTCTTCATGTCGCCTCCCGAGGCGTCTGTAGTCCGCGGGTCTCGTCCGCGGGTCTCGCTTGAGCCGCAAGCTAGCCGAGCGACGACCGCCCTACCGAACCGGCATTCCGGCCCCGTAAGCCTCTGCAGGGCGCCGGGCCGCGACCGCAGGCAATCCCGCCCGCAGCCTGTGGTGCAGGATGTCGGCCATCTCGGCGATGGCGCCGATCCTGGGGCAGCGCTGGCGGACGGCCCTGCGGGCAGCCGCGGAGAAGTGCTGGCGGCTGCTGGAAACCCGGCTGGAATGCGTGGAGCGCACAGGCGGCGCGCCCACCAGCACCAGCACCTCGACCACCACGACGACGGTGCCGCCCGACGGATGCCCAGGCGGCGCCGGCGTCTACCGATACAGGCTGGACGTGCTGTACGAGACAGGCATCGACTGCGACGGCGTGCCGCTCACCTGCGAGCGGGTCAACACCCGGCTCACAGGCTTCGCCCGACAAGGGTTCCTGGACTACCAGCTGCATTACGACAGCGACACGCACCGGCTGCCGTTCACGCCGGGGGTTGTCTACAACGGCCCGGTCCACACCAACCAGCGCGCCCTGCCGCCCCAGACGCTGCCCGTGTGCGGCGCAGCCGTGTTCGCCGCCGGGATAGAGACCGGCGACCCTGTCCCCAGGTCAGGCCCTGAGCCGATCCCCGGCAGATGGCAGACAGTCGAAGGCTGCCGCGACGAGGCGCAACCCGCCGCGCAGCCCGTGACGGGCGGCCGCCTGACGTTCGTCGCGCAGGCAGACGGCACCGGCGGCGACGGCCGCGGCCGGTGCGGCGCGGTCAGGCTGCTCGCGGCGTGCGAGCGGGCCTTTCTTGACGACACAGCCTGGGACACGCCGCTGCTGACCCTGGACCTCGACAACCTGGCCGACATCGCCGAGACGGGAGCGGACCGCAACACCCATCTCGACGACGAAGACAACCCGGCGGACCTGTCGCTGCCAGACGCCCCGCCGGGGGAGGTGGTGGTCCACAACACAGGCGACATCGCAGTGTCGGGCGCTGTGCCCGACGGGCTGAACGTGACCCTGGTGGCCGACGGGAACATCCGCGTCACAGGCGACGTCGCCGACAACGGCACCGACGGCATCATCGCTCTGGTCGCCGCCGGGGACATCGTGATCGCCCACGGCGGCGGCGACCTGCGGCTCGCGAACACGGCGCTGGCCGCGTTGGGTGTCGACAGCGACGACGACCCCGCCAACAACCCTGCGGGGACGCTGAAGGTCGCGGGCGCCGCGCGTGTCCCTCCCGGCGGCTGCGCGACGCTCACCCTGTCGGGGTCGCTGTGGACCCGCACCCGCGGCCTGGTCGGCGCCCGCGACCCCGTGTCGGGCGCGTTTCACGGCATGTGCGTCGACCACCGGTATCCGCCGGACTGGGCGCTGCGGGTCCCGTCGTGGTGGCCGTCCCTGTCCGAGCACATCTGGATACCCCTTTAGGAGACAGCCATGCGCCGCACCCTGACCGCCGCCGTCGTCGCCGTTTTGCTCGCCGCGGGCCTCGCCCCGGTCGGCCCTGCGGGCGGCTGGCACGACGAAGCCGACCTCGCCCTCACCCGCCAGCAGGGCTCGGTGATGTGGGTCGTCGCCAACGCGGTGTGGCATCACAACCCGTGGCGCTGCACCCGCGCCGCGCCGGCGCGATGCGTGTGGCCTGATGACACCAGCCGCTACTACGAGGCCGAGGTGCCCTTGTGGTCGCCCGGCGGGTGGGTCAACGAGCACGACGACACGCTGGCAGGCAGGGTGCTGATGACCCAGCCGTGGGTGTTCGACGACAACCCGGTCCGCTGGCCCCACGGCGAGCCCGACGACAACGGGCGCCGCTCCCGGCCTGTCGCGGTGACCCGCTGCCCGGAGTGGACAGAGCCCGGCAGCGGCATCAAGTCCGAGGGCCTCAACTGCGGACACGTCGAGCCGGCCAGGCTGCCCGCAGGGTGGGGCTTCTACCCCGGGCACTGCAACCTCGACGAGCACGGAGGCTGCGTGGTCCCGCACCGCGGGCTGCACGACTCGGCGAAGACCGCCGACTGGCATGTGATTGTCGGCGTGTGCATCGACGAGGACATCCGCGCCGCCCACACCCGCAACGGCGTCCTCGACGCCGGCGCCGCCAGAGCCGCATGGGCGCAGCGGTACCGAGCCTCCGGCCGGTCGGAGCCTCTGCGGCTCGCGCACCGCGACCTTCGAGGCTGGACCCAGACCGCCAAGGATTGGTTCTCGGAGCAGTCCGGCACCGACGGGTTCCTGTACGTCTGGAACGAGTTTATGACCCGCGCTGCGATTCATCCGCTGACAGGGCACGGCATCGAAGGCGACGACCGCGACGACTGGCCGCTCGCAATCGACCAGGACCAGAACCTCACCGACGCCACAGGCGACGGCTCGACCTGCACCTGCCACACCGATGTGTGCCCGGCGAGCGAAGGCTGCACGTTGCCTGCGGTGCTGCCCGACGACGGCACCGAGGCCGCCGACTACTCCCAGTGCCTGTGCCGCACCGGCGCCGAGATCAACCAGAAATGGGTCGAGTCGGTCTACGGGGTCGACTGGGAAACCGACGCTCAGGCCTTCGCACGGGCCTCCGCGCTGGCCTATGAGAACCCGAGGCTGCCTGTCCGCTGGGCGCTCACCGGGCACAGCAGCCCGCAATGGCGGGTCGCGGAGTGGTCGGACACGGCGGACCACACAGACGACTGGCCGATCCGCTGGGACGAATACGGCGTAGGGCACCCGCTTCCGTACGCGAAACAGAACCACGAATACGCCCGCGACGACGACGGCAACATCGCCTGGGCGCCGAACCCGCGAGACAACGGCCGCCACCCCGACTCGCCGTGGCCCTGGTGCGTGCTCGGTGTCGGGTTCTGAGCGCCACGGCGGCTACCCTCGACTGAGGGCCTTCCAGGCCGCTGGCACCTGTATCGCAAAGCCGCCGGCGGGAAGACCCCTTCACGGGCAGGTGCGTCACGGGTTGCGCCGCAATCCACAGGCCGCGGCTACAATGGCTCTCATGCGTTTTACACACGTGTTCCTTGCTGCTTCGCTGACCCTCGCCGCCTGCTCCGGCGACAGCGACGAGATGCTGACAGAAACCCCCGCCGCCGAGATTACTGACGCTGCCGGCGAGGTTGATACAGCCGACGCCGAGGTTGATACCGATGACGCCGAGGTTGATACAGCCGACGCCGAGGTTGATACCGACAGCGGCGACACTGTTGACGAGCCCGCCGATGCTGTTACGCACGACAGCGGCGACACAGCGCCCGAGCCGTCCGCCGCTCCATCGACGACAGCAACCTCGACCAGCGCGCCGACAACCACACGCGCCCGGCCCTCCACCACGACAACCTGGAAAGGTCTTCAGGTTCCCGAGAACGCAGGCACGCTTCCGCCTGAGGACATCGACGAGCACGACCATGAGCCTGTCGATGAGCCTGTCGTGATCGAGGTCGGCGTCCAGGGAACGGCCGGCGGGGTCACCTACGAGTACAGCCATGTCGGAGTCTGGAATCAGCCTGACCCGAAATGCGGCGGCGCTTACGACGGAAGCTCCGAATACCGATGCAGCTGCACGGTGAACCCGGAGAAGCCTGACATACCTGAACGCTGCCGCTGGTCCATTAAGCACTGAGAGCCGGCGGGGCCGCCCACGCCAGGGGCTCACGCGTGCTCGCCCAGCGGCTCAGCGGCCCGGGCGTGCTGTGCTAGGTTGCATCGAGACGACCCCTGACCGGTGCAGCCCCATGGATCTTGAGCCGGCTTCCAGCCGCCCCGACATGCAACAGCCCCGCGTGCCGCCAGGCCATCCCGGGGCGGGCCGCTGGGACCACAAGCCTGGCTCTGAGCCAGCCGCGATCGCCGACGCGGCCACAGCCGCCGACAGCGGCGGGCCGGTCGAAGCGGTGACGGTGGTGATCGACGGGGCACCTGTCGGGTTCCACAGCCAAGGGGGCCGCTGGCGCTGCGACGAACCCGCCGTCCACACAACCGACCGCGCCGCCGCCGCGCGGGCGGGCTGTTTGGGGGTGGTAGCGGATTTCTTGAACCGCGGCTGGGCCGACCCCGCCGACCGTGCCGGCGTGCAAAGCATCAGCGACGCCGCCCGGATCCTCGCAGCCCCCGACGCCCTGGACGTCGTCGACAAGCTGACCGACACCCACGGCCGGCGCAAACAGCTCCCCGAGACCGAGATGCTCGCAGCCCTGATCGGCGCAGCAGCGGTCACCCGAACCGCCCAGTCGGTGCTGATGCGCTCAGTGGTCGCCGGGTTCTGGACCGCCCAGCACCATGCGTCGGACTGCAACTGGCGTGTCCCGACCGTCAGGCCCCGCGAGATGCGCGAGGTGCGCGAGGTGCATGCAAGCACCGTCCGAGGGAGGCAGACAGTGGGCGGCTGGGGGCTCAGGGGGTGGCGGTCATGCCGCCGTCCACCGGGATCACCGCGCCCGTGACCGCCGAGGCTTGCGGCGAACAGAGCCAGGCGATGACCGCTGCCACCTCGGCGGGCTCGATCAGGCGCCCCAGCGGCTCTTGGTGGGCGACGAACGCCTCGGCGGAATCGAGGCCGTAGATCCTGGCGGACTCCTCCAGCGGAGCGCCCACCGTGGAGCCGGGGCTGACCACATTCGCCGTGGTCCCCGTGCCGGCCAGGTCCGCTGCCAGGGACCGGACGAGGCCGATCACCCCGTGCTTGGCCGCCGCATAGGGCCCCATGTGGCGCAGCCCGAGCGAGCCCGCGGCGCTGGCGACGGCCACGATCCGCCCGCCGGGAGTCACCTTGGGGACGAAGGCCCGCAGCGTGGCGAAGGTGGCGTTGAGGTTCACGTCGATGGCGGTGTGCCAGTCGACGTCGGGTACTTCCCACACGGGCCGGCCTCCGATGGCCGCTCCCACGCAGCAGACGAGGGCGTCCACTTGGCCCAGTTCGCCGGCCAGATCCGCCATCGGGGCAGCCTGGCGAACGTCGATGCGGTGGCCGCTGACGGCACCGGGGGCGGCGGCGACCACGGCCTCGAGATCCTGCGGGGTGGCTGCCGGGTAGGCGAGGCCGTCGACGGGTGCGCAGATGTCCAGCGCGTTGACCTTCCAGCCGGCGCCGACGAGGGCCTCGACGGTGGCTGCGCCGATGCCTCGGGCGGCGCCCGTCACCACCGCGACCGGCCTGCTCATCGCTGCGCCTCCACAGGTCGCGGCCGCGCGGGTCGTGTCTCTGCAGGTCGTGGTTCAGCGGTCTCGGGGCAATCGCGCAGCTCGGCCAGCACGGGATGATGGGGCTCGGTGGCGAGGACGGCGATCAGCTCGTCGACCCAGCGATCCAGGATCGCCCGGCCAGCCTCCGCGGACGCCTGACGGGGGTCGCCCAGCACCCCGTTGGACGACACCGCGGCCACGCCGCCCACAGTCAGCTCGTCGAGCAGCTCGGCAAGCGGTGCGGTTGCACCGGCCGCCAGCGCCTCGCGGCGAACGGCATCGGGCGCGACCGCCAGCATCACCGACGTCTCCGTGAAGCCTGCATGGGCGTCGCCCCCCGGATCGCGAGGCCACCAGCACCGCAGCTCGCGCCCCTCGGCCCGACAGCGCCGCTGCGCCAAGCGAAGCGCTTCGAGGTTGCCGCCGTGGCCGTTGACCACCGTGATCGAGCGCCATTCCGGCCCGGCGCTGCGCACGATCTCGACCAGCATCCCGGCCGCCGTGTCGGTGCCGACCGACAGGGTGCCGCTGAACCCGGCGTGCTCTCCGGCCGCGCCGATCGGCAGCGGCGGCGACACCACGGCGTCGGCCACGGCCGCGGCTGCCCGCCGGGCCACGGTCTCGGCGATGCGCACGTCGGTGTCGACCGGCAGGTGCGGGCCGTGCTGCTCGACGGAGCCGAAGGGGATCAGGAGATCCCAGCAGCCAGAGCGCGCCGCCAGCTCCGGCGAGGAGAACTCGCCCAGGGCCGTCATCGTGGCGGGCCTTTCAGATGCGAGGAGAAGGCACCGAGGGTGGTCATCGGGCCGGGTCTCTGAGGGCCGGTGGGCTGAAGCCGGGCGGCACCACCACGTCGTCCGGGCCGATGTCGGCGACCGACGCCTTGCCGAGGGCCAGCATCGTGGAGTCGATGCCCATGCGCAGCACGTCGAGGATGTTCTCCACGCCCGCCTGGCCGTTGGCGGCGAGCCCCCACAGCCAGGCCCGGCCGATCATCACCGCGTCCGCGCCCAGCGCCAGGGCCTTCACCACGTCCGAGCCGCGCCGGATCCCGCTGTCGAGCAGCACCTCGGCGTCGCCGCCCACCGCAGCGGCGATCTCGGGCAGCACCCGGATCGGGGCGGGCGCGCCGTCGACGTTGTTGCCTCCGTGGTTGCTCACCGAGATGGCGCCGGCCCCGGCGTCCACCGCCCGGCGGGCCTCGTCGGCCCGGTAGACGCCCTTGACCATGAACGGCCCGTCCCAGGTCTCGGCCAGCCAGGCGACGTCTTCCCAGGTCGGCGGCGGCGTGGACATCCACACGCCGTAGGCATCGAAGAAGCCCGGCACGGGCGCATTGCCGACCGCGAAGTTGGGGACGCCCAGGGTCGGCGCCTGCAGGCGGCGCAGCCAGCTCCAGGCGTAGCGGGGGCGGCGCAGCAGCTCCGGTGCGTGGCGCAGCGTGGTGCGCAGGCCCATGGTCTGGGGTATCGACGGGCTGCCCCAGTCGCGGCTGTGCACGAACGACCAGTCGAGGGTGAGGATCAGGCCGACGGCGCCCGCCGTGCGTGCCCGCTCGCAGCGCTGCATGATCGAGTCGCGGTCGCCAGCCCAGTAGATCTGGAAGAAGGTCTGCGGGTTGGCCTCGGTCACCTGCTCGATCGGCTTGCTGGCGAACGAGCTCAGCCCCATTGGGATGCCGCGGGCGGCTGAGGCACGGGCGACGGCGACCTCGCCTTCGGGATGCACGGCCTGCACGCCGGTGGGCGAGATCAGCACAGGCATGGCCGACGGCTGGCCCATCACGGTGACGGACTGGTCGCGTTCGGCCGGCTGGCCTGCGCTGAGCGGGCGGATTCCTAGCTCGGCGAAGGCCTCGACGTTGTCTCTCATCGACACGCCCTGATCCGCGCCCGCCACCAGGGCGCCGTAGACCGACGGCGGCAGACGCCGCTCGGCGCGCCGCTGGGCAACGGCCGTTGACTCGAACCAGTCGTTGCTCATCGCTGCCGAGGGTAGCCGAGCCCGCCCGCGGGCCTGCCGTCGGCCAGTCTCAGGCGGTCCCGCTCAGCGCTCAGGCGGTCCCGCTCAGGGTTGGCGCCCGGTCAGCGCTCGACCGTCCCCGCTCAGGGCTTTGGGCCTGGCGATCAGCGACCGGACGTACCGCTCAGGGTTTGGCGCCGAGCAGCACCGGGACCCGCCGGGAGTGATCCGAGGCTGCCGCAGGCCGGTTTGCAGGGTCCGCCGCGGTCGGCAGGTCGCTGCCGTGGCCCTTCACGCACTCGGGGTCCGGGCCCTGTAGCGGCAGGCCCGTGAAGAACTTGGCGGCCATGCAGCCGCCCTGGCAGGCGTCGAACTCGCCGCAGCTCGCGCAAGCCCCGGCAGCCTGCGGCTCGCGCAGCTCCGCGAACAGCTCGCTGTGGCGCCAGACCTGCGTGAACCCGCCCGGATCGCGCACCGAGCCGGCGAGGAAATCGCCGTGCATCACGAACGGGCAGGCGTACACGTCGCCTATCGGGTCGATCAGACAGACCACCCGCCCGGCGCCGCACAGGTTGAGCCCCGGCAGCGGTGCCCCGAGGGCGGACAGATGGAAGAACGAGTCGCCGGTGAGCACCTCGGGGCGCTCCAGCAGCCAGCGATACAGGGCGCGCTGCTGGTCGTCCGTTGGGTGCAGCTCGTGCCAGGAGTCGATGCCCCGGCCCGACGGCCGCAGCCGGGTGAGCCGCAGCGTGGCGCCGAAACGCTCCGCCAGGGCTGCCAGGTCGTCGAGCTGGGCGATGTTGTGGCGGGTCGCCACCACCGAGATCTTGAAGCCCTCGAACCCGGCGCTGCGGAGCCGGCGCATCGCCTGGATGGCCGTGGCGAACGATCCCGGCCCTCGAACTGCGTCGTTGACGGCGGCATCCGCGCCGTCTATGGAGATCTGCACGTCCACGTAGTCGCTGCGGGCCAGGCGGCGGGCTGCGGCGGCGTCGATGCGGCTGCCGTTGGTGGAGAACTTCACGCCGATGCCGTTGGCGGTGGCGTAGTCGAGCAGATGCCAGAAGTCGGGGCGCACGGTGGGCTCGCCGCCGCCGATGTTGACGTAGAACACCTGCATCTGCGCCAACTCGTCGAGCAGCGCCTCGGCCTCGTCGGTGCTCAGTTCGGCAGGGTCGCGCCGCCCGCTGGACGACAGGCAGTGAACGCACTGCAGGTTGCAGGCGTAGGTGAGCTCCCAGGTCAGGCAGATCGGGGCGTCCAGGCCGGCCTTGAGCTGCTCGGCCATGCCCGGATGCGCCTCCGTGCTTGTCCGCCCGGCGATGCGTGTCTGCGCGGCGGTGCTCGTCACGGCGCTTCGTCTCGCACCAAGAAGCCCGAGCCGGCCAGCGACTCCAGCGCCCGCACGAATGAGAGCCAGCGTCTCGGGTCGATGCCCGAGGCGTCGAAGGCCGCTCGCACCGAGGCGTGCTCGCCCAGCGACTCGACCAGCGCCGCCAGCTCGGGGGCGCGGAGGAAGTTGAGCCGCCTGTTGCCGTAGTGGTAGGCCAACGCGCCGAACGGCTCGCGTCGCAGCGCCACCCGGTCGTGAAGCCGGTATGCCGCCTCGGCGTCGAAAGGCGTCCCGGCGGTCGCGGGCGAGGCAACGGCGGCGGCCGGGGTCACAGCCGCAGGCGAAGTGCCGGCGGGAGTCACGGCGCAGACACCGCAAGAGAGGTCATCGGCAGTCCTGCACGACGAGAGCTGCGGCGGTCAAGGCCGGCCCGGCTCTGCCCGCAGGCCCTAGTAGACCCCGCACATCCCGTCGATCGAGACCTCCGAGACCAGCAGCTCCTCCAGCAGCAGATCCCCTTCGCCGGGGTCCTGGTCGGATCGGGCGCCATGCGTCGCCCCGGTCGTCTCGGTCGTCCCGGTCGGCTCGGTCAGTACAGGCGGCTTCGTGGGCTCAGTCGGCTTCATGGGCTGAGCGTAGCCTCGCCCGGCCGAGCCGTCGGAAGCCACTCAGTTGTCGCTGTCCACCGCATGGGCGCGCAGCATCTGCAGCGGGACGATCTCCAGCGCTCGCTCGTGCGTAGCGGCAAGGCGCACCGGAGCGGCAGCGCCGGCGAGGGCAGCCTCCAGCCAGCGAGCCGCGCAGACGCACCAGCCGTCGCCCGGCTCGAGCCCTGCGAAGCCCCACTCGGGGCGCGGCGTGGACAGATCGTTGCCGGCGGACTTGGAGAACTCCAGGAAGCGGGCGGTCACCGTGGTGCACACCGTGTGCGAGCCGATGTCGGCGTCGGAGGTGTTGCAGCAGCCGTCGCGGAAGAAGCCGGTCAGCGGATCACGTCCGCACTCGGCGAGTTCGCCTCCCAGCACGTTGCGAGCCATCGCCTAATCCAAGCACGTATCCTGCGGCCAGTCATGCACCTGCGCCCAGCCGGCGTGGCCGACGCCGAGGCCATCGCGGCCATCTACAACCACGAGGTCGCCCACAGCTCCGCCACCATGGACCTGCGGCCCCGCTCGCTTGCCGAGCAGCGGGCCTGGATCCTCGACCGTGAGGGCGCCTTCGGGGCGATCGTGGCAGAGGCCGACGGTGCGGTGGTCGGCTTCGGCTCGCTCTCGCCGTATCGGGACCGCCCGGCGTATGCGGCCAGCGTGGAGGACAGCGTGTACGTGAGCGCCGGCGCCCGCGGCCAGGGAGTCGGCAGGGCGCTGCTCGCCGAGCTGATCGACATTGCCTGCGGGCGCGGCTTCCACACGATCCTGGCGCACATCGCCTCGGATCAGGCGGCGTCGATAGCGCTGCACGAGTCCTGCGGTTTCGCTGAGGTCGGGGTGCAGCGTCAGGTGGGGCGCAAGTTCAACCGCTGGGTCGATGTGGTCATCATGCAGTACATGATCGACCCCGCAGGCTGAGCAGAGGAGGCTGCCAGTCAGGTGTCGTAGAACTCGCCTGCGTTCACCAGCAGGCGCTGGCCGGTGATCATGCGCGCCCGGTCCGACAGCAGGAACGCGACCGCCTCGGCCACGTCGTCGTCGGTTGGCATCTCCCGCAACGCCATGGTGGCCGCGATCTCATCGCGTACCTCCTCGGCGGTGATGCCTCGCTCTGAGCCCTGCCATTCGCAGTACATCTTGACCATCGGCCCCCACATCCAGGTGGGCAGCACCGAGTTGACCCGGATGCCCCTGGGCCCGAGATCCTCGGCCATGTCCCTGGCGCCTGCCAGCATCGCCGCCTTGGACGCCCCGTAGGCACCCTGGGGCAGCGCCTTCACGGGGCGCAGCGAGGCCTGCGAGCCGATCAGCACGACCGACCCGCCGCCGGCTGCCTCCATGACAGGCGCCGCCGCGGCCACCAGGTTGGCGGTGCCGATCACGTTGGTGGCCAGCATGGCCGCGAAGCGCTCGTTGTCGACGCCGAGGATGGCGCCCATGCCGCGGTCGTCAGCAGCCACGCTCACTACCCCGTCGAGCCGGCCGAAGCGCTCGACGGTCGCCGCCACCGCGGCCTGCAGTGTCTCGGTTTCGCAGAGGTCGCCGGGGGCTGCCAGGGACCGCTCGCCGCCGGGATCGAGCTCGGCCGCGGCCGAGGCCAGACGCTCTCGGTTGCGGGCCAGCAGGGCGACGTTGGCGCCGTCGCGCAGCGCCACCGCCGCGCAAGCCGAGCCGAGGCCCGGCCCCACGCCCGATATCAGGATGGTCTTGTCTTGGAGAATCACAGCCCCATGCTGACAGACCCACGCCCAACAGCCCAACCGAGATCGGATGCACGCTGGGGGCGGGCCAGGCCTGGCGCGGGCGTGGCCGCAGAGGGCTTGGAGGTTGTCGATGTCTGTGGGCCCGCCGTTCTCCCATGCGACGACGTGGTGAATGTCGGCCGGGTGCATCGGTGCGCCGCAGCGGACACAGCCCTTGTCGCGCACCGCGATCGCGAGCCGCTGGGCTGCGTTGGGGTGCCCGCGGACTGATCCGAGCGCCGTGGCCCCGTCGTTGCGCGCTGGCTCAGTCGGGGTTCTCGACTTCGGTGACGCTTCGACGGATCCGCAGCTTGGCGCGTAGGGCATCCACGTCGCAGTCGTCCACGAGCCCGGCCACGAACGCGTCGAAGCGGTGGACGGCATCCTCGCTCAGCGGCTGCGCCGGAGAGCGGGCGGCGTGCAGCTCCAGCGCGTCGTCATCGGCCCTGAAGACGATCTCAAGCTCGCAGTCACGAGCGCCGTCCTCGCTGACGGTCTCGAGGCCGCTGCTGTCGTTGTCGCCGGATGCCTGGTCGCTGGGCGCTGTGCCGCTGGGTGTGTGGTGGCCGTTGTCGGCGGCACATCCATCGAGCAGCAGGGCGAAGGTCTCGTCCACCACCCGGCGCAGGTCGTCGATCTCCCCGAACGACATGCCCTGGCGAAGTCCCAGCGAGGCAGCCCCGATGCGAGCGATCCGCCCGTATTCCGGGCGTGCGGGCAGGCGCAGCACCACCTCGTCGGCTGCCGGCTCCCTCACCGGTGCAGTATGGCACGACCGGCCTTCGGGCCGGCAGGCCGTGCCCGCCACACACGCAGCAGGGGCACCGCGCCTGCCGACACGCCCAGGGCACGAGGCTGGGGCGAGGACGCGAAGCCAGGCCCAGCGCCAGCTGGGCACAGCGGGTGCAGCAGAGCACGGCAGTCGGCGCGTGGCAGGCTCTTGCGGTGGCTGTGCTCGTCGACGCTGCGATATGGGACTGGCAGGGCAGTCGCTGGGCGCATCTCGTCAGCGACGAGTCCTACGACGAGCTGCACTGTTTCGCCCAGCGGCTCGGCAAGCGGCGGCTCGGCTTCCAGGGCGACCACTACGACATCGACGAGGCCGACCGGTCCCGTGCACTGGCGATGGGCGCACAGCCGGTGAGCAGCCGGACCCTGGTGCGGCATCTGCGGGCCGCCGGTCTGAGGCGCCGCGGCCTGCGTCCGGCCTGGCAACGGATCAGTGCCGCTGCGCCGGGGGTGCCGCTGCCGGGAGCCGTCTTCGCTTCGCTCGGTCCCGCCGGGGAGCGCATGGCCGAGGCGCTGGCCGGGATCGAGCCGCTGGCGGCGCGGGCGACCTCGGCTGTGTATCTGGACCCGACCCGGCTGGCTCTGCTGATCGACATTGCGCCCGAGCTCAGCCCTCCGGTCTCGTCGCTGGTCGACATCCCGCCCGAGCTGAGCCCACCAGGCTCGGATCTGCTGGCGTCGCTGGACGTGGACGAGCGCTGGCTCGGCACCGCCCGCCCCGACGGCGAACGCTCCCTGGAGCTGTTCGTCAACCGCTGAGCCCTCGGCCGCCCGCCGCCGAGAGTCCCCGCGAAACCTCGAAGCGGGCTGTCAGGGTCTTGAGACGGCTCGGAACCGCTGCCGAATCCGTGACGAACCGCTGCACAACCCAGTGGACAATCAATTGGACAACAGAATAGACAATCTAGGGGGTCGATAGTAGACTGCCGGCATGCGCAGCTACCAGGAGAGCCACCCCTGGATCACCTTCGAGGCTACCGACGTCAACGATCTCAGGCCGACGACATGGATGCTGCTGGGCGAGGCGAAGTCCAAGTGCGAACACCTCGCTGGGGCGCCGCTGCCGCCGGCGGTTGCGCGGGAGTTCTACGAGGTCGCCTTGGTCAAGGGCGCTCAGGCCACCACGGCAATCGAGGGCAACACGCTCGAAGAGAAGCAGGTCGAAGGCATCCTCCACGGGACGTTCAGCGCGCCCCCGTCGATGGCCTACCAGGAACGCGAGGTGAAGAACGTGCTGGACGCCCTGCAGGAGATCGACCGCCAGGTCATGCGAGGTGACCTCCCGGTCATCACCGCGGAGCTGATCTGCGACCTCAACCGGCAGGTGATGGAGGGCACCGAGCACGAGCCGCAGGTCGCCGGGGGCAGGGTTCGCGACCACTCCGTTGTGGTCGGCGGCAGCTACCGGGGCGCCCCGCCCGAGGACTGCCAGTACCTGGTCGGCCGGCTCGCGGACTGGCTGGAGAGCGAGCTGTTCGCCTCCGAGGATCCCGAGATCCGCTTCGCCCTGGCCGTTACCTGCGCCGCCTACGCGCATCTCTACATCGCCTGGATCCACCCGTTCGGCGACGGCAACGGGCGCACCGCACGGCTCTTGGAGTTCCTGATCCTGGCCCGCTGTCAAATGGTGCCGCTGCCGGCGGCGCACCTGTTGTCCAACCACTACAACCGCACCCGCCCGCAGTACTACCGAAAGCTGGCCGAGGCGAGCCGCAGCCGTGAGACGACCGGGTTCCTGGAGTACGCCATACAGGGGCTCGTCGATGGACTCCGGGAGCAGATCGCCGGCGTCCGCGGGCACCAGTTCGCCGTGAGCTGGGTCAACTACGTGCACGAGACCATGAGCCAGTTCCCGGCGAGCCCGGCCCGGGACCGCCAACGCTCGCTGGCGCTGGCGATGCCGGCCGACAAGGTGGTCGCCCGGGTCGCCCTGCCCGGGCTGACCCCCGAGCTGGCCGCCCGCTACGCCAGGACCGGGCCGCGCACCCTGTCACGTGACCTGAACCGGCTCCTGGAGGCAGGCCTCGTCGTCAAGGAGGGCCGCGGCTGGACGTCGAATGCCGCTGTGATGAGGGCCTTCCTCCCGCCGCAGGCCGAGCCCCAGCCGACGCCCTAGCCCCTAGGCCGGAGAGAGGAACTCCAAGTCGAAGGAGAACGAGCCGAGATAGGCGTCGACCGTCATCTCGTCGGTACCCAGGAGATCGAAGTCGATCGATTCGATCGTTCCCACACACCGGCATCTGGCCGCCCACAGGCTCTGGATGCGGTCGCACAGAAGCACACCGCGGTCAGAATCTGTGGTTCTGTCGCAGAGTTCGCGGGCCACCTCGGCCTCTGACAACCGGTTGACGGCTTCGACTCGGGCTATCTCTGGGCTGATCTCAGGGCTGGATGACGGGAGGAAGCCAGGCGGGAACAGGACGGTCACGACCACGGAGATGGCCTCCGCGTCCCAGGAGGGATCCGCAGAGACGCGAACGTCGACCGCTTCCCGGTAGAGGGTCCCTTCGGGGCTGTGCGGCCGGTCGTGCCTGGACGCCACGCGATCTCGCCATCCCGCCAGTGACCCCACCAGATCGTCGGGGAACGCGAAACGCCCGAACTTGCGGGCGACGGACCTTGAGAAGCTCTTGCGCTCGGCATCCGTCGAGAGGCCCGGCAAGCGCACGGAGAGCAGCAGCACTCCCGTCTCGACCGTCGTGATCCGATCCAGATCGGCGAAGTAGGCCCCGTTCTGGAATGCCGGCACGTGGGCGTAGCGCGGCATCCGGCCTCGTCGCGCCATCTCTGCCTCGTCGCTGAGCCGAACCAGTGGCGCCAATGCGACAAACGGCCGATCTCGGTCGGGTCGCGGCACCAGGTCGCAGGTCTGTGTCAGGACTGCGTGGCCGTGGGGAGTCGTCTCGTAGAGGCCCGTCGGCATCCCCGCGACTGCATGCTGCCGTGAAAGCTCGGTGGTGGGAAGGCTGCCGTTTGCGATCCAGACTTGGCTCCGCAGGGACGCGACCACGTCTCCCTGTCGCCAACTGCCGAGCTCCGTACGCTGCTCATCGGTGAGCCACCTCGATCCGGGGGACACTGATCAGGGGGCGTCGTTGTCGAGAGGGATCGGTTCGGCGGAGAGAAACTCGCCGTGGATCGTGTACCCGGCGCCCGTCGACTCAATCAGCGCTCCGACATCGCTGTGCCGGTCGGTGGCTGCGGCCATCAGGAGTCGCTGGAAAAGGGACCTGCCGCCGCCTGCAGCGGGTCCCAGGAACTTGTCGCGCCGTTCGCTGGGAGTGGACCCCAGAGCCGTGACCATCCGCTCGAGGTAGGTGAGCCGCTCTACGTTCCGCGAGTTCATGCGGGCACCGCTCGCCCACATGTGTACCGCTCTGATGCTGACTCCGAACAGTCGCCGGATTTGGTCCCAGGTGAGGCCTGAGTCCTCCTTCAGCTGCCGAACCCGAGCCGCGGCCTCGGGTCTCGGGTGAGGATCGCCATCGAGGCTGCGAACCATCGGACCCAGCGACGAAGTCGAGGCGTCCGAGTCCACTCTGGCGGCGATCTCCTTCCAGGACCCGGCGAACAGCATCCCGCCTCGCCGACCGGTGTACAGCGGAACGGAGCTCGGCGCATTCGCCGGGCGGCCAGCCCGGAGAACAGGCACTCTCTGGACGGCAATGATTGTCCGGATGCCGGAGAAGTCGTTGCCTGCAGGGCGCGCTTCGGCGGCAGGGCGAATCGCCGGACGGTCAGCCAGGGCGCTCACAGCTCCGCTCCGTGGCTGGTCAAGAACTCGTCGGACACGGCCCACCGGAAGAAGCCGTAGACGATGCCTGCACAGCGCTCTGCCTCTGCTGCACAGTTGCCTGGGTCGAAGGGCTGCGAAGCCTCGGTGAAGGCGTCCAGGTCTAGGATCCAGCTAGGGGCGTCGACCGCCTCGACCGCCATGTCGAGCGTGCTGTTCGCAGGGAGATGGCCCCACCGTCCACGAAGGCGCACGTTGTCGATGCTGAACTCGGCTTGGGTCAGCTCGTTCACGACGGTGCCCTCCCCGAGTTGGGTGCTCGCAAGGCCGAGCAGCTCGGGCCGGACGAATTCGGGCAGTCGGCCGAGTAGATCCTCGCCGCTCAGGCGGTCCGTGTATTGGACACCCACCCGACTGGTCAGCACAGGCTGCACGTGGGCACCGACCGCATCGAGCACCTCCCTGAGGCGAGAGAGAAAGTCCTCCCGGTTGCTGTAGTCGCTGCAGCGGAGGGTGACGAACGTCTCCGAGAGCACGACCTGCCAGTTCTCGTCCGGGTCCGAAAACGCCCAGAGGACGGACTCGGCCAACTGGAGCATGCCACTGGCGCCGGGCATGACCTGCTGCTGAATCTGCCGTTCCGCCAGCGGATAGGACTGCCGGATCGCTTCCTGGAACGGAGCGACGAATTCTTGATCCCGAACGCTCAGGACCGGGGCGAACCGCACCTGTGCGGCCACGCTCACCAGCAGGTCGGGATCGAGCGGAATGCGCCTGGGGACAGGGCTGAACGGCGTCTCAGGGGCATGGGTCCACTCCGGCATGCTTCACACTCTACTTCATACATGTGACGGTGACGCAGGCTGGCTGCCGGCCTGGAAGCACTCCGCGGCCGAGACCCAACGATTACCCTCGATCCTACAGGTGTCCTCCAACCGTCCGACGAGGGGTTGCGGGGGTAGCCTCAACGCTCGTGGCTCTGCTGATTCAGAAGTTCGGCGGCACGTCCGTGGGCGACCCGGATCGCATCCGCCAGGTGGCCGACCATGTGGCCCGCTGCACCCGCCGGGGCAACCGCATCGTGATGGTCGTGTCCGCCATGGGCGCCGAGACCGACGAGCTGCTGCATCTCGCCGACGTGGTGTCCGCGTCCAAGCCGGGCCGGGAGATGGACATGCTGATCACCGCCGGCGAGCGCAAGGCCTGCGCCCTGATGGCCATGGCGCTTCACGATCTCGGCGTGGAGGCCGACTCGTTCACCGGAAGCCAGGCCGGCTTCGTCACCGACGCCAACCACCGCGCCGCCAAGATCATCGAAGTCAACCCGCACCGGGTCCGAGCTGCCGTGGAGGCCGGGCGGGTGCCCGTGGTGGGCGGCTCACAAGGCGTGTCCACCGCCAACGACGTGACCTTCTTCGGGCGCGGCGGCTCCGACACAACCGCCGTGGCCCTCGCCCAGGCCCTCGACGCGGACGCCTGCGAGCTCTACACCGACGTGCCCGGCGTGTTCACAACCGACCCCCGGCTGGTGGCCGAGGCCCGCAAGATGGACCGCATCTCCTTTGACGAGCTGCTGGAGATGACCGCCACGGGCTGTCCCAAGCCGGCCATGCGATCCGTCGAACTGGCCCGCAGCTACGGGGTGCGGCTCCACATCCGCAGTGCATTCAGCTGGGTGCCAGGCACCTGGGTAACCGAGGAGGAATCCATGGAAAGCGCCATCGTCTCGGCTGTCACCCACGACACGTCCGAGGCCAAGATGACCGTCTCGGGGGTGACCGACCGCCCCGGCGTGGCGGCTCGCCTGTTCCGGGCGCTCGCCGAGAGCCAGGTCAACGTCGACATGATCGTGCAGAACGTGTCCGCCGACGGGCACACCGACGTCAGCTTCACGGTGCCGCACCCGCAGGTCGACGCCGCGGCTCGCACCACCGAGGGGCTGCTCGGCGAGATCGGCGCCACGGCCTGCGCCGCCGACACCGACATCGCCCGGGTGAGCCTGATCGGCGCCGGGATGCAGACCAATCCGGGCGTGGCGGCCACCATGTTCGAGACCCTGGCGGCGGCGGGGATCAACATCATGATGATCTCCACCTCGGCCATTCGCATCTCGTGCGTGGTCGCCCAGCCTCAGGCCGAGACTGCCGTGGCCGCCCTGCACGCGGCATTCGAGCTCGACAAGCCCGCCGCCCAGCGCACCGGCATCTGAGGCCCGACGACGCCCGCGGCCCAGGCTCGGCCGGCCCGACTTCCGAAGCCAGGCTCGCTCGGCCAGACTTGCCCACGATCCGGCTCGGGCAGCTCGGCGTTTCGAGACCGGCCCCTCGGACATCCCGACAATCCGCACATCCAACGAATCACTAGAGATCAGGAGACCCTGATGAATGACGCAGAAGCCGTGGTGGCCTCGCTGACCGATGCGTGGCGCAAGCGCGACGTAGACGCGATCGTGGAGCACTTCGCCCCCGACGCCACATACCACAACATCCCCCTGGAGCCGGCCGTGGGCCACGACGCCATCCGTGCCGTGGTAGCCGGGTTCGTGGGCATGGCCGACGAGATCCGCTTCGAGACGCTCAACCAGCTCAGCGAAGGCGGCCTGGTGATGAACGAGCGGGTCGACACCTTCGTCCTGCCCGACGGCAGGGAGCTGCCGCTGCGGGTCATGGGCGTCTTCGAGGTGCGAGACGACGGCCTGATCGAGGCCTGGCGCGACTACTTCCAGATGCCCGACTCCGGGTCCGTCTGACCTTGGCGACCCTGGACCCCGCCGGCGAACAAGCGCCCAGCGAAGCGCCCAGCCTGAGGGACCTGGTGGCGCCCGGCGCCACGGCGCTGCTGACCATGGAGCTGCAACGCGGCGTGATCGGCGACCTCGCCGCTTTGCCGCAGCTTCGCCAGGCGGCCGAGGAGGTCGGCCTGGCCGCCAACGCAGGGCGGGTCTGCCAGGCGGCGCGGGCCGCGGGCGCCACGGTGGTCCACTGCAACGCCGTGTTCCGGGCGGACCGGCAGGGCTCGGCGGTCAACTCCCGCCTGATGGCCGCGAGCCTGCGCCTCAACGGCGACCGACTCGACCTCGGCAGCCCCGGCACCCAGAACATCCCCGAGATCGACCCTCAGGCCACCGACTTGGTCGTGGAGCGCAGCCACGGCTTCACCCCGTTCGTCGGCACCGAGCTCGACCAGCTGCTGCGCAACTGCGGTGTGACGACGGTCGTGGCGGTGGGCGCCAGCCTCAACGTCGGCATCCTCGGGCTCGTGCTCGTGGCTGTGGACCTCGGCTACCGGGTCGTGGTGCCCGCGGACGCCGTGGTCGGCGTGCCGGTGAGCTACGGCGAGTCGCTGATGGAGAGCACCGTCTCGCTGCTGGCCACCGTCACCACCACAGCCGACCTCGCCGCCGCCTGGGGCGCGGACGCCGATTGCAGCGGCTAGCCGGCCGGCCGAACCCAGCGTCCAGCCCGGCGCGAGCGGCCGCTAGCCGGCGAGGACGGTCTCGGTGTCGGTGCCGCTGCGCAGCACCTTGCCCGGCAGCGCCTCGGTGGCCACGCCGTCGATCACGGTGCTGGCGCCGTTGACGAGCACCCGCCTGATGCCGGTGGCCTCGCTCCAGAGCCGCGGCGAGTCGCCGGGCAGGTCGCGCACCAGCTCCACATCGGTGGCGCCGATCTCGGACTCGTCGAAGATCACGATGTCCGCGCACCAGCCCTCCTCGATGCGGCCCCGCCCGCGCAGCCCGAAGAGCCGCGCCGGCACGTCGGTCATGTGGCGGATGGCGTTCTCCATGGTGGTCAGGCGCCGGCCCCGCAGGCAGTCGTCGATCCAGGCGCAGGTGTAGGGCGCGCCGGCCATGCGGTCCAGGTGGGCGCCCGCGTCAGAGCCGCCGATCATCACCGCCGGGTGCTCCCAGGCCTGCGCACGCAGCCTCCAGCTCTCGGCGTCGTCGTCGGTGGGCAGCGGCCACCACACGGTACGCAGCCCGTCGGCCACGGCGATCTCGGCCATCGTGTGAAACGCCCGCTTGCCGCGCTCGCGGGCCACGTCGCCCAGCGTGCGGCCCTTCAGCCCGGAGTTGGCGGCGGAGTAGGTGTCGCCGATCATGTAGCGGTCCCAGCCGGTCAGCCGCGAGAACACGCCCGCCTCGGGCAGCGCCGCCTGGTTCTCCAGCCAGGTGAGCGTCTCGGGGTCGCGCAGGCGCTCGATGCGCTCGGGGTAGGCCAGCGAGAAGACCTCGCTCCAGCCGGGCAGCTGATGCAGGGCGCAATAGCTGCCGAGGCTCATGTTCATGCCCACCAGGATCGGCATGGTCAGCGCCACGATCCGTGCGCCGGCCGCGTTGGCCTGCTCGCAGGCGGCGAGCTGGTTCTCGTATGCCTCGGGACGGGCCGAGTCCACGGTGAGCACGTTCCAGTTCAAGGGCCGCCGGCCCTGAAGCGACATCTCGGTCATCAGCGCGACCTCGTCGTCGCTGAACCCGTTGAGACAGCCGTCGGCCACCCATTCCAGGGTGGTGCCCTCGTGGGCGGCGGTCTCGCGGCACAGCTCCAGCACCTCCTCGATGGCGGCCCAGCGGCTCGGCACCGGCCGGCCGTCGCCGTCGCTGTGGGTGAACGAGCGCCCGGTCGAGAACCCCAGGCCTCCGGCGGCGATCGACTCGCCCAGCAGGCGCCGCATCTCGGCCACCTGCTCGGCGCTGGCCTCGCTGCCGACGGCGTCGTCCTTCATCACCATCCTGCGCAGCGCGCAGTGCCCCACCAAAAAGCCCACGTTGACCGCCGTGCCCGAGGCATCCACCCGGTCGAGGTACTCGCCGAAGCTGCGCCAGTCCCAGGGCACGCCCTCCTCGAGCGCCTCCAGGGCCATGCCCTCGACCTTCACCATCATCTGCTTGAGGTACTCGCCGTCGGATTCGTCGCCGAGCGGGGCCAGCGTGAAGCCGCAGTTGCCGGCGATCACCGAGGTGACCCCGAACAGGTTCGACGGCGTGGCTCGGGGATCCCAGAAAATCTGGGCGTCGTAGTGGGTGTGGGGGTCGACGAAGCCGGGGCACACGATCAGCCCGTCGGCGTCGATGGTCTCAGCGGCGGGCCCGGCTATGTCGCCGATGGCGGCGATGCGCCCGTCGGAGATGGCGATGTCGGCCCGGCGGCGCTCGGCGCCCGTGCCGTCGACCACCGTGCCTGAGGAGATGACAAGGTCGAACATGGCCTCATGGTAGGCCGCTGCCCGTTCGCCGGCGATTCTGCCGCGGGGCGGCGTCGCTGGCAGGATCAGTGCCGCTATGCATGCCGAAGACCAGCCGTCACGAGACGCGGACCCACACGACCGGCCTCCCCAGAGCCAGAGCCGCGAGGAACGACAGCCCCGGCCCCAGCGCCCCGAGGAGCTGCGCCAGAAGATGACGCTGCGCGAGAAGGCCGACTTCGTGGCCGGCCACGACATGTGGCACACCGGCGCCCTCGAACGGCTCGGCATCCCGGCGATGAAGCTCACCGACGGCCCCAACGGCGCCCGCGGCGTCGGACTCCTCGGCACCGGCACGCCGACCGCCTGCATCCCCTCGGGGGCGGTGCTCGGCGCCACCTGGGACCCCGGTCTGGTCGAGGAGCTCGGCCGGCTGCTGGGGGAGGAGGCGCGAGCCAAGCAGGCGCACGTGCTGCTGGCGCCGACCATCAACCTGCACCGCAGCCCCAAGGGCGGGCGCAACTTCGAGTGCTACAGCGAGGACCCGCTGCTGACCGCCAGGCTGGCCGCGGCGTTCGTGCGCGGCGTGCAGTCGACCGGCGTTGCGGCCACGCCCAAGCACTTCGTCGCCAACGACTCCGAGTTCGAGCGCAACACCATCGACGTGCAGGCCGACGAGCGCACTCTGCGCGAGACGTCGCTGCTGCCCTTCGAGGCGGCCGTGCGCGACGGCGGCGCATGGGCGCTGATGAGCGCCTACAACCGGCTCAACGGCGCCTACTGCAGCGAGCACGAGTGGCTGCTGCGCACCGTGCTGCGCGACCAGTGGGGTTTTGACGGCATGGTCGTCACCGACTGGTTCGCCAACGGCTCAACCGCCGGGAACGTGAAGGCCGGGCTCAGTTTGGAGATGCCCGGCCCGCCGCGGCTGTACGGCGACGCGCTGTTCGAGGCACTGCAGTCCGGCGAGGTCGCAGAAGCCGACGTGGACGCACTGGTCGACGACCTGCTGGCCCTCATGCAGCGCACTGGCCTGTTCGACGCGCACGGCGACGACGGCAGCGGCCCCAACGGGCACGGCGACGGCCCCGGCGGGCAAGGCGACGGTCAAGGCGGGCACCTCGGCCTGGGAGGCGGGCTCGGCGACGGCGAGGAGACGCTGGATCGCCCCGAGGACCGCGAGCTGATGCGCGCCGCGGCCGCCGCGGGCTCGGTGCTGCTGCGCAATGACGGTCTGCTGCCGCTCGACTTCGAGTCGATCGGCTCGCTGGCCGTGATCGGCCCCAACGCCCGCCAGGCCAGGGTCATGGGCGGCGGCTCGGCCAACGTGCGCGCCTACCGGGAGTCCTCGCCGCTGGACGCCCTGGCCGAGCGCTACCCGCATTTGAGCATCCGCTACGCACCAGGTGCCGACATCGACCGCACGACGGCCCCGATCAGCGCCCCGCTGCTCGACGGCCCGGTCCGCATCGAGTTCCGCAACGGCCACGACTTCGCCGGCCC
The DNA here is from genome assembly GCA_965214285.1 of Acidimicrobiales bacterium. Classification (GTDB taxonomy): domain Bacteria; phylum Actinomycetota; class Acidimicrobiia; order Acidimicrobiales; family Aldehydirespiratoraceae. The sequence goes on from OZ243946.1 coordinate 344,468, forward strand.
GGCGGTGTACACGGCCACCTCTGGTCGCACGGCCCTGCGGACATACGGCAAGCCCGCCGAAGGCGTGGACTCCGACCGCTGGTGCGCCCGGGCCGCCGCCACGCTGCTGCCCGAGGTCAGCGGTGAGCACCGGCTCTCGCTCACCGTCTGCGGCAGGGCCGCGGTGCGCCTCGACGGCGCGGTGGTCATCGACGCCACAGCCGACGACCTGGCCCGCGGTGACGCTTTCTTCGGCCTCGGCTCCGCCGAGATCGGCACGGTCGTCAGCCTGGAGGCCGGCAAGCCCGTCGAGCTGACCGTCGATTTCGACAACCGCCATGCGCTGCTGCTGGCCGGCTTCGTGCTCGGCGCAAAGGCACTCGTGGAGCGAGACCTGCCCGCCGAGGCAGCGGCGCTGGCCGCGGAGTGCGACGCCGCGCTGGTCGTGGTCGGCACCAACGACGACTGGGAGACCGAGGGCCGCGACCGTGACCTGTGGGAGCTGCCAGGCGAGCAGCCCGAGCTGATCTCGAAGGTCGCGGCCGCCAACCCGCGCACCGTCGTGGTGCTCAACGTGGGCTCGCCGCATTGTGTGGACTGGCTGGATCAGCCGGCCGCGGTGCTCAGCGTCGGCTTCGCGGGCCAGGAGCTAGGCGAGGCCGTGGTCGACATGCTCTCAGGCGCTGCCGAGCCCGGTGGCCGGTCGCCCACCACGATCGGCCGGCGCTACGAGCACTTCGCGGCGTTAGCGAACTACCCGGGGCACAACAGCACCGTTCGCTACGGCGAGGGGGTCTGGGTCGGCCACCGCTGGCACGACGCCATGGGGATCGAGCCGGCGGTGCCCTTCGGTTTCGGCCTCGGCTACACCAGCTTCGCCATCGGCGAGCCGGCCGTGGGCCGGGCAGCTGAGGGCCGGGCTGCGGCGACCCAGGCGCAGACGGGCGACGAGATGAGCGTCGCCGTCGAGGTGGCCAACACCGGCGACAGACGCGGCTCGGAGGTGGTGCAGCTCTACGTGGAGCCGCTGGCGCCGGCCGTGGCCCGGCCGCTGCGCGAGCTGAAGGACTTCGCCAAGGTCACCCTCGAACCCGGCGAGTCCGCGACCGTGCGCTTCGATCTCGGACCGCGGGCGTTCGCCTACTTCGACCCGGCCGATCCGGCCTGGGACGAGCTCGGCCCGCACAGCAGCGTGCCCGCCTCCACCCGCGGGCTGCACCGCAGCGAGCCCGGCTGGTACGTCGATCCGGGCGTGTACCGCATCGTGGTGGGCCGCTCGTCGCGCCACCCAGCGGGCACGGTCGACGTGGAGCTGACCGGCGACCCGCTGCGCCTGGCCCCCTGACCCGCTGACACTTGCAGCAGAACGGACTGAAGCGACCGAAGCCGTCCGTTACAACGATTCCTGATCGAATGGAAGTGGATCGTTGGGCCAAGCCCGCTTGAAGCCGAACATATAGGCATTAGATGGATCGTCGCGGAACTCTTGTAACGCTGCTGCCAGGTTCGGCACTTCTTGTGTGATCCCTATCAACAAATGGTCGTGGATGTCGTCAACATGCTTGGCGTCTCTTTCGTCGCGGTCCTTGGTGCTCACAACAGAATCGCGTCTCTGAGCATCGTCGAAGCGTACTTGCTTGCCCGGAAACTCTTGTCGTCGGGCATCACGTCTACCCTGCAGCCCAATAGGTCTCGCAACTCTCCACGGAGACCGCCTATGGCGATGAGCCCGGCGTCGTCGGGCAGCCTGACCAGGAAATCGCAATCGCTGTCCTCGGTGTCTTCGCCACGGGCAACAGACCCCACAAGAGCTATGGACCTGAGCCTTCGTCGGGAAGCGATCTCCGCGATCGCTCGGCGGTGATGGACCAGCACAGCCTCTCTACGGCTCCTGAACGGGCTCAGCGTGGCTTCACTGCTGTCCGCGCGCACGGCCCGGCTGGGCTGGCGCTTCGTATCCGCGACAAACCGGCCGTCAGGCCCGCGACGGTGGGTCTTCTCGAAGGCCGGGTTCTTGGGCTTGGTGAGCGTTTGCGACATGGCGGTGTCCGAGGTGGATGATGCCTTCAGGGTAGCGCAGAGCCGGCACGATCATCGGTTGCTCAGCCTCGGGCGGTCAGCACCTCGCTGATCGGCAGCGGAACGGCCGTGGAGTTCATCCGGGCGGTGGGCTGGCGATTCTGACGAGCCAGGGCTCTAGGGTGGGGGGCGAGAGTCGTCGAGCCCAGCGAGCGTGCCATGCCTTTTCCCCGCCTCTTCGGCAACAAGCAGTCGATGCCCGATCCCGCGGATGCCCTGCCGGGCCGATCCGAGGCGATGCCGGTGCAGCCCGCCCATCTGATCCTGGGCACACCGTTGCAAGGCCCCTATCCCGAGGGCCACGAGATCGCCATGTTCGGGCTCGGCTGCTACTGGGGTCCCGAGCGCTACTTCTGGCAGCTCCCCGGCGTGTACACCACCGCCGTGGGCTACGCGGGCGGCTACACCCCGAATCCGACCTACGGCGAGGTCTGCACGGGCCGCACCGGCCACAACGAGGTCGTGCGGGTGGTGTACGACCCGTCGGCGGTGAGCTACGAGGATCTGCTGAAGGTCTTCTGGGAGATACACGACCCCACCCAGTTCATGGGCCAGGGCAACGACATCGGCACCCAGTACCGCAGCGAGATCTACGTCTACTCAGACGCCCAGCGTGCCGCCGCCGAGGCGAGCCTGCAGCGCTACCAGGAGCTGCTGGGCGACGCCGGCTACGGCGAGATCACCACCACGGTGGTCGACGCGCCCGAGTTCTACTTCGCCGAGGAGTCGCACCAGCAGTACCTGCACCGCAACCCGATGGGCTACTGCAACCACGGCCGCTGCCAGGTCGCCTACGCCTGACCCGGCGCTGACTCGCCAGTGGGTCAGGCCGCCTGCGCCTGTCCCGACCCGACGACCCCGGCTCGGCCCGAAGGTGACCAGCCTAGCCCGGCCGAAGGTCAGGAGATCAGCGCTGCCCTGGGCGAGATGGAGGCGGCGACCCGCGCCGGGACGATGCCGGCCAGCGCCCCGATCACGGCCCCGAAGGCAGGGAAGGCCAGCCAGACCAGCGGGCTGACCACGGGAATCCAGTCGAGCAGCAGGGCGACCACGTAGACCGTCGCCACGCCGCCCCAGCAGCCGACGATGCCTGCCAGCAGGCCGACGACGGTCGTCTCGGTGATCACCAGGGTGAGAATCTGGCGCCCCGATGCCCCCAAGGCCCTGCGCAGGCCCAGCTCGCTGGTGCGGCGCCGGACCTCTGAGGCCATGGTGGTCGTGAGGCTCGCGGCTGCGATGAGCAGCACGATCCCCGAGGCGACGTAACCGCCGAGGCGTACCTCGTCGCTGACCGCATCTCTGAGCTGGCTGTCCTCGGCTGCGACGTAGGTCCGGACCCGTTCGGGCTGGACTGGCCACACCATGGCGGGTGCGGCCTGTGCCACAGCGTTGGTGTGGTCGAAATCCGTGATCACGATCATCTCCGAGGAGCGAGGAGTGCCGAAAGCCTCGTCCGCGGCGCCGATCTCCAGCAGCACCGAGAACAGCATGTCACTGCGCACGATCGAGTCGTGGAGCACGCCCGCCACCGTGAACTGGATGCCCTCGATCTCGACTGTCTGCGGAAGGTAGCCGGCCGTGTCCAGACCGCTGTGCTCGGCGAAGTCCCTGCCCACGATGACGTAGCTGCCGCCGAACTGCTCAGGCCCGTGCCAGTCGATCGTGGTCAGCTCATCCAGCAGCAGATCCCCCGACACCCCGTAGACGGTGGTCGGAATGGTGCGTGTCTCGTTGACGACAATGACCCGCCCGTCGCTCCAGTCATCCAGCCTGAGCGACAAGTCGACGCCCTCGACAGTATCGAGACGGTCCGATCGCAGCTCGCTCCTCAGCTCCGAGTCGATGTCCAGGACGACGGTGGAGATGCGATGATCTCGGAACACCAGGTCGACTTGGCGGGCAGAGGATGCCGACACGCTCGACACCACGACGATCCCGGCGATGCCGAAGGCAAGCCCGATCACTCTGACAATGGCGCGCCAGGGCTGCGACAAGAGCGCAAACCAGATGTCGGAAGCGATGTTGCCGTGCATCAGTCGGCCGCCAACTGGCCGTCGGCGAGTTGCAGTCTGCGCTCCGCCAGGCGGGCGATCTCGTAGTTGTGGGTGACCACCACGAGGGTCACCCCGAGCTCTGTGCGGAGGCTCTGGAATAGGCGCATCACCCGCATGGACGTGGCCGAGTCGAGGTTCCCGGTCGGCTCGTCCGCCAGAATCAGCGTCGGCTTGCCGACCAGGGCCCGAGCTATGGCCACTCGCTGGCGCTCCCCTCCGGACAGTTCCGAGGGACGGTCCTTCTTGCGGTCGCTCAGACCCACGTGCTCCAAGAGGTCGCTTGCTGAGTCATGGATCTCCGAGTACGGGCAGCCCGTCAGGTAGCGGCCGCCGAGCAGCACGTTCTGCTCGATGGTCAGATGCTCCAGCAGGTGGAAGCGCTGGAACACGAAGCCGATGGAGGCCCCTCTCAGCGCAGCCAGCGCCTCGTCGGAACAGCTCTCCACGTCCTGGCCCTCGAATTCGTAGATTCCCGCCGTGGGATGCTCGAGCATTCCCAGGATCAGCATCATCGTCGACTTGCCGGAGCCGGATGGGCCTACCAAGGCCACGAATTCACCGCGGGAGATCTCCATCGAGATCGGCCGCAGCGCAAACGTCGGCGAGTTGGGATACTGGAACGCCACATCGGCCCATCTGACGACGGGATCGCTCATTGGCCGACGCGGATCTCGTCGCCGGCCTTCAAGTCGCCTTCGATCAGCTCCACCCAGCCGGCGATGTCGCGCCCTACCTCGACGGTGATCGCAGACGTGCCCGATGAGCGCCTGACCACAACGGTCCACTCGTCTCCAGACCTCGTCAGAGCGGTCACGGGCAGGGCCAGCACGGCCCCGTCGGATTCGTCCAGTACCACCGTGGCTCGCACCGGGGTACCGGGCGCCGCTTGCAGTTCGCCGAGGGCAATCTCGGACGTGCCGTTGGTGGAGATAGACGAGATAATGGCCTCGGCCGACTGCTCCGCCGCCTCCAGGGTCACTCGCGTCGGCAGCAACGGGGAAAGAACCTCGATCTGTCCGGGAGTGAGCTGAAGCTCGGCTACGGATGCGCCCGCAGCCGTGACCAGAACAGGATCGCCTTGCGAGACGCGATCGCCGACACCGACGGTCAGACGCAGGCCGTCCGCAGAAGCGGCGAAGATGCCGGACTGCTGAGGGAACATCACCCCTTCCCGCTGAATCAGCTCTTCGATACGCCGCTCCAGTTCCTCGACCGCTGTCTGGCTCAGGTCGATCTGGCGATGGATCTGGTCGTGCTCACGACGAACCCTGGCGAGATCGGCACTGAGGGCATCCTTGTCTGCATCCTCGGCGCTGGGCGTCTCGTCGGCTGAATCCTCAGCAGCCGCAATCGCGGCGATCAGGCGGTCCCGTTCCTTGGCGTTGTCGTCATGCTGCAACTGAAGATCTTCGAGGCTGTAGCGCTCCTCGACAAGCTGACGCTGAAGGCCTGGCAGGTCGGGCTCGACGTGCCTAGGCGTTTCGTGTCCGGCTCGGCTGAACAGCGCCTCGACCGCGCCTTCTGTGGCTTCGTCGAATCGGTCACCGCTGGTCTCGTGGCCGAGCCGGCTCAATGCACTGTTGAGCTGCGCCACATCAGGTCCGGAGAGACCAGGCTGTAGATCCCGGTAGCCGGGGAAAGTGCCCTCCAGGAGAAAGAGCGGCTGGCCGGACAATTCAAGCACTGGATCACCGGAGGCAACAGCACCGACCGCTGTCACTACACCGGCTGCAGGCGATCGGATGGCAGTAGGCTCGTCTCGCAGGATGCTGCCGCGGACCACAAAGTGTTCGACCAGCTCGCGAGGCTCAATCCGATACCAGGCATCTTGAAGCGGCTCGCTTGGGATCGCTTCGTCAACCCCGTGATGGGGGATCTGGGTTACAATCATGCCCCCTGCGAGTGCACCGACGAGCACAAGCGCCAGGACAGAATATGTACGATTCACGGGTCAAGCCGCCGGCAATCAGCGGCAACGCTCGGGCCAGCCATGGAGCGCTACTCAGCAAGCCTGATCTCGCTGGCAATCATGTCGAACTCTTCGAGTGCTGCTAGCGCTGATGAAGGGACGTCTTTTAGCAGGCCGTCAACCTGTCTGAGGTAGGCACCGACGAAACCTGTTTCCTGTCGGCATTGCTCGTCGACAGGCGCGATCTGCTCGGGAAGGTAGTCGTGTCGCTTTAGAATATTGAATGGCGATCTGACGTCGAATCCCTCCTTCTGCATGCACTCACGCCAATCCTTGAGCTTCGATGTTCTCTCAAGTGCCTCCTGATGGACGGTGAAGCCAAACTCGGCGAGAATCGCCTCACCCACCAGATAGTTCACTAGATGCTCATCTGGTATTACTGTGGTCAGAGCTTCACCGTTGCATCCGTCCAAGAGCACGCCTTGTGTGCCGAACATCGGAACATCGAATGAGATGACAGGGACTGTCTCAGCCGGCTCCTCCGCCTGACTAGCAGATTCGTCCTCAGGGCTGTCCCATCCTACCGAACTCTCGTCCTCCTCCTCAATGTCGTGGTCGTGGGCGACGCTGCTGTACGCCTGACGATGAGCGATGTGTCGTTCCTCCACTTCCACGGTGTACCCGATTACTTGTCCATCAAGTCTACGAAATTCTGGCGGACCTTGCAACGCAAGTTGGCCATCGAGCACGAAATTGGAGACACGACCATTCGGCTTCAACAGCTCTATGCCCTCCTCAAGACGACACGCGTTTTCCGCTGCCTCTACGGCCTCCAGGACGTAGAGGCTGTCGCTGGACGGATCGGAGGAGGTCAGGATCGCCGCCCTGACCTCCTCAGGATCGCTATTGGAGCAAGCGGCCAGAAGGCCGATGATCAGGACCAGTCGGAGAGCCCGGGTCAAGTATCTCCGCTGCATCGTGTGACGCATCCCATGCTTCCTTCGCCTAGGGACGATTTTCCTAGTCGTGGCCGTGGGCACTGAAGAAGTCGTCAGCGTGGACAGAGCTGATCTCGTCATTCTGATCAAACCACCATCCATTGTCCAGGTTTGACTTCTGGCGGTTGGCCGTGACCCATGTGTGGTGACCGCGACCATGGCTGTGCTCGCGCGATCGCCGCCAAAGTGGGCGCGGCCCTTTGATGGTGTTCATGATGGTGGTCTCCTCCTCGGGACTGTGCTTGTGGGGTGGCGGGTTACCGAGCGCCTACTAGATCGTAGCATACCGGGCGTGGTAGTCAAGTTGGTCGTAGTCGAGCAAAGGATTGGGTTTGAGGGGCGGGGCTTGATCGCCTGACGGAGGACGCGCCAGTGCAAGTGCGGCTGGGAGCTTCAGAACCTGAGCATCCGCCATGGCCCGGGCACCGACAACGATCGCGCGCTGGTTACCGTCGTGGCTTGGTGCTCGAAGGGCTGAAGCTGGAGAAACATTAGGCGTCATTGAGCGAGCCGAATCTCGCGGGCGACCAGGTCGAGTTCTTCGAGTGCTGCTAGGACCGACGATGGAATTTCTTGCAATAGGCCATCGACCTGTCGAAGGTACGCCTCGACAAAACCTGTTTCCTGTCTGCATTGTTGGTCAACAGGCGCGATCTCCTCGGGAAGGTAGTCGTGTCGCTTTAGAATGTCGAATGGTGATGTGACTCCAAACCCCTCGTCATTCATGCAGTCTCGCCAGTCCTCCAACTTCGACGTCCTATTGGCCGCCTCCTGATGGACATTGAAGCCAAGGTAATCTAGAAGTGTAGAACCGACCAGATAATCCTCCAGATGCTCGTGCGGCACGACAGTCTCAAGGGCTACGCCAAAGCAGCCTTCCATAAGCACGCCGAAGTTGCCGAACATTGGCACGTCAAAGGAGATGACAGGAATTGTCTCAGTCGGTTCATCCGCCTGGCTGGCATACTCCCCCTCAGTGGTGGTCCATCCTTCTGGATTGACCTCTTCCTCAAAGTCGTGGTCGTGGTCATGGTCGTGAGGATCACTTCTGTATGCCTGACGGTGGGCTATGTGCCTTTCCTCGACTTCAGCCGTGTACCCGATTACTTGCCCGTCAAGCCTGCGGAATGCTGGCGGACCCTGCAATGCAAGCTGACCATCGAGCACCATGTTTGATATTCGATCTCCGGGGGTCAATGGAGCGATTCCCTGCTCAAGACGACAGGCGTTATCGGCTGCCTCGACGGCTTCGAGAACGTAGAGAATGTCGCTTGATGGATCTGAGGAGGTCAGGATCGCTGCTCTGACTTCCTCAGGATCACTATCGGAGCAAGCCAGCGTCAGCCCAATGATCAGGGCCAATCCGACAGTTGGGCTGAGGCCCCTCAAGTGCCCTGTGCGAAGCATCCGATGCCCGCCACGGCCCGCTGAACACCTTGATTAGCCATGACCATGGGCATGGAACAACTGATTGCGGTGAACAGAGCTGATCTCGTCATTCTGGTCCCACCACCACGGGTTGTCGAGGTTGCTCTTCTGGTGGCGAGCTCTGACCCATGTCTGGTTACCGCCGCCGTGGCTGTGTTCACTAAACCAGGCGGATTCGTTCTTCCGGTTCATCAGGCTGCTGTACTCGTCGTTGGCGAATCCCACGTTCTCACGGAAGTGCTCGGTGGCTTGGCGATCGCCAGCAAAATGGGCATGCTGCCAGCCGCACATCCGGTCGGCTGGACAGTCGTGCGTATCCGTTATGGGCTCGTTCGCTTCCGAGTCCGCGGGCGAGACGAGTTGACTGACGCCTAGCAGGCCTGCGAAGGCGATGATGACCGCGAGTATGCGGCCGGTCGGTCCCTTGATGGTGTTCATGATGGTAGTGTCCTCCTCCGGAGGGTGGTTGTGGGATGGCCGGTAGCCACCCGCGTTCTAGAGCGTAGCATACGGGTATCGCGATCCAACTGGTCGTCGCCGAGCACGGGGTTGGGCTTGAGGGGGCAGGGCTTGATCGCGAGGCGGAGGCAGCGCCAGCGCAGGTGCGGTTGGGAACAGGCGACTTGGTGATCGCCCGAGGAGCGTGAAATGATTAGCATGGCTGCGGCCACGTCGACCGACTTGGCGGCTGCGTCTCTAGCCCCATCACCAGGCAGGTCGGGATCATACATGGTGGCTCGGTTGATGTGCGTGCTGACCGGGACTCTTTGCCGTTGCGGGCTCTGGCCGAGTTGCTTCAGAATCTGAGCATCCACCATGGTCCGCGCATCGACAACGATCGCACGCTGGCCGCCGTCGTGGGCCGGGTGCTCGAAGGCTGAATCGAGACAACCATTAGGCGTCATTGAGCGAGCCGAATCTCGTGGGCGATGCTGTCGAAGTCTTCGAGCGCTGCCAAGGCGGATGAGGTAACGTCTTGCAGGGTGCCATCAACATGTCGCAGGTAGGCGTCAACGAAGCCCGATTCTTGTCTGCACTGTTCGTCGACCGGTGCCACTTCCTCAGGCAGATAGTCGTAGTTCTTGAGCAGATTGAATGGGGACTTGACGTCAAACCCCTCATCTTGCATACACTCACGCCATATCTTGAGCTCCGATGTCCTGCCAAGTGCTTCTTGGTAGATATTGAAGCCCAGGTAGTCCAGAAGTCGCGAACCAATGAGATACCCCTCTAGGTGCTCTTCTGGGATAACTGTTGCCATGGCTACGGCGCTGCACCCCTCCATACGCGTGCCGTGGTTGCCGAACATAGGCAAGTCATAGTAGATTACAGGAACCGTCTCAGCTGGCACATCCGCCTGACTGGCAGACTCGTCTTCGGGACTATCCGACCCTTCTGGGTGTTCCTCCTCAATGTCGTGATCGTGCGTGTCGCTTCTATACGCCTGACGATGGGCGATGTGCCTTTCTTCGACTTGAGCCGTGTATCCGATCACCTGTCCGTCGAGCCTACGAAATTCCGGCGGACCTTGCAACGCAAGTTGCCCATCGAGCACCATATTGGAGATTCGGCTCCCTGGAGGCAGCAAGTCGATCCCTTGCTCGAGACGGCAAGCGTTATCGGCTGCCTCGACGGCTTCCAAGGCATAGAGGATGTCGCTCGATGGATCCGAATATGTCAGGATCGCTGCCCTGACCTCCTCTGGGTCACTCTTGGAGCATCCTGAGGTTAGCATAATGATCAGCATTAGGCCCAGAGGCCAGATCCCGGGTCTCACCATGACTCTGGCCACGACATCAATTGCAGTGCGCATGAGAACTGAACACGTTGTCGCGGTGGACGGAGCTGATCTCGTCGTTCTGATCAAACCACCAGCCGTTGTCGAGGTTGGTGTCCTCATCGCCAGCTCGGACCCAGGTCTGGTGACCCCCGCAGTGGCTGTTCTCACTGAACCAGGCTGTTACATCGGTCCGGTTCATAAGGCTGCTGTACTCGTCGTTGAAGGACCCTAGGGTCTCGCGCACCACCGTGGTGATCTGGATGCCTCCGTGCATGTTGGCGTTCTTCCAACCGCACATCTTGTTGGCGGGACAGCCGTGATGGTCGACGGTCGCCTCGGATTCGGAAGACGGGAGGAGCTGGCTGACGCCTAGCAGTCCCGCGAAGGCGATGACAGCTGCGAGGATGAAGCCAGTCGGCCACTTGATGGTTTTCATGGTGTTCTCCTCCTTCGGAGGGTGGTTGTGGGGTGGCCGTCTGCCACCTGCTTTCGAGAGCGTAGCGTAACGGGTTGGGCTGAGAAGCGGATTCGGCGAGCCTGGCGGTAGGGGCTCGGGTCGACCGCGGCGGGAAGCCCGGACCTGCGCGGTCGGCACCGTCGGTGTAGGCGTCGAGGCGCGCATTGCCTATCAGCTCCGCCACCACTGAGCCCAGGGCAGCGGTGCGCTGCGACTGTGCCTGGGCGCTGATCCGGCTCACTGGCGTGTCGGCTCGTCACGGCTATCGGTCTAGCGGATGAGGCCAGCGCGGTCAAGCGCCCCAGGATGGGCGTAGCGAGAGGCCTCAGATCGACGGCTGGGGGAAGCCGGCTCCCTGGTGGTCGGCGCCGTCCATGTTGGCGTCGAGGCGGGCATTGCCTATCAGCTCCGCCACCACTGAGCCCAGGGCAGCGGTGCGCTGCGACTGTGCCTGGGCGCTGATCCGGCTCACTGGCGTGTCGGCTCATCACGGCCCTACGCGTAGCAAACCGGGTGGGTGCTGTCAAGCGGGGCACGGCGAGCCCGGCGGGAGGCTTCAGATCGACGGCTGGGGGAAGCCCGGGCCCTGGTGGTCGGCGCCGTCCATGTTGGCGTTCAGGCGGGCTTTGCCCATCAGCTCCGCCACCACCGGGCCCAGGGCCGCGGGGTCGTCGGGTTGGGTCGCCACCGGCCCCAGGTGCCAGCCCTCGGCGATGCCCAGGGTCTCGCCTCGCACGTCGAAGCAGCGCCCGGTCACCGCGCCCGCCTCGGGGGAGGCCAGCCAGGTCGTCACCACGGCGATCCAGCGAGGGCTGATCTTCTCCCGGAACTCCTCGGGCGCGTCCTCGCCGCCCATCAACGGAGCCGTCATGCGAGACCACGCCGTGGGCGCGAGGCAGTTGACCGTCACCCCGTACTTGACGAGCTCCTGAGCGGCGATGACCGTGAACGCCGCGATGCCGGCCTTGGCGGCGCCGTAGTTGGTCTGGCCGACGTTGCCGTAGATGCCCGACGGCGACGAGGTGTTGATGATGCGCCCGTAGGCGCTGCCGCCGGACTTCACCTGCTCGCGCCAGTGCGCCGCGGCGTGATGGCTCGGCCCGAAGGTGCCCTTGAGATGCACGCCGATCACAGCGTCCCAGTCGTCCTCGCTCATCGAGAACACCATGCGGTCGCGCAGGATGCCCGCGTTGTTGACCACGATGTTGATGTCGCCGAAGGTGTCGATGGCCTGGCGCACCATCTCGCCGGCCTCGTCGAAGCTGGCCACGCTGCCGCCGTTGACCACGGCCTGCCCGCCCATGGCCTCGATCTCGCTCACGACCTCCTGAGCCGGGCTCAGATCGCCGCCCCCGCCTGCGGTGTCGCCGCCGAGATCGTTGACCACCACCTTTGCGCCGTGCTCGGCCATCATCAGCGCGTGCTCACGGCCGATGCCGCGGCCTGCGCCGGTGACCAGCGCCACCTTGCCTTCGAGAAGTCTGCCCATTGCCCCTCCTTGGGGATGTCGCGGTGTTGAACGCCCTCAGCGTGCCAGACGGACGCGCCGACTGCCACATCGACGGGCCTGGTCTTGTCGGCGGGCCTGCTCGGGCCTGCGGGCGTGCTCGGGCGGGCGGGCGTGCTCGGGCGGGCGGGCGTGCTCGGGCGGGTGGGCTTGCTCGGGCGGGCGGCGGGTCACGGGTCAACCCAGCCGTTGGGCAGGCAGGCCCCGGTCCCCTTGGTCTGCTGCATCATCACCGGGGCCAGCTGCCCGGCACCGGGACAGCCCACGTGGCGCTGGTCGAGGTAGTGGCCGATCTCGTGGTTGACGAGGTAGTGGCGGTACTCGGTGAGGTCGGCGCCCCAGTTCGCGGTCGCCCCGAACCAGCGGTTGCTGTTGAGCGCCACCCAGCCGTTGGCCGCGCAGGAGAAGTAGCCGTTGGTGCGCAGCGGCCTGCACATCCGGTCCACCTCGGACGGCGTGGCCACCACCAGCGTGAACAGGCCGCCGCTGTCGAGCAGCTCGAATCCGTAGCCCCGGCCCCGCCAGCTGCGCTCGTCGCTGAGCGTGGCGATCACGAAACGGGTCAGCTCGTCACGGTCGAGGTCCACGCCGTCGTCGACTTCGATGGAGAAGCGGATCATCGGCGATCCTTCGATGAACAGGCTGAGCGGCTGGGGGTCCGTGGCCGGCTCGGGGTCGGCGGTGGTGCTGGGGACGGCAGTGGTCGTGGTCGTCGTCGTGGTGGTGCTGCTCGGCGGCTGGGTCGTAGTCGTGGTCGTCGTGGTGGTAGTGGTGCTGCCGACAGCGGCGTCAGCTTCGGCCTCGGCGCTGTCGGCGGGCGCGGCGGCAGCGCTCGTGGACGTGTCGGCAGGCTCGGCCTCGGGCTCAGCGACGGCGGCCTCGGCGGCCTCGTCCAAGGCGGACGACGCGCCGCTGGCACCCGAGTCGGGGGTGTCGGGCGTGGCAGGGGCAGCGGGTGCGCCGTCCTCGGCGGCTGACGGCGGGCCGGCGGTCTCCAGCTCAGACGCCGGCTCGTCGGGGCGGCTCAGCGCCACCGCGATCACGACCACCGCGGCGAGCGTGACGCCCGCCCAGATCCCGAGGATGCGCTTTCGCCTGTCCATGTCTCGGTGGGGGATCGGCGCCGCTTGCGGGGGCTACCAGCCCCGAGCCGCCCATTCGTCGAGATGGGGCGCCTCGGTGCCGATGGTGGTGTCGAGCCCGTGGCCGGGCAGCACGACCGTGTCGGCGTCGAACACCCGGAAGAACCGGTCCTCCAGCGACCGCATGATCGTCGGGAAGTCGCCGCCCTCGAAGGACGTGGCGCCGGGGCCGCCGGGGAAGAGCGTGTCGCCGCTGAACACCAGCGGCGCGCCCTCCACCGAGAACGCCATCGACCCCGGCGTGTGGCCGGGGCAGTGGTGGGTGTGGATGCGCAGCCTGCCGACCTCGATCACGGTCTCGTCTTCGAGCACGAAGTCGTACGACGGCAGCATGTGGGCGTCGTCGGAGGTGATCCCGACCTCGTAGCCGGCGTCTCGCACCGCGGGCACGGCCTGGATGTGGTCCCAGTGGCCGTGGGTCTCGAGCACCTTGCGCACGCCGAGCGTCTGGCAGATCTCCAGCAGCATCTCGTGCTCGTTGGCGGCGTCGAGCAGCACCGCGTCGCCGGTCTCGCGGCAGCGGATCACAAAGACGTTGTTGTCGACGGGGCCGACCACCCAGCGGTGGACCTCCAGGCGGCTGTCTGACCAGTGAAGAGTCATCGCCGAGCAGCGTACTGCCGCCGGCGCCGCCGCAGCGGGCCGATCTCGGCGCCGGTCCCTTAGCCTGTGGCCGACAGCCCGGCGGCTCAGCCCGCCGCACGACCAGAGCGGCACAGTCCGCCGCCCGACCCGAGAGGAACGCCCTTGGCCGCCACACCAGCCCCGAACCCCGACGGGTCGAGCCCGCAGCGGCGCAGCTTCGACGAAGCGCCGCCGATGTTCATCGACCCGGCGAAGGCCTACACGGCCACCATGGCGACCTCCATGGGCACGATGACGATCCACCTCGACGCCGCGGGCGCGCCCCGGACCGTCAACAACTTCGTCACCCTGGCCCGCTACCGCTACTACGACGGGATCGTGTTCCACCGGATCATCGACGGCTTCATGTGCCAGGGCGGCGACCCCACCGGCAGCGGGCGCGGCGGCCCCGGCTACCGCTTCGAGGACGAGCTGCCCGCGCCGGGCCGCTACGAGATCGGCTCGCTGGCCATGGCCAACGCCGGCCCCGACACCAACGGCAGCCAGTTCTTCATCGTCTCGGGCAGCTCCGGCGTGGGCCTGCCTCCGCAGTACTCGCTGTTCGGCAAGGTCGTGGCCGGGCTCGATGTGGTCGACGCCATGCAGCGCGTGCAGACCGATCGCAACGACCGCCCGCTCAGCGACGTGACAATCGAATCCGTCACCATCGAGGAGAACTGAAATGGCAGTGGAAACGCTCGGAGTCGTGGGCGCAGGCACCATGGGCTCAGGCATCATCGAGCTCGCCGCCAAGGCCGGGGTGCCGGTCGTGGCCCGCGAGATCAGCCCCGAGGCGGTCGAGGCCGCCAAGTCCCGGGTCGACGCCTCGATGGGCAAGGCCGTGGCGCGGGGCAAGCTCGACGAGGCCGACAAGCAGGCCGCGCTGGCCGCGATCACCTGGACCACCGACCTTGCCGACCTCGCCGGCTGCGACTTCGTGATCGAGTCGGCGCCGGAGAACCTGGAGCTCAAGAAGGCCCTGTTCGCCGAGCTCGACGGCATCCTCGGCGCCGAGGCGGTGATCGCCACCAACACGTCGTCGTACCCGATCATCGAGACGGCCATGGCCACAGGGCGGCCTTCGCAGGTGATCGGCATGCACTTCTTCAACCCGGCCACGGTGATGAAGCTGGTCGAGGTGATCTCGACCCAGCGCACCTCCGATGCGACCCGGTCCGCGGCCGAGGCGTTCGCCTCCGAGGTGCTCGGCAAGCGGGTCGTGCACTGCAAGGACCGGGCCGGGTTCGTGGTCAACATGCTGCTGGTGCCGTTCCTGTGCCAGGCGATGCGCATGTACGAGGCCGGCCACGCCTCGGCAACCGACATCGACGACGCCCTGAAGCTGGGCGCGGGGCATCCGATGGGGCCGCTGGAGCTGAGCGACATGATCGGCCTCGACGTGATGCTGTGGACCGCCGAGTCGCTGCACGACGAGTACAACGAGGCGTTCTACGCACCGCCGCCGCTGCTGCGGCGCATGGTCGCCGCGGGTCAGCTCGGCCGCAAGACCGGCCAGGGCTTCTACGACTACCGCTGAGCTGCGGCTCGGCGGCGGACTGCCCGACAGCGCCGCTCAGAGCTGCTCGCGGCGGCGACGGGCGCTCCTAGGGATCGCCGGCTTCGGGCCTCAGTCGCCTCGGGCCCGGCGAGCCGCCCAATCGGCGGCCTCGCGGCGGGCCTCGATCTCCGCGGGGATCGCCAGATAGGCGGCGCGGTGGCTGCGCAGCCTCGCCAGCAGGCGCAGGTAGTGGCCGACGTAGCGCATCACGAAACGCGCACGGCCCTGTTCGGCATACTGGCGGACATGCACCAGCTCGTGTGCGATCAGCTCTCGGGCGCCGCTTCGGTCGTCGTCTCGCCGCAACCAGACGGTGCGCCCGAAGGCCATGGCGCCCATGCCGGGGGGCAGCAGCAGCGGCTTGCGGATCTTCACGGTCCTGGCCAGCTCGGGCGGGATCAGGTCGTAGGCGGCGATCTCGGGGCCTTCGAGGCGGCGCATCGGCCCAGCATGACCCATCGGCGGCGATGACGGTGGGCTCTTGAGCCGCGCTCCGGGCCTTGGGCGGGGCCTGCTTGTCGGGGTGCTGATCGTGGCGCTGCTGGCGGGGGCTGCCTTGGCGCTGCGAGCTGCGCGGTCTCAGTCCTCGGACAACGCCGGCGGCGGGGCCGACGAGGCCGCGACTGCAGCCGGGTCGCCGCCGCTCAGCCCTTCGGCTGCCAACACGTCCGCCGCGCCGTCTGCGCCCGCTGCAGCCGCTGCACCGTCCACGTCCACCACCACGACGACGACCAGCACGTCCACCACCACGACGACGACGACCACGACCACAGAGGCGCCGTTCGTCGGCTGGGTCGATCCGAGATCGTCTGGTCAGGCCTGGGGCGACACGGTGCCGGGGCTGCTGACCTTCAGAGGCAACCCGACCCGCACCTTCTACGGAACCGGGCCGCTGCCCGAGGCGCCCGAGATCCGCTGGCGCTTCCCCGCCTCGGCGATGTGCTCGAGCTCGCGGGTCGCCGGCGAGGAGACCCAGTGGTGCGGCTCGGGATGGACCGGCCAGCCGGCGGTGTTCGAGCGCAGCGGTCGCACCTGGGTGGCCCTCGGCGCCTTCAGCCGCAAGGTCCATTTCCTCGACGCCGAGACCGGCCAGCGGATCATCGCGGACTTCCCGACCGGCGACATCATTAAGGGATCGGTGACGATCGACCCCGACGGCTACCCGCTGCTCTACACCGGCAGCCGCGACAACCACTACCGGGTGATCGCCTTCGACGGCGACGCGCCCCGCGAGCTGTGGCGGCTGTCCGCCGATGCCGTGTCGCCTACCAAGTGGAACAACGACTGGGACGCAGCCGGGCTGGTCATCGACGACTACCTGTTCATCGGCGGCGAGAACAGCCAGTTCCACATCGTGAGGCTCAAGCGGGGCTACGACGACGACGGGCTGGTCACCGTCGACCCGTTCATCGCCTGGAACACGCCAGGCTGGGACGACGATCTGCTCGCCGTGACGGGCGCCAACGTCTCCATCGAGAACTCGGCGGCCATCTCGGGCAACGTCTTGTACTTCGCCAATTCTGGCGGCCTGATCCAGGGCTGGGACCTCTCCGCCCTGGCGGCCGGGCTGGCGCCGCGTCAGGTGCTGCGCTACTGGGCCGGCGACGACATCGACGCCTCGCTGGTGATCGACGCCGAGGGGATGATCTACGCCGGGGTGCAGTACGAGCGCGGCAACGCCCGCTCACGGGAGGTGGGCCAGATCCTCAAGCTCGACCCGTCCCGGCCCGACGACCCGCTGGTGTGGGGCGTGGCGCACCGGCCGAAGCGGGACTCGGGGGTGTGGGCCACGCCCGGGCTGTACGAGGATCTGCTGGTAGTGCCCACCGATTCCGGCGAGGTGCTGGGACTGGCCACCGAGACCGGCGAGGAGCGCTGGCGGCTGGAGCTGGAGGGCCCCACCTGGTCGTCGCCGGTGATCGTCGACGGGGTGCTCATCCAAGGCGACTGCGGCGGCGTGCTGCACGCCTTCGACATCTCCGACACGTCCGCCGAGCCGCTGCCGCTGTGGCAGGTGCAGCTAGAGGGCTGCATAGAGTCGACCCCGGCCGTGTGGAAGGGCCGGATCTACGTCGGCACCCGCGCCGGCTTCGTCTACGCCATCGCCTGAGGGCTGCCCTGCCCTGTCCGCGGCGGAGACGAATGCGGCAAACTAATCCTCCGAAGACAAGGAACGCAGATCGGATGGCGGCGGATCACCAAGTCCAACACGGGCGGCATCGAACATGTGGGCATTCGCAGGATCATCGCGGAATCTCTGCAAAGCAGCGGCCAGCGCTGGCAACTCGTGTGTCATCACTGCCCACAGATAATCGTGATCGGTGCTGTCGTATTCGTGAGCGACCGAGTGTCTCCCCTCCCTCGCGTCATACAGCAGCTGCGTCAGTTCAGGATACTTTTCGTGATGATTCCGATGGAATCCAGCCCTCATTAGTCGCCCTGAGGCTTCTCCTGCCTCCAACACTACTTGGCGTGCCCAACGGCGATACCACCTGTCCGAATCCAGCTTTTGCGGCGAACCCATGTCGACCAAGAGAACCGCATCATCCGCCGCGTTGAGGACATCGTCGACGTGTATGGCGTCCTCTTCGGTGTCGTTGGTTGTCACAATGGAATGGCGTCACGCAGCATTGAAGACGCGTACTTGCTAGCACGAAAATGGTTGTCGTCGGGCATCACTTCGACCTTGCATCCCAGGAGATCCCGCAACTCTCCACGGAGCCCGCCGATAGCCCAGAGCCCGGCATCCTCGGGCAGACCGACCAGAAAATCGCAGTCGGAGTCCTCGGTGTCCTCGCCACGGGCAACAGACCCCACGAGAGCGAGGGATCTGAGCCGCCTTCGCGCGACTATCTCCTGGATCGCTTCACGATGCTGCACGAGCACGGACTCTTTGCGGCTCTTGGCAGAACTCGGGGGGTTGGCCACGCCGGCCTGCGGGCCGCCCCGTTCAGAACGAGGCTCCTCGTCGGGCAGGAACCGCCCGTCAGGCCCGCGTGGGCGGACCTTCTCCGAGTCGGGATTCTCGGGCTTGGCGAGTGTTTGCGGCATGACAACTGCCCGTGATCGACGGCTGTGTGCAGCCTAGCAGACCGGCGTGAGCAGCGGCGGCTGCGGCGTGGCGGGTGGGTCAGCGGCGGTGCCAGGTGGGGCCGGTAGGCGTGTCCTCGACGGTGACGCCGATCGCCGCCAGGACGTCGCGCAGGCGGTCGGCCTCGGCGAAGTCCTTGGCCGCTCTTGCCTGCCCGCGGGCCTCCAGCAGGGCCTAGATCTCGGCGGTGTCGTCGGCATCGGCGGACCCCGGCGCGTCGTCGTCGGGTGATCCGAGGCGCAGGCCCAGCGCCCCGGGCAGCGGCATCCGCCGGGACCAAGGAGCGCAGGTCTAGGGGCCCTGGTGGCTGGGCGCCGCCGAACCACAGGCGACCGGGAAGCCCCGAGGCGAGCGCCTCGGCGGCGCGGGCAACGCAGAGTCACAGAGACCAAGCGCCCGCGCGGCCCGAGCCGGCCTGGGCCCGGCGGCGACCGCGTGACCGCGGAGACCGTGGACCCGCCGCCGCCGCCCGGCGACCGTGCGACCGCGGCAGCCCAGGCGACCGAGTTCCCCCGGCCCGCCGAAGCAATGTCCCCGTGGCGGCCCCAGGCGTCTGTGTCGTCGGCGCGGCCGCCGGAACCCAGCGGCGACTTCACGGCCCCCCGAGCACGGTCACCTTGCCGGCGGCGCCGCCCAGCCGGCACGGTGCCGCGCAGCCCAGGCACCCAGGTGCCGCCGGCCCAAGGAAGCCATGTTCCCGCGGCAGCCCCGGCAACCCTGGCGGCCGGCTTGGCGCCGCGTCAGGTGCTGCGCTACTGGGCCGGCGACGACATCGACGCCTCGCTGGTGATCGACGCCGAGGGGATGATCTACGCCGGGGTGCAGTACGAGCGCGGCAACGCCCGCTCACGGGAGGTGGGCCAGATCCTCAAGCTCGACCCGTCCCGGCCCGACGACCCGCTGGTGTGGGGCGTGCAGCACCGGCCGAAGCGGGACTCGGGGGTGTGGGCCACGCCCGGGCTGTACGAGGATCTGCTGGTAGTGCCCACCGATTCCGGGGTGGTGCTGGGACTGGCCACCGAGACCGGCGAGGAGCGCTGGCGGCTGGAGCTGGAGGGCCCCACCTGGTCGTCGCCGGTGATCGTCGACGGGGTGCTCATCCAAGGCGACTGCGGCGGCGTGCTGCACGCCTTCGACATCTCCGACACGTCCGCCGAGCCGCTGCCGCTGTGGCAGGTGCAGCTCGAGGGCTGCATCGAGTCGACCCCCGCGGTGTGGAAGGGCCGGATCTACGTCGGCACCCGCGCCGGCTTCGTCTACGCCATCGCCTGACCCCGCCGGCTGGCCCTCGGACCATGGCTGGAGCGCCTGTCAAGGGCAGAGATTCAGCGGAGGGGGCCAGGGTCGTCGGCGGTGATCTCGTAGAGGTTGTGCTCCTCTGAGATCCTCACCAAATCGTCGATGGCCTCACGGGTGCGTGTTTTCTGGTGCTCCTGAAAGGCAAGCAGGTCGGCGAGCAGAACGCGCCGTGTTCCTCTGCCGTCATGGTGAGGAGACGGGTCGATCTCCTTGCAGGGAATCTCGCCTTCGTCGAGCAGGCGCCGCAGCGCAGATTGCTCACAGTGGAGGAACGACGCTGCTTGACGGATGTCGAGGCATTGCTCCAGAGGCACGACCTTCACGGCCTTTTCCCAGGCCATCGCCGTGACTGCATTGCGGAGCACGGCGGCGATCTCTGCGGGCAGCTTCAGATGCTCCCCGCCCTCATCGACCAGGATCACCGGCTCACCGTGAGCCAGCGCGGCGAGCAAGTCACGAGGCGGCTCCTCCGGCGGCAGAGTCGTCGAGGGCTTGAGCAGAGGTTCTTCAGTTGCTGTGTCCATGTCCTCTGCCCTTCGTCGTGGCCAGCCTAAGCCCCTGACGAACTGCCCGCAACGCCCTCTGAGAGTGACCGTCAGGCTGGGCTTCTGCATCCGAGGCGGGCTTGTCTACGCCGCCGGCCTTGGCGGGGCAATGACAACGCGAGACTTGCCTGCGAGACTCTTGCGCTGGCTTTTGCTCTTCTTCGCACCGGAGAGGCAGAAAATCATCGCATGCTCGGGGAAGGCCTTCGTCGGCCATCGAACGATGCCTTGGTTCACTGCCCTTGCTTCGCCTGCGGTGATGGAGACGACTCCGTACCCGGAGTCCCACCCCTGCTCCAAGAGATCGCGCGCTGAGAGACCGTTGGCTTCAAGCGCCGAGGCCAGATAGACGGAGACAGCGACCGCCGGAGTGCCAACCTCGTCCAGTCGGTTTGCGGGATAGTCCTGAAAGGCGTTGCTGTTGACTTGTACGGCGTCCCCGTTAGTGAATCTCGTCGTGTGGGAGGTGACCACGCGGTAGAGCACCTCGTCGTCGGCAATCGAAGGATCGTCCGCGTAAACGGAGGACGGATCGGGCGGCACGACGGGCCGCGCTCAGGAACCGTCGGCAACTCGGCGCAGAGCCGACCGGAGCTCAGATTCGAGAGATGCAAAGGAACCTTCGTTGGACTCTCCCTCGATCTCGACATAGACCCCCACGTCATCCGGCCCGATCTCCACCATCACCTCGGTTCCTGTCCGGCTCCATTCCAGTATGACCCCTCCTTCGGTGCTTGGGGTGACGTATGGGAGCGGCATGCTCCGGGGCATCGCATTCAGCAGCACTTCGAGCAGATCAGATGCTCGTCTGATGGTGTCCTCACGGGGGGCGAGAGCGAAGTGCCCGTCCCAGTTGTCCCTCAGGCCGCTCAGCATGCGGACCCGCTCCATCGGATAGCTAACCGACGAGACCGGCGGGTGGCTCGCCGGGATCACGTCCTTGTCAGAAAGCCAGCCACCATCGTATGGACCCCCTACAGGACGAGTTACCACATCCACATCGCTCATTGTGGTGCGGCGGTCTTGCATCAAGTCTGTCATGTTGGTTCAGTTTCCCTCATGATTCGCGTTTCCATGCTGTGTGCATCGCGTCTGTGGTGAGATCAGTGAAGCCCCGCACGACCCATTCGTGTGCTAAATCGGCAAAGCCTCGAACTCCGTCTATCCCAGAGCCGATCGGGGCACCCCGGGCAGTGAGGTTCATCACGAAGACGGGCGTGCCTGCAGGCTGTCGAAAGCCTGGCTGGATCGTTACGTGAAGCCGACCGAGTGGTTCGTCGGTTTCAGTAGAGCCCATGACGAACTTCAGATCCGTGGAATGCTGCTCTGGCCTGTCGAGAAACGACCCCTGCGCCTGGGCGAGAGGCCTGAAGACCGCATGTGCGTCGCCGTGGTCGTTCCAAACGCCTTGCGGCTCTATGTGGTTGAGGTAGGTCACCCCGACTTGATCGAAGGCCAGAGCGTCATCGGCGATCGCCTCCTCGACGACAGACAGCCAGCTCGAGAACGCTGACCAGCGGGCCTCCCACCTGACGTACTGAGCCTCAGGTTTGACCTTGCGCCAGTTGGCAGCGAACCAGTTGGGCTGGACCTGCAGCAGCTCATCGCCGACCTCGTTGAGAAACCAGTAGCGAACTGGCGGCACACCGGTCTGGACCTCTAGCGACAGTCCGCCGTTCGGCTCGGTTCCGTGGCCGAAGCTCTCCACTGGTGCCTCGTAGGCGAGACGTTCCTCCACCGTGTTGAAGCCGCCTTCCCCAAGGCGCTGCGCCAGTTCGCCAAGCGCAGGCAGCGAGCAGCGGGCAGGCCGCTCGAACCGCGCCGAGATGACCACCTCGGCGACAGGTGGGTGTCGAAAACTCGGAAGGTCAGACATCCTTGGCCTCAGGCTACGCCATTCTCAGCGGGGAAGTCGCATTTTCGAGGATTTGCTGCACGAGTGTAGGTCAGGGGCGGTGCCAGAGGGGGCCGCTGGGAGTGTCCTCGACGGTCACGCCCAGTGCCGTCAGGGCGTCGCGCAGGCGGTCGGCCTCGGTGAAGTCCTTGGCCGCCCGTGCCTGCCCGCGGGCCTCCACCAAGGCCTCGATCTCGGCGGTGTCGTCGGCATCGGCGGACCCGGACGCGTCGCCGTCGGGTGATCCGAGGCGAAGGCCCAGCGCGCCAGCCAGCTCGATCACCGTCGCCACCAGCCTCGCGGCGTCGTCGCTGCCGGCGTCGAGGGCCGCGTTGGCCCTGCGAGCCGTGGCGAACACCGTCGCCATGGCAGCCGGCGTGCCCAGGTCGTCGTCCATGGCGGCCACGTACTCGGCCACGGCGTCGCTGTCGAGCGAACGGGCGTCGCCGGACCCCGAAGAGCCTGCCCCGGCGTCGCCCAAAGCCGAGCCGACCGGCGCAGCGCACGGGTCTGGCCGAGCGGCGGCGACCCCCGCCCCCGCAGCCTTGCGGACCATGGCATCGAGGCGCGACAACGCCGCCCGTGCCTGAGCCATCGCCTCGGCGTTGACCTCCATGGTCCTGCGATAGTGGGACTGCAGGATCAGCAGCCGCAGCGCCCTGGCATTGAGCGGATGCTCGTCGAGCAGCGCTCCCACGGTGGTGTAGTTGCCCAGCGACTTCGACATCTTCTCGCCGTCCACGTCGACCATGGCGTTGTGCATCCAGTGGCGAGCGAAGTCACGGCCCGCGGCGATCGCCTCGGCGCGCTCGTTGGTGTGGTGCGGGAACACCAGGTCGCTGCCGCCGCCGTGCAGGTCGAAGCCGTCGCCGAGAATCCCCAGGCTCATGGCGGCGCACTCGATGTGCCAGCCGGGCCGCCCGTCGCCCCACGGCGACGCCCAGGCAGGCTCGCCGGGCTTGGCGGCCTTCCAGAGCGCAAAGTCGAGCGGGTCCTCCTTGGCGGCGTCGACTTCGACCCGCGCCCCGGCGCCGGAGGCCAGCTCGGCCGGCGACCGCCCGACGAGATCGCCGTAACCGGGCACCCGGCGCACCCGCAGGTAGACCCCGCTGTCGGTCACATAGGCGCTGTCGTTGGCTACCAGGGTCTCCACCAGGGCCACCATCTGGCCGACGAACTCGGTGGCGTGCGGCTGATGGTGCGGCTCGAGGATGCCCAGCGCCGCCATCGACTCGGCATAGACGGCGCCCCAGCGTGCGGCCACTTCGGGCTCGCTGAGGCCCTCGCTTTGCGCCCGCTCGATGATCTTGTCGTCGATGTCGGTGACGTTGGCTACATGGATCACCTCCAGCCCGCGCCATTCGAGGTAGCGGCGCAGGATGTCATAGGTCATCGCCTGACGGGCATGGCCCAGGTGGGGGTAGTCGTACACGGTCGGCCCGCACGCATACAGCGACACCTGGCCCGCATAGCGCTGAGCCAGCGGGCGCACCGAGCCTTGGAGGGTGTCGTAGAGGCGGATCACAGCGTGCCTTGCAGGGTGGTGGAGCGGTCGGTCAAGCAGTCGGGCAGGGTCAGTCGAGGGCAGCGATCGGGGAGTCGAGGTCGATGCCGCACAGCGAGCTGACCTCGGCCAGCGTCTCCGGGGCATCAGGCCCCCCACGGCCTGTGAGGATGGCGTCGGCCAGGGCCATGAGCTCGGCTCGGGCGGCGGGCGCGTCGAGGTCGTCGTCGAGGGCGGCCCGGACCCGCCCCAAGGCCCCGCCCGTCGGTGCGGAAGCAGTCGCCGGACGGCCTCGGCCGCCGGGCTCGGCGCTTTGGTGACGGGCCGCCCAGAGCTTCTCCAGGTCGGCCACCGAGGCGTCGATGTCGTCGTCGAACCACTCCCAGTCGCTGCGGTAGTGGTGCGCCATCAACGCCAGGCGGATCGCCCGCGGGTCGGCGACCTTGCAGAGCTCGCTCACGAACACCAGGTTGCCCAGCGACTTCGACATCTTGGCGCCGTCGTAGGCGACCATCCCGCAGTGCATCCAGTGGCGGGCGAACGGCACCCCGTTGGCGGCCTCGCTCTGGGCCTTCTCGCACTCGTGGTGGGGGAAGATCAGGTCGCTGCCGCCGCCGTGCAGGTCGATGGTCTGCCCGAGCGTGCCCATGGCCATGGCGCTGCACTCGATGTGCCAGCCGGGCCGCCCGTCGCCCCAGGGCGATTCCCAGGCGGGCTCGTCGGCCGCCGAGGGCTGCCAGAGCACGAAATCGAGCGGGTTGCGCTGCCGGGGATCGTGCGGGCTGCCGCCCCGCTCGGCGGCGAGGGAGACCATCGTGGCTGAGTCGTAGCCCGACAGGGCGCCGAAAGAACCGACCGTGGTCACGTCGAAGAACACCGTGTGGTCGCTCAGGTAGGTGTGGCCCAGCGCCTCCAGGCGCTCGACGAAGGCCACCATCTCTGCGATCCACTGCGTGGCCCGTGGCTCGGCATGCACGTCGCGGGCGCCCAGCGCCGCCATGTCGTCGCGGAAGCGGGCCGTCTCTGATGCCGCCAGCTCCAGGAAGTCCACGCCGAGCTCGCGGGCCTTGGGCAGGATCGAGTCGTCCACGTCGGTGATGTTGCGCACCATCTGCACGCTGTGGCCCAGATCCTCCAGGCGGCGCATCAGCAGGTCGTATGCGAGGTAGGTGTTGGCGTGGCCCAGATGCGTCGAGTCGTACGGCGTGATCCCGCAGACGTAGATGCGCACCAGCGGCGGAGGCTCGAAGGCGACCACGGCATTGCGGGCGGTGTCATGCAGACGCACGGCCGTCAAGGTAGCGCCGCCTGCCTTGTCGCCGTCAGTTCAGTGCCCCGGCGGGGGTCCAGCCCGGATCGCTGCCGGCCCGACCCTGCCTCAGCCGGCTCGGGGCTCAGCCCTTGACCGAGCCGGCGAGCAGGCCGCGCACGAAGTAGCGCTGCAGGGCGAAGAACACGACCAGCGGGAAGAAGGCCTGCACGAACGCCGCCGCGGGCAGCAGGTGCTCGTTGCGCCCGAAGTCGCCGGCGAGGTTGGCGATGCGGATGGTGGTGGGGATCGCATCGGGATTGGTGCCGGCCATCGTGTTGGCGATCAGGAAGTCGTTCCAGGTCCACAAGAACTGGAAGATCGCAAAGGCGGCCAGCACCGGGACCGACAGCGGCAGCACCAGCCGCCAGAAGATCGTGAAGTGATCGGCGCCGTCGATGCGAGCAGCCTCGAACACGTCGCGGGGCAGCTCGCTCAGGTAGTTGTGGATCAAGAAGATGGCGAACGGCAGGGCGAAGCCGGTGTGGGTGAGCCACACCGCCGTGGTGGTGTTGACCAGATCGAGGTCGGGGATGAAGGTGATCGTCTTGTCGAAGACCGGCAGCGTGAGGTGCGCCCCGCCGACCCAGAGCTTGAGCAGCGGGATCAGCGCCACCTGCAGCGGCACCGCCAGCAGCGACACGGTGGCGATGAACAGCACCTTGCGGCCCTTGAAGTCGACCCAGGCGAAGGCGTAGGCAGCGAACGTGGCGATGGCGATCGGGATGACCGTGGCCGGGATGGCGATGGCGAAGCTGTTGAGCAGCGACTCGGTGAGGCTGTTGGTGGACGTTGCGTCGAAGACTTCGCGGTAGTGCTCGAAGGTGAGGCCGCCCTCGTCGCGCAGCATCGTCCAGAAGCCGCCGCCGCGCTGGTTGTCGCGTGAGCGGAACGAGTTGAGGAACAAACTGAGCGTCGGCAGCGACCAGATCAGCACCACCAGCCACAGCACGGTGGTGGGGATCCGGCTCAGGAATCCGTAGACGACGGAGTCCCAGCGCCGCGAGTCGTGGCCGGGCTCGGAGGCCGGCGACGGCGGAGAGGGCAGAGCCGCAGTCATCAGGCCTCCCTCTGCATGCGGCGGATGTTGCCGACCATCACCGGCAGCACCGATATGAAGATCAGCATGGCCAGCGCCGCGCCGACGCCGGTGTTCTGGAACAGGAAGGCCTCCTCGAACATGTCGTTGGCCAGCACCTGCGTCTCGAAGTTGCTGTTGGTGACCACCTTGACGATGTCGTAGACCTTCATCACCAGCACGATCAGGGTGGTGACGACCACGCCGATGGTGGTGGAGATCTGCGGGATGGTGACCCGCCAGAACGTCTGCGACTCGCTGGCGCCGTCCACCGCGGCGGCTTCGATCAGCTCATCTGGTATCGCCTTGATGGCAGCGGACAGGATCACCATGGCGAAGCCGGTCTGGATCCAGATCAGGATGACCATCAGCCAAACGTTGTTGAACGGCTGGTCCTGCACGAAGAAGATCGTGGCGTCGCGGTAGCCGCCCTCGTCGTCGGGCCGGAAGCCGCCGATCCCGTCGAAGCTGAACCGGTAGGCGATCCACAGCATGAACACCAGCAGCAGGGCGCGCAGCGGCAGCTTCTCGAAGTCGCGTCTCACCAGCAGGCGCGCCACGCCGGCTACCAGCGCCGCCACGGCGGCCCACATTGCGATCGTGCCCAGCACCGTGGGCAGGCCGCTGCCGGTGCTCCAGCGCCCGAGCTGCACCCAGACGGCGTTCATCAGGCCGGTCTGGGACTTGCTGGTGTCGCGGGCCAGGTACACGAAGCGCCAGATGATCGAGGCGCCGACCAGCGAGATGGCCATCGGCATGAAGATGATCGACTTGGCGACCGATTCGAGCTTCGCGCGGTCTGCCAGCACGGCGATCGCCAGGCCGAGCCCGGTCGAGAACAAGGTGACGGTGAACACCCACCAGAGGTTGTTCATGACGGTGCCGCGCAGCACCGAGAAGACCGCGAACGCCAGCAGGACCGCAGCGGCCAGCAGCGGCGCGAAGGAAGGCCCGCCCGCTGCGAAGCCCTCGCCGGTGATGCGCCGCCGGGCCAGGCCGATGACGACGCCGCCCGCCAGCAGCACGGCCCCGATCCAGAAGATGGAGCTGCCGAAGAGGTCAGCCCAGCCGCTGACGTTGAACGACTTGTCGTCGGTGAACACGAACTTGTAGTTGTCGAGCCAGACCCAGCTCTCGGATCGGCGGTCCTTGAACGACAGCCAGATCGTGATCAGCGTCGGCGCCACCAGCGCCACGCTCACGAACAGCAAGGCGGGCGTGAGGAAGATGGCGGCCCTGGAGCGGTGGTCGAGCCTGCGCCGCTCGACGAGCTCGAGGTTGCGGGTGAGGCCCAGGCGCCAGCCGATCAGCGCGCCGGGGACCGTGGTGCCCAGCACGGCTGAGCCAAGCGAGCCCTCGCCGAGCTCGGGCATGGCGAACGCCCCGAGCAGCCAGCCGACGGCCGCCCCCCAGAGCAGCCCGTTGCGCCAGCCGCGTCCGCGCAGCCAGGGCACGCCTGCGCCGACGGCCGCGCCGATCGCGGTCCAGCCGAGCAGCCAGCCGATCTCGATGCTGGGCTGCGCCTCGGGCGCCAGGCGCAGGCCGATCAGCGCGCCGATGCCTGTGCCGCTCGCCAGGCCGATGAGCATCCGCCGCCGGGGATCCTCGGTTCCCGCCAGCGCCAGGCCGATGGCGGCAGCGACGATGCCGCCGAGCAGCGGCGTCCAGATCAGCTCGCCGACAGCGCCGATGGCGTCCGCGTCGGGCCCGCTGGGGCGCAGCAGGCGGTTGCCCTGCAGCACCAGCAGGCCGATGAAGCCGACCCCGAAGGCGCTCAGGACGTTGAATCTCCTCCAGCGCCTGCTTGCCTGGTCGAAGAGCAGGTTGGCGCCGATCCACAGCGCAGCGCTCACGCCGACAGCGGCCACGATGAGGATCAGCGTGTCGAGCACTTTGCTCATCGTCGGCGCTCACCTCCCCCTCGGGGTTCGGCCAGGCAGGCTCGGGGTTCGACCGGGCAGGCTCGGGGTTCGACCAGGCAGGCTCGGGGTTCGATCAGGCGGGCTCGTTGCATGCGAATCGGCCGGCTCCGTGTCGTCGGGCGACAGGCGTGCATGCCGGCGGCATGGCGCGGCGAGCCGGGCAGACCGGACCGTAGCACGGCCAGCCTGCCCGGCTCGATTCGCCGGATTGGGTGGGTGTGGGGTCAGCCCGTGGGCCAGCTGTCCTCGATGACGTCGGCTGCCTCGGCGGCGCTGAGGTCGCCGTTGACCGCCGAGGTGCCCTCGGTCCAGAAGGTGCCTGCGCCCACGTCCGCGGGCATCAGGTCCGAGGCGTCGAAGCGCACGATGGCGGCGTTCTCCAGGATGGCCAGGAAGGACTGCTCGAGCGGCTGGTAGACGCTCGGGTCCTGGTTCCTCGCAGCCGACAGGAAGCCCGACAGGCCGCCGTCCTTGAGGGCGGTCTGAGCCTGCTGGCGTGTCTCGGCGTATTCCGGGGAGCTCATGTAGGCGAGCAGCGACATGGTGGACGGGTCGTCGTTGAACCCGGCCGCCAGAGTGCCCGCGCCGAGCACCGGGGCATCGCCGTTGATGTCGGGGAAGTAGAACACGTCGACCGCACCCTCGGAGCCGTCCGCGAACGGCGTGCCCTCGGGCATGAACGCCGCGTAGAAGCTGGCCTGGCGGTGCATGTAGCAGTCGCCGTCGGTCAGCGGGCCGCCGTTGTCCTGGAAGGCGGTGGCCGCGATCGAGCCTGCGGAGGCGAACACGTTGTCCTCGGTCCACAGGTCGAGGACGGTCTGCATCGACTCGACGATGCGGGCGTCGTTGAACGGGATGTCGTGGGAGACCCAGTCGTCGTAGACGTCGGGGCCGTGCTGGCGCAGCACCATGTCTTCCACCCAGTCGGTGTAGGTCCAGCCGGTGGCCTGGCCCGACTCGATGCCCACGCACAGCGGCTTGGGGCCGCCATCGCCGGCCATCGTCTCGACCAGCGCGGTGAACTCGTCGAAGGTGGTGGGCACCTCGTAGCCGGCTGCCTCGAAGCGGGCCGGCTGGTACCAGACCAGCGACTTGAGGTCGGACTTGACGGGCACGCCGTACTGGGTGCCGTCGACGTTGCCGAACACGGTCCAGGCATCGGACCAGTTGGCCGCCACCGCGGCGGCAGCCTCGTCGCTCAGGGCGACCACGTGGCCGTCGCGGGCGAACTCGGCGAGCTTGCCGGGCTGCGGGAAGATGGAGATGTCGGGCGGGTTGCCTGCCTCCACCTGCACGTTGACCTCGGCCTCCCAGTCGGCAGAGCCGAGGTACTGCACGGTCACGCCGGAGTCGGCGCTCCAGACATCGAAGGCGGCCTGAATCGAGCCGGCTTCGCTCTCGTCGCGCTCGGGGCCGGTGACGATGAGCGAGGTCTTCGGGCCGTCGCCGGAATCCCCGGAGTCCCCGGAATCGCCGTCGTCGCCGGAATCCCCGGAATCGCCGGAATCGGCGGACGCGTCGTCGCCGGAGTCGCCGGCGTCGTCGTCGTCGCCTCCGCAGGCAGCCGCGATCATCACGAACGCGAGAAGCACTGCCAGCAGCCTCACAAGGCTTGATCGCATGATTTTCCCTCCAGAAAAGCCGGATCGGTTCCGGCTTGGATCAGATCCTCGGGAATCTCCCGAGGGTTTGCGGTTTGCAAACGCTTACACAGCCTAGCGGCCCGGTCAAGCAAACGCGGCGCGCGCCTTGAAGGCCAGGACGCCCGGCCCAGGAGGCACCTGCCCCGCTCACCGCCGGCCCCCGGTGCCCGGCGGCGCCGCACCGGTGGACGAGCGGACCACCAGCCGGGTGGGGACCACCGTCGTCGGCACCGCCGGCTCTTCGCCTGCGAGCAGGTCGAGAAGCTGCCGTGCCGCCAGCGGCCCGTGGGTGTCGACGCCTTGGCGGATGGTCGTGAGCCCGAACGGCTCGGCCAGCTCGTGGTCGTCGACGCCCACGACGCTGAGCTCGCCGGGAACCTCCAGGCCTGCCTGCCGCGCGGCATGAACTGCGCCGATGGCCATCTCGTCGGACATGGCGAACACCGCAGTCGGCGGATCCGGCTGCTTCAGCAGCTGCTGCATCGCCTCGCCGCCGCCGTCCACCGAGAAGTTCCCCGCCGCGGTCAGCTCGGCAGGCAACGGCAGGCCCCGACGCTGCAGCTCGGCCTCGAAACCCCGTCGGCGGTCCTGGGGCACGCTGAAGTCCAGCGGGTCCTCCTCGGCTGCGATCAGCCCGATGCGGCGGTGGCCGAGATCCGCCAGATGGGCAGCGGCATCTGCGCCCACGGCCACGTTGTCGATCACCACGCCAGGGAAATGGCTGATCTTGGTCCCGGTGGTCACGGCATGCACCTTCGAGCGCAGCAGCAGGTCGCACTCGGCCTGGTCGAGGGCCAGGCCGACCATGATGATCCCCTCGCAGCACCTCTGATCCGCGCTGCGGCTCACGAACAGGGTCCGCTGCTCGTGGCTCTGGATCGAGCTGATGATCACGTCGTAGCCGGCGTCAGTGAGCACCGCCTCGGCGCCTGCGACCACCTCGCTGAAGTACCAGGCGTTGAACACGGGCACCGCCAGGCCGATGGCGCCGCTGCGCCCGGTGGCCAGGCGGCTGGCGTTGGGGTCGGGGCGGTACTGCAGCTTCTCGGCGATCTGCTTCACCCGCAGCCGCGTGCCCGCGGCCACGTTCGGCAGGCCGCGCAGCGCCCGGCTGACCGTGGCCACCGACACGCCGGCGGCCTCGGCCACGTCCTCGATTCTGGTGCGACGGTTCTCGCCTGAGGTCATCTGGTTCTCGCCTGAGGTCACGGCCCTATTCTGCCACGACCGGCCCGCCGGCTGCCAAAGCCTCCACAGCCGCCAAGGCCTCCCCCGGCGCCAGCGGCGCCGGCGATCCCGACAGGTCGCTCGGGCAGTGGCCAGTCGGGCACTCGTCGGTCGGGCAGTGCTCGGCAGCGGTGCGGTGCAGCACCCGTAGGCCGGTGAGATCGATCGCCCCGAAAGCCGCCGGGTCCACGGCGGTCTCGGCGATGCGCAGCGCGCCGTCGGCGAGGGTCACCATCGAGCTGCCCGCGTTGAGCAGGAACATGTGGCTGCCGCGCCGGTAGCCGACCACCCCGGCAGGCAGATCGTCGAGGAACTCGACCTCGGCCGGCAGCCCGGCGAAACCTCGGCGCAGTTCGAGCAAAGCCCGCACGGCGTGAAGATGCGAGTCGGGGTCGGCTCGCTGCGCCTCCACCGTCTCGTGCGCCTCGTAGGCCTGGGGCAGCCAGGTACTCGCCGCGCCGGAGAAGCCGAGATTGGGGCCGGGCGCCCAGGGCATCGGGCTGCGGCACACGTCGCGTCCCGGCTCGCCTTCGTTGAGACGAGCGATCGGGTCGTGGCGCAGCTCGGCGGGGATCACAGCGTCGGCCAGGCCCAGCTCCTCGCCCTGGTACACGAACGGCGTGCCGGGCAGGCCCATCAGCATCAGGCACAGGCCCAGCGAGCGCCGGCGCCCCAGCTCGCCGCCGCCGAAACGGCTGACGGGGCGGCTCTCGTCGTGGCTGGACTGCACCCAGCCCACCTGCGAGCCGATGGCCTGATGCGCCGCCTCGAGCACCGCCCGCACGCTGTGGGCGCCCCACGGCATGCTCATTGGGGCGAACCAGAATCCCACGTGCAGCCCGTCGGGGGTCACGAGCCGCGCCAGTGCGTCGGCGTCGAGCACGTAGGTCTCGCCGATCAGCGCAGCGTCGTGGCGCTCCGCGATGCTGCGCCAGCTTCGGTAGATCTCGGCGGTCTCGCGCTGGCCGAGATCGTGGACGTGCTCGAAGCAGCGGAAACGCTCACGGGGGTTCACCAGCCCGCTGGGATCGGCGGTCATCGGGTTGTCGCGGAGCTGCTCGTCCTTGACCAGCGCATGGGCCACGTCGATCCGCACCGCATCCGCGCCGCGCCCCAGCCAGAACTCCAGGATCCGCTCGAACTCCGAGCGCACCGCCGGGTTGCGCCAGTTGAGATCGGGCTGCTCGGCCAGGAACAGATGGCAGTAGTACTGGCCGCTGCGCGGGTCCAGGGTCCAGGCGGGCCCGCCGAAGTGGCTCACCCAGTTGTTGGGCGGGCCGCCGTCGGGGGCCGGGTCGCGCCACAGGTAGTAGTCGCGGCAGGCGCCGTCGGGATCCTCCAGGGCGGCCCGGAACCACGGGTGCTCGCTGCTGGTGTGGTTAGGCACGATGTCGACGGCCATCCTCAGGCCGAGGCTGTGGGCCCGTTCGAGCACCCGGTCGAAGTCGTCGAGGTCGCCGAAGCAGGGGTCGATGCTCAGGTAGTCGGCCACGTCGTAGCCGTGGTCGGCCATCGGCGACGGGAAGAACGGCGTCGTCCACACCAGGTCGACCCCGAGCCAGGCGAGATAGTCGAGCCGGTCGTGCAGCCCGCTGAGGTCGCCAACGCCGTCGCCGTCGCCGTCGGAGAACGAGCGGATGTAGACTTCATAGCCGACGGCGTTGTGCAGCCAGCCCGGCGAGCCTCGCTGAGTCATCGCCGGAGTGTAAGCGGTTGCACCTTGCCGCAAGGGATTCCCGGGCCTGCGACTAGCGTGCGGGCGATGGGCAGCGATCCTCTGCGCTTCGGCATCGTCGGCACGGGGCTCATGGGCGTCGAGCACATTCACAACGTCAACGCCCTCGACGGGGCTTGCGTCACCGCACTCGTCGATCCCCACGCTCCTTCCTTGCAGGCAGGGATCGAAGCGGCCGACGGCGCCGTCGGGGTGTTCGACTCGCCTGTCGATCTGGCCCGCTCGGGCTCGGTCGACGCCGTGGTGATCGCCACGCCCGACAACGCCCACATCGACAACCTGCGCGACCTGCTGGGCAGCGATCTGCACCTGCTGGTGGAGAAGCCGCTTTGCACCACGGTCGAGGACTGTCGTGAGGTGGCGGCCGCCGCGCAGGGCCGCGAGGCGCTGCTGTGGGTCGGCCTGGAGTACCGCTACATGGCGCCGGTGGCCCGGCTCGTCTCCGAGGTGCGTGCCGGCACGGTGGGCGAGGTGCGCATGGTGGCGATCCGCGAGCACCGCTTCCCGTTCCTGGTCAAGGTGGGCGACTGGAATCGGCTGAGCCGCAACACCGGCGGCACCCTGGTGGAGAAGTGCTGTCACTTCTTCGACCTGATGAACCTGGTCGTCGGCGACAGGCCCGTGCGGGTCACGGCCAGCGGCGCCCAGTCGGTGAACCACCTCAACGAGTTCTGCGGCGGCGAGCGCTCCGACATCTTGGACAACGCCTTCGTGCTGGTGGACTACGCAGGCGGGGCCAGGGCCATGCTCGATCTGTGCATGTTCGCCGAGGCCACCCACAACCAGGAGGAGATGTCGGTGGTGGGCGATCTCGGCAAGGTGGAGGCGTTCGTGCCCGAGGGCCTGGTCCGCATCGGACGCCGTGGCGAGCACTCGATCGGCGATGTGGAGAGCGTGAGGGTCGCCAGCGAGGCGGCTGTGGCCGGGGGGCATCACGGGTCGTCGTTCGTGGAGCTGCAGCGCTTCGCCGAGGCGATCCGCTGCGGCGGCCGTGAGGAGGTGAGCGCCGCCGACGGGCTGCGCTCGGTGGCCTTGGGCGTGGCCGCGCACCGCTCCATCGACGAGGCCCGCCCAGTCGCCGTCTCCGAGGTCAGCGACCCCTCGGACTGGCCCGATCCGCTAAACTGCGCGAATCGGCTGAGCATCTGCTAGCGTACGCGCAGAGCCGACACCCGGCTCGCAACCGAGATCCTCAAAGGAGGAGACCATGTCCATTCATCACCCCAACCCGGTCCACCGCAACCCCGCCGGCTTCCTGCGCAAGCTCCCGGCAGTGCTCGCCGCCTTCGCCCTGATCATGGCGTCCACCGTCGCCATCGACCAAGAGCCAGCCGCCGCCGCCTGCGTCTTTCACCGTCACGACACATGGCCAAACGACGACGGATGGCTGAAGTACTCGTGGGCGAAGGAAGTCCCATCGCACCACCAGAGTACCTGCAATGACGTGAATGTCGTTTGGGCCAGAGAAACTGGGCGCGTCTGGGGACAGTACCTCGACGGCGATCAATGGCGCAATAGCACCGTAGGCTCTGAGTGGGTGCGGGCTGGTCGCCAAAGGCCCTGGAGAGTGGTCGTCGAGAATCTTCACAACGAATCGCTCTACAGGGTCGCGACCCTGGTTGAGTGGAGACGCTTCGCCATCGCGGTTTAGGACAGCCAGATCTCGACGGGCGCCCGCCGAGCCTAGGCAATGCTCGGATCAGCCTGTGTAGTCCGGTTCGGCGGGTCCGTCAATGTCTCCATCATGCGGCTTCTCGGAATCGGCTTGGCAACAGTCTGCGCCTTGGCCGCTACTGCGTGTTCTGGGCAGCAGCGCGTGCCCGAGAGAACAGACCCGCAGACCGGCGACCTGGACGTGACAGAACAGCAAAGGAGTGATGCAGGTGTCGATTCTGACGGGTATGGCGGCTCAGTCTCGCCGTCGAGCGATTCCGGCGGAATCCAGGAGATCAGCATTGATGTAATCGGGTTCTTGTTCCCTGCGACTGCAGCAGACGCGAGCAATCTGTTTCCGCTGGGCAGGTTGTTCGGCGCTGTCAATCATGCCGCGATCTCAGAGTGCATGGGACAGGCCGGATTCGAGTATCCGCCATACAAGCCTGAGCAGTTTGTTCCGAGGTTCTTTGAATTTCCGGATCTGGACACGATTGCCGAGATCGGCTTTGGCATGACCCACGACAGCGAACTCGATCCTGACCCGGCAAAGAGTCCCTTTGAGGATCTCGTGCCTCCTGAGCTTGAGGAGCAGTTCTTGGAGAGCCTGAGGACATGCGCCGACATGGCGGAGAATCCTATGCGACAACTCTTGGAAGCTGGGAATGTTCTCGAGGAACAATGGTGGAGTGAATTGTTCAGTATCGACTCCTCGCCCGCCATCGTGGAACAGTTCGCTGCCTGGCGTCAGTGCATGGCAGATGGCGGTCGACCCGTCAGCAGTCATCGAGGATTCTTTTCTGAACTCGATGGAATTCTCCTTGGTCTGCTGGACGATGGGGACCAGACCGAAGCGCGTACGGAGGAGCTAGCGGCTGCCGCGCTGTACGTTGCCTGCATGGAGCCTCTTGAGGAAGTGCGGCAGCCGCTGCGGGACGCTGCCCGCCGCCAGTTTCTCGAAGACAATTTCGAGGAAGTGCGCGCGATTCAGGAGCTGGCCGACCGTCTCATCCGCGAAGCGCAGGAGGCGCACCAGTAGTCCATGCCCTCGGCGCTGTGAGGCAGAGCGCCGTCTCCGACTCGCCCGTCGAACTCGCCGGTCGGGCTCTTTGTCGACGCCGTGGCGGCGGGCCGCCTGAGAAGCCTCTGTCCACCACGGTCGTGGACCGTTCGTGAGGTGCGACCGCGCGCAAGGGCCGCGCCGCGCTGCTGTGGGTCGGCTTGGATCACAGCTAGAAGGTGCCGGTCGCCGGCATCGTCGGGAGGGTGCGTAGGCCCTGGGACCTGGTCCACATCGGCCGGCGCGGCGAGCACTCGATCGGCGACGTGGAGAGCGTGCGGGTCGCCAGCGAGGCGGCTGTGGCCGGAGGGCATCACGGGTCGTCGTTCGTGGAGCTTCAGCGCTTTGCCGAGGCCATCCGCAGCGGCGGGCGCGAGGAGGTGAGCGACGTCGACGGGCTGCGCTCGGTGGCCATGGGTGTGGCCGCGCTCCATCGACGAGGCCCGCCCGGTCGCCGTCTCCGAGGTCAGCGACCCCTCGGACTGGCCCGATCCGCGGTAGTTGCGCGGTTCGGCGGAGCGTGTGCTAGGGTACGCCCAGAGCCGACATCCGGCCCGCACTCAACCTCGAGGAGTTGCCATGCCCATCCACCACAACCCCGCCGGGATCCTGCGCAAGCTCCCGGCGGTGCTCGCCGCCTTCGCCCTGATCATGGCGTCCACCGTCGCCGTCGACCAAGAGCCAGCATCTGCCGCCTGCGTCTTCCACCGTCATGACACATGGCCAAATGTCGGATGGTGGGAGTACTCGTGGGCGAGGGAGATCCCGCCGCACGACGAGAGCACCTGCAACGACGTGAACGTCGTTTGGGCCCGCCGCACTGGAGTCGTCCGGGGACAGTACCTCCACGGCCAACATGGCTGGGTCTTCAGCAACGCTGGCCTTGTGTGGATGCGGGCCGGTGCCCAACGGCCCTGGAGGGTGGTGGTCGAGAATCTCCACAACGGATCGCTCTACCGGGTCGCGACTCCGGAAAACTGGAGGACCTTCCTTGTCGCGGTGTAGACGAGCCTGATCGAGGAGCAGCCTTCGGCTTGAGACTCATGCGCCGCCTGGTCTGCATGTTCCGGCTACGCGAGTCCGTCGCCATGCCAACCGCGCGGAGCAAGGCTAGCATGCGGCTTCTCGGAGTCGGTCTGGCGGCAGCCTGCGCGTTGGGTGCTGCTGCGTGCTCTGGTCAGCATGATGTGTCTGAGGGAGCAGACCTACAGCCAGTCGATCCGGCTGTCACAGAACCGCGAGGCACTGACGAAGGCGTCGATGCTGACGGGAAGGGCGGCTCAGTCTCGTCGTCGGACGATTCCGGGGTAGTTCAGGAGATCAGCATCGACGTGATCGGCTATCTGTTCCCTGCGACCGCTGCAGATGCCAGCAATCTTTTCCCTCTGGGCAGGTTGTTCGGTGCAGTAACCCATGCTGAGGTCACAGAATGCATGGGACTGGCCGGATTCGAGTATCCGCCATTCAAGCCTGAGCAGTTTGTTCCGCGGTTCTTTGATTTTCCGGATCTGGACACGATTGCCGAGATCGGCTTTGGCATGACACACGACATTGAGGTCAATCCGGACCTGGAAGTGGATCCCTTTGATGCCCTTGTTCCTCCCGATCTTCGCGATCAGTTCCTGCTGAACCTGAGGGCATGCTACGATGAGTCAGCCGACCCTATGCAGCAGATCCATGAAGCTGGAGGAGTTCTTCAGGAGCAGTGGTGGAATGAGTTGGCTGACATTGACTCTTCACCAGCTATCGTGGAGCAGTTCCAGATCTGGAGCCAGTGCATGGCACAAGGTGGTCGACCGGTCAGCAGCCACCGAGGCTTCTTTTCCGAGCTCGACGGGATTGTCTTCAGTCTCTTGGACGATTTGGCTGCGGCGCGTGAGGAGGAGCTGGCTGCTGCCGAGCTGTACGTTGCCTGCATGGAGCCTCTTGAGGAAGTTCGTCAGCCGCTGAGAGACGTGGCCCGCCGCCAGTTCCTTGAAGACAACTCCGAGGAGGTACGTGCGATCCAGGAGCTGGCCGACCGTCTCATCCGCGAAGCGCAGGAGGCGCACCAGTAGTCCATGCCCTCGGCGCTGTGAGGCATGGCGCTGTCTCCGACTCGCCCGTCGAACTCGCCGGTCGGGCTCTTTGTCGACGCCGTGGCGGCGGGCCGCCTGAGAAGCCTCTGTCCACCACGGTCGTGGACCGTTCGTGAGGTGCGACCGCGCGCAAGGGCCGCGCCGCGCTGCTGTGGGTCGGCTTGGATCACAGCTAGAAGGTGCCGGTCGCCGGCATCGTCGGGAGGGTGCGTAGGCCCTGGGACCTGGTCCACATCGGCCGGCGCGGCGAGCACTCGATCGGCGACGTGGAGAGCGTGCGGGTCGCCAGCGAGGCGGCTGTGGCCGGAGGGCATCACGGGTCGTCGTTCGTGGAGCTTCAGCGCTTTGCCGAGGCCATCCGCAGCGGCGGGCGCGAGGAGGTGAGCGACGTCGACGGGCTGCGCTCGGTGGCCATGGGTGTGGCCGCGCTCCATCGACGAGGCCCGCCCGGTCGCCGTCACCGAGGTCAGCCACCCCTCGGACTGGCCCGATCCGCCGTAGTTGCGCGAACCGGCGCAACCCTTGCTAGGGTCAGCCTCGAGCCGACAGCCGGCTCGTTCGCGATCCTCAAGGGGGAAGCATGTCTACTCATCACGACCCCGCCGGGTTCCTGCACAGGTTCCAGGGGGTGTTCCTCGCCTTTGCCTTGATCATGGCGTCCACCGTTGCCGTCGACCAAGAGCCAGCATCGGCCGCCTGCGTCCGCCACAATCACGTCACGTGGCCAAACGACGGATGGCTCGATTACTCATGGGCAAGAGAGGTCCCGCCGCACGAAGAAAGCACCTGCAACGACGTGAACGTCACTTGGGCCAGCCATTCTGGCCCTGTCCTGGGACAGTACCACCACAGCCAACTCGGATGGCTCACCGGCGTCGCGGGCATCGAGTGGGTGTGGGCTGGCAACCAAAGATCCTGGAGGGTGTTGATCACTAATCTCCGCAACGGATCGCTCTACAGGGTCGGGACCCGGGCTGAGTGGAGAGAATTCGTCATCGCGGTTTAGGAAAGCCGGGCCTCGAGAAGCACTCGTACGCCCTTGTGCGATGCGCCGCCTGGTCTGCATGTTCCGGCCACGCGAGTCCGTCGCCATGCCAACCGTGCGGAACAAGGCTGGCATGCGACTTCTCGGAGTCGGTCTGGCGGCAGCCTGCGCGTTGGGTGCTGCTGCGTGCTCTGGTCAGGATGATGTATTTGAGGGCGGAGATCTGCAGGCAGTCGATCCGGCCATCACAGAACCCCGAGGGGCTGATGAAGCCGTCGATGCTGCCGAAGATGTCGGCTCAGCCTCGCCGGCGGACGATTCCGGGGAGATCCAGGAGATCAGCATTGATGTGATCGGCTATCTGTTCCCTGCAACAGCGGCAGATGCCAGCAATTTGTTTCCTCTGGGCAGGTTATTCGGTGCGGTCACCCACGCCGCTCTCTCAGAGTGCATGGGACGGGCCGGATTTGAGTATCCGCCATTCAAGCCTGAGCAGTATGTCCCACGGTTTTTCGATTTTCCGGATCTGGACACGATTGCTGAGATCGGCTTTGGGATGGTACACGGCATCGAACTTGAGCCCGACCCGGAACCGGATCCTTTCGAAGCCCTTGTTCCTCCCGAACTTAGGGATCAGTTCATGTTGGACCTGAGGGCATGCTACGACGAAGCAGATGATCCTATGCAGCAAATCTCGGAGGCTAGCGGTGGGCTGGAGGACCAATGGTCGAACGAGTTGTTTGATATCGATTCCTCGCCCGCCATTGTGGAGCAGTTCCAGCTGTGGCGGCAGTGCATGGCCGAGGGCGGCCGACCCGTCAAGAGCCATGAAGATTTCTTTGCGGAGCTAGACGGAATTCTTCTTGATCTCTTGGACGATCTGGAGCCAGCTGATCTTGCAGCGGCGCGTGCTGAGGACTTGGCTGCTGCCAAGCTGTATGTTGTTTGCATGGAGCCTCTTGAGGAAGTTCGTCAGCCGCTACGAGATGCGGCGCGGCGTCAGTTCCTGGAGGACAACTCCGAGAAAGTACGGGCTATTCAGGAGCTGGCTGACCGACTCATCAGCGAAGCGCAGGAGGCGCACCAGTAGTCCAAGCCCTCGGCGCTGTGAGGCAGAGCGCCGTCTCCGGGCCGCCTGAGAAGCCTCTGCCCACCACGGTCGTGGACCGTGGTGAGGTGTGACCGCGCGCAAGGGCCGCGCCGCGCTACTGTGGGTCGGCTTGGATCACAGTTGGATGGCGCCGGTGGCTGGCTTCGTCGAGGAGGTGCGCGCAGGCCCTGGGGCCTGGTCCGCATCGGCCGGCGCGGCGAGCACTCGATCGGCGCCGTTGAGAGCGTGCGCGTCGCCAGCGAGGCGGCTGTGGCCGGGGGGCACCACGGGTCGTCGTTCGTGGAGCTGCAGCGCTTCGCCGAGGCGATCCGCAGCGGCGTGCGTGAGGAGGTCAGCGCCGCCGACGGGCTGCGCTCGGTGGCCATGGGCGTGGCCGCGCACCGCTCCATCGACGAGGCCCGCCCGGTCGCCGTCTCCGAGGTCAGCGAACCCTCGGACTGGCCCGATCCGCGGTAGCTGCGCGAACCGCCGCAACGTGTGCTATGGTCCGTGCTGAGCCGACATCCGGCTCGCACTCGAACCTCAAGGAGTAGCCATGCCCATCCACCACAACCCCGCCCACCGCAACCCCGCCGGGATCCTGCGCAAGCTCCCGGCGGTGCTCGCCGCCTTCGCCCTGATCATGGCGTCCAC
The DNA here is from genome assembly GCA_965214285.1 of Acidimicrobiales bacterium. Classification (GTDB taxonomy): domain Bacteria; phylum Actinomycetota; class Acidimicrobiia; order Acidimicrobiales; family Aldehydirespiratoraceae. The sequence goes on from OZ243946.1 coordinate 384,750, forward strand.
CGTCGCCGTCGACCAAGAGCCGGCAGAGGCCGCCTGCGTCTTCCACGATCACGACACCTGGCCAAATTGGCGCTATTGGCAAGTCTCGTGGGCGAAACGGATCCCGCACCACAGCACCTGCAACGACATGAACGTCGTTTGGGCTGGTGAAACTGAGCTCGTCAAGGGCCAGTACCATCACAGCCAACACGGATGGACCGATGGCATGGCGGGCGAGAAGTTGGTGCGGGCTGGTGACCAACCGTGGCCTTGGCCTATACTGGTCAGGGGCCTCAAGAACGGAACGCTCTACAGGGTCGCGACCCCGGAGGTTCCGTGGAGAAGCTACACCATCGCGGTTTAGGACAGCCAAATCTCGACGAGCACCCCCGGGCCTAAGCAATGCTCGGATCAGCCTGTGTAGTCCGGTTCGGCGGGTCCGTCACTGTTTCGCTCATGCGGAGCAGGATTGTCATGCAGCTTCTCGCAGTCGGCTTAGCAGCAGTCTGCGCTTTGGCTGCCGCTGCGTGTTCTGGTCAACAGACCGAGCCTGCAGACATCAGGCCGCTGACAAGCGAACCGAATTCGGCAGGAGGGCTAGAGCCTGACCACACCGATGGTTCGGCCTCTCTGGGTGGCCCAGCCGGGAGCGCAGAGATCGGCATCGATGTGATCGGCTATCTGTTCCCTGCAACAGAAGAAGATGCCAGCAATGTCTTTCCTTTGGGCAGGCTGTTCCGTGCAGTGACCCATGCTGCGACCACAGAATGCATGGAACAGGCCGGATTCGAGTATCCGCCATTCAGGAATGAGCAGTTTGTCCCACGGTTCTTCGATTTTCCGAATCTGGACACCATCGCTGAGATCGGCTTCGGCATGACACATAGCATCGGAGTCGATCCTGACATGGAGGTGAATCCCTACGACGACCTGGTGCCTCCGGAGCTGCAGGAGCAGTTCTTGCTGAGCCTGAAGCGATGTTACGACCAGGCGAAGAACCCTATGCGAGAGCTCTATGCGGCTGGAGGAGTTCTCCGGGAGCAGTGGTTGGGTCAGTTGCTTGAAATTGATTCCTCACCCGCCATCCTGGCGCAGTTCGAGATCTGGCGTCAGTGCATGACAGACGGCGGTCGGCCCGTCAGGAGCCATGAGGATTTCTTTGCCGAACTCGACGGGATCGTCTTCGGTCTCTTGGATGATTTGGCTGCGGCGCGTGCGGAGGAGCTGTCAGCTGCCAGGCTCTACGTTGTCTGTATGGAGCCTCTTGAGGAGGTTCGACAGCCTCTGAGAGACGCAGCTCGGAGGCAGTTTCTCGAGGACAACTCCGAGGAAGTACGGGCGATTCAGGAGTTGGCTGACCGGCTGATCCACGAAGCACAACAGCAGTAGCCGCCCATGCTTCGCCGAGGCCTGCCGGCTAGCCCGATTCGCCGTAGGTGTGCGACTTGGCGGAGGCCGTGCTAGCGTTCGCCCAGAGCCGACATCCGGCTCGTCCCCGACTCCCTCAAGAGGTCACGATGCTCAACCGCAGGTTCCGGAGACCGGCCAGGATTCTGCTTAGCTGCGCAAGATTCCGCCGACGACTAGGACTCGCTGCGGCGACGCGGCTTCGCCGCGGCCTGTCGGTCCGGTGCCCGTTTCTTGGGCTGGTCGGAGCCCTCTGCTTGGTCGCTGCTGCGTGCGTTGGTCAGCAGGACAAGCTAGCGGACACCGGCCCGCAAGCGAGCAGCCCGACCGCGGCAGAAGAACAGGAAGCTGACGCAGGCGGCACTGACGAGGACGGTGGCAGCGACGGGAGCGGTGGCACCGACGGGGCAGGCGTCACGGCATCCTCGTCCACCGCGGACGACTCGGAGGCAGTTCAGGCAATCAGCGTGGACGTGATCGGCGCCTTCTTTCCGGCATCGTCAGCAGACACGGACAGTCTCGGTGAGTTCTATCGGACGTTCAGCAGGGCGACTGAACCCAAGATCGAAGCCTGCATGAGACAAGCCGGATTTGACTTTTCGTTTCCCGATGACAGCTCAGCAGCTTCCACACACTGGTCTGACTTTCCGGATCTGGACAAGCTCGAGGAAGTCGGCTTTCATGGAAATCAAGCCTATGACGAACCTGAGTCCGAGTCTGTTGCCAATCCTTTCGATCCACTCGCCGAGATTCCGGAAGGGCTTCGCGAGCAGTTCCGTCTCGACATAGGCGCCTGCTCGGAGCCACACTACGCTCCGCTTGACCAAGTCCAAGACGTTGCCGGCATCTTGCAGGGGCAATGGTACAACGAACTGGCCTCGATCGACTCGTCTCCTGAGGTCGCAGAACAGTTTAGTATCTGGCGCGAGTGCATGGTAGACGGCGGCATGCCGATCCTCCCCGGCGACGGCCCTCATGCTGCTGGGAGCCTTGGCTTCTTTGACAACGCGAGATTCCAAGATCTGCTCGATCAGGATCTGGAGGTGGCTCGGGAGTATGAGATGGATGCCGCGAGGCTCTATGTCTCGTGCATGAGGCCGGTCGAGGAGGTGAGGCAGCCCTTGCGAGACGCGGCGCGGCGTCAGTTCCTGGAGGACAACTCCGAGGAGGTGCGGGCGATCCAGGAGCTGGCGAATCAGGTTCTCCGTGAGCTCGAGCAGGCACAGTAGGATGCCCCGCATCGCTGGACCTTCACGAAACAGACTGCTGCTGATGTCGGCACTCGTGGTCGTGGCGGTGATCGTGCCGGCGGTTGCGTTTCTCGTGGGCCGTGGCATCTCCAGCACCGAGCAGAAGGTCGCAGATGCGACCCCGCCCGACCCGACGGTCCTCACTGCAGAGGTGACCGCGGGGCCGCTGGTGGACGCCTTCGTCGCAGCGGGCCTGGTGGAACAGGCCGACACGGTGGGGCTGAGCGTGGAGCCTCGCGGCGGCGCTGTGGTGACCGCTCTGCCGTGGCAGGCCGGCGACACGATCCCCGCCGGTTCGGTCGTCATCGAGATCTCCGGGCGCCCGCTGTTCGCGCTGCGCGGCGAATTCCCGGCCTATCGGACGCTCGGGCCGGGCATGAGCGGACCCGATGTCGCCCAGCTCCAGCAGGCTCTAGGCCTCCTGGGCCACGACCTGATCGAGACCGGCGACTACGACCAGGCCACGGCAGCAGCGGTGGCCTCCCTGTACGCCAAGGCCGGCTACGAGCCTGCGGTCGTGCCCGAGGCGGCGGCGACGCTCGCGGCTGCCTCAGAAGCGCTGGCCGCTGCCAAGCAGGCCGAGTCCGAGGCCCGCGACCTCCACGACGCCTGGCACGAGGCGCAGCTCACCGATGCCGAGCTGCGTCGGGCGGCCGAGCTCGCCAGAGCGCAGCTCAAGGCTGCCGAGGCTTCAACGGCCCTCGACATCGCCGCCTCGCAGCGCGCCCACGCCGCCGCGCAGCAGACGCTCGATCAGCTTCGCAGCGGCGGCGGCACCGCTGCGGAGATCAGCCAACAGGAGCTCGTGGTGCGCGGCGCCGCAGCGGCGCTGGAACTGGCACGGGTCAGCGCCGTCGAGACGGTGGCGGCGGCACGCAAGGCCCACGAGGACGCCGAGGCCGCCGTCAAGAGCCCCCCGACGGGCGAGGAGGAGCACGCGGCGCGCGATGCGGCCGTCGCCGCCCGCAAGAGCGCCGAGAAGGCAGTGCGAGACGCCGAGGCTGCGCTCGGCGCGACTCTCCCGGCGAGCGAGGTGGTGTTCATGAACAGCGCCGGCGCCACGGTCGGACGCGTCGACCTGGCCGTGGGCGCCGACCTGGCACAGACCAGCCTGAGCGATGCCCTGGTGCTCGCATCGGCCAACCCGTCGATCCGTTTGGTGCTGCCATCGAGCTATGTCGACATCGTGCAGCCGGGCCATCGGACCGTGATCGAACTGAGCGACGGCCAGTCGATCGAAGCCGAGATCAGCACCGTCGACAGAGAAGAGCGAACAGCCAGGGTGGACGCCGATCTCAGCGCGCAGGCGGTCGGGCTGACGGCCCGCGCAACGGTCACGATCGCCGAGTCCGCGCCTGACACCGTGGTGGTGCCGTCTACGGCGCTGCGAAGAGGCGCAGACGGCCGCCCATACGTCGAGGTGCAGCGAGGAGGATCGTTCGAGGAAGTCGACGTCGAGATCGCTCTCGAGGCCATCGGGCTCGTGGCCGTGGTCTCCTCCGGGCTCGAGCCCTCCGACGCCGTTCGGGTCCGCTGAGCGTTGCGGTCCCCATCTGAAGCCCCGCCGTCCACCGGGTCGCCCGCCGCGCCGCTGCTGTCGCTGCGAGGCATAAGCCGGACCTTCGACGTGCCGGTCACCCGAACCGTGCTGCGCGACGTTGACCTGGACGTGCCGCCGGGCCGGATCATCACCATCGTGGGGCGCTCCGGGGCGGGAAAGAGCACGCTGCTCAACATCCTCGGGCTGCTGGACCGCCCGACGACGGGCCAGTACTGGATATCCGGACAAGACGTGGCCCAAGCGCCGGCCCGGCAGCTCGACGCCATCCGCGCCTACGTGTTCGGGTTCGTGTTCCAGGACTTCGTGCTCATCGACGAGTACTCCGTGATCGACAACGTGGCCATGGGCCTGCTGTCGCAGGGCGCGAGGTCGGTGCGGCGCAGCCGGGCACGAGCCGCCGAGCTGGCGGAGCGGGTAGGCCTGGCCGATCTGCTGAGCGCAGAGGCGTCACGGCTCTCGGGCGGGGAACGGCAGCGAGTGGCCATCGCACGGGCGCTGATCGCCTCGCCGTCGGTGCTGATCTGCGACGAGCCGACCGGCAACCTCGACTCCAAGACCGAGGCCTCGGTGATGGAGCTGCTGCAGTCGATCGTGGACGAGGGGGTGGCGCTCATCGTGGCGACCCACAACCCGCAGATCGCAGCGCTGGGGCATCTGCGCATCTCCATTCACGACGGGCTGGTGCAAAGTGGCTGAGAGAAGTGGCTGAGCCGAGAGCCGGCTACTCGGCTCGGGGCGTGCTCAGCCAGGTGCTGAACCGCATGACCGCACGGCCCGTCCGCGCCCTCGGCGCCGCCGTGGCCTCGGCGATCAGCCTCGCTGCGCTGTTCGTGGTCTCCGGCGTGGCCGAGAGCGGCTCCGCCCAGGTCTCGGAGCGCTTCGACGCCCGCCGGGCCACCTATGTGGAGGTCTCGCAGGTCGATTCGCTCAGGGACTTCGCTCCTGACGACCCGGACCTCTCGGCCGCCTACTACGCGCAGCAAGAGGAAATCGAAGCCCTTCGGCCGGGGGCGTTCGCGGGCTACGAGTCGAAGGTCGCCGATGTCAACGGCTTGGAGGCGGCAGGGACGCTGCGGCGCCAGGCGGGCGTCGAGCTCCCCGCCGAGGCGCTGAGCTTCGGCGGCTTCACGGTCGGCTTCGTGTCAGGCGACGCCCTCGACGTGCTGCGGATCGGGCTGCGCAGCGGGCTGGCGCTCACCGACTATCAGATCGACCAGGGAAGCAACGTCGCCCTGCTCGGCAGCCTCGCCGAGTCGGAGCTGCGCAACCGGCTTGGCTACCTCCCCGACATCCTCGTCATCGGCGGGCAGCAGTTCCGGGTGCAAGGCGGCTACGACGATTCGCCGTTCGCCTCCGATCTGCTGCTGGGGGTGATCGTCCCTGAGCAGGCCGGGATCCGCGGGGGCGAGGCCCATGCGGTACTGGTGGCGCGCACCGTGCCTGGCGCTGCCCAGCAGGTTGCCTTCGAGCTGCCGCTGGCACTGGCTGCGCATGACCCCTCATCGGTCAAGGCGGTCGCCCCGCCGGATCCGGCCACGCTGCGCCGCGAGGTGGAGGAGGACGTGGGCTCGCTGATCGTGCTGCTGGCCGTGTCCTCGGCGCTCATTGCCACCCTCAGCATCGGCAGCACCATGCTGATCGCCACCAACAGCCGGCTCCGGGAGTTCGGCCTGAGGCGTGCCATGGGTGCCCGGCCAGCGGACATCCGCCGGCTGGTGATCTGCGAGGCGGTCCTGATCGGCGCAGTGGCCGGGATCTGCGCGCTCAGCCTGGGCACGATCAGCCTGGTCGCCGCAGCGGCGTCGCGAGGCTGGGCGACGGTGATCGACACCAGGATCCTGTGGCTGGTGCCGGCCCTGGGGATCGCAGGCGGTGCGCTGGGGGGCCTCGTTCCGGCCTATCGGGCGGCCCGGCTGGAGCCGGTCGCCGCGCTGCGCCGCTAGCGCTCCGCCTGCTCTGGTTGCCGGCCGGGCTGTCTGCCCTGGCTATTGGCCGGCGTCGGGCAGGTCGTCGTTCTCCGCCGGCGCGTCTTCCGCCGGTGCCGCGTTCTCCGGCGCTGAGTCTGCGGACCCGTTGTGCGCAGCGATGGCGACGCGGCTCTCGATGTCGAAGAAGTGGATGTTCTCGGTGGTGACGGCGATCTCGATCTCCGAGCCGATCCGGGCCGTGCTGCGGGGATCGAAGCGGGCGACGGTGCGGCCCGACTCGCCGACCTCCTCAATGGCGTCGGGGTCGCCTGAGTCCACCGAGCGGGCGTCGAGCTGGAAGTGGACCATCACCTCGGACCCGAGCGCCTCGATCAGGGTGACCGTGGAGCGCAGATGGTTGTTGCGCCCGGCGGAGTCCGAGTAGGCGGGGTCCTCCAGATCCTCGGGCCTGATGCCGACGACCACCTGGCCGCCGAGATGCTGACGCAGGCCGGGGCGCGTCTCGAGCACCCTCGGGCTGAGCTCGATGGTCTGCGAGCCGAGCGTCAGCGAGTTGCCGTCCGCTGACAGGGCGCCTTCGTAGAGGTTCATCGAAGGCGAGCCGATGAACGCCCCCACGAACACGTTGGCCGGATGGTCATACAGGTTCTGGGGGGTGTCGACCTGCTGGAGCCGCCCGTCCTTGATGACCGCCACCCGGTCGCCCATGGTCATGGCCTCCACCTGGTCGTGGGTGACGTAAAGGGTGGTGATGCCCAGGTCTCGCTGCAGGCGGGCGATCTCGGCGCGCATCTGCACCCGCAGCTTGGCGTCGAGGTTCGACAGCGGCTCGTCCATCAGGAAGGCCGCGGGGTGGCGCACGATGGCCCGGCCCATCGCCACCCGCTGGCGCTGGCCGCCCGAGAGCTGGCCGGGCTTGCGGTCCAGGAACTCCTCCAGCTCCAGGATCCGGGCGGCATCGCGCACCCGCTCGTCGAGCTCCCGCTTGGGGGTGCGGGCCAGCTTCAGGGCGAAGCCGATGTTGTCGTAGACGCTCATGTGGGGGTAGAGCGCATAGTTCTGGAAGACCATGGCGATGTCGCGGTCCTTGGGCTCCACGTCGTTGACGACCTGATCGCCGATGCTCATGGTGCCGGAGCTGATCTCCTCCAGCCCGGCCACCATGCGCAGCGCCGTGGACTTGCCGCAACCCGACGGGCCCACCAGCACCAGGAACTCCTGGTCCCGGATCTCCAGGTTGAGGTCGAAGATGGCCTGGTACCCGTTCGGGTAGACCTTGTTGACTTCCTCGAGCACAACTCCGGCCATGGGTTTCTCCTGCGTCGATGGTCGCGGCGGGTCGCTTGTGATCCCCCGTGCCGTTCAGGCTAGCCCCACCAGACGGCGCCTGCCTGAATCGGCGCCGCTCAGCACCGCGGTCCAGGCGGGGGCCCGGCCCACGGCGGGCCAGGCCGTCAGGCCACTCCGCCTGCTGAGTCGCCGTCTGCTGCGTCCTCGGCGTCCGCCTCGGCTGCGAGCGCCGCCTTGGTGGCGGCGAACCACTCGCTGAACTCGTCGCCGTGCCAGGCCCTGTGGTCCCCGGCCGCATAGGCGCGGGCGTTGCGGCGGTAGACGTGGGCGTTGAGCCGGTTGGCGACGCGGCTGTCGCGGCTCGAGCGAGCCTCGGCAGGGGAGCCCATGATGATCGAGTGCGGCGGGTACTGGCGGCCCTCGGGCACGAAGGCGCCGCCTGCGACGATCGAGCCCGCGCCGATCCTTGCGCCGTCCATGACGGTGGCGCCGATGCCGATCAGGCAGTCGTTCTCGACGATGCAGCCGTGCAGGGTCACGTGGTGGGTGATGGAGCAGTTTTCGCCGACGATGGTCGGGCCGTCGTAGGAGGTGTGGATCATCACGAAGTCCTGGATGTTGGTCATCCGCCCGATCCTGATGTCGTGTACCTCGGCGCGCATGACGACATTGGGCCACACTGAGCTGTCCTCGCCGATGGAGATGGCGCCATAGAGCAGGGCCGAGGGGTGGACGAAGACCGACGGATGGATGTCCTGCTGGATGTTCTGCATGCGCCCCTGGCAGGAATCGAACCTGCGACGCACGGTTTAGGAAACCGACGCTCTGTCCACTGAGCTACAGGGGCTCGCCCGCAAGCTACTTCACCCACCGCCGGCGCCCTCGCCCTGCCTGTGTGCTCCCGGCCCGTGTGCAGGGGTCAGCGGGCCTGCCAGTCGGGCGGGCGCTTCTCGGCCCAGGCACGGCGGCCCTCGGCGGCGTCGTCGCCGGCGGCCACCAGCCGGCGCATGGTCTCGCCCATGCGCACGGCGTCGGACCAGGCCATGCGAGGGGCTCGGTGGGCCATCTCGCTGGTGGCACGCACCGCCAGCGGCGCACCCGCACAGAGCCGCTCGGCGAGCCTGCGGGCCTCGGCCATCAGCTCGTCGTGGGGATGCACCCGCCAGGCCAGGCCGATGCGCTCGGCGTGCTCGGCGTCGAAGGTCTCGCCGGTCAGCAGCAGCTCCAGGGCATCGGGCATCGAGACCTTCTCGGTCAGGCGAAGGGCGCCGACGATCGTGGCCATGCCGAGGCGCACCTCGGGATAGGCGAAGGCGGCTCTCTCGCTCGCCAATACGAAGTCGCAGGCGAGCACCGCGGTGAGCCCGTAGCCGATGCACGGCCCGTTGACCGCGGCGATGGTCGGTTTCCAGATCTCCATGCCCGACTCGAAGGTGGTGATCGTCGGCCACTCCCAGAACGAGCCCGGCCAGGTGCCGGTTGCTCCCTCGCCGTCTTTGAGGTCGGCACCTGCGCAGAACGCCTTGCCGGCACCGGTCACGATCGCCACCCAGGCCTGGTCGTCCTCTCGGAACTGGGTCCAGGCTGCGTCGAGCGCGTCGCGCATCGCCTTGTTGACGGCGTTGAGCGCCTCGGGCCGGTTGTAGGTGATCGTGGCGACGTGGCCGTCGCGTTCGTAGCGGGCTGCGTCGGTCATAGGCCCAGCTTCGCCCACCGCTGCCGGGGCCGGCAATCCCGAACACTGCGGCCGTCCTGAGCAGCACCGAGCCCGCTGCAGGGCTGACTCTGAGCAGGGCCGAGTCCCGCCGAAATCCGCCCGAGAGGGATCGGCTAGCCTCGGGAACCGCCGCGCCCCGAAGAGCAGCCGGGCAGGCAAGCAACCCAGCGACCACCAGCAGACCACACCCAGCAGACCACACGAGGACACAGCCATGGCCGAGGGCTCGATCCAGACCTATGAGACAGAGGACCGGCGGTTCGAGCCGTCGCCGCAGTTCCGTGCCCAGGCCAACGTCGCCGACCGCTCGATGCACGACGAGGCCGAAGCCGACTTCGAGGCCTTCTGGGCACGCCAGGCCCGCGAGCTGCTGGACTGGCGCCGCGACTTCCACACCACCCTCGAATGGGACCTGCCCTTCGCCAAGTGGTTCGTGGGCGGCCGGCTCAACGTGTCGGAGAACTGCCTGGACCGCCACGTGGCAGCGGGCCGCGGCGACAAGGTCGCCTTTTACTGGGAGGGCGAGCCCGGCGACACCCGCACCGTCAGCTACGCAGACCTGCTCGCCGACGTGCAGCGCTTCGCCAACGTTCTCAAGGGCCTGGGCCTCGGCCGCGGCGACCGCATCGCCATCTACATGCCGATGGTGATCGAGCTGCCGATCGCCATGCTGGCCTGCACCCGCATCGGGGTGGCGCATTCGGTGATCTTCGGCGGCTTCTCGCCCGATGCCATCACCGACCGCTGCGAGGACGCCCAGGCAAGGCTGGTGATCACCGCCGACGCGGGCTACCGGCGCGGCGAGGCGTCGCCTCTGAAGCCCAACGTGGATGCCGCCCTCGACGCCGGGGCGCCCTCGGTGGAGCACGTGATCGTCGTCGACCGCTGCGGCACCGACCCCGAGATGCGCCAGGGCCGCGATCTGTGGTGGCACGACCTGATGGCCGACGCCGCGCCGGACTGCCCGGCCGAGCCCATGGACTCAGAGCAGCTGCTGTATCTGCTGTACACCTCGGGCACCACCGCCAAGCCCAAGGGCATCATGCACACCACGGGCGGCTACCTCGCCCAGGCGGCGTTCACCCACCGCTACGTGTTCGACATCAAGCCCGCGACCGACGTGTACTGGTGCGCTGCGGACATCGGCTGGGTGACCGGGCACAGCTACATCGTCTACGGCCCGCTGGCCAACGGCTGCACCTCGGTGATGTACGAGGGCACGCCCGACACGCCCCGCCCCGCCGAGCGCCAGGGCGACCGGGCCGCCTGGCGCAAGGACCGCCTCTGGGACATCGTGCAGCGCTACGGCGTCACCCAGCTCTACACGGCGCCCACGGCGATCCGCACCTTCATGAAGTGGGGGCCGCAGTGGCCCGCCGAGCGGGACCTCTCGAGCCTGCGGGTGCTGGGCACGGTCGGCGAGCCGATCAACCCCGAGGCCTGGATGTGGTACCACACCCACATCGGCGGCGAGCGCTGCCCGATCGTGGACACCTGGTGGCAGACCGAGACCGGCGGCCACATGATCTCGCCGCTGCCGGGGGTGACCACCACCAAGCCCGGCTCGGCGACCCAGCCGATCCCTGGCGTGTTCGCCGAGGTCGTGGACGACGCTGGCGAGCCGGTGGCATCCGGCGGCGGCTACCTGACGCTCACCCGCCCCTGGCCGGGGATGCTGCGCGGCATCTGGGGCGATCCGCAGCGCTACGCCGACACCTACTGGTCTACGTATGAGGGCCGCTACTTCGCAGGCGACGGCTGCCGCATCGACGACGACGGCTACCTGTGGCTGCTGGGGCGTGTGGACGACGTGATGAACGTGTCGGGGCACCGCATCTCCACCGCCGAGGTCGAGTCCGCGCTGGTCGATCACGAGGCGGTGGCCGAGGCTGCGGTGGTCGGGGCCAGCGACGAGATCACCGGGCAGGCCATCGTCGGCTACGTGATCCTGGTGGGCTCGGTGACGCCAAGCGAGGAGCTGCGCGAGGAGATTCGCGGCCATGTGGCGGTGAAGCTCGGCCCGACGGCTCGGCCCAAGGCGGTGTTCTTGGTGCCGGACCTGCCCAAGACCCGCTCGGGCAAGATCATGCGGCGCCTGCTGCGCGACGTGGCCGACGGCCAGGAGCTCGGCGACACCACCACCCTGGCCGACCCGTCGGTGGTGGCCGCCATCCGCGAGGGCGCCGCCTCGGGCGACGACTGAGCCTGGTCGCCTGGGCTGGGGCCGGCGGCTCCGGCACAGCCGCTCACCGCCTTCTGCTCCGTCGAAACCCGGGTGCGCGCTGGCGATGCCGGTGTGTCGTCGCTGATGTCCGTGCCATCACCCTGGAGAATGGGATCAGGCGAACATCTGCAGCCACTGCTCCTTGCTGGAGGGCCGGAACACGATGTTGCGCTCGCGGGTGGCGCCCATGGTGGCTGCGGACTCCAGCGAGTAGCGGTGACCGGGGTAGAGCACCGTTTCGTCGGGCACCCGGCCCAGGCGGGTGGTCAGGCTCTCGTACATCTGCTCAGGGTCCGAGCCTGGCAGATCCATGCGCCCGCAGCCGTCGAGGAACAGAGTGTCGCCCGCCACCAGCCGCCCGTCGACCAGGAAGCACTGGCTGCCCGGCGTGTGGCCCGGCGTGTGGATCAGCTCTATGTCCACCGCGCCGACGCTGACCGAATCGCCGCTGGCATGCGACACCAGCGCAGCATCGGTCAGGCCGGTGACCTTGCACACCAGGTCGGCCTCGTCGGCCTGCACGTGGATCGGCACGTCCACCCGCTCCAGCAGCGCCGCCACGCCCTGAAGCTCCAGGCCCATCATCGAGCCGCCCACGTGATCGGGGTGATAGTGGGTGGCGAGCACGCCGCTGCAGCGCATGCCGTCGGCTTCGAGGATGCCCAGCAGGTCGTCTACGTCATAGGCAGGGTCGACGAGCAGCGCCTCGCCGGTGTGGCGGTCGCCGACGGCATACACGAAATTGACCATCTGCGCCGCCAGCGGGTCGTCGGTCGCGAAGTCCCGGCCCGACAGCAGCTGTCGGAAGTAGAAGCGATCCGTCATCGCCGGCCCGTACCCGTCATCGTGGACCCGTCGCCGTCAGCGAGCGGCCCGCGGCTTTCAGCGAGCGAGCCGTCACCGAGCAAGCGCTCACCGAGCGACCAGCCGCCGTCACGCCGCTGCCGGGCGGACGAGATGCCCGAAGAACGACCAGTAGCCCCGGTGGGTGATCTCGTCGTCGATGTAGCCGTCGGCCACCAGAGCCTGGTGCAGCTTCGGGAGGTTCGCCATCGGCACGCCCGAGTCCACGTGGTGGGCCAGGTGAAAGCCGACCGAGCCCGTGAGGAACAGGTACCTGGCCAAGAACCCCTGGCGGACGTTGTGGGTGGTGCGGCGGCGGTCGGCGCTGCGGGTCATGCCGCCGTGCTCGGCCAGGGCGCGCAGGCGGTTGAACACCCGGAAATAGGTGGCCCAGGGCAGCAGCCACAGCCAGAGATACAGCCACGGCTGCCCGAAGGCGAAGAACACGCCGAACACGAAGGCCTGGCCGCTCACGAAGCGCAGCCCGCGGAGGCGCTGGCCCGGCGTGACCAGCCGCTTCAGCGCCGGCTGCACGTTCTTGTAGGCCGACACGCCGAGAGCGTCCCGCAGCATTTTGCGCCGCATCGAGGCGCGGCTGATCGGGTACTTGGCGTAAAGCAGGAAATCGGGCTCCTTCTCGCCGAACTCGTCACGATGGTGGCGCATGTGAACGATCCGGTAGCCGTTGCCGCCGTCGCCGAACGCCAGCCAGCCCAGGAGCTTCTCGCCGATCCAGTCGTTGGCCCGCCGGTTCGAGAACAGCAGCCGGTGGGCGGCCTCGTGATGCAGCGTGAGGATTCGCTGGAACCAGGTTCCCATGGCGACGAAGGCGACGACCCAGGCCAGCGGATGGCCGACGAGCACGGCCCCGCCTGCCCACAGAAACGGCAGCGCAAGCACCCATACGATGATCAGGGCGTTGCGCAGGTCGGGTATGCGGCGCAGCTCGGCTCGGAAATCGCCCTTGGGCCGGCCGTCGGGATGCAGCCGATCCGAGCCGCCGAAGGCCGGCAGCCGGTCCTCGCTCGGCGCGAGGCCTGCGGTGTATCTCGCCACCGCTTCGTCGTGGTCGGCGGCGCTCGGCGTGTCGACTGCGCCCACGCGGCCAGGCTAGCGGACCGACGAAAACCCGGACAAAGGGGGACCGGGCAGTGACTGTGCAGGGCGGGGCGGGCATGTGCAGGGCAGGACGGGCATGTGTAGGGCAGGGCGGGGCGGGCATGTGCAGGGCGTGGTGCAACTATCCTCGGCGGTCGTGAACGACAAGCCGACCGTGCCCAGCCTCGGATACCTGGGGCCGGCGGGCACCTTCACCGAGCAGGCCGTGGTCGGCGAGCCGGATCTCGCGGCGCTGGACCTGCGGCCCATGGGCAGCATCGTGGAGGTGCTGCGAGCCGCCGAGCGCGGCGATGTCTCCTACGGCTTCGCCGCCATGGAGAACATGATCGAGGGCTCGGTGAACGCCACCATCGACACTCTGGCCTTCGACTCCGACTCGCTCTTGATCCAGCGGGAGGTGGTCATCAACGTCAACCTCAACCTGCTGGTCAATCCCGGGGTCGCCCTCGACGACATCGAGGTGGTGCGCTCGCACCCCGTGGCCTACGGCCAGTGCCGGCGCTTCCTGGCGGACCATCTCGACCAGGCCCGCATCGAGGCCACCAACTCCACCGCAGACGCGGCCCGTGAGCTGGCCCACAGCGGCTTGCGCGACACCGCGGCCATCGCCCCCCGGCGCTCGGCGGAGGTGTACGGGCTGCACGTGCTCGCCGAGGACGTGGAGGACCACCCCGAGAACCAGACCCGCTTCGTGATGGTCGGCTCCGACGGGATCCCGGCGCCGTCGGGCCACGACAAGACCTCGGTGCTGATCTACCAGCGCCAGGACGCCCCCGGTTCGCTGGTGGGCATCCTCGGGGAGTTCGCGGCCCGCTCGATCAACCTCACCCGCCTGGAGAGCCGCCCGACCCGCAAGTCGATGGGCGACTACTGCTTCCTGGTCGACTGCGAGGGCCACATCCACGACGAGGTGGTCGGCGACGCCCTGCGCAACATCCACATGAAGCAGGGCAACGTGAAGTTCCTGGGCTCTTACCCCTCGGCCTACGGCACCAGCGAACAGCAGGAGTACAACCGCGAGGCGGTGGTCAACGCCGACCGCTGGCTGGCGGCGCTGCGCGAGCGCATCCGCTAGCCCGGCCGTGCTCGTCTCGGCTGCGTCCGTCCAGGTTGGGCTCGTCTCGGGCGTGCCGGTCTAGCCCGGCCGTGGCCGACGCAGCAGGGAACTTCCTCGACGACCTGCGCCGGGCCGCGGCGGATCGCCTCGACGGCGACTTCCTGGTCGAGCCTGGTGCGGTGCCCGTCAGCTACGGCGAGATGTTCGACCTCGCCGCCCGCTTCGCAAGGGTGCTCGCCGATGCCGGAGCAGGCCCCGGCGACCGGGTGCTGGTCTGTGTCGACAAGTCGGTCGAGGCGGTCGCGCTGTATCTGGCGTGCCTGCATGCCGGCGTCGTCCACGTGCCGCTCAATCCCGCATACACCGACGCCGAGCTTGGCTACTTCCTCGACGACGCCGAGCCTGCGGTGGCCGTGCTGGACCCTGCGCGCAGCGGGATTGTCGGCGGGCCTCGGGACGCGGGCCGGCTGCCGGAGACGCCCGGTACACCGGCGACACCCGAGCCGCCCGAGACCCCGGGGATGCCGGAGACGCCGGAGGTCTTGACCCTGGCCGCCGACGGCACAGGCTCGCTGGCCGACGCAGCGCGGGGCGCCGAGGCGCTGCCGATGGCCGAGCGCCACAGCTCCGACCTGGCGGCGCTGCTCTACACCTCGGGCACCACCGGCCGGCCGAAGGGAGCGGCGCTCAGCCACGCAAGCCTGCGCCTCAACGCCGGGGCCCTGCATGCCGCCTGGCGCTTCGGGCCCGATGACCGCCTGGTCCACGGTCTGCCGCTGTTTCACGTCCACGGGCTGTTCGTGGCCCTGCACTGCGCCATGGCATCCGCGATCCCGGTGACCTTCCTGCGTCGCTTCGACCCTGCGGCCGTGACAGCCGCGCTGGCGGATGCCACGGTCTTCATGGGCGTGCCCACTCATTACCGGCGCCTGCTGGAGGCACCCGGCTTCGGTCGCGGCGCCTGCACCGGGATGCGGCTCTTCACGGCAGGCTCGGCACCGCTGCCCGAGGCGCTGTTCGCCGAGTTCGCAGAGCGCAGCGGGCATGTGATCTGCGAACGCTACGGCATGAGCGAGACCATGATCGTGACCTCCAACCCCTGCGACGGCGAGCGGCGGGCGGGCACGGTCGGCTTCGCGCTCGACGGCGTTGAGCTGCGGGTGACCGCCCCCGACGGCAGCGTGTGCGCTGCGGGGCACACGGGGCTGGTCGAGGTTCGCTCGGACCAGGTGATGCGCGAGTACTGGCGGCAGCCCGAGGCCACCGCGGAGGCGTTTCGCGACGGCGGCTGGTTCGTCACCGGCGACCGGGGCCGCCTGGACGACGAAGGCCGGCTGAGCCTTCAGGGCAGGGCGAGCGATGTGATCATCAGCGGCGGCGAGAACGTGTACGCCGCCGAGGTCGAGGCGGTTCTCGATGCCGTGGCCGGGGTTCGCGAGTCGGCGGTGATCGGCGTGGCCGACGACGACCTGGGCGAAGCGGTGACGGCCGTCTTGGTGGCCGAGGAGTCGGGCCGAGCCGGCGCCGCCGACGAGTCTGCCGACGGGGCCGGCCCGACCACCGGAGTCGAGGATGCGATCCGGGCTGCTCTCGATGCCCGCCTGGCCCGGTTCAAGCACCCCAAGCGCATCGTCTGGGTCGACGAGCTGGAGCGCAACGCCATGGGCAAGTTGCAAAAGGCGCTGCTTCGAGAGCGCTACAGCGGCTCGGAGTCCGCGTCTCCTTCGGCGGGCTGAGCCGTTCGGCAATCGGCCTTCTGGCTCGGCTGGGTCGACTGAGCCGCTGCCCCGTTCGCTTCGCCGCTTGCGGCGTCGTCCCCGTTGTCCTGGGTCGGCTGCGAGGGCGCAGGGGCCTTGCGGCGGCTGCGAGCCCACAGCCGCTGAGCCGCCACCGCCAGCGCCGACAACGCCAACAAGGGGACAACCAACCGCAGCGTCCCCCGGCCGACCGCCCCCTCGTAGGTCTCGATGAGCAGCTCCGCCTCGTGCTCGGCCTCGCCGAACTCGCCGGCAGACCAAAGCGCCAGGATCCGATCCAGGCTGCGCTGCGAGTCGTAGTCCATCAGGCCGATCCCGGCCAACAGCCCCCGGTCGGTGGTGGCCAGCGTCTGCGCCTCGGCCACGAAGTCCAGCGCATGGCGCTGATCGGTCAGCACCCGCAACGGCTCGTTCATGCCGGCGTCGCCGGAGTCGGCAGCCTCGAAGGCCTCACGCAGATGCGGGCCTGCCTCCAGACCCGCTTCGCCTGCGACCGTGGCGAGCTCGTCACGGGCCTCTAGCAGGTCCGCCACTGAGTCTCGGCGCTCCTGGTAATCCCCGAAGCGCCACTCGGCCAGCGGCATCCGCAGGTACAGCGGCAGCGACCAGCCGTCTGCGTGCTCTTCGAGGCGCTGGTAGTCGAACCGGGCCGCAGCCCGCTGCTGGATCACCGCCGCCGCGCCGGCGCCACCGGCCTCGGCGAAGGCCGCGTCCGCCTGCACCCCGCCGAGGTTCTCGAAGGCGTCCAGCATCGTCCGCCAGTCCACGGGGCCGGAGCGCTCGCCGGGGGCGCTTCCGGGGTAGGCGATCTCGCTGCCGGCCAGGTTGGCGAACGCAACGCGGGCGTGCTCGGGCGTGATCGCCGCCAGCGCGGCGCTCAGCGGCTCGGCCCAGCGACCCGCAGTCGGCGGGGCAGCGTGAGGCACGGCGTCGTCTGCGGCCGATGACGCCGCGGCCGCGGCTGTGGCCACAGCCCAGGCGGTGTCTTCGAGCAGCGAGCCCTCTGCCCAGTCGATGCCGGCAAGCAGCTCCCCGGCGACCGCCTCGGCATAGATCTCCGCGCCCGCGGACGGCTCCACGACCGCCACCAGCCTCGACGGGTCCTCGACTACGCGGATCGGCGCGTCGCCGGCCCAGCCGTGCCTGATCTCGATGGGCCGTGCCGAGGCCAGCCCGGTCAGCTCCACGACCGCCTGCGCTGCCTGCTCGGCTCGCTCGACGGCGGCCGGGTCCGGCAGCAGCGTGGCGACCGTGATGTCGAGGCCCTCTGCGGCAGCCTCGGTGCGGATCAGGGCGCCGGGCTGTTCGGCAACCAGGGCGACAGGCTCATAAGGCGCCGGGGCGACGGCGCGCAGCACGGTGAGCCCGGCATCTGTTTCGGTGACGGCATCAACGGCGGCTTCCCAGCCGGGTGCGCTCACCACGGCGAAGGACTCGGGGATGCGCACCGTCAAGGCGGCAGTGCCGTTGCCGTGGGCGGCGGCGTGAGGCGCAATGGCGATCAGGCCCGGCGACACATGGCGCAGCTCGGCCACGTCGCCTGCGAAACGGAGCGTGTAGGAGAGCCGGCCTTCGAGCGTGGCACCGGGTTGGAGCGGGCGGTCGAAGCTCACGATCAGCCGCAGATGACCATCGGCGGACGGGCCGGTTGCGGCCGTCACAGTCGCATCCCGGCCGCCCATGACCGCGGAGATGCCGGTCGCCCCGGCGGGCAAGCGCTCGCCAAAGGACGCTCGCTCGACGTCGCCGGCGTTCGTGAGCGAATAGCTCATCGTCACCTCAGCCGAGAAGCCGGCCGGCAGCACCGTCAGCTCGGTTGTCACGTCGGCATCGAACGGCGCTGTGGCGGCTGAGTCGCCGCCGCCGTCACCGATGCCAAGGCCCGGCTCGTCGTCTGTCTGGGCACCAGCCGCATCGGGCGCGGCCGGCAGCACCGCCGGCCCGGCTGCGAGACCGGCCACGATTGCGCAGAGGGCGCCGAGCCGTCGCAACACGAAGCTGCAAGCTAGCGGCGACCCGCTGCGGGCCGGCACCGATTTCCCAGGCGCATGGCGCAGTCCCGATCCGGCTGCGTCGGTGCGCGACGCCAAGGCCCGTCTGTCCCGCCGTGGCGTCAACTGCTCTACGGTGCAGCCATGTCGCAACCCGAAGACGGCGAGCGCGAGCCAGAGCCGGCCGCGGTCGACTCGCCCGAGCCAGACCTGACCGAGACGGGCCCGAACCAGGCCGCCGACGCGCTCAAGGCCACCACGTGGGCCGTCGACGGCGCGGTCGCCGTCATCGAGCTGTCGCGCCCGCACCGCCACAACGCCTGGACCGGGCGCATGCACGCAGAGCTGCGCCGCCTGCTGGCGCGGGCCGAGGACGACCCGGCGATCCGGGTCGTGGTGATCACCGGCGACCCCGCCGGCGGGACGTTCTGCCCCGGCGCCGACCGCGAAGCGCTGGCAGGCCACGCCGAGCGCGGCGCTTATGACCCCGGCACTCCCGCCGACATCGCCAGGCCCGGCTTCGAGGCGGCCCCAGAGCTGGCCGCCGACTTCGCCTTCATGCTCGGCCTCTCGACGGTCACGATCGCCGCCGTCAACGGCGCCGCGGCGGGCGTCGGGCTGGTGCTGGCCTGCTGGTGCGACATCCGCTTCGTAGCCGCCGACGCCAAGCTCACCACGGCCCACGGACGGCTCAACCTGCCCGCCGAGTACGGGCTCTCCTGGCTGCTGCCGCGCCTGATCGGCCACGGACGGGCCGCTGAGATCCTGCTGTCGAGCCGGGTGCTGCTCGGCGACGAGGCCCAGCGCATCGGCCTGGCCGGCCAGGCACTGGACGCCGAAGAGGTGCTGCCGACAGCGCTGGCCTTTGCCCACGACCTGACCCGCGACGTGAGCCCGCACTCGCTGCGCGCCACCAAGCGCCAGCTCGCGCTGGACTCCTTCGGGACCGACCCAGCCGCGTCGGTGCGCGACGCCCAGGCCCGCCTGGAGGCAATGACCGCCGAGGACGACTACCGCGAGGCGATGGCGGCGAACAGCGAGCGCCGCCCGCCGCGCTGGACCGACAGCTAACGCTCAGCTCGCCAGGCTGGCCAGCGCCCAGATGGCGGCAACCAGGCCCACGGCGATGAACAGCAGGCTGCGTCCCAGCGGCGCCCGGCGCCGCTCGAGGCCGCTGTAGTGCTCAGGGTCTCGCTGCCGCTCAGCCGAGTCGGCCGGGCCGCCGAGCGGGTCGCTGCCTGGGGGCGGGCGGAGCAAGGCGACGAGATGGCCGACCGCCATCGCCGCGCCCAGGGCCAGCACCAGCCAGGCGCCGATGTCGGGGCCGAGAAACACCTCACACGCTCGCTCGCGACACCGCTGCCTGCCCGGACGCCGTTGCCAGGCTCAGACGCCGCCGTCGGCCCTGAAGTTGCGGAACGCCGTGAACCTGGGCTCGAAGCCGAGCTGGATCATGCCGGTCGGGCCGTTGCGGTGCTTGGCGATGATGACCTCGGCGATCCCCTGCTTCTCGGACTCGGGGTTGTGCACCTCGTCGCGGTACAGGAACAGCACCACGTCCGCGTCCTGCTCGATCGACCCCGACTCGCGCAGATCAGACAGCATCGGCCGCTTGTCCTGGCGGGACTCCAGGTTGCGGGAGAGCTGCGACAGCCCCAGCACCGGGCACTTCAGCTCCCTGGCCAGGATCTTGAGGCCGCGGGAGATCTCGGCGACCTCGACCTGGCGGTTCTCGGCATGGCTGCGGCCGGTCATCAGCTGCAGGTAGTCGACCACGATCAGCCCGAGGTGGCCGACGCGGCTCTGCAGGCGCCGGGCCTTGGCGCGGATCTCCATGATCGTGAGGTTGGGGTTGTCGTCGATGTACAGCGGGCCGCTGGCAAGCCGGCCGATGCCCTTGTTGATGCGGGTCCAGTCGACTTCGGACAGCTTGCCGTTGCGCATGTTCTTGGCGTCGACGCGGGCCTCCGAGCAGAGCATGCGCTGCATCAGCTCCAGATGGCCCATCTCCAGCGAGAAGACCAGGGTCGGCGCCTTCTGATACGCCGACACGTGGGCGGCGATGTTGAGCGCGAATGCGGTCTTGCCCACGCCGGGGCGCGCCCCCACCACCACGAAAGAGCTCGGCTGCAGGCCCGAGAGCTGGGCGTCGAGGTCGTAGAACCCGGTGGGCGTGCCGATGATGCTCTCGCCTCTCTCGTAGAGGTGCTCGAGCCGGTCCACGGTGATGTCGAGCAGCTGCTTGGCGTCGAGCAGGGTGTCGTCGACCCGGCCCTGGGCCACCTGGAACACCATGTTCTCGGCCACGTCGACAGCGCCGGCCACGTCGTTGGGCACGCTGTAGCCGATCTCGGTGATCTCGCCTGCCACCTCGATCAGGCGGCGCAGGGTGTGCCGCTCGGAGATGATCTGGGCGTACTTGGCGGCATTGGAGGTGGCGGGGGTGTTGACCTGGAGCCGCAGCAGGCCGTCGAAGCCGCCGATGGAGTCGCCCACCCCGCTTCGGTCGAGCTCCTCGGCGACGGTCAGGGGGTCGACGGGGTCGCCGTTGCCGTAGAGCGCGGCTATGGACGCGAAGACGTGAGCGTGGGCCGGCCGGTAGAAGTGCTCGGCGGCGGTGAACTCCAGAGCATCGGCGATGGCGTCGCGGGACAGCAGCATCGCCCCCAGCAGCGACTCCTCGGCTTCGAGATTGTGCGGCGGCACACGGGTCGTGCCCACCTCCTGCATCACCATGAGCGCATCCCCGTCCCCTTCGGTTCGCCTCGGTCCCCAACTGTTGCACGCTGCTCTGCCCGACCCCCGGATAGCCGGCGGGCGACCTCCCGGCGCCCAGCGGCGCCGAGGGGCCATGGCTTCGCAGCAGAGTCGAGCCTGCCTGGGCCTGCTTCTGGATTGCCAGTGGATCTCATGGGGAAATCGTCGATCTGGGCAGGATCTTTGTGTGGGGATGCCTGCGGTGCCTGTGGACAAAACGCCGTCTTCTGTTGAAACACCGCGCTTCGCTGTGGACAGCGCACGCGTCTCGCAGGCGCCTCGGGCCGGGGTCCGGCAGGGCGCGCGCGGACGCTCACAGCGATCCGCCTGCGATTGGGATGCGGTGCCTGGCAGCCGACTGCAGGCACCGAGGTCACGCCTCGACGACCTCGACTGTGATCGGGAACTCCACGTCGTCGTGCAGCTTGCAGATGACGGTCGACGTGCCGAGCTCCTTGAGGGGCGTCTCCAGCAGGATCGTGGCGCGGTCCACATCGAAGCCGGCCTGTTCGCTGATGGCCGCAGCGATGTCGGCCGGGGCGACAGAGCCGAACAGCTTGCCGCCCTCTCCGGCACGGGCCTTCACGGTGAACACCAGCGGGACCAGCGCGGAAGCCACCCTCTCGGCCTCGCTGCGGTCGGCTGCGTGGCGCCGCGCGGTGGCGAGCCGCATGGCCTCGGCCTGGGCCTCGATACCCGCGGTGGAGCGCATGGCCAGGCCCTTGGGACCGAGGTAGTTGCGGAAGTACCCGCTGGCCACATCGATCTGGTCGCCCTTGCGGCCCAGCCCGCTCACGTCGTCACGCAGGATGACCTTCACGGGCGCACCTCGGTCGGCTCGCCGGCGGGCTGACCCGGCGCTTCGGCGCTGGTACCCGCAGGCGTTGCCGCTGCCTGCGGCGCAGCCTCGGCGGGCGCCCTGTCCCCCCGGTCGCCGCGCTCGCGGTCGGGCCGGGCACCGCCGCCTCGGTAGGGCCGGTCCCCCCGGTCGCCCCCGTCCCGGGCCGGCCGGTCCCCGCGGTCACCACGGTCGCCCCCGTCCCGGGCCGGCCGATCCCCGCGGTCACCACGGTCGCCCCCGTCCCGGGCCGGCCGGTCGCCGCCTCGGTAGGGCCGGTCACCACGGTCCCCGCGGTCGCCGCGATCACGGTCGCCGCGGTTGCTGCGCTGGGTCGTGACCCTGGTGGTGTAGGGCAGCAGCGCCATCTCGCGGGCGATCTTGATCGCATCGGCGCACATCTTCTGCTGCTGCGCCGAGTTGCCCGTGACCCTGCGCGCCCGGATCTTCGAGCGGTCCGACAGGAAGCGGCCCAGCATCTCGGCGTTCTTCCAGTCGACGTAGACGATCTTCTGCTCGGTGAGATAGCTGACCTTCTTCCTCGTCCGACGATGCCCGTCGCGGCCCTTGGCGCGCTGATTTCGCTTGGCCATGGCTAGAAGGGCTCCTCGTCCTCTTGATAGGCACCGGCGCTCTCGCCGCTGGGCGCGCCGCCTCCGCCCGAGCCTCCGCCCGAGCCTCCGCCGCGGCCTTCGCTCCAGCCGCCGCCACGGCCACCGCCGCCTCCGCGACCGCCGCCTCCGCCGCCGCCACCACGGCCACCGCTGCCTCCGCCGCCGCCACGGCTACCGCCTCCGTCGCCTCGGAACTCGTTGCGGGTGATCTCCGCGGTGGCCCACATCAGGCTGGGCGCCACCTCTTCGGCGATGATCTCGACCCGCGAGCGCTTCTCGCCCTCCTGGTTCTCCCAGGAGTCCTGGTTCAGGGTGCCCTGCACCACCACGCGGGTGCCCTTGGTGATGGACTCCGCCACGTTCTCCGCCAGCGACCGGAAGCAGGTCACGTCGAAGAACGACACGTCCTCCTCACCGTCTTGGCGGCGCTTGTTCCAGGCCAGGCCGAACTTGGCGATGCTCATGCCGCCTTGCGTGTAGCGCATCTCGGGATCGCGTGTGACGTTGCCGACCACGCTGACGTTGTTGCCGAATCCCATGGTTGTATTCCCTTCTTGATCAGCCGGCAGTCGCCGGCTCTCCGTCGCCCAGCAGGCCGCGTCGTGCGGCCTCCTTCTCCGGGAGACGGAACAGTTTGTGGCGGACTATGTCGTCCGCGAGACGCAGCCGGCGCTCCGTGGCGGGCAGGCCGGGACTCTCGGTCACGATCTCCCACACCACGTAGGTGCCTTCGCTCTTGTGATTGATCTCATAGGCGAACTTGCGCCGCCCCCAGTTGGCCGTCGACGCAACCGTTGCGCCCTCGTCGGCGATGAGACCCTCGGTCCGGGAGATCACCGCGGCCACGTCGTCGCTCGACACGTCGCCGTCGACGATGATCATCAATTCATAGGCTCGCTTCACGAGCAGTCACCTCCTGTGGACCCGGCATCACCGGGGCCCCGAGCAACGGGGCAGGGGCCCGATTTGTGGCGGCCGGCGGACCGGCCTCCGGCCAAGCTAGCGGCACTTGAGGCCGACGCAACCCGCCATCTCGCTGATCCCCGCCCGGCTGACGCCGCTGATCCCCGCCCGGCCGAAGCCGCTGATCCCCGCCCGGCCGAAGCCGCTGATCCCCGCCCGGTCTCCCCGGCTGTCGAAGCCTCGCTGATCTGTGATTCACCATGTCACCATCATGGCGAGGGGGTGTGACACTCTCTGCGCGGGGCCTGCGCTGGGCTGCGCCGGGGCGTGCCCGCAGCAGCGCCGCCGTGGCTCGAGGCGGCACCAGGGCTGCCGACAGGCTGCCCGAAAATTTCGGCCCGTTGTGCGCATCAGCGGGGCGGCGCGCTGTTATCCTCGTGGCCCGTGCGCATCCTGGCCATAGCCGAGGACCAGCCAGGCGAGCTCAGGGTGGCACTCACCCCCGAGGCCGTCCAGAAGCTCACAGACGACGGCCACGCCGTGAGCGTCGAGACGGGCGCCGGGCACGGCATCTACGCAGGCGACGACGACTACCGCTCCGCCGGCGCGGGCATAGCTGCGGACCGCAGCGAAGCGCTGGCGGATGCAGAGCTGATCGTCTCCGTCGCCCAGCACGGCAGCGCAGGCCTCGAAGGCCTCGACGGGCGCCACACCCTGGCAGCGCTGCTCGACCCGCTGTGGCGTCCCGAGGCCACGGCCGAGCTGGCCCGCAGCGGCGCCGATGCCCTCTCGCTGGAGCTGGTCCCGCGCATCAGCCGGGCGCAGTCGATGGACGTGCTCTCGTCGATGGCCACCGTGGCCGGCTACCAGGCGGTGCTGCTCGCGGCGCAGTGGCTGCCCCGGATGTTCCCCATGATGATGACCGCCGCTGGCACCGTCCCGCCGACCAGGGTGGTGGTGCTCGGCGCAGGGGTGGCAGGCCTGCAGGCGATCGCCACCGCCAGACGCCTCGGCGCTGTCGTGGGGGGCTACGACGTGCGCCCCGCTGCCGCCGAGCAGATCCAGTCGCTGGGCGCCAAGGCCATCGACCTCGACTCAGACGGCGCCTCCGGCAGCGCCGCCCGCGAGGACTCCGGCGGCTACGCCACGGCCCAGGCCGACGACGAGCAGGCCGCGAGGCGGCGGGCTCTCGCCCCGCACCTGGCGAGGGCCGACCTGGTGATCACCACCGCGGCCATCCCCGGTGCCGCTGCGCCGCTGCTGATCGACGCCGCCGCCGTGGAGGGCATGCAGCCGGGATCGCTGATCGTCGACCTGGCCGCGGCCAGGGGCGGCAACTGCGCCCTCACCCGGGCGGATGAGGAAGTGGTGCACCAGGGCGTGGTCGTGCTCGGGCCGACCCAGCTCGAATCGGGCTCTGCCCGCACCGCCTCGCGCATGTTCGCCAACAACCTGCTGTCGCTGATCGGCCATCTCGCAGACGACGACGGCCGGCTCGTGATCGACCCCGACGATGAGATCACCGGCGCAATGCTCGTCGCAAGCGGAGGCGAGGTCGTGCATCCGGCCGTGAAGGAGGCCCTGGCGTGAGGGCCCGGGGTGTCGTGAAGGCCGGCGTGAGGTTGGCCTTGGACGTGAAGGAGGCGCCGGCGTGGAGCTGATCCTGGCGTTCACCTTGTTCGTGCTGGCTGTGATGCTCGGCGTGGAGCTCATCACCAAGGTGCCGCCCACCCTGCACACCCCGCTGATGTCGGGCTCCAACGCCATCTCGGGCATCACCCTCATCGGCGCTGTGGTCTCCGCCGGCACCGACCATCGCGCCCTCACCACCGGGCTCGCCTTCTTCGCCGTGGTGCTCGCAACCGTCAACGTGGTGGGCGGCTTCGTGGTCACCAACCGGATGCTGACGATGTTCATGCCCCGCAAGCGCCGCAGCCCCCAGCCGGACCCGCCCGCCCAGGCCCCCGAGCCGACCGCCGGCCCGTCCCCCGCCGCCGGCACGCCGGCCGCCGCTCCCGCGCCCGCTGACCCATCCCCGCCAGAGAGCGACGCACCCGAGGACGACGGCCGGTGAGCCGCGTGGAGCTGATCGACCTCGGCTATCTGGCCGCGGCCGTGCTGTTCATCGTCGGCCTCAAGGGCCTGGGGCGTCCCCGCACCGCCCCGCGGGGCAACCTGCTGGGCGCCAGCGGCATGTTCGTGGCCGTGCTGGTCACCCTCGCCGACCAGGCCATCGTCTCCTACTGGGTGCTGGCGGCGGGCCTGGCCGTGGGCACCGCCGTGGGCCTGATGCTGGCCGTCAAGGTCCAGATGACCTCGATGCCCGAGCTGGTGGCGCTGTTCAACGGCTTCGGCGGCGCGGCCTCGGTGCTGGTGGCCAGTGCCTCGTTCATCGAGCTCGTCGACCGTGCCGAGATCGACGACCGGGCGTCGGTCGCCGCGGCGGCCACGGCCCTGATCGGCGCCGTCACCTTCGCCGGGTCGCTGATCGCCTTCTTCAAGCTCCAGGAGTCGCTGCGCTGGTCGGGCTTCGGCGGCATCCGGGTGCTCAACGCCTTGCTGGCCGCGGGCGGGCTGGCCCTGGCCGTCGCCGTGGTGGCCGATCCCGCCGAGACCCTGTGGCTGTGGGCGCTGATCGCCGTCGGCGGGGTGCTCGGGCTGAGCCTGGTGGTGCCCATCGGCGGCGCCGACATGCCGGTGGTGATCGCCCTGCTCAACTCGCTGTCGGGCCTGGCTGCCTCGGCCACGGGCTTCGTGCTCGACAACACCCTGCTGATCATCGCCGGCTCGCTGGTGGGCGCAAGCGGGCTGATCCTCACCCGCATCATGTGCGTGGCCATGAACCGCAGCGCCATCGACGTGATCTTCTCCGATGCGCCCGCAGCCAAGGCCGGGGCGCCCGGCGACGACGAGATCTACGGGGGCAAGGTCAAGTCGGTGAGCGCCGATGAGGTGGCGCTGCTGCTGGAGACGGCATCACGGGTGGTGATCGTGCCCGGCTACGGGCTGGCCGTGGCCCAGGCCCAGCACGCCGTGCGCCAGCTCACTAACGCCTTGCACGCACGAGACATCGAGGTGGTGTTCGCCATCCATCCCGTGGCCGGGCGCATGCCGGGCCAGATGAACGTGCTGCTCGCCGAGGCCGAGATCGACTACTCCAAGCTGCACGAGATGGACACCGTGAACCCCACCTTCGCCCAGACGGACGTGGCCATCGTGCTGGGCGCCAACGACATCGTGAACCCGCTGGCCCGCACCGACCCCGACTCGCCAATCGCGGGCATGCCGATCCTCGATGTGGATCAGGCCCGCAGCGTGGTGGTGATCAAGCGCTCGCTGAGCCCCGGCTTTGCGGGCATCCCCAACCCGCTGTTCGCGGCGGACAACTCCATGGTGCTGTTCGGCGACGGCAAGCAGGCCGTCAACGACATCACCAAGGCCCTCAACGAAGGCTGACCCCCGCCGCCCGCCCGGCTGCGGTTGGCGGACATGGTCAGGCGGGCTCGTGTGCCACGCCACGGCGCCGACCACCGGCTCAGGGTCCCCGGGCGGGCAGATCGTCGTCTGTCGCCTGCGGCTGCGAGGCTCGAAGTTGATGCCGTGTTCGTCCGCGGCCTCGACGAGACCGAGGCGTTCTGCCGGCGGCTCATGGCCCGCGAGGTCGGTGTCGGTCACCAGCGTTTCGAGGCGCTGCCAGAACCGGGGGGTGAGGTTGTGGTCGTGATCTGGCGGCGGCGCGGCGGTCCAGAACCCGGCGACCACTGAGCGCATCAGCACCGACTGGGCGGTTCGGGTGACCGCGGCTGCGCCGATCAGCGCTGCGAGCATCTCGGTCTCGGGGAGCTGTTTGCGCCGGCCGTGGGTGTCGGTCAGCTTGTCGACGACGTCCAGGGCGTCGGGGGCTGCGAGGAGCCGGGCGGCGTCGCTGATGCTTTGCACGCCGGCACGGTCGGCGGGGTCGGCCCAGCCGCGGTTCAAGAAATCCGCTACCACCCCCAAACAGCCCGCCCGCGCCGCGGCGGCGCGGTCGGTTGCGTGGACGGCGGGTTCGTCGCAGCGCCAGCGGCCCCCCTGGGCGCTGAACCCGACACGGGCCCCGTCGAGCACCACCGCCACCGCGCCGACCGGCCCGCCGCTGTCGGCGGCTGTGGCCGCGTCGGCGATCGCGGCTGGCTCAGAGCCAGGCTTGTGGTCCCAGCGGCCCGCCCCGGGCTTGCCTGGCGGCACACGGGGCTGTTCGATGTCGGGGCGGCTGGAAGCCGGCTCAAGATCCATGGGGCTGCACCAGTCAGAGGTCGTCTCGACGCAACCTAGCACAACCCGCCCGGGCCGCTGAGCCTGCCGTGTACTCCAACGACGACACAGGGAACCCAGTGCTATTCGACTAGGGACCGGCCCACCCGTAAATGCCGCCGACGCCGACCCCAATAGACCAGCATTCGGCGTCCGGCTGGTCCTCAGGTTTCGGTCCGCATTTGCTGTCGTCGACCTTGTATGAAACCTGGTCCGTCCCGCCGGCAAGAGGGTTGCTACAAGGAGATTGTTCTGTGCATTCGCCGTCCTCCCCTGCTGGGGGGTGGTCGTCGTCGTTTGCTGCTTCGGGCGGCAAGGTCGGCTGGTTGGCTTCGGCGACTTGTCCTCTGAACGTGGTGGTGGTCGCCCTGCGGGTTGTGGCGGGAGCGCGTGTCGTCGCGGGGGTCTCGGTGGTGGAGGGCACCTGTGTCGTGGTCGTCGCCGGTGCCTGCGTCTCGGTGATCGCGGGCGCGGTGGACTCAGGCACCGAAGCGGGTGCGTCGGTGGTGTCCAGTTCGTCCGTCTCTGTGACAGGCGTCGAGGGCACTGATGTTTCTACGGCGACAGTCCCCGCGGCGGTGCCTACAGTCTCCGTGGTCTCGTCGCCCGAGCAGGCGACAGTGAAAGCAGCGGCAGCAAGAAGTGCAAGAAATCTGCGCATGGCGACAGTGTACCCGCGACAGCGGCCAGATCCTCGCTACGCACCAGGTATTCTCGACAGGCCCCCGGGCGGTCACCCTGAGCGAGAGGGTTGCGCAGCCGCCCGGGGGATCTAGAATCAGACGATGCGAACCCCCGCCAGAGCCTTGCTGGCTGTGCTGCTGCTGGCGGCGTTGCTGCCCGGTACCGCCGGCGGGCATGACGTCGATGAGCTGCTGTGGGCTCATGCGCCCCCGGATCATTGGCCGACGGTGTTCGTCGCCACCAACGTCAGCTACCACTACAACCCGTGGCTGTGCGACCCGCACAGCCGAAACCAGCACAACCGGGCCGCTCACACGCCGCCCGGCAGCAACGAGGGCACAGGCTGCCGCTGGCCGGACAGCTACATAGACAAGGATTATGTTCCGCTGTGGTGCGGCACCTCGCCGCTTTGCCCGCAGCGCTTCCACAACTGGTGGCGTCGCAACCTTCCCGGCAGAGGCAACGTCGACCTGCTCAACCAGCCGTGGAGGTTCGCCGAACACGACTCAGAGAACTGGCCTCATCACGCGGTGGCGGTCTCCTGGTGCTACGAGTACAACGACGCGTTCCTGCGGGACTGCTCCCACAGCCCGCCGCCCGGCTCGGGGTTCAGGTTCTACTCCAACCACTGCATAGCGACCGTCAACTACCCGCAGTGCGACAGGCCGCACCGTGGGTTGCACGACAGCCGCGCGACAGCGGACCGTCAGGAGATCGTCGAGATCTGCATCGACGACGCCGACCTGGTGGCCCAGCACACCGACAAGACCACAGGAGCGGTGGACCAGGCCGCGCTGCGGGCCGCCTGGGCGCGTACGAACAACGCCGGCCGGATGCGTCACGATGAGATCATCGGCTGGACAGGCGACGCGTTGAACGCGATGTCGGCGCACAACGGCACCCCCGGCTTCCTGTGGGAATGGCACCCCGACATGGGCCTCGATGTGATGCACCCCGCCAACGGGCACGGCACCCGCCGCATCCCGGTGACCCTTACCGGTGACGGCAAGCCATTCTGGTCACAGGGCGATCAGTACACGTGCCATGCCCACCGCGACGACCTGCCTATCCCCCGAACCCCGCACGGCATCGCCGACTACGGCCGCCGGGTGTGCCAGGCGGCGGCGGACCGCAACGAGCGGTACATGCGCCAGCACTACGGGGTGGTGTGGGAGGACGACCCGACGAGGTACGCCGAAGAGTCGGCGCGGGCCTACGACAGCGGCAGGCTGCCGGTGCCGTGGGGTTGGACGGGGGGCCGCCAGTTCCGTGTAGCGGAGCTGGCCGACGACAGCGACGGCAGCGACGACTGGGCGATGGTGCCCAACGACGACGGGATTCTGGTCAGCACGTATGTGAAACAGAACAGCGACTTCCGGCTGGACGCCGACGGGCAGCCGATCTGGGTTCGTAACCCCGAGCAACCCGCTCTGCCGCCCGGCGAGCCTGAGTGGCCGTGGTG
This sequence comes from Acidimicrobiales bacterium, assembly GCA_965214285.1. Classification (GTDB taxonomy): domain Bacteria; phylum Actinomycetota; class Acidimicrobiia; order Acidimicrobiales; family Aldehydirespiratoraceae. The sequence continues at coordinate 414,424 of OZ243946.1, forward strand.
TGTCGCCCCGCACGGCCACTGACCCACGACCGCACGACTCACGACCGCACCCAAACGTGGTCGGACAGGGACGGCCACCACGACGGCACCCGAAGCGCCCAGTCCGGCGGGTAGTGGTGGTTGACGCACATGCCGATCACCGTCCCCGCCCCGGCGATGTGAGCCCCGATCGTGTGACGGGTGTGTTCCCACAGCGACCCTGACAGGGTGAGGGTCGGGCAGTCGCCGACTGGGACTACCTGGTCGGCTCTCGTCGAGGTCAGCGTCCCGTCGGGATCATTGTCGGGGTCGTCGTCGCTGTCGATGCCTAACGCGGCCAGCGCCGTGTTGGTGAGTTCCAGGTCGCCGCTGTCGTGGGCGATCACGATGTCGCCGCCGGCGATCAAGGCGATGATGCTCTGAGCAGCGATGTTGCCTGTGATGCGAATATCGCCGTCGGCTACCAGGGTCACGTTCAGCCCGTCAGGCACTGCGCCCGAGACGGCGATGTCGCCGGTGTTGTGAACCACCACCTCACCTGGCGGGGCGTCGGGCAGCGACAGGTCCGCAGGGTTGTCCTCGTCGTCTAGATGGGTGTTGCGGTCCGCGCCCGTCTCGACAAGCGCGGTCAGGTCGGTCAGGTCCACGGTGAGCGTCGGCGTGTCCCAGGCTGTGTCGTCCAGGAAGGCCCGCTCGCACGCGGCGAGCATGCGCACGCTGCCGCATGCTCCGCGGCCGACACCGCCGGTGCCTTCTGCTTGGGCGACGAACGTCAACTGGCCGCCGGTGACAGGCTGCGTGGCGGGCACAGCTTCGTCGAGGCAGCCTTCGACTGTCCGCCAGCTGCCGGGGATCGGCTCGGGGCCTGGCCTGGGGACCCGGTCGCCGGTCTCGATGCCCGCCTTGAACACCGCCGCCCCGCACACGGGCAGGTTGTAGGGCGGCAAGGCGAACTGGTTGGTGTGGACCGGGCCGTTGTACGCGACCCCTGGCGTGAACGGCAGGCGGTGCGGGTCGCTGTCGTAATGCAGCTGATAGTCGAGGAACCCTTGCCGGGCGAATCCTGTCAGGCGGGTGTTGACCCTCTCGCATTCGGTGCCGCCGTCGCAGTCGATGCCTGTCTCGTACAGCACCTCCAACCGGTAACGGAAGATGCCGGTGCTCTGGGGTTCTGGGCAGCCGTCGGGCGGCACCGTCGTCGTGGTGGTCGACGACGTGGTGGTGGGCGCGCCGCCTGTCCGTTCCACACACTCCAGCCTGGTCTCGAGCAGCCTCCAGCATTTCTCGCTGCACGGCTCGCGGTGGTTGTCGGCGTTGATCCACACGTCGGTGGACAGCCGGCCTTCCAGGTAGGCGCCGGCGTTGTGCGGGTCGGGTTCGCCGATCAGCACAGGGTGCATGAGCGCCTCCGCGTTGTTGGCGACGTTGGCTTCGAGGATCGCGTAACGCTCCTCGCGGAGTTTGATCATCCGCGACAGATGCGCCGCCGCGGCGACGGTGAACACGAACGACAGCAGCATGATCGTCGTCAACGTGATCGCCGAGGCCATCTGGCCGCAATCACGCCCCCGCACGGCCGGCGAGGTCACCACCGCCGCAGCCCCGCAGTCAACGCCGCCGGATCACCGGCGCCGCCCAGCACCAACACCCCCGCCTGCACCGTCCCCGCGTGAGGGGCCAGACACCCCGCAGGCTGCGGCCACACCACCTCCGCCTCGGCCGCCGCCCGACCGCCGCCGGCGTCCACCGTCACCTCCCGCACCCGCGCCGCCAACCGCCCCGCCTCGCCGTCCCAGGGCCGCGAATCCCACCAGCCGCCCAACACAACACGACCCCCACGGTCACCGCCCGTGCGCCCCACCAACGACACACACCACGCACGCCCCGCCGCCGTGAACCCCGCAGACGCCACATGATCCTCCACCGCCGGGCCGCACACCCGCTTCTGCTCCGCCGTGCAGCCCTCGAACAAAAACACCCACACCTCCCCAGCCGCCCGATCAGGATCCCAGCCCCGCAAATCCACCCACGCCACCCCAGGCTCCAACACCCCCAGACGCTCCGCCAACCGCTCAGCCCGCGACACCCCGGCAGGCCAATCCGCGTGAAACTGCCCCACAAACCCCGGGAACCCGCCCACCGTGCCCGCCGGAAGCGCCTCGTGATACGCCGCCGACAGCGCATTGTGAACCAGCACCAGCCGATGCTCCGCCGCCGCCAGGTCGCTGGACTCCCCGAACGTCGCCGCGGTCCTGTAAAGGCTCACAGCGATCAACCCCAGCAGAAGAACGCCCAGCGTGAAATCGACGTAACCGGACGGCATGAGCGTCGATCAGTACGTAAGATACGTACATGCCCAACAAGACGATCAGCGTGCCCGACGACGTCGTATGGATCATCGACGGCCTCGACATCCCGTTCTCGCGTTGGGTGACCGAGCAGCTCCGCCGTCACGCGAGCAGATCCTCGATGAGTCTCGGCGAGCAGTTGCTGGCCGATGCCGAACTCGCCAAGACCGAGCCGCTCGCCGAGCTCGATGCCGCGGCGATCGGCGAGCGCATGCATCGCTCGGCGCCGTGGTAGCACGCGGCGAGGTGTACTGGGCAGACCTCGACAAGCGTCGACCGTGTGTCGTCGTATCGTCGGCGGAAGTCCTGAGCGTCGACATCTGGCAGGTCCACGTCGTGCCCCTTACCTCCAACCTCAACCGAGCCCAGCTCGCGGGAAACGTCCTGATCGAGTCGTCGGTGAGCGGTCTGGCCGAGGACTCGGTTGCCGTGCCGATCGGGATTGAGCTGCTGGACCGCTCAAGCCTCGCGCAACGAGTCGGGCAACTGCCGCCGGGAGTGGTCAAGGCCATCGACGACGGCCTCCGGAGCGTCTTGGATCTCTGAGGCGAAACCGGGACTGGCCCGCCGGGAGGGAACTCCTGTGCGCCGGCGGGCCTCTCAGGCGGGGTCGTAGGTCTCCGAGTCGGAGGGGAACGCCCCCGAGCGCACGTCGTCGGCGAAGGCGCTGACCGCCTCCACCGCTGCGCCCTGCAGGTCCGCGTAGCGGCGCACGAACTTGGGGGTGAGCCGGGTCTCGAGGCCGAGCAGGTCGTGGAACACCAGCACCTGGCCGTCGGTGTGGCGGCCCGCGCCGATGCCGATGGTGGGGATGTCCACCGCCTCGGTGACCGAGGCCGCCACCGATGCCGGGACGCCTTCGAGCACCAGGGCGTAGCAGCCGGCGTGCGCCAACGCCTTGGCGGCCTGCACCAGCTTGCGGGCCTGCTCGGTGTCGCGGGCCTGCACCTTGAACCCGCCCATCGCATGCACCGACTGCGGCGTGAGGCCGACGTGGCCCATCACCGGGATCTCGGCTGCGATTATGGCCTCGACCATGGGCAGCCGCTTGCGGCCGCCCTCGAGCTTCACCGACTGGGCGCCTGCCTTCACGAGGCGGGCCGCGTTGGCGACGGTGTCGGCCGGCGACACGTGGTAGCTCAGCCAGGGCATGTCGGCCACGATGTGGACGCCGGGCTCGGCTCGGGCGACCGCCGCGGTGTGGTGCGCCATCTCGTCGACGCCGACCTGCAGGGTGTCGTCGTAGCCGAGCACCACCATGGCCAGCGAGTCGCCGACCAGGATGATGTCGGCGCCAGCCTCGCCGGCGATGCGTGCGCCGGGGGCGTCATAGGCGGTGACCATCACCAGAGGGTCGTGGCCGTGCCGCGTCTTTCGACACGCAATGGCAGGGGCGGACAAGCCCATGGTTCTTCTCCCTTTTCCGTCCAGCGCCACGAGGCTGCCGGCGATGCCCGTGACTATAGCCCAACCCGCCGCGGCAGATCCACTCAGCCATACGAGGCCCGTCGCAAGACGGTCGGCAACGGGCTCCAGCGGCACGGCGCGAAGGGGCTCTCGAAACCTGAGCCGCGGTGCCCGCGGGCGGCTCAGCGAGCTCAGCCGCCCCGGTCGCGGCCTGCCAGGAGCAGTGCAGGCAAACTTGGATTTCATGCCTGTAATTCCAAGTTTGGGGATCAAAACTTGGAATTTATGCTTTCGGATCCAAGTTTTAGCTTCCAAACTTGGATTCGAGCCGCTAGGCTCTGAGTCGTGCCAGCAGATCTCTCGCAATCCCCGGTCGGCTCGGTAGTCGCCGTCCGCGGTACGGACCATCGATTCCAGACGGACTACGAGCTGGAGGCGTTCGTTCCCGATCCGCTCCCGCGAGAGGTCGGCCTCTCCGGCGATGTCTGGATGGCTGTGTCCCAGGCGATGGCCGCTTTGGGGAAGCTCGACACTGCCGCGAGCATGCTCGGTCACCCGCAGCTTGCGACTCGGGCGGCCACACGGCGCGAGGCGGTCGGCACCTCCGCCCTGGAGGGGACCTTCGCCAACATGAGGGAGCTCTGGGCGGCAGAGACCGTCGACGATCCCGACGACCCGAGCATCCCGCCCAATGTCCGTGAGGTGCTGAACTACGTCCGCGCTGCCGAAGAGGCCTACGCCTGGATCGGTGAAGGCCGTCCGATCACTGCCGCTCTGCTCTCGAACCTCCAGGCACGGATCGTGAGCGGGACCGACAGCGACGGCCCTGAGGCGGGCGCCCTCCGTGGACGACAGGTCTTCATCGGGGCCAGGAACCGGCCGATCGCCGAGGCTTACTTCATCCCGCCCCCTCCAGGCGACCAGATGAAGGCCCGCATTGACGACTGGCTCGCCTGGGTGAACGACGAATCGCTGCGGGACTCGATGCAACTGTTGGCCCGCGTCGCTCTGGCGCACTATCAGTTCGAGGCAATCCACCCCTACACCGACGGCAACGGCCGCCTGGGGCGGCTCGTCATGGCCCTGCAGATCCTGGCCGACGGTGCCCTGAGCGTCCCGGCGCTGTCCGTCTCGGACTGGATCAACGAGCATGGCGCCGAGTACCGCGACCACCTGATGCAGCTGAGCATCAGCGGCGACTGGAATCCGTGGGTGGAGTTCGTCGCCGAGGCCGTCGCCGCGTCGGCAGACGGGGCTTGTCAGCGGATCATGGGTCTGCTCGAACTCAGGGAGGAGTTCACCGAGACCGCTCGGGCAGCGTTGCCCAAGGGCCGGCTCGCTGTCGAGATGGCCGAGGACCTGATCGCCTTGCCGATCATGACCGTTGCCGCTGCCGAGGCTCGCCACGGCAGGTCCAACCAGGCGAACCGGAATGCGATCCGCCGGCTTTGCGAGATCGGGCTGCTGGAGCCCCTCATTGACTCCGGCTACGGCCGGCTCTACTGGAACCGGCGGGTGATCGAGGTCATGGAGAGCTGAGCAGGGCGCGGGCCGACTGCGGCGTGAGGCAGATGTGGCCCATCACCGGGATCTCGGCTGCGAGGATGGCCTCGACCATGGGCAGCCGCTTGCGGCCGCCTTCGAGCTCAGGGAACGGTCCGCCCTGGAACCGTTCAACTCTTGCGCTTCTTGCGCGACGGCCACCAACCGCCCCTCACGATCAGCTTCGACGGGTTCTCCGTGATCGGCTGAGGTTTCGAAGGCCGTTTCGTGGCTTGCGAGGACTCCGACGACTGCTCGCCAGCCTCGCTCGTGGTTGTGCTCACTGGGTTCACCCCCTCCACACTGTCGAGAGTAGCAGCACGAGCAAGATCAGCCAGCCGACTACGACCAGAAGCCATCGAAGGCCACGCTGGAGCTTGCGCAACTGGACTTCGTTGCTGTCGAAGTCGGCTTCGAGGTGGAGGGCGAACTCGCGGTAGACCTCATCCTCGCTCAGCGGGTCGTCTGGGTCTTCGAGCATCCATGCGATGGCGTCGCTCGCGCCCAACTCGAATCGCCACACTCTGCGAGGCCACCAGATGTAGACGGTGAGGCCGACACCGACGGCGAGCAGGACGAGCCACGGCACCCCAGACGACCTCTCCAAAGCCGCCGCCGAAGGACCCAATCCCCGTGACCGACACGACCAGCGCCCCGACGCCCAGGGCTCTTCCGGCGGCACTGCGCACCTCCTCCACTTCCGACGCCTGCCGCGTGACACCGGTCCGCATCTCGTCGTAGAAGGGCTTGTAAGTCGGATTCTCCATGGCGGTCACCGTATTCACGGGGTGTGACACTCATCCTCGACAAGCCAGCCCTTGAGTCCTTGAATGGGTCCCGGAGAAGAGGCCCGGTCCAGGTCGCCTCCGTATCGGAGAGCGGGCGCAGTGAGGTCCGCTGCCAGAAGCTGAGCAGGGAGCGGGCCTGGGGAGCGTATTGTGACGGCCATGCCGCCCGAGCGCAGCGACGAGGGCCACAGCGGAGAACAGCCCGCCCCGAATCGGCCGGCTGGGGCACAGCCCGGAGGCGACAGCCTCGTGCTCCCGCCGGCGCAGGACCATCCCGCCATGTTCTCGCGGGAGCTGATCGGCCCGCTGGCAGAGACGATCCGGGGCTGCGACAGCGTGCTCGACCCGTTCTCCGGCACCGGCCGGATCCACGCTGTCGCCGAGGCCGCCGGGGTGCCGAGGTCGGTCGGGATCGAACTGGAGCCCGAGTGGGCCAATGCCGAGCGCTTCTGCGGGCCGGACCGCGCCCAGATCGTGGGCGACTCGGCACTGGTCCTCCCGACGATGCAGGCCGGCTCGTTCGGCGCCGTGCTCACCTCGCCCGCCTACGGCAACCGCATGGCCGACAAGCACGAAGCCAAGGACTCCTGCAAGAGCTGCGCCGGGACCGGCAAAGCCGCCGGGGCACAGTGCCGGGCGTGCAAGGGCAGGGGGCTGTCGCGCCGGCACACCTACCGGCACCGGCTCGGCCGGCAGCTGTCGGCCAACAACGGCGGCGGCCTGCAGTGGGGCGACGGGTACCGGGAGTTCCACCGCACGATCTGGGCGGCCTCGATTCGGGTGCTCGCCGCCGGAGGAGCGTTCGTCGTCAACTGCTCCAACCACATCCGGGACGGCAAGATCGTCGATGTCTGCGGCTGGCACACCGCCACGCTCGGAGAACTCGGCCTCGAGCTCGTCAAGGTGCGAGAGGTCACGACCCGCCGCCAGCGCCACGGCGCCAACCACCGGCTCAGGGTCGGAGGCGAGCAGATCATCGTCTGCCGACTGCCGCACTCCGCCGAGTAGCGCCGCCCGTGGCTATCGGTGAGCGCATGCATCGCTCGGCGCCGTGGCAGCACGCGGCGAGGTGTGCTGGGCCCGCAGGGCGCTGACGCAGAGCGGCCGCCGAGACGGTCCACAGCCGTCGCCCGCAGGGCAGGCAGGGCAAAGCGCGGCAGGGACGGATAGGCGCTCCGGTACACTCGGCAGCCATGTCCGAGCAGGGCCCTACCGTCTTCAACGGGCGTTACGAGTTGCTGCGCCACATCGCCAGAGGCGGCATGGCCGACGTGTACCTGGCACGGGATCAGCTCCTCGACCGCCAGGTCGCCCTCAAGGTGCTGTTCCCCGAGTTCGCCAACGACGCCAAGTTCGTCGAGAGGTTCCGCCGCGAGGCCCAAGCGGCCGGCAACCTCAACCACCCCAACATCGTCGGCATCTTCGACTGGGGCCAGGAGCGGGGCACCTACTACATCGTGATGGAGCACGTGTCGGGCCGCTCGATGGCCGACGTGCTGCGCTCCACCGGGCCGCTGTCGCCGGACCGGGCGGCCGAGATCGCCGCCGACGTGGCCTCCGCCCTCGGCACCGCGCACGCAGCCGGGGTCGTCCACCGCGACATCAAGCTCGGCAACATCCTGGTGAGCGACGACGGCGTGGTCAAGGTCACCGACTTCGGCATCGCCACGGCCCTGGCCGGCAGGACCAGCACCGATTTGACCCAGCACGGCTCGGTGATGGGCACCGCCGCCTACTTCTCGCCCGAACAAGCCCAGGGCAAGGCCGTGGACGGGCGCAGCGACCTCTACTCGTTGGGCGTGGTGCTCTACGAGATGGTGGCCGGGGTGCCGCCGTTCCAGGCCGAGACGGCGGTGGCGGTGGCCTACATGCACGTGCAGGAGAAGCCCCAGAGCCTGCGCCGCCGCGGCGTGAGCGTCGCCGAGTCGCTCGATGCCATCACCATGAAGCTCCTGGCCAAGAGCCCTGGCGACCGCTACCCCAGCGCCGAGGATCTGCGCAGCGATCTGCGCCGCTACCTCGCAGGCGCCCACAAGCTGGGGCGATCCGCAGAAGGCGACGCCGACGGCCGGCCTGCTGCCGGCGACGGCGCTTCGGGCCTGCCAGCGCTGTCCCCCGAGCCGTGGCTGCCCGCGGACCCCAGCGAAGCCGCGCCCACCGCAGTGGCCCCGCAGATGCAGCCGCCCGGGCCGCCCGGGGGCGGGGGCACGGGAGCGCCCCCCTACGGCTACTACTTCGACGAGGCGCCCCCTCCCGCAGGCGGCGGCGCAGCAGCCGGGGCGTGGCGGACAGTCGCCGTGGTCGCGGTGCTCGGCGTGCTGGTGACCGTGCTCGGCTACTTGATCGTCGCCTTCGTGGGGGCGATAGGCGGCGACGACGAGCCCGAGGACGCCGCGGCCGATCCCGCAGCCGACCTGGTCGCCGTGCCCAACCTGGTGGGCACCGACGTGGAGGACGCCCGCGAGGCGGTTGTCGAGCTGGGCCTGGGCTTCGACGTGGAGTTCGAGGCCAACGCCAGCGTCCCGGTCAACGAGGTCTTCGAGCAGAGCCCCCCGGCCGGCCAGCGCGTCGAGCCGGGAACCGACGTGGTCCTGCAGGTCAGCGCCGGGGCCGAGCAGACGGTCCCCAACGTGATCAACGAGACCCAGGAGTCCGCCACCCGGATTCTCGGGGACCTCGGCTACTCGGTGCAGATCACCACCCAGTCCAGCGCCCAGGATGCCGGGCTGGTGATCAGCCAGCATCCCGGCTCCGGAGCGGCCCTTCAGCCCGGCGAGTCCATAGAGCTGACCGTGTCGCTGGGCCCCCAGACGGCGCTCGTCCCCAAGACCGAGGGCCAGACCGTCGTGGCTGCCACGAACGCCTTGATCGCGGCCGGCTTCAACGTCTCGATCGACACCATCGAAGAGGCGTCCCTGATCGAGAACGGCGTGCCCGTCATCGAGGAGGGCCGCGTGATCCGCACCGAGCCCGCAGCCGACACCGTGATGGCGGTCGGCGCGCCGGTGCGCCTCGTGGTGTCCACCGGCTTCCCGAAGGTGCGGGTGCCGGCGCTGACCGGCGCCACGGTCGACTCGGCGCAGCTGAGCCTGCAGAACGTCAACCTCGTGCCCGAGATCGACTACAGAGAACTGCCGGTCGGCGATGCGGACATCGGCAAGGTCATCAGCCAGGTCCCTGCGGCGAATCTGGAGGTGGACGAGGGCACCTCGGTCACGCTCACGGTCGGCCAGGAGATCACCACGACCACGACCACCACCACCACGACGACCACCGTGCCGCCGGAGACCACGGCACCGCCGACCACAGCGCCGCCGACGACAGAGCCCCCCGCGGGCGACGACGGCTGACGCAGGCGGCTGACGACGGGGGCTGCCCCCAGCCCAGGCCGCCGCGTGCCGGCCCGGCCCGCTGCACGAGCGGCGGCGGGCTTCAGGCGCAGCGCTTCAGGAAATTGCCCAGCAGGTCGTGGCCGGCCGAGGTGAGCACCGACTCGGGGTGGAACTGCACGCCCTCGATGTCGAGGCTGCGGTGGCGCAGGCCCATCACGGTCCCGTCGTCGGTCTCGGCGGTGATCTCGAGCTCGTCGGGCACGCTGGGGCGCGCCACGATCAGCGAGTGGTAGCGGGTCGCCTCCAGGGGCTGGGGCAGCCCTGCGAACACGCCGGAGTCGTCGTGGCGGATCAGCGAGGTCTTGCCGTGCATGACCCGATCGGCTCGCACCACCTCGCCGCCGAAGGCAGCGCCGATGCACTGCATCCCCAGGCACACCCCGAAGATCGGCAGCTCGCCTGCGAGCTCGGCCAGCACGTCCATGCACACGCCCGAGTCCTCCGGGGTGCCCGGCCCAGGCGACACCAGGATGCCGGCGGGGTCAAGCGCCCGGATGCCGGCGGTGTCGATCTCGTCGTTGCGGCGCACGATCGGCGCCGCGCCGAGCTCGCCGAGGTACTGCACCAGGATGTAGACGAAGGAGTCGTAGTTGTCGACGACGACGACCCTTGGCGCCGAGCCCGCAGACGCAGTCACGGCAGGGTTCTCCGCGCCCAGCCAGCCGCGGTCGTCACTGCGCGGCGGCCCCGGCCCCGGCCGCGTCAACCACGCCGGCACCAGCGACAGCACCGGCAGCGGCCGTCTCGCCTGCCTCGATGGCATCGAGCACGTGCATGGCGATGTCGGCCACCCGCACCTCGTCGTCGTCCTTGCCCGCCGCCTTCACGCCGTCGTCCATCATGATGTAGCAGAACGGGCAGGCAGTGGCGACCCGCGCCGCGCCGGTGTCGATCAGCTCCTGCGAGCGCACGTCGTTGACCTTTTCGCCGATCGTCTCCTCCATCCACATGCGCGCCCCGCCGGCGCCGCAGCACATGCCCTTGGTGCCGTTGCGCCCGGCCTCCACGATCTCGATGCCGCCCAGCTTGCCGAGCACCCGCCGCGGCGCCATGTAGACGTCGTTGTGGCGGCCCAGATAGCAGCTGTCGTGATAGACCAGGCGCTCCTCGAGGCGGGCGTCGGCCAGGTCGAGCCGGCCCTGGTCCACCAGCCACTCCAGGAACTGCGAGTGGTGGATCACCTCGTAGTGGCCGCCGAGCTGGGGGTACTCGTTGCCGAGCGTGTTGAAGCAGTGCGGGCACTGGGTGACGATCTTCTTGACACCCATTTGATTGAGCGTCTCGACGTTCTGGCTCGCCAGGATCTGGAACAGGTACTCGTTGCCCGAGCGCCGCGCCGAGTCGCCGGTGCAGTTCTCCGCCGGGCCCAGGATGGCGAAGTCCACCTCGGCCCGCTGCATGAGCTGGGCCATCGCCCTTGTGACCTTCTTGTTCTTGTCGTCGAAGGCGCCCGCGCAGCCGACCCAGTACAGGTACTCGGCTTCGAGCGGGTCGCCGCCTGAGATCACCGTGACGCCTTCGAGATCCTTGGCCCAGTCGCCCCTCTCGCTCTGGCTCATGCCCCAGGGGTTGGCGGAGTTCTCCATGGAGCGGTACGCCTGGCCGAGCTCGGACGGGAAGTCGCTCTCCATCAGCGTCAGGTAGCGGCGCATGTCGAGGATCTTGTCGAGGATCTCGATGTTGACGGGGCAGATCTCGTCGCACGCCTTGCACGACGTGCAGGCCCACAGCTCCTCGGTGGTGATGCGGTCGAACACCGAGCCGACGGGCACGCTCACGTCGCCTGCGACCCCCAGCGGCGGCGAAACCTCCGGGTCGCCGGTGCGGGCCATCACCTCGCCGGTCTTGAGCACGATCTCGCGGGGGTCCAGCGGCTTGCCGGTCGCATGGGCGGGGCAAACCGACGTGCAGCGCCCGCACATGGTGCAGGCGTCGGTGTCGAGCAGCTGCTTCCAGGTGAAGTCCTCGATCACCGCCGCGCCGAACGTCTCGAGCTCGGTGTCGCCGGCCACCAGGTCCGGCATCGGCTTCATGGCGCCCTTCGGGCGGTCCCTGTCGCTCAGGTACATGTTGAGCGGCGAGGTGAACATGTGGCGCAGCATCGTGGTCGGCAGGATCACCAGGAAGGCGACGAAGCTGACCACATGCGCGATCCACCAGAACTGGTGCCAGCCCGCCAGGCTGCCGCCGCCGTCCACGAGCTGCGCCAGCGGGTAGCCGACGAAGCTCCAGCGCTCGAAGCCGGGGCTGCCGTCGAGGGCGATCCGGTAGGCCTCGGCGCCGAAGCCGGTGATGCCGATGGCGGCGAACACGCCGAGGATCACGGCGTGCTCGGGCCGGGTCTTGATGCGGATGCGATAGGGCCGCCAGGCCATCGGGCCGTAGCGGCGCAGGATCGCCCAGCCGATGCCGACCACGAACACCGCTCCCGCGGCGTCGCCCACCAGCGAGTAGCCGCGGTAGACGTCGCCGTGCAGGAACTTGAGGCTCTCGGGCAGCTGATGGTTGACCTCGAGGGTGGTGGTGACGCCCAGCAGCACCAGGAAGCTGAAGTAGATCGCCGAGTGCATCACCCCCGCTGCGGGCTCGCGCATCAGGGTGCGCATGTAGACGCCGGCGCGGAAGTCGCCGGCCCGTCGCTTGGCGTTCGCGATGGTGGTGCGGCGGTTGTCGGGGCGGCCCCGCTCCCAGTTCTTGACCCGCATGGCGAACAGCCAGGCGCCATAGACCAGCAGCAGCGGGATCAGCGTGTAGAAGGCGAGCTTCAGCGGGGCGGGGACGTTGCCGAAGACCTCGCGGCTGACGGAGCTGTCGTCGTGCCAGTCGGTGAGGATGGGCACGACCCCGGACGCCGCCGTGAACAGGGCGATCCCGAAGCCGAGCCCGATGACGAGGTGATAGGGCCTGATGCGCTGTCTCATCGCAGGCGCGACGTTACCCGCTGCGTGCCGGGCGCGGCGGCAGACCGTGGGGCCGGCTCTTCGTGTGGGCCTCGCTCAGCGGCGGTGCCCCTCAGCCGGTGTCGGCCCGTGTCAGCCTCGCTCAGCCGGCTTCGGCCTGGGCTGCCACCTCGGCAGCGGCCGCGGCCGCGGCCTGGGGGTCGAGGGCCCGCTGAAGCGGGTGCTTGTCCTCCAGCGGGGCCATGTCGTCGTCGAGGCGGTAGTGCAGCGGCATGCCGGTGGGGATGTTGAGCGACGGGATCTCGTCGTCGGCAATGCCGTCGAGGTGCTTGACGAGCGCCCGCAGCGAGTTGCCGTGCGCCGCCACCAGCACGACCAGGCCCGCCCGCAAGTCGCCGACGATCGAGTCGTACCAGTAAGGGAGCATGCGATCCACCACGTCCGCCAGGCACTCGGTGCGCGGGATCAGCTCCGGCGGCAGGTCCCCATAGGCGGGCGAGGCGTTGGGGTTGAAGGGGTTGTCGTCTCGGATCGGCGGGGGCGGCGTGTCGTAGCCGCGCCGCCAGCGGTGCAGCTGCTCGGCGCCGTGCTTGCGTGCCGTCTCGGCCTTGTCGAGGCCGGTCAGGTCGCCGTAGTGGCGCTCATTCAGCCGCCAGTGGCGCCGCACCGGGATCCAGCTCCGGCCGCATTCCGCCAGCAGCAGCTCGGCGGTCTCCGTGGCCCGCTGCAGCAGCGACGTGTGCACCACGTCGGGCAGCAGTCCTGCTTCGATGAGCAGCGGGGCAGCGGCGCGTGCCTCGGCCCGGCCCGCCTCGGTGAGCGCGCAGTCGTGCCAGCCGGTGAAGAGGTTGAGCTCGTTCCACTCCGACACCCCGTGGCGGACGAGAACCAGGTCGTGCATGGCCCCCACGGTACCCCCAGGGCCGTCCCAGGGGCGTTGGCCACCGCCCTGAGGCGGTTTCTGCGATGCCGCAGCGACATTGCCGAGGTTACGATGGCGCTTGTGACGACGGTAGAGATTCGGGAACTGGCAGCCAATACGTCTGCTGTGGTGGCTGAGGCCGCCAATGGAGAGACGGTGATCGTCACCCAAGAGGGCAAGCCGGTGGTGAAGATGACGGCGCTGTCGGAGCCGCGTCTTGAAGCGCTGATCGCCGCCGGCCTGGCCCGCCGGGAGCGGGGCACGTTGGCTGACCTGCCCAAGCCGGTGCCCGGGCCTCCTCTGTCTGAGAAGGTGATCGAGATGCGAGACGATCAGCGTTACTGAGGTGGCGTTCTACATCGATACGTCCGCACTCGTGAAGTTGGTGATCGACGAGCCCGAGACGGAGGCTCTTTGGGCCTGGATGACAGACACCCGGCGGCGATTCCTGACCAGCAAGCTCACCGAGATAGAGACATCGCGTGCTGTCGGTCGCTGGGCACCCGATCAGGCGGAAGCTGCCCGGCAGACCTTGATCCCCGTCGTGGTCGTCGACATCTCCGACGTGATCTGTGCGGCGGCGGAGCGCATCACCCCGCCCAAGCTCCGGTCGCTGGACGCGATTCACCTGGTGACTGCGCTGGAGTTGGGCGAAGACCTTGACGGAATCATTACCTACGACCACCGCCTGGCGTCCGCCGCCGCAGCCCACAACGTGACGGTCATCGCTCCGGCATAGCGCTGGCCTACTTGCCATTGGTGCTGATGCACGTCGGGATCAGCGCCGATGCCGTCTTCGTCCGAGAGCGAAGACGGGCCGCCGTAGGGGGCCGAGGCGCCGGAGCGCCAGGCCGCGGCGGTACCGTCATCGCATGCTCGACATTCGCCTGATCCGCAGCGACCCGCAGGCCGTGAAGGACGGCGTTGCCCGCCGGGGCGAGGATCCGTCCTTGGTCGACGAGGTGGCCGAGATCGACTCGCAGGCCCGCGCTCTCAGCGCCGAGCGCGACGACGTTCGCAGCGAGATCAACCGCATCTCCAAGCAGGTCGGGGCGCTGCACTCTGACGGGCGGGGCGACGAGGCCGCCGGGTTGACCCAGCAGAGTCGGGAGCTCGGCGAGCGCGAGAAGCAGCTCTCGCTCACCGTGGAGACGCTGCAGGCCGACCTGCGGGCCAGGCTGCTGCGGATCCCGAACCTGCCCTCTCCCGAGGCGCCCGACGGCAGCAGCGAGGACGACAACGTGGTGGTGCGGGTCGTCGGCCACGACCCGGATGCGATCGAGACGCATCAGCGGGTGCCGCACTGGGAGATCGGCAGCGAGCTGGGCATCCTCGACAGCGACCGGGCGGTGCGCATGTCGGGGTCGATGTTCGCCATGTACCGGGGGCTCGGCGCGCAGTTGCTCAGCGCCCTGATCGGCTACGGGCTCGACCGCAACCGAGACGCCTACGAGCAGGTCCGCCCGCCCACCCTGGTGAGCACCGAGACCATGACCAGCACCGGCCATTTGCCGAAGTTCGCCGACGACGCCTACCACCTCGAGCGAGACGACCTGTGGGCGATCCCCACCGCCGAGGTGCCGCTCACCTCGATGGTGGCGGGCGAGATCCTCGACGAGGACCAGTTGCCGCTGCGCTTCATGGCCCATACCTCGTGCTTCCGGCGCGAGGCCGGCTCCGCGGGGCGCGACACCCGAGGGCTGCTGCGGGTTCACGAGTTCGACAAGGTGGAGCTGTATGCCTTCTGCACGCCCGAGCAGGGCCCGGACATGCACGCCGAGATCCTCGACCGAGCCGAGAACGCCATCGCGGACCTGGGCCTGGCCTACCGGATCGTCGACCTTGCCTGCGGCGACATCTCCGGCGCCGGGGCGCGCACCTTCGACATCGAGGTCTACGCCCCCGGGGCCGGGCAGTGGCTTGAGGTGTCGTCGGTGTCGTGGTGTACCGACTACCAGGCCCGCCGGGCCGACATCCGCTACCGGCCCAGCGACGGCGCCCGCACCCGTTTCGTGCACTCGCTCAACGGCTCGGGCCTGGCCGTGCCCCGCGTCTGGGCGGCGCTGGTGGAGACCTGCCGCCAAGCCGACGGCTCGATCCGCATCCCCGACGTGCTGGTGCCCCACATGGGCGGCCTCACCGCCATCCCTGCCCCCTGAGACCCCCGCGCCCTCCGCCTGCGAGCCCGTGACGGCGACTCGCAGGCGAGATTGCCCTACAGTTGTCGTGGGGAGGAGCACCATGGCTGCATCGGCTGCTCACATCAAGGCACTGCTGAAGAGCCACGGCTCTGGTGACGACGACGGCTTCTACGCGGTTGCGCTCCAGGTGGCGGCCAAGGCGGCTCGCCAGGGCCACCACAAGTTCGCGGCCGAGGTCAAGAGGCTCGTCGAGGACGGCCGCGAGCACGCGGCATCGGCCGTCACGTCTCTTGCCCAGCCCCGAGGGGAGCTCGGCGATTTGGTCGTGGCGTCGTACCCCGAAGCGGCGATGCGAGATCTCGTGGCAGGCGCCGAGATCAAGCGCCCCTTGTGCGAGGTCATCGCCGAACAGCGGCAACGGCACAGCCTGATGGAGCAGGGCTTCAGTCCAGTCCATCGGCTGCTCCTCGAGGGTCCGCCGGGAACGGGGAAGACCATGACGGCAAGCGTGCTGGCGCACGAGCTGGATCTCCCGCTGTTGACCATCCGGCTGGATGCGCTGCTCAGCAAGTACCTCGGGGAGACGGCGAGCAAGCTGAGGGTACTGTTCGATGCCGCCTCGACCAAGAGGGCTGTCTATCTCTTCGACGAGTTCGACGCGCTTGGCGGCGACCGTGCCGGAAACGACGTGGGCGAGGCGCGCCGGATCCTGAACTCGTTTCTCCTCTTCTTGGACGATGAGGGAGCGGAGAGCCTCATCATTGCGTCGACGAACAATCGGGGCATCCTCGATCGTGCGCTGTTCCGCCGGTTCGACCTCGTGCTGAGCTTCCACCTGCCCTCCCCGGACGAGGCGATAGCGATCATCAAGGGTCGGCTGAGGTCGCTGGCAGGCCAGATCGACTGGCGAAAGGTGCAAGAGGCGACCTGCGGGCTGAGCCAGGCGGACTTGGTGAAGGCAGCGGAGGTAGCCGCGAAGCGCTCCCTGCTTGCCGGCGAGAAGAGGGTGACGATCACAGTGCTCGTCGATTCGCTTCGAGACCGAAGCGGATCGGCAGTTGGCTGACCCGGACGATCCGCTCTCGCACCTCCTGATCCTCGGTCATGCGTCGGACCGGGACTTCCGGCGACGGGGTCGCGGGGATCAGCGCGTCCGTGACATCGAGCGTCCGAGCCATGGCCAGCGCATCCTGGCGGAAGCCGGTCGAGCTCTCATGGAACAGGACGAGCGCCGCGAAGAGTTCGACATCGAGGAACTCCGATCGCTCGGCGTGATCATCACGCTGGAGGGGGCACAGGGCTATCCGCTGAAGCTGGAGTCGCTCGAGCAGCGCAGCCGGCACAAAGACGCCCCTCGACCGAGGTGGCTCCTCCTCAGCGTGCACCCCGAGACGGACACCACGCCAGAGAGGGCGCAGGTATGGGTCAGCGACGAGTACCGGGCGAAGTTCATGGAGCGCTTCGAGCAGTTCGTCGATGCCAACACCCCCACTGGCAAGCCGCGCCACAAGTCCCTTGTCGCCAACATCGCCCGCATCCGAACGGCGACGCTCGCCGACCTCTGGCAGTCAGACGAAGATCCACCCAAGTCGGGAACCCACTGGTGGGAGGTCTGGCTCGAGCCGACCGAAGACGCCCTGGAGGCGGCACGGTCGTTCGCGGAGGCGATGGGGCTTCGGATCACCGAGGCAACGCTGAAGCTCGACAACCGCCACGTCGTGTGGGTTCGCTCTCGGTGGGCGGATCTCGCCGCGCTCCCCTTCAGCGCTGTGCCGGTCACGGAGCTGCGCCGACCCGCTTTCGTCGACACGATCGAAGACCTCGACTGGGATGAAATCCTGGAGTACGTCAGCGACCTGTCCGACAGGATCGTTCCAGCCAGCGACGAAGCGCCGGCTGTCTGCCTTCTGGACACGGGAGTTCGGCGGACCCATGTGCTCCTGGATCGCTCGCTTGCCGCGGAGGATGCCCACAGCGTCGTCGGCGCGCCGACAGGCGACCTGAAAGGCCACGGCACGAAGATGGCCGGCCTAGCGCTGTTCGGTCCGCTGGATGCACCGCTCGTTGGGACAGGAACGGAGCGTCTGGTGCATTGCCTTGAGTCAGTCAAGATGCTGCCCGATTCGGGTGGCCCTGGACATGACCCCAAGGCCTACGGGTTGACGACCGCAGAGGCCGTGGCGATGCCGGAGATAGCGAAGCCTGGTCGTCGGCGGGCCTACGCCATGCCGGTCACGAGCGAAGCGGACCGCCCCGGTGAGCCTTCTCTGTGGTCGGCTGCCGTTGATGCGCTCGCCGCAGGCACCGATGTGGGCCGTACCGATGACGGCATCGAGTTGCTCGGGACCCCTGCCGACTCTGCGAAGCGCTTGATCGTCGTGTCGGCCGGCAACGTCGATGGGTCCTACGAGGCCGACTATCTCGCCAAGTGCGATCTCTCGCCGATCGAGGATCCGGCGCAGGCTTGGAACGCGCTGGTCGTTGGCGCTTCGACGGCACTGACAACCTCCCCAACAGACCCGAGCTTCGAGGGATGGGAAGCCCTGGCAGACGAGGGGGAGTTGTCGCCTCACAGCCGGACCGGCGTGATTGCCGGCGGAGATCAGTGGCCCATTCGGCCCGACATCTGCATGGAGGGCGGCAACGTCCTCACAAACGGCGCCGGTGACTTCCACGCCAATCATCCGGTCGTGTCGCTGCGGACCACCTCAAGAGAGGACGATCGGGCGCTCGGCTCGGCCAATGCCACCAGCGCGGCGACAGCGCAGGCGGCGCGGCTGGCAGCTCGGGCCATGGCGAAGTACCCGTCCTATTGGCCGGAGACCATCCGGGGCTTGCTGACGCATCAAGCCGAGTGGACATCCGTCATGCGGGAGGCCTTGGAGGCGGCAGCCGGCAAGAAGCAGCGTCGCCAGCTGCTGAAGCGATACGGGTGGGGCGTCCCCGACGACAACGCGGTTCTCAGCTCCGCACGCAACGCAGTCACGATGGTCGTCCAGGACCGCTTTGTGCCCTTCGTGGGCGACAACCACGCCATGCGGCAGTTCCGTCTCCACGAACTCCCGTGGCCCGCGGACGCTTTGGCCCGCCTGGGAGAGGCGGACGTCGAACTGAGAGTCACCCTCTCCTACTTCATCGAGCCCTCGGCTTCTCGACGCGGATGGCGACGCAGGTATGCCTACCAGTCGCACGGTCTCAGGTTCGAGTTGCGCGAGCCCAATGAGTCCACAGAGGAGTTCGTGCGGCGCGTGAACCGTGAGGCTGCCGGCGAGGAGGACGGCGTTCGGATCGCCTCGGGCAGCGCTGGGCATTGGTTCGTCGGCCCAGATCAGCGGAACAAAGGCTCGCTCCACCAGGACGTCTGGCGCGGTGACGGCCCCGAATTGGCGACGACTGGCGTGATCGCCGTCCACGCCGTGGGCGGATGGTGGAAGAACAACCGGCGAAAGCACCGACAAGATCTGCCGGTTCGGTACGCCCTTCTCGTCTCGCTCCGCACGCCGTCCCAGGATGTTGACCTGTACACCCCGATCGCAAACGCGATCGGGGTGCCCCTCGAAGCCTGGGGCGAGGCGTGATCTCGGAGCGCCCGGCTTCACAGATGACCGGAGCGGGATCAGCCGTGGGCGGAGAGCACGTCGCTGATCGGCAGCGGGGCGGGGATCTCGATCTGGGTCGTAGCCGCATACGTCCGGGTCGCGATCGGGTCGCCAGCGACCGCGGTCGCAGCTCCGCCTGTGGAGTGAGCGCGGCTGGCAGCGTCGTCTGGCTCGACGACGCCCCCGGGACTCAGCGGGATCAGCCGGTCTTCGGCTCGGTCAGCCCGATTCGCAAGGTCACCCGTCAGGTCGCCTTCGAGGGCTGCTGGGATGCCGAGCGCCGAGCGAAGGTCGCCGACCTGTTCGACTCCATGGCCGCCGGCTGGACTGCCGATCACGACTCCCCGCAGCGGCGGGCGGCGATCAGCGACTGCCTCGATCGGGGCGGCGTGCGCGGCGGACGCGTTGTCGAGCTCGGCTCGGGCTCGGGCCTGGCCACAGGCGAGCTCGCGGCGAGGCTCGGCACGGTGATCGCCCTCGACCTGTCCCGCGAGATGCTCACCCACGCTCCGCCCGATGCGGGCCTGAAGGTGCAGGGCGACGCGTCTCGGCTGCCTTTCAGCGACGATGCCGCCGACACGCTGGTGCTGGTCAACATGCTGCTGTTCCCCGCCGAGGCCGACCGGGTGCTCGCTGCGGGCGGGACCCTGGTGTGGGTCAACACCCTGGCCGAGGAGACCCCCATCCACCTGATGCCCCCAGAGGTGCTGGAGGCCCTGCCGGGACCCTGGAACGCCGTGGCTGGCCGCGCAGGCACGGGCCTGTGGTGCGTGGCGTCACGCGCTGACGACTCGGTGCCCGGTGGCGGCGCTGGGGCCTGAGAGCCGAGAACTCAGAGCTGGCCGTCACAAAGCCAAGATGGCCAACAGCGCGAACAGGATCAGGAGCGTTCCGGGCACCAGGGCGACGACGAGCCCGGCAATCGCCAGACCCCGATTCGGCAATCCGTGGTCGTTGGCGCGCTTCAGCCCGATAGCCGAGAAGACGATGCCCAGCACCCAGCAGAGGAAGTTCACCGCCGGGAACCAGAACAGCACCACCGAGCACAGGGCGAGCACGAATCCGGCGACAGCCATGCCGTTGCCTTGCTGGCCTGCAGCACCGCCGACGTTCACGGTGAAGTTGCCGCCGTCCATCTTCTGCTGGGGGCCTTCCATCTCCGGCTGAGACATACCGCTCTCCTCCTGCTGGGTGTGATCAAATTCTGGCCGAGTCTGGCACGGATCAGCGTCGGAGCCAAGCACCGCCGCAAGCCTCCCGGCCCGAGGGCCAGGCACGACGCGTCACCAGCGTTCCAGGACGTAGTCCGACTCGTGGCCGGGGCCTGCCGGCACCGCTTGGTCAGTCGTGGGCGGAGAGCACCGCGCTGATCGTCAGCGGGGCGGGGGTCTCGATCTGGTCGTAGCCGCATCCGGCCGGGTCGCGGTCGGGCCACCAGCGGACCAGGCGGGTGGTGCCGCGGAAGCGGCCGTTGAGCATCGCCTCGTACTTCACCTCGGCGACCAGCTCGCAGCGCAGCGGCACCCATTCGGCGGTCGCCCGCCCGCTCGACCAGCGATTGGGCGTGCCCGGCATCAGCCCGGACTCGTGCGCCTCGGCGGTCATCCACTCGCCCCAGGGGTGCTGGGTCAGGTCGTCGAGCACATGGGGAGCGAGCAACTCGACCAGCTCGGCCCGCAGCGCCGCCCGAAACGACGCCGCCACGCCGGTGTGCTGCAGCCGCCCTTCCTCGTCGTGCAGGCCGATCAGCAGCGACCCCACGCCCTGGCCGTCCTTGTGCATGCGGTAGCCGGCCACCACCACGTCGGCTGTGCGGGTGTGCTTCACCTTGAACTGCGCCCGCTTGTTGGGCAGATAGACGCCGTCGCGGGGCTTGGCGATCAGCCCGTCGAGCCCGGCCCCCTCGAACTCGTCGAACCAGCGCCGGGCGGTCTCACGGTCGAGAGTCTGGGCCGCAAGATGCAGCGGCGCCTCGAAGGCCTCGCCGATTGCCTCGAGCACGGCTCGCCGGTCGCGAAACGGCGCCTCGGTGAGGTCGGCGTCGTTCACCGCCAGCACGTCGAAGGCCACGAACGAAGCCGGGATCTCCTCCGCCAGCCTGTCGATCCTCGACTCGGCGGGGTGGATTCGCTGCTGCAGGGCGTCGAACCCCAGGCGGTCGTCGACGACGATGATGATCTCGCCGTCGACCACGCAGCGCTGCGGCAGGCATCGCATGAGCGGCTCGATCAGCTCCGGGAAATAGCGGGTGAGGGGCCGCTCGTTGCGGGAGCCCAGGTGGACCTCGTCGCCGCAGCGGAACACGATGCAGCGGAAGCCGTCCCACTTGGGCTCGAACGCCAGGTCGCCGTCGTCGGGGATGCCCCCTATGGCCTTGGCGAGCATCGGCTTCACCGGCGGCACGACAGGCAAATCCATCCCCCTCAGCCTACGTGCGACCCAAACTGCACCCCGCCGCGCCAATGCTCAGGCGAAGCAGGGGCCGGGGTCGCCCGTGCGTTCTGCCGTCCTGGCAGCGGATCGCTACGACGCCGATGCAGCGGCGGCGCGTGACCGTGTCGAGCTGCGCCTGAGCGTCACCGATTCCGCCAACCCGCGGACTAGACCCGCCGCCGTCCCGGCCTGCCGTAATCGAGGTCTGCGGTCCGCCCGTCGCTGGCCGGTGAGGACCGCTGCGTTCGGCGGCACGGCCGGCCCGGTACTCTGAGGGCATGAGCCGCCGGGACCACGTGCTCGTACGCCATCGTGAGGCGATCAAGGCAGCCGCGGCAGGCCACAAGGCCGAGTCCATCTTGCTGGTGGGGTCCGTAGCCCGCGGTGAGGACACCGAGGACAGCGACTGCGACTTCCTCGTCGAGTTCGCGGACAACGCGGGTCTCTTCGACGTTTGCGGCCTTTCGTCGGAGTTGGAGGACATCCTCGGGCGCAAGGTCGACGTGATCGACTTCGCCGGGAGAGGCGAGCGCCGCGAGCTGATCCTGTCGAGCATGCTCCACGACGCCGTACCGCTGTGACCGGGCGCATCGAAGCGCTGCTGGTCGAAGACATCCTGGATGCAGCCGACAAGATCGCCGAGATGGTCGCGGAAGGGCGCACGGAGTTCGACTCCAGCGACAGGCAGCGCCGCGCTCATGGGCGGCACCCAGCGTGAGGCGACGTTAAGCGGCCCGCAGCGACACACCCCGGCGGTACCGTTGAGCGCATGGCTACGACGATGATGGGCAAGGGCGTGTACGACGCCCGGGAGATCGAGCACCTGCTTGCCATCCCCACGTACCGGCTCAGCCGGTGGGCCGCGCCCGATCCGATCAACGGCAGGCCGCTAGTGAGCCCCGCTTTCGACTGGGCGTTCTCGTTCCACGACCTTGTCGCCCTCTGGGTGGTCAACCGGCTGCGGAGCGAGCGGGTCCCCGAGGCCGACATCAGGCTCGGCTGCGAGCTGCTCAGCATGCACTTCAAGCTGGAGCAGCCGCTCTCCCACAAGCGGGTCATCGATTCGATCGCCACCAGCGGCAACAGCTTCCTGGCGCGATTCGACGCGGATTGGACCGACATCGGCAAGAACGCCCAAGGCGTCTTCCAGCCCGTGGTGCTGATCTACCTGGAGCGGATCGAGTTCGGCGAGGACGGCCAGCCCTACCGGTGGAACCCATGGAGGGGCGTCACCCTGGACCCGCTGGTGCAGGCCGGCACACCGTGCATCGCCGGCAGGCGGATACCGACGTCGACGGTCGCTGATCTGCTGGAAGTCCAAGCGGCGGAGGAGCTGGCTGAGGATTTCGAGGTCTCGGTGGAAGCCATTGCCGCCGCCGCCGAGTTCGAGGAGGCGCTGACCCGAGGCGTCGGCCTGGCCGCATGACGCAGACGCGTCGTAAGCGCGGCATCCCCGCGCTACGGCTGCTCTTTGACGAGCCCCTCAGCGGGAAGGTGGCACGGGCGCTCGGAGTTCTCGACTTCCACGTGATCCGTGTCGGACAAGAGTGGGCACCGCCGTACGGTGCCTCCGACACCGTCATCGTGGAATTCGCCCGTCAACGGAACCAGGTCATCGTGACGAGCAACCACGACATGATGACGCTGTGTCACGAGGAGAGCGTGCCGTTCGTATGGCTCGACCCACGAGGCAAGCAGCTTCACCTCGAAGAGCAGGTTCTGCTCGTCTTCAAGCAGATTCGTGAATGGGACCGGCTCTTCGCAGAAGGCGCTGAATGCGTGCGGGCGATGCGCACCAAGTGCGAAGCGATGCCGGCGGAAGAGGCGGCAAGGCTGGTCACCAACCGGATGCGCAAACTCGAACAGAGGCAGCGCAAGAAGCAGGCCAAGGAGACGCAGAAGGAGCGCCTGGCCGGGATGGACTGATCTCGGGCGGCGGCTGAGAGGCGGGGCGGCCGGTGACGGGGTCGTTCCGCGGGTTGGGCGGGCGTGGAAGTGGGGGTGGGTTTGGTGTGGTCGGGGGCTTGCGGGGAGCATGGGCGGATGAACGACGAAATCCGCCCCTTCACGATCGAGGTCACCGACGCCGAGATCGACGACCTGCGCGAGCGCCTGGCCCGGACCCGCTGGCCCGAGCCCGAGTGCGTCGACGACTGGTCGCAAGGCATCCCGCTGGCCTATGCCCGCGAGCTCTGCGAGTACTGGGCCGACGGTTACGACTGGCGGCGATTCGAGACCGCCCTCAACGCCTACGACAACTGCCTCACCGAGATCGACGGCCTCGACATCCACTTCGTCCACGTGCGCTCGCCGCAGGCCGACGCCACCCCGCTGGTGATGACCCATGGCTGGCCCGGCTCGGTGGCCGAGTTCATGAAGGTGATCGAGCCGCTCACCCGCCCGCTGGAGCACGGAGGCAGCGAGCAGGATGCGTTCCACCTGGTGCTGCCGTCGCTGCCCGGCTACGGCTGGAGCGCCAAGCCCGCCAACGCCGGCGTCGGCGTTGACGCCATCGCTGAGATGTGGGACACGCTGATGGTGCGCCTCGGCTACGACTCCTATGCGGCCCAGGGCGGCGACTGGGGCGCCGCTGTCACCACGGCGATCGGTTCGCAGGCCCGCGGCCACGTGCGCGCCATCCACACCAACATGCCGATCGCCCGGCCCAGCGCCGAGCAGGCCGGCGAGCAGACCGACGACGTGGCTCGGGCGCTGGCCGCCGCCGCGCACTACGACCGCTGGGACTCGGGCTACTCCAAGCAGCAGGCCAGCAGGCCCCAGACGCTCGGCTACGCCCTCACCGACTCGCCGGCGGGCCAGTGCGCCTGGATCGCCGAGAAGATGTGGGCCTGGACCGACAACGACGGCCATCCCGAGTCGTCGCTGACCCGCGACGAGATCCTCGACAACATCTCGATCTACTGGTTCACCGCCACCGCCGCCTCATCGGCGCGGCTCTACTGGGAGTCCTTCGCCGGCTTCACGGCGGGCGAGGTCCGCCTGCCCACGGCCTGCTCGGCGTTCCCAGGCGAGATCCTGTTGACGCCCCGTGCCTGGGCCGCCAACCGCTACCACGACATCCGCTACTGGAACGAGCTCGACCGCGGCGGGCACTTCGCGGCCTGGGAAGTGCCAGAGCTGTTCGTGGAGGAGCTGCGGGCCGCCTTCCGGGTGCTGTAGCCCGGCTAGTAGCTGCTGGGCTTCGGCGGGGCGGGACGCTCGTCGGTCCTCAGGCCGCTGAGCGCCGCGTAGTCGTCGGGCACGGCCCGCGACCCCGTGTAGTCGGCCGAAGCCGCGGGCTCGCCGAAGCGGGTCTCGATCGGGATGACGCCCGCCCACCAGGGGCCGTCGAGATCCTCGGGCTTGTCCACCGGGTCGCCTCCGCGGATCTTGGCCGACGCCTCGGCCAGCGGCATCGAGAGCACCAGGGTCTTGCGCTCGTCGATGTCGCTCACCTCGCGGCCCAGGTCCCAGTTGGCCACCACGTGGTCGGTGATGATGTGCAGCGCCCGCAGCTTGGCGATGCGGTCGGTGATCTTCGTGGCCAGGCCGCGCACGGTCACCGAGCGGTAGTTCATCGAGTTGTGGAACGGTGTGCGGGCCATCACCAGCCCGTCCACGTGGGTGACGGTCACGCAGATCTCGTGCCCGGCGCCGGTGCCGAGCAGGTGGTTGGCCGCGGCGCCGTGCAGGTACAGGTTCTGCTCGTCGCGCCCGTAGGCCATGGGCAGCACCAGCGGCCCGTCGGGGGTCTGCACACCGACGTGGGCGACCATGCCCGCATCGAGGATCTCCGTGACGGTCTCGGGCCGATAGTCGGCACGGTCGGCGCCGCGGCGGACCTTTGTCCTTGCCGTGGGGGCTGCGGGGGCTGTTGCTTCTGCCGCTCGTGCGGTGGCGGCGTCTGCGGCGGGGGTCTGGCTGTCGGGCATCGGGCGACGCTAGCAGCGCCCGGCACCCGAGCCGCCCAATTCAGCAGCCCGAGCAGCCTGGCTAACCAGCCCGAGCCGTCCAGCTATTCGGCCCGACCCGCCCGGCTAATCAGCCTGGGCGATCAGCCGATCCAGCAGCGCCGTCGGCGAGGCGTCGCGCAGCAGGATCAGGCGGTCCCGGTGCCTCAGCAGGCCGTTGTCGGCCATGCGGTCGAGCTGCGCGAACAGCGGCGCCCAGTAGTCGGCGATGTCGACCACGCCGACGGGCTTGTCGATCAGGCCGATCCGGCTCCAGCTCAGCACCTCGGTCAGCTCCTCGAGCGTGCCCAGGCCCCCCGGCAGGGCGACGAAGGCGTCGGCGAGATCGTGCATCTGCTGCTTGCGCTCGTGCATCGAGTCGACCCGCAGCAGCTCCGTGATCTCGGTGTGGGCGACCTCGTCTGCGAAGTGGTCGTCGGGGATGACGCCGGTCACCCGTCCGCCTCCTGCCATCACCGCATCCGCGACTACGCCCATCAGCCCCACAGCGCCGCCGCCGTAGACGAGCCCGATGCCCCGGGCCGCCAGCGCCTCGCCGAGCTCGACCGCAGCAGCTGCGAACTCAGGGTGCGATCCCTTCGACGAACCGCAGTAGACGCACAGCCGCTTCAGCGAACTCACCCGCAGCAATCTAAGGGCAGCAGGCCGCGTGCCTGCATCTCGGGGAGTGCAGCCCGGTTTCGGCGGCGAGTACGACAACGGCACGCAAGGCACGCTGCGCGCCCGCCGAGCGGCTGCCGTCGAGCAGGCTGCACAACCCGCGGCGACCGCGCCGCCCACCAGCGCCGCGCCGACTACGACGGTCAGGCGTCTACGCGACCGCCGGTGCAAAGCGGCGATCAAGACGGCTCAGACCCGGAACAGCACCACCACGACGACTGTGCCGTTCCTGACGGTCCCTGACGTGGGCGGGCTGACGCTGGCCGCCGCTGCCCGCGGCCCGATCAAAGGGCGGAGCGTGTCGGAGGCTGCCCAGACATCCGACCAGCCGTCGAGACTGTCACACCCCCCGAATAGGGTCCGCCCCATGCACGATCTCTCGAATCCACGGGCAGCCTGGCCCTCGATCCCCCCGGCCCGGCCGCTGGTCGGAGCGACCCGGCCGTTGGCCCGACAGCCCCAGCCGCTGATCAGATTGACCCGGCCGTTGGCCCGGCAGCCCCAGCCGCTGATCAGATTGACCCGGCCGTCGGCCCGGCAGGCCTGATCGCTGATCCGGCGGGGACGGCTGGCGGTCGAGCCGGCGACGCCCCGGGCCTTACCCCGCCCGCCGATGGCCTGGCGCTGCCTGCCGATGGCCTGGCCGGTGGTCGGGCTGCCGCCGCGGCCGATGACTCGACCGGCGGTCGGGCTGCGGGTGTGGCTGGGGCTGTCGGAGCGAGACTGTCACACCCCCCGAATAGGGTCCGCCCCATGCACGATCTACTCGAGTCCACGGGCAGCCTGGCCCTCGATCCCCCCGGCCCGGCCGCTGATCCGGCCACCCCGGCCATCGGCCAGCCTGGACTGGCCGCTGACCCGGCCGGCGAGGCCGGCGGTCGAGCCGGTGACGCCGACGGCCTTACCCTGCCCGCCTATAGCCCAGGCGGTGGTCAGGCCCGCCAGGCTAGTCGGGCGGCCGTGGCCGATGGCGTGGCCAGCGCGGTGGGGCAGTCCGGGCAGCCCGAATCCAGATCAGATTTCTCAAACGAGTGTGATTGTCATATCAAGCCGATAGGGTGTGCAGCATGAACGATCTCCCGAATCCGACTGGGACTTCGGCCCCTGATTCGCCGTCTCCGGCCGCTGAAGCGACCGACCCGGCCATCGACCAGCCTGGCCTGGCTGCCACTCCGTCATGCGAGGCCGGCGGTCGAGCCGGTGACGCCCCGGGCCTTACCCTGGCCGCCGACGGCCTTACCCTGCCCGCCGACGGCCCTGCTGGTGGCCAGGCTAGCCAGGCTGCTGGTGCAGCGGGGGCGGTTGACGGTGGTGCGGTGGAGCTGTTCGGGCGGGCGGAGGCCCTGGTGCGTCAGGTGAGGCCGGGCGGACGCTCGTTGGGGGAGCTGCGTGCCGCGGCCGGGGCGGCGAAGAGCTTGCAGGGGAGTCTGGACGCGGCGATGTGTGACATCACCGCGGAAATCGCGGCTTTGACCACCCCGGGTCGTGCTGCGGGGGTGATCTCTGAGCAGACCGGCAAGTCCAAGCGCGACGCCAGCCGGTTGGCCAAGGTCGCGCAAGGCCTGGCGGCGATGCCCAACACCAAGAAGAAGCTCTCAGAGGGCGGCTTCACGATCGACCACGCCGCAGCGCTGGTCAACACCGCGCAGACCGCAGGAGCAGAGACGGTCGACAACGACGAGGCGCTGTTGGGCCTGGCCGAGTCGAAGCCTGCGGATGTGTTCGCCGGTGACGCCAAGCGCGCCAGGTTGAAGGCCAGCCGTGACCGCGGTGAGGCTGAGCTGAAGCGTCAGCGCAACGCCCGCAAAGCCTCGCTTGGCACCGACCGCGATTCGGGCATGGGGATCTTGCACGCAGAGCTCGACCCGGTCAGCCACGGCCTGCTCGCCCAGGCCGTGCAGACCCACGCCGACAGGCTCTGGCGCCAAGACAGCAAGGCAGGCAACACCGCCAGCCGCACCGGGGCCCAGCGGATGGCCGACGCCTTGCTGGAGACGATCACCGGCCTCGACGCTCTCACCCACAAGCCGTTGCCCGCCAACAGCGGCGGCAAGGGCAGCGGGCGGCCGCAGTTGATCATCACCGCAGACATCGGCCTCTTCGACGGCCGCAACCCCAACGGCGCCTGCGAGATGCTCGGCACCGGCCCCGTCCCGCCGGCCATCCTCGGGCGGCTGTCGGCGGACACCGCGGTGACGGGCATGATCTTCGCAGGTGACGGTCGAGCTCTGTGGCTCGGCACCTCCACCCGCACCCCCAACGCCGCCCAGCGGCTCGCCATCGCAGCACGCGACAAAGGCTGCGTCCGCTGCGGCGCACCCATGCACATG
This sequence comes from Acidimicrobiales bacterium, assembly GCA_965214285.1. Lineage (GTDB taxonomy): Bacteria > Actinomycetota > Acidimicrobiia > Acidimicrobiales > Aldehydirespiratoraceae. The sequence goes on from OZ243946.1 coordinate 442,836, forward strand.
GCCGACATCCACCACATCGTCGAATGGGAACACGGCGGCCCCACCGACATCGACAACCTCCAAGCCCTCTGTGGGCCGTGTCACCGCCAACACCACCACGACCAAGACCAACGCAACGGCCGACAGCCCCGCCGCCGCAAGCCCTCCAAGAAGAACGGCAAGAACCGCAAGAACAACGGCGGGACCCAGGGCACCATCGCCATGAACCACAGCGGCAGCATCCATCACCGCATCCCCGTCGGCCAGATCCCCAGCCCGACCAGCACCAACCGCAGCCCCGGCGAGGGCCAGAACCGGGCAAGCCCCAACGCCACCGGTGCGACCCGCAGCCGGAAAGTCTGGACAAGCAGCAGGCAAAGCCCAGCGAGCCTCAGCGCCGCCGGAGGCAAGACCTCAGCAGGCGGAACCCGCAGCCGAGACGGCCCCGGCACGTCCAGCCCGAAGCGCGGCGCGAACGCGGACTCGAACTCGGCGGAAGTCACCGGCAACCGTGATCGCAGGGCGTGCAACAGCGCCTTCGGCGACAGAACCCCAGCAGGCGGAACCCGCAGCCGAGACGGCCCCGGCACGTCCAGCCCGAAGCGCGGCGCGAACGCGGACTCGAAGTCGGCGGACATCACCGGCAACCCGGATCGCAGGGCGTGCAACCACGCCTTCGGCGACAGAACCCCAGCAAACGGAACCCGCAGCCGAGACGGCCCGACCCCTGAACCGAGCGGGCCGCGATCGCGCCGACGGGAGGCACCGCGGATGCATCGGCGCCAGCCCCGGACTCCCCTCGCGGGCGGGACAACGCCGGCGACCCGGTAGCGCCCGAGAAAGCGCCTGAGAGCGTGGTCATCGCCGAGGTCGAGTCGGTAGCGGGCCGGTCGGCGCGGTGAACGCCGGCCGCGGCACGAGCGGCAAGGGCGCACCCGCCGTGTGCAACTAGCCTGTCGCCCCGTGGTCGACGAATCGATGAAGGCCAAGCTCGACGATCTCCGCGAGCGCAAGGACTCGGCGATCCACGCCGGATCGGAGCGCTCCGTCAAGCGCCAGCACGACAAGGGCAAGATGCTGGCCCGCGAGCGCATCGACTACCTGCTCGATCCCGGCTCCTTCCACGAGCTCGACATGCTGGCCCGCCATCGAGCGCATGAGGCAGGCCTGGACCAGCGCCCTTACACCGACGGCGTGATCACCGGCTGGGGCCGCATCGACGGCCGCAAGGTGTTCCTGTTCGCCCAGGACTTCACCGTGATGGGCGGGGCGCTGGGCGAGGTGTTCGCCGAGAAGCTCCACAAGGTCATGGACCTGGCCCTGTCCACCGGGGCGCCGATGATCGGGCTGAACGACGGCGCAGGCGCCCGCATCCAGGAAGGCGTGGTGAGCCTCGACGGCTACGGCGGCATCTTCCACCGCAACGTCAAGTCGTCGGGGGTGATCCCCCAGATCTCGGTGATCCTCGGCCCCTGCGCTGGCGGCGCGGTCTACAGCCCGGCCATGACCGACTTCATCTTCATGGTGCGCGAGAAGTCGCACATGTTCATCACCGGCCCCGACGTGGTGAAGACCGTGACCGGCGAGGACGTGAGCCTCGAGGATCTCGGCGGAGCGGTCAGCCACTCCACCAAGTCCGGCGTGGCCACGTTCGTGTGCAACAGCGAGACCGAGGTGCTCGACGAGGTGAAGTACCTGCTGAGCTTCCTGCCGGCGAACAACCTCGAGCGCACACCTCGGGTGACCCCCACAGACGACCCCGAGCGGCGCTGCGACGCCCTCGCCGACATCCTCCCCGCCAGCTCGAACTTCCCCTACGACATGAAGGCGGTCATCACCGAGGTGCTCGACGACGGCGAGTTCCTCGAGTACCACGAAGCCTGGGCGCGCAGCATCGTGTGCGGCTTCGGGCGCATCGACGGGCGCGCCGTGGGCGTGGTCGGCAACCAGCCGATGATGCTGGCGGGCGTGCTCGACATCGAGTCCGCCGAGAAGGCGGCCCGCTTCGTGCGCACCTGCGACGCCTTCAACGTGCCGCTGCTCACCTTCGTCGACGTGCCCGGCTTCCTGCCCGGCGTCGATCAGGAATACGGCGGCATCATCCGCCACGGGGCGAAGCTGCTCTATGCCTACTGCGAGGCCACCGTGCCCCGCATCCAGGTGATCACCCGCAAGGCCTACGGCGGGGCGTATGTGGTGATGGACTCGAAGTCGGTGGGCTGCGACCTGTCGTTCGCCTGGCCGACTGCCGAGCTGGCGGTGATGGGGCCGCAGGGCGCGGTGGAGATCCTGCACCGCCGCGAGCTCGCCGAGGCTGCGGACCCCGAGGCGCGCCGCCAGGAGTTCGTCGACGACTACACCGCCCGGCTCGCCAATCCGTATGTGGCCGCCGAGCGCGGCTACGTGGACGACGTGATCGACCCGGCCGACACCCGCCGCAAGGTGGTGGCGGGCTTTCGCCTGCTGGAGTCCAAGCGCGAGGAGATCCCCGAGCGCAAGCACGGGAACGTGCCGCTGTGAGCGCCGGCAGCGCTGCGCGCAACGATGGCAGCGCAGGCAACCACGGCAGTCACGGCAGCGCAGGCAACGACGGCAGTCACGGCAGCGCAGGCAACGACGGCAGTGACGACAGCGCAGGCAACGACGGCAGTCACGGCAGCGCTGTCGGCGGCGGTGATGCCCGCAGCGGCCTGGCGGGCCTGGTCGTCACTCCCGAGCCCAGCGACGAGGAGCTGACGGCGATCCTGGCGGCCTATGAGCAGCTCTGGCCCGAGCCGGCCGAGGCTCAGCCGCCTGCCTCAGCACCTCGCTGGAGGTACGCGGGCCGCTGGTGGACGCCCAGGCCCCGCTACGGCGGCTGGGCCTGACGGGCCAGCCACCCCGAGAACCGGCGAGCCGCGAGGCGACAGCCGCAGTGCTTCCGGGCGCGTCGATTACCTGAGTCAGCGAGGAGGGCCAAGGCGGCCGGGAGCGCCGCGGGCTGTTTGCTGCGGCCAGAACCCCGGCGGTCAGGCGCGCCGGCGGGCGGCGAAGAACTCGCTGAGCAAGGCCGCGCACTCATCCGCGCGCACGCTGTGGGTCACCTCGAAGCTGTGGTTGAGCCGGGGGTCGACGGCCAGGTTGTACAGCGACCCGCAGGCGCCCGCCTTGGGATCCGCGGCGCCGTAGACCAAGCGCGCCACGCGGGCCTGCTGCAACGCCCCGGCGCACATCGGGCAGGGCTCGAGGGTGACCACCACCGTGGCGCCCTCCAGCCTCCACGAGCCGACCGCCGCGGCCGCGTCGCGCAGCGCCAGCACCTCGGCGTGAGCGGTCGGGTCGCCGCTGAGCTCGCGCTCGTTGTGGCGCGCGGCTGTGACCTTGCCGCCCATGACCACCAGCGCGCCGACCGGCACGTCGCCATGGGCAGGCGCGGCCCGCGCCTCTTCGATGGCGAGGCCCATCAGCTCCCAGTCGCTGAGGGCAGCGTCGCCGCCCGGGCCTGCCGGCCTAACCGCTGACATCGGCGACTCCGTCCCGCGCAGCGGCGTGCGCCGGCGCGGCCCGCGCCTCTTCGATGGCGAGGCCCATCAGCTCCCAGTCGCTGAGGGCAGCGTCGCCGCCCGGGCCTGCTGGCCTAACCGCTGACATCGGCGACTCCGTCCCGCGCAGCGGCGTGCGCCGTCGCAGTCGGCGTCGAGTCGCCCGCCTCGCCCGCAGCAGCGCTCTCGTCGGCGGCACCAGGGCCTTCGGCGGCAGCGGCAGCGGCCTCGGCTTCGGCGGCGGCAGCGTCCTCGTCCTCGGTCTCGGCGAGGCGGTGGCGGCGGGTCTCGGTGACCACGAAGGCGATGGTGCCGCAGACCACCAGGGAGTCGGCCACGTTGAACACGGCGTACCAGGTGACGTCGATGAAGTCGACGACCTCGCCCGAGAGCGGCCCGTCGTCGGCGCGGAACAGGCGGTCGGCGAGATTCCCCAGCGCCCCTCCGAGGACCAGCGACAACAGCACCAGCCGCAGGGTGCCCGCCGAGCGCCAGATCATGGCGGCCACCACCACGCAGACGGCCATCACGAACACGGCGACCAGCTGGGGGTGGCCCGCGCCCGCCGAGAAGGAGAAGCCGCTGTTGTAGGAGAGGTCCAGCTCCACGCTGGGCACGATCTCGATCACGCGGTCGTCGGCGAGGGCGGTCTCGGCCCACCACTTCGTGAGCTGGTCCACGGCCGCCGCGACCACCACGATCGCAGCGGCGATGCTGAGCCTGCGCCGACGGGTCACCCGGCCCAAGCTAGCGGGGCGCCCTCAAGCAGCCTGCCAGTGCCAGACAGCACACCGCAGCCTCCCGGACGTGGGGCCAACCAACCCGCCAAGCCCACACAGCACACCGCAGCCTCCCGGACGTGGGGCCAACCAGCCCGCCAAACCAACACAGCACACCGCAGCCTCCCGGACGTGGGGCCAACCAACCCGCCAAACCAACACACACACCACGGCCTCCCGGACGTGGGGCCAACCAACCCGCCAAGCCCACACAGCACACCACGGCCTCCCGGACGTGGGGCCAAGCAGCCCGCCAAACCAACACAGCACACCGCAGCCTCCCGGACGTGGGGCCAACCAGCCCGCCAAGCCCACACAGCACACCACGGCCTCCCGGACGTGGGGCCAACCAGCCCGCCAAGCCCACACAGCACACCACGGCCTCCCGGCTGCGGTCACGGTGCCTGCCAGGCCGAGGTGCCAGGCCGGGGCCTCCCGGCTGCGGTCACGGTGCCTGCCAGGCCGAGGTGCCAGGCCGGGGCCTCCCGGCTGCGGTCACGGTGCCTGCCAGGCCGAGGTGCCAGGCCGGGGCCTCCCGGCTGCGGTCACGGTGCCTGCCAGGCCGAGGTGCCAGGCCGGGGCTTCCCGGCTGCGGTCACGGTGCCTGCCAGGCCGAGGTGCCAGGCCGGGGCTTCCCGGCTGCGGTCACGGTGCCTGCCAGGCCGAGGTGCCAGGCCGGGGCTTCCCGGCTGCGGTCACGGTGCCTGCCAGGCCGAGGTGCCAGGCCGGGGCTTCCCGGCTGCGGTCACGGGGCTTGCCAGGCGGCGATCTCTTGGCCCACGGCGGTCGGATCCTCGAACGGGCCGAGGTGGCTGAGCTCGGGGTGGTGGCGCAGCACGGCCTGCGGGAGCACCTCGGCTATGCCGGGCGCGAACTCCGCCGGCGAGAAGTCCTGATCGAGGCTGCCGTAGGCCACCATCAGGTCCATGCCGATGCTGGCGAGGCGCTCGTGGGTGATCTTGTCCGCGGCGAAGGTGGCTGCCTCATCCGCGGGCTCGCACGCCAGGCGCACGTTCCCGCCGGCGGTGTCGACGAAGCCGTGCTCGACGTAGGCGGCGAGGGCGTCGATGCGCATGGCGTCCAGAGGCGGCCTGGCGGCGTAGCGCTGCAGCGCCGCCTGGCGCGACTCGAACTCGGGCCGCCTGCTGAGCGCCGGGGCGATCATGTGGTTGCCCGGATGGCGCTGCTCGAAGTCCGCCGGCACCACGATCGGCTCGAACATGTAGGCGGCGCGCACCGTGCCGGGCCTCTGCATCTCGGCGAGGAACAGGGCCGCGCCACCCATGGAGTGGCCCACGCCGACCAGCGGCGAGCCGATCACGTCCGCGCAGGCCGCCACGTCGTCGCCCATGCCCCGCCAGTCGTAGTCGCCTGACGCCGGCGCGCTCGCCGCGCCGTGGCCCCGGAAGTCCAGGGCCCACACCGTGAAGTGCTCGACGAGCCCCCGCGCCAGCGGGGCATAGGCCAGGGCACAGAAGCCGGTGGCGTGGCAGATCAACAGCGGCGGCCCGCTGCCGCCCAGGCGGTGCAGGGCGAGGCTCACCCCGTCGGAGGAGTCGACTCGGCGCGTCGTCGCCTGCGGCACGGACCCAGGGTGACGAGCCGAGCCCGGCGCGGCGCCAGCGACCACGACGCGAGGCGCCTCGGCAGCGGACGCCCCGCCGTTGCGGTCGAGCTCGGCGATCTGCCAGCACACGCCCGAGGCGTCGATGCCGACGACGGTTCCGGGCGCGGCATCGTCGGGCAGGGCGACGAGCCCGAGGTCCGTCCCGTCGGTGTGGACGATCCGCCAAGGTGCGTCGGTCTCAGGCACGCGCTGATTCTCGCCGGGCCATGCGCGCCCGCCAAACCCTGCGCGCCCGCTCGCTGTGCCGGCTCAGGCAGCACCGGCTCGGGTTGCGCGCGCTCACCAGCCGTGCCGGCTCAGGCAGCACCGGCTCGGGTTGCGCGCGCTCACCAGCCGTGCCGGCTCAGGCAGCACCGGCTCGGGTTGCGCGCGCTCACCAGCCGTGCCGGCTCAGGCAGCACCGGCTCGGGTTGCGCGCGCTCACCAGCGGTGCCGGCTCAGGCAGCACCGGCCCGGGTTGCGCGCGCTCACCAGCCGTGCCGGCTCAGGCAGCGCCGGCTCGCAGCAGCGCTCAAACCCGCGCCGCGGCTCAGCAGGGCTGCCACTGCACGGCAGGCGGATCGACCCGCCCGCAGCGAGGCGCGCCGGCGTCGTCGCTGAGCCGGACCCGCGCGCAGAGCCCGTCGCCTGAGGCGCAGCGCAAGACCAGCTCCGGATCCACCCGGCTGAGCATCAGCTTCGCCCTCGCGAACATCTCGAAGCCGCCGTCGCCGTCCACGTCCCCCCAGGTCAGGTACACGAACCGCTCGCCCTTGCGGCCCTGCACCGCCGGGCCGCGGAAGTCCAACCCGGCAGCGGTCTCGCGCACCTCCACGTCGAGCTCGAAGTGCGCGCTCTCGGCGTCGCCGGGCACCAGCGCAGCAGGCTCGCGGCCCAACTGCACGCCCACGTGGACGTTGACGCAGGCCAGCCCGCCGCTGCCGCACGCCAGGCGTCCGGGCAGGTCCCAGCCCTCGATCACGAGCCTCATCGGAGGCGGATCGTAGCCCTCGGATCACCCCTGTCAGTCAGCGAATTTTCCTCCGAGTAGAGGTCCGCGCAGAGGATTGTGGCGCGGCGTGCAGCGATGTGCTACGGTCGCAGGCGAAGCCCGACAGCTTCGAGGTTGCACCCAGACCCGGCCCCGGCCGGCAGGGGCGCAGCCGGCCAGAACAGCGAGTCTTGGGGAGGCTCAGCAATGCAACTACTTGCACAGGTCGGCGTGGACACCGTGTTCACGGAGGCCTACTACTTCTTCACCGTGGCCATCATGTGGCTGCTCCACGTGGGGTTCATGACCTATGAGGCCGGCGTCAGCCGCCGCAAGAACGTCATGGCCACGGCGATGAAGAACATCCTGACCATCGCGGTGGTCACGCCGACGTTCTACTACCTGGGGTGGTGGGTCTACTTCTGCATGCAGGAGGGGTTCGTGCCGACCACCTCGGCAGACGGGAACAACGCCGTGGACTCGGCGTTCTACTTCTGCGGTGAGAGCGGGGGCCACTACGCCCTGCCCTGGGAGGGCTTCATGGGCCCGAACCTCGGTGACAACATCACCGGCGTGTTCTGGGCAGCATTCGTGCTGTTCTCCTGGACGACGGGCTCGATCATGTCCGGTGCGATCATCGAGCGGATCCGCCTCTCGGCGTATCTGCTGCTGACAGCGCTGATGGGCGGCATCATCTGGGTGCTGGCCGCAGCCTGGGGCTGGAGCTATGGAGGGTGGCTCACGCTGCACTTCGGCTTCCACGACTTCGCAGCGTCGGGCGTGGTCCACGGCATCGCGGGCATCTTCGCCCTCGGGGTGCTCTTCAACCTCGGCCCACGGCTGGGCAGATACGACTCCGACGGAGGCACGAGAGCGTTCAGGCCGCACAGCCTGCACCTCACGCTGATGGGGCTGATGATCATCTTCACGGCCTTCTACGCCTTCTACGCGGCGTGTCTGGCGATCACCGCCGACACCACGCCAGGCTGGGCGAACATCTACTTCAGCCCGGCCACGCTGTCGGCCATCACCTTCACCATCACGATGGCGTTCGCCGCGGGCTTTGCCGGCGGCTACACCTTCTCGGGCGGCGATCCGTTCTGGACCCTGTCCGGAGGCCTCGCCGGCGTGGTGGCGGTGTCGTCGGGCGCCGACGTCTACTCGCCGAGCCTGGTGCTGTTCCTGGCCTTCTTCTCCGCCGGCCTGGCGGTGTGGGTCGGCAACCTCATCGAGCGCAAGGGCCGAGTCGACGACGCAGTCGGCGCGGTGGCCGTGCACGGCGTGATGGGCATGTGGGGGGTGCTGCTCCTGGGCATCTTCGCCTCGGGCTACCCGACGGGCGCCTACGGGGTCGAGACCTCGATCCTCGGGCAGCTGGTCGGCATCTCCGCACTGTTCCCGCTGGCCTTCCTCACCGGCTACGTGGCCTCGTGGATCCTCAAGCAGCTCAACATGCTGCGGGTCCCGCCCGAGGTGGAGCTGAAGGGCATCGACGTGGTGGAGTACGGCAGCGACTTCTTCCCCGAGTGGGGGGCTCGCGACGAGCCCATCATCCTGGCCGACGGCACCGAAGTGGCCGCCAGCCCAGTCATCCAGCAGGCCTACGACGACCTCGTAGGCGCCAACCGCTGACGCCACATGGCCTGGCTCCAGCTCGCTGCGCTGATCGCCCTCATGTACCTGGTCGTGGGAACGGCCGGCTACTGGGGGCTCCGCAAGCGCCGCGAGCAGGCGGGCCGTCAGCGGGCACCGCACGACAACCGACACAACTAGGAGGTCCACATGGACTCATTCCCATACGATTCCTGGGAGGAAGCGATCGAGGCAGCCGGCGGCTACTTCACCTTCGGCCCAGGGGGCAACGCAGCCCACTACTTCTGGACATTCGTCGGCATCGCCATCGGCGTGCTGTGGATGATCCACACGGCCTGGAAGGAAAACCGCAATCTCAGCGAGGCCGCAGACCAGATCCGCAACGAGCAGTCCGCTCAGCAAGTGCAAGGAGGCTGACATGGCTGGAAAGCAGCCGCAGTTCCCCGGCAAGCAGGGACACTCCAAGGCGTTCGAGCATGCGATGCTCGTCTTCTCCCTGGCGTGCATCGTCTTCGCCGTCATCTGCATCGAGGTCGTAGCCGGCGGCGCCGGATAGGACCGCGCAGCCCACCGGTCGGCTAGCCCCGGCCGGTCGGGCAGCGCCACAACCAGCAGCCGACTAGCCTCACGGTCGTGCAACCACCAAGGCGACTTGCAGCGCAGGTGCTGATAGCGGTGGCCGCGGCCGGCAGCTTTGCGACCTGGGAGACCGAGAAGTCCGTGAGCGGCGTGGGCAGCGGCGAGGGCCGATGGGTCCTCATCGTTGCCCTCGTCGCCATCGGGCTGGTCCAGCTCGGCTGGCGACCGGCCTGGATGGCCGCGGGCCTGGTCCTCGCCATCGCCGGGCGCGAGCTGCTGAGCATCAGCGGCGACGAAGGCGCAGGCGTCGGGCTCGGGCTGTGGGTCACCCTGCTGGGCGCTCTGGCGGCCGTCGTGCTGCTGGTGCTGGACATGTTCTCGCGCATCGAGCGAGCACCGCCCGCCGCCGACAGAGACGACCCAGCCGAAGACTCCTGAGAGGGGACGCCGAGGCGAACCGCCATGCAAGCAGCCCCCCAAGCAACCCTCCAAGCAGCCATGCAGACAGACACGCAGACAGAGCGCTATCGGGTCGCCGCAGGCGGTGCCACCGCGCTGGCGCTGGCCGCCGGCGACCGCATCGAGATCGTCGACCCGCAGGGCCGCCAGCCATGCGAGCTGGTCGCCTTCGACTCCGCCGGCGCAGGCGACCCCGGCCTGCTCGGCGCAGACCAGGGACAAGGGGGCGCGGGCGTCGCCAACGGCACGGCCCGGCCGCTGCGCAGCGCCTCGGTGCTCTCCGCGCCGCTCGTCGACGCCCGCCGGGTGCGCGCAGGCCTGCAGATGCGCGGCATTGGCCTGGCGGACCTCGCCGCCGCCAAGGCGATCGACGTGTTCGCCACGGATGCCCCCGCCGGCGCGCAGGCCGGCTTCACCGCCGAGGCCGATGTGTCGGTGGTGGTCGCCGCGCCGGGCGAGGCCATGGGCGTGGAGGGCCCCAGCCCGCCGACCGACCTCGTCGTGTGGGTACACCGGGCCTCGCCGCCCGATCCTGCCGAGCCGTATCTGCCCGCCCCGCTGGCCGATCCCGCCCAGGACTTCACCATCGACGCCGCGACGGCTCGCGCCTACGAGGTGGCCAAGGGCGACTACTTCCAGGTGGTCGACATCGAGGGCCGCGAGTGCTCGGACTTCCAGTGCTTCGCGGTGCGCGACCTCGACGGCGGCCTCGCCGGGGGCGCCGCCGGCGTGCGCTGCCTGGACCCCACCATCACCCGCACGCTGATGGGCTCGGCCTACCCCGGCCCCGGCCTGTACTCGAAGTTCTACTCGGCGGGCATGCAGCCCCTGGTGGAGGTGGTGCAGGACACCGTCGGCCGCCACGACATGTTCAACACCGCCTGCAACTCCCGCTACTACGAGGAGATGGGCTTCCCCGGCCACGCCAACTGCACCGACAACATCAACGGCGCCTGGGCGCCCTACGGGGTGGCTCAGCGGCGCGGCTGGGAGGCGGTCAACTTCTTCTACAACACCGGTGTCGACGACCAGAACCAGATCTACTTCGACGAGCCCTGGTCGCGGCCCGGCGACTACGTGCTGCTGCGTGCGCTGGACGACCTGGTGTGCGTCTCCACCGCCTGCCCGTGCGACATCGACCCCGCCAACGGCTGGAACCCGACCGACATCCAGATTAGGGTCTACCCGGCAGCCAACGTCTTCAAGAAGGCGACCGCCATCCGCATGACCGTCGATTCCGAGGCCCAGCTCACCAAGGAGACCGGGTTTCATGCACGCACCTCCGAGCTGACCCGCGACTTCGCCGACTACGCCGGCTACTGGCTGCCCAACTCCTTCACCGACCACGGCGCCACCGCCGAGTACTGGGCTTGCCGGCAGGCCGTGTCGGTCATGGACCTGTCGCCGCTGCGCAAGTACGAGGTGGCAGGCCCCGACGCCGAGCAGCTCATGCAGACCTGCGTCACCCGCAACGTGCGCAAGCTGTCCGACGGCCAGGTCGTCTACACCGCCATGTGCTACCCGACCGGCGGCATGATCGACGACGGCACCGTCTTCAGGCTGAGCCGCACCAACTACCGCTGGATCGGCGGCTCCGACGACAGCGGCCTCTGGCTGCGCAAGCAGGCCGCCGAGCTGGGCCTGCAGGCCTGGGTCAAGAACTCCAGCGACCAGCTCCACAACCTGGCGGTGCAGGGGCCCAACAGCCGCGAGCTGCTGGGGCGCATCGTCTGGACCCGGCCCGACCAGCCGACCATCGCCGAGCTCGGCTGGTTCCGCTTCGCCATCGGCCGCATCGGCGACCACGACGGCATCGCCGTGGTCGTGTCGCGCACCGGCTACACCGGCGAGCTTGGCTACGAGGTGTTCTGCCATCCCAGCGACGGGCCGGCCGTGTGGGACGCCATCAGCGAGGCCGGCGCGGATCTGGGGCTGGCGCCGATGGGCCTGGAGGCGCTCGACATGCTGCGCATCGAGGCCGGGCTGGTCTTCGCCGGCCAGGAGTTCTGCGACCAGACCGACCCCATGGAGGCGGGCATCGGCTTCACGGTGCCGCTGAAGACCAAGCAGGAGGACTTCATCGGCAGAGACGCCCTGGAGTCGCGCAAGGCCAACCCGCAGCGGGTCCTCGTCGGCCTGGAGCTCGAAGGCGGCGAGCCGGGCGCGCCCGAAGACGATGTGTACGTGGGCCGGGCCAAAGTGGGCACGATCACCAGCGGCACCATCTCGCCGACGCTGACCAAGAACGTGGCGCTGTGCCGCATGGCCGTGCAGTACGCCGAGATCGGCAGCGAGGTGGAGGTCGGCAAGATCGACGGCCACCAGAAGCGCATCGCCGCCACGGTGGTGCGCTTCCCGTTCTACGACCCCGACAAGACCCGGGTCCGCTCCTGAGGCTGCCCCGCCACTGAGCCTGGGCCGGGTCTGAGGCGGGCCGGGTCTGAGGCTGGGCCGGCTCCTGAGGCTGCGTCGCAGCTGAGGCTGGGCGGCCAGCCGGCTCGGAGGCCAGGGCGTCAGCGGCGCAGCACCTTGGGCACGGTGGAGCCGAACTCCGACGGCAGCTTGACGATCGTCAGCCCGCAGTCGCGCATCACCTGCACCTTCTCGGCGGCCGACTCGCCGACCGTGGACACGATGGCGCCCGCATGGCCCATCTTGCGGCCCTTGGGCGCGGTCAGCCCGGCCACGTAGCCCACCACCGGCTTGTGCATGTGATCGCGGGCGTAGCGCGCGGCCTCGGCCTCCTGCAGCCCTCCGATCTCGCCGATCATCACCACAGCCTCGGTCGCGTCGTCGGCCTCGAAGCGCTTGAGGTGGTCCATGAACGAGCTGCCGTTGATCGGGTCGCCGCCGATGCCGATGCTGGTGCTCACCCCGATGCCCACCGCCTTGAGCTGCGACGCCACCTCGTAGCCCAGCGTGCCCGAGCGGCTGATCACGCCGATCGGGCCGGGCGAGTAGATGTGGCCCGGCATGATGCCCATCATCGCCTGGCCCGGGCTGATCACCCCGGCGCAGTTGGGCCCGATCAAACACATCCGCGAGGCGTGCTGGTAGCGGCGCAGGTAGCGCTTCACCTTCATCATGTCCTGCACCGGGATGCCGTCGGTGATGCACACGCAGTACTCGATGCCGGCGTCGGCAGCCTCCATGATCGCGTCCGCAGCGAAAGGCGGCGGCACGAAGATCACGCTGGCGGTCGCCTCGGTGGCCGCCACCGCCTGTTTCACGGTGTCGAACACGGCCACGTCGCAGTGGGTGGTGCCTCCCCTGCCCGGGCGCACGCCGCCGACCACGTTGGTGCCGTACTCGAGCATCTCGGCGGTGTGGAAGCTGGCGATGCGGCCGGTGATGCCCTGCACCAGCACCGGCGTGTCGCTGTCGATTATGACGCTCATTCGTCTGATCCTTCCGTGGTGGTCGTCGCGGTGGTCGTCGTGGTGGTCGTGGCGGTCGCAGCGGGTTCGCCGTGGGCCTCGCCGCGCTGCGGCGCGCCCGCCGCGGCCTGCACGGCCAAGCTGCCGGCCTCGGCGAGGGTGTCGGCTGTGATCACGTCCACGTCGGCTTCGGCGAGTATGCGCAGCCCCTCGGTGGCGTTGGTGCCGGCGAGGCGCACCACCACCGGCACCTCCATGTCGAGCTGCTGCAGCGCCTGCACGATCCCGTCGGCCACCCAGTCGCAGCGGTTGATGCCGGCGAAGATGTTGACCAGCACCGCCCGCACGTTCTCATCGGAGAGCACCAGCCGGAACGCCTTGAGCACCCGGTCCGGCGAGGCGCCGCCGCCGATGTCCAGGAAGTTGGCGGGCATGCCGCCGGCGTGCTTGATCATGTCCATGGTCGCCATGGCCAGCCCGGCGCCGTTGATGATGCAGCCGATGTCGCCGTCGAGGCCCACGTAGCTGAGCCCGCGGTCATTGGCGGTGCGCTCACGCGGGTCCTCCTGGGACTTGTCGCGCAGCTCCGAGATCTCCTGATGGCGGAACAGGGCGTTGTCGTCGAAGGTCATCTTGGCGTCAAGGGCGATGAGCCGGCCGTCCGCGGTGACCGCCAGCGGGTTGACCTCCAGCATGTTGGCGTCGAGATCGCGGAACGCCCGGTAGCAGGCCATCATGGTGTGCACCGCCCCCGAGATCAGCGACGAGTCCAGGCCCAGGGCGAAGGCGATCTCACGAGCCTCGAAGGCCTGGATGCCCACGGCGGGCTCCACGTTGACCCGCACTATCGAGTCCGGGTCGCTCGCCGCGATGGCCTCGATCTCGGTGCCGCCCATCTGCGAGGCGATCACCATCACCCGTTCCGAGGAGCGGTCGAGCACGAAGCCCAGGTAGATCTCGCGCTCGGAGACCACGCCCTCCTCCACATAGAGCCGGTACACGCCCTTGCCGGGCTCGCCGGTCTGCTCGGTGACGAGGCGGCGGCCGAGCAGGTCATCGGCGGTCTGCCAGATCTCGTGCTCGTGGCCGCAGACCTTGATGCCGCCTGCGCGGCCCCGCGCCCCGGCGTGTATCTGGGCCTTCACCACCCACTGCTCGCCGCCGATCTCCGACGCCCGGTAGGTGGCCTGCTCGGGGCTGTAGGCCAGACCGCCCTCGGGTATGGCCACCCCGTAGCCGGCCAGCAGGGCCTTGGCCTGGTACTCGTGGATCTCCATGCTCGTGCGCCTTTCTGTTGAGTGCGTCGCTGGTGTGCGCTTGCTGTGTGCGGGTCTCGGTGGGGCTGGTCGGCAGGTTGGGTCGGCAGGTCTGGGCTGGTTGGTCTCGGTGTGGGGTGGGCCGGCGGTCAATCGGTGCCGGCCGCGAGGCCGGCGATGGCGTCAGCGGTGTCGACCACGTTCTGGGCCATGCGCGCCGACGCGGCGTCGATCATGCGCCCGTCGAGCTGCGCGGCGCCCTTGCCGGCGGCGGCGGCCTCGGCGAGGGCATCGAGGATCCGCCGGGCCGTCTCCACCTCGGCCGCAGGCGGCGTGAACACCTCGTTGGCGAGCTCGATCTGCGACGGGTGGATCGCCCACTTGCCCTCGTAGCCCAGCGCCGCGCTGCGCCGTGCGCCGGCGATGTAGCCGTCGGGGTCGCCGAAGTCGCCGAACGGGCCGTCGATGGCGCGCAGCCCGTTCGCCCGGCAGGCCACCAGCATCCGAGACAGCGCCGAGTGCCACTGGTCGCCGGGGTAGTCGGGGTTGAGCCCGCCGATGGTGACGGTGCGCGCCCGGCACGACGCCGCATAGTCGGCCACGCCGAAGTGCATGGCCTCGAGCCGGTCGCTGGCCGCGGCGATCGCCTCCACGTTGGCCATGCCCAGCGCAGTCTCGATCAGCGCCTCCAGCCCGATGCGGTGCTCGAAGCCCATGGCCGCCTCGATGCCCGTCACGATGGCGTCCACGGCGTAGACGTCGCCGGGCGTGCCCACCTTGGGGATCAGGATGGTGTCGAGCGCCGCGCCCGCCTGCTCCACTACGTCCACGAGGTCGCGGTACATGTAGTGAGTGTCGAGGCCGTTGATGCGCACCGAGACCGTCTTGGCCGCGGCGCGCCAGTCGATGTCGCCGAGCGCCTCGATCACGTTGCGCCGGGCCTGCTCCTTGTCGTCGGGCGCCACGGCGTCCTCGAGGTCCAGGAACACGTAGTCGGCCCCGCAGGCGGCGGCCTTGGCGAACAGCGCCGGGTTCGAGCCGGGCACTGCCAGCTCGCTGCGCTGCAGGCGCCGGCGGCGTTCCGGGATGCGATGATGGCTCATGGGAAAAAGATTGTAGTCCCAGTGAAATTCGTGGGCTAGGGTGAATCCAGAGCGCAAGCGTGGAGGGCCTTGGAGGGGTTGATGGCGCACAGCGACCGGGTTCTGATGGGGCCAGGGCCCTGCAATCCCTACCCCGAGGTGATCGAGGCGTTCTCCCGCCCGGTGCTGGGCCACCTCGACGCCGAGTTCATCGCCCTGCTCGACGAGACCTGCGAGCGCCTGCGGGAGGTGTTCTGCACCGCCAACCCGCTGACCTTCCCGGTGTCGGGGACCGGCTCGGCGGGCATGGAGGCGGCGTTCGTCAACGCCGTGTCGCCCGGCGACGTGGTGGTGGTGGGCGTCAACGGCGTGTTCGGCACCCGCATGTGCGACGTGGCGGCCCGCTGCGGCGCCGAGGTGGTGGCCGTCGACGCCGAGTGGGGGACGCCGCTGGACCCCCAACGGCTGCTCGACGCGCACCCCGACCCGGCGCTGATCGCCGTGGTGCATGCGGAGACCTCCACCGGCGTGCGCAACGACATCGCCGAGCTCGGCGCGCACAAGGGCGACGCCCTGCTGCTGGTCGACTGCGTCACCTCGCTGGCCGGCATCGAGCTGCGCCTCGACGACTGGGGGGTGGACATCGCCTACAGCGGCACCCAGAAATGCCTGGGCGTGCCCCCCGGCCTGTCGCCGGTCAGCGTGTCGCCTCGGGCGCTGGAGCGCCGCAACCCCAAGCCGCAGTCGTGGTACTTCGACGTGGGCATGATCGCCGACTACGTGACCGGATCGAGCGCCCGCGCCTACCACCACACGGCGCCGATCTCGATGATCTACGCCCTTCACGCGGGCCTCGGCGCGGTGCTCGACGAGGGCCTCGCCAACACCCAGGACCGCCACCGCCACTGCGGCGAGCTGCTGCAGGCCGGGCTCGAGGCCCGCGGCCTGGGGCTCGTCGCCCCGGCCGGCCACCGCCTGCCGCAGCTCACCTCGGTGTGGGTGCCCGAGGATCGCCTGCCCGCCGGCACGACCGAGGCCGACCTGCGCCGGGCGCTGCTGGATCGCTACGGCATCGAGATCGGCGGCGGCCTGGGCACCCTGGCCGGGCGCTGCTGGCGCATCGGCTGCATGGGCCACACGGCCCGGCCCCGCAACGTCGCCTTGGTGCTGGCCGCTCTCGACGAGCTCCTGGCATGAGCATCCTCTCGCACGACCACGTCCCCCGGGCCCGCCACAGGGCTCGGCGAACTGACAGGCCCCTCGCCGGACAGGCCGGATGGGACCGACCCGCCCGGCTGGGCTAGTTTCTCGACCAACAACACGACAATCGGGGGAAATCAGATGACACGAGTAGCCGTGATCGGCGCCGGGCCTTGCGGGCTGGCGCAACTGCACGCCTTCGCCTCTGACCAGAGCGGGGCAGCCGAGGGGCACGAGCTGGTCTGCTACGAGAAGCAGAGCGACTGGGGGGGCTTGTGGAACTACACCTGGCGGGTCGGCGTCGACGAGCACGGCGACCCCTGCCACGGGTCCATGTACCGCTATCTGTGGTCCAACGGCCCCAAGGAGTGCCTGGAGTTCGCCGACTACAGCTTCGAGGAGCACTTCGGCAAGCCGATCGGCTCGTTCCCGCCGCGTGAGGTGCTCTACGACTACATCGTGGGCCGCGCCGAGCGCAGCGGCATCCGCGACAAGATCCGCTTCGACCACTCGGTGCGCAGCGTGGAGCGCTCCACCGAGCCCGGCCGCTTCACGCTGACCGTGTACGACCACGGCTCGGGGACCACCAGCAGCGAGGACTTCGACTACGTGGTGGTCGCCAGCGGGCACTTCTCCACGCCCAACATGCCCTACTTCGAGGGCTACGAGTCCTTCGGGGGGATGCTGCTGCACGCCCACGACTACCGCGACGCCGTGCAGTTCTCCGGCCTCGACGTGCTGGTGATCGGCTCCAGCTACTCAGCGGAGGACATCGCCTCGCAGTGCTGGAAGTACGGCGCCCGCTCGGTGACCTGCACGTCGCGCAGCGGCCCCATGGGCTTCGACTGGCCCGAGGGGATCACCGAGAAGCCGATCCTCACCCGGGTCGAGGGCCGCACCGTTCACTTCGCGGACGGCAGCACAGCCGAGGTCGACGCCATCATCTCCTGCACCGGCTACCAGCACCACTTCCCGTTCATGGCCGACGATCTGCGCCTGGTCACCACCAACCGGCTGGCCACCTCGATGCTGTACCGGGGCGTGGTGTTCCAGCCCGAGAACAAGGTGATGTACCTGGGCATGCAGGACCAGTGGTACACGTTCAACATGTTCGACGCCCAGGCCTGGTACGCCCGGGACGTGATCTGCGGGCGCATCGCCTTGCCGGATGCCGCCGAGCAGGCCCGCTGGATCGCCGAGCGCCAGGCAGCCGAGGACGACATCGCCGACGACTACGGCTGCATCGACTTCCAGGGCGACTACACCCAGGATCTGGTGGACCAGACCGACTACCCGGACTTCAACACGCCGCTGGTCAACCAGATGTTCTACGCCTGGAAGAAGCACAAGAAGCAGTCGATCATCGGCTACCGCGACCACGGCCACACCTCGCCGGTCACCGGCACCGTGGCGCCGGCGCATCACACTCCCTGGGCGCAGGCCATGGACGACTCGCTGCAGTCCTTCATGGCGGAGTCGGCCTGAGGCCGCTCGGGGCTGCTCGCTGAGGCGCCCGTCCGCTGAGCGGTCAGCGTCGGGGGTTCACAAGGTGACCGGGGTCGGGGTCGGGGCCGGGGCCGGGGCTGGCCCGCCCTCTGGGGCTCAGACCTCGCGGTCCGCACCGTGAGCGCTGCCGATCTGCCGGCCGCTGCGGATCTGCCCGCCGCTGCGGATCTGCCCGCCGCTGCGGATTTGCCCGCTGCTGGGGATCTGCCTGCCGGTGCCGACGTGGTGGTCGTCGGGGCGGGGGTGATGGGGGCCAGCATCGGCTTCGCCCTGGCTTCACGGAGTGACGCCCATGTGGTGGTGCTCGACTCGCGCCCGCCCGTGGGCGGTATCTCGGGGCGGACCTTCGGCCAGATTCGCCGGCACTACTCGAATGAGCTGCTGATCCGCATGGCCAACCGCGGCTTCGAGGTGATCCGCGACTGGTCCACCGAGGTGGGCTTCGGCGACCCCGGTTATGCCCGCCTCGGCTATCTGCTGCTGGTGGTGCAGGACCAGCTCGACGCCCTGCGCCGCAACATCGCCCTGGGCCAGGGCTGCGGGGTCGACACCCGCTTCGTGGATGCAGAGCAGATCGCGGCCATCGAGCCGCTGCTGGTCACCGACGACCTCGCAGGCGGCGCCTATGAGCCCGACGGCGGCTACATCGACGTGACCAGGATGGTGCTGAGCTGGCTGCTGGCCGCACAGGCGCACGGCGCTCGGGTGGTGCACGGGGTGGAGGTCTCGGCGCTGCGTACGGCAGGCGGCCGGGTGAGCGGGGTGAGCACCAGCGCCGGCGACATCGAGGCGCCGGTCGTGGTGCACGCCGCGGGGGCCTGGGGGCGCGACCTGCTCGATCCGATCGGCCTGAGCCTGCCGCTGCAGCGCCGCCGGCTCGACATGGCCACCCTGGAGGTCGCCCCTGGCGGTCCGCAATTGCAGTGCTGCGTGACCGACGGCAACTCCAACATCGTGGTGCGCCCTGCCATGGGCCGACAGGTCGTGGCCGTGGCCTATCCCCCCGAGATGCCCGTGGTCGACGATCCCCTGGAGCTGTCCGGCGAGGCCGACCACGAGGCACACCTGCTGCGCCTGGAGGCGGCCTTCGCTGAGCGGATGCCGGCCATGGTCGGCTCGACGGTACTGAGCCGCACCAGCGGCGCCTACGCGGTGACGCCCGACTACCACCCCGTGATCGGCCCCGCACCCGGGGTGGAGGGGCTGTTGCTGGCGCTGGGCTTCTCGGGCCACGGCCTCAAGCTGTCGCCCGCGGTCGGCGAGACGATGGCGGCCATGGTCATGGGCGACGAGCCGCGCTTCGACATGCACCCGCTGAGGCTCAGCCGCTTCGAGGCCGGCGAGGAGATGTTCTGCGCCTACGGCCCCGGCGCCCGCGCCTGACCGTCCCCGCGGAGTTACGGAAAGCGATACTCAAGACCTACGGAAACCGATAGTCACCGCCTACGGAAACCGATAGTGATAGCCTACGGAAACCGATAGTCTGAAGAGGTGACCGAGTACCGCCAGCGGCTTGTGGACCATCTCATCACAGACCTGATTGCTGGCCTTCCGGCGCTGTCACTGGTGGGGCCAAGAGCTTCCGGGAAGACGACTACCGCTCTGAGGCACGCACAGAGTGTCGTCAGGCTGGACCGTCCTGACGAGAAGGCTGCCATGGCGGCCAGCCCCGACGCCCTGCTCGATGTCCTGGAGAAGCCGGTGCTAATCGACGAGTGGCAGGAGGTCCCGGAGGTCTTGGGTGCGGTCAAGCGGGCATGCGATGCGTCGCACAGCCCTGGGCTGTTCATCCTCACGGGGTCGATCCGTGCTGAGACGCAGACTGCGACATGGCCGGGGACAGGACGCGTCACACAGCTCTCGATGTACCCGATGACGGTGGGCGAGCAGCTCGGCGCCCCAGAACAGCCGTTGGTCGATCGCATCGCCTCCGAAGGGCTGCGATCCCTTGGCGTAGAGCTTCATTTCGGCGATGAACTGGACGTGCGAGATTACGTCCGATGGGCGGTGCGCGGCGGGTTCCCTCGTCCAGTCCTGGAAATGCCGGAGCCCTCAAGGCAACGCTGGATGAAGACCTACATCCATGAGACAGTGACCCGCGATTCGCAAAATGCAGGCAGCGACTACGACACCGCCAAGCTGGCTCGCTTCTTCGACGTCTACGCTCTCAACTCTGCCGGTATCACGACCGACCACACCCTGTACACGTCGTCTGACATCAATCGAGTCACGGCGGGACGCTACCTGGACCTGCTGAGCCGTCTTCACGTGATCCACGAATTGCCGGCCTGGTGGTCGAACCGGCTCAAGCGGCTGACACGCTCGCCCAAGCGGTTCCTTGTCGATGCGGCGTTGCTGGCCTCGGTCACTGGCGCCACCGAGCGCTCTGTGATGCTCGACGGCAATCTGCTCGGGCGGATGCTGGAGACGCTGGTGGTGTCGCAGCTGCGTGCGCAGGCGTCTGTCAGCGAGCACAACTGCCGCCTGTATCACCTCCGTCAGGAGAACGGGCTTCGTGAGATCGACGTCGTGGCCGAACTGGATGCCGGCGCTCTGGTGGCCTTCGAGATCAAGGCCGGCAACGCTCCGACCCGCTCCGATGCCGATCACCTGAAATGGCTGCGAGAGGAGATAGGCGCCCAAATGCTGGCGGGAATCGTGTTGCACACAGGCAGGGGGGTGTTCCCGCTGGGCGAGCGGCTATGGGCCCTGCCGATCAGCAGCCTTTGGACACCCCTGCCTCGCTAGTCCGCCAGGCCTGGCCCCGCACCCGAGGCCTGGCGCCGCGTCTTGGCGGTCGCTGCACCGGCGGTTGTGACTGGCGGCCGGTGTGTGCGGGTGACGGTGTGCTGGTCGCGGTCCACGGCCGCGGCGGGCGGCGTGTGGGTGGTCGCTGCCTGCGCGGGGGCGCGGTGACGCCACGATCCCGTCCGGCTGCATGTCGGGGAGCGCCCCGAAAGCGTCCCCGAACGGCGCTGCGTCGGGGTGGTTGGCGGCGAACGTCGCTGCGGCGGTCTGGTCGGTTTCGGAGAACCCGACGATCTCGACATCTGCTGTGGCGCACCAGCCGCCGGCGCCGGAGAACAGGTCGACGACTTTCACGGCCACATCAGTCGAAGGAGCATCCGCTGAGCCAGACAAGCCCCGCGAGGGTGCTGTCGGCGAACACGCCTTTCACGGTCACCTCGTCGCCGGTGCTGTAGTCCTCGCTGCGCAGATGGTCGCCGGGCACGAGCTCGCATTTGACGACCGCCGCCGCGTCGGGGCGAGCCTGCCACGGTCACGTCCACGTCGTAGCCGCCGAGCGGGTCGATGCCGGCCACAAACACACAGCAGCAGTTCAAGGCACCGGCGTAACCGCCGCATCATCCGCGCCTCAAAGACCCGCGAAGCCGCACCCTCCCAGCATCCCCGCCGACCGCAGCCCTCCGAAAAAAGCAGCGACACCCGCGTCTTCTTCGCCACGCGGAATCCGCGGCGCCGGCATCTCCGCCACGAAGCCGCCTGTGCCGCCCCGTCTCCGCCTGCCGAAGCCGTCACCGACACAAGCCGCGGCATCCGCGCCCCCCTGAAACGCGCCATCCCGCTGCTCACGAAGCCGCGTCACTCGGCAGCCTTGCCGTCTGCGCCGACCGCGGCCATCTGCGACACCAAAGGCCGCGGCACCCGCGGCCTCGCAGGCGCCGCGGGCAGCCGCGCCCCGGAGACGGCTGCCGGCTTTGAGGTCCCCGACCGCGGGGGACACCGACCGCGGAGACGGCTCGGGTGTCGGATGCCGCGGGCTTCCGCGTGTCGGGGGAGGCGCGGATGTCGCGGGATTGATGTCAGCGCGGCGTGGGGGGCGGTGGCGGTCGGGGACAGCTCCGGCGGGCTGGGCTTCGTGTGCCGCGGATTCCGCGTGTCGGCGATGGCGCGGATGTCGCGGGATGGCAGCGGCGTCGACGGTCACGTCACGTCGGTCGCCGCGATGACCGCGGACGCGCGGGCGTGGCCGGCCCGGGTGATCGCAGAGGTCGGCGTGGCGTCAGACGGTCGCCGCCGGGCGGTCATCGGTGCGGGCGTCGCCGCCGGGCGACCAGCCCGAGGCCGTTGCTGCCCGGGGTCACATGGCCGGGATGCCGGCGCAGCCGGCGCTGTGTCAGCCGGCGCGATGCTCAGGCGCTCCCGGCCGCCGCCGCCAGGCCTCCTGTGCTACCACCGCTGCGCCCACCACCGGGCCGCAGTCCAAGTCGTCGAATAGCGCCTAACCCCGCAGGCCGCAGGTCTCGAACGGCTCGACCTCTGCTTCCGGCGGGTACTCGACCAGGGAGCAGACACACTTTTCGCCGGCGTCAAGCGGGATGCCGTTGCACTTGGACGTGTCGGCCGGCCCGTGCTCGACACTGATCTTCGTCTTCTTTATTCCCCACGGATCCTCCGTCACCTGGCCCACTTCTGCTTCGACAGGCTCCGAAGGCGGGTCGGTGTCTGCTCCGTGCGTGTCTGTGTCTTGGTGCTCCGGCGCGAGTGTCAGGGTTGTGTCGTCGACCTTGACAGGGCCGGTCGGCGCTGGGGCGCGTGTGGTCGGCGAGGCGGTTGTGGTCGCAGGAGCGCGGGTCGTCGAAGCCGCTTCGGTGGTCGGCGGCAGGGACGAAGATGTCTCTGTAGTCGCGGGAACGGCAGTCGTGTCTTCGCTGTCTGCCGACTCCGAGTCGGCAGGCTCGACAACCTCAACATCCTCGGCGACATCTCCCGGGACGGCATCAGCCGGCTGCTCGACCGACTGGTCGACGGCAGTCGTAAACGTCTCGGCAGTGTCGCCGCCACCAGAACAGGCAGCGACAAGAACAGCCACAAAAAGCAGGACTCTGCGCATAGCCGCTACGATACCTGACCGATGACTGAAAACCTCACCGGAAACGCACCTATCCGATTTTCGGGACAGAAACCGGTCTTGCGTGACGTGTCCGGCAAGGCTTGCCGCAAACAGCCGGCGGCGGGGTTTCTGACACTAAGCTGCCGACGATGAAGCGAGCGGTTCTGTGCTTGATGATCGTGTGCCTGCTGGCTCCACCCGCGGGCGGGGAACACGGCGTGATGCACACACGGAACGAGGCTGTGGTCGTGTGGGTCACCTCGAACGTGATCTGGCATTACAACCCTTGGCTATGCACCGTGGACCCTGTGTGCCGGTGGCCCGACGACTTCCACCACCCCACCAGGAGAAAGGGGGGTCAGCGCTATCTGATTCAGCCGTCGGAGCCCAACTGGGACCCGGCGTTTTGGACCAAGGTCGATGCGGCCGGCAGCCGGCGAATCCGTCTGCTGGAGCAGCCCTACAAGTTCGACGACCCGCCAGGCGACCTGTGGGCATACAACGACGTCGCGGTGACAGCCTGCGAGGAATGGCAGGGCCTGGAGGCCCGCAACTGCGGGCACAAATCCCCCGGCGGGTTCCACTTCTACGGCGGGCATCGCACCGCGGACCCGACCGACGCCCCGACGAGAGGGATACACGGCAACGACCCGGCGGGGCATGTGCCGCCTGCACGGGAGAACTCCGCCGACCGCCATGAGGTGTTCGGGGTCTGCGTGAAACCAGAGGACGAGCCGGAGTTCGCCGGCAAGACAGGCGACGCGCTGATAGCGGCGTGGATCGCCTACCACGACCGGGCAGCGCACCTGATCGGTAAACCGACTCGGAACACGCACAACGAGATGAAAGGCTGGTCCGCTGACGCGTTGCAGTCGTTTTCGTATGTCTCGAACACCCCGGGGGAGATCGTTCTCTGGCAGGAGACGATGGACCGCAATCAGGTGATGTCTGTCACCGACTTCCACGGCACCGACAACGCAGCCCTGGAAATCGACCCCGCGACCGATGAAGTCGATCACTCGAACGGCCTCGTGGACACCTGTCTCTGGCATTTGGACGACGGCGGCCCGTGCGATCCGTCGCTCTACAAGCTCAACACGACCGACGGCATCATCAACGACAACCCGAACCCTGTCCTCGACAGATGCAAAGACTCCTGCTACCACGGCGCTTGGGCGAACTACGACGCGCTCGATCATCTGCCCGACACCAACACAGCCCGCCAAGCCGCGTACGAGGCTGACCATTCGATCGTGCCTCACCCGTGGATTCACCCATGGGGTCGACCAGGGCAAGGCGGATGGGCGCCAGGCGCGAACCCCAACGCGGTGCGGCAGTTCGAACCGCCCCCCGACAAATACTGGGTGCTGCAACCCCCCGACTGGGACTACACCCTGGACGTGCCGGCAGGCGAATGGGAATGGGCGGCGCACCCCGACGACCCCGGCGACCATCCCGACTCGCCGTGGCCGGTGTGCGTGTTCATGTCAGCCATCTGAGGTTCGGTCACTGCCAGCCGAGCAAAGCGTTCGCCTTGTCGAGCACAGCGTACATGTCGTCGCCTTCAAGGCCCTCCGCCTCGCACCATTCCTCAAGCAGCCCGCCAGGCGACAGCACCGGCTCCGCCGGCGCTGACCCCGCATACGGCCCCAAGTCACGGTCAACATGGTCCACGCTCACCCCCACAAGCACCAGCCCCGCATCAGCGATCCGTTCACGGTTCACATCCCCCGCAGCGGTCCCGTCGCCGCAGACCACCCGCACCAAAGTCCCCGGCTCGAACCTCTCAGGGTCATCGCCGGGCGCCAACGTCGCGAACCGCCTGGCGTCGACCTGCACATGGGTGTCGCACACAGAGCCGTCGGTGTCGTACTCCAACAACGCCCACCCTTTCGGCTGGTCCTCGTCGATGAACGTGAACCTGTCCAACGACCCCACATACCCCACCCTGCCAGTGATGTCCTGACGGCGGTGGATATGCCCGCAGCGCACAACGTCGAACGGCTCCAACCCCAGCCTCGCCGCCGGGACCGTCCACTCCGAGGTCAGCATCCGCAGCTCCGACTCCGATCCCATCGACGCCTCGCTCACCGGCACATGCGCCCCCAGCAGCGCAGGCCCATCGAACCTGTCGGCGTCGTCAGCCAGCCGCCGCAAACTGTCGTCGTAACCGGCCAGATCGTCGCCAGGCAAAGGCCAAGGCACAGCCCCCACCCACAACCCGCATCCCAACATCACAGGCTCCGCTCCGGCAGGCGCCCTGTGCCCGCAACGATCCAAAATCGCCGCCGGAGACCGCTGTGCCTGCTTGCGGGTCACACCGATCCACTCATGGTTGCCCGCCACGATCAACGTCTCCACACCCGCAGCAGCCACCTCATCCAAACCGTCCAACGCCGAGCACACCGCCTCCGCCGACGGTTTGCCGGTGTGGAACAGATCCCCCAACAAGCGATAGCCAGAGCCTTCGGAAGGCAGGCCGAGCCTCCCGTGCGCGGGGCCGGGCTGCTCGCGGGTCAGAGGTCGTCGAGGCCCTTCTCGGCTTGGGAGCTGTCGTAGGCGCTGGCGGGCAGCGAGTCGTCGATGCGGTAGTAGTCGCCGGCCTCGGAGGTGTAGATCGACAGGATCGTGCGCAGCCCGGTCGGTTCCTCCAGGCAGCCGCCGGCAATACTCAGGCGGCCCGGCTTGTCGTCGGCCCGCCAGAACAGGCTCGAACCGCAGACCGAGCAGCTCCCGTAGCCGACGGTCGGCTCCTCTGCGGGGATCCACCAGTTCAGCAGCTCCTCGCCCGAGTCGAACACGAGGTCGCCGAGCGCGGTGCTGGTGCCGGCCATGAAGTGCCCGGTGAAGCGACGGCAGCGGACGCAGTGGCAGTTGAGCACAGGGCGCAGCGGCCCGTTCAGCGAGAAGCGCACCGCCCCGCAGCCACAACGCCCTCTCAGCACCGCCTGATTATGCCACAGGGGCGAGCCGAGCCATGCCGCTGCGGCCCTGCTTTGGCGGCGATGGTGAAGTGCGGTGGCGATGTGGCGTATGTGGTCGCGGTCCGAGTGGAGCAGAGGCACGTGCTGGCGCCTGAGCTGATCTGGAGCAGCAGGGACAGACGATGACAGCCCGTGTGATCGAGGCCCTGTCTGTCGCCAAGAGCGGCCAGGACGAGCGCAACGAGGACGTCCTCGTGGTGAGCGACTCGGTCGTGGCCGTGTTCGACGGCGCAACCGACCAGAGCGGCTCAACGCACAGGCCGTCCCCCGGCAGGCGTGCTGCCCTGGCGCTCGGTGGGGCGGTGCTCGAAATCACCGACAGCGACACGCCCGAGGTCGCCGTCAAGAGGCTTCACGAAGCGCTGACCGGCCTGGGGAACGGATCCGCTGAGCCAGTGGCCGTAGGCGCCTTCGTGCATCTCGACACTCGCAGGATCGTCCGGGTCGGCGATGTGGCCGTCGGCATCGACGGGCCGGCGCAGCTTCCGTCGAAGCGGATCGACGTGATCGCCGCCGCGGCCCGTGCTGCGCTGCTCGAATCACTCCTGAGAGCAGGCCGCGACCTCGACGAATTGAGAGGATGCGACCCGGGCCGAGAGATGATCCTGCCGCTGCTGCGCGGCGCCCGGCAGTGGCGCAACGTGGCCGAATCGCCCTACGTATTCGCCGCTTTCGACGGGCACGGCACGCAGGCCGCCATGATCGAGGTGTTCGAGGCGCCGCCGGGCAGCGAGGTGATCCTGGCCAGCGACGGTTACCCGTCTCCGGAGCGATCCCTGGAGCAGAGCGAGGCCGCTCTGGCGGCGAGCATCGAGCGCGACCCGCTGCGGATCGCGGACCCGCCAGGCACGAAGACCGTGCGGCCGGGCCACCTGAGCTTCGACGACCGGACCTACGTGCGCCTGAGGCTCTGAGCCGCCGGGGGTGCTGTCGGCCAGGTCGCCTCGATGAGCGGGTCAGCTCCAGGTGAGCCGGTCAGCTCCAGGGGAAGGGGCTGTTGGACACCGGGTGCAGCTTCCCGGCGGCATAGCGCGAGTAGCGGAACGGCTCCAGCAGCTCCTGCGTCTGGCCCAGCAGCTCCTTGGCCACCAGGGCACCCACGCCGATCATCTTGTAGCCGTGGTTGGAGTCGGCGACGAAGTACACGTTGTCGCAGAACACGTCGAACACCGGGAAGCTGTCGGGCGTGAAGCTGCCGATGCCGCCCGAGGGCTCGGTGCTGATCAGGTGGCTCTTGCCCTCGAAGCGCTTCTGGCAGAACGCCAGCGCCGCGGTCCAGGTGCGGTAGAACTCCGAGCCGACCACGAAGTCAGGCGAGGACGGGCCGTAGGGGTCCACCGCCACCTCCGAGCCGGGCTTCTGCACCCGATAGGGCATGTAGCCGCCCTGCACGCCGCCGAAGTTGAAGTCGGGCTTGTAGTAGATGCCCCAGGGTCCTTCGGTCACCAGGCCGTCGTCGTCATAGAGCGGGGCGTCGGTGTCGATGTGCACCACCGGGCCCATGTTGCCGGAGTTGTCGACCAGGTAGCCGGGGTCCACCTCCAGGGTGCCCTCCTGCAGGGCCCAGTAGGTCCAGGTGGGCGACTCGTGGAGGCTGCCGTCGCCGCCGAGCACGCCGGTCACCGCTGGCAGGTCCAGCATCGCCCACTGGCTCTGCACCCAGGGGCCGGTGGCCACCACCACCTGCTCGCAGGCGACGGCGCCCTGATCGGTGAGCACAGCGGTCACAGCGCCGGAGGCGTCGCTCTCGAAGCCGGTGTGGCAGACGCCCGCGATCAGGCGGACCTCGTGCGCCTCAGCCTTGGCCCACAGGCCCTTCAGCGACGCCATGTTGTTGGCATACCCGCCGCGCTTCTCGTGCAGCACCGAGGTGATGCCGGTGGCCTGCCAGTCGTCGAAGATGCCCCTCATGTAGGCGCTGGAGCGGGCCTCGCCCTCGATGAACACCGACTCGTAGCCGATCGCCTGCTGCTGTGAGTAGATCGAGGCCACATCGGCGTGCATGCCCTCGTGGCTGATCTGCAGGTAGCCCACCGGGTGATACGAGAAGGCCTCGGGGTCGCTGTCCCAGACCCCCACCGAGTGCGCCATCAGGGCGCGCATGGCCGGCTGGAAGTAGTTGTTGCGGATCACCCCGCAGGCGATGCCCGAGGCGCCCGCGCCAATGCCGGTCTTGTCGACGATCACGATGTCGGACCCGCTGCCGCGCCCCGAGGCGCGCAGCTCGCCCGCCAGGTGCCAGGCGGTGGACAGCCCGTGGATCCCGGCCCCGATGATGACGTACTTGGCGGTGGTGAGTTGCCTCATGCTCCCCTCCTGGGTGGGCTCAGTGGGTCTCGGGCGGCTCCCAGCCTTCGAGCACGGGCGGCTTCCAGTCGGCGCCGACCACCGCGGAGTCCGCCACCCAGGGGCCGAGCTGCACCTGCGGGTACTTGCAGTGGATCTCCTTGAGGACGATGCCGTAGGAGTTGCCGTCGAGCAGGTGCTTCACCAGCACCTTGCGGGCCATCTCGTTCTCTCGGCCCGATGGGATGTCGAAGTAGATCTTGAGGAACGAGTTGGAGTAGCGGTCGAACACCGCAGGCACGCCGTCCTCCTCGAGCAGCTCGATGTCCTCGAGCCAGTTGATGTCGCCGCCGGGGGTGGCCGCCAGCAGGTCGATGTCCTCCACCAGCGACATGTCGCTCTGGTAGTCGAAGCGCTTGCCGGCGAGCTGTTCGGCGTCGATGGCCACCGTGCGGCTGCCGGTGTCGGCGGCCGTGGCGGTGCTCTCAGTGGCGGTGTCTGCGGTCATGGGCGTGGTCCTCGTTCTGTGGTCGGGGTTCTGGGCGGGTCTGTCGGAATGCGGCTCGGAATGCGGGCCAAAGGGCGGGGCGAAGCGCGGGTCAAGGGCGCCGGCTCAGCTGCCGGTCGACTGCTTGGCCACCAGCTTGCGCATCTCATCCAGCGCCCGCTCCTCGGTGATGCCGGGGATGTAGTCGCTGCCTGCCAAAGGCACCTTGGCCATGGCCGATGCCTCGTAGGTGAGCGCCGCGAGATCCTCGGGCTCCAGCGAGTGAACGTCGGTCTTGCCGCAGGCCCGGGCCAGCATCTGCACCTCCATGGTGAGCGTGATCAGGAAGTTGTAGACACGCAGCGCCGCCTCGTCCACGTTGAGCCGCTTGCGCAGCTCCACGTCCTGAGTGGCCACCCCCACCGGGCAGCGGCCCGTGTGGCAGTGGTAGCACTGGCCGGCGGGCACGCCGACGGTGCCCTCGTAGTCGGTGACCCCGGGCAGCTCCTTGTTGCAGTTCAGCGCCATCAGGGCGGCCGTGCCGATGGCGATGGCGTTGGCGCCCAGGGCCAGGCACTTGGCCACGTCGCCGCCGTTGCGGATGCCCCCGGCCACCACCAGGTCGATCTCGTCGGCTAGGCCCACGTCCTCGAGCGCACGCCGTGCCTCGGGGATGGCGGCCATCAGCGGGATGCCGGTCTCCTCGGTGGCCAGGTGCGGGCCTGCGCCGGTGCTGCCCTCGGCGCCGTCGAGGTAGATCGAGTCGGGGCCGCACTTGGCGGCCATGCGCACGTCGTCATACACCCGCGATGCGCCCAGCTTGAGCTGGATCGGGATCTGGTAGTCGGTGGCCTCGCGGATCTCCTGGATCTTCAGCGACAGGTCGTCGGGCCCGAGCCAGTCGGGATGACGAGCCGGGGAGCGCTGGTCGATGCCCGCAGGCAGCGAGCGCATCTCGGCCACCTGCTCGGTGACCTTCTGGCCCATCAGGTGGCCGCCCATGCCGACCTTGCAGCCCTGGCCGATGAAGAACTCGACAGCGTCGGCGAGCATCAGGTGATGCGGGTTGAACCCGTAGCGGCTCTGGATCACCTGGTAGAACCACTTGGTCGACAGGTCGCGCTCGGGCGGGATCATGCCGCCCTCGCCCGAGCAGGTGGCGGTGCCTGCCATCGAGGCGCCCTTGGCCAGGGCCATCTTGGCCTCGATCGACAGCGCCCCGAAGCTCATGCCGGTGATGTAGACGGGGATGTCGAGCTCCAGGGGCTTGGCCGCGAAGCGCCCGCCGAGCACGGTCTTGGTCTCGCACTTCTCGCGGTAGCCCTCGATCACGAAGCGGGTCAGCGTGCCGGGCAGGAAGACCAGCTCGTCCCAGTGGGGGATCTTCTTGAACAGCGAGAAGCCGCGCATCCGGTAGCGGCCCAGCTCGGCCTTCACGTGGATGTCGTTGATGACCGTCGGCGTGAAGATCTGGCTCTGGCCGAGACGGTCCGTGTTGGCGTTGACCAGCACGGCGTCCTGCTCGGCCTGGGTCTGTGCGTTCTTGGGCTGGTTCATGTGGAGTGCCTCGCTTTCATGTGGCGTGCCTCGCTGAGGATCAGATGACGAGCTTGCGCTCGGACGGCTCGAGGTTGTCGTAGTTGTAGAGCTGCTTGCCGCAGACGAACTTCTGGAGCGCCGGCGGCTCGCCGAGCCCGTAGAGGGCGAACTTGCGGTTGACGATCTCGGTGTCGGCGTCGGTCCATTCGCCGGGCACGCAGTCGATGCCCAGCGACGCCACCTTGCCGCCCACATACAGCGTGCCGTCGTACATCGAGTCGCCGAGCCCGTCGCCGGCGTCGCCGCAGATGATCTGGCGACCCCGCTGCATCATGAAGGCGGTGTTGATCCCGACCGAGCCGGTGACGATGATCGTGCCGCCCTTCTGGTCGATGCCGGTGCGGGCGCCCACGTCGCCTTTGACGATGAGGTCGCCGCCGCGCATGGCCGCCCCGGTCAGCGAGCCGGCGCTGCGCTCCACGATCACGCTGCCCGACATCATGTTCTCCGCGCACGACCAGCCGACCCGGCCGTTGATGCGCACCTCGGGGCCGTCGATCAGCCCGCAGGCGTACCAGCCCGGCGAGCCCTCGAAGCTGATCCGGCAGCGGGCCAGGATGCCGACCGCCAGCGAGTGCTTGGAGCCGGGGTTGACGATGTGCACGTCGCCGATGCCCTCCTCGTAGATCAGGCGGCGCAGCTCCAGGTTGATCTGGCGGGTGGTCAGCTCGGTCGCGTCGATGCGCGCCGAGCCGCCGTCGATCTCGGCCGTGTGCGGCGCCGTGGCGTGCGGCTCGGCGAGGCCGCGGGCGTCGTAGCTGATGCCGCTGCGAGAGCCGCTCACACCTGCCATACCAGCACCTCCCGCTCGGCGGGGTCACGTGTCTCGACCTCGTGGCCGATCAGGGCCCGGATCGAGATCTCCTCGGTCGCCACGGCCACCAGGTCGTCGGACTCGAACAGCACCAGCGGCTTGGCGGCCATCTCGTCCTTGGCCACGCCCAGCTCCGAGCCGGTGACCGCCACGTAGGTGAACACCCCGTCGAAGTCATCCAGGCTGGACTTCATGGCGACCTCCAGAGAGTCGCCCGACGACATGCGCTCGGCCAGGTACACGGCGATGATCTCCGAGTCGCACTCGGACTGGAAGCGGTGGCCGCTGCGCTCCAGGCGCCGCCGCCACTGGTGGTAGTTGGTGAGCTGGCCGTTGTGGACCACGGCCACGTCCGCGAAGGGATAGGCCCAGTAGGGGTGCGCCGATGCCAGGTCGACGTCGGACTCGGTGGCCATGCGCACGTGGCCGACGCCGTGGGTGCCGATGAAGCCCGGCAGGCGGTACTGCTCGCCGACGGTCTGGGCGTCGCCCAGGTCCTTGACGATCTCAAGCGAGTTGCCCAGCGACAGCACCTCGCAGCCGGGCACGTCCTCGAGGTAGTCGGCGAGGGGCTTGAGCTCGCCGGAGTAGCGCACCGTGGCCCTGAAGGCGTAGCCGGTCTCGCTGACCATGGTGGCGACGTTGGCGCCGATCTTGGCCAGGCGAGACTCGATCTCGGCACGGCTGCGCTCCAGGCGCTCGTCGAAGCCGACGCCGCTGGCCTCGTTGGGCTCGGCCAGCACGAAGCGGATGACCACCAGCTCGTCGGCCGGCCCGTAGAGGGCGTAGCCGGTCGAGTCGGGGCCGCGGTGCTTCATGGCCTGGAGCATGCGGGTGAGCTCGGCCCCCAGGTCGGTGGGGCCGTCTCGGTGGATGACGCCGGCTATGCCGCACATGGCTGTCTCCTCGGTTGTGTTCGCTGTGTTCTCATCGGGTCGGGTCGGGTTCGGCCTGGGCAGTCTGGGCGCTGCGCCGGGCGCGGCTCGGGCTGCGGGTCAGGGCAGGACGTAGAGGTACTCCTCGACGTCCCAGTCGGACACCGAGGCCA
Organism: Acidimicrobiales bacterium; assembly: GCA_965214285.1. GTDB lineage: Bacteria > Actinomycetota > Acidimicrobiia > Acidimicrobiales > Aldehydirespiratoraceae. Next base: position 474,837 of record OZ243946.1, read on the forward strand.
GGAAGCGCTCCCATTCGTCGCGCTTGTAGTGCTCGAAGACGGTCCACATCTCCCCTGGCAGGGCGCTGCGGACCACCTCGTCGGCACGAAGCGCCTCCAGCGCCTCGCCGAGGCTGAGCGGCACCTTCTCCACCTTCTTCTCCGCGGCGATGGCCTCGTAGATGTTGCGCTCCTCGGGCTGGCCGGGGTCGAGGCCGCGGTCGAGCCCGTCGTCCATGGCCTTGATCAGCCCGGCGAACGACAGGTACGGGTTGACCGCCGAGTCGACCGAGCGGTACTCGAAGCGCCCCGGCGCGCTCACCCGCAGCGCCGTGGTGCGGTTCTGGAAGCCCCAGTCGGCATAGACCGGCGCCCAGAAGCCGGTGTCCCAGAGCCGGCGGTAGGAGTTGACCGTCGGCGAGGTCAAACACGTCAGCGCCCGGACGTGCTCGAGGATGCCGCCGATGGCCTTCATGCCGACAGGCCCGGGCATCTGCGGGTCGTCGCCCTCGGGCATGAACTTGTTGTCGTCGCCGGCCCACAGCGAGATGTTGTGGTGACAGCCGTTGGCCGACACGCCCATGAACGGCTTGGGCATGAAGCACGGGAACGCCCCGAGCTCGCGGCCCACCTGCTTGCAGACCTGGCGGTAGGTGGTGAGCCGGTCGGCGGTCAGCTCGGCCCGGTCGAACATGAAGTTCAGCTCGAGCTGGCCGGGTGCGTCCTCGTGGTCGCCCTGCACCATGTCGAGCCCCATCGCCTCGCAGTACTCGATCACCCTGTGGATGAGCGGCTGCAGCTCGGAGAACTGGTCGATGTGGTAGCAGAAGGGGTTGGTCATGCCCTCGACGCTGGGCTTCGTGGGGTTGCCGTGAGCGTCCCTCTCCATCTTGAGCCACATCATCTCGGGCTCGCAGCCGGCGCGCAGGTGCAGGCCGTGCTTGGCCTCGAACTCGGCGTGGATGCGCTGCAGGTTGCCCCGGCAGTCCGAGGTCAGGTAGGACCCGCCGTCCACCTCTTCTTCGCGGCCGCGGAACAGGGTGCAGAAGACGCGGGCGGTCTTGGGATCCCAGGGCAGCGGCATGAAGGTGTCGGTCTCGGCGATGCCGACGAGCTCGCGGGCCTCGGGGCCGTAGCCGATGTAGTCGCCGTGGCGGTCGATGAACAGGTTGGCGGTCGAGCCGTAGACGAGCTGGAAGCCCTTGCGGGCGATCATCCCGAAGTGCTTGGCCGGGATGCCCTTGCCCATGATGCGCCCGGTGACCGAGACGAACTGGCAGTACAGGTAGGTGATGCCGTCGGCTTCGATGCGCCGCTCGATGTCGGCTATCTGCTCCTCTCGCCCGTCCGCTCCGACGAACCTCTCGAGATCGGTGGTCATTTGTCCCCCTGTTGGCTTGGTGTGTTGCGGGCGCAAGACGGCTCCGGAGAGGTCCGCTGCCGCGAACCATAGCACCCCCGAGCACCTACTTCAAGGAAAACGATTTTCCTCTGCTTACGCACTGGTGCATGTATAGCGCGGATCGGACCGGCTTGCCAATCCGAATCCGGCCCGCCCTCGCGAAGGGCATGGCGGTCGTGCTGCGGCGAGCGCTGGTTGGGCGTGCTGGGGGACGCCGTGGGGACGGCGGGGGACGCCGGGACGTGCGGGCGCCGCTGTGGGAACGCCGGGACGTGCGGGCGCCGCTATGGGAACGCCGGGACGTGCGGGGGCTGCGGCGAAACGCCTGGGCCTCGACCGGGGGCCTACGCTTGGCGACGTGGGGGAGCAGGGGGAGTCGTGGAGGATCTGAGCGACGCCGATGTGGCGCGCTTCGGCGCCGACGGCCTGCTGGTTTGCGACGCCCTGATCGACCCGGCGCTGATCGAGCCGCTGCGGGCCGGCTTCGAGGCCTTGTTCTCCGGGGAGTTCTGCGGCGGCGAGCCCGACGAGGTGAACTGGCAACATCCCAGCGGCGACCCGTCGCTCACCCGCCAGATCTGCAACGGCTGGAAGGCGAGCCCCGCCCTGGCCTCGGTGGTGCTCGACCCGGCCATCGGCAAGGCGCTGGCCCGGCTGGGCGGCTGGTCGGGGGCGCGCCTGATCCAGGACAACGTGCTGCACAAGCCGCCCGGCGCGCGGCCGCTGGGCTTTCACCGCGACAATGCCTACTCGGGCTGGTTCACGCCCACCGACATGCTCACCTGCTGGATCGCCCTCGACGACACCACCGCAGCCGGCGGCGCCCTTGAGCTGGTGCGCGGCTCGCACCGCTGGCCGGCCGAGGCCTCGGCGCCGGAGGTCTCGTTCCACGGACCCGACGACTACCGTAAGCCGGTGGCCGCGCACCTGGAGCGGATCGTGAGCGTGGAGGTGCTTGCCGGGGGCGGGTCGTTTCACCACGGCTGGACCTGGCACGGCTCGGGCGTCAACCGCACCGCTGCTGAGCGCCGTGCCTTGGCGATCCACGCCGCGCCTCTCCAGGCGCGCTTCGACCCGAGCCGGCTCGACGAGGGGATGGGGCCGGTCTACGGCCGCTACCGGCGCGGCGGCGACGACGCCCTGCCCGACGAGCACTTCCCGGTGCTCTGGAGCGGCTGAGAGCCGGCGCGCGGTGGCCGGGCGCTGCCATGGCGTCGGCCGACACCATGCCCGCTGGGGACCAGATGTGCGGGTGAGTTGACGGGGCGTCGCGCGGCGTGCCGCTCAGCCGTCGTCGACCTCGATTTGGGTGCCGGTCATCTCGTCGGTCGCCGATCGGATCTCGCCGGTCGCGGCGTCCACCAACACCCTGGTGAGCGCGATGAACTCGCCGGGATCGTCGGTGTCGGGGATCGAGAACACCACCGCCCACACCGGGCTGCCTGGGAATCCCTGGCGGACCAGGCGGACGTCGGTGTCGGTCGGCTCGAAGTCGATGAGGGGGCGGGCGATCTCCACTGCATCGGAGCTCTCGACGTCCACCCCGGTGCAGCCTCGCAGCCAGCCCGCGGCGCCTGCGATCACGACCACCACGACCACCGTGAGCAACAGCTTCGTCCGCCTGGGCTTCATCGGCTGTCTAGGGATCACGTGGACGCCTTTCTCTTGCGGTAGGCGCCCCAGCCCATCAGCGCCAGGTAGCCGATCACGTGGATCAGCAGCACCAGCAGCAGCCACCACGCGGTCTGCCTCCACTCCAGCCGCTGCGTGCGCGTCTCCCAGAAGGTGAGGCCCAGCCCGGCCAGCAGCAGCAGCAGCAAGGCGACGCTCTGCTCTGCGTCTGCGAGGATCATCAGTCCCACGAGCGGGCTCCTTGGCGGCGAGGCGGCAGGCGACGGCAGCGGGCCGTCTCGGACAAGCTAGTAGCTCACCCTGGCCTCGGCCCGGATCCGCAGGCCCCGCAAACGGCGAACCCCCGCCGCCGCGAGGGTCCGGTGATGCCGATGTGCTGACACATCCGCGGGGTGCGCGAGGAGGGACTCGAACCCTCACACCCTTTCGGGCACAGGCACCTGAAGCCTGCGCGTCTGCCAAATTCCGCCACTCGCGCGTGGCCACCCCCGAGACGAGGGCGAGATCACCAAGGTGAACGTGCCCACAGGCTAGCGCATCCGTGCGTGATTGACCCGGCGAGCCCGGACCGGCCCGCAATATGCCGAGCCGGGCCTGCGGGAGAACAGGATCGGCCACCGCAAAGGCCCACGGCCCGAACCGGCGGGAGGGCGTGATCGGGCCGGCGCTAGAGTTGTGCCGTGGTGCTGCGGTCGATCGAGAGGCGCCTCGAGCGCCTGATGTCCGACGGCGTCGGGCGCGTTCTGCCTGGCGGCGTGAGGCCGCTCGACATCGCCCGCCGCATCGGCCGCGAGCTGGCCGACTCGCGCAGCGCCGGTGTGCAAGGCCTGCCGGTGGTGGCCAACGAGTTCCGGGTGCTGCTCGCCCCGGCCGACCTCCAGCGTTTCGAGGGCGTGCGCGAAGCGCTGGCCCGTGAGCTCTGCGAGAGCGCCCGGGCGACGGCCCGCGAACGCCGCTGGACGTTCATGGGGCCGGTCCGGGTGGACCTCCGCGCCGATCCGGGCCTGCGGGACGGCTCGTTCTCGGTGAGCGCCCGCATGCAGGAGGCCGCTCCCCACGGCGGCGTGCTTCATCTCGCCGACGGCCGCCGGGTGGCGCTCGGATCGAAGGCCTCGAAGCTCGGCCGGCTCGCCGGCTGCACGGTCGCCTTCGACGACCCCGACGTGAGCCGAGAGCATGCCGAGATCCGCCCCGACGACGCCGGCTACCTGCTCGTAGACCTGAACTCCACCAACGGCACCCTGGTCAACGGCGTGGCGACCAACAGGCATCGCCTCGCAGACGGCGACCTGGTGAGCCTGGGCACGGCGCCGGCGTTCGAGTTCCGCAGCGGTTAGGGCGACAGACCGTGACCGTCTCCGAGGAGTTCCTCGTCGTCGCCCGCCTCTGCCTGCTGGCGCTCGTCTACCTGACGTTTCTGCTGGTCGCCATGGCGCTGCGAGCGGGCCTGCACGCCGAGCAGGCGGCCCCTGCGGGCGGGGCGGGCGGCTTGCGGCGCGGCGGGCCGGCCGGCAGTCGTCGCGGCATCCGGCACGGCGCGCGCCCCAAAGCGGCACCTGGTCAGGAGGCCGGCCGGGCGACCGAGGGTGCTTCCGATGGTGCCCGCGCCCGGTCTGCGGGGCAGGTCTGGACGGCCCCGGCGGTGCTGCTGCAGCTCTCCGGCCAGGAGGCGGGCAGGCGCAGCGGCCTGACCCCGGAGACCACCATCGGCCGAGACGCATCCTGCGGGGTGCGCCTGGACGATCCGCTGGTTTCCAAGCGCCATGCCCGCGTCTTTCGACACGGTGCCGGCTGGACGGTCGAGGATCTGGGATCGACCAACGGCACCCTGCTGAACGGCGCCGAGCTGAGCGGCCCGGCGGCGGTCAGCCCGGGGGATCGCCTGCAGGTCGGCGACACGGTGCTGGAGATGGTGCTGGGGACAGCACCCGAGGCACCGCTGCAGGGTGCCGTGCGAGGCACCGAGGACGGGTCGTGAGGGCGGTGATCTCGTGATCGGTTTCGCAAGCGGCGCGGCGACCCACGTCGGCATGGTGCGCGACGTGAACCAGGACCGCTTCCACGCCGCTGAGACCGTCTTCGCGGTGGCCGACGGGCTGGGCGGCCATCGTGGCGGTGAGGTGGCCGCGGCCCTGGCGACCGAGACGCTGCAGGAAGCACCGCCGCCGGCTCACATCGAGGACTTCATCGAGCTGGCCCATGCCGCCAACGCCCGCATCGCCGGCAGGGCCGCGGCCGACGTCGGCGTGTGGGACATGGGCACCACGCTGAGCGCCCTGGCGCTGCTGGGGGGCTGCGAGCCGCCCAGGCTGGGCATCGTCAACGTCGGCGACAGCCGCGTCTACCGCCTGGCCGAGGGGCGGTTTCGCCTGTGCACGATCGACCACAGCTTCGTCGAGCAGCTCGTCCGTGACGGCAGCATCAGTGCCGAGGAGGCAGCGGTGCATCCCGAGCGGAACCTGCTGACCCGTGCGCTGGGGCTCGATCCGCTGCTGGCCGACGGCTGGGAGGTCGCCCCCGTGGAAGGCGACCGCTACCTGATCTGCTCCGACGGGCTGACCCGTGAGCTCGACGACGACGAGATCGCGGCGCTGCTGGCATCCGAGGACGACCCACAGGCGGCCGCGGACCTGCTGGTGAGCCGGGCCTGCGATGCCGGGGGGCGTGACAACGTCACGGTCGTGGTCGTCGACGTAGTCGATGCCCCCGAATGGCCAGGCAGCGCGACCGAGGCGTCCGAGGCGGACCGTGAGGCGGCAACGGGGGCGCCTGCTGCCCGTATGGCCGACGAGCGGGTCCTGGCGGAGCACCTCGACGTCGGCCCCCGCCGACAAGCCCAGCACGCCGACCAGGCCGACGAGGCTGACCAGGCCGACGAAGCCGACGAGCCCGAGAGCGACCCTGAGCAGCAGGAAGGCGCGGAGTGGAAGCCCGTTCCGCAGTGGCGCCATAAGCCCCGGCTGCCGGTGAGGAAGCTGGTCGTGTTCGCGGCTGTCGTCGTGCTGATTCTCGTGGCCGTCGTCCTTTTGGGCCGCTGACTTCCTCGCCGCTGAGCCCTGCCCTGCGGCCAGCCTGGTGGCCCAACGACCGTTTCGACCAGCGATGACGGCGAGCCCCCGACCGTGACCCTCAGCCCCCGGCGCACCGAGGGCGGCCTGCTCGTGATGGTCGCCGTGGTGGTCCTTGCCGCCTACGGCCTCGCGGGCCTCAGCACGGCTGCGCAGGATTCGGCCGCTTCGCTTGCCTGGCTCGTTCCTTTCCTAATCGGGATGTTGGCGCTCGGTCTGCTGGGGCACCTGGCGGTACGCCGCTTCGCTGCGAGTGCCGATCCGGTGATGCTGCCGATGGCGCTGCTGCTCAACGGCATCGGCTACGTGATGATCGCCCGCCTCGGCGGCGACGTGGCAGGCGGCGGCGACGTGGCAGGCGGCGGCGACCTGGCGGGCCTGCAGGCCACCTGGACGGCCGTGGGCATGGCGGGCTTCGTGGCCGTGCTCGTCGTGCTGCGCAGGATCCGGGTTCTCGCCGAGTACCGCTATGTGATCGGCCTGAGCGGGCTCGTGCTGCTGACGCTGCCGCTGGTCCCTGGGATCGGCCGCGAGCTCAACGGGGCGCGGATCTGGGTGTCGCTGGGACCGGTCAACTTCCAGCCCGGCGAGTTCGCCAAGCTGGCCCTGGCTGCGTTCTTCGCGGCCTATCTCGTCGACGCCCAGGCGCTGCTTCGCACTCGTCTGGAGCTGCGCGATCTGGTGCCGGTCGGCGTGGTCTGGGCGGGCTCGGTGGGGATCATGGTGCTGCAACGCGACCTCGGCTCGTCGCTGCTGTTCTTCGCCCTGTTCCTGGTGCTCGTCTGGATCGCCTCGGGCCGCACGATCCTGCTCGGGCTGGGAGCGGCCCTGTTCGCGGGCGGCGCGGCGGTCTCGTGGCGGCTGTTCGGCCACGTCCGCCGGCGGGTGGACATCTGGCTCGACCCCTGGGACGACCCGCTGGGCGACGGGTTCCAGATCGTCGAGGCGTCGTTCGCCTTCGCCGAGGGCGGCCTCACGGGCACCGGCCTGGGCCGCGGCGAGCCCGACCGCATCCCGCTGGCCGAGACCGACTTCGTCTTCGCCGCCATCGGCGAGGAGCTCGGCCTGGCCGGCAGCACGGCGGTGCTCATGGCCTTCGCGGTGCTGGTCGGCAGCGGGCTGCGCACGGCGCTGCGGGCGAGCCGCCCCTTCGAGAAGCTGCTCGCTGCGGGACTCAGCAGCGTGCTCGGGCTGCAGGCCTTCGTGATCATGGCCGGAGTGCTGCGGGTGGCGCCGCTCACCGGCATCACCTTGCCGTTCGTGAGCTACGGAGGCTCGTCGCTGGTCGCCAACTACGTGCTGGTGGCCCTGCTGATCCGCATGTCGCACGAGCAGCGCCTCGAGCAGAGCCTCGACGCCGCCGGGCTGCGAGCCTCAGGCACCGGCGCGTCCGCCGCCGCCGGCCCCGAGGACGGCACGCCGTGAACCGCCGGATCCGCCGTGTGGGCGTGGTGCTGGGCGTGCTGTGTGTGGTGCTGTTCGCGCAGCTCAACCGGGTGCAGTTCCTCGGCGCCGAGCGGCTCGTGGAGCATCCGGTCAACACCCGAGGCCTGATCCGCGACTTCGCCCGTCAGCGGGGCTCGATCACGACCGCGGACGGCGTCGTCGTCGCCCTCTCTGTCGAAAGCGACGAGCCCGGCGCCGCGGGCGACTACCTGCGCAGCTACCCCCAAGGCGAGCTCTACGCCCACATCGTGGGCTACCAGGCGCTGGTCGCCGCCTCGGTCGGGCTGGAGCGCACCTACAACGACGAGCTCGCCGGGCGCACTGCCGGCCTGCAGTTCGGATCGCTGGGCGATCTCGTCGACATCTTCGACGAGCGTGACACCAGCGCCTCGCTGCGGCTAACCGTCCGCCACGACATTCAGCAGGCCGCCCGGCGGGCCCTGGGCGAGCGGCGCGGCAGCGTGGTGCTGATCTCCCCGGCCAGCGGCGCGGTGGTCGCCATGTGGACCAGCCCCAGCTTCGACCCGAACCTGCTCGCCTCGCCGGACACGGCCGCAGCCGACGCCGCCTACCGCGAGCACCTCGACGACGAAGCCGACCCGCTGCTGGCCAAGGCCTACCGGGAGACGTTCTTCCCGGGCTCGACGTTCAAGCTGGTCACCGCCGCGGCGGGGCTTCAGACCGGGCGCATCGGCGCGGCTGACCCGGTGTTCGAGCCGAGCGCGCAGTACCAGCCGCTGCCGTCCGGTTCGCCGATCGAGAACTATGCCGGCGGCGTCTGCGGCGGCGACCTGGTCGAGATCCTTGCCGTGTCGTGCAACACCGCCTTCGCCGAGATGGGCGCCGAGTGGGTGGGGCCGGAGGCGCTGGTGCGCAGCGCCGAGGCGTTCGGGTTCAACAGCGCCCTGGGCATCGACCTGCCCGGCGCTGCGGCATCGCGTTTCCCGACCGACTACGGCGAGCGCCTCGCCGACTCCGATGCGGCTGACGCCGCCCATCCCGAAGTGAGCGTCTATTCCGACAGCGCCCGGCTCGCCCAGGCGGCTATCGGCCAGAACGACGTGGCCGCCACGCCGCTGCAGATGGCCATGGTGGCAGCGGCGATCGCCAACGACGGCCGGCTGATGACGCCTCATGTCGTCGACCGGCTCACCCGAGCCGACGGGTCGCTGTATCGCAGCACCGAGCGCGAGGTGCGCCGCATCGCCGTGAGCCCGGCGTCGGCTGCGGTCCTGCGGGCGGCCATGGCCGAGACGGTGCTCGCAGGCACGGCGCGGGGCCTGCAGGTGAGCGGCCTGACGGTGGGCGCCAAGACCGGCACCGCTCAGCTCGAAGCAGGCGCGCCGGCCGCGCATGCGTGGGTTGTGGGCTTCGCGGGCCGCAGCGCCGAGCGGCCTGAGCTGGCGTTCGCGGTGCTCGTGGAGGCCGACGAGTCGGCGCCTGACCAGAGCGGGGCGGCCACGGCTGTGCCGATCGCCCGTGAGCTGGTCGAGGCCTTCTTCGACGGCTAGCCAAACCCCCGCGCAGTTGCGCATACTGCGCATAGCCGTTACCCTTCAGGCATGACCACCACCATCAAACCGACGAACGTGCTGCTGGGCCCCGAGCGGCAGAAGACAGCGACCCGCCTTGCCGGTGAACGCGGCCTGAGCTTGTCCGCTTTCCTGCGCGAACTGATCGACGCCGCCGAAGCGGACGAATCGACAACACAGGGCGACATCATTCCTCTGATCGGCATGCTCGGCCCCAGCCCTGAGCCAACCGACATCTCCCGCGACAAGCACGAGATGATCCGACAGGCGTTCCTGCAGATAGCGGACTGAGAAGCCTGATGAGCCGAGTCTTCGTGGACACTTCTGCCTGGTACGCCATGGCCACTCCCGACGATTTCGTCCACGAGAGCGCTGTCGATCTGCTGCGCGAGCATCAAGGCAGGCTCACCACCAACGACCATGTGCTCATGGAGACCTGGGTGCTCGCCTGCGGACGTCGGAACCGTGCCGCTGCCGACGAAATGGTAGGGGGCGATTCTGAGCCGCAACGTCGCCGAAATCCTTACAGCTACCCCTGACGACATCAGCGCTGCCTTGCGGATCGGCCAGGCCTTCCCCGACCAGGATTTCTCGCTGGTCGACCGCACTAGCTGGACTCTCATGGAGCGCTGCGGGATCACCGAGGCCATCGCTTTCGACGCTGATTTCTCGGTGTACCGCTACGGGTCGCACAGAGATCAGGCGTTCACTGTCCATTGCTGAGCCGCAGCGCGGGCACGATGTGGCTCAGGAGCGGCGTTCCCAGGTCACGGTCGCCTCGGCGCTTGCCACCGCAGACGCCTTGCCGACCCGCACCCGCACCGTCACCCGCCGGCCCGAGCGGCTGAACTCCGCGAGCACGCCGCCGTTGAGGTCGGCATAGCGCTCTGCTGCCGGGCGGCCCTCGGCGGCGCCTGCCAAGGCCGCGGCGTCGGCCGCGGTGCGCGCCCTGGCGGCGTCGTCGACCAGCGGCGCCAGGCGCACACCGGCCACGGCGATGCCTGCGGCCAGCATCAGCAGCAGCGCCATGAACGGCAGCATCTGACCGCGGCTGCCCCGGCATCGTTCGTTCTCGGGCATCGACAGCCCTCCTTGGATCCTCGGAATGCAGGGGGGAAGCAAGAGGGCTGCCGGCGAATGCCGACGCGGCGGTCTATCGGTCGGGTTCGGGTTGGCCGGGCTCGGGCGATTCGCCCGGGTCTTCGCCGTCGGAGTCGTCGCGGGTCTGGATCAGCGCTATCGAGGCCACCTCGTCGTTGTCGTCGGGCGAGATCACCTTCACGCCGCCGGCCGAGCGGCCCTGGCTCGAGATCTGGCCCGCAGCGGTACGTATCAGCACGCCCTTGGCGGTGACCGCGATGATCTCGTCGTCGTCGTCGACCAGCAGGGTGTCCGCCACCAGGCCCCGGCCGTCGCGCAGCCCCAGGCCGATCACACCGAGCCCGCCGCGGCCCTTGCGCGAGAACTCCTCCACCGGGGTGCGCTTGCCGTAGCCGGCGGTGGTCACGTGCAGCAGCGATGCGCCCGGGCGGGCGACGTCGCACGACACCACCTCGTCGCCGTCGTGCTTGAAGCGAAGCCCGATCACCCCGGCAGCGGAGCGGCCCGTGCGGCGCACCTCGGACTCGGCGAAGCGGATCGTGCGCCCGTGGCGCGACGACAGCAGGATGTCGTGGCCGTCGTTGGTCGGGATCACCTCCACCAGCTCGTCGCCGTCGCGGAGCCTGATCGCGATCAGGCCCATGGCGCGAACCGAGTCATAGGCCTTGAAGCTGGTCTTCTTCACCCTGCCCTTGGCCGTGGCGAAGAACAGGTAGCGGTTGGTCTCGTAGTCGCGGGTGTCGATCACGGCCTGGATCTTCTCGTCGGGCTGCAGCGGCAGCAGGTTGACGATCGCCGTGCCCCGAGCGGTGCGCGACGCCGGCGGCACCTGATGGGCCTTGAGCCGGTACACCAGGCCCCGGTTGGAGAAGAACAGCAGGTACGAGTGCGCCGTGGTCTGGATCAAGTGCGTGACGCTGTCGGCGTCCTTGAGCGACGCACCGGCAATGCCCCGCCCGCCGCGGCCCTGAGCCCTGAACGTCTCGGCGGGAACGGTCTTGGCGTAGCCCGACGCCGACATCGTGAACACCAGGTCGTCGTCGTCGATCAGATCCTCGATGTCGAGCTCGCCGGGGTCGATCTCGAGCGTCGAGCGACGCTCCTCGCCGAACTCGGCGGCGAGCGCCGACACCTCCTCCACGATCACGGCGCGCAGGCGGGCATCGTCGCCGAGGATCCCCCCGAGAGAGGCGATGGCTTCGCGCAGCTCGGTCGCCTCGGAGTCCAGATCCTCGCGGCCCAGGCGGGTGAGCCGGCCGAGCTGCATGTCGAGGATGTGGTCGGCCTGGCGCTCGGAGAACCCGAACGGCTCGTTGATCAGCGCGGCACGGGCCTCGCTGCGGTCGGCACTGGCCCGGATGGCGGCGATAATCTCGTCGATCATCTCAAGCGCCTTGAGCAGGCCCTCCACGATGTGCAGGCGCGCCGTGGCCCGCTCCAGGCGGAACTCCGAGCGGCGGGTGACCACCTCGATCTGGTGGTCCACGTAGGCCCGCAGGGCATCGACGAGGGTCAGCGTGCGGGGCACGCCGCCGACCAGGGCCACCATGTTGACGCCGAAGCTGGTCTGCAGCGGGGTGCTCTTCCAGAGGTTGTTGAGCACCACCTCGGGGTTGGCGCCGCGCTTGAGGGTGATGACGAAGCGGGTGCTGTCGCCGGAGGACTCGTCGTTGACATCGGCGATGCCGTCGAGCTCGCGGCTGTCGACCAGACGGGCGATCTTGCGGGCCACCGCCCCGGCGGACACCTGGTACGGGAACTCGGTGACCACGATCGCCTGGCGCCCGCCGATCTCGGCGACCTCGGTGGTGGCTCGCATCTTCACCGAGCCGCGTCCGCTGCGGTAGGCCTCGGCGATGCCGGCCCGGCCCAGGATCTGCCCACCGGTGGGGAAGTCGGGGCCTTTCACATAGCTCATCAGCTCCGAGACCGAGGCCTCGGGGTCACGCAGAAGGCAGACCACGGCGTTGCAGATCTCGCGTAGGTTGTGCGGGGGGATGTTGGTGGCCATGCCCACGGCGATGCCCTGGCTGCCGTTGACCAGCAGGTTCGGGAACCTCGACGGCAGCACCGTGGGCTCGCTGAAGTCGCCGGAGTAGTTGTCGGCGAAGTCGACGGTGTCCTCGTCGATCTCGGCGAGGATCTGCATGGCGAGCCGGTCGAGGCGGCACTCGGTGTAGCGGGCCGCGGCGGGCCGGTCCTCGGTGGAGCCGTAGTTGCCGTGAAAGTCGATCAGCGGGTGGCGCAGCGAGAACGGCTGGGCCATGCGGGTCAGGGCGTCGTAGATGGCGCTGTCGCCGTGGGGGTGGAAGCGGGCCATCACGTCGCCGGTGACCCGGGCGCATTTCACGTGTGCCCGGTCGGGGCGGAATCCCTGGTCGTACATCGACCACAGGATTCGCCGGTGTACCGGCTTGAGCCCGTCACGGGCATCCGGCAGGGCGCGGCTGACGATGACCGACATGGCGTAGTCGAGGAACGACGACTCCATCTCGGACTGGATCTCCACGACGGTGACGCCCTCGGCCCGCAGATCCCCAGGATCGCCGTCACCGCCCGGGCCGCCGTCACCGCCGGGGCCGTCAGGATCGCCGGGATCGCCGGGCGGGTCGGGTTGTGGGGCTTCGGGCTGGTCGCTGTCGGTCATGCGGGTCTTGGCGGTCGGGATGCTGGGTGGTTCGGCCCGGCTCAGAAGTCGAGGTTGCGGACTTCGCGGGCGTTGGTGACGATGAACTGCTTGCGCGGCTCCACCTCGTCGCCCATCAAGATGGCGGTCATCTCGTCGGCGATGGCAGCCTGCTCCACCGACACCTGCAGCAGCCGGCGCGACTCCTGGGCCATGGTGGTCGTGCGCAGCTCCTCCCAGTCCATCTCGCCGAGGCCCTTGAGCCGGGCGAAGTCGCCCTTGTGCTTGGGGTGCTCGGCCGTGAAGGCGTCCTTGGCGGCGTCGTCCTTGAGATACACGGTGCGCCTGGCCGAGAGCTTGGTGCTGTACAGCGGCGGCTGGGCGATGTAGACGCAGCCCGACTCCACCAGCGGCCGCATCTGGCGGAAGAAGAAGGTGAGCAGCAGGGTGCGGATGTGGCTGCCGTCCACATCGGCGTCGGCCAACACGATGACCTTGCGGTAGCGGGCCTTGGCCACGTCGAAGTCCTCGGCGAGCCCGGCGCCGATGGCGGTCACCAGCGACTGGATCTCGGCGTTCTTGAGCATGCGGTCGACCCGTGCCCGCTCGACGTTGAGGATCTTGCCCCGGATCGGCAGGATCGCCTGGGTCTCGGGGTCGCGGGCTCGCACTGCCGAGCCGCCCGCCGAGTCGCCCTCCACGATGAACAGCTCGCGCCGTGCCGGGTCGTTGCTGGAGCAGTCCTTGAGCTTGTCGGGCATGCCCGCGCCGTTGAGCAGCGACTTGGAGCGGATCGCCGCCCTGGTGACCGCCGCGGCCATGCGGGCCTGCGCCGCGCTGAGCGACTTGGCGACCGCCGCCTTGGCCTCGGCGGGATGCTCCTCGAGCCATTCGGCGAGGCGCTCGTTGGTCACCCGCTCCACCAGCGAGCGCATCGACACGTTGCCCAGCTTGGCCTTGGTCTGGCCCTCGAACTGCGGCTCTGCGATGCGTGCGGAGACGATGGCGCTGAGGCCTTCGCGGATGTCCTCGCCGAGCAGCTTGGAGTCGCCGTTGAGCAGTCCCTTGCGGCGGGCGTAGGCGTTGACGGTGCGGGTCAGAGCGGTGCGGAAGCCCTGGTCGTGCATGCCGCCCTCGCTGGTGGCGATGCCGTTGGCGAAGCTGTGGATGCCGTCGCTGTTGAACCCCTTGTTCCACTGGAACGCCACCTCGACCTCATGCGCGTTGCCGTCGATGACCTCGGCGCCGGTGAAATGGCCCACCGTGGCGAACAGGGCCTCCTTGGACTCGTTCACGTGGCGCACGAAGTCGACGATGCCGCCGTCGTAGCGATAGCTGGCCCAGGACTGGTCCTCGCGGCGCAAGTCCCGGAGCCTGATCTCGAGGCCCCGGTTCAGGAACGCCATCATCTGGAAGCGCTCGAGCAGCGTCTGGTAGCGGAAGTCGACCTCGTCGAAGATCTCCGGGTCGGGCCAGAACCTCACAGTGGTGCCGCTGCGCTGGGCTGAGCCGTTGGCCTCGGGCTCTGTTGCGTCCGGCGACGCGCCGGCGGCCCGCAGGCGCTCGGCGATCTGGCCGCCGTCCTCGAAGATCATCAGGTGACGCACGCCGTCGCGGTCGATCTCCACCTCGACGCGGCGGCTCAGGGCGTTGACCACCGACAGGCCCACGCCGTGCAGGCCGCCGGAGACCTTGTAGACGCCGCCGCCGAACTTGCCGCCGGCGTGCAGCACACAGAAGACCACCTCGGCAGCGCTGAGATCGTCGTAGAGGGGGTGGATGAAATCCTCGTGACGGTCCACGGGGATGCCCCGCCCGTTGTCGATCACCTCGCAGCCGCCGTCGGCTGTGAGGGTGACGTCGATGCGGGTGCAGTGCCCGGCCATGGCCTCGTCGACGGAGTTGTCGACGACCTCCCACACGAGGTGGTGAAGGCCGGTTGGCCCGGTGGATCCGATGTACATCCCGGGCCGCTTGCGGACGGCTTCGAGGCCTTCGAGGACGGTGATGTCGGACGCGTCGTAGGACGACTGATCGATGGCGGCGCTCACATGCCTCCTGACGAATCGTGGTTGGGCTCTTGGTGTCTGGATTGGCCGGCCCGGCCCCTGACAACCCAGGAATCGTCAGGAGATTGGCCCTTTGACCGAGGCAACGACACGATGCCTGTCAGCCTACCGCCGAGCCCCGCATTCCAGCGGGCTTTCGCCGGGATTTCGGCGCGGTTTCGGCGCGGTTTCGGCGGGGTTTTCGACGGGTCTCAGGCCGAGTCGGTGCGCACCCGCAGGCGGCTGATCCGCTCCGATCCCGAGACCTCGCGGACCCGGGCGATGACCTCGCTCTCCAGCCAGCGCAGCTCGCTCGCCCAGGCGGGGTCGGTCGCGACCACGGTCAGCAGGTCCCCTTGCACCTTGGCGGGCCTGCAGTGCTCGGCCAGGTCCGCGCCGACGATCTCGGGCCAGCGCCCGAAGATCGCCTCCAGCACGTCGGTCCTCGGCGCTGAGAAGCCGGCCAGCAGCCGGTCGAGGCTCTCACGGGCATGCCAGGGTCGCCACGGATCGCCGCCGCGATCGTCGCCGTGCACGCCACCTGGCTTGCCGCTGCCGCTGTCGTTGCCCCGACCGCTGCCCCGACCCCGGCCACCCGAGCCGCCAGAGGCGCCGCCGGCCCCGGCCCCTGGGCCGCTCACGGCGACGCCTCGACGACCTTGCCGGCATGCACCCGCAGCACCCGATCCGGCGCCGCGCCGGGCGGCAGCCGAGCGGCCGTCGTCAGCAGGCGCTGCCCGGCGGGCAGGCACTCCAGCAGCGCCCCGGCACGGCCGGCGTCGAGCTCGGAGAACACGTCGTCGAGCAGCAGGATCGGCGTGTCGCTGCCGGTGCTGCGCAGCACCGCGTCCACCGCCAGGCGCAACGCCAACGCCAGCGAGCGCTGCTCGCCCTGAGAGGCCTGCGTGCGCGCGGTCACGCCGTCGATGGCAAAGGCCACGTCGTCGAGGTGCGGGCCGACCGTGGTGGTGCCGCGGCGCAGATCGACGCTGCGCGCCGCTCTCAGCGCCTCGCCGAGGTCGCCTTCCCAGCTCGCCCGGTAGACAGCGTTCACCTCGGCGGGCCTGCCCGCGATGGCGCCGTAGGCAGCGCCCAGCTCGGGGCCGGTCTCGTGGAGCATCTCACGCCGCCGCTGCAGCGTCTCGCCGCCTGTGCTCGCCAGGCGCTCGTCCCACACGTCGAGGGTGAACTCGGCGTCGCTGTCGAGGCGCCCTCCGGTCGAGCGCAGCAGGGCGTTGCGCTGGCGCAGGATCCGGGCCAGCTCGGCACGGGTCGCCGCATAGGACGGGTGACGGCTCGCTGCGGCGTCGTCGATCCAGCCGCGCCGCCCGGCCGGGCCGCCCTTGACGAGATCGAGGTCGTCGGGGCTGAACACGGTCACCGGGATCACGCCGATGAGGTCACCGATGCGTCGCAGCGGGGAGCGGTTGACCTGCACGCGGGTCCGCCCGACCCGCTTCAGCTCGGCATCCACCGTGGTTGCGCGCCCGTCGTCGGCGACGGCCTCGGCGCGCAGCACCGCCGAGGCCGCGTCGAGGCGGATCAGCGCCTCGTCGGGCACGCCTCGAAACGAACCCAGCCCGGCCAGCCAGCCCACCGCTTCGAGCAGGTTGGTCTTGCCCTCGCCGTTGGCGCCGACGATGGCGGTGAGCCCGTCGCCGAGCGTCACCTGCGCTTGGGCATACGAGCGCCAGTCCGTCAGCGTGAGCGAGCGGATCCTCACCTTCGGGGGCCGGCCTCAGCGGAGTCGGCGATCAGGCCGGGCCTCAGCGGGCCACAGCCCAAGCCAGAGCCGCAACCGCCACAGCCCAAGCCCAAGCCAAGGAGAGAGCCGGCGCCGGCAGGGCTCAGCGGCTCAGCCGCTCAGCTGACCCGCACCGGCATCAGCAGGTACAGGAACGACTCGTCCTCGGAGGACTTCAGCAGCGCCGGCTTCAGCTCGTCGACGGTCTCGAGGCTGATCTCGTCGCCGGGCGCAACCTCGATGCCGTCGATGAGGTAGTCGGCGTTGAAGGCGACCGTGAGGTTCTCGCCGCTGTAGCTGGCGTCCACGGACTCCGCCGCCTGGCCGACCTCCTGGGTGATGGCGGTGAGGTCGAGCCCGCTCTCGCTCATCGTCAGGCGCACCGGAGCGGAGTCCTGGGCCATCAGGCGAACACGCTTCACCGCCTCCAGCATGCTCTCGCGGTCGAGGCTCAGCCTGTTGGGGTGGTTCTCGGGGATCAGGCCCCGGTAGTTGGGGAAGTCGCCCTCGATCAGACGGGTCGTGATCGTGGTCTCGCCCGCCACGAACGAGGCGTCTCTCTCGCCGAGGAACAGCTCCAGCTCATCGCTGTCGCCCAGCAGCCTGGAGAGCTCCTTGAGCGCCCGCGACGGCACCAGCACCTTCTGGTCGTCGCTGAGGATCGAGGTGCCCCGCAGGTCGCGCAGCGAGAGCCTGTAGGAGTCGGTCGAAACCAGGCGCAGGCCGTCGCCCTCGGCCGACAGCAGCACGCCCGTGAGGATCGGCCGGGCGTCGTCGGTCGAAGCCGCCTTCTCCACCTGGTCGATGGCCTTGCGGAACTGCTCTGCCTCCAGGGTGACGCCGTCGCCTGCGGGTGCGGCGATCTCGGGGTACTGGTCAGCAGCGAAGGCGCGCATCTTGAAGTCCGACGGCGAGGCCTCGATGCGCACCTCGTCGCCGCTCACGCTGAGCTCCACCGCGCCGGGGCGCAGCGAGCGCACCACGTCTGAGGCCAGCTTCGCCGGGATCACGACCACGCCGTCGGATGCGCCCGCCACCTCGGTGACCACCGAGATCGTGAGATCCTGGTCGCTGCCGGTGACGGTGAGCCGGTTGCCGCTGAGCTCGAGGCGCACCCCCGAGAGCACCGGCAGTAGCCCGCCTCGTGTGGCCGCGGCACGGCCCGCGACGCCGAGCGCCTCGCTGAGGACGTCTCGCTCGCTTCGGAACTTCATGGTGGTGGCTGTGCTGCTCTCCTGCATGGTCATGGTGTGGCTGCTTTCTGTGTGTCTATGGATCTGAAGGTAGTGGTGCTAGGGGCTGTGGATTGTGGACGGCGGGCAGTCTGCCTTGAAACGGCGCGGTTCCTGCGTCCACAGGCAATCCATTGTGGCCAACAGGTGCGACAGCGCGGCCGCGCCGGAGCGGGACAACTGCTGTGTTGTCCCCGGGGCGTCCACGGGCTGTCCGCTGCTGATCTCCAGGCTTGTCCACAGCAGATCAAGCGCCGGTTAGCCTCTGGGTCAGGCTGGTGACCTTGTCGAAGATCTGCTGACGGTCGCCCATGCGGTCCTCGATCTTGCGGCAGGCGTGCATCACGGTGGTGTGGTCGCGGTCGCCGAAGGCCCTGCCGATGTCGGGGTACGACAAGTCGGTGAGGTCCCGTGTCACGTACATGGCCACCTGGCGGGCCTCCACGAGGGGGCGCTTGCGGCTCGGCCCGATGAGATGGTCGCGCTCGAAGCCGAACATCTCGGAGGTGGTCTCGATGACCCGCTCGGCGTCGACCGGGGCGTTGGCGGCGTTGGCGGTGAGGTCGCTGAGCACGTAGCGAGCCAGGTCGAGGTCGATCGACTGGTGGGTCAGGTTGGAGTAGGCGGTGATCTTGATCAGGGCGCCCTCCAGTTCGCGGATCGAGTCCCGCACGTTGCCGGCGATGAACTCCAGCACGTCGTCGGGCAGCGTGGTCTGGCGGGACGCGGCCTTCTTGCGCAGGATGGCCAGGCGGGTCTCGATGTCGGGCGGCTGCACGTCGGTGATCAGCCCGCCCTTGAAGCGGCTGCGCAGGCGGTCCTGCAGGGTCGGGATGGCGTCGGGGCCGCGGTCGGAGGTGAGCACGAGCTGCTTGTCGTTCTGGTACAGCTCGTTGAAGGTGTGGAAGAACTCGTTCTGGGTCTCCTCCTTGCCCTCCATGAACTGGATGTCGTCGATCAGCAGCACGTCGTTGCCCCGGTAGCGCCGCTTGAAGCGCCCCCGCGAGTTGGTCTGGATAGCCTCGATGAACTCGTTGAGGAAGGTCTCGGTGGACACGTAGCGCACCTGCAGCCTCGGGTAGTGGCTGGCGATGTAGTAGGCGATCCCCCGCAGCAGGTGGGTCTTGCCCAGCCCCGAGGCGCCGTGGATGAACAGCGGGTTGTAGGCCGCAGCGGGCTGCTCGGCCACCGACAGCGCCGCGGCGTGGGCGAAGCGGTTGGACGGGCCGATCACGAAGTGCTCGAAGGTGAAGCGCTCGCTGCCGTTGTTGGCGGGCAGGCCTGCGACCTGGGCGCAGTCTGCGGCGCCGTTGGCCGGCGCCAGCCCCAGATCCGCCGCCGGCAGGTCGAAGGCGACGTCCTCCCAGTCGGTCTCCACCTCGACGCGGATCGACATCTCGGCGCCGGCCTCGGCGATGGCCGCCTTGATCAGCTCCAGGTAGCGGCCCTGGATCCGGTCGCGCTGGACGCTGTTGGGCACCACCAGCACGAGCTCCTCGGCGTCGAAGTCGACGGCCTTGGCGTCGTTGAAGGTGGTTCTCCACGTGGTCTCGCTGAGCTGCGGCTGGATGATCTCCACACAGCGCTCCCAGAGTTGTTCTGCTTCCCCGGCGTTGTCCAGAACGCTCAACGTACCCTCTCCACAGCGATATCCACAGATGTGGACGACCGATTCAGAACCCGTGCCCGGCAGTGAGACGGTCCCTTGCCGAGTGGCGGATCCAGGCGGATCCAGACGGCGAGCGATCGCTTCTGTCGAGCGCGATGCGGACCATAGCAATGCGGCGGGGTCTTGCAAGTCGAACTTGACTCGGTCGCGAAACCGCAGGTAGAGGCCAAGATCCGAGACGCTGCGGAATGACTGACTGTCAAAGTACATCAAGGTGATTTATTTTCAGCCTGGGTTTTCGGCGCTCAAGATGGCTGTCGGGTGGTCGTCGGCGCGGGTTGTCGGCGGGCCTTGGCGACCGTAGCGTTGGGCGCCGACACAGCCGGTCTTGCAGCAGCGCCGGCGACGCACTCCGTCGAACCGCGGTTGCCGCGGGTCCGCGGGTGCGCCCGAGATCAGGAGGAGTCCATGAAGCGGCCCTACCAGCCCAACGTCCGCAAGCGGGCCAAGAAGCACGGCTTTCGGCATCGCATGAGCACCCGCGCCGGACGCGCAGTCATCCAGGCTCGCCGTCGAAAGGGCCGGACCCGCCTGTCGGCGTGATCGCTGCACTCTCGGGGCGCCGTTCTTTCGAGCAGCTCCGCGCACAGGGCCACAGACGCAGGAAGGGACCCATCACGGTGATCAGCCGCCGCCTCTCGGACCAGCCGCCGCGTGTCGCCTTCGCGGTGTCGTCTACGGTGGGCAACGCTGTGCTGAGGAATCGAATCAAGCGCCGCATCCGCCAGGTGGTGCGCGAGCTGGCTGCCGGCCGTGATGCTGCGGGCCGCCCGGCGCTGGGCGGCGACCACCTGATCCGAGTCCATGCGCCCATCGAGCACTGGTCGCACCGGCGCTTGGTCGACGCCATGACCGAGCTGCTCGCCGCGCCTTCTGCGGGCGCCGATGCCGGGCGAGGCAAGACCGCGCACAGCGAGGCTGTTCGATGAGCCCGCTGGCGCGCAGCCTGCACGCTGTGGTCCGGGCCTATCAGCGGCTTGCCGCCGGACGGCCGTCGCCGTGTCGCTACGTGCCGTCGTGCTCGGAGTACGCCGCTGAGGCCATCGAGGCACACGGCGCCATCAAGGGAGGCTGGCACGCCGCCAGGCGCCTGGCGCGCTGTCATCCGTGGGGCGCGCACGGCTACGACCCCATCCCCGCAGCCGGCGCATCCAATGCCGGCCCCTCGTCCTGCGGCCAGCTCGCCGGCTCGGCCCGCGGCGCCGGGAGGGCCGACCGGTGATCTCGACCTTCTTCGACGTCGTCGCCGGCGTGCTGGCCTTCTTCTACGGGCTGGTGCCGTCGTACGGCTTTGCCGTGGCCGGCCTCACGCTCACCGTGATGGTGGTGGTCACGCCGCTCACCCTCAAGAGCACCCGCTCGATGCTGGAGCTGCAGCGGCTGCAGCCCGAGCTCAAGGCGATCCAGAACCGCCACAAGGGCAGTGGCGACCGCCAGGCGATGAACGAAGAGATGATGGAGTTCTACAAGGGGCACGGCATCAGCCCGCTCGGCGGCTGCCTGCCCCTGCTGGTGCAGCTCCCCGTGTTCCTGGTGCTGTTCCGCGTGGTCCAGGGCATCACCCGGCGTGTCAGCGGCGTGGGCAGCCAGCTCGGCTGGACCAGCGGGCGCATCGGCAGCGGTGGCCCCAGAGACGTGAGTCCACTGGCTGGTCACGAACGTCCGTTTGATCCGTCGAATTTGTCGGCCGACAGCGAGATGTACCGGGATCTCACAGGCGAGGGCCTGCCCTTCGACGAGCGTCCCACGGAGATGGTGTCGATCGGCATGGACCTGTCCCGCTCGATGCAGAACGTGCTCAGCGACGGCTTCGTGGCGACGTTCCCCTACCTGGTGCTGATCGTGATCGTGTTGATCTCGAGCCTCTATCAGCAGCGCCAGATCAGGGGCCGCAACAAGGGCGTGCCGATCAACCCGCAGCAGGAGATGATCATGAAGATCATCCCCTACATGCTGCCGGTCTTCAGCTTCACGATGCCCGCCGCGCTCGTGGTGTACTTCGTGATCAGCAACGTCTACCGGATCGGCCAGCAGGGCTACATCACGCACTCGCTCTACAAGGGCGACGAGAGCCTCGGTGCCCAGGCGGCGCGTTCTCGCGACAAGGCCCGCGACGCGGCCGAAGGCGGCGATCAGCCCGCAGGCAAGGGCATCACGCCCAAGAAGGGCCAGCCCACGCCGCGGCGCGACGGGGCCAAGCCACGCGCCAAGGCCCCCGCACCGCGCCGTTCGCGCTCAGCGAGGTCGAGTGCCAGGTCGGGCGCGGCTGCCAACTCCAAGGGCCGAGCCAAGCCCGGCGGCTCCGGCAGCACCCGGAACAAGACCCAGGGCGCCGGGTCGAGCTCCAAGGGCAGCGCCGGCAGCAAGTCAGCCGACAAGGCCGGCGCCAAGTCAGGTGCCAAGTCAGGCTCGAAGTCGGCCGGCAAGCCCGCAGGCGACAGCGCTGGGCCCACGGGCGCCGGGCGCACCGGCAACGCGCCCAGCCGTTTCCACAGCGCATCGGGGGCCGCCGGCAGCAGAGCGGGCAAGCCCAAGAGCAAACAGAAGAAGAGACGATGAACTCGACGGCGCCCCGTTCTGTGGCGGGAGACGACCGGCGGCTTCACACAAGGAGTATTCATGGAATGGGTAGAGACCACAGCGGACACGATCGAGCAGGCCAAGGAGCGAGCGCTCGACCAGCTCGGAGTTCACCCCGACGATGCAGAGTTCGAGCTCCTCAATGACGCACGGACCGGGCTGTTCGGCCGCATCAAGGACCCCGCACGAGTACGGGCCAGGGTCCGGCCGCGGGCGCCGAGGGCCAAGAACGACCGGCGCCACAAGAAAGCCAAGCGGGGCACAGGCGCCAAGCAGTCGGGGCGAAAGGGCCGGGGCCGATCCGCAGAGTCAGCCCGCAACGACAAGAACGGCAATGCCGACAAGGCCAAGGCAGGCGCAGGCAAGCCCAAGGCCGCGCAGGGCAAGGCAGCCGGCAAGGGCGACACAGCCCAGAGCGGCAAGGCAGGCAGAGACCAGTCCAGGAAGCGCTCCGACAGCCGGGCAGCAAACGCCCGAGACCACAGCAGAACCAACAATGAGCGGAGTCGAGCAGTGAGCAACACCGAAGCAAGCGACCAGCCGGCGATGTCGCTGGAGGACCAGGCCGACGTGGCCCAGAGTTTCGTGGAGGGCCTCGCTGAGCGCTTCGGCGCCTCGGTCGAGTGCTCGCGTACCTACGTCGAGGAGAACGAGATCCGCATAACCGTGCTCGGCGACGACCTGGGCCGCATGGTCGGGCGGGGCGGCACCACGGCACGAGCAATCGACGACCTGACGCGGACCGTGCTGCAGCGCCGGGCCGGGAGCAGCCGTGGCGGCTGGGTCCGGGTGGACGTCGGCGGCGTGCGGGCGCGCAGGGTGGAGTTCCTGGCGAAGTTCTGCCGAGAGCAGGCTCAGGCAGTGCGCGACACGGGCGTGGCCCGTGTGCTGGAGCCCATGGGCGCAGCCGACCGCAAGGTCGTGCACGACACGGTGGCCACAGAGGACGGCGTCTCCTCGGCATCCGAAGGCGAGGACCCGTCCCGCCGTGTGGTGATCCTGCCTGCCCGGGATGACGCCTGAGCTGACCCCTGACGCGGCGGCCAGACTCGATGCAGCCTGGCAACCAGCGCGCCGCAGCGGCGCTCTGGGGCCGGCGTCGGTCGAGGAGTTGCGGGCGCACTCGGCGGGATTCATCGAGGCGCTGCAGCGCAGATTCACGGCCGAGTTCACAGGCAGCGGCCTGGATCTCGGCACGGGCGCGGGCGTGCCCGGCGTGTTCTGTTCCTGGGGGCTGCCGCGCTGGCGGTGGGTACTGGTCGACGCCTCGCTGCAGCGCTGCGGGTTCGCCGAGGCGGCCGTGGACGCCCTGGGGCTGGGGGATCGGGTGTCGGTGCGCCACGGTCGGGCCGACGAGCCGGCCTCCTCGGAGCTCGGCGGCCCGTTCGATGCGGTCACGGCACGGCTCTTCGGGCCTGCTGCGGAGACGCTAGAGGTCGGCTTGTCGCTGGCCCGGACCGGCGGTGCCCTGGTTGCCTCGGTGCGAGCAGCGGACCGGAGCTGGTGGGAGACGCTGCCTCAGCGGGTGGCGGGCGTCCCCGCCGTGGACGTGATCGACAGCGGCGATGCCGTGTACGCAACCGTGGTGCGCGGCTCAGACTGGGATCCGGCGCTTCCCCGCCGAGCCGCCGCCCGACGCCGCAAGCCCCTCGCCTAGCCTCTTGCGAGCTCCCTGCCCCTGCGGCGGGTGCCCTGCGTCAGTGCCCGCTGCGCCGGTGTTTCACGTGAAACACTGCCCGCCACACGCCCGGATCCCTCGGGGCGCTGGGCCGGCGCTCCCATCCTGCATCAGCACCCTCTCCACCGGATGTTCCACGTGAAACAGGTGCCCTCGGGGCTTGGCTAGGCGATCATCGTATGCGTCACGCGCGGATCACGTCGAGGCCATCAAGGGTTGGGAAGCCGTCAGTCGAGATCATCTGTTGTCCCGGGGTTGAGTTCTGCCAGGTCTTCGAGCAACGCGGCGTCCGCCTGGTTGCCTTCCAGTCGACGCAGGAATTCCGATGTGTCCATCCACCGTGGCCTGTGGTCGAGAGGCCCGAGGTGCGCGACCGGGCGACCGTCCACGGTGATCGTGATCGATTCGCCCGCCGCTACCCGGTCGAGCAGCGAGCGGGTCTGATTGCGGAGTTCTCTGGACGCAACAGTGGCCATGCGAGGACCGTAGCACATATGCGACGGGTTTCAACCTGTTGTCGGCACCAAAACCGGAGCCAGCGCTCTCCCGCCGAACCGCCGCCGCAAGCCGCTCGCCTAGCCCCTTGCGAGCTCCCTGCCCCTGCGGCGGGTGCCCTGCGTCAGTGCCCGCTGGGCCGGTGTTTCACGTGAAACAGTACGCGCCTGACGCCTGGCGGTCGTGGCACTGAGGGGCTGCGACCTCGCCTGCTGTCGACGCTGGATCAACGCCTTGCCGGGCGCGGATGGATCGTCTCTCAAATCTCCTACCGCAAATGCTTGACCTGGCGGCTTGGGTCGGGCAGCATCAGGGTCGTGCGTTGGACAAGAGCGAGCCGAGCGGCTCAGGAATCGCAGCAGAGCGCCGAGGACGAGCCGACGGTTCCGGACCCTGCAGAGAGTACCGAGGACGAGCCGACGGCCCAGGAATCGGAGGCGATCACTGAGGACAGGCGGACAGCTCGGGTGATTGCCGTGGCCAATCAGAAGGGCGGCGTCGGCAAGACGACCACGACGGTCAACCTCGGCGCTTGCGCCGCGGAGAACGGCAAGCGGGTGCTGATCGTCGACCTCGATCCTCAGGCCAATGCCAGCACGGGGCTGTCGCTGAAGCCCCCGGAGCTGGAGCACTCGATCTACGACGTGCTCCTCCACGACGTGGACATCGACGACATCATCGAGCCGGTCGAGGTGAAGAACCTCTTCGTGGCGCCGTCCAGCCTGGATCTGGCGGGCGCCGAGGTGGAACTGGTGCCCGCCTTCAACCGGGAGCGCAGGCTCTCGGAGGCCTTGGCGCCGGTGCTCGAAGACTACGACGTGATCCTGATCGACTGTCCTCCGTCGCTGGGCCTGCTGACCGTCAACGGCCTCACGGCCGCCCGGGAAGTGATGGTGCCGATCCAGACCGAGTACTACGCCCTGGAGGGTGTGGGCCAGTTGATCCGCAACATCGAGCTGGTGACCCGCAGCCTCAACCCGAGCCTTCGGCTGAGCACGATCATCCTGGTGATGTTCGATGCTCGCACCAAGCTCTCGGGCGAGGTGGCCGACGACGTGCGCGAGCAGTTCGGCGACAAGGTGTGCCGTCACGTGGTGCCGCGCTCGGTGCGGCTCAGCGAAGCCCCGAGCTACGGCCAGCCGATCACTTCGTACGATCCCGAGTCACGAGGCGCCGAGGCCTACCGGGCCCTGGCGAAGGAGATATTCGAATGAGCAAGAGACAAGGCGGCCTGGGCAAGGGACTGAGTTCGCTGATCCCCGCCGACGTTTCCGGCGATGTCGATGCCCCCTATCGGGACGTCGACATCAACAGCATCGTCGTCAACCCGAATCAGCCGCGCAGTCAGTTCGACGAGGAGTCGCTGGTCGCTCTGAGCGCGTCGGTCGCCGAGGTCGGCGTCATCCAGCCGGTCATCGTGCGGCCCGACGACAAGGGCGGTTTCGAGCTGGTGGCCGGCGAGCGCCGCTGGCGTGCCGCCAAGCGGGCCGGGCTGCAGACCATCCCTGCCCTGGTGCGCGAGACCGACCCCAGAGGCAGTCTGGAGACGGCGATCGTCGAGAACCTGCACCGCCAGGATCTGAACCCGCTGGAGGAGGCCGCCGCCTACCGCCAGCTCGTCGACGACTTCAAGCTCAGTCAGAAGGAGGTGGCCAGGCGAGTCGGGCGCTCGCGCAGCGCCGTCGCCAACACCATCCGGCTGATGCAGCTGCCGGCGGCGGTCCAGCGCCTGCTGGTCGAGGGCCGCCTGTCGGCAGGCCACGGCCGGGCGCTGCTGGCCGTCTCGGACCCCGAGGCTCAGGAAGCCTTGGCCATGCGGGCCGCCGACGACGGCCTGACCGTGCGCCAGGTCGAAGACCTGTTGCGCGGCGATTCGCTGCCCGGCGAGGATCTGGACGAGTACCTCGAGCAAGCCGCGTCGTCGGCTGCCAAGCCCGCTCGCTCCGCCGGCAAGGCAGGCGCCGGGGGCACGCCTTCGGTGCCGCAGGCCGGCGTGCTCGAGCTGGAGGAGCTGCTGGCCAACCGCCTCGACACCACGGTGAAGGTGCAGCTGGGCAAGGGCTCGGGACGTGTGGTGGTGAGCTTCGCCGATCTCGACGACCTGGAGCGCATCTATCGCATCATCACCCCGCACGCCCCTAGCAACAACTAGGTACAACAGTATAAAGTCAGAGAAAAACCGAACATAAGCTCGGTTCAGTGTGGCATCGAAGCCATTCTGAGGCGTCAGTCGGCGATGGGCCTGCGGCACCAGGCGGTGAGGACTTCGCGCATGGCGAGGGCGACCGCGGGCGCCGTCTGCACCATCCGGCTCGGCGGTCCCAGACGGCACCAGACCGCAGGCATCCTGGTCTCTCGCAGGATCTGGATCCTCATCGGCTTGGCCGGCACATCCACCCCCAGCACCGAGCCCAGCAGCGACTCGCAGCCGCGGGCCAGATTGTGGCCGCCGGCGGAGGTGAAGCCGTCGGTGGAGAAATAGGCGGCCGACCAGTCGCTGGTGGCCAGGGTGATGCCCACATACACGGTGCCCGACCACTCGTTGGCCGTCGCGGCATGCACCGAGAGATCGGGGTGGTGCAGAGTGAGCACCTCGGCGCCGTCGATGCGCAGGCGCCGCGCCAGCGAGTCGACGACCGCCGGGATGCCGCCGCACTCGCCGAGAACCAGGCGGTGGCCTCCAAAGCCCGACGGCTCGCGGATCAACCGGTCGGCCTGGCGCACCTCGGCCACGGTCTTGTCGCCGGTGCGGCGCACCGCCAGGCGGTCCAGGGCGGCCACCGTCTCGGCGCCGACCATGCCGTCGGGGTTGACGCCCTGGTTGTGCTGGAAGCGGCGCAGCGCCGACTCGGTCTCGGGGCCGAAGATGCCGTCCACATAGCCGGTGTCGAAGCCGAGGCTGCCGAGCCGCTGCTGAAGCTCGGTCACGTCGTCGCCGCGGGTCATGGGCGAGCGCAGGTAGAGCATGCGGTCGCCGAGGCGATGGGCTGCGTCCACCAGCGCGGTCCAGCTCTGGCGGCCGCAGATGCCGTCCTCGATCAGCCTCCGCGACGCCTGAAACGCCTTGAGGGCCTGCTCGGTGCGCTCGTCGAAGACATCGGGGTCGCCGAGGTCGCCGAAGCCGGCTGCGGTCAGTCGCTGGTTGAGGTCACGGACGTGGGGGCCGCTGTGGCCGAGACGCAGCGGGAGTCCCGAGGGGATCACAATCCGGCGAGCGTACCCCAGGCCGGCTCGCCAGGCCCGGCTTGCAGGCCGCGGTGCCCGGCTTGGCGGGGGAGGCTTGCTCGCAGGACCGCCCGCAGGCCTGCCTCAGAGATGCTCGGCGATGTCGGCGAGCAGGGCCTGCTTGGGCTTGGCGCCCACGATGCGCTTCACCTCTTCGCCCTTGTCGAAAAGGATCAGCGTGGGGATGCTCATCACCCCGTGGCGCTGCGCGACACCCATGGCCTCGTCGATGTTGAGCTTGGCGATCCTCAGCGAGCCGTCCTGCTCGGTGGCGATCTCCTCGAGGATCGGGGCGATCATCTTGCACGGGCCGCACCACTCCGCCCAGAAGTCGACGAGCACCGGTACCTCGGCGCCTGCGATCTCCTCTTCGAAGCTGCTCTCGGACAGGGTTGTGACTGCTGCGGACATGGTTGACGGGTCCTTTCGACGGTCGGGAATCTAGCTGTACTCGGCAGTTAGGTTGGTGACACTCGGCTGATGGGTGGGTGTCCTCCGAGGGCGTGGTGCCATCGGTGGTGATTGTAGTCGTGGAGGAAGGGTTCGAGGGCTTGGCTGCGTTGGTGGTTGGTGGTGTAGACGCGGCGGTAGGCCCATTCGGTTTGCAGGGTGCGGTGGAAGCGTTCGACTTTGCCGTTCTGCCAGGGGCAGTGGGGTTTGATGAGCCTGTGTTTGGCGCCGATCTGGTCCAGGGCGTCGGCGAAGGCGAAGCTGGTGCGGTAGGCGAGGGCGTTGTCGGTCATGACCTCTTCGATGCGTTCGATGCCGTGTGAGGCGAAGAACTCGCGTGCGCGCAGCGCGAACCCTGCGCAGGCCTCGGCGGTCTCGCTGTCGAGGATCTCGGTGTAGGCGAGGCGGCTGTGGTCGTCGACTGCCGAGTGCAGGTAGTCGAAGCCGACCTTCTGGCGTTTGGGGGCTTTGCCGCGTCCGTGAGCTTTCCAGCCGCCGCCGTCGGGGATGCGCCCGAGCTTCTTGACGTCGACGTGGATCAGCTCGCCTGGCCGTTCGCGCTCATATCGCAGCGCCGTGGTCCTCGAGGCGCGCATCGGCTGCCCGGTGATCGGGTCGAGCTGGTACAGCCTGGGCATCCCCGCCCGCTGCAAGATCGCGGTGACCGTGCGCGCCGGCACGCCGGTGAACCGGCTCAGCCACTCAGGGCCCCGCCGGTGCTCGATGCGCGCAGCGAGCACCTTCTCCTCGACGTCGGGCGGCGTCTGACGCGCACAGAAATGCGGGCGAGACGACCGGTCATGAAGACCCTCATAGCCCTCCTCGTCGAAGCGCTTCAGCCACCTGTGCACGCACTGGCGGCTCACCATCGACATCCGCGCCACATGAGCCACAGGCAGCCCATCGACACGGACCCGATCCACCAGCCTGCAACGGCCCTCATAGGCCAAAGGGGCATTACGATGTGACATTGAAGACCTCCTGGCCTCGGTAGCTGTCATTGAACGACACCACGATCCCAGGAGGTCTTCACCCCCGTCAACCTGTCACCAACCTCTCTGCCGAGTACATCTAGCGCCGGTTCTGGTTCTAGCGTCAGCCCGGGTCTTTGAGCGATTCGAGCCAGCGCTCGGCGTCGAGCGCCCCCATGCAGCCCGAGCCCGCGGCGGTGACCGCCTGGCGGTACACGTCGTCGGCCACGTCGCCGACCGCGAAGACGCCTTCTACCGAGGTGAGCGAGCTGCCCGGCTTGGTCACCAGGTAGCCGTTGGGCTTCATCTCGATCTGGCCCTCGAAGATCTCGGTGTTGGGCCGGTGGCCGATGGCGATGAAGGCGCCGCTCACGGCCAGATCGGCGACCGCATCGGACTTGAGGTTGCGCAGGCGCAGGCCCTGCAGCGAGCCGTTGCCGAGATAGCCCTCCACCACGCTGTCGAAGACGAAGTCGATCTTGGGGTTGTCGAAGGCCCGCCGCTGCATGATCACCGACGCCCTGAGCTGGTCGCGGCGGTGGATGACGGAGACCTTGGAGGCGAAGCGCGACAGGAAGTGCGCCTCCTCCATGGCCGAGTCGCCGCCGCCGATCACGGCGATCTTCTGGTCTCGGAAGAAGAAGCCGTCGCAGGTCGCGCAGGTGGAGATGCCGTGGCCGACGAGCTCGGTCTCGCCGGGCAGGTCCAGCATCAGCGCCTCGGCGCCGGTGGCGATGATCACGGCCTCGGCTCGGTGGGTCGGCTCGGGTGCGTCCGGCGGCCCGACCCAGATGCCGAAGGGCCGCTCGCTGAGGTCGACCCGGCTCGCCTTGACGGTGCGGATCTCCGCCCCGAAGCGCTCGGCCTGCATGCGGAAGTTCATCATCAGCTCGGGGCCGAGGATGCCGTCGGGGAATCCGGGGTAGTTCTCGACCTCGGTGGTCAGCATGAGCTGGCCGCCCGGCTGGTCGCTGGTGCTGCTCGGCTCGCCTTCGAGCACCAGGGGCTTGAGGTCGGCCCGTGCGGTGTAGACGGCGGCGGTGAGCCCGGCCGGCCCGGAGCCGAGGATCGCCACTTCACGCACAGCGGGCTGGTCGGCGGCGTTGCTTGCGGACTGGTCGGGCATCTTGTCGGTCCCTTGGGGTTGCGGGGATTACTGGTAGACGGCGGCGGCGATGCCGAAGACGACCAGCACCACCAGCGCCAGCCCGACCACTCCGGCGGAGACGTACAGCGGCTTGGGCGCTCCTTCGCCGTGGCGAGACGCCCAGGCGCCGATGCCGAGCACGGTGAACGCTGCGCCCACGAAGCCGTGCGCCGCCCAGGTGGCGTCGCCGACGCCTGCGCCGATCGGCAGGTAGGCGTCCGCGAGGCGCACGCTGATGATCACGACCAGGATCAGCGCAGCGAGGGCGAGGACCGAGATGACCAGCCCGAAGACGACGGTGCGAGCGGCGACGATCGCCTTGTCGGTGGTGAGCGAACGGATCCGCTCGACTGCGGCGACGACGCGGTCGGCCTGCTGGGCCGGCCAGTCCTTGGCTGCGGCGTTGTCGGCTGTGTGCGTCTCGTCGCCCAGGCGTGCCATGGCGGCGAGCCTATCGGTCGTGCTCGGCGGCCCAGGCCGAGCTGCTCGCGGCGGGGCCTGGTCGGGAGCGGATCAGGGCAGGGCGGGTTGCAGCGGCGAGACCGGCTCGCAGGCTGGCTCAGGCGCTGCCAACACCTCGATCGCCGCGGGATCGCCGTGGCGTGCGACGACCACGGCGTAGCTCGCCCCGTCGACGAGCACCCGTGCGCTGTCGGCAGCGACGGCGCCGCCGGCCAGGGCCGTGTCGACGAGCAGCGCCTCGCACTCCGACTGCAACGCAGCGCCGTAGGGCTCGGCGGAGTACTCGTCGAGGCGGTCTTGCAGCGCCGTCGTGAGCGCTTCGAGGTTGCTCACCGGGTCGAGGCGGTCCGGCAGCGGATCGAAGCCGGACCCCAGAGCCTGCGCAGGCGGAACGGCTGCCTGCACGCCGGAATCGCCCGAGGCCGGCTCGTCTTGGGCCGAGTCGCCTGAGGACGTGCCGTCCGTGCCGGCATCGTCCTGGGCCACGGCGCCTTCGGCTGCGTCATCTTGGGCCGCGTCGTCTGAGTCGGCGAGGTCCGCGGCCATGTCGGCGACGTCGGTCGATTCCTCGTCGTCGAACGAGGCGCTGTCATCGACGTCTCCAGCAGTCTCGTCGGCGGCGTCCAGGGCCGCTTCCAGAGCGATGTCCTCGAAGCCGTCATCGCTGTCGCCGATCCCGGCAAGGCCGTAGCCGAGTCCGGCCGCAGCGACCAGGGCCGCAGCCGCCGAGACGACCCTGGCCCCGGCCCTCAGCCGACCACGCCGACGCTCCGCAGCAGCAGCTAGATCGACAACAGCGCCCTGCTCGTCGTCGGCCGCCGTCCGCTCGTTGTCCGCCATGGCCCGCGCGACGGCCGCCGAGCGGATGCGGTCGAGATCCTCGCCCGGCACCGTGACCGGGGCGCCCACCAGCCCGGCGACGGAGCGGAACTCATCTAGCCGGGCCGACAGCTCAGGCGAGCCGGCGACCCGCTCGGCCTCCTCGGGGGTCGCCTCGCCGTCGAGGAGGCTCGACACAGCTTCGTCGTCGGGTCGCAGCGATTCGGTCATGTGGACTTTGGACGTGTCTCGGGTGCGGGCTGGTTCCCGCCGATCCCGCCTGTCCCGCCTGGATCTCCGCCGGCCTTGCCGCCGAGGATCGCAGCCAGGGCGGCCCGGCCGCGGGCGATGCGCGAGCGCACGGTCCCGGGCGGGATGCCGAGAGTCTCGGCGATCTCTGCGTAGTCGAGCCCGGCCATGTCGCGCAGCACCACCGGCACCCGGAACTCCTCGCGCAGCTGAGCCAGGGCGCGGTCCACGTCGACCTTGGCGGCAGCGACGTCGCCCGGGTCGCGCCCGCCGGCCCCGCCCGCACCGCCGGCCCCGCCGATGCGGGCGTCGTCAGCGACCTCCAGATCGCCGAGGATCGGGGCAGGCCTGCGGCTGCGGCGCCTCAGCTCGTCGAGGCAGGCATTGGTCGCCACCCGGTAGGCCCAGGTGGAGAAACGCGACCGCCCGTCGAAGCCCTGCAGCCCGCGCACGATCGCCAGCAGAGCCTCCTGGGTGGCGTCGAGGGCATCGGCGTCGTTGCCTGCGAGCCGTCGGCAGATCGCATAGACCCGCTCCTGATGGCTGCGCAGCAGATCGTCCAGCGACCGCCTGTCGCCGGCTCGCGCTGCTGTGACCAGGCTCTCGTCGTCGAGGTTCGAGGCGATGCGCCGAGATTACTCGGGCACCTGGAAGGCGTAGCCCACCACCCGAGGCCCGCCGTGGGCGCCCACCACCGGGCCGATGATCTCGATGCGGGCGTCGGACGTGTCGGTCACCTCGCTGAGCATGGCCGTGAACTCGTCGATGTCGGGGGCCTCGCCGTGCATGATCGCCAGGTTCTCCACGGCGTCGAAGGAGGCCAGCTTGTCGCGCAGCCACAGCAGCGACGCCACCGGCAGATGGCTTGGCACAGTCGCCAGCCTCTAGCGATGCCGCTGTCGCTTCGTTGAGGCGCTATTGACTTGACTCTCCCCCCCCCCCCTAGGGTGCCTTGCCATGCGCAACCCATTCCGGTCGCGGTGGCTCGTCCGCTCCGCGGTGGCAGTGATCCTGCTGCCCGCGATCGCCGTCGCTGTGATCCTGGTGGCTCTGGACGACAGCCCCGACGAGGTCATGATCGACGCCGCGCCGGCTGTCGACGAGCCAGAGCCCGAGTCCGCTGAGCCTGGGCCGGGGGCTGTCGAATCTGAGCCGGGGAAGACTGACGCAGCCGACGATGCCGAGACCGGCGATCTGGCGTTGCCAGACGCGGCGGTGGATGAGCCGGGGCTGGTAGCCGCGGGCTCCACCGGGCCTGCGTGGCACGGCCCACCCACCCACGGCGGCACCGACGAAGGCGTCGCAGGGGATGCCGCCGATGGCGATTCGCTGCAACTGTTCAATAACGAATTCTTCATCCAGGCGGCCCTCGCCGCCGCTGCAGATGAGTTTGAGCTGGTGTTCGACGACGAATTTCTTGTCCAGGACGCCTTCACGGAGGAGACGCCGGCGACTCTGGAGTCGAATGGCCCCACGACAACGTCAACGCGCCCGGGAGGCCCGCCTGGGCAAGCCGCCAATCCGGGCAATTCAATCTCGATCCCAGACGTCACAGGAATGAGCGTCGATCAAGCGCGGTCAATTCTGAGGAATTCAGGATTATCCGTGCGCTATTTCTATAGCTTTACCGCCGACCAGAAAAGGGATGGGGAGGTGTATTTGCAAACTCCAACAGCAGGCAGCACTTTGAGTCAGGACACGCAGGTCACCATAAAGTTTTACGCTTACAAGACGGTTGTTATGCCCGACGTAACGGGCATGGACGTAGACGCAGCAGAGGTTGCGATCCGGTCTACAGGTCTGAGATTTGTTCGGCAACGCCCAAAAGGGACGTTAGATGAAGATCTTGATGGGAAGGTCTACTACCAATTCCCTGACCCAGGTGTGGTGCCACTTGTGGATGGCAATGGGCATCTGAGGCATGGTTATGTGGAGTACTGGGAGTATTTGGCCGATCGCGTGGAGGCGCCCGACGTTGTGGGAATGGAGATCGGTGCAGCAGAGTCGGTCATTCGGGATGCGGGCCTGAGCCCATACAGAGTTCGAGAACTGACACTGGATGCTGACCTTGCCGGCAAGGTCTTCAAGCAGTCGCCAACCGTCGGGCTGATACCGGTTGGCGCTACCGTCACCCTATATGTCTGGACGTACACCGCCGATCACGCAGAGATGCCGAATGTTCATGGGATGCACATCGACGCGGCGTCCGCCGCTATACGGAATGCTGGATTTTCTACGATTTTTCAATTTCATAAGGTGACGGCGGATGCGGCTCTTGACGGCGAGGTCTTTAGGCAAAGGCCCCGGCCAAACCGGTTAGTCCGGAAAAATAGTTGGATCGATTTGCACTACTGGCGGTATACCCCCAGGGTCCGGGTTCCAGATGTGTCGGATTCGGGCTTCGGCGCCCGCAAAGTCCTTGAGGCTGCTGGCCTTAGGGGGGCGCCTTATAAGCAAGCGCTTACCTATGATTTCAGGCTCCATGGGATGGTCAAGTCTCAGGAACCCGCTGCTGGCACGATGGTGTTCTCCGGTAGCACCGTCACGGTGACGCATTGGTGGCACGCAGCCGACGTGCCGGATCTGGTAGGCACGGACAGCGACGATGCAGTTCGTCGACTGGACGAACTCGGTTTCGCGCCTGTTCGTTTGTATGAAGATACGGATGCTCCGACACTCGACGGGCAAGTCAAAGCTCAAGATATCCCTGCGGGCACGATGTTGCCGACGATCGGTCCGCAGAGCGAGGTCGTGCTGACCGTGTGGCGTTACGCCGGCCCACCGACCACCACGACCGTCGCGCCGGCGACCACGACCACAACCACCACGACCACAACCACCACGACCACAACCACCACAACGACCACGACGACCGCTCCTCCCGATGGCGAGGAGGAGGAGGACGAGGAGGAAGAGGGAGACGAGGACGAGGAGGAAGAAAGCGAGCCCTAGGCCAGCAAAGCCCCCTCACGGTCGGCGCGGTCTACGTCGACCTTGGCGGCGGCGACGTCGCCGGGGTCGCGCCCGCCTGTCGCCGGCTCGTGCTGCTGCGACCAGGCTCTCGTCGTCGAGGTTCGAGGCGATGCGCCGAGATTACTCGGGCACCTGGAAGGCGTAGCCCACTACCCGCGGCCCGCCGTGGGCGCCGACCACCGGGCCGATGATCTCGATGCGGGCGTCGGACGTGTCGGTCACCTCGCCGAGCATGGCGGTGAACTCGTCGATGTCGGGGGCCTCGCCGTGCATGATCGCCAGGTTCTCCACGGCGTCGAAGGAAGCGAGCTTGTCGCGCAGCCACAGCAGCGACTTGCGGCGGGTGCGCTGCTTGCCGGCCTCCTCGACGGCACCCGAGGAGATGTCGATGATCGGCTTGATCGACAGCATCGAGCCCAGCAGCGCAGTGGCATTGCCGATGCGCCCGCCTTTCTGGAGGTTCTCGAGGGTGTCGAGCGCTCCGAACACGTGGGTGCGGGCGCTGAGCGACTCGGCGTGGGCCACCACCTCGTCCGCGGATGCGCCCTGGGCCGCCAGCCGGGCCGCTCCGAGCACGATCGAGCCCTGGCCGGCGGTCACCGACTTGGAGTCGACCACCCGGATGTCGGCATCGATCTCCTTGGCGGCGGTGACCGCGGACTGCATGGTGGCCGACACCGCCGAGGAGATGTTGATGCACACCACCGCCTCTGCGCCGCCGTCGAGATGGCGCCGGAAGGCCTGCTCGAATCGGCCGGGGGACGGTGCCGCGGTCTCGGGCAGGTCGTCGTGGTCGGCCAGCATCCGGTAGAACTCGTCGACGGCCAGCTCTTCGCGGTCGGCGTACTCCTGGTCGCCGAAGCGGATCGTGAGCGGCACCACCTCGATGCCGAGCTGGACGATCTCTCCTCCGCGCAGGTCGCAGGCGCTGTCGGTGACGATGCGGACGGTCACGGTTCCTCCCCCTTATGGCCGCTGTGCGGCTATGCGGATTTGCGGGCCGTTGCTGTCGCAAGGGCCTTGCGGTTGTGTGGGCCTGCGCGGGTGCGCCAGCCGGTGGCGGCGTGCAGCGGCGGCACCGCCATGGGTGACATTAGCCCCCGCAGTCGCCCGCAACAGGCCACAGGCCCGTCATCGGCGGCAGGCTGCTTCGTCAAAGGCGACGGTGCGGCCACGGCCAGCATCATCGGGCTCAGTCGGCGACGGGCGCTCACAGGCGACGGTGCAGCACCGTGAGCTGATGATCGGCCGGCTCGAACCCGTTGCGCACGTAGAAACGCAGGGCGCCCTCGTTGGACTCCTGGGTGTTGACCCACAGCGAGTCGGCGTCGCGGCGGCGGGCCCAGCGCAGGGCATCCGCGACAAGGAAGGTGCCCAGGCCTCTGCCCCGGTGCGGGCTCGCCACGGCGAGGCGCTGCAGGTAGCCCTGGGCGCCGCCGATCCCGGTCACGCAGTAGCCCGCGACGGTGCCACCGGCGCGGCGGGCAACCCGCAGACGCCGGATCGGCGTGGCCGTGATCGCCTCGCGCAGTCCGTCGTGGTCGAGCTGCCAGAACGGCTCGAAGGCCTCGCGGTCGATAGCGAGCACGCTCGGCCGGTCGGCACTGCGGCCCCAGCGGATGCCTGCACTGCGCGGCGGTGCTACGGGCAACTGGGCGAGGTCGTGCCTGAGCAGGTGGAGACGCTCGTGCTCCTCGAAACGGTCGGCGGCGAGCATGTCGCGCACCGCCGGGCCGACAGCGGACGTGAACACCTCGGCGAAGCCCTGGCCGACCAGATGCTCGCGCAGCTCGGCCAGCGAATCCGCCGTCAGGGTGGCGGCCCCCGAGACGGGCACGACGTGAGCGGTTCGGTCGTCGCCATGCCAGCGCCCGACGCGAAAGCGTGCCGGGCCTGCGGCAAGCGTCGTCATCGCCATTAGCAGCCCAGCGTAGATCCCCCCGCCACCCACCCCGTTCCCGCGAGCCTCGGCACGCTGGGTCCGAGGCGTAAGGGTGCACGGTCTCGGCAGCCGGTCGGCACGGCACCGGCCTCTCTTGGTGCAGTGGTCGCTTCGCTGGGACGGCATCGTGATCACCGCCCGCGGTCATCTTCGAGGGGTGTTGCCTGCCGGGGAGGAGGTGCCTACCATGAGGTCACGGAAAGAGGCAAGGATCATGGACACACCGGGAAACGCATCTAGAATCCTCAGATCCTCGACGACGCTGCCACCCGAGGAACCCCCGTGTGAGCTGCTTGCCACGCTGCTCGCAGACGAGGCGGTGATTCTGGTCGATTCCGACGGGGAGCATCTGAAGCTGCCGGCTGAGGTCGTCACCGTGCTGCGAGACGCCGTGACAGCGATGGCCAACGAGAAGGCCGTGACCGTCGTGCCGGAGGAGCAGTGCCTCGACACCCGACAGGCGGCGGACTTCCTCAACTGTCAGCACTCGACGCTCCTGCGGCTGCTCGACGAGGGTGAGATCCCCTGCAAGGCGGTCGACCCGCCTCCCTTCGAGGAGCGCAGAGGGAACCGTCGCATCCTGCTCGCCGACCTGCTGGACTTTCTGGAACGACAGGCGGTCAGGACCCGCGAGGGCATCGTCGAACTGGTGAGAATCGGCGAGGAATGCAACCTCTACGAACTAACGGCCGACGACCCCGGCCCTCTCCGCTGAGGAGCAGCCGTGCCTGCCGCCCAACCACGCAAGCCGCTTCCTCCGGTCGTTCTCGATACATGCGTTCTGTATCCATTGCTCTTGCGGGATACGCTACTTCGTCTGGCCGAAGAAGGTCTGTACGACGCCCGCTGGTCAGAAGACACACTGGTCGAGCTGGGCCGGAACCTCACGAACAAAGCCGGGATGTCGAGACACAACCTCGACCGTCTGCTTGAGCGGATCGACCGTTCGTTTCCCCTCGCGATGCTGAGCGAGTACGACCATCTGATCCCCGCAATGCGTTGTCATGAGAAGGACCGCCACGTGCTCGCAGCAGCAGTCCAATGCGGAGCCGGCACCATCGTCACGTTCAACCTCGCAGATTTTCCCGCCGAGAGCACCGATCCTCACAGCGTGACCGTGCTGCATCCCGACCAGTTCCTGCTGGAGTTGCTCGCAAAGTCACCCCTGGACGTCATCGACGAACTGGGCCGCCAAGCAGCCGACTACCGGCATGATCCCAGGACACTCCCGAAGCTGCTGGAAGCGCTCTCCGTCAAGGTGCCCCGATTCGCCGACGAAGTACACCGCTGGAGGGTGACGTTGTCTCGGGTGGTTGAGTGCGAGACGCGGCCCCTGGTGCTTGCCCGACCTGCACGTGGACTTTCGGGCTCGGTGGTCAGCGCTTAGAGCTAACCGCTCGCGAGGACGGTCCGTCTCCCATGTCGTGTCTGACGAAGAGCGGGGGTGCCAGCGGTTGTCGAGCTAGCGGGGCTTACCGGCGTCTCCGGGCTCGGGGTGTGGGGGGTCGGGGGTGTCGGGGTCGGCGGGATCCTCGGCGGAGGCTTGGCGGTCGTCGGCCTCGGCTTCGCGGCGCTGCAGGTCGGCCTCCCACTCGGCGAGGCGCCGTTCCCATGACTCCTCGTCCTCGGCGCGCTCGGACGATGGCGGGTCATCGCCGGCATCGCCGGTTTCGCGGGCGTCGCGGACGCGATCCACCCAGTCACGATGCCCGCCCGAGCTCGGCAGCTGCCCCTGGCCTGGGCTGCCTGCCCGCTGCCATGCCCGGCTAGGGCCTGACCTCGCCGAGCCCGGCGCGAGGCCTCTGTCCAGCGGCCTGCCGAACGCGAACCAGGCCAAAGCGCCCAGCACCGAGAAGAACCCGACCGCGATCAGCCAGGCAGCCTTGGAGGGCACGGTGCGGATCAGGCGCTTGTCGGTGGTGATCACGTCGAAGAGCGTGTACACCCAGACGCACAAGACGATCAGCCCGAAGACTCCCGGCCCCAGTACCCGCAGCACGGCATCCAGTCTGCCACGACCGCAGCCGGATTCCCACCGTGGAGCACCGCCACCGCAGCGAGGGGCCGTGCTGCAGGCTGCTGTCCACAGAGACGTCCTGCGCCCCACGGGCCTCGCTGGAGTCGGCGGCCACCATGGGCGCCACCCGTGAGCGCAACGTCGTGTTCCACCCCGACAGCAAGGCCCAGTGGCTGCAGATGTTTGCCTAACCCAGGCGCAGTGACGCAGCGAGGCGCGGCTGCGGTGGCTCTCTAGACGAGCGGCGGGCGGGGGTCGACTCGCAGGCGTTCTCGATGCCGGGGTTGCAATCGGCGTCCGCGGCGACCATGATGACCGTACTTCCCCTCCCGTTCATCGAACCCTGGGAGGTCCAAGGTGCCCCTAACCACTGAACATCGTGAGCAGTACCGCCGGTGGCTGCTCGACCGTGACTTGCATCCCGATGCGGTCGCAACCATAATTGAGGACATGCCTCCATTCGACTGGTCCGAGGTCGCTCGCCGCAGCGACCTAGCCGAGGTCG
This sequence comes from Acidimicrobiales bacterium, assembly GCA_965214285.1. Taxonomy (GTDB): domain Bacteria; phylum Actinomycetota; class Acidimicrobiia; order Acidimicrobiales; family Aldehydirespiratoraceae. Next base: position 513,829 of record OZ243946.1, read on the forward strand.
AAGGCCGTCTCGACAAGCGCCTCGACGGGGTCGACGGTCGCCTCGACGGGATTGACACGCGCCTCGACCGCGTCGATGGTCGCCTCGACGGTGTCGATGGTCGCCTCGATTTGCTGACCGACCGTGTCGGCAGGGTGGAGGACGGCCTGGTCACTGTGGTCCAGCGCCTCGACTCGATGGATGGGCGCTTCGATTCGATGAACGCGCGCCTCGAGTCCCAGAGCGACTCGATCAACGCGCGCCTCGACTCGATGAGCGATTCGATCAACGCGCGCTTCGACTCGATGAGCGACTCGATGGACCGGCGCTTCGACTCGATGAGCGCACGCTCCGACGCGCGCCTCGACTCACTGAGCGAGTCGATCAACGCGCGCCTCGAGTCCCAGAACCTCGCGATGGCCTCTCTGAGCCAGGCATTCTCTGCCCATGCGTCGCACAGCGTCCTCACCATGCTCCTGGGGTTCACCGGCATCATCACCGCCATGATCGTGGGCCTGCTGACGCTTGCGTGAGCCTCTGACAATCTGAATCGGCGCCCGCGGCCCGCGACCGCCGGCCACAAGGTCAACGCAGCGGGGCAGACCGGCCCAGCGGCGAGAGCCGGCCGGGAGCTACTTGTCCGCGGACACCACCCACATGGCGAAGTACTGGGCACCGCCGCCGTAGGCGTGGCCCACCGCGGTGCGCGCCCCGTCCACCTGATGGTCGCCGGCTGAGCCCATCACCTGCAGTGCCGCCTCGGCGAAGCGGATCATCCCCGACGCCCCGATCGGATTCGACGAGAGCACCCCGCCCGAGCAGTTCACCGGCAGGTCGCCGTCCATCGACGTGGCCCCCTGCTCCACCATCTTCCAGCCGTCGCCCTTGGCGGCGAAGCCGAGGCTCTCCAGCCACATCGGCTCGTACCACGAGAACGGCACGTACATCTCCACCACGTCCACCTCGCGGCGGCGGTCAACGATCCCGGCCTGGGCGAACACGTCATCAGCGCACTGCTCCGAGGCCGCAGGCGAGACCATGTTGCGCCCGCCGTAGGAGTTCGACTCCGAGCGCATCGCCGTGCCCTTCACCCACGCCACCGGGCCGGGATGGGCCTCGGCGCCGGCGGAGTCGGTTAGCACGATCGCACATGCGCCGTCCGACGACGGGCAGGTCTCGGAGTAGCGGATCGGGTCCCACAGCATCGGCGACTCCACCACCTGGTCGAAGGTGAGGTCGTGCTGATGCAGGTGCGCATACGGGTTGCCGAGCGCCTGCCGGCGGTCCTTGAAGGCGACCATGCAGCCGATCAGCTCGGGCGCCTCGGTCATCATCATGTAGCGGCGGATGATCGGCGAGAAGTAGCCGCCGGCGCCGGCGTTCACGGAGGTGGCGAACGGCTGGGGCAGCGACAGCGCCCACATCGCATTGGACTCGCTCTGCTTCTCCCAGCCCAGGGTCAGCACGTTGCGGTGAACCCTGCTCTGCACCAGCGACGCGGCCACGCACGCCGTGGAGCCGCCGACCGATCCGGCGGTGTGCACCCGCAGGATCGGCTTGCCGACGCAGCCCAGCGCCTCGGCCAGGTAGATCTCGGGCATCATCACGCCCTCGAAGAAGTCCGGGGCCTTGCCCATGACCACGGCGTCGATGTCGGCCCAGGTCATCTGCGCCATCTCCAGCGCGCCGAGGGCGGCCTCGCGCACCATCCCCGCCATCGACCCCGAATAGGTGGTGCGGTAGCGGGTCTGGCCCACCCCGATCGCCGCCGCCTGCTCCTTGCGTTGCGTCGCGCCCATGCTCAGCCCTGCCCTTTGCCCATGATCAGTCGCCCTCCAGCACGCAAACCAAGTTCTGCTGCAGGCATGGGCCCGAGGCCGCCGTGGCCACGGCCCGGTCGGCGTCGCCTGCGGACACCCGGCTCGCTGCCTCGCCGATGCGGATCAGCCCGGATGCCATCATGGTGTTGGCCGCCAAGGCGCCGCCCGAGGGGTTGACGACGGTGCCCTCGCCGAGCCTCAGCGCCCGCGTGAGCAGTGCCTCAGAGGTCGAGAACGGGGCGTGCAGCTCCGCGATGTCGACCTTGTCCTCGGCGACGCCGGCCTTGGCTGCGGCGATCTCCGCCGAGGCTGCCCGGGTGAGGTCGCGCACCCCGAGGGTGTGGGCGTCGCTGCAGTGGTGGATGCCGCGAATCCACGCGGGGCGCTCGCACAGCTCCCGTGCGGTGTCGCCGGCGGCCAGGATCAGCACGGCGCCGCCGTCGGACTCCGCCGGCAAGTCAGAAGGCCGCAGCGGGTCCACGGCAAAGGGCTCGGCCAGGATCTCCGCGGCTGTCTTGGGCTCGCGGCGCACCGCGTGGGGATTGGAGGCCGCATGGGCGCGGCTGCGAGAAGCGATCTCGGCCAGCTCGGCCTCGCTGGTCACGCCGCCCTCGATCATCAGGCGAGCGGCCAGTGCCTCGATGGAGTACGAGTCGGGCCACAGCGGCGCCACGTAGTAGGGGTCGAGCTGGGTGGCCAGCACGTCGCGCAGCGAGCCCGGCGACGACTTGCCATAGGAGTACACGAACGCCGTGTCCACGTCGCCGCACTGCAGCTTCACCCAGGCCTCATAGAGCGCCCAGGCGCCGTCTTGCTCCACGTGGCTCTCCGAGATGGGCGGCACCGGGCCGGTCCCGTCGATGGTCATCACGAACGAGAACGCCTGGCCGGCCAGGAAGTCCGACGAGCCCGAGCAGGTGAAGCCCATGTCCTGTTGGGTCATGCCGACGACCTGCTTGGCCTGCTGCATCAGCGGCACCATGAACTCCACCTCGGACTCGCCGGAGATCGAGGACTGTTGGCGCTGCACGAAGGCGACCACGGCGATGTCTCTGAAGCCGTCGGCGCGGGCGGGCGAGGCGCTGCTCATGCTCGGCTGCCCGTCTGGGCGCTTGTCTGGCCGCTCATGGCTGGCTGCGCCCGATGCGCTCGTAGTCGACGATCTCCTCGTCGGGTTCGCCGGTCGGCGCCCAGCCCAGGATGTTGGTGGCCGACTCCTCCAGCTCGTCGTCGGGCTTCCACACGGCGCGTACCCGCATCCCGATGCGCACGTCCTCGGGGGCGACGTCGATCGCCAGCCCCATGAAGCCCACCGAGGCGCCGTCGAGCACGATCCACGCCGAGGTGTAGGGCGGGGTCAGGTCGGGGCGCATCTTGATCGGCACCCGGGTGACGTTGAACGATTCGATGTAGCCGGTGTCGGGCAGCTCGACCAGCTCGGCGGTGGCCTTGCCCGACATCGGCGACACGCCCCGCGGCGGCACGAACACCTGGCCCGTGTCCGGGCAGCGGTCCCCCAGGATCCGCTTCTGGCGCATTGCCCGCAGGTAGGCGCTCAGGGCCCGGCCCGGCGTGTAGGTGTAGGTCATGCGGATCGGGGTGCGCACGCTGCGGACCTGCTCGGCGTCGTCGGGATCGCCTGCGGCGCTGGCGGCTGGGGCGACGGCGGCCCCGTCGGCGAGGGCATCGGCGGCAACGCCCGCGGGGACGAAGCCGGCGATGTCGGTGATGTGGCCGGAGCGCTCGGGCGCCCACTGCACGCGAACCTGCATGCCGCTGGCCATCGACCGCGCAGAGTTGACGAACACGGCGTGCAGCATGGGCGTGTCCGCGCCGTCGAGGCGGATCAGCGCCCACGCGAAAGGCCGCTCGAAAGGCTGATTCGGCCGCGGCTCGCCGTTCCAGGTCCAGCTCAGCACCTCGCCCGTCTGACCGAGCTCCACGAGATCGTCCTCGCTCAGCGAGGCGGCGTCGGCCGGGTCGTATTCGAGCGGCGGGCACATCACCGAGCCGTCGCTGCGCCGGATGCCCAGGATCACGCCGTCGCGCAGGCCGGTCAGGAAGCGCCCGATTACCGGCCCGGTGGTGCGGGTGAACGGGTACTCCAGCACCAGCGGCGCCTCGAGCACATCGTCTCGGGCTGCCGACTCGGCGTGGCCTCGGGCCACAGACTCGGCCACGGACGTCACCTGCTGCCGCCTGTGCAGCGCTGGGCGTGCTGTGGCCGTGGTCTTGCCATGCGTGCAAGGTAGCCGGCAGCCGTGCCGCGACGAAATCGGCGGCGGCCGCCTCGGCGGGACTGCCGGCGAGCCGACGGCCGCGGCTACGGTCGGGGCCGTGCGACTCGACGCGGGGCTAACCGGCGACCTGGCCGACGCTCGCCGTCGAGGCGCTGAGCTGGCGGCGACCGGGGTGGACGGGCTGTGCACCTTCGAGGGCAACAGCGACCCGTTCCTGCCTCTGGTGGACGCGGTCGGCCTCGGCGTCGACATCTACACCAACGTCGCCATCGCCTTCCCGCGTTCGCCGATGCACCTCGCCAACCTCGGCTGGGACCTGCAGCGAGCCAGCCGTGGCCGCTTCGCCCTGGGGCTCGGCACTCAGATCCGCCCGCACATCGAGCGCCGCTTCTCCGCCGAGTGGAAGAGCCCGGCGGAGCGGATGAGCGAGCTGATCGCCGCCGTGCGGGCGATCTGGGCCAACTGGCACAGCGGCGAGCGCCTGGCGCATCACGGCGAGCACTACCGGGTCGACCTGATGACGCCGCTGTTCGTGCCCGCCCCGCTGCCCGAAGGAGTCGAGCCGCCGCCGATCTGGGTCGGCGCGCTGGGTCCGCGCATGACCCGCGCCATGGCCGCGGCCGCCGACGGCATCGTGATTCACCCGTTCAACTCGGCGGCGTTCGTGGCCGACGTGACCATGGGGCTGGTCGCCGAGGGCCTGGCCCGGGCCGGCCGCGAACGCGGCGAGCTGTGCCTGAACGTAGGAGCGATCGCGGCGCCGTGCCTGACCGACGAGGAATACGCAACCGCCGGCGAGGCGATGCGCTTTCAGCTCGCCTTCTACGGCTCCACCCCGGCCTACCGGGTGGTGCTCGCTCATCACGGCCTAGGCGACCTGCAGCCGAGGCTGCGCGAGGCCACGATTTCGGGCGACTGGTCCGAGCTGGGCAAGCTGATCGACGACGAGGTGCTCGACCTGCTGGCCGCCCGCGGCACGCCCGCAGAGGTGGCGGCCCGGCTGCGCGCCGACTACGGCGGGCTTGCGGACCGCGTCTCGCTGACCCTCACGACGATGACCGACGAGGCCCTGGCCGCGCTCGTGGGCGAGCTCAGACGCACAGCGGCCTCAGGCGACAGGACGCGCCCGCCGGCGGACAGCGCGTAAGCCCCGGCTCAGTCGAAAGCGCGCGAGCCTCGGCTCAGCCGAAGAGGTCGGCCAGGCGGGTCTTGGCCATCACGCCGTCGAGGGGGCGGCCGATGATCGCCTTGTGCTCGTGCACGATGATCGGCCGCTGCAGCAGCCTCGGGTGCTCCAGCAGCACGGCCACCACGGCATCCGCGTCGCCCACGTAGTCGTCAGCGTCGAGGCCGAGCTTGGCGAACTGGGCGTCCTTGCGCACCAGGTTCTCCACCGGGTCCTCCAGCATCGAGATGATGCCGCGCAGCGTGGCCTCGTCCGGCGGGTTCTTCATGTAGCGAACTTCGTCAAAGTCGATGCCTGTGTCCGTGGCGACCGCCACGGCGTTGTTGGACGAGGTTCAACCGGGGTTGTGGTAGATGACGGTCATGGCGACCTCCGAGCGTAGAGGTCGCGCAGCTCGTACTTCAAGATCTTCATGGTGGCGTTGCGCGGCAGCGGGCCGTCGTGGATCTCGAGCTGCTCGGGCGTCTTCTGGCGCATCAGGCCCGCAATCGCACAGGCCGCCGTCATCTCGTCGAAGCTCAGGTCGGCTGCGCCCTCGGCGGTCTCGATCACCGCGCACACCCGCTCGCCCCGCTCGGCATCGGGCAGGCCGATCACCGCGGCGTTGGCGACCTGGGGCAGCGCATACAGCACGTCCTCGATCTCCTTGGCGCTGATGTTCTCGCCCTTGCGGATGATGATGTCCTTGAGCCGGCCGGTGAGCGTCACATGGCCGTCGGCGTGCATCACGCCCAGGTCGCCGGTGCGAAAGCGACCCTGGTCGTCGAAGGCCTCGGCGTCGAGGGCGGGGTCGGTGTAGCCCTTGAACAGCATCGGCCCGGCCACCCGCACCTCGCCCTCGGCGCCGGTCGCCGCCGGGCTGCCGTCGGGTGTGACCACATCCACCTCGCAGCCCTCGATCGGCGCGCCCTCGGTCTCGGCGAGCTGGCGGTCGGTGTCGGTAGGAGAGCCGTTGCAGATCATCGGGCACTCGGTCATGCCGTAGCCGTGGACGATCGGCACGCCCATCTCGGACTTGACCGTGTGGTACAGCTCGGGCGGCTTCGGCGCCCCGCCGCCTGCCATCAGGCGCAGCGCCGGCATCACCGGGCCGTCGGCCTTGCGGTGCTCTGCGAGGAACATCTGGTAGAAGGCGGTCGAGCCGCCGGTGAGGGTGACGCCGTTGGCTGCGAAGGCCGCCACCGCCGGTCCGGGCGCGAACTGCTCCACGAACACTGCCGGGTGGCCGAAGACCAGCATCATCACGATGTAGTCGGGCCCGCCGATGTGGGCATACGGGAAGGCCACGGTGCCCACGTCATCAGGGCCGACGCCGAGCGCCTTGCCGAGCCCGGCGCCTGCGGCCATCAGCGTGGCGTCGGTGTGCTTCACGCCCTTGGGATCAGAGGTGGTGCCCGAGGTGTAGTACAGCCAGCGCACCGGCGGATCGGCGTCGCCGTGATCGGGCACGGGAGGCAGGGTCGCCGGGTCGCCGGTCGGAAGGTCGGCGTAGCCGTTGAGCAGCACCGGCGGCGATTCCAGGCCGGCTGTGATCTCGGCCATCATCGCCTGGTAGTCGAAGCCGCCCCACTCGCCGGGGTGCAGAACGAACTGCGCGCCGGTCTGGCGGATGCAGAAGCGGACCTCGCGGTGGCGGTAGATGTGGATGATCGGGTTCTGGACTGCGCCGAGGCGAGACAGCGCGAAGCTGGCGGTGACGGTCTCGATGCGGGTGGGCAGCTCCCAGGTGACCGCCGTGCCCTCGCCGATGCCGAGCGCCGTGAACCCGGCCGCCACCCGCTCGGCCTCGGCCTTGAACTCGGCGCAAGTGAGCCGGCGGCCGGCGTCGTCGATCAGCAGGGTCTGATCGGGCGTGGCCGCTGCCCGCTTGTCGAGCAGGTCCCACAGCGAGGCTGCACCGGTGATCGGCGCGGCCGCGCCGGCGGCGGGCGCTTCCGGTCCTGGGCCGGCGCCGTCAGGCATCACGGCGAGCTGCGTCCGGGTCGCGACCCGGGGGCGGCAGGCATCACGGCGGGGCCGTCCGGGGGCGGCCGTCGACCTCAGACGGCGACCTGCCTCAGACAGCGTCGCTGTCGCGTTCGCCCGTGCGGATGCGGGCCAGGGTCTCCACCGGGATGACCCAGACCTTGCCGTCTCCGATCTTCTCGGTGCGGGCCGACTCGATGATCGTCTCCACGACGGTGTCGGCCACTTCGTCGTTGACGAGCACCTCGATGCGGGTCTTGGGGGTGAAAGTGACCCGGTACTCGGTGCCCCGGTAGGTCTCGGAGTGGCCGCCCTGGCGGCCGAACCCCTGGACCTCCGACACGGTCATGCCTTGCAGGCCCACGTCGGAGAGGGCGGACTTCACGTCCTCGAGCTTGAAGGGCTTGATGACGGCGGTGACGAGTTTCACGATGTCTCCTCGTGGCTCTTTGATTGTGGTCGGCAGCAATCGTGCCGCGGGCGACCCTAGCAGCACCGCTTGGCACAATCAAGGCAATCACGGTTTCTGTGCCATATCGACGGATGCAGCCCGAAGCCCCGCTCGCGGTCCGCCTCCCGTTGCCCGCCCAGCGCTCGCCCGAGAGCGGGCAGTCGACCCAGGGCTGCCACGCCCAGACCAGGCCAGGCCAGATCAGGCCAGACCAGACAAGCCCAGAACCGAGCAGGCCCTTGCCGGGCTCGGACGATCTGACTAACTGTATTGATACAAACTACGAAACGGAGCAGGGGTGTAGTAGGGTGCAGCCATGGAGCCGCCTGCCGTCGTCGAGTTCCGCGACCAGCGAGGCATCGACCGGCGCCTGGTCATCCGGCTCGACAACACCACGGCGATCCCACCGTTTGAGCAGCTGCGGGCGCAGCTCTCGGTGATGGTCGGCGTCGGCCGGCTCGAGCCCGGCACGCGTCTGCCGACGGTGCGGGCGCTGGCGGACCAGGTCGGCATGGCGCCGGGGACAGTGGCCCGCGCCTACCGCGAGCTCGACAACGAGGGCGTGCTCGAGGGCCGCGGCCGCCGCGGGACTTTCGTCGTGGACGAGCCGCCGCACGCCGAGATGGTGCAGCTCCGCCGCCGCCGGATCGCCGACGCGGCCAGCCGCTTCGTGTTCGACCTCGACCAGCTCGGCGCAGGCGACGACGAGGCCAGAGCCGCTCTGGAGCAGGCCCTGGCTGAAGAGCGCACCGACCAGAACGGCGCCGGCCTGTAGCCCCGAGTCGGCAGGGCTTTGGGTTGGCCGGCGCCGGTCCGCCTCGGACTTGGGTTGGCTAGCTTCGGCTCGGCGGGGCTCAGGGCTTCAGGGCGAGTCGCGTCGGGCGGCCCAGAGGCGGTGCGCCCGCTGGGCGATGCGCTCGGCGCCGATCTCGCTGCAACGCTCGTCGAAGCCCGCCTGCGGCCCGAGCCAGGCCATCTCGTCGACCGAGCCGCTGACCGGGGCGCCGAGATCGACGGTGGCGATGCGGCGGAACAGCAGGGCGTCGTCGAGCCCGGCGGCTAACGCCGCGGCCAGCCTGGCCGCGCCTCGCACCTGCACGTCCCAGTCGGCAACGTCGGTTGGAACCGCCTCGATGTGGCCGTAGCGCCGCAGCACCGCAGCGGCCGACTTGGCGCCCCAGCCGGGCATGCCAGGAAAGCCGTCGGCCGAGTCGCCCACCAGGGCGAGGTAGTCCGGGATCGACTCCGGGGCCACGCCGAACTTGTCGATCACCCCGGCACGGTCATAGATCAACTCACGGCGGCGGTCGAGCTGCACCACCCGCCCGTCCGCGCTCACGCATTGGGCCAGATCCTTGTCGGGCGTGCAGATCACGACCTGCTCCACGCGTGGGTCGGCGGCGGCCATGGCGGCCGCGGCGGCCAGGGCGTCGTCGGCCTCGTGGACGACCTGCGGCCACACCTCCAGCCCGGCGAGGTCCAGCAGCTCCTCGACCTCGCCGAACTGGGCATACAGGTCGGGATCGATGCCGCCGCCGTCCTTGTATCCGTCGTAGAGGTCGTTGCGCCACGACTCGATCACGTGGTCCGTGGCGATGCCCACGTGAGTCGCCCCGCCGTCGAGCAGGTCCAGCAAGGTGTGCAGCACGCCTCGCTGGGCGCCGCGGCGCGGGTCGGAGTTGTTGCGTGCGTAGTGGAAGCGGAACAGCTCGTAGGTCCCGTCGACGAGGTGGACCCTCACGAGCGCCAGTTTGCCGGCTCATGCTGTTTCGGGCAGTCGCTCTCGGTTCAGGCTGTCTCGGGCTGCTGCCGTCGGCTCAGGCTGACTCGGGCGGGTGCCCGCTTGTGGGCTGCTGCTTCGGGCTGCCCGGCAGGCCTGGGCGTCCTAAGCCCCCGGCGGCTCTTCCACCAGTTCGATCAGCGTGCCCAAAGACCCCTTGGGGTGTACGAAGGCCACGGTGGTGCCCCGCGAACCGGGACGGGGCGCCTGGTCGATGGGTGTGGCGCCGGCCGCGGTCATCTGAGCCAGCGCCGCGGCGCAGTCGTGCACCCGGTAGCCGACGTGGTGCAGGCCCTCGCCGCGCTTGTCGAGGAAACGGGCGATCGGCGAGTCGCTGCGGGTGGCGGCGGTGAGCTGGATGTAGCTGTCGGCCACCTTGATCAGCGCTTCCTCCACGCCGTCGGACTCCACGGTCTCGCGATGGTGCACCTCGGCGCCGAAGGCCGCCCGGTAGTACTCCACGGCAGCGTCGAGATCGCGAACGGCGATGGCCACGTGGTCGATCTCGGTGAGCATCACGCCCTCAAGCTAGCCGCGCCTATTCGAGGACGGTGCGGCCCTCCAATGCCCTGCTGAGGGTGAGGTCGTCGGCGTACTCGAGGTCGCCGCCGACGGGAAGGCCGCTGGCGATGCGGCTCACCTTGATCCCGAGCGGGCGCAGGTACTTCATCAACAGGGCGGCGGTGGCCTCGCCCTCCAGATTGGGGTTGGTGGCCACGATCACCTCCCCGATCTCCTCGTCTGTGATCCGGGCCAGCAGCTCCTTGACCCGAAGCTGCTCGGCGCCTATCCCGTCGATCGGCGAGAAGGCCCCGCCGAGCACGTGATAACGGCCCCGGAATCCCTGCGTGCGCTCCACGGCCACCACGTCCTGGCTGTCCTCCACCACGCACACGGTGTCGGCCTCGCGGCGCGGGTCGCTGCAGATGCCGCAGTCCTGGCCGCCCTCGCTCAGGTTGAAGCAGCGCGCGCAGAACGACACCGTCTCGACGGCCTGCGAGATCGCCTCCGCCAGGCGCAGAGCGTCCTGCTTGGGGGCCTTGATCAGGTAGAACGCCACCCGCTGCGCCGACTTGGGGCCGATGCCGGGGAGCCGCTCGAGCTGGTCGATGAGTTCCTGGAGAGCCCTGGAGTAGCTCACCGCTGCTGCGGTTCCTCTGCGGGGTGGTGCGTAGCCCCGGGGAATATCTCCTGGATAGTGCTGATCAACACGTCCTGATGGGCGGGGGCATCGACGAGGCTGTGGGGATCGATGTCGAACTCGTCGTGGTCGGCGTCGTGGTCGGCTTCGTCGTCTGCGGTGCCGGCGAAGTCGGCACTCTGCGCCGTCATCGGCTCTGGCTCGGGCGCCGCCCCGTGAGACGGCTCGGGCGCAGCCGCTGATCCCGGCGCTGTCGGCGCATCTCTCGCGGCTGCCGGCTCAGGCTGCGACTTCGTCGGCCGCGGCTCGGCCTCGGCGTCGGCCTGGGGCGGTGTTGTCGGTTCCGCTTCGGGCTGTGCCCTCTTGCGGGCAGCCTCGGGCCCGGCCTCGGTCGGCGTTGTCGCTGCGGGATCGGGCTGCGCGACGGGATCGGGCGGCGCGGAGTCCCCGGAGCCCGTGTGCCGGCCGGTCTGCTCGTCGACGATGGACTGCCACAGACGCGCCAGCTCAGCCTCGGTCCGCTTGGCCTTGGCCGGCCCGAACATCTTCTCGGCCCGGCTCACCACCTCTTGCTTGGAGAGCCCGAAACGCCTCTCGGCCATGCGGACGACCTCGGTGGGGCTCTTGGGCTGATCCGGCAGTGGTGCGGGGGCTCTCGACCCGGCCCGTGGGGCGGGCGGCCGCTTCGGCGCTGGTGCCACGGCCGACTCGCTCACCTTCTCGGCCAGCACCCGCCGTGCCGCTGCAGGGCCCGAGAGCTTCTCGCCGCCGCCGGCTGGGCCGGGCTCGGGTTGCGCAGCCCCAGCAGCAGGCTCAGTTCCAGCATCAGGCGCAACCCCAGCATCAGCATCGGGCGGAGCGGGCACCGGCGGCGGACTCGGAGGGGAGTCCGCGCCGCGGTGAGCGCTCGCGCCGCGGTGAGCCGCAGGCCTTGGAGCCCGCCCGTCGGCGCCGTCTTCGAGGCGATCGAGGCGGCGGGCGAGCCTCTTGATCTCGTCGGCGAGATCCTCGGCGGACTGCTCGGGCTCGCTTCGGCACAGACGCACCAGGGTCACTTCGAGATCGACCAGCGGGTCGGGGGCCTGGCGCATCTCCACCAGCGAGCGGCCCAGCATCTCAAGCGCCCTGGTCATGCGGGCGGGCGGCATCGCCTCCGCAATCCGGGCGGCGCGCTCGGCGGCGGGCTGCGTGATCCTGGGCGGCGGAGCGTCCATGGCGACCAGGAAGCCATCGCGCAGCCCGGCCAGCACGCTCTCGCCGATGGTGCGGGGATCGCGGCCCCGGCCTGTGGCGTCGCCGATCGCCTTGAGGGCCGCGGCCACGTCGTGCGCGGCGATCGCCTCCAACAGCACGTCCGTGGAGGTGTCGAGGTCGGCCATGCCGCCTGCTGCCACCACCCGGTCCAGAGCCGACAGGGTGTCGCGCACCGACCCGCCGCCGGCGGCCACCACGTGGTCCACCACATCGGGGCCGACCCCCAGCTCGGCGTCGTCGGCGATCCGGCGGACGTGTTCGGCCATCTCCTCAGCGCCGAGCAGCGACAGCTCGAACTCCTGGCAGCGGCTGCGGATCGTGTCGACCACCTTGTGGGGCTCGGTGGTGGCGAGCACCCAGACCACGTGATCGGGCGGCTCCTCCAGGGTCTTGAGCAGGGCGTTCTCAGCGGCCGAGGTGAGCATGTGGACCTCGTCGAGCACGTACACCTTCACCCGGCCCGGCGTCCCCAGATTGACCTTGGACAACAGGGCGCGCATGTCCTCCACACGGTTGTTGCCCGCAGCGTCGAGCTCGTGCAGGTCGAACGAGCGGCCCTGCTCGATGGCCACGCAGCTCTCGCAGGCGCCGCAGGGCTCGCCCTCGGTGCTCAGGTCCTCGCAGTTGAGAGCCTTGGCCAGCACCCGCGCGGATGAGGTCTTGCCGGTGCCCCGCGGCCCGTGCAGCAGGTAGGCGTGACCCACTTCCTTGCGGACCACGGCATTCTGCAGCGCCGCCACCAGGTGAGGCTGGCCGCGGATCTCTGCGAAGGTCTGGGGTCGGTAGCGGCGGTACAGCGACTGGTATGCCATGACGGGCCCGACTCTAGTTGTCGGCTGCGACAAGCTCAGCCTGATGTCGGCGTCAGCGGTGACCGGCTCGGTTCAGCCCGGCACGGCTCGTCCGGCTGCGGGGGCCGTGGCCGGGCCGGGTTGGCTCGCTGACGGCGGGGCATCCGGTCTCGGGAGTGGCGGCCAGGCTGTCTGCGGCACACCGACGGATCCGCTGAGAGCTGCTGCCTTCCGACCCTGACTCGGTTCACGGGCGCCTGTTGCACAGGACCCGACCGCCACACCCCAAACCGGATGCGGGGCGCCCACGATACCCTCGCCGGCGGGGTCCCGCGACCGCAGGACCGTCCGGGAGGGTTGCCAGAGCGGCCGAACGGGCACGCTTGGAAAGCGTGTGAGGCGAGAGCCTCCGTGGGTTCGAATCCCACACCCTCCGCCATTTCGCCGCGCCGCCTTTTCTGCCGGTGAGACCGCGGCAGCCGGTGCACGGAAGGCGACAGCCACAAGCGTCGAGGATCGCTGATCGCCGGCTGGCCAAGTCACGAGCCTGGTGATCGACGTGCTCACTGAGGCTGTCGAGACCGCCAGGGCGATGCTGCGCACGTGAGCTGTGCGCGGGATCGTCGTCAACGTTCTCAGGTGCTCTGAGGGGACGCGGCCGCAGGACGTGCTACGGTGAGGCCATGACTGTCACCGTCGACACGCAGCCCCGCCCGTCGGCCACCGAAGTAACGACGGTACGGAAGAAGGGCACCCTGGATGAGCTTGTTGCGGCTGGGCTGGCCACGCCCCCCACCCGCGACATTGCCGACCTGCCTTCGCCATTGCCGCCAATTCCAGGCATGCGTCCTCTGTCTGAGGAAGTGATGGCTGTGCGCCGCGGCGAAGATTACTGAATTGGCGTATTACGCCGATTCATCAGCGCTGGCGAAGCTGGCGCTCGTAGAGGCCGAATCAGACGCTTTGGCGCTCTGCTGCGGGCGGTGCTACCGCTCGCCCAGGCCCTAGCCTGAAGGCGTGTCCGCCCCCTCGAAGGCCCGCCCGAGGCCCCGCGCTCTGGCCTACCTGGCGCTCACCAAGCCGCGCATCATCGAGCTGCTGCTGGTCACCACGGTCCCCACGATGGTGGTGGCAGAGCACGGCATCCCGTCGCTGTGGCTGATCGCCGCCACCGTGTTCGGCGGCGCCCTCGCCGCGGGCGGCGCCAACGCCTTCAACATGTACATCGACCGCGACATCGACCGCCTGATGGAGCGCACCAAGACCCGCCCCCTGGTCACCGGCGAGGTCACCCCCAAGGCGGCGCTGGTGTTCGCCTCGGTGCTGGAGGCTGCCGCCTTCGCCTGGCTGTGGGGCTTCGTCAACCTGCTCTCGGCGCTGCTAGCGGTGGCGGCCACCCTGTTCTACGTCTTCGTCTACTCGCTGTGGCTCAAGCGCACCTCGAGCCGCAACATCGTCATCGGCGGCGCAGCCGGGGCGGTGCCGGTGCTGGTCGGCTGGACGGCGGTCACCAACGAGCTGGCCTGGCCGCCGCTGGTGCTGTTCGCCGTGATCTTCTACTGGACGCCGCCACACTTCTGGGCGCTGGCCATCCGCTACCGCGACGACTACGAGGCCGCCGAGGTGCCGATGCTGCCGGTGGTCAAGAACCTGCGCACCACGGCGCTGCGCATCCTCGCCTACACGCTGATGCTGTGGGCGCTCACCCTGGTCTTCGCAGCCGTGGCCGAGATGGGCGTTCTCTACACCGTCAGCGCCGTGGTCCTGGGCGCCGTGTTCACCTTGCTGGCGCTGCAGGTGCTGCGCAGGCCCGAGCCGGTCCGGGCCATGCGCCTCTTCGGCTGGTCGATCAGCTACGTGACCCTGCTGTTCGGGGCCATGGCGGTCGACGAGGTCATCCGGAACGGCGTCTGAGTTGCCTGCCGAGCCGGCCGGCGGACCGGCGTGACCTGCCCGCACGGGTTGCCTGCGCCGCTTGTCGGCGGCTGTAGGCTCTCGGGCCGTATGCGCCCGTGCCCTGAGGGTGTCGCCTCGACCGCCATTCAACCGACGGCCCCCTCGCCCTCTCAGGCCGCAGCCCGAGGGTCGTCGTCGCCATGACGATGACCGAGTCTCCGCCCACAGCCGAGGACTCCCCGTCGGTCGTCTCCGACCTTGCTGGCGACAGCACGCCCCTGCCCGCCGATGCCCCAACCGCGGTCACCGGCTTCTACAACTGGCTGTGCAGCAACGACCACCGCACGGTCGGGCGCACCTGGCTCGGCAGCTCGCTGATCGCCGCCACAGCGGCCGCGGTCGTCAGCGTGTTCCTCGACGTCGAGCGGATCTTCGGCCCGGGCATCGACGTCTTCGGCGGGGTCAACAGCTACTTCCAGATGTGGACGCTGTACCGCTTCGCCATGGTGCTCTTCGTGGCGGCACCGCTGTTCGTGGGCCTGGCCGCAGTGGTCGTCCCCTCGCAGGTCGGGGCCTCCAACATGGCCTTCCCGAGGGCCTTCGCGGGGTCCGTGTGGCTGCACATGCTCGGTGCCGGGATCGTGGTCGTCTCGGTGCTCGCCGGCGGCGGCTGGGGCGCCCTCGACGGGGTGAGCCTGGCCGAGGCCGACGCCATCGGGCTGACTCTGGTGGGCACCGCCATGGTGATCGGCTCGCTGCTGCTGGCATCCGCCTGCATCGCCACCACGGTGATCTCGCTGCGGGTACGGGGCATGAGCCTGGCACGGGTGCCGATCTTTGCCTGGTCGATGCTGGTGACCGCCAGCGTGTGGCTGCTCACGCTGCCGGTGGCGCTGGCCAACATCGCGCTGATCTACGTCGACCTGCGCGGCGCTGCGCAGAGCTTCGGGTTCCCCGAGGGCCCGAATCCGGTGATCTACGCCCAGCTCGAATGGCTCTTCGGGCAACCGCAGATCTACGCCGTGGCGATACCCGTGCTGGGCGTGCTGGGCACGGTGATCCCGGTGGCCGCCGGGGTGCGCCAGGTGTCGCATCAGGCGATGCTCGTGCTGATCGGGCTCTTCGGGCTGCTGGCAGTGGGCGGCTGGTCGCAGCCCTACTTCGCGGACACCACCGGCGACTTCGTGTTCGTGGCCTTCGGGCTGGCGATCCTGCTGCCGGTGCTCGGCAGTCTCGGTGGCGCAGCGGCCACCCTGCGCGCCGGGCGAATCCCGCGGGCGCTGCCGTCCGCGCAGCTGCTCGCAGTCCTCGGCGCGGGTCTCCTGCTGCTGGCCGCGGTGGTCGCCGGCGCCCTGCGGGTGATCGAGCCCTTCGACCTCGCAGGCAGCGCCGTTCACACCGGTGTCCTGAACCTCGTCGCAGGAGCGGCGCTCACCGCCGGCGCGGCCGGGATCTGGTTCTGGGGACCGCAGATCGCATGCAACGTGCTGCCCGCAGGCCGAGGCCGGGCGGTCGCCGCGGGCCTGGTCTTCGGAGGGGTGTTGGTCGGCGCTTCGGGCGTGCTGGCGGGCCTGGCCGATGCAACCGACGTGATGACCGACATTGACGAAGGCCGGGTCATCGACGCCTTGCTCTCGCTTTCGGCGATCGGCGCCGGCCTCGTCGCTGTGGCGCTGCTGGGCGTGCTGGCCGGGATCGCCACAGCCGCACGCACCAAGACCGCCTGCCCGCTGAACCCCTGGGGCGGCCATTCGCTGGAGTGGATCGCCGGCTGCGGCCCCGGCGGCGAGACCCCTGACCCGCCGTCGCCGATCTCCTCTGAGGCGCCGTTGCTCGACCTCGCCGCCGAGGCTCAAGCCGGCCAAGACGCCCCCGAGGCCCCCGAGGGCACCGAGCAAGAGGACGGCGCGCGATGACCATGGTCACCACCTCGCTGCCGGCTCCGGAGGCCCGCCGTCCGCGCACCACCGTAGTGGGCGCCCTGCTGCTGTCGGTGGCGGCCTTCATGGCCTACGTCGGCCTCCTCGGCGTCTACGTGCTGCGCCGCGCCGAGGCACGCGACGCCGACCAGGAGTGGTTCCCCGAAGGCGTCATCGAGCTCGGCCCGTCGGGCTGGATCTTCTGGACGCTGATCCTGTCGGTCTTCACCGTGCAATGGGCCGAATGGTCGGTGCGCAAAGGCGACCGCACCAACGGGTTCTGGGCGCTCGGGCTCACCATGCTGTTCGGCGCAGCGGTTCTCAATCAGCTCTGGTTTATCGTCAACGACACCGGCTTCGTGCTGGCGGCATCGGAGCCCGAGCTGCTGTTCTTCGTGATGATCGGCAGCTTCATCGGCTTCTTGATCGCTGCCATCGCCGCCTTGCTGGTCACCACGCTGCGGGCCTTCGTCGGCCAGTACCGGGTGCGCGAGAGCGACGGCGTGGCCGCGGCCGCCGTGTATTGGAATACCGTCTGCGTCATGTACTGGATCACCTGGTACGCAGTCTTCGTGACCAAGTAGCCCCGCCATGTTCACCACCGGCTTCAAGTTCTACTTCGGTCTGGCGCTGGGGATCGCGGCTGCGGCCGTGATCTACGGCTACACCACAGGCGGCGGCGGCGCCGGGCCGGCGGTGTGGGGCTGGAAAGGCGGCATCGGCGACCATCTCGGCTACGTGGTGCTGATGGGCGCAGGCGTTGCCGCGGCCGCGGCTGCGATCGTGCTGGTCTACTTCCGAGACGGCGACGCCGAGGCGCAAGCTGAGTACCTGGGAGTCGCCGACGTGGCCCCAGACGCCCCGGCCAGCCACAGCATCTGGCCCGTGGTCGGCGCATTCGGCGCGGCGGCCGCCATGTTCGGCCTGGTGATCCACCCGGCGATCTTCGTCACCGGCCTGGCGATCTGCGCGGCCACGCTGGTCGAGTGGATGATGGTCGCCTGGGCCGACCGTGCCACCGCCGACCCCGAGGCCAACAAGGCGCTGCGCAACCGCATCATGGCCCCGCTGGAGATCCCCGTGGCGGGCGCCGCGCTGGTGGGCCTGGTGGTGCTGGCAGCCTCGCGGATCCTGCTCAACGCCTCGCGCAACGGGGCGGTGCTCTGGGCCGGGGTGATCGCCGTGGTCATCCTGGGCATCGGCACTCTGTATGCGGTGCGGCCCAGGCTCAACCCCAACGTCGTGGCCGCGCTGGTGCTCGCAGCGGGCACGGCGGTGCTCGCAGGCGGCATCGTCGCCGCTGTCGACGGGGAGCGCGAGTTCCATCCGCACGTGGTCCACGACCACGCCGAGGATCACGCAGACGACGACCACGCGGTCGACCCCGAAGACGACCACGCCGACACCGAGGACAGCCACTCCGAATGAGGCGCTCGCTTCTTCTCTTGCCGGCCCTGGCCGCCGCAGCGCTGACCGCCGGCTGCGCCGCCGATGCCGAGCTCGACACCCTCAAGCCGCAATCGGATGTGGCCCGCTCCATCGACGCGCTGCTGGACCCGGTGCTGTATG
Organism: Acidimicrobiales bacterium; assembly: GCA_965214285.1. GTDB lineage: Bacteria > Actinomycetota > Acidimicrobiia > Acidimicrobiales > Aldehydirespiratoraceae. The sequence continues at coordinate 531,820 of OZ243946.1, forward strand.
TGGCCGGCGTGGTGATGGTGCTCATCTGCGGCGCCTTGATCTGGCTGGCAGTGCGCAACCGGGTCGACAGCACCGACGGCTACGACAACGACGACTTCCCCGAGCAGATCCACGGCAACAACCGCCTCGAGGTCGCCTGGACGCTGGTCCCCGCCGCCATCATGACCGTCATCGCCGTGGCCACCGTCGTCACCCACCTCGCCATCACCGGGACCGAGGCCAACGCCATGGAGGTCGAGGTGCACGGCCATTCCCACGACTGGGAGCCCAAGGTCGTGGTCGTCGGCCAGCAGTGGTGGTGGGAGTACCGCTACTACTTCGACAGCGACGTGACCCCCGAGTCGCTGGGCGACCCGCTTGACCTGCCGCCTGCGGACATCGTGACCTCAGGCCAGATGGTCATCCCCACAGGCGAGGAGGTCGAGCTGCTCGTCACCAGCCGCGATGTGCTCCACTCGCACTGGATCCCCGCCCTGCACGGCAAGCGCGACGCCCGCCCGGGGTTCTTCGCGCCGTGGAAGATCGAGGCCGACAACCCCGGCGTGTACTTCGGGCAGTGCACCGAGTTCTGCGGGGTCAGCCACTCGCGCATGAGGATGCAGACCGTGGCGATGACCCCCGCCGACTTCCAGGCCTGGGTCGATGCCCAGATGCAGCCCGCGGCGGTCCCAGCCGGGGCCGAGTCCTACGTGGAGGCACTGCGAGCCGGCGAGCCTGCCGTGCTCGGCGACACCGACAACCCGGCCGCTCGCGGCCTGGCCGCCTTCGTGGACAGCTGCTCGTCGTGTCATCTGATCAACGGCGTCAACGACCACAGCTACAGCGGCGCCTCCACCGAGTCCGGCGTGGCGCCCGACCTCACCCACTTCGCAGGCCGAACCACCTTCGCCGGCGGTCTCGTCAACCTCTACAACCCCGACGGCTCGCTCAACCGAGACGACCTCGCCGCCTGGATCCGCAACCCCAACGAGCTCAAGGAGAACGCCGCGGACAACCTGCCCGACGGGGTCGCCCCCCGGGGCATGCCGGCACTGGGGCTCTCCGAGCGGACCATCAGCGACCTCGTCGACTACCTCGGGACCCTCGGGCCGACCCCGAGCCCGGCTGAGCTCGCAGCCACGGAGGTGCACTAGACCATGACGATCACCGAAGAGCCGCTGGCCCTCGAGAGCGGACGGCCCGCCGTGGCCGAACGCCCCCTCGGCGTGCTCACCCGGCCCCAGGGAGGCAACGGCTGGCGCGACTGGCTGAGCACCGTCGACCACAAGCGGATCGGCATCATGTACGGCGCCTCGGCGATGTTCTTCTTCCTCGTGGGCGGGTTGGAGGCGCTGCTGATCCGCATGCAGCTCGCCTTCCCCGAGCAGGGCCTGATCAGCGCCCAGTTCTACAACGAGCTTTTCACCATGCACGGCGTCACCATGGTGTTCCTGTTCATCATGCCGCTGGCCGCGGCCTTCGCGAACTACCTGATCCCCTTGCAGATCGGCGCCCGCGACGTGGCCTTCCCCCGGCTCAACGCCCTGTCGTTCTGGGTCTGGCTGTCGGGCGCCTTGTTCCTCAACAGCGCCTGGCTGGTCGGCGGCGGCGGCGCCGACTGCGGCTGGTTCTGCTACTCGCCCAACTCGGGGCTCACCTTCTCGCCCAGCCACGGCGTCGACTTCTACGCCCTGGGCCTGCTCATCGCAGGCATCGCCTCGCTGGTCTCGTCGGTCAACCTGATCGTCACCTGCTTGAACATGCGAGCCCCGGGCATGACCCTGTTCCGGATGCCGGTGCTCACCTGGATGCTCTTGATCACGCAGTTCCTGCTGGCGTTCGCCTTGCCGGTGATCACCGTGGCGCTGTTCCTGCTGCTCTTCGACCGCCTCTTCGACTCGCAGTTCTTCGACCCCGCCGCCGGCGCCGACCCGCTGCTGTGGCAGCACCTCTTCTGGATATTCGGCCACCCCGAGGTCTACATCATCATCCTGCCGAGCTTCGGCATCGTCTCTGAGATCCTGCCCACGTTCAGCCGCAAGCCGCTCTTCGGCTACTCGTTCATGGTGTTCTCCGGCATCGCCATCGGCTTCATGGGCTGGGGCGTGTGGGCGCATCACATGTTCGTCTCGGGCATCGGCCCGATCTCGGTGATCGCCTTCTCGCTGTCGACCATGTTCATCGCCGTGCCCACCGGCGTGAAGGTGCTCAACTGGCTGGCCACCATGTGGGGCGGTGCCCTGCGCTTCACCACCGCCATGCTGTTCGCCGTGGCGACGGTGGCGATGTTCACCATCGGCGGCCTCTCGGGGGTGACCCATGCCCTGGCGCCGGCGGACACCCAGCAGACCGACACCTACTACATCGTCGCCCACTTCCATTACGTGATCTTCGGCGGCGGCGTGCTCGGCATGATGGGCGGCTGCTACTTCTGGTGGCCCAAGGTGTTCGGCTACCTGTTGGACGAGCGCCGCGGCAAGTGGCACTTCTGGCTGATGCTGGTGGGCTTCAACCTGACCTTCGGGCCGATGCACGTGCTGGGCCTGCAGGGCATGAGCCGCCGCATCGACACCTACTCGTCGGGCTTCGGCTTCGAGTTCTGGAACCTGGTGTCCACCATCGGCGCGTTCCTCATCGCCTTGTCGGTTGCGGTCTTCATCTACAACGTGGTCAAGTCCAAGAAGGAGGCCGCCGACCTGCCGCCGGTCGGCCCCGATCCCTGGGACGCCCGCAGCCTCGAATGGTCGATCTCCTCGCCGCCGCCGGATCACAACTTCGACTACGTGCCGGTCGTGGAGAGCCAGGACGACTGGTGGTTCCGCAAGTACTCGATCGACGACGACCACAAGGTGGTGCGCATCGCCGAGCCGGAGCAGATCGCCCAGAAGGGCGACGCCGAGGGCGTGCACCTGCCTGCGCCGTCGTTCTGGCCGCTGGTGCTGGCGCTGGGCCTGCCGCTCATCGCCTACGGGCTGATCTTCAACCTGTGGCTGTGCGTGATCGGCGGCCTCCTCACCGGGCTGGCGCTGTATTCCTGGGCGCTCGAGCCCGTCGACGACCCCGACGCCGCCCACGGCCACGACGACGGCCCTGCCGACGATCCCGGCGCCGCCGACAGCTCGGGCGACGCCGCCGGGCCCGGGGCCGAGGAGCCAGCCGCCGCGGGCGCCGACACAGGGGGCGACGCCTGATGTCGGCCACGACCGCAGCGCCGACCGCACCCGCCGCCGCCGGCGACGGCCACGCCGACGCCCACGCGCAGGATCACGACCCGCACGCCACCAACACCGGCATCTCGCACACCAAGCTGGCCATGTGGCTGTTCCTGGGAACGGAGTGCCTGCTCTTCGGCGGGCTGATCTCGACCTACCTGCTCTACAAGACCCGCGGCAACGGCGGCGTGATCCCCGCCGACATCTTCGACATCCCGTTCACCTCGATCAGCTCGTTCGTGCTGCTGATGAGCTCTCTCACCATGGTGCTGGCGCTGTCTGCGGTGAGCCGCGGCGACATGGCGCGCGGCAAGGCCTGGCTGGTCGTCACGGCCATGCTCGGCAGCGTGTTCATCGGCGGGCAGGTCTATGAGTTCACGTCGTTCTACCGGGAGGGCCTCGGCTACACCTCCAACCCGGCCGCCTCGGCGTTCTACACGCTCACCGGCTTCCACGGCGTACACGTCAGCCTGGGGATCGTGATGCTGATGTCGCTGTTCGTGGCCGCCCATCAGGGCAAGCTGCAACCCCGCAACGCCGAGACGGTGGAGATCGTGGGCCTCTACTGGCACTTCGTCGACATCGTGTGGATCTTCATCTTCACCGTGATCTACCTGATCCCCGTCGAGTAGCACCGAGCAGGCCCAGAGAGACCGAGATGAGCGACACCGACACCGACACCGCCGCCGACACCGCAGATCCCGCCACCGCCGCCGGCGCAGACGCCGCGGGCCACGACGAGCACAGCCACCCCTCGGACTGGGAGTACGTCAAGGTGGCGCTGATCCTGGCCGTGATCACCGGCTTGGAGGTGTTCACCTACTTCGAGTCGGTGCTCGACTGGGGGCCGCTGCTGGTTCCGGGCCTGCTGTTCATGATGGTGGTCAAGTTCTGGCTGGTGGCCCGCATGTTCATGCATCTCAAGGCCGACGGGGCCGTGCTCTCGCAGCTCTTCGGCGGTGGCCTGGCGCTGGCGACGGGCGTCTACATCGTCACCCTGCTGGCCTTCAACGTCTGGGGCTGATGTGATGGCCGCTCTGGCCGCGGTCGACGCCTGGGACTACGAGCTCCACCCGGAGGTCTGGCTGCTGGTGGCCGCCATCGTCGGCCTCGGCGTGTACGCCACCCGCTCGATCGGCCCGCTGGTCACAGCCGAGGGCACGCCGGTGGTCACCCGCCTGCAGAAGTGGTGCTTCGCTGCGGGCGTGGCCCTGCTGTGGCTGGCGGCGGACTGGCCGATGCACGACATCGCCGAGGAGCACCTCTACTTCGTGCACATGCTCCAGCACCTGATCATCAGCTTCATCGTGCCGCCGCTGCTGCTGCTGGCGATGCCTGCCTGGCTGGCCCGGCTGCTGATCCTCGACGACGGGCTCGCCCAGCGTGCGCTGCGCGTGCTGGCCAGGCCGCTGGTGGCGGGCGTGATCTTCAACGCCCTGCAGGTGCTGGCGCATTGGGGGGCGGTCGTGGAGCTCAGCGTGGAGAGCGGCGGCTTTCACTTCGCGCTGCACCTCGCCGTGTTCTTCTCGGCGCTGCTGATGTGGTTCCCGGTGCTCGGCCCGCTGCCGGAGATGCAGATGAGCGAGCCCGGCAAGATGCTCTACCTGTTCCTGATGTCGATCGTGCCGACCGTGCCCGCGGGCTGGCTCACCTTCGCAGAGGGCGTCGTCTACCCCAGTTACGACACCGACACGCCGCTGTGGGGCATCAGCCCCGTCGACGACCAGCAGGCAGCGGGGGCGGTGATGAAGGTCCTCGGCGGCTTCTACCTGTGGGCGATCATCGCCATCCGCTTCTTCCGCTATGCCGCCGACCAGCGCTCAGCGGACCTGCGGGCCCGGCGCGACTCGCAGCTCACCTACGCCGACTTCGAGCGCGAAACCCAGACCTGAGGTACACTCCATGATCGTTGCCGATCTGCTTGCACAGGCTCTATCGGCCAGCGCCATTGCAATAGCGCTCTGCTCGCTCCTTGTGACCTACGCTCACAGCCGGGCGATTCGGAGGATTGAGACTCGGGAGCACGAGTGGCAGGTAAGTGACCGCCAGTCGGCTTGGATCCAAGCACTTCCCCAGGCCAACGCCAGTGGCTCCAAGGGAACAATCCGCCTGAAGAACACGGGTCGAGCCGATGCAAGAGAAGTTGAGTGGAGAACCGAACCGGTTGGCGTTGGTCTATATTTTGAGCAAAAGAGAACTTCCTTGGCGGTCATCAGGCCGGGGGAGTATTATGATTTGGGGTACTTGCTGTCGAGCCACCAAATGGACGCGACGTTTGTGGTAACGTGGACCGACGACCTTGGCGAGCATGAGACTGAGCGCATTCTGAGCTTGTGAGAAGACGGTCAGTCCAGCTTCATCTGGACCACTTCGTCCCGAATCCGGAAGGCGACGGTGTAGGTTCCGTGCTCGATTGGCATATCCGGGCGCTTGCCATCCAACAGCTCCTGGACAGTGATAATCTGAATCCTAGGGTAGTCCTTCCCGAAGGCAGGCCAGTGGTAGATCCCAGCCTTCGTAGCTGTCTCCCGCATGCCTTTGGTCGGTTCAACCCGTGTGATCAGCACCCCCATCTCAGTCTTGTCCTTCTCGACCGTGCCGATCAAGTCCCGCACCATCGCAGGATTGACAGTCTCACCGCCCTTGACAGACACGGTGACAGTGCCGGCCTGCTTCTTGCCGTCCGTCAAGAAAAGGATCACGCCATCCGTGCCCTTGTCTCCGCCTCCCTTTGGATTCGGCCTTCCTCCAGCCTTCCTCACCGCCCACATCTCGAAGTTTTTCGGAGAAGCGTCGAACAACGCCTTGGCACCATCCAACCCCCTGGGGCTCCCGAACTCTTCGTACTTTATCCTAGGGTAGTGGTCGTGTAGCCGCTGCCCTATCAACGCGACAGCGAGGTAGGCAATGTCGATCCCGATCCATGAGCGCTTGAGCTTCTCGGCAGCGGCGACGGTGGTCCCGCATCCGCAGAACGGATCTAGCACCACATCCCCTTTGTTTGTGCTGGCTTCGATAATTCGTTCGAGAAGGACCAGCGGCTTCTGTGTCGGATAGCCGAGCCGTTCAGAGCTTCGGGCAGAAAGTGCAGGCACGTCATCCCACAGGGACTGAATGGCAGCACCTGGGCTCTCATCGAGGTAGTACTTTCTCCTGGGAACGTTGCCAGGCTTCGTCTGCACCACCAGGCCGTCGGCAATGAGCTTCTCCATGCTCTCTTTCGAGTAACGCCAAAAGCGGGTGACGCCCATTACTTCGTACTCGGGGTTTCCTTTGGCTGCACCTCCTGGTCCAGTCATGCTCACCAATCGGTAACGACGGCCGGTCCCTTCTTCGGTATATCTGTAGTTCTTCTGCTTGGCCTGCTCGCTCATGGGCCGAAACGGCTGGCGAAACTTGGGGTTCTGACCCTTGCTGTAGAACAGGATGGAGTCTGTCATGCGACCAAAGTGTGCGGCGCCTTGACCGAAGTTTCCCTTGATCGTTGCTGCTCTCTTCCAGACGATCTCGTTCCTGAATCGTTGTGGCCCAAAAATCTGATCGCAGATGATCTTCAGATAATGGCTTGCAGTCGGATCGCAATGCAAGTACATCGAGCCTGTGTCCTTGAGGGCCCGGTGAATCTCCAGCAGACGGGGGGTCATCATCACGAGGTAGGCCATGACGTCGTTCTCGCCGAGCATCTGGCGCAGGGCGTGAATGCCCTGCGAGAGAGCGGGAGGAACGAAATAGTCGGTTCCGGTCACCAGCCGGTTCCATTCGGCTTCGGCTTCGGGGGTCCAATGCCAAGTGTCGTCGAATGCCTCCATCTGAGCCTGTGAGGGTCGAGAGTCATCCGACTTGAAGAGTACGTTGTAGGCCTGGTTCGAGTTGAAGGGCGGGTCGAGGTAGACGAGGTCAACGGACTCGTCGGGGACGTGGTCTCGCATGATCTCGAGATTGTCCCCGAAGTAGAGCTTCCTGGTCGTCATCCCGCAGACCCTAGCATGGGGCGGGACAGGCGCGCCCATTGAGCGACCAGGTTGCCCGAGTGCAAGCACTTCGGCCCGACGCTTGAGGGCGGGCAGGGAGATCGGGCGACGGGAGTCGAGGGTCGAGCGGGGGTCCCTGGGTGCTGCGGGGAACCGCCTCCTGGTGCGCTGGGCCTCGAGGCGGTCGCGGATCCGGCGGTGGCAGGCGGAGCCCCGGACTCGTGCGCAGGAGGCGACAAGGCAGCGAAGTCCGGGCTGGCGCCGGGCATTGCCGAGACGGGCGAATGCCCAGCGCCGCGCTGCTGAGGCTCGCGGGTCGTCTGGCCGTGTGGCATGCGGCTTACCCGCCTTCCGCGGGCGCAGCGTCCGTCTTCTCGGCAGCGCGTGCTCCGGACGCCTGACCGCGCAGGCTGAGCAAAGTTGACATGCTCACGCTCAGAATTGGAGCGGTTCGGGAATAGGACCGCTAGCCTCGGCGTTGACACTGACCGGGCGCAGTTCCCCCATGCGCCCCGACCCACCTGACCAACAACCCCAAGCCCAACCAACACACAGGAGAACACCATGCCCAAGGCAGTAGGAATCGACCTCGGCACCACCAACTCGGTGGTCGCCGTGCTCGAAGGCGGCGATCCGGTCGTCATCCCCAACGCAGAGGGATCGCGCACCACCCCGTCGGTCGTGGCCTTCGCCAAGGACGGCGACGTGCTCGTCGGCGAGATCGCCAAGCGCCAGGCCATCACCAACCCCGAGCGCACCGTCCGCTCGATCAAGCGCCACATGGGCACCGACTGGAAGATCGACATTGACTCCAAGTCCTACAAGCCCCAGGAGATCAGCGCCCGCACGCTGATGAAGCTCAAGCGAGACGCCGAGGAGTACCTCGGCGACACCGTCACCCAGGCGGTCGTCACCGTGCCGGCGTACTTCGACGACGCCCAGCGCACCGCCACCCAGGAGGCCGGCCAGATCGCCGGGCTCGAAGTGCTGCGCATCATCAACGAGCCCACCGCCGCGGCCCTCGCCTACGGCCTCGACAAGGAGGAGAGCGACCAGACGATCCTCGTGTTCGACCTCGGCGGCGGCACCTTCGACGTGTCGGTGCTCGAGCTCGGCGACGGCGTGTTCGAGGTGAAGTCCACCTCGGGCGACACCAGCCTCGGCGGCGACGACTGGGACCAGGCCGTGATGGACTGGCTGGCCGACTCGTTCAAGAACGAGAACGGGGTCGACCTGCGCGACGACCCGCTGGCCGTGCAGCGCCTCAAGGACGCCGCCGAGACCGCCAAGATCGAGCTGTCGCAGACCGCTTCGACGAACATCAACATGCCCTTCGTCACCGCCACGGACAAGGGCCCGCTGCACCTCGACTACGAGCTGAGCCGCGCCAAGTTCCAGGATCTCACCTCCAAGCTCCTGGAGCGCTGCCGCAAGCCCTTCGAGCAGGCCATCGCCGACGCCGGGCTCTCCAAGGGCGAGATCGATCACGTGGTGCTGGTCGGCGGCTCCACCAGGATGCCGGCGGTCGCCGATCTGGTGCAGGAGCTGACCGGCCGCGAGCCCAACAAGACGGTCAACCCCGACGAGGTCGTCGCCATCGGCGCGGCGGTGCAGGCCGGCGTGCTGCGCGGCGAGGTCAAGGACGTGCTGCTGCTCGACGTGACCCCGCTGTCGCTGGGCATCGAGACCAAGGGCGGCGTGATGACCACGCTCATCGAGCGCAACACCACCATCCCCACCCGCAAGAGCGAGACCTTCACCACGGCCGACGACAACCAGCCGTCGGTGGAGATCCACGTGCTGCAGGGCGAGCGCGAGATGGCGGCCTACAACAAGACGCTGGGCAAGTTCCAGCTCATCGAGCTGCCGCCCGCGCCGCGGGGCATGCCCCAGATCGAGGTCACCTTCGACATCGACGCCAACGGCATCGTGCACGTCAGCGCCCAGGACAAGGCCACCGGCAAGGAGCAGTCGATGACCATCACCGGTCAGAGCTCGCTCGACAAGGACGTGATCGACCAGATGGTCGCCGACGCCGAGGCGCATGCCGAGGAGGACCACCGCCGCCGTGAGGAGGCCGAGATCCGCAACAACGCCGACGGGCTGGTGTGGCAGACCGAGAAGCTGCTGGCGGACCAGGCCGAGCACGTCAACGACGACGAGAAGGAGGCCATCGAGGCCAAGCTGGCCGAGGTGAAGCAGGCCCTCGAAGGCGACGACACCACCGCCGTCAAGACGGCGACCGAGGAGCTGATGAAGGCCAGCCAGGAGTTCGGCCAGCGTCTCTACGAGGCGGCCGCGGCTGCCGAGCGGACGTCTGCGGCCGGCGCCTCTGCGCCTGCCGACGACGATGTGGTCGACGCCGAGATCGTCGAAGACGACGAGGACGACGGCCGCATCGCCGAGTCATCGTGAGCGACAGCGAAGCGGCGCTCGCCTCGGGTGCCGGCGGAGCCAAGCCCTCAGAGGCTGTGGACGCCGGCGACGATCCCGAGGCTGACGAGCCCGGTGCCGACGATCAGGCCGACGAGGCTGACGAGCCCAGCGCCGAGGGGCCTGGCGACTCCCAGGCAAGCCCTGAGCAGGCCGTGCAGGCCGGCGGCACCGAGGATGCAGAGACCGGCGAACCTGCTGAGTCTGGCGAAGACTCAGCGCCAGACCCCGCAGCCGAGCGCGACCAGTACCTCGAAGACCTGCAGCGGGTGACCGCGGAGTTCGCCAACTTCCGCCGTCAGGCCTCCAAGCGCGCAGCCGAGGTGTCCGCCCAGGCAGGCGCACGGCTCGCCGAGGCGCTGCTGGTCGTCTTCGATGCCTGCGAGGCGGCCTCCCGCCAGGGCGTCGAGGGCGTCGACGAGATCGCAGGCCAGCTCACCGCGGTGCTGACCCGCGAAGGGCTCGAGGTCATCCGCGACGACGGCAAGCCCTTCGACCCCGCCCGTCACGAGGCCACCCTCAGCGAGCCTGCCGACCCCGACGACGAAGACCCCGGCGGCCCTGTGGTCACCGAGACCTTGCGCACCGGCTACGCCTGGAACGGGCGGGTGCTGCGGGCCGCCATGGTGAGGGTGAAAGGCTGAGCGGCGGATGGCCGAACCGCAGCGTGAGTGGCTCGAGAAGGACTACTACGCCACGCTCGGTGTGAGCGAGGACGCATCCGCGGCCGACATCACCAAGGCCTACCGCAAGCTGGCCCGCAAGCTGCACCCCGACGCCAACCCCGGCGACCCCAGCGCCGAGGACCGCTTCAAAGAGGTGTCGTCGGCCTACGACGTGATCGGCGACGACGACAAGCGCAAGAGCTACGACCAGGTGCGCCACATGGGTCCGATGGGCGCCATGTTCGGCGGCGGCCCTGGCGGCGCGGGGGGCGCTGGGGGATTCCGCAATGTCGGCTTCGAGGACGTGGGCGACCTGCTCGGCGGGCTCTTCGGCAGGCGATCCGGCCGCCGGGGAGGCGCAGGCGATACCCGCGGCCAGCGAGGCAGCGACCTCGAAGCCGAGATGCTGCTGGACTTCGCGGACGCAGTGAACGGCCTGGAGACGTCGATCCAGCTCACCAGCGAAGCCGCCTGCTCCACGTGCTCGGGCAGCGGTTCGGCGCCCGGCTCCAAGCCCAAGACCTGCAAGACCTGCAAGGGCCGCGGCCTGCTCGACGACAACCAGGGGCTGTTCTCCATGAGCCGCCCCTGCGGCGCCTGCGGAGGCAGAGGGTCGGTGATCACCGATCCCTGCGGCGCCTGCGGAGGCCAGGGCAGCGCGGTGCGGCCCCGCGATGTGGCCGTGCGCATCCCCGCCGGCGTGAAGGCCGGCCAGAAGCTGCGCCTGGCGGGCCGCGGCGGGCCGGGGCGCTTCGGCGGCGAGCCGGGCGACCTGTTCGTGAAGATCAGGGTCGCAGACCACCCCATCTACGGCCGCTCCGGGGGCGACCTCACGCTCACCGCGCCGGTCACCTTCGCCGAGGCGGCCCTGGGTGCCGACATCGCCGTTCCCACCCTCGACGGGCGCAGCGTGAAGATCCGCATCCCCGCGGGCACCCCTGCCGGCAAGACGTTCAGGGTTCGCAACCCCGACGGCGGCGACCTGCTGGTGACCGTCGACGTGGTGGTGCCCGAGCATCTCAGCGACGCCCAGCGCAGCGCCGTGGAGGCCCTGGCCGAGGCCACCGTCGACTCGCCGCGTTCCTACCTAGACAGCTACTCCGCCTGAGCCGCAACCACCAGAGCGACCACCACAAGGAGGCCATATGGCGACACAGGACCGATTCAGCCGAGCGGTGTATGTGATCTCGGTGGCCGCCGAGCTGGTTGGGATGCACCCCCAGACGCTGCGCATCTACGAGCGCAAAGGGCTGTTGGCCCCGGCCCGCACCGGCGGCGGCAGCAGGCGCTACTCCGAAGCCGACATCGCCTTGCTGAACCGCATCTCCGAGCTGACCGCCGAGGGGCTGAACCTCGCAGGCGTGAAACGGGTGCTCGAGCTCGAGGCCCGCATCGCCGAGCTAGAGGGCGAGCTCGTCCTCACCCGCAGGGCAGCGACGAGGGCGACAGCAGTCCTGGGCCTGCCGCCAGGGTCGCGTTGAAATATTCCCGCACCCTCCAAGGTTGAGTAAGACAGACTCAACTTTGACGACCAGGGCCGCTGTCCCGCACTGACGGCCGGCCCCGAACGACCAGCACATCCGACCAGGAAGGAAGCCATGCTCGACCCCAACCGCTGGACCCTCAAGACCACCGAGGCCTTCGCTGCGGCCACCGAAGCCGCTCGCAGCGCCTCGCATCCCGAGGTGACCCCCGAGCATCTCTTCGCGGCGCTGCTCGCACAGAGCGACGGCATCGTGGGGCCGCTGTTGCACCGCCTCAGCTTCGACGTGGCCGCGGCCCGCGCCAAGCTCGACTCCACGCTCGCTCAGATGATGCGCGCCTACGGCTCGGACCCCCAGCTCTCGCGGGCCTTGCGCGACCTGCTCGCCGCAGCCGACGAAGCCCGCAGCGAGCTGGGCGACGAGTACCTGTCGACTGAGCACCTGCTGCTGGCCGGCACGGCGCTGCTCGGCGTGGACCGCGAACAGCTGCTGGCCGCGCTGCGCGACGTGCGCGGCAGCCATCGCGTCACCAGCCAGACCCCCGAGAACCAGTACCAGTCCCTGGAGCGATTCGGCCGCGACCTCACCGAGGCGGCCCGTGCGGGCGATCTGGATCCGGTCATCGGCCGCGACGACGAGATCCGCAGGGTGATCCGGGTGCTCAGCCGCCGCACCAAGAACAACCCGGTGCTCATCGGCGAGCCCGGCGTCGGCAAGACCGCCATCGTGGAGGGCCTCGCCCTGCGCATCGCGGATGGCGACGTGCCCGAGAGCCTGCGCGACAAGCGCCTCGTCAACCTCGACATGTCGGCCATGGTCGCTGGTGCCAAGTACCGCGGCGAGTTCGAGGAGCGCCTGCAGGCGGTGCTGGCGGAGATCGAGGCTGCCGACGGCGAGATCATCAGCTTCGTCGACGAGTTGCACACCGTGGTCGGCGCGGGCGGAGCGGAAGGCGCCATGGACGCCGCCAACATGCTCAAGCCGATGCTGGCCCGCGGGCAGCTGCGCATGGTCGGCGCGACCACTCTCGACGAGTACCGCAAGCACATCGAGAAGGACCCTGCGCTGGAGCGCCGCTTCCAGCAGGTGCTGGTCGAACCGCCGTCGGTGGAGGCCACGATCGCCATCCTGCGCGGCCTCAAGGAGCGCTACGAGGTGCATCACGGGGTGCGCATCCAGGACTCGGCGCTGGTGGCCGCCGCGGTGCTGAGCGACCGCTATCTGACCGGGCGCTTCCTGCCCGACAAGGCGATCGACCTGATCGACGAGGCCGGCAGCTCGCTGCGCATCGAGATCGACTCGGTGCCCACCGAGATCGACGTGGTGCAGCGCCGCATCCGCCAGATGGAGATCGAGCGTGTGGCGCTGGCCGGGGAGTCAGACGACGCCTCCGCCGAGCGGCTGGAGGATTTGGACCGCGAGCTGGCCGATGCCACCGAGACGGCTGCGGGGCTCACCGCCCGCTGGCAGGCCGAGAAGGACGCCATAGCCGCGGTGCGCGAGGTCAACGAGCAGCTCGACGCCGCACGCCAGGCGTCCGAGCGCGAGACCGACCTGGAGAAGGCCGCCCAGCTTCGTTATGGGCAGATCCCCGAGCTGGAGCGCCGTCTGGCCTCAGCCGGCGAGGCGCTGGAGCGGATTCAGGCCGAGGAGTCGATGCTGCCCGAGGAGGTGACCGATGCCGACATCGCCGAGGTGGTGAGCCGCTGGACCGGGGTGCCGGTGTCTCGCCTGATGGAGGGCGAGGTGCAGAAGCTGGTGCATCTCGAAGAGCACCTGCACGAGCGGGTCGTCGGCCAGGACGCCGCGGTCGGCGTGGTCGCCAATGCCATCAGGCGCAGCCGGGCCGGGCTTGCGGATCCGAGCCGCCCGATCGGCAGCTTCTTGTTCATGGGGCCGACCGGCGTCGGCAAGACCGAGCTGGCCCGCAGTCTGGCCGAGTTCCTGTTCGACGACGAGCGGGCCATGGTCCGCATCGACATGTCCGAGTACATGGAGAAGCACTCGGTGAGCCGGCTGATCGGCGCGCCGCCGGGCTATGTCGGCTACGACGAGGGCGGCCAGCTCACCGAGCCGGTGCGGCGCAGGCCCTACAGCGTGGTGCTGTTCGACGAAATCGAGAAGGCCCACGCCGATGTGTCGAACGTGCTGCTGCAGCTGCTCGACGACGGCCGCCTGACCGACGGCCAGGGCCGCACAGTGGACTTCTCCAATGCGGTGCTGATCATGACCTCGAACCTGCCCGGCGACCCCGGCGACTTCTTCCGGCCCGAGTTCGTCAACCGCATCGACGAGATCGTGCGCTTCACCGAGCTGACCCGCGAGGACCTGGTGGCCATCGTGGACCTGCAGCTCCGGGCGCTGGCTTCGCGCCTCGCCGACCGGCGCATCGGCCTGGAGGTCAGCGACGAGGCCAAGCTGCTGCTCGGCGAGCGGGGCTACGACCCTGCTTTCGGCGCCCGTCCTCTGAAGCGGCTCATCCAGCGCGAGATCGGCGATCCGCTGGCCATGGCGCTGCTCGAAGGCCGCTACGCCGAGGGCGACACGGTGAGCGTGGGCGTCTCGCACCACCCCCGCCCCGATGACAGCGCCGCCGACTCAGCAGACGACAACGCCGACGACAGGGAGATCGTCTTCGCCTGACCCCGCCCCCGGCCCTCCTCCCGAGCGCCAGTCGCCTCGCCCGCCGACCGCCGTATCGACCTCGGCACGCCCAGATCCACAGGCCCGCGCGTGGCTGTGGCCGTGCTACCGTCGCTGCGTGGATCGCGGGCCTGGAAGGGGGCTGATTTGTGACGACGCCGAGCCGTGGGCTGCTGTTCCACTTCACCCACCTGGCCAACCTCGAGTCAATCGCCAGGCGGGGCCTCTTGGCGGACAATCGGATGCCGGAGGATGGCTTCAAGACCGAAGTCGGGGAGCCGAGCATCAAGGAGCGCCGCCGGGAGCGCGCTGTTCCGTGTGGTCCCCGTGGAGTGGTGGCGGACTATGTACCGTTCTACTTCGCCGCCCGCTCGCCGATGCTCTTCTCGATCCACGCGGGGAATGTCCCTACCTACGAGGGTGGCCAGGACGACATCGTCTACCTGGTGAGCCGTATCGAACGGATCGTCGAGCTGGGGCTGCCCTTCGTGTTCACGAACCGCAACGCCGTTCTGGGCAGCGCTGCCTTCAGCGACGACATCGCACGGCTCGACGACGAGTTCGTCGACTGGGAGCTGATGAGGCAGAAGATGTGGGACAATACGGCTGAAGAGCCTGACCGCAAGCAACGCAGGATGGCCGAGTTTCTCGTCCACAGGCAGGTGCCATGGGAGGCTCTCCTCGGTGTAGTGGCCTTCGACGAGGCCCGATCCGAGCAGGCGTCCCGGATCCTAGACAGCGCTCGAATCACGACTAACGTTGGGGCGATAAGCAGGTGGTACTTCAGTGACTGACTTCAGCGAAGCCGAGGGCAGCCCTTTCGACGCAAGCGTGGATGCCCTGGTCAACACCGTCAACACGGTCGGCGTGATGGGCAAGGGCATCGCCCTGGAGTTCAAGACCCGCTTCCCTGCGAACTTCAAGGACTACGAGCGGGCCTGCGAACTCGGAGAGGTCCGCCTAGGCGAGGTGTTCGTCTTCGACTTCGAGCGGCTCTTTCCTCAGCCGCGCTGGATATTCAACTTCCCGACCAAGGAGCACTGGCGGTCGCCCTCGCTCATGGCCAACATCGAGGCCGGACTGGCCGATCTGCGACGGGTCATCGAGAAGCTAGACGTCTCCTCGATAGCCATTCCGGCTCTCGGGTGCGGCAATGGCGGGCTCGACTGGAGCGACGTGCGTCCCAGCATCGAGAGCGCTCTGGACGGCCTGAAGACCAAAGTCCAGCTTTACCCCCCGACGAGCACCCCCAGGGCCGCGGAGAGGCCGATCCAAAGAGAAGAAGTCCGGGCCCTACGCCCAGAACATGAGGCCCTTGCTGAAGGCGCTTGAGGGCCACCATCTCCGGGAACGGCCCGCCTGAGCCTGTGCTGACGGCTTAGCGGTCCGTCCGGGGCCTGGCGGCGGTTGTGTGACCACTGGCCCCGGCTCCCGTCCGCGTCGGCTGGGACACATAGCGCTAAAGCGGGGGTGTTTGGGCGTATCCTTGTCTCGCAAGAGTCCCCGGCAAGGAGGGCGCCGTGCCCGCGACCATCGTCGTCGGTACTCAATGGGGAGACGAGGGGAAGGGCAAGTTCACCGACCTCGTCGCTCGGGAGATGGATGTGGTCGTGCGCTACCAGGGCGGCCACAACGCCGGGCACACCCTGGTGGTCGACGGCGAGACCTTCGCCCTGCAGCTCGTGCCCAGCGGCATCCTCTACGACCACATCACCCCCGTGATCGGCAACGGCGTGGTCGTCGACCCGCAGGTGCTGATCGCCGAGATCGACATGCTCGAGGCCAAGGGGGTGGGCTGCTCGGCGCTGAAGGTGTCCGGCAGCGCCCATCTGATCCTGCCCTACCACCAGCAGCTCGACGCCCTGCACGAGCGCCATCTGGGCTCCGGCAAGCTGGGCACCACCAAGCGCGGCATCGGCCCGGCCTACGCCGACAAGGCGATGCGAGTCGGGCTGCGGGTGCAGGATCTGCTCGACGCCAAGATCTTCCGCCAGAAGCTCGATGTGGTCCTCGGCCACACCAACCAGATCCTCACCAAGGTGTTCAACCGCCTGCCGGTGGATGCAGACGAGATCGCCGAGCGCTATCTCGACGAGTACGCCCCTCGCCTGCGCCCCCATGTGGCGGACGGGATCGCCGTCGTCCACGACGCCCTCGAATCCGGCCGGCAGGTGCTGCTCGAAGGCGCCCAGGCCACGTTTCTGGACCTCGACCACGGCACCTATCCGTTCGTGACCTCCTCGAATCCCGTCGCCGGCGGCGCCTGCACCGGCGCGGGGGTGGGGCCGCGGGCGATCGAGCGGGTCATCGGCATCGCCAAGGCGTATGTGACCCGGGTGGGCTCCGGGCCGTTCCCCACCGAGCTGTTCGACGAGACCGGCGATCACCTGGTGGACGTGGGCCGCGAGTACGGCACCAACACCGGCCGCCGCCGCCGCCCCGGCTGGTTCGACGCCGTGATGATGCGACACGCCGTGCGGGTCAACTCGCTGTCGGAGATCGCTTTGACCAAGCTCGACGTGCTCGACCAGCTCGACTCGGTGAAGGTCTGCGTGGCCTACGACATCGACGGCGTGCGCAGCGAGACACTGCCCTATCACCAGTCCGACCTGCACGACGCCGTGCCGGTGTACACGGAGCTGGCGGGCTGGCGCACCGACATCGGCGAAGTCACCGACCCGGCCGGGCTGCCCTCGGCGGCGGCTGGCTACATCGCCTTCCTGGAGGAGCTCGTGGGCGTGCCGATCCGGCTGGTGGGCGTCGGCCCGGCCCGTGAACAGTTCCTGGACCGCGCAGCCTGACCCGGCGGTGCTGGCTGATGACCGAGCCTGTGACTGACCGGGTGCCCTGCATGCTGCCTGATCCGGCGGTGCCGGCTGATGACTGATCCCGTGAGCGATCCGCTGCCGAACGTGCTCTCGGCCCGCTACGCCAGCGCCGAGATGAACGGCATCTGGTCGCCGCAGCGCCGCATCGTCAGCGAGCGGCGGTTGTGGATCGCGGTGATGCGCGCCCAGGCGGGGCTCGGCGTCGACATCGCAGCCGAGGTCATCGCCGCCTACGAGTCCGTGATCGAGCGGGTGAACCTTGCTTCGATCGCCGAGCGTGAGGCCCGCACCCGTCACGACGTGAAGGCCCGGATCGAGGAGTTCTGCGCCCTGGCCGGCCACGAGCAGATCCATCGCGGCATGACCTCTCGCGACCTCACCGAGAACGTCGACCAGATGCTGATCCGCGACAGCCTGGAGCTGCTGCGGGACCGGCTGGTCGGGGTGCTGGCCCGGCTGGCCTCAAGGGCCCGCCGCCACGCCGATCTGGTGATCGTGGGCCGAACCCACAACGTCGCCGCCCAGGCGAGCACCCTCGGCAAGCGCTTCGCCGATGCCGCCGAGGAGACCATGCTCGGCATCGAGCGCATCGAGGAGCTGCTGGCCCGCTACCCGCTGCGGGGCATCAAGGGCGCGGTCGGCACCCGTGCCGACCAGCTCGACCTGCTCGGCGACCCCGCCAAGGTCGATGCCCTGGAACGGGCCGTGGCCGAGCACCTGGGCTTCGAGCGGGTGCTGGACTCGGTCGGCCAGGTGTACCCGAGGTCGCTGGACCTCGATGCGGTGAGCGCCGTGGTGCAGGCCGTGTCGGGCGCGGCTTCGCTTTGCACCACGCTGCGCCTGATGGCCGGCCACGAGCTCGTCAGCGAGGGCTTCGCGGACGGCCAGGTGGGCTCCACTGCCATGCCCCACAAGATGAACGCCCGCTCCGCCGAGCGGGTCGGCGCCCTGCGCGGCGTCCTCGACGGTCATCTGGTGATGGCAGCGGGCCTGGCCGGCCGCCAGTGGAACGAGGGCGACGTGTCGTGCAGCGCGGCGCGGCGGGTGATCTTCCCCGACGCGTTCCTGGCCGCTGACGGCCTGTTGCAGACGGCCATGAGCGTGCTCGACGAGATGGCCCCCTTCGAGGCGCAGATCGCCGCCGAGGTGGAGCGTGATCTGCCGTTCCTGGCCACCCCCCGGCTGCTCGCCGCGGTCGTGGCGGCAGGGATCGGCCGTGAGCAGGCCCACGAGCTGATCCGCGAGCACGCCGTCGCCGCGGTGCACGACCGCCGGGCCGGGCTCAGCGAACCGACTCTGCTGGATCGCCTGGCCGACGACAGCCGCATCCCGCTGGAGCGCCCGGAGCTGGAGGAGCTGATAGGCGAGCCGGTCAGCTTCGCCGGCTCGGCGCCGGATCAGGTGCGGCGGGTCACCGAGCGGGCCGATGCGATCATCGAGCGTCACGCCGCCGCCGCAGCGGCAGCCCCGCAGGTTCGGGTGTGACGCTCACCCCGACCGCCGCGTTCTCGATCTCGATGCGGATCACGCTGCACAACGAGCCCGGCACGCTGGGCCGCTTCGCCATGGTCGTCGGCGACGAAGGCGGCAACATCGCCACCCTCAGCGAGATCGAGGCGAAAGGGCCGTCGGTCGGCTGTCAGGTCGACATCCACGCCGCCAGCGAGGAGCACGCCCGGAGGATCGTGGCCGCCGTGGAGGCCGCCGAGGGCGTGGACATCGACGACTGGTGGGATCGCACCTTCCGGCTGCACGAGGGCGGCAAGATCGAGGTGCTGCCGCTGTGCTCGGTGGGCGACGCGCACGATCTGGCGATGGCCTACACGCCCGGCGTGGCCCGCATCTGTTCGAGCATCCACGACGACCCGGCGCTGGTGCACACCTACACCGTCAAGAAGAACACGGTCGCCATCGTCACCGACGGCAGCGCCGTGCTGGGGCTCGGCGACATCGGGCCTGCCGCCGCGCTGCCGGTGATGGAGGGCAAGGCGCTGCTGTTCAAGGAGTTCGCCGGCGTCGACGCCTACCCGATCTGTCTCGACACGGCAGGCCCCGACGAGGTGGTGGAGACGGTGCAGCGGATTGCGCCGGTGTTCGGCGGCATCAACCTGGAGGACATCGCCGCCCCGGCGTGCTTCGAGATCGAGGACCGGTTGCGCGAGGCGCTGGACATCCCGGTCTTCCACGACGACCAGCACGGCACGGCGGTGGTGGTGCTGGCCGCTTTGGAGAACGCCCTGCGGATCGTCGGCAAGCCGATATCGGAGGTCAGCGTGGTGATCTCAGGCGTGGGAGCGGCGGGCGTGGCCACCGCACGGATCCTGCACGAGGCCGGTGCGGGTGAGATCGTGAGCGTGGACCGCATGGGGTCGATCCACTCGGGACGGGCGGGCCTGAACCCGGTCAAGGAGCGCCTCGCGGGCTTCACCAACCCCGACTGCAAGGCAGGCTCGCTGGGCGACGTGCTCGCGGGAGCGGACGTGTTCGTGGGCGTGTCGGCGCCTGACCTGCTGACCCCGGCCGACGTGGCCCACATGGCAACCGACCCGATCGTGTTCGCCCTGGCCAACCCCGATCCCGAGATCCGTCCCGAGTCGATTGCCGAGGTGGCCGCGGTGATCGCCACCGGGCGCTCGGACTACCCCAACCAGATCAACAACGTGCTGGCCTTCCCCGGCATCTTCCGAGGAGCCCTCGACGTGTGCGCCAGCGCCATCACCGAGCCCATGAAGCTTGCCGCAGCCGATGCCATCGCAGGCTGCGTCGGTGACCTCGGCCCGCAGCAGGTCGTGCCCAGCGTGTTCGACACCGGCGTCGCCGCCGCCGTGGCCGCCGCCGTCGCCGCCACCGCCCTCCACACCGGCACCGCCACCCGCCCCGGCACCGCCACCCCCGCCCCTGCCCGCCCCGACACCCTGTCGCCCTAACCCGGCCTCAGCCTCGGCCCGCCACGATCCGCATCCCTGCGGTACTTGCTCTCACCGTCTCCGTCGCCTACGGTGGACCCATGAGCGCGTTCTACGACCTCTCTGAGGCCGAGGATCTCAGGTACGCCCACCGAGGTCATAGTGGACTGGCTCACTCGCGGGGTCGGCTTGGTGCCGTCGACCGGCCTGTTCTTGCGCTCTTCACCGTCGTGCCCACGACCCTGGGCTCCAGCCGCCTCCCGGCCCTGATGCCCGCTCAGGTGCTGCCAGCAGCGCCCCGATGGGCTGCCTCCGTGGACCGTCGCCAGATGGATTTGCAATCCGCCTGGACAGGGTGTAGCTTGCGGAGCACTCTCCTCAGGCAGGATCCAATGGCAGAATTCGAAGGGCTGATCGACCAGAGTGCCACCGCCTCGATCGTCCCTGTCGAGGGATCGGCAGGGGGGGGGGGTCGGGAGCCTATGACGTCCAAGCCTGTGGCGGGCTCGTCGCCGAGAGCCTCAAGGAGCCGATCGACCCGGGTCTAACTCTCGTCGGCGAGGTCAGGAGAGGTCCAAGCGACAAGCCTTGCCTCTCGGTCATCGGTTGCGAAAATGTCAGAGCCCGTCAGCAATCTGCCGCTAGACGGTCTGCGGTAACGCATCAGCCCCCGGGGTGCTTGCACTCACAGACGCCACCGTCGAAGGTCGCCGCATGAGCCGGGACTTCGACTACGACCTGTCCGAGGAACGAAATCTCACGTACGCCCTGCTCCACGACATGCTCGGCTTTGTAGTTGACGACGCAAAAAACTGGAGGATGGCCACGGACGATGATGAGGTGGAGGAGCTGAGGTGGCAGCGTATCTCACGGGATGACGACGAGAAGTCGCCCACCTGGCAAGGCCAAACTTGGCGGGAGCGCGTGACCCACACGTTCGCGCTCGGCGAGCATTCTTACCTGTCTGCAAAATCGATCTACCAAATCCGTCTACCACTGAAACTAGTTCAGCAATTTGCCGCTGATGGCGATCAGATCGCTCCTGGTGATATGGTGCGGCTGTTGTTGCCTGTCATGATTCGCCCCAAAGAGTTTCTTTCGGACTTCAACTTTACGGGTCCAACCGGAAGCGCGGCAACCCTGTGCACGACCACGACAAATGCAGAATACCAAGCCGACTACTTCCTCAACTACGTCTTGCGTCAACATGATGAAGAGTCGCGCGGTTGGCTGCGTGATCAAAATAGTCGAACGACCATAACGAATTGGGACGTCATCTTGGATCTGCTGCTCGCGATGGGTTTGTACGGCACAGCTCCGTGGAGGAAGAAGCTACAGCAGGTCAACCGAGTAGCACGATTTGGTGCTGCGCGAGGGCTAGCCAACGCAAAGAACAACGTATCCGAAAGGAATTACGACTCGGATACCCTACCTAGTCCGACATCAAGCTCATTCTCACCGGGATTCGATTTCAAGACGGGACAGTTCACAGAATCGGGAAAGTTTGCATTGAGGATATTGCTCGATCCAATGACAGATAGGCGGCCGGAGATCAGCGACGATGACATCGACGCGTGGCTAGAACGACTCAGGGACACAGGAAAGTTGTTGAAGGAGGTTCTTTCTGTAGTTGACTACAATCGAACGGGGGAGAGATCGCAGTTAATATCTGCGTCTGAATGCATGTTATTGGCTTTGCCCCATTCGAAGCGATTCGAAGAACTGTCCCAGAATAATCCAGGTCAGATACGCGAGTTCGTGGGATGCTATGTGGAAACGTATGTGGAGTTCATTAGAAGGATATGTGAGTCTCACGATATCCATCACTCCAACCTGATATCCATCGATTCCGTGGATTTGCCACGCGAACAGCAAGGACTGAACCTCCTTAAATTCCTGTCGAGACTTGGGCGTAGCTGGATCCCTATAGTCGAAACCACAATGCCTGTTGACCAACCCTGCACGCTAGAGATGTCTGAGCGGAGACCGTTGACTCAGGCTGATTTTCCCATATCTGGACATCTTTTTGTCTACGGTGATGCGGATTCGACAAACGTGACCGTCAGATGCATCGATCCTAGCATCACGATTCAGGGGCTGAAGCTGGATCCAAGACCGGTACACAAAAATTGGCAGCGAATATTGTATCGGAACAGCCGATGGTACAGGACCGCCTTTAGAAGGCTTAATCTGCATTACGAGCTTAATTATCGCTTCGAGGCTAAATTTGCTGATCTGACGGTGGGTAAGACTCGATGGCCCTACGAGCAGTCGTGTCGTTATCGAGCAATGCGCCGATCGCGGTTGTCCAAGACGGAGGTGAAGAGGCGGCTCGCCGAAGACGAGGACTTTGGGCGGATGGTCTTGCAGGCGGTCGGTCGCCGCTACCCTGAGGCGGAGGAAATGGAGGATCGCTTGTGGGCTGCATGGGTCGAGGATCTGCTTGTCAAGTGGCCTGATGGCTCTTTCCCAAGCGACGATGATTATCCCCCACACCCAAGAGCGTTAGTAATTAACTGCTACTTCTTGTCCACGGATGATTGTGACGATGATGTATTTAGGCGATTCAGCTCTAAGATGGCTGAGAATCCTGATGATTATGAACTAGTGTTGCGTGATGGGATGGACGACAACTTGTACAGTATGGTGAGCATTTTGGGTGAGCATTATCGAGATGATCCACGGGTGGAGAAGCCACAGTGGGTCCTGAAGATGTTTGCCTGCATTCACGCCCATTATCTTGGAGGGATACGGCAACTCTTTAGGGAGCTCCCCACGGAGGAGGCCAAGGAGTGGGCGAAGATTAGGCTCGCCGATAACGAGGACTATGGGCGGAGGCTCTTGCAGGCGGTCGGTCGCC
The DNA here is from genome assembly GCA_965214285.1 of Acidimicrobiales bacterium. GTDB lineage: Bacteria > Actinomycetota > Acidimicrobiia > Acidimicrobiales > Aldehydirespiratoraceae. The sequence goes on from OZ243946.1 coordinate 554,801, forward strand.
GCTACCCTGAGGCGGAGGAAATGGAGGATCGCTTGTGGGCTGCATGGGTCGAGGATCTGCTTGTCAAATTGCCTGATGGCTCTTTCCCAAGCGACGATGATTATCCCCCACACCCAAGAGCGTTTGAAATAGCTAGAACTGTTTCCACAGATCAACTGAAAGGCTATGCGTTGGGCCGAATGAGCTCTATGATAGCTGAGAATCCAGATGATTATAAGATAGTGTTGCGTGATGGGATGGACGACAACTTGTACAGCATGGTGGGCATTTTGGGTGAGCATTATCGAGATGATCCACGGGTGGAGAAGCCACAGTGGGTCCTGAAGATGTTTGTCAGCATTCACCTCCATTATCTTGAAGGGATACGGCAACTCCTTTTTTTACTCCACGACAAACGACTGGAAGGGGAGGGAAGAGAATTTATGGATGAGCAGCTCAAGGAGGGCGGCTCGGTGCAGCGTCGGTTTTATAACGTATCAGAGCGCTATCGGCGATATCGGCATCACTTGTTGTTGGAACATCTTCAATCTAGGCATGTGTATCCTCTGGAATTGCAGTCCGATTGGTTGGGTGGACTCAAGGGTCGTCGGAAGCGGTGGCTGTTCCGGGCCTTTTGCCACTTCCGGGCTCGGTATGAGACTAGGCATCGAGAGTTTCTCAACGATTACCAGGAACTGACCGATGATGGCATCAGCCTCTTTGGCCATCGCCAACGTTCTCTCTCGGTTCGCTATCTCGAACTGGACCTACGACCGTCTCGCTTGCACGTGTTGTCGATTAGGTGCTTGTTGCTGCTCATTATTCCCGGCGCGGTCGTCGCTATGTTTTTTGACCCGAATAATGAAACTGCAATCTTGATTGCTTTGCTGGGTCTATTGACATTTCCGTTGGCGTTGGCGGGAGCCGTCGTCTTGTCCAGAGAGGCGACGCCTCTTGGGGAGCGATTGCTTATGCGCTCACGCGCTGTTCTCTTCGGTTCGATTGCCATTCTGTGGGCGGTAGCTCTTGTCCGGCTGGGTCGTCATGAAGGCTGGCTTGAAGGCTGGTTCTGAGTGCCTGAAGTGCGCTACGATGTCTTGGAACTGTCAGATCGTCCTCTGTTGCGCTGCTTCTGGAGCTTGCTGACTCCTCGCGTTTGAACACGGGTTGGCGGTCGGTGGTCGCGGACGGGTCTGGGGTTGGGTTCAGAGGGAGCGGTGAACCAGGTGAGCACCGTCCCGCCGTCGGGTCCCGGCTGGGCCTCGCAGGTGCCGCCCGCTGCTGCGGCTCGCTGGCTGAGATCCTGCAGGCCGCCGCCGATGGTGCCCGGCTCGGCTGGGCCGCAGCCGTCGTCGCTCACCCTGGCCGTCACACGGCCCTCGGCGACGGTGACGCTCACCGGCACTTGCGACGCCCCGGCGTGGCGGGCCGCGTTGGACAGGCCCTCGCGAACCGCGGCCACGAGGTGCTCGTGCAGGCCGTCGGGCACGGCGCTGTCGACCGGCCCTCGAAACGCCACGGTCGGCTCGAAGCCCAGCGACGGCACGAAGCTGGCCACAGCCTCCACGCTGCGGGCGCGCAGCCCTGAGCCGTCGGGGACAGCCGCGGAACCGACGTGGCGCACGAGGCTGCGGATGGCGGCGATCTTCTCCTCAAGAGCAGCGACGAGGTGCCGACTCCGCTGGTGGCTGGTGTCGGAGTTCCAGGCTCGCTGTGCATGGTTGTTCTGGATCGCGTCTCTGGGGCTACGATGGGACTGATACGAAGGGCATCGGCCATGACCACATCCGCACTAGCGCAAGGCAAGACGGTCCTGCCGTCGACGGAGTCGTCGACGGAATCGCTGGACGCGCTTCTAGAGGCGCTTGCCTCAGGAGCGCTCATGCTCACCTGCCCCAGCGGCAAGCGGATCGTGCTGCCCTCCGATCTCGTTGGGGTGCTTCAGGGCATGGTGGAGGCGCTGACAGAGGGGCGTGCCGTCTCGGTCAGCCTGACACCTGAGCACCTGACCATCGAGGAGGCGGCCGAGATCCTCGACATCGACTCTGCGACGATGACAAGGTTGCTCGACGAGGCCGAGATTCGCTCCGAGGGCAGCGGACGGCACCGCCGAGCAGCGGTCTCCGACGTGCTCGCCTTCCGCGAGCATCTGGCAGCGAGACAGAGCGAGGCCATCGCCGAGATCGAACGTATCTCCGCGGAGAGCGGCATGTACGAACTGGCCGCAACACCGCCAGAGAACGACAGCTGACCCGCCCTCAGGATGCGCAATGTCGTCCTCGACACCTGCGTGCTGCACCCTCGCGCGGGCTGAACACCGCGCCGAGAACGGCAAAAAATATCCGACACTCGCTACGCAAAGTAGGGCAGCCACACCCCGGCAGTGACGGTTGAGTGCCTGGCTGTCGCTGAGGGTGTGGGTGTCGGACGGTACGGGGGGTTCAGGGGAGGGGGGCGTGCCAGGTGAGGACGGTCCCGCCGTCGGGTCCCGGCTGGGCCTCGCAGGTGCCGCCTGCCGCCGCGGCTCGCTCGCTGAGGTTCTGCAGGCCGCCGCCGATGGCGCCCGGCTCGGCCGGGCCGCAGCCGTCGTCGCTCACCCGTGCCGTCACCCGGCCCTCGGCGACGGTGACGCTCACCGCCACCTGTGACGCCCCCGCGTGGCGGGCCGCGTTCGACAGGCCCTCGCGCAGCGCCGCCACCAGGTGCTCGTGCAGGCCGTCGGGCATGGCGCTGTCGACCGGCCCCCGAAACGCCACCGTCGGCTCGAAGCCCAGCGACGGCACGAACCCGGCCACGGCCTCCACGCTGCGGGCGCGCAGGCCCGAGGTGTCGGGTGCAGCACCGGAACCGGCGTGGCGCACAAGGCTGCGGATGGCGCCGATCGTCTCCTCGAGAGCAGCCACCGAGGACCCGGCCCGGCGGGCTGCCTCGCGGTCGTCGATCAGCGGCAGCGTCGTGCGCAGCGCGATCTCCAGGGCCGACAGCTCCTGGATCAGCGCGTCGTGAAGGCTCCGGGCGTTGTGCTCGTGTTCGGCGGCGAGCAGCCGGCGGCGGGTGCTCTCCACGAGCCGGGCCTCGACCGCCTCGTACTCGGTGCGGTCGCGCACCGCGGCCAGCACCAGCCCGCCGTCGCCGAGGGGCGACAGGGCGATGCTCACCGGGAAGTCGGTGTCGCCCCGACGGGCCAGCAGGCGCATCCCGACGGCCATGGGCCGCCGTCGGGGGCTGCGATGGAACTCCTCGCGCAACCGGCGATGCCGCTCCGCCGCGCCTTGCGGCACCAGGGTCTCCACGGAGCGGCCGACGAGAGCACCAGAGGCGACCCCGAACATCTCCTCTGCGGTGGGACTGGCGGCACGGATCGTGCCGGCGGCGTCCACGATGAGCAGACCGTCGGGGCTTGCCTCCCAGAGCATTTCCGCCGCCACCGGCAAGCCGCCCGCATCCGCCAACTCGCTCGTGTCCGACCCGTCCCCCGGCTCCGCCGTGAGCGGCATTCCGGACGTACCCGGCTTGGCCACCGGCTCTGTCGCCACCGGCAACCCGGCCGCATCCGGCTCGGGGCTCGACTCAGAATCGGTTGTGGTGGTCATGGGCTGAACCCTCGGCGGCCGTCAGGTCATCAACAGGTCAACCTAGCCCCGGACGCCGAGGCGTGCAGAGAGACCCGAGGCCCGCAGGCGATCACGGCTATCCGGCAGACAGTCGGGACCAGGCCGACGGAGGCGGTCGTACGGTGCGGTGGCTCAGGACACCGGCATCCGAACCCGAGGGCGCCTGCTGGTGAGTCAAGGGGCGGGTGCATCGGCGAGATGCGTGCGGCCGGGCGTCGGCCACTGGCCCGATCGGGAACCGGCAATCACCGCATCAGTCAGGTTGAGGAACCGGAAGTGGCTCGGGCCAGTCGAAGGGAGGCATGGACTCCAGCATTCAGGTGGTCAGAAGGCTCACGCCAGTGTCAGCAGGCCCACGATCATGGCGGTGATGATGGCGGTGAACCCCAAGAGCATGGTGACGACCATGTGCGTCGCATGGGAAGTGAACGCCTGACTCAGAGAGGCGATCGCGTGGTTCTGGGCGCTCAGGCGATGACCGCGATCGGGCAGCGAGGCGAGTGGATCAGCGAAGTCGTCGTGGAGCCGAGCAGCAGATGCGCCAGTCCGGAGTGGCCGCGACGACCGAGCACCAGCAGGCCGGCCTCGTCGGCCATGTCGTTGAGCACTCCGCGGGGATCGCCTTCCGCCAGACGGGTCTCGATCCGCTGCGGGTCACAGCCCGTCGCCTCGCAGGCAGCCGCCACTGCGTCGCTCAGCGTCTGCCGAGGCAGCGCTTCCAGGACGCTCGGGTTGAAGCCGGCCGGGTCGATCCCGCCGGCGCCGGACCCGCCGGGGACGGTCGCGACCCAAGCGGTGACAGCCACGATCTCATCCGAGGGCCGGGCGAAGCCGATGGCCCAGCCCAAGGCGGCCTCAGAAGACTGCGAGCCGTCGACGCCCACCACGATCCGCTCGCTGCCGGGCAGCTCCGCCGCGGTTCCGTGCGGGACGATGACCAGCGGGATCTTCGCCTGGTCGGCACAGCGCCGCCCCACCGAGCCCAGCAGCATGTCGGCCACAGCGCCGTGGCCCCGGGTGCCGACCACCAGCATCCGGGCGTCTTCGGCCTGCTCCAACAACACCTCAGACGCCGCCCCGCGCTGCACGTGCGGCGGCTCGCTCTCCACGCCGTCGAGCAGCGCCTCGAATGCGGTCGCCGCCTCCTCGGCTGCTGCCTGCATGGCCTCCTCGGGCGGCATCGCGCCCGCGCTGAACGGTGCCGGCAGCCATGCGGTCAGCGGGTACCTCCAGGTGCTCACCGGGCGCAGCACCCCGAGCCGGCCGGCCCGGGCGATCGCCCAGTCGAGAGCGGCGAGCGAGCCCGCCGAGCCGTCGACCCCGATGACCGTGCCGCGTGCGCCGCTCACGATCCCGCCAGCGGAGGCAGGCGCCTGCCCGTGATCTCCTCGATGCGGATGCGGATGTGGCGGTTCTTCTCGCCGCTCGCCCAAGGCTCCACGCCGAGCTCGTCGTCGTGCATCACCCCGGGCAGGGTGCGGTTCTCGTGCGCCGTCCCGTGCACCACCACGCTCCAGCCGCCCTGATGGGCGTGGTCGATCTCGTCGATCTCGAAGGCCACGTTCTTGCCCATCAGCGCCGCGGCGAGCTTGGTGCCCTCGGCGGTGCGGATCACGATCTCGTCGGGCCGGCTGCCGCCCTCGTCGTGATCGACGAGGTAGTTCACCGGGAAGATGTCGGGCCGGCTGCCCACCATCACGGCCAGCCGGCCGAGGCCGGTGCTGCCGAGAAGTCGCAGGCACTCGGCCTCGTCGATGGGCTCGAGGTCCCTTGGTGCGGATGCTGAGGTGTCGGTCATGGGGCCAAGCGTATGGCCTGCGCCCGCCCGCCGTCAGCCGATGCAGTGGCCATCGGGTGCAGGGCCGATCCCGTGTAGGGTCGCCGCCCATGATCCTGTCGGATCGCACCATCCGCGAGCAGCTCGCCGCGGGCCGCATCGTGATCGACCCGCTCGACGACGACGCCCTGCAACCGTCGTCGGTCGACCTGCGCCTCGACCACCGCTTCCGGGTGTTCCGCAACCACACGATGGGCCACATCGACGTGAAGCAGAACCTCGAGAAGCTGACCGATCTCGTGGAGGCCGGCGACGAGCCGTTCATGCTGCATCCCGGCGAGTTCGTGCTCGGTTCCACGCTCGAGCGGGTGGCGGTGCCCGACGATCTGGTCGCCCGCCTCGAAGGCAAGTCGAGCCTGGGCCGCCTCGGCCTGCTGATCCACTCCACGGCGGGCTTCGTGGACGCCGGCTTCGACGGCCAGCTCACCCTGGAGCTGAGCAACGTGGCCACCCTTCCGATCACCCTGTACCCGGGCATGAGGATCGGCCAGATCTCCTTCCAGCAGATGACCACGGCGGCGGACGTGCCCTACGGGTCGGCCGAGCTCAAGAGCAAGTACAAGCACCAGCAGGGGCCGATGCCGAGCCGCTACTGGGAGAACTTCGACTGAGCCGCGGGCCTTCGGGGAGACAACGCCAGCCCTTCAGGGAGGACGCGCCGGCCCTTCGGGGAGACAGCGATCAGCGGTACTGGGTGGCTGTGACGATGCCGCCGAGGATCATGCCTAGGCCGACGAGCAGGATCACGTTGCTGGTGTCCCAGAACGAGCCGACGTAGTTCAGCAGGATCACGGCCACGCCGCCGAAGAGCAGCCCGAACAGCAGCACCGGCACCCACAGAGGCGACTCCGCCATGTCGCGGTGGCCGGTGTGCGACATGGTGTCGTGCTGGAAGCCCTCGGGCCGGGTGCCCTTGGGGGTGACCCGTCCCCCTGAGACTCTGCGCTTCTGCGGCTTGTCGGCCATGATGCGATGCTAGGCCGGATCGAGGCCCTCGTGCAGCACCGCTCTTCGCCGCTGGAGTTGCGGTCCTGAAACTACGGACTTGGGATTATCCACGAAGTTGTCCAGGGGCTGTGGACAACTGCGGTCACGCCATGTCGCCCCGACGTTGCAGGCCGGCGCTCTCGCCATCCGCCTGACCGTCCAAAGAGCACGCCAAGAGCCGGGGGTCTCGACGTGCTGACCGCCCTGCGGCGACCGCCGCCTCGGCCCGCGCCGTCGGCCGCGCAAAGATGCCGGCGGCTCAGCGCTCCCGACGGCTCAGTCCCCCGAGACTTGCGGCGACCAGCCGAAGGGCTAGCCGTCTGAGGGCTTGGGCGGTCGGTAGAAGATGGCGAGCTGGCCGGCCGCAGCAGCTACGCCTCCGACAGCGGCGATCAGCAGCCCGGTCCAGCCGTCGAAGTCCTCGATCAGGCCGAGCTGGTGGTCAACCGAGTACTCGCCGGGGCCGACGGTCGCAACGGCCACCGCCACCACGGACAACACGAAGGTGTACTCCCAGCCCTCGCTGATGATGAAGAAGCCGTTGCGGAGGTGGCAGGTGTAGCAGGCCACGGTCATCAGCGCCACGAAAGCCAGCGCCGCCAGCGGGGTGAGCAGGCCCAGCGCGAGCAGCAGGCCGGCGCCGATCTCGGTCGAGGCGGCGAGATGCGCATGGAACTTGCCGGGGCGCATGCCCATGGAGTCGAACCAGCCCGCCGTGCCGGCGATCCTGCCGCCCCTGAAGTACTTGGCGTAGCCGTGCGCCGCCAGGGTGAGCCCCACGGTCACCCGCAGCACCAGCATCCCCAGGCTCAGCTCGTCGCTGACGGTGGCGGACTCTTGGGCCAAGATGTTGACGATCATCGTGTTGCTCCCTCTCCGGGCGGCCTCTGCGGCCCTTGGTGCGGGAGTGTAGGAGACTCCCGCAGTGCCTGTGCTCATCGGCTGTGCCCGCTCGCCGTTCGCTGCTGCCAACGGGGTGCTCGGCGCCTGGCACCCTGTGGACCTGAGCGCCGCCGTGCTGGAGGCCGCCGTCGAGCGGGCGGGGATCGCCGGCGACGACATCGGCGGGCTGTGGGTCGGCTGCGCCGAGCCGGTGGGTGCTCAGGGCGCCAACCTGGCCCGTGCCGTGGCGCTGGCGGCCGGGCTGCCCGACGGCGTCGGCGGGGTGGTCCTGGACCGGGCCGAGACCAGCGGGTCGGCGGCCCTTTGCGCGGCGGCGGACGCCCTGCGCTGCGGGCGTGTGGAGACGGCGGCTGTTCTCGGGGTGTGCCTGGCCTCGACGGTTGCGCCTGGGGCCAACGCCACGGGGCGCACCTACGGGACGCCCTGGGGGGACGCTCCGGCGCGGCGGGTGCGCGAGCGAGGAGGCCTGCTCTCGAATCCGCTTGCCGCCGAGGCTGCGGCGGCCGCAGCCGGGATCGGCCATGAGGATCTGCGCCGCTGGGCCTTGCGGAGCTTCGAGCTGCGCGGCGCCGCCTGCCCTGCGACTGGTGCCGCTGGCGCTGTGGTCGGCGTAGAGGCGCGTCCGTCTGAGGGAGTCCCCGTTCGCCGCAGGACCGTGATCGACGCAGACGTGGTGCGCCCCCTGCCTGTCGACCTCTCCGAGCTGCGGCCGATGCTCGCTCCCGACGGCCTGCTCGACGCGGTGTCGTTCGCCCCTCCCGCAGACGGGGTGACCGCGCTCGTCTTGAGCCGCGCCGGCAGCGGCCTCGCCGAGCTGGTGCAATGCACCCTCGTCGCCGGCGACCCGCTCGACCCCGCCGGCGGTCTCGCCCCAGCCCACCTCGGCGCCGTCGGCCAGGCGATCGCTGATGCTGCTGCCGTCGGCCAGACCATCGCGGGCCAAGCCGCTGCCGAGGCGTTCGCTGCCATCGAGATCGCCGAGCCCAGCGCGGCGGGCGCACTGCTGGTCTGCCGGGCGCTCGGCATCGAGCCCTCCGCCGCCGAACGGGTCGTCAACGCCCGCGGCGGGACGCTGGCCGTCGGCGACGTCGGTGCGGCCGAGGAGCTGCGCCTCTGCACGGACCGCCTGGCCGGTCTGCGCCCCGGCGAGCTGCTGGCTGCGGTCGCAGCCGGCACCGGCGGCGCGGCGGTCAGCGTGTGGCGCCGCCAATAGGCTCGCAGGCGTGGTCGTCGTCAACGTCCTGATCGCTGTGGCGGCTGCGGCGCTGATGATCCGAGTGGGCGTCGCCATGCTGCGCGGCCTGGCCCGCCCGGTCCCCGAGCCTCCTCCCGCCGGCGAGCTGCGCAAGGTGAAGATCGGCTACCGCTGCTCGGTGTGCGGAGCGGAGGTGCGCATGACCGTCGCCCCTGATGCCGACCCGGACCCTCCCCGGCACTGCCTGGAGGACATGGACCTCGTCGCCCCCATCGAGTGACGAGCGGGCTCGGGGGCCGGCCGGCGGCAGGCGGACCCCGAGCGCGCAGGCCGGCAGCAGGCAGCAGACGGGCAGCGCGCGATCAGGCCAGGAGCAGGTGCGCCAGCGTCCCGCCCACCAGGGCCACGGCGAACACGTAGCCGATGAAGACGACGATGAGCCGCCGCTGGGCGAGCTTGGTGAGGATCACGAACTCGGGGATGTTGGCGCCCGCGCCGGAGATGGTGAGCGCCACGATGGCGCCGACCCCGACCCCCGCCCCGGCCAGGGCGTCGGCGATCGGGATGAACAGGCTCGTCTCGATGTAGAGGGGCGTGCCCAGGGCCGCGGCGATGGGTATGGCGAATGCGCCGTTGTCGCCGGTGATGGCGGCCACGTCCTCGGGCGACACGGCCATCTCGATGGCCATGCCCACGGCCAGGCCGGCCAGCAGGATCCAGGCGATCGAGCGCAGCAGCGCCACCGCCGAGCGCAGCGCCAGCACGGACTCGGCCCGCAGCCCCTGCCAGGGCGTCTCGTCGTCGCAGGCGCTCGCCGCGCACGCTCTGTCGCCGGCTGAGAAGCCGTCGTCGGCGGGGTCGCCGTCTGTGGCCTCGCCGAGCGCCGGAATCGGGGTCTGCGACTCTGCCATGTGGGCCGCGGTCACGACCTCGCTGGGCATGGCGACGGTGCTGCGGGCGGCGCCTCCGGCCAGCGCCGGCGGGCCCACCGGCAGCGGCTTGAGCAGCGACTCGATGTTGCTGCGCTGGGCGAGCAGCGCCAGGCCCAGGGCCGCGCTGAATGCCACCGCCACGTACAGGGCCGCCGCCCAGGGCCCGACGATCAGGATCAGCGCGCCGAGCATCACCGGGTCGAGCACCGGGGCCGCGGTGATGAAGGCGACATAGCCCGCAGGCGGCACCCGCGCCTGGCGCAGGCCGATCAGCATCGGGATGGCCGAGTAGGTGCAGAACGGGGTGACGAAGCCGATGCCGATGCCCTTGACCGCCGAGGCGACCGGCGAGCCGCCCATCCAGGCGCGCAGGCGCTCCGAGCCCAGGCGGCGCTGGACCAGGTACACGGCGAAGGTCACCCCGAAGAACAGGGCGACGAGCTCGGCCAGCAGGATCGCCGAGTCGACGATCACGGCTTGTCTCTCCGCTGCGGGGCCGCCATGATCGCTGCGGCCGCCTCGGGCAGTGCCGTCATGCAGTCCTGGTTGACGCGGACCATGGTGCGGGTGCCGTCGGGCTCGGCGAACACGTAGCCCTCCTCGGCGAGGATCTGAAGGTGGCGCGAGACGGTGGACTGGCTCCTGCCCACGTGCTCAGCGATCTCGCCGACGGTCACCGGCAGCTCGGCTGCGGCGACTCGGTTGAGGACCCTGAGCCGGGTGCCGTCGGAGAGGCAGCGGAACCAGCCGGCGTACTCGTCGGCCTCTTGCTCGGAGATCAGCTTCATCGTCGATCAACGATAAAGGGTCATCGGCCGGATTGCAACCCGGCCGCCGGTTCGGGCCATCGGCCGGCTCGGGCCAAGCGGCGTCGACGAGTCCGTCGGCAGGGTCGGCTCGCCCTGTGGCGTGGCTGGCGTGGCGTCATTCAGTCCTGGGCGACGCGGGCCAGGGTGCGGTGCCGGCAGGCTCGGCACAGACACGGCCTCCGCGGCTCGCCATCTGTGGCCGTCCGGCGCTGTGGGAGGAGCGTCGTGGAAATCCGTCCGCTGGGGTTGTTGCGCGACGCTTACATACGCTGTAAGGTGTACGCCGTAAGCATCACGCTATAGGTCAAAGGAGTCCACAGTGCTTGCGAATCACCCCACCAGGAGACAGCCCTCCACCCCCGCCAGGATGCTCGCGGTGCTTGCTGTCGCTGTTGCGTCGGCGTTGGCCTTGTCGGTCGGCACCGCCGCTGCCGGCAGCGGCCTGTTCGGCTACAGCAGTCCTGCTGCGACGATCATCCAGCGCTCCATCGACGAGGCGCTCGACGAGCACCGTGCTGAGCAGCGGGCGTCGCAGGGCCAGGAAGCCCCGGACCCCGCAGAGGTCGACACAGCCGAGGCGGATGCGGGGGAAGCCGACACGGCTGAGGCTGACGCGCCGGAGGCCGATGCAGGCGAGGCTGACGTGCCGGAAGCTGACACGGCCGAGTCGGATGCGCCTGAGGCTGACGCGGGCGAGGCGGATGCGCCCGAGGCTGAAGCGGCCCCTGAGCCGCCGAGCGCGCAGCCGCCTGCGGATCTGCCGCCCCCGCCGCCGTTGCCGACGCCGCCTGCTCCGACCCCTGAGCCGCCCGTTGAGCCCGAGGCCGAGGAGCCCCCGGCCGAGGAGCCCGCGCCGGAGCCTCCCGCCGAGGAGCCTGAGGATTGCCAGTGCCTGCCGGAGACCGACCCGGAGTACGTCGCGGCCAAGGCGCATTTCGAGGCGACCAAAGCCTGGACCCGGCCTGTGATCGCTGAGATGCAGGCGGCTGCTGATGCGTCGCTTGAGGCCCTTTACGAGTTCGGCCGAGTGCGCAAGGGCCTGCGGGATGTGTGCGGCGATTGCTGGGACCACCCGGACGTGGTGGCGGCCAAGCGTGTCATGGACGAGCGTGCCTCGGCCTATTCGGCGTTGCGCGGGCCGGCGAAGGCTGCTGCCAATGCGTACAACGCCGCCCTTGAGCGCTGGGACCGAGCACGCGATCTCGCCAAGGTCAATCTCCCCTGAACCCCTGCGGCCGGTCGGCTTGATCGGCCGGCGAGAGAGCGATGACCTGCACGGTCGGTCACAGCGCCGGCCGTGCAGGTCTCGCGCTCTGCGATCTCCGGCCCCGACTGACAACGGCCTTGCGGCAGGGCCGGTCCGTCGGGGTTGTTGCGCGACGCTTACATACGCTGTAAGGTGTACGCCGTAAGCATCACGCTATAGGTCAAAGGAGTCCACAGTGCTTGCGAATCACCCCACCAGGAGACAGCCCTCCACCCCCGCCAGGATGCTCGCGGTGCTTGCTGTCGCTGTTGCGTCGGCGTTGGCCTTGTCGGTCGGCACCGCCGCTGCCGGCAGCGGCCTGTTCGGCTACAGCAGTCCTGCTGCGACGATCATCCAGCGCTCCATCGACGAGGCGCTCGACGAGCACCGTGCTGAGCAGCGGGCGTCGCAGGGCCAGGAAGCCCCGGACCCCGCAGAGGTCGACACAGCCGAGGCGGATGCGGGGGAAGCCGACACGGCTGAGGCTGACGCGCCGGAGCCCGATGCAGGCGAGGCTGACGTGCCGGAGGCTGACACGGCCGAGTCGGATGCGCCTGAGACCGACCCGGGCGAGACCGATGTCGGCGAGTCTGCTCCGGCCCCTGAGCCGCCGATCGCTCCGCAGCCGCCTGCGCCGACCCCTGAGCCCCCGGTGACGGTGCCTGCGCCGACCCCTGAGCCTCCGGCGACCCCTGAGCCGCCGACCGCTCCGGAGCCTCCCGCCGAGGAGCCCGCGCCAGAGCCCGAGGCCGAGGAGCCTGCGGACTGCCAGTGCCTGCCGCCGACTGACCCGGAGTACCTCGCGGCCAAGGCGGCGTTCGAGGCTGCGAAGGCCGCGGCCCGGCCCCCGATCAAGGCCATGGAGGACGCCGCAGCCTCGTACCTGGAAGCCGTCTACGAGTTCGGCCGAGTGCGCAAGGGCCTGCGGGATGTGTGCGGCGGCTGCTGGGATCACCCAGACGTGGTGGCGGCCCAGCGGATCATGAACGAGAGGGACGCGGTCTATCAGAGCTTGCGCGGGCCGGCGAAGGCTGCTGCCAATGCGTACAACGCCGCGCTTGAGCGCTGGGACCGAGCACGCAATCTCGCCAAGGTCAATCTCCCCTGAACCCCTGCGGCCGGTCGGATTGATCGGCCGGCGAGAGAGCGATGATCTGCACCGTCGGCTACCGCGCTGGCCGTGCAGATCTCGCGCTCTGCGATCGCCGGCCTCCGGCCGACTGCCGGCCTGCCGGTGACGGTGTGCCGTCGGAACTCCGGCGCACGGCGAGACGGACGCGTCCGAGGCGCATGCGAGCAATGCCGACACGTTGCAGGCAAGCGCTGTTGAGGCGGATGCTCGCGAGACCGTGAGCGGGAGGCAGGCGAACGCAGTCGAGAGCCGCTGCAGACCTGAGCCCAGCAGCCCGCAGTCGAGCTCCCGCTGAGGGCGGCTTGGCCCGGAGTCGCGGCTCGACGGACGCACGGCGGACCCCATGCGCTGTCACGACCCGAAACAGGAAATCCACAATGATCGTTGACAGCTGTGGATAACGCCGCTACTCTGGTCCGCCATGAATTACACCATGAAAATTACATCCACCGGATTGCTGGCCGTCGCTTCGGTCCTGGCGTTCGTTCTGGCCGGCGGCCCTGCAGCTGCCGGCGAGGGCTTGTTCGGGAACCACGACAGCCCAGCATCTCGGATCATCGACGAAGCGATCGACGATGCGCTCGAGGAGCACCAAGCGGCTCAGCGTCGAGCGACTCTCGACCCGGGACCGTCGAGCGACGAGGCGCCTCCTGTGAAGCAGGCGGCGTCAACCGCCAAGGCGCCGCCGACCACGGCACCGCCTACGACCACTACGGCGCCGCCCACCACGGCACCGCCGACTACGGCGCCGCCCACTACGGCACCGCCCACCACAGAGGCGCCTGCTGACGAGGGGGCGCCTGCGGAGGAGCCTGCTGCCACCGAGGAACCCGAGGGAGCGGAGGCAACCTGGGTCGAGGAGGCACCCGAGGAGGAGCCCGAGACGGCGGCTGCGACCGCGGAGAGTCCGTTTGACTGCGACCCCAGCGCCTTCCCCAGCACGTGCCTCGTCCAGAAGAACGGGGGCACGCTGACGCCGCAAGAGCAGGCGGATCTCGAGACGGTACTGGCGGCCTGGATTGCGGCACGAGATGCAGCCTGGGAGGCGCGGGCCGGCGTGGAGCGAGCCTCGTACGCGTTGTGGCAGGCCAGACAGCAGCTCAGGGACAACTGTGCCCCGTACCTGGAGCAGCACATCCAGCAAGGCGATCCCCCGGAGACGTTCCGCTGCGCCCGTGACTTCCTCGGCGGCCCCGCCGTCGACGCGGCCAAAGCGGTGTACCAGGGGCTGTTGGAGGCCCGGAAGCCGATCGTAGCGGAGTACAACCGGGCGCTCTATGCCTGGGAGGAAGCCCAGTGCGTCCTCGGGGACTGGGACGAGCCATCCAGCACCGGCTACTACCACTACCAGCAGGTGTGCTGAGCCCCGCTGCAGAGACGACGGGTCACTGACGACCCGCTGCTCTCCGGGCAGGGGCCAGTGCCCCGGCATCAGGGCCCCGCCGTCCGAACGCTTCGTTGACCCCACAGGGGCCGTCGCAAGACACCCAGCCCCTTGGGGTCGACGTGGCCCGATGCCGGTCGGCCTTTGCCTGCTGATGCTCGCCGCCGCGCTCAGGGGGCGGTGATGGCGAAGGTCACGGGGTCGAACTCGCCGATCGAGGCGTCGAGGACGACCGAATCCGCCAGAGCGGCCAAGGCCTCGGTCTCGAACTCGCCGATCACCAGCTCCGAGGCCACCTGGAGGCTCTGAAGCCTCAGCGCCTCGAGCTGGGCGGGGTCGGCCCGCGGGTGGTTCTCGACGGTGGCCGGGCCGACGGAGCCGACCTCGATCACATGCCAGCCGAACTCGGTCTCGACCGGCCCGACGAAATCTCCCGAAGCCGCAGCGAAGGCGGCGTCGTCGAATGCGGGGACGAACCTGCCCCGCGGCCCGCAGCCGAGGTCCCCGCCGCTGGGCCCGCTCGGCCCGGTCGAGAGCTCGACCGCCAGCTCCGCGAAGTCCTCGCCGGCAGCCAGGCGCTCCAGCACAGCCGCGGCGTCGGATTCGGTCTCGGTGAGGATGTGGCTGCTGCACAAGAAGTCGGCCGGGGTCGGCTCGCCGCGGGCTTCGGCCTCCGCTGTCGCCCAGCGTCCGAGCGAAAGGCTCAGCGCGGCGGTCTCCACGATCGAGGGCCGCAGCGCTTCCTGGACGTCGCTGCGGGCCTCGGGCACCAGCGTGTCGGCTTCGTCGAGATCCTCGTCTGTGGGGCCGAGGCCTTCTGCGACGGCGTGAAGCCCCATCGCCTGAACGGTCAGCCACTCGGCGACAGTGTCGGCCACCCGCTGGGGAACCGTGTTGTCGCCGAACGGCAGGCGCCGGTCGAGATCGGAGCGGGTCAGCGCCCGGTCCTCGATGGAGGCCACGACGGTGCTGTCCGAAGCAGAGTCGCCGCAGCCGCCGGCCACGGCGAGCGCCACGACCAGCGCCGATGCGCTCAGCGCCTGAATGCGTCGGGAGATCACGAGGCACTGAGGCTAACGGCGGCGCCGCCGGCGGAGCGGCGGGCTTATGGGCGGTCCTCGCCCCAGCGTGCGATCTGCGCGGCGTCGATGTCGAGATGCTCGAGCGCTCGCACCACGCTGTGGGTGACCAGATCGTCGATCGTGGTCGGGAGGCTGTAGAACGCCGGGACCGGCGGGAAGATCACCGCGCCCGCCTCCGCGGCCTGACGGCAGAGCCGCAGATGGCCCAGGTGCAGCGGCGTCTCGCGCACCATCAGCACCAGCGGCCTGCGTTCCTTGAGGGTCACGTCGGCCGCCCGTCCCAGCAGGTCGGCGCTGTGCGAGGCGGCGACCACCGACAACGACTTGATCGAGCACGGCGCCACGATCATCCCGGCCGTGGCGAAAGAGCCGCTGGCGATCGGCGCTGCCATGTCACGGCTGCCGTGGACCACATCGGCGAGGGCCTCCACGGCCTTGGCGTCCAGCGACGACTCCGCGGCCAGGGTGACCTTGGCCGACGGGGTCATCACCAGATGCGTCTCGATGCTCTCCAGCGCGGCGAGCAGCTCCAGGGCGCGGATGCCGTAGACGACCCCGCTGGCCCCGCTGATGCCGACGACCACCCGTCTCACGGCAGCGACCTGCGTCTCATCTCAGCCGGCTGCGTCTCACGGCCCGAACCCGCCTTTCACGGCGTCCGCCGGCGGTCCGCGAGCGCGGCCTGCGGCTCACGACAGGTACCGGTCGAGGTCGACGGGCGCGTAGGAGACTCGTTCGCCGTACTCGCGGCGCTCGCGCTTGTAGGTGGCATCGATGCCGAGCTTGAAGCTCACGCCCCGCTGATCGGCCAGCGGGTCCATCTCGTGTCCCTGCGCGTCGCCGGCGACGAAGCTGTCGCGCCGCCAGTCGACCCGGTTGGTGAGCGCCCACAGCACCTCGGAGGGCTGCTCGAAGTCGATGTCGCGGTCCACCACGATCACGTTGCGGATGTTGATGTGGGCGGCCATGGCGGCCATCGCCAGGTTCTTGGGCTGGCCCGGGTTGTCGCGCTCGATGCGGATCAGCGCCAGGAAGCCGTTGCCATACGGCGGGATGCGCACCTCGGCGCCGGGGTCGATGTGGCGCACGAAGCGGCGCAGCAGCGCCTCCCGTGGCAGCACGTTGCCCAGCAGGATGTGCTCGTGCCAGCCGGGGATGATCGTCTGGTAGACGGGCTCGCTGCGCCGGCAGATCGAGCTGACCTCCACGGTCGGCGAGTCCCACGGCTCGCCGTGGTAGCCGTGGAACTCCGCGAGCGGGCCTTCGGGGCGGCGGCTGCGGGGCCGTATCAGTCCCTCGATCACCACCTCGGCCGCGGCCGGCACGGCGATGTCGGAGTCGAGCGCCTCGACGACCTCGATGCCTTGGCCGCGCATGGCCCCGGCGATGCCGAGCTCGTCGATCGGGGTGCGCACCGCGGCGGCCATGGTGATCGCCGGGTCGAGCCCGATGGCCAGCACCACAGCGAACGGCGCCTCGGGGTCGTCCCGGTTCCTCATGAACGTGCCCACGTCGCGCCACTCGTTGACGTTGAAGCCCAGCACGTTGCGCTCAAAACGAAGCATCCGGTTGTACGACAGGTTGCCGCGGCCGCTCACGGGGTCGCGGACGATGGTCACCGCGCCGGTGATGAAGGCGCCGCCGTCGCCGCGCGAGTGGGTCGGTATCGGCACCACGCCCAGGTCGACGTCGGGGCCGCGGGTCACGTTGTCGTGCCAGGCGGCTGAGTCCACGGTGACCGGGGCGATGGCGTTGGCCGGATCGAGGGCGTGCTCCATGCGGTCCGTCAGCTCGCCCGGCTCGCAGCCCAGCGCAAGCGCGGCCAGGCGGCGGCTGCTCACCGCGCCCGACACGATCGGCCAGGCGCTGCCGGCCGGGTTCTCGAACAGCGCCGCCCCTGCCTCGGCACGCTCGACGGCGGCGGCAACGTCTGCAAGCTCGTGGTCGAGGGAGACCTCGCGGCGGATGCGGCGCAGCAGGCCGTGCTGCTCGACGAGATCCAGGAAGCTGCGCAGGTCGCTGACGCTCATGAGTTGTCCTGTCGGCTCGTGGTGCCTCGGGTTGTCACGGTGCCGGCCCGGCGTGGCGCCAGCTCCGACTCGACGACTGTGACGGCCACAGCCTGCCCAGCCTTGTACACGGTGCGCGCCGCGGGCGCATCGGCGATGGCGGAGCGCACAGACGGGGTGTCGAGCACCACGAAGTCGGCCGGGTCTCCCGCGGCGAAGCCCGACTCGGCCAGACCGAGCGCCCGGCGGGCGTTGCGGCCGACCATGGCCAGGGCCTGGTCGGGCGAGCGATGGCCGGCCAGCACCATCAAGGCGGCGGTCTCCAGCGGGTCGCTGCGGCCCAGCAGGTTGAACGGGTCCTGCACGTTGTCGGCCCCGGCGGCCACGTTGGCCCCGGCTGCGATCAGCGCAGCGGTGGCGGTGAGGCCCCGAGGCGTCGCCGTCGGTCGGTCGCGGCCCTGCAGGAACAGGTTGGTCTGGGGCAGCGCCAGCACGCTGATGCCCGCCTCGGCGACCAGGGCGGCCGTTTCGGCCTGGACCTCCGGGGCCTGCATGCCCAGCGTCACGCAATGGCTCGCCGTCACCGGCTGGGCGAAGCCGTGCTCCAGCACCGCCCGCGCCAGCTCCGGCAGGAAGAACACGTCGGCATCGAGGGTCTCGTCCATGTGCAGGTCGATCCCGATCCCCGCAGCGGCGGCAGTCTTTATGGCATGGTCGATGACGTGGCGGCCCGAGCCGTCGGGCTCCAGGTGCGGGCAGCCGCCGACCAGGTCGGCCCCGGCCTCGATCGCTGCGTCGAGGGCGCTGCGGTTGGCGCGGGCCTCGGGGCCGGCGCCGGTCATCGGGGCGTGGGTGAGCGCCACGATCTGCACGTCGATGAGCCCGGCCATCTCGGCTGCTGCCTCGCGCAGGGCGACCACCGACGCTGCCGCCTCGCGGCCTGGCCCGCCGCCGACGTTGGCGTGTGTGCGCACCGCCACGGCGCCGTTGCGCACCAGGGCGCCCATGGCCGCGACGGCACGGGCCACGGTGTCGTCGTGGCCGAAGCTGCCCGCCTCGGCGGCCTGGGTCCAGGCGGCGATTGCGCCTGCGAGGTCGCCGCTGGGGTTGGGGACGGTCTCCGCGGTCAGCGCCTTGTCGAGATGGGCGTGCGGCTCGGCGAACGCGCCCAGCGCGAGCCGGCCGCCGAGATCATCGACGTCGAGGCGCTCGTCGTCGGTGCTCGCGGTCGGGGAAGCCTCGCTCGCGGTGACTGCGGCGATCGTGCCGTCGTCGGTGTCGATCTCGATGTCGAGAAGGCGTCCGTCGGCCAGACGGGCGTTGCGCAGCAGGCGTCGCATGGCTCAAGTCTCCCCGAAGAAGCCCGCGGTTCGCTCGATCAGCTCCTCGGCGGAGTCGAGGTCGCCCACCGCCAGCAGGAACTCGTCGATGCGGTGCTCGGCCATGAGGGCGCGCAGCTCGGCTGCGACCGAGGCCTTGTCGCCGACCAGCGCGAAGTGCGGCACCCAGTCGGGATCCACGTGGCGGGCGGCCGCGGGCGGCCCGCCCTCGGCCAGCGCCGCGCGAATGGCGGCCGCATGGGCGTCGCTGAAGCCGATGCGGCGGCGCACGTCGGCGGGCGAGTCGAGCAGCCGAAAGCTGAGGTCGGCTCGGGCGGAGTCCATGTCGTCGTCGTCGATCACGATGGCCGTGGAGTAGCTGATCCGAAACGGCCGGCCGCCGCTGCGCAGGGTCGCCACCGTGTCGGCGATCGTGTCCTTGTGCACATAGGAGAGGTAGAAGCCATCCGCGGTGCGTGCGGCCAGCTCGATCAGGCGCGGACCTCGTCCGGCCAGCAGGATCTCGATGCCCGGGCGTGCATACGCCAGGCGGGCCCGGTGGAAGCGGACGTGCGATCCGTCAAAGTCCAGGGTCGCCCCGGCGAACAGCTCCCGCAGGCAGGCAACGGTCTCGTCCAGCGCGGTCAGGGGCCGTGTCCGCTCGATGCCCAGCGGTTCCAGGGCCAGCGCACCGCCGCTGCCGAGGCCCAGGAAGGCCCGCCCGCCCGACAGCTCGTCGAGGCCTGAGACCGCCGTCGCGGTGGCGCCGGGATGGCGAATGTAGGGGTTGGTGATGCCCGGCCCGATCAGCACCCGCTCGGTCGCGCCGGCCACCGCAGCCAGGGTGACCCAGACATCGCGGCCGCCGATGCCCTCGTCGTAGACCCACACCCGACGGCAGCGGAGCTGCTCGGCGAAACGCGCCAGCTCGGCGATGCGGCCGACCGGCGCATGCGGCATCAGGTTGACGCTCAGAGCGGGGCCGCTCACGGCGGCATCGCTCACCGCTTCGTCGCTCATGGCCGCATGGTGCACAGCCGGAGCCGCCCAGCCCCAGGCATCAGGATGACGCTCGCGGCCGCAGGGCGCGCAGCCCGGATCGGCGGCGCAATGCCCGGCGGGAAGCCCGGCGGTCGGCCAGCACGGCATGGGCCGCATTGCGACCCGACGCCCCGAACACGCCCGCCCCGGGGAACGTCGCCGCGCCGCACAGGTACAGGCCGCCGATGGGCGTGCGGTAGCGGGTGGTGGCGCGCGGCCTGCCGATCAGGGCCGCCAGCGGCGAGCCGGCATAGGAAGGCGTGTGCCCGCGGTGCATGAAGAACTCGGCTTCGTAGCGGTCCGGGGTCATCACCCGATGCCGGCGCAGGTCCAGCGAGCCCGGTTCCAGCAGCGACGACCACAGATCGAGCCAGCGCTGCGGTTCGCCCGAACGCGCCCAGCCGCCGGGCAGCGCATAGGGCGTGAACAGCGCTTCGAGGCTGAGCACGTGGCTGTCGTCGTCGGTCAGGGACGGATCGAGCACCGTCGGCACGTTGACCAGCAGCGTGGGCCGCTTGGCGACAAGGCCCTCGGGTCGCAGCGAATGGGCCTGCGCCAGGTCAGCCGGCGACGGGGCGACGACCACGGTGGAGCCGTAGAAGTCGACGCCGGGATGGGCCTGCTCCAGGGCTGCGAAACTGCGATAGGCGGGTCGCCGCCCGAGCACCCCGTCGATCTTGCTCTCATATCCGTCGGTCTGGGGCATGGCCCGGTAGCCCTCGATCAGCCGACGGGCCCGGGCGGGCGGCTCGTCGATCCAATCCAGCAGCACCCGCGCCGGGTCGTATGCCGCGACCACGGCTTCCGCGGCGATGCGGGTGCCGTCGGCCAGGCGCACCCCGCTCACCCGCCCGCCGGCGGTGGTCACCCCGGCGACGGGCGCGTTGCAGCGCAGCTCGCCTCCCGCGGCGCTGAACCGTGCGGCGACCGCGTCGGTGAGCGCCCCGCTGCCCCCGACCGGCCGCCCGGTGCGCACCAGGTGACGGGTCGCGTACAGCGCCGCGGCCAGCCCGGTGCCCGCAGCATCGGGCGACACGCCCCACACGGTCGGACCGGTGGCCGCCGCGGGCATGACCATCCGCCAGTCGTCGAAGTAGCGCCCCAGCACCGAGTTCATGGACTCGCGGCTCCAGCGCGCCAGCCGGGCAGCCCCACCGGCGCCGTGGCGTGTGAGCCCTGCGAGCAGGTCGGGCGTGGTCGCCTTGCGGCGGGCCAGCTCCACGATCAGGCGCGCCACACCCATGGCGTCGTCGAGGTAGCGGCGGTAGCCGTCGACCGCCGCGGGATACGAGCGGGCCAGCCCGTCGAGGGTCTGCTCGGCGTCGAAGAACTGCACCCAGGCCGGGCTGTCGTCGTAGAACACCGACACGTAGCCCGAGTCGGCTTCGAGGTAGCGCAGCCCGCAGCCGGCCAGGTCGAGCTCGTCGATCACGGGCATGGCCCGGATCATCGTGTGGTCGCAGTTGCAGATGTTGAACCGCGCCCCGAGATCCTCCTCGGTCCCCGCACAGCCGCCCACGGAGGGCCGTGCCTCGACGAGGATGGTGTCGACCCCGGCCAGAGCCAGGTATGCGGCGCAGATCAGGCCGTTGTGGCCCGCCCCGACGACCACCGCCTCAGCGGCGTCGCCGGAGCGAGGCACACGGGCCTCGACAGAACCGGCGCTAGGCGAACCGGCGCCGGACGGGCCGGCGGTGATGGTTCAGAATCCGATCGATTCGTCGATGAACTCGTTGGTCATCACATCGTCGGGCGTGTACTGGCCTTCGTCGAGGAGCTCAGCTTCGACCAGGCTGTCGATCACCCGCTGGATGCGGTCCGGGTCCATGTTGCCCACGGTGCTGTCGGGGCCGTTGCCGGCCAGGCCCAGCTCGAGCTGAGTGGCCACCGAGAAGTCGGCAAGGGCCTCGTCGTAGCCCCAGAACGACTCATAGGTGGCGACGGCGTCGATGATGATGCCGTTCGCGCGGGCCGGGCTGGCGTAGTAGTCGACCGTGGCCTGCTGGGCGACCGGGATGAACCACTCCAGGCAGGGCCGCAGCGTGTCGAGCTGGTTCTCGCGCACTGCCAGCGCCTGGCTGTAGATCTCGAAGCCCGAGTCGTTGAGCAGGGCCAGGCGCACCGGCTTGCCCCAGTCGTCGTAGACGTTCTCGTAGTTGTGGGGCTCGGCCGAGGCGAATCCCTGCTGGGCGATCGCCCCGCCCTCGGCGATGAACCGTGCCGGGCTGCCGTCGTAGGATGGATCGATCTGGTCCTCGGTGAGAACTCCCTGGGCTATGAACACCGTCGCATAGGTCTGGCCCGCGAACACGTTGATGGTCACGCCGGCCTCGCCGAGATCCTCGATGGTCTCGATGTCGGGGTAGGTCTCGGGGTCCCACATGATCATCTGCGGGTTCTTCTCCAGCGGCGCCATGACCGCGATGGTCGGCGTGTCGGAGCGCAGCAGCAGGCCCTCGTCGGTGGACGTGTAGCCCAGGTGGATCGAGTCGTCGGAGTAGAGCTCTGCCGGCGGCGACCGGAAGCCGATCGCAGGCCCGCCGGTGCGCACCTGGATGTCTATGCCGCTGTCTTCGCCGCCTGCCACCAGGCTGCCCGTGACCCGCTGCGCGTCCTTGTCGACCGTGTAGTCGTCGCCGATCATGTTGTACATGGCGCCGTGTTCGGCTTCGGGGAACCAGTCGGTCTGGATGACGAGCGGGCTCGGGCAAGCCTCGGGGCCCGACGCTGCGGCGCTGTCGTCGTCGCCGTCGTCGTCACCCCCGCAGGCAGCCGCTGCCAGCGCAAAGGCGAGCAGGACTGCGATCAGGGCCGGCCATCTCGAGAGCCGTCGTGGATGCTTCATGTTGGTCCCTCCTGGGTATCAGTTCGGATCCGGGTCGGATCCGGTTTCGAGATCGTATGCCAGGGGACTCGGGTCAGGCGATGCCGCTGAGCGGCACTGCAACAAGACTAGGCGATGTTGTCGAGGTCGGCCCATTTCCCGACGGCCAGCTTCTGGATCCAGCCGAAGGCGCTGAAGACGACCACCCCGAGGGCCGACGACAGGATCACCGACATCAGCAGCTCCTCGCCGTCGAGGAAGTTGGCGTAGAGCTTGAGCAGCTGGCCGATCCCCCTGTCTCCCTGGCCGAAGAAGAAGTCGCCGACGATGGCGCCGATCACCGACAGCCCCGCCGAGATGCGGAAGCCCGCGAAGATCGCCGGCAGGGCGTTGGGGAGCATCAGCTTGCGCAGGCGGGTCAGGCGGCTGGAGTGGTGCAGCGTGAACAGGTCGTGCATCTCCTTGGGCACGGACTGCAGGCCGAACAGCGTGTTGACGATGACCGGGAACAGCGAGATGATCACGCAGACGATCACCCGGGCCTGGAAGGCGTAGCCGAACCAGAAGCCGATCAACGGCACGATGGCCAGGATCGGCACCGCCTGGACGGTGACGGCATACGGGAACACGGCGCGCTCGATGAGCTTGGACTGGCTCATCAGCGTGGCCAGCACCAGCCCGATGACGATGGCGATGAAGAGGCCGACGAAGGCCACCTTGGTGGTCGACCAGAGGCTCCAGAGCATGTCGCTGCGGGCGTCGCCGTCTTCGACGAAGACCCAGAACACCTCATGCGGCGGTCGCAGCAGGAAGCGGCGGTCCTCGCGCAGCACCAGGTAGGTGATGCAGTACCAGAGACTCATGATGGCGCCGCCCAGCAGCAGCGGCGGGATGACGACCCGTGCGGTGCGCAGGCCCAGTCCGGGGCGCGCCGCGGCCCGCCGCTCGGCGTTCGCCTCGGCCTCCTCGGCGGCCGCGGTCTGCGCGGCGCCCGTGGAGGCGGGATCGGGGCCCTCGGGCACGGCCGGCGGCGCTTCGTGCTCGGCCATCAGCTGTGCTCGCGCAGCGTGGTCGAGATCTCGCCTGAGATGCGGGCGAACTCAGGATCGAAGCGCAGCTCGGGATCACGCGGGAAGCCGAACGGCACCTCGAAGCCGGCCACGAGCCGCCCCGGCCGCGCCGACATCACATGCACCCGGGTCGACATGAACACCGCCTCGGAGATCGAGTGCGTGATGAACAGCCCGGCGAAGCCCTTGGCCGCGAAGAGCTTCAGGGTCTCGTCGTTGAGGTGCTCGCGGGTGATCTCGTCGACCGCGCCGAAGGGCTCGTCGAACAGGAACACCGGGGGCTCCAGGGTGAGGGTGCGCGCCAGCGAGACGCGCATTCTCATGCCGCCCGACAGCGACTTGGGGTAGTGCTGCTCGAAGCCGTTCAGCCCGACCAGCTCGATTGCCTCGGAAGCCAGGCCGGCGCGCTCGGCCTTGTCGACGCCGTGCAGCTCGGCGAACAGCTCCACGTTGCGCTGCACCGTTCGCCAGGGCAGCAGGGTGGCGTCCTGGAAGACGTAGCCGAGCCGCTCGCGGTCTACGTCGACCTCCCCGGCGGTGTGGCGCAGCAGGCCCGAGGCGATCTTCAACAGGGTGGACTTGCCGCACCCCGACGGCCCGACGATGGTCACGAACTCGCCGCGGGCGATCTCCAGGTCGATGCCGCGCAGCGCCTCGGTCCCGTCGGGGAAGGTCATGCCGATGCCGCGAAACGACAGGCTGCCGACCCTGCGGTCGCTGCCCTGGGCGCGGACCTCAGTCGTCATGGGCTTCCGGCGGGCGCCTCGAGTCGGCCACGACGCGAACTTTAGCCATGCCGGGTCGCCTGCGGGTCATCGGCTGCTCCGGGCTGCTCGTCGTTCGTGTTCGCCGGCCGCCGCCGGGTATGACCGGCTGCGCGGCGGCGGGTTAGGTTGACGCCGTGGACAGGCCGTCG
The DNA here is from genome assembly GCA_965214285.1 of Acidimicrobiales bacterium. Taxonomy (GTDB): domain Bacteria; phylum Actinomycetota; class Acidimicrobiia; order Acidimicrobiales; family Aldehydirespiratoraceae. Next base: position 579,080 of record OZ243946.1, read on the forward strand.
AGGCAAACGCTGCGGCTTGCGACCATGCGAGAACCGCGCGAGGGCGATGGGGGGACCGTGAGAGAGCCATGCGAGTAGGCGCATTCCTGTTCGGCGGCGTGGAGATGACCGACGTCGGCGCCGGCCCGCCCGCTGCCACCGACCGGCGATTCGACAACGCCACCATGTGGGAGGCCACCGAGCGGATCATCGACATGGGCGTGGTGGCCGAGCAGGCCGGCTTCGACTCCTACTGGCTGACCGAGCACCACTTCCAATACGAGGGCTACGAGGTGCTGCCCAACGGCATCCTGATCGGGGCGGTGCTGGCTGAGCGCACCTCCCGACTGCGCATCGGCATGGCGTTCAACATCGTCCCCCAGTGGCATCCGCTGCGCTTCGCCGAGGACTTCGCCACGCTGCACAACCTCTCGGGCGGACGGGCCATCCTCGGCATCGGCCGGGGCACGGTGCCGCGGGAGTCCGAGGTGCTGGGGTCTGCGATCGGCAGCTTCGACAATCCCGACCAGCGAGCCGCCGACGACCTCAACCGCAAGCAGTTCGACGAGGCCATGGATGTGATCGCCATGGCGCTCGACAACGAGACGTTCTCGTTCCACGGCGACGTCTACGACTTCCCGCCGCCGGGGATCCCCGACCGCGGCGGCTTCGTGGAAGAGCTCACCCTGGTGCCGCGGCCGCTGTATCCCTATGAGACCTGGCAGGCGATCACCTCGCCGCCGACCCTGGAGGCGGTGCCGGCGCGCGGCTGGGGCGGGGTGTTCTGGAACAACCACCACTCGTTCGTCAAGATGCGCTGGGAGCGCTTCGCGGAGGTCTACGCCGAGCACCACGGCCGGGAGCTGGCCCGAGGCGAGCACCGTCAGCTCGTGCTCTGCGTGCGGGTGGAGGACACCCGCGAGCAGGCCATCGCCTCGGTGCGCGACGGCCACGACGAGTTCTGGAAGTTCCTCGGCCCGTATGGCTGGAGCAAGGGCTACATGGGCCCCGACGGCGGCCCGGCCCCGCCGGGGCTGATCCCCACGCTGGAGGAGTCGTTCTCCAACCGCACCTGGGTGGTCGGCTCGCCCGACGACGTGGCCGCCGAGATCGCCTTCTACGACGAGCTGCTGGGCCTGGAGAACCTGCTGCTGTTCCCGGCCATGCCCGGCGACGCTTACGCCAAGGTCTCCGAGCAGCTGCTGCGCCTCGGCGAAGAGGTGCTGCCCCAACTCGGCTGAGGCGCGGTCCTGGCGAATCGCTCGCCGACTACGGTCACAGGCGTGGAGACGACGGTGCTGCAGGCGCATCCGCGGTCGCAGTGCTACAACACAGCGCTGCTTGACGCGGCTCTGGCCGGCCTGCGCCGCGCCGGGCGCGATCCCGAGGTGGTGCGCCTCGGCGAACGGCAGACCCTGGCGCCCGCCCGGCTGTCCGTCACCGAGCACCTGGTGGTCGTCTACCCGACCTGGTGGGGCGCCCCGCCTGCGGTGCTGACGGGCTGGCTGCAGGCGACCTGCGGCCCCTGGGTCGACGGCGGCCGCAGCCTCGACGACTCGCCGCTGCGCTCGGTGCGCCGGCTCAGCGCGGTCACCTCGCACGGCTCGGCGCGCTGGGTCAACATGGTGCAAGGCGAGCCGGGCCTGTGCTCCTGGAAGCGCACCGTGCTGCGGTTGTGCGCACCCGGCGCTGCCTTCGACTGGCAGGCGCTGTATCGGATCGACCGCCTCGAAGAAGCCAAGCGAGAGGCGTTCATCGCCGAGGTCGAAGAGGCGCTCGCCGCCGCCTGAGCGACCCTGAGCAGCCCTGCGCGCCACGGCGGCCAGGCCCCGGCGAAGACCGGCCCGGCGGCCCGTGCAGCGCTGCGTTCAGCCGGCTGCGTTCACCAGCGGCTGAGCTTGCGAACGATCGGGCCTCGCTCGCCCGAGCCGGTTCGCAGGCGCACATGGGTGCGGCGCACGAAGCGCCGGCAGTTCAGGCTCATGGTGCGCAACAGGATGCGCCTGGCCTGGTCGCGCCGCCTGCGGGTCTCAAGCGCGCCGTGAGGGCTGGTGGTGATCATGCCGATCCGTCGAATCTGGGTCATGCCGCGGGCCACCCGCCCCTTGCGGTCGAACACGAACGCCACACCGGGCACCAGCACCCGCTCAAGCCAGCCCTTGAGCAGCGCCGGCACCGTGAACATCACCGTCGGATGGCAGAACAGCAGCGCATCGGCGTTGCGCACCGCGGCCGCGGCCTGGCGGGTGTCGTCGGCGATCAGCGGCTCGTCGCCGTGGTAGGCGACCCACTCGTCTTCGGACATGTGCGCCGCGAAGCCGTCCGCGAGGCAGTGCCGGTCCACGTCGTGGCCCTTGGACTCCAGCGTGGCCGCGGCCACGTCGACCACGTCACGGTCGGGATCGTCACGGTCATAGGCGTCGATCAAGAGGACCCGCATCCGCAGGCGAGCATAGGATCGGCGCTCGTGGCCCGTCGACTGGCTCTGTACCTGCAGGACAAGCACCCGATCCGTCACGAGATCGAGGCGGCCCGCTACGCCGAGGACAAGGGCTTCAGCGAGATCTGGCAGGCCGACACCCGCCTGGCCCGTGACTGCGTGGTGATGATGAGCGCCCTGCTGGCGGGGACCTCGAGGCTGCGCATCGGCAGCGGCGTGCTGCCCATCTACACCCGCAACCCGGCGGTGATCGCCGCGACCTGGAGCACCATGTGGGAGCTGGCCGGCCTCACCCCCGAGGGCGAGAGCCGGGTGATGCTCGGGCTCGGCGCCTGGTGGGAGCCGATCGCATCCCGGGTCGGCACGCCCCGGCGCAGGCCGCTGCAGGCCATGCGCGAGAACGTCGAGGCGATCCGGGCGTTGTTCACGATGGAGGAGGTGAGCTACTCAGGCGAGTTCGTCACCCTGGACCGGGTGAGCCTGGATGTCGCATACGGCGACCGCGGCCCCCGCGACATCCCCGTGTACATCGGCGCCACCGGACCCAGGATGCTGGAGCTGGCAGGCGAGATCGCCGACGGCGCGGTGCTCAACTACATGGTGTCCAGCGACTACATCCGCTCTGCCGTCGGCCACGTGGAGGCCGGCGCGGCCCGCTCGGGTCGCAGCATCGACGACGTGGACCGCCCGGAGCTGATCGTCTGCTCGCTCAGCGACAGCGACCCCGGCGAGGCGATGACCGCCGCCAAGTCGCTGGTGGCCTACTACCTGGGCACCGAGCCCCACATCGCCGAGGCCTCCGGCGCCGATCCGGGGCTGGTCGAGCGGGTGCGCGAGATCGTGGGCTGGCCCGCCACCGAGGACGACTACCGCCGTGCCGTGCCGCTGATCCCCGACGGCCTGGCCCGCTCGATGATGGCCGTCGGCAGCGCCACCGAATGCCGCGACCGGGTGGACGAGTACGTGGCAGCCGGCGTGACCTGTCCGATCCTGTACCCGCTGATGGACGACATCGCCACGGTGGTAGACGCCTTCGCCGACTGGTCGCCGTGAGCGCCGAGCCGGACCCTGCCGGCAGGCACGGCGACAGCGCCGGCGACTCCGGCTGCGGGGTCGAGCGGCCCTCAGGCGGCCTGCTGATCGCCGGTGCCGCGGTGCTGACCGTCGACGACGACTTCACGATCCACGATCCGGGCTGGGTGCACGTGGTCGACGACCGGATCGCGGCCCTCGGCGGCGGGGCGGCGCCTGCGGAGCTGCGTGCCGGGGCGGGCCGGGTGATCGACGGCAACGGCTGCGCGTTGATGCCCGGCATGACCAACGCCCACACGCACCTGTTCCAGACGTTCTTCCGCGGCCAGGCCGACGACAAGCCGCTGCTGGACTGGCTGCGCGAGTGCATCTGGCCCGGGGCGGTGCACCTCGACCGTGAGTCCGCCGGGCTGGCGGCGCAGGTCGGCCTGATCGAGAACCTGCGCAGCGGCGCCACGACCGTGGTGGACCACCAGTACGTGCATGTCGACGAGTCGATCGATGACGCGGTGTGCGAAGCCGCCGACCGCCTTGGCGTGCGCTTTCTGCTGGCCCGCGGCTGGGCGGACCGCAACTACGAGCCGCGCCTCACCGAGCCCGCCGAGACGGTGCTGGAGCGCACCGCACGGGTGCGGGCGCGCTGGCAGGGCCGAGACGGCGACCGCATCCGTGTGGAGCTGGCGCCGCTGATCCCCTGGGGCTGCTCCGACGATGCCATGCAAGCGACGGTTGCGGCGGCGCGCTCCTGGGGCGCCGGCACCCACATCCACTGCGCCGAGACCGCAGCCGAGGTCGACATGTCGCTCGCCGAGCGGGGACTGCGTCACGTGGAATGGCTCGACAGCCACGGGCTCGGCCCCGACTTCCGGCTGGCGCACTCGGTGTGGCTGGAGGACCGCGAGCTGGACCTGGTGGCCCAGCGGGGCGCGGTGGTGGTGTCGTGCCCGGTGAGCAACATGTACCTGGCCTCGGGCGTGCCCCGGGTCGCAGACATGCTGGCCAAAGGCATCGCCGTGGGCCTCGGCAGCGACGGCTCGGGCAGCAACAACCGCCAGGACATGTTCGAGGTGCTCAAGGCCACGGTGCTGCTGGCGAAAGTCGACCGGCTCGACGCCATGGCGCTGCAGCCCGAGCAGGCCCTGACGATGGCCTGCCGTGGCGGTGCCGCGGCGGCCGGCCTGGCCCTCCAGACCGGCTGCATCGCGGCGGGCCGCAAGGCGGATCTGGTGATGGTCGACCTGCGCTCGGTGTTCGTGGCGCCGGTTCACCGGGTGGCCAGCGCCCTGGTGTTCTGCGCCTCGCCCGCCCAGGTGGTCGCCGTGCTGGTCGACGGTCGGCTGCTGATCGACGACGGCGAGGTGGTCGGCATCGACGAGGCCGCCCTCCTCGACGCTGCGGAGGCCTCCGCTGCGGAGCTGTTCAGGCGAGCCGGCATCGCCTCGCGCCTCACCCGCTGACGCCCCGATCCCCGCATCGGCAGGGTCGGGTCGCCGCTGAGGCTGGCTAGCGGGCGGCGATGACCGAGATCTCCATGAGCCACTCGGGCCGGGCCAGCGCGGGCACCACCACCAGGGTCGACGCCGCCAGCGAGTCGCCGAGCGCCTTGTCGCGCACGGCCATCACCGGCGCCAGGTCGTGGCCGGGAGTCACGTAGGTGGTCATCGACACCACGTCGGCCGGGGTCATCTGCGCCTCGGCCAGGATGGCGGCGATGTTCGCCCAGATCACCTCGGCCTGATCGGCCAGGCCCTCGGGCACGCTGCCGTCGGGGGCGATGGCCACCACCCCTGAGGTGTGCAGCCAGCAGCGGGCGTCGGCGGTGAGGCGGGCGTGGGCGTAGCGGGCCGCGGGCGGCGCGATCCGATCCGGCATCACCGTGGTGTGGCGGGCAGCCATCGCAGCGACCCTACTGCCCGCACGACTGCCGACGCGAGCACCCGCAGCGATCAGCAGCTGCGGAGGCGAGCCGGCTAGCTTGGAGGCCGTGCCGCTGCCGACCGCCTATCACCGTCCGCCCACACTCGATGAGGCGCTGGCCCTGCTGGCCGAGCCCAAAAGAGTGCCGCTGGCGGGCGGAACCGTGCTCAACGCGGACCGCGAGCCGGCAGACATCGAGGTGGTCGACCTCCAGTCGCTCGGGCTCGATCAGATCAGCGTCGACGGCATTTCGCTGCGCATCGGCAGCACCGTCACCCTCGACACCCTGGCCCGCCACCCCGCCGTGCCAGGCTGGCTGGCCGGGATCGCCCGCGCCGAGGCCGCCTCCACGCTGCGGACCCTGGCCACCGTCGGCGGGCTGGCGGCATCGCGCTGGGCCGACAGCGTGCTGCTGGCCGCCCTGCTGGCAAGCGACTGCACAGTCGAGCTGGCAGGGCCTGTAGGCTCAGAACCGAAGGGGCCGTCCGAAATCCCGCTCGCTGGGCTTCTCGAAGACGGCGTTCCCGGCGGGGCGCTCATCGTGTCGTTCACGCTCGACGTCTCCGGCGTCTGCGCCATAGCAGCAACCGGGCGCACACCGGCTGACGTCCCCATCGTGGCCGCCGTCGCCAGATCCCTGAGCACCCCCGAGGGCGCCACAACCGTCCGGCTGGCGCTCAGCGGCGTGGCCACCGTGCCGCGTCTTGTCGACCCCGCAGACCCCGCAGCCGGGCTAGGGCCCGCAGGCGACTTCCGCGGCTCGTCGGCCTACCGCCTGCATCTCGCCTCGGTGCTGGGCAGCCGAGCGCTAAGGAAGCTGTCGTGAACGTCAGCTTGGAGCTCAACGGCAGCACCGTCAGCACCGAGATCGCGCCCGCCGACAACCTGCGTGACGTGCTGCGCCGGCTCGGCATGTTCAGCGTCAAGTACGGCTCGCCCGACGGCACGACCGGCGCCGCGGCGGTCCTCTACGACGGCAGGCTGGCCAGCGCCGATGTGATCCTCGCCGCCTCCGCTCACGGCCACCGCATCACCACCGTCGAGGCTCTCAACACCGAGCGCGGCCTGCACCCGATCCAGCTCGCCTTCACCGCCGTGGGCGCATTCCAGTCCGGCTACTCGGCGGGGGCCATGATCCTGGGCACGCTGGCGCTGCTCGAAGCCAACCCCGACCCGTCAGAGGCCGAGATCCGAGACATGCTCTCGGGCATCCTCGACCGCGAGACCGCCTATGTGAAGCCGGTCGAGGCTGTGAAGCGGGCCGCGGCGATGCTGCGAGATGCCGATCCCGAGCCTTTCGGCCCGCTGATCGTCAAGCCACTCACCGACGGCGTCAATGCCGCCGTCTACGACCCCGCCGCAGCGCCGCCGCAGGCCTCGCAGGCGGTGCCGCGCCTGGTGCCGTCTCGTGACGTTCCGGAGATGTCGGTCGTCGGCAAGCCCGAGGTGAAGGTGGACGCGGTGCGTCTCGCCAAGGGCAACCCCGCCTTCACCGACGACATCGACCTGCGCGGCATGCTGCACGCCAAGCTGCTGACCAGCCCGCACGCCCATGCCCGCATCGTCGACATCGACGACTCCGCAGCGCGAGCGCTGCCCGGCGTGCATGCCGTGCTGCATCACCGCAACGTCGCCCGCGTCAAGTACGCCAGCGGCGGCCAGAGCTGGCCCAACCCGCACCCCCACGATCAGGTCAGCTTCGACGACAAGGTGCGCCACGTGGGCGACCGGGTGGCCGTGGTGGCCGCCGAGAGCGTCGAGATCGCCGAGCAGGCCGCGGCGCTGATCGACGTGAGCTACGAGGTGCTGCCGGCGGTGTTCGACGAGCGCCTCGCCATGGACCCCGATGCGCCCAAGGTCCACGACGAGCCCGACACCGAGGGCATCTTCGACGCCGAGCGCAACATCGTTCACCGCATCGAGGCGCAGCGGGGCGACGTGGATGCGGCGCTGGCCGCGGCGGAGCACGTGTTCGAGCAGACCTTCCGGGTGCATCAGGTGCAGCAGTGCCCGATCGAGCCGCACATCTCGATCGCCTGGCTCGACTCCGACGAGCGCATGGTGATCCGCACCGCCACCCAGGTGCCGTTCCACACCCGGCGCATGGTGGCGCCGCTGCTGGGCATGGACATCAAGGACATCCGGGTGATCAAGCCCCGCATCGGCGGCGGCTTCGGGGCCAAGCAGGAGATGCTGATCGAGGACATCGTCGGCCATCTGGCCATCGCCACCCGCCGCCCGGTCCGCCTGGAGCTGACCCGTCACGAGGAGTTCGTCTCCAGCCGCACCCGTCACCCGCAGACGATCACCTACCGCACCGGCGTGGACCACGACGGCAAGCTCGTCGCCCAGGACATGCGCATCATCGGCAACACCGGCCCGTATGGCACGCACGGCTACACGGTGCAGACCGTGTCGGGGCTGCGCGGCCTGAGCCAGTACGACTGCGGAAACAAGCGCTTTGTCTGCGACGTGGTCTACACCAACATCCCGGTCCCGGGCGCCTACCGCGGCTACGGCGCGCCGCAGGCCGAGTTCGCCCTGGAATCGCACCTCGAGGACGTGGCCCGCGAGCTCGGCATCGACGTGATCGAGTTCAAGCGCAGCAACTGGGTGCGCGCCGGCAGCGAGATGGACATCGCCCCGCATCTCGGCGAGCGGGCCGTGGTCGAAGAGGAGCTCGACGAGTACCCCAGGATCACCTCCGAGGGAATCGAGGAGTGCGTCGCCCAGGCCATGCGCGAGATCGCCTGGCACCGCCGCGACGACCCCGCCTGGAAGGCGCCGCCGGACCGCCCGCACATCCGCCGCGGCATCGGCTTCGCCTTCTGCATGCACGGCACCGCCATCCCGTTCCTGGACATGGGCGGCTGCTCGATCAAGCTCAACGACGACGGCTCGTTCAACATGCTCGTCGGCGCCACCGATCTCGGCACCGGCGCCGACACCGTGCTGGGCCAGATCGCAGCCGAGGTGCTCGGCGTGCCGCTCGACGACATCAAGGTCTACTCCAGCGACACCGACGTGACCCCGTTCGACACCGGCGCCTATGCGTCGTCGACCACCTACATCTCGGGGACCGCGGCCATGAACGCAGCCGAGAACGTGCGCAAGCGGCTCAAGGAGCGAGCCGCGATGCTGCTCGGGGTGGAGGAGCCGTGCACCATCGAGCTGCGCGACCGCAGGGCCTATGCGCCCGACGGCCGCAGCGTGTCGCTTGAGGAGATCGCCCTGGACTCGCTGCACACACAGGACCAGGAGCAGATCATGGGCACGTCGTCGCACGTGTCGCCGGACTGCCCGCCGCCGTTCGGGGCGCAGATGGCCGAGATCGAGGTGGACATCGAGACCGGCCAGGTCTGCGTCGTCAAGCTGGTGATGGCGGTGGACTGCGGGGTCGCCATCAACCCGATCACCGCGGCGGGCCAGGTGGAGGGCGGGATGCTGCAGGCGCTGGGGTATGCCCACTGCGAGGAGTACGCCTACGACGACGACGGGCGCATGCTCAACGGGGCCTTCGGGCCCTACAAGATCTACGCCGCGGACGAGATGCCCGAGACGGTGGTGTATCTGGTGCAGACCCTGGAGGACTCCGGGCCGTTCGGCGCCAAGGCGGTGGCGGAGATCCCCAAGGACGGGGTGGCACCGGCGCTTCGCAACGCCATCCTCGACGCCACCGGAGCGGCGATCAACGAGCTGCCGTTCACCCCCGAACGGGTACTCACCGCCCTCCGCCCCACATGACGCTGGTCGTTGCCGACTGGGTGCTGACGGCGGCCGAGGCCGAGCCGCTGGCCTCGGGCGCGGTGCGGGTGGACGGGGGCGTTGTGCAGCGGGTCGGCCCCGCTGACGAGCTGCGGGCCGCCTACGCCGACGACGAGGTGGTCGACGCCTCAGGCCATGTGGTGCTGCCCGGCTTCGTCAACGCCCACACGCATCTCTACGGCACGCTCGCCCACGGCATCCCGCTGGCCGCCGCCCCGGCCGACTTCTGGGGCTTCCTGGCGGACTTCTGGTGGCCCATGGTCGAGGACGCCCTCGACGTCGAGATGATCTCAGCGGCCACCGACTGGGCGTGCGCCGAGATGCTGGGCTCGGGCACCACCACGTTCTGCGACATCGTCGAGGCGCCCAACGCCCTGCCCGGCGTGCTCACAGCCCAGAGGGAGGTCGTGCAGCGCAGTGGGCTGCGAGGCCTGCTCAGCTTCGAGGCCACCGAGCGGGCCGGGCCCGAGATCGCCCGCCTCGGCCTCGCCGAGAACACGGCCTTCATCGACTCCTGCGACCCGGGCGGGTTGGTCGGCGGGCTGATGTGCTGGCACACCACCTTCACCTGCTCGGCCGACTACATCGCCGAGGCGTTCGGGTTGGCCGCCGAGCGCGGCGTGATGAGCCATGCGCACGTGAACGAAGGCGTCCACGAGGGCCGCTGGGCCGAGCAGCGCCTGGGTGCTCGCACGGTCGAGCTCTACGACCGCCTCGGCGTGGCCGGGCCGGGCCTGCTGGCCAGCCAGTGCGTGCAGCTCTCCGATCGGGAGCGCGAGCTGCTCGCCGAGCGTGACGTGCGGGTGGTGCACATGCCGCTGGCCAACTGCGAGGTCGGCGGCGGGATCGCCCCGATTCCCGAGCTGTGCGACGCCGGGGTCACCGTCGGGCTCGGCAGTGACGGCTACGTCAACGACATGTACGAGGTGATGCGGGGCGCTTTCCTGTTGCACAAGGCCCGGCTTTGCGACCCGGCGGTGATGCCCGCGAGCCGGGTGCTGGCCATGGCCACCTCCGACGGCGCCCGCGCCCTGGGCCTGGAGCGGGTGGGCCGGCTCGATCCGGGCTGGTCGGCCGACCTGCAGATCGTCGACGCCGAGTTCCCCACGCCGCTCACCGCCCACAACCTCGCCGAGCAGCTCGTGCTGTGGCGCAACCGCTCGCATGTGCGAGACGTGATGGTCGCAGGCGAGTGGCGGGTGCGCGGCGGCGAGGTGCTCGGCGCCGACCTCAGCCGGCTCGCGGCCCGCACCCGTGCGCAGGCGCGCCGCCTCTGGGGGACAGGCTCGTGACGCCCGGACCGGCCCGTGGTCGCCGAGGCGTGTTCGCGAGCGGGAGGCCGGCACCGTGATCGCCGAGCTGGCCGCCGCCATCGAGCGCGGCGAGCCGGTGGTGCTGGCCACGGTCGTGCGCACCCGCCGCTCGGTGCCCCGACGGCCAGGCTCGAAGATGCTGGTGTACGCGGATGGCAGAACCTCGGGCAGCGTCGGCGGAGGCGAGCTCGAGCACCGGGTTACCCTCGAAGCCGTCGAGGCGCTGGCCGACGGCCGGCCCCGCGTCGTCAGCTATTCGCTCGTCGATCCCGCCGAGGGCGACCCCGGCGTGTGCGGCGGCGAAGCCGAGATCTACCTGGAGCCGCACATGCCCACGCCCACACTGTTCATCGTCGGTGCAGGCCACGTGGGCCGGGCCGTCAGCGAGCTGGCAGGCTGGCTGGGCATGCGCACCGTGATCTGGGACGACCGGGCCGACATGGCCGACAGCGCCCCCGGCGAGCCTGCGGCTGCTCTCAGCGGCCCGATCAGCGACGCCCTGGCGGCTCAGCCGCTGACCGCCGGCGACTCGGCGGTCGTGGTCACCCGCAACGTGAGCCTCGACCTTGAGATCCTGCCCGAGCTGCTGGCCACGCCGGCGCGCTACGTCGGGCTGATGGGCAGCGACCGCCGCTGGTCGACCACCCGTGCGGCGTTGCTCGAAGCGGGGGCCGACGAGGCCGACCTCGCAAGGGTGCATGCCCCGATCGGGCTGGAGATCCACGCCGAGACGCCCGAGGAGATCGCCGTCAGCATCCTCGCCGAGGTGATCGGTGAGCGCCGCGGACCCTGAAGCTGCGGGCCCTGAAGCTGCGGGGCCTGGGGCGGCGGGGCCTGAGCTGACGGTGGTCCGCGGCGGCGGCGACCTCGCCACTGGGATCGTCTGGCGGCTCACCCGTGCCCGCTGGCCGGTAGTGGTCACCGAGCTGGCCGAGCCGCTCAGCGTGCGCCGCACCGTGAGCGTGTCCAGCGCCGTGGGCTGTGGCTCGTTCACGGTCGAGGGCATGCGAGCCGAGCAGGCTGCCACACCGGCCGAGGCGCTGGACCTGGCCCGCCGGGGCACCGTCGCTGTGCTGGTCTGCGACGGCCTGCCCGACTTCTGTGCCCTGCCCGGCGGCCCCGCTTCGGAGCGCTGCGTTGTGGTCGACGCCCGCATGGCCAAGCGCAACATCGACACCTCGATGACCGATGCGGCCCTGGTGGTGGGCGTAGGCCCCGGCTTCACGGCCGGCCGCGATTGCCACGCCGTGATCGAGACCAAACGCGGGCATCGCCTGGGCCGCTGCCTGTGGTCCGGCGCCGCTGCGGCCAACACCTCTGTGCCGGGAGCGGTAGAGGACAAAGCCGCAGAGCGGGTGCTGCGCGCCCCGGCCGACGGCACGGTCGCCTGGACCGTCGACATCGCCGACGCCGTCACAGCCGGCCAGCCGCTGGGCTCGGTCGGCGCCTCCGAGGTGACAGCGCCGTTCGACGGCGTGGTCCGCGGCCTGATCGCTGCGGGGCTCGCCGTGCAGGCCGGCGCCAAGATCGGCGACGTCGACCCGCGTGGCGACGCGTCGCAGTGCTCGGAGATATCGGACAAGTCGCTGGCCGTCGGCGGCGGCGTGGTCGAGGCGGTGCTCACCTGGACGGCTCTCCGGTGACCGCCGCAGGCCTTGCCCAGAGCCGCCGCCGATGACCGAGCCGGTCCATGTCAGATGCCTCACCGACGCCCTGGGGCTCGGGGACCATGAGCTGGTGTCGTTCGTCGGCGGCGGCGGCAAGACCACCGCGCTGTTCGCCCTGGGCAACCAGCTCTCAGGCTCCGTGGTGCTAACCACCACCACCAAGATGGGACGTCATCGACACGGCGGCAGGCCGGTGCGCTTCGCCCCCAGCGACCGCGAGTTGGCCGCGGCCCTGAAGATCGAGCGGGCGGTGCTGGCCTGGCAGGCCGACGGCGCCCACAAGGCGCTCGGCGTGGCCCCTGAGACTGCGGACCGCTGGTTCGGGTTCGCAGATCACGTGGTCGTTGAAGCCGACGGCTCCCGGCGGCTGCCCTTCAAGGCGCCCCGCCCCTATGAGCCGGTGATCCCCTCCCGAAGCACGATGCTGGTGGCCTGCGTGGGGGCGGCCGCGCTGGGCCGGGTGATCGCCGATCAGTGCCAGCGCCCCATGAGGGTGGCAGCAGTGGCCGGGTGCTCGCCCTATCAGCGGCTCACCCCGGCCCGCTTGGCCAGGGTGCTGCTCAGCGAGCGCGGGTCCCGCAAGGGCTGCCCGCCCGCGGCGCGCTTCGCGGTGCTCGTCAACTGTGTTACCGACGAACACGGCGATTTCCTCGCTGAGCTGGCCGACGAGCTCGACGGTGCCGCGCCGCTGGTCCCTGTCGCCGAGTTCGGCCCCGGCGAGTCGCCCGAGGACAACCCCGTGTGAGAGGCAGCCCCGCATGAGATCGGCCGTCAACATCATCCCCGAGACAGGCATCGCCGAGACGGTGGCGCTGGCCGTCGAGGCCGAGCGGCTCGGCTTCGACCGCTGCTGGGTCTACGACGAGGGCCTGGCGACCCGCGACGTGTGGGTAGCCCTCACCGCCATCGCCGCCGCCACCGAGCGGATCGGGCTCGGGCCGGGCATCACCAATCCCTACACCCGCCACCCGGCGCAGACCGCGGCCGCAGTCGCCAGCCTCGACGAGCTGAGCGGCCAGAGGGCGTTTCTGGGCATCGGCGCGGGCGGGTCGCTCACGCTGGACCCGCTAGGCCTGGCCCGCACCGCCCCGCTGACCGCCGTGCGCGAGGCCATCGAAGCGGCCCGGCTGCTTTTCGCCGGCGGCAGCGTCGACTACCACGGCAGCACTGTGCGGCTTTGCTCGGCGGCCATCGGCTACGCCCGCCCCGGCATCGAGATCTGGCTGGCCGGTCGCGGCCCGAAGATGCTGGCCCTGGGAGGCGCAGCCGCCGACGGCGTGATGCTGGACTTCATCCACCGCCCCTCGCTCGGCGGCTACGTGGACCTGGTGCGCCGCGGCGGCCCGGCGGAGATCTGCTACTCCACGGCGCTGGTGATCGACGATGCCGACCTCGAAGCCGTGCGACCCCACATGACCTACCGGCTCCTCGACGCCCCACAGCCGGTGAAGGACGCTCTGGGCATGAGCGAGGCAGACACGGCGCGCATCCGAGCCGCGATGGCCGGCGGCCTGGCAGAAGCGGCCCGCCAAGTGCCCGACGAGTGGGTGCTGCCGTTCGTGATCCACGGCAGCGCCGCCGAGTGCTCCGCCGTCCTGGACGCCGTGGTTCACGAGCACGGGTTCAGCGAGTTCGTGCTGCCGATGTTCGAGCACCCCGACCACCTGCGCCATTTGGCCCTGGCGGCGCAAGTGATCCAAGACGCGGCAGGCGCATGAACGAGCACCCGAGCTTCGACGAGCCTGCCGTTCGCCTCGTCGGTCCCGGCGAGGAGCAGGAGGGCGCATGAGCGGGCACCCCGGCTTCGACGAGCCTGGGTTCGCGGTCCCCGCCGCAGAGGTGTTCGCCGACGGCGTACTGCCCGGCGTGGACGAGCAGGCCCCGCTGCCCGAGCTGGTCGACGTTGACGCCGACGGCGGCCCGCCGGTGGCCGACCCCGTCGACGAGCCGATGGTCCGAGTCGAGCATCGCCGCATCCGGGTGCTGTCGAACTACTGGCACGCCGGCTGGCAGCACGCCGTGCCGGCGACGCTGCTGCGCGAGTCGGTTGCGCAGCAGCTCGGGGCGGTCGTCGATTCGCTGCCGAGCCGCTGGGGGCTCGCCGTGTTCGATGCCTGGCGGCCCCTGGCGTTGCAGCAGCAGCTCGTCGATGCCAGCGCCGAGATCGGCGCCGAGCCGGGCTTCATCGCTCCTGTCTCGGATGACCCGGCCACCCCGCCGCCGCATCTCACCGGCGGCACCGTGGATGTGGGGCTCACCTGGGACTGGGTGCCGCTGGCGCCGGGCTGCGGCTTCGACGACACCACCGCGCTGGCCCATGCTGCACACCTCGAGGACCGCCCCGGCGTGGACCGGGAGCTGCGCCGGCTGCTGTTCTGGTCGATGCAGGCTCAGGGGTTCGTGGTCTTTCCCGGCGAGTGGTGGCACTTCGAGCACGGCACCCGCCGCTGGGCCTACGTCACCGGCAACGCTCCCCGCTACGGCCCCGCCGACGTCTCGCCCTTCGCCCTCTGACGCCCTGCTTCTGGTGGGTCCCCGCCGCCCACCCGACTCAGGCGTCGTCGTCATGCGCTAACCTGCCGGGACGATGGCACAGATCCTAGCCAAGCCGAAGAACCCAGCGTTCGAGAAGACCCATCGCCGTGGGCCTGACGGCCGGTTCCTGCCGCTCCTCGAGAAGAAGAACAGCAGAGCCGGAGCAGTGCAGAGCGCGCATCGCGACGTTGACGACCAGACGGCGTCTACATCGGCGACCTTTCGCACGAGTCGCCTTGAGGGAGTGCTGGGGCGACACCGGACTGCTCTCAAGGAGATCGCGGCTCGTCATGGGGCAAAGTCCATCGCCATCGTCGGTTCTGTGGCGCGGGGTGAGGACACCGCCGATAGCGACTACGACTTCCTGGTGGACTTCGGCAAGCCGACCGGCGTGTTCGCGAAGGCCGGTCTGCGGATCGAGCTCAGGGAATACCTGGGCGAGAGGGTGGACCTGATACATGGCAGTGAGCGCTTTAGGAGCGAGGGGCGGTGCGCCCCTTCCATGCTGCGAGAAGCAATTCAGTTGTGAACGAGATCGAGTCGCGTTCTGTCGAGGACATTCTGCTGGCTGCCGACAGAATCGTGGAGCTCATCGCCGGAGGACGCGACGCCTGGCAGTCCGATTGGCGCATCTATCAGCTGACACAGAAGCAGGTTTCGATCATAGGGGAGGCTTCCGTTCGGCTTCGCAGGGAGGGTTTCGATTCACGCCATCCAGAGTTGGCCCCCTACATTCACCGTGCCACGGATCATCGTAATGAAGTCGTGCATGAGTATGACTTGGACGAGTACGACGACCTGTGGGAAACCTTGGTGACAGAAATCCCCGAGATCGCTGCGGCGTTCCGATCCATCCGGGATGCTCTCGGCGATCAAGTGCAGTCTACTGATCCTTGAGTTCTGTCTCGGAATCCGGCTGGTTGTCCAGGTACGCCGCACGGCCCACCTGCTCGTTGGTCCGGCTGACGGCCGTCATCGCAGTCGCAGGCCTGCTCGCCGCTGGATGCTCAGGTGCTTCTGAAGACGAGACCGCCGACCCGGAGCCGTAGGGCGTTCCGCCCAGGGCGGCTCAGGCTTGCGCCGGCTCGGTAGCGTCGGCGCATTCGAGTCGACATCCAGAACCAGCCCTCCTACGCCATCGCCTGCTGCTATCTCGGCGTCGGCGAGACGATCCACGTGGAGCCCGATGCCATGGCGCTGATGAGCGACGGGATCAAGGTCAAAGAGGGGCTCGGCGGAGGCGGCACTGCCATGGTCAACGACCATGGTCATTAGCGAGGGTGGTACGCTCCGAGCCATGACCACTGAGATCAAGGCCAGCCAATTCAAGGCCACATGCCTGGCTTTGCTGGACGAAGTAGCGCACAGCGGCCAAGAGATCGTCGTGACCAAGCACGGCCGCCCGCTGGCCAAGCTCGTCCCTTTTCCCGACGCTCCCCCTTTGGAGGGGTCGGTGACGATCAACGTCGACGACGAGGAACTGCCCTTCTCCACAGGCGGTTGACTGGGGGAGGCACACAGCACACTGTTGAACCGCTGAGCTAGTCTGGGGCGGCCCTGCCGCAATCCCCTGAGGAGAATCCCATGCACACCCCTGTCCGACGGCTCGTCCGGCTGCCGGCCGTGATCGCAGTCGCAGGCCTGCTCGCCGCAGGATGCTCAGACTCCGCTGACGACGAGACCGCCGCCCCGGAGCCGACAGCAGCCCCGGCAGCAGCGGAGGGCGACGTCACCGTCGACTCCAGCCGCAACAAGGCTGTGCGCCAGATCAGCTCGCTGTACCTGACGGACCCTGGGTCGCTTTTCGACGAGGCCGAGGCGACCTGCATAGCCGAGAGGACCGTCGATGGCCTGACCGACGAGGAAGTCGAGGGCTTCCTGGCCGGTCAGGTGCCTCCGCCTGTCGAAGCGGCCCCTGACGGCGGACCGCCCGCGGAGATGAAGGCCTGCATCGACAGCCTGGGCTGGCTGGAGCGGCTTTTCGCGCAGACCATGACCGCTGAGGCGGTCGCCTGCATCGTCGACCGGGCGGACAAGGATCTGGCCTACGACTACGCCGTTGCGCCCTTCCTCGACGACGCCCCGATACCGCCGGAGCAGGTGGATGCCATGCTCGCCCACCTCGAGGCCTGCGACGCCGCCTGAGCCGCCCCGACCGTCATGGCAGCCCCGAAATGAGCCAAGCGAGCCGAGCGTTCCTGGCACTGCCGGCCGGGCTGGTCCTTCGTGGATCAGCCAGCTCCAGGCGGTCTGCCCCGATGTGCCGGCGTCGCCGGAGCCGCAGGGGCTTACGGCGTAGGCGGGCGCGGTCGGTCTGATAGCGTCGGGGCATGCGAGTCGACATCCAGAACCAGCCCTCATACGCCATCGCCTATTGCTACCTTGGCGTGGGCGAGACCGTCCACGTGGAGCCCGATGCCATGGCGCTGATGAGCGACGGGATCGAGGTCAAGGCCGGGCTCGGCGGAGGCGGCCTGCGCAAGGCGCTGAAGCGCACCCTCGGCGGCGAGAGCATCATCTTTGGGCAGTACACCGGCAAGGCCGAGGGTTGCTTCGTGGGTGTAGCCCCCAAGTACCCCGGCGACATGGCGGCCTTCGACACCTCCGTCGGCTGGAGCCTCCAGCAGGGCTCGCTCGTTGCCTACGCGGATGGCGTCAACGTGGACGTGACCTTCAGCGGCCTGAGGGGCGTGATGATGAGGGAGGGCATCTCCTTCCTGCACACATCCGGCAGCGGCACGGTGGTCGTGGCCAGCTACGGGGCGATCTCGTCGGTCAAGCTGGGCCAGGGGGAGCGGGTGATCGTCGACACCGGCCATCTGGTCGGCTTCACCGAGCACGTCGACGTCAAGGTCGGCCCGCTGTCGTCGCTGGGCACGTCGTTCCTCACAGGCGAGGGCCTGGTGGCGAGGCTCAGCGGCCCCGGCGAGGTGCTGGTGCAGACCCGCGCCGAGGACGGCCTGCGCAACTGGCTGTTCCCCAAGGGCGCCCAAAACGCCTGAGCGCGCGAGGGCGCTGCCCGGTCTGCGGCGGAGCCGACGACCCGGCTACGCCCGCCCGCGACAACCCGGCAAGGTCAGCCCCCCAGTCGGACCGGCATCACCAGGCTCAGGAATGCCTTGTCGGCGGGCGCCTTGACCAGCACAGGGTGCTGCTCGTCGTCGAACTCGACGCGGACCGTCTCGCCAGGGGCTGTGTCGATCCCGTCGAACAGGTAGTCCAGGTTCAAGCCGACGATCATCTCGTCGCCGTCGTAGCCGGCGTCGACAGAGACGGACACTTCGCCGATCTCCTCGTCGGCGACGGTGAACCGCGCCCCGCCGGCGGTGAGGCCGATGCGGACGACTGAGCCCCGGGGCACGACCCGCTTGACGCGCTTGAGGGTGCGCAGCAGGTCGGCACGGTCAGCGGTGAGCACGTTGGGACCGCTGTCGGGGACCAGCTTCCGGTAGTTCGGAAAGTCCCCGTCGATCAGCCTGGATGTGACCGTGGTCCCGTCGGCGGCGAACGCCACGTGGCGGCGGTCGAAGCTGACCTGCAGCGGGCCGTCGTCGTTCAGCAGCCGTGCCAGCTCCTTGAGCGCCCGCCCGGGGACCAGCGCGGAGGGCTGATCGCCGAGGATCGACGTGCCGCTCAGATCCTTGATCGTCAGCCGGTACGAGTTGGTGGCAGCGAGGCGCACCCCTTTGCCTTCGGGCTCCACGAGCACGCCTGTCAGGATGGGCCGAGTGTCGGTGTCGGACGCGGCCCTGGTCACCTGCTCCACGGCAGTGCGGAACCCGGCGACATCGTCCACCGTCGCGGCGGGGCCGTCGGGCACGGGGATCTCAGGCCACTTCTCGGGGTTCCTGGTCGCCAGCTTCACGCCCAGGCCCTCGGCGCCTGTCTCCTCGAAGCAGACGTCATCACCGTCCATGGTCACGGCCACAGGCCCGGCGGCCAGCGACTTCACGGCCTTGGCGGCTTGTGCCGCCTTGATGATCGCTGTCCCGTCGCTGCTGCCGTCCACGTCGACGACAGCAGAGATCGACAGGTTCAGGTCGGTGCCTGTCACCGTCAGGCTGTCGCCTGCCAGATCCATGCGGACCGCCGACAGGATCGACGTCTCCGTCTTGCGGGTGACCGCAGCACGGCCGGCGTCTGCGATTGCTTTGCCGAGCACGTCCCGCTCGGCTTGAAAGGTGATGGTCATGGTGAGGTTTCCTTCCGACGGCTGTGTCTCAACCGCCGATCGCCAAGCTAAAGGAGGGGTGTGACACTCTCCGCGCGGGCGCGGCGCCAAGGCCTTGGCCCTGGGGTGCTGTGGCAGGCACGTGAGCCTCGCCCGCAGGGACCGCCGGCGGGGGTCAGACGAGCAGGTCGCTGATGCCGCGGCGCAGGAAGCGGCCGTGGCCGGCTCGGCCCACGAAGCTCCGCTCGTCGATAACGAACGAGCCGCGGCTCAGCACCGTGCGCACCTGGCCAGTGACCTCCACGCCCTCCCAGACCGAGTGGTCGATGTTCATGTGGTGCGTGGCCACGCCCAGTACATGGGCACGGGCCGGGTCGTAGACCACCACGTCGGCATCGGAGCCAGGCGCGATCACGCCCTTCTGCGGGTACAGCCCGAAAAGCCGCGCCGGGGTAGTCGCGCACGTCTGCACCCAGCGGGCCAGGCCCAGCTCGCCCGCCACCACGCCGCTGTGCAGCAGATCCATGCGGTGCTCGATCGAGCCCACGCCGTTGGGCACGGCCCGGAAGTCCTCGGCGCCCAGCAGCTTCTCGTTGTCGCAGAACGGGCAGTGGTCCGTCGACACCACCGCAAGGTCGTCTCGCCGCAGGCCCTGCCAGAGCGTGTCGTGGTTGTGCCTGCGGCGCAGCGGCGGCGAGCAGATGTGGCGCAGGCCGTCGAGGCCTGGCTGGTCCAGGTGGTCGTCGATGGTGAGATACAGGTACTGCGGGCAGGTCTCGGCGAACACGTTCAGCCCGCGCCGCCGTGCCCAGACCACCTGCTCCAGCGCGTCAGCCGACGACAGATGCACGACATACAGCGCCGCGCCTGCCACCTCTGCGAGCGCCGCGGCCCGGTGCACCGCCTCGCCCTCCAGTCGGCTCGGGCGGGTGCGCCCGTGCCAGACCGCCGAGGTGTTGCCCCGCCCGGCGGCCTGGTCTCGCAGCACGTCGATGGCGATGCCGTTCTCGGCGTGCATCATCACCAGGGCGCCGAGGTCCGCCGCCTCCTGCATGGCCCGCAGGATCTCGCCGTCGTCGGAATACAGCACCCCCGGATAGGCCATGAAGTACTTGAAGCTGGTGACGCCCTCGTCGACCAGCGTGCGCATCTCCTTGACCGAGGCGTCGTTCACATCGCCCATCGACAGATGCAGCCCGTAGTCGACGGCGCACTGGCCGTCGGCCTCGGCGAGGCGCTCCTCGAGCGCGTCGCGCACGTGCATGCCCTTGGTCTGGCCCGCGAAGTCGATGACGGTGGTGGTGCCGCCCCAGGCCGCCGCGGCGGTGCCGCTTGCGAACGTGTCCGACGAGGTGGCCTCGGGCGTCATCGGCAGCTGCAGATGCACGTGGACGTCGACCCCGCCGGGCACCACGTAGCAGCCGGCGGCGTCGATGACCCGCTCTGCCGATGCCGCAGCCGAGACGGCCAGCGGGGAGCGGGGATCGAGCACGGCGGCGATGCGCTCGCCGTCGATCACCACGTCCGCAGGCGTCGCGCCGCTGGTGGACACCACCTGGCCGTTTGCGATCACGATGGTCATGGGGCGGTCCTCATGGGGCCGGCGGATCAGCGTCGGCACCGTCGAGGGCTGGCGGGTAGTCGAACACGACGATCTCGCGGAGCTGGGCGCAGAGATGCTCCACGGCGCCGGAGAACAGCTCCTTGCCGAGCTCGGGCGTGGCCGCTCTGGGATCGCCGATCACGCCGCTGGGGCCGAAGTCGTCGCTGAGCCAGCCGAAGTGGGCGCTGCCGCCGAACTTCACGTGCTCGTTGCGGCTCAGCCACTCGGGGACGTTGGCCGCCGCCTTGGCCATGTCCACGTCGCCGGGCCGCAGGTGCAGCATGATCGCGGTCTCCTCCAGGCCCGCGTGAATGCCCATGCCCAGCTCCGTGCCGGCGGGGTCGCCGTCGGCCGGGTCGCCGTCGGGGGCGCTGTAGGCGGGCGGGGCGAAGGGGTGGATCAAAAAGGTCAGCAGCCCGTGGGCGAGCCGCAGCTCCCGGCAGGCCACCATCAGCATGGCGCTGTTGCCGCCGTGGGCGTTGAGGAACACGATCCGCCGGGCGCCCGAGGCGGCCACGCATCCGCCGATGTCGTCGAGCACGTGTTGCATGGTGTGATTCGACAGCCAGACGGTGCCCGCAGACCAGGCGTGCTCGTTGCTCTTCGAGTAGGGCAGCGCAGGCAGCGCCCACACGTCGAGCTCGTCGCTGAGCTGCTCGACGACCGCCTTGGCGGCCTCATCGGCGATCACCCAGTCCGTCGACAGCGGAAGGTGCGGACCGTGCTGCTCGATCGCCCCGACGGGAACGAGCACGGTCGCGCCGGCACCCAGAGCCGCTCCCGCGGCAGGCCCGGACAGCGATTCGAGGAACCCAGCCATGCGAGAACCTTAGATCGCCGGGCTGCTAGAGGTCTGCGCAGGCCGGGCCTGTCGGACTCGCTGGCCGGCTCTTGCGGGGACGGTGCCGGCTCGGAGGCCCGCTCAGTGGTCGAGCAGCCCAGCTCAGTGGTCGAGCAGCATGGCGAGCTGGCGCATCTGGGCGACCAGCTTTCCCTCTGAGTCCCAGATCATGCCGCTCTCCACCAGCCGTCCGCCCTCGATGTCGTCGGTGCGGTTGAGCGCTCGCAGCCAGCCCGGCGCCGGCCGCGCCCGCACCTGCACGGTCATCTCCAGCGTGGGCACCCAGCCGACCCGCCCGTGGGTGGCGAAGATCGACGGCGGGAAGGCATCCGCGAAGAACGGCAGCGACAGAGCCGACGGCTCGCTACCGTCAGCGAAGCGGATCCAGCCGCTGACCTGGGCGCTCGTCAGGGTGCCGACGCCTGCGTAGTCGGGGTGAAGCCGCCACTGGACGCGCTCGCGGATCGCCAGGTCGACGCCCTGGACGTTGCCGTCCCGGTCCACGCATTCGGTGGGCGGCGGCAGCTCCGGCGGCCCCACCGTGAACTCGCCGGGAGGCCCCGTGCGGGTTGACAGGTCGCCGAACGTGGCGGTCATGATCAGGCGCAGCTTGCCCTGCTGGGTGAGCGAGCCGCGCAGCACGCTGACCAGCCTCCCCGGCTTGACCAGCTCGGCTTCGATCTCGGCGTCGGCGCCGCCCAGGCCAGGCCGCAGGAAGTGCGTGGTGACCGTGAGCGGGTCGGGATGGCCTGCGCCGCCGGCGCCGGCGACCAGCGAGTGCATGGCTCGCAGCACCGGGCTCAGCAGGTAGCCGCCGTTGGGGTTGTCGGCGATGTTCCACTCGGGCGCCAGACGAGCCGTGAAACGGCCGTCGCCTGCGGGTGTCGGCAGCGTCTCGTCGTCGAAAAACCCCATGGCCGCCGTGACGGTAGCGCCGGCGGCCAGCAAGCCGTTACTCGGGCGGCAGCAGCACCAGCTTGCCGACGAAGCCCTTGGCCAGGAAGTCGCGCTGGGCTGCGACGATGTCGGCCAGCGGGTAGGTGGCGGCGACCACCGGGCGGATCTCGCCCCGTTCGATGTAGCCGAGGAGGTTCTCGAACACGCCCGCCGCCTGGTAGGTGGCGCCGGCGAGCGTGAGATCCCTGAGGTACAGGTCGCGCACGTCGAGCTCCACCAGCGGCCCGGCGATCGCCCCGGCGGTCACGTAGCGGCCCCCGATTCGCAGGCAGCCCAGCAGGCCCTTGAACCCCGCGCCCGCCACCAGATCCACCACCACGTCCATGCTGCCTTGCTCGGATGCGAGGTCGGCATCACGGTCCAGCACCCGGACCGCGCCCAGCGCTGCCACCGCTGCGGCCTTGGAGGCCCCGCACACCGCCGTCACCTCGGCCCCGCGCCGCACAGCGAGCTGTACCGCGGCCGACCCGACCCCGCCCGAGGCCCCGCTGATCAGCACCCGTTCCCCGGCGCTGAGGCCGATCCGCGCCAGCATGTTCTCAGCCGTCGAGTAGGCGCAGGGGATCGACGCCAGCTCCACGTCGCTCCAGTCGCAGCGCACCGCATGGGTCTCGGCGCTGTGCGCCACGGCGTACTGGGCGAAGCCGCCGTCGCACTCGGAGCCGAAAGTCGTCGTGAGGAACGGGCGGTCGCCTGAGGGGTGGCGCTGCATCGACGCCACGATCACCCGCTCGCCGATCCTGGCCTCGTCTACCTCCGCGCCGACGGCCACGATCTGCCCGCAGGCATCGGCGCCTTGGATGCGGGGGAACTCGATGCTGCCGCCCGCCCAGGCGCCGTCGTCGGAGGCGCCGGTGCCGCCCGGCGCTGCGGCGCTTGCGGTGTCGCCGCTGACGGACTTCGAGTACCAGCCGACACGGGTGTTGATGTCGGTGTTGTTGACGCCCGCGGCCCGTACCCGGATCAGCACCTCGTGCGGGCCTGGGCGGGGGACCGCCACGTCGGTGCGGTACTCCAGCCGGTCGAAGCCGCCGAAGCCCGTGAGGACCACCGCGGCCATGGTCTCGGGGATGTCCGCGGGCTGCTCGGTGCTTGGCGGGTCGGCTGTGCGTCTGGTCATCGGTCCTCGATCACCTCGGCGAGAGCGTGCAGCGAGCGCAGCGAATGGCCCTCCACGAAGCAGTCCACGTGACCCAGAGCGGCCGCCATGCCCCGGGCGGTCGGCTCATAGCCCGGCCCGGCCTTGAGCGGGTTGACCCAGATCACCTTGTGGGCGGTGCGCTGCAGACGCTGCATCTCGGCGGCCATCACCTCGGGGTCGCCCCGGTCCCAGCCGTCGGAGAGGATCACCACGATCGCCCCTCGGGCCATGCCCGGCACGCCCCATTCACGGTTGAAGCGCCCGATCGACTCGCCCAGGCGGGTGCCGCCGCTCCAGTCGACGACCGCGCCCGCCGCCGCCCGCACCGCCTCGTCCACGTCGTGCGAGCCCAGCTCGCGGGTCAGGCGGGTGAGCCGCGTGCCCAGGGCGAACGCCTCCACCCGGCCGCGGCCCGCCACCGCTGCGTGCGCGAAGCGGATCAGCACCCGTGCGTAGCTCTCCATCGAGCCGCTCACGTCGAGCAGCAGCACCAGCCGACGGGCCCGGCTGCGCCTGGCGCTGTTGACGATCTCGATCGGCTCGCCGTGGGCCCGCAGCGCCCGCCGGACCGTGCGCCGCAGGTCGAGACGGTCGCCGGCGGGGTCACAAGCCCGCCGCCGGGAGCGCTGACGCGGGGCGTGCAGGCGCATCCGTGCCATCACCTGCTGGGCCTCGGCGATCTCGGCGTCGCTGAACTCGGCGAAGTCCTTGTCGCTGAGCACCTCGTCCGCGGAGAACGCCAGAGCATCCCGGTCGTCTGCGCTGTCGGCACCGTCGGGGCCGCGGTCGTCGCTGTCGCTGCCGTCGGCGCTCACCGGCAGCGTCTCGATCACGTCGCCGAAGCGCAGGTCGAGCCCGGAGGTGTTGTGATGGAAGAAGGCCATGAACATGGCGTCGTACATGGCGATGTCGCCCGGCTTCGCCACCAGCGTGGCCCGGCCCGCCCAGTACACGTCGAGGCCCGAGCCCAGCCCCAGGACCCCTAGCGCCTGGCGGAAGCGGATCGAGCGCGAGATCGCCACCTCCAGCCCGCCCCGGCGCAGGAAGCGCACGAAGCCGGCCGCCACACGGTCTGCATCCACCGACGCGGCAGGTGGCGCGCTCGTCGCTGCCAGCTCAGTCATCGCTGCCCGATCAGGAGGCCAGGGCGATCTTCAGCGCCGCCTCGAGCCCGTCGCGGCGCACCCGCTCCTGGTCCTCGCGGTACTTCAGCAGCGTGCCCAGCGTGTCGTCCAGCAGCGCCGCGCTGAGGTCGTCCGCGGCGAGCAGGCTCAAGGCGTTGGCCCAGTCGAGGGTCTCGGCGATGCCCGGCGGCTTGTAGAGCCCCAGGCCGCGCAGCTCGCCGGTGAGCGCAGCCATCTGGCGGGCCAGGCGCACCGGGACCGCCGGGGCCTTGGCTGCGATGATCGCCACCTCCCGCTCGAAGCCCGGATGCTCGACCCAGTGGTACAGCGCCCGGCGCTTCAGCGCATCGTGCACGTCGCGGGTGCGGTTGGATGTGATGACCACGATCGGCGGTGCCTGGGCGGTGAACGTGCCGATCTCGGGAACGGTGACCGAGTAGTCCGACAGCGCCTCCAGCAGGAACGCCTCGAACTCGTCGTCGGCCCGGTCGATCTCGTCGATCAGCAGCACCGGCGGCGTCGCCTGCCGGTGGTCGATGGCCGCCAGCAGCGGCCGGCGGACCAGGAAGCGCTCGCTGAACAGCTCGTCCTCCAGCTGGTCTGCGGATGCCTCGGCTGCTGCCCCGGTCGCCTCGGCGGTGCGCAGGTGAAGCAGCTGCCGGGTGTGGTTCCACTCGTACAGCGCCTGGGCGGAGTCGATGCCGTCGTAGCACTGCAGGCGGATCAGCTCGCCGCCGGTGACCTGCGCCAGCACCTTGCCCACCTCGGTCTTGCCGACCCCGGCCTCGCCTTCGAGCAGCAGCGGACGCTTGAGGGCGACCGCCAGGCGGATCGAGGTGGCCAGGCCCCGGTCGCAGAGATAGTCGAAGGCCCCCATGGCCTCCACGACGCCTTCGACAGAGGCCAGCGACAACGACGGCTCGGCGGGTGCCATGGCCGCTCAGCGTAGGTCGCTCGGCTCGCCCAGGCCGAAGTCCTGAGGATCAGGCCAAGCCGTCTGTAGCGTCTCAGTCGTGTCCGAGTTCCCCGAGGAGGCGAGCAGCGTGCGCCGGCGGAGGGTGCATCCCGGCACCGTGTTCGTGCGCGGCAGCGGGCTGAGCGAGGGACTCGACTGGGGATTCTGGCTGGCGGCCTGCGTCTTTTGGATCGTCGAGCTCGACCTCGGCCCGTTCGAGCTGGTGCTGATGGGCGTGGTGCTGGAGGCCTCGGTGCTGCTGGCCGAGACACCGACCGGGGTCGTGGCCGACATGATGTCGCGCCGCCGCTCGGTGGTGATCTCGCAATACCTGATGGGCATCGGCTTCATCTGGGCTGTGATCAGCACCAACTACTGGCTGATCCTGCCCGCCCAGGCGGTGTTCGGCATCGGCTGGACGTTCCGCTCAGGTGCCGACACGGCCTGGGTGACCGACGAGCTCAAGGGCTCGGGCGAGTACAGCGACCGCCTCCTGGACCGGCTGCTGATCCAGCGGCACCGCTTCGGGCTCGTGGTCGGCGTGGTCTCGATCACGGCGACCATGGCGGTCGGCTGGCTGACCACCGTGCGCTGGGCTGCGGTTGGGCTGGGAGTGGCCCATCTCGGCGTGGGGCTGTGGTGCCAGCTGGTGATGACCGAGGAGCACTTCGTGTCCGCCCGGCGTCGCTCGGTCGGCTTCGTCGACACTCTCCGGCAGGGTCTGCGGGCAGTGTCGAGCCGGCCCCGCCTGCGGGTCCTGGTGCTGGTGATCGTCGTCATGGACCTGGGCTCGGAGGCCTATGACCGCCTTGGCGCCAAGCACTTTCTCGACAGCGCCGATCTCGACGCCGGCTCCACGGCCGGGCTCGGGCTGCTGTTCCTGGTGCTGGCCGCGGCCGGGTTGGCGGTCAACGCCCTGACCTGGCGGATGATGCGCCGCGGGCTCGGGCCGGCGCGCCTGGCGGTGGTGCTGTTGTGCGTGGCCGCGGTCGGCGGGTTCGCGGTGTCGCTGACCAGCCTGGTGCTGGTGATCGCGGTGGGTTACATGCTGCAGGACTCCTGTCGCGAGGCGCTGTGGCCGGTGCTCGAAGGCTGGGCGAATCGCGACGCGCCCAGCGAGGCGCGCGCCACCGTTCACTCGCTGATGGGCCAGGCCACCGCTGTCGGCGATCTCGTCGGCGCCTTGCTGCTGGGGGTCGTCGCCGAGCTCACCTCGATCCCGCTGGCGCTGAGGATCGCCGCCGGGCTGTTCGCCCTGGCGGGCGTGCTGGCCACACGCGGCTTCGCCTCGCGAGACGAGCCCGACCCCGAGGACGAATCCGATCCGGGAGACGAGCCCGACCCCGAGGACGAATCCGATCCCGGGGACGAGCCCGACGAGGACGCCGAACCCGACCAAGACGCCGTGCGCAACCCGGACGCCGAGCCCGACCCGGACTCCGAGCGCAACCCGGACGCCGAACCTGACGCGGACGCCGAGCCCGACCCGGAAGACGAATCCGATCTCGGGGACGAGCCTGACGTTGACCTCGAACCGCCCCCGGAGCCCGAGCCCGATCCGGACGCCGAGCCTGATCTGGGGGACGACGCTGACCCGGATGACGATGCCGATCCCGAGGGCGAATCCGACCCGGACGACGACGCCGACTCGGACGACGATGCCGATCCGGAGCTGGAGTCTTCCCTGAGGCAGGAGTCCTTCCCGGAATCCTGAGCCCACGCCCGCGCCGTCGTCCTAAGGTGAGCCGGTGAGAATCGACAACGAATTCCGGGTGCCCGCATCGGTCGAGCAGGCCTGGGCGCTGCTCACCGATATCGAGGCCATCGCACCGTGCCTGCCGGGCGCACGCCTCACGGGCTCCGACGGCGACACCCACACCGGCACCATGAAGGTCAAGGTCGGCCCGATCACCGCCGAGTACAAAGGCACAGCCGCTATCACCGAGCTCGACGAGGTCAACCGTCGGGTGCTGCTGGCCGCCAGCGGGCGCGACTCGCGAGGCGCAGGCAACGCCTCGGCGGACATCGAGGCCACCATGACCGCAGACGGCGACGGCACCCTGGTGGCCATCGGCACCGATCTGCGCGTGGCCGGCAAGGTCGCCCAGTTCGGGCGCGGCGTGATGGCCGACGTGTCGACCAAGCTCATCGGCCAGTTCGCAGAGTGCATCGAGGCCAAGCTCGCCGCCAAGGCGGCCACAGGCCCCGACGCCGCCGACCCGGCCGACCCCGCATCCGGCGGACCCGGACCGAGCCCCGCAGACGGCAACGCAGACGCCGCGGCGTCCAGCTACGGCGGCAGCGATGGCCACCAGACCAGCACCGCAGGCGATGCCACGCACGCCGACGAGCCCCTCGACCTGCTCGACGTTGCGGGTGCCGCGGTGGCCAAGCGGCTCATCCCCGTGGCGCTTGTGGTCGCCGCCGTCGTGGTGCTGCTGCTCGTGCTGTTCCTCTGAGATCTCGCGGCTTCAGGGGCGCCTGCCCTGAGGCGCGCAGCCGGCTGGACATTTCCGGTGGCAGCGCGGCTGAAGATGTGACAAGCTCACGGCATCGGATCGTGACCCTCGCAAAGGAGGCCTCATGGAAGTAGCCATGACCGTCAACGGCCGGCCGTGTTCGGCCGATGCGGAGCCCCGAACCCTGCTCGTGCATTTCCTGCGCGAACAGATCGGCCTGACCGGCACCAACGTCGGCTGCGACACCTCGTCGTGCGGCGCCTGCACCGTCCACATCGACGGCGAGAGCGTCAAGTCCTGCACGATGTTCGCCGTGCAGGCCCGCGGCGCCGACGTCACCACCATCGAGGGCCTCGCCACAGCCGACGGCGCGCTGCACCCGATGCAGCAGGCCTTCATGGACTGCCACGGCCTGCAGTGCGGCTACTGCACCCCCGGCATGGTGATGGCCGCCACCTCGCTGCTCGCCGAAAACCCCGACCCGACCGAGACCGAGGTCCGCCTCGGGCTCGAAGGCAACCTCTGTCGCTGCACCGGCTACCACAACATCGTCAAGGCCGTCCTGGCGGCAGCAGGCGCGCCAGGCGGCGACGCCGGCAGCGACCAAGGAGGTGCGCCATGACCGCCGTGGGAACCCGGATGCTGCGCAAGGAGGACCCCAAGCTCCTCACCGGCGAGGCCAACTACGTCGACGACATCCAGATCGCCGGCCAGCTCTGGATGGGCATGGTGCGCAGCCCCTTCGCCCACGCCCGCATCAACGGCATCGACACCGCAGCCGCGACGGCAGCCCCCGGAGTGCATGCCGTGTACACCGGCGCGGAGCTGGCCGACATGGGCCTGTGGATCGCCCCGCTGCCGTGCGCCTGGCCGGTCACCGACGACATGGTCAACCCGCCGCATTACCCGGTGGCGGTCGGCGAGGCCCGCCACGTGGGCGACGTGGTGGCGCTGGTGCTCGCAGACGACCGCTACGGCGCGGCCGACGCCGCCGAGCTGGTCGACGTCGACTACGAGCCGCTGCCGGCGGTGGCCTCCATCGAGGCGGCCATGGCAGGCGACGCGGTCGCCCACGCCGACCTGTCGTCGAACAAGTGCTTCCACTGGCCGCTGGTGCCCGACCCCGATGCCCTGGAGGCGGCCTTCGCCGATGCCGCCCACACCGTGTCGGTCGACTTCTCCCAGCAGCGCCTGATCCCCGCGGCGATGGAGCCCCGGGGGGTGCTGGCGGTGCCGTCTCCGTACGGCGGCGACGTCACCTTGTACTCGGCGACGCAGGTGCCCCATGTGCTGCGGGTGATGCTGGCGGCCACCACCGGCATCCCCGAGAGCAAGCTGCGGGTGGTCGCGCCGTCCGTCGGCGGCGGCTTCGGCGCCAAGCTCAACATCAACGGCGACGAGATCCTCGCCGTCACCCTGGCCAACCGGCTGGGCCGTGCCGTGCGCTGGACCGAGAGCCGCAGCGAGGCGGCGTTCGCCACCCACCAGGGCCGCGCCCAGCGCCAGCACATCGACGTGGCCGCCGACGCCGACGGCAAGCTGCGCGGGGTGCGGGTGCATCTCGATGCCGACATGGGCGCCTACCTGATGCTCATCACACCGGGCGTGCCGCTGCTGGGGAGCTTCCTGTACACCGGCGTCTACGACGTGCCGGCGTTCGGCTTCACCTGCGACGGCTGGTTCACCAACCTCACGCCCACCGACGCCTACCGGGGCGCGGGCCGCCCCGAGGCCTGCTACGCCATCGAGCGGGCTATGGACCTGCTGGCCGCCGAGGTGGGGGTCGGGCCCGACGAGATCAGGCGCCGCAACTACCTGGCGGGCGGCGAGGCGTTCGAGAACCTCGAGGTGCCGTCCACGCTGGTCTTCGACTCGGGCCACTACGGGCCGAGCCTGGACCACGCCCTCAGCCTCGCCGGCTACGACGAGCTGCGAGCCGAGCAAGCCCGCCGCCGTGCCGAGGGCGATTCGCGCCAGCTCGGCATCGGGCTGTGTACGTACGTGGAGATCTGCGGCCTGGCCCCGAGCCGGGCGCTCGGCGGGCTCAACTACGGTGCCGGGGGCTGGGAGCACGCCACCGTGCGCATGCTGCCCACCGGCAAGGTCGAGGTGGTCAGCGGCTCCACGCCGCACGGCCAGGGGCACGAGACCACCTGGTCGCAGATCGTGGCCGACCGGCTCGGCGTGGACCCCGCGGATGTGGAGGTGCTGCACTCCGACACCGCCGTGAGCCCGCTGGGCATGGACACCTACGGGTCGCGTTCGCTGGCGGTCGGCGGCGTGGCCATCGCCGCGGCCTGCGACAAGGTGATCGACAAGGCCCGCCAGATCGCGGCGCACTCGATGGAGGCCAGCCCTCACGACATGAACTTCGCCGCCGGCACGTTCTCGGTGGCGGGCTCGCCGGACCGCTCGGTCACGATCCAGGAGATCGCCTTCGGGGCGTTCACCGCGCACGACCTGCCCGACGGGATGGAGCCGAACCTCTCGGAGGCCGTGACCTGGGACCCGCCCAACTTCGCCTTCCCGTTCGGCACGCACGTGGCCGTGGTGGAGGTCGACACCGAGACCGGCCGGGTGGAGCTGCGCAGCTACACCGGCGTCGACGACTGCGGCACCCAGGTCAACCCGATGATCGTCGAGGGCCAGCTCCACGGCGGGATCGTGCAGGGCGTTGCCCAGGCGCTGTGGGAGGAGGCCTGCTACGACGACGACGGCAACTGCGCCAACCCGTCGCTGCTGGACTACCTGGTGCCGTCGCCGGCGGAGGTGCCGAGCTTCGAGCTCGACTTCACCGAGACGCCCAGCACCAGCAACCCGCTGGGCGTGAAGGGCGTCGGCGAGGCCGGCACGATCGGCTCGGCCGCCGCGGTGATCAACGCGGTCTGCGATGCGCTCAGCCCGTATGGCGTCAGCGACATCGAGATGCCCGCCACTCCGCAGAAGGTGTGGAGAGCCATCAACTCAGCGAAGGGAGCTGCGGCATGATCCCCGCATCGTTCGACTACACCGAGGCCGACTCCGCGGATGCGGCGGTTGCGGCCCTCGCCGAGCACGGCGACGACGCCAAGCTGCTGGCCGGCGGCCACAGCCTGATCCCGCTGATGCGCTTCCGGCTGGCCACGCCCGCGGTGCTGGTCGACATCGGCCGCCTGGAGGGCCTGAGCTACATCTCAGACGCAGGCGACCACGTGGCCATCGGCGCGCTGACTCGCCACCGGGCGCTGGAGACCAGCGACCTGCTGCGCTCCGCGGCGCCGCTGCTGGCCCATGTGGCGTCGCAGGTTGGTGATCCGCAGGTGCGCCACCGGGGCACGCTGGGGGGCTCGCTGGCGCACGGCGACCCGGCGTCGGACCTGCCGGCGGCGCTGCTGGCGCTGCGCGGCTCGGTGGTAGCCCGCGGGCCGGGAGGCGAGCGCGAGATCGCAGCTGACGACTTCTTCACGGGGTTCTTGGAGACGGCGCTGGCCGACGACGAGATGCTCACCGAGGTCCGTGTGCCCAAGACAGGCAGCGCGGGCTGGGGCTTCGAGAAGTTCAACCGGCGTGCTCAGGACTGGGCGATCGTGGGCGCTGCGGTGCAGCTCGGCCCGCAGCCCGGCGTTGCGCTGGTCAACATGGGTCCTGCGCCGCTGCGCGCGGCCGGCGTGGAGGCTGCCCTGGCCGGCGGTGCGTCTGCGTCCGAGGCCGCCGGCGTTGCGGCCGAGGGCACCGACCCGCCCGAGGATCTCAACGCGGACGGCGAGTACCGCAGCCACCTGGCCAGGGTGCTCACCGCACGCGCCATCACCACCGCCACCGCCTGAGGCCTCCGCCTTCGCGGCCGCCCGCCGCCGCCCCGCCAGGCCACACGGGCGGAGGCCTAAGCTCCCTCGGGGGGATCAAGACCGATGTCTCCTTCGATCAGCGTCATTCGGTCGGCAACGTCGGTTGTCAGCTCTAGCCGAGCCCTCTTCGCCTGCCGTCCCTTGCCCCTGCATTCTTCGGGCGGGTAGAAGCTGACGTGACAGCACCCAGGAGGCGCATCGCTCAGGACCCCGAGATGCGGGGTGTGCTCGGCGGTCAGGCCGAGTTCCACAAGCGACGCGATGGAGGCTTCGAAGACGAGAGGCTGCCCGGTTGCTGCGGTCAGCGCCTGTGGTCCGGACTCGTGAACGTTCTCGAGACGTTCTCGCCAATAGGCGGAGAGGTCGTCGTTGAAGCGCAGGGCATTGCTGGGCACCTTGAGCTTCCACCGGCCGTCGTCCGCGCTCCAGACCAACCAGTCGGGGTCGTGGCGGGCGAGCCGCCAGACGTGGTCTTCGTCGGGGAGATCGCCGGGCTCCCCACAGGGTGCGTACTTCACCCCTCGATCTGTCGCAGCAGATCTCGAAGTACGTCGCGGAGATCCTCCAGCGGACCACCTTCTCGATCCATGGTCTTCCGATCCCGCGTCCAAAACCAGTCGCCTTCTTCGTCACCGAGCACTATCTGGAGATCGCGCCCGAGACGCTGCCAGATCAGCTCAACGGTGCCGTCCTCGCCGGGGAGGACCGACGGCGTCGGTGTGGTGGGGTGGAGAAGAAATTCGATCCGCTGCAGGGCCTCGTTCAGTACTTCGAGGCTGGGGTAGCCCTCAAGGTCAGAGGACTCAGCCAGGGCGCGGAACCGGTCGGTGACGTGTGGCCTCCAGCGAGCGTTCGGAAGTCGGCGCTCGCCAGGGCTGGCGTCCATGGTGGCGACGCCGATCGGCCACATCCTCTCGGTCCCAGAGACGACGGAGAACTGCTTCACCTCCACGACCCGCGCTTCAGTTCCGGCATGCCAGGTCGTGTGGGTCTCGGGCTGCGCTAGTTGCATCGGTCCCATTTGTCGTGTGCTCCTTCGAGTGTAATCGAGGCGAACGTTTCGACGATCGATCGCCTGCCGATGAGCATTGTGGGACGAAGTGAGCCTTCGACGAGCAACAGCCGAGCGGATAGCGCCAGCTTCGAACCAGACTGGACGTCGCCAGTAGGCGAGGTCCGTGCAGCCGAACGGCACTCTACCGTGAGCCTGCCCACACGCAAGTCGTCGCTCACGACAGGGTGGGCGGATCTCCACCCGGTGGACTCCGGAGGTCCGACTCCTTGCGCCGGCATGACCAGAGCGCCAGCTGGACGGAAGAACTCAGCCATCGTCATCGAGTCGTCTGGCACCCAGTTGAGATAGGTGACCTCGACGACGGATGAAGGCGACAGCGGCAGCCCGGCCGTGCCTAGCTTTTCGGCCCAAAGACCAGCCACTCGTTCGAACTCATTCACGATGTCCTCAAAATGGGGGTAGGCATCCGCGCCCCCTCGCCGCCAGTTGACGAAGAGGAGGTTGTCCTGAATCTGGACCAGCCGTTGATCGTCCGCGGAGGTCAGCCAGAACCTGGGAGACTCGTGTTGGCTGCTGATCTGGACCTGCGGGGCAGTGACCAGGCTTGGTTCGCTCAGCGGATCGGGGTCGCTGTTGGTCAGACGGCTCTGGGTCTCGAACTGCGTGTACTCGGTCTTTCGCAGGCCTTGGAACAGGTCTACGACCAGCTCCTCGCTGAAGGTGCCAGCGCGGTCGTGAAAGACCCCTGCGACGACTTCGTCGACCGGTGGCTCTCGGAAGTCTGGCAGATCGATCGGTCGGTCCATGCTGGTGCGCAGCGTACATTGAACGAGCCCTGCGGCCCGGCACCGCGTCCTGCAGCCGACCCTACCGGGGCCTGGGTGCTTGTGGGCTCAGGGCGCTAGGCCGGGGAGGGGTGTCTGGGCGAGGGTGACGTAGGGGTCGTCCTCGGAGCGAGGCGGCCTGGCGGCGCGCACCTCCGCCCACAAGCGCCGCAGGGCCTCGGATCCGTAGTAGACGCGACCGCGCCCCGCGCCCTGCGGCTCCAGCACGCCCGCGTCGACCAGCGCCTTGAGATCGCGGCTGGCGGTCAGGTCCGAGATGGCGTCGCCGGTGGTCATCTCCACGAGGCCCGCGTAGATCGACCGGCGGATCCGGCGACCTCGTGCCGCGTCGGCGAGCGCGCCGGTCGCCCGTGCGGGCAGGCCCGAGCCGGCGACTAACTGCTCGATCGAGTCGTAGAGATGCTCGGTCTCCTGAATCCGCCGGTTGACCGTCCAGGCCTGCCGGTAGTGGGCCGTGAGGCTGAAGCGGATCCACGGCCGAGCCGAGTTCCGTGGCTGCCAGCTGCCCCGCCCGACCTCGGCGAGGATCGCGTAGTAGGCGGCGGTGTTGCGGCCCAGGTACTCCTCGATCGAGGAGAACACCGGGGCGACGATCCCCTCGCCGGCCAGGGCCATCGTCTGAAGCGCCCGTGCCATCCGCCCGTTGCCGTCGCGAAAGGGGTGGATCATCGCCAGGTTCAGGTGCGCCATCGCTGCGCTGACCATGGCGGGTATGTCGTCGTCGGCATTGACGGAGGCGACCAGCTCGTTCATCAAGCCGCTCACGAGGCTCGCCTCGGGTGCGTCGTAGACGTGGACTCCCGCCTCGTCCTCCACCCACACATCGCCCTGCCGATACGCCCCCGGCGAGACTCGCAGGTCGTGCTTGGTCATCATGTAGTGCAGCGACTTCAACAGCGAGGCGTCGACCCGCTCGCCCTCGTCCGCCAGCCTCAGCACGAAGGTCATCGCGTCCCGGTAGCCCCGCAAAGCATCCTGCGTCTCCCGCGGGGCGTCCTGCGGCTCCTCGTCCTCGATCGTGTCGAGGACGTCGCCGAGGGAAGCCCGGTAGCCCTCGATCCAGTTCGAGCCGCGCACAGCCCGGGCGAAGCTCATCCTGCGCAAATGGCCGACCCAGCGACGCGGCTGCCCAACGACGTAGTGTGCCAGGCGATGGCGCAGACTCTCGATCTCCTCGATGACCCGGAAATCGGCTTCTTCGAGCGCGGGCGTGGCGAAGATCGCTGGCATAGGCTATGATGCTATCAATAGATGACATGATAAACACATCAACCTATCGCGAGATCGTGGTGCTGGCTCAGCAGTCCGAGGGCTTGGGTCCTGAACTGCTTCCGCCGGGCATCGTCATCACCGCCGTCGTGCTGGCCCTCTGGCGCTTCGTGGCCAGACGACGCCGCTAGTCCTAGCCCTGCGCCGCTCTGGTGTGCCCGCCGACGCGGGGTTCATGCCGTCCGGTTACGTCGATTTCACGCTGGGCGTTCTTCTGCTGGGGTTGATCGCTGTGAGCCTTTACAGGACCACGGCGACGTTCGGGGAGTCCAGCGACCTGGCGGCGGCGGAGCATCGGCTGGTGCTGGTTCACAATGCGCTGTCGGCGGCGTATCACGAGGCGCTGCCGGCGGGCACGGTGGGCGGGTTCCCGGGGTTTGTGGGGCAGTTTCACGCGGATTGGCCTGCCGGGGCGTCGCGTGCTTCGCGGTTGGTGGAGCGTCTGGGGGTGTTGGAGCCTGGGGTGGCGTGGGTGGATTTGCGGGGCTGGGATCCTGATCGGGCGGCTGGGGAGGTGTGGGTGTTTTTGTTCGAGGGCTGCACGGCGGAGCAGAAGCAGAAGCGGGTGTGCGGCCCGGCGGTGGAGGATCATGTGGCGTTTGCGGGGTTCACGGCGGCGGGGCGTGCGTGGTGTGTGTCGTTGGTGGGGCGCACGGGCGGTGACCGTGGGGGTCGTGTTGTGTTGGGCGGCTGGTGGGATTCGCGGCCCTGGGACGGCGAGGCGGGGCGGTTGACGGCGCGGGTGCGGGAGGTGACGACGGGCGCCGGCGGCGGTGGGGCGGCGGCCGAGGCGGATGTGGTGTGGCCGCAGCCTGCGGGGTGTCTGGCCCCTCACGCGGGGACGGTGCAGGCGGGGGTGTTGGTGCTGGGCGGCGCCGGTGATCCGGCGGCGTTGACTGCGGGGCTGCGGCGGTGGTGACCTCGCCGGCCGTGCGGGGGCGTGATTGCGGCCAGATGGCGTCGGCGATCACGTTGACGACGATCATGCTGCTGTCGTTCGTGTTCACCGTCGCCGCGGCGGCGCATCTTTCGCGGATGATCAAGCTCCGCGAGGAGCGTTACGCGATCCTCGAAGCCAACGTGGCCAACAACGCCGAAGGCCTGATGCACCCTGTGCTGATCGGCGAACCCGACCCGCACAACGCCGCCGCCTACCTGGAGGGCCGCCTGCCGCTCGACGTGTGGATCAACGCCGACAACCACCGTGAGCCTTGCGGCGAGAAATGCTGGCGGCTGTAGGAGACCAGGCTGGTCTGTGTCGAACGCGTCGGCGGCCCGGCCACCACCACCACCAGCACCACCACGACGACGACGGTGCCGCCCGACGGCTGCCCGGAGCCTGAGAGCACCGGCATTTTTCGTTACCGGTTGGAGGTGCTGTACGAGACCGGCATCGACTGCGACGGCACCGCCTGCGAGCGGGTGAACACCCGCCTGGCGGGGTTCGCCCGGCAAGGGTTCTTGGACTATCAGCTGCATTACGACAGCGACCCGCACCGGCTGCCTTTCACCCCGGGGGTTGTCTACAACGGCCCGGTCCACACCAACCAGTTCGCCTTGCCGCCCCGGACGCTTCCCGTCTGCGGGGCAGCCGTGTTCAAGGCGGGCATCGAGACCGGCGACGCGGTCCCCAGGCCAGGCCCCAAGCCGATCCCCGGCAGCTGGCGGACAGTCGAAGGCTGCCTCGACGAAGCTGTGCCCGCCACGCAGCCTGTCACCGGCGGCCAGTTGACGTTCGTCGCCCAAGCAGAAGGCACCGGCGGTGTCGGCCGCGGAGCATGCGGCAGCGTGCGCATGCTCGCCGCCTGCGAGCGGGCCTTTCTCGACGACACCGCCTGGGACACACCGACGCTCACCCTGAACCTGGCGGACCTGACCGCGCTTGTCGAGACGGGAGCGGACCGCAACACCCACCTAGACGATCAAGACAACCCTGCGGACCTGTCGCTGCCCGACGCCCCACCAGGGGAGGTGGTGGTTCACAACACAGGCGACATCGCCGTCACAGGGACGGTGCCTGACGGGCTCAACGTCACCCTGGTGGCCGACGGCGATATTCGTCTCACAGGCGACGTCGCCGCGCAGAGCATCATCGCCTTGATCGCCGGAGGCGACGTTGTGATCGCCCACGACGGCGACCTGGAACTCACCAACACGGCGCTGGCCGCGTTGGGTATCGACGGCGACGACGACCCTGACAATGACCCCGACGGGACGCTGACCTCGACGAGAGCCGGGCGGCTGGTCCCTGTCGACGACTGCCCGACGCTCACCCTGTCAGGGTCGCTGTGGGTGCATACCCGTCACACGATCGGTGCGCACATCGCCGGGTCGGGCTCGGTGCTCGGCATGTGTGTCAACCACCACTATCCGACCGACTGGGCGCTACGAGTGCCGTCGTGGTGGCCGTCCCTGTCCGAGCATGTTTGGGTGCGGTCGTGATCCTCAGAAACCGTGCGGGGCGACACAGAACGGCCACTCAGGCTCGCCTGGCTGCAGAGCGGGTTGCTCAGGGTTAGGGACCCAGATCGGCTGCCCGTCGGCGTCCAGCCGGAAGTCGCGGTTCTGTTTCACATACGTGCTGACCCGAATCCCGTCGTCGTCGGGCACCATCGCCCAGTCGTCGCTGTCGTCGCTGTCGTCGGCCAGCTCCGCGACACGGAACTGCCTGCCGCCCGTCCAACCCCACGGCACTGGCAGCGTGCCGCTGGCAACCGCACGCGCCGACTCGCGGGCGTACTTCGTCGGGTCGTCCTCCCACACCACCCCGTAACGCTGGCGCATGTGGATCCTGTTGCGGTCCGCCGCCGCCCGGCACAGCTCGGTGCCGTAGTCGGCAATGTCAGTGCCGTCAGGGTCGTCGGTGGGGATAGGCAGATCGTCGCGGTGGACATGGCAGGTGAGCTTGTTGCCTGTTGAGTCCCACGTCCTGTCGTCATCGAAGAGGACCAGCGGGATGCTGCGGGTGCCGTGCCCTGTGGCGGGGTGCATCACCTTGAAGCCCATGTCGGGGTTCCATACCCACAGCCGCCCAGGGGTGCCGTTGTGCGCCGACATCGCCTTCAACGCGTCGCCTGTCCAGCCGATGATCTGATCGTGACGCATCTGCAGGGCGTTCTTGTTGCTCGCCCAGTCGGCCCGCAGCGCGGCCTGGTCCACCGCTCCTGTGGCCTTGTCGGTGTGCTGGGCCACCAGCGTCGGGTCGTCGATGCAGATCTCCACGATCTCCTGACGGTCCGCTGACTCGGCGATGTCGTGCAGCCCGTAGTTGGAATACTCCCGCCGCACCAGGCGTCCGTTGCTGAGGGTCACCCATCTCCACACGTTCGCCACCTCGCAGGCGTCGCCCGCAGAGTTCAGGTTGCAGTGCTCCCTGTAGAAACGGAACCCTGTACCGGGCGGAGGGACGTGACCGCAGTTGCGTATCTCCTCGTTGTTGAACAGCTCGCATCTGCTGGCCGCTACCGCACGGGCAGGCCAGGTCTCCGAGTCGTGGTCGACGAACCTCCACGGCTGGACGAGCAGATCGACGTTGCCTCTGCCTGGGAGGTTGCGGACCCACCATCGGTCTCTCCACAGCGGCACCTCCACCGTGATCTTCTTGCCGTTGTGCTCGAAGTCGGCGGGCCACTCGCATGTGCTGGACTGGTCGCACAGCCACGGGTTGATGTGGTAGCTGACGTTGGTGGCGACGAACACTGTCGGCCAATGATCCTGCGGCGCATGAGCCCACAGCAGCTCGTCGACGTCATGCCCGACGGAAGGCGCTGCGGGCAGCAGCGCCGCCAACAGCAACACAGCGGCGGCAAGTCGGGCGGTTCGGGTGCGCATCGCTTGATTCTAGAGGCCTCCCAGGGGGCTGCACGCACCCCCTGGAGGTTAACCGCCCTGGGAGGCTTGCCGAGAGAGCGTCTCAGAAAGCGCGTCGCGAGGATCTGGCCGCTGACGCGGGTACACTGTCGTCATGCGCAGATTTCTTGCATTCCTTGCTGCCGCTGCTGTCGTTGTTGCCTGCTCGGGCGACGAGGCCACGGAGACTGTAGGCACCGCCGCGGGCAACGCTGCGGGGACCGTCGCCGTAGAAACATCGGCGCCCTCGACGCCTGCCACCGAGACGGATGAACTGGACACCGACGCGCCCGCTACCTCGGACGCGCCGGCGACCACCGCGACACAGGCACCGGCGACCACCGCGACACAGGCGCCATCCACCACCACCGAGACGCCCGCGACGACACGCGCACCTGCGACGACCCGCAGGGCGACGACGACAACCTGGCACGGCCCGAAAGCAGAACCCACGGATCCCACACTGCCAAAAAGCCAGCAAGCCGACCACGATCACGGAGGCACGTCAGAAAGTGGCCCCTTCGTCGACGCCGACGGCGTGGAGCACCCCCTGGATCGACGCACCGGTTCCGACAGCGAGTGCGAAACGAATACAGGGCGTTCCAAAGAGCAGGGCGAAGTGTGCTGGTGTCTAAACAACTACTGCGCCTGGGCTAGCTAGAGCCAACGGACACCTCCGCCGCCCGGCGGCTGCCGTGCAAAGCGTCCGCGGGTTCCTCAGATGGGCTGTCTGAGCCGTCGGATCAGATCGCTCGCAGTGTCGGGCCGGACCACCATCGTCTCGACAGTCTCGACACCGGCGAAAGCGTCGAGGCATTTCTGCTGCGCAGGGCTGACTTCGCCTTTCATCGTCTTCAGTTCAACGGCCAGCATCTCGGTGCCTCGGATCAGGACGAGATCAGGGAAGCCCAGCTCGCCTTGCGAAGACGCCGTGCAGTGGTAGTGCCGCCAGTCGTTGAACAGCGCCTCCTCGATGATGTCGCCTTGCAGTTTGGCTTCGGTGACCTTGTCCCACCCCGATGCGGGCTTCTTCGACGGCTTGGAGACAGGCTTGGGCTTGCGCGCGGGCTTGGAGGTTGCCTCAGCGACGGCGCTGCTGCGTTCCGCTCGCCCGCCACGCCGCCGGGCCGGGTGGGCGGGTTGTGCTAGGTTGCGTTGAGATGACCCCTGACCGGTGCAGCCTCATGGATCTTGAGCCGGCTTCCAGCCGCCCCGACATGCAACAGCCCCGTGTGCCGTCAGGCAAGCCGGGGGCGGGCCGCTGGGACCACAAGCCTGGCTCTGAGCCAGCCGCGATCGCCGACGCGGCCACAGCCGCCGACAGCGGCGGGCCTGTCGACGCGGTGACGGTGGTGCTCGACGGGGCCCGTGTCGGGTTCCACAGCCAAGGGGGCCGCTGGCGCTGCGACGAACCCGCCGACCGCGCCGCCGCGGCGCGGGCGGGCTGTTTGGGGGTGGTGGCGGATTTCTTGAACCGCGGCTGGGCCGACCCCGCCGACCGTGCCGGCGTGCAAAGCATCAGCGACGCCGCCCGGCTCCTCGCAGCCCCCGACGCCCTGGACGTCGTCGACAAGCTGACCGACACCCACGGCCGGCGCGTCCAGCTCCCCGAGACCGAGATGCTCGCAGCGCTGATCGGCGCAGCCGCGGTCACCCGCACCGCCCAGTCGGTGCTGATGCGCTCAGTGGTCGCCGGGTTCTGGACCGCTACGCCGCCGCCAGATCACGACCACAACCTCACCCCCCGGTTCTGGCAGCGCCTCGAAACGCTGGTGACCGACACCGACCGGCCCGGCGTGGCCAAACTCGACGCCATGGCCAACGCCAGACAACGCAACCGCACCAACACCGCATGCGCCGAAGGGCTCTGGGCCGGGATCCGCCTCCTCGCGGACTGCCGGCGGCGCTGGGACCCCGACAACCTGCGAGCAGTCACAAAATGACACCCGCCGCGCTGCGACCCGCCGAAGTCCTGCCGATACCAGGCGGCTAGTGAGCGCTGCCGGCCTGTCACCGACGACGCGGCGGGCCGGCCGTGCGGCGCAGCCTTCGATCAGCGAACCGTCAGCGCCCCTCGCGGGCCATGAGCCGCCGGCAGAACGCCTCGGTCTCGTCGAGGCCGCGGACGAACACGGCATTGATGCCCTCGACTTGTCCGAGCGCGTCGATCCAAGCCCGCTGCTCGGCGCTGACACGGCCGCGAGTCGCCCCGCCCGGGACCCGTCGGCAGGCCGTAGCGTCAGCGGTGATGCAGCACGACCCAGAAGACGCCGGCCCGCACGCCGCCGGCGAGCCGGCAGGCAGCGCAGGCACTGGTCCTGGCGACGCCGCCGGACGCGTCAGCATTAGGCGACCACTCTCGCCGGAGCGCTACCTGCAGGCGACCCGCTGGGCGCTGTGGTCGCTTACGGTGATCGTGGTGACCGGCGCGGCGGTGCGCCTCACGGGCTCGGGGCTGGGCTGCTCGGACTGGCCGAGCTGCACCGAGGACAGCTTCGTGGCCGACCTCGAATACCACGCCATGATCGAGTTTGTGAACCGCCTGTTCACGGGCGTCGTCGCCCTGGCGGTGATCGTGGCGGTGCTGGGGTCGTTCAGGCGGACGCCGCGGCGACGTGATCTCAGCGTCTGGTCGCTGGGGCTGGTGTTCGGGGTGCTGGCACAGGTGGTCCTCGGCGCCCTGCTGGTGCGCACCGAGCTCGACCCCCGCTTCACGATGGGCCATTTCCTGCTGTCGATGGTGCTGCTTTGGAACGCCGTGGTGCTGCATCACCGAGCCGCTGAGCCGGCCGACCCGCCGGGCACCGACACGGCAGGGACCGACACGGCAGGCACCGGCCCGATCGGAACTGGCACAGCCGTCTCAGGCAGGACCGGCATCGCCGCCACCGCCATGCCCGTCACCGCAACGGCGGGCACAGTCACGGCAGACGACCGCAGCGTCGGCGCACGCACACAGCGCAGCCCCCGGGCGGCCTGGCTGGTGCGTCTCGCCACGGCGCTGGCGGCTGTGGTGCTGGTGAGCGGCACGGTCGTCACCGGGTCGGGTCCGCACTCGGGGTCCGACCACGCGGGCGTGGCGGAGCGCCTGCCGTTCGCGGTCCGCGAGGCGACCCGTGTACACAGCATTCTCGCCTTGGGGCTCGTGGCTCTCGTGCTGGCGGTCTGGTGGCACGCCCGCCGCAGCAACGCCCCTGCCGTCGAGCGCCGTGCGGCGATCGCGGCAGCGCTGCTGGCCACGCAGGCAGCGGTCGGCTACTGGCAGTACTTTGCGGGCGTGCCGGTGCTGCTGGTCGGCGTCCACGTGACGCTCGCCTCGTTGACATGGATCAACATCGTGCGCCTGCACCTGCACTCGCCCGCGCTGCGAGCCGCACGAGCCGCGCCCGTCACAGCGCAAGCACCGACCCCCAGACCGGCAGGCGCCTGAGATGACCGCGCCGCTGATCACCCGGCCCGACGTCGACGACCAGACGCGCCGGGCCGTGGAAGGCCCGTGGAAGGTGATCGTCTGGGACGACCCGATCAACCTGATGTCGTACGTCACCTTCGTGTTCCGCAAGCTGTTCGGCTACTCCAAGGCCAAGGCCCACCGGCTGATGATGCAGGTCCACAACGAGGGCAAGGCGGTGGTGGCGTCGGGCTCCAAGGAGAAGTCCGAGCTCGACGTGTTCCGGCTCCACGAGCACGGCCTGTGGGCCACCATGGAACAGGACTGAGGCCCGATCCGATGGCTGAGAGATCGCCCTTCCGATGGCGCCGCGGCGTGATGGCGGTGCGCCTGGCCGACGCTCAGCGCGCCCTGCTGCGCCAGGTGATCGACGAGTACCGCCAGATGCTGTCGGCCGGCGACGACCCGGCGCTGGGGCGGCTCAGCCCGCCGGCTCACCCCGACGACGCCGCAGCCGAGGCCGCCTTTCGCCAGATGATCGGCCACGATCTCGAAGCGCAGCGGACCGAGGCGCTCGGCTTGATCGAGCGCACCATCGACTCAGACGAGCTCGACGAGGAGGCCGTGTCGGCATGGACGCGAACCATCAACGGCTGCCGCCTGGTGCTGGGAAGTCGGCTCGACATCGACGTTCTCGGCCACCAGCAGTTCGACGATCTCGCCGACGACGACCCCCGCATGGGTCCGCTCGCCGTCTACGAATGGCTCGGCCATCTGCTGGAGGCGCTGGTCGACGCGGCCCAGGAAGGCCTCGACGACACGCCCTGACACCTCTGCGCTGGGCAGGCCCCGCCGGTGCCAAGCTGCCCGAGCCGACCGCCGAAGCGACCCGAGCGCCGCTTCTGCAGAGCCCGAGCGCCGGCCGCCGAAGCGACCCGAGCGCCTCAGCCGAC
This sequence comes from Acidimicrobiales bacterium, assembly GCA_965214285.1. Classification (GTDB taxonomy): domain Bacteria; phylum Actinomycetota; class Acidimicrobiia; order Acidimicrobiales; family Aldehydirespiratoraceae. The sequence continues at coordinate 622,128 of OZ243946.1, forward strand.
CCGCGCGAGCACCGCGGTGGAGTGAACCTCGTCCGCCGGCGTCGATGACTGGCTCGCAGCAGAATCCGCGGCGGCGCCCCAGGCCAGCGAGCGGCGCCACTCGGTAGGCGACTGCCCGAACCGCTGCCTGAAGCAGCGCGCGAAGTAGTTGGCGTCGTTGAAGCCGCAGGCGCCGCCGGCGTCGGAGACCGACAGGTACGGGTTGGCGAGCAGCTGACGGGCCCGGTCGAGGCGCAGGCCCACGTGGTAGCGGCGCGGGCTGCAGCCCAGCTGGCTGCGGAACAGCCGGCACAGATGCGATTTGCTGTAGCCGATGGCGGCCGCGACCGAGGCGGTGTCCATCGGCCGGTCGAGGCCGGCGCGCAGTATCGCCAGGGCGTCGACCACCGCAGGGTGCAGGCTGCGTCGGCCCTCGGCGAGATGTCCGAGCTCGGCGATCCTGGTCAGCACCGCGGAGCAGAGAGCGTCGAGAAGCGGCTCGCTCGAATCCACGCTGGCGAAGAAGTCGCAGAGCTGCCGCGCCCACACCGACACCGCCTCGGTCGGATCCGCAGGCACAGCCAGCGGTGCGGCCTCGAAGCCCTCCGCCGCTGCCTCGACCAGCAGGCAGAACGTCCGCCAGGATCCCCGGCAACGCTGCCGGTGCGGGTCGTTCGCAGGCAGCAGCAGCGTGTGGCCGGGCCCGCCGGTCAGGCTGACGTCGCCCACGTCGATCGTGATGCGCCCGCGCACGACCACCACGATCTCGTGGGTGTCGTGGGCATGCCAGTCGACGGTCCCGTCCCCCCAGCACTCCGCGGCGGCTCTGAGCAGCGGCGGTCGGCGAGTTCCGTGTCTGCGTGGCGTCTGCGTGGCGTCTCCGAAGATGATCAATTCGTGCTAGTCAAGGGCCGACTGCATCCTAACCTCGGCTCAGGCGCGGAATCTAGGGTCGCCCTATGTCGGTGCTTCGAGGATGCCTGGATCCAGGGGTGTGTGTGGGTGCCCCGGCGATGCATGTCGCCTCGGGGGCATATGCCGGCGAGGCGGGGGCGCCGACATGAGCGGAGCGAGCGGCAACTCCGGCGCTCTCAGCGAGAGCCAGATCAGCGATTTCTGGGAGTCGGGGTTTGTCGCCGTCGAGGGGGTGCTGAGCGACGCAGAGATGTCGTCGCTGAGCGCCGCCTTCGACGCACCGGAGGTGGCCGCTGAGCTGGCCAGCCACGGCTACGAGGACCGCGGCGTCCACCTGCTGGGCGCAGTCGCCAAGCACCCTGCGCTGCGCGAGATCGCACGCAGCCCGGCGATCATCGACCGCGTGGTGCAACTGCTCGGCGAGGATCTCCAGCTCCAGCACTCCAAGCTCGCCACCAAGCCGCCGACCGCCGGACTGGGCAGGTTCGAGTGGCACCAGGACTTCGCCTTCTTTCCCCACACCAACACCGACCTGGCCGCCGTGATGGTCTACCTCGACGACGCCACGGCGATGAACGGCTGCATGTCGGTGATCCCCGGCAGCCACCGCCAAGGCCTGCGCGAGCACCGGATCGACGGCTGGTTCACCGGCTGCTGCACCGAGCAGGCATGGGACGGCGACGAGCCGGCGCTGCTGGAGATGAAGGCCTCAGGGATCAGCATCCACCACTGCCTGACCCTGCACTCGTCGGAGCCGAACCGCTCAGCGGACCCGCGCCGCACGCTCGTGCTGCAGTACCGGGCAGCCGACGCCCACCAGCTCGCCGACGAGGTGTTCCCCGAGACCGGCTGGCAGGTCCACGGCGCCTACAGCGGCCGGGTGCGCTGCGAGGCCGGGGCCTGGGATCTGCCCAGATGGCCCGACAAGGGCTTCGGCCGAGCCTGGACGCACGTCGGCGAGCTTGCCGCCGTCTGGAACGGCCCCGAGACGCTCCCGTCGCCCGACGCCGCTCGGGCGGTTCAGTTCGCACCATGACCAGGGCGCAACCCGCCCGTCCCTGTCGCCTCGAGGCGCCCCCCGGCTTCGGGTTCACGGAGTCAGCGCCCCGAGCGCGGGCTCATCATCCACCCAGGAGGGAAAACCATGACAGACAGCTTGACTGCGAAGCCGGCCAATAGGAAGCCGGCCAAGAGGCAGGCCCAGAAGCCGGCGCGCAGAACGGCCCAGAAGCCGGCATTGCGGCTGGCGATCGCCATGCTCGCCGTGTGCTTGCTGGCGACTGCCTGCGGCGACGACGCCGAGCCGGCCGCCGAGACCGACGACCGTACGACTGTCGGCATCTTCGTCGACAACGCCTTCGGAGACCGGGCCTTCTTCGACATCGCCCTCGGGGCGGTCGACCCGCTCGAGGAGAGCGGGGCTGCGGTCTCGACCTATGAGGGCAAGCTCGACGCCGACGCCTTCGCCTCGATCCTCGAGAATGCCGGATCGGACAACGAGATCGTGTTCGTGCTCGGCTTCGAGGCGATCGACGCCATGTTCGAGGTCGCAGCGACCGACGACGACACGCTCTTCGTGTTCATCGACGCCGCCCTCGACGCCCCCGACGTCGCCTCGATCGGCTACCGGGATCACGAAGGATGCTTCCTGATGGGCGCGCTCGCAGCGCGGCTCACGGTCAGCGGCGCGCTGCCCGGCGCCAACCCCGACGGCGTGATCGGGTTCGTGGGCGGAGTCGATGCGCCGGTGATCCGGCGCTGCGAGACCGGCTATGTCGCCGGCGCGGCAGAAGCCGATCCCGGCGTGGTCGTCGAGTCGCTGTTCGTCGGCAGCTTCGTGGACCCGACGCTGGGGCGCGAGGTCAACCTGAACCTGGCATCGGACGGGTCCGACATCAACTACCAGTACGCCGGGCTCTCCGGCGAGGGCGGCTTCGACGCCGCCAAGGCCACCGAGGGGCTCTATGCCCTCGGCGCCGGCTTCGACCAGAGCTTTCTGGCGCCGGGCCGGGTGCCGGGCAGCATGCTCAAGAACGTCGACCAGACGATCCTGCAGGCGGTCGACGACTACCTGACTGGAGACCTCGCCCGCGGGTCGACGAGCACGTCTGGCCTCACCGACGGCGGCCTGGCCGTGGTCTACGACGACGAGCTGGTTCCCGCGGAGATCCGCGACTACGTCGAGGGTCTGGCCGCGGAGATCGCGAGCGGCGAGCGGACGGTCGCCGAGGAGTAGCCCCACAGCGCCACCGGGGCCGCAGGAGCAGCAGGCCGCAGATGCTCGCCGCACGCGGCGTGACCAAGGCCTTCGGGTCGCTCACCGCGGTCGACGACGTCGACCTGGACATCCGCCCTGGCGTCATCACCGGCGTCATCGGCGAGAACGGCGCCGGCAAGACCACGCTCATGCGGGTGCTGACCGGCGAGGAGCCCCCCGACGCGGGCCGCATCCTCATCGACGGCCACGAGACGGGGATCTCCTCCACCGCCGATGCCCTCGCCCACGGCATCACCATGGTGCATCAGCACTTCGCTCTGTCCCCCGGTGCGCTGGTGTCCGAGAACGTCGTGCTGGGCCGCGAGCCGGGGTCTCGCTGGCTCACGACGCCCAAGACGTTCGCCGCCGAGGTAGAGCAGCTGAGCGGCCAGGCCGGCCTGAGCGTGGACGCCTCGGCGGTCACCGGCGGGCTCTCGGTCGGCCTGCGCCAGCGGGTCGAGATCCTCAAGTCGCTCTACCGCGACGCCAGGTACCTGATCCTCGACGAGCCGACCTCGGTGCTCACCCCGCAGGAGACCGAGACCCTCTTCGAGCAGCTGCGACGGCTCGCGGCTGAGGGCGTGGCCGTCGTCTTCATCTCGCACAAGCTGCCCGAAGTGCTCGAGATCGCGCAGCGGGTGGCGGTCATGCGGCGCGGCTCGCTCGTGTGCGAGATCGACCGCTCGGAGGCCACCAGCACCAGCCTGGCGACGCTGATGATCGGCCGCGAGCCCGCCAAGCCGCACCAGCCGGCGCCCTTGCCCGCGGATGCCCCTGTCAGCGTCGAGGTCGAACGGCTCACGGCGCCGGGGCTGCACGACGTCTCCTTCGACATCCGCAGCGGCGAGATCGTCGGCGTGGCCGCTGTCGAGGGCAACGGGCAGTCGGAGCTGCTGGGCGCCCTTGCCGGCACCGTGGCCGTCTCCGGCGGCGCGGTCCGCGTCGGCGGCGACGACATCACCCGATGGTCGCCTCGCCGGCGTCGCGACGCGGGCATCGGCTACGTCCCCGAGGACCGCCACTCGCAGGCCATGCCCCAAGAGGCGACCCTGTTCGAGGCTCTCGCCGAGGTCACGTTGCACCGACCGGGCGAGCCTGGCCGCAAGCGCCGCAGCAGATGGCTCGCGCGTATGCGCACCCCGGCGGCGGTCGAGCGAGCCCGCAGCGTGGTCGACCGCTTCGGGGTGATCTACGAGTCGATCGACTCGCCGTGCGGGTCGATCTCGGGAGGCAACCAGCAAAAGGCCGTCTTCGCCCGCGAAGTCGCCCGCGAGCCGGCGCTGCTGTTGCTCGGCCAGCCGACCAGAGGAGTCGACGTGGGCGCGGTGCACGAGCTTCACGGCCAGATCCTCAGGTCGCGCAGCAACGGCGCCGCCATCCTGCTCGTGTCGGCGGACCTCGACGAGATCCTGGAGCTGTCGGATCGCGTGATCGTCATGTACGAGGGGCGGATCGTCGCCGACACCGCGATAGCGGACACCTCGCGCCTGCAGATCGGCGCCCGCATGGCCGGCGCCTCCGCATGACTCACGGAGCACCCGCAGAATGACCAGCAGAGGCGCAGCAGCATGGCCCGCAGAGGCGAGCGCAGCATGAACCGCCGGCGAGCCCGCTTCGTGGCCGAGATGGCATCCATCGCGGCGCTGCTCATCGCGGTGCAGGTGGTGATCCTCGCCGTCACCGGCAACTCGCCGACCTCGGCGCTCAGGGCCGGCTTCGAGGAGGCCCTCGGCGACTGGTCGTCAGTCGGCGACACGCTCGCCCTCAGCCTGCCCCTGAGCGTGGTGGCCGCGGGCACGGCGCTGGCGTTCCACGCGGGGATGTTCAACCTCGGCGGCGAGGGCCAGTTCATCGCAGGGGCGCTGACGGCTGCCGTGGTCGGCACCGAGATCAGCGGCCTGGCGTCGCCTGTTCACATCACGCTGGCGCTGAGCCTCGGGGCTGTGGCCGGAGCGATCCCCGCCGCGACGCTCGGCTGGCTGCGCGGCTGGCACCGGGTGGACGAGGTGCTGAGCACGCTGATGGCGAACTTCCTGATCGTGTTGGTGGCCCAGTACCTGGTCACCAACCCGCTGCGAGACCCGTCCCGCCAGACCGGCACGACCCGCAACATCGAGGACTCAGCGCGCTTCGGGCGCATCGTGGCCGAGTCGCGGCTGACTTGGGCGATCGTCGTGGTTGCGGCCGTGGCCGGGCTCGCCTGGTGGCTTGTTGAGCGCTCGCGTCTGGGCTACGCAGCCCGGATGACGGCTATCTCGCCGCCCTTCGCAGCGACGATGGGCCTGCCCGTGAAAGGCGTGCAGCTCTGGGGGATGGCCGCTGGCGGCGCCTTCGCCGGCCTCGGCGGCGCGATCGTCGTCACCGCCAGCCAGTTCCGCTTCTGGGGAGGCATCGGCAGCGGCATCGGCTTCACCGCGGTGCTCATCGCCCTGCTGGCCGGCAACAGGCCGCTGGCCGCAGTCGTGTGGGCGACGATCTTCACCGTGCTCACGTCGTCGGCGCGCGGCATGGAGCTCGAGACCGGGGTTCCCTCGGAGGTGACCGACGTGGCCCTGGCCGTGGTCCTGCTGCTCTTCGCAGGCCGGGCCGGCGCCAACGAGATCCTCAGGCGCATCCTGCGGCCTGGTCGCCTGCGGCCGGGCGGTTCGCCGGCGGTGGCGGGGTGACCCCGTGAGCGCCCCGAACGAACCCGTGAGCGGCCGGGGCGACGCCATGAGCGCCGGGGCGATCCGATGATCGACGTCATCGCCTCCGGGGTGCGCCTGTCGACGCCGCTGCTGCTGGCGGGCCTGGGCGGCTACCTGAGCGGCCTGACCGGCCAGTGGAACATCGCCATGGAAGGAATGATGCTGCTGGGCGCCTACTTCGCTCTGATGGTCGCCTTCTTCAGCGGCGCGACGCCGTTGGGCATCGTCGCAGCCGTGGCCGTGGGCGCCTGCGCGGGCCTGGTCCTTTCGACCATCACGCTGCGCCTCGGTGCCAACGTGTTCGTCGTCGGGATCATCCTGAACATCCTCGCCTCAGGTCTCACGGCCTTCCTCCTCGGGGTCCAGTTCGACGTGCAGGGCTCGTTCAGCGACCAGTCGATTGCGAGGATCCCGTCGCTGAGCATCCCGGTGGTGCAACACGCCCCCTTCGTGGGGGAGATCCTTGGGGAGGCGAACCTGTTGACCTACGCGGCGATCCTGCTCTTCGGGGTGATGTGGTGGGTCGTGCAGCGCACCCCCTACGGGCTGCACATCCGGGTGAGCGGCGACTCGCTGGAGGCTCTCCGCTCAGCCGGGCTCAACGCCGACCGCATCCGCCTCTGGGCGCAAGTCGCCGGCGGCGGCCTCTGCGGGCTGGCAGGCGCCTATCTCTCGCTCGGCCAGCTCACCCTGTTCAGCGAGGACATGTCCGCCGGGCGAGGCTTCGTGGCGCTGGCCGCGGTGATCTTCGCAGGCCCGCATCTCGGCAGGCTCTTCGCGTTGTCGCTGGGCTTCGGGATCCTCGAGGCGTGGGCGATCGACCTCCAGGGGACCGGGGTGCCGCCGCAGTTCGCGCAGATGCTGCCCTATGCGGCCACGCTCGCTGCGCTGGTGTTCGTCTCGGTGCGCGGCCGCGGCTCCGGCTCGCTGGTCGCTTCCGGCTAGCGCTGTCGGCCCGCCAGCCCAGGCAGCGGCAGCCCCGGCCCCCGGGTCAGTCGGGCCAGGGGACGCCGTAGTCCTCGAACCACCAGCGGGCCTCGCGGATGGCGTTGGGCTCGGTGCGCAGGTCGAGGCTCTGGTTGAGCTTCTCGGGCGTGGGCCCGATCCGCGAGGCGATCTCGGTGAGCCCGTCCACGTCGAGGTCATAGCAGCGCACCGCGTTGAGCCCCAGCAGCAGCCTTGTCTCCTCCACCGGGATGTCTTGGAAATCCGTCTCCAGGCGCTCCACCGTGTGCGGCCACGACCCCTCGGGATGCGGGTAGTCGGTGCCCCACATGAGCGCATCGACGCCGTTGAGGTAGCGGCGCCGCAGCTCGACCTTGCTCATGGTGGAGGCCCCGATGAACACGTTGCTGCCCAGGTACTCCGACGGCAGCCGCTCGATCAGCCCCTTGGTGCGCGAGCTCATCTTCTTGACCTTCCAGTTGGTCCCGCCGAACATCACGTCGGTCTTCCAGAGCAGGTCCCCCAGCCACCACGAGCCGCACTCCACCGGGGCGTAGCGCAGGTTGGGGAACTTGTCGAACTTGCCCGACAGCAGCAGCTGCCACAGCGGCCGGTGCGTCCAGAAGGCCACCTCCAGCATGTACTGGGCCATGTTGTCGTTGTAGGCCGCCTGATCGGCCTCCCCGGAGTGGGTGTGCACCACCAGGCCGGCCTCGGCGCAGGCCGCCCACACGGGGTCGTAGTCGGGGTGGCCGTAGGGCTGCTTGTCGTGCCACATGGTGGGGATCATGATCCCCTTCACGCCGGGCTTGCCTGCCAGCATCTCGATCTCGCGCACCGACTCCTCGACGCCGTGGGTGATCGGTACCAGCGCCACCCCGGCCCGGCGCGGCGGGTTGCTGGCGCAGAACTCCTCGAGCCAGCGGTTGTGCGCCCGTGCCCCTGCCCAGGCCAGCTTGGGGTCGGTGATCGCCCCGGCCTGCAGGCCCGCTCCGAACGGCGGCGCCTCCATGCCGGTCACGGCGTCGCCGTCGGCGAAGATCACCTCGCCGGCGATGCCGTCGGCGTCGAGCTCCTTGTCGCGCACCTCGGGGTCATAGGCGCCCCGCAGGCCCTCGGCGTTCTCGCGCTCCCACTGCTCGACGTACTCGCCGTTGAGCTCCTCGACCATGGCGCGGTGCTGGTGGCGGGTGACGAGCCATTCGTCGAACTGCGTGTGGACCGAGGATTCCAGGTACTCCCGGTAGTCCTCCACATACAGCCCGGCGTGGGTGTCGGATGAGACGATGATGTAGGGGGCGTTCGAGCGATCGACGCCCTTGAGTGGATCAGCCATGGCACCAGATTCCCAGATCCCGCCGTGGCCTGCAAGACTGGCCCCATGAGTGACATCCCGATGAGCCGCCCCGGCGAAGTGGCCGGCTGGCCCAAGCTGGTGCTGAAGTACCGGACCGACCCCGACAACATCGCCCCGCTGCTGCCGCCGGGCCTGGAGCCAGGCACCGAGCCCGAGGTGCAGATCGGCATCTACTGCGTGCCGATCCGAGAGGAGCCAGAGTTCGGCGTGAGCGTGAAGGTGCCCGCGCTGTGGCAGGGCGTGCCAGGCGTCTACAACCTCGGCATGGGCATCGACCAGGAGGCGGCGGTGTTCATATCCGCCGAGCTCAACGGCCAGCCGAAGTTCCTCTGCGACATCCGCTTCTTCCGCCTCGGCGACCTGGTGGAGGCGCGCACGATCCATCAGGGCTACACGTTCATCGAGTTCAGCGGCCGGGTGAGCGGCGAGGTGCCCGCCGAGCCGGGCGACGTGACCGAGCACGAGTGGTGGACGAAGTACTCCCGTGCGGTGGGCGGCGCCGAGAAGGAGTACGACTACCCGCCGCATGTGGTGGACGTGGCGACCACGATGAGCCAGCGCCACGTGGAGGACATCGACGGCGACCTGCGGCTGCTGTACAGCCCCTGGGATCCGATCGCCCGCTATCTGCCGATGCAGGAGCTGCTGTCGGCCCGGCTGGTGACCCACACCATGAAGGACCGCTCGATCAGCAACGCCGGACCGCTCGATCCCGACGCCTTCTGGCCCCATGCCGACGTGATCGGCGGCAGCCGCTGGCCAGGCGACCGCGGAGGCCCCAGGCCTTGACCACCGGAGGCGGGCCGGGCCTCTGGCGGGGCTGGGCACTCCGATGACGGCCGCCGAGGCCGTGGCGTCGGAGACGGCGACCGCCGAGCCCGAGGCTGCCGATGCACCCGGCACGGCCGCCGCCGAGCCCGAGGTCGGCCTCGCAGAACTGCCGCAAGAGCTGATCGACTTCACCGACGCCTGCGTGGCCGCGGTTGGCGCCGACGAGGACCCCAGGGCGACCCTGCGATCACTGGTGGAGGATCTGGTGGCCGAGCCCGACGCCTTGGCGGCGAAGCTCGCTGCTGTCGGCCCGGTCGGGCCGCCGGATCGAACGCCCTGCGGGCTGGAGCTCGGCGCCGAGGCCACGCTTCACGAGGACGAGAGGCTCACGGTGTCGCTGCTCGACACCTGCCCCGGCGTCGTGCAGCCCCCGCACGACCACCGGATGACCGCGATCATCGGCGTGTTCGAGGGCACCGAGGATCAGCGGCTGTTCGTGCGCGACGACGACGGCATCCGGCCCACGAGGGGCCGGGCCCTGGGGCCGGGGCAGGTGATCACGCTGGGCGCCGCCGCCATCCACGCCATCTCGGCGCCCCACGGCACGGCACGGGCGGTGCACGTGTACCTCGGCTCCATCAACACGGTCAAGCGGTCGCTGTTCCACCCCGAGACCCTCGCCGAGACGGCCATGGACAAAGCCGTCTACTACTCCTACTGCCGCCGCATGACGCCTGGCTGACGACGCTCTCTCGGCGGGGCTTTGCGGATGCCGACTCCCTAGAGCTTCTTCAGCGGAAGAGCGTCAGGGCCTCCGGCCTTCGTGATCGACAGCGCCCAGGGGCCGGCTCCTAGCGCCGCCGCTTGCTTTGAGATCTTGTCCCAGCGATTGAGGAAGGTCTTGAGTGCCTCGGCGGGGCTTAGATCCTGCTTGCCCCTGAAGACGATCAGCCTGGTCTTGTGCGCATGCACGAGACCGATTTCGCCCGGGCGGGTTGTGATCTTCTTGTCCCTCGTCACCAAGAGCAAGTCGTGCTCTCCGACAAATGGCAACAGGTCGACGTCCTCCGTGCCCAACGGGATCTCCGGGCACTCATCGTGCCCTGGGTAGAGGACCCGATGCGGACGGGCTACCTGATCCAGCGCCCGCCCCACAGGGAGCAGGTTCTCGTCGACGAACAGTCCGCTTAGCTCACGCAACGTGAGCGGACTGGAGGGCGTCCCAGCGGATTGCGTCGTTTACCGACTCGACTGCCACGGCCCACATCTCGGAAATGGCACTGGGGGGTAGGCCCGTCCGGTGCGCTTCGGCGAGCGTCTCCGCCCGAAGGGGCCGATCGGCGATGGTGGGGATCCCCGCTGCGAATGCAGGATCAGCCACGACGGTGTTGTGAAGCCGGATCCGGGTGGCTTCGCTCGTGGAGGGCGAGAACGTCGTCACCTCGTGGAAGCGGCTCACCTCGGGCGCGGGCAGGATCGTCTGGCCGGAGCGCACGACGAGCCGCAGCGCCTCGTCGACGCCGACCCGCTCCTGAACCCGCAGCACGACCTCGCGGCCCTCGAGCTCCAGGAACGGATGGGCGTGAGCGAGCGGGTGCGGCGTGTCGAAGTACGCTCTGAGCTGCTCGATGACCTCACGAAGGCGGCTCACGTGCACCCCATCGGCGCGGTACTCGCTGACGAGGCGCGTCTCGACGAACTCTCCCCAGGTGGCGACCGGGCTGCCTGTCGACTCGGGGCGGATCAGCGGCTCGTAATGGCGGGCCTTACGGGCGTAGCCGTCGATCCAGCGACGCGCAGTGCCGTGGGTCAAGCCGATCATGGCGTCGACCTCAGCCATGCCGTACAAGGGCCGAGTCAGAAGAGAGGTGACTGTCACCGGCCCGAGACTACCCCTCAGGTGGTTTCCCGCCTTCGGACCGCCTGGTCGATCCGGTCGATGCGCTCACGCTCGGCCTTGTAGACGCGGGCGTATTCCGGGTCGGCCATGCGGTCCTGGAAATACCGCTCGGCGGCAGTGCGTGCTTCCCTTATGGAGTCTCAATATAGCGCCGAAGTTGCGCAACGAGATCGGGGCGGGCTCAGGGGTTTTGGGGCGGGTGGTCGTGGCCGGCGGGCGGCAGCGGGCGGAACTCCTCGAACAGCCGGCGGTACCCGGTGTGGCAGATCTTCCAGCCGTCGTCGGTCTTGACGTAGCGGTCCTCGTAGAAGGCGGCGCCGATCACCTCCACGCCGTGCTCGCGGACGAGCACATGGTCCTCGAGCTTCCAGATACCCGTCGCCGTGTCGTCGCCGGTGAGGTCTATCTCGGGCTGATGGCAGGAATGGCTGGGGGCGAAGCTCGGCTGGCCGATCGTCTCGGCCAGGAAGGCCAGGATGTCCTCCAGGCAGTCGAAGGAGTACTGGCCGTTGCCGTAGGAGGCCGTGCAGTCCTCGGTCATCACCTCGCGCAGTTCGTCAATGCGCTGGGTGTCCAAGAGGCGCAGGTACTTGTACTTGCAGCGCTTGATCAGCTCGATCTCGACGAGATCCTCAGGCGTCACCGGGCAGCCTCCGGGCGACGCGGCTCCAGATCGCGGCCCACAGCCTCGGTCCGCGGCGACGGGGCATGGCGTCGGTCCACGGCGCGCCCGGCCGCTCAGCCGAGAAGCTCGCCGAGCTGTGCGGCGACGTCCTCAGGGCTGACCGGCGGCGCAAAGCGGGCCACCACCTCGCCGTCGCCGTCGACGAGGAACTTCTCGAAGTTCCAGGTGATGTCGGACGACTCGCCCTCGCCGGGCCGGCGGTCCTTCAGCCAGCGGTACAGCTCGCAGGCCCCGTCGCCGTTCACCTCGACCTTGGCGAACATCGGGAAGCCGACGCCGTAGTTGTCGGTCACGAAGGCCCTGATCTCAGCGGCCGTGCCCGGCTCCTGGGCGCCGAACTGGTTGCACGGGAAGCCCAGCACCTGTACCCCGTTGTCGTCGTCGTGAAGCGCACGCAGACCTGCGTACTGGCCGGTGAGGCCTCAAGCCGAGGCCACGTTGACGACGAGGCAGGCCGATCCGGCGAAGTCCGCGAAGGCCACCGGGTCGCCCTCAAGGGACGGCATCTCCAATTCGTGAAAGCGTGTCATGGGCGCAGACCCTAGCCCGACCGCCCACGCAGCCCGAATCAGGCCCGGACATGCCCGAGCAGGACCAGGAAGGCCCAGGCGGGCAGGCCCACGCGGCCGGCCCTGCTCAGGCGGCCTGGGCGGGCACCGGCTGGGCGCCTCTGACCAGACGGCCCGGCAGCTCGCCGGTCGCCTCGCCGTCGCAGTAGGTCTCGACTCCGGCCACGAAGGTGTGCACGTAGCCGTCGGCGCGCTGCAGCAGCCGCCTGCCGCCCGCGGGCAGGTCGTAGACAGCGGTGGGCCGGTGCACCGCCAGCCGCTCGAAGTCGATCACGTTCACGTCGGCCCGCATCCCCGGCGCCAGCACGCCGCGGTCGCCAAGGCCCACCGTGCGTGCGGTGTCGCGGCACTGGCGCTGCACCAGGAACTCCAGCTCGATGCGCCCCTCGGGGCGGTCACGGCCCCAGTGCTGCAGCAGCGTCGTCGGGAAGGAGCCGTCGCAGATGGTGCCCACGTGCGCACCGCCGTCGCTGAGCGCCGGGACCGTGTAGGGGTGGGTGAGCAGATCCCTGGTGGTGTCGAGGTTGCCGTGGCCGTAGTTGCTGAACGGCACCCACAGCACGTTGGCACCGCCGTTTTGGCACAGCAGGTCCAAGGCGAGCTCGGCAGGCTCGATCCCGAGCCGCTGGGCGCGGCGGGCCACGCTGGTGGACGGGTCGGGCTCGTAGCAGGGCATGTCGCCCAGGTCGAACATCAGGTCCCAGCGCTCCACCAGGCGCCCGCCAACCGCATGCGGGTCGACTCCGCCGGCGGCCTCCAGCAGCCTGGCCCGGCGGTCGCCGGCGTCGAGCGCTCGCACTCTCTCGGCCGGGGCCAGCGGCGCGATCTCCGCCCACACCGGGTTGTTCATGAACGGGTTCAGGGTGCACTCGAAGCCGAGCAGCACGCCGATCGGGCGAACCGGGCACTGGCCGGTGATCTGCAGGCCGTCCGCTCGGGCGGCTTCGATGCGGGCCAGCAGATCGGTGTGGAAGTCGCCGAGGCGGGGGCTCTCCACGATCGTGAAGCTGAGCGGCCGGCCCGACACCGAGCACATGTCGCGCAGCATGGCGAACTCGAGGTCGCGGTCCACGAAATCGCTGACGAGCTGGAACACGCCCTTGCCGGTGCGCCCGACCGCCTCGGCGATCCCGGTCAGCTCCTCCGCCGCGGCGGTGAGGGTTGGCGTGAAATCGCCGGTGGACGTGCGGTGGTTGCTGGTGCGGCTGGTGGTGAAGCCCAGCGCCCCGGCCTCGATGCCCTCGGCGGCCAGCTCGCCCATGGCGGCGATGTCGTCGGCGGTGGCGTCCTCGCGGGCCGCGCCGCGCTCGCCCATCACGTTCAGGCGCACCGCGCCGTGGGGCACCTGGGCGGCGATGTCGACGTCCTTGGGGGTGTCGCAGGCGGCGAGGTACTCGGCGAAGGAGTTCCAGGTCCAGGGCAGGCCCTCGTGCAGGGCGGTGCCGGGTATGTCCTCCACGCCCTCCATGAGCTGCACGAGCCGCTCGTGGTCGCTGTCGTGCACCGGGGCGAAGCCGACCCCGCAGTTGCCGAACACCACCGTGGTCACGCCGTGCCACGACGACGGCGCCATGCGGTCGTCCCAGGTGGCCTGGCCGTCGTAGTGGGCGTGGATGTCGACGAAGCCGGGGATGACGAGCGCCCCGTCGGCGTCGCACTCACGGGCCGCCGAGCCCCTGACGAGCCCGATCTCGGTGACGACGCCGTCGGACACCGCCACATCCGCGCTGCGCCGAGGGCCACCCGTGCCGTCGATCACCGTGCCGCCGCGGATCACCAGATCATGCTCAGCCATGCGCCAACGCTAGTCAAGGCTCGGTGATCGGCCCGGATCAGCCGCGACCGGCCATGGTCAGGGGCAGACGCCTGGGACTGTCAGCAGAGTTCGGGGTGGTTGCGGAACTGCTCCAGGGCCTCAGGGTTCGCCAGGGCCTCGGCGTTGTCGATGCTGCGCCCGGCCACCACGTCGCGCACCGCCAGCTCGCTGATCTTGCCCGAGCGGGTGCGGGGGATGTCGTCGACCTCGGCGATCACGGCCGGCACATGGCGCGGCGTCACCTCGCTGCGGATCCGCATGCGGATGCGATCGCACAGCTCGTCGTCGAGCCGCCGGCCCGCCGCCATCCTCACGAACAGCACGACCCGGGTGTCGCCGTCGTGGGCCTGGCCGATCACCACGCTCTCGTCGATCTCGGCCATGGTGTCGACCCGGCGGTAGATCTCCGCTGTGCCGATGCGCACCCCGCCGGGATTCAGGGTGGCATCCGAGCGGCCCGAGATCACGAAACCGCCGGTGGCGCTGCGCGACACGAAGTCGCCGTGATGCCAGACGCCCGGGAACCGCTCGAAGTAGGCCGCCCGGTAGCGCTCGTCGCCTGGGTCGTCGGCGAAGCGAAGCGGCATCGACACGAACGGCGTGCGGCACACCAGCTCGCCCTCGGTCCCGTCGTCGACCGGGCGGCCGGCGGAGTCGAGGACGTCGATGTCGAGGCCCAGCGCCGGCACCTGGATCTCGCCCGCATGCACCGGCAGGGTCGGCGCCCCCGCCACCAGGCAGCCGCACAGGTCGGTGCCGCCCGATATCGACGCCACATGCAGGTCGCGTTTCACGTTGTCGTAGATCCAGGCGAAGCCCTCGGGCGACAGCGTGGAGCCCGTGGAGGTGACGGTCCGCAGGGCGCCGAGGCCGCAGCTCTCGCCAGGGCGCACCCCGGCATTGGCGCAGGCGTCGATGAACTTCGCCGAGGTGCCGAACAGCGTGGTCCCGGTCGCATCCGCCAGTTCCCAGAGCCGACCCGCATCGGGATGCACGGGGGATCCGTCGTAGAGGACAAGGGCGGCGTCGGAGGCCAGGGCGCTGGCGAGCCAGTTCCACATCATCCAGCCGGCGGTGGTGAAGTAGAACACCCTGTCGCCGGGGCGCACGTCGCAGTGAAGCTGGTGCTCCACGAGGTGCTTGAGCAGCACGCCGCCGCTGCGATGCACGATGCACTTGGGGCGACCGGTGGTGCCCGAGGAGAACAGCACGTACCACGGGTGGTCGAATGGCAGCGGCTCGCAGACCACCGGGGCAGCCTCGACGTGGTCCAGCCAGCCGGGCTCCACCATGAACGTGCGGCGCAGCCCGCCCAGCGCCGAGACGATCTCGCCGAGACGGGCCGTGCAGTCGTGGTAGCGGCCGTTGTAGGCGTAGCCCGGCGCGGCGAACAGCACCACCGGCTCTACCTGTCCGAAGCGGTCGAGCACGCCCGCCGTGCCGAAGTCCGGCGACGTGGAGGTGAACACCGCCCCGAGGCCCGCGGCTGCCAGCATCACGGCATAGGTCTCGGGGCGGTTCGGCAGCCAGGCGGCCACTCTGTCGCCGGCGGTCACGCCCGCTTCGAGCAGCAGCCTCTGGATGCGCCCGACCATGTCGTGAAGCTCGCGGCGCGAGACCTCGGCGGCCTCGCCGTCCTCGCCCCAAAACAGCATCGCCAGGTCGTCGCTGGGCGCGCCCAGCAGGTTTTTGGTAACATTCAGCGTGGCGCCGGCTTGGAAGTACCGGCGCCACATTTCTTGCGCCTCGCTCGCGGGCTCGGCCAGGCGCTCGCCTCGCTCGCCGACCATGCCGCAGAAGTCCCAGGCTTCGGCCCAGAACTCCGCCGGGTTCGCCACGGACCAGCCGTGCACGGCTGCGTAGTCCGCTGCGGGATCGCCCGGCAGGACCAGGTCGTGCCGCTCGGCGATCCAGCGCTCGAAGCGGTGCAGCGCGCTGTCGGCGACCCGCTCAGGCGAGGGTGTCCAGAGCCGCTGCGCCGGGCCGCCGCGTGCGCCGGGGCTGTCCGCGGCCGCTGACCCTGGACCGCCGTCGGAGCGGGACCCAGCCGTGTCGGCAGCGCCGTCGGGAGGCGAGTCCCCGGTCATGCAGCCCCGTCGGGAGGCGAGTCCCCGGTCATGCCCGCGGTCCCGTCGGCAGCCACGCAGCTCAGCGGATCAGGACCGGGATCGGCCGGACGGTGATCGGGGCTGGCACGGCCCCACACTACGGTCTGTCGGCGTGGCAGCGCTTCACCGGCCGATCCTGCGACGTGCCGTGACCTTCCCTGCCGTGTTCGGGCTGGCGGCGCTGCTGGCGGCGACGACGCCTCTGGCCGTGCCGCTGCTGTACCTGATCGACGCGGCCCGCGGCGCCCGGCGAGGCCGCTGGTCGCGCATCTGGCTGCTGGTGCTGGCCGCTGCGGTCACCGAGATCGCCGGGCTGGCGGGATATGCGGGCATCCGCCTCGCCTGGCTGGGCCGCCGGTCAGCACCGGGGCGGATGGCAGCGTCGTACCGCCTGGAGTACTGGTGGGCGCAGCGCCATCTGGGCAACGTCGCCGTGTTCGCCGGCATCAGGATCAGCTTCGACAACCTGGAGGTGCTCGAAGGCGGCAACGCAGTGCTGGCCTGTCGTCATGTGAGCCATGTGGACGCTCTCGTCCCGGCGCTGGCAGCCGCCCGCAGCTCCAACCGGGTGCGCTACACCCTCAAGCGGGACCTGCGCATGCTGCCCACGATCGACCTGCTCGGCGACTGCACTCCCAACGTGTGGATCGACCGCTCGCCCGAGCCCGGCTCGGAGATGCTCCGAGAGCTGGCCGAGCTCGGCACAGGCATCGGGCCGGGCGAGGTGGCGGTCATCTTCCCCGAGAGCACGTTCTTCACTCCCGAGCGGCGAGAGCGGGCGCTCGAACGCCTGGCGCAGACCAGGCCCGACCTGGCGCAGCGGGCGGGCGAACTGCGCAAGCTGCTGCCGCCACGGCCCGCGGGCACGCTCGCACTGCTCGAAGCGGCGCCGGATGCCGACGTGGTGATCGGCGCCAACGTCGGCCTCGAGCACGGCGGGTCGCTGGCGGAGATCGCCCGCCGCATACCCGAGCGGGTTACCATCCGCGTGCACATGTGGCGCTACCCGCGGGCCGGTCTGCCCGACGATGCCGACAGAGTGGCCGAGTGGCTCCTGGACCGCTGGCTCGACATGGACCGCTGGATCGCCGAGCAGACCGAGCCGCTCGCTGCGGTGCCGGGCGCTGCGCTTGCGGGCCAGGCCGCCGCCGCGGCGGACGACAGCCGATCGCCGTGACCGCCGTGCTGTTGGCAGCGGCGGCTGTGATCGCCGTCTTCATGGTGGCGATGTGGCTGCTCAGCCTGCGCCTCGGCGACGCCGGCATCGTCGACATCGGCTGGGGCCTGGGCTTCGCGCTCGTCGCCGCCGCAGGCGCCGTGGTCGGCGACGGCCTGCCGGCGCGGCGCCTGCTGCTGCTGGGGATCGTCGCCGTGTGGGGGCTGCGCCTCGGGTGGCACCTGTGGCAGCGCTCCCGCGGCATGGCCGAGGACTTCCGCTACCGCCTGATGCGCAACAAGCACGGCGACCGCTTCGGAATCGTCAGCCTGCTCACCGTGTTCGGCCTGCAGGGCGCGCTGATGTGGGTCGTCTCGCTGCCGGTTCAGCTAGCCGCATCCGCAGACGAGCCGCTGGGGCTGTTCGCGGGCCTCGGCGTGGCGGTCTGGGCGTTCGGCTTCGCCTTCGAGACGGTGGCCGACAACCAACTGCGCCGCTTCAGAGCGGAGCCTGCCAACCAGCGTCGCGTGCTCGACACGGGCCTGTGGCGCTGGACACGCCACCCGAACTACTTCGGCGACTGCTGCGTGTGGTGGGGCATCTGGCTGACCGTCGCCGAGACCAGCGCCGGGCGCTACGGGATCATCGGCCCGGTCGTGATGACCGTGCTGCTCACCCGGGTGTCGGGGGTGCCGATGCTCGAGCACAGCATGGCCAAGCGCCGGCCGGACTATGCCGACTACGTGCAGCGCACCAGCGCTTTCCTGCCGCGGCCTCCGAGACGCCCCGCGCCATGACCGCAGCGATGACCGGCGACGACCCGACCCCGGCGGATCCCGAGGAGACCGAGCTGGCGGTTCAGATCGCCCGCGAGGCCGGGGCGCTGGCGCTGAGCCGCTTCCGCCGACCCGCCTTGGCTGTGGAGCACAAGGCCGACGGCTCGCCGGTCACCGCGGCGGACCGAGACGCCGAGACCCTCATCCGCCGGCGCCTGGCCGACGCCTTCGCGGACGACGCCATCGTGGGCGAGGAGCACGGCAGCGCAGCGGGGATCAGCGGGCGTACCTGGGTAGTCGACCCCATCGACGGCACCAAGGCGTTCACCCAGGGGGTGCCGCTGTTCGCCACGCTGGTGTCGCTGGTGGACGACGAAGGCCCGGCGATCGGCGTGATCGACCTGCCGGCGCTGGGCGAGACCGTCTGGGCCGGGCGCGGCCTTGGTGCGTTCTGCAACGGCGAGCCGTGCGCGGTGAGCGAGCGCCGCAGCATCGAAGGCGCCTACTTGACGACCAGCGGCACCGACTACTGGCCGCCCGAGGCCCTGGCGGCGGTGATCGCATCGCCGCTTCACGTGCGCACCTGGGGAGACGCCTACGGCTACGCGCTGGTCGCCACCGGGCGGGCCGAGGCGATGGTCGACCCCGAGGCCTTCGAATGGGATCTGGCCGGCGTGTCGGTGATCGTCGCCGAGGCGGGCGGCATCTTCAGCAGCTTCGACGGCAGCAGCGGCCCCCAGGCCTGGCAGTCGGGCTCCGGCTTCGCCAGCAACGGCCGGCTGCACGAGACGCTCCTCGGGCTCTGGCACCGGCCCGCCCGCTAGCCGCCCGCCGGTCGGCGCTGACTGTCCAGCGCGACCCCTGATCGTCATCGGGCCGGGGCTTCAACCCGGCGGCAGCTCAGGTGAACGTCGCCATCCCCTCGAAGCGCTGCGGACGCAGGCCGCGTTCGCCCAGGGCGCCCAGCAGGCCCGCCGTGTCGCCGATCCCCGCAAGCCCGTAGGCCCCTGCTGCCGGCTCGCTTGCGAGGAGGTGCGCCAGCGCCGTCGCCGCCACTGCGCCCGCGGCCACCGCCGGCCGCCCCACCGCGCCGAAGACCACCACGCGGCGCTCGCTGCCGACCCGGCCCCGAAGCTCGACTCGCACGCCGCCGATGCCGCCTTCGCTGTGGGGCGGGCGCAGCATCGGCAGCGGGGCGGTGAGCCGGTCGCGGCGGGTGGCCCCCTGGCGGGCGGTGATCCGCTGCACGCCGTCGAAGTGCGGCATCAGCAGCAGCGCGTCGGGCAGCGACGCCCGGTAGCAGTCGCGTCCGCCGATGGGGTCGGGGAACCATGCCAGCTCGCGGCCCGAGCCGCCCGCCCGCCTCCGCCAAGTGCCGTCGCGCCAGTCCACCGCAGTGGTGCTGAGCGCCCGGTGATGCTGCCTGGCGCAGGCAGGCCCGCCGGTGCCGACCTTGGCCACGTGTATCTCCTCCACCTGGTCGAACTCGGCCGCGCCGTGGCGGGCCAGCAGGCAGGTGAGCCCGGGCATGAATCCCGCGCCCACGACCACGGCCGCTCCGAGCTGTCTGGCCCGGTCGTCGAGACTGAGCAGGCGGCGCACCTCGCCGACATGATTGGAGGTGGCCACCACCATCACGCCCGCGTCCAGCGCACGCCGGGCCAGTGCCGCCTGGCTTCCCGCCGGCGAGGCCACCACTACCGCCGACACGTCAGCGTCGAGGCGGCGTGCCGCGCCGTCGGCGATGCGCGTCACCCGCACGTCCGCTGCTCGCCCGCCCGAGCCTCGGTCTGCGCCGCTGTCCGCAGCGTCGCCGGAACCGCTGCCCTCGCCGGCCTCGGAACCGCCGCCCGCGCCGTTGCCCAAGCTGTCGCCGGAAACGGTGCCCGCATCGTCACCCACGCCGTTGCCGGAACCGTTGCCCAGAGCCGAGGCGAGCTGCGCGGCCTTCCCGTCATCGGGATCACAGATGTCCAGGCGTCCGACTGCGCCGCTGGTGTGAAGCTGACGGGCGATCCGGGCGCCGGTCGCGCCTGCGCCAAAAAGCACGACCCGCTCCGGCCGCGAACCCTCCGGGAGACCCGGCCCGGCCACCGAGGTCAACGCAGATCGTCGCCTTCGAGCTCTCTCCAGCCGCCCGTCTGGGGCGGGACCCCGCCGCTGCCGCGGACCCGGATGGCCGCCGCCACGGCAATCCCGACGCCGATCGCCACCAGCGCCCGGCGGATCAAGGTGAGCAGGCTGCCGCCCAACGCAGTTCTCCCAGCAGTAGCGAGACGTGGGGCTAGCAGGAGTCGAACCTGCGACCTCACCCTTATCAGAGGTGTGCTCTAACCGACTGAGCTATAGCCCCGCGATGCGGGCCAACGCTAGCGGCATCCGCCTCGAAGCCGCTACGCCTCGGCCTCGCGCTGATCGGCGTCGAAGGGCTCGGCGTCGAAGGGCTCGGCGTCGATCTGGGCATGGCCGCGCTGGCCGTCGTCGTCGGGCAGCACCGTCGGCTGACGCGATCCGCCGAGTCCCATCGCCCGCGAGATCAGGCTCTGGCGCGGGCGCAGGCGCTTCGGGCGGGGCCTGGCGGTCTCCTCCTCCACGACCGTGAAGCGCACGCCGCCGGTGATGTCGCTGATCAGATTGAACAGCACCGCCATCAGCACCGTGAAGCCGGCGCCGAACACCACCAGCACCAGGCCGCCGATCGCAAACGCCCGGAATATCTGGTCGGCGTTGAACATGAAGCTCTCCAGGGCGAAGAGCTCGGTGATGAACGTCTCCACGTTGTCGACCGTGCCGGAGCTGACTGCCAGGCGCCACAGGATCGTGCCCGCGATCAGCAGGATGACCCACAGGCAGAAGTAGAAGATCAGGGCGATCTTGAGGGCCGACCAGGGTTCCACGTGCCGCACCAGCCTGCGGACTTTGCGTGCCCGGAGATGACGTGCGGCTCGGCGGTCCCACCAGGTGGGCCGGGGCGCACCCCGAGCCCTGCCCGGCACCGTCAACTGCGGAATGGCGCCTGTCCCGGGCGCTGCGGGCGGCGGCGGCACGGCAACCGAGTCGACCGCTCCGGTCGTGAGCACCTCGGGGCTCGCCTCGGGCTGGCCGGGCAGCACCAGCTCCTCGCCGCTGGCAAGGCGGAGAGCGGGCTCGTCGTCGACGTCGGGGCGATCACTCATCGGCAAGCGCCAGTGTACGACCTAGCCCCCGCCGCCATGCGTGATCTTTAGCCCCGTCCGGCTCCGACTGGCAGCGGCTTCGTCGCGCAGCACCAGACCGATGGCCGACTCGCAGCCGGGCGATGGCTACCTCCTCCTGCCCGCCACCCGCCCGCTGATCCGTGTTTCCCCGCTCAGCAGTCTGCCGCTCAGGAGATTCGGTCGACGAGTTCCCAGACGGTGCTGCTCGGGTTCTCGTTGGGGTCTGAGCCGTTGGCTATGTGGCGGTCCCGAAGCTGCTGCGCTCGGTCCTTGGCGTCTTCGTAGCCGGAGAGCAGGGCATCGAGGTTGTTGGGGTCGAGGTGCTTGCCATCGGTGGCACCGAGGTCGCGGGCTCGGCGTTGTGCTGCGCGGCGGTCGATGTGGGCCGACAGTTCCTCAAAATGCAGGACAAGCCACAGTTCGAAGCAGGGGTTGGAGAGCGCCACGCCGATGCCGCTTTGGCGGGCTTCGTTGATCGCCTGGGCGAGGTTGGGGTGTTGGTCTACGTCGAAGACGCACCAGATTTCGTCGAAGTCGACGCCTCGACCTCCGCGGTGTGAGCGACTGTTGGCCTGTTGGTGGTCGCGCGCTCGCTGGACGAGGCTGAGCGGTGCCATGCCGGACTCTGCGAACTCGACGCGGACTCGGCGGTTGCCCCGCTCCCACTGCGCGAGATAGCTCGGCTCGGTCACCGCGCCTTCGGTGAGCACTCGGATGACTCGGCGCTGGTCGCGTTTGCCAGCCGTTCGACGGGGCTTGCCGGCTCTGGGGCGCTTCATGCGCGAGTCCGCTCCAGCCCGGCTCGGATTGCGCCGTGGTCGACGACGGGCACCGCGCCGAATCGTCCTTGCAGGTAGCGCCGGCCGAGCGCTTCGTCGCGGCGGGGCCGGAAGTCGGCGAGCGGGTAGAGGGAGGTCGCGCCGTCGGCGTCCTTCTCGGTGAACCAAATCTGGTCTCGTCCGAGGACTTGCTGGTCGGAGTCGCCGAGCACGGTGGTGTCGTGCGCGTTGAACACGAGCTGAGCGCAGAGCGGGTTCAGCGTGGGGTTCTGGAACATCTGCACGAGGAGCCGGACGAGGTGGGGGTGCAGGCTGGTGTCCAGTTCGTCGACGAGCAGGACGTGGCCTCCGTGAAGGGCGTCGATGACCGGCCCGATCAGAGCGACCCAGGCCATGGTCCCCTGGGACTCCGAGTCGGCATCGAGCCAGACCTCACCTTGAGCACCGCGACGCATCAGGCGGACCGAGTCCTCGAACACGACGTTGACGTCTTGATCGGAGGTCTCGGGGTCGCCTTCGGCGCCCTGGAGCACACGCAGCGCGCGCTGGAGCCGTTCGGCCGCATCGGGGTCTGCCGGCGCCCGTTCGATGCCGCGGACACCCAAATCCGCGGCGCGCAGCAGCGCCATGACCCGTTCCTTGTTCGCCGGCACTTCGACCATCTCGGCGGTGCGCGCTGCGCGGGTACCGCGGTTGGCGGACTGGGCGAGCAGCAGGTTGCTCACAAACCACCCGAAGAGAGGAGCGAGCTGTTCATCGGCTGCGGCACCCGCCACCGACAGGAACAGAGCGTGATCTCGCAGAAACCGGCGCAGCGCGCGCCCCGAGGACCGAAACGGCGGCCCGAAGGAGATGCCGTCTACGGTGCGGTCGAAGACCAGGGCCTGCCGGCCGTTGGGGTAGTAGTAGGCGTACTCGCCGAGAACCTGCTGGTCGTCGACCTCGAAGCCGTACTGCCAGCGTACCCCGTGCAGGACGAGCTCGACCTCGAACCGGCTCGGCTGGGCATGGCAGGCCCAGTCGAGATCGAAAGGCCGCCGGTACACGCCGCTGGATCGACTGCCGCCGCGGAACGAGCCGGCCACGACGACGCGCATGTCGGCGAGCGCCAGCAGCAGGGTCGACTTGCCCGAGGCATTCGCACCGAACACCCCGGCAGCGGGCAGCACGCCGACGGGCGTCCTCGAGGACCGAGTGAGGAGATCACGGCGGACCTCTGCCCGGGCGAGACGGGTGGCAAGCAGCGAGAGGTGGACCTCGTCGCGATAGGAGCGGACGTTGGCCGCGGTGAAAGACAACAAGGCGCTCTGGGAAGGCGCTGCATCAGTAGTGCTCATCTATCCATTATCGAGGAAAAGCCACGCAAATGCAACTCAGAGGAGACATTGACCTGCTGACTGGCATCCGAACTGCGAAGAATCCCCACCCGACAGACGGCGGCGACCGCCCAGAAGCGACCACCCATACAGGCCTGTAGCCGGGCGTACGCAGCCTCCATTCCGGCTCTTGGATCTCCAGCGGCAGGGCAAGGGAGGGCACGCAGACCTCTCCAGGACACGGTGCAGGCGAAGGGCTGGGGTCGGGGGTGTGCGGTGGAGCTGATCGGACTCGAACCGACGACCCCCTGCTTGCAAAGCAGGTGCTCTAGCCAACTGAGCTACAGCCCCTCGGCCCCCAAGGCTAGCGACGGCAGCGCTCCGGTTGTGCCCTCGGCGGGGCCGCGTGCCACCATGCTGGGAGACAACGCCACGGCTTCGGCCAAACGGCCAGAGCCGCAACCACCCGCTGTCCACGCCACCCAGGAGATGCCATGCCCACCGGACTGAAGACCTCGCCCGACGACTTCGACCTGCGGATGTCCGAGGCGGCCCGCCCGTTCCACGACCAGGTGGTCGACTTCATGGAGCGGGTCGTGGCCCCCATGCAGACCGAGTTCTTCCGAGCCGGCGCCAACCGAGCGAACCGCTGGGCCTACACCGACACCCAGCTAGCCCTGCTGGAGGAGGCCAAGGACCAGGCCAAGTCCGAGGGCCTGTGGAACTTCTTCCTGCCCGAGACCGGCCAGGGGCTCTCCAACCTCGACTACGCCTACCTCGCCACCGAGCTCGGCAAGTACCCGCTGGGCTCGGAGTCGCTCAACTGCTCGGCCCCCGACACCGGCAACATGGAGGTGCTGGAGCGGGTGGGCACCCCCGCCCAGAAAGAGCAGTGGCTGAAGCCGCTGCTGGAGGGCCGGATCCGCTCGGCCTACGCCATGACCGAGCCCGGCCTGCCGTCCTCGGATGCCAAGAACATCCGCACCCAGGCGGTGCGAGACGGCGACGAATACGTCATCAACGGCGAGAAGTACTACATCTCCGGCGCCGGCGACCCTCGCTGCAAGATCCTCATCGTGATGTGCGAGACCAACCCCGGCGGCCCGTCGCACCGCCGCCAGTCGCAGATCCTGGTCCCCATGGACACCCCAGGTGTCGAGCTGCTCGGCCCCATGCACGTCTTCGGCGCCGACGACGCCCCCCACGGCCACATGCACCTGCGGCTCACTGACTGCCGCGTGCCGGTCGACAACATGCTGATGGGCGAAGGGCGGGGCTTCGAGATATCCCAGCTGCGCCTCGGCCCCGGCCGCATCCACCACTGCATGCGCTCCATCGGCGCGGCCGAGAAGGCGCTGGACCTGATGTGCAAGCGAGGGCTCACCCGTGAGGCCTTCGGCAAGCCGCTGGCCCGGCTCGGCGGCAACCTGGAGATCATCGCCCGGGCCCGCACCGAGATCGAGGCGATGCGGATGATGGTGCTGCGCGCCGCCAAGGCGATGGACACCCTGGGCAACGCCGAGGCACGGGTGTGGATATCGGCGGTGAAGGCGCTGGTGCCCGAGCGGGTCTGCAAGATCATCGACCAGGCGATCCAGATCCACGGCGCGACCGGCGTGTCGCAGTGGACCCCGCTGGCCGACATGTACGCCACCCAGCGGATCCTGCGCGTGGCCGACGGCCCCGACGAGGTCCACTGGATGGTCGTCGGGCGGGCTGAGCTGGGCGCCTACGACGGCTACGACGTGCCGCTCGAGCCCACCTCCTATGCCGACCCGGCGCTCACAGCCGCTTGGGCCGACGACCACAGCTTCAGCTTCAGCGGCCCCTGACCAGCCCTCGGACGACTATGCCTGGTCGACGAGGAGTGGAATGGGCTCAGCCGCCCAGGCCCGTGCGGAGTCGAACATACGCGCATTGGCAGGGTCGCTGCGAAACGTCTCCAATGCTTCGGACAGGGCGGGCAGCTCTCGTATCGACGCTCGCCACAGAAACTCCTCATCGTCGATGTCGTACTCGTGGGCGACTGTGTGCCTGTCCTCTCGCAGATCCCTCAGCATTGCCCCCAGTGCCGGATATCGCTCACCGTGTCTCTCGTCGAACTTTGCATTGATCAGACGCGATGAGGCCTCCCCGGCCTCCAGGAGGACATGCAGCCCCATGCGCCGAATCCACCGGTTGGAGCGAGACTCAGCACTTACCGCGCTGACCAAGTGAGCCATGTCGTCAGCAGCATCGAGGATGTCGTCAATGTGCTGAGCGTCCTGTCTGTCTTGCTCCTCCGGGTTCACAGGCGGACTGCGTCTCTCAGCATGCTGGACGCGTATTCGCTCTTGCGGAAGCCCTCGCCGTCAGGGACGACTTCCACCTTGCATCCCAGCAGCGCTCTCAGCTCTCTGCGAACGCCGGCCAATGTGATGCGGCCCGCATCGTCAGGCAGTCCGACCAGGAAATCGCAGTCGCTCTCCTCGGTGTCCTCGCCGCGGGCGACAGAGCCCACGAGCGCCAGGAACTTGAGCCTGCGCCGAGCGGCAATCTCTTGGATCGCTTCACGATGCTCGACCAGCACGGCGTCTCTGCGGCTCTTGAAGTCGCATCGTGTGGTGCCGATGTCGTCGGGCAGGGCCGCTCGCTCCGCACCAGGCTCGGCGTCGGCCAGAAACCGACCGTCAGGCCCGCGCCGGCGGGTCTTCTCGAACTCCGGGTTCTTCGGTTTGGCGAGCGTCTGCGGCATGGCGAACTCCTCTGTCGACAGGCTACCAGTCCTGCGCGGCCGGAGATCGCAGACGGCCTCGGCCGGGTCGGGTGGTGGGCCGGCTGTCTCAGGGGGCGAGGGGGCGGCCGAAGGGCAACTCGTCCTGCCAGCCCGACAGGAACGACTCGGCGGCGTAGCAGGCCCCCAGCAGCGGCCCGTCGTCGTGCGCTGCGAACTCCGTGCTCAGCGCGCCGACCTGCTCGACGATCGAAGCGCGCACCTCGTCGTCGGACGCCGAAGCCTCCGACCACGCCGCGATGGTCGCGCCCGCCAAGGCCACGAAATCAGCGGGCACGGCCACCCCGGCGCGGCGCAGCACGGCCAGCGCCCGAGCCGTGACCGGCAGCCGCCCGCAGGCGAGCAGCGCCGCACACGACTGCAGCCCCTCGGCCACGCCGTGGTCCACGATGCCCATCTTCGACCCGGCGAATACCACCTCGGCCTCGGCTGAGAACACGCCGCCGGCAGGCCCGGCCTCGCCCAGCTCTTCCACCAGCCCCGCGCCGTGGGCCTCCCAGCCGGCGGCCAGCTCCGAGGCCGCGAAGCCCGAGGCCTTGCTCACCGCGCTCACCACCGAGCCCGCAGGCGTGGCCACGGCGATCACCCTCCCGCCCCGCTCGGCCACAGCCTCCGCCAGCGCAGGACCCGACTCGGCAAAGCCCTCGATGGCCACGCTGCGCCCGTCGAGGCCGACCGTGGCGTCGGCTGTGACCGCGGCGCTCAGCGCGTCGCAGCCCGCCCCGAAAGCGTCGAGGCGTGAGGCGTTGCGAGGATCGATGTCGCGCAGCCCGGCCAGATCGTCGTAGCTCACGCCCTTGGCCGCGTCGGGCAGGAAAGTCCCGCCCTCCACCAGCTCCCGAGCATCGGCCACGAAAGCCTCCAGAGCCTCGGCCCGCTGCGGCGCCTCCGCCGAGATGCCCGCCGAGGCGCCGCTGCGGCGCATGCCGAGCACCGCGTAGGTGTAGGTCTGCGAGCGCGCCAGATCCTTGGCCCCGCCCTGAAGAATCCGCCGAGCCCAGCGCACCGGCCCCGAGGAGACCTCGGCATCGAGGTCGACCGCCACGAAGGCGGCGCCCAGCTTGTGGATCCTCACGGGGAGAGGACTACTCCTCCACCTCGATGGCGAACTCGGGGCAGTTGTCGGCGGCCAGGCGCAGCTTGTCCTCGAGCTCGGCGGGCACGTCGCCTTCGACCAAGGGGATCGAATAGCCCTCCTCGTCGGTGTCGAACAGCTCGGGAGCGAGCATGTAGCAGCGGTTGTGGCCCTGGCAGGCTGATCGGTCGTAGCGAATCCTCACGAGCGTCAACCTTAGGCGAAACGCACCGGCAACGAACGCGGGCCTCTCACCTGGCCCGTCGACCAGGCGACCGCGCCGGGATCAGCCAGCGAGAAATCGGCGAAGGCGTCCATCCATTCCTCCAGCGCCACGCGCAGTTCCATGCGGGCCAGGTTCGAGCCCACGCAGCGGTGGATGCCCAGCCCGAAAGCCGCATGACGGTTGCGCTCCCGGTCGATCACGAACTCCTCGGCCTGCGCAAACACCTCGGGGTCGCGGTTGGCCGCGGGGAACCCCAGCAGCACCCACTCGTCTGCCTTCATCGTGCAGCCCGCGAACTCGGCGTCGCCCGGCAGCAGGCGCGCCATCGTGACCGGCGCGTAGAAGCGCAGGAACTCCTCGATTGCGAAGGGCCGCACCTCGGGGTCGTCACGCCAGCGGCGCCGGTCCTCGGGGTGCTGGGCCATGTGCCACAGGGCGGCGCCGATGGCCGACCAGGTGGTGTCGATCCCCGCCACGATCAGCAGCCCGATGGTGCCCCGCACGTGCTCGTCGATCAGCGGCTCTCCGTCCACCGTGGCCTCGCAGAGATGGCTGATGAGGTCGTCGCCGAGGTTCTGGCGGCGCTCGGCGATCCGCTCGTCGAGATAGCAGTCGATCGACTCCTCGTAGGGCTTGGGCTCGCCGGTGCTCTCCATGATGTCGTGAATAAAGCCGCGGAAGATCTCGCCGTCGGAGCGGGGCAGGCCGAGCATGTCGGCCATCACGCCCACCGGGATGTGGCGGCTGTAGGCCGCGGCGATGTCGACGGTGGTCTCGCCGGCTGCGAGCCGCTCGCGGACCTCGGCGATCAGGCGGCGGCAGGTGCGTCTCACCAGCGGCTCCCAGCGCTCGATGGCCTTGGGCGAGAAGAAGCGCAACAGGATGCCCCGTGCGATGGCGTGAAACGGCGGGTCGCTGGTGATCGGCGGCGCATAGCCGATCGGCGCGGGCACATCAGGGCGGAACTCGGTGACCACCACGCCCACCGAGGAGAACCGCTCGGTGTCCTTGGCGATGGCGGCCACGTCGGCATGGCGGGTCGGGAACCAGGCGCCGCCGTAACGGTCGCTGTGCGCCATGGGACAGCCTTCGCGCAGTTGCGCCCAGATCGCCGGGGCGTCGGCTGCGTAGTCGGGGTGCTGGTGGTCGAAGTCGGTCTCCCAGTCGACGACTGGCGGACGTTCTTCAGCCATGGCGCTCGCCTCCTGACTCCAGGGCCGCAGCGTAGCGCCCTGGCCGACGACGGCGTAAGCCGCAGCGAGCCTGCCGCGGCTCAGCCCTCGGCGATGAGCCGCCGAAGGGTCAGCTCGGGCTGGTCGGCCTCCAGTCGGGCCAGCCAGTACGGGCTCTCGAACAAGGCCAGCAGCTCGCCGTCGCGCCGCGCCGCCACCACGACTCCCGGCATGGCCCGCAGCTCGTCCGCCGACGCCTCGTCGGTGATCCGCGCCGTCGTCCACGAGGCCGGGCTCAGCTCCACCGGTGCCTTGAACTCGTTTTCCAGGCGGTGCTGGGCCACCTCGAACTGCAGCGGCCCGACCGCGGCGAGGATCGGCGCCACCTCGCCCATGTCGGGCTCGCGCAGCACCTGCACCACGCCTTCTTCGTCGAGCTGGTCGATGCCGGAGCGGAACTGCTTGGCCTTGGCGGTGTCGGTGGTGCGGGCCACCCGGAAGTGCGTCGGGGCGAAGGCAGGCATCGCCGGCCAGCGCACTGCCCGCTCTGCGAACACGGCGTCGCCGACCCTGAAGTCGTTGGCGTTGACGAGCCCGACCACATCGCCGGGGAACGCCTCCTCCACCGTCTCGCGCTGGCGGCCGCTCACCGTGTGGGCGTACTTGGTGGCGAACGGCCTGCCGGTCGGCCCGTGGGTGACGACCATGCCGCGCTCGAAGCGCCCCGAGCAGACCCGCACGAACGCCAGCCGGTCGCGGTGCGCGGGGTCCATGTTGGCCTGCACCTTGAACACGATCCCCGAGAACGGCGCCTCCAGTGCGCGGGGCCGTCCGTCGGCATCGAGGCGAGCCTCAGGCGACGGCGCCAGATCGGCCACCGCGTCGAGCAGCATGCGGACCCCGAAGTTGGTCAGCGCCGAGCCGAAGAACACCGGCGACAGGTCGCCGGACTCGAAGCGCTTGGCATCGAAGCGGCGCTCCATGGCATCGAGCAGCTCCGTGTATTCGCAGGCATCGTCCCAGGCGCTGCCGCTCTCGGTCGCCGCGGCCCGCTCGGCGCTCAGCGTGTCCTCGGGCGCTGCGACGGTGCCCCCGGCGGTGCGGCTGTAGCGCACGAAGTCGCCGCTGCGACGATCGATCAAGCCGCGGAAGCGCTCGCCCTCGCCGACCGGCCAGCAGATCGGAACCGGCTCCAGGATCAGCTGCTCCTCGATCTCGTCGAGCAGCTCCAGGGGATCGCGGGCCGGGCGGTCCCACTTGTTGACGAAGGTGACGATCGGCAGCTCGCGGTCTCGGCACACCTCGAACAGCTTGCGGGTCTGGTTCTCGATGCCCTTGGCGGCGTCGAGCACCATGACCGCTGCGTCGCTGGCGGCCAGCACCCGGTAGGTGTCCTCGGAGAAGTCGCGGTGACCGGGCGTGTCGAGCAGGTTCAGCACCCGGTCGCGGTAGGAGAACTGCAGCACGGCGGAGCTGATCGAGATGCCTCGGCGGCGCTCCAGCTCCATCCAGTCCGAGGCGGTCGCCTTGCGGTCGCCCTTGGCCCTCACGGCCCCCGCGCCCGAGCTGAGCGCGCCGCCGTACAGCAGCAGCTTCTCGGTGAGCGTGGTCTTGCCCGCGTCGGGGTGCGAGATGATGGCGAACGTGCGCCGCCGGCGGGCCTCGATGACGGGATCGCTCACCCGCCAAGGATACGAAGGCGGGTCAGAGGTCGCGGGCGGCCACGTAGCCGGCCAGCGCCCGCAGCGCCCGGCGGCTGCCGTTCACGTCAGGCAGCGCCTCGATGGCCTCCAGCGCCTCGCTGCAAAGCCGGTCGATCTCGCGCTCCACGGCGGCCACCGCGCCGCTGTCGGTCATCACCTGCTGCACCGCGGCCACGTCGTCGTCTGTGATGCCGGGCCGCCCAACCCGGTCGAGCACGCCGAGCTGCGCGGCAGACGCCCGCGCCCGGGCCTCGGCCAGCAGCACCGTCGCCTTGCCCTCACGCAGATCGTCGCCGACCGGCTTGCCGGTACGCGCCTCGTCGCCGAATGCCCCGAGCATGTCGTCTCGCAACTGGAAGGCGCTGCCCAACGGCATCCCGTGAGCGGCCAGCGCAGCCGCTAACTCCGCCCGCCCCGCCAGCGCCGCGCCGAGCTGCAGCGGCCGCACGACCGTGTAGCCGGCGGTCTTGTTGCGCACGATCCTGCGGGCCAGCTCCGCCGAGCCGTCCCCCGTCGCAGAGCCGCGCACGTCGAGGTACTGGCCCATGTTGAGCTCGCTGCGCAGCTCGTCCCAGACCAGCCGGGCAGCCTCGGGCGAATCGAGAAGCTGGCGGTCCGCCAGCACCATGGCGATGTCGCCCACCAGGATCGCCGCGGCCTCGCCGAAGCGCCGGGCGTCGCCGTGCCAGGACGCCTCGCGGTGGCGCTCGGAGAAACGCGCCCACACCGTCGGCTCGCCGCGGCGCAGGCCCGAGCCGTCCATCACGTCGTCGTGTGTCAGGGCAAAGGCGTGCAGCAGCTCCACCGCGCAGCAGCCCCGCAGACGGCGCTGATCCGCGGGATCGCCGCCCGCGGTCACCCAGCCCCAGTGAACGTAGGCCGGGCGCAGCCGCTTGCCTCCCGCGGCGACGAACGCCTCCAGAGCGGCCAGCGGCTCGTCCACGGCCGGGTCCAGATCCGCCCAGGCGGCGCGCTCGGCAGCGAAGATCTCGGCCAGGGCCGCGTCGGTCGCGGCGGCGATCTCGGTGAGCTGGGCCGGCGCTCGGCGGCTCACGGCTCAGCTGGCACAGACGGCTCAGCCGTCGACATCCGCATCGGCGGCTCAGCCGTCGGCATCCGCTCCGCCGTTACCGCCGTCTCGGTCGTCGAGCGAGGCCATGACCTGCTCCACCTGAAGCTCCGCTGCTGTGATCCGCTCCCGGCACACGGCGATCAGCTCAGCAGCCCGCCCGACCTGGTCGGCGAGCACGTCCACGTCCGGATCCGGCCCCTCGAGCTCTTCGAGGATCGCCTCGATCTCGGCCATGGCCTCCGCGTAGCCGATCTCAGCCGTCACGGACTCAGCCTCAGCAGCCGTCACGGACTCAGCATCCTCAGACATCAGACATCCCCGGTCTTTACATCGCTGACAGTGCTGGCGATCGTACCGTCGGCGAGTCGGGTGCTGATCTGCGTGCCCGGCGGCGCGTCGGCGACAGAGCGCAGCACTGCGCCGTCGGCGGATCTGGTGATCGACCAGCCCCGCGCCAGGGCGAGAGCCGGATCCAGCGCACGCACCCTGGCCTGCGCCGAGTCGGTCCGGCTCTGGGCGCCGCGAAGGATGCCCCGCGCAGCCACCCCAGCACGCGCCGCCAACGGGTCGAGCCGCGCCGCAGCGCCCCGAAGCCGGCCCCGCGCAGCCACCCCCGCCCGCGCCGCGGCCTGATCGAGCCGGCCGCTAGCGCTGGAGGCGACCCGGCCCGAGGCCCGCACGAGCTGCCGTGACGCACCGTCGAGGCGCCGCCCGGCGCTCGTTGCCGCCCGCCGCCCCACATGGGCCAGGGTCTGCTCGTGGCCGGCCAGCCGAGCCAGCCAGGCCTCTGCGATGTCGACCACCGCCGAGGCTGCGGCGGTGGGCGTGGCACAAGCCGTGTGGGCCGTCTCGTCGGCCACGCTGCGGTCGATCTCGTGGCCGATGCCGCAGAACACCGGGATCGCCGAGCCTGCGATCGCCTCGGCCACCACCGCGTGATCGAACACCGCGAGGTCGGTCTTGGCACCGCCGCCACGCGCCAGGATCACCAGCTCGCAGCTCGCAGCCGCCACGGCACGCAAAGCAGCGGCGATCCGACGCTCGGCCCCGATCCCCTGCACCGGGGTGTCGGCTTCCACGATGGCGAACGCCAGCCCGCTGCGCTCGAACACCCTGAGCATGTCGGCATGGGCGGCGCTGCCCAGCGAGGTGACCAGGCCGATGCGTTGGGGCACCGCCGGCAGCGGGCGGTCGGCGTTGGCCCGCAGCCTGCCGGTGCGCGCCAGCTCCGCCAGCAGGGCATCACGTGCGCTCGCCATCGTCCCGAGCGTGAACTCGGGATCGATGGAGGCCATCTTGAGCTGCAGCCTGCCCATCGGCGGGTAGTAGTCGAGAAAGCCGTGAATGCGGATGCGCACCCCGTCGCTCATGCGCATGGGGTTGCCGTGGGCCTTGATGATGCTGTTGACCCGCTCGCGCGCATCGGCGAACAGGGCCACGCTGATCGTGGCGATCACCGCGCCGCTGCCGTCTCCGCCGGCACTGCCGCCGCTGCTGTTGTCGTCCGGCGTCTCGACCAGATCGAAGTAGACGTGGCCGCTGCGGCTCCGCGTGAGCGAGCGGATCTCGCCCTGCACCCACACGCCGGCCTCGAAGCACATGTCGAGAGCGCCGCGCAGCAGCCCTGCGAGCTCGCTGACTGAGAGGGTGGCGTCGTCCACGACCGGCCAAGCTAGGCGAAGCCGAGGCCTCTGGGAACCGGCCGGCCCGCGCTCGCCGACCCGAGCCCTTCGACCCGCAGCCTGCGGCTAGCCGGGCTCTTGCAAACAGCCTCTTGCACTCCGCTTTGGAGACGACCGCCGTGCAGCATTCAGAGACTTCTGGCGAGGTAGTGCCTGAGCGGCCCTTAGCACGCGGTCGGTACCGGAGTTGGGTTCTTCGAGGCGGCACTTGCATTCGGGGGGGGGGGGGGGGGGGGCGATACTTTGGCGCGCGGAGTGACTTGAGATGAGACGCCTGATCCGCAGACGACCATGCCTGCTGGCCGCGGCAGGGCTGCCGGTGCTGCTGCTGAGCGCGCTCGCCGGGGCGCAGGGCCTGGCGGTTTCGGACCGCGCCGATGTGCTGCACACCACCCCTGGGCGCATCTTCGTCACGGATGCGCCGGGCGTGGCTCACCAGACCGCGAAGGCGCCGCCCGCCCCGGCAGTTCCCACGGGGCCCGCGGCCGCGGCGACGACCACCACGGCGCCCCTTCCGAAGATGAGGACTGCGCCGCCCGCCGAGACTGCGCCGCCCGCCGAGACTGCAACCGGTCAGGCCGAGAGAACCACGGCGGATTCTTCGCAGACGACGGCGCTGCCTCCCGGGACGACCGATCCACCCGAGACGACTGAGCCGCCT
Organism: Acidimicrobiales bacterium; assembly: GCA_965214285.1. Classification (GTDB taxonomy): domain Bacteria; phylum Actinomycetota; class Acidimicrobiia; order Acidimicrobiales; family Aldehydirespiratoraceae. The sequence goes on from OZ243946.1 coordinate 655,705, forward strand.
GAGTCGGTGGCTGAAGAGCCGCCGGAGACGACGACTGCGGCACCCGCTGAGCCAACGACAGAGCGGACCGAACCGACCACAGCGGATTCCTCGCAGACCACGGCACCGCCCGCCGAGACGGCAGAGCAGGCCGACAAGGAGACCACAGCGCAGTCCTCGCAGTCACGGGCGCGGGCCTCGCAGCCCCGGGCGTCCACGGTCGAGGTGCCTGATCTGGTGGGCTTGAGCAAGGCCGCTGCGGAGCAGGCACTGACGGATGTCGGTCTGGGGGCGGAGCCCTACGGTCGTCGTCTGGCCGCCCAGAGCATGTCGGGCATCGTCGATACGCAGCTGCCTCCCGGGGGCACTCAGGTGTCCTTGGGCTACACCGTCGAGTTCACCTACGGCGTGTACACCGGACCGTCCGCGGCCACGACGGCCGCCACCACGACTGTGCCGCCCACGCCCACGACCGCGACCGCGCTGCCCACGACTGCGCCCGCCGCGACGACTGCGCCGGCCAAGCAAGCAGCCCGCGGCGTCACCCCGCCGCCGACCAAGCAGCCGACCCGCAACACCCCGCGGGCGGTCACGCTCTCGTTCACCGGGAGCGGCGCATCGGCTGTGTCTGTGGAGGAGAACTCGCTGGTCGACATCGGCGACTACTCGGCGACTGCTTCAGACAGCAGCGCCGTGACATACGCCTTGAGCGGGTCCGGTGCTGCTGCTTTCGGCGTGTTCGCGGACGACACCTTCGGCCTCGGCGGCCTGGTGTACACCAGGCGGGGCCTCGATTTCGAGGGTGCGGCCGGCAAGACGCTGGAGTTCACGGTGGAGGCCACCGCGGGCGGCACGACTGTCACCAAGGACGTGACCGTGACGGTGACGGACCGCAACGACCCTCCTGAGTTCTCCGTGGGGGTGTTGGAGTGTCGTCTGTCTGAGGGCGCGGCGGCGGGTGATGCGTGCGGGTCGTGGCCGACGACTGTGGCTGCTGACGACGACGGCGACAGCCTGAGCTTTTTGTTCTCGGGTTCGAGTCCGTTGGCGGAGTACTTCGATGTCGACCCCTCCACGGGCGCGGTGACGCTGAGCGCGACCGGCGCGGGCCGCCTCGATGCGGACACTTACCCTGAGTTCCGGTTGTCGTTGCAGGTCAGCGACAACAAGAACGCCGACGGCAACGCCGATGCGGAGATCGACGACCGGGCTGCGGTGCATGTGGTGGTGGAGCACATGGCACCGTCGTTGTCGACGTTGCACGTGCAGGACCGCACGGAGGCGATGTCGGTGATCTGGACCGTGCCTCCTGCGCAGGCTCGCCAGTTCCAGGTGCAGTACCGGGTTGTGGGCGACCCTGACTGGATCGATCACGACCTGACCGTCGCGGGGGCGCTGAAGAGCCACGTCCGCAGGGCCTACACCGAGATCCGCGGCTTGTATGCCGACACCGACTACGAGATGCGCTACTGCCAGGGCACGGACTGCGCCGGCGGCACCTGGACCCCCGGCGGCAGCTTGCGCACCGAGGCCAAGCCGAAGCCGAACGCCCCGGCCAAGATCGGCTACGTGTCGAGTCTGTCGGTGGCTGAGAATGCCCCGTCCGGGTCGCACGTGGGCAGGGTGCACGGCCAGTCCGGCAGCGGCGACAAGGTCCGCGACACGCTGCGCTTTTGGCTGGAGGGCCCCGGCGCGAACAACTTCGCGGTGACAACCGACGGCAACCTGACCGAAGCCGCGATCACGACCACCGCCGAGCTCGACCATGAGGCAGCGGGTTCCTACACGCTGACCTTGCACGTGTCTGACGACCGCAGCGCCACGGGCGCCAAGGACCACGCCAGCGACGATTCCCGGCAGGTCGTCGTCACGGTGGCCGACGTGGTGGAGAGGCCCGGCTCGCCGGTCCTGACCGCCACCACCACAGGCGCCGACACTGTCACCCTCACCTGGCCGGCACCCGACGCCGGCGATCATGCCATCAGCGGCTACCGGGTCGAGTACCGCCGGCCCGGCGACGCCAAATGGGGCCACACCCGCCACATCGATGCCACCACCGTCACCATCGCAGGCCTCACGCCGGGCACCGCCTATGAGTTCCGCGGCATCGCCGTCACCGACGGGCGGCCCCACACGTGGAGCGACCGCGACGCTGCGCCCGTGCTCGCCGTCACCACCGGAACGGCCACAACGCCGGCAACCACAACCACGACCACGACGACCACGACGACGACCACCACCACCGTCCCGCCAGTCACACCGCCGCCGGCCACCACCGTCGCCCCGGCCACGGTCGCCGTGCCTGATGTGACCGACCTCACCAAGGCCGCCGCAGAAACGGCGATCACCGATGCCGGGCTGGTTGCCGCGGGCACGAGCGTGGCGGTGAGCGATTCTGCTGAGGACGGCAAGGTGCAGACCCAGAGCCCCGCGGCGGGCACCCAGGTGGCCTCGGGCTCCACGGTGTCGTTCACTTACGGCACCTACACCGCCCCGGCGATGGTGGCGGTGCCCGATTTGGTCGGCCAGACCAAGACCGCCGCGATACAGGCGATAGAGGCCCTCGGGCTGGTGGCCGACGCTCAGCCCTTGATCGTCTTCGACTCTGCCCAGGCCAACATCGTCATTTTGCAGGCGCCTGCCGCGTCGACTCAGGTCGCTGTGGGCTCGACGGTGATCTTCGAGTACGGGAAGTACACCGCCCCCGCACAAGTGGCGGTGCCTGATGTGGTCGGCCAGGCCAAGACGGCCGCGGAGACGGCGATCACCGGCGCCGGGCTCACAGCAGCCACCGCCGCCGCCACGACCAGCACTGACGACCAGACCAAAGACGGCACAGTCGCATCCCAAGACCCCGCCTCGGGGACCATGGTCGATTCCGGCAGCACCGTCACCTTGACCTACTACTCCTACACCGCCCCGGCCATGGTCGCTGTGCCCGACTTGGTCGGCCAGACCAAGACCGCCGCGCTGCAGGCGATAGAGGCCCTCGGGCTGGTGGCCGACGCTCAGCCCTTGATCGTCGTCGACCCTGCCCAGGCCAACATCGTCATTTTGCAGGCGCCTGCCGCGTCGACTCAGGTCGCTGTGGGCTCGACGGTGATCTTCGAGTACGGGCAGTACACCGCCCCCCAGGCCACGGTGCCCAACCTGCTGAAGTCGTATCACACCAAGGCCGAGGCAGAAGCAGACATAACCGCCGCCGGGCTGGTCCCGGTCGGCACCGCCGTGGACCCCGGCACCACCCCCAACAGGCCAGACTTCCGAGTCTTCGGACAGAACCCGGGCGGCGGCACCAAGGTCGACGTGGGCTCGACGGTGACCTTCAACTACTGGCTGCGCCCCGGCTCGTAAGGACACGCCGCCCGCCGCGCCGCGCCAGCCGGACCAGCGCGGCCCCCCACGCCGGCCCCGCTGACCCGCCCGGCTGAGGGGTGCCGCGAATCGGCCGAGGGGTGCCGCGAATCGGCCGAGGGCTGCCGGGGATTGCCGGCGGGGGCGCGGCCGCTGAGGGGGCGCGGGCGGAGCGGCGAGGGGCCACGAGCGGCGAGGGGCCACGAGCGGCGAGCCGAGGGCCTTGCCGGCGACCCATAGCACACCGGCTGCGGCCTTGCGGGGTTTCTGGCGATTTCTCTTGCATTCCGCGGGGGGGGGGGGGGCTAATCTGAAGCCCATGAGGCGCAGAGTTCGCCTGCACTGGCGACTTCGCATTCTGGTCCTGCTGGGTCTGCCGGTGCTGTTGTGGGGCGCGGTTGCCGGTGCGCAGGTCGCGGCGGTGTCGGACCGCGCCGATGTGTTGCACACGACGCCTGGGCGGCTCTTCGTGACGGATTCGACCGACGGCGCGGCCCGCCAGGCTGCTCAGGGTCCGGCCGCTCAGGGTCCGGCTGCCCAGACGCCGCCCGCGCCGACCGGCGAGGCGCCGGCTGTGTCGGCGACGACCACGACAGCGCCGGCCGCGGTGCCGGAGCGGGCCGACAAGACACGCTCCTCGCCGTCTCGATCGCGGGCTTCGCAGGCTCGGCAGTCGGGCACGGTGCCGGACTTGGACGGCTTGACCGAGGCTGCGGCGATACAGGCGCTGAGCGATGCGGGGTTCAATACGTATCTCAGCAGGACCCGCACGGTCTCGGACCTGGCCGATGACGGCTTGGTCGTTTGGCAGTCGCCCAGAGCAGGCTCTTCGTGGGGCTTTGTCGACAAAGTCACGTTCGAGATCGGCGAGTACCGGGTCGCGGTTCCGTGGTTGACCGGCAAGTCCAAGACCGAGGCGGAGCAGTTGCTCTCAGACGCCGGGCTGGTGGCCGACGCTCATCCCCGGACCGTCTCGGACCCTGCCCAGGCCAACCAGGTCGTCTCTCAGTTGCCTCAGCCCAACACCAAGGTGGCCCACGGGTCGACGGTGACTTTCGAGTACGGCCGCCTCAGCGCCCCGCCACCTGTCACCACCACCACGGCAGCCCCGGTGACCGTTCCGGATGTGACCTTGGGCTCCAAGTCCGCCGCGGAAGCGGCCATCCAGGCTCTGGGCCTGACGCCGGCGTCCACTCCTCGCCCGACCAGCGACGCCAACCTCGACGGCACGGTCTTCTCGCAGTCGCCTTCCGCGGGCGCTCAGGTCGCGCCGGGCTCGACGGTGAACTTCGTCTTTCATCAATACAGCGCCCCGCAGGTGGCGGTGCCCAGGGTTCTCGACCTGACCAGTGCCGCCGCAGAAACGGCGATCACCGGTGCCGGGCTGGTGTCGCAGACGTCGGCCAGCACGAGCAGCACCACCGATTCGTCCCTGGACGGCAAAGTCGCTTCGCAACAGCCCGCCCACGGGACAATGGTCGACACCGGCAGCACCGTCATCCTCACCCTGTACGCCTACACCGCCCCGACGACCGTCGCGGTGCCGAATTTGAGCGGTCTGACCAAGACCGCGGCGTTGCAGGCGGTCAGCGACGCCGGCCTTGTGGCTGACGAGCGCACCAGGACTACCACGGACCCGTCGCTGGACGGCAAGGTCGCGCAGTGGCAGCCCGCCGCCGGCACCCAGGTGGCCACCGGCAGCACCGTCATCGTCCACTTCTACGAGTACAGCGCGCCGGCCACGGTGGCGGTGCCTGATGTGGTTGATGAGACCAAGGCCGCCGCGGAGTCGGCGATCACCGGTGCGGGGCTGGTTGCCGCCGGCACGAGTGTGGCGGTGACCGATTCTGCTGAGAACGGCCTGGTGCAGACCCAGAGCCCCGCGGCGGGCACTCAGGTGGCCTCGGGCTCCACTGTTGCGTTCACCTACGGCGTCTACACCGCCCCGCCGCCGCCTCCACCGCCGCAGGTGGCGGTGCCTGATCTGGCGGGCCTGACGAAGGCTGCGGCGGAGCAGGCGCTGACCGACGCGGGGCTGGTGCCGTCGGGCAGCAGCATCGTCGTGAGTGATTCTGCTGAGGACGGCCTGGTGCAGTCCCAGAATCCCGCGGCGGGCACGCAGGTCGACAGCGGCTCGACGGTGGGGTTCGAGTACGGGCTGTTGTCGTCGGGGCCGTATCTGTCGTCTGGGCATGTGTCTGACCGGTCCGAGGAGTTGAGCGTGGTGTGGCATGTGCCTTTGGCGGAGGCGCTGGTGCAGCAGCTCTGGTATCGGGCGGTCGGCGACACGGCCTGGCTGGCCCATGACCTGTCGGCGCCTGGCGCGCTGCGCGTGCAGGCTCTGCATGTGTACACGGTGCTCGGGGATCTGTACGCCGACACCGAATACGAGTTCCGTTATTGCGCGGACGCGGCGGCGTGCGCGGCGTCGACCTTCACGGCGGGGCCCAACACGCTGTCCACCGAGGCGCGGGCGAACGAGCCGGCGGAGATCCAGGGCACGTCGCCTTCGTTCTCGGTGGCCGAGAACGCCGCCCCGCGGGTGCCGGCGGGAGTGCCGACGGGACTGGTGTACGGCTTCGACGGCGAGGGCGGACGGCACATGCAAAACGAGATGAGCTACTGGCTCACAGGCCCGGGGGCCGAGAAGTTCGAAGCGGTGAACTACAACCGCGGCACCGGCGAAGGGCCGTGGGCTCTGATCTGGGCTGTGGAGGCCTTGGACTACGAGGAGGCGTCGTCGTACACGCTGACGGTGCACGTCAGCGACGGCCGCGGCCCGACCGGGGCCAAGGATCTGTCCAGCGACGACAGCACGGTGATCACGATCCATGTCACCAACGTGCCTGAGAAGCCCGGCTCGCCGGTGCTGACCGCGGACACGGTGGGACATGACAGCGTGGCGTTGTCGTGGGACGAGCCCGCGGGCGGCGACAAGGCGACCACGGGCTATCGCATCCAGCACCGCAAGACCGGCGACACGACCTGGACCACCGGCAGCATTGTGACCCAGACCAGCACCGTCATCGGCGGCTTGGACCCGGTCACCGCATATGAGTTCCGCGGGATAACCATCGCGGATCCCCGCGCGCCCGGCACCTGGAGCGACCGCGACACCGCCCCGGTGCTGGCCGTCACCACCACCGCCGTCATGCCGCAGGTGACGGTGCCGGATGTGGTGGGCTCGGCCAAGGCCGCGGCTGAGGCTGCGATCACCGCTGCGGGGCTGGTGCCGGCTGGCAGCAGCGTCTCCGTCACCGACCCCGCCGAGGACGGCAAGGTGCAGACCCAGTCGCCCGCGGCGGGCAGCCAGGCCGACAGCGGCTCGACGGTGACGTTCGACTATGGCGCGTACACTGCCCCGCAGGTCACGGTGCCTGATGTGGTCGGCTCGGCCAAGGCCGCAGCGGAGGCTGCGATCACCGCGGCGGGTCTGGTGCCTTCGGGCAGCAGCGTGTCGGTGACGGACTCGGCTCAGGACGGCAAGGTGCAGACCCAGAGCCCCGCGGCGGGCACCCAGGCCGACAGCGGCTCGACGGTGACGTTCACATACGGCGTGCACACCCCCGGCGGCGGCGGCGGCGGTGGTGGCGGCGGCGGCGGTGGCGGTGGTGGCGGCGGCGGTTCGGTGACTCCGCCGCCTGTGGACCCCCCGCCTGTGGATCCGCCGCCTGTGGACCCCCCGCCTGTGGACCCCCCGCCTGTCGATCCGCCGCCTGTGGATCCGCCGCCTGTGGATCCCCCGCCTGTGGATCCGCCGCCTGTTGATCCGCCGCCTGTTGATCCGCCGTCGATGGTGGCGGTGCCTGATGTGGTGGGCTCGGCGAAGGCCGCGGCTGAGGCTGCGATCACCGCTGCGGGGCTGGTCGCGTCGGGCAGCAGTGTGTCGGTGACGGATTCGGCTGAGGACGGCAAGGTGCAGTCCCAGTCGCCTGCGGCGGGCACCCAGGTGGCTTCGGGCTCGACGGTGACGTTCGCCTATGGCGCCTACAGCGCGCCGCAGGTGCAGGTGCCTGATTTGATCGGGATGTCGAAGACCGCGGCGGAGGCTGCGTTGACGGCTGCGGGTTTCGCGTCGACGGTGTTCTCCACGGGCACCACCGACGCCAGCCTCGACGAGCAGGTGTGGTGGCAGTCCCCCGCCGGCGGCAGCAACGCCGATGAGGGCAGCACGGTGTCGTTTCAGTATCGACTACCGGGCCCCGCAGACCCCGCCCGGCGACGACGACGACGGCGGCGATGACGACGGCGGCGATGACGACGGCGGCGACGGCGGCGGCGATGACGGCGGTGGTGGTGGTTCTACGACTCCGCCTCCTGTGACGACGCTGCCGCCGGGCACTCCGCCTGCGACCACCTTGCCGCCGGGCATTCCGCCTGCGACTACCTTGCCGCCGGGCACGCCGCCTGCGACTACCTTGCCGCCTGGCACCCCGCCTCAGAATCCGCCTCAGGATCCGCCGCCGCCGGTGTCGTTGTCGTTCACTGGGGACGGGGCGCCTGTTGTGGATGTGGCTGAGGGGACGTGGGCGGTGTTGGGCGATTACTCGGCTACTGCTTCTGATGGCAGCGTGGTGCGTTATGGGTTGTCTGGGGCGGACGCGGCTGCGTTTTGGGTGTCGAATTACGTCGGCGACGCGGGGGCTGTGTGGTCGAGCAGGCATTTCGATTTCGAGGATCCGGCCGACAAGGAGCTGGTGTTCACTGTGACCGCGGCGGCGGGCGGTGCGAGCATCAGCCGTGATGTGACGGTGACGGTGGTCGACGTGAACGACCGCCCGGAGTTCGTGTCCGGTGTGTTCGAGTGCCGTTTGGCTTCTGATGCTGCGGCGGGCACGGTTTGCGATTCGTGGCCGTCGCCGGTGGCTGTCGACGATGACGACACGGCGCTGGCGTTTGCGTTGTCCGATTCGAGCACCCGGTCGCGGTATCTGGACATCGATCCTGTTTCGGGGGCGGTGTCGTTGTCGGCTGCGGGTGAGGGGCTGTTGCGGCACGGCAGCGGGTTCAGGGTGCAGATGCGGGTCAGCGACAGCCGCGACATCGACGGCAGCCCGGATGCCGAGATCGACGACCGGGCGTCGGTGCATGTGGTGGTCGGCGTGTCGGACAGCACGCCGGGCATCGAGGCGGCTGTGAACCGCGAGTCCGAAGCCGTGAGGGTCGCCTGGAAGGTGCCACGCACGACAGCGGCCCGCCAGCAGGTCCAGTACCGCGCGGTCGGCGACCCGGACTGGCAGACCCATGACCTCACCGCGTCGGGCGCGCTGAGCGAGGACGGCGCAGGCCGGGCCTACAGCGTGATCGAAGGCCTCTACGCCGACACCGAATACGAGATCCGGTGGTGTACAGGCGCCGACTGCGCGGCGAGCACCTATGCGCCTGGAGCCAACACGCACACAACCGCGGCGATGCCCAACGCGCCGGCGGTGATCAACCGCGTCACCGACCCGCTGACGGTGCCCGAGAACGTCCCGACGGCTGAGCTCGGCAGCACCGAGATCGGCTGGGTGCGCTTCGATTCGGGCTTCGGCTCAGGCGACACCGACGGCCAGAACGAGATGAGCGTCTGGCTCGAAGGCACAGACGCCGACCAGTTCGCCGTGCTTCTGCACAGCTCCAACGCCGCCATCATCTGGGACAAGGCGGCCCTCGACTACGAGACCAAGAACACCTACGACCTGACCCTGCACATCTCCGACGGCCGCAGCCCCAGCGGCGCCAAAGACCCCTCCTCTGACGACAGCACAGCGATCACCATCACCGTCACCGACGTGCTCGAAAAACCGGCAGCGCCCACCCTCAGCGCCACAACCGTCGGCCCCGACACCGTCACCCTGGCCTGGACGGCGCCCGACCCAGGCGACCAGACCATCACCGGCTACCGCATCCAATACCGGCCCACCGGCCACACCCGCTGGGGCCACACCCCCTTCATCGACACCACCACCGCCGTCATCGGCCACCTCACCCCTGGCACCGCATATGAGTTCCGGGGCATCACCGTCACCGACAGCAGCCACGGCACCTGGAGCGACCGCGAAACCGCGCCCGTGCTCACCGTCACCACCGCCACAGCCACCACCCCCGCCACCACAACCACCACAACCACGACCACCACCACAACCACAACCACCATCCCGCCGGGAACCCCGCCACCCGCCACCACCGTCGCCCCCGCCAAGGTCACGGTGCCGAACCTGGTCGGCGGGACCAAGGCCGTCGCCTTGCAGGCGCTGGCCGATGCGGGCCTGCTGGCCGACGTGCGCACCACGAGCACCACGAACGTGGCCCTCGACGGCGTGGTCGCGCAGCAACAGCCCGGCGGCGGCGCTAAGGCGGACGCCGGCAGCACCGTCATCTTCTACGTCTACGAGCACACCGCCCCGGCGCAGGTGGCGGTGCCTGATGTGGTCGGCGAGACCAAGACGGCCGCAGAGACGGCGATCACCGATGCGGGGCTGGTGGCTGCGGGCACGGCGAGCACCACGGCGGATCAGTCCAAGGATCAGACAGTGTTCTCGCAGGCGCCGGTTTCTGGGACGATGGTGGACTCGGGCGCCACGGTGAGCTTCGACTACTACGACTATGAGGCCGCCACCGGCAAGGTCACTGTCCCCGACGTGCTCACCCTCACGACGGGCTTCGACAAGGCCCAGGCAGAGGCAGCCATACGCCACGTCGGGCTGGTGCCAAACGCCGTGGCGACCACCACGCATGACCAGAGCGAAGACGGCGACATCTACAGCCAGACCCCCCTCGACGGCACCGAGCTCGACGCAGGCGAGACCGTCACCTTCAACTACTACTCTTACGCCCCGCGGCCCAGGGTCGACGTGCCCAAGGTGTCAGGCGCCTACAACGACCCGGCCGCGTTCGACCTCGACGGCGCGAAGAAGAAGATCACCGACGCCGGGCTGGTGTGGGAGATCGTCGACTTCCCGCGCAACGACAGGGAGGACCTGGACGGCTGGATCGGCGCTCAGTCGCCGCCGGCGACCAGCGTCAGCGGCGACCAGGTGGAGCACGGCTCGACGGTGACCATGACGGTCCACCGCTACACCGGCCCGGTCACAATCCCCAACCTGGTCGGCATGCAAAGAACCGAGGCAGTACAGGCGCTGCGCGACCTCGGCCTGGTGCCCGACGCCCAGCCCAGCTTCACCCAGCCCAACCCCAGCAAGCCACACGACCGAGTCTTCGACCAAAGCCCCGACGGCGGCATCACATCGGCCCAAGGCTTGACGGTCACCTTGTACTACTGGAAGCACATCGGAAGAGACACCGCCCCGGGCACGCAGCCAAAGACCCCCGCACCCGCCGAGCAGCAGCCCCGCAACGGGTCTGAGACCAAAGCCCGCACCAGCGACCGGCCCCGCCGCACCACCCGCAGCCGACTGCGCTCATAGCACGTCTGTGGGGTTGCATGAGACGCGGGCCGCCTAACTACGACGAGGACCGCAGGCGCAGGTACCTGCTGGCAGCGCTGATTCCGCTGCTGTTGTTGCTGCTGCTGTTTTGGGTGCAGTGGTTCACCTCGGGCGACGACTCCGAGCCTGAGGCGGTGCAGCCGTTGCCTGAGCAGTTGCTGGTGAGCGCGCCGGCTCAGGACGGCGATGCCACGGTGCGGGTGCCCGATGTGCGCGGCCAGCCCCGCGACGACGCCGAGGACATCCTCGGCGACATCGGCCTGGTGCCCGACGTCAAGGGCGTGCCCACCGCCAACCCAGACCTCGACGGCATCGTGATCGTCACCGACCCCCCGGGCGGCGACGGGGTGCCGCCCGGGACCACGGTGGTGGTGACCGTGGGGGAGTTCACCCCGCCCACGGCCACGGTGCTCGGCGACACCACGGTGCGGGTGCCTGATGTGGTCGGCGAGGAGGTCGACGACGCAGAGGAGATCCTGACCGACGCCGACCTGGTGCCACAGGGCAGGCCAGTGCCGACCGCGGACCCCGATCTCGACGGGATCGTGATCGACACCAACCCCGACGGCGGCACCGTAGTGCCCGAGGGATCCACGATCACGTTCACCTTCGGCGACTATCAGCCCACCACGGCCACAGTGCGCACCGGGGACCCCCCGGACGGCACCGCCACCACCCAGCCACCCGACGGGAACAACCCGGGCGGCAACAACCCGGGCGGGAACCCGACGCCTACCACTCAGCCGCCGGGCAACCAGCCGCCTGGGGATGTCCCGGACGGCAAGGTCAAGGTGCCGAACCTGATCGGCATGCCCAAAGCCGACGCCGAGCAGACCCTCATCAACCTCCGCCTGTTGCCCGAGGCCGACGGTCGGCTGCTGGCGGTTGAGGTTCTGCATGGCGTGGTCGACACCCAGGACACGCCTGCGGACACGCTGGTGGATCCGGGCACGACCATCGCGTTCACCTACGGCATATGGGAGGGCTCGCGGCCCACCGGTCCCGACACGGTGGCGGTGCCGGATCTCGACGGCATGACTCAGGCAGAAGCCGAGAAGGCCGTGCTGGACGTGGGGCTGCTGCCCCAGGGCACGGGCCATCACGTGACCATCGCGGCCCTCGACGACCGGGTGACCTCCCAGGACCCCGACGCCGGCACCCAGGTGGCCCGCGACTCCACGGTGGCGTTCACCTACGGCATCCACACCGACAACCCGCCGCCGCCGACCACCCAGCCCCCAGGCAACAACCCCCCAGGCAACAACCCGCCAGGCAACAACCCGCCTGGCGACACTCCGCCGGGCGACGACTTGGTGGCGGTGCCCAACCTGATCGGCATGACCAAAGCCGACGCCGAGCAGACCGTGCTCGCTGTGGGGCTGCTGCCCGAGGCCCTCGGCCGGCTGCTGGAAGCCCAGAGCCTCGACGGCATCGTCGACACCCAAGAAGACCCGCCCGGCACCCTGCTGCCCCGCGGCACCACGCTCGCCTTCACCTACGGCGTCCACAAAGGCTCGCGGCCCACCGGTCCCGACACGGTGGCGGTGCCTGATCTGGTCGGCTTGACCCAGGCCGCCGCCGAGCAGGCTGTGCTCGACGCCGGGCTGCTGCCCCAGGCCACAGGCCACGCCGTCACCGACCAGGCCCAACACGACAAGGTCGACACCCAGAACCCCGCCGCCGGCACCCAGGTGGCCCGCGACTCCACAGTCGATTTCACCTACGGCATCCACACCCCCGTCGTCGGCGGCGGCCCAAACGGAGGCGACAACGGCGACGGAGGAGGCGGTGGTGGTGGCAACCAGCCGCCCACCGGCACCACCACCACGACCACGACTACGACCGTTCCCAAGGTGACCGTGCCCGATCTGATCGGCTCGGCCAAAGCCACAGCCGACGCCGCGGTGCTGGCGGTGGGCCTGGTCCCGTCCGGGACCGCGGTGGCAGTCACCGACCCGGCACAGGACGGCAAAGTCCAAACCCAAAACCCCGCAGCCGGCACCCAGGTCAACAGCGGCACCACCGTGGCGTTCACCTACGGCGCATACTCCGCCCCGCCGCCGAACTCGGTCACTGTGCCTGACCTGATCGGCTCGGCCAAGGCCACAGCCGAGGCAGCGGTGACCGCGGTGGGCCTGGTGCCCTCGGGCAGCGCCGTGACCGTCACCGACCCCGCCCAGGACGGCAAGGTCCAGACCCAGAACCCCGCCGCGGGCACCCAGGTTTCCGGCGGCTCGACGGTGGCGTTCACTTACGGCGAATACACAGCCCCCACCCCGCCGCCCGCCCAGGTGACGGTGCCCGACATCGTCGGCTCGGTCAAGGCCACCGGCGAGGGCGCGCTGACCGCCGTCGGCCTGGTGCCGTCGGGAACCGCCGTGGCGGTCGCCGACCCGGCCCAGGACGGCCTGGTCCAGACCCAGAACCCCGCCGCCGGCACCCAGGTCGCATCGGGCTCCACCGTGACGTTCACTTACGGCGAATACACCGCCCCGACCCCGCCGCCGACCACCCAGCCGCCCGACACTGACCCGCCGCCTCCGCGGCCGCCGGCGATCCCTGTCACCGTCGAGGAGAACGCTCTGGTCGACGTCGCCCAATACTCGGTCTCCTTCACCGACAGCGGTGGCGGCAAACCCGAGGTGACCTACTCCCTGAGCGGCTCCGACGCGGATGACTTCGACATCTTGAACTTCGAGGGCCTGGAGGGCCTGGTGAACAACAAGCGGCACTTCGATTTCGAGGATCCCGACGACAAACGGCTGTCGTTCACCGCGGAGGCCACGGCCGCGGGCGTGACGGTGTACCAGGACTTCGTTGTCACGGTCACCGACGTAAACGACCGGCCGGAGTTCAGCTTGGGCGAGTTCGAGTGCTTGCTGCGTGAGAGCTCTGCGGCGGGCACGAGCTGCAACCTGCCCGGCGTGGTCGCTGCCGACGACGACGGCGACGCGCTGACCTTCTCGCTATCCGATGCAGCCCCGCGGTCGCGCTACTTCGCGATCGACCCGGCAACGGGACAGGTGACGCTCACCGATGCTGCCGTCGGCTGGCTCGACGCCGAGACCCTGCCGGAGTTCTCGGTGTCTATACAGGTGAGCGACGGCAAGGACGCCGACGGCAACCCCGACGACGAGATCGACGACCAGGCGGCGATCCGCGTCTCGGTCCGCGATGTAGCCGACGAGACGCCCTGGCTGACGTTCCTGTTCTCCAACGACAGGACTAGCTGGATGTCCGCGGTGTGGAGCACCGACCGGCCCAAGGCGCTGCAGTATGGGGTGCAGTACAGGGCCGTCGGCGACGCCGACTGGATCGATCACGACCTGATGACGGCGCCGGGCGTGCTGCAGCAGGATTACATAGACAGGTTCTACACCGACATCACCGGCCTGTATGCCGACACCGAGTACGAGCTCCAGTACTGCATCGGGGCAGTGGCCTGCGGCAGCGACACCTACCAGCCCGGCGCCAACACCCTGCGAACCGAGGCCAGGTCGAACGCCCCGGCGCGGATCGGCGGCACGTCGAGGCTGACCATCGCCGAGAACGTCGACCCCACCGACACCACGTCCAACGAGGTCGGCAGGATTTATGCCCACTCCGGCAACTATGACCCAGAACGCGACACGCTGAGCTTTTGGCTCGAAGGCCCCGGCGCGGGCAACTTCGCAGTGGCCCCCGCGGTGTCCACCGAGGGCGTGATCACCACCACAGCCGCGCTCGACTACGAGACGCAGGCCTCCTACGACCTCACCCTGCACGTGTCCGACGGCAGAGGCCCCACAGGCGCCGAGGACCCCTCCAGCGACGACTCCGCTGACATCACCATCATCGTCACCGACGTGCTCGAACGCCCCGCCGCTCCGACCCTGACAGCCAGCGCCACGACAGCCGAAAGCGTCACCTTGACCTGGCCTGTCCCCGACGCCGGCGACCAGACCATCAGCGGCTACCAGATCCAGTACAAGCCTGCAAGCGACACGCAGTGGGGCTACACCGATCACCTCACCGGCACCCAGGTCACCATCGACCATCTCACGCCCGACACTGCCTATGATTTCCGCGGCCTCACCCTCTCCGCCGCCTCCGCCTACGCCGGCAGCGACCTCGACACAGCCCCGATACTGACCGTCCGCACCGACACAGCCACCACGCCGACCCCGCCGCCGGCGACCACCGTGGCGCCGGCTCAGGTCGCCGTGCCGGATCTGCTCGGCTTGACCAAAGCCGCCGCGGAGCAAGCTCTCAGCGACGCCGGGCTCATCGCAGACGCCCGAGCCGGCAACATCCCCGAGGACCCCGCTCTGGCAGGCGAGGTCTACCAGCACCAGCCCGGCTCGGGCACCCTGGTCAACACCGGCTCGACCGTGATCTTCTTCTACTACGCCCAGTCATCGGTCACGCCGCCGCCTGTCACCACCACCGAAGCCCCGGACAAGGTCGACGTCCCCAAGGTCTCAGGCGCCTGGAACGACCCGGCGGCCTTCGACCTCGATGCCGCCAAGAAGAAGATCACCGACGCAGGACTGGTCTGGGAGATCGTCGATTTCCCTCGCAATGACAGGCCGGACCTCGACGGCTGGATCGGTGCTCAGTCGCCGCCGGCGACCAGTGACAGCGGCGAACAGGCAGACCGCGGCTCGACGGTGACCATGACCGTCCACCGCTACGTGGCCCCCATGGTCACAGTCCCCGATCTGGTCGGCGAGACCAAGGCCGACGCCGAGCAGGCGCTGACCGACGCCGGCCTGGTGCCCGACGGCCGCGAGGTCGTCACATTCACACCGAGCCAGGTGGGCGAGGTGCTGTGGAGCAAGCCTGCTGCAGGCACCCAGGTGGACCCCGGCGCCACGGTCCAGTTCGGCTACGGCGTCGCCCCGCCGAAAGTGACGGTGCCCGATGTGGTCGGCGAGACCAAGGCCGACGCCGAGAAGGCGATCACCGACGCCGGCCTGGCAGTGCAGACGACCGGGGCAACCGCCACCGACGACTCGGCCAAGGTGGGCACAGTCGCGCACCAGAATCCCACCGCCGGCGCCCAGGTCGACTCCGGCAGCACCGTCACCCTCAGTTACTACGCCCTCAGGGTCACGATTCCCAACGTGGTCGGCATGCAAAAGGATGCCGCCGAACAGGAGCTGCGCGACGCCGGCCTGGTGCCGGTGGCCCAGGCCATCCTGAGCACCGCCGGGCCAGACGGCCAAGTCCAGAGTCAACAACCCAACGCCGGGACCACGACGGCCACGGGCGCAACCGTGACCTTCCTGTATTACAAGCACTAGGGCAGCGGCGTTGATCGGGGCGGGGGCCTCGGTGATCTAGATTGCGGTGATGGCCACAGCGACGACCACAGCGACCACAAGCGGGCGCACGCTGGACCTGTCGGGCCGCGCGGCCATCGTGGTCGGCGGCGGCGGGGGCGGCATCGGCACCTCGGTGGTGGACGCCCTGGCAGGCGCGGGCGCGGTGGTCGGGGTGATTTCGTATGTGCCAGAGCACGCGGAGGACAGCGTGAGCCGGATCGAGGCGAGAGGCGCACGGGCGGCCGGCGCCGTCGCCGACGTGACCGACGAGACGGCCCTGCGCGGTGCCATCCGGGAGCTGGTCGCTGAGCTCGGGGAGGTACGCCACCTGGTGAACGTGGTCGGCGGCGCCCTGCCTGATGACTGGTGGCGGCTCGAGGATCTGCCTGTGGCTGACTACGAGCGGATCATGGGGCGCAACCTCGGGTATGTGCTCGTCGCCTGTCAGGAGACGGCTCGTCCGCTGCTGGCCGCCGGCACCCCGGGGGCGTTCGTCAACGTTTCCTCGATCGCCACCAGGGGCGTGTCGCTGCTCGGCGCCTACGGGGCCGCCAAGGCCGGGCTTGAGTCGCTGAGCCGATCCATGGCCCTGGAGTGGGGGCCGCAGCAGATCCGGGTGAACCTGGTGGCGCCGGGCACGGTCATGACGCCGCGCGCCGGCACCGACGCGCTGCCCGAGGCGGCCCGCACGATCCCGCTGCGCCGGCGGGGCAGCCCCGAGGAGGTGGCATCGGCGGTGCTGTTCCTGCTGTCGGACGCCTCGTCGTATGTGACCGGCGCCACGCTCACGGTGGACGGCGGGGCGTCGATCGGCCCTGGCGGCCAGAGCCTGCCCGCGGCGGTCACCAATCCCGAGGTGCTCGCCCGCTTCGAGCCCCCCACCCCCACCAGGGCCACAGTGCTTTCGGATCAGGGCTTGTCGATGCCGAGGCCTGTGGACTGACCGCCGTGAACGGACGGCTCACGGCACCACTGGTTTCGCAGCGTTTCGACAGCGTCGAGGATCTCCTTGCGGCGGTCGGCGTCTCCCTGATGGACGTTGAGCAGGTCGAACAGGATCGCCTCGTCGAGTGCCTGGCGGGCCTCGTCGCGGTAGGCCTCGTTGGCGGGCAGGAAGTCGCGGCCCTCGAAGTCGTCGAAGATCGCTTCTGCCTTGACGATCTGGGCCTCGCTGAGCCGGCGAACGTCAAGCACTGGCAGCTCAGGCAGCCGCGAGATGGTCACCATCGCGCGTCCTTCCTGCTGTCGTGTGCCGATCCACCACCAGGAGACCAGGCCGAAGGTGGTGTTGGCCCACAACACCAGCGGCTTCTCCCACGCCGCCTTGGCAGAGGCGAATGAGGGCCAGGCGCGCCCGCCGATGCACTTCTTTGCCTCTGGAATGAGGCACGCCGCAAGCGGCTGCGAATTGAGCTGGAAATCTCGGCTGAAGTGCAGCCGGGAGGCGCTGGCCCAGACCTCGGCGGCCTTGTGCTCGAGACCGGGCTTCACCCTGCCCTGGCTGTCAGGGACGACCGACATCTTTGTCTCTCGCCTGTGATCGTGCCCCCACAGCATCGGATAAGTCGCAGCCTGCCAGTCGCCGCCCAGTTCCTCGACACTGAAAGGCCCTCGGTCCGGTTTGCCGGGGCTGGGCGGTCCGCCGTTGATGTCCATGTGGTACTTGCCGCGTTCCCCCAGGTCGCCCAGCCGACAGATCGCAACATCATCCATGCCGCCTGCCTGCGGCAGGTGCAGCTTCCCGCCGATGACGGCCTGGCCGAATGCGGCCAGATCCATCTCGACCACGCCTGCGCAGCCCCCGTAACCGAGACTGGAGCGGACGAAGAAACCCGCGTGGGCTTCCCCCACTCTCAATGGACCCACCGTCGGCTCTGTGGGAATCCGGGTGATGGACCGTGCGATCTCGACTCCCTCGGCAACGCTGCCGGGCCGTCTGACAAGGTTCACATAGAGCACGACGTCTTCGCCTGCGGTGTCCTCGGGTTGTCGCCGGTCGGCGATGATCAGCACTTCGGCCATGCCCGTGTCTGCGGAGAACGCCCGGTCTGTATTGCCGTGGGTGGCAACAGCCAGCACGCAGATGTTGCGGTAGCCCGTCGCCAGCAGTTTCCGGGCCTTGGCCCAAGCGTCGCCCGACACGATCGTGAACGGCAGCACGAACGCTATGGCACCTCCAGGTCTGACTTTGACGTGGGCCAGGTCCAAGAAGTTGGACCCGAGTCCTGCGTTGCCGTGCCCGGCGACCACAACTCCCGTGGCTTGGCTCCCGGCGAGCTTCTTGCCGATCGCCGTGAGCTGTTTGGACATCAAGCGCTGCTCTTGCTTGGGCGTGTCGAACCCGGCGAACGCAGGCACAGGCACGCCCTTCTTCTCCGCTTCGTGTCCGGTGGAGCGCGTGAACGGCGGGTTCATGATCACCAGGTCAGCGTCGCCGTGGTCGATCACAGTGCGTGTCTGCTCGGTGCCGCTGCCGCTGACTTGCTCGCTGCGGAGCAGCAGCGGGACCTGCCGGCCGTGCTCGAGCAGTTCCAGCGAGCCGATCTCAGGGCCGACCCCGCTGTCGCCATAGGGCATCAGGTAGATGCTGGTGTCAGAAAACGGCTTGGCGGGGAACACCGACGACAGCAGCATGGCGGTCAGATGCACCGCGGCGGGCATGATGTCTGCTCCGATCAGCGCGTCCTCCATCATCGCCGGGTGCAGCGCTTCGTCGTCGAGGCCGGCCCGTCGGGCTCGGGCCAGTATCCGCTGGTAGGCCGCTGTCAGCAAGGCCCCAGTGCCACAAGCCAGGTCGGCAACACGCAGCGCGTTCGGCTTGTCTATGTTGGCCCAGCCTGTGTCTGTGTTGGGGCCTGTGTCGAGCCTGGCGACTGCCAGCTCCGCCAGCAGAGCCGCCGAGGAGGGCAGCGTGTAGAAGGTGGCGAGGAACTTGCGGTCAGTGATCAGACGGCCGAACATCTGCCCCGCCATGTCGCCTGTCGAAGTCACCCCGTAGCGAGCCAGCTCTGACGACAACAAAGACAGAGGCTCGATCACGGTGCCCGGTGCGGTGTGATCCGGGATGCAGCCCATCACCTGATTAGCAATGTCGAAGATCGGGTAGTAGTTGACCTCCAGGATCTCCTGCCAGTGAATTCGTACCAACGCCCGGCTTGCTGTCGGATTGGGGGCTTGCACGGTCACCGACCTGGACCCGTCGCGTGTTCGCAGTGTCTGGCCCCCCAGGGCGGTCTGGAACAGGAAGGCGTTGGCGACGATCGCAGCCCCCATCGTGGTCGTCTGCTCGTTGTCCTCCTGGTGCAGCGCAGCGGCAATGGCAGACAGCCCCGTCCCGAACTGGAGCTTGCGGCGCAACTCTGCTGCCACAGCTCGGATCTCTCCTTCCATCGCGTCGGCTGCCTGTTCGAGGAGATGATCGCTGAGGGCGATCCTCTCGCAGAACCCCGCGAGATCGGCGGCGTTCCCGGCGATCCACCCCTTCGCTGGGAACCGCACAGGATCCCCGCCGTCCACGCTGCGACGAATCAGCGCATACTCGTACACGGCTGCACCCACAGCAGAATCCAGATCCTTCTGAGGCGTCGTCTGCAGGTGCTGAGGCGCCTTGACCGCCACCACCTGATCGACTCCGCCGGGGCTGCCGGCCAGCTACGCCCCCAATCGGCTCTTCGCATCATCGTCCACGCCGGGCGCCGGGGCGTACTCGACCTCGATCAGCACAGGACTGCCCTGCTTGGAACCCTGCGGCCAGATCACGATGTCAGGCTTCTTGGCCCGTTGACCGCGCAGCACCCCCGACTGCTCGGCGGTCACATCCCACCGCGGATGCATGCGGCTCAAGCACGTCGCCAGGCTCGCGTTGTGCACTTTCTCGTCGGTTTTCGCCTGACCGTTGCCCATGTTCTCACCTTAGGCCCACGGCAGGGGGGCGACACCTGCAGACGGGCCGGCGACAGCCCCCGGCATCCGGTCTTGCGGGCCGCAGCGCCTGACGGCAGCCGATGACGGTGTTCTCCAGAGCATGCACATCGGCATTGTCGGTGCCTACCGCCGCAGCCGAAGCCGCGGGGTCAGGCGGGGAGGTCGGCGTCGATGAGCGCCTCGGCGATCTGGACGGTGTTGAGGGCCGCGCCCTTGCGCAGGTTGTCGCCGGAGAGGAACAGGCTCAGCCCGTGCTCCACGGTCGGATCAACCCGGATGCGCCCGACGCGGGTGGCGTCGACCCCGGCGGCGTCCAGCGGCGTGGGCACGTCGTCGAACACAACGCCGGGCGCCTCGGCGAGCAGCTCGCGGGCACGCTCGGGCGTGATCGGCGACGAGAACCGTGCGTGGATCGCCAGCGAGTGGCCGGTGTAGACCGGCACCCTCACGCAAATGCCCGACACGGCCAGGTCCGGCAGGCCCAGGATCTTGCGGCTCTCGTTGCGCAGCTTGCGCTCCTCGTCGGTGTCGCCGCTGTCGTCGTCGACCAGCGAGCCGGCGAAGGGCACCACGTTGAAGGCGATCGGCTTCACGAAGACCTCGCCGTCGGCGACGGCCCCGCCGCCGTAGACCAGATCCGGCCCGTCGGCGCCGACCTTCTGGACCTGCTCGTCGAGCTCGCGCACCCCGGCCAGGCCCGCGCCCGAGACCGCCTGGTAGGTGGACACCACCATCGCCTCCAGGCCGGCCTCCGCCGCGAGCGGCCCCATCACCGGCATGGCCACCATGGTGGTGCAGTTGGGGTTGGCGACGATGCCCTTGGGGATCGAGGCCAGGGCGGCGGCGTTGACCTCGGGCACCACCAGGGGCACCTCGGGGTCCATGCGCCACGCTGAGGAGTTGTCGATCACTACGGCCCCGGCGGCGGCAGCCTTGGGGGCCAGTGCACGGCTGGCGGTGGCGCCCGCGGAGAACAGGCAGATGTCGATGCCGCGGTAGTCCGCCGTGGCTGCGTCCTCCACCTCGATGCTGTCGAGGGTCTTGCCGGCCGAGCGCGCCGAAGCGAACAGGCGAAGCGAGGCGACCCCGAATCGACGCTCGGCCAGTACCGAGCGCATCACCCCGCCGACCTGGCCGGTGGCGCCGACGATGCCGATGTGCATGCCCTGAGAATACCGGCATCGGCTGCTCTCAGGCGCGGCCTGGCTAGCCCGCTGCCGGCAGGCGTTGCAGGGCCGGGCCGGCCTGGTGCAGCCGGGCGCTGGGGCCGGCCCGCTGCCGGCAGACGTGTCGGGCGCCCTCAGGCGTCGGGCGGGCGGATCGACTCCCAGTATGCGTCGAGGCGCGAATACAGCTCGGCCTCTTCGAGCTCGCCCTCGGAGCGCTTCAGCTCCAGCAGCCATCCCATGACCTCGCCGACCTGCGGGCCGGGGCCGATGCCCAGGCGCTCCATCACGGCCGCGCCGTCGATCTGCGGCCGCTCGGCGGCCCGGCGGTCCTGCTCGGCCAGCTCGCCGATGCGCCACTCCAGATCGTCGATCTCGAGCTGCAGGCTGTTGAACTTGGTCATGTTGCGGGTGGTGCAGTCGGCGCGCACCAGGGCGTTCAGCTTGCCCAGCAGCGGGCCGGCGTCACGGGCGTAGCGGCGTACCGCCGAGTCGCTCCAGCCGGCGTCGTAGCCCTTGAAGCGCCCCGAGAGGCGCACCAGCTCCGACACGTCGTGGGTCATCTGCTTGTCGTAGCCCAGCGCCTTCATGCGCTTGCGGGTGATCTTGGCGCCGACCGCCTCGTGGTTGCGGAAGGTCACGTCGCCGTGCTCGAAGCTGCGGGTGGCGGGCTTGCCGATGTCGTGGAACAGCGCGGCGAGGCGTACCGTGAGGTCGGGCCGGGTCTTGCCGACAACGACGACGGTGTGCCAGAGCACGTCCTTGTGGGTGTGGATCGGGTCCTGCTCCATGCGCAGGGCCGGCAGCTCCGGCACCAGATGGGCGATGCTCCCGGAGTCGATGACCTCCCAGAGCGCGCGCTCCACGTCGTCGGCCATCATGACGGCATTGAGCACCTCGGCGGGCGACGGCGCCTCAGACGGCGACGCAGGCGGCGACTCCGACGGCGGCTCGGACGGTGATTGGGATGCGGCGTGGGTTGACATGGTCGCAAAAGCAGATGGACAGCAGGTGGACTAGGCGGACTCGCTCAGGGGGCGACCGAGAGGACTGGCCCGCCCCGCCCCGACAGCAGAGGCTCAGCTTCTACGAGAAGTAGCGGGCCGCCAGACCGTCGAGGACGGCCTCGAGGCCTTCGTCGAAGCGCTCGCTGACCGGGATCGTGCGCAGCGTAGCCCGGAAACGCCTCACTGCCTCATGGCCTTCGAGCCGGTCCGGCGAGAGCGTCCTCTGCGAGCGCTGATGCTCCTGGAAGAGCCTGCCGGTCACGTAGGCGGACACTGCGCTGAACGCCAGGGCGGCCACCCGCAGGTCGTCGGTGACCTCGTCGAACAGCGACACCACGTCGTCCATGAACTCGAGCTCGCAGGGGGTGTCGACACGCTGCTGGATCAGCAGCACCAGGGCCTGCGGGTGCGCCTCGGCCACGTGCACATAGGCGGCGGCCATCTGGCGCGCCTTGTCGCGCCAGTCGCCCTCGGGCTCGCAGTAGATGTCGAGGATGGTGCAGTACAGCAGGTCGGTGACGGCGGCGAGCAGGTCGTCCTTGTTGTCGACGTGGCGGTACAGCGACATCGCCTCCACGCCGAGATGCGCACCGAGCTTGCGCATGCTCAGGGCATCGAGGCCGGACTCGTCGATCAGCTCGAGCGCGGCCTCGGCCAGGCGCTCGCGGCTCAGCGGCACGCGTCCCCCGACTGACATCGCCGCCAGCCTACTCCGCCTGAGCCGAGCAGGTCGGTCTCTGCTGACCCTGGATCTGGCCACCGTCGCCGACCTCGACGCCGACCGCAACACAGCCCTCGATCGGCCAGACGACCCGCATGACCTGTCGGTGCCCCGACGAGGCGCCGGCGGGCGTCGGGTTCGGCAGGACGCTGCCATCTCGGGGCACCTGCCGCGGTCCTCGCTCCGGGTTCTGCGGGCCTCGCAGCCCGACTGGCCTCCGAGGCGCGTCCTCGGTGCAGGCGGTGGCCGTGTCCTGTGGGCGTCTGCGGCGTGGCAATGGTGTCGTCGGATGACAGGTCAGCGGTGGACCGTGAATGCCTTGTCCCGATGAGGCCCGTAGCGGTACACCGAGAAGTCGTCGTCGAATGAGATGGCCTCGGCGATCGCGAAGCGCTCCATCAGCACCCAGCTCGTGCGATCGACCAGCGAGAAATCTTGGTCGGAGAAGGTCTCACGAATGTCCAGGGCGGCCCAGATGTCCCGAGGTTCGACTGAGATGATGTCGGCAAGATTGCGACCCAGGATCCTGGCGATCAATTCATCGGCAGCGTTCAACCCGCGGCGCAGCCTCAGCAGCGTCCAAGACTCCAGGAGCGTCATGTCGCTGGTGACCAGCCTTGCCTGATGCTCCGTCAGCAGGGAAGCAGCGCGAGCATGCCAGGGATCGGACCGTATGGTCAGCGCATACCAGCCTGTTGTGTCGACGTAGACTGGATTCACCAACGATCCTTCAGGGGCGAGGCATCCACGAAGGCTTCCGAGATGAGCTTGTGCTTGTCGCGCCCGATGTCGATGTCGACGTGGTCGGGGTCGTCGCCGAACAGCCCGATCAGGCACGATATGTCGCCCCGCGTTGCCGAACTCTCGGCGGCGGCATCGTCGATCAGTTCGCGCAGGAAAGCAGACAAGCTAATGCCGCGCTCGCGGGCAAGGCGTTTGGCTGTCGTCTGCCGTTCAGGGCCCAGCAGGACATTCGTCGGTTTGGTCGCAGCGGTCACGCCCGCAGGGTAGCGGGTATACGCAGTATGCGCAACTTCCGACCCGTTGGGCGTTGCGATCCGTGGGGGCCTGCGGCGGACCCGCCCCGTGGACGGAAGGCAACTGCGGTCAGCGACATGCGCTCGCCGTGCTGGGGCGGTCGCTGCGGTCGCTCTGGGCTCAGGGACCCTCAGGCGCCCACTCGAAGACGCTGAAGCCGCCGAGGCCGGCGGGGTCGAGCAGCGCGGCGGCCTCGCTCAGCGTGCTGCGGGCCCGCATGCCGGCCAGGTCGCCCACCTGCGCACGCTGCTCCCAGACCCGGCGGGCCTCGGCTGCCAGCTCGTCGATGCCGTGGGCGCGCAGCCAATCGGCCTGGCTGGAGATCACGGGCTCGGGCAGCGCCGCTGCGATCTGCTCGACGGCCAGGTCGCAGGTGATGTCGCGGCTGCCCGGCGAGCTGAGCCAGTCGTCGTGGCGGTCGTGGGCGGAGTAGCTGCGCAGCCAGTGCGGGCTGCGCTCGCACAGCTCGGCGGTGCCGGCTGCATAGTCGAAGACCACGATGAGTGCCCGGGGCCATCTGCGGCGCAGCTCGCGCAGCAGCTCCACGGCGGCGTCGTGGACAGGCAGGCGCACGCCAGGAGCGGCCGAGTCCACAGCCTGCTGCGCCTCGGCGGATCCGACTGTCGGAGGCTCGACCACCTGGCCCAGCCGTTCGGCGAAGCGGCCGCCGGCGTCGACGTCCACGAGCAGCTCGCGCCAGCCGGCCTCTGCCCGTTCGACGACCCTGAAGGCGACGTTGTCCAACAGCTCGTTGGCCAGCACCACCTGCGGCGATGCCTGCACCTCGTCCAGCGTGGCGACCGAGCGGATGCGGGGATCGTCGTCGGGGTGCTCGGCCCGCAGCCGCGCCGAGGTCTCCACCGCCCACCAGCAAAGCCCGCCGGCCGCGTCGGCCCCGGCGGCGCTGTCTGCGCCAGGCTCTGTGGCCCCGGCCCCGGCGGCGGCGTTGTCCGAGGCGGCGACCGCCGAACGGGCCAGGCTGGCGGTCCCGGCGCCGAGCTCCACGACATCGAAGCGGCCCTCGAAAGGACTCTCAGCGAGACGGCTCGGCGCTGCCGTCGACGCCCCGGGTCCGTCGACAGCCGAGCGGATCCCCAGGGGGTTGCCGGAACGGCCTGCAGACGCGGCGGTTCCGTCGTCGCCGGTGGCGTCGGCACGACGACCGGCAGCGTTGGCGGGCGCAACGGCTTGCCAGTGTTTGAGCGCGCGCGCCAACACCACGCCGAACAGCGGCCCCAGCTCAGGCGCCGTGATGAAGTCGCCGCGGCGACCGGGCCGGCCGGCGACGCTGTAGAAGCCGCCGTCGGCGTCATACAGCGCGGCGTCTGTGAACTCCGAGACGGCCATCGGGCCTTGCGAGCGGATGCGGGCTGCGAGCCGCTCGGCGAGAGGGGCTGTGGAGGCCGTCCGCTCAGCCGGCACCGGCCAGCAGGCTGACTTCGGCCACGTCGCCCACCAGCCCGGGATAGACGCCGAAGGCGACGGTGGCGACCGCGGTGAGCACGAGGGCGGCCGTGACCGCAGGCGGCACCCGGACCGGGGTCACATCGCCGTCGGGCGGCTCGTCGGCCCACATCCGCATGCCCACGCGGGCGTAGTAGTACAGGGCGATCACCGAGTTGACGGCCACGAACACCCCCAGCACCACCCCCGAGGCGGTGTTAGGCTCGATCACCGCGCCCATGATGCGGAACTTGGCCCACCAGCCGCCCAGCGGCGGGATGCCCGCCAGGGCGAACAGGAACACGGTCATGGCCACGGTCAGGCCCGGGGCGTAGCGGATCAGCCCCGCATACGAGTCGATCTCCGCCGAGCGGGTCTTGCGGGCCACGGCGATCACCACCGCGAAGGCCCCCAGGTTCATGGCCGCATATATCACCAGGTAGCTGGTGACTGCGGCCAGCGCCGAGTCGGGCACGCTGCTGGCCACCGCCAGCGGCGCCAGCATGTAGCCGGCCTGGGCGACGCCGGAGTAGGCGAGCATCCGCACCAGGTTGGTCTGGCGCAGGGCGATCAGGTTGCCGACCGTCATCGACAGCGCGGCCAGCACCCAGATGAACGGCTCGTACACGTCGCCGCGGCCCAAGAAGCCCACGAAAACCAGGTTCATCAGGGCCACGAAGCCGGCCGCCTTGGAGGCCACCGAGATGAACGCCGTCACCGGGGTGGGCGCGCCCTCGTAGGTGTCGGGCGCCCAGGTGTGGAACGGCACGGCCGACACCTTGAAGGCGAAGCCGACGATGGTCAGCACCACGCCGACCACCACGATCGCCGACGGGGTGCCGGCGGCGCTCACCGCTGCGTCGATGCCGGCCAGCAGGGTGGTGCCCGATGCGCCGTAGAGCAGCGACATCCCATAGAGCATCACCGCCGAGGCGAAGACGCCCATCAGGTAGTACTTCAGCCCGGCCTCGTTGCTGCGCAGGTCGCGCTTGCGCCAGGTGGCCAGCAGGTACGCCGGGATCGAGAGCAGCTCCAGGGCCACGAACACGGTGATCAGGTCCCGAGCCGAGGCCATCAGCATCATGCCCAGCACCGACGACAGCAGCAGCCCGTAGTACTCGTTCTCCCAGTAGTCGCCCTCGGCGACGTAGTTGCTCGACAGCAGCACCACCACGTAGCCGGCCATCACGAACACGGCTTTCATCAACAGCGCGTAGTCGTCGACCACGAAGGCCGCGTTGAACATCGAGCGGTCGGCGCCGTCGACGGCCAGGGTGATGATCGGCACCATGGTGGCCAACAGCCCGATCGAGGCCAGCGCTGCGGTGGTGCGCCTGCCGCCTTCGAGCCAGACGATGTCGACCAGGGTGACCAGCGCCCCGAAGCCGAGCAGCGTCAGCTCGGGCGCGGCGGCGTGCCAGTCGATCGGCGGGCGGACGAAATCGCCGGTCGCGGCGAGCAGCGCTGCGCTCACGCTCAGCCCCCGGACGCGGCCTCAGCCGCAGCGGCGACGCCCTCGCAGCCGGCGTCGAGCTGCAGGCAGTTGTCGATCGAGGCGACCACAGCGGGGTCGGTCACGTCGAAGATCAGGCCCGGCGCCACGCCGAACACCACGATCAGCACCAGGATCGGCGCCCAGGAGATCCACTCGACGGTGTTGACGTCGGTGATGTGGGGGTCGTCGGCGAACTCTTCGGACGGCTCGCCCATGGCGGTGCGCTGCAGCATCCACAGCAGGTAGCCGGCGGCCAGGACGGTGCCCAGCGCGGCCACCACCATGTAGACCCGGAAGACGCCCACCGACACGCCGTTGGCCGGCTGGTACGCCGACAGGATGGCCGGGAACTCGCCCCAGAAGCCGGCCAGCCCCGGCAGGCCCAGCGACGCCATGGCGCAGAAGCCCAGTATCCAGCCCAGGCGCGGGGCCTGCACCAGCATCCCGCCGAGGCGCTTGATCTCCAGGGTGTGGTAGCGCTCCTTGACCGAGCCGGCGATGAAGAACAGCATCCCGGTGATGAGGCCGTGGGCGACCATCCCGAAGATGGCGGCGTTGATGCCGAAGTCGGTGAGCGTGGCGATGCCCAGCATCACGAAGCCCATGTGGGCCACCGACGAGAAGGCGATGAGGCGCTTCATGTCGGTCTGGGCAAGGCATCCCAGCGCCCCGTAGATGATGCCGATCACGGCCAGCAGGCCGATCCACGGCGCCCAGGCCTCGGCCGCCTCGGGCAGCATGGGCACGGCGATGCGCACGAAGCCGTAGGTGCCGAGCTTCAACAGCACCGCGGCCAGGATCACCGAGCCCTGGGTGGGGGCCTGGGTGTGAGCGTCGGGCAGCCAGGTGTGGAACGGGAACAGCGGCACCTTCACGCCGAAGCCGACGAACATGCCGGCGAAGATCAGCAGCTGCGAGCCCCGTGCAATGCCCGCCCCGGCCACATCGGAGAGCTCGCGCATGTCGAAGCTGCGCAGCGCCTCGCCGGTGACCGGGTCCTTCGACAAGAAGAACAGCGCCAGGAAGCCCAGCAGCATCAGCGCCGAGCCGAACAGCGTGTAGAGGAAGAACTTCAGCGATGCGTAGCGGCGGTCCTCGGCGCCCCAGACGGCGATCATGAAGAACATCGGCAGCAGCACGACCTCGAAGAACACGAAGAACAGGATCAGGTCCTGGGCCAGGAAGGTGCCGACCATGCCGGTCTCGAGGATCAGCATCAGGATCAGGAACGACTTGGCGTTGCCGGGCTCGGGGATGTGGTTCCAGGAGTAGACGAACACCAGCGGCATCACGAACAGCGTGAGCATCATCAGCGGCAGCGACATGCCGTCGAGGGCCACGATGTAGTCGCTGTTGATGACGCTGATCCAGGTGGCCTCCTGCGTGAACTGCAGGGTCTGGGCCATGCCGTAGTCGAACTCGACGAGCAGGCCGACGCCGAGGGCCAGCGCCGCCAGCGATGCCAGCAGCGAGACCTGCTTGTGCAGATCTTCGCGCTCTTTGGGGATGGCCATCATGGCCAGCGCCCCGGCGAGCGGCACGAAGATCACGGCCGTGAGGCCCCAGTCGTTGAGGAAATCGGTCATGGGTGTCCTGTCAGTGTCCTGGCAAGCAGGTCGGGGTCCTGGCAAGCAGGTCGGGCGGGCATGAGTAGGTGCATGGTCACAAGGCGGTCACAAGGCGATGATGACGAGGAATGCGCCGGCGGCGACGGCTGCGCCGGCGAACAGCAGGGCGGCGTAGTTCTGGACCCGGCCGGTGTTGATGTGGCGCAGCTCCTCGCCGGTGGTGTCGGACACGATGCCTGCGCCGTCCACGAAGCCGTCGACAAGGCCCTGGTCGATCTTGTCGTAGACCAGGCGCCCGGTGCGCACCGCGGATTCGCCGGCGGTGTCGATGATGCCGTCGATCACGTGCTGGTTGACCCAGTTGGCGGCTCTGGCCAGCGGGCCCTTGGTGAAGCCGACGATCACGCCGGTGTAGAGGTGGTCCAGGTAGTACTTGTTGACGAGCAGGCGGTGGCCGGCGCGGCCGAGGGGTTTGGTGGTGGCCCCGTCGGGCAGCCCGGTGAGCGAGCGGCCGAGGCGCTTGCTGAGCCGCTCGACGCGCACGAAGTAGTAGTAGAAGGCCGCGCCGCCCCCGATCAGGGCGACGGCGATCGAGGCGATGGCCAGCGTCCAGCTCGGCTTGGCGTGGGCGATGCCGGGGAAGTAGGCCACGCCGCTGGGCTCCACGAAGTGCCCGAAGCGCTCGGTCCAGGAGCCGGGCACGAGCTGGAAGCCCTTGGGCAAGTTGACCAGCCCGGCGACGATCGACAGCGCCGAGAGCACATACAGCGGCACCAGGATGCGCGGGCCGGACTCGTGCGGCTCGCCGTGGTGGTCGGCATGTCCGTCCGCATGGCCGGCGTGGGCATCGGCAGTGTCGCTGTCGTCGGCGTGGGCAGCGGCAGCGTGGCCGGCGTGGTGGTGCTGCGCGCCGCGCCATTCGCCGTGGAAGGTCAGATACACGCAGCGGGTCATGTAGGCGGCGGTGAGCGCCGCGCCGAGCATGCCCATCGCCAGGTGGAAGGTGTAGGCGCCGTTGGCGGAGGTGCCGCCGAACAGGCCCCAGCCGCCGGTGCCGGCGAGGATCTCGTCCTTGGACCAGAAGCCCGCCAGCGGGAAGATGCCCGCCAGCGCCAGCGAGCCGATGATGAACGTGACATAGGTGC
Source organism: Acidimicrobiales bacterium (assembly GCA_965214285.1). Lineage (GTDB taxonomy): Bacteria > Actinomycetota > Acidimicrobiia > Acidimicrobiales > Aldehydirespiratoraceae. The sequence continues at coordinate 685,281 of OZ243946.1, forward strand.
GGGGCATGTACTTGCGCATGCCGCCCATGTGGGTCTTCATGTCGAAGCTGTGCACGGCATGGGCCACCGAGCCCGACCCCAGGAACAGGTTGGCCTTGAAGAAGGCATGGGTGAACAGGTGGAACAGCGCCGCGGTCCAGGCGCCGACGCCCAGCGCCATGGCCATGTAGCCGAGCTGGGAGACCGTGGAGTAGGCCAGCACCTTCTTGATGTCGTCTTGCACAAAGGCCAGCAGCCCGCCGAACACCAGGGTCACGGCGCCGATCGTGGCCAGCAGGTTGACGCTGGAGCCGCCGATCTGCATACCCTCGAAGAACACCGGGTACAGGCGCGCCACCAAGAAGATGCCGGCCACGACCATGGTGGCGGCATGGATCAGCGCCGAGACCGGCGTGGGGCCGGCCATGGCGTCGGGCAGCCAGGTGTGCAGCACGAACTGCCCGGACTTCGACATCACCGCCGCGGTCAAACACAGCGCCGCGACCACCAGCGACGTGTGGCTCACGTTGCCGGCGACGATCTCGGAGTTGATGGCGATGGTGTCGAAGGTCTCGGCCCCTCCGGCGGTGAAGAACAGCACCGTCACGCCGATCAGCAGGCCCACGTCGCCCACCCGGTTGGTGAGGAACGCCTTGAGCCCGGCGTCGGAGTTGGGCTTTTCCTCCCACCAGTGCGAGATCAGCGTGAACGAGCAGACGCCGACCAGCTCCCAGCCGACGATCATCTGCAGGATGTTGTCGCTGAGGACGAAGAAGAGCATGGCCGCGCTGAACAGCGACAGGAAGGCGAAGAAGTGGGTGTAGCGCCGGTCGCCGCTCACGTAGTCCGTCGAGTAGACGTGTACCAGCAGCGACACGATGGTGACGACCAAGAGCATCATCACCGACAGGCCGTCGACGAGGATCCCCGCGGAGAACTCGATGCCGCCGGACTGCAGCCAGCCGGTCGAGTTCTGCACGGCGATCGAGGCGTGCCCGGCGGTGCTCTCGGCGTCGGGGACGAAGTTGTCGCGGTGATCCAGCCAGGCCACCGCTGTCAGCACCGACAGCACGAAGGAGGCGCCCACGGCGGCGATCCCGATCTCGGCGCCCTTGTAGCGCAGGCGCTTGCCGAAGAACAGGATGGCCACGAAGGAGATCGCCGGCAGCAGCGGGATCAGCCAGGCGTTAGCCAGGAACCAGTTGGCGTCGCTCACCACCGAGACGCCGCCGGTCGCGGCCTCGGCGGCCAGGAGCTGCGCGGCGGCGCCCGAGGGCGCAGCGAGATCGAGCAGAGCGGACGGCGACACGATGACCTCAGCCCTTCAGGAGGTCGACCTCGGTGAGGTCGATGCTGCGGCGGTTGCGGTAGATCAGAAGCACGATTGCCAGGCCGATGCCCACCTCGGCGGCGGCCACGGCGATGGTGAACAGGGCGAACACCGAGCCGCCCACGTCGTCGGTGAGGGCGCCGAAGGCCACCAGGTTGATGTTGACGGCATTGAGGATCAACTCGATGCTCATCAGCACCAGCATGCCGTTGCGCCGGGCCAGCACGCCGTAGACGCCGATGCAGAACAGCACAGCGCCCAGCAGCAGGAACTGGTTGAGCAGCATCAGGCCTCAGTCCTCGGGCTCAGTCCCGCCGGGCCACGACGACCGCGCCGATGAGGGCCGCGAGCAGCAGCACCGAGACCGCCTCGAAGGGCACGATGTACTGGCTGAAGATGGCGTCGCTGACCAGAGCCGTGGGCTGCGGCTCGTCGATCACCAGCCGGGAGTCCGAGAACGAGTCGATCAAGGCGATGGCCATCACCGCGAACAGCAGCACCCCGACCACCGCCGCCATGGCGCGGCGCTCCGACGCCACCGACTCGTCGTCGCCCATCGAGGCGCGGGTGAGCATCACGCCGAACAAAAGGAGCACGATCACCGCGCCGATGTAGACCAGCACCTGGGTGACGGCCACGAACTCGGCGCCGAGCAGCACGAAGTTGACGGCCACCCCGGCCAGCACCAGCACCAGCCACAGCGCGGCGTGGACCACGTTGCCGGTGGTGACCACCCGGATGGCGGCGTAGATCATGGTCAGCGCGACCAGCGCGAAGAACACGTTCTGGGCCACCGCCAGGTCGCCGTCAGCGGACAGCGCGGCGAGCGGGCCGCCCGTCGGCAGGGCCACCGCAGCCACAGCGGCGCTCATTTGGGCGGCACCTTCAGCTTCTTGGCCTCCGAGCCGGCCTCGTAGTCCTCGAAGTCCGGCACCGTCTCCATCCATTCGTCGAGGCGCGACATGTCGTGCAGCAGATCGGCGATGCGCGGCTCGGAGAACTCGTACTCGGGCGTCCAGAAAAGCGCCTCGAAGGGGCACACCTCCACGCAGATGCCGCAGAACATGCACAGCGCGTAGTCGATGTCGAAGCGGTCCAGGATGTTGACCTGGCGGGGCTTGCCCCCGGCGCGGCGCGGCGGCGCCTTCTCCTTGTGGCCCTCGATGTAGATGCACCAGTCGGGGCATTCGCGGGCACACAGCATGCAGGCGGTGCAGTTCTCGATGTGCAGGGCGATCACGCCGCGCGCCCGGGTGGGCGGCGTCTCCTTCTCGCGGGGGTACTGCACCGTCTCAGCGCCCTTCACGGGGTTGGGCACGGGCTTGCGCAGGCCGTCGGGGAACACCGTGCGCAGCAGCGTGCCGCCGGTCACGCCGAGGCCTTTGATGATTCCGGGTACGAGTGCCATTCGAGTCTGGTCCTGACGGCGGGGCTAGAAGACGACCTTGAGGATGCCGGTGACGACGATGTTGCCCAAGGCCAGCGGGATCAGCACCTTCCAGGCGAGCTTCTGGAGCTGGTCCTCTCGGAAGCGGGGGAAGGTGAAGCGGAACCAGAAGACCAAGAAGGTGAGGATCACGATCTTGGCGACCATCACCAGCGGGCCGAGGATGTTCATGATGTCGGCGGCGGGGTCGATGCCGGGGATGTACCAGCCGCCGAGGAACAGCACCGCGGCGACCGCCGAGAACACGCCGGCGGTGGCGAACTCGCCGATGAAGAACAGCAGGAAGCGCATCCCGGAGTACTCGGTCATGTAGCCCGTGACCAGCTCCGACTCGGCGATGGGCATGTCGAAGGGGGTCTGGGTCAGCTCGGCCTGCATGGCGATCATGAAGATGACGAAGCCCGCGAACTGGGTGAGCACAAAGGGGTTGCCCAGCGCCCCCCAGCCGAGGATCTCGCCTTCGGCCTGGGCCAGCACGATGCCTTGCATGTTCATGGTCTCGGCCTGGATGACCACGCCCAGCACGGCCAGGATCAGCGGCAGCTCATAGGCGATGAGCTGGCCCGTGGCCCGCAGCCCGCCGAGCAGCGAGTACTTCGAGGCCGAGCCCCAGCCGGCCATCAGGATGCCGATGACCGACACCGACGACACGGCCATGGCCAGGTAGATGCCCAGGTCGCTGTCGATGAACCAGGCGTCGGGGCCGCCGGGCACCACCACCACCAGCAGGAAGGTGGAGCTGAGCACCACGAACGGCGCCGCGGCGAACACGAAGCGGTCGGCCTTGCTCGGGAAGATGTCCTCCTTCTGGAGGAACTTGCCGACCTCGGCGAGAAGCTGCAGCGAGCCGAACGGGCCTGCCTCCATGGGGCCGAGCCGGCTCTGCATGAACGACACCAGCTTGAACAGGTGCAGGTAGACCAGCGTGCCGGCGATCAAGAGCACCGCGGCCAGCCCGGCCACGACGCGGATGCCGGTCTGCTGCCAGTAGGCCAGCTCGCCCAGCAGGGCCGTGTCGCCCAGCGAGGCTGTGAGTGCGCCGGCGGTCATCGGGCTGTGTCCCCCAGGGGTGCGCCTGCGGCGGCGGGCGTTCCGACAACAGTCACCGGTCGATGTCCCCGAGGATGAAATACAGCGAGCCCAGGATGGTGATGATGTCGGGCACGTAGACGCCCTTGAGCAGCCACGGCGTGATCGAGATGTTGGAGAACGACGCCGAGCGGATCTTCACCCGGTACGGCACCAGGTCGCCCTTGGAGACGATGTAGTAGCCCATCACGCCCAGGGGATTCTCGGTCTCCACGTAGGCCTCGCCGGCGGGCACCTTGATGATGCGCGGCACCTTGGCCATGATCGGCCCGGCGGGCAGGCCGTCGAGGAGCTGGTCGATGATCTGTGTGCTCTCGCGGACCTCCTGGAGGCGCACCCAGAAGCGGGAGTAGGAGTCGCCGTCGGGATGGGTCCAGACCTTCCAGTCGACCTCGTTGTGTACCAGGCCGCTGGGGTTGTCCCGGCGCACGTCCCAGTCCACGCCCGAGGCGCGGATGTTGGCGCCCGAGAGCCCGTAGCCGAGGCCGATGTCCGCGGGGATCACGCCGATGCCACGGGTGCGGGCCTCGAAGATCTCGTTGCCGCCGACGAGGGTCTCGATCTCGTCGCAGTACTCGCGGATCTTGCCCATCACCCGGCGGGTCTCGGTGATCCAGCCCGCGGGCAGGTCGTCCTTGAGGCCGCCGATGCGGTCGAAGTTGGGGTGGAAGCGCCCGCCGGTGACGGCCTCGATCAGGTTGAGCACGTGCTCGCGGTCCCTGAAGGCGTAGAACGCCGGGGTGACCGCGCCGACCTGCAGGCCCATGTCGCCCAGGAACAGCGAGATGTTGGCGATGCGGCTCATCTCGAAGAGGATCGTGCGGATCCACTGCGCCCGCGGCGGGGCCTCGGTGCCCATCAGGCGCTCCGCGGCGAGGATGAACGGCACCTCGTTGGCGAAGCTGCCCACCCAGTCGATGCGGTTGATCAGCGTGGTGACCTGCGGGTAGGTGCGCACCTCGGCGAGCTTCTCGTAGCCGCGGTGCATGTAGCCCATCACCGGGTCGGCGGCCACGACCTGCTCGCCGTCGAGCTTGGCGACGATGCGCAGCGTGCCGTGGGTGGCGGGGTGCTGCGGGCCGATGTTGAGGGTCATGCCCTCGGTCTCGAGCTCGATGTTGACGCGGGCATCCGCGGCCTGCGCGGCCATGTAGGAGAGCTGTTCGCGGTCCGCCACCTGGGTCATGGCGTGCCCTCGGCTGCTGCGGCTGCTGCATCGTCGGCCGGGTCGGCCGGGTCGGCAGCGTCGGCTGGGTCGGCTGGGTCGGCTGTGTCGGTTGCCTCGGCAGGGGCGCTGTCGGCGGTCTCGGCTGGCGGGTCGTCTTCGGTGGGCATCAGCTCCACGTCGACGATCCCCGGCCAGGGCTTCATGCGCCGCGCCAGCAGCGGGTAGTCCTTGCGAAGCGGGTGGCCCTCGAACTCGCTGGGCAGGTAGATCGGGCGCAGGTCCGCATGCCCGTCGAAGGCGATGCCGTACATCTCGTGGCACTCGCGCTCGTGCCAGTCGGCGCCGGGGTACACCGAGACGATGCTGTCGATGGCCATGTCGTCGCCGATGTCGGCCTTGACGGTCACGCCCAGATGGCCGACCACGTCATTCAGCCGGCAGAACACCTGGAAGCGGGTCTCGCCGCCGGTCACGCCGTGCACGATGCTGCGGTCGATCTCAGACGCGGTGTCGTTGCCGAGCTCGAGGTCGATCTGGGCGTTCATGTCGCGCCCGTAGGGAGACGGCAGCCAGTCGATGGCGCTGAGGAAGCCGAAGTAGGCGAAGCCCAGGCCGTCGCGGGCGAAACGGGCGGTCTCGCGCCAGGCGCCGGCGTCCACCCGCAGCCACACGTCGACGCCGGGGTCGATGTGGCTGTCGATCAAGGCGTCGCCCAGATGCGCTGCGAAGGCATCCACGAGACCTTGGCGCGCCGCGTCCACGGCGGCAGCAGCGTCACCAGCGTCGTCAGCGGCGGTGTCAGCGGCATCAGCAGCATCATCGCCGGTAGCGGCGTCAGCAGCGGGCGGGGCGTCGACGTCAGACGACAATCGGCTCACCCTTCCAGCGCTCGGCCATGCTCTCGTTCTGGATCCGCTCCTGGAGCAACACGATGCCCTCCAGCAGCGCCTCGGGCCGGGGCGGGCAGCCCGGCACGTAGACGTCGACCGGCACGATCTGGTCGACGCCCTTGGTCACCGAGTAGCTGTCCCAATACGGCCCGCCGCAGTTGGCGCACGAGCCCATCGAGATCACGTACTTGGGGTCGGGCATCTGCTCATACAGCCGCTTCACCGACGGGGCCATCTTGTCGGTCACGGTGCCCGAGACCACCAGCAGGTCGGCCTGGCGGGGGCTGGCGGGCAGCGGGATCACGCCGAGGCGCATCACGTCGTAGCGGGGCGAGGCGAAGGCCGCGCCCATCTCGATGGCACAGCAGGCCAGGCCCCACTGGTAGACCCACAGTGAGTACTTGCGGCTCATGTTGAGCAGCGTGGTCAGCCCCGAGGGCATCTTGCCGGACTCGACTAGGCCCACTTGAGCACCCCCTTGCGCCAGGCGTAGATCAGCCCCAGCAGCAGGATGAAGATGAAGATCGCCATCTCGATGAGGCCGAACATGCCGTAGGCCTCCAGGCGGGCCGCCCAGGGGAAGATGAACACCGCCTCCACGTCGAACATGACGAAGAGCAGGGCGAACACGTAGTAGCGGATGTTGGCCTGGGACCACATGTCGCCGGTCGGGTCGACGCCTGACTCGTACGTCTTGAGCTTGGCGGGGGTCGGCTTGCTGGGCCGCAGCAGCGCCCCGAGGCCCAGGAATGCGCCGACCAGCGCCACGCCGACAGCGCCGAAAATCCCGACGGTTAGGTAGCTGCGCAGGAACTCCGACACGGGCGCTGATCCTAGCTTCGCAAGCGCCCGCTCAGCCGCCCGCGGCCAGCAGCGGCACGGCGTCTCGGGCGAGCTGGTCGAGCGGGCCGGGCACGATCCCGAAGCCGACGGTGAACGCCACCGTCAGCCCCACGGCCAGCACCGCGGCACGGCCCATGCCGCCGGCGGGCGCTGCTGTTGCGGCGAGGCCGGCCTCGGCTTCGGCCGTCTCGGACGCGGCGGCGGGCGACGGGCTGCCCAGGTACATCGAGAGCACGATCCGCAGGTACAGGAACGCCGAGATCACGGCGCTGAGCATGGCCAGCGCGGCCAGCCAGTAGTCGCCGACGTCGGCGGCCGCGCCGATCACCTCGAACTTGGCGACGAAGCCGCTGGTGAACGGCACCCCGGCCTGGGCCAGCAACAGCACCGTGAATGCCGCGGCCGCCAGCGGCGCACGGACGCCGAGGCCGTCGAGATCGGTCAGCGAGGTGGCCCGGTCGCCGCGACCCGACACCAACCCCAGCAGGCCGAAGCTGCCGATCACCATGACCGCATAGGACAGGGCGTAGAAGACGACCGCTGCGATGCCCTCGCCGCCGGCGATCACGCCGACCAGGATGAAGCCGGTGTGGGCGATCGAGGAGTAGGCGAGCATGCGCTTGACGTCGTGTTGCACCACTGCCAGCAGCGCGCCGCCGACCAGGCTGAGCGCGGCCAGGCCCATCAGCGCAGGCCGCCAGTCGTCGCTGTGGGCGGAGAAGGCCAGCACGAACACCCGCAGCAGCGCGGCGACGCCTGCGACCTTCACCGCCGAGGCCATGAAGGCGACCACCGGGGTCGGCGAGCCCTGGTAGACGTCGGGGGTCCAGGCGTGGAAGGGCACGGCTGCGACCTTGAAGCCCAGGCCGACCAGCAACAGCGCCAGGCCGGCCGCCAGCAGCGGCGAGTCGGCGAGCGGCGCAGCGGCCAGGAAGTCGGCGATGCCGGCCAGGCTGGTGGTGCCGGTGGCGCCGTAGGCCATGGCGATGCCATAGAGCAGGAACGCCGAGGCAACCGCCCCCAGCACGAAGTACTTCATGCCGGCCTCGGTGGACTCGCTGCGGCGGGTGTGCATGGCGGCCATCACGTAGACGGCGATCGACAGCGTCTCCAGGCCCAGGAAGAGCACGATCAGGTCCGCTGCGCCTGCCATGACCATGCCGCCGGCGGCCGAGATCAGCATCAGGGCGTACATCTCGGGGCCTTCGAGGCGCTCGCGTCGCAGGTAGCCGTCGAGCAGCAGCGCCACCAGCACCACGCTGACGGCGATCACGCCTGAGAACACAGCCATGAAGCCGTCGACCGTGAACTGGCCCTCGATGGCCTCGAAGCCGCCGCCGGGACCCAGGCGGTCGTCTGAGAGGCCCCAGAGCGCGCCGACCGCTGCCAGGCCGAGCCCGGCGGTCAGCGCTGCGTCCAATCCGATGCGCAGCGCAACCGCGCCCAGCGCGGCCAGGATCATCGCCGCTGCGAAGCCGGCCACCAGCAGCGGCTCGCCGATGTCGTCGCTGACCGACTCCAGCGGGACGCCGCTGCCGGCTGCGGCGGCGGCCAGCCACATGCCGAGCACGCTGAGCGGCCCGACGGCCATCACGGCCATCGCCTCCGAGCCTGCGGGCAGGCGCTTGATCAGCGAGCGGGCCATCACGATCCCCAGCGCCCCGCCTGCGAGGATCATCAGCGGCAGCAGCCCGCCCCAGTCGATCGCCGGCGCGGCTGCGGGGGCGGCCTGGGCGAAGCTCATCGGCGGTCACCGTCCGGCGTGTCGGCGGGGGCTGCGTGGTCGGGCGCGTCAAAGCCTGCGGCGTGGTCGGCAAAGCCTGCGGCGGCTTGGTCGGCAAGGCCTGCGGCGTCGTGATGCCCGGGCAGATCGTCGACGCCGAAGCGGGGGGCGAAGTCCGCCACCGGCTCGGAGAAGCCGTCCACATGGTGCTCCACGTGGGCGACCAGGGCATCCACGGCCGGCGCCATGCGCTCCAGCACCGGCTTGGGGTACACCCCCATGAACACGATGGCGACCAGGAACGGGGCCAGGGTCAGCGCCTCGCGCAGCGTGAGGTCGCGCACCTCGGCGTGGCGCTCGTCGACGGGGCCCCAGAACACCCGCTGGTAGGCCCACAGCAAGTACACCGCCGCCAGGATCACGCCTGTGGCCGCGGCCAGCGTCCACCAGCGGTGCGCCGCATAGGCGCCGAGCAGGGTCAGGAACTCGCCGACGAAGCCGTTGAGGCCCGGCAGCCCGACCGACGACAGCATCACCACCATGAAGGCGCCCGCCAGCAGCGGGGCGGGCTTCTGCAGGCCGCCGAGGCTGTCGATCGCTCGGCTGGCGCAGCGCTGCTGGATCATGGCGACCAGCAGGAACAAGGCGCCCGTGGACACGCCGTGGTTGACCATCTGCAGCAGGCCACCTTCGATGCCGGTGCTGTTGAGGGCGAACGTGCCGATCACGATAAAGCCCAGATGGGCGACCGAGGAGTAGGCGACCAGGCGCTTCAGGTCGCGCTGCATGGTCGCCACCACTGCGCCGTAGAGAATCCCGACGGTGCCCAGCGCCACGAGCAGCGGGGCGAAGTACACGGCCGGCTCGGGGAACAGATAGATGCCGAGGCGCACGAAGCCGTAGGCGCCGAGCTTGAGCATCACCGCGGCCAGGATCACCGAGCCCGCGGTGGGGGCGTTGGTGTGGGCGTCGGGCAGCCAGGTGTGCAGGCCCACTATCGGCACCTTCACCGCGAAGCCCAGGGCGAAGGCCGCGAAGATCCAGCGGGCCGCGGTGGTGGGCACGGCCTGCGCCTCGGCCAGGGCGACCAGGTCGAAGCTGACGGCGCTGCCGGTCTCCGCGGCGCTGATGAACGCCGTCGCCAGCACCCCGACCAGCATCAGCGCCGAGCCGAGCATCGTGAACACGAAGAACTTGGTGGCGGCATAGGCGCGTCTGCCGTGGCCCCAGCGGCCGATCAGGAAGTACATCGGCACCAGCACGATCTCGAAGAACACGAAGAAGGCGAACAGGTCCAGCGCCAGGAACACGCCCATGCAGCCCGACTGCAGGACCAGCAGCCAGGCGTAGTAGCCCTTGGGGGAGTGCTCGGCGTCGACGGCGATGATCGAGATCGGGAAGATCGCGGCGCTGAGCACGACCAGCCACAGCGAGATGCCGTCGATCCCCAGCGTCCAGGAGATGCCCAGGCTCTCGATCCAGGTGGCGTGGTCGACGAACTGGAACTCGTCGGCCCGGCTGAGGTCGAAGTCCAGCATCACCCAGGCGGTCATGGCGGCCACCACCGCCGAGACTCCGAAGGCGACCTGGCGGAAGTGCTCGGGCCGCGCCGACGGCAGCGCCAGCAACGCCAACGCGCCCAGCACCGGCAGGATCACCAGGGCGCTGAGCACCGGGAACGTGGCCGCGGTCGAGTCGGCGGCAGCGATCAGCGCGCCGCTCATGGCTGCTGCTCCAGGGGCGGCCTCGGTCCCTGGGTCTGGCGGTCGGATAGCGCGTTCATGGTGTGGCCCTGACGAGGAACCAGGCGATCAAGGCGATTGCGCCGACGGCCATCAGCGCCGCATACGAGCGCACCAGGCCCGATTGCAGCCTGCGCAGCCGGCTGCCGCCTGATCGCACCAGCACGGCGACCCCGTTGACGGCGCCGTCGACGACCGCCGAGTCGAACCAGGCGAGCCGCTCGAAGGCCTTGCGGCCAGGGCCGCCCATGAAGCCGCTGAGGGCCTCGTCGTAGTGCCAGCCGCGTGCCAGCACCTCGAGCTCGACCTTCTCGGCCGGCCAGCGGCGCTTCACGTACACCGCGACCGCCGCGCCGATGCCGGCCAGCGCGCCGAGCCCGGCGACGATCGCCAGCGCCCACAGCGCGCCCGCGCCGCTGGTCAGCTTGGCCTCGTTGCCCAGCGTGGAGGGCTCCAGCCAGTGCCCCAGGAAGTGCAGATCCTTGGCGAAGGGCAGGTTGAGCACCCCGGCGACCACGGCCAGGCCCGCCAGCACCACCAGCGGCAGCGTCATCTGCCACGGCGACTCGCCCGGGCGCCACTCGCGGCGCTCCCGGACCGCGGCGGGCAGCTCGTCTGAGGCGATGTCGGCTGCCGTGACCTCAGCAGCGTCGACCGCGGCGCGGTGGCGGGCCTGCTCGGCGGTTGCGGCGCTGCGGGCCTCGTCGAGGGCAGCGTCGGCCTCAGCAGCAGCCGCCTCGGCGCTGGCGACCGCAGAGCGCGCCCGCTCCAGGCTGCGGGTCGCCTTGTTCGCAGCCTTGTCGTCGGAGGCGTCGACCGCGGCCAGCTCGGACTCGCGCTGTGCGAGCTTGTCGCCGGCCGCCGCCAGCTTCTCGGCTGCGGTGTCGACGGCCTCGGTGGCGTTGGACACGGCTGCCTCGGCCGCGGCCAGGGCCTCGGCCGCGCCTGCGAGCCGTGCCGCGCCGATCGCCTCGAGCTCGGCGGGCCGGATGTCGGCGTAGCGCAGCCGCCCGCCGAAGGTCATGAAGACCTGACGGCTCATGTAGAACGCGGTGAGCACCGCCGTGATCAGGCCGACGGCCCACAGCAGCGGGCTCTGGTCCCAGGCGTAGGCGAGGATCTCGTCCTTGGACCAGAAGCCCGAGAACGGCGGCACGCCGGCGATGGCCAGCCAGCCCACGATGAAGGTCGCCGAGGTGATCGGCATCAGCTTGCGCAGCCCGCCGAAGTGGCGCATGTCCTGGTCGTGGTGCATGCCGTGGATGACCGATCCGGCGCCCAGGAACAGCAGCGCCTTGAAGAAGGCGTGGGTGACCATGTGGAACACCGCAGCCACATAGGCGCCCGTGCCGACGGCCAGGAACATGTAGCCGAGCTGGCTGATCGTGGAGTAGGCGAGCACCTTCTTGATGTCGTTCTGGGCGACGGCGATCGACGCCGCCAGCAGGGCGGTCAGCACGCCGACCCAGGCGATCAGGCCCGGCGCCCAGCCCGAGGCCTCGGCCAGCAGCGGGTTGAGCCTCACCAGCAGGTAGACGCCGGCGGTCACCATGGTGGCGGCATGGATCAGCGCCGAGACCGGCGTGGGGCCGGCCATGGCGTCGGGCAGCCAGATGAACAGCGGTATCTGGGCGGACTTGCCGGCGGCGGCCACCAGCAGCAGCAGCGTCAGCGCCGTGGCGGTGGACTCGCCGAAGGCCCCGGCATTGCCGAAGATGTCGAGGTAGCGGATCGAGCCGATGCCGGCGAACACCACGAACATGGCGACCATGAAGCCCCAGTCGCCGATGCGGTTGGTGACGAACGCCTTCTTGCCGGCCGAGGCGTTGGCCTCGTCGCTGAACCAGAACGAGATCAGCAGATACGAGCAGGCGCCCACGCCCTCCCAGCCACCGAAAGTGAGCAGCATGTTGTCGCCGAGCACCAGCATCAGCATCGAGAAGGCGAACAGGTTGAGGTAGACGAAGAACCGGCCGAAGTGCTCGTCGCCGTGCATGTAGGCGATCGCATAGAGGTGGATCAGGGCGCCCACGCCGCTGACGAACAGCGCCATCGTGACCGACAGCGGGTCGACCAGCAGGCCCACGTCCACGCTGAAGTCGCCCGCGGGGACCCATTCCCACAGCGTCTGCACGTGGCGGCGCTGCGACTCGGGCTCGGCGAGCAGCCCCGCGAACACGACCGCCGAGGCCGCGAACGAGCCGCCCATCGCCGCGGTTGCCAGCCAGCCGGCTCGGGGCTCGCCAACTCGGCGGCCTGCGAGCAGCAGCGCTGCGAAGCCGGCCAGCGGGAAGGCGGGTATCAACCAGGCGGCTTCGAGCACCGGCTAGCCCCTGAGCACCGCGATGTCGTCCGCGGTGGCCTCTGGGCGGCGGCGCATGATCGCCACCACCAGGGCCAGGCCGACCACCACCTCCACGGCTGCCACCACCAGCACGAAGAACACCGCCGCCTGCCCGCCGACGTCGTTGAGGTCGGCGCCGAGGGCCACGAAGGCGATGTTGACGGCGTTGAGCATCAGCTCCACGCACATGAACATCACCAGCGGGTTGCGGCGCACCAGCACGCCGGTGGTGCCGATCGCAAACATCACGACCGACAGCAGCAGGTACCACGACGAGTCGAGCTCCATCAGCGCCGTCCCCCCGTGGCTGTGGCTCCGCTTCCGGGACCGGGGCCGGGGCCGGGGCCGGGGCTGGCTTCGGCGTGGCCGTGGCCTTGGTCAGCTTCGTCGGTTTGGTCGGCGTGGTCGGCGCCTGCGGGGGCGGCCGGGGGCAGTTCCATCGAGGCCGGCTCGAGGTCGGCGAGGCGGTCGCCGTCTGGGAGCGTCCGGGTGAGCACCACCGCTGCGATCACGGCGATGGTGAGCAGCGCTGCGGTGATCTCGAATGCCAGCACGTAGTCGGTGAACAGCACCCGCCCCAGGCGCTCGATGTCGCTGATGCCGGAGTCCAGCGAGCTGTCGAGGCCGCCGGGGTTGCGCGCCCGGGCGGCGATGTCGATGCCACCGGCTGCGACGGTGATGCCCAGGGCCGCGATGGATGCGCCGATGACGACGGCCAGGGGACGCTGCCCGGCGATCGGCTCGACGCCGAGCTGCTCGGCCCGGTCGACGCCCAGCAGCATGATCACAAAGAGAAACAGGATGACGATGGCGCCCGCGTAGACGATGATCTGCACCGCGGCCAGGAAGTGGGCGTCGAGGTTGACGAACAGCACGGCCACCCCGAACAGGGTCTGAACCAGAAACAGCGCCGAGTGCACCGGCCGTCGGGCCAGCACCACGCCGAGCGACCCGGCCAGCACCAGCACGGCGCCCGCCACGAAGACCAGCTCGGCGCTCACGAGCCGGGCTCCCCGGTCTCTGCCGGCTCGGTGCTGCCTGCCGGTTCGGCGGCCGTGTGGTCGCCGGCGGACGTGTCGCCGTCGGTCTCGGCAGTTGGGTCGCCGGCCTGGCCTGCCTGGCCCTGCTCGGGGGCGCGCACGCCGTAGCCGAGCTCGGCGGTCCAGCCGACGGTGCCGGAGTAACGATGGTCGCCCGAGGGCGAGGTGGCCCGCATCCAGCCCGAGGTCAGCTCGTCCTCGCCGGGGCGCCAGTCCTCCCAGGCGAGCATGCGCGGCCGGCCGTCGTCGTCGACCAGCAGCTCGTCCTTGGTGTAGACGGCGTCGCTGCGGTCGGTGAAGGAGAACTCGAACAGCTTGGTCTCGGTGATCGCCTGGGTCGGGCAGGCCTCCACGCACAGGTCGCAGTGGATGCAGCGCAGGTAGTTGATCTCGTACACCCAGCCGTAGCGCTCGCCCGGCGCGGTCGGCGCCTCGGGGTCGTTGTCGGCGCCGCGCACGTAGATGCAGTCGGCCGGGCAGACCCCGGCGCAGAGCTCGCAGCCGATGCACTTCTCCATGCCGTCGGCGTAGCGGTTGAGCACGTGGCGTCCGTGCAGGCGGGCCGGCTTGGGCCGCTTCTCGTCGGGGCTGCCCGCCTTGGCCATGCCGCCCCGGTAGTCGCCGGTGACGCGGGGCTCGAAGAGCTTGGCGAAGGTCACCGCGAAGCCGCGCACGTAGTCGAGCGGGCTGGTCAACTGCGTCCCCCGATCAGCTCGTCGGCCTCGTCGCCGGCCTGGCGACCCGCGCTGTGCCCGTCGGCCCCGGCGCCATCGGCGGCCCTGTCCCCCTGGCCGTCGCCGGTGGTGGCGGCGTCGCGCTCGGCGCGGGCGGCGGCTACGGCGGCGGAGAGCAGCATCGCCATGAGCATGCAGGCCGCCACGAAGCCGACCACAAACAGCGCGGTGCGCAGGTCGCCCCAGCCGCGGTCGTCACCGAGGCGCAGGCCGGCCAGCATCAGGAACCACGCCAGCGAGAGCGGGATCAGCAGCTTCCAGCCGAGGTCCATGAGCTGGTCGTAGCGGAAGCGGGGCAGCGTCGCCCGGAACCACACGAAGGCGAACAGGAACAAGAACAGCTTGGCGAAGAACCAGAACACGCCGATCCACCAGCCCTCGGGCGCGAAGAGCGCCGGCCCGGCCGGGCCGCCCAGGAACAGGGTCACGATGATCGCCGACATGGTGATCGTGTTCATGAACTCGGCCAGGAAGAACAGCGCGAAGCGGATCGAGGAGTACTCGGTGTGGAAGCCGCCGACCAGCTCCTGCTCGGCCTCCACCAGATCGAACGGCGGGCGGTTCAGCTCGGCGGTGCCGGCGATCACGAACACCGCGAACGGCACCACCCCGGTGGTGATCAGGTTCCAGTTGGGGATCAGCTCCAGGCCTGCGAATGAGAAGCCCGAGCCGGCCTGGTCGACGACCATGTCGTGCGTGCCGAGCGAGCCGCTCTGCAGCACCACGGTGGCGGTGGCCAGGCCCAGGGCGGCCTCGTAGGAGACCATCTGCGCCGAGGCCCGCACCGAGCCCAGCAGCGGGTACTTCGAGCCCGAGCCCCAGCCGGCGAGCATCACGCCGTAGACGGCGATCGACGACATGGCCAGGAACAGCAGCACGCCCACCGGCGGATCGGCGACCTGCAGGTACGTGTCGTGGCCGGCGATGCTGACCGTGCCGTCGCCGCCGTTGAAGTCGCCGCCGAGGGGCACGATGGCGAAGATCAAAAACGCCGGGATCAGCGACAGGTATGGCGCCAGCTTGAACACGAAGCGGTCGGCGTTGGCGGGGACCAGGTCTTCCTTGAAGAACAGCTTGATGCCGTCCGCCAGGGTCTGCAGGATGCCCCAGGGGCCGGCGATGTTCGGGCCGATGCGGTTCTGCATGTCCGAGATGAGCTTGCGCTCGAACCAGATCATCAGCATCACGGCCACCAGCAGGAAGGCGAAGGCGACGCCGGCCTTGAGCAGGGTGATGCCCAGGTCGCCCAGCCAGTCGCCGCCGTAAAGCGGGTCGGCGGCCAGGATCACGCCCGACAGCCCGCTGGATCCCGTGGGTGCCGTGAGCCCCGCGAGCGCCGCGGCGGTCACGAGCGCTCCACGCGCACGTCGGTGACCGGCTCGGCGGCGTCGATCACGGTGTTGGCCGGCGACCCGGGGGCGGACGCGGCGATCACCGCGGTTCCCATGGGCACGCCGTCGTCTGCGACGACCGGGGTTATCAGCGAGCCCTTGGCCGAGACCAGCCTGACCACCGCGGAGGGCTTCACGCCGATCTTGGCGAACTCCGCGGGGTGCAGGGCCAGCTCGACCGAGCGTGCCAGGCCTGCGCTTGAGGCGCTGTGGGCCACCGCCGTGCCGGCGTCGTACATGCGCCGCGAGGCGACCAGGCGCAGCGAGTAGGCGTCGTTGACGGGCAGGTGGCCGCCGGCGGCTTCGGGCAGGGCGATGTCGCCTCTGCCTTCGAGCAGCACGCCGTCGATGCGCGCCGCGGCCAGGTCGGCCTCGCTCACTGTGGCATGGACATGCGACACGGCTCGCAGCTCGGCTCGCAGCGCCTCGGGCGACTCCGCGCCCAGGTCGCTGCCGAGGCGCTCGGCGATCATGGCCGCGATCAGCCAGTCCGGCTGGGCGGTTCCCGGCGGGGTGACCCGCTGCTCGCAGACGCTGATGCGCCCCTCCAGGTTGGTGAACGTGCCCGAGACCTCGGTGGGCGCAGCGGCGCACAGCACCACATCCGCGAAGCGTGTCGCTGAGTCGTTCGGCAGGGTCTCAACGGCGATCACGCAGCCCGCGCCGGTCAGGCCCGCGGTTGCCCTGGCCCGGTCGCGGTAGTCGTTCAGAGGGTCGGCGCCCAGCAGGATCAGCACGTCGATGCCGCCGTCGGCGGCGGCGGCCAGGATGCCCGCGGTGTCGAGCCCGCGCTCGCTGGGCACTGCGCCCCAGGCGTCGAGGAGGGCTTGCGAGGCGCTGCTGGTGCGGCCCGGCAGCAGGCCGGGGGACAGCCCGGCATCGAACGCGCCGTGGACGTTGCCGCGTCGCAGCGCGGAGAGGAACGACACCTCTGCCAGCTCGCTGAGCGCCAGCGCGGCGTCGACGGTGTCCTGGGCGGACTGCGCTGTGGAGTGCCGGCCGAGCACCACGCTGACCGGTCCTCGCAGCGCCGCCGCGGCGGCCTGCACTGCGGCTGCGTCGAACCCGGCCACAGGCGCGGTAGGCGCAGCCTCGGCCGTCTCGCCGTCGGCGTTCCGGCCTGGCCCCGCTGGCGGGGCTGCGGCCGCGGCCACCAGGGCAGCGGCCAGCGCGGCGGCCTCGCCGGGCCTCGGATACAGCGAATGGGCGGCCACATTGCGCAGTCCGGTGCCGTGCGGGGTCAGCTCGATCAGCGTCGCGCCGTCGTGTACCACGGCATGGCGCAGCCGCAGATACAGCGCCCCGAGGTCTTCCTTGGGGTCGCCGCCCAGCAGCAGGATCGTGCCGCCCGGCGCGCAGGCGCTGTCGATGGTGGCCCGCGGCAGGCCCAGCAACAGCTCCGGCGGCAACCCGTCGTCGAGCTGGGCGTCGACGTTGTCGGTGCCGATCACCGCCTTGGCCAGCTTGGCCCACCCGTACTGTGCCTCGTTGGTCAGCCGGGCACCGCCGATCAACCCCACCCGCTCGGGATCGGCGCCTTCGAGGCACTCGCCGACGGCCTGCATGGCCGCGGCCCAGCCCACCGGCGCCAGCTCGCCGGACTCGTTGCGCAGCAGCGGCTCGGTGACGCGGGCCTCGCTGTTGAGCGCCTCGAAGGCGAAGCGCTCCTTGTCCGACAGCCAGCCCCAGTTCACCGGGTCGGCGTCCACGCCCAGCAGGCGCAGCACCTGATTGCGCGACGACTGCACGGCGATCCGCGAGCCCACCGAGTCGACCCAGGCGGTGGAGATCGCCTCGTCGAGGTCCCAGGGCCGGGCCTTGAAGCGGTAGGGCGCCGCGGTGAGCGCCCCGACCGGGCAGATCTGCACGGTGTTGCCCGAGAAGTACGAGGCGAAAGGCTCGTCGGGGAAGGTGTTGACCTGGGTGAGGCTGCCGCGGTCCATGAACTGGATCAGCGGGTCGCCCGCCACCTCGTCGGCGAAGCGGGTGCAGCGGTCGCAGAGGATGCAGCGCTCCCGGTCCAAGAACACGGTGTCGCTGATGGCGATGGGCTTGGCGAAGTGGCGCTTCTCCTCGACGAAACGCGACTCGCCGGGCCCATAGGCCATGGTCTGGTCCTGCAGCGGGCACTCGCCTCCCTTGTCGCAGACCGGGCAGTCCAGGGGATGGTTGGCCAGCAGGAACTCGAGTACGCCGTCCTGGGCCTTGGCGGCGACGTCGCTCTCGGTGCTCACGACCATGCCCTCGGCGACGCTGAGCATGCAGCTCGGCTGAAGCGACGGGCCGCGTCCGCTGTCGACCTCCACCAGACACATCCGGCACATCCCCACCGGCGACATGCGCGGGTGGTAGCAAAAGCGCGGGATGTAGACGCCGGCACGCTCGCAGGCCTCGATGAGCAGCTCGCCGGGCCCGGCCGTGATCTCCGCGCCGTCGACGGTCAGCGACACGGCGGTTTCGGTGTCGGCGTCGGCAGGCTTGGTGTCGCTCATGACGCGTGCGCCCCTGCGGGTGCGGCCTCGGCAACGGGTGTGGGCTTGGTGTCGGTCATGCGGGCGCCCCTGCGGTCTCGGCAGGCTCGGCGGCGGGTCCCGCAACGGGCTCGATGCCCACGGGTATGGGGTCGCGGCGGGTGATCTTGGCCTCGTACTCGTGGCGGAAGCGGCGGATTGTCGACACGATCGGCGCCACCGCCGAGGGCCCCAGCGGGCAGATCGTGGTCTGGCGCGGCGGGAACGGCACCGCTTCGAGCCCCTGGCTCGGATCGCCCGCCGCCGGGTAGGGGCCGGGGCTGATGTTGTCGGCGATGTCGAGCAGCAGGCCGATGTCGGACGGCCGGCCGTTGCCTTCCAGGATGCGCTCCAGGATGCGCTGCTCCCAGGAGGTGCCCTCCCGGCACGGCGTGCACTTGCCGCAGGACTCGGTTGCGAAGAAGCGCACCAGGCGATGCGCCGCCTTCACGGCGTCGACGGTGTGGTCCATCACCACGATGGCGCCCGAGCCGAGCATCGAGCCGGCCGCGCCCACCGGGGCGGCCTCCAGCGGCAGGTCGAGATGCTCGTCGAAGAACCACGGCGCCGAGCCGCCTCCGGGGATGAACGTCTTGAGGTCGTTGGCGCCGCGGATGCCCTGGCAGAAGTTGTCGTCGTAGATCAGCTCGCGGAACGTGGTAACGCCGTGCTCGACCTCGTACACGCCGGGCCGCTCCACGTGGCCCGACACGGCGAACATGCGGCTGCCCGGCGAGGTCGGCGACCCGTAGGACTTGTAGCGCTCTGCGCCGTTGACCATCAGCCAGCCCAGGTTCGAGAGCGTCTCGGCGTTGTTGACGATGGTCGGTCGGCCGTAGAGGCCGATCGCCGCGGGGAAGTACGGCGGCTTGAGCCGCGGCATCCCCCGGTTGCCCTCCAGGCTCTCGATCAGGGCGGTCTCCTCGCCGACGATGTAGGCCCCGGCACCCCAAGTGAGCACGATGTCGCAGCTGAAGTCCGTCCCCTCGATGGCTGCGCCGAGCAGGCCGTGCTCGTAGGCCTCGTTGAGCGCCGCGGCGATGCGCTCCTGGGCCAGGGCCATCTCGCCGCGCACGTACAGGAAGCACTGCTGGAGGCCCAGGGCGTAGCAGCAGATGGCGCAGCCCTCGATGAGCTGATGCGGGTCGCGTTCCATGAGCAGGCGGTCCTTGTAGGTGCCCGGCTCGCTCTCGTCGCCGTTGACCACCAGGTAACGGGGGTAGTCCTCGGGCGGCATGAAGCCCCACTTGACGCCCGCCGGGAAGCCCGCACCGCCGCGGCCCAGCAGCACGGCGTCTCGCACCTCGGCATGCACCTGCTCGGGCGGGCGGCGCAGGGCGGCGCGCAGGCCTTCGTAGCCTCCGGTGGCCAGGTAGCGCTCCAGGCGGTACGAGTCCTCGTACACGAAGCGCCCGGTCACGATCTTGGGGCCTTCGTTGTCGACGTAGCCCGGTGCGTGGGGCACATAGGCGTTGCTTGCCGCGCTGCCCTTGGTGCTGCCCGAGCCGTTGCCGGCAGTACTGTCGGCGGCGCTGGCGGCCATCAGCTCTCGCCGCCTGAGGCTGCGGCGTCTGCGGCTGCGCCGTCGGCCATGGTGTGCAGCCACACCGGCGCCTCGCGGGCGTCCTCGACGGGCACGATCATCGAGCCCGCCGCGGCCGGGATCTGCTGGCGGACCCGCGCCAGCGTGCCGTGCTCGGGCACATCGTCGACCACCCCGGCCCGCAGCCCGTCGATCAAGGCGTCGAAGTCGTCGGTGCTCACACGGTGCCGGTAGCGGTAGTTGACCTGCAGGCAGGGCGCCTCGGTGCAGGCCGCGATGCACTCCACGTCCTCGAGGGTGAACATGTTGTCCGCCGTGGTGCCGCCAGCGGGAATGCCCAGCGTCGCTGAGGCATGGGCCAGCAGCTCCTCGCCGCCGAGCAGCTGACACGAGATGTTGGTGCAGACGTTGACCAGGTACCTGCCGACCGGGCGGAACTTGAACATCTCGTAGAACGTGGCCGTGCCCTTGACCTCGGCCGGGGTCATCTCGCAGAGCCCGGCGATCTCGCGCATCGCCTCGTCGCTCACCCAGCCGAGCTGTTGCTGGGCGAGGTGCAGCAGCGGGATCACCGCGCTGCGCGCCCGCGGATAACGGCCCACGATCTCGGCGGCGACGTGGCGGTTCTCGGCGTCGAAGAAGCTCACCGGTCGACCTCGCCCATGATCGGGTCGATGCTGGAGATGATCGCCACGCCGTCGGCGATCAGGCCGTTCTGCATGAGGTGCGGCATGGTCTGGATGTTGATGAAGCTCGGGCCGCGCACGTGCATCCGGTACGGCGTGGCCGAGCCGTCGCTCACCATGTAGACGCCGAGCTCGCCCCGCGGCGACTCCACGCAGGCATAGGTCTCGCCCTCGGGCACCTTGAAGCCCTCGGTGAAGATCTTGAAGTGGTGTATCAGCGCCTCCATCGACTCGTCGATGCGCTGCCGCGGCGGCGGGGTGACCTTCTTGTCCTGGATGCGGTAGTCGCCGGGCGGCATCTTGTCGAGGATCTGCTCGACGATCCGCAGCGACTCGCGGATCTCGTTGAGGCGGATGGCGTAGCGGTCGTAGCAGTCGCCGTAGCTGCCCACGATCACGTCGAAATCGACCTCGGGGTAGGCCAGATACGGCATGTCTCGGCGCAGGTCCCAGGCGTAGCCGGTGGAGCGCAGGATCGGCCCGGTGGCCGACAGCGCCAGCGCCTCGTCCGCGTTGAGCACGCCCACCCCCTGTAGCCGCTCGCGCCAGATCGGCTGGCCGGTCATCAGCACGTCGTACTCGTCGAGGCGAGGCCCGATGATCTCCAGCAGATGCTCCACGTCGCCCTGCCAGCCGTCGGGCAGGTCCGCGGCCACCCCGCCGGGGCGGATGTAGTTGTGGTTCATGCGCAGGCCGCTGACCTTCTCGAAGAAGCGCAGCACCTCCTCGCGTTCGCGCCAGCCGTAGATCATCATCGACACCGCGCCGAGGTCCATGCCGTTGGTGGCCATGAACAGCAGATGCGACGACACCCGGTTGAGCTCGCACATCAGCATGCGGATCCACACCGCACGCTCGGGCGCCTCGATGCCCAGCAGCTTCTCGGTGGCCAGGGAGAAGGCCAGCTCGGTGAACAGCGGCGAGGCGTAGTCCATGCGGGTGACGTTGGTGCAGCCCTGCAGGTAGGTGAGCTGCTCGGCCTGCTTCTCCATGCCGGTGTGCAGGTAGCCGATCACCGGCTTGGAGCGCAGCACCGTCTCGCCCTGCATCTCCAGCATCAGGCGCAGCACGCCGTGGGTGGACGGGTGCGACGGCCCCATGTTCAGCAGCACCCGCTCGTCGTCGTCGGGCGTGGTCGGGTCCGCGCCGATGGCGGCGCACTCGGTCTCGCTGAGGCGCAGCACCGCGGAGCCGTCGCCGCGGCGGCGCACCCGCTCCGCCCCGTCGCCCGGCGTTGCGGTCGCGGCTGCTGTGCTTGCCGTGGGGGCCGTGCTTGCCATGTCCGCGGCGGGGGCCGTGCCTGTGGGGTCGGGGTTGCCTGCGGCCGTGCCTGCGTCGGCGGCGGCGACGGTCGTGTCGGTGCCGGCGGTCATCGGCTGCTCGCGGCCGAGAAGCGCACCGGGATCGAGCCGACGGCGTAGTCCTTGCGCAGCGGGTGGCCCTCCCAGTCCTCGGGCATCAGCACCCGGCTCATGTCGGGATGGCCCTCGAAGTCGATGCCGAACATGTCGAACACCTCGCGTTCGAGGTTCTCGGCGCCGGGGTAGAGGTCGAACAGGCTCGGGATCTGCGGCTCGCCGTCGTCGAGCTGCACCCGGATGCGGATCCGCTCGCGGCGGGCGTGGTTGAGCAGCGAGACCACCACCTCGAAGCGCCCCGGGGCGATGCCGGCGGGCAGCTCGCGACGGCCCCGGTAGGTCAGGAAATCGACCGCGGTGAGGTCGATGAGCTGGTCGAAGCCGTCGTCTCGGGCGGCGGCGCACACCGCCGTGTAGCCCTCGGCGTCGGCGTGCAGCACCACGTCGCCCAGCGAGTCGCAGACGACGGCCCCGTAGCGCTCAGCCATCGCTGCTGTCACTGCTGCCGGCATTGCTGATGCCAGTGCCGCTGCGCACCATCGAGCGGGCGGTCTGGCCGTCGCGCTGCTCCACGATCAGGCCCGCCCCGGCGCCGCTGTCGGCCCGGCGTTCGAGCAGCTCGTCGTTTTGGATCTTGTCGTGCAGCGTGAAGATGGCGTGCATCAGGGTCTCGGGGCCGGGCGGGCAGCCGGGCGCGTACACGTCCACGGGCACGATCTGGTCCACGCCCTGCACGATGGCGTAGTTGTTGAACATGCCGCCGCTCGATGCGCACACGCCCATCGAGATAACCCACTTGGGCTCCATCATCTGGTCGTACACCTGGCGCAGCACCGGCCCCATCTTCTGGCTCACCCGGCCGGCGACGATCATCAGGTCGGCCTGGCGCGGCGAGGCGCGGAACACCTCCATGCCGTAGCGGGCCAGGTCGTAGTGTGCGGCGCCGGTGGCCATCATCTCGATGGCGCAGCAGGCCAGCCCGAAGGTCGCGGGCCAGAGGCTGCGGGCGCGGGCCCAGTTGACCAGGCTCTCGACCGTCCCGGTCACGAAGTTGTGCTGGAGCCCCTCCAGGCCGTCGTCGCTGATGCCCATCAGGGCACCAGCACAGGTTCCGCGGCGGGCTCTTCCCCCCCGGCGGTCTCCGCGTCGAGGCCTTCGTCGGCGACCTGCCGGCCGCTGGGCTCTGCGCCCGACGGCGCGCTGAGACGGCCTTCGAGGCCCACACGGCGCACGGTGGTGGAAGCGGTCCGCTGCGGCGAGACCGCGCCCGACGGGCGGGCCTGCTGCTTGGCCGGCCCCCACTCCAGGGCGCCGTTGGCGATCAGGTACACGAACGACTCGAACACCGCGAAGCTGAAGACCATGATCGCCACCAGCCCGAAGATGCCCAGGCCGCCGTGGGCCACCGCATACGGATAGAAGAAGACGATCTCGATGTCGAAGACGATGAAGATCATGGCCACCAAGAAGAACCGCACCGGGAAGCGCTCGGGCGTGCCGGCCGCGGGCACGATCCCGCACTCATACGCGGCGCTCTTGGCAGCCGACGGGTTGCGCGGCGCCAGCAGTCCCGAGGCCACGAAGCTCAGCGCCGCGAACGCCAGCGCCAGCAAGAACAGCGCCAGCAACGGGAGGTACTGGCCCAGCATGGGCTCAGGAAGCCTCGAAGGCGGCCCGCCGTGCCATCACGATCTTGTCGCGCTCGTGCATCATGTAGCACAGGCCTGCGAAGATCAGCAGCGAGCCGATCGTCACCATGGCGGGCAGGATGCGCAGGTTGCCGAGGTTGCGGATCATCACCACCGAGATGACCGGCGCCTCGGGATCCGCTATCGGGCGCTTGGGGGCGGTGCCGGGCAGGTTGGCAAGCGACTCCGGCGTCACCTGCTGGAGCTGGATGATGCCGTAGCGGGTCGGGTTCTTGACCGTCAGGGCGGTGCGCACCTGGGTCTCGATGCGGTCCCAGCGGCTGGGGTCATCCGGCAGGCCCCGCTTGCCTCCGATGGCGTAGGCGTCGAGCACCTTGAACTCGTTTGCGCTGTTGAACGGGTGATCCCCGCTGTCGAGGATCATGGCTATCGCGGAGGCCTGCGCCTCGCCCGACTCGGCGGTCGACAGCAGCGTCCAGCCGCCGAGCTCGGCTGCGTCCTGGTCGATCAGCCCCGGCGCCACCGCGGCCAGCTCGGACAGGGTGGTGTCGACGTTGCGGGCCTGTTCTCTGGCCGCCAGCTCGCGGATGCCTGCCGGATCGAGCCCCTCGGTCTGGTCCTCGGTGAGCGAGTCGACGCTGACCTCGCCGAACTCGGCCCAGGCGGTCTGGATCTCGATCAGCTCGGGGTCGTCGGTCGCCATCCGCATGGCATTGGGGCCGTGCGTCGCGCGGGCCTCGGCGGCGGCTTCCAGCACCAGCTCATGGGCGCTCAGCAGTTCCTCGGAGCGCAGCTCGTTGGCCTCGTCGAGCGCCGCGAAAGTCAGGTGGCCCTCGTCGCTGGTGCCCTCGACTATCTCGACCTGCTCCCAGGTGGGGGCGTCGCCCGCGTAGCCGATGCCGTAGATCCACCAGATGGCACCCATGATCGCCATCCAGCCGAAGAACCCGGCCAGCGCGATCAGCGTGCCGAGGCGGATGCCGGAGTTGGTGACCACCAGCAGCCACACCGATCCCAGCAGCACGACCGTGCCGGTGAGCACGGCCATGAAGCCCCGGATCTCGGGGTCCCAGGCGAGGCCTGCGATGATGTCCAGCGTCTCCATCAGAGGTTCCTCTCGAAGGCGACGATGGCGTCGATCTGCTCTTCGGTGAGCATCCCCGGATACGACAGCGTGTCGTCGTTGCCGAAGGTGGGGCCGACCGGGTTGGCCTCGGTGTGCGGCCCGTAGCCGGGCATCTGGCCGTTGCCGCCGGAGCCGCCGCGGCCGTAGGTGGCGCCGATGGTCTGGCCGCTCTCGATGAACGCCGCGTGGCTGCCTGCGGTCTCGAACTGCTCACGGGTGGAGCCGCCGGTCAGGTTGGGCCCGAAGAAGCCGCCGCCGTGCTTGTAGCCATCGGGCAGGATCGCTTCGTCGGTGCCGTTGATCTCCACGCTGTAGGGCCCGGCTGCGTCGATGCTCCATCCGTAGGTGTGGCAGCGGGCGCAGCTGTAGGTGCCGTTGGCGGCCTCGTTGGCGAACAGGATCTCGCCGTAGCGGCGGAACAGCTCGTCGCCGGGCACGGCGTCGGGCGTGGCCAGCAGCTCCAGGGCGGCGTTGCGCCAAGCCAGGGCGTTCTCTGGGTCGCCCAGCGACGGGTCGGCGTCGAGTGCCTGGCTGCGGGCACGTGCGCGCACCGCGGCAGCCTCGGCGAGCCAGGCCTGCACCGCCTCGGCGAGCGGCTCGGCAGCGGCCGCGTTGGCGGCGCTGAGCGCCTCGGTGGCGCTGCGGTCCGCTGTGCAGATGTCGAGCTCGGCACTGGCGGCGCAGCTGAAGCCGAAGGTCTCGCGGCCGGCCAGGACCACCTCCCAGGCGGCGGCGTCCTTGGCTGCCTGCGCCCGGCGCACCTCGACCGCCCACGGCTCGCTGCTGGAGGCGATCAGCAGGTCAGCGACCCCGGACTCCACGCCTGCGAGCACCTCGGCGTGCATCTCCTTCTCGGAGATCTGGATGCTTCGCATGTAGTAGACGAGCTCCTCGAGCTGCTGGTCGGTGAGCGGCCCGCCGCCGCCGCCTCCCCAGGGCGCCATCACGCCGTTGCGCCCGTAGTTGAGGGTGTGCAGGATTTCGTCCTCGGTGAAGCGCGAGAGCACGGTGTTGAGCGCCGGCGCCTTCCAGGCCACCTGGGCCACGAACTCGCCGGACTCGGTGGTGATTGCGATCGGCGCCGAGCCGCCGGAGCCCTCCGGGCCGTGGCAGTTCACGCACTGGGCGCCCTCGATGTAGATGTCCTCGCCGCGCAGCGTGAAGATGTGGTCGGTGTTGATGTCCTGGCCCTCGTGGCGGCCGGGCTCGCCGAGCCAGTACACCGGCAAGGCGATGGCGGTGATGGTCAGCAGCACCAGGCTGGAGCCCAGGGCCAGGTCGAGCTTGGTGCCCTCGAGCTCCTCGTCGCTGAGGTAGGGCTTGCGGTTGGACGCCAGCTCGATCTCCGAGCCCAGCTCCGCACGCGCCGAGCGGATGTTGAACAGCACGTAGACGAGCCCGCCGACCAGCACGATGGCCAGGATGACGAGCCCGATTGTGCGTTGGGTTGAGGCGGCGAGCAGCATTTGGCAGGCGTGGGTGGGTGGCTTGGCGGGCTAGTGGCTGGACTGGCCGATGCAGTTGGGGCCCTCGGCCTCCTGGCCGGTGGTGTTGGTGCCGATCGGCGGGCCCTGGATTATGCGGCCGGTGTCGACGATGAGCGCCCCCGAGGAGTCGATGCTCATGGCGAAGCGGTCCATGCCCCGCGGGGCGGGCCCGCCGCGCTTCTCGCCCACCTGGTTGTACTGCGAGCCGTGACAGGGGCACTCGAACCACTGCGAGGAGTTGCAGTTGGGGACGCGACAGCCCAAATGCGGGCACTTCTGGTACAGCGCCACCACGCCGCCGTCGAGGCCCAGGGCCAGGCCGGCCTCCATGCCGTTGAGCTCGGGCACCGAGTAGGCGAGGCGTGCCTTCTCGACCGCGCCGTTGGGGTACTCGGTGAGCCACATGCGGCCCTCGGCCCGGTACAGGAAGCCCTGCTGGGAGCGGATCTCGGCGAGCACGTCGCTGACCAGGCCGACCCTGATCGCCGAGCCGAAGCCGCCGCCGACCTGGGGCCACAAAAAGGCGATGCAGGCCGCCCCGAAGCCGCCGAGGCCGATCTGCATCATCAGCACGATCGAGCGGTTGAAGAACTGACGGCGGCTGACGCCGATCACCTCGGGGTCCGGCGGCACATACGGCGCCGGCGGGGCGGTCTCGGAGGCGGCGAGCACCAGCTCCTGGCTGGCAGCCTTGCGCTCCAGGGCGGCGGCCCGCTCGACCTGCTTGCCGGTGAGGGTCGCGTCGGGGTCCAGCGCCTCTGAGGCCCGGTCGCGGCGGCGGGTCTCGCGCGACAAGATGCCAAGGGCGGCGTCGGTCTGGCGGCCCCGCACGGTCACCGCCACGGCGATGGCGGCCAGCACGGCGACAGCAATGATCCCTGCGATCAGCATCGGCAGCTCCCGGGCAGCGGCGGGGTCGGCATCCTCGTCAGCGACCGGGTCGTGGTCCTCGGTGGCAGCGGCCGGGTCGTCGTCCTCGTCAGCGGCGGGGTCGTCGTCCTCGGTGGCGTCGGCTGCATCGTCATCGGCTCCCTCGTCGTCCCCGTCGTCACAGCTCGAAGAAGAGGCCGGCCTGCCAGGGGAACACGAAGTTGAACCCCGGGCCTCTGAAGAACGAGCCGATCATGACCAGCACCGCCCAGAACATCAGGTGCATGGTCATCAGCGAGATGGCGAACTTGCGGTCCTCGGGCCGCTTGGACGGGTTGCGGTCGATGTAGGGCGCCAGCACGAGCACGACCAGGCCGATGCCTGGGATGGTGACGCCTGCCACCATCGGGTGGAACATGGTCAGCAGCTCCTGCAGGCCCAGGAAGTACCAGGGCGCCTTGGACGGGTTGGGCGTCTCGTTGAAGTTGGCCAGCTCCAGCAGCGGCGCGTTGACGAAGATCGAGAAGATCAGCGTGAAGGCGGTGATGAACAGCGTGGCCGCGAACTCCACCACCAGCAGGTGCGGCCAGACGTGCACCTTGTCCGAGGGCATGGACTTGGTGTCCTGTATCGAGCCGCTCTTGACGACGGTGAGCAGGCGCTGGGTGTGCCCGCCCGGCCCGCTGGGGACCGACGCCCCGTTGGTGGTCGCTGGCGCCTCGGCGGGCGGGGCCGTGGCCACAGCCGTGCCGCCGCCTCCGCCGCTGGGGGCCGCCGCCGATTCGGCTGCCGCGGTTTCGCCGGCTGCCCGCGCGGCCCTGGATCGCTCCAGCAGGTGCGCCGGGATCTTCGAGGCGGCCTCGGACTGGGCGGCCGTCTGGCCGGCATCGGCTGCGCCCGCGGCATCGCCGGCTGAGGCTGCGTCTCCCGTCTCGCCCGCGGCATCGCCGGCTGAGGCTGCGTCTCCCGTCTCGCCCGCGGCAGCGGCCTTGGCGGCCTCGGCTTTGGCCCGGGCCTCGGCGGCTCGCTTGCGGAGATGCTCTGGGATCTCTGTCACTTGGTGAACTCCTCGGACTCGAGCCTGGGCCTACAGCGGACCCGAGATGCCGCCGTCCTTGCGGACCCGCCAGAAGTGGATCGCCATGAAGATGACGATCACGAACGGCAGCAGCAGGACGTGCAGCACGTACCAGCGCAGCAGGGTGTCGGTGCCGATCTCCACGCCGCCGAGCAGCACGAAGCGCACCTGGTCGCCGAACACCGGCGTGTAGCCCATCATGTTGGTGCCCACCGTGACCGCCCACAGGGCGAGCTGGTCCCAGGGCAGCAGGTAGCCGGTGAACGACAGCAGCAGGGTGAGCTGCAAGAGCATCACCCCGATCACCCAGTTGAACTCTCGGGGCGGCTTGTAGGCACCGTGGTAGAAGACCCTCGCCATGTGCAGGAACACGGTCAGCACCATCAGGTGCGCCCCCCAGCGGTGCATGTTGCGCACCAGCAGGCCGAAGGTGATCGAGTTCTGCAGGGTGTAGATGTCGTCCCAGGCCGCCGCCGCGGTGGGCCGGTAGAAGAACATCAGGAAGATGCCGGTCACGGTCAGCAGGATGAACAGGAAGAACGACAGCCCGCCCAGGCACAGCGTGTAGCTGACCTTCACGGCGTGGCGCTTCACCTTCACCGGGTGCAGGTGGTAGAGCACGCTGTTCATGATCACGTAGGAGCGGTTGCGGGGGCTGTCGGTGTAGCCCTTGCGGAAGATCGAGCCGGGCCGGAAGATCGAGCTCCAGGCCTGCGAGCCCTGGACGCGGTCGCCGAGCTGCGACATCTGGTCCTGCATCCGCTGCGGGAGCGGCTTCTTGGCCTCTGGTTCGGTGGTTGCCATGTGGGGTGAGTATCTCCTCGGATCTCAGGCGAGGCGCATTCCGTAGCCGTAGCCGTGGGAGTTGGTGCGCTGGTGGGGGTCTCCGCCGGGCGGGGCCTCGCCGATGGGGCCCATGATGATGACGCCGGTGGGGCAGCGGTCCACGCACAGCGCGCAGCGGGTGCACACGTCGTCGTCGATGGTGAAGATCACCTGGTCGTTGGGGTCGAGGCCGGGCTGCTCGGTGCCGATGGCGTCGTCGATGGCGTCGGGGCGCACCATGTGGATGCACTTCCAGGGGCAGATGTCCACGCAGCCCTCGCAGAGGATGCACTCGGACTGGTCGATGTGGATGAACTGCTTGGGCTTGACCTGGCTGGTCAGCCAGGCCACCTCGACTTCCTGGAGCACGTAGTCGTCGCGGAACTCCGGCATCGGGGGGTTGGCGTCGGTGCGGGTCACGAGCGGGAGCCTTCCCGGATCAGCGGGCGCCCGAACGCCGAGCGGGCCGGCGGGGCGGCCTGGTCCTTCTGGCCCCGGCGCTGCCACATCGACCAGAGGGCGACGTTGCCGCCGAGGGCCACGAGGTAGATGACCACGGCGATGATGTCGCGGATCACCACGTAGGTGATGTCGAGCGGCATGAAGCCGCCGTCGCGCTGGTGGCGCAGGATGCCGCCGGGGCCGACGAAGAACTTGTCGACGCGCCAGTTGAGCTCGTTGTCGGCCCAGGTGAGCCACTGGTGCGGCACCACGCCGTAGACCCAGAACATCAGGAAGAACACGACCAGCGCCCCGGCCATCGCCTCGCCCCAGGTCAGCGGGGTGCCGACCGGCCGGCGCTTGGCATAGGCGACGATCCCGCCGGTGACCACGGCTGTGACGATGATGGACGTGACGAATGCGACCACTCTCGGCTCCGGATCGAAGCGGGACCCACGTACTTCGTGAATCCGCGCACAAGTGTAGTGCGAACCGAGGGCAACCCTCCTGCTCGCCGGGCCTATGTCTAGCGCGATCATGCGCTGCCGACTCCGATCCGGCTGGTCCGGCCCGCGCCCGATCCGGCCCGACCCTGGTCTCCGACTCCTGGCTCCGGTACTCGCGAGCCTGATCCGGTGCCCGGCTTGGGTCTGCTGCCCAGCGCTCGATGCCTGGCTCTGATCCGGCGCGCTCGATCTGCACTGCGCTGCCGACTCCGATCCGGCTGGTCCGGCCCGCGGTCGATCCGGCTCGACCCTGGTATCCGACTCCTGGCTCCGGTACTCGCGAGCCTGATCCGGCGCGCTCGATCTGCACGGTGCTGCTGACTCCGATCCGGTAGGCCCGGTACCGGGCCACGCGGCTCGCGAGCCTGATCCGGCACCCGGCTTGGGTCTGCTGCCCAGCGCCCGATGCCTGGCTCTGATCCGGCACTGCTCTTCCTTGGGTTTGGTGCCCGGCTTGGGTCCACTGGCCCGCGGTCAATCTGGCACTGCTCTTCCTTGGGTCTGGTGCCCGGCTTGGGTCCGCTGGCCCGCGCCCGATGCCTGGCTCTGATCCGGCACTGCTCTTCCTTGGGTCTGGTGCCCGGCTTGGGTCCACTGGCCCGCGGTCGATCTGGCACTGCTCTTCCTTGGGTCTGGTGCCCGGCTTGGGTCCGCTGGCCCGCGCCCGATGCCTGGCTCTGATCCGGTGCGCTCGATCTGCACGGTGCTGTCGGTTCCGATCCGGTAGGCCCGGTGCCGGGCCACGCTGCTCGCGCTGGTATACGGCTTGGGTCTGCTGGTCCGCGCCCGATGCCTGGCTCTGATCCGGCACGCTCGATCCAGCCCGCCCTGGTATGCGACTCCTGGCTCCGGTACTCGCGAGCCTGATCCGGCGCGCTCGATCTGCACGGTGCTGCCGGTTCCGATCCGGTAGGCCCGGTGCCGGGCCACGCGGCTCGCGAGCCTGCTCTGGCACACGGCTTGGATCGCTGCCCAGCGCCCGATGCCTGGCTCTGATCCGGCACGGTCGATCCGGGACCCGGCTTGGATCGCTGGTCCATGGCCAAACCGGCTCGACGTTGATCCCCGCCACCTGACCGGTCCCCCGCGCCTGGCCATGCGGTTCGCGAGCCTGATCCGGCGCCGTTGATCTGACGGGTTTGGCCAGGGCGATGCCCTCTCTGGTCGGCTGCACGTCTTCGGTCCGCGAGGCTCGCCCTAGCGCGACGCGCCCGAGCTCGATCCGCACGGCGCTATCGACTCCGATCCGCCGCGGCGCGGGTCGCCGCCGGTTGTACTGTCGGTGAGCGACCGCTCCCGTGACGGTCAGGGATCGGGCCCGTCTCGGCTGCGGATTCCGACCGCGGTGGCCTTGCGGCCGGCAGCACTGCTGCGCGCTCGGTCATCAGGGTTGCCGGTTGCGCCAGCCGAACTCGGCTCCGCGCCCGGGCTGCGCTTCGGGCTGGACGTGCCGGGGCCGTCTCGGCTGCGGGTTCCGCCTGCTGAGGTCTTGCCTCCGGCGGTGCTGGGGCTTGTGGAGTCTTGCCTGCTGCTTGTCCAGCGTTCCCGGCTGCTCTTGCCGGTCGTGGCGGAGCCATAGCTGACGGGGATGCGGTCTTGCCGGCTCTGGCCCTCGCGGGGGTTGGTGCCGGTGAGGCTGGGGATCTGGCTGGCGGGGATGCGGTGTTGGCTGCCGCTGCTGCTGTTCATGGCGAGGAGGCCTTGGGTGCCGCCGGTGGCGCGGTGGTTCTTGCGGTTCTTGCTGTTCTTCTTGGCGGGCTTGTTCTTGCGGCGGCGGGGTTGGCGGCCGGCCTTTTGGTCTTGGTCGTGGTGGTGTTGGCGGTGGCAGGGCCCGCAGAGTGCTTGGAGGTTGTCGATGTCGGTTGGCCCGCCGTTCTCCCATTCGAAGATGTGGTGAATGTCGGCGAGGTGAATGGGGGCGCCGCAGCGCACACAGCCCTTGTCGCGCACGGCGATCGCCAGGCGTTGGGCGGCATTCGGGGTGCGGGTGGAGGTGCCGAGCCACAGAGCGCGGCCGTCGCCTGAGAAGATCATGCCCGCCACCGCGGTGTCAGCCGACAGCCGCTCGAGGATGGCCGGCGGGACGGGGCCGGTGCCGAGGATCTCGCAGGCCCCGTTGGGGTTCGCGCCGTCGAAGAGGCCGATGTCTGCGGTGATGATCAACTGCGGCCGCCCGCTGCCCTTGCCGCCGCTGCTGGTGGCGGGGAGGGGCTGGTGGGTGAGCGCGTCGAGGCCGGTGATCGTCTCCAACAGCGCATCAGCCATCCGCTGAGGAGCAGTCCGGCTCTTGGTGTTGCCGGCTTTGCTGTCGGTGCGCCACAGCCTGTCGGCATGGGTCTGCAGGGCCTGGGCGAGCAGGCCGTGGCTTACCGGGTCCAGCTCAGCGTGCAAGATCCCCATCCCCGAATCACGATCGGTGCCAAGCGACGCCCGCCGGGCGTTGCGCTGACGCTTCAACTCAGCCTCACCACGATCCCGAGAGGCCTTCAACTTGGCGCGCTTGGCGTCACCGGCGAACACATCCGCAGGCTTCGACTCCGCCAGGCCCAACAGCGCCTCGTCATTGTCCACCGCCTCAGCCCCGGCGGTCTCGGCGGTGTTGACCAGCGCAGCCGCGTGATCGATCGTGAAACCGCCCTCGGCGAGCTTCTTCTTGGTGTTGGGCATCGCCGCCAGGCCTTGCGCGACCTTGGCCAACCGCGACGCGTCGCGCTTGGACTTGCCGGTCTGCTCAGAGATCACCCCAGCAGCACGGCCCGGGGTGGTCAACGCCGCGATTTCTGTGGTGATGTCGCACATCGCCGCGTCCAGACTCCCCTGCAAGCGCTTCGCCGCCCCAGCCGCAGCACGCAGCTCCCCCAAAGACCGACCGCCAGGCCTCACCTCACGAACCAGGGCCTCAGCCCGGCCAAACAACGCCACCGCATCCCTGCCAGCCGCACCCGCCGCACCAGCAGCCAGGCGACCCTGAACACCAGCAGGGTTATCGGCGGGCAGAGTCAGGCCCGGGCCATCATCGGCTCGACCGCCAGCCTCACCCGTCCGGCCATCCGTGCGCAGGCCAGGCTGGTCGATGGCAGGGGCGGTCGGATCAGCGGCTGGACCAGCGGGATCGAGCGCCAAGGCCTCGGACGGGTTCGAGAGTTCGGTCATGCTGTACACCCTATTGGACCGATATGACAATCACACCCGTTTGAGAAATCTGATCTTGATCCGAGCTGCCCGGACTGCCCCACCGCACCACAAGGCCCGCCGGCCGCTCCGGCAGCCCGACCACCGGCCAGGCCATCGACAAGCAGGGCCAGGCCATCGGACGAGTCTTCTGTTCTGCCGACGAGGATCGCCAGATCCCGGGCCGGGCCTTGGGCGAGACTGGCGGCCCGACCACCGGCCTGGTCATCGGTGAGCTTGGCCCTGCCATCGGCAAGCAGGGTCAGGCCCTGGGCTGAGCCGGTCGGAGCGCTGGCCAGGCCAGCCAGCGGATCGAGGGTCAGGGTGGCCGGATCGATGGCCAAAGCCCTGGGCGGATTCGTGAGATCGTCCATGGGGCGGACCGTATGCAGGGGGTGTGACAGTCTCGCTCCGACAGCTCCAGCCACTCCCGCAGCCCGACCGCTGGTCGAGTCATCGGCCGCACCGGCAGCCCGACCACCGGCCAGGCCATCGGCAAGCAGGGTCAGGCCATCGGCGTCACCGGCTCGGCAGCCGGCCGTACCCGCCGGATCAGCGGTCGGGCTGGCCGGGCTGGCCGGGCCGACGGCCGTGTCGCTCTGATCAGCAGCCGGGCCGGCTGGGTCGCAGGCCAACGCCCTGGGCGGATTCGTGAGATCGTGCATGGGGCGGACCCTATGCAGGGGGTGTGACACTCTCGCTCCGACAGCTCCAGCCACTCCCGCAGCCCGACCGCTGGTCGAGTCGCCGGCCGCGACCTGTGCGCCGCCGTCGAGCATTGCCAGATCCCGGGCTGAGAGGGCCGGAGCAGCGGCCAGGCCAGCGGGATCGCAGGCCAACGCCCTGGGCGGATTCGTGAGATCGTTCATGCGGCGTGTCCTACTGACGGGGTACGACACTCTCTGCGTCTGTTCGGATATCAGGACGCCCGAGCACCGCGGACAGCAGGCATCGGTCTGCCTGGCTTGGCCTCTGGGCTGGTCTGCGCTAACCGGCGCCAGCTGCCGACTGGCGGACGACGGTCGGCTGTCCTAACGCCGCGTGGAGCCGGGGGTGATCGTCTGGGTCGGCAGGAGTCCCAAAGACCCACGCGCCTACTGGACGCTGAACGGCCAACGACATCCAGGGCACTGAGCTACTCTAAACGGACTCTAAACGGCCCGCGAGCCCGCTACCTGCGGTTTTGCGGCTACTCTAAACCTACTCTAAACAGTTTAGAGTAGCCGAACGGCGACAACCGGCCCGGATTCTCCTCGCCGAGCCTGCCCCAGTCACGCGCAATCCTACTCTAAAGCGTTTAGAGTATGGCCATGTCGACTGTGGCCGTTGAACAGGCGCTCAATCTGGGGGTCGAGGCTCGTGGCACCGCTCTCCTCGAGCTTGCCGAGAATCAGTGGTTCGATCGCAAAGGGCCGCGGGTCGCTCCCAAAGACCTGGCCAATGCCCTGATCGGATTCGCCAACGCCGAAGGCGGCACCGTCGTGATCGGACTGGGGGACGGCAAGGTCGAGGGCATTGCCAGCGTCAAGGCGAAGCGGCACTCGGAATGGCTGCAGGCCGCCTTCGACTTCTCCAGGCCGACCGTTCCCTGCAGGACGCGGCTCGTCGACTGCCTCAACGACCGCGGCAGCCTCGACGAGCTCCTCGTGATCGACATCGACGCCAGCCGCCAGGTCCACGCCAACGCCAAGGACGAGGCGTACCTCAGGGTCGGCGACGAGAATCGGCGCCTGACCTTCGCCCAGCGACAGGAGCTGATCTTCGACAAGGGCCAGTCGAGCTTCGAGGGCAGCGTCGTGAGCGACGCAGGCATGGCCGACCTCGACAGCGCCCTGATCGCCTCATATGCGGAGGCACTCGGCGCTTCTGACCCTGAGCGCCTTCTCGTCAACCGGGGTTTCGCCAGTCCCGAGGGCAACCTCACCACCGCGGCGGTGCTCTTGTTCGCGGCCCAGCCGCAGCGCTGGTTTCCCGGAGCCAGCCTGCGAATCCTGCGCTATGGCGGCACCGAACGCGGCACCGGCGCTCGACAGCAACTCCTGCACGACCGGCGCATTGAGGGTCCGATCCCGCACCAGCTCGACCAAGCAAGCGCGGAGATGAGCGATCTGGTCCCAACGCGCAAGGCGCTCGGGCCGAGCGGTCGATTCGAGGAGATCGAGTTCATCCCCAGTGGCGCTTGGCTCGAAGCCATCGTCAATGCCGTCGTTCACCGCTCCTACAGCGTGAGCGGCGACCACATCCGAGTCGAGATCTTCGACGACCGGATCGAGATCGAGAGCCCTGGCCGCTTCCCTGGCATCGTCGACGTCTCCGACCCGCTCCACCTCGTGCGCTTTGCTCGCAACCCCATGATCGCTCGAGTCTGTGCCGACCTCGCCTTCGGGCAGGAACTCGGCGAAGGGATCCGCCGCATCTTCGAGCAGATGCGCCTCGCTGGGCTTGCCAACCCCGAATACCTGCAGACAGCGGGGAGCGTACGGCTGACCCTGAACGCCAACGCCATCGACCACGAGCTGGAAGCCCGGCTCCCGGCCGGGGCGATTGACCTGATCCGCTACATCAGAGACGGCATACGGGTCAGCACGGGCGAGCTGGTCGAGGCCACGGGCCACTCACGCCCTCATGTGCTCAGCCAACTCAAGGCACTACGTGACGCCGGGGTGATCGCCTGGGTCGGCAATCACCCCAAAGACCCACGCGCCTACTGGACGCTGAACGGCCAACGACATCCAGGGCGCTGAGCTACTCTAACGCTGCTCTAACGGGCTCGCGAGCCCGCTACCTGCGGTTTTGCAGCTACTCTAACGCTACTTGAACGCTACTCTAACGCTACTTGAACACTGCTCTAACGGTCATCGAGTAGCCGAACGGCGACAACCGGCCCGTTCAGCCCGCCGCTGACCCCACCCGGCCGACGGCTCGACGTGGGTCTTCAGACCCAGCCAGCCACCACCGCGACCAGGTGGATGGCGTCCAGCGGCAGCCACCAGCCTCGTCGTCGGTGGTGCGAGGGTTGGGGACGGCCCGCGCGATTCAGAGGCTTCAGCCAGCACCGGCTGTTTCGCCTGTGAGGGTACGAGGTCAGGCATGCGGCGATGCGGGCCCGTGACTCGCGCAGAGGCTTTGGACGTCGAGACCGGCGGGGGTGCGGCGGCTGCCCAAAAAGGCGGGGGTCCATGGCCAGCGTAGAGGGGTCTGCCGCTGAGACGGGCGGGATGTGGGGGGTCAGGCCAGCGAGGCGAGAGGTTCATGACCAGCGCTGAGGCTCTGTCGCGGAGACGGGCCGAGG
Source organism: Acidimicrobiales bacterium (assembly GCA_965214285.1). Taxonomy (GTDB): domain Bacteria; phylum Actinomycetota; class Acidimicrobiia; order Acidimicrobiales; family Aldehydirespiratoraceae. The sequence goes on from OZ243946.1 coordinate 721,543, forward strand.
GTGCCAGTGCCAGGGCGGCGGAGGGTGGAGGTGGGGTGGCGGGAGTGGGCCAGGCGGGGAGTGGGCCAGGGGGAAGTGCGTCGGGTTAGCGACGACCCGCCAGGCCGAACTAGGGTCGCAGCCGGTGGACGTATTCGGCATTCGCGACGGGCTGGTGAAGGACTACGCCGACTTCACGTCGTCGTTCGTCGCGCCTCGTGACCAGCGCATCCAGGACAAGCTCACCCAGAGCAGAGCGCAAGGCAAGCAGTGGCCAGAGCCCTGGGTCTCGCTGAACCCGAACTTCGCCCCCGGAGGCTCCGTCGACGAACTGGTGGCCGAGGGCCTGCTCCACCCCACGTCCGCCAAGGCGTTCCGCATCAAGATCCCGCCGCGCCCCGGCGCCGAAGCCGAGAGCGAGCCGATCCGCTTCCACCGCCACCAGCGCCAAGCCATCGAAGCCGCCGCCACCGGCAGCTCCTACGTCCTCACCACCGGCACCGGCTCGGGCAAGTCGCTGGCCTACATCGCACCCATCGTCGACCGGGTGATCCGCACCAAGCAGGCCCAGCCCGACAGCACCGCCCGAGTCAGGGCGATCATCGTCTACCCCATGAATGCCCTGGCCAACAGCCAGATTGGCGAGCTCCGCAAGTTCCTCGGCCCCGGCTTCCCCGAAGGCCCCGACGGCAAGCCGCAGGTCAGCTTCGAGCGCTACACCAGCCAGGAGTCCCACGACGACCGGGCCAGGATCATGGCGCACCCGCCCGACATCCTGCTCACCAACTACGTGATGCTCGACCTGGTGCTGATGCGCCCGGACGAGCGCCAGAAGCTGATCCGCGCCGCCGAGGGCCTCGACTTCCTCGTGCTCGACGAGCTGCACTCCTATCGAGGCCGCCAGGGCAGCGATGTCGCCATGCTCGTGCGCCGTGTCCGCAACGCCTGCCGCTCCCCGAACCTGCAGGTGATCGGCACCTCGGCCACGATGACCACCGAGGGCAGCGCCGCACAACAGGCCGAGGTCGTCGCAGACGTGGCGACCCGAATGTTCGGCAGCCGGGTCGAGCCAGCCAACGTGATCAGCGAGACGCTCGTCCGGGCCACCACGGACACAGAGCCGACCGTCGACGAGCTGCGCCGCTCGATCGCCGGCCCCGACCCGCAAGACGCTGCGTCCTTCAAGGGCGACGCGCTCGCTGCCTGGGTGGAGTCGACCTTCGGCATCGCGGCTGGCCCAACCCCAGGGGACGACCCAGCCACAGCGGACGACCCGCAGCTGGGGGACGACCCAGCTTCGGGTAACGCCCCAGCCGCAGGCAGCCTCGTGCGTCAACAGCCCACGACCGTCAAGGACGCGGCGGCCAAGCTCGCAGAGCTCACCGGGCAGCCGCCCGAAGACTGTCAAAAGGCCATCAAGCGGACGCTGCGCACCGGCTCCACGCTGCGCAGCGAGAATGGCCGACCGGTCTTCGCCTTTCGGCTCCACCAGTTCCTCTCCAAGGGCGACACGGTCTACGCCAGCCTCGAGCCCGAGCAGGACCGCCACCTCACAGACCGCTACCAGCTCCGCGTGCCCCACGATCCCGCCAAGGTGCTGCTGCCGCTGGGCTTCTGCCGGGAGTGCGGCCAGGAGTACTACGTGGTCGCCAAGATCGTCCGAGAAGGCTCAGAGATGTTCGTGGCCCGCCGAGATGCCGACGCCAGCGGCGGCGATGCGGTCACCGGCTACCTCTACATCTCCGCCGACAACCCATGGCCGACCGACCCGATCGGGGAGGGTCGGGTCCCTGAGCACTGGACGACCGAGAACGACGACGGCACGATCCAGATGATGCCGGCCCGCGAGAAGTACCTGCCGGACACGGTGCGCGTCCGAGCCGACGGCACGAAGACCCACGACCTGGCTGACCTCGAAGCCTGGTTCATCTCGACCCCATTCTCGTTCTGCATGCGCTGCGGGGTCACCTACGACCAGGTTCGGGGCAACGACTTCGCCAAGCTGGCGACCCTCGACCAAGAGGGGCGCTCCTCGGCGACGACCGTGGTCAGCGCCAGCGTGGTGCGCAGGCTCCGCGAAGCCAAAGGCCTCGACGACGAGGCCCGCAAGCTGCTCACCTTTGTCGACAACCGCCAGGACGCGTCGCTGCAGGCCGGCCACTTCAACGACTTCGTGCAGGTCTGCATGCTGCGCGGTGCGCTGGCCCGAGCGCTCGACACCGATCTTGCCGCTGAACCTGCGGATGCCGCTGCCGAACCTGCCGGGCTCACCCACGACACAGTGGCCCAGCACGTAACCGATGCCCTCGCTCTGGAGCCGGCGGACTATTCGTCGGCACCGGACGCCATCATCGGCGACGAGCAGACCACCGCGGCGCTGCGGCAGGTCGTCGAGTACCGCCTCTATGTCGACCTCAAGCGGGGCTGGCGGGTCACCATGCCGAACCTCGAGCAGACCGGGTTGTTGCGGGTCCGCTACATCGGCCTCGATGAGCTAGCCGCCGCTGAGCAGATCTGGCGGTCCGAGCCGCACCTTGCCGCGGCCCCTGCAGAGCTCCGCAAACACCTCATGGCGATACTGCTCGACGAGTTCCGGCGCGTGCTCGCCATACACGTCGACTGCCTGACCCAGCCCGGCTTCGAGCGGATCCAGCGCACCAGCAGCCAGCGCCTCAACGAGCAGTGGCAGATCGGCCAGAACGAGAACCTCGAATCAGTCGGCTCCGCCATCCCGGGACCCGGTCGGCGAGGCCGTAGCCGCTCGGTTCTCAACCTCACCAGCCGGGGAGGCTTCGGTCGCTACCTCAAGGGACAGCGAGGACTGGGCCGGGCCACCGCTTTCTTGTCGTCCACCGAGACACAGGCCGCCATCGACACGATCATCAAGAACCTCACCGACAACGGCGTGCTCGCCGAAGTTGACGTGCCGCTCGGCCCAGGCGGCCGCGGCCCCGCCGAACGCGGCTACCGACTGCGGGCCAGCGCCATCCGCTGGCTGCCCGGCGACGGCAAGACGGGTGCAACAGACCCGCTCCGCACGCGCCTCGACCCCAAGGCTGTCGCCCGTGTCAACCCGTTCTTCCGCGACCTCTACCGCGAGGTGGCGCACGATCTCGCGGGGATGCGGGCCAAGGAGCACACCGCGCAGGTCCCCCCGTCCGAGCGGCAGCAACGGGAGGACGACTTCCGACTAGGCAGGCTGCCCCTGCTGTACTGCTCGCCCACGATGGAGCTCGGCGTCGACATCGCCGACCTCAACGCCGTCGGCCTGCGCAACGTGCCGCCGACCCCGGCCAACTACGCCCAGCGCTCGGGCCGGGCCGGGCGCTCCGGGCAGCAGGCACTCGTCGTCACCTACTGCGCGACCGGCAGCAGCCACGACTCCTACTGGTTCCGCCGCAGCGACGAGATGGTGGCCGGCTCGGTGCAGGCGCCGCGCCTCGATCTCGCCAACGAGGAGCTGGTCCGCTCGCATGTCAACGCCGTCTGGCTGGCGGAGACCGGCCAGTCGATGAAGTCGACCATCACCGACGTGCTGGAGACGGAGGGCGACAGCCCCTCGCTCAGGATCCGCCCCGAGATCATGGCGCGGCTGCTCGACGCCGACGCTCAGCGCCGAGCCGGCGACGCAGCCTCAGAGCTGTTCGCAGACCTGCGCCGGACCTGGGCCGCGAGCGGCACAGGCGGCACGAGCGGGGCAGGCGCAGGCGAAGGAGACCAAGGAAGCGTTGACAGCGAACCGCCCGCCTGGTTCAGCGAGCAATGGCTGGCTGAGGTCATCCGCTTCGCGCCGCAGCGTCTCGACGACGCCTTCGACCGCTGGCGCGACCTCTACCGCGGCGCGATGGACGAGTACCGAGAACAGGGTCGGCTCGCTGTGGACACGACCGCCGGCAGGCAGACCCGCAAGGCCGCAACGGCCCGAGAGCGCGAGGCCCGCGACCGCCTCGCGGTGCTCCGCAACGACGACGCCACCGAGGGCCACTCCGACTTCTACCCCTACCGCTACCTCGCCTCGGAAGGCTTCCTGCCGGGCTACTCGTTCCCCCGCCTGCCGCTGGCCGCCTACATCCCGGGCAGCGTCCGCCAGAGGGGCAACGACCCGAGAGGCGACTACATCCAGCGGCCGCGCTTCCTGGCTATCAGCGAGTTCGGCCCCGGTGCGCTGATCTACCACGAGGGCGCCCGCTTCGTCGTCGACCGCATCCAGCTTCCCCGCAGCGCCGAGGAGCCCAGCCAGGTGGCGACCGAGACCGCCCTGCGCTGCGAGCACTGCGGCTACCACCACGCCGAGCAGGCCGGCCTCGACCGCTGCGAGATGTGCGACCAACGGCTCGGCGCCAAGACCTATGACCTGCTGCGCCTGCAGACCGTGCACACCCGCCGCCGAGAGCGCATCTCCAGCGACGAGGAGGAGCGCCGCCGCTCCGGCTATGAGCTGGAGGTCAGCTACCGGTTCTCCAGCCGGGCCGAGCGCCCCGACAAGCTCGTCGGCAGCGTGCGCAGCGCCGCTGGCAGCGAGCTGCTGGAGTTGGTCTACGGCGATGCGGCCACGATCCGGATCGCCAACGTGGGCAGGCGCCGGCGCAAGGACGACGACGATCGCGGCTACTGGCTCGACACGGTGCAGGGCCGCTGGCTGAGCGACTCCAAAGCCGCAGCGGCTGACAGCGCAGACGGCGACGACCCAGACCTCCACCGGGCCGACGATGTGACCACCCGCAAGAAGGTCATTCCCTACATCGAGGACACCCGCAACATCGTCGTCGCCCGCTTCGCCGAAGCTCTCGACGAGTCCACGGCTGTCAGCCTGCGCTACGCCCTCGAACGCGGCATCGAGGCGGAGTTCCAGCTTGAGGACTCCGAGCTGACGAGCCAGCCGCTGCCCGACCTCGGCGAGCAAGGCAGGATGCTGCTCGCGGAGTCCGCCGAGGGCGGTGCCGGCGTGCTGCGTCGGCTGGTCGCCGAGCCGCGTGCGATCGCCCGTGCCGCCATCCGCGCCCTGGAGATCTGCCACTTCGATCCCGACACCGGCGAAGACCTCGGCGGACCAAAGAGCGCTGGCGAGACCGAGGGTGCCGCAGGCGAGATCGAGCGCTGCGCCCTGGGCTGCTACGACTGCCTGCTTAGCTACTACAACCAGTTCGAGCACAGCTCGATCGACCGCACCAGCGTGCGCGACCTGCTGTTGGCCCTCGCCGGCGCAACCACCGCCACAGGCGCAGCCGGCCGCACCTCCGATGAGGCCCTCGACTGGCTTGCTGCTTTCGCCGAGTCGTCGCTGGAGCGCAAGTTCATCGACTGGCTGAGCGAGCACGGCTTCCGCCTGCCCGACCGCGCCCAGGTCACCGTCAGCGGCGCTCGCGCCAGGCCGGATTTCGTCTACGACCGGCCCGGCAACCCCACGGCGGTGTTCGTCGACGGCCCGCACCACGACTCCGATCACCAGCAGGGCCGAGACTCCGAGGTCACCGAGCGGCTCTGCGACGCGGGCTGGAGCGTGATCCGGGTCCGCTACGACGACGACTGGGCGGCGCTGACCCGCCGGCACCCGTCCGTGTTCGGCGAGGGCCAGGGCCAAGACCAAGGCCAGGACCAGGACCAGGGCCAGGGGAGCGACCGTTGACCGACACGGCCACAGCAGCCCAAGACCAGGCCCACGGGAACCCCCGTTGACCGACACGGCCATCCCCGGCACGGCGACCGCGGAGTTCGCGCCCGGAGCGCTCGTCGCCACGCGGGGCCGCGAGTGGGTGGTGCTGCCCGAGAGCGAGCCCGACCTGCTGATCCTGCGCCCGCTCGGCGGCGGAGAAGACGACACCGCCGCGGTGTTCTGGGCACTGGAGCCCGTCGAGCAGGCCAGCTTCGCCCCGCCCACCGCCGCCGATCTCGGCGACGCCACGAGCGCCGCGATGCTGCGCACCGCGCTGCGCCTCGGCTTTCGCTCCACGGCAGGCCCGTTCCGCTCCCTCGCAGGCCTCGCGGTAGAGCCCCGCGCCTACCAGTACGTGCCGCTGATGATGGCCCTCAAGCAAGACCCAGGACCCGTGCGCCTGCTCATCGCAGACGACGTGGGCATCGGCAAGACCATCGAGGCGGGCCTGATCGTCAGCGAGTTGTTGGCCCAGGGCGACGCCTCCCGCCTCGCCGTGCTGTGCAGCCCTGCGCTGGCCGAGCAGTGGCAGGCCGAGCTGCGCGAGAAGTTCGCCATCGACGCCGAGCTCGTCCTTCCCTCCACGGTCACCCGGCTGACCCGCGGCCTGATGCTCAACGAGTCGCTGTTCGAGAAGCACCCATACGTGGTCGTCTCGACTGACTTCATCAAGCAGCACACCCGTCGCCAGGAGTTCTTGAACCACTGCCCGGAGCTGGTGGTGGTCGACGAGGCCCACAGCGCAGTGTCGGACTCGGCCGCCGCCCGCTCCCGGACCCTGCGATACGAGCTGCTGAAGGGCGTAGCCGCCGACCCGACCCGCCATCTGCTGCTGGTCACGGCTACCCCGCACTCCGGCAAGGAGGAGGGCTTCCGCAACCTGATCGGCCTGCTCGACCCCGATCTGGCCACGGTCGACCTCGAGACCCAGCAGGGCCGGGCCGCACTGGCACGCCATTTCGTGCAGCGCCGGCGGGCCGACATCCGCCATTACCTCAACGAGGACACTTCCTTCCCCAGCGACCGCCACACCAAAGACGCCCCGTATGAGCTGAGCCCGCAGTACCGGGCGCTGTTCGACAAGGTGGTCGCCTACGCCCGCGAGCAGGTGGCCGACCCCGACTCGCCGACCGGCCAGGTCCGCCAGCGGGTGCGCTGGTGGTCGGCGCTGGCCCTGCTGCGATCGCTGGCGTCGTCGCCTCCGGCCGCCGCTGCGGCGCTGCGTACCCGTGCCCAGTCCGCCGACGCCCAGACCCTGGAGGAAGCCGACCGCCTGGGCCGCGAGACGGTGCTCGACACAGGCGTGGCCGAGGTGAGCGAGGCCTCCGACGTGGTAGCCGGCGCCGACGAGTCAGTAGACGGCGACGAGGGCGAGGCGTACCTGTCGCAGCGCCGCCGCCTGCTCGGGCTCGCAAGGCAGGCCGAGCAGCTCGCCGGCCCCGAGCGGGACCGCAAGCTCGCCGCCGTCACCGAAGAGGTTGAGGGCCTGCTGCACGACGGCTTCAACCCGATCGTGTTCTGCCGTTTCATCCCGACCGCCGGCTACGTGGCCGACCAGCTCAGGGCTGCGCTCGGCCCCGGCGTGAGGGTTGCTGCCGTCACCGGCGAGCTGCCGCCCGCCGAGCGGATCGCCCGCATCGCCGATCTCACCAAGAAGGGCGGGGCCGGTCGCCACGTGCTCGTCGCCACTGACTGCCTGTCCGAGGGCGTCAACTTGCAGGAGCACTTCCAGGCTGTCGTGCACTACGACCTGGCCTGGAACCCGACCCGCCACGAGCAGCGCGAGGGCCGCGTCGACCGTTTCGGCCAGCGCCGCGACATCGTGCGAGCCACGACCCTGTACGGAATCGACAACCGGATCGACGGCATCGTGCTCGAGGTGCTGATCCGCAAGCACCGCGAGATCTCCAAGGCGACCGGCGTGGCCGTGCCGGTGCCGGACCGCAGCGACAGCGTGGTCGAGGCGCTGATGGAGGGCCTGATCCTGCGGGGCCGCCAGGACATCAGCCAGCTCGTGCTCGACCTCGACGACGACATGCAGGCCCAGCGCGACCGCCTGCACCGCGAATGGGAGAGTGCGGCTGAGCGGGAGCAGAAATCCCGCACCAAGTTCGCCCAAGGGACCATCCATCCCGACGAGGTGCGAGTCGAGGTCGATGCGGCCCGAGCGGCGCTCGGGCGCCACAAGGACGTGGAGCACTTCGCACGCGAGTCGCTGCGGGCGCTCGGCGCAAGCGTCACCTCCGACCGCAATGTCGACGGCTTCGTCGCTCGCACGGCCACCCTCCCGGTGGGGCTGCGTGACGCCCTGCCGACGGGGCGCCGCGAGCCGCTGCCGTTCCACCGCGACCTGCCGGTGCCGCGCCGCGAGGCGCTGCTGGCCCGCACCGCCCCGCACGTCGGCGCCGTCGCCCGTTTCGTGCTCGACGCCGCCCTCGACCCCTCGGCGCTTGCCCCCGGCGTCAACCGCCCGGCCAGCCGCGCAGGCGTGATGCGAACCGGCGCAGTCAGCACCCGGACCACGCTGCTGGTGCTGCGGCTGCGCTTCCATCTCGACCTCCCCGGCACGACCGGGCTGCGCAAGCTGGTCACCGAGGACGCCCTGACCGTCGCCTTCGAGGGTTCCCCCGCCAGCGCCGCCTGGCTCGATGGCGATGCCACCGAAGCGCTCCTGGGCGCCGAGCCCGATGCCAACGTGCCCGCCGATGCCGCAGCCCATGCCCTGCAGCGCATTCTCGACGGCCTGGGCGACCTCTCCGGGCACCTCGACCGGCTCGCCGACGACTCCGCCGATCAGCTCCTCGAAGCCCACCGCCGGGTGCGAACCGGCGGCGGCATCGCCAAGCGCGGCCTCAAGGTGGAGGCAGCCAAGCCCGTCGACGTGCTGGGCGTCTACGTGCTGCTCCCCACCGTCACAGCACCATGACCTCACTGCCGCAGCGCCATGACCCCCGCCATCAGCCCACAGCCATGAGCCCAGCCATGACCCTGCCATGAGCCTCCGCGAGCAGCGCAGATCCGAGGCGCTCACGACCATCCGAGCCGTCGGCTCGGCGCTGCCCGCTGACGTGCTGAGCGCCGTGGTGTCCGGCGACGAGGGGCTCGAAGGGCTCAGCTCCGACGCCTACCGCCTGGAGATCGGCGTGACGCCCCGCGAGGCGGCCAACCGTGCCTGGAGCGTGCTGAGCGGCGCCTACGCCGGCTACCGCAGAGCCCTCGCCGAGCGCCCCGACGGCGACCCGGCGGTCGGGCTGACCCGCGAGAGGTGGCTGGCCATCCTGTTGCGCGAGCTCGGCTTCGGCCGGGTGCCGACCACACCCGCCGGCGGCCTCAGCGCAGACGACCGCGGCTTTCCGATCTCACACGCCTGGGCTGCAGACGCCGTCCGCGTCACAGAGCCCGATGCCGTCCACGTGCCAGTGCATCTGCTCGGCTGGGGCGTCGAGCTCGACAAGCGCACGCCCGGCCAGGCGGGTGCTGCGGACCGTGCGCCGCACGCCATGGTGCAGGAATACCTCAACCGCAGCGACGCTGCGCTGTGGGGGCTGGTCGCCAACGGCCGCAAGCTGCGCCTGCTGCGTGACTCGTCGACCCTGATCGGCCAGAGCTTCGTGGAGTTCGACCTCGAGACCATGTTCGACGGCGCGGTGTTCTCGGAGTTCGTGGTGCTCTACCTGGTCTGCCACGCCACACGGTTCGAGACCACGACCCCCGACGGCAGCGTCCCCGACGAGCCGACCGCAGCCGACTGCCGGCTGGAGCGCTGGCGCACCCACGCCGCCGAGACCGGCATCCGCGCCCTGACCGCCCTGCGCCCGGCGGTCGTCGAGGCCATCGAGGCGCTCGGCAGCGGCTTCGCCGGCCACCCCCGCAACGACCTGCACCGCCGCCTCGCCGCCCGCGAGATCACGTCGCACGACTTGCACCAGGCTCTGCTGCGCCTGGTCTACCGGCTGCTGTTCTGCTTTGTAGCCGAGGATCGCGGCCTGCTTCTTCTTCTTGATCCCGATGCCGACCGCACCGCCCGTGAGCGCTACGCCGACTGGTTCTCCACCGCCCGGCTGCGCGGCATCAGCGAACGCCGCCGCGGAACAGCGGGCCACAGCGACCTCTGGCGGGCTCTGAGTGTGGTCTTCGAAGGCCTCGGCCTAGAAGGTGGTCGCCCCGAGCTGGCCCTGCCCGGCCTGGGCGGCATCTTCGAGCTCGGCGCGTCCGACGTGATCGCAGACATGGAGCTCCCCAACTCGGCCCTGCTCAAGGCGATCCGCTGTCTCACCGTGGTGCAGCCCGCAGGCGGCGGGCCGAAGCGGCGGGTCGACTACCGCAATCTCGGCGCCGAGGAGCTGGGCAGCGTGTACGAGTCGCTGTTGGAGTTCGAGCCCCGTTACGACGAGTCCCGCCGGGCCTTCTCGCTGGAGACGGTGGCGGGCAACGAGCGCAAGACCTCCGGCTCCTACTACACCCCGGCGTCGTTGATCGACTGCCTGCTCGACTCGGCCCTCGACCCGCTGCTCGACGACGCCGAGAAGGCCGACAACCCCGAGCAGGCGCTGCTGCGGATGACCGTCTGCGATCCGGCCTGCGGCTCGGGGCACTTCCTGGTTGCCGCCGCCAAGAGGATTGCCGCCCGTCTTGCCTCCGTGCGCGCCCGGGCCGAGGATGCCGAGGAGCCGACCCTGCTGCATGAGCAGGCGGCGCTGCACGAGGTGGTCGACCGCTGTATCTACGGCGTGGACCTAAACCCGATGGCCGCCGAGCTGGCCAAGGTCAGCCTCTGGCTGGAGAGCGTGCAGCCCGGCCGGGCGCTCAGTTTCCTCGATGCCCACATCAAGGTCGGCAACGCCCTGCTCGGCGCCACGCCCGCGCTGCTTGCCGAGGGCATCCCCGACGCTGCCTTCAAGGCGCTCGACGGCGACGACAAGAAATGGACGGCGTCGCTGCGCAAGCGCAATCGCCGGGCGCGCGAGATTGTCCAGGGCCAACTGTTCGATGCTGACGTGCTGGGGGTGTTCGACGCCGGCCTGCGCTCCCGAGCCGCCGAGATCGATCAACTGCCCACCGTCTCGCTGGCCGACGTGCACCTGGCAGCCCGCCGTCATCGTGAGTTCGAGCACTCGCCGGGCCTGCGCCGAGATCGGCTGGTCGCCGACGCCTGGTGTGCCGCCTTCATGGCCATCAAGACCCCGGACCGCCCTGCGATCACAACCGCGACCCTGCGCCGCCTGGCCGAGGACCCAGAGGCCGCCTTCTCGCCCAACGCCTCAACCGCAGCGACCCAGCAGGCGGCGCTGCCCAGCCTCGCCGACGCCCCGGAGCCGGTCTCGCCGGAGGGCTCTGTCGCCTCTGTGAATGGGGGGGGGGTCCCTGGCCGCCGAGGAAGCCGCAACGGTGCGCCAGATCAGCGACGAGTACAAGTTCTTCCACTGGCACCTCGAGTTCCCGCAGATCTTCCGCACCGGCGGAGATGCCTCGGCGACCGACGGGCCGGGCTGGGACGGCGGCTTCTCCTGCGTGCTCGGCAATCCTCCGTGGGAGCGGGTCAAGCTGCAGGAGAAGGAGTTCTTCGCCGCATCCGATCCGGACATCATTGAGGCGCAGAACAAAGCAGTCCGCGAACGGCTGATCAGGACGCTGCCCGAGCGGAAGCCGCAACTGTTCGACGATTTCGTTGCGGCGAAGCGCCGATCCGACACTGTTAGTCATTTTCTCCATCAGACAGGTCGATATCCTCTCTGTGGCCGCGGTGACATCAACACCTACTCTGTATTCACTGAACACGGTCGCACCACCCTGGCAACGACCGGAAGGCTCGGCGTTATCGTTCCGACCGGCATTGCGACCGACAAGACGACGAGGCACTTCTTCAAGGATCTTGTCCAGAGGGCGTCGTTGGTGTCGCTCTACGACTTCGAGAACCGCCGACATCTCTTCGATGCGGTAGATAGCCGGTTCAAGTTCTGCCTGTTGACCGTCGCCGGCAGGGACGAGCTTGTCTCACAGGCCGACTTCGCTTTCTTCCAACTCGATCCCGACGACCTGGCTCGCGAAGGCACTCGTTTCGAGCTCACTCCCGATGAGATTCGCATCCTCAACCCCAACACCGGCACCTGCCCCGTCTTCTCCAGCCGCCGGGTTGCCGAGATCACGATCGAAGTCTATCGCCGCCACCCCGTCCTCGTCAATGAGAACCTGCCTGAAGACGAGGGCAATCCATGGGGTTTATCGTTCACCACCATGTTCCACATGTCCGGCGATTCTCATCTCTTTGAGACACGAGAACACTTGGAATCCGATGGCTGGCTCCTCGAAGGCAACGTCTTCACCCGGGGCACAGATCAAATGCTCCCGCTATATCAAGGCATGATGCTGACCTTTGATGACTATCGGGCAGCCTCGATCGTCAGAAGCCCGACAGCGACGACACGCCAGAACCAGCCCAGCTACCTGACCGATGCCGAGAAGGACGATCCTGGCTGTGCAGCTCTGCCTGCGTATTGGGTTGGGGCTGCGGAAGTTGATGATCGATTGAGCCTCGACAAACCGATGCCCTGGTTGATGGGAATGTCGGACATCACTAGCGCGACAAACATGAGGTCTGCCGTACCTTGCATCTTCCCGCGAGCGGGTGTCGGACACAGCACGTCGCTTGCATTCTCGCGGCAGTCTCCTGTCGACCTGTACTGCATCCTCTCGTGCCTTGCCTTCGACTTCCTGGTCCGTCAGAAGCTCGGTGGACTGCACATGTCCTACTACATCGTTGAACAGCTCGCAGCGCCGATCCCAGCCGACTTCGCCAGACCCTGCCTCTGGATCTCACACAGCACCACTAGTGAATGGGTCGCCCCTCGAATCGCGGAGCTGATCTACACCTCGCATGCCATGAGCGCCTTCGCCGACGAGCTCGGCTACGGCGGCGAGCCGTTCCGATGGCACGTCCCGCGGCGCAAACAGCTCCGCGCTGAGATTGACGCTGCAATGTTCCACATCTACGGCCTCAACCGCGCCGACACCGAGTACGTGCTCGGCACCTTCCCCATCGCCAACGAGAAGGACCCCGACCTCACCCCGCGAATCCTGCGCGAGTACGACGCCATGCAGCAGGCGATTGACACCGGCGTCGCCTATGCAAGCCCCCTCGACCCCCCGCCCGGCCACGGCCCCCGCCACCCACCCCGTCCAACCCCCTGACCCAATCCAGAAGAGGAGTGCGCTGTGCCCGAGTTCAGCGAGAACGTGGCGTGGTGAGCGACCAGTCCCGCCCCTCGCCGAGCCTGCTTCGGCGGCTGCCGCGCCCCAGCCTGGACTGGCTGTGGTTTGTGCTCAGCGGAGCTGTCATGGTCGGCTTCGTGGTGTCGCTCTGGAAACCGCTACTCCTGCTGCTTGGTGTCCTAGCATTCGGGTTCGTGGTCCTGGCGGTTCTCGTGGCGATTCTCGAAGCGCTGTACAAGTGGGCCGACAGGGCGCTAGGAGCGCTGTATAGGTGGGCCGACAAGAGGTGGGGCCACAATGGCGCTGACGGATCCTCAGACGAGGAGATGGTGCTGAGGGAGGAGGCCTGGGATTGGTGGGCAAAGGTCGATGACCTGCTGACCTACGCCAACCCGATGCGAAGCCTGCGTGATGCTGAGTCCACGCAGGAGAACCGGGAGTGTCTTCATCGATGGAACCAGACGCTGCGTTCTCTCAAAGCTGACGTTTACGGCATCCGAAAACGAACAGTTGACATGCAGGAGCAGCATGGGGAGGACGCCCTGGTAGAGACCTGGGCCACGGTGGTGGTGGCGCTCGACTGCCTGGATGCCGAGGTCGCCTCCGCCGGATACCTGCTGGACGAATGGGATTCCTGGGAACGCCTGGCCAAGCTGGCGGAGGGATGGGAGCAGGGCTACCCCTAATCGCCGGGCTTGTCGCTATCGAGTCTCGGACCGGGCTCGCCGCGAAGCCGGCGCTTGCTCGCGGTGCGAATTCTTGATGGAGCGCCGATGGTCGGGGTCAGTGCCCGAAATCGAGCCGTTCGCGCAGCCAGGCCGCCATCCAGGCCTCGTCTGCTGTGCCAGCGGCCAGCGCCACCATCGCCTGTTCCGCTGCATCCGCGTCGGGCACGGCAGGGGTCCATGTTCCGCCGTTGATCTTTGCGAACCTTCGCAGCGACATCCATGCCGAGCGCTTGTTGCCGTCGGGCAGAGGGTGGTTCTGCACCAGCCGGCAGCAGAGCACCGCCGCCTTGTCGATCAGGCTGGGGTAGAAGTCCTCGTCGCCGAACCCGGCTTGCGGAGCGTGCAGGGCACTGTCGGCGAGGCCGATACGGTCGGACTTCTTCAGCACCTCCGAGCTGATCCCGGTGACCTGCTCGGCGAACTCCAGGTACGTGAGAAGGTCCAGGTACTTGACGCTCACTGGCCTGCGAGCCGGTCGAGGAGCTCCTTGTCCTCCTCCATCGTCTGCTTGATCCACTCCTGTAGTTCCTTGTCCGCACGGACGCGGGCCATGCCCTCCTCGAAGGTCTCGTTCGGCTTGGCCTTGGCGGGGCTCGGCGTGGTGGTGTCGGTCATCCGTCTCTCCGTCTCTCGCGCTATCTCAGTGGGTGCAGCCTACGGCATCTCTGGCCCCAGAGTAGCCGCTGTCGCCCAGTCCGCCACGGGAACGATCCACCGACATCCCCGGCGGGCGGATCGGCGGCTGACGGTCAGCGGACTGTGCGGCCAAAGACACCCGAAAAGCCGGCAGTGTCTAACGCGACGATGCCGAAAGTCCCCGGAGGGAGTGTCACCGTCGGCAGTTCCCGGCGCCACCTATCCAGGCGGTCCGAGTTCTCCCGCATGAACCGGGCTTCGTGCTCCAGCCGAACCTCGGAGCGGACCCGTTCCAGAGGCGCCTTGCAGGCGAAGTCCGCGGTGGCGATCTCCACCTCCAAGGCCATAAGGGCGTCGATCTCGGCCTGCAGGGCGTCGTCGATGCGGTTGGGGCCTCCCGCAGCATTGACACGGGGCATCAGGGTGACGAAGACGTCGTTGAGAGAGGCGTAGATGGCGTCCTCGTCGGCGTAGCGATGCCCGCGCTCTGCCATGCAGGATGACCACTCGGCGGCGGCCGCAGCGATGCGAGGATCGGCGGCGATCTGCTCGTCGAGCGATGCGGTGATCTCGTTGAACGCCATAACAGCTGCCGCGGGAGGCGACAACTTGTCCAGCGCCTCCTGGTAGCACAGGTTGAATTGCTCTTGCCATGCCCTGCGCTCGGTCTCGGAGAGACCTTCCCGAAAGGCATCGTTGGGGTCGGGAGAATAGACCCCAGTAGGCCCGAGGGGCGTCATGAGGGCGTCAGCCATCCCGTAGCCCATCTCCGGTCCGGGCTCTTCGCCCGGCTCGAGCAGATCTGGTTGCGCGGCTCGGCTAGCGGCCTCTTCTGCAAGCCAGTCGCGCACGACGTACCGCAGCCCCTGCCTGGCCATGCAGCTGCGGATCACCTGGTCTTGGGCGACCATCGGATGCGCCGTGACGAGATCGGGGAACGTCTCGAAGATGTGGCTCCTCATGAACTCGCCCAACCCGGTCGGGGATCGCTCATCGGATGCGTTCTCGTCAGCAGAACCGCCGTCGGCTGGGCTCGCAGCCGAAGACGCGCTGTCGTCCGAGGCGGCTTGCTCAGAGTCCGCGGCCCCGGCGGCCTGTTCGCCGGGCGCGCTGCTCCCGTCCTGCGAATACGAGCCTGTGCCCGAGTCCGAGCAGCCCGCGGCCAGCACCGTGACCACCGCTGCGGCAGTCAGCCAAAGCGCACAACGGATGCGATGCACCATCAGTCTGGACCTGCTCCTCGGTCGGGGGAGGGGATTGCACGGCCATTGTCGCAGACTCCGCGCCGCCGCGCAATGGATTCGCCGGCGGGGGTCAGACGGAGACGGCGATCTCGACGGGGTGGTGGCAGGCGACCCAGTGATCGCCGTCGCCGACCTGGGTCATCACAGGCTCCTCGCTGCTGCAGCGATCGCTGGCATGCCCGCAGCGGGTGTGGAACCGACAGCCCCCCGGCGGGCGGATCGCGGACGGCAGCTCGTCTGGGATGCCGGAATCGGGGGTCCCGTTTCAGAAGATGAAGCTCCCGGGTGGCATGGTCATAGTGGGGGCTTCTTGGCGCAGCAGGGCCAGGCGGTCTTGGTTGTCGTCGAGGAACTGTTGCTCGTGTTCGACCTTGACTTCGTAGCGGACCTGTTGCAGGGTTTCCTCGCAGGCGAGGTCGGCCACGGCGATCTCGGCTTCGATGGCCTGCAGGGCGTCGAGGTCGGCCTGGAAGGCGGCGTCGATGTGCTCGTGGCCACCCAGGGCCCGCAGCCGGTTGAGCAGCGGATTGGCGATGCCGTTCAGGTAGGCGTGGATTTCGTCCTGGTCCGAGAAGCTGTGCCCGCGCTCTGCCATGCACGCCGACCACTCGGCGGTGGCCTCAGCGATCCGCGGGTCGGCGTCGACACGCTCTTGCAAGGCGGCGAGTTCGTCTTCCAGCGCCAGGTAGATCACCCCTGGGCGGCTGATCTCGGTTTGGGCGTGATGGACGCATTCCCGGCGATGGCTTTCCCATGCCTCGAACTCGCTTTGGGACATGCTGTCGCGGATGGCGTCGTTGGGATCCACGTAGCCGTGCTCGAACACCTCGGGCGCGTCGATGCTGTCGGCGTAGCCGTAGCCGTGCGTCGACATGTAGTCCTCTTCGTCAACGGCGGGCGTGACAGCGGCCCGCGCTGCGCTCTTGGCGGCCCAGTCGATCATGGCGTAGCGGAAACCCTGTTGGGTCATGCAGTCGTATTTCATCTGCTCGATGGCAGCCATCGGATCGGAGAAGTCGTGATCGGGAAACGCTTCAGTCCTGAGATCGGCCAGAAACGCCCCAAGCGGCGACCACAGCTGCTCGTCGGCACCATCCTCAGCGGAGCCGTCGCTGGCCTCTTCGTCCGGGTCGCTCTCGTCTGAGCCGCCGTCTCCTTCGCCAGACGGGTCCTCCGCTGAGACCGAGCTCTCAGCCGGTTCGGCCTCAGCACCGCCCTGGGCGTTCTCCGAGGCGGCCTCAGCACTCAGTTCAGCGGACACGCCCTCCACAGTCTGGGATTCCGAGCCCGTTTCCGAGCAGCCCGCGGCCAGCACGACGGCCACCACTGCGGCAGTCAGGCACAGCACACAGCGGATTCGATGCACCATCGGATTGGGGCCGCCGCTCCTGTCAGCGGCGCTCAGTACCCGGTGATTTCGACCCAGATCTCGGTGTCGCCTGGGAATCTGGTGCGGTTGACGCGCACCCATGCCTGCGAGTCTCCTGTCTGATCGAAGAACAGGTGATTCGTCCAGCGCCTGCACGACCAGGCCTGGACGAAGTCCCTGCCGCCGTCCTCGTACACGGCAGTCACGCAGCTACCGTCCGTATGCACGTCGCGGACCTTGGCAGCGATGATGCCATCACCGTCATAGGTCGAGGGGTCCCGGATCTCCCATTTCCCCCAAGGGGTGTACTCCCACCTTCCGGCGACAAATACCTCGAAACCTTGGCTGAAGTCGCGCACTTGGGCTGCGTGGGCGGGCAGAGCGGTGGCGATCATCAGCGACAACGCTGCGATCACTCCGATCAGGCTTCGGGTGGTCTTCATGGCTGGCTCCCTTCAGGGGCGTCAAGCTTGCACGGCCATTATGGCACACAGCGCGGAGTTCTGCATGGGGTCTGCGACGCCAATCGCTAGGCCCTCGCTCAGGCCGGAGGGAGGGGTAGGACGGGCGGCTGCCCAGCACGTCTGATGCCGGACGAGGGGCGTCGGGAAGAGCACCCCCGGGTTGTCGAGGGCGTCAGACGGCGATCTCGACGGGGTGGTGGCAGGCGACCCAGTGGTCGCCGTCGCCCACCTGGGCTATCAGCGGCTCCTCGCTGCGGCAGCGGTCGCTGGCATGCCCGCAGCGGGTGTGGAACCGACAGCCCCCCGGCGGGCGGATCGCAGACGGCAGCTCGCCTGCGATGTCGGAGTCGGAGACTCTCGCTTCAGCAACACGAAAAGTGTCCGGGTGGCATGGTCATCGTGGGCAGTTCCTCGCGCAGCAGGGCCAGGCGGTCCTGGTTCTCGTCGACGAATCGCTGCTCGTGCTCGAATCGAACCTCTTCACGGACCTGTTGCAGGGGTCCCTCGCAGGCGAGGTCGGCTACGGCGATCTCGACCTCGATGGCCTGCAGAGCGTCGAGGTTGGCCTGGAAGGCGGCGTCGATGTGCTCGTGGCCGCCCAAGGCCCGCAGCCGGTTGAGCAGCGGATCGGCAATGCCGCTCAGGTAGGAGTGGATCTCGTCCTGGTCGGCGAAGCTGTGCCCGCGCTCTGCCATGCACGCCGACCACGCGGCGGTGGCCTCAGCGATCCGCGGGTCGGCATCGACACGCTCCTGCAAGGCGGTGAGTTCGTCTTGCAATGCCAGGTAGATCACCCCTGGGCGGCTGATCTCGGTCTGAGCATGATGGACGCAGTCGCGCCGATGGCTCTCCCAGGCTTCGAACTCGCTTGCGGACATGGTTTCTCGGATCGCGTCGTTGGGATCCACGTAGCCGTGCTCAAACACCTCCGGCGCGTCGATGCTGTCGGCGAAGCCGTAGCCGTGCGTCGACATGTAGTCCTCTTCGTCAACGCTGGGCATGACAGCGGCCCGCGCTGCGCTCTTGGCGGCCCAGTCGATCATGGCGTAGCGGAAACCCTGCTCGGTCATGCAGTCGTACTTCATCTGCTCGATGGCAGCCATCGGATCGGAGAAGTCGTGATCGGGAAACGCCTCAGCCCTGAGATCGGCCAGAAACGCCCCAAGCGGCGACCCATGCTCCTCGGCGGGAACGTCCTCCGCGGAGCCGTCGTCGCCCGATTCGCTCTCGTCTGAGTCGCTGCCTTCGTCGCCCGGCGGATCCTTTGCTGAGACCGGGCTCTCATCTGGCTCGTCCTCAACCACGCCCTGGGCATCCTCCGAGGCGGCCTCTGCACCCAGTTCAGCGGGCACCACCTCCGCAGTCTGGGACTCCGAGCCCGTGTCCGAGCACCCCGCGGCCAGCACCGCGACCTCCACCGCCGCAGTCAGCCACAACGCCCAGCGGATTCGACCTGCCATCGGATCGGGGTCGCCGCTCCTGTCAGCGGCGTTCAGTACCCGGTGATCTCCCACCAGATCGCGGGGTCGTCTGGGAATCTGGTGCGGTTGACGCGTACCCATGCCTGCGAGTCTCCTGTCTGGTCGAAGAACAGGTGATTCGTCCAGTGCCGACACGACCTGGCCTGGACGTAGTCCCGCTTGCCGTCTTCGTACACGGCCGTAACGCAGCTCTTGTCGGTGTGCACGTCGCGGACCTTGGCGGCGATGATGCCATCACCGTCATAGGTCGAGCGGTACCGGATCGACCACAGCCCCCAGGGGATCTCCTTGAGCTTTCCGTCGACCACTACGATCAGGCTTTGGTCGAAGTTAATCACCTGGCCTGCGTTGGCGGGCAATGCCGTGGCGATCACCAGCGACAACGCTGCGATCACGCCGGTCAGGCTGCGGATGGTCTTCATGGCTGGCTCCTTTCAGGGGCCTCAAGCTTGCACGGCCATTATGGCACACCGCGCGGAGCTGTGCATGGGTTTCGGCCGGGCGGTCGGTGGGTCCCGGTCAGGCGGGAGTAGGGGGGATGGGATCGTGCCTCTGCCCAGCTCAGCTCCCCGGTGCCGAGGGGCGTCGGTGTGAGCCTGTCCCCGGTGCTGCGGGGTGGCAGGCGAGCGCGGCCGGTGCGGAGGGCGGTCAGACGGAGACGGCCACCTCGACCGGGTGGTGGCAGGCGACCCAGTGGTCGCCGTCGCCGACCTGGGTCATCACAGGCTCCTCGCTGCTGCAGCGGTCGCTGGCATGCCCGCAGCGGGTGTGGAACCGACAGCCCCCCGGCGGGCGGATCGCGGACGGCAGCTCGCCGGCGATGTCGGACTCCGATGGGTCCACCGTCGGAGCAGGCTCGGGGATCGAGGCCAGCAGCGCCCGCGTGTAGGGATGCCGGGGCTGCTCATAGAGCGCATCGGCGTTGCCGACCTCGCACACCTTGCCCAGATACATCACCACGATCCGGTCGCTCACGTTCTTCACCACCGACAGGTCGTGGCTGATGAACATCAGGGTCAGCCCGTAGCGGCGCTTCATGTCCTGGAGCAGGTTGAGGATCTGCGCCTGCACCGACACGTCCAGCGCCGACACAGGCTCGTCGCAGATCAGCAGCTTCGGGTCCAGCGCCAGCGCCCGAGCCACACCGATCCGCTGGCACTGGCCGCCGCTGAACTGATGCGGCCGCCGGTCGCCGATCTTGGGGTCGATTCCGACGCTCTCCATCAGCTCGTCGATGCTGTCGTCGGACCACGAGCCCCGCTCGTCGCCCCACACGCAGAGCCCCTCGGCGATCACGTCCCGGATCCGCCGGCGGGGATTCAGCGAGGAGATCGGGTCCTGGAAGATCATCTGCAGGTCGGGGCGGACCGCCCTCAGCGCCTCGCCCTCCAGCGCCGCCAGGTCGTTGCCCCGGTACTCGATGGCGCCGCTCTTGGCGTCGTTGAGCCGGATGATCGTCTTGGCGACGGTGGACTTGCCGCAGCCCGACTCGCCGACGATGCCCAGCGTCTCGCCCTCCACGATGTCGAAGCTCACGCCGCTGACCGCATGCACCACCTCGCCGCGCCCGGCGGCGAACTCCACGGTCAGGTTGCGGACGCTGAGCAGCACGCCGGGCTCGTCGCGCAGCGTGGAATCGGCGGGGCCTGCGCCCGGCGCAGAGGCCGTCTGCGAGGAGCCCCGCCGCCTGCGGAGGATGACGACGACCGCCACGGCCGCCACGATCACAGCCAGGATCAGCACGGCGCTCATGTCGGGCCGCCTTTGCCGGAGTCGTCAGGGGCGGGAGAGTCGTCGGCTGCGGAAGGGTTGGTGACGGCAGCCACACTGTCGCCGGGCTTGTGGTCGCCATCGCCCGCAGCGTCCGCATCGACGGAGCCCGCGGCCGCATTCCCGCCAGCAGCGGGCTCGCCGGTGACGGCCAGGCCGGCGGCGTTGGCCCCGGCGGCGATGTTGGCATCGAGCGCCTCGCGGCCCCGGAGAGTGCCTGCGGGATGCAGGCAGGCGTACTCGTGGCCGCCCGGCACGCCGCCGACCGCCGGCACCCCGCCCAGGCAGTCGGGTTGCGCATAGCGACAACGCGGCGCGTAGGCGCAGCACAGCGGCGGGTCGATCAGCTCGGGCGGGCGGCCCGGTATCGGATCGAGGCGGGTGTGGCTCGGCTGGTCGATGCGCGGGATCGAGCGCAGCAGCGCCTCGGTGTAGGGATGCCGGGAATCCGAGAACAGCGCATCGGCTGGCGCCCGCTCCACGATCCGCCCGGCGTACATCACCGCCACGTCGTCGCAGCGGCCGTGCGCCACGCCGAGGTTGTGGGTGATCAGGATCATCGACATGGCCCGCTCGCGGCGCAGCGTGTCGAGCAGGTCCAGCAAGTGCTTCTGCACGGTCACGTCCACGGCAGTGGTGGGCTCGTCTGCGATCAGCAGCTCGGGCTCACACGCCAGCGCCATGGCGATGACCACCCGCTGGCGCAGTCCGCCGGAGAGCTCGTGGGGGTACTGGTCCACCCGCTTGGCCGGATCCGGCACGCCGACCTGCTCCAGCAGCCCGGTCGCCTCCGACAGTGCCTGGCGGCGGTCGCGCCCCAGGTGATAGCGCAGCGTCTCGGCGATCTGCTCGCCGCAGCGTTTCACCGGGTTGAGCGAGGTCATGGGGTCCTGGAAGACCATCGTCATCTTCACGCCCCAGAAGTGCTTGGTCCGCTTGGCGGCCAGGGCCCGCACGTCGGCGCCGTCGAAGAGAACCTCGCCGGAGACCTCGGCGGTGCGCGGCAGCAGGTTCATCAGCGTCTTGGCGGTGACCGACTTGCCGCTGCCGGACTCGCCGACGATGCCCAGGGTGCGGCCCTTCTCGAGGTCGAAGCTCACGCCGTTGACCGCCTCGACCACGCCGCGGTGCGTCGGGAAACGCACCGCCAGGTCACGAACCGACAGAAAAGCCATGCCGCTCCCTCAGACCCCTCAGAATGCCGTCTCGCGCACGTCGAAGTATTCCCGCAGCCGGTCGCCTGCGAAGTTCAGCGCCAGCACCGTCACGAACATCACGAAGATCGGCGACATCGCCACCCAGGGGTTGTCCTGGAGGTCACGCGACTGCGAGCCGTCGACGATCGACTTGCCCCAGGAGATCGCCTCGCCCTCAACGGACAGCCCCAAAAACGCCAGCCCGCCCTCGGCCACGATGGCGATGCCCATGCCCAGCAGGGTGAGCGCACCCATGGGGATCACCACATTGGGCAGCAGCTCGCGCACGATGATGCGGACGTGGCGGGCGCCGATCACCCGGGCTGCCTGCACGAACTCGCGCTCGGCGAACTGCAGCGTGCTGGCCCGGGCCAGGCGGCCGACGGGGGCGATCGCCAGCACGCCCAGGGTCATCCCCACGGTGATCAGGCTGCGGTCGATGGCGGCGGTGATCAGCAGCGCCAGCACCAGCGCCGGGAACGACAGCAGCGAGAAGAACACGAAGCCCACGACCTGGTCGAGCACGCCCCGGAAGTAGCCCGAGACGACGCCCAGAGAGCCGCCGATCACCATGCCCATGACGATGGCCAAAAAGCCAACGAACAGCGAGATGCGAGCGCCCCAGATGGTGCGCGAGAACACGTCACGCCCCAGGGCGTCGGTGCCGAACCAGGCTGATCCCGACGGGCCTTCGCGGGGGCCGCCTGCGCCGATCCTGCCGGGGTCCTCGATGGGCAGCCAGGGCGCCAGCAGCGCCAGCACCGTAATCGAGCCCAGCCAGCACACGGCCACCCAGAAGGCGGTGCCGAGCCGCTTGCGCACGGCCTCCGCGGCGGCGTCGGCATCGTCGGCCAGCTCGATCGCGGCTTCGGTCACGGCCACGGCCTCGGGTGCGGAGGCGGGCGAGGGTGCGGAGGCGGGCGAGGGCGCGGTCATTGCGCACGCACCCGAGGATCGAGCCAGGTGTAGAGCAGGTCGACCAGGAAGTTGATCAACACGAAGGCCACGGCGATCACGATCACCGCGCCCAGCACTACCGGGAAGTCGTCGCGGATCACTGCGGTGACCAGCTCGCGGCCCACGCCGGGGATCGTGAAGATGTTCTCCACCACCAGCGACCCGCCGATCAGCGCGCCGGTCTGCACGCCGAACACGGTGATCACCGAGAACAGCGAGGGCCGCAGGGCGTGGCGCAGCATCACGTAGCGGTCCGGCATGCCCTTGGCGCGGGCCATGTGGACGAAGTCCTCTTGCAGGGTGGTGATCAGGTCGGTGCGCAGCAGGCGCTGATAGGTCGCCGCCAGGCCGAGCCCGAGCGACAGCGCCGGCAACAGCAGCGACTTGACCTCGGCGAGAAGCGACGAGCTGTCGTAGCTGGCCGGCAGCCAGCCCCAGCGCAGGCCGAACACATAGAGCAGGATCACGCCCAGCGCGAAGTTGGGGATCGACAGCAGCCCGAAGGAGGCGACAGAGAGCACTTTGTCGTCCCAGCGGTTCGCCCGGTAGCCCGCCCAGACCCCCAGCGGCACGGCCACGCCCAGGGCGATCAGCTCGGCGAAGATCATCAGCTTCAGCGACACCGGGAATTTCGAGCGCAGCACCTCGTTGACCGAGAGGTTGTTCTTGAACGAGGTCCCGAGGTCGCCTGAGATCGTGTCGCCGAGCCACAGCGCGTAGCGGGTGAAGAACGGCTCGTCGAGGCGGTACTCGGCGCGTGCCTCGGCGACGATCTCGCAGTCCGTGCGCAGGTTGTCCAGCGATGTGGTGGTGGCCTCCGCCTCGCCGCGGGCCACCGCCTCGCAGTCGAGCTCGGCCAGCGGGCCGACGATGTTGACCAGCGGGTCGCCGAGCAGGTTCATGGCGCTGAACGCCATGAAGGTGACGGCCCCCAGGACCAGGACCAGCAGGACCAGCCTCCGTGCAGCGAAGCGGGCCATCAGCCGCTCAACGCTGCACCGGAGACGTGGTCACAAGCCGGTCTTCTCCTGGGCTCCCTGGGTGCCTGCGGTCCCTCCGGGTCGGGTCGCCAGGCGCCTATTCGGCCAGCCAGACCCCGTGGAAGAACCCCCGGCCCTGGTTGTTGCAGAACAGCACCACGTCGCCTGGGCCGGTCTGGCCGCAGACGTTGCGCACCTTCTCGCTCATGCCGACCGTCCAGTTGGCATGGGTGGTGAAGATGTAGGCGTAGGTGTCCTTCATCTCCTGCTGGATCTCCTGCCAGATCTCGATGCGCCGGTCCAGGTCGTCGGTCGCCCGCTGCTCGAACAGCAGCGCATCGCGGTCCTCGTTGCAGTAGCGCACCCAGTTCAAGGTGATGCCGCCGGTGGCGGTGGCGCACTCGAGCCAGACCACCTCATTGTCGGGGTCGACAGCGCCGAACTGGCGCCAAGTGACCACGTCGAACTGGCCGATGGCGACCTCCAGGATGTGCTGGTCCTGGAGCAGCTCCTGCTCGGTGACGTTGAAGAACGGCTCCCAGTTTGCGGTCAACAGGTCGGCGATCCGGGTCTGGGTCACCGACGGGCCCGAGTACTGCAGCTCCATGTTGATCTTGCCGTCGGTGCAGTTGTCTGCGAAGTCCGCGCAGTACTCGGCCACCAGCGGGCCCGAGCGGTCGGGCATGTTGCCCTCCTGCACCACGTCGGGGTTGTTCCACACCAGGTCGGGGTGGAAGATCGAGTCCGCCAGCGGCGAGGTTCCCTGGCCGATCAGGGTGGCATACGCCTCCCGGTCCGTGGCGAAGGTCAGCGCCTGGCGTGCGCGGATGTCGTCGAAGGGCGCCTTGGCGGTGTTCATCATGATGTCGTTCTCGCCAGAGAGCAGGTTCTCGATGGTCACCACGCCCGTGGCTTCGCGCAGGGTCAGGATGGCGTCGGGGTTCGAGGTGATGAGCATGTCGAGGTCGCCCGAGGCCACCCGCTCCGCGGCGATGGCGGTGTCGGTGATCACGTGGAACTCCACCCGGTCGAGGTAGACGTTCTCGGCGCCGCGCCAGTAGTCCGGGTTCTTGACCACAGCGGTCACGCCGTCCTGCACCCGGCTGTCGAGCATGAACGGGCCGGTGCCGATGGGCGCCTGGTTCAGGGCGCCGTCCTCGACAGCGGCTTCGGAGTACTCGCTGGGCACCACCATGCCCAGCTGGCTGGTGACGTTGACGGGGAAGTGAGCCGACGCTCGGATCAGGTTGTACTGGACCGTGTAGTCGTCGATCTTTTCGATCTGGTTCTCCGCCGGGAAGTTGGGCCGCACCGCCAGGCTGATGATCGGATCGGCGAGCTGGGCGTTGAAGTTGGCGATGATGTCGTCGGCGTCGAGCTCGGTGCCGTCGTGGAACATGATGCCCTCGCGCAGCTTCATCTGCCAGGAGTTGGTGCCCGCCACCGGCTCGAACGACTCGGCCAGCCACGGGAACCAGTTGCCGTCGGCGTCGAAGTAGGCGATCGGCTCGATCATGGTGTAGGCCATCAGGTAGGCGGACACCGGGAAGTTGTTGGCCGTCGGGTTGAGACCGTCGGCCTCGGCCTCCACGCCCACCCGCAGGGTCCCGCCCGAGACGGGGCCGGTGTCTTCGGGCTCGGGCTCGGCGACGGTGACGGTGGGCGTGACGCTCTGGCCTTCGCCGTCGTCTCCGTCGTCGCCGGAGTCGCCGTCGTCGCCCTCGGCGGAGTCGCTGTCGGAGTCGGTGGCGACGTCGTCTGAGTCGTCGCCTCCGCAGGCGGCGGCTACGAGCGCAAAGGCAAGGAGCAGCGCCAGCAGCCTCAGCAGGGTGGTGCGGGCATGTCGGATACGCATTGGTGGTTTCCCCCAGGTTCACAGACGCAACGGACGTGGCGTCTGGGTGAATGATCTACCACGCGACGGCCCCAAGACAAGCCCAAACCGCGCGACCCGCCGAAAACGGTCGATCCGCGGCGTGGTTCGGGGCGGTTCCGCGGCGGGCCTGAGGCGTCGGTCGGGCCGCGGTCTTCGGCGGTTCTCGGTGCGGGTTCGGGGGTGCGGGGAGGGCGCGGCTGGGCCCTGCTCAGGGGTGTTGCGAGCTGACGCTGACGACCTCGCCGGTCATGTAGGACGCCAGGTCGCTGGCCAAGAAGAGCATCACATTCGCCACCTCCACCGGCTCCGCGGCGCGCCCGAAGGCCTCGGCTGCGGACAGCTCGGCGAGCAGCTCGTCGCTGGTGACCTTGGCCAGGAACGGGTGCATGGCGATGCTTGGCGCCACGGCGTTGACCCGGATGCCGTGCTCGGCGGCCTCGACCGCCGCGCAGCGGGTGAGCGCCATCACGCCTGCCTTGGCGGCTGCGTAGTGGCACTGCTCGCGCTGGGCGCGCCAGCCCACGACCGAGGCGTTGTTGACGACGGCGCCTGCGATGCCGGCCGCGATCATGTGGCGCAGCGCCGCGCGGGTGCAGCGCATGGTGCCGGTGAGGGTCACGTCCAGCACCGCCGACCACTGCTCGTCGGTCATGTCCACGAGCGGGGCCGAGCCGCCGAGGCCTGCGTTGTTCATCATCACGTCGATGCCGCCCATGGAGTCTGCGGCGGCGTCGATCAGCGAGGCCACGTCGGCCTCGGAGGTCACGTCGCACACGGCGGTGATCGGGCGGGCGCCGGTCGAGTCCGCGAGACGCTCGGCGGTCTCGGCGAGGCGGCGCTCGTGGATGTCGGAGATCAGCACCTGCGCGCCTTCCTGCAGGCAGCGCAGCGCCACCGCAGAGCCGATGCCGGTGCCCGCGGCGGCTGTGACCACCACCCGCTTGGCGCTCAGCAGGCCGCCCACGATCAGCCCGCCGGCTTCTCGGCCATCTCGGCCATGCGGCGCTCGAGGTCGGCCACGAACGGGTTGGGCTCCTGGCCTACGCCGTCGGGCAGCGCCGCTGCGATCTCCGCGGGGCTCCAGCGCTCGCCGGCCGCGGTCATGGAGCG
The DNA here is from genome assembly GCA_965214285.1 of Acidimicrobiales bacterium. Lineage (GTDB taxonomy): Bacteria > Actinomycetota > Acidimicrobiia > Acidimicrobiales > Aldehydirespiratoraceae. Next base: position 748,195 of record OZ243946.1, read on the forward strand.
CACCTCGGCGGGCTGGTTCCACACCGAGATGCGCCGGCCGACCACGGTGTAGACCTGGGCGTTCACGTCACGGCCCGCGTCGCTCATCAGATAGATCGCCATGGGGGCGATGTCGGCCGGGTCGCCGGTCTCGATCTCGAACGGCACGTTCTCGCTCATGCGGGTGCGGGCCACCGGGGCGATGCAGTTGGCGTTGATCGCCGGGCCGCCCCGCAGGCGCAGCGACGCCGCGATCAGCGCCGCCGAGCGGGTCAGGCTGACGATCCCGCCCTTGGCCGCGGAGTAGTTGGCCTGCGCGGTGGAGGCGGTGAACGCCCCAGAGGTGAAGCCCACCAGCGAACCGCCGCCGGGCTGCTTGCGCATCCTGGCCAGGGCGTGACGGAACACGTTGAAATGGCCCTTGAGATGGACCGCCACCACGTGGTCCCACTCGTCCTCGCTCATGTTGAACAGCATCCGCTCGCGCAGCACCCCCGCGGGGCAGACCACGCCGTCGATGGTTCCCCAGGCCTCGCAGGCCGCCTCGACGGTCTGCGCGCCCACCTCGAAGCGCGAGATGTCGCCGCTCACGGTGACCGCCTGGCGCCCCTTGGCCCGGACCGCCTCGGCCACCGCCTCGGCCACCTCGCTGGAGGGATCGGCGCCGTCGATCGACACGCCGTAGTCGGCGACCACCACGTTTGCGCCCTCGTCAGCGCAGGCCAGGGCGATGGCCTTGCCGATCCCCGCCCCGGCGCCGGTGACGGCGATGTTCTTGCCCTGCAGGTATCCGTCGGCGGCATCCATCAGGCCTCAGGTCCCATCCGGTCGTCTCCCATCAGCGCGCGGATTCCATCAGATCGCCGAGCGGTCGCCGAGCGGGGCCACCGGCGCGGCCAGCATCTCCACGGCGTGGTGCAGCTCGCTGCTCACCGAGCCGTCCGAGGCCAGCCCCGAGGCCCAGCGGCTCAGCGCCGAGGTCCACACGTGGCCCATCAGGCGGGCCACGCCCTCGGCGTCGATGCAGCGCACCTCCACGGCGGCATAGGCCCCGGCGTCGGCACTGGCGTCCACGCAGCGCCCGTCCGCATCGACCTCGGACTCGTGGCCGATGGCTGTGGCCACCAGCGCCCGGAACTCCTCGTCCACCTCGAGCTTGGGCTCGCGCACGCCGGGGTCGGCGGAGTTGTAGGCCCGCACCAGGGCGCCGATCAGCAGGCGATGCCGGTCGGTGGACTCGGTCAGGCGGTCCAGCAGCCAGTGCAGCCGCTCACGGGGAGTTGCGCCCCGTGCGCCGCCGGCCTCGACGCGGCGGCGGGTGCGGCCCAGCCAGCCCGCCAGGCCCGCCGTGAGCAGCTCGTCCTTGCCGGAGTAGTAGCGGTAGATGGTGCCCACGGCCACGTCGGCCCGGTCGGCCACGGCGCGCATGGTCACGGCCTCGTAGCCGCCCTCGCCGGCCAGCGCCATGGCTGCCTCGATGACGCGTCTGCGCCGCTCTCGGCGGCTCAGTTCGCCACGGGTGGGCTCGGCAGGCATCAGCGCAGTGTCGCCCACGACGGGCGCGGCGTGCGAATCGGCCGCTCGGCCGGCACGAGCCTTTGCTCAGGCGGGCGTGGGCGGAGGCGGCGGCAGGTCGCTGTCGTCGCCGCTGTCGGCAGCGTCTTCGCCTGCGTCGGTGGCCCCGTCGCTGTCCGCGTCGCTGCCGGCGTTGGCCCCGTTGCCGGCCGTAGTCGTGCCAGCCCCCACAGCCGCCGCGGGCGCGTCACGCAGGCCCTTGAGGATGTCGACGCCGGTGGCGGCCTCGATCTGCTCGGTCAGGCTGATCAGCGCGCCCGGCAGCTGCGACATCACGCCGCCGATGCCCTTGCCGTCGCCGCCGGTGCCGTTCTGGTCGATGACCACCACCCGGTCGATGTCCACGCCCTTCACGGTGGAGGCGATCTGCTCCACCAGCTCGGGCAGCATGGTCAGCACGAAGATGCGCTGGCCCTCGGCGCCGGCTGCCTGGTACTGGTCGGTGAGCCGGCGGAACACGTCCACCTGCGCCTTGCCGTCCTCGACGATCTTGGCGGCCTCGGCCTGCGCCGCAAGCTGCTTGGCCTCGAGATTCGCCCTGGCCGGGGTGACCACGTCGGCCTCCAGGCGGCGGCGCTCCAGCTCGATGCGGCGCTGCTCTAGCTCTTGCTCGGCCGTGGCTCGTGCGATGTCGCCTGCGACCTCGGCCTCCTGCTCCTTGGCACGGCCCAGGCCGTCGAGCTCGGCGGTGCGCACCCGCAGCTGGTTCTGCTCCTCGACGATGTTCTTGTCGGCCTGGACCTGGGCGATCTGGGCCGTCTCGCGGGCCCTGGCCTCGGCCTGCTCGGACTCGGCCATGCGGTTCGCCTCGGCGACCCTGGCCTCCTTGACCACCTCGGCGGTGAGCCGCCGCCCCACCGACTCCAGGTACTGGTTGTCGTCGGTGACGTTCTGGATCTTCATCACGTCCAGCTCGAGGCCCAGCGTCTTGATGTCGTCGTCGGCCTCGTCGATGAGCTGCTGGGAGAACTTGAGGCGGTCCTCGTTGACCTCCTCGGGCGAGAGCGTCGCCAGCACGCCGCGCAGGTTGGCCTCCAGGGTCTCCTTGGCGATCTGGCCGATCTGCTCGTGGGGCACGTTCAAGAAGCGCTCGGCTGCGTTGTCGAGCAGGCCTTCCTTGGACGACACCTTCACGTTGGCGATGCCCTGCACGTTCAGCGGGATGGCGCCGGCGGAGTAGGCGTTGGTCACCTCGACCACCAGCGGGATGGTGTTGAGGTCCATCCAGGCCACCCGCTCGATGATCGGGATGCGCAGGGTGCGGCCGCCCTTGAGGATGCGGTAGCCGACCTGGCGGCCGTCGCTGAGGGTGCGGCTGCGGCCCGAGATGACCGCCACCCGGTTCGGGGGGCAGACGATGATGAGCGAGTTGACGATCCAGATCACGAAGAAGATGATCCCGACGACGATTCCGGCGCTCAGGATGGCGGTTGACATGGCTCCTGCTTTCTGCGGGGGTGTTTGTTGCTGGCGGGACTAAGGGCCTCAGAGGCGAGTTGTTCGTGGTGGGGGTGTGGTCGGGTGGGCCGGGCTGGTTGGGGTGGTTGGTGTGGTCGGGTGGGCCGGGGTGTTCGGTGTGGTCGGGTGGGCTGGCCTAGTGGGGCTGGCGTGGGCTTGTGCGGTGATGTGCGGCGGAGTGGGCTCGGGGCTGCGGATGACCCGCTGGCGACGGCGGTCCATGGTGAGCGCTATTGCAGATCCAGGTCGCTGTGCAGCGGGGCGACCAGGGCGACGCCGTTCTCGATGCGCACCACGACCACGTGATCACCGGTGCTGATGTCGGATCCGTCCACCGGCGAGGCGGTCATCTGCTCGCGGGCGCCTGCTATCTCGAGCACGATCTTGCCGCGGCGCTTGCGGCCGATCGGCATGGACGCAGTGGCGATGGTGCCCTCGATCTCGCGGTCGCTGATGTCGCTGGAGTTGGAGTTGCGCCGCAGCCAGGCGAACACGGCGCTGTTGACGGTGCCTGCCGCCAGGCCCGCGGCCAGCGCCAGGACGAGCGTGAGCACGGCGTTGACGCCGCCGAGGTCGAAGACCAGCCCGGCGAGCCCGAAGAACGCCATCGTGAAGGCGACCGTGGACAGCGGGATCACCGCCAGCGGGCCGCTGCCGTCGCCGCCGAGGCCGTCGGCGTCGCCGTCGCCGGCGAACGCGAACCACACCAGCAGCGGCAGGCCGACGGCGAGGAAGAAGATGTAGAAGGCGGTCACTGCCGAGACCGTAGTTCAGCGCCGCCCCGCCCGGCTAGCCCGGATTCTGCCCTGCCCGCCCGCCGTCTGGCCTTCCGGCCCGTCGAGAGGCTCGGCCAACGTCGGTCGCCTTCGTCCGCCGGCTTGCCCACTCGGCGGACAGGGCCGTGCTGCGGCGTGTCGCCTGTGCGCCCGTCGGCGCCGCCGTCTCGGTTCTCGCCTGAGCCGCCCCCGCTAGCGTGACCGGGTGACCGAGCACATCGCGCCGAGATTTCGTGCCCCGCCGGCACTGAAGCCCGGATCGCGTCTGGCGATCGTCAGCCCATCGTCCGCAGCAGCCGCCGCGTTCCCCCGACGGGCTCAGCAGGGCATCGCCGCGCTCGAAGCCGCCGGTTTCGCTGTGGTGATGATGCCCAATGCCGACGCCTCCGCTCCGTTCACGGCCGGCACCGCCGAGCAGCGGGTGGCCGACATCGAGCAGGCCTTCGCCGATCCCGATATCGATGGCCTGGTCTGCTCCATCGGCGGGACGCTCAGCAGCCAGCTGTTGGATCGCCTCGACTACGGCCTGATAGCCGACAACCCCAAGGTCTTCTGCGGCTACAGCGACGTGACCACCCTGCACTGCGCCTTCGGCAAGCTGGCCGGGCTCTCGACCTTCTACGGGCCCGCGCTGCTTCCCGAATGGGGCGAGCTGCCTCAGCCGGCGGTGGAGACCGCCAGCGGGTTTCTCGCGGCGACCGCCTCGACCACCCCGATCGGGACGCTTGCCCACCCTCCCACCGAGATAGTCGAGCACGTGGATTGGTCCGAGGATCGGCCCCGGCGCAGCAGGGCCGCGCCTCCGCCGGTGGCTGTCGTGGAGGGCACGGTGACCGCTCCGCTGATCAGCGCCTGCCCGCCGGTGCTTCGTGAGTTGGTCGGCACGCCATGGATGCCCGAGCTCTCCGGCACGGTGCTGCACCTCGATCTCCCTGAGCACCCCTACCGTGCGCTGGACCTGCTGACGGACCTGACGCACCTCCACAACTGCGGCGTTCTCGGCGAACTGGCCGGTCTCGTCGTCAGCAGGCCGCATCTCGGCCGGGGCGTCGGCGACGTTGAGCAGGCGTTGAGGCTGGCTCTGCAGCCACACCTGTTCCCCGCGGTTCTGGGCATCGCCTGTGGCCACACCGCTCCCACCCTCACGCTTCCCCAGGGCGCGGTCGTGGAGCTGAGCGGCACCGACCTGCGGGTGCTGACGCCCGGCGTCTCCTAGCAGGTTTCGGCTGCCCCGACTCTGGACGAGTCCAGCGACTGTCTTCTTGGAGTTCAGCCGTCGGCAGCACCCGGGTCAGCGTTGCCGCGTTGCTCGAGGATGGATCGCAGCGCAGCGGCGAACTCTGGGACATCGGCTTTCACAACCTGCCACAGCTCGTCGTAGTCGATGTCACCATATTCGTGGGCGATGACATTGCGCAGCGCTTTTGCCTTTCGAATCGGCAAAGTTGGATGCTCGGCCTGAAACTGATCTGACAATCTGGATGCAGCCTCACCGAGTATCTCCAAGCGGCGCTCGGCGACGTCACGCTGCTCCCAATCAGAGTCGAATCGCCGGCGTCCTCGGGCGACGACCACGGCGATCTTGTCGGCAGCGTCCAAGATGTCGCTGACGTACACGACATCGCGTTCGTTCACAGCGGGATCGCTTCGCCCAGCATGCTCCGTCGGCGGGATCCCTTGACACCTTTGGCGTTCACCACATCCACCTTTGTCCCCAGGAGATCCTCCAGGTCATGCATGAGGCCGATCCGGTCGAACAGGCTGGCCCCGTCCGCGAAGCGAACCAGGAAGTCGAAGTCGCTGTCGTCCGTGTCGTCATCGCGGGCGACCGAGCCGACGAGCGCAATGGACTCCGCCTTGTTGCGAAGGGCGGCCTGCCTGATCTCCTCGCGGCACCGAACCAGCACGATGTCGCGGCGGCTCATCTGCTCGCCGGCAGCGCCCGGAGCCGTTGACCGCCGGACGGGCTCGTCGCTGGTCTCATCGACGGCCACGAACCGTCCGTCAGGCCCGCGCCGGCAGGCCTCCTCGAACTCAGGATTCTTCGGTTGGCGGAGCGTGTGTGGCATGGCCTAGTCCGGGATCGGCTTCCAAGACAGCGTAGCTACCGGCACGCGCGGCTGGGGCGTGGCGCGGCGCTACCGTCGCGGCCGTGCCTGTCGTCGTCAACCACACCGGCTACCCCATGCCGCCGAGCGTGACCTCGCTGCCCGGCATCGAGCTGGTCGACGCGCCTCTCGATGGCGCCATCGACGACGGTGTGGCCGGCGAGATCGTGCTCACGAGGACCCAGCCCGGCCCCAACCTGGCCGACCTGCTGGCCCGCGGCGCCAAGTGGGTTCACACCCTGGGCACCGGCGTGGACGAGTTCGCCTTCGACGCCCTGAACGGCCAGATCCTCACCTGCGCCCGCGGGATCAGCGCCGAGCCCATCGGCGAGTGGGTCTTCGCCCAGATGCTCGCCCACGCCAAGGGCCTCCCCGACGTGTGGCTCGACGAGGCCCCGGAGCAGCTGCACCGCGAGCCTCGGATCGGCTCGCTGCGCGGAGCGACCGTGGCCGTGCTCGGCATGGGTGGGATCGGCACCGAGGTGGCCCGGCTCAGCCTGGCGCTCGACATGAACGTGATCGGCGTGCGGCGGACCTCCGCCGGTGCGCCGCTGCCGGGCGTGCGCATCGCCGCCGATCTCGCCGACGCCGTGAGCGGGGCCGACCACCTGGTGCTCGCCGCTCCCCACACGCCCGCCACGCATCGGGTGCTCGATGCCGGCGTGTTCGCTGCCGCCAAGCCGGGCCTGCACGTGGTCAACGTGTCGCGTGGGCCGATGCTGGACCAGGAGGCGCTGCGGGCCGCCCTCGACGACGGAACCGTGGCGCTGGCCTCGCTGGATGTGACCGATCCCGAGCCGCTGCCGGCCGGGCACTGGATGTACGCCCATCCTCGGGTGCATGTGACGCCGCACGTGTCGTGGGCCGGGCCGGGGGCGTTTGTCGAGGTGCTGTCGACGTTCGCGGACAACTACCGCCGCTGGCAGGCCGGCGAGCCTCTGGCCGGCGTGGTGGACATCGCCGAGGGCTACTGAAACCCCACCCCGCCGAGCGGGGCTGGGGCGCTGCGGGTGGGTACTGTGAGGACATGTCCTTCGACGAGCGCTTTCACGAGGTGGCAGCCGAGGTCCGCAACTGGGGGCGCTGGGGCGACGACGACCGACTCGGCACCCTCAACCTGCTGACCGACTCCGCCGCCGCCGCCGGCGCAGCCACCGTCCGCTCGGGCCGCCGGGTGTCGCTGGCTCTGGACCTGGGGCGTGACGGGCCGCAGATGGGCCAGGTCCCCGGCCGGGTCAACCCGCTGCGGTCGATGAACTACATCAACAGCGCCGACCTCGGCGACCCCGAGGGCGATGGCATGGTCCCGCACTTCAACGACGACCACGTGCTGATGGGCCTGCAGGCGGCCACCCACTGGGACGGGCTCTCCCACGTCAGCTACGGCGGCAACCTCTACAACGGCGTGCCCGCCGACAGCGTGACCGCCCGCGACGGGGCCACGGTGCTGGGCATCGAGCACGTGCGCACGGTCGTGGGCCGCGGCGTGCTGCTCGACATGGCGGGCTTCCGCGGCGAGGAGCAGGTGCCCGGCGGCACCGAGATCACCGGCGACGACCTCGACGCCTGCGCCGACTGGGCCAAGGTCGAGGTGCGCTCGGGCGACATCGTTGCGATCCGCACCGGGCGCATCCGCAGCTTCTTCGACGGCGGGGCGATGGCCTATGTGATGGGGCCAGCAGGCGACGCCTCTAATCCGGGGCCGGGCATCGACGCCGTGCGCTGGTTCCGCCGCCGCGACGTGGCCGCCGTGGCCGACGACACCTACGTGTTCGAGGTCTTCCCCGGCGACGCTCCCCACAACATGCTGGCCGTCCACTGCCTCGGCGTGGTCGACATGGGCCTCACGCAGGGCCAGAACTGGAACCTGGAGGAGCTGGCCGAGGTCTGCGCCGCCGAGGGCCGCTACGAGTTCTTGCTGGCGGCCAACCCCGAGCCGTTCGTCGGCGGCTGCGGCTCGCCGGTGAGCCCGGTGGCCGTCTTCTGAGCGGCCGCCGAGGACTGACGGCCGGCCGCCGTGAACAGGGCTCAGCCGACATGAGCGAGATCGTCGTCGTCGGCAGCATCAACCTGGATCTGGTGGTGCCCGTGGATCGGGTGCCGCTGGTTGGCGAGACGGTGCTCGGCGGCGACCTGCAGCGCATCGCCGGCGGCAAGGGCGCCAATCAGGCGGTGGCCGCGGCCCGGCTCGGCCGGCGCGTGGCCATGATCGGCCGGGTCGGCGACGACGACGCCGGAGAGATGCTGCGCTCCGCCCTGCAGGGCAACGGCGTGGACACCGCCGCTGTGGCCGCCACCGAGGGCACGCCCAGCGGCGTGGCGCTGATCGCGGTGGCCGCCGACGGCGACAACGCCATCGTGGTCAGCCCCGGCGCCAATGCCCGCCTGACCCCGGCGGACCTGCAAGCCGCAGGCCCGGCCCTGGCGCAGGCGTCCGTGGTGCTGTTGCAGCTGGAGATACCGTCGGCGACGGTGGCCGCGGCGGCAGCCGCAGCAGCCGGGCTGGTGATCCTCAACCCTGCGCCTGCGCCGGCGGGGCCGCTGAGCGCCGAGCTGCTCGCCCACGTCGACGTGCTGGTGCCCAACCAGACCGAGCTGGCCACGCTCAGCGGGCACCGAGGCGGCCTGGACCCGCAGACCGCGGCGCGCCTCGCCGCTGAGCTGCCGTGCAAGCAGGTGGTGGTGACCCTCGGCGCACAGGGCGCGCTGGCCGTGACCGACGGCGAAGCGGTGCATGTGCCGGCACCGAGCATCGAGCCGGTAGACACCACCGCCGCCGGCGATGCCTTCTGCGCTGCTCTGGCCGATGCCCTCGCAGACGGCGCCGAGTTGGTAGATGCCGCCCGCTGGGCTGTGCGGGTCGGCGCAACCGCCTGCCTTCGACCCGGCGCGCAGCCGAGCCTGCCCACGCCCGCCGAGGTGCTCGAAGAGTAATCTGGGCCGATGGATCTCGAGGAGAGACTCGGGGACACTTCCCCCAGCGCGCCGAGCCGGCCCCCGATGCTGATCGACTGCGACCCCGGGGTCGACGACGCCATCGCCTTGCTGGTGGCCGTGAGCCGGGCCGATCTGGTCGGCGTCACCACCGTCAACGGCAACGTCTCGATCGACCACACCACCCGCAACGCCCTGGCGATCCTGGAAGCAGCAGGCCCCGCCGGCGCGCAGGTGCCCGTCCACCGGGGCGCGGCCCAGCCGCTGATCGAGCCAGTGTTCGACGCCGGGCACGTCCACGGCGCTGCCGGGCTCGGCGGCATCGAGCTGCCCAAGCCCAGAGCCGACATCGCCTCGGCTGACGCCGTGGGCTTCATCTGCGACTCGGCCCGCAGCATCGAGAACCTGCAGCTCGTGGCCGTCGGGCCGCTCACCAACGTCGCCACCGCCGTCATGGCCGACCCAGCGCTGCCCGAGCGTCTCGGCGGCCTGACGATCATGGGCGGCGCCGTCGCCGGCGGCAACGTGACGGCCACCGCAGAGTTCAACATCCGCGCCGACCCCGAGGCCGCGGCCGTCGTCTTCAGGGCCTTCCCGATGACCACCATGGTCGGCCTCGACGTCACCATGCAGATCCTGCTCGGCGAGCCCGAGCGGGAACGGCTGCACACGGCGGGCACCCCGGCGGCGCTGCTGGCAGCGGGCCTGCTCGATCACGCCATGGCCCGTGCCTCCGCCCTCGCCGGCCTGACCGCAGCGCCGATGCACGACGCCACGGCGATCGCGGCGGTCCTGCGGCCCGAGCTGTTCGAAGGCGCAGACCTGGCGGTGGACGTGGAGCTCGCGGGAACGCTCACCAGAGGCATGACAGTGGCCGACCGCAGGCCTGCCGGGCGCGACGGCACGCCCCCGCAGCCGCCCAACGCACGGGTCCTGCTCGGCGCCGACTCCGCAGCGGTGGCCGGCGAGATCGTCGATGCCGTGATCGCACTGCGGGCCTGAGAGCCGGCAGCGGAGACGGCCCATGGAGCGCCTCGAGACCTACTTCGAGCACCTTGAGGGGTTTCTCGAATTCCTCGACAGCGAGCGGGTCATCTACACGTTCGTGCTCGTCTGGGCGCTGGCGGGCGTGGTCTGGATCGTGCTCGACTGGCTCGCCAACCCCAACCGCGGGGGCTTCAAGCCGACCCGCGACCGGCGAGCCCGTGGCTTCAAGGCCAGAAGGGCCCATCGCCGCATCAAGAAGGCCCAGCGTGACGCGGCGGTGCGGGCCACGCTGCGCGACGCCTACGGCGTGTCGAGCCTGCGGTCCGTGTGGAGCCGTGACCGCGAGGCCCGCACCCTGGCTGCGGACAACCGCCTGGTCCATGAGCTGCCGCCGTCGGCCTACCCGCGCCGCAAGCGCAAGCTGCTCATCCGGCTGCGGGAGCACCGGCCCGCCGACCACGGCGCCCAGACCAAGGTGCTGCTGGCGACGCTCGACGGCGACGACCCGGCGATTCTTGCCGACGGCTCTGCGGGTTCGCCCGAGCCGCTTAGGCCCCGGGGCCGCTGGAGGCTGGGCCTCGACCCGCTGATGCTGAGCCCGGACGGGCGTCCGCCCAATCCGAGGACGTTGCGCAGCCGGGTCTGGAAGAACTGCGCCGACCGCCCGATCTGGGGCGTCGAGAACCGGGCACGGATGAGTGCCGGGAAGCCGCCGGTCCGCTGGCACCCGATCCACGGGGAGCAGACCGCGTTCGTGAACCTGATGAGCACCCAGCCGTGCTGGCCCGACACGTCGTTCGACCCGTTCTCGCCGCGGGCGCCGGCGGAGCTGCCCGCTGCGGAGCCGCCCGACAACGCCGGCACGAATGACGGCGCTGACCAGGCTGCCACGGCGGGCGGCGGGGGCGAGGCGGCCAAGACGGGCGGGGGCGAGCGGTGAGCGACAGGCCGTACTTCGTCTCCTTCGAGCTGGCCGCCGAGACGGTCGTCTTCGTCAGCCGCGGCCTTCACTCGGACCTGCGTCCCCAGGGGCTCGTGCTGCATCACCAGAGCGGGCTCTTGGTCAACGACGCCAGTGCAACCGAGGTCGTGCTGTGGAGCGACCGCAGCCCGCACAGCGTGGAGGTGCTGGCCCCGGCGGGAGTCCTCACCGTGTGGAACGTCTGGCGGGAGGGCCGTGAGACTTTCGGGCTGATCGGCGAGGCCGGGATCGCCACCACCGATCTCTTCGAGGGAGCGGTGATGATCGAGTGCAGCGACGGACATCCGCCCGCCGAGTCCGTCGACCTGAGGGTGGAGCTGGCCTTCTGGGATGCTGTGCCGTCTGAGGGAGAGAGCGCCGATCTCGACGGGGCGGACTTGGACGTCGCCGCTGCGATCCGGCCCGACGAGGTGCTGCTGGCGTCGAGCATCGGCTCGGTCGAGGCCCCCGCAGACGGCCACGGGCCTCGGATGCCCAGGCCGGGCTGGCTTCGGGCGCCGCGTCACCCGGTGCTGTGGCAGTTCCGCCAGGTCGAGAGGCTGCCCGCGTCCGGCGCCGAGCCGACGGCAGCGCCGAGCGCAGACGGCCACCGGCCGCGGTCGCCCAGGCCGGGCTGGCTTCGGGCGCCGCGTCACCCGCTTGCGTGGCAGTTCGACCAGGCCGACGTCCCAGGCCGCAGACGCCGCACCGCCCGCCGCCTTCTTGGCCGCGACCGCCACGATCCCGAGCAGCACGGTCCCGAGCAGCACGGTCCCGAGCAGCGCGATCCCGACCGGCTCAGCCCCGACCGGCCAGGCCCCGCAGATGCAGCGCAGGACCGCCTCGAGAGCGCGGCCGCTAGTCGCCCGGGCGGTGAACTGCTGCCAGCCAGCGTCGCGGCGAGTCCAGCACCGACTGCAGACGGCCCGCCGCCTCGGTTGCCCAGGCCAGGATGGCTTCGGGCGCCGCGTCACCCGGCAAGTCGATGACGATCCCGTTCTTGGCGTGGTCCTGGCGGCGCAGCCAGCCCGCGGGCAGGTCCAGGCCGTCGTCGGCCAGGCGGGCCAGCGCATTCGGGCCGGTTCCGTGCTCGATGCCGAGCTGGGCCGCCCGCGCCCGCCCCTGCGTCGCCGCCGGCACCCAGGTGGCCATCGCCACAGCCGGGCCGCGGCCCGAGAACCAGGCAGCGAGCGCCGAGCGCTGAGGCACCCGGGCGGCCTCGTCGTCTGAGAGCTCAGGGCCGATGTTGACCCAGCCCTCGCCGTCTCCTCGGGCGCTCAGCTCGCGCATGGCGGCGGCGACCGGCCCGTAGTCCCCGGTCTCGAACGGGATCGTGTCCCGCCGCACGGTCATGCCCGCACCGTAGCGGCCCGGAGGCCGGCACTGAAGCTGCCAATGCCGCCGCAGCGACCGGCGGCACGGGTACTTTGGGGCGGGTGCGGCCCCCGACCCAGCGACCCAGGACACGGCTGAGGATCCGGCTGAGGACGCGACCGAGGACGCGACCGAGGCTCCGGCGCAGGCAGCTCCGAGCCGTCCTGGTGGTCATGGCGCTGCTCGCCCCGGCGCTGGCGACCGCCGGGCCTGCGGCGAGCCAGGACGGCGGCGAGCTGGCCCGGCTCGAAGGCGAGCGCAGCCGGTTGGCCGCCGAGATCGCCGCCAAGGACGACCAGATCACCGGGATCGAGGGCGAGCTGGCCGACCTGGAGGCCCTGATCGTGCGCCGGCGGGGCGTGATCGCCGTGGTCGGCGACAAGCTGGAACGCACTGTGGACCAGCGCCGCCTGCCGGCTCGCATCCGCTCGGAGACGCTGCTCGCCGACTTCACCGGCAGCGGCCGCGAGGACTACCTGTCGGAGATCTTCGTGCTGGAGGGCAACGAAAAGCCCGCCCGCAACCGTGAGCTCTACGCGGCGGTGATCGACCATGCCCAGGCGAGGGTCGACGCAATCGACGAACGGCTGCGCTCGCTGGCCGGCGAGCTCGACGATGCCGAGGCCGCCCTCGGCGAGGCCCGTGCCGGCCGTGACGCCAGCGATGCTGCGCTGGCCGCGGCCCGCAGCGAACGGGCCGCTCTGGCCGCCGAACTGGAGGACGTCGAGGAGCGCATCGAGGATCTCAAGGCCCGCCAGACCAGGGCGCTGCTCACGGGGCTGGTGATCTACGACAGCATCAACCGCCCGGCGCTGACCGTGAAGATCGACAACGCGCCCAAGGCCCGACCGCAGGCCGGCATCAACGGGGCCGACATCGTGTTCGTCGAGCTGGTCGAGGGCGGGCTCACCCGCCTGGCCGCCGTGTTCCATTCCCAGATTCCGTCGGAGGTCGGCCCCGTGCGCTCGATGCGTACTGGCGACTTCGACCTGCTGGCCCAGTTCAACTCCCCGCTGTTCGCCAACTCCGGCGGCAACCGGGTCACCCGCCGTTACCTCGCCGAGTCGACTCTGGTGGACGTGGGCGTCAACGCCATGTTCCGCCACTACTACCGCACGTCGCGCCCGGCCCCGCACAACCTCTACACCAACCCCGGCAACCTGTGGGCGGCTGCTGCCGGCTCGGGCTTCGACAGCGGGCTGCCGTCTGCCATCTTCGCCTTCCGAGACTCGGCCGACGCCGGTCCCTCCGGCGATCAGGTCAACGGGGTGACGATCAACTACGGCGCGACCCGGGTGGGCTACCGCTGGGACGGCAGCGGCTGGCTGCGCACCCAGGACGGCACGGCGACGGCGGACTCCGCGGGCACGCGGGTGGCGCCGACGACGGTGATCGTGCAGTTCACCGACTACCGGGTGTCCGAGGCCGACGCCGAGTCGCCCGAGGCGATATCGGTGGGCGAGGGCGAAGCCTGGATCCTCACCGACGGGCGGCTCGTCAAGGGCCGCTGGAGCAGGCCCGGAGTCGGCGACACCACCCGCTATCTCGACGCCGCCGGCAACGAGGTGCGGATCCTGCCGGGGCGCACCTGGATCGAGATGCCCCGGCCCAACTCGGCCAGCGCATCCTGAGCCCGCCTGCTGAGCCCGAGTCGCAGGTGTCGAGAGCGCCGTTGGACTCGATGATGTCTTTGGCGTGGGGTGCCTGCCGGCAGCAGAGCCGGGATGGCCCTCAGGGTTCGGCCTCGGGCTCGGCGCTGTCGTACATGTAGCCGATGCGGCGCACGGTCACGATGCGCTGCGGGTCCTGGGGGTCGGCCTCGATCTTGGCCCGAAGGCGCTTCACGTGGACGTCGAGCGTCTTGGTGCTGCCCACGTGGTCGAAGCCCCACACCCGGTCCATCAGCGTCTGGCGGGTGACCACCCGGCCGGCGTTCTCGATCAGCAGCGCCAGCACCTCGAACTCCTTGCGCGCCAGCGCCAGCGGCTCGCCGTCGGCTGACGCCTCGCGGCGGTCGCGGTCCACCACCACCCCGCCGACGCTGATTCGCCCGCCCGCGGCGCTGCGGCGAGTCGAGGCCCGCCGCAGCACCGTGCGCATCCGCGCTACCAGCTCCCGCACCCGATACGGCTTGGCCACGTAGTCGTCGGCGCCGATCTCGAGGCCGACCACCGTGTCGATCTCGGACCCGCGCGCCGACACCATGATCACCGGCGTGTCGCCGGCTGCCCTGATGCGCCGGCACACGTCGATGCCCGAGATGCGGGGCAGCATCACGTCCAACAGCACCAGGTCGAAGGGCCGCGACTCGAACATCGCCAGCGCCTGCTCGCCGTCGCCGGCCACGTCCACCACGAACCCCTCGGCACCCAGCGCCACGCTCAGCCCCTCGGTGAAGGCCGGCTCGTCGTCGACGACCAGCACCCGGTACGGGCCGGCCTCGGGCTCGCTGCTCACGCCCTCATTGTGGCCCGTGGCAGCGCCCAGGCCCTGATGGTGGCGCCGGTTCACCGAAAGTTCACCGCAGTTGGCCGACTGTTCAGCGGGATCGCCGCAGCCCAGCAACCAGGCGTGCCTAGCTTGCGGCTCATGAACAAACCAGCATGCAACATCCGCCCTCGACGCCGACGGCTCGCCCTCTGGGCGCTCGTCGCGGCGTTCGCCCTGATCGCAGCCGCCTGCGGCAGCGACGACAGCGACTCCGGCTCGGCGTCGGGCGGCGACAGCGGCGCAGCCGACACAGGGTCCGCGGCCACGATGTTCGGCGAGGTCTTCATCTCGGGATCGTCCACGGTCGAGCCCATCTCGATCCGGGTGGCCGAGCTCTTCGAGGACGCCGCGCCCGACGTGTCGGTCTCCGTGGACGGGCCCGGCACCGGCGACGGCTTCAAGCTGTTCTGCGCAGGCGAGACCGACATCTCCGACGCATCACGCCAGATCAAGCCCGCCGAGCTGGCGGACTGCTTCGCTAATGGGATCGAGCGGATCGTGGAGCTCAAGGTCGGCATCGACGGCATCGCCGTGATGACCAACGCCGCCAACGACGCCGTGGAGTGCCTCAGCTTCGCCCAGCTCTTCGACCTGATCGGGCCGGCCGCCGAGGGCACGTCGAGTTGGGCAGAGGCGTCGCCGGGCCTGCCCGATGTGCCTCTCGACGTGTTCGGCCCCGGCGAGGAGTCCGGCACCTTCGACTCGTTCCTGGAGATCGTGTTCGAGGATCTGGCCGAGGAGCACGGCCTGGAGGCCACCACCCGCACCGACTACAGCCCGTCGGGCGACGACAACGTCATCCTGCAGGGCCTGCAGTCCAGCGACACCAGCCTGGGCTGGGTCGGCTTCGCCTTCGCCGTCAACGCGAGCGGCGTGCGCCTGATCCCGATCGACGGCGGCGACGGCAGCTGCGTGGAGGCCACGCCCGCCTCGATCGCCTCCAACGAATACCCGATCAGCCGCGACCTGTGGATCTACGTCAACGTCGACCGTGCCGAGGCCAACCCCGCCGTGGTCGCCTACGTGGACTACTACGTGACCGCCGCAGGGCTCGAGCGGGCAGTGGCCGAGGTCGGCTATGTGCCCCTCACCGATGCCGCGGCCGCCGAGACCGCCGAGCGCTGGGACAGCCGGATGCTCTTGGCCGCGCCCGAGGGCTCCTAGAGTTGGCGCGACCGCGATCCGCCTAGCACCGAGTAGTCCTGTAGGCATCCAGTGACCGACACCACGGCAGGCGCTACAGTGCCGGCGGCGCTCACGCCTCAGATGCTGCGGATCGCGCCGAGGCGGCGCAGTCGCGAGGTGCTGATCCGCTGGGTGCTCTTCGTGGCCGCCCTGGTGTCGGTCCTGGTGAGCGCGCTCATCCTGTGGACCCTGTTCAGCGAGGCATGGACGTTCATCGCCGAGGTCGCCTGGGCCGACACCTGGGGGCAGGCCGGCTGGTTCCCCCGCCGCGGCCTCTACGACATCCCCACCATCGTCGTGCCCACCCTCATCATCACCGCCATCGCCATGCTGGTGGCAGGGCCGCTGGGCCTCGGCGCTGCGGTGTATCTCTCCGAGTACGCCAGGCCGCGGGTGCGCTCGCTGCTCAAGCCGGTCCTGGAAGTGCTGGCGGGCATCCCGTCGGTGGTGCTGGGCTTCTTCGCCCTCACCTGGGTGGCGCCCAACATCGTGGGCCGCATCGGCAAGCCGGCGCTGCTGGCCGTGGGCCTCACGGTGCTGGGCGGCTATGCGCTGGCCGCCGTACTGCTGGCGCGCTGGCGCTACAAGCACTGCCGTGAGCGTCCCGGCGACCAGTCGGCGTATCTCGGTTTCGCGGCGCTGGCGGCCGCGCTGTCGCTGGCCTTCGTCGGCTACGTGGTCTGGCTGCTCGACATCGTCGAGGACTTCGCCCCGGCCAAGGCGGGCTCGATGGCCGCGGCCGGCATAGGCGTGGGCCTGCTGTCGATCCCGCTGGTGGCGTCGGTGTCCGAGGACGCAATGGCGGCGGTTCCCGAGGATCTCAGGCAGGCCTCGGCCGGCCTCGGGGCGCGCAAGCTGGCCACCTCCACGCGCATCGTGGTGCCGGCGGCGATCTCGGGGATCGTGGCGGCCTTCATCGTGGCCACCTCACGGGCCATCGGCGAGACCATGGTGGTGTTCCTGGCCGCGGGCGTGGCCGACGCCGCCCGCTACGCCGACTCGCCTTTCGAGGGCGGCATGACCATGACCGCGGCCATGGCGTCGCTGGCGTCGGGCACCGACAGCGTGGTCGGCGAGGGGCTCACCTTCCAGAGCCTGTACTTCGTGGGCCTGCTGCTGTTCGCGATCACGCTCAGCCTCAACGTGGTCGCGGCGCGCTTCGTGGCCCGAGTGCGGGAGCAGTACTGAGGATGCAGCGATGAGAGCAATGAGAGCAGCGATGAGCACAAAGAGAACGAGGGCGCCGCTGTGATCTCCCGGATCATGGACGACAGGTCCAAGGAGGCGATCGCGGCCTCGCTGAAGGGCCGCCGCATCGACACCCGCGGCCTGCTGTTCCGCACGCTGCTGCAGGCCGCCATGATGCTGATCCTGGTGCTCTTGGCCGTGCTGTTGATCACGGTCTTCGCCGACGGCTGGAGCCAGTTCGGCCGGCGTCTCGGCGACTTCCTGAGCGGCACGCTGCGCTCGCGATCCGACGACGCCGGGCTGGGCGTTCACCAGGGCATCTACGGCTCGCTGTGGATCGCCGTGATCGTGGCGCTGCTGGCCTTCCCGATCGGCATCGCCGCGGCGCTGTACCTGGAGGAGTACGCGCCCCGCAACCGCCTGACCGCCTTCATCGAGGTGAACATCCGCAACCTCGCCGGCGTGCCCTCGGTGGTGTACGGGCTGCTGGGCCTGGCGATCCTGGTCAACGGCGACGTGTTCGGCCTCGACCGCCTGACCGGCGGGCGCAGCACCCTCTCGGCGGGGATCACCATGGCGGTGCTGGTGCTGCCGATCGTGATCATCACCTCAGGCGAGGCCTTCCGGGCGGTGCCCAATGCGCTGCGCGAGGGCGCATACGGCGTGGGCGCGACTCGCTCGGAGATGATCCGCTCGCAGGTGCTGCCCTATGCGGCGCCGGGCATCCTCACCGGCACGCTGCTGTCGATCGCCCGTGCGGTGGGCGAGGCAGCGCCGCTGATCCTGGTCGGCGCGGTCACCGGGCGCCTCGGCGACAACCCGGCCCTGCTGGATGTGAGCGCCCTGGACGACCGCTTCACCGCCCTGCCCATGGTGATCGCCACCTGGACCCAGCAGTCCGGTCGCGACGGGGGGTTTGCAGCAGCGGCCGCAGGTGCCATTGTTGTGCTGCTGGTGCTGGTGTTGCTGATGAACTCCGCGGCCCTGGGGCTGCGCAATCGTTTCGAGAAGAAGAGAGGCTGACAGGCCCATGACCGATGCCGTCGCCCGCCAGGCCGACAGCCCGCCCGCGGCGTCGCCGGCCGGCGAGTTGGCGCCGGCTGCCGGGTCCGAAGAGGCGCCTGCCGTCGTGACGCAGCAGCCTGCAGCCGCCGCGTCCGTCCAGCCTGCCGGGCCCGGCGAGGCGCCTGCCGTCGTGACGCAGCAGCCTGCAGCCGCCGCGTCCGCCGAGCCCGCAGTCGCCGCGTCCGCCGAGCCTGCCGCGGTGTTCCACACCAAGGATCTCAACGTCTACTACGGCTCGTTCCGGGCGGTGCGCGACGTGTCCTTCGACGTGGCACGCCACGAGATCACCGCTCTGATCGGCCCGTCGGGCTGCGGCAAGACCACCGTGCTGCGCTGCTACAACCGCATGAACGACCTCATCGACGGGGCCAGGGTCACCGGCACCATCGAGTACCACGGCGTCGACCTCTACCACGAGCAGGTCGATGCCGTGGAGGTGCGGCGGCGCATCGGCATGGTGTTCCAGAAGCCCAACCCGTTCCCCAAGTCGATCTACGACAACGTGGCCTACGGGCCGCGGGTCGCCGGCCGCAAGAAGGGCCTGGACGAGACCGTGGAGATCTCGCTCACAAAGGCCGCCCTGTGGGACGAGGTGAAGGACCGCCTCAACGACTCCGCATACGGCCTCTCGGGCGGCCAGCAGCAGCGGCTCTGCATCGCCCGAGCCATCGCCGTGGACCCCGACGTGCTGCTGATGGACGAGCCCTGCTCGGCGCTCGACCCCATCGCCACCGCCCGCATCGAGGATCTGATGCAGGAGATCAAGCGCGAGTACACCATCGTGATCGTCACCCACAACATGCAGCAGGCCGCACGGGTCAGCGACAAGACGGCGTTCTTCACTGCCGAGGCCCGTGCCGAGGACGACACCCGCACCGGCGTCCTCGTGGAGTGCAACCGCACCGACGTGATCTTCTCCAACCCGTCCGACGAGCGAACCGAGAACTACGTGACCGGCAGGTTCGGCTGAGCGACCGTGACAGAGCAGCAGTGACCAGGCAGCGATGACAGAGCAATCACGCAGGACATTCCACGAGGATCTCGAGTCGGTCCGAGACCTGATCGTGCAGCTCGGCGCCGAATCCGCCGAGGCAGTGGCACGGGCCACGCAGACTCTGCTGGAGGGCAATCTCCGCGGTGCGCAGGCCGTGATCGACGGCAACGAGAGCATCCTCGGCGCCGCTTTCGAGATCGAGGAGAGCTGCCAGCGGCTGCTGGCGCTGCAACAGCCCATGGCCATCGACCTGCGCCGCATCATGGCCGCCACCTGGATCGCCGCTGAGCTGGTGCGCGTCGGCGGCTTGGCGGCCAACATCTGCAAGGGCACGCGGCGCATCTTCGGGGCCAGCCTCTCGCCGAGGATCCGGGGCCTGATCGCAGAGATGAACGAGGAATCGCTGCGCCTGACACGCCTCGCGGTGGACGCCTACGTGGAGGAAGACGCAGGCCTGGCGGCGGCCCTGGAGGACATCGACGACCGCCTCGACTCGCTGCACCGCAGCCTGGTGCGCACGATCATCGAGGAGCAGGGCGAGGGCGGCCTGTCGATCCAGCCGGCGGTGCAGCTGGCGCTGATCGCCCGCTACTACGAGCGGATCGGCGACCACGCCGTGAACATCGGCGAGCGCACCTGCTATCTGGTCTCGGGCTGGACGCTGGAGCAAGGCCCCATGGCCGAGGACGAACAGCCAGACGCTGCCGCCGACAGCCCAGACGCGCAGTGAGCCCGTTGGGCACGGTGGCCGGCGGGCTGAGGCCGCTGCCGTGACAGTCCTGGCGGTGATCGGCGCCCTGGCGGCAGGGGCGCTGGCGGCCCTTGCCATCCAGCGGGTCCGCTTCGCAGCGCTGGCCCGTGCCGCGGCCGCAGACGCCGGAGACGGCGCCGGCAGCGGCGGCTCGCGGTCGCCGACCGACGTGGCGGAGCGGCTGCTGCGCCGCAGCCGGCAGGCCGAGGCGGCGCTGGGCGAGGCATCCTCGGCGCTGCAGCAGCTCCGGGGCGGCATCGACGAGCTGCCGGTCGGCGTGGTGCTGTGCGATCCGGACGGCAACGAGATCGTGCGCAACCGCCGGGCGGTCGAGCTCGCCGGCGCCGGTCTCGGCGAGGCGCTTGTCGCCAAGGCCGTCGACGAGCTGCTTGCCGAGGCCCGCAGCGGCCGGGCGGGCTCGCGTCAGGTGGAGCTGACCCAGTCGCGCCACGCCTATGCGGTCTCAGCCGTGCCGCTGCTGGCAGCCAGCGGCGGCTCGAGCGCCGACGGGGGCTCCGGCGTCGACACCGGCGGCCGCGGCGAACTGCTCGGTGCTGTGGCGCTGGTGCGCGACGTCACCGAGGAGCTGCGGGTGGAGCGGGTCCGCCGCGACTTCGTGGCCAACGTCAGCCACGAGCTGAAGACCCCGATCGGGGCGCTGGCCCTGCTCACCGAGGCCCTGACCGCAAAGGTCCAGGCGCCCGACGCCGACCCTGAGGCGTCGCTGTTGGCCGAGCGCATCCACAACCAGGTCGAGCGGGTGACCCGCACCATCGACGACCTGATGATGCTCAGCTACATCGAGGACGGCACAGACCACCTCGACGAGACGGCCGACCTCGCTGCGGCGGCGGCGGGCGCCATCGAGCGCATCTCCGAGGCTGCCGACCAGCACGGCGTGCAGGTGATGCCCCCGGAGGCAACCGCTGCCTCGGCTTTGGTGCGAGGCTCGACGGTGCAGCTCGAGTCGGCCTTGTTCAACCTGCTGGACAACGCCGTGAAGTTCAGCAAGCCCGGCGATGCCGTGATCGTCTCTGTGAACTGCGAGCCCGACCGGGTCGGCGTGAGCGTGGCGGACCACGGGATCGGCATCCCCGAGCCCGAGCACGACCGCATCTTCGAGCGCTTCTACCGGGTCGACAGCGCCCGCAGCCGCGACAGCGGCGGCACCGGGCTGGGCCTGTCGGTGGTGCGCCACGTGGTGATCAACCACGGCGGCGACCTGCGGGTCAGCTCGCGCGAGGGCGCCGGGTCCGTGTTCACGCTCAGCTTCCCGCGAGCCGACCCGCCCGACACGGGCGGCGGCCGACAGTGACCGTTGTCTGCGTGTTTGCAGCCAGGTTGCATTCCGGTTACGAAGTGACGGTGAAACCGCTTGCACCGCAGGACGCCGATGACGGCTGAGGCGGTCGAGGCGCGGCCCGCGGCCTCGCTGGTCGTGCTCGACGACCGCGGTGCCCTGCACGTTCTCGTCGGGCGGCGGCGCCCCGACCTGGTGTTCGCCCCCGGCCTGGTGGTGTTTCCGGGCGGTGCCGTCGAGGAGGACGACGCCTCGCCGCTGGCGGCGGCGCTGCGCGAGACCGGCGAGGAGACCGGCTGGTGGCCGCAGCCGCCCGATCCGAGTGGCGAGCCCGCGTACCCTTACGTCGGCCACTGGATCACCCCAGAGCCCTCGCCCCGCCGATTCGACACCCACTTCTTCCTGGGCCGCTTCAGCGGCGGCGGCCCCCTGGTGGCCGACGAGAACGAGTTCGACGCCCTGTGGTGGGACCGTCCCGCGGCGCTGCTGCGCGACATCGAGAGCGGCGCGCTGGAAGCGATTACACCCACCCTGTCGATGCTCACCTCGCTGGCCGCCTACCGGGATGCAGACGCTGCTTTTGGCGGCGTGATGCGCGGCATTGTTCGCCGCTTCCCGTGGGGCGAGACTTGGTTCTGAATCATGCCCTGTGGACAGCCATTGTGAAGCATCAGAACATCGTCAGAAAACGAACGTCAGTGCTCATGTTGCGATTTCTTTGCGAATTGATTAGGAATTGCCCAGAACAGCCGCTACCGTGTGCCTCAGTTAGGTGCTGCACGGGTGCAGGGTCGTGCAGCTCCCGGCTCGGGGGCTCGGCCCCCATCTCCCCCTCCAGGGAATCTGGGGTACGGTCGGTATTCATGGGCCGGCCGGCCCCAGACCCCGGAGGCTGGCGTCATGACCCGGCCTGACTTGGGCCGCTGCCTGCTGGCGGAACTGCTGGGCACGGCCCTGCTGCTCGTCAGCGTGATCGGCTCGGGCATCATGGCCGAGCGCCTCAGCGACGACACCGCCGTGGTGCTGCTGGCCAACGCCGCGGCCACCGCCGGGGCGCTGTATGTGATCATCGCCGTCCTCGGGCCGGTCTCGGGCGCCCACGTCAACCCGCTGGTGAGCATCGCCGAAGCGCTGCTGCGGATGCGGCGCTGGCCCGAGACGGCCGCCTACTGCGCGGCTCAGTTCGCCGGCGGGGCACTGGGCACGATCGCCGCCAACGTCATGTTCGGCCTCGACGCCGTGAACGTCAGCAGCAAGGTGCGTGACGGCGCCGGCATCTGGTTTGCCGAGGCGCTGGCCAGCTTCGGCCTGCTGCTCGTGGTGTTCGGGCTGATCCGCAGCGGCAAGGCCGCCTCGGTGGCGTCTGCGGTGGCCTGCTATATCGGCGGCGCCTACTTCTTCACGTCGTCCACGTCGTTCGCCAACCCGGCGGTCACCGTGGCCAGGACCCTCAGCGACACCTTCGCCGGCATCGACCCGTCGTCGGTGGCGGGCTTCGTGGCCATGCAGCTCATCGGCGGCGGGCTGGCGATCCTGACGGTGCGCTGGCTGTACCCCGAGCCCAGCCGTCGACAGCAGGCTTGAGCGGCTGGGTCAGATCCTGGTGTCGGGTCGCAGGTACGAGGTGCCCGGCCCCGAGTACGACAGGCCGTAGCCGGGCGGGAAGGCCCAGTCGATCAGGGGCGGCTCGGCGATCGCCTCGCGCCACCAGGCGATGAGTCGGTCCTCGCCTTCGTAGTCGAAGGGGTCCTCGAGGATCTGCTCGGTCTCGCCGCCCGGCGGCGGCGGGTTCTGCGCCCACCAGCGCGCGGTCAGCGCGACCGCCTCACGGGCAGGCACCACATCCGCGTAGCCGAGCACCGTGCGCAGCGCCGTGGTGTCGAACACCCGGTGATGCGAGGTCGGCCCGGCCAGCAGCGGCCAGGCGGGCCGTGCCAGCTCCGCGGGCATCGACACCAGCTCCCAGTCATGGCCCAGCGCCGCCGCGCAGATCTCGACCACCTGGCGGATGCTCAGGGTCTCGCTGTCCGCGGCGTGGAACAGGCGGCCCTTGGCGGCCTTGGGCTGGTCCAACGCCAGCAGCACCGCATGGGCGAGGTTGTCCACGTAGCCGAACGAGTTGAGCATGGCGCCGTCGTCGGGCACCACGATGCTCCGCCGGCGGTCGAGGATGCGCCGCACGATCGACCACTCCCGCGGGGCGAGCTGGCGCGGGCCGTACACGTAGGGGTAGCGGAAGTGGGTGGCCTCTGGGATCGTCTCGAACACGATCCGCTCGGTGCGGGCGATGCGATACGACTTGCCGTCGTCGTCGGTGTCGGCTGTGGCGGCCGTCTCGGGCGCAGGCACCGGCAGCCCCGCCGGGTCGTGGCGCCAGGGGTCGAAGTAGCCGCGCAGCGCCGGGCCTCCGCCGATGGAGATCAAGTGCCCGACCCGCCCGGCGAGCACCTCCACGATGGTGCGCAGCCGCCCGTAGGTGACGATGGCGGCGTCCCAGGTCTCGGCGCCGATCGTGGCCGCCAGTGCCTGGCGGTCGCGCACGTCGACGTGGAGGTGGCGCAGGTGCATCACCTCGGGCAGCTCGTGGGCGCCGGTGTGGCAGATCACCGGCTCGTGGCCGCGTGCTTCGAGGCCTGCCACGATCGCCGGGCCGGTCGGGCCGGTGCCGCCGACTACCAGGACCCGCATCTGCTCATCCGCGCCGCGCTGGGGATCAGCCGCATCTTGCGCGCTCCCTGACCGGCACCGGCCGTCGTCAGTCGACCGCCACGTCGGCGAACTGCTCGCGCAGGATCCGCTTGAGGATCTTGCCGGTGGGGTTGCGCGGGATCGCGTCTGTGAACCGCACCGCCTTGGGCTGCTTGAACGGCGCCAGCCTGCCTTTGGTGTGGGCCAGCACCGCCTCCGCGGTCACGGACTCCTCGGCGCGCACCACCACGGCCAGCGGCGACTCCCCCCAGCGGGCCGAGTCCACGCCGATCACGGCGACCTCGGTCACGCCGTCGAGCGACAGGATCACGTTCTCGATCTCCGCGGGATACACGTTCTCGCCGCCGGAGATGATCATGTCCTTCACCCGGTCCTGGATGTAGACGAAGCCGTCGTCGTCCATCACGGCGATGTCGCCGGTGTGCAGCCAGCCGTCCACGATCGTCGAGGCGGTGTCGTCGGGGCGGTTCCAGTAGCCCAGCATGATGTTGGGGCCTCTCAAGAGCACCTCGCCGGGCTCGCCGCGGGGCACCTCGGCGCCGTCGCTGTCCACGATGCGCACGTCGCCGAAGAAGAACGCCTTGCCGGTCGAGCCAGCCCGCTCCAGGGCGTCGCCGGGCGAGATCAGACAGCCCGGCCCGCCCGACTCGGTGAGCCCGTAGACCTGATGGACCTCGATCCCCATCGACTCGTAGGTCTTGATGAGCGTCTCGGGGACCGGCGCAGCGCCGCTCATCACCCAGCGCAGCGACGAGTGGTCGTGGCTGGCGGCGTCGTAGGTGAGCAGCATGAACTGCAGCATGGCGGGCACCGCCAGGGTGACGGTGATGCGCTCCTCGCCGAAGATCTCCCAGATGCGCACCGGGTCGAACTCGCTCATGATCACCGCCGTGCCGCCCAGGAACAGCACGGTGAGCAGCGGGTTGAGCGCCCCCACGTGGAACATCGGCAGGCAGATCAGGTAGCGGTCGTTCCAGCGCACATCGGCGGTGGCGGTGGCCGTGAGCAGCGACCACATGGCGGTGTTGTGGCTGTGCATCACGCCCTTGGGAAGGCCGGTGGTGCCCGACGTGTAGAGGATGAACAGCAGGTCGTCGTCGCCTGCGACGATCTCTGGCT
The DNA here is from genome assembly GCA_965214285.1 of Acidimicrobiales bacterium. Lineage (GTDB taxonomy): Bacteria > Actinomycetota > Acidimicrobiia > Acidimicrobiales > Aldehydirespiratoraceae. Next base: position 773,148 of record OZ243946.1, read on the forward strand.
CGGAGTCCTCCGCTGCGGCCAGGGCGTCGGAGTAGCCCTCGGCGAAGTCGGGCCGCTCCGAGGGATCGCCCACGTGGATCCAGCGGTCGATCTGGGCGCCGATGTCTCCGCGGGCCTGCAGTTCGCCGATGACCTCGTTGAAGGCGCTGCCGAAGACCATCACCGTGGCGCCGGAGTCGTCGAGGATGAACGACAGCTCGTCGGCCACGAGCCGCCAGTTGAGGGCGACGATCACCCCGCCGGCCTTGGCCGCGCCCAGGAAGGTCTCGACGAACTCGGGGCCGTTCATCAGCAGGGTGGCCACACGGTCGCCCGCTTCGAGGCCGCCGTCTGCGAGCGCCCGGGCGGCCCGGTTGACGCGGGCGTTCAGCTCGGGGTAGCTGAGCCGGGTGCCGCTGGTGACGTCGTAGATCGCCTCGGTGCGGGGGTTGAGCAGGGCTCTCTTGGCGAGGAAGCCCCCGATGTTGTTGCGCATGCTGCTGTCGTTGTGCATGCCGCGGATGCTAGACCCTGGCTGCGCCCCTAGAGCTTGCCGAGCATGCGCTCGGCGAACTCGAAGGTGTGGCGCGGGCTGACCATGGCGTGCTGCGAGCCGGCGTGCAGGTCGCGATAGCAGCGCTGGAACGGGCTGTCGCGCAGGGCCGCGGTGCCGATGTGCAGATACAGGGCCTGCAGCGCCCGGATGCCCTGCTGGTGCAGGAAGGTCGTGGCCTGGCGTGCTTCGCCCTCGATCACCGGGTCCGCCGGCTTGCCTGCGAGCACCCGCTGCTCGGCGCGCTCGAAGGCGTCTCTGATCCAGCCCTCGCCCGAGCGCAGCACGGACTCGGCCATTGCCAGGTCGTACTGGAACCGCGGGTCGTCGCTCAGCTCGCTGCTGCCGGTCATCCGCCGCCGGCCGGCCAGCGCCGCGGCCTCGTCGATGGCGCGGCGCATCACGCCCATGCACCAGCCTGCATGGCCGACCTCGGTGAGGCACAGCACGCCGAGGTCATACATCGGCCCGCCGCGGTGACGGGTGAAGCCGCCGAAGCTGAAGGTGCGCTCGGCGGGCACCACGCTGTCGATCGTGTAGTCATACGACGCCGTGCTGCGCAGTCCCAGCACGTCCCAGTTGCCGGTCACGGCCACCTCGCCTTTGGGCACCACGGCGAAGATGTAGTCGGCGTCCGCGCCGTCGGGCGGCTGGGTGAACGACCCGCAGCCGACCCACTCGGCGTTGTTGATGCCCGAGCCGAAGCTGTAGTCGCCGTTGATCTGATAGGCGCCGCCGTCGGCGGACGGCACGGCGATGCCGTTGGGGGCGAACTGGCCGGCCACGATCGGCACCCGTTGGCCTGAGAACATCACGTCGGTGAACTCCTCGGGGCAGTACGAGCCGAAATAGCAGGCCGCGGACGACGCCGCCATCACTACCCAGCCGGTCGAGCCGTCGGCGCGGGCCAGCTCGCTGAAGACGTCGAGCGAGTCGGCGATGCAGTACTCGGCGCCGCCGACGTCGCGGGGGATCATGGTGCCGTACAGCCCGGCGGCGTGGCAGGCCTCCACTGCCTTGTCGGTCATCGGCAGGTTCTCGGCCTCGGCGCGGCTGCCTTCGGCGTCGAGCACCGGCGCCAGGTCGCGGGCGGCGTCGAGCAGTTCGGTCATCCCGCGATGATGGCCGGCGCGCCCTGCTGCCATCAACTCGGACGCACCGCCCCGGCTGCGCCTGCTCGACCGTCGCGGTTCGGCTTGCGCCCTCCACCCTCGCCCGCCCGGCTGCCTTGCTCGGTCTGCGTGCTCCGGCCCGCTCGGCCTGCGCGGCCTGCTCGGCTTCGGGCTGGTCGGCCGGCGCCGTTAGCTTGGCTCACCCGTGAGCCCTGAATCGCTGCCGGTCGTGGTCGGCGCTGCGACCGTCACCCGAGAGCCGCAGCAGCCCGACGAGGCCGCGGACTGCGCCGAGCTGCTCTGCGCCGCAGCGGCCGCAGCCATCGACGACAGCGGCGCGCCGGGACTCGCCGCATCGGTCGACGAGGTGCTCGTCACCCGCGGCCTGGCCCGCCTCGACGACGGCGCAGGACGCATAGCCGCGGCCATCGGCGCGCCAGGGGCCGCGACCGTCGCCTACGAGCCGGGCATCCCTCAGCAGACGCCGATCAACCGGGCGATCCAGGCGGTGCGCTCCGGCGCGGCGCGGGCGGTGCTGGTGGCCGGGGCGGAGGCCAAGCGCAGCGACGACCTGGCCCGCCGAGCCGGCATCGAAGCGCCGCCGCGCTCGCCGTTCGCCGGGGAAGCGGACCGGCTGATCGCCCCCGAGGGCGAGATCGTCGCCCGAGCCGAGGTCGCCGCGGGCGCAGTGTCGCCGGTGATGCAGTACGCCATGATCGACAGCGCCCGCCGGGCGACGCTGGGCTTGTCGCTGGATGCCCACCGCGACGACATCGCCTCGCTGTGGGCCGGCTTCAACGCCGTCGCCCGGCACAACCCCGAAGCGGCCTTCCCGGCGCCGCTGAGCGCGGCGCAGATCCGAGAGCCGTCGCCTGCCAACCGCCTGCTGGCGTTCCCCTACAACAAGTGGCACAGCACGCAGTGGTCCGTCGACCAGGCCGCCGCCTTCGTGATCGTCTCCACGGAGCTGGCCGACGAACTCGGCATCGACGCCGAGCGGCGGGTGTTTCCCTGGGTCGGGCTGGAGTCGTCGCATCAGGTGTCGCTGAGCCGCCGGGCCTTGCTGCACCGCTGGCCGGCAATGGGCGTGCTGGGCACCGCTGCCGAGCGGCACCTGGGCCGGTCGCTGGACTCGCTTGAGCACAGCGAGCTCTACTCGTGCTTCCCGGCCGCGGTTCGGGTGCAACAGGCCGAGCTGGGCCTCGACCCGCAGCGCCCGCCGACGATCACCGGCGGCATGGCCTTCGCAGGCGGGCCGCTCAACAGCTTCGTGTTCCAGGCGACGGTGGCGATGATTGCGCGGCTGCGCGCCGAGCCGGGCTCTGTCGGCATGGTGAGCGCCGTCAGCGGGTTCCTGACCAAGCCGGGGCTGAGCGTGTGGAGCGCGGCTGCACCCGAGCGCCCGCCGCTGGTGGCCGACCTGCGCGACGAGGCCGCCGCTGCCACCGGCACAGTCGATGTCGACCCCGATGCCGACGGCGAGGGCGTGATCGCGGCCTGCACGGTGGTCCCGGTGGACGGCGAGCCGCTGCGGGTGGTCGCCATCGTCGATCTCGACGACGGCTGCCGTGCTGTCGCAGCCGCAGACGACGGCAGCCTCGCCGCGCAGGCGATGCGAGAGGAGCTGATCGGCGCCCGAGTCGGAGTGAAAGCCCAGGCGCTGCTGCCCTAGCCCGCCCGCCGGCTCAGGCGAGGCGCGGCTGTCAGGTGAGGCCGAGCTCGGCGATCCGCTCCAGCACCCGCGGGCGCTCGTCGCCGATCAGGGTGGTGTCGCCGTGGCCGGTGTGTACCACGGTGTGGTCCGGCAGGCTCAGCAGCCGGTCCCGGATCGAGCGCAGGATCGTCGGCTCGTCGCTGAAGCTGCGCCCCGTGGCACCCGGCCCGCCGCAGAACAGCGTGTCGCCGCTCATCACCGCGCCCGTCTCGGAGTCGAAGAAACAGCAGCACCCCGGCGAGTGACCCGGCGTGTGGATCACCGCCAGCTCGTGGCCGCCGGCGCTCAGCACAGCGCCGGGCACCACGTCGGCATCCGGCGACGACTCGGGGTAGACCACGTCCCAGAGCATGCGGTCCTCGGGATGCAGCATCACCGGGGCGTCCACCGCGTCGCGCAGGGCCGCCGCCGCGTTGATGTGGTCGTTGTGGCCATGGGTGAGCACGATGGCGGGCACCCGCCTGCCGTTCACCGCCTCGACGATCGGCCGATGGTCGTGGGCGGCGTCGAAGACCAGCACCTCGCGGTCGTCGCCGACCAGCCAGATGTTGTTGGTCACCTCCCACTCGCCGCCGTCGAGGGCGAAGATGCCGTCGGTTGTCACAAGCTCGATTGCCATGCGCTGCTTCTCGGGGCTCTGCGGGTTGCCAGGGTCTGCGGTTTCTCGGGATTGGATGCGGACCGGTTCTGCGGGCGGGCAGGCGGGCGGTCAGCCGCCGACCATCACCACCGAGCGCAGCACCTCGCCGCGCTCCATCTTGTGGAAGGCCTCCTCCACGCCGTCGAGCGGGATCGTCTCGGAGACGAAGCCGTCGAGGTCGAGGCGGCCCTGCTGGTAGAGGTCGATCAGCATCGGGAAGTCGCGGCTCGGCAGGCAGTCGCCGTACCAGCTCGACTTGAGCGCCCCGCCGCGGCCGAACACCTCGATGAACGGCAGCTCGATGGTCATGTCGGGCCGGGGCACGCCCACCAGCACCACGGTGCCTGCGAGGTCCCGGGCCTCGAAGCACTGCCGGTACACCTCCGGCAGCCCGATCGCCTCGATGGCCACGTCCACCCCGTTGCCGCCGGTGATCTCCTGGATCCGGGCCACCGGGTCCTGTTGCGTGGAGTTGACGGTGTGCGTTGCGCCGAAGCCCCGCGCCCATTCGAGCTTGCGGTCGTCGATGTCGACGGCGACGATCACCGACGCCCCGGCCAGCTTCGAGCCGGCGATGGCTGCGTCTCCCACCCCGCCGCAGCCGAACACCGCCACCGAGTCGCCCCGGCCGACGCCGCCGGTGTTGATGGCCGCGCCGATGCCGGCCATCACGCCGCAGCCCAGCAGCCCCGCCGCCGCGGGCGAGGCAGTCGGGTCGACCTTGGTGCACTGGCCCGAGGCCACCAGCGTCTTCTCGGCGAAAGCGCCGATGCCCAGCGCCGGCGACAGCTCGGTGCCGTCCGCGAGGGTCATCTTCTGGGCGGCGTTGTGGGTGTCGAAGCAGATGTGGGGCTTGCCGCGCAGGCAGCTCCGGCACTGGCCGCACACGGCCCGCCAGTTGAGGATCACGAAGTCGCCGGGTGCCACGTCGGTCACGCCGTCGCCGACGGACTCCACGATGCCGCTGGCCTCGTGGCCCAGCAGGAACGGGAACTCGTCGTTGATCCCGCCCTCGCGGTAGTGCAGGTCGGTGTGGCACACGCCGCACGCCTTGATCGCCACCACGGCCTCGCCCGGCCCGGGGTCGGGGACCACGATGTCGGCGACTTCCACCTCGGCGTCTTTGGCCATGGCCACCACGCCCTTCACGGTCTGCGTCATTGCTGTTCCTCCTGTTGCCCTGCCTGTCGGCTGCTGTGTCTGCGGACTTCTGTGTCTGTCGGGACCGTCTCTTGCTCTGGCTGCCGCGGCGTTGCGCGAGCGCCGACCACGACACTAGTTGCAGCCCGCCCTGCGCGCCCATGCCGACCCCGCTGCCGGTGCCGTCCTCCACAACGACCACCAGCGGTCGACGCCGAGAGCGCCTCGGCGGGTGCCCGATGCGGCGATTCGGGCGGCGGGCTGCAAGGATGCGGGCCATGAAGTTCGGAATCGGATTCGCCAACACCATGCACTTCGCCACCGGCCCCGGCGCCCTGGAGCTGGGCCGTGCCGCCGAGGCAGCGGGCTTCGAGTCGCTGTGGACCGTCGAGCACATCTTCTACCCCGAGGGCTACGAGTCGGTCTACCCCTATGCGCCCGACGGCAAGATGCCCGGCACCGGCGCCAACCCGATCCCCGACCCTCTCGTGTGGCTTGGCTACGTGGCCGCCGCCACGTCTGAGATCAACCTCGCCACAGGCATCTCGCTGCTGCCCGAGCGCCACCCGATCACCTTCGCCAAGGAGGTGGCCACCGTCGACTCGCTGTCGGGCGGCAGGGTGATCCTGGGCATCGGCATCGGCTGGCTCCGCGAGGAGTTCGAGGCGCTGGGCGTGTCGTGGCCGCGCCGAGGCCCGCGCACCGAGGAGTACGCCGAGGTGATGCGCAGGCTCTGGGCCGACGACGACGTGGACTTCGACGGCGAGTTCGTCAGCTTCACCGGGGCGACCTCGAACCCCAAGCCCGTCGACGGCCGGGTGCCGATCCACATCGGCGGGCACAGCACCGCCGCGGCGAAGCGGGCGGGTCGCATGGGCGACGGCTTCTGGCCAGCGGGCGGCGATCTCGCCGAGCTGTTCGACATCGCCCGCCAGAGTGCCGCGGACCACGACCGCGATCCCGAGGCGATCGAGTTCACCGGCCAGCACCTGGGGATCTTCGGCGACGACCCCGCCGCTGCGGTCGAGGAGGCTGAGTCGTGGGGCTGTGATCGCCTGATCGTGCCGTCGTTCCTGTTCCGCAAGGACGCCCCCGCTCAGATCGCCGAGTTCGGCGAGGCCGTCGTCAGCCAGTCCCCCGCCTGAGCCCTCAGCAGAACCCCGCCTGAACCCCCGGCAGAGCCCCAGACCGAGCCCTCAGCAGGCCGGCAGTTCCCCGCCTGAGCCCCCGACAGTGCCCCTGTGGGGGTTCACGGCATCGGAAAGGGATGTGTCAGGGCATCGTCAACCACAAGGGCGGCAATGGTGGGCGGTGCGGAAGCGTCGTGGGCTTGTCGGTTGTCCTCGCGAGACGGTTGTCGGGCTGAGGCGGACCCTCGCCGGTGGGGGCCTCGGCTGCGCGGCGGAGGCATCCGCGGTGTGCGCCCGGTCCGGCTGGGCGTGCGGCAGCGGTCCTGGTTGTCGGGGCGTGCGCCAATCACGTCCGGCGATCCGAACAGCCATAGAGAGTGTCACACCCCGTGCTTAGGGTCTGTCTGATGCGAGATCTGTTGATTCCGTCTGGGGCTTCGGCGTTCGGCATGGCGGCTCCGGCCGTTGGTCTGGCCGGTGCGGCCGGGGGTTTGGCCGGTTTGGGCGACGGCGCGGCCGCAGGCCCTGCCGCAGCATTCGGAAGGCTTGATGCAGACCAATCTTCAGCAGATGTCATGGACAGGTGTTGCAAGTGTCACAGTACGCCGATAGGGTGTGCAGCATGAACGCTCTCTCGAACCCGTCCGAGGCTTCGGCCCTCGATCCCACCGGCCCAGCGGCTGATCCGGCCGCCCCGGCCCGCGACTCGGCTGGCCCGGCCGCTGATCCGGCGGGTGCGGCTGGCGGTCGAGCCGGTGACGCCCCGGGCCTTACCCTGCCTGCCGACGGCACTGCCGGCGGTCGGACTAGTGGGGCTGCTGGTGCGGCGGGTGCTGCTGGTGTGGCTGACGGGACCGATGCGGTGGCGTTGTTTGGCCGGGCTGAGGCCCTGGTGCGTGTCCTGGGTCAAGATTTGTGGCACAGGTTCTGGTTTGGGTCTGAGACAAGGAGTGTCTGATGTCGAAGTCGTCGAAGAAGTCTGTGGAGGAGAAGCTGACTGCGGTGTTGTCGGTGCTGCGCGGGGAGCTGTCCGCGGCGGAGGCGGGCCGCAGGGTGGGGGTGTCTGAGCAGACGGTGCGCAACTGGCGGCGGGTGTTTTTGGAGTCGGGCCGGGAGGGCCTGGAGCGGGGGCAGGGTCGCCGGTCGTCTCGGGAGCTGGAGCTGGAGGCCGAGAACGAGGAGCTGAAGGCGGCTCTGGGGGAGGCTCATGTGCAGATGAGGGTCCTAAAAAAGGGGGCGCTGTTGCTGCCCCGTTCGAGGAGCTCGAGATGATCCGCGCCGACGGGGGGCTGAGCGTGTCGAGGTTCTGTGTGCTGGTGGGGGTGCCTCGGCGCAGCTACCAGCGCCGTCTGGCGCGTCTGCGGGCGGGGGACCCGCTGAAGGGCCCGTGGCCGGCGCCGGTGGTGGACCGCATCGAGCCGGTGGCGGCCAAGTACGCCCAGGCGTGGCCTGCCTGGGGCTATCGCAAGATCCATGCCATGGCCGCCGCTGACGGCGTCGACATCGGATCGGCGTCGTCGGTGAGGCGCGCCATGGCCCGCCGTGACCTGTTGCAGCCGGTGCGCCGCCAAGCCGAGCGCCGCCTGATCGCCGCCGGCCGGCGCCAGGCGTTCGCGGAGCCGCCGGGCCGCCGCAACCGCGTCTGGCAGGCGGACTTCACCGAGTTCGAGACCGCCGGCCAGGGCACCTGGCGGATCGCAGCCGTGCTCGACTACCACACCAAGCTCGCCCTGGCCTGCACCGTCACGACCACCAGCACCGCCGCAGACCTCATCGCCGCCCTCCAAGCCGCCGTCGACACAGCCGAGGCGCTGCTGGGCCGGTCCCTCGCCGAGGACTGCGCCGACCCCGACACCGGCGAGATCACCCCGCTCACGATCGTCACCGACAACGGCCCCGCCATGAAATCGCACGCCCTCGCCCGCTGGATCGACGCCCGGCCCCAGCTCGCCCACGTGCGCACCCGCAACCGCTCCCCGCACACCAACGGCGTCGTCGAGCGCTGGTTCCAGACCCTCAAATACGACCACCTCTACCGCCACGACATCCCCTCCGGCATCGACCTCGCCGCCCACGCCGCTGAATTCACCGACCAATACAACACCATCCGCCCCCACGAACACCTCGGCCAGCAACCACCCATCCAAGCCCACCTACACCCGCCCACCCGAAAACAAAACCCGCCCGAAACTGAGCCAAAAACTTGACCCAGAACATGCGTGAGGTGAGGCCGGGCGGGCGTTCTTTGGGGGAGCTGCGTGCTGCGGCTGGGGCGGCGAAGAGCTTGCAGGGGGGTCTGGACGCGGCGATGTGTGACATCACCGCGGAGATCGCGGCGTTGACCACCCCGGGTCGTGCTGCGGGGGTGATCTCTGAGCAGACCGGCAAGTCCAAGCGCGACGCGTCGCGGTTGGCCAAGGTCGCGCAAGGCCTGGCGGCGATGCCCAACACCAAGAAGAGGCTCGCAGAGGGCGGTTTCACGATCGACCACGCTGCTGCGCTGGTCAACACCGCGCAGACCGCCGGGGCCGAGGCGGTGGACAATGACGAGGCGCTGTTGGGCCTGGCGGAGTCGAAGCCTGCGGATGTGTTCGCCGGTGACGCCAAGCGCGCCGAGCTCAAGGCCAGCCGTGATCGCGGTGAGGCTGAGTTGAAGCGTCAGCGCAACGCCCGGCGGGCGTCGCTTGGCACCGATCGTGATTCGGGGATGGGGATCTTGCACGCCGAGCTCGACCCGGTCAGCCACGGCCTGCTCGCCCAGGCCCTAGAGACCCACGCCGACAGGCTCTGGCGCACCGACAGCAAGGCAGGCAACACCAAGAGCCGGACTGCTCCCCAGCGGATGGCCGATGCGCTGCTGGAGACGATCACCGGCCTCGACGCTCTCACCCACCAACCCCTCCCCGCCACCAGCAGCGGCGGCAAGGGCAGCGGGCGGCCGCAGTTGATCATCACCGCAGACATCGGCCTCTTCGACGGCCGCAACCCCCACGGGGCCTGCGAGATCATCGGCACCGGCCCCGTCCCACCGGCCATCCTCGAAACGCTGTCGCCTGACACCGCGGTGGCGGGCATGATCTTCGGCGGCAACGGGCGGGCGTTGTGGCTCGGCACCTCCACCCGCACCCCCAACGCAGCCCAGCGGCTCGCCATAGCAGTACGCGACAAAGGCTGCGTCCGCTGCGGCGCCCCCATACACATGGCAGACATTCACCACATCATCGAATGGGAACACGGCGGGCCCACCGACATCGACAACCTCCAGGCACTGTGCGGGCCCTGTCACCGCCAACACCACCACGACCAAGACCAACGCAACGGCCGCCAACCCCGCCGCCGCAAGCCCTCCACGAGAACGGCAAGAACCGCAAAGAACAACGGCGGCACCCAGGGCACCATCGCCATGAACCACGACCGCGGCATCCAACACCGCATCCCCGTCGGCCAGATCCCCAACCTGACCGACGCAAACCGCAACCCCTGCGAGGGCCAGAACCGGGCAAGCCCCAACGCCACCGGCAAGATCCGCAGCCAGCAAGGCTGGACAAGCAGCAGGCAAGGCCCGAAAGGCCCCAGCACCGCCCGCGCAGAATGCCCCGGCACGAAGCACAGTCCAGGCGACGGCTCGAACTTGGCGGAAGTCACCGGCAACCGGGATGACCGAGCATGCAACAGCGCCTTCGGCGACAACACCCCAGCAGGCGAGAGCCGCAGCCGAGACGGTCCCGACCCCTGACCCCTGCCCAGCCGGCATCCGGCGGAACCACCCCGCAGGCCGCCGACACGGATCCCGGACAACCGACCTGAGCGCTGGCGGCAGCGGCGCCAGAAACGCAGGTCAGTGACCCGCATCTTGATAACGGAATAGAGACCAACCGAGGGCGCTCACCACGGCCGGCGTCGCACTCGGTAAGGCCCAGCACGCCCTGAACCTGGCGCAAGCCGGTCAGCCGAGCCAGCGGACGCTCCCTCGACCCGACCCGGCTCTGCCAGCGGATCAAGTGACAAACCCCCGCCGCGAGGGGTTCAGCCTTGCCGACGTCCTGGCGCATCACATCCCCGACAGTGCCCCGCCTTGAACCCTCGACAGTTCCCCCTGCCTGAGCGCTCAGCTCTCGCTCTGGGGACCCTTGCCGGGCGGCTCGGCTTGGGACTGGGCTTGGGCTTGGCGGCCCAGGGGATGGGAGTGGTCCCAGTCGGCGAACAGCGAGCGCAGCGCGGTCATCAGGATCAGAGGCACGTCGAGCATCGGGTGATGGCCCGCCGTGGGCAGCTCCACCACCGGCGCCACCCGGCCGAGCTGCTCGTACATGTAGTCGCCGATGTCGGGGGTGACCAGCCCGTTCTCGCAGCGCAGCAGCGCAACCCGGCAGCGGATCTGGCTCAGGTAGTGCGACGCATGGGCCCGCCGGGGCATGAAGATCGACGGGTCGAACTTCCAGGTGAAGCCCCCGCCGGGCAGCTCTTTGAGGCTATGGCGGGCCACGTGCTCTTTCACGAACGGCAGGTAGTTCTCCTGGGCGGGGATGGTGCGGAACTTGGCGATCGGCACGGCCGGGTCGTCGTAGGTCTTGGGGGTCTTGAAGTCGTCGGTGCGGCGGGCGTGCTCTACCTCGGGGTCCTCGGCGATCACCGGCGAGTCGATGATCACCGCGCCGCCGAGCAGGTCGGGGTGCAGCGCGGCGGTCGCAATGGTCACGAATCCGCCCATCGAATGGCCGATCAGCACCGGCGGGCTGGGCAGGTCCAGGGCGTCGATGACGGCGGCCACCTCGTCGGTCCAGGTCTGCAGCGAGTACACGTCGCGGCGGTCGCTGTCGCCGTGGCCGGACAGGTCGAGCGCCGCCACCTGGTAGTCGGGGGTGAACATGGGCGCAAGGTGGCTCCACCAGTGCGCATGCGCTGCGCCGCCGTGGACGAACACCAAGCCCGGCCGGTCCACTTCGCCCCAGTGCAGGCAGTTGATCGCGGCGCCGTTGCAGGTCAGCTCGACGACCCGCGGCTCGTGGGCGACGGCCTTGCGGAACCACTCGGGCGCCGCGGGGCCGGCAGCGGCGTCGGTCTCGGCGGGCTCGGGCGCAGCCGTGGCGAAGCGCAGCTCGCAGCCCAGCGCGCGCGCCAGCAGGCCTGCTCGCTGCGAGGCGGTGTAGAGCTCGAGCTCGGTGTCGGCGTCGGGCTCGGCGACAGCGGTGATCACCAGCTCCGAGCCTGCCGCGTCTTCCGAGGCTGCGTCTCCTGGGTCCGCCGCTTCGCCCGGGCCGGGGTCCTCCGCCGGCGAACCGAGACCCGCATCGACCCGCAGCACAGCCTGACGGTAGGTGCAGTCCAAGGCGCAGGCCACCCGCAGGATCCCGCCGAGCAGACGCACCCGGCTGCGGTCCTCGGCACTCAGCGCCGCGAACTCGGGATGGTCGCGTGACGGCTCGCTGCGGCGGTGGTAGCGGCCCACCTGGGCGATCAGCTCCACCTCGTTCTCGGTGAAGCCCGCCAGGTGCTCGCTGTTGCGGATCAGGTAGTAGCTGTGCTTGTGATGCGCCGCGTGCGACACGAAGCGGCCCACGTTGTGCAGCATCCCGGCGGCTTCGAGGATGTCGCGCTCGAACTCGCCCGCTCCGTGCAGCCCCGCAGTCTGGTCGAACAGCCCGAGCGCCAGGTCGGTGGTGTGCTGCTCGTGGGTCAGGTCCTCCTCGAAGCGCCGTGCCGCGCTGATCACGCTGAAGCGGCGCAGGTCGCTGAGGTGGTGCAGCGGGTCGACGTTGGGCGCCCGCCGCTGAACCCGGTCCAGCACCACGCCCTCGCGCAGCGCCCCCGACGACACCGTCATCGTCTCGATCCGCAGCGCCCTGAAGAGCTGTCGCAAGATGATCGCCCCGGCCACGATCACGTCGCTGCGGTGCGGGTCTAGCCCCTCCATGTCGGCGCGGTCCGCAGGCTTGGGGCGCGCCCTCAGGTCGTCCGCCAGGGCATCGAGATCCTTGCGGGCCAGGGTCAGGTTGTCGGCGGTGCGCGCCGTGACCCCGGCCCGTGCGGCCGACATCAGCGCCAGGTTCTGGATCGTGCCCGAGCAGCCGATGGCCAGGTCGAACGGGGGCGCCTCGCCGTCGCCTAGGGCCGCGACCTGATGGGCGACGGGGGCGATCAGCGACTTCACCCAGTGCCTGCACGCTTTGACCCTGCCGGAGCTGACCGCGCCTGCGGGGAAGAAGCGGTCGGTGAGGCGGATGTGGCCGAGCTTGAGCGAGCGCATGAACAGCGGCGTGGTGCCCGAGCCGATGGCGATCTCGGTGCTGCCGCCGCCGATGTCGATCACCAGATGACGACGCCCCGCTGCCGGCACCGAGCCGATCGCGCCGAGGTGGATCAGGCGGGCCTCCTCGACTCCCGAGATGACCTCCACGGCCACGCCTGCCTCCTGCAGCGCCCGTTGGAGGAACTCGTCGCGGTTGTCGGCCTCGCGGACCGCGGACGTGGCCACCGCCACGACCTCGGCGTCGAAAGCCTCGGCCAGGCGCCGGAAGCGGTCCAGGGCCGAGATCGCCCGCTCGATCGCGTCGGGGTCGAGGCGCTTCAGGTCGGAGCTGCCCGCGGGGCCGTTGCCGGTCCCGGCGGTGTCCTGGCTGCCCTCGCCGAGGCGCACCGGCTCCTTCTCGCGGGCCAGGATCTCCGGGGTGCCGCCCTTCACCGGGCGGGCCACCACCACGTGCACCGAGTTGGTGCCCACGTCGATGGCGGCGATCGGGCGGCGCGCGGTGTCGCTCATCGGGTGTCGGCAGGTCAGGGATCGTGCGGTGGCGCCAGGGCGGCCATCTGCCCGACGGCGGCGGCCACGTGATCGACCGCCGCGGCCACGACCTCGGGGTGCGACCTCATCACGAAATGGCGCCCGCCCTCCACGGCGAAGCGCCTGGCGTGGGGCAGCTTGCGCTCCAGGTAGTCGTTGGCGCCCCGGAAGGCCCGGTCGTCGGTGCCGATCACCAGGGCCGTCGGCAGCGTGAGCTCTGCCAGGCGGTCCATGACCAGCGAGTCGGAGTGCAGGGCGATCGTGGCGGCTGCGGCGCTGACGGAGTAGTCGGCGGCGTTCTTGCGAACCCGCTCGTTCCAGTCCGCCATGGCGGCCGGGTCTCGGAAGCCCGGCCCGGCGGCCACCGGGACCAGGGCGTCGACGGCGAGCGGGTCGCCTGCCGCCTTGGGGCGCAGCAGGGCATGGGCCATGCCGAGGTAGCCGCCGAGGCTGTGGCCGACCCAGATGACCCGGCGTTGCGGCGCTGCTGCCCGCAGGTCTGCGATCACCTCGTCGACAGCCGCGAGCACCGCCTCGCGGGCATACGCGGACTCATCCGCGGGGCAGGGCGAGTCGCCGTGGCCGGGCAGGTCGAGAGCGGCGCAGTGGTAGCGCTCGCTGACCAGCGCCACGCAGCGGTCCCAGACCCGGTGATCGCTGTCGACGCCGTGAACCCACAGTACCACAGGGCCGGCCTGGCTTGGGTCGGCACCGCCGGCATCGCCGGGGCCGGGGACCTCGCCGGGGCCGCTGTGGCTGACGTGCAGACTCGTCGTCACGGCCGGCCCGGCTGCTCTGGCTGGTCTGGCCCGCTGGGCTGGTCTTGCTGGTCGGGCCGCTCAGTCGGCCTCGGCTGCTCGCCGTCGGACTGTGGAGGCTCGTTGCCGGGCTCGTCGGGCTGGCCGTCTCGGTAGATGTCGGGCTCGATGTACATGGGCCGCGACTCGGGCACCACCTGGCGCACGTTGCGCTCCACCCGGTCGATGGCGACGGCCAGCTCGGCCATGTCGTAGCCGTCGTCGAAGTGGATCTTGGCGCCGACCAGCAGCTCGTCGGGGCCGATGTGCTGGGTGCGCAGGTGGATCAGCGTCTCCACGCCCTCGCTGGCCTCGATGGCGGCGACGATGCGACCGCGCACCTCGGCCTTGGCGCCCTCGCCGATGAGCAGGCTGCGCATCTCGATGGCCAGCACCACGGCGATCGAGCCCAGCAGGATGCCGATGGAGAGCGTGCCGATGCCGTCCCAGACGGGCGCGTCGGCCACCTCGGCGATCATCAGCGCCACCAGGGCGACCACCAGGCCGATCATCGCCCCGAGGTCTTCGAGCAGCACCACGGGCAGCTCGGGGATCTTGGCCCGGCGGATGAACTGGGTCCACGAGGCGTCGCCGCGGACCTTGTTGGACTCCACGATGGCGGTGCGAAACGACAGGCCCTCCACCACGATGCCGAAGCTCAGCACCCCGAACGCCCAGCCCAGCGAGCTGATCTCGTGCGGGTGGCGGATCTTCTCGATGCCCTCGTAGATGGCGTAGACCGAGCCGATGGTGAACAGCACCAGCGCCACCACGAACGACCAGAAGTAGCGCTCCCTGCCGTAGCCGAAGGGGTGCTCGGCGGTGGCCTGGCGGCGGGCGAGGCGGCCTCCGAGCAGCAGCAGGGCCTGGTTGCCGGTGTCGGCGCAGCTGTGGATCGCCTCGGCCAGCATCGACGAGGCGCCCGTGAAGGCGAAGGCCACGAACTTGGCGATGGCGATCCCGAGGTTGGCGAAGAACGCCGCCAGGATCGCCTTGGTGCCTCCGCTTGCCGCCACTTGCTCCCCTGCCTGCTCCGTTGCCTCTGCTTCGTTGCCCTTGCTTGCCTTGCTGCGCTGCCCAGCGCGGCTCAGCACTGCCGCAGCACTGCCGCTCTGGGCCTGCGCCTCGAACAGCACCGGCATCGTACCCGCCCCCGCGCCCCGGCTTTGCACCCGAGGATCGAGGGTCGCTAGGGTCCCGGCCTGATGTCGCGGCAGGAGCTACCGTCGAAGGCGGGATCATGAGACCGGAGTGGACCTGGGAAGAGATCGACCCCAGCCGCAGTTCGACGTCGGGCGATGTGTCCAAGCTGTTCAAGAACGAAAAGCCCAAGGCCCCCGGCGTGCTGAAGGTCGGCGATCCACCGCCTGAAGCCACTCTCCTGGCCCGCGAGGCCATCCAGAACGCCTGGGACGCAGCCCACAAGCTGCGGGAAAAACTGGGCAGCGATCCGCAGTTCGAGATCACCTTCGACTTCCGTTCATTCGAAGGCCCCGAGAAGGAGCGCCTGGCCGCAAATCTTGGGCTGAACCAGCTCGCCGACCGTCTGGCACGCGTCGGAGACCAGCCCGCGATTGCCGAGGCTCTGGGAACCACGAACTGTCTCGTTAGCGGGGGGGGGGGGGGGTCAGTTCGCTGCGTTGCCTGGTCATCAGCGAGCAGGCTGCCTGTGGGATGTACGGGCCTTGGAACGGGGAGAAGTCCAAGCTCTATAGGGCACTGCTGAGCGTCGGATTCGCCAACGAAGCGGGTGGTGCCGGTGGCTCCTTCGGGTACGGCAAGGCCGGACTGATCGGCGCGTCGGCCGTCCGGGCGGTCATCGCCTACACGTGCTTCCGGGAGCAAGCCGACGACCCTGGGGTCACTCGCAGGCTGCTCGGCATGGCCTACTGGGGCCAGCACTCACTCGGCGACAGGAGCTTCACCGGATTTGCCCCGTTCGGCGATCAAGGCGACGGCGCCGTTCCCTTCGAGAACGAAGAGGCGGATCGAGTGGCGATGAGTTTGGGCCTGAAACGACGTGATCCTGGCCAAATTGGAGACCTGGGAACCACCATGCTCGTGGTGGAGCCCACCGTCGAACCCGAGGATTTGCTTGTGGCGGTGGAGCGTTCCTGGTGGCCGGCCCTGGAGGACAGCACCCAGCGCTTCAGCGTCGTGATCCGCACACCGGACGGGAACAGCCACTATCCCAGACCCAGGCGGAACGAGGTGCTGGCCTCATTCAGCGATGCCTACGAGTTGGCCACCACTCCTGGGAATGTGCCGAAGAACTGTTGGCACATACCTCTCAGAAGAGTGGAGGAGTACGAGAGGCCGGGCAGTCTCGGGCTGGTCTGCGACAGGGAAGGATGGTCATTCCCCGAGATCGAAGCGGACCCCGACGTCGGCCAGAACGAACAGATCGAGCATCGCAGCCTGGTTGCGCTTATCCGTGACCCCCGCATGGTTGTCGAATACCTGGAAGCGGGCACCAAGGCACCCTATGTGCGAGGGGTGTTCGTGGCCGGCGACAGCGTCAACGACGTGCTGCGCGCTACGGAGCCGAAGGCCCATGACGCTTGGCAGGCCATCGATAACGAGCAGGGGCGCGTGGCCGCGCAGATTCTGAGGCGGGTCAAGCAGGGGGTCATCAAGGCTCGCCGCGAGTTGAGTCCGCCGCGGCACCCACCCGAGACCATTGAGCTTGCGTACTTCGATCGGCTCATGAAGCTCTTGATGTCGGGCCAGGGCAGCAGATCCAGCGGACCGGTCGCCGAGACCCGCGACCTGACGATCAACCTTCATCACCAGTCAGATGCCACCGCCGACGGGCAGATAGAGCTGAGCGGCCACGCTGTGATCGGCTTCAGCGAGCACTTCGAGGCCGATCAGGCTGTGGTCGAGGTGGCTATCGCCTATCGATACCTCGAAGAGGACCGGGTCGGCGACTTGGTGGATCTGGACGTCGAGCTGCCCAGCGGCTTCGCCAAGGTCCCCGACACGCAGAACTGCTTCAGAGGCACGCTGGTCCGCGGGCAGAACGCCCGATTCGAGTTCCTCACCAACCCCTACTCGGCGGAGTGGACGGGGCGGCTGGTCGTCAGCGCGGACATCGTGGACGGCGACAACCCGTGAGCAGCGAGTCCCGAGTCATCCGGCCCTTTGATGCACAGTCGCTCGAGCACGTGTTCCATGCTGCCCGCTTGCGCTGCGGGAGCATGGAGTGCGAACCGGGCAAATCGCTGCGGTGGGACGACCCGACGCCCTTCTCCGCCGCCGATCCAAAGCTCATGCTTGCCCCGGAATCGGAGTTCGACGACTTCAGGCGCCTGCTGGGCACAGGCGCCGCCGAGGCCGGAGTCGACGTCTCGCTGCTGTCGCTGCTGGTAACGGCTTCCACGTCCTACCTGAAGATCACCGACACCGTGGGGCGCTCGCTGGCCGACCTGTCCGTCCTGCCCCGTGTAATCGGTCTCGCCGGCATGCGAGCTTCGCAGGCGAGCACCAGCGGCACCGTCGTCCGCGCGTACGTCGTTCTCAGCAAGACCCTACCGAGACGAGCTCTCAAGCCGTGGCGCAAGGGCACCTGGCTGGCACGAGCTGAGTTCAAGATCAAGACAGGCGACGAGTCCAGCCCGTATGCGTTGGTCCGTCTCGACGACGAGAAGAGAAAGGAACTGGGGCTGCGACGCCAGACGATGCGATACGTCGATCTCGCCGATCACAACTCGGTGCAGCCTTTCGACGAAGGTGAACGGCCCGAGTTCTACGTGGACGCCAACTTCCTCGATGAGCTCGATGCGCAAGCCAACAGCCCCGTCGGAAGGGCCCTGCAGGCACAGCTTGTCGTTGACTTTGTGACCGCAGTCATCCTGGATGCCCACAAGAGAATCCGGCCCGAGGACAGGTACGCGGACCTGGAGGATTCATTGGCCGGTCGGGTGGTGCGGCGGATCGCCAGCCGCAGTGCGTCCGGAGACGAGCGAGACAAGCTGGTCCGCTGGATCCGAGAGAAACCCGCAAAGGTCATCGCCTGCGCAGAGGATCCGATCGGGCTGCTCAAGACCCAGCTCGACAGTCTTCGCGGAGAAGCCCGATGAGATACCCGCGGCTGAGCGCCCGACGCTGTTCTGAGTTGGCCGATCAACGCATGGAAGGCCATGAGCCGCCGTTCGATGCTGAACCAGAATTGCACGGCTCGGGCGACGAACTGGACATTCAGCGGCTCGATGATGCCGCCCATGAGATCATGGGCCTGCTGCCGCGGACGCGGCTCGCCGGCGAACTCGATGAGGTCGAGGGGCAGGCCGCTGTCGTGCTCTACAAGGCGCTCGAAGGCGTGCCTGTGCCCGTGCTCGACGACAGAGGCTTCTGGCGCTACCTGAGCATCGAGCTGTTCTGGGACTTCATCGAGTGGCGGGAGCGCAAGCCCTTCCAGAGGGGCAACCACATGCGCTATGTGGACGGTGAGAGCAGCGTGCTTGCGGTCCTGCCGCGGATGTACCTGCGGGTGGCTGCCCTGGGCGGCGCAGAGCACGGAGAGCTTTCCTCGGCCGTCAAGAACGGCACCGACTTCTGGCGCAGCCACATCCTGAGGGTGCGAACGGGCACGGCCCCGGCGCTCACCAGGGCCTTGGTGCGCTTCCAGGCCCGCCATCAGCTCCGCAGGGACGACATCCGCGAGGTGGCCAAGAGGCTGAGCCGCGAGTGGACCAACACGGTCCTCACCATGTACGACGATGACGAAGCCGACGAGCTGATCGCAGAGCTGGCCGTCGATTTCGTGAATCAGGGCGATCCAGACCCATGACGGAGGTCGGCGTCTGCGATCGGGAATCTCCGAGCCTCCTCGGCCTAGCCCCGTCTCCAGACGACTACCGGTTCGACGGCGGGAGGCTGCGGCGGTCTCTGAGCGTCGGCGAGGCGAGGATCGAGTCATGGGTGATGCAGACGGGCGACACCGCCATCGACGCATCCGACCTCCCAGGTGCCTGGTGGCAGGCCTACCTCGACGGATTCAGCCCTGCCTCCGTCGTTGGGCAGACGGGCACGCTCCGGGTGGTAGATCTGTTCTCGGGTGCCGGCGGCCTGGCGCTCGGCGTTCGCCAGCTCGCGGCAGAGGCCGGGCGTGAGCTGACCACCGAGCTCTGCTGCGACACCGATGCCGGAGCGCTCGCCGTCTACGACGCCAACCACCGATCCCGAATCCCCTCGAACGACTCCGTGAGCTCCCTCGTCGACTACAGGCTGGTGAGCGGCAGATTTGCCTATTCACCGGAGATCCTCGATGAACAGATCGCCCGAGCAGTTCACGGCGTCGATCTGGTCATGGCCGGACCGCCCTGCCAGGGTCACTCGAACCTCAACAATCACACCCGTCGAGACGACGCCCGCAACGCCCTCTACTTCGCCGTTCCCGCCTTCGCCGTGGCGGCCGAGGCCCGGACCGTCGTCATCGAGAACGTGCCCGAGGTGGTGAAGGACCGGATCGGCGTCGTGGACACCACCCGTGATCTCCTCGAATCGGCCGGGTATCGGGTGACCTGCGCCACCTTGGCGGCCGATGCCATGGGCTGGCCCCAGACCCGCAAGCGGTTCTTCCTGGTGGCGCGGCACGGCAGCGCTCCGATCCCGCTCGAAAAAGTCGCTGAGATGCTGCACCAGCCGAAGCCAAGGTCGGTCTGGTGGGCAATCGGCAGCAGGCAGGGCAAAGACCAGGCCGTCACCGGCGACCCTGCGCTGGACAAGCCAGGCAAACTCAGCCCGGAGAATCGCCAGCGCATCGCGTGGCTGTTCGACAACAAGGCATACGACCTCGACCTGGCCGAGCGTCCGGATTGCCACAAGAACGGGACGACCTACGGGGCGGTCTACGGGCGGATGCGCAAGAATGAGCCGGCCGGCACCATCACCACAGGCTTCATGACCCCGGGCAGAGGGCGCTTCGTGCACCCGACCCGGCGGCGGACTCTCACCCCTGCCGAGGCGGCTCGGCTGCAGGGCTTCCCCAAGAACTACCGGTGGAGAGTCGGCGGTGCCCCACCCAAGCGGTCGCAGTTGGCGAAGTGGATCGGCGACGCCGTGCCGATGCCTCTGGGATACGCCGCAGCGCTGTCCGCCCTCGCCCCCGACTTCGCATCCCACTGAGTTTCAGCTGTTCCCACCTGATAAGGGCGACACTGGCGTTGCTAGATTGAGACCATGACTCGCCGCGACTTCGTGCTGGTTCGCCACCGGGAGGCCATCCGGCAGGCCGCGGCTCGGCACAAAGGCGAGGCGATCTCGCTCGTAGGGTCTGTCGCCCGCGGCGATGACCACGACGACAGCGATTACGACTTTCTGGTCACGTTCGCCAAAGGAGCAAGCCTCTTCGACCTGTGCGAGCTTGAGCTGGACTTGGAGGAACTCCTGGAAGGCGAGGTCGATGTGGTGTCCGTAGGCGGACTCAGAGGCAACAGCCCGCGCATACTCGACGATGCGATAGCCCTCTGACGTCTGAGCAGGTCGGGCGGGTAGGTTGCGGGGGTGAGTGATCCCGCAGCGGACCAGGCCGGGCCGGGCCGGGCGGCGACCGTGTTCGCCTCGCCCGACGAGCTGCTCGATGCCGTGGGCCGTGAGCTCGGCACCAGCGGCTGGGTCCGCATCGACCAGGAGCGCATCAACCTCTTCGCCGAGGCGACCGGCGACCACCAGTGGATCCACGTCGACCTCGACAAGGCCGCCGCCGGGCCGTTCGGGGCGCCCATCGCCCACGGCTACCTCACCCTGGCGCTCACCAACCAGTTCCTGCCCGAGATCATGGAGGTGCAGGGCGCCTCGATGGGGGTCAACTACGGCGTGGACAAGGTGCGCTTCCCGCAGCCGGTCGTGGTCGGCTCCAGGGTGCGCGCCTCGGCCATCCTCAGCGATGCCTCCGAGGTGCCCGGCGGGGTGCAGGTGGTGGTGACGATCACCGTGGAGATCGAGGGCGAGCCCAAGCCTGCGTGCGTCGTGGAGTCGGTCAGCCGCTGGCTGCGCTAGCCCGCCCGGCTCAAGGGAGCCCAGGTGTGTCCCAGCCCGATCGGCGACAGGCTCGCCGCTGGCAGCGGCCGTCGTCAGCGTCCAGGATCAGCACCGCCTAGGCTTTGGCGATGGCCAAGCGCAAGCCGAGGAACCGGCCCGCCGGCCGCGTCGAGCCGTCGATACCGCCGGTCCGGCCTGGCCTGCTGAGCCCAGCCCGGCGAGTCCCCCCGCACATCGAGCGTCCCCCCTATGCCGCCGGCGGCGATCCCGGCCCGCCGCGCTCGTCGCTCACCCGCACGCCCGACGAGCTCGCCGCCATGCGCTCCACCGGCCGCATCGCCGCCGAGATCCTGCTCGACGTGTGCGACCTGGTGAGCCCCGGCGTCACCACCGACCGGATCGACCGCTGGGTACACGAGGCCTGCATCGAACGCGGCGGCTACCCGAGCCCGCTGAACTACCGGGGATTCCCCAAGAGCGTGTGCACCTCGGTCAACGAGGTCATCTGCCACGGCATCCCCGACTCCAGGGCGCTCGCCGACGGCGACATCGTCAACATCGACGTGACAATCTTCAAGGACGGCGTCCACGGCGACACCTCGGCCACCATGCTGGTCGGCGACGTGGACGAGCGCTCGGTCCGCCTGGTGCGCGACACCGCACTGGCGCTGGACCTGGGCATCGCAGCGGTGCGCGCCGGGGGGCTGGTGAGCGACATCGGCCGGGCCATCGAGCGCCATGCCCGGGCCTGCGGGCTCGGTGTGGTGCGCGAGTTCATCGGCCACGGGGTCGGCACCGAGTTCCACTCGGCGCTGCAGATCCCGCACTACTACGACCGCCGCCTGCTCACCCGGCTGGAGTTGGGCACCAGCTTCACCATCGAGCCGATGCTGACCCTCGGCTCGCCGCAGTCGAGGCTCTGGGACGACGACTGGACCGCGGTCACCGTCGACGGCACCCGCACCGCCCAGTTCGAGCACACGCTGGTGGTCACCGAAGCCGGCGCCGAGCGGCTCACGGTCACCTCGGCCGGCGAGTGCGCGCACGACCGGGTGGCCCGCACGCTGGAGAGCCTCGGCGTCTGAGCAGCGCTGGGGCCGGCCGCCCCGCACATAGCTCGAAACCTGTTGTAGTAGCATATCGGTTGCGCTACAGTTGCAGGCATGGTGCAGATCGAAGAACTGCTCGAACAGGACTTGGCGGCGGCGTCGCAGACCGCAGCGGAGCTGATCCCCGACATCGTGGCTGCGCTTGACCGACTGGCGACCGAGCTCGTTTCGGGGGCGAGAGACCGGGCCGTGGTGCGGCGCTACTGGCTGTTCGCTCACGAGGCTGCACGGGTGCTGATCGAGCTGCCTGCGCGCGATCCCGAAGCGTTGCCCCCTTCTGACGTGGTTCTTGAGCTGCTGCGCCGCAACGTGGGCGAACTGCCTTGGGTCGCTCCGTCAGCGGACGGAATCGGCTTGGTCACGGCGCTGGTCGACCGGCTTCGGGGACTGGCCGCCGGGCTGCCCCAGCAATGCGTCCAAGCCGGCAAGGACATCGACGAGCAGAGCTTCGCCTGGTTCACGAAGTCGATGGCGGAAGTGGAGTACGAACAAGAACGCGGCTCGCCGTTGCGCCGGGCGATGACGACCCTGGACTTGGCGAGCAGCGACGTGGCCCGGCTGATGGGGGTGAAGCGCCAGGCCGTCGACAAGTGGCTGATCGCCGGGCCGCCTGCGGACCGCTGCCCCAAGATCGCCGCCGTCGCGGAGATCGCCGACATCCTCCGGCACCGCCTGCGAAAGGGGCTGCCCGCGGCAGCGGCCAGGCGTCCTGCTGACGCATACGGGGGCATGACAATGCTGGAGCTGATCGAGGCAGACGAGCACGAGTGGCTGTTGCGCTCCGTCAAGGAGAGCTTCGACTACGCACGAGTGGCGTGAACATCAAGACAGCACGCATCGGGGGCTCGTATGTTCGCGTCGCCGACCCCGACTGGCCCGACCCGCTCGATGCCTCCTTCGCGGCTGTTGCCCCAGGCGGGCGCTGGAACCCTCCCGGGCTCGCCTGCCTGTATCTGAGCGCAGATCTCGTCACGGCGCGAGCCAATGTCGGGCGACTCTTCGAGGGCCAGCCATACGGGCCAGAAGATCTCGATCCGCTCACAGCGCCGATTCTCGTCGAGGTGGCCGTGCCAGACGGCACTGCCGCGGACGCATTCACCGACGACGGCCTGCGCGAACTCGGTCTGCCGACCAGCTTCCCGCACGACTCCCGGGGCGACCTCATACCCCACGCCGCTTGCCAGCCGATCGGGCGGGCGGTTGTGATGGCCGGACTCGACGGCGTCGACTGCCGCTCCGCAGCCCACTCTGACGGGCGTGAGCTCGCCTGGTTTCCTCGCGACGCGCCCGCACGAGAAGTCTCACGCCGTCCCTTCGCGCACTGGTGGTAGACCCCGCGAGGGCCGGGCGGCGCTGCCGTGACTTCTCGGAAGCTCGTCGCAGGCTTGGCCGCTCCGCCGCCGTCGCCTCTATCCTCGCGTGCTCTATCCTCATGCGGGCCGCAGCGCCGCTGCGCCTCTCGGCTGCGCCGCTCCCGACAACGCCATATCGACCTCTCGACCGGAGACCACCGCGGAGAACCAGGTGACCGAAGTACCCGAGCATCTCCTGCAGCGCTCCCGAGAGGCCCGCGCCCGCCTCACCGGCGTGCCGCTGGAGGGCGCTGCCGGCGGCGAGTCCGCAACAGCCCCCGCCGCGGGCGCGCCGGCTGCTGCGGCCGTGCCCGCGGCCCCCGCCGTCAGCGCGCCGGTGCCAATACCGGCAGGCGCTGCCCCTGAGCCGCCCAAGCCCGTCGCCGGTTACGTCACGGCTGCCCTGGCCCGGCGCACCGTGCCCGTGTGGGTGCTGCCGGTGCTGCTGTTCCTGCCGATCTGGGCCTTCTACTACGTCGGCTACCTCGAGAACCCCCCGGCCAGCTCCGAGGGCCTGCTGGCGGAGGGCCAAGCCGTCTACGCCCAGTGCGCCAGCTGCCACGGCGGTGGGGGCGCAGGCACCGGCTCGGGGCGCCAGCTCAACAACGGCGAGGTGCTGCTCACCTTCCCGAGCCTGGAGGCGGGCAGCGGCTACGACGGCGTGGCCGGCCATATCGCCTGGGTGGCCAACGGCACCAACGCAACCGAGGGCGGCACCTACGGCGAGCCGTCCAGGGGACGGGTGCCCGGCGACTTCGGCATCATGGCCGGCTTCGGCGGCAGCCTGTCCGCCGAGGAGCTGATCGGCGTCGTCCACTACGAGCGGGTGGTACACGGCGGCCTCGACAGCGACGCTGCGGCGGCCGAGCTGCACCTGCTCGAAGAGGTGGTGCATCTGATCACCGACTCCGGCGTCGCCCTCGAAGGCATGCAGGCCGCCGACGTGCAGCAGCTCGTCGACGAGGCCCGCGCCAAGCTCGGAGGCGGCGACGAGGTGGCCTCCGGCTGACCGCGCCTGGTCGAGGTCTCTTGTGCGGTGGTCGGCAGCCGGCCTGCTGAGCGGCCACAATGCAGGCCATCGACAGCGCGGGGGAGCGACGGTGCAGATCAGCAGCACGGACCAGCGGCGCAAGCGGGCAACGCGAACCAAGAATGCAGACCAGCAACGTCGCTGAGAGCGCCGAGTGGCGGAGGCTGGAGGCGCTCGCCGCCCGCCGGCCCGGGCTCGACCTGAGGCGCCTGTTCGCAGACGACCCCCGCCGGGCAGAGCGCATGACCGGAGAGGTCGGCGACCTGGTGGTCGACTGGTCCAAGCACCTCGTCGACGACGAGACCCTCGACGCTCTGCTCGCACTGGCCCGCGCCCGTGGCGTGAACGAGCGGGCCGCTGCGATGGCCGCAGGCGAGCCGGTCAACACCACCGAGAACCGGCCGGCGCTGCACACCGCCCTGCGCGCCCCGGCCGACGCCGTGATCACAGCCGGCGGCCGCAACGTGGTGCCAGAGGTACAGGGCACCCTGGCCCGCATGGGCGAGTTCTGCGACCGCCTGCGCAGCGGCGAGCGGACCGGGGCCACGGGCAAGCCCATCTCGACGCTGGTCAACATCGGCATCGGCGGATCGGACCTCGGCCCGGCCATGGCCTACGAGGCACTGGCAGCGTCTCGCCATCGGAGCCTGCGCTGCGAGTTCGTGGCCAACGTCGACGGCGCCGACCTGGCATCGGCGCTCGACGGGCTCGACGCCGAGACCACGCTGTTCGTGGTCTCCTCCAAGACCTTCAGCACCACCGAGACGCTGCTCAATGCCCGCACGGCGAGAGCCTGGCTCGAAAGACATCTCGGAAGCGCCGCCGCGGCCCGGCACTTCGCGGCGGTGACGGCAGACCCGGCTGCCGCGCAGGCCTTCGGCATCGCGCCCGAGGCGGTCTTCGAGTTCTGGGACTGGGTGGGCGGCCGCTGCTCGCTGGGCTCGGCGATCGGGCTGTCGCTGATGGCCGCCATCGGCCCTGGCGCCTTCGCCGAGCTGCTCGGCGGCATGCGGGCGGTGGACGAGCACTTCCTGAGCGCTGCGCCCGAGGCGAACCTGCCGCTGCTGCTGGGGCTGCTGGCGGTGTGGTACCGCAGCTTCTGCGGCCTGCCCACACGGGCCGTGCTGCCGTATGCGCAGCGCCTCAGGGGACTGCCTGCCTATCTGCGCCAGCTCGACATGGAGAGCAACGGCAAGCGGGTGGGCGCAGACGGCGAGGCCGTGAGCTGGGACACCGGGCCGGTCGTCTGGGGCGAGCCCGGCACCAAGGGCCAGCACTCGTTCCACCAGTTCCTGCACCAGGGGACCACCGTGGTGCCGGCGGACTTCATCGTGACGGCCCGCCCGGACGCCTCCGCTGCGGCAGCGCTGGCCGACGCCGATGAGCACCACGTGCAGCTCGTGGCCAACTGCTTCGCCCAGGCCCAGGCGCTGGCCTTCGGCAGCAGCGCTGCGGCTGGTTCCGGCGCATCCTCAGAGGCAGCAGCGACGGCGTTGGCGGCTCATCGCGAGCTGCCCGGCAACCGGCCGTCCACGACGATCATGGCGCCGGCGCTGACCCCGGCCGTGCTCGGCCAGCTCATCGCCCTCTATGAGCACCAGGTGTTCGTGCAGGGCGTGATCTGGGGGATCAACTCCTTCGACCAGTGGGGCGTGGAGCACGGCAAGAAGCTGGCATCGGGCATCGCCGGCGAGCTGGCCGACGAGCCCGGCGACGGCGACCCCGCCGACGGACAGGCCGGCAGCGCCGTTCTTGGCGAGCCGGCTGTCCACGACCCGTCCACCGCGGCGCTGATCGCCCGCTGCCGGGCCATGCGCCAAACGCCGCCCGAGCAGTAGCCCGCGTCAGTGCAGCCGGTCGTGGGGCTCGTAGTCCCCGATCAGCTCCCAGGCCTCGTGCTGGCGGTAGGCGTCGACGGCCCGGCTGATCATCGCCTCGAACAGCTCCTCGGCCCGGCGGTTGGTGTCGGCCGCGCTGGCGCCCACATAGCACCAGTTGAGCGTCCAGAAGTTGAGCGAGAGCCGGTAGCTGTCGAGCAGATCCTCGAAGTGCAGGTAGCCCGCGCCCGCGGCCTGCATCGTGTCGAAGTAGAGCCGCAGCAGCTCGGGCTCGTGCGCCCGCCGCAGCCCGATGTCGATGTTGGCCGTGACGAACGGGCACAGGTCGCCCATGCCCTCGCCCCGCCCCACTAGCTGCCAGTCGATCAGCACCAGCTCGTCGCCGTCGAAGAACATGTTGTCCAAGCGGAAGTCGTTGTGCACCAGGGTGCGGCTCATCGGCCCGTAGGCGGTCAGCATCTCGCGCACCGTCGGCAGGTAGCGCTCCAGATGGCCGATCACGTCCGCTCCGATCAGCTCCCCGTACTTGTCGACCGCGGCGGGGAACGCGGCCTCGTAGAGATCCTGCAGGCCTAGGTTCAATTCGCTGTCGATCGGCGGCACCCAGGCGAGATCGCCCACCTTGTTCCACCAGCGCCCGTGCAGCCCCGCCGCTGCGGTCATGGCCGCCCGGGCCTGCCCGAGATCGCATCCTGCGCGCTGGTCGCCGGGGGTCAGCGCTGCCAGATCCGCGATCAGCAGGCAGTACTGCTCGGTCTCGCGATCGGCGCCGTTGTAGTACACGCCGGGGGTGCGCACCCGCAGCTGGGGGACGACCTCGGCGTAGACGCGGCACTCGCGGTCGTAGACGTCGAGCAGCAGCCCGACCGGCTTGAGGGCGCCGTCGGTGGTGGGGATCTTGGCGATGAGCGTGGCCGGGCCGCTGGCGCCGGGCGCGTACTCGATCGTGACGCGGGCCAGCTCGCCCAGGAAGCCTTCGCCGACGGCGATGCGCTCGCGGCGGACCGAGGCGACCTCTGTGCCGAGAGCCTCGCCGACGAAGGCGGCGTCGACCTCCTCCAGAGTGGCGGGGACGGCAGTCACGGCGCCTCCGCTCGGCGGGCCAGGCCGCCGGGCCGGGCCGCTGGGTCGGCCGGGCCGGCGATACCGGCTGGGCCGGCGGTGCTGGCTGGGCCGGCTAGGCCGGTCACGGCATCGGGTGGTCGCATCAGGCCTCCTTGCGGACGATGAGCTGGAACTCGACGGTGCCCTCGGGCTCCACCGATACCACGATCGGCGCCGAGGGCGGGGTGACGTCGAAGTCCTCCCACACGATCTCGGCGGAGCCGACGACCACGCCGAGCCCGTCGTCGCGGACCAGGGCGCTGATCGTGAACACCACCGGGTTGGCGATGCCCTTCACGGTGAGCTCGCCCTCCGCATCGACGGTGACCTCTGAGCCCGAGGCCAGCCCGTCGGGCAGGGCGACGGGCTCGCTGAGCACGAAGCGGGCCTCGGGGTGGTCCCGTGCGCCGACCGCTCCGGAGATGGCCCGCTCGCGGCGCGAGTCGTTGGAGACGATGGCGGTCATGTCGACGACGACCTCGGCCGCGCTGAGCACGCCGCCGGCGATCGTCAGCGAGCCGCTCACGCCGCCGCTGCGCCCCACCGCCACCACGTCGCCGACGGTCAGCACCTCGTCCACCCGGAAGCCCGCGAAGCTGCCCGAGGCGGTGTCGAAGTCGAAGCTGCCGATCTCGTCGTCGATCACCCAGGTGCCGTCGATGTCGCCGTCGAAGCCCCCGGCCGCCTGCGGATCGCCGTCGGAGTCCCCGGCAGTGCCGTCGGCCTGCGTGCCGTCGCCCGATGCGTCGTCGCCCGATCCGGCGTCGCTCGAAGCGTCGGCCTGCAGGTCGGCGTCGAGCTGCTCGCCGGCGGCTTCGATCGACACCTCCTCGGGGGCGTCGCCGCGGTACAGGAGCCACCAGGCGACCAGCACCAGCAGCGCCGCCGCGATCACAGCGCCTGCGACGAGTCTGACGAGCTTCGACATGCCGGTCACTTCCTTTGTGGGTTCCAGTTGGTTGCAGTCGATCGTGGTCGGCTCGCTGCGGGCCTCAGAGGCCCGCAGCCACCTCGGCGGCGGCATCTGTGGTCTCGTCGATCACGTCGTCGCCGTGGGCCAGCGACACGAAGATCGCCTCGTAGGCGCCCGGCGCGAAGGCGATGCCTCGTTCGAGCATGCCGTGGAAGAAGCGAGGGTAGACGCCGTTGTCCGCCGCTGCCTTGGCGGACTCGAAATCCGTCGGCGGCTGCTCGCAGAAGAACAGCCCCAGCAGCGGCCCGATGCGCGGCAGCACAGCCGGCACGCCGGCAGCGTCGAAGGCGGCCTGCATGCCGTCGCCGAGCCGGGCCGCGGCTGCGCTGAGCCGCCCGTAGGCCTCGGCGTCGAGCAGCTCCAGGGCAGCCAGCCCGGCGGCGGTGGCCAGCGGGTTCCCCGACAGCGTGCCGGCCTGGTACACCTCGCCGAGCGGCGCAAGGTGCGCCATCAGCTCGCGTGAGGCGCCGAACGCCCCCATCGGCAGACCGCCGCCGATCACCTTGCCGAAGCACCAGATGTCGGGCCGCACGCCGAACCACTCGGCCGCCCCGCCCTTGCAGAGCCGGAACCCGGTGATGACCTCGTCGAACATCAGCAGTGCCCCGGCGGCGTCGCAGGCCTCGCGCAGGCCCTCCAGGAACCCCGGCTCGGGGCCGACGAGGCCCATGTTGGCCGCCACCGGCTCCACGCACACCACCGCGACCGTCTCGTCGATCTCGGGGACCCGGTTGTAGGGCGCCACCACGGTGTCGGCCACCGCGCCGGCTGTCACGCCTGCCGAGCCGATGAGCCCCTGCTGGGCCACGCCGGACCCGCCGGCCACCAGCAGCGCATCACAGTGGCCGTGGTAGTTGCCGGCGAACTTGACGATGCGGCTGCGCCCGCTGGCGCCTCTGGCCAGGCGGATCGCCGACATGGTGGCCTCGGTGCCGCTGGACACCAGGCGCACCTGTTCGAGGCCGTCGATGCGGCGGCACATCTCGGTGGCGATGCGCACCTCGTTCTCGGTGGGCGCGCCGTAGCTGGTGCCCCGCTGCGCCGCCTCGGTCACCGCGGCGGTGATCGCCGGGTGGGCGTGGCCCAGGATCGACGGCCCGTAGCTCTGCACCCAGTCGATCAGGCGGCGACCCTCGGCGTCGTAGACGAAGGGCCCCTCGGCACGAGCTACGAAATAAGGGGTGCCGCCCACTGCGCCGAAGGCCCGCACCGGGGAGTTGACACCGCCGGGGATCACCGCCAGGGCACGCTCGAACAGCGCCCGGTTGGCCCCGTGGCCGTCGCTCACGAGCGGCCTTCGCTCGCTGGGTCAGCGATCCCCGGAGCGCCGATCCCCGAGGCTTGGTCTGAGCGGGCGTGCACCCCGTTCACTGGAGGCCTTCGGCGATCAGGCGCGAGAAGTAGGTCAGGATCACGTCCGCGCCTGCCCGCTTCACGGCACCGACGTGCTCGAAGGCGACCGGCTCGAGCTCGAGCCAGCCGAGCTGTGCGGCGGCGTGCACCATGGCGTACTCGCCGCTCACGTGGTAGGCGGCCAGCGGCAGGTCGATCTCGGCACGGGCACGGGCGATCACGTCGAGATAGGGCATGGCCGGCTTCACCATCACGATGTCGGCGCCCTCGTCGATGTCGGCGCGGATCTCGGTCATGGCCTCGCGGGCGTTGGCGGTGTCCTGCTGGTAGTCCCTGCGGTCGCCGCCGTCGGCGATGGTCACGTCCACGGCCTCCCGGAACGGGCCGTAGAGGGCGGTGGCGTACTTGGCTGCGTAGGCGCAGATGGCGATCTCGCCGTGGCCTGCTGCGTCGAGGGCGTCGCGGATTGCCTGCACCTGGCCGTCCATCATCCCGCTGGGGGCCACGATGTCGGCGCCCGCGGCTGCCTGGACCACGGCGATCTCGGCGTAGATCTCCAGGGTGGCGTCGTTGTCGGGCCGGCCGCGGTCGTCGAGCACGCCGCAGTGGCCGTGGTCGGTGTACTCGTCGATGCAGAGGTCGGCCAGCACGGCCAGCTCGTCGCCGTGGTCGTCGCGCAGCTCGGCGATCGCCCGCTGCACGATGCCGTCAGGATTGAACGCCTCGGAGCCGCGGTGGTCCTTGTGCACCGGCACCCCGAAGAGCATCACCGCGCCGATGCCGATGTCTCGCAGCCCCCGCACCTCGGTGCGCAGCGAGTCGACGGTGTGCTGAGACTGGCCCGGCAGCGAGGCGATCGGCCGGGGCTCGTCGATGCCCTCACGCACGAACAGCGGGGCGACCAGGTCGTCGGGGTGCAGACGCGACTCGCGGACCATGGCCCGCAGGGCAGGGGTGCGGCGGAGCCTGCGAAGCCGACGCCGCGGGAAGCTCATCGGGCCACGCTACCGCTCGGCCCGGCCCGGCCCGCCGGCAGCCGCTGTTCTGTGATCTCCACGAGTGCGAGCGGCGTTTCGGGCCGATCCCGGCACAGCCCGCGCTGCCTGGCGGGCCCGAACGCTGCGCCCGCATCGACGCTGAGGATCTCCAGAGGCCGGGTCGGGTTCTAGGATGTAGCCGGTCCCGCCAAGAGACGCCGAGAGGAGACGGCTGCCGATGCCCGAGCAGGACGAGCCCCCGGAAGAGGGCCGGCAGGAAGGCCGACACGAAGGCCATCCCCAAGACGGCCCACAGGACCGCACGAGCCGTGACGGGTTCGCGGCCATGGCCATCCTCTTGATGGCGATCGTGTTCATCCTGGCGATCATCGTCTTCGCCATCGCCTGACGCGGCGGCACCCGTTGAGGGTCGAGCAGCCCTCAGGCGCTGGTCGGGCCGTCAGCCGTCAAGCAACGGGCGCGCAGGCGGAGTCGCAGGCGTGAGCGCCGGCTGGTGCCGGCGGCCCAACGGCGCGATTTGGAACGCGTTCTAGTTCGCGGCTAGCACTGCGGGCCAGGCAGAAGTGTCGGGACGCAGCATTGCCCCCGCCTGCCGTGACTCCAGGAGGGAATCACCCAATGACCAACAGCGAACGCCGGCTGCGACAAGCGCCGGGCCGAGCACCGAACTGGCGCCTGTTGCGCATGCTGATGGCGCTGCTCGCCGCCTTCTCGCTCGTGGCCGCCGCCTGTGGCGGAGACGACGACTCCGATGCGGGCGACGACGCAGCCGCGGACTCCGCGGACGACGCAGCCGAGGCGCCTGCGGAAGAGCCCACCGGCGAGCCGATCAAGGTCATGACCGTGACCACGCTCAACGCCGCAGGGCCGACCTACCACAACATCGCCAACACCGCTCAGGCCTACGCCGACTACGTCAACGCCCGCGGTGGTATCGCAGGGCGACCGCTGGAGGTGACTGTCTGCGACGAGATGTTCGATCCCGCCGTCGCCGCCACCTGCGCACGCGAGGCCGTGGAGGGCGACATGGTGGCCGTGGTCGGCTCGTTCACCTTCTTCGCCGAGAGCATCGTGCCGGTGATCGCCGAGTCCGACATCACCTGGTTCGGCCCGTGCTGCCCGATCACGCCGTCGGAGTTGACCAG
The DNA here is from genome assembly GCA_965214285.1 of Acidimicrobiales bacterium. Classification (GTDB taxonomy): domain Bacteria; phylum Actinomycetota; class Acidimicrobiia; order Acidimicrobiales; family Aldehydirespiratoraceae. Next base: position 804,880 of record OZ243946.1, read on the forward strand.
CCCGCACTCGTTCCCCATTGGCAACCAGCCGATGTACGCCGTGGGCGCCGTGGCCCGGGCGGTCGAGGACGGTTGCACGTCCATCAACGCGGTGATCATCGACGGCGCCCAGATCTTCATCCCGCCGATGGAGAACGCCATCGCCGCCCTCGGCCAGAGCTTCGGCGACACGATCATCCTGCCCCCGACCGCCCAGGACTACTCCTCTGAGGTCGCCCAGGCCACCACCGACGCCGACTGCGTGATCGGGATCATCTCCGAGACGCCCTACATCACCTGGAACACGGCTTGGACCCAGTCCGGCACCGACGCCCGTCAGTACGGCCCGCAGGGCAACCTCAACGAGATCTCCGCGGCCGGCAACGAGGAGTCCACCGACGGCGACGTGATCGCCGGCATGTACCCCGACATCTCGATCGACGCCTGGGCCGAGTACCGCACGGCGCTCGACGAGGGCGGCTACGACACCACCGAGCACGACTACAACAGCCTCGGCGGCCTCGGCACCTGGGCTGCGTTCGTGGGCTTCGCCCAGATCGCCGAGGGCATCGACGGCGAGATCACGGCGTCGTCGTTCTTCGAGGCAGCCTCGGCCACCGACAGCCTCGACCTCGGCGGCATGGTGCCGGTGCTCGACTTCACCCAGGAATGGAGCGACGGCCTCGAGGGCTACCAGCGCCTGTTCAACCGCAGCGTGGTGTTCAGCACGCTCGACAACGGCAAGGTGGTGCCGCTCACCACCGAGTTCGAGGACGTCGGCGCCCTGGCCACAGGCGACGCCGGCTGATCCGACGCCGGCTGCAAGCACTGACGCCCGCCTCGCCGGTTCGGTCAGCCTACTGGCGGCCGAGCCGGCGAGAAGGCGTCTGATCAACCGGTGAGCAGGCGTCTGAGCAGGCGGCGCCTGCGCAGCGTAGCCGGGCAGCAGTCGACCGAGCAGCGGGCTGACATCGGGCGATCCGGGGTCGGCCGCCGAGGAGAGTCACGCCGAGGAGAGTCATGGGCGAGGTGATCAGGTTTGCGCTCTTGGGCCTCGGCGTGGGCGCGCTCTACGCCTTCGCCTCGCAGGGCCTGATCGTGATCTACCGGGGCACCGGCGTGCTCAACTTCTCGCTGGGCGCCACGGCCATCGCCGGCGTGTTCCTTCAATGGGAGCTGCACAACGACGCAGGCTGGCCGTTCCTGCCCTCGGCGCTGACGGGCGTGGCCCTCTCGGCGCTGCTGGGTGTGCTGACGCATTGGGTCATCATGCGGCCGCTGCGCCGGGCCAGCTCGCTGATCCGGGTGATCGCCACCCTGGGCGTGCTGGTGCTGATCCAGGCCGGGGTGGTGATCCGCTACGGCTCCAACGCCCGTCAGGTCGACAGCTGGCTGCCGACGGACCGGGTCACCCTGTGGGGCGACGTGGCGATCACCGTCGACCGGCTGATCCTGTTCGCCATCGCCTCGGTGTCGGCGGGGCTGCTGTGGCTGATGTACCGCAACAGCCGCTTCGGCCTGGCCACCGAGGCGGTCTCCGAGAGCGAGCGGGCCGCCGCGGCGATAGGCCTGTCGCCCAACAAGATCGCCATCCAGAACTGGGCGCTGGGCTCGGCCATCGCGGCCGTCGCCGGCATCCTGGTGGTGCCGATCATCACCTTGCAGGTCACCGCCATGACCTCGCTGGTGCTGGCCGCCCTGGCAGCCGCGCTGGTCGGCGACTTCCGCTCGTTCCCCATCGCCACCGCAGCCGGCCTGGCGCTGGGCATCGGCCAGACCCTGGTCGGGCGCTACGTGGACCAGCAGGGACTCGGGCAGTCGCTGCCGTTCCTGGTGATCATCGCCCTGCTGGTGTTCAGGGGCCGCTCGCTGCCGCTGCGCGACTACTTCCTGCGCGAGCTGCCGATGATCGGCAACGGGCGGATGTCGTGGGACTGGACGATCTTCGCCACCGGCACCGTCGTCTTCTTGATGCTGACCAAGCAGGCCAAGTGGATCGACGCCCTCACCGTGTCGCTCGGCGTCGGCATCGTGCTGCTGTCGATCGTGGTGCTCACAGGCTACGCCGGGCAGCTCTCGCTCGCCCAGTACACCATCGCCGGCTTCGGCGCATACGTGGCCGGGCGCCTGGTCGCCGTGTTCGACACCCCGTTCCTGCTGGCGCTGGCCGCCGGGGTCGCCGCGGCGGTGCCGCTGGGCTTCGTGTTCGCCCTGCCGGCGGTGCGCACCCGCGGGATCAACCTGGCGATCGTCACGCTCGGCCTTGGCACCACCATCGAGCTGATGCTGTTTCGCAACCGCGAATACACCGGCGGCGTGCAGGGCACCCAGGTCGGCAGCCCGGACCTGTTCGGCTACGACATCGGCTCGATCCGGCACCCCGAGCGCTACGGCATCTTCGTGATGGCCATGGCGCTGCTGGCCGTGTGGGTGGTCTCCAACGTGCGCCGGGGCCGCAGCGGGCGGCGCCTGATCGCAGTGCGCACCAACGAGCGAGCCGCGGCGGCGCTCGGCATCGACGTGATGGTCGCCAAGCTGTTCGCCTTCTCGCTGGCCTCGGCCATAGCCGCCCTCGGCGGGATCCTGCTGGCGTTCCGGCTGACCTCGATCAGCTACCCGTCGTTCACCAACCTCACCTCGATCCTGTTCGTGGGCCTGGCGCTGGTCGGCGGGGTCGGGCACCTGCTGGGCGCCTTCGTGGGGGCCACGATGGCCACGGCCGGGTTCAGCCAGGAGATCCTGAACTCGACCTGGGGCGGCGTGGGTCGCTGGCTGCAGCTCATCAGCGGCATCGCCATCTTGTTGATGGTGCTGGGCTACAAGGACGGCGTGGCCGCCGAGTGGGTCAAGATCTTCCGGCTCGCCAAGAAGGCCCGCAAGTGGGGCCGCACCTACCTGATCGACCTCAGCGACATCGCCGATCCCGACGCGGACCCGAACGAGCAGACCAGGGTGCCGCCGCGGACGCTGACGATCGAGAACCTGACGGTGCGCTACGGGGCGGTGGTCGCCGTGGACGACGTGAGCTACACGCTCGAGCCGGGCACCATCACCGGGCTGATCGGCCCCAACGGCGCGGGCAAGACCTCGCTGATCGATGCCGTGAGCGGCTTCACGCCAGGCGAGGGCCGCGTGCTCGTGGACGGCACCGACATCTCCAGGCTGGCGCCGGCCAGGCGCGCCCGGTCCGGCGTGGCCCGTTCGTTTCAGTCGCTGGAGCTCTTCGAGGACGCCACCGTCTTCGAGAACCTCTCCGTGGCCGCGGACCCTCAGGATTTGCGCTCGTATCTGCGCGACCTGGTGGCCCCGGCCAACCCGCCGTTCCCGCCCGAGGTGGTGCGGGCGATCATCGAGTTCCAGCTCGACCAGGACCTGCACCGCGACGTGAAGGACCTGGCCTACGGCAAGCGGCGCCTGCTAGCCATCGCCAGGGCGGTGGCCATGCACCCCAGCGTGCTGCTGCTCGATGAGCCCGTGGCGGGGCTGAGCACCGCCGAGAGCGAGGAGCTGGCCGAGGTGGTGCGCCGCCTGGCGCTGGACTGGGGGATCGCCGTGCTGGTCGTGGAGCACGACATGAACTTCGTCAACGACGTCTGCGATCAGGTGGTGGTGCTCGACTTCGGCAAGGTGATCGCGGCAGGCCCGCCGGCTGCGATCCGCAGCGACCCTGCGGTGATCGCCGCCTATCTCGGCACCGCCGCCGACGAGCCCGACAGTGCCGCAGACGCGGCCTCCGGCGGCGAGCCCGAGACTGAGGCTGCGCCCGAGGCTGGGGCTGAGGCTGCGACAGAGGCCGCGGCGCCGCTGGCAGGGGGCGGGTCGTGACCGTCCGGCCGCTGCTGCAGACCCGCAACCTCAAGGCCGGCTACTTGGGCCGCGCCGTGGTGCAGCGGGTCCGCCTCGAGGTCAACCGCGGCGAGGTGGTGTGTTTGCTCGGCCCCAACGGCGCCGGCAAGACCACCACGCTGCTGACCATCGCCGGCGAGCTCACGCCAGTCGACGGCATCGTGATGTTCGACAACGTGCCCACCTTCACGCCCATGGACCAGCGGGTCCGCAGCGGCGGCATCGGCCTGGTCACCGAGGAGCGCCTGGTGTTCACCAAGATGTCCGCCCGCGACAACCTGCGCGTCGGCGGCGGCCGTGTGGACGTCGCCCTGGAGCTGTTCCCCGAGCTCGAGGCGCGCCTGGGCGTGCGCGGCGGGATGCTCTCGGGCGGCGAGCAGCAGATGCTGGCGCTGGCCCGGGCGCTGAGCCGCGACCCGTCGCTGCTGCTGGCCGACGAGCTGTCGCTGGGCCTGGCGCCGATCATCGTCGACCGGCTGCTCGCCGCGGTGCGCAAGGCCGCCGACGACCACGGCACCGGCGCCCTGATCGTCGAGCAGCACGCCCGCAAGGCGCTGCAGTACGCGGATCGGATGTATCTGATGGCACGGGGCCAGATCCTGATGCACCTCAGCGCGGCCGAGGCACTGGAGCGCCTCGACGAGATCGAGGAGGCCTACCTCACGGGGACCTCTGAGACCGAGGACGACCACATCGAGCGGCTCCGCCGCAAGAACAAGAAGAAGGCCTGGAGAAGACAACGGGTCCGGGAGCGGGAACTGGCCCGCCTCTCGGGGAAGCTCATCAGCACAAGGAAGGCAGCCGACGATGACTACTATCTCGAACGCGAACAGCAGCGGCGCGCCGCTGCCATGGCCCGTCGGAGGAGGTGACTGATCGTGGGATACCGCACCGTCGACCTCCCCGACGTCGACCTCGACGAGTTCGACAAGATCCCGTTCTTCGAGCGGATGAAGCTGCTGCAGCTCCACTGGGTCGAGCACGGCTTTGGCACGCCCAAGCAGACCGGCACCTTCTACGCCTGGAAGATCTTCCTCTACGCCCTGTTCGGCCTGATCGTCGCCGGGGCCTTCACCGCCGGGCTCGAGTTCGACGACATCGGCGGCTGGTGGGACGAGCCGATCCTCTACCAGAAGCTGATGATCTGGACGATCCTGCTGGAGGTGCTCGGCCTGGCGGCCACCTGCGGCCCGCTGGCGTTCCACTTCGACCCGCCCATCGGCGGGGTGCTGTACTGGTGGCAGGCCGACACGCTGCGGGTGCCGCCGTACCCCAACCACGTGCCGTTCACCAAGGGCACCCGCCGCACCCCGTGGGACACCGGCCTCTACAAGCTGATCCTGGCCAGCCTGGTGCTGCTGCTGGTGCTGTCGCCACAGGAAGTAGAGGGCCTGCCCGACGGGCGCAGCGGCGTGCTGCCGCAATGGGCGGTGCTGATCTACTGCGGGCTGATCCTGCTGATGGCGCTGCGCGACAAGATCATCTTCTTGTCGGCCCGCTCCGAGCAGTACGTGCCCACGCTGCTGTGCTTCGCGCTGTTCAGCAACTTCACAGACATGATCATCGCCGCCAAGGTCTTCATCGTGGTGGTCTGGATGGGGGCGGGCTTCTCGAAGTTCAACCACGGCTTCTCGTCCACGGTGTCGATCATGGTCCAGAACACGCCGTGGGTCGTCTGGGACAAGTTCCGCAAGGCCACGGTGAAGGACTATCCCAACGACATCCGTCCGTCGCGGGTCACCCATCTGCTGGCGCACATCGGCGGCACCACCTGCGAGCTGGTGATGCCGCTGGTGCTGCTGTTCTCGCCGTGGCGCTGGTCGACGTGGATTGCCATCATCGCGATCTGGATGCTGCACAGCTTCATCATCTCCACCTTCCCGCTGGCGGTGCCGCTGGAGTGGAACGTCTTCTTCGGCTTCTGCGTCGCCTTCCTGTTCTCCAACTTCCACGCCGGCGAGGGCTACGCCGTGACCGACATGGAGCCGGTGCTGCTGGTCACGGTGATCGTGGCGGCCCTGTCGCCGATCGTGCTGGGGGCATTACGGCCTCAATACGTGTCGTTCCTGGTCGGCATGAAGCAGTACGCCGGCAACTGGTCCGCGGCGACTTTCTCGCTGCGCAACAAGGAGATCGAGGATCGCATCAACGACAAGATCGTCAAGTCCGCCGACAACCAGATCGACCAGCTCGAGCCGCTGTTCGGCATGGAGATTTCGGAGATCTTCATCCAGAAGGCCGTGGCGTTCCGGATGATGCACCCCATGGGGCGCATGCACATCTCCGGTCTGATGGTGCATGTGGACGACCTCGACTCGCGCATCCAGCGCGAGGGCGAGTTCCTGAGCAACGTGCTGACTGGCTGGAACTTTGGTGACGGCCACTGCCTCGATGAGCGCCTGCTGGAGGGCTGGCAGGAGCGCTGCGAGTACGAGCCCGGCGACGTGATCGCCGTGTTCACCGAGTCGCAGCCTGCGTTCTCCAAGAAGGTGCAGTACCGGGTGATGGACGCCGCGCTGGGCACCGTGGAGAAGGGCTGGTACCACAACGACGACGCCTACAACTCCCAGCCGTGGCTGCCCGACGGGCCGATCCCGCACACCGTCACCTGGCGCCTCGAGGGCTACGAGCCCAAGGGCGTGCCCCATCCCGGCGACGCCCGCGACGTGGCATCGATCGCCCGCGACGGCACCTGGCTGGTGCCGCGGCTCAGCGGTCGCCCTGGCGACGTGGAGGCGAGCGCTGCGGAGATCGGCACCGGCGGGGACGGCGAGAGGGCGACATCGGATGCCGGTACCGGCTGAACCGGGCGGGCCGGATGCCGGGCCCGGCTGAGGGGTGAGCTCCGCCGTCGTCGTCGGCAGCGGCCCGAACGGGTTGGCCGCGGCGGCCCGCCTGGCACGCGCCGGGCTGGCGGTGACGGTCCTGGAAGCGGCAGACGTCATCGGCGGGGGGACCCGCTCGGCCGAGGCGATCCTCCCCGGCCTGCTGCACGACATCTGCTCGGCGTTTCACCCCGTGGCCGCGGCCTCGCCGCTGGTCGCGGACTTCGACCTGGGCGCTCACGGCCTGGCGTGGCTGGCCCCCGAGGCCGACTGTGCCCACCCGCTCGACGACGGCACGGCCGCGGTGCTTTACCGTTCCGTCGATCGCACCGCTGTCGGGCTCGGCACCGACGGCCTCAGGTGGCGGGGGCTCTTCGGCGCGCTGACCTCGGGCTTCGAGGGCCTGTTTGCGGACGTCTCGTTGCCGGTGCTGAGCGTGCCGCGCCATCCGATCCTGACCGGGCGCTTCGGTGCGCTGGCGCTGCTGCCCGCCACCACGCTCGGGCGTCGCTGGCGCACCGAGCAGGCCAAGGCGCTGTGGGCAGGCATCGCCGCGCACGCCTTCCACCGCCTGGACCGGCCGATGACCTCAGCCGTGGGGCTGCTGATCGCCGCCGCCGGTCACGTTCACGGCTGGGTCGTGGCCCAGGGCGGGTCGCAGTCCATAGCCGATGCGCTCGCTGCGGACCTCGCCGCTCACGGCGGGAGGATCGAGCTCGGTCAGCGGGTCGAGTCCGCAGCGCAGCTCCCCGTGCACGATCTGCTGCTGCTCGACGTGGCCCCGTCGGCCGCGGCGGCCATCCTCGGCGACCGGCTGCCCGCACGGGTCGCCCGCGCCTACCGTCGTTTCCGCCACGGCCCCGCCGCCTTCAAGGTCGACTTCGCCGTGGAGGGCCACGTGCCCTGGACCGCGTCCGGCGCAGCAGCCGCGGGCACCGTGCATCTGGGCGGCAGCGCTGCCGAGGTGTACGCCGGCGAGTTGGCGCTGCACCGAGGCCGCATGCCAGAGCGGCCCTTCGTGCTCGTCGGCCAGCAGTACCTCGCCGACCCCAGCCGCTCCGCGGGCGGCGTCAACCCGCTGTGGTCATATGCGCATGTGCCGCACGGCTACGACGGCGACGCCACCGAGGCGATCATCGCCCAGATCGAGCGCTTCGCCCCCGGGTTCAGAGAGCGGGTGGTCGGCACTGCGGTGCGCTCGGCCACCGAGCTGGCGGCCGCCAACCCCAACTTCGTCGGCGGCGACATCCTCGGCGGCGCATCCACGCCGCGGCAGTTGCTGTTGCGGCCCCGTTTCGGCGCCGACCCGTACTACACCGGCGTGCCGGGGGCGTATCTGTGCTCGGCGTCGACGCCCCCCGGCGCCGGGGCGCACGGCCTCTGCGGGCTCAACGCCGCCGACCGGGCCCTGGCCTCCCTGCACCGCTGACCGCCCCGGGTCGCCACCGCCGGACAGGCTGAGAGGGGTCTGTTTGCAGCCAGGGCCTCGGCTCAGCCGCTGGCCGTCCCCGGCTCGTCACCGCCGGGCCTTCGCCCGAGGTCGTGGATCACGTCGCCGATCCTGATGACCTCCGGCTCGTGCGTGGCCATGACGATCAGCTTCCGCTCGTCGTCTCGGCTGCTCGTCAGCCACGAGCGGACGTTGTGCGCGGACTCTTGATCCAGCGCTGAGAGCGGCTCGTCGAGGACGGCGATGCGGTAGGGCCGGGCCAGCGCCAGCAGCAGCGACGCCTTCTGCTTCTCGCCTGAGCTGAACGCGACCGGACGCCGGCACAGCAGCTCGTCTGTCATCTGCAGGGCATCGGAGAGGTCCCACCACGAGGTGGTCAGCTGCGAGCCGTGCAGCCGGGCGATGTACTCGCACTGGTTCAGGACGCTCATGTCCACGAACACGGTCGGCGCAGCAGGGCAGTACGCCACTGCCGCACGCACGCTCCGGTCCCCCGGAGGCATGCCGTCGACGAGGATCTCCCCGCTGTGGCCGTCCGTGACGCCTGCGACGGCTTTCAGCAGCGTGGTCTTTCCCGATCCGTTGGGGCCGATCACGCAGACCAGCGCCGGCGCCTCCCAGTCGAAGCTCTGAGCTTCGAGGATGCAACGCCCGTCCGCCACGACCGACACGTCGCTGCCCGTGATACGAGGGTCCCCGTCCGCTGTCACCATCGCTGCCTCACCATGATCGTGCACGACAAGGCGATGACCGCGACCACAGCGACCATCACCGACATCCCCGCAGCCGCGTTCTCCGTGGCCCACAGGTGGGCGCCCACCGCGCCTGCCGCGGCAAGCACCACAGGGCCGGCCATGCGAGCCGATATGGCCAGACCGAGCGCTTGGGGGCCGCGGTCCAACAGCAGCTCGGCAAACCGCAGCTCGCGGGCGAGCGCACTCGGCAAGGCGCTGATGACACCCATGCTCAGCACAGCGACGGCCAAGCCGACTGCCTGCAGCGTTGGCAAGGCCGCGGCCAGCACGAGACCGGCGACGCAGGCCAGCACTCCGGCGGCCGTCACCCGTGCTGCGACGCCTGCGAGGTGGCCAGGCGGGAAGGTCATGGGTACCCGATCCCACACGGTTGTCTCGATTCGCAGGCGCGTCACCGTTTCGAGCCCGACGAAGAAGGCGATGATCCCGGCTACGACGGGATAGCCATAGCCGGGACTCGGTGCGGCAACGACGATGCAGATCACGGCCGCGGCGAGCACGCCCAGACGGACGATGCCAGGGCGGCCGTCGATCGGCACACGGCGCGAGAAACGGGTCTCCGGCACCAGCCGGCTCGCGAGATGAAGGTCGCTTGGGGTCAGCAGGTAGATGCGGGGGACGGTTTCATACAGCACCTCCGCCCGCAACACGAGCCTCTGAAACGGGATCGCCTCCAAGCCGAAGGCCGCCGCCGCGGCAGCCGCCGGCACGAGCAGCACTGCCACGAGCAGAACCGCCGGCTGCGAGACGGGCAGGGTCAGGCCGACCAGGGCGGCCGCGAGGACCGGCACGAGCACCACGCCGCCCAGCCGGCTCAGGGCGTGCCTGCTCTGCAAGGCCAGCGACAGGGCGACAAGGGCCGCGGCGAGCAGGGCGGTCCCCAGCGCCAGCCCTACCGCCGTCTGCGCGCTCGATGCCAGCGGGCGGCTCAGCGCGAACGCCACGATCGCCGCGACGACGCCGCTCAGGAAGAGCCGCGCTGCCAGCAGGCCACGCAGCGACCAGCCGAGATGCTGCGGTCCTCGGCCCACGTGCAGCAGCGTCGGGAGATCGACGAACAGCGGGAGCCTGCCCCGAACCGACGATGCGACCGTCAAGCCGACTGCACCGAGGGCCGCTACTGCGATCGCCACCCGAGAGCCGTCCGATGCGCCTCCGAAATCGCCGATGTCGTCGACGACGACCATCGCCACGACGCCCACTCCGAGCGCGATCAGATACAGCGAGTAGAGGACGTCGCCTATGGGCCGGCGGGTGCTGCCCATGCGGCCTCAACGGCTCTTCGGACTCTCAGAACCAGCGCTCCTTGAACGCCGGCGCGGACTTGGACTCGAGGTCGTCGTTCAGGGCCGTCCACGTATTGCCGTCGTAGAACATCGATGGCCGAATCTCCTTGACCACTCGCCCCGTGGCGCGTTCGCGGATCCTGTAGCCGTTGCCGTAGACGCCAATGCTGACATCGCCGCCGCCCATCGTGACGACAGCGACGATCAGCCCGAGAAGCGTGGACGACCAGCGTCTGATGAACGAGACTCGAAAGACCTCGATCTCGTAGACCTCCGAGGCAGCCGGTTCGGCTTGCTCAGACGGCTCAGATGGCATTGTCATGGGCGACCTCCACTGGCGTGCTCGCTGCATGATCGGCGCACATCGTAAGCCGCCGGAGTTCCCGAAGGGCCTGGCAGGCCGGCTCAGGAGACGGCTCGGTCCATGCCCGCCCAGTACGGGGCTCGCAGCGCCACCTTGTCGGGCTTGCCGACCGGGGTGAGCGGCACCTCGTCGATGTAGTCCACGGACTTGGGCGCCTGCTGCGGGCCCTTGGCCTCGCGCACCAGGAGCTGCAGCTCGCGGGTCAGCTCCGCGGACGGCTCGTGGCCGGCCTTGAGCACCACCAGCGCCTTGACCGCTTCGCCCCAGCGCTCGTCGGGCACCCCGATCACCGCCGTCATCGACACGGCCTGATGCGTGCTGATCACGTCCTCGACCTCGCGGGGGAACACGTTGAACCCGCCGCTGATCACCATGTCCTTGGTGCGGTCCACGATGTAGAGGAAGCCGTCGTCGTCGAAGCGCCCCACGTCGCCGGTGTGCAGCCAGTCGCCCGACAGCGCCTCGGCGGTCTGGTCCGGCAGATCCTTGTAGCCGTGCATCACCAGCGGGCCTCTGGTGCAGATCTCGCCGGACTCGCCGGGCCGCACGGGCTGGTCGTCGGGATCGAGCAGGGCGACGTGCATCCAGGGCACCGGCTTGCCGCACGACGCCAGCCGCTCGGGCTTCGACAGGTCGTGCTCGCCTTTCTTCAGGTGAGCGATCACCATCGGCGCCTCGGTCTGGCCGTAGAACTGGAAGAAGATCGGCCCCCAGTGCTCGATGGCCTCGGCGAGCTTGGCGGGGCTCATCGGCGAGGCCCCGTAGAAGACCGTCTCCATGGTCGACATGTCTGCCGTGGCGCAGCGGGGGCTCGCCTGCAGCGCATACAGCATCGCCGGCACGATCAGCGTGGCCGTGATCCGGTGCCGTTCGACGGTGTCGTAGAACCCGTCGGGGTCGAAGCCGTCCATCACTACGAAGGCGCCGCCGCTGAGCAGCACCGGGGCGAGCAGCGACAGCGCGGCGTGCGACAGCGGCGTGACGACCAGGATCCGCAGCTCGGCCGGGAACTCCCATTCGGCCATCTGGATCCAGGTCATCGAGGCCCAGACCCGCTGGCTCATCAGCACGCCCTTGGGGTGGCCGGTGGTGCCGCCGGTGTAGACGATGGTGCAGAGGTCTTCGGGCGCCACCTCGGGCGCGGTCAGCGGCTGCGGCTCGAAGGTCGCCGCCAGCGCCAGGTAGTCCTCGCCCACGTCGTTTGGCCCCAGGCCCAGCAGCAGCAGATGCGGGTGGCGCGCCTTGAGCTCGGCGGCGCGGCCTGAGAAGTGCTCGGGGTCGAAGACCAGGCACTCGACCTCGGCGTCGGCGATCACGTAGTCGTGGTCGCTGAGCTGGCCCATCGGGTGCAGCGGGGTGACGACGCAGCCGTTTGCCAGCGAGGCGGTCATGTTGACGAGCACCTCGGGGCGGTTCTTGGAGAGCACGGCGATACGGCTCGCCTGGCCCAGGCCGTGGCGGCGCTGGGCCTGCAGCATCCGGCTGGTCTGGCGCCTGACATCGGCGTAGCTCAGCACCTGGTCGTCGAGCAGCACGCACGGCTCGTCGTCGAGCGCTTCGAGGCTGCGGATGACGAGGTGCGGGAACAGCGGCTGGTCGAAGAGAGGACTCACGCCGCCGACGCTAGCCCTCGGGCCTCCCGGGCCTCCCACCGTCCGAGGCCCGTCAGCACGTCAGAACGGCCGGCCCTCGGCTTGGCGGGTTGCGGCCGGCGTCACGGGTTCCCTGAGCGGGTCAGGGGGCGGCGTGGGGCTACGGTGCGGGCCATGAGACTGTCGTCTGCGCCTGGGTACGGGTGCGCCGACGACCGCTCGGGTGTAGGCGGGCGCTGACGATGGCCCTGTTCGACCAGAGCGGGCGCACGGCGCTGATCACCGGGGCCGGCCGAGGCGTGGGCGCGGGCATCGCCGCCGCCCTCGCCGGACAGGGCGCGCACGTGCTGGTCAACGACATCGACGCCGAGCGGGCCGCCTCCGTCGCCGGCGGGCTCGTCGAGGGCGGGCTGCGCGCCGATCCGGCCGCCTTCGACGTGACCGACCTCGATGCGGTGCGGGCCTCGCTCGATGGCCGTCGCGTCGACATACTCGTCAACAACGCAGGCAACGCCGGCGCGCAGGCGATGCGTCCACGGCCGTTCGCCGAGACCGACCCGTCCGAGTGGGCCGCGCCGTTGGCCGTCAACCTCGGCGGCGTGATGAACTGCACCCACGCAGTGCTCGCCTCGATGATCGAGCGGGGCTGGGGGCGGGTCATCGGCATCGTCTCGGGCGCCGGCACCCAGGGCGTCGGCATCGGCGTGGCTGCCTACTCCGGCGGCAAGGGCGGCGCCGCGGGCTTCGGGCGGTCGGTCGCCTTGGAGGTGGCGGGCAGCGGCGTCACGGTCAACTCGGTGGCGCTGGGCCTCATGGCCTCCACGGCAGGGTCGGCGGTCACGTCCCGGCTCGAGCGCCAGGTACCGACGGGACGGCTGGGCACTCCCGCCGATGTCGGCGCCCTGTGCGTCTACCTGGCCTCCGACGAGGCGTCGTGGATGACCGCCCAGACGATCCCGCTCGCAGGCGGGGCCATCACTAGCTAGGGAGGAGCAGGGCCGCCGCTGCCTCTGCGTGCAGGACGACAGGCTCGTCGTCGGGTCAGGCCATGAAGTCCGGGCGGGGCGTCTCGTTGGCGTGGTCCATCATCGACTGCAACAGCCTGCGCCGCAGATGCTGCTCCAGCTCGGCGCCCTCCCGGCGGCCCCAGAGGTTGTCCATCTCGTGGCGGTCGCGGTCATGCGCGAACAGCTCGCCGTGGTCGGATCCGCGGTACTCGGTGAAGCGGCCCTCGTCGGTGACGATGGTGCGCATCCGCAGCGGATGGCCCGCGCCGATCGGGTCGTCCTTGTTGTCCTCCTCGATCAGCACGTGATCGCGCACCGTCGCCGACCCAGACCGCAGCAGCGGCACCAGCGAGCGGCCCTGCATGTCGTGCCACTCGGGCTGCCCGCAGAGCCCCAGGATCGTGTGCGGCAGGTCGATGCTGCCCGCCAGCGAGCCCGTCCGCCCCGCGGCGTGCCCCGGCGCCTTGACGGTCAGCGGCACACGGATGTTGCCCGGCACGTGGGTGGCGTGCTTGAGGATCATGCCGTGGTCGCCGAAGGCGTCGCCGTGGTCGCTGGTGAAGATCACGATCGTGTCCTCGGCCTGGCCGCTGCGGTCCAGCGCAGCGAGGATCTCCCCGACCGAGTCGTCGATCAGCTCGATCATCCCGTACTGGGCCACGGCGATCCGGCGGAACTGCTCCTCGGTCGGGTTCCAGGTGTCCACCCCCCACTGCGGCATCCCGATCTCGCGATGGGTGCGCTGGTGGTGGGGCATCGAGCGCTCGTGGGCGTGAAAGAACGACTCGGGCAGCGGGATCTCGGCGGGGTCGTAGCGGTCCCAGTAGTCGCCGGGCGGCGTGAACGGGTGATGCGGGTCGTTGAAGGAGACCTTGATCAGCCAGGGCGCATCGCCGCGGGACCAGCTCTCGATCCGCTCGACGGCGCGCATCGCCACGTAGCTGGTCGGGTAGAGCTCGACGGGCACGGCGGTCTGGTAGAGCTGCCGGTAGAAGTCGGCGGCGACCGGGGCGTTGTCCCAGCCCTTCATGGAGTCCTGGTCGATGCCCGCCTCGATCAGCCACTGCTTGTAGTGGCCGGTGCACTGGTCGCCGTGCCAGACCACCACGTCGGAGTGCTCGAAGCCGTAGTAGTCGTCGGGCATCTCCGCCCGCCCGCCTTCGTCGAAGCGCCCGATGTGCTCCCAGCCGTCCCAGTCCGGGCGGCTGTCGGCCGTGGCCAGGGTCTGATGCGACAGGTCGAAGTAGCGCTCGAAGCTCTCGCGGTCCCAGGCCATGGTCTGCAGATGCGACTTGCCGATCATGGCGGTGCGCCAGCCGCTGCGCAGCAGTTGGCGGGCGAAGGTCATGGCCCCGAAGTCGAGGCTGACGCCGTTCATGCGGCTGCCGTGGGCGGAGGGCATGCGGCCGGTCATGATCGTGCTGCGGTTGGGCGTGCAGATCGGGTTGGCCACATAGGCCCGGTCGAACACCATCGACTCGCCCGCCAGTCGGTCGAGGTTCGGGGTGCGGATCACCTCGTTGCCGGCGAAGCCCAGCAGGTCGGCCTTGTGCTGATCGGTCAGGATCAACAGCACGTTGGGCGCTCGTCGGCAGGCCGGGCTCGGGCTCACGGGACGACCGCCGCGCCGGGGAATGGGCGATTTGCTCGGCTCACAGGTCCACCAGCACCTCTCCGTCGGGCTCGGCGGCCCGTGACTGACACAGGATCATCGCGCTTTGGCGCTGGGCGTTGGAGAGCACGAAGTCGCGGTGGTCGACGTCGCCTTCGAGCAGGTCGACCTTGCAGACGCCGCAGATGCCGTCGGAGCACTTGACGTCCACGTGAACGCCGACGGCGGCAAGGGCGTCGGTGGCGTTGAGATCGGCGGGCACCTTGACCTGGCGCCCGGAGCGGGCCAGGCGCAGCGTGAAGTCGTGGCACTCGTGCTCGGGCAGCTCGGGAACCGAGAAGTACTCCAGGTGGCAGGCCTCGGGGGGATAGCCGAGCGTCTCGGCGGTCTGCATCACGGCGTCCATGTAGGCCCCGGGCCCGCAGGCATAAACCTGGGCGCCGCCGCTCGCCGGGTCGACGCCGACGCTGATGGCGTTGCCCGCGCCGTCGACGCCGCCGCGCCTGCTGCCGTCGCTGCCGCCGGAGAGCACCTCGGCCAGGTCGCAGCGGGTGCCCTCGTCGGACACGTGCAGGCGCACCCGGTCAGACCAGGCCACGCCGTCGAGCTCGTCGAGGAAGCCGGCGGTGCTGCGGCTGCTGATCGAGTAGTGCAGCTCGAAGTCCAGGCCCGCGGCGTGCGCCTCGTGCGCCATGGCGATCATCGGCGTGACGCCGATCCCCCCGGCCATCAGGTAGCTCCGCTGCGCCGTGCGCTGCAGCGGGAAGTGGTTGATCGGCTCGGAGACGAAGATCTTGCGACCCTGCGAGAAGATGCGGTGCAGCAGCTGCGAGCCGCCCCGCCCGGCGTCCTCGCGCAGCACGCCGATCTCGTAACGCGAGCGGTCGGCCGGGTCGCCGCACAGCGAGTACTGGCGCAGCAGCCCGGGGGCCACGACGATGTCGAGATGGCTGCCCGCCGTCCAGGCCGGCAGCTCCGAGCCGTCCAGCGAGACCAGCTCGTACTTCGAGATCGCCTCGGTCATGGCCTGCGTGCGGGCGATACGCACCCGCACCACCGGCGCCTTGGTTTCGATCGTGTACTCATGCACCACGTCGCCTGCGCGCCCCGCGGCGATGGCGGCCTGGTACTCGCGGGCCGTCACCATCGCCTGGTAGGCCTCGATGCCCCGTTCGCGGTCCGCGGGGAACGGGAACGGCCACGGCGGCGGGGCCAGCGGCGCCGGGTACACGGCCAGGGTCTGGTCTTCGTAGCGCACCTCGAGATCGGTCTGCAGGTCGCGCTTGTTGACAAGCTCTACGGGCACCGGCCGGTAGGCGTCGTCGGCGGTGTCGAGCTTGAGGTCCCACCACCACTTCTTCACCGGATTGAGCCCGCCGTTGCCCGCCTTGTCGTCGAGTGCGGCGAGCAGCTTGGCGGCCCGAGGGATCTTCATGGCCGCCCAGCGGAACGGTGCCTCGGCGAACAGGCCCTCGAGGTTCCACGGGCAGGTTTTCATGCAGCGCCCGCACATGGCCCCGCCGGGCGTGGTCAGCCGGTAGGTGAGGCACTTCTGGGAGTCGGACTTGTAGATCTCGTAGCCGTTGAACATCAGCTTCGGCCCGGCGGTGATCGCCCCGGCCGGGCACTCGCGGGCGCACTTGTTGCACTGCTCGCAGAAGCTCTGCAGCCCGAAGTCGATCGGCTTGTCGTGGCGCAGCGGCATGGTGGTGGTGACCACGCCGGACTTGAGGCGAGGCCCCAGATAGGGATTGAGGATCACCTCGCCGATGCGCGACACCTCGCCGAGGCCCGACAGCAGCAGCAGCGGCGGCTGCAGCACCTCGCCGTCGATGTTGGTGTGGGCCTTGGCCTCGTGGCCGAGGTTGCGCAGGTGCTTGGCGATCACGCCGCCCAGCGTGGCGAAGCGCAGATAGGCCCGCATCGACTGGGAGACCGAGATCCAGTCGTCGCCCGAGGCGCCCTCCATGGTCTCATATCCCTGGTCGACGATCATCGACACCGCCTGGTCGTGCGGCGGGTCGATCTCCTCGCCGGTGGCGTCATGGGAGTACCAGGCCCACGCCGGGCAGGCCGAGGCGCCCACGGCGTCCATGCCCAGGAAGTACGACGCCGCCTTCACGTTCTCGGCGTTGCGCGCGGGGTCGGCGGTGGCCGCTGCCAGCGCCTTTGGCACCGCAGCCGCCGGCTCGTTCTGGAGCAGCACGAAGGCGCCGAGCAGGCGACGCTGGGCCCGCGCCGGAGCGGCCTTCATGGCGAAGTAGCCGTTGGTGGCCGCCTCCTGGTTCTTGGGCCCCATGTCGCCGAACTGGGCGCGGGCGAACATGTCGGCGCGCTTGGGCACCCGGGCGACCCGCTCGTCGTCGATGAAGGTGGTCGGCGAATCGACCCGCTTGAGCTTCTCGAAGGGGTACTCGCCGTCCACGAAGCGCCGCTTGCGGTAGCGCTTGCCGGCCCGGCCGCTCTTGGCGAGGCCGACGCCGAGCCGCCAGCGCAGCCCATGGGTGGCCCGCCGCGGCTGATCGGCCAGGGCGACCAGCGGGTCGTCGGCCGCCAGGCGCATCGTGGTGGTGACCACGGCCACGCCGAAGTCGGCGCCCACGTAGGGATTGACCAGCCGGCCGCCCTCGGCGGTCGCCAGGCCGCAGGCCACGGTCACCTTGTTGAGGTCGACGTCGGCGGAGCAGGCCGTGTGCGCCCGCGCCTCGAAACCCAGCACCCGCAGGTAGTTGGCCAGCACCACGGCGGTCTCCGATGCCAGCAGCGAGGCCCGCTGGGCCTGGGCGTCGAGGATCCACTCGCTGCCGGGCTCCTCGGGCGCAGGGTCGCGGGGGTACTCATAGAGCACCGCCAGGGCGTGGCTGTGGCTCGCGATGTCGGTCGGCGGCGCCTCGATCGACTCCTTGAGGTCCGCCATGATCACGTCGATGCCCGCCGCCAGCGTCTTGGTCTGGGTGTGCAGGAGGCGCTGCGCCAGCGGCTCGATGTCGGGGTTGTGGTGCGGCTCGGCGAGGCGGGCGGCGTCGGGCAGCTCGCAGACGGCGGCCATCGAGGCGTCCGCGAAGTAGGCGAACGCCTTGAGGTGCTCGGCCCGCTCGGCGGGATCCTCGGGCACTTCTGAGACGACCGGGCTGACCAGCCCGATGCGGATGGCGTCGATCATCGCCTGGTAGTCGCGCATGGCGTTGACGATCGAGACGGGCCGCTGCGAGTGGTCGAAGCTCAGCGGCTCAGACGCCGGCACGGCGCTGAGGTCGGGCCGCTCGCTGCTGCGCGCCAGCAGCTCCAAGGGATAGGGCCCGAGGTGCATCGGCCGGGCCTTGGTGGAGAACAGGCGGCGGTGCGCTAGAGCCACGGGATCCCCCCGGGTGCCGCTAGAGCCACGGGATCCCCCCGGGGGCCGCTAGAGCCACGGGATCTCCCCGGGGGCGTAGTGGAAGGCCCGGAACACCATGTTGACGATGTCGCCGCGCCCGTTGCGCCCGAAGTACGGCGACAGGTACTCCCAGACCACCTGGCCCTGCGGCGTCACCTGGAAGATGCGGCCCCGCGATCCCTCGCAGATCAGGGTGTTGCCGCCGGCGAGGCGCACCGCGCCCGAGATGTGGGTGCCGTGGAAGCTGAACTGCGGGCGATCCATGTAGAGCCATTCGATCTCGTCGGTGAGCGGGTTGACCTCGACCACCCGGCTGTAGGGGATCGTGCCCCAGTGGCGCTTCTGGGTGCCGTTGTCGAACACCAGGATGTTGCCGTTGCCCAGCGGGCGCACGTCGTGCTGGCTGCCGAGCTCGGCGTCGCGCCAGCGCCAGATCACCTCGCCGGAGGCCTTGTCGATGATGCCGACGGTGCAGGTGCTGCGCATCGAGAAGGCCACCCGGTCTTCGCCGAGCGGGGCGATGCTGTTGCCGTGCGTCCACTCCCAGCGCGGCTCGCTCTCGGCGAGGATGTCGAGATCCACGTCGAGGTGATCCTGGGCGCGCCAGCGCCAGATCTCGTCGCCGTCGGCGTCGACCTCGCGGAACACGTCGGCGTACATGGCATCGCCGTTCTCGGCGGCATCCGGTCGGCGATGCCCGCCGCGCACCCGGTCGCGGAACTCGTCGGGGAGCCGTTCCAGGCTGGCCCACAGGGCGCCGCCGCCCGCGGTGCGCCGGCCGTCGTGGTGATGCCAGCGGTCGCAGTGCCGCCAGACGATCGCGCCGCCCGGTGTCACCTCGCGCATCTCGCCGCCCTTGAACAGCGGCCAGGTCTCGAAGACTTCCCGGTCGCCGGGCTCGACGATCTTGGCGTTGTAGAACAGGTTGCCATTCGCCAGCAGGTAGCCGTACATGCCCGGCGGGGCGTCGTGGCGCCACTCGTGGACGACCTCCCCGCACATGTCGATCAGCACCGTGAGGTTGAGCTCGTTCTGCGGGGAGAACAGCACGTGGCCGGGCTCGGCGAGGCTCGGGTCGTGGGCGGTCACGCCGCTGCGCATCATCCTGCGATGCGTGATCTGGTCGACGCTCGATTGCGGCTCCGACGCCATGGCTGTGCCCCGCGCATATCCGGACTGAGGCATTCAGCCTAGCGATCCGGGCGGTGTGGCACAGTAACGTTCGTGACGATGGACCAGCGACTCGAAGGCGTTGACGACGGCTGCGACAGCGAGGCCGTCCAACCGCAGGCGGCGACTGCCGAGCACGCCCCGCCGCACCTGAGCGAGCGCCGCCGGCTCGGCCAGCGCCTGCATGCCTTCTCCAACATGGTGTCGGGCACCTTCTACGAGCGCACCGAGAAGCCCCTCGGGGTGGGCCTGACCGAGTGGCGGGTGCTGCGCGCGGCGCTGTTCACGCCGGGCGTCTCCCAGAGCGAGGTCGCCTCCGCCCAGGGCCTCAACGTGATGAACGTCAGCCGGGCCGTCGCCGGGCTTGCGCGCAAGGGCCTGCTCGAAGTCGGCGTGGACCCCAGCGACCGCAGGCGCACCCTGCTCACGCCGACCGAGCTCGGCAGGCAGCTCGGCGCGGACATCTCGGCTCGCGAGCACGAGATGTACTCCTGGATCTTCGCCGGGCTCTCGCCTGCGGAGGTGGCCCTGATGGACGAGATGATGAGCCGGGTCAACGCCGTGCTGCGCGCCGGGGGGTTCCCCGACCCGCCGCCGGCGTCGCGTCCCTGGAGCGAGCTGCTGGCACGGAGCTCGTCGTCCGCCGACGACGGCTGAGGCCTGCCGGCGACAGCTGAGGCCCGACGACGCCAGCCCAGCCGGGTCCGGCGAGAACGCCCCGAGGCGAGCGTCGACACGATTGTTGACAATCGCTCGCAGGGGTGAGATAGTGACGGCCAACTAGTAACGTTCGTGAAAATCTCGCGGACCATGACTGAGGGGAACAGAACCATGAGACAGAGCCGATGGGCTCGCTGGCTCGCCGTTTTGCTGGCGTTCACGCTGCTCGCCGCTGCCTGCGGCGGCGACGACGACGACGCCGGCAGCGACGATGCCGCCGAGAGCGACGACAGCGCAGCGCCCGCCGAAGAAGAGCCTGCCGAAGAGCCGGCCGACGAGGTCACCGAGGAGCAGGAGGACGCCATAGGCACCGTCGACATCGACGAGGCGGCCAACTGCGCCACGGCGATCGACTACGAGCCGGGCGAGTACGCGCCGAGCGGCACCCTGAACTACGGGGTGCAGGTCGTGGTCAACTCGCTGAACCCGCACGACGACCAGTCGCCGGCGACCTTCGCCTTCTACTCGTGGCAGTACGAGGGCCTGGTCCGCTCCACGCCGGACGGCACGATCGCCCCGTGGCTGGCCAAGTGCTGGGAGACCAGCGAGGACGGCAGCGTGGTGACCTTTTACCTGCACGAGGGCGTGACCTTCCACGACGGCAGCCCGTTCGACGCCGAGGCCGTGGTGGCCAACGTCGAGTTCGTCAAGACTGCCGAGCCGCCGCAGGTGATCCCGCCCGTGAAAGGCCAGCTCGGCATCGTCGAGTCGGTCACCGCCGTCGACGAGCTGACCGTGCAGTTCGACCTGACCGGGCCCGGCGAGGTGCTGCTGCTCAGCGGCCTGGCCCGCAACTCGGGCTTCATGGTGTCGCCCGATGCGCTGGGCAGCGCAGCCCAGAACCCGATCGGCACCGGCCCGTATGTGATCGAGAGCACCAACTCCGACGCCACCGAGGTCGACATGGTCGCCTTCTCCGACTACTGGCGCCCCGAGGACGTCGGCGTGGAGAACGTTGCCCTGCGCGCCGTGCCCGACGTGCAGGCTCGCCTCGATGCCTTCAACGCCGGCCAGTTCGACGTGGCCACGCTGAACCCGAACCAGCGTGCTTCCGCCGAGGGCGAGATCGCCACGGCGCCCACGGTGCGCATCGGCTTCGTGGTGAACGACTGGCAGGGCGAGCGCATCCCGCAGCTCGCCAACCGCGACGTGCGCTGCGCCATGGCCCAGGCAATCAACGGCGCCGGCATCAGCGCTCAGATGGGC
The DNA here is from genome assembly GCA_965214285.1 of Acidimicrobiales bacterium. Classification (GTDB taxonomy): domain Bacteria; phylum Actinomycetota; class Acidimicrobiia; order Acidimicrobiales; family Aldehydirespiratoraceae. The sequence goes on from OZ243946.1 coordinate 826,068, forward strand.
GCGCCCGACTCGGCGACCCGACAGTGGGCGCTGAAGGAAGGCGACTACGCCTACATCGACGACCTCGACGTGGCCGAGTTCGACGTGGAGGCCGCCAAGGCCGCCTTCGAGGCGACCGGCGAGGAGGGCTTCACCTTCGACAACGGCCACCTGCCGGTCAGCGTCTTCCCGCCGCTGTCGTCGGCCTGGTCCTCGGCTCTGGCCGAGTTCGGCATCACCATGAACAACGAGGTGCTCGACCCGCCGTCGGGCGGCGAGATGTTCGGGCGCCTGTCCCGCAACGTCTACCCGATCCAGGTGATCCCCTGGAACGAGCCCAACGCCTTGATGTCGCTGATCGCCCGCACCGGCGAGGCCGGGTTCAACCCGTCCAAGGCGAGCCCCGAGGGCGTGACCGAGCTGGTCGCATCCGCTCGCGGCAAGAACTTCGAAGACGGCGAGGCCGACGTGGCCGCCGCCTGGAAGATCCTCATCGAGGAGTGCGTCTGGATGCCCGTGCTGGTGCTCAACACCCTGATCGGCCACTCCTCCTCGGTCAGCGGTCTCGAGCACACGGTCGGCATCCCGGCCCACTTCTGGCCGCAGGGCGTGCGCGTCGGCTGAGCCTCGGCTGAGCCGGCAACCTATCCCATGGCGGGGTCCCGGCATTCGCCGCCGGGGCCCCGCATGGTTTGCTTGCATCGTCGGCCGGGCAGCGCCCGGACAGCCCGGGCCTGACCCGGCCGGCTCGACACAGGGGGACATCGCTTGGCGAAGTACGTGGCCTTGCGCCTGATGGCAGTCATACCGCTGCTCTTCGCGGTGGCCGTCATCGCCTTTTGCATCTCGGTGGCGATGGAGGCACGCGGCTCGATAGCGGGACAGATCTGCGGCGAGGGAGCGACCATCGAGTGCATCGCGCAGATCGAGGCACAGCTCGGCCTCGACGACCCGCTGCCGACGCGCTTCGTGCGCTGGCTGGGCGCTGCGGTTCAAGGCGACTTCGGCACCTCGCTGGCCCAGCCCGACGTGAGCGTGGCCAGCCTGATCGGCGAGCGCATCTGGCCCACCGTCAACATCGTCGCCTTCTCCCTGGTGCTGGCGGTGCCCTTCGGCATGGCCATCGGCGTCGCCTCGGCGGTGCGCCCCGGCGGCCGGCTGGACCGCATGCTCTCGGTGCTGTCGGCCTCGCTGATCGCGGCGCCGGGCTTCGTGATCGCCATGCTCTTGGTCTGGTGGCTGGCGGTGAGCTGGGGCTGGTTCGACCCGTCGGGATACGTGCCGCCCTCTGAGGGCGTGTTCGCCTGGCTCAAGAGCATCTTCTTGCCTGCGGTGTCGCTGGCGATGCCCACCGTCGCCCTGGTGCAGCGCCAGCTGCGCTCCTCGATGACCAACGCCTTGCAGTCGCGCTACGTGCTGGCGGCGCGTGCGCGCGGCGTGAGCCGGCCGGCGCTGATCGGCCGCCATGCCCTGCCCAACGCCATGATCCCCACCGTCACCGTGATCGGCTTCCGGGCCGCGGCGGCCATCGGGCTCACCTTCGCCATCGAGCAGGTCTTCGCCATCAACGGCATGGGCAGCCTGCTGACGACGGCCATCGTGCAGCGCAACATCCCGGTGGTGCAGGGCTCGCTGATGGTGGTGGCGGTGGTCGTGGTGGTCGTCAACCTGATCGTCGACATCAGCTACGGCTACCTCAACCCCAAGGTCAGGTTGGAGCGATGACCGAGGCGCCCATCGCCGAGCAGGCAGTCGCGGAGCCGGCCGTCGCGGAGCCCACAGCCGCCGAAGCGGCAGCGATGCAGCCGGAGGCCAAGTCGGTGTCGCCGCGGCGGCGCTTCTGGGGGCGCATGCTGCGCAACCCGCTGGCCGTCATCTCGCTGCTGTGGACTGCCTTGCTGCTGACGGCGTTCGTGTGGCCCGAGCTGCTGGCCACCAAGGACCCCTTCAAGGGCGACGTCAACCTGGTACACATCTTCGAGGGACCCAGCGGGCGCAACTGGCTGGGCACCGACGGCCTGGGCCGCGACTACTACAGCAGGGTGATCTTCGGCGGCCAGCTCGCCGTGCGCTCGATCCTGCTGGCCATGACCATCGCCATCGGCATCGGCGTGCCCGTCGGCCTGTTCTCGGGATGGAAGGGCGGGCGCATCGACCGGGCGGTCATGTGGGTGGTAGACGTGCTGTTCTCGCTGCCCATCGTGCTGCTGGCGATGGCGATCATCACCGTGCTGGAGCCGAGCCTGACCAGCGCCATGATCGGCGTCGGCGTGGCCATGTCGACCCGCTTCGCACGCCTGACCCGCGCTGTCACCCTGGCCGAGAGGGAAGAGCTCTACGTGGACGCGGCGCGCATCACCGGGCTGTCGCCGGCTCGGATCCTGGGCCGCTACATCGCGCCCAACCTGGTCCCGGCGCTGGTCGTGCAGTTCGCAGTGATCGCAGGCGCGGTGGTGCTGATCGGCGCCAGCCTGAGCTTCCTGGGCATCGGCGCCAACCTCGACGACCCCGACTGGGGCGTCATGCTGAACCTCTCGCGGACCGAGTTCCGGGTCCGCGGCTTCTGGCAGATCGTGCCCCCCGGCGGGGCGCTGGTGCTGACCGTGCTGGCCTTCAACCTGCTCGGCGATGCCCTGCGCGACTCGCTGGGCCGAGACGCCTCCAGCAATGCGCTCAGCGCCGCCAAGCGGGTCGCGGTCACTCCGGCGCAGCGCCCCCACGCAGCCGAGGCGGTGCTGTCGATCTCGGACATGGACGTGGAATTCCCGGGTGCCGGCGGCGAGGTCAGCCAGATCCTCGAAGGCGTGTCGCTGGAGGTGCATGCGGGCGAGACCCTCGGCGTGGTCGGCGAGTCGGGCTCGGGCAAGAGCATGACGATGCTCTCGGCGCTGGGCCTCACCCCCGCCCCGGGGCGCATGACGCGCGGCAGCGTCTGCTTCGAGGGCCGCGACGTGACCGACCTCAGCGAGCGCGAGTGGCGCAGGATCCGCGGCAAGGACATCGGCGTGATCTTCCAGGAGCCGATCGCGGTGCTCAACCCCGCCATCCGGGTCGGCCGCCAGATCGCCGAGCCGCTGCGCATCCATCTCGGCATGGGCAAGAGCCAGGCCCGCCGGCGTGCCGCTGAGCTGCTCGCCGAGGTGCGGGTGCCCGACCCGTGGCGTCGTCTCGACCAGTACCCGCACGAGTTCTCCGGCGGCATGGCCCAGCGGGTCGGCATCGCCATGGCCCTGGCGTGCGAGCCCAGGCTGCTGATCGCCGATGAGCCGTCGACCGCGCTTGACGTGACCGTGCAGGGCCAGATCCTCGACCTGCTGGCCGAGATTCAGCAGCGGCACCGCATGGCGATCATCCTGATCACCCACGACCTGGGCGTGATCGCCGAGGTCGCCGACCGGGTGCTGGTCATGTACGGGGGCCAGGTCATCGAGACCGCCTCGGCGCACGACGTGTTCGCCCGCCCCCGCCACCCCTACAGCCGGGCGCTGCTCGACACCATGCCCCAGAGCCACGACGGCCGCGGCGAGCTGCCGGTCATCGCCGGGATGGTGCCCTCGGCGAGCGCCTGGCCGCAGGGCTGCCGCTTCGCGCCGCGCTGCGGCTATGCCGTCGATGCCTGCTCGGCGGCGATGCCCCCGCTTGCCTCGGCCGGGCCGGACCTGATCCGCTGCATCCGCAGCGACGAGCTGGCCCTCAGCGCAGCCCCCGCCGGCGTCGGCGGTTCGGGAGCCCCATCGTCGGGGCCGGCCAGGCCGGGTGCCGGGCCGAGGGAGTCGCCGGGTGACGAGTCGGGGGACAGACCATGAGCCCGGCGACCGCGACCGCTGCCGCGAGCGCCGCGCCCGCTGCCGGCGAGGAGGCGTTCTTCGCCGTCGAGGATCTGCACGTCCGCTTCACGGGCCGGCGCTCGCTGCTGCGCCCCGCGCCGCCGCCGGTGAAGGCCGTCAACGGGGTGTCGCTGCAGATCGAGCGCCACAAGACCTTCGGCCTGGTCGGCGAGTCCGGCTCGGGCAAGTCGACGGTGGCCCGGGCGATCCTGCAGCTTGCGCCGATCCACGCCGGCACGATCCGCCTCGACGGCGCCGATGTCACCAACGTGGGCCCAGCCGACGAGCTCGGCTTCCGCAAGCGCGTGCAGGCCGTGCTCCAGGATCCCTTCTCGTCGCTGAACCAGGTTCATCAGACCCGTACCATCGTGGGCGACGCCGTCACCCGCCACTACGGCGTCAAGCCCGGCGCCGAGCGCGACCGCAGGTCCGCCGAGCTGCTCGACGCCGTGGGCCTGTCGCGCCAGTTCCTGGACCGCTACCCCCATGAGATGTCGGGCGGGCAGCGTCAGCGGGTGTCGATCGCCCGTGCCCTGGCGGTCGGACCCGAGCTGATCATCGCCGACGAGGCCACCTCGGCGCTCGACGTGTCGATCCAGAGCCAGGTCATCAACGTGCTGCGCCGCATCCAGGCCGACACCGGCGTGGCCTTCCTGTTCATCGCGCACGACCTCGAGGTGGTCCGCCACGTGAGTGACGACGTGGGCGTGATGTACTTGGGCACGCTGGTCGAGAAGGGCGACGTCGATCAGGTCTACGCAGGGCCGGCGCATCCCTACACCGAGATGCTGATCGCCTCGATCCCCATGCCCGACCCCGTGGCCCAGGCCGAGCGCCGCGAGCTGCGCCAGTCGTTCGACAACGAGGCCGAGCCGCCCAGCCCCATCGACCTGCCGCCGGGCTGCCCGTTCGAGAACCGCTGCCCGGTCGCCATGGACGTCTGCAGCCAGGAGATGCCCGCAGCCACCCCGGCCCATCACGGCGGCGAGGTGCGCTGTCATCTGCACACCTCAGGGCCTGCGCTCGGCGGCGAATCGGTAGTGAGCTTCATCGAGACCACAGCCGGCCGCAAGGAGGCCCCAGCCAAGTGAGCCAAGCCAAATGAGCCCAGCCAAGCGAGAACCCAAAGCGAGCCCAGCCATATGAGCACCTCGGTCACGATCACCGGGTCCGGCAGCCCGATCCCCGACGCCCACCGCGCCGGGCCAGGCGCGCTGGTGCGCTACTCCGACGGCGCCGGGCGGCCCCTCGCCTTGCAGTTCGACGCGGGCCGCTCCACCGTGCAGCGCCTGACCGGGGCCGAGGTGTGGATCCCGCACCTGACGGCGGTGTTCATCACCCATCACCACAGCGACCACCTCACCGGTCTCGCGGATCTGGTGATCACCCACTGGACGATGGACCGCGCCGACGTCGAGCCGCCGCTGCCGATCGTCGCACCGGCCGGGCCGTCCTCGGACTTCGCGGCGACGCTGCTGCACGGCTGGGATGCCGACATCGCGGTCCGTGCCGCCCATGCCGGGCGCCAGAGCCGCCCCCAGATCGAGCTGCTGAGCTTCGCCGTGCCCGATTCGCCTGCCGAGGTCTGGCGCCGCGGCGATGTGGTGGTCAGCGCCGGCCAGGTGCGCCACGAGCCGTGCCCGAACTCGGTCGGCTACCGCGTCGATACCCCCGACGGAGCGGTTGCCATCAGCGGCGACACCCGGGTCTGCGACGAGGTGGCCGAGCTCGCTGCGGGCGTGGACGTGCTGGTCTATGAGGCCATGCGCTTCTCGTTCTTCGACGAGCTGCCGCCGCACCGGGCCTACGTGAAGGACTACCACGCCGACACCCGCCTCATCGGCGCCCAGGCAGCCGAGCTGGGCGTGGGAAAGCTGATCCTCACGCATCTGATCCCCGCCCCCCTCGACGAAGCCGGCCGTCGGGCGTTCGCGGACGAGGTGCGCTCGGGCGGCTACGAGGGCGAGCTGGTGGTCGCCGACGACCTCTACACGACGGCGGTCGGCAGCGGCGGCCTGCCCCCGGTGGAGCCCATCGGCCAGCCGGCGGCGGAGCACTAGGGTCGCATGCCGATGCTTGCAGCCGTCGATGCCGCAGCCGAGGAGGCCATACGGGGCGCCTGGGCCGCCATCGCCTCGCCGGGCTCGTTCTTCACAGGCGCCGAGCGGGTCGCCTTCGCCGCTCACGCCCGCGCCGCCAGGGGCCTCGCTGCACCCGCCGCAGTTCCGGCGGGCCTGGGCGCAGACTTGCTGCCGCTGGTTGCCGAGACCGTCGCCCGGGTCGCCGCCGAGGCGATGGCCTCGCGTTCGCATCACGTGCAGGCCTGGACCGACGACGGGCGCGACGTGCTGGCCTACGTGGAGCTGGTGTCGGTGGTCGCCCAGGCCGTCGGCATCGACTCCTACCGCATCGGCCTCGGCCAACAGCTCGACGCCTTGCCCGAGCCCGTGCCCGGCGCGCCGCAGCCGGCCGTGCACCCCGATGCCAAGAAGATGAACGCCTGGGTCCCCACGGTCGGCATCGCCCTGGCGCCCAGCGCGCTGTCGGCGCTGCCGGCTGAGAAGGCCGCCAAGCAGGCCCTGGCGACCGCCTGGTACATCGCCGACGACGTGGTCCACCGCTACGACGCCGAGCCGGGCCGCGAGCTGAGCCGCCCGCAGCTGGAGCTGGTAGCGGCCCGCACGTCGTGGCTCAACGAGTGCTTCTTTTGACTGTTCGGCCACACCTGGATGCTCCGTGAGACCGCCAAAGCCCAGAACCAGCCGGTGAACACCCTTGCGGTGACCCAGCCGATCCTCGACCCGCTGCTGCCGCTGGGCAAGCAGCTCATCGACTTCGTCGACGCCATCGCCCTCGTCGACTTCGACGAGCTGGAGCCGGCCCGCCGGAACCTGCACGACGCGGCCGGGCCGGGCGCGGTCACCAGAGCCGCCGCCGTGTGCGCCGACTTCGAGTGCACCAACCGGGTGGTCGACGCCATCGGCGTGCCGGTCAACAAGCGCTACTACGACATCGGCGACGAGCTGCAGGTCAGCGTGCCCGACCACCTCCGCTGAAGGCACCCTGCCTGCCCGCCCGCGAGCCGGCCGCAGCGACCAAACCCAATCCCAACCCCGGCGATCAAGGAGCAAGCATCCCCGTGTACCAGGACCGACAGAATCTCGAGCTCGACCAGTGGCCCGAGCTGCGCCAGGCAGTGAACGCGCTGGTCAACCTCGTCTACACCGAGCGGGGGATCGACGGCCGGCTCAAGCACGAGCTGTTCACCATGGCCAGCGTGGCCTCGGGCTGTCGGCACTGCCAGTCCCACGGGGCCTTTCACCTCAACCTGATCGGCGTGGAGACCGAGCGCATCCAGGCCATCTGGCAGTACGAGACCTCCGAGCTGTTCTCCGACGGCGAGCGGGCCGCCTTCGACCTGGTCCGCGCCGCCGCCCAGTCGCCCAACGCCTCCACGCCCGAGCACTTCGCCGAGCTGCGCAAGCACTACTCCGACAGCCAGATCGTGGAGATCCTGGCCGTCAACTGCCTGGCCGGCTGGCTCAACCGCTGGAACGACACGGTAGCCACCGTCACCGACCAGGAGTCCGTCGACTGGGCCAGCGAGAACCTGTCGGGGGTCGGCTGGGACGTCGGCAAGCACTGCGGCGACGCCGCCGAGCAGCGCCCCGGCCACCCGACCAGCATCGGCTGGGTCGACGAGTAGCCGCGCTCAGCCCCCCGGGCTGTTCGCTTCGCCGGCCGCGGCGACCCGCTGCTGGAGCTGGGCCAGGAAGGCGTCGTAGTCGGTGGCCTTGGCCCGGAACATCTCAAGCGACATCGGCGACGGCGTGATCAGAAAGCGCCCCTCGGCGATGCCCGCCACAGCGGCGTCGACCACCGCCTCCACCGGGATCGGCTCGGCCATGGCGCTGCCGAACTCGACGGCCATCGGCGTGTCCACGAGCGTGGGGCAGATGGCGCTCACGGCCACCGTCGGCCCGTGGTTGACGGCCAGCCACTCGGCCACCCCCAAGGCTGCGTGCTTGCTCGTGGCGTAGTTGAACGAGGTCGGCCCGGTGACCAGCCCGGCGGACGACACGGTGATCACGAAGGCCCCGCCGCCCCGCTCGGTCATGTGCGGCACCACGTGGCGGGCCGCATACACCGGGCCCAGCACGTTGACCCGCCAGGACAGATCCCAGAGCCCGTCGGAGGCGTCGATGCCGCCGCCCGCACCGACGCCGGCATTGGCGCAGAAGACGTCGATGCGCCCGATGGCGTCGATGGTCTCGGCCACCAGCTCGCGCACCGAGTCCTCGTCGGCCACGTCGCAGTGCCGCGCAGTCCCGCCGATCGCCGCGGCCACGGCCTCGGCCCCGGCCAGGTCGAGATCGGCGACCACCACGTGGCCCGCACCCAGCGCCGCGAAACGCTCGCACAGGCCGCGCCCGATTCCCGAGGCGCCGCCGGTGACCACGATGCCGGCGCCCGCTATGTCCACAGCGCTTCCCGCGACTGCGCCGGTGCCGGCCTTGGCTGGGCTGTCTGTGACTGTGCCATGGGCCGTCCTCAGGCTTCTTCCTGTGCCGCGGCTCGCAGCTCCTGGGCGCAGGTGTGCAGGTAGTTGCGACCCGTCGCCGTGACCAGGTTGTAGGCGAGCTCGTCGAGGGCGTCCGCCTTGAGCTCCAGCGTCTCGGCTCGGCGATGCCCCAGCGCCAGCACCATGTCGCACAGCTCCGCAGCCCACTGCGCCTCGCCGTCGGCCAGCGCCGCAGCGGCCTGCTCGAACAGCGACTCGGTGCCGCCCGCCAGGGCCGCGATGCGCGAGGCGCGGTCGGCCGGGTGCAGCGGGTTCATGTGCGCCGGGTTGCCGTCGAACCAGCCGAGGATGCCGTTGAAGATCGAGCGCACCCCCCAGCTCACGCTGCCGTAGTACTCGCCCAGCAGCGGGTGGCCCGCCAGGTCATCCGGCAGGGTCACCTCATGCGCCAGCTCGTCGGGCGTCTTGTGGTCGTTCATGCCCGCGATGGTCTGGTCGTAGACGTGCCACAGCGCCCGGCTGTAGGTCGCCAGCGCCTCGTCCACCTCGGCTGCGCCGGAGAACGGAGCGGTGTGGCCCAGCACCAGATGATCCGCCTGCTTGGCCCGGATGCGGTCGATCGACTCGCACCAGTCGCGCACATCGCGGTACTGCGTGCCCCGGATGGCGTACAGGTTGGGAAACGAGCGGTACATGTTGTCGCCGCTGAACACCACCCGGTCCGCCTCGAACCAGGTCATGATCTGGTCGTCGGTCTCGCCGGGGTTGTAGGAGACCTCCAGGCTGACGCCGCCGAGCGAGATCGTCGCCGAGGTCTCGAAGGTGCGGTTCGGCAGCGCCTTGCCGTTGGGACCGCCGCCGGGGCCCTTGGCCAGCGGGCCGGCCTTCGGGTAGCGCACCGGGGCGATGCCGTTGTTGATCCGCTTCTCGGGCGGCAGCAGAAAGCCCGCCTGGCGCACCCCGCGCCGCTGGGCGATCGTCGCCTGGTTGCGCCCGAAGCGCCGGGCCTCGTCGCCGAAGCGGGCGATCCCCCAGATCTCGATGTCGGGGTTCTCTGCGAGCAGCGCCTCGGCGCCGCCGGTGTGGTCGGGATGGCCGTGGGTGTAGACGAGCCCGAGGATCGGCAGGCCGCTTCGCTCGCGCAGCTCGGCGACGGCCTCGGCGGTCTCGTCGCTGCTCGACCCGGAGTCGACCGCCACCACGCCCGTGTCGCCGATGACGAACGAGAACGTCGACACGCCATAGCCCACGGCCACGTGTACCCGCTCGGTCAGCTCGACGTAGCGGCGCTCGAAGAGGTGGTCGATGGAGCGCAGCTCAGCCGTCGCCGGGGTGTCGATGCCGCTCATGGTCTGGCTCGGCTGTCGTACTGGGCGCCGCTCATGCTCTGGCTCGGTTCATGCTCTGGATCCGTTCATGCACTGGGCTCCGTTCTCGAAGGCGAACGGCCGCTTGCGGTCGGGCCCGGCTTTCGCAGGGCGAGAAGATTGGCGACAGGATTGTCGACAATCCGAGGCTAGCCGCGATCAGCCGAGCGCGCCCGGCCCACGCTGCCGTGCCTGGTGCGGCGCGCAGAATCGTGTGCCAGGCGAGCAGACAGATCGCCAATGTAAGCGCTTGCATACACTGGCGCGAGCGTTTACGGTTGCGGCCATGAAGACACATCCCGCAAGACTGCTCATTGCCGCCGTCGTCGCTGTTGCGTCGGCGTCAGCCCTCTCGGTCGGTGCCGCTGCTGCCGGCAACGGCCTGTTCGGCCACAGCAGCCCCGCCGCCACGATCATTCAGCGCTCCATCGACGATGCGCTGAAGGAGCACCAGGCCTCTCAGCGGGCGTCGCAGGGCCAAGAGGCCTCGGCCTCTGGGTCAACGGCCACGCCGAAGTCGCCTGTGATAGTCGGGCCGCCGCAGCCTCCTGTGGTGGAGCCGCCGGGCACGCCCGAGCCGCCTGTGGTGGTGGAGCCGCCGGGCACGCCGGAGCCGCCTGTGGTGGTGGAGCCGCCGGGCATGCCGGAGCCGCCTGTGGTGGTGGAGCCGCCGGGCATGCCGGAGCCGCCTGTGGTGGTGGAGCCGCCGGGCACGCCGCAGCCGCCGCCGCTGACTCCTCCGTATCGGCCGGTGCCGACGGTGCCGCCGACGACCCAGCCCCCGGCCACCACCGTGCCGCCGACGACGCCGCAGCCGCCTAGCGCGCCGCAGCCGCCGGTGGTGGTTGAGCCGCCGGGTACGCCGGAGCCGCCTGTGATCGTTGGGCCGCCGGGCTCGCCGCAGCCGCCGGTGGTGGTTGAGCCGCCGGGTACGCCGGAGCCGCCCGTGATCATTGGGCCGCCGGGCTCGCCGCAGCCGCCGCCGCTGACTCCTCCGTATCGGCCGGTGCCGACGGTGCCGCCGACGACCCAGCCCCCGGCCACCACGGTGCCCCCCGCGCCGCCGACCACCCAGCCCCCGGCCACCACAGTGCCCCCGACCACCACCACTGTGCCTGTGGACTGCGAGTGCCTGCCGCCGACTCACCCGGAGTACATCGCGGCCAAGGCGCACTTCGAGGCGACCAAGGCCTGGACCCGGCCCGTGGTCAAGAAGATGGAGGAGGCTGCGGATGCCTACCTCGAAGCGGTCTACGCATGGGGCGACCTGAAGAAGCGCAACCGGGCATGCGGCGGATGCCTCGCCGATGCCACCGAGGAGGCCCGCCGGCTCAAGAACGAGCGGTACGCCATCTACCAGCCGCTCCGGGCGCCGGCCAAAGCTGCCGTCGATGCCTTCAACGAAGCGCTGGAGCGCTGGGACCGCGCCAGGGACATCTTCGAGGTCATGTACTGACCCCATGGGGCCGATCAGCGTGATCGGCTAGCCCACAGCGTTGATCTGCACGGTCGGTCGCATCGCCGGCCGTGCAGGCACGCGTTGGGGCTCAGCGCAGACTGGTCAGTCGGTACGCGCTGGGAAGCTCGATGACTCAGCGACCCCGGCGGGGTTCTGGGGTCGTTCGGTGCTGTTGGGGGAGTGTCGTGGCGATCAGTCCGCCGGGTTGTTGCGCGGCGCTTGCATACGCTGTAATGTGTACGGCGTAAGCATCACGTCTATCGCTCGGAGGAGTCCCAGAGTGCTTGCCCCCAAGAATCACCCCACCAGGAGACAGCCCTCCAGCCCTGCCAGGATGCTGGCGGCTGCTGCTGCCGCGGTTGCCGTGGCGTTGGCTCTGTCGGTCGGCGGCGCTGTTGCCGTGAGCGGCCTGTTCGGCTACAGCAGCCCTGCTGCGACGATCATCCAGCGCTCCATCGACAAGGCCCTCGAGGAGCACCAGGCCTCCCAGCCCTCGACGCAGGGCCAGGACGCCCCGGACCCCGGCGCAGAGGTCGACACACCCGAGACCGACGTTCCCGAGACCGACACCTCTGAGTCGGATGCGCCCGAGATCGACGTGCCGGAGGCTGACACCTCTGAGTCGGATGCGCCCGAGACCGACACCTCTGAGTCGGATGCGCCCGAGCCGGACGCGGGCGAGACCGATGCCGGCGACTCTGCGCCGGCCCCTGAGCCGCCCAGCGCGCCGCAGCCGCCCGTGATCGTTGGGCCGCCGGGCACGCCGCAGCCGCCGTTCGCGATTCCGCCGGGGACGCCGCTGCCTCCGCCGCCGCTGCCGACAGTGCCGCCGCCCCCGGCCACCACAGTGCCCCCCGCGCCCCAGCCGCCGAGCGCGCCGCAGCCTCCGTTCGCGATTCCGCCGGGGACGCCGCTGCCTCCGCCGCCGCTGCCGACGGTGCCGCCGACCACTGCGCCCGTGGACTGCCAGTGCCTGCCGGAGACCGACCCGGAGTACATCGCCGCCAAGGCTGCGTTCGAGGCGGCGAAGGCCGCGGCCCGCGCCCCGGTCAAAGCCATGGAGGACGCGGCGGCGTTGGTCGTCGAAGCCGTGTACGAGGTCGGCCGGCAGCGCAAGGCCTGCGGCGGATGCTTCGACGCTCCGGCTGTGGTGGAGGCCCAGCGGGTCATGAACGAAAGAGACGCGGTGTACCAGGTCTTGCGCGGCCCGGCGCAGGCTGCTGTCGAGGCGTACAACGCCGCCCTGGAGCGCTGGGATCGCGCCAGGGACGTCTCCAAGGTCAATCTCCCCTGACCCCCTCGGGCCGATCGGCTTGATCGGCTAGCCCACAGCGTTGATCTGCACGGTCGGCCACGGTCGGCCGTGCAGGTCTCGCGTCAAGGCCATGGGCCTTGTTGGCAGGCTCAGCCGTCGGCGAGGTCGATGCTCTTGAGCTCCAGCGTGATCGGGTCCACGGTGGCGCTGCCGCTGTGGCCGCTGATCGTGATGCCGTCGCCGGACACCTCCAGGTTCGACCACAAGACCACGTCGACCGGCTCGTCGATGGTCCACCCCCTCGGGGTCCAGTAGTTCTCGGGGGCATAGTGGGCGGGGTCGTAGTCGAGGTCCGAGGGGAAGATCCTCACGGTGGGCTCGCCGGTGGCGAGGTCGATGCGGCACAGCATCGAGTCTGGGTAGCCTCCGTCGCCTTGGCTGATGCAGTAGACGGCGTCGTCGGTGGCATGGAGTTGCCGCGGGAAGACGCCGGGGAACGGGTAGGCCCGCAGGATGTCGCCGCTGCCGGGATCGAGTAGGAGGATCTCGGAGTAGTCCATCAGACAGATGATGTCGCGCCCGTAGACGTCGTCGCTGTTGTTGGGGCCGGCCAGGTTGCAACCGGTTTTGTGGGTGAGAGCCCATGCGGCGTCGCTCTGCATTCGGGAGATGATCCAGATGCCTTCGTCGGTCTCGACCCGGGTCGGCCCGAAGTCCTCGTGCTCCTGTTGGACCCTCACGCCATAGGGCAGGGCAGCGAGCTCGAGGACGATCTGGTCTCGGGCGGCATCCTCGGGGCTCTGGCTCGGCTCTGACGCGGCAATGGTGAGGCTCATGTCGCTGCGCGAGTCGAGGCCGAAGTAGTCGCCGGCGGAGGGCTCGGTGGCGACGATGGTGCCGGGCGGGGCGTCGGCGGTTTCGTCGAAGACGATGCGGTCGATCCTGATGGCGAGTCCTGTGGCGGCCTGGATTTCGCGTATCACTTTCTGGCTTTCTGTCACGGTGAGCCCGATGAGGTTCGGCACAGCCCTGCCCTCATGCGTGGGAACCTCGGCCAGGATCCCTTCGACATCGAGGGCGAACTGGCTGCCGGAGACGGTGATCACCGTGCCGTTGGCGGCGACGTGGGTGACCAGCACCGATACCACCGACTCCGCTGAGCGGCCCGGCGGCAGCAGCAGCTCCGGGTCCGGGGTGGTGTGGCTGGTGATGTCGCCGCTCGCGTAGCGGACTTCGACGGTGCTGACGGCGGTGCCGTCGGGCAGGCTGAAGCGGACGACGGCGACGCCTTCGGCGTTTTCGCTGACGTCGACACCGCCCCCGCCGACCTGGATCAAGCCCCAGCCTTCGGACGAGGGCATCGCCACCGCGTAGTGCTCGTGACGGTGCTCAAAGCTCCCATCGTGGTCCCGGTCTCCGTGGACGAGGATGAACGCCTGGGCGATCGGTTCGTCTGAGGCATCAACGAAGACGATCTCAGGCTGCCAGCCTGGCACCTCGACCACGAACTGCTCGATCAGCTCGTCGAGGGTCTCGAAGCCCCGTGGGGGTGCAGGCCACACGAACTCGCCCGGCGAGTCCACGGTCACTGCCTCGGCCGGGTCCGCGCCGGTCTCGCCTGCTGCGGTGTCGCCATCGGGCTCGTCGCTGCCCGTGTCGTCGGTGGTGTCGGTCTCGGCGGCGGTGGTGAGTTGTGTGGTGTTGTCTTGGGCGGTGATTGCCCAACCGGCTGCTGCGATGACGGCGAGGGCGGGCACGGCGGCGATGCGGGCGATGGCTCGGCGCCGGCGGCGTTGGGCGACGCGCTGTCGCAGGGCTGCCAGGTCGGGGATTCGGGTCAGCGGCGCTGCGACAGCGCGTCGGGCCAGGCCGTCGAGGCGGTCCGGGCCGTCGGAGTCATCGGGGCTGTTGGGGTCGTGGGGGCGGTGGTTCATCGTGCCTCCTTTCGGGACGGGGATTCGGTGAGGGCTGTGCGCAGCGACGCATAGGCGGCGCGCAGAGTGGACGACACCGCTCCGCGGCTGATGCCCATCACCGCGCCGATCTCGGCTTCGCGTAGCTGCTCCACATGGCGCAGCACCACCGCCTGGCGCTGGCGCAGCGGCAGAGCAGCGACCACCGCCCAGAGCTCACCTGCTGGGGGATCGACGTGCTCTGGGCGCTGGTGTCGCAGCAGGCGCCGTTCGAGGCCGGCCCGGCGCAGACGGCGGCGGGCGTCGTTGAACGCCACCCGATACACCCAGCCGGCGGGGGAGTCCATCGCCGACACCCGGTCCCAGCGCTCAAGGGCGCGGGCGCAGGCCTCGTCGGCTGACTCCTGAGCCAGGGCCACGTCGTCGAAGACGACCGCCAGCGAGGTGCCCAGCCGCGGATGCACCCGCCGGTACCACTCCTCGAAATCCAACCGGCCTTCAGCCATCACACCTACAAGTCACCAGCCTGCCAAAATGCGCACCCGCCCACCGAGACTTCTCGCGACACCGCCGGCGAGTCGTGCCCGGCCGAGTCGTGCACGGTGCCCCCCAGAACTGGCCTGCAACCGTCAGGCGGGCTCTTGAGGCCGCAGGGAGTCGGGGATGTCACGTCGGGCGTGAAGGATGCGCCAGACGTCGATGTGCTCGTCTTCGGGCATGTAGAAGACGATGTAGGGGAACCTCTGCAGCGACCAGTTCCGAAGGCCCGGGATGTCGACCTCATGGGCGAAACGAAGCGCCCCTGACTGCGGGTGCCGACACAGGTGAGCGAGCGCCGCTTCGAGTTCCTCGACGAACGCCGCAGCCACCTCTGGTCCTGCCTGGGCCCGGTAGTGGGCGAGCGCCTCGTCGACGTCGCGCGATGCGAGAGCGCGCAGGGCGGCTTGCACTGGCGCGATTTCAGGTGCCGCGTGAGGCCCGCCGGCGCAGCGACGCGAAGTAGGCGGCGTCGGCAACCGTGGTGCGGGGCGAGCGGGCGCCTTCGAGCAGAGCTGCGCGCAGCCGACGACGGTCCTGGTCATGGCGGATCAGCTCACGCACGTACTCGCTGGTCGACCCGTAGTTTCCCTCGCTGACCTGGGAGTCGACGAAGCCCTTGAGCTCGTCGGGAAGCGAGACGTTCATCGTGCCCATGCCCTGCAGCCTAGCGGGTTGGCAAGCCTTGCCAAGAGAGGAGTCAGATTCCCGGCAGGGGCGTCCGTGCTGCGTCTCGCAGGAACTCCGGGTCGTAGGGATTCGGCAGCCGCCGGGTCGGGGGCAGTCGGGTGCCGTCCCGGATCGAGCGGAGTTCGGTGGAAGCCACGTAGTAGCGCCCGCGCTTCTCGCCGACGGGCGTCAGGAGACCGGCCTTGGCCATGTCGGCGAGGTCTCGTGTGGCTACGTTGTCCGAGATCTGCTCCCCGGCGGAGTCCTTGGTGATCCTGACGTACCGGGACCGCCGAATGCGGTGCCCTCGTGCGGCATCCACCAGGGCGTCGGCGGCCCGTGCCGGCAAGCCTCGTGAAGAGGCGATCTGATCGCAGCCGTCCCAGAGCGCCGCTGTCTCCTGGATGCGGCGCTGCAGGACGAGCGCCTGGCGGTAGTGGGCCGTGAGGCTGAACTCGATCCAGGGCCGGGTGTCTCGCTGGGGCGACCATGAGCCCTGCGCCACCTGCTGCAGCACTCCGAAGTAGGCCTGCGTGTTGGCGCCCAGGTACTCCTCGATGCTGGAGAACTCCGGCGAGACGGTCCCGTCACGGGCGAGCACGAGCGTCTGCAGGCATCGGGCCATGCGCCCGTTGCCGTCGCTGAACGGGTGGATGAGAGTGAGGTTGAGATGGGCCATGGCCGCCGTGATCGCAGTCGGCGCCGTGAGGTCGCCGGCCTGCTCCAGGAGCTCGTCGATGAGCGGCTCCACCTGCTCACGGTCCGGGGCCTCGTAGACGAGGCCGCCCTGGGAGTCCTGGACCCACACGGTGCCGGGTCGCCACTGCCCGGGGTTCTTGTGCAGGTCGTGCTTGATCATCATGAAGTGCAGCGAGCACAGCAGCGAGGCGTCGATCCGGGGTTCGGAAGGCCCCAGTTGGAGGACGTAGGTCATGGCGTCGCGGTACCCGCTGATCGCCGCCGTCGTCTCCTCGTCGGCATCGAGGGGCGGCTCGTCGGCGATGACTGCCTCCACGTCCTCGAGGCTGGCGTTGTAGCCCTCGATGGAGTTCGAGCCCTGAACGGAGCGCGCGAAGGTCGCCCTGCGAAGGGTTCCGTGCCAGCGGCGAGGCGTACGCAGGTGGTAGCGGAGCCCTTCTCTGAGCTCGTCGATGGCCCCGAGGACGCGCTGATCCGCGGGGGTGAGCGGCGGCGGTGTGTAGATCACGCACCCATTATGCACTGACCGACGCCGTTATGGGGTTATTTATCGACGCGATTAGTGGATAATTTATCACAGCCCGGTTGGCTGACAGCGGGGTCAGGTCAGGTGGCGAGCGCTTGTTTGCAGGCCTTGCGGGCAGCCGGCGCGTCGAGCGGCTTGACCAGCCAGCCGTCGGCGGCTGCCTCGCGGGCAAGAAAGGCGTCCACGTCCCGGTCGAGCAGCAGCAGGACCGGACGCGGCGCGATGTCGCCCGTCTCCTCGCGCTGGCGCACGGCCAGGCAGGTGGCGACGCCGCCCATGTTGCCGATCTGGGAGTCCAGCAGCACCAGCTGCGGGTCGATCTCGCTGATCGCCGCCGCCACGACTTCGCCTGAGCGCACCCGGTGGACCACCGCCAGATCCGCCAGGCAAGCCTCGACCTGATCGGCCAAGGAGTCGGAGTCGGTGGCGAGAAGCAGGTCGGCCATGCCGGCGGGACTCTACCCGTTTGCGCCTGCACCGCTGCGCCCGCAGCAGGCCCCGCTCAGCCAGCCCAGGCCCGCCCGCGACAGCCGACCGGCCTCGGCGCAGTCCGGGTTCGCTCGTGCCGGCAGGCCCTGCTCAGGCCAGCCCAGGCCCGTTCGGGGCAGCAGGCCCCGCTCGGCGCAGTCCGGGTTCGCTCGTGCCGGCAGGCCCCGCTCAGGCCAGGCGGCCCGGTGCAGTACCAGCGCCGCGGCTGGGACCGCGGCGGGCCTGGCCCGGCGGGGGGGAGGAGCGTGTTGGGGTGGAGGCCTGGGTCTCGTTCTTCGAGGCGTTTGCCTCAGGCGGTCGGGTCCGCTATGGTTCGCTCAGCAGCTCGCCGAAGTGGCGGGCTATCGACCCAACAGGATGGAGTACAGACCATGAGGTTCGTGTTGCGCAGGCCGTCGAGGAGCGGCCTGCTTTCTGCGCTGGGGGGGGGGCTCCTAGTCGTAGCCCTGTGCCTGGCGTTTTCTAGCCCGGCTCTCGCCCAGGGAGGCGGCGGCGGGGCACAGACCGATCAGGTGGTGGTGCCTGATGTGAACGGCATGTCACAGGCTGGGGCGGAGCTGGCGTTGCGCATGGCGGGCTTGTTCCCGGTCGGCACGGGTGTCGAGGAGCCTGATCCGAGGCTTGACGGCAGGGTGGTGTCTCAGGATCCCGCGGCGGGCAGTCTGGCTGTTCGTGGCTCTGGGGTCGCTTTCGACTATGGCACGGCGCCTTCGGGGCCGTATCTGTCCGAGCTTTATGGCCGGTCGGCTACGGCGATGAGCGTGGTGTGGCATGTTTCGGTGGCTGAGGCGCAGGACCATCGGGTGTGGTACCGGCCAGTGGGCACCAGCTCTTGGACCGAGTTCGACCTGTCAGCATCGGGCGTGGTGCGGCGGGGCGGCGGCTTCATGTCCTATGCGCGCATCACGGGCTTGGCCGCGGGGACCGAGTACGAGTTGGAGTACTGCAGGACCGCCGCGGAGTGCGCGGGCGGCACCCGCCACTCGGGGGCGGGCACGGTGACGACGGCGCCGGCGCTGGCGCCGATGCCGCCGCCGAACGCGCCGGCGCGGATCACGGGCCAGTCGGTGCGGTTCCGGATCGTCGAGAACGTGGATCCGGCTGATCTGGGCGGCCATGCGAATGCTCATCCGGCTGATCTGGCTGCCAACCAGGGGGCCCGGGTGGGCTGGGTGTACGGCCATCTCGGCGAAGGCGACGTCATCGGCTCGAACGAGCCGAGGTTCTGGCTGACCGGTACCGGGCACGACAAGTTCTCGATCGAGCTCGAGAACCCGGAGTGGTTCGCCGGTTCCCTGCGCCGCGTCGCGGTGATCAAGGCCACCGAGCGGCTGACGCTCGCTCCCGCCTATCGCCTGACGGTGCACTTCTCGGACGGCCGCAACGCAGCCGGCGGCGCGGATGCCTCCGCCGACGACTCCATCGACATCGTCATCGAGGTGCTCGAGGCGCGCTCTTTCGGCACGTATGTGGCGGTGGAGCGGCCCGGCTCGCCGGTGCTCACAGCCGACACGATCGGCGCGACCAGCGTGACGCTGAGCTGGCCCGCGCCCGACCCCGGCAATCAGACCATCGCCGGGTACCGCGTCCAGTACCGCGTCCAGGGCGACAGCCACTGGTCCACCAGCGAGACCGTCACCTCGCGCAGCGCGGTCATCGACGGCCTGCAGCCCGAAACCGCCTACGAGTTCCGCGGCATCACCACCACCACACCCATTCCAGGCACCTACAACCCCCTCACCTGGAGCGACAAGCTGGAAGCACCCGTCATCACCGCCACCACCACCCTCCGACAGGTGGCGGTGCCTGATGTGGTCGGCCAGGCCAAGGCCGCTGCGGAGCAGGCGATCACCGACGCAGGGTTGGTTGCCGCCGCCGCGACGACGGTCACCTCGGACCGGAGCCAGGACGGCACGGCCGAGTCGCAGAGCCCCGCAGCGGGGACCGTGGTCGACGGCCGCAGCACCGTCACTGTCACCTACTACGAGTACCAGGCCACGGTGCCTAATGTGGTCAACAGGAACAGGGCCCGTGCAGAACGGGACATCACCAATGCGGGGCTGGTGGCTCAGGACGCCGCCACGACGATGGAGACCCCGGACCGCAGCCTGGACGGCAAGGTCGCATCGCAAGACCCCGCCGCCGGCGCCAGGGTCGACGACGGCAGCACGGTCACCGTCACCTACTACGCCTGGAACGCCCCAATAGTGCCGGACGTGATCGGCTTGACCAAGGCCGAGGCAGAAGCCGCCCTGACGGCTCTGGGCCTGGTACCGAACCCCGAGCCGATCAGTTCGTCGACTATCGACCCCAATCAGGACAACATAGTCCACGGCGCTGTTAGCCCTCAGGTCGGCACTCAGGTGGAGGTGGGGACATCCGTCCTCTTCTTCTACCACCGGTACACGGGGCCGAGGTCTACGACCCCGGGCACGCTGCCGCCGAAGAAGACGGCGACCACTGTGCCGCCTGAATCGGAGCCTGAATCCGCTGCCCAGACAGCCGGGCCAGAAGCGGACACTGACCAGCAGACCGCGCCGACGACCACGGCCACCACGCTGCCGCCGGAGCCTGAGCCAGAGCCGGCACCGCCGGCAGCGCCGCGCCAGCTGAGGGGCTCGGCCGGCAGCGGCTCGGTGACGCTCACCTGGACGGCACCCAACGACCCGTCGGTCACGGGCTACCAGATCCTGCGCAAGGTGTTCCGCACCAAAGCCCCGCTGCAGGTCTACGCCGCCGACACCGGCAGCACGGCCACGTCGTTCACCGACAGCGCCGTCGAGGCCGGCGTGACCTACGTGTACCGGGTCAAGGCCATCAACGCCGCCGGCGTCGGCAAGTGGTCCAACTTCGTGCGCGTAGCCAGCGGCTAGCGCCACAGGCCAAGAGTCGCTGAGGCAGCCACAGCCGCCGCAGCGAAGAGCGACGACCGGGGGTCATCCGCAGCAGATGCGGGCGGCCCCCGGTTTCGCGTCTGGCGTAGGGGCCTGGTCCAACTACGTGCGCGTCACCCCCGGCTAGGCCCGAGGGCGACGAGCCGCTGAGGCCTGCGCAGCCTGCGGGGCCCGGCTTAGGCGGCGCCGCAGTCATCTCGCAGATCGGCAGGCCCAAAATGCGAGCCCCGGTCTGATGGCGGTGCCGGTACCATGAGCCGGTGCTGGAAATCCGCGTCGACCGCTCCGAAGCCACGGCCCACGTGGAGCTCTGCCCCGAGGGCGAGCTCGACGCCTACTCGGTCGCCCAGTTCCGCGAGGCCTTCGCCGAGCTGGGCGGCGAGCCGCGCCTGGTCGTCAACCTCGGCGGCGTGCAGTTCATGGACTCGGCGGGTCTGGGAGCGCTGATCGGCGGCATCCGCAAGGTGCGCGACAACGACGGCCGCATCGCCGTGTACTGCGACCGCGCCAACATCACCCGGCTGCTGCACACCACCGGCTTCGACCGCATCGTGCCGGTCACCGACGACTTCGCGGCAGCCGTCGAGGCCCTCGACGACGACACCTGAGCAGGCCCGAGCAGGCCTCCTGAGCAGGCCCCGAGCAGGGTCCGAGCCGGCAGCGACAGCCCCGGCAGCTACAGCTGCAGCGACAGCGGCTCAGAGGAACTCGGCTATCGCCGCCAGGCCGTGGAGGTCGCACACGTCGCCGGCGAGCAGCGGCACCTCCACCACGCCAGCAGCCGGCGCCGCGGCCAGCAGCTCGCCGATCCGGTCGCCGTCGGCTGCGGCCTCGGCGCACATGTCGGCCAGCGCCCGTGCCGCCGGGCCGGCCTCGCTGCCCTGCAGGGCCGCCGCCAGTTCGCCGCTGCGCGCAAGCGTCGTGGCCGGCGCAGGCAGCATCCGGTTCACGACCACCACCGACGTGTCGAGCCCGGCCGCGGCGATCCGCGCCAGGAAGTAGCGGGCCTCGTCGATGGTGTCGCCCCGCGGCGAGGCAATCAGCACGAAGGCGGTGCGCTCGCCACTGAGCAGTGCCAGCGTCTCCTCGGCACGCTCCCGGAAGCCGTCCTGCATGCCCTCGAAAGCGCCGAAGAAGGCGATCGCCTCGTCCACCACCTCGGCGCCGACCACCCGGGCCAGGCGACGCAGCATCGACCGAGCCGCGCGGTTGACCGGCTTCAGCGGGCCTCGCCCCGGCGCGGTCACCAACTGGTAGAGCGGGTTGGCGAGCAGCCGGCTGAGCATCCTGGGCGCCTCCAGGAAGGCCAGGGCGTCGCGGGTGGGCGGCGTGTCGACCACCACCAGGTCGTAGGCGCCGCTGTCGTGCAGCTCGTTGAGCTTCTCGACGGCCATGTAGTCCTGGGTGCCGGTCAGCGTGGCCGACACGTTGCGGTAGAAGCTGTTGGCGATGATCCGCTGGGCCTGGGCCTCGTGGCGGGCGTGGCGGCGCACCACCTCGTCGAAGGTCGACTTGGTGTCGAGCATCAGGGCGTGCAGCGAGCCCGGCCAGGGCCCTTCGATGGCCGTCGGCGTGTTCGACAGCGCGCCGATCCCCAGGGCGTCGGCTAGCCGGCGGGCCGGGTCGATGGTGACGACCACCGCCCGCTTGCCGGCGGCGGCCGCGAACAGCGCCGTGGAGGCGGCGATCGTGGTCTTGCCGACGCCGCCAGCGCCGCAGCAGACGATCACCTGGCAGCTCTCGACGGTCTCGGCGATGCCCCGGCCGCGCCTGTGGTCCGTGCCACCGGCGGACCCGGCGCTGCCGGCGGTCTGTGTGCTGGTGCGGTGCGCCGTCTCGGCAGTGCTGTCGCCGCTCATGGGGCCAGCCCGGCGATCTCGGCACTCAGCGCGGCCGCCAGGGCCGTGATCTCGCTCGGCCCGATCTGCGGCGTGAACAGGTGCGGCAGGCGGAGCTGGGGCAGCGGCAGCTCCTCGTCGAGGCGGGCCAGGTGCTCGGCCTGGAGCCGCTGACGGCCGAGCCTCAGCGCCGCCGCGGCCGCCATGTCGGCGATCTCGGCGTCATCGGCCCCGGCCTGTTCCAAAGGCTCGGGCAGGGCTCGGCTCAGGCCGTCGTGCCCGTCGAGGCCCGCCAGCTCGGGTAGCAGGCCGTCTTGCCCGTCGAGGCCCGCCAGCTCGGGCAGCAGGCCGTTGACCACCACCGGGCCGAGCGACACGCCCACCTCGTCCTCCACCGCGAACGAGGTCTCGATCAGCTCGTTGACCGGGGTCTCCTCGGCGATGGTGACGAGCATCACCCGGCAGCGGGCCGGGTCCCGTATCAGCTCCAGCGCTTCCGTGGCCTGACGGTGCAGGGTGCCGGTGCGCGCCGCGTCGCGCACGCCGATGGGGCTGCGCAACAAGCCCACGGCGTGGCCCGCGGCGGGGGCGTCGACCACTATCAGGTCCGCCGCCCGCTCGGCCTCCAGCGCCTTGATGCGCCCCAGCACCAGCAGATCCTTGATGCCCGGCGTGGCCGTGGCCACCACCTCGAGCACCCCCGAGCGGGCCATACGCCTCACGATGCGCTCGAATCCGTGCTTGGAGAGCCATTCGATCAGCGCCTCGTCGGCAGTGATCGAGCGCCCCCTGATCTCGCCTCTCGCAACGGCTTGCTGCGCTGCCTCCGGGCTGTCGGCGGCGGTCTCGTCGCCGGGCTCCGGGTGCGCGGTGTGGGCCGGCTCCGGGCTTGCACTGTCGGCCGGCTCCGGGTGCGCAGTGTGGGCCGGCTCAGGGCGTGCGCCGGCGGCAGCCGCTGCGCGGTCGCGGCCCGCGGGAACGAGGATCGTCTCGGCGTAGCCTTGTGGCCCGGCCCCGAGCATGGGCGCCGCGGCCGACCGGCCGGCCACCTCCACGAGGAGCACCGAGAGGCCACACTCAGACGCTGCCGTGGCGATCGTCGCGGCCACGGTCGTCTTGCCGACGCCACCCTTGCCAGCCACGATCAGGACCCTCGACGATGCGAAGAACCGAACGGGATCCATGCCCCTCCTCGCCGCGTCGATCCGGATTCCGGCGCCGCACAACCCTAGCGGCGGCTCTGGGGGCCATCCTGTCGGGCCTGCTGATGCTGTCGCCCGCCGTGTCGTCCGCCGGATCCCTGGTCGCCCAGGACTCTGCTCAGGACCCCGACTCGGGCGCAGGCTCAGGCTCAGACCCGGCCGCTGACCCGGTCGCGGACCCGGGCGTGTTCGACGTGCTGCAAGTCAACGGCCTGCTCGACGGCATCGTGGCCGACTCGATAGAGCGGGCGCTGCAGCGTGCCGCCGCGGATGGCTCACGCGGGCTGGTGCTGCAGGTCGACAGCACCCACGCCGTGATCTCAGACGACCGCCTGGTCGAGCTGGCGCGGGCCATCGCCGCCTCGGAGGTG
Source organism: Acidimicrobiales bacterium (assembly GCA_965214285.1). Taxonomy (GTDB): domain Bacteria; phylum Actinomycetota; class Acidimicrobiia; order Acidimicrobiales; family Aldehydirespiratoraceae. Next base: position 849,615 of record OZ243946.1, read on the forward strand.
CCGGTCTACGCCTGGGTCGGCGCCAACGCCAAGGCCGAGCGGGAGGTCGCCCAGCTGATTGCCGTCACCGACGAGCTGGCAGTCTCGGTCGGCTCGGTCTTCGGCAACGTCGGCGAGCTGGCGATCCCCGAGGCGCTGCTGATGCCCGCCTTCGTGGCGGCCGTCCCCGTCCTGGCCGACACCACGGTCGACGAGCAAGGCGTCATCGCCCTGGGCCTCGCCGAGCGCGACTCGCCGACCCTGGCCTTCTTCGTGCTCGACCTGCCCGGATTCTCCAGCGAGGTCGTGGCCGGCGACGACGGGGCGCAGCGCCGCCCGCTGACCGCCATCCGCTTCTCCAAGCTGTCGCTGCTCGACGGCTGGGTCCACTCCTTTGCCAGCCCCGCCATGGCCTACCTGCTGTTTCTGGTCGGCGGCGGGCTGCTGATCTTCGAGCTCTACACCGCGGGGGTGGGCATCGCCGGGGTGCTCGGCGCCATCTGCTTCGTGCTGTCCTGCTTCGGCCTGGCGGGCCTGCCGGTGCGGCCCTGGGCGCTGGCGCTGCTGGTGGTGGCCATGGTCGGCTACGCCATCGACGTGCAGACCGGCGTCCCCCGGCTCTGGTCGCTGATCGCCACGATCTGCCTCACGGCCGGCTCGCTGTGGCTCTATGAGGGCCTGTCGGTGTCGTGGATCACGCTGAGCGCGGGCATCGTGGGCCTGGCGCTGGCGATGACCTCGGGCATGCCGTCGATGATCCGCTCGCGCTTCGGCACGCCCACCATCGGCCGGGAATGGATGATCGGCGCCATCGCCACCGCCGCGGACGACATCGCCAAGGAGGGAGTGGTGATCGTGGACGGCGCGCCGTGGCGGGCGCGGGTCAACCGCACCACGCCGATCGCCGCCGGCGACCCGGTGCGGGTGGTGGCCATCGAGGGGCTCTACCTGGAGATCGAGCCCGAGACCGGCGGCGCCCGCGACTACCGGGAGATGGGCCGGCGGAAATAGGCCCTTGTCAGCGGCTGCTGGGTCTGATAGTCCGGAGTGCGCATAGCGCCCCGAGAAAAGCGCCCGAGATGAGACACCCTCGCAGCTACGACGATGCCGGCCCGGCGGGCAAGTCCCGAGAGTGGCAGATCCGCGCGGCCTGCCGCGGCCCGCAGGCGGTCGTGTTCTTCCCGCCGTCGCTGGGGGAGCGGCGCGACGAGAAGAGCTTCCGCGAGGCGCGGGCCAAGGCGATCTGCGCCGAGTGCCCGGTGGTCGAGGAGTGCCTCGCCTACGCCTTGGCGATCCGCGAGCAGCACGGCATCTGGGGCGGCCTCAGCGAGATCGAGCGCCGCGCCCTGAGCCACGTCTGAGCCGCCGTGCTCGTTCGGGCGGGTGCGGGAGACGCCGCGCCTCTGATGCGTCTGAGCGGCCGTGTCTGTTCGGGCGGGTGCGGGAGACGCCGCGCCTCTGAGGCGTCTGAGCGGCCGTGTCTGTTCGGGCGGGTGCGGGAGACGCCGCGCCTCTGAGGCCGCGATGCCGCGGTCCGCGGCGCAGAGCCTGCCCTCTCAGATCTCGGGCAGCCTGGGGCCGGCGATCCGCAGGTCGCCGCGGCGGCGGGTGACGCCGCTCGCGTCCAGGCGGTTCATCAGCGGTATGGCGAACTTGCGGGTGGTGCCCCAGGCGTCTCGGGCCTCGGCGACGGTGATCCCGTCGGGCTTGTCGGCCAGCAGCCGCGCCACCACCGCAGCCGCCTGGTCCAGCGCCGTCGCCGCGAAGTAGATGCCGCTTTCCTCCACCAGCTCGCCGCGGCGCACCAGCTCGCGCAGCTCCTGGCGGTCCACGCCGTCGGGCTCGGGCGGAGCGAACGGCTCGGCGGCCAGCCTGGCCGCGAAGTCGTGCCCGGCCACCGGGTCCACGCCGCCTTCGGTGCGCGCCTGGCCGCCCTGGATCTCGATGTCGGTCATCGACTGCAGGACCGCCCGCTCGAAGTCGCCGAGCAGCGCTGTGGAGAGGCCCAGCGGCCCGGCCTGATCCAGCCGGCCGCGCAGCTCCGCAGTCACCTGATCCAGCTCGGCCGGGTCCACGGCCCAGCGGCCCACGTCGGGCGGTCGCTTCTCGCCGGTGAGCCGCTCCAGCAGATCCACGTCCACCCGTCGCCGTTCGGCCACGATCCGCTCCACGCTGCGGTCCGGGGCGGCCTTGGACGCGGCCAGCACCGGGTCCGCGTCGAGCAGCTCGCCGCCGCCGATGGTGACCTGCTGGCCCGATTCGCGCAGCACGAACCTGTCGCCCATCACCAACGGCAGCCTCACCGGCAGGTGCAGGCGCACGAACCCCGTGCCGCCCGGCTCGATGGCGTCGGGGCCGAGCACCCGAAGCCGCACCGGGAACTCGCCCGAGCCGATGTAGGCCACATAGGCGCCGCGGCGGGTCACCCGATGGGCGAGGCCGGCCAGCACGTCGAGCGAGGCGTCCACCCGGTCGGTCAGGTGCCACTGCTCGCGGCGCACCAGCACCTGGCCGCGGCCCACCGAGTCGTGGCCCACGCCGGTGAGGTTGGCGGCCACCCGGTTGCCGGGGCCGACCTTGGTGCGCTGGTCGTACTGGCTCTGCAGCGCACGGACCCGCACCGGCCGGTCCTCGGGCAGCACGCTGAGCTGGTCGTCGACTCGGATCGTGCCGCCTGCGAGCGTGCCGGTGACCACGGTGCCTGCGCCGCGGGCCGCGAACGCCCGGTCGATCCACAGCCTCGGGCGGCGCAGGTCGGGCGAGCGGGGCGTCTGCTCGCAGAGGTCGTCGAGGCCGGCGGCGAGGTCGTCGAGGCCGAGGCCTTCCACGGCGTCCACGGCGACGACCGGGGCGTCGGCCAGGAAGGTGCCGCTCACGCAGTCGGCGATGTCGAGGCAGGCCAGCTCGATCAGCTCGTCGTCGGCCTGGCCGATCTTGGTCAGCGCGATCAGCCCGTGGCGGATGCCGAGCAGGGTGAGGATGCGCAGGTGCTCCTCGCTCTGGGGCTTCCAGCCCTCGGTGGCGTCGACGACGAACATGGCGGCGTCCACCCCGCCGACGCCTGCGAGCATGTTCTTCAGAAAGCGCACGTGGCCGGGCACGTCGATGAACGAGATGCCTCGCCCCGACGGCAGCCGGGTGCCGGCGAAGCCCAGGTCGATGGTCAGGCCGCGGGCCTTTTCTTCTTCGAGACGGTCCGGGTCGGTGCCGGTGAGCGCTTTCACCAGGGTCGACTTGCCGTGGTCGACGTGCCCCGCGGTGGCCACGACGTGCATCGGCGCTCAGCTCAGCCGCGGCTCTCGGCGGCTCGGCCTGGCGCAGCCTGGCCTTGCGCGGTTCGGCTCTGCCAGCCTCGCTCCAGCCCCGGCCTGCTCGGTCGTGCCGCAGCCCTGCATCGGCTCAGGCCGGCCTGGCCTGGCGCGGTTCGGCTGTGGCCGGGTCTGTTCGGCCTTGCCGCAGCCCTGCATCGGTTCAGGCCGGCTCGGCGAGCGCGGTTCGGCTGTGGCCGGGTCTGCTCGGTCGTGCCGCAGCCCTGCATCGGTTCAGGCCGGCTCGGCGAGCGCGGCCGCGATCTCGTCGTCGTCGTCGGGGTGAACGGTGCGCAGGTCGATCAGCGTGCGGTCCTCGGCCACGCGGGCCACGATCGGGCGCTGCCGTCCGCGCAGCTCGGCACGGCGGTCGCCGTCCACGGCGAGGCCTGCTGAGGGGATCTCGACGCCGGGCAGCGTGCCGCCACCGGGTGTGGAGCTCATGTCGGCCGTCTCGGCGGATCTGCCGGCTGCGGCGATGACCTGTGCCCGCTGCCGCAGTTCGTCGACGCTGGCGCATGCCATCCGCCAGAACGGGATCGCCATGCCGTCGCCGTTGAGGTAGGCCAGGGCGGTCGCCTGCAGAGCGCCGAGCACCAGCGAGCCGGGTCGCAGCGCCCGAGCCAGAGGATGACGGGCGCAGCGCTCGACCAGCTCGGCGTCGCCGGCGATGATGCCGGCCTGAGGCCCGCCGAGGAGCTTGTCGCCCGAGAACGTGACCAGCCGGGCGCCGGCTTCGAGGGTCTGGCGGGCGGCGGGCTCGCCTTCCAGCCAGCCCGGCGGGCCGCCGTCGAGCCATCCGCAGCGGGAGTCGAGCAGCCCCGAGCCGATGTCGGCGACCAGCGGCGGCCCGAGGTCGGCCAGCTCAGCGGTGCGGGGGGCCTCGGTGAAGCCGACGATGCGGTAGTTCGACTGGTGGACCCGCAGGATCAGCGCCGCATCGCAGGCCGGGTCTGCCACGGCGGCGGTGTAGTCGGAGCGGCGGGTGCGGTTGGTGGTGCCCACCTCCACCAGGCGGGCGCCGGATCGGCTCATCACCTCAGGCACCCGGAAGCCGCCGCCGATCTCCACCAGCTCGCCGCGCGACACGACCACATCGCGCCCCTCGGCCAGAGCCGCCAGCACCAGCAGCACCGCTCCCGCGCAGTTGTTGACCACGATGGCGGCCTCGGCGCTGGAGGCCTTGGCGATCAGGTCCGCCGCGGTTGCCATCCGCGAGCCTCGCTCGCCGGTGACGAGGTCGTATTCGAGGTTGGTGTAGCCCTCCGGCTGCTCCACGCCCAGCGGCGCCCGCCCCAGGTTGGTGTGCAACAAGGTGCCGGTGCCGTTGATCACCGGGCGCAGCAGGCGCCGTGCCATGGCGTCCGCCAGGCTCTGGGCGTCGCCGGGATTGCCCGCGGCGATGGCGGCGCGGGCCGCTTCCACGTGCATGGCCTGCGGCAGCCCGGTGCCGCTGATCGAACGGGCCAGCCTGTCGACGGAAGGAGGACGATCGCTTGGCTGTTGAATCACAGCCATCTGAGCGCCCGCCCCGGCTCAAGCGCTGTCGGTCGCTGCTCGACCGGCTCTGGGGAATCGCTTGCTGTGTCCACGGTGCGCCTCCAGTGAGGATGCCTGCCGCAGGTGGCTGCGGTCACGGTCGATCTGATCGCTCCGGCGGGTCTGTGACGACCCGAGCGTTCGTGGCTCGGCCGGTGCCGATGCCCACCGCCTCAGGATCGATCTCGATGCCGACCCATTCGCGGCCTGTCTCAGCAGCGGCCACCATGGTGGTGCCAGAACCGGCGAACGGGTCCAGCACAGCGTTCCCGTCAAGCGACGACGACTTTAGGATTCTGCGCAGCAGCGCCACTGGACGCTGTGTCGGGAAGTCGACTCGCTCGCTGTCCGACAGCGAGAACTCGACCAAGGGGCCGTCCTTCGCCCACGCGGTCCAGTTCCGATAGGCGGAGGGCGAGAGCGGAGCCCCGTTCATCTTCACCAGGTGGTCGTCGCGTGCGTACTGGTAGATCGTGTCGTGCCTGTGGAGAAAGCCCGTTCTGGAGTCGTCTGCCCTGTACCGGCGGAAGAACTCCTCTCTGAACCGATCTCGCCCGAACAGCCCGTCGAGCATGATCCGCAGGTAGTGGCTCATCGCCGGGTCGCAGTGCAGGTACAGCGCCCCGTCGGGAGTCAGGAGCCGCTTCATCTCTGCTAGCCGCGGGGCCATGAAGGCCAGGTAGGCACGGTCGGCCTCGTCGGAGGCCACGCTGAGGACAGGTCGCAGGCTCGCCGGCACGTCGCTCTCGGCGCTGGGCGTTGGCAGGTCGTCACGGGACGGCGGGTCGGCGTAGATCAGATCGAAGGTCTCGGAGTTCAGGCCGCGCAGCACATCCAGGCAGTCGGCTGCGTAGAGGGTCGATGGCTGCCAGTTCCGCTCGGTCACCGCGGCTCGCCCCGGTCGGTCAGCACGATCCTGCGGTTCAAGATGCCCTCCACCCCATGTCGCCCGAGGCTAATGCTCCACCGAGCCTTCCTGCCCAGACGGCGGGGCGGTGGGTGGCGGGGTGGGTCAGAGCTCGAACAGCACCGATGCCGCTGAGAGCACCGATGAGGCGACGACCACGACGGCGAAGACCGCCGATGTGCGTCTTCGCGACCGGCTGCGGCGCTGCTGGGCGGCGAAGTCCTGGATGAGCCATGCGGTGAATGCCCGGTAGAGGGAGCCTTCCTTGGCCCTGGGGTTGTGGTGGGGGAGTTCCAGATCGGGGGCCTCCGTCTGTGCCCACATGACGGCGAGCAGCGCAGCACCTGCCGCGAGCAGCCCGGCGTTCACCCACGCAGCGGGGCCGATGCCGTTGACTGCCGCGGCGACGGTGAACAGCACCGCCGTGAGCGTCCACAGATGCAAGGGCGCCCACGGCGCGGTGTCCGCCGAAGGCTGCCTGCCGGCGATTCGTGCCCGCGTCTCCGTGTAGAGGGCTCTCGCTGCTGCCAGGTTGGCTCGGTCATGCTTGCCCCCGACTCGGGGCGGTTGTTCGCGGGCGGGCGGCCTCGCTTCGGGGCTTCCCCATGGCAGAGCCTTGATTTCGCTGGCCAAGTTCCCCAGCTTCTGCGCCAGCGCATCCTCTCGCGACACGACCGTCACGTGGACACCGTCGGTGATGAGGTCCCTCACGATTCCGACGAACTCCTCATCCCCGGAAGCCACGAACACCCCTCGCCGGAAGCTGTCCTTGACCCCGTGTCGGCGCTGGCGCAGCTCCAGGACAAGCCTTCGATCGGCGCCGTCCTTGCCTCTGCGCCATACATGCTCAGGACCCTGCCAGGCCTGCTGAACCTCCGGTTTCGGCTGGAAGCTCCAGCCGACCACAACCGTGTCGCCTGTTTCGACGAACCTCTCGTAGACCGCTGCGCAGCGGGCCACGTCTTCGGGCTGGATGGGGTCGACATCGCCCAGCAGGTTCTCGATGTCGACCACGTGCAGCGCACGGTTGTCGAACCCGAGGGCGTCGAGAGCGCTGTCGTCGAACTCAACCATGGTCAGCCGTCGCTGTGTGGGCGCCGATGTGCGCAGACGACGATGCAGACGCGGCAGACGAGGCTGACGATGGCTTAGGCGACGCCGCAGACGACGCGGGCGACGACGCATGCCGGGACAGCCAGTCGATTCGGACCCTGCACCGCCCCGGACATCCGGCGTAGCGCTCGGTCACCGCGGCTCGCCTCTTTCACTCGGCATGATCCTGCGGGCCACGCCGTCCCCCAAGCCGTGCCTCCAACGCCATGTCGCCTGAGACTAGCCGGCGTCGGGAGATGCTGCCAGGCGACCAGAGGGCGGGCGTCGGCATCTGCCCCGGCCTGGCGGGTGTCGGCATGGCTCAGGACGGCGTGGCGGCGGCTTGGGTCCGTCCCGGCCCCGGCCCGGCGGCGTGGTGGTCAGCGTGGGTTCGGCGAGAAGCGGGGGTATCGGCGTGGACCCGGCGAGCAGCGGGTGTCGGTGTGGGCTGGGTCGGCAGGGTGGCGGGTGACGGGTGACGGCATCTGCCCCGGCCCGGCCCGGCGTGGCGGCGAGCACCTACGATGGCGGCGTGTTCGGCATCGTGCTGCTGCTGTTCCTGATCCTGCCGATCCTGGAGATCCTCATCATCATCCAGGTCGGCCAGGCGGTGGGGGGCTACGAGGCGGTCGGGCTGATGATCCTGATCAGCCTGGTCGGCGCTTGGATGGTGCGCCGGGAGGGGCTCGGGCTGATCCGGGGGATCCGGAGCCGGCTGGAGGAGGGCGCGCTGCCGACCAGGGAGTTGGTGGACGGCGTGCTGGTGGCGATCGCCGGGGCGCTGCTGCTCACGCCGGGTTTTTTGACCGACGGAATCGGGCTGCTCCTGCTCTTCCTGCCGACACGTGCGCTGGTGCGTACGGTGCTGATCCGCCGCTTCCGCCTGCGTATGGAGGCCAGCCTTGGGGTGCCGATGGACGGGAGCGCTTCCGGCCCCATGGGTCCCGCCGGCCCTGGTCCGATGGGACGCAGAGGCCCTGGTCCGATGGGCGGCGGCGGACCCGTGATCGACGTCGGCGAGGCCCGCTACCGGCCCTCCGACGACGACCCCGGCCCCGGTGCCGGCCCTGGCCCCGACCCTGGCTCCGATCCTGGCCCCGATCCGGAGATTTCTCCAGGTCGCTGAACCTGCCTGGCTGGGCCCGCAGCGAACGCGCCAGGCACTCGCTCTCTTGCTTGAGGGCCGCCCAGCCCAGACGCCGGCGGTTCCGGGGCAGTCCGGCTGCCGCCCCCGAGGTCGACGTGGCCGTGCTCGACAGGACCGGCACGATCACCGAGGCCGACATGGCACAGCGCTTCAGGACGGCTCGACCATCGCCCGCGGGTGGGCCGCTCACGCCGGCGGAAGGCTCAGGGTTGGGGTGGTGCGGTGCGGTGCGGTGCGTGTCGCATGGCAGTCCGGCGGGAGGCTCAGGGTTGGGGTGGGGCTGCCTGGAGCACGTCGCCAGCTTGCCCAGATTCTCAAGCGGCCGTCGAGACTGTCGCACCCCCTGAATAGGTTCTGGTCCATGCACGATCTACTCGATTCCGCTGGCAGCCTGGCCTTCGATCCCGCTGGTCCAGCCGCTGATCCGGGCGCCCCTGCCATCGACCAGCCTGGCCTGGCCGCCGCTTTGGCAGGCGAGGCCGGCGGTCGAGCTGCGGGTGTGGCTGGGGCTGTCGGAGCGAGACTGTCGCACCCCCTGAATAGGTTCTGGTCCATGCACGATCTACTCGATTCCGCTGGCAGCCTGGCCTTCGATCCCGCTGGCCCGGCCGCTGATCCGGGCGCCCCTGCCATCGACCAGCCTGGCCTGGCCGCCGCTTTGGCAGGCGAGGCCGGCGGTCAAGCTGCGGGTGCGGCTGGGGCTGTCGGAGCGAGACTGTCACACCCCCTGAATAGGTTCTGGCCCATGCACGATCTACTCGATTCCGCAGGCAGCCTGGCCTTCGATCCCGCTGGTCCAGCCGCTGATCCGGGCGCCCCTGCCATCGACCAGCCTGGCCTGGCCGCCGCTTTGGCAGGCGAGGCCGGCGGTCGAGCTGCGGGTGCGGCTGGGGCTGTCGGAGCGAGACTGTCGCACCCCCTGAATAGGTTCTGGTCCATGCACGATCTACTCGATTCCGCTGGTCCAGCCGCTGACTCGGCTGGCGGACGAGCTGCGGGTGTGGCTGGGCCTGTCGGAGCGAGACTGTCACACCCCCTGAATAGGTTCTGGCCCATGAACGATTTCTCGATTCCGTCCGGGGCTTTGGACCTCGATCCCGCTGGCCCAGCCGCTGATCCGACCGCCCCGGCCGTTGGTCGGGCAGGCTTGGCCGCTGATCCAGCGGGTGCGGCCGGCGGCCGAGCCGCTGACGCCCAAGCCCAGGCCCTGACTCTGCCTGGCGATGGCCGGGCCATGCTCGGCGATGGTCTGGCCGGTGGTCGGGCTGTCGCTAGGGCCGGCGGCCCTGCCAGTGCGGTGGGGCAGGTTCGGGAGCACGAATTCGGATCAGATTTCAGCAACAGGTGTAATTGTCATAACTCACGGATAGGGTATACAGCATGAACTATCTCTCGAATCCGACCGAGGCTTCGGCCCCTGATTCGCCGTCTCCGGCCGCTGAAGCGACCGACCCGGCCATCGACCAGCCTGGCCTGGCCGCCGCTCCGGCAGGCGAGGCCGGCGGTCGAGCCGGTGACGCTGAAGGCCGGACCGGCGAGGCCGGCGGTCAAGCTGGTGACGCCCAGGGCCTTACCCTGCCCGCCGACGGCCCTGCCAGCGGTCAGGCCGGCCAGGCTGCGGGTGGCCCAACTGCTGAGCCGGCCGGTGCCAGCCGAGATGCGGTGGCGTTGTTCGGGCGGGCTGAGGCCCTGGTGCGTGAGGTGAGGCCTGGCGGGCGGTCTTTGGGGGAGCTGCGTGCTGCGGCTGGGGCGGCGAAGAGGCTGCAGGGGGGTCTGGACGCGGCGATGTGTGACATCACCACAGAAATCGCGGCGTTGACCACCCCGGGTCGTGCTGCGGGGGTGATCTCTGAGCAGACTGGCAAGTCCAAGCGCGACGCGTCGCGGTTGGCCAAGGTCGCGCAAGGCCTGGCGGCGATGCCCAACACGAAGAAGAGGCTCGCAGAGGGCGGTTTCACGATCGACCACGCGGCTGCGCTGGTCAACACCGCCGAGACCGCAGGCGCAGAGACGGTGGACAACGACGAGGCGCTGTTGGGCCTGGCTGAGTCGAAGCCTGCGGATGTGTTCGCCGGTGACGCCAAGCGCGCCGAGTTGAAGGCATCTCGGGATCGTGGCGAGGCTGAGTTGAAGCGTCAGCGCAAAGCCCGCAAAGCCAGCCTGGGCAAGGATCGTGATTCGGGGATGGGGATCTTGCACGCCGAGCTGGACCCGGTAAGCCACGGCCTGCTCGCCCAGGCCGTGCAGACCCATGCGGACAGGCTGTGGCGCACCGACAGCAAGGCAGGCAACACCGCCGGCCGCACCGGGCCCCAGCGGATGGCTGACGCGCTGCTGGAGACGATCACCGGCCTCGACGCTCTCACCCACGAGCCCCTCCCCGCCAACAGCAGCGGCGGCAAGGCCAGCGGGCGGCCGCAGTTGATCATCACCGCAGACATCGGCCTCATCGACGGCGCGAACCCCCACGGGGCCTGCGAGATGCTCGGCACCGGCCCCGTCCCGCCGGCCATCCTCGGGCGGCTGTCGGCTGACACCGCTGTGGCGGGCATGATCTTCGCAGGCGACGGCCGCGCCCTGTGGCTCGGCACCTCCACCCGCACCCCCAACGCCGCACAGCGGCTCGCCATAGCAGTACGCGACAAAGGCTGCATGCGCTGCGGCGCGCCGATGCACATGGCTGACATTCACCACATCGTCGAATGGGAGAACGGCGGGCCCACCGACATCGACAACCTCCAAGCACTGTGCGGGCCGTGTCACCGCCAACACCACCACGACCAAGACCAGAAGACAGGCCGCCAACCCCGCCGACGCAAGAACAAGCCCGCCAAGAAGACCGGCAAGAACCGCAAGAACGGCGCCGCCGGCGGCACCCAGGGCACCATCGCCATGAACAGCGGTCGCAGCATCCAACACCGCATCCCCGCCGACAAGATCCCCTCCCTGACCGCCACAAACCGCAGCAGGGAAAGCTGGACAAGCAGCGGGAAGAGTTGGATCAGTAGCGAGCAAGGCCCGCCAAGCCCCAGCCCCGCCCGCAGAGACCGCCCCGGCACGACCGATGAGAACCCCAACCCCGTCGATGGCCGAAGACGGGCTGGCCGCAGCCGGGACGGCCCGGACCCGTAAGCCGCCCTGCCCGGTCGGGCAGCGGCCGGCGATAGCGGCGAGAGCCGCAGCCGGAATAACCGGGGCGCTGCAGGCCAGACCCGCAGCCGAGACGGCCCCGACCCGTAAGCCGCCCTGCCCGGTCGGGTAGCAGCCGGCGATAGCAGCGAGAGCCGTAGCCGGAAGAACCGTGGCGCTGCAGGCGAGAGCCGCAGCCGCGACGGCCCCGACCCCTAGCCCGCCCGCCCAGCGGGCATCCGATGGAAGCACCCCCTGAGGCCGCCGCCCACTGGGGTTCTGCTCCCCGACAACCCGACTTGAGCGGCTGGCGACAGCGGTGCCAGGAACGCAGGTCAGGGACCCAGCATCTTGACAACAGAACAGAGACCGACCGAGCCGGACAACCGGCACCGCAGTCTCGGCCTTGGCGTCGTGCGCTCCCGCCCGCCCTCTGGCGTTTCAGTCTTGGGGTTCGGCGGCCGGCGACTCAGCCTCGGCGTCGAGCTGGTCCAGGGCCGCCATGGCGGCGTCGAGCATCCGCGCCGAGCAGCCCGCCATCTCCACCGGCGGCACGTGCTCGTCGGCGATCGCCTGGGCGATCGAGCGCAGCGCGTCAGCGGCCGGCCCCTCGCCGAGCACCGCGGGCTCGCCGCTGTCGCCGCCGTCGGAGACCGCCGGCTCGATCGGCACGCTCCCTAGCAGCGGCACCCCGATGTCATCCGCGAGCTGCTGCCCGCCGCCCGATCCGAACAGCGCATGGCGGCTGCCGTCGGGCGCGATGAACTCGGTCATGTTCTCGATCACGCCCACGATCCGCAGGTAGTTCTTGCGGCCCATGTCGGCGACCCGCGCAGCCACCTTCTGGGCGTTCAGCGCCGGCGTGGTGACGATCAGCATCTCCGCCCGGGGCAGCATCTTGGCGAGCCCCATCTGCACGTCGCCGGTGCCCGGCGGCATGTCGATCAGCAGGTAGTCGAGGTCGTCGGACCAGTCCACGTCCTGGCAGAAGTGCTGCACCGCACGGTTCAGCATCAGGCCCCGCCACATCAGCGCCGAGTCCTCCTGCTTGACCAGGAAGCCCATGGAGACGATCTCGAGCCGACCGTCGCCGATCTCGCGGACCAGCGGCTGGATCTTGCCCTCCATGGCGATCAGGTCGCCGTGCACCCCCAGCATCCGCGGCACCGAGAAGCCCCAGACGTCGGCGTCCATCACCCCGACCTTGTAGCCGAGCCCGGCCAGCGCCGCGGCCACGTTGACGGCCACCGACGACTTGCCCACGCCGCCCTTGCCCGAGGCGATCATCAGCACCTTGGCGGTGGCGGGAACGGCAGTGTCGGGAGCGTCCTGGCTCACGTTGAAGCGGGCGCGGGCCATCGCCGCCGAGCGCTCCTCGGGGCTCAGCTCGCCCCAGTTGATCTTCACCCGGGTGACGCCGGGCAGCGTGGTCAGGCGGCTGCGGATGTCCCGCTGGATCTGCGCCCGCAGCGGGCAGCCCGACGTGGTGAGGGCGATCTCCAGTCGGATCGTGCCGTCGTCGTCCACCTCGGCCTTCTTGGCCATGCCCAGCTCCACGATGTCGCTGCCGAGTTCGGGGTCGATCACGCCGCGCAGCAGCCCCATCACGTAGTCCGCCGTGGGCAGCGCTGCGGTCGAGGCCACGGCTCCACGATAGAGGCTGCCGCCCAAGGCTCGGCCTTCGGCATCGAGGGATCGGGCGATGGCGGGGCAAGCGACCTCGGATGTGACCGGTCAGAGATCGTCACGCAGAGATGACGCTGAGCCCGTCGAGGTCCGGGAAGTCGGCGTCTTGGGTCAGGACAGGGACGCCCAGCGTCATTGCGGTCGCTGCGATCCACGAGTCGTTGACGCCCATGCGGTGTCCGCTGTCTCGCAGCAGCACCCTAAGTGTGGCCCAGTGCTCGGCGACAGCGGTGTCGATGGGGATCGGGTCGAGCGACAGGGCAGTGGCGAGCGTTCGAAGACGGAGGTCGCGGGCGGCCACGTCCTTCGCGGCGAGGACCCCGGCGCGGAGTTCGCCGACCGTGACAACGCTCACAGCGAGCCTGTCGGGGAAGGCTGCGACGTCGAGCGGCCGTGCCGTCTCGGCAGCGACGAAGATCGATGTGTCTGCGAGAGCCAGGCCGGTCACGAGCCAGGCCCGTCGAGATCGTCGAGATCGTCGGTGGTGTCGGGCAAGAGCTCGGCCAGCTCTTGGCGCAGCGCGGCGTCTGCCCGGTTGCCTTCGAGGAGACCCAGGAACATCGAGCTGTTCATCCAGCGCGGCCTGCTCTCGAGAGGCGCGAGTAGAGCAGCCGGCCGTCCGTTGACGGTGATCGTGATCGACTCGCCTGCTGCCACGCGATCAAGCAGCGAGCGGGTCTGGTTGCGGAGCTCCCTGGATGCAACAGTGGCTATGCGACAAACGTAGCACATATGCGACGAAACCTCCACGCCGTCAACTCCATGCCGCCAAACACGGCGCGGTCATGACCGCCGAGCCGGCTGCGGGGCATCCGGAGTCGGCCCTGCCGGCCGCGTAGATCGCGTCGGTCAGGTTCTCGATCACGATGTCGATTTCAGCGGGCATCCGGAGTCGGCCCTGCCGGCCGCGTAGATCGCGTCGGTCAGGTTCTCGATCACGATGTCGATTTCATCGGGCATCCGGAGTCGGCCCTGCCGGCCGCGCAGATCCGGTCTGAGTCCGGCCCCGAGGTGAGGAGGCGGCGGGAGTTGTCGGCGTTGCGGGTGCTGCGGGCGGGCGGTGAGCTGCTAGCATGAGCGGTGAGCCGAGGCGAGCCCGCCACGGCCGGCATTGCCACTCCGAGCGCAGCAATCGAGCCAAGAGGAGAAGCCCACGATGATCACGCTCACCGATTCCGCAGCCGCCAAGGTCGACGAACTGCTCACCGCCGAGGACGAGGAAGGCCTCGCCCTGCGCGTGGCTGTGCGTCCCGGCGGCTGCAGCGGGTTCTCCTATGAGATGTACTTCGACCCAGACCGCGACAACGAGGACGTGATCGCCGAGTACGGATCGGTGAACGTGGTGGTCGACCCGTCCTCTGCGATGCTGCTCGAAGGCGCAACCCTGGACTACCGCGACGGGCTCCAGGACGCTGGCTTCTCCATCGACAACCCCAACGCCCAGCGCACCTGCGGCTGCGGCCAGTCCTTCAGCTGACCCCCCGCCCCGGCTGCGCCCGCGTAGAGGGCGTCGACCTCAGGCGGCGACTCTGAACTCAACGGCGCTCAGCCAGTTCTTGGCCAGCCATTCGATGACGGGCACGCACACGGCGTCGCCGAGGGCGAACATCGCCTGCCGCTCCGACACCGACTCGTAGGAGAGCTTCTCCGCTCCCTGCAGACGGGCGTACTCGGCCAGGTCCATCCAGCGGACCTCGAAGCGGCCGCGCCCGACCCGCACCAGCGCTTGACGCGACGACCCGCCGCGGGTGGTGCGCAACGCCCCCGCCAGCTCGTCGCGGCGCACCTCCCACACAGCCCTGCCTGCGCGGGTACGGCGGTAGGCGCCCGCGCAGCGGACGTCGAAGCTCGAACGCCAGGCGTCGATGCGGGAGCGCTGCAGCGGCGAGAGCGACTCCAGGAATGCCCCACGCCGCTCCTCGGGCCACCAGTCGCCGTCGGGGCTGGCAATGTCGGTCAGCCTCACCGGCGAGCGGCTTGGCGGCTCGGGGATGCTCGGCTGGGCGCCCAGAGAGCCCAGCAGGAACACCCGGGCACGGCTTTGGGGCACGAACGACGACGCATTGAGCACGGACACGGCGACGCGGTAGCCCAGCGTCTTCAGCATCTGCTTCACCGTGGCCAGATCCCTGCCGCCGTTCACGGTCAGGAAACCCGGCACGTTCTCCACGATCAGCGCCCCAGGCCGGCGCTCGCCCATCTCGGCGAGGATGCGACAGAACTCGGTGACGAGCCCGGACTGCTTGCCGCCCAGCCCGGCACGGTTGCCGGCGAGGGACATGTCGGTACACGGGAACGAGGCGGTGGCGACCTCAGCGTCGGGGATCAGGTCGCCCGACAGGCAGCGGATGTCGGCGACCAGCAGCTCGTCGTTGCCCCAGTTCTCGCAGTAGAGGGCGGCCTTGGTGGGGTCGATGTCGTTGGCGAAGACGGTCGTCACCCTCTCGGATTCGAGGCCTGCACGCATCAGGCCCATGCCCGCGAAGAACTCCACCGCCCGCACGCTCCGAACTTACGAAGGGGGTATGACAGCCTCTCTGGATCCGAGTCCGGGACAACCGCTCAGGCGACCGGCCGACAGTCGGCGGGCCAGGCCGACGACCGACCGATGAAGCGCAGGTGGCGGGGTTGCGGCCGGTCAGGCGACGCTGGAGAGGGCGGCGGTCAGCTCGGCGCGGTCCCAGGTGGTGTCGAGGCGGGCTCGGATCACGCCCGCGCCGTCGGCCACGAACAGCGCCGGTTCATAGGGCAGGCCCAGGGCCTTCACGACGGCTGTCGTCTCGGGGAAGCGGCCGCTGGAGAACTCCGAGGGGTCCGCGTAGACCTCGGCGTGCACGAAATCGACGCCCGGACGGGCCGGGGCATGCTCCATCAGCAGGTCGACCACCGGCCCGCAGATGTCGGTCTGGCAGAACCCCGGCGTGGCGACCAGCAGCGCCGTCGGCCGGCCGTTGCCGACCACGTCGGCCAGGTCGAGATCGTGCAGCTCGCAGGGGATCGCACGCGTGCAGATCGGGCTCACGCCGCGGGTGTCGTCGACGGTCGGTGTGTGCGGGGCCGGCAGCGCCTCGCCCGGTGCGGGGATCGCCACGTCCGCCGCATCCGCGACCAGGAACGCCACCGCCGGCACTTCGGGGTGATCCGGCAGGGCGAGGCTGTATTCGCCGGGCGATCCGAAGGCCGCGAGCACCGGATAATACGGCGTGATGATGCCGTCGCGATGCGCCACGACCTCGGCGTCGAACAGCACCTCCGGCGGGGCATCGGCATCGGGCTGGACCGCCGCGGTCACCGCGATGCGCAGCCGCTCGGGTGCGGTCTGGCGCATGGTGTCGAAGCGGCTGTGCACCACCACCGGCAGCCGCTGCGGGGCACCGTGAATCAGCGTGGCCGGCGCGCTGAAGCCGTCGGGGAAGGTCAGGGCGACGAAGGCGATCTCGCTCAGCTCGGCCTGCGACGGCCCGGCAGCGCCTGTTGGTTCGTCCTGGGATCGGCGGCGGCTGCCGCAGGCCCCGGCGAGGAGCGCACAGGCCGCGCCGATCAGGAACGAGCGCCGTTGGAGTGCGGCCATGGCGCTGAACCGTAATCTGCGGTCCATGACGACCGACCCGGCCGGCGCCGTGGAGATCATCGTGAACGGTGCCGTCGTGGCCGTCGACGATCCCTCGGCCACGCTGCTCGACGTGCTGCGGGGCCAGGGCCTGCACTCGGTGAAGGACGGCTGCTCGCCGCAGGGCCAGTGCGGCTGCTGCACCGTGCTGGTGGACGGCAAGCCGCGGGTGTCGTGCGTGACCCCAGTGCGGCGAGTCCGCTCCCGCGAGATCACCACGGTCGAGGGCCTGCCAGAGGAGGTGGCCGTGGCCTGGGGCGACGCCTTCGCGGCCGCCGGGGCGAGCCAGTGCGGGTTCTGCACCCCCGGCATCATCTGCCGTTTCGCCGGCCTGCAGGGCGCACACGATGCCTCCGGGGCGACCGAGCGCCCAGATCGCAGAGCCGCGGCGGAGGCTTTGCTCGCCCATCTGTGCCGCTGCACCGGCTGGCAGACGGTGCTCGACGCCTGGGAGTCGTTCGCAGACGCAACCGGCACCCCCGCAGACCCCGCCGGCACCCCCGCAGACGCCGCCAGCCCGGTTGCCGACCCCGCCGGCTCGGTCAGAGACGCCGCCGGTTCGGTCGGAGACGCCGCCGCCCCGGTCGGAGACGCCGCCGGCCCGGTCGGTGACGGCAAGGGCCGGGCCACGACGCCTGACGGCAGGGCTGCCGCGTCCCCGGTCGCGGGCCTCCGTGCGCCTGATCCCGAAGCCTCGCAGCGTCGTGCGGCCATCGAGGGCGGCACCGCCCAGCAGACAGGCCCTCACGTGGCGCTCGGCGGCGGCGGGTTCGCGGACGACACCGCGCCGCCCCATGCCTTGGTGGCGGTGCTCGCCGCCGACGACTGGGTGGTGGCCGAGACCCGAGCCGAGGCGCTGCGCCTGGCCGGCAAGGTGCAGGGCCGGCGCACAACCGCCGCCTTCGAGCCGCCGATCGAGCTGCCCGACGGCGACTGGCAGGCCAGCCTGCGCACATCCTGGACGGAGCCCGGCTACCTGGAGACCGACGCCTCCTGGTGCGAGCCGGGCGGCGAGCCTGCCGGGCCGCTGGCCAACGGCGGAGCCTTCGGTGCCAAGACGGCCTCGCCTGTGGCCGCCGCAGCCCGCCGGCTGGCCGATGAGCACGGCCGGGCGGTGCGGGTGCTCTACACGCGGGAGGACTCGGTGCGCCACGGCCCCAAGCGCCCGCCGATGGCCGCGGGCCTGCGAGCCGACGGCAGCGGCGTGGTCCGAGTCGCCCGCACGCCAGGCATCGCCGAGATCGTCAGAGCCGCAGCGCCGGGCGCGGAAGTGCAGGAGGTCGACGTCGCCGGCCCGCCGACCTCGGCGGCGATCCGCTGCGCGGGCCGCCTGGAGATGGAGGCGCTGGCCGCCGCGCTGCGAGGCGCCGTCGGCTGGATCACGTTTCCCGGCGCAGGCTCGGCGACCGCTGCGCTCGCAGACGACGGCTCGATCGACGTGCGAGTGCGCTGCGGCGACCCCCTCGACGAGACGGTGCTGCGCTCCTACTGCATCGGGGCGGCCCACATGGGGCTCAGCCTGGTGACAGCCGAGTCGCTGGCCGTCGACCCAGCAGGCGAGGTACACGACCTCACGATCCGCTCCTTCGGGATCCTGCGTGCGGTCGACACCCCGCCGATCCGGGTGAGCATCGAGCCCGACGACGGGCCGCCTGTGAATGGCAGCGACGCCGTGTTCGCGGCGGTGGCTGCTGCCGTGTGGCTGGCGGGCGGCTGCGCTCCGGTCTGGCCCACCGGCCGAGGCAGCGACGACCTCCCTCGCGGATAGCGGCGCGTTCGCCGTGTTTCCCCGGCCCGGGCGGGCCGCAGGGTTGACGGCAGACGACGGCCCGCGTCACAAAGCGGCGAGGCGTGGGGCAGGGCTAGGATCGGGGCCGTGAGCAAGCCAGTCGGCCCCTACAGCCCGGTCGTGAGAGCCGGGGAGCTGCTGTTCACCGCTGGCCAGATCGGCATCGTCGACGGGGCGCTGGTCCCCGGCGGCCTGGCCGCTGAGGCGCACCAGGCCCTCAGCAATGTGCGCGACGTGCTGGCGACCGAAGGCGCAACGCTCGACGACGTGGTGAAGGTCACCGTCTTCCTGGCCGACATGGGCGACTACGCGGCCGTGAACGAGATCTACGCCGAGCACTTCGGCGACCACCGGCCGGCCCGCTCGGCGGTGGCGGTGGCCGGCCTGCCCCTGGGCGCCCTGGTGGAGATCGAGGCCATCGCCAAGCTCTGACCCACGCCAGTGCCTGATCCCCGTCAGGCTCTGACCCACGCCAGTGCCTGATCCCCGTCAGGCTCTGACCCACGCCAGGGCCTGAGCAGCGGTCGAGCAGAACCCGAGCACGACCACGGTGACGACGTGACGGCCAAGGCGATGACCTGAGCGACGTGCGCGACACTGAGCCGCGCTCGGGCTGGCCGAGATGGCATAATCGCGGCGTGGACGTGGGTGGCATCGTGATGATCGTGGTGCTGGTGATCGTGATGCCGGTCGCCGTGCTGTTGTCGATGACGGTGTTGGCGGGCCTGCTCGGCAGCCTGGTCGGGCGCAGCAGCGACGCAGACAACACGACCGACGACGGCGAGCCCAACGAGCACCTCGCGCTGTCTCAGGAGAACCCCTACAGCTAGCCCCTTGACCGGCTCGGGCGTGGCCTGGAGCCGCCGGGCGCGCGACTCAGTCGTCGAGGAAGACCGCCTCGGCGTATTCGGGCCGGCTTCGCAGCCAGGCCCGGGTTGCATGATGGGCGAAGTCGATTCGGCCTCTGCTGGATGCCTCGATGACCCCGGCCTTGATCAGCCGCCGGCGGTAGACGCCCGCGTACTTGACGGAGACCTCGAGGCGTTCTGCGATCTCGCGAATGTGAGAATCGCCTTCGCCGCGAGCCACGGCGATGAGGAATCGACGATCGACCTCGGACAGGTCTCGCCATGTCGCAGCGAGAACGAGCTGGCCGAAGCGTTGCTCTGCCCGGGCGATCCCGGCGCTGACGTCCGATGCGGTTATCCCCGACTCCGGGTCGTCTGCGGCCTTCCAACTGTGGAAGCCCACGAGCTGCACCATGTAGGCATAGCCCGATGTCGCCGCCACGGCCACCTCGAGTGCCTCGGGGTCGATTGCGGCGCCGCGCTGTTCGATCGGTCCGAGGATCGCGGTTCGCGTCGCAGCGGGATCCAGCTGGTCGACATCGTACCGAGAACACCGTTGCAAGAACGTCGCTGCCGTGTCCGACAGCAGCGAGTCCTCGATGAGAGCCAGGGCTGCACCCGCAAACGCAACCGGTCGCTGCTCTCGTCGGGTCACGTGCTGGAGGACGCCTCCGAACTCGCGGATTTCGCTGAGATCGCCGCCGTGCATCTCGTCAAGGGTGATCATCACGCCTGCGCCTGTCTCGTTGAGAGCGTCGCCGAGGGCGGAAAGCACGGTGCGCAGGTGCTGAGCCTTCTCGGTCTCGGGGGTGAGCTCGAATTCCACGCCGAATCCGGCGGCGGTGATGCTCTTGACTCGTCGTTTCGGGTCGCCCTCCTCGATCTCGCTGAGGAGGGCGGTAGCTGCTCGGCCCAGGCGATCGAGCAGGCCGGTCGGCGTTGCGTTGTCCGAGAGGGTCAGCCATCCCCGGCCGCGGGCCAGATCCTCCACAGCATTCAGCATGACCGTCTTGCCTGCCCCGCGTATCCCGGTGAACAGGGTCGTGTACTCAGGATGGGTCGGGCCAGTGTCGAGAGCCTCTTCGATGTCCGCCAGCACGTCGTCGCGGCCGGCGAGGACCGGCGGGGTCGCCCCGAATGTGGGGGCGAAAGGATTGTTGCCGGCCATGACTGCTCCTTTTGCGGGCTTTAGGATTTTTGCGGGCTTTAGGATTTTTGTCAGCTTTAGCCTAACGCGCGCATCGGCGGGCCGGGGGCTCAGCTCCAGCGGCCCGCACCTTGCCCTGTCTCAGAACAACCCTTGCAGCTAGAGAGGCACCTCTGGCCAAGCGCCGCCCTCGCGGTCGAGCCATTCCCGGATGGCGAGGGTGGCCTCCACGTCGCCGCTGTTGTAGTCCGTGAGCCAGCGCTGCGCTTCTGCGTCTCCGGCGGCTGCGTCGTCGTGCTTGACCATGGACATGGCGCCGCCGGGGTCATCCACTTCCCAGGAGAACCCGGCGAGAGGGGCGATCTCCTTGAGGCTCGTGCCGGTCCCGGTCATCCATGACCTCTTGAAGACGGCCTCGAGATCGACCCAGCGACTTGAGCCGATGAACGCCTCGACCGAGGCGGCGAGATCGGCCGAGCTCTCGGCGATGCGTCTCAGCTGGGTGTTCTCGGCCCCCGCG
Source organism: Acidimicrobiales bacterium (assembly GCA_965214285.1). Lineage (GTDB taxonomy): Bacteria > Actinomycetota > Acidimicrobiia > Acidimicrobiales > Aldehydirespiratoraceae. The sequence continues at coordinate 870,316 of OZ243946.1, forward strand.
TGCCAGCAGTAGGCCATGACCGAGAAGCCCTCTGCCTCGGCCCTGGAGATCAGGCCCGTGAGCCATGACCAGAAGCGCTCGAAGTTCGCCAGCTCCGCCTCGGCGGTGAGCTCGGACCAGACATCGAAGGGCCGATAGCCCTCGTCGGCGAGGCCGGTGTCTGCCCGGTCCGTCACGAACGCCCCCCACAGGTAGACGCCGTCCTCGGTGTTCTCCATGTCAATGTCGATCTCGAGGTCGGCACGCGGGACCTCAGACGTCCCCGCACCCGGTCGGCGGTAGACGGGCTCGGATCCGACGACAGCTCTGGCGTTGAGGATTGCCTTGTGGACAAAGCCTGCCCCGCCGAGGGCGGCAGTGGCGGGATCTGCGAACGACAGCAGCTCGCCCGCGGTCGAGACGCCGGCGCTGCGGATTGCGGCGGCCTGCTTGCCGGCGCGCGGGCGCAGCTGCTCGATCGGCGTGCGCGGGTCGTCCAGGGCTGCCGCGCGAGCCTCGTTGAGCCACTTGCCCAGATCGACTTCGGCTGCCAGCTTCGCCGTCGGGTAGTCGAGTCGGGCCACCGCCGCCCGATCGGTGATGCCCGCATCTCGCAGGGCGCGCCAATGCCGGTAGCCGATCCGAGGAAGCAGCGAAGGGTCGCCGGTCCCGGCCTCCAGCAGCGGGGTGCAGTGCTCGCGCCACCCGCAGGTCTTGCACTCGCCGATGCTCACAGGGGGCAGCAGATCCTGACCGTCGAGGGCCTCAGCGGCCATGTCGAGCCTGAACTCGAACTCGAACTCGTAGACCTCCATCGTGGACCGGCGCTCTTGCTTCTTGTCGCCGGACTTGGCGGGCGTCAGCCACATCGGGGCGTCGAGGTCGTACCAGGCGACCAGGCGTTCCTTGCCGATGATGCCGGCCAGCGAACTGTCCGAAGCCCAGCCGTGGGCATCGAGCAGACGCCGGTAGTGGGCGAGCTGCAGGGCATCGTCCTTGTTGCGCCTGAGGCTTGTGCCGGCCCGCGGCTCACTGGCGCCCGGGGTCGGGTCGGCAAGCTCTGAGACGTTCGGCGGGTCGCCGCGGTCGTCGTCTTCGTCGAGGGTGAGATGGTGCTTGACGTCGACAGCGATGTAGCCGTTGCCCTCCTTGACCAGCAGATCGGGTGCGCCGGAGCGCTTGGCGTCGGTGTCATCGGGCAGCCGCGCTCCCACGATGACCGAAGCGCCTGCCTCGACAGCAGCCCGTGTGGCTTCGATCTGCTGTGCAGACCATGCCTTCTCGTCGATGAACTCCCAATCGGGTTGAGCGTGCCGACGGCATTCGTCGACGATGCCGGCCTCGAAGGCGATGCCGTCGTCGATCCGCTTCTGCACGTCAGGCGGCTGCTCGAGTGGCTCGCCCGGCTTGACGAGGTCGAGCTGCACCCGCCGCGGACAGTACTTGGCGATGTAGCCGCCGAGCGGCGGCACCTCAGTCGCAGGCGTGGCTTGAGTCACACGCGGGGCTTGGCTGGTCGCCATGCTCGCGGAGGCTAGTAGCGGCAGCCTCTCGCTGCCGTCGGCTCGACGCGGGCCGAGCCGCACGGCGCCGGTTCGGCGGGCTCAGCCCCAGCGGCCGGTGCGGAAGCTGTAGCCCACAGAGCGCACCGTCTGGATGAGGTTGGCGTGCTCCTCGCCGAGCTTGGCCCGCAGCCGTCGCACGTGAACGTCCACCGTGCGGGCGCCGCCGAAGTACTCATAGCCCCAGACCCGGCTCAGCAGCGCCTCACGGGTGAACACCTTGCCGGGATGAGACGCCAGGAAGCGCAGCAGCTCGTACTCCATGTAGGTGAGGTCGAGCGGGCGCCCGCCGATCGTCGCCTGGTAGGACTCCAGGTTCATGACCAGCGGGCCGTGCTCGATCAGATCGACCCGCTCGACAGCCCCGGCCCGGCGCAGCAGGTGCTTGAGCCGTGCCTCGAACTCCACCGGATGGAAGGGGTTCAGGCAGAAGTCGTCGAAGAGCTCCTCGCCGATGTCGAGGCTCATCAGGTGCCCGCCGTTGAGCAGCAACAGCACCACGTCTGCGTCCACGTCGCCGGCGCGGACCGCCCGGCAGAAGCGCAGCGCATCCTCGGGATCGGCCCCGGCCACGACCACCGCTGCGATCCAGCCGCCTTCGGGCTTCTGGGAGCGAGCGTCTTCGATGCTGCCGACCGCCTTGTAGACCCAGCCGCCGATGTCCAGCGTCTGGGCGAGCTCGGGCGGCACCGGCTCGGCGAAGACCAGGATCGGCTCCGACGACGGCGACGGGTCCGCCACGCTCACCACGCCCCGGCCGAGCTTGCAGGGCTCGACGGCCTCACGGCCCGACGGCCCGCGCTCACCATGACAGCCTGGCCGCCCGACGACCCGGCCTCACGGCGCGACGTCACCGCCCGACGACCCGGCTTCACCATGACGGCAGGTACCTCTCGAGCTCGAAGGCGGTGACCTGTGAGCTGTAGTCGGCCCACTCGGCGCGCTTGTTGAGCAGGAACCACTCGAAGACGTGGTCGCCGAGCGTGTCGCGGGCCAGCTTGGACTCCTCCATCACGTCGAGCGCCTCGTCGAGGGACCGCGGGATCGGCTTGATGCCCATCTCGCGGCGCTGCCGGTCGCTCAGCTCGAACAGGTTCACGTCCGTCTCGGGCGGCAGCTCGTAGCCCTCGGCCACGCCGCGCAGCCCGGCCGCCAGGATCAGCGAGTAGGCCAGGTAGGGGTTGCAGGCCCCGTCGATGGCGCGGTACTCGATGCGCGCCGATTCCGCCCGCCCGGTGCGGTGCACCGGGATCCGCACCAGAGCCGAGCGGTTGTTGCGCGCCCAGGCCACATACGGCGGCGCCTCCGAGGGCTCCGCGAAGCGCTTGTAGCTGTTGACGAGCTGGTTGGTGACGGCGGTGATCTCGCGGGCGTGGCAGAGCACCCCGGCGGTGAAGCGCCGGGCGATCTCGGACATCCCGAAGGGGTCGTCGGGATCATGGAAGGCGTTGTCCTCGCCGGAGAACAGCGACACGTGGGTGTGCATGCCCGAGCCCTGCACGCCGTTGAGCGGCTTGGGCATGAAGGTGGCATAGGCGCCGCGGGCCGCCGCGACCTTCTTGACGATGAGGCGCACCGTCATGAGGTTGTCGGCCATGTCGAGCGCCTCGGTGTAGCGCAGGTCGATCTCGTGCTGGCTGTGGCTGTCCTCGTGGAACGAGTACTCCACCGGCACGCCCATCGCCTCGATCATCTGGATCGTGCGGTTGCGCAGGTCGCTGGCCACGTCGTCGGACGAGAGGTCGAAGTAGCCGGCCCAGTCCAGCGGCTGGGGCCGGTCGCCGGGCTCTCCGCTGGCGAAGTAGAAGTACTCCACCTCCGGCGCGGCGAAGAACGTGTAGCCGCGCTCTCGGGCGGTGGCCAGGTTGCGGCGCAGGATCTGGCGGGGGTCGCCCTCGAAGGGCGTGCCGTCGTGGTTCTCGATGTCGCAGAAGATCCGGGCCGCGGGCGTGTCGGGGGACGCCCAGCCCAGCAGCTCGAAGGTGGCGGCGTCGGGGCGGGCGAGCACGTCGGACTCGTGGACCCGCGAGTAGCCGTCGATGGCGGTGCCGTCGAACTGCACCCCGTCGTCGAAGGCCGAGTCGAGCTCGGCGGGCGAGATCGCCAGCGACTTCAGCCGGCCCAGCACGTCGGTGAACCAGAGATGGATCAGCCGCACCCCGCGCTCCTCCACGGTGCGCAGCACGTACTGCTGCTCTCGGGATCGCTCTTCTTGCGCTTGCTGCATCTCTGGCGACATCGACGCTCCAGCGGAGGCTTGCACCTCCACAGTCTGCCCGGACCGGGCGCTGCTGTCGGCCCCCGCTGTCGGGCTCTGTTCCTCGAACTCGGTTCTCGGGCTCTGTTTCTCAGATCCTGCCCGGCCGACCCGGACAGGCCACGTCACCAGGATGGCAGCGGATGCGGTGCCGTCAACAGCGCACGGGGATGGTTCACACGCTCTTTACATTCGGGCAACCGCAGCGAAACGCTCGGGGGCCATCCTCTTGACCGTCTGCGCATGCCGCACGGCAGACCGCTGCACGGCAGACTGCAGGCACCCAGCCGGTCAACGCAGCCCGGCTGGCCTCTCAACCCACCCAGGCAACCCACACAGCAACCCACACAAAGAAGGCGACAACATGGTTTACCGTGCCGAGTACCTCTGGATCGACGGCTCCGAGCCGACCCGGGAGATCCGCTCCAAGACGAAGATTCTCGCGGATGGCGAAGACCCCGGACTCTGGGCATACGACGGATCGAGCACCAACCAGGCCACCGGCGAGAACTCCGACGTGGTGCTGGACCCGGTATTCACCTGCCCGGACCCGATCCGCGGCGGCCCCAACGTGCTGGTGCTCTGCCAGACGCAGCTGCCCGGCAACTTCGAGCCTCACCCCACCAACACCCGCGTCGACGCCCAGGCGTCGCTTGAGAAGTACGGCGACCAGAAGCCGATCCTCGGCCTCGAGCAGGAGTACACCCTGATCAACCCGATGACCGGCTGGCCTGCCGGCTTCCCCGCAAGCGGCTACCCGCAGCCCCAGGGGCCTTACTACTGCGGCGTGGGGTCGCTGAAGATCCACGGCCGCGAGCTCATCGAGCAGCACACCACCGCCTGCATCGATGCGGGCCTGCTGATCTCGGGCACCAACGCCGAGGTCATGCCCGGCCAGTGGGAGTTCCAGATCGGACCGCTCGACACCGTGGCCGTGGCCGATCAGGTCTGGGTGGCTCGCTACCTGCTGTTCCGCCTCGCAGAGGACTACGGCCTCGAGGTGAGCATCGATGCCAAGCCCGCCAAGGGCGACTGGAACGGCGCAGGCATGCACACCAACTTCTCCACCGAGAAGATGCGCAACAACTACGACGCCATCATCGCGGCCTGCGAGGCGATGGGCGCCTTCGGCAAGCCCGAGGAGCATCTCGCCGGCTATGGCATCGGCATCGAGGACCGCCTCACCGGGGCGCACGAGACGCAGCGCTACGACCAGTTCAGCTACGGCGTGTCCGACCGCGGCGCCTCGATCCGCATCCCCTGGCAGGTCGAGCGCGCCCAGGGCGGCTACATCGAGGACCGTCGTCCCAACGCCAACGCCGATCCCTATGTGGTCTCGGCGCTGCTGACCAACACGATCTGCGCCGCGCTGGAGTCTGAGGGCCTGGTCTGAGGGCCTGGCCTGAGCCCAGCGCTCTGATTGCCCCCGCCCCACAAGACGGCAGCGAGTCGCAAGAGGGAACGCGCCCCACAGGGGAACAGCCTGCCCGCCCTGCCGAGCGCTGCCAGTCCCGCCGAGCGCTGCGTGCGGCCGAGCACGGCCTCTCGCGGCCGGTCGCGTCTGAACTGCTGAGGCGACCCATACCCTGAGACGATGGCCGAGGCCCCGAGGTCGCTGCGTGTCGCCGTCTCGCAGTTCAACGCTGTGGTGGGCGATCTCGAGGCCAACACCGCCAAGGCCCTGGCCGCGGTCGACGAGGCAGGCCGGGCAGGCGCCGATCTGGTGGTCTTCGGCGAGCTGACCCTCACCGGCTACCCGCCCGAGGATCTGGTGCTCAAGCCCGGCTTCGTGGCCGACACCCGTGCCGCTCTGGAGAAGTTCGCCGCGGGCACCGGCCGCGTCGCTGCCGTGGTGGGCTTCGCCGAGGGCAGCGACCCTGCTGCCCGCAGCGCGGAGCGAGAGGTGCCCGACCAGGCCGGGATCGGCTTCTTCAACGACGTCTACAACGCGGCCGCGGTCTGCGCCGGGGGCAAGGTCCACGGCGTCTACCGCAAGCGCCACCTCCCCAACTACGACGTGTTCGACGAGCTGCGCCAGTTCCGCCCCGGCGATCAGCCGCCGGAGCTGTTCGTCATCGGCGGGGCCGAGGTGGGCGTGACCTTGTGCGAGGACTCCTGGATCCCCGACGGGCCGGTGGCTCAGCTCGCCGAGGCGGGCGCCCGGGTGGTCGTCAACGTCAACGGCTCGCCGTTCCGCAGCGGCAAGCAGCAGGTCCGCGAGCAGGTGATCTGCGCCCGCGCCGCCGAGGCCGGCGTGCCGGTCGTCTACGTCAACCTGGTCGGCGGCCAGGACGAGCTGGTCTTCGACGGCGGCTCCTTCGCGGCCGCCCCGGCCCCAGGCCCCGAGGGCGCTGCGGTGATCGCGCGCTGTGAGTCCTTCGCCGAGACCCTCGACGTGTTCGACCTTCATCTCGCCGAGCCCCGCCCAGCGACCCGGCCCTGTGCGGTCACGGCGGTCACCCCCGCCCGGCCGGTGCCCGCGCAGCGTCTCGATCCACCGCTGGCCGAGCCGCTCGGACCGCTGGCCGCCGAATGGGAGACGCTGCGGTTGGGCATCGCCGACTACGTGCGCAAGAGCGGCTTCGAGCAGGTCTGCATCGGCCTGTCGGGCGGGGTGGACTCGTCGCTGACCGCGGCGCTGGCGGTCGACGCCCTCGGCGCCCGCAACGTGCATGGCCTGCTGATGCCGTCGCGCTATTCCAGCGAGCACTCGGTCGCCGACGCCGAGGAGCTCGCCGTCAACCTCGGATTCGACACCCGCCGGGTGCCCATAGAGCCGGCCCATGCGGCGCTGGAGCAGATGCTCGCCCCGCACACCGCCCGCGGCGAGATCAGCCCCGGCGACCTCACCGACCAGAACCTGCAGTCGAGGGTGCGCGGCGTGGTGCTGATGGCCTACGCAAACGAGCACGGCCTGCTGGTGCTGACCACCGCCAACAAGAGCGAGACGGCCGTCGGCTACTCCACCCTGTTCGGCGACACCGCGGGCGCATTCGCGGCGATCAAGGACGTCTACAAGACCAGGGTCTACGAGCTGTGCGCCTGGCGCAACGCCCGAGCCGGCGGGCCGTGGATCCCCGAGGCGGTGCTGGGAAAGGCCCCATCGGCGGAGCTACGCCCCGACCAGCGAGACGACCAGTCGCTGCCGCCCTATGAGGTGCTGGACCCGATCCTGCGCGCCTACATCGAGGATGACCGCACCGTCGCCGAGATCGGCCGGCTCGGCCTGCCCGCCGCCGATCCCGAGACGATCCGCCGGGTGTGCGGGCTCGTGGATGCCTCCGAGTACAAGCGCAGGCTGTCGCCGCTGGGCACACGGGTGACCTCCAAGGCGTTCGGCCGGGATCGCCGCATGCCCATCGTCAACCGCTACCGAGGCTGAGGCCGCCGATGCACGCCGCCGACAACTCCCGTGCCGCCGCATCGCTGCAGTGGACGACGACCCGCCTCGGCGAGCTGTTCGCCGACTGGTCGCGGGTCGCCGGCGACGATCCGGCGGCGCTGGTCTGGCTGACCCGCAGCGCCCGTCACCTGCAGGAGCACGCAGCGCGTTTCGCGCAGGTGCGCCCCGACTCGGTGCTGCTGGCGGGCTCCACGGCCGGCGACGCCCCGCCCGACCCGCCCGATGACCACAGCGAAGCCGGGCTCGCCGCTCTGGCCGGCGCCGGCGACCCCGTGGCCGCCGCGGCAGCGCTGCTGGAGCGCCTCGAAGCCCAGGCCGGCGAGCTCCAGACGCGCTGTGATCCCCACGCCGACGGGGCCTTGCGGCGGGCGGTCGGGTTTCTCTTGAGCGACCTGGCGACAGCGCGGGCCGACCGGCCCGACAGCGCCGGCGCAGCAGACGCCGCGGCAGCCGCAGCGGCAGAGATCGAACTCAGACTTGTCGCCCGGGTTGGGTGATCGGTCGCAATCGGTATCGTCACCTGAGATAGCTGGGCCATCGAGGAGAGGAATCCACGTGGCAAAGGAGCGAGCAGAGCGGCACGAGGAGGATCTCGTGCGGCTGTATCTGACCGACATCGGCCAGTACACGCTGCTCACCCGCGAGGACGAGGTTCGTCTGGCCCAGCAGATCGAGATCGGCGTGGAGGCTCGTGCCGAGCTCGAGTGCCCGAGCATGGAGCTCTCGGCGTCGCGCAAGGGCGATCTGCGCCGCAAGCGCCGCAAGGGCGAGATCGCCGAGCGCACCTTCGTGCAGTCGAACCTGCGGCTGGTGGTGTCGATCGCCAAGAAGTACCAGGCGTCGGGGCTGCCGCTGCTGGACCTGATCCAGGAGGGCAACCTCGGGCTGATGCACGCCGTCGAGAAGTTCGACTGGCGCAAGGGCTTCAAGTTCTCCACCTATGCCACCTGGTGGATCCGCCAGGCGATCACCCGGGGCATCGCCAACACCGGGCGCACCATCCGCCTGCCGGTCCATGCTGGCGACACGCTGGCCCGCCTTCAGAAGGCCCGCGCCAACCTGGAGCGCAGGCACGGCCGCCCGGCCACCGTGCGCGAGCTCGCCGACGAGGTCGAGATGCCCGAGGAGAAGGTCACCGAGGCGCTGCGCTTCGCGGCCGAGCCGCTGTCGCTGTCGGACCCGCTGCGCGAGGACGGCGACGCCGAGCTCGGCGACGTGGTGGAGGATCGCGGCGCCGACTCGCCGTACGAGGTGGCCGCCGCGGCGCTGCTGCCCGAGGAGATCAGCCGCCTGCTGTCGCCGCTGGACGACCGCGAGCGGGAGATCCTCAAGCTGCGCTTCGGCCTCGACCGGGGCGAGCCGCGCACTCTCGAAGAGGTGGGCGAGCACTTCGAGCTGACCCGTGAGCGGATCCGCCAGATCGAGGCACGGGCTATGTCGAAGCTGCGCCACCCGTCGTCGGACACCGGCGCCCGCGACCTGCTCAGCGTCTGACGGCGCCGGTCACCTGCCAGGCGGGGCTGGCGAAGCGCCACAGCAGCGTCGTCACGCGCACCGTCATCCAGGCACCCAGGGCGGCCCACAGCCAGCCGATGCCGGCGTCGAGGGCCAGCACTGCCATCCCGCCGCCCACCAGCGCGGCCGAGGCCAGCCACATGCCGACGGCCAGGAAGCGCAGGTCCCCGGCGCCGATGAGGATGCCGTCGAGGGCGAAGGCCACGCCGTTGACCGGCTGCCAAAAGGCGACGTGCAGCATCAGGAAGCCGGCGAGGGCGACCACCGCAGGATCGTCGGAGAACACGCGGGGCAGCAGCGGGCTGGTCGCCAGCATCAGCGCCCCGAGCGCGCAGCCTGCCCACCAGCCCCAGCCGATCATGCGCCGGCCCAGCAGGCGGGCGCCCTCGGCGTCGCCTGAGCCCAGCGCCTGGCCGATCATGGCCTGGGCCGCGATGGCCACGGCGTCGAGCGCCAGGGCGCAGACGTTCCAGAGCTGGAAGGCGATCTCGTGCGCCGCCAGATCCTCGGTGCCGATGCGCGCCGCCACCGCCAAGGTGATCGTCAGGCCCCCGCGCAGCGCCGTGGTGCGCAGCACCAGATCCACGCCGTCGCCCGCCAGGCGCCTGATCGAACCGAGGTCCGGGGCCAGGCCCACGCCGTGGGCGGCCACCGCACGGGCGATCCAGGCGCAGTAGAGCCCGGCGGCCAGCCAGTGCGCCAGCGTGGTCGACAGCGCGGAGGCCCCGATCCCGAAGCCGAGCCCGAAGATCAGCACCACCTCGAGCACGAGGTTGAACACGGCGGTCGCCAGCGCCACCGCGAACGGGCGGCGGGTGTCCTGCAGGCCGCGCAGGTAGCCGACGCCGGCCAGGCCGATCAGCATCGGCGGGATTCCCGGCATGGAGATCCGGAAGTAGGTCAGCGCATGGGCGTGAACCTCGGGGTCGTCGCCGCCCACCGCGGAGATCAGCGGTTCGGCCGCGAGCCAGCCCGCGACCGCCACGCCCACGCCGATCGTCGCGGCCAGCCACAGCGACTGCACGGCCTGATGGGCGGCTGAGCGGTGCTCGCCCGCGCCAAGCAGCCGGGCCACCGAGGCGGTGGTGCCGTAGGCCAGGAAGATGAACACCGCGAAGGCGATCAGGATCAGCGACGAGGCCAGCGCCAGCCCCCCGAGCTGCGGCGTGCCGAGGCGGCCGACCACGGCGGTGTCGGCCAGCACGTACAGCGGCTCGGCGGTGAGCGCTCCGAGCGCCGGCAGCGCGAGGGCCAGGATCTTGCGGTCGGTCTCGCCGAACCGCGCTCGGAGCCACCCGCTCATGGGCGTCGCTCCGGTGGACGCCGGTTCCGTGCGAGCAGCCTGGCCATGCACACAGTCTCACGCGCCGGCGCCACGCCTCGGCTTTCCGCCGGCGCGAGCCACGCCGTGCATCGGGCGTATTGTCCACAGGACGTGACCTCTCCCGACAACGCCTCTGCCGACCACGACGCTGTGCCCTGGGTCGATCGCATGGCCAGCGGCGTCGCCTGGCGCGAGCGTGGCGAGGGCGACCCGGTGGTGCTGCTGCACGGCCTCGGCGGGACCCGAGCCTCGTGGGGGCCGCAGCTCCGAGGCCTCGGGGGCCGCTTCCGCTGCATCGCCTGGGACATGCCCGGCTACGGCGACTCGGCGCCGCTGCGGCCGCTGACCTTTGCTCAGGTCGCCGACCGGCTGGCCGGGCTGCTGGACCACCTGGGGATCGAGCGCGCCGATCTCGTGGGGCTGTCCTTCGGCGGCATGCACGCCCTGCACACGGCGCTGCGCCACCCGGAGCGGGTGCGGCGCATGGTGCTGGCCGACACCAGTCCGGCCTTCGGGCTCGACGGCACCAGAGCGGCCGACTGGATCCGCGCCCGGCTCGAGCACCTCGACGCGGGCCGCAGCCTGGCCGACATCGCGCCGCAGGTCATCGACGCCATCACCGCGATGCGCCTGCGGGGTGACATCCGAGCCGAGATCGTGGGGGCGTTCGCGGAGATCTCCGCCGAGGCGTTCAGGGCGGCGGTTCACTGCCTGGTGACCCACGACGTGCGCACACGGCTCGCCGAGATCAGCGTGCCGACGCGGGTGATCGTCGGCGAGCTCGACGCCGAGACGCCGCCGGCCTACGCGCAGGCCTTGGCCGACGGCCTGGCCGATGCCGACCTGTGCGTGCTCGCCGGGGTCGGCCACCTGTCGCCCTCAGAGGATCCCGACGGGTTCAACCGGCTCGTCGTCGAGCACCTCGCCCCGATGGGATAATGACAGCCCAGATGACCCACATGACTCAGACCACCCAGATCACCCAGATGACCGAGACGACCCAGATGACCCCGACCAACCAGACGACCCAGACGACAACGGCTCCACACGGCGGCCACGGACGGCATCCACACGGCGGCCCCGGCCGGCATACCCACGGCGGTGGTCTGAACGCGTGCGGGCCGCACCACGAGAGGCCCCGCCGGTGAGCGGCTCCGCCGAGTGGCGCTGGGTCAGCCGCTACGCCGAGCAGTTCCGGGCGTGTGAGCTGCAGCCCGGCGAGGTGGCGGTGCTGCTGCACGAGGCCGCCAGCAGCCCCCGCATCGTGGAGACCGCCAGGCTGGCCCTGGAAATGTGCGGCGCGGCTACCGCCGACGTGCGCATGCCCACACCGCCGAACCCCGGCCCGCTGCCGATCCGCTCCACCGGCGCCAGCCAGGCGCTGGCAGGCCACCGCTCCGCCGTCGCCGCCTGCGCTGAGGCCGACTTCGTGGTCGACTGCACCGTGGAAGGCTTGCTGCACGCCCCCGAGCTCGCCGAGATCCTCGGTGGCGGCGCCCGCATCCTGATGATCTCCGCCGAGCACCCCCAAAACGCCGAGCGCTGGCCGCACGACCCCGGCCTCGCCGAGCGGGTCGCCCGCGGCGTCGAGCTGCTGTCCCACGCCGAGCAGATGACCGTCACCTCCGACGCCGGCAGCGACCTGCGCGTCGATCTCGCCGGGGCCTTCTGCGCCGGGTCGCACGGCTGGTGCAGCGAGCCCGGCACCATCGCCCACTGGCCGGGCGGGCTGGTGCTCGCCTTCCCCGCAGCCGGCACCGTCGACGGCACGCTGGTGCTGGCCGTCAGCGACATGAACCTCACCTTCAGCGAGTACGTCCGCGAGCCGATCACGCTGCGCATCGAGAACGACTACGTGACCGAGATCGCAGGCGACGGCCACGACGCCGAGCTGATGCGCTCCTATATCGCCGCCTTCGACGAGCCCGAGGCCTATGCCGTCAGCCACATCGGCTGGGGCATGAACCCCGCAGCCCGCTGGGAGGCCATGGCGCTCTGGGACAAGTCGGCGATCAACGGCACCGAGCTGCGGGCCTTCGCCGGCAACGTGCTGTTCTCCACTGGGGCCAACGAGGTCGCCGGGCGCTTCTGCCGCGGCCACTTCGACCTGCCCATGCGCAACTGCAGCGTGGCCCTCGACGGCGACCTGGTGGTGGACCGAGGCGTGCTGCGAGCCGATCTCGCCTGAGCCCGACGGGGCGGGGGTGGTCGGCGGCCGTGGCGGCGGATATAGTGGCCGCCGTGAACAGCGCCGTCCGTCTCCTCGTAGTAGGCAACAGCTAGCGCACGTTCACGCCCACAACCAGCTGAACGTGTGCCACGGTCTCCCTAGCGGGAGGCCGTTTCGCATTTCAGCGGGTAGTTTTTCTGTCCACTTGCCCAGGCGAGAGCCGGGCTGAGCCAACCGGATCACCGAGATGACCAGCAACCCGACCAACGGCGGCCAGGCCCTCATCCGAGCCTTAGAGCTGGAGGGCGTGGAGGTGATGTTCGGCCTGCCCGGCGGGGCGATCCTGCCCGTCTACGACCCGATCATCGACTCCTCGATCCGCCACGTGCTGGTGCGCCACGAGCAAGGCGCCGGCCACATGGCCGAGGGCTACGCCCAGGCCACCGGCAAGCCCGGCGTGGCCATGGTCACCAGCGGCCCCGCCGCCACCAACATCGTCACCCCGCTGTGCGACGCCTACCTCGACTCGATCCCGATGGTGGTCATAACCGGCCAGGTGCCGCTCGCCGCCATCGGCACCGACGCCTTCCAGGAGTGCGACACCACCGGCATCACCATGTCGGTCACCAAGCACAACTTCCTGGTCACCGACGCCGGCGACATCCCCCGCATCGTCCACGAGGCGTTCCACATCGCCACCACCGGCCGCCCCGGCCCGGTGCTCGTCGACATCCCCAAGGACATCGTGGACCCCGCCAACCCGCGCTCGGCCATGACCTGGTACGACCCGCGCACAGCCGAGATGGACCTGCCCGGCTACAACCCGGTCGTCGACGGCGACCCCGAGGCGATCCGCCGTGCCTGCGAGCTGATCGCAGCGGCGGAGCGGCCCGTGCTGTACGTGGGCGGCGGCGTGCTCAAGTCGCGTGCCGCCGAGGCGCTGCTGGAGCTCGCCGAGATGGTCTCGATCCCGGTGGTCACCACGCTGATGGCCCGCGGCGCGATCCCCGACAGCCACCCGCTGTGCCTGGGGATGCCCGGCATGCACGGCAACTACACAGCCGTCACCGCCATGCAGCAGAGCGACCTGCTGATCGCCCTCGGCGCCCGCTTTGACGACCGGGTCACCGGCCGGGTCGACGGCTTCGCCCCGCACGCCAAGATCATCCACGTCGACATCGACCCCGCCGAGCTCGGCAAGGTGCGCGGAGTCGATGTGGGCATCCGCGGCGACTGCCGCCGGGTCATCGAGGCCATGGTCGCCGCCATGCGCAGCCTCGGCGGCGCCGATGCCCAGGCCGACCGCTCCGCCTGGCGCAGCACGATCAGCGGCTGGCAGGAGAAGTTCCCGCTGGTCTATGCGCAGTCCGAGCCCGGCGCCAAGCTCAAGCCGCAGTACGTGATCGAGGAGCTGCGCGACCACAACCCCGCCGACACCATCGTCTGCTCGGGCGTCGGCCAGCACCAGATGCACGCCAGCCAGTACTGGAACTTCGAGCACCCCTACACCTGGATCAACTCCGGCGGCCTGGGCACCATGGGCTTCTCGATCCCTGCCGCCATCGGCGCCAAGATCGGCATGCCCGCCCGCCGGGTCTGGGCGGTGGACGGCGACGGCTGCTTCCAGATGACCGCCCAGGAGCTGATCACCGCGACCGTGGAGGACATCCCGATCAAGGTGGCGCTGCTGAACAACTCCTATCTGGGCATGGTGCGCCAGTGGCAGGAGATGTTCTACGAGGAGCGCTTCAGCGAGGTCTTCCTCTCCGAGCGGGTGCCCGACTACGTGCGCTGGGCCGAGTCGATGGGCTGCGTGGGCATCCGCGTCGAGTCGCCCGAGGAGGTCGGCCCGGCCATCGCCAAGGCCAATGAGATCGACGACCGCTCGGTGGTGGTGGAGTTCGTGACCGACGCCGCCGAGAACGTGTTCCCGATGGTGCCGGCAGGCAAGTCCAACTCCGAGGTGGTGGTCGACCCCAGCCAGCAGGCGCTGCTGGACCGGGCGCTCGCCGAGCGGGCCTCCTCGGGCCGCTCCGGCGGTTCGGGTGCTGCGGCCGGCTCGGCTGGGTCGGCTGGGTCGGCAGGGGAGGGCCGGTGAGCGCGCCCGCCGAGCCCCGGCGCTGGCACACGCTGGCCACCACCGTGGAGAACAAGCCGGGCGTGCTGGCCCGGGTGGCCGGGCTGTTCTCGCGGCGCGGCTTCAACATCCACTCGCTGGCCGTGGCGCCGACCGACGACGAGCGCTTCAGCCGCATCACCTTCACCGTCGACGTGGAGGGCACGTCGCTGGATCAGGTGATCAAGCAGCTCGACAAGCTGGTCAACGTGGTCGACATCGCCGAGCTCGACCCCGCCGGGGCCATCGAACGCGAGCTGATGCTGATCACCGTGGAGGTGGCGCCGGAGCGTCGCCGTGAGCTGATGGAGATCGTCGACGAATACCGTGCCTACGTGCTCAGCGAGGGCGACGACAAGGTGATGCTCTCGTGGTCGGCCCGCCCGGCCCGCCTCGACGAGCTCGAGGAGCGGCTGCGCTCCTTTGGGATCGTGGAGCTGCAGCGCACCGGACGGGTGGCGCTGCGCGCTCTCGGCCCCTGACCGCCCGCCCAGTCCTTTCGACCCGCAACCCGCCGTCCCGCCCCGCCCCGCCAGACCCGCACCTGTATCCCGAGCCAAGCCGGCATCAGTCCAGCTAACCAGACCAGCCAAACAGTCCAGCCAAGGAGCATTGAAGTGGCCAACATCTACTACGAATCCGACGTGGATCGCTCCGCGATCGACAGCCGCAAGGTGGCCGTGCTGGGCTACGGCTCGCAAGGCCACGCCCATGCGCTGAACCTCGCCGAGTCCGGCGTCGACGTGCGGGTCGGGCTGCGCGAGGGCTCCGGGTCGGCCGCCAAGGCGACCGCCGCGGGGCTGCGGGTGCTGACCATCGCTGAGGCTGTCGCCGAGGCCGACGTGGTCATGATGCTGATGCCCGACACCGAGATGGCCGACATCTACACCGAGCACGTGGCGCCAAACATGGACGACGGCGACGCCCTGCTGTTCGCCCACGGCTTCAACATCCGCTACGACCTGATCCAGCCCCCTGCAGGCATTGACGTGTGCATGGTCGCCCCCAAGGGGCCGGGCCACTTGGTGCGCCGCACCTACGCCGAAGGCGGCGGGGTGCCTGCCCTGATCGCCGTCGAGCAGGACGCCACCGGCGGCGCCAAGGCCCTGGCGCTGGCCTATGCCGACGCCATCGGCGGCGCCCGTGCCGGCGTGATCGAGACCACCTTCACCGAGGAGACCGAGACCGACCTGTTCGGCGAGCAGGCGGTGCTCTGCGGCGGCACCACCCGCCTGGTGCAGGCCGGGTTCGAGACCCTGATCGAGGCCGGCTACCAGCCCGAGATCGCCTACTTCGAATGCCTGCACGAGCTGAAGCTGATCGTGGACCTGATGTACGAGGAGGGCATCGCCGGGATGCGCTACTCGGTGTCCGACACCGCCGAGTGGGGCGACCTGACCTCGGGCCCGCGGGTCGTGACCGACGAGACCAAGGCCACCATGCGCCGCCTGCTCGACGAGATCCAGGACGGCACGTTCGCTGAGAACTGGGTCGCCGAGAGCCGCTCGGGGCGGGCCAGGTTCCTTGCCCTCGAACAGGCCGGCCACGACCATCCCATAGAGAAGGTCGGCAAGGAGCTGCGGGCGATGATGCCGTGGATCTCAGCCGGCAAGCAGTCCGTGGCCGAGTCGTCCGGCGGCCAAGGCCTGGCCTAGCGCCACCCCGTCGCTTCGCCTGACCGCCTCTTCGAAACCCGCCGCCGCGCCGCCACCTGCGGTCGCCCGAGTCTGCGCCGCAAGCCCGCTCGGGCACCGCAGCCGGTCAGACGACGGGAGCGACCCCGACCCGTGAGGGCCGGGGCGTCCCGTGATGGTGGGCCGGGAAGGATTCGAACCTTCGTAGGCGAAAGCCGACGGGTTTACAGCCCGTTCCCTTTGGCCGCTCGGGCACCGACCCAGCGGGCGCTGACCCTAGCGCCATGCCGGCCCAGTTCGGCCCGCCGGCGGCTACTGTGCGAGCCATGCCGACCTTTGACGTGGTGTCCGAAATCGACAATCAGGAAGTGCGCAATGCCGTCGACCAGGCGACACGGGAGGTGTCGCAGCGCTTCGACTTCAAGGGCACGGACTCCTCCGTGGTGCTCGGCGACGGTGTGATCGACCTCGAATCTGCCTCCGAGGACCGGCTCGCCGCTCTGCGCCAGGTGCTCGAGGAGAAGCTGGTCCGGCGCAAGGTGTCGCTGAAGGCGCTCGACTACGGCGATCCTCAGCAGGCGTCCGGGGGGCGGGCCCGCCAGAGCGCCCGTCTGCAGGCCGGGATCAACTCCGAGCAGGCCCGGTCGCTCAACAAGTTCCTCAAGGAGCTCAAGCTCAAGGGCCTCCAGTCGTCCACGCAGGGCGACCGGCTGCGGGTCAGCGCCAAGAAGCGCGACCTGCTCCAGACCGCCATCGCGGCCATGAAGGAGCACGACTTCGGCCTGCCGCTGCAGTTCGTGAACTTCCGCGACTGACCCCCCAACCGGCCAGCCGTTGCCAGGCTCAGAACGACATGCCGCGCAGCCGAGCCACCCGCTGCTCGGTGGGCGGGTGCGTGCTGAACAGCTTGCCCATCCCCCCGCCGCCCCGGGCCGAGGCCTTCAGCGGGTTGACGATGTAGCTGCTCGCCTGGTTGGGGTCCACGGGAGAGGGGATGCGGTTGGCGTAGGCCTCCAGCCGCTCCAGCGCACTGGCGAGGGGCTCGCCGGTGCCCAGCAGCCGGGCGGCAGACTCGTCGGCGTGGAACTCGCGGCTGCGGCTGACCGCCGCCTGGATGAGCATCGCCGCGATCGGCGCCAGGATCGCAAAGGCCAGCTCGCCGATCGGGTTGCGGTTGCTGTCAC
Source organism: Acidimicrobiales bacterium (assembly GCA_965214285.1). Taxonomy (GTDB): domain Bacteria; phylum Actinomycetota; class Acidimicrobiia; order Acidimicrobiales; family Aldehydirespiratoraceae. The sequence goes on from OZ243946.1 coordinate 887,460, forward strand.
GGCCGCCGCCGAATATCGCCGCGAACATCGTGAGCCGGGCCGCGAACGTGATCGCCATGCCGATGGCGGCTGCCACCGAGCCGATGAGGATGTCGCGGTTGCGGATGTGGGCCAGCTCGTGGGCCAGCACGCCCCGTATCTGGTCCCAGGCCATGGCTTCGAGCAGGCCGGCGGTCACCGCCACGGCTGCGTTGTTGGGGTTGCGGCCCGTGGCGAAGGCGTTGGGCTGAGGGTTGGGCGACACATACAGCTTGGGCATCGGCATGCCCGCCCGCTGGGTGAGATCCTCCATGATCGCGTAGTACTGCGGCAGCTCGCTGCGCTCGGCCGGCTTGGCCCGTGCCGAGGCGATCGCCAGCTTGTCGGAGAACCAGTACGAGCCGCCCACCATCACCAAGCCGATGAGCAGCCCGATGATCAGGCCGCCGCTGCCGCCGATCACGCCCCCGGCGATGATGATGAGACCGCCCATGGCGGCCAGCAGCGTGAAGGTCTTTGCCATGTTCACCATGCCCATGAGCATGCCCGACCCAGAGCCGCTTGCCTACCCGGCCGGCCGAATCATCCCGGCCTGCCCGCTCACCGGGTGGGGGAACGTGGCGCCGCAAGCTGCCGGAACTACCCGGCTTGTCCGCCCTGCCCGGCCTGCACGGTCACCGGGTGGGGTGTTCGCTGCCGACGTCGACGAGGCGGCTCTCGGCGTGTTCGAGCGCAACTTCGCAGACCCGCCGCAGGCATCTGCTGCTGGCGTCGCTCGACGAGCAGCCCGACGTCGCCGACGCGGCTCGTCGGTTCGCTCAGCCGTCCCCGCTGACGGTGGACTGGGCGATCAGTGACCTGACCGACAAAGCGTCCGGCAGCCCGTTCTGTTCGGCGGCGAAACTGTCCGAGGAGAACCTGCGCCGCATCGACTGGCTTTTCGACAATGACCTCCACGACCTGCCCGACGAGCATCGCCCCGACTGCCATCGGCTGAAAGACCACGGCTACCGGTCGGTGTACGGGCGGATGCACGCCGACATGCCCGCGCCGACGATCACCACCAACTTCGCGACCCCCGGCTGCGGCCGGTTCATCCACCCCACCCGGCGGCGGACGTTGACCTGCCACGAAGCCGCCCGGCTGCAAGGGTTCCCGGACTGGTTCGACTTCGCCGGGCCTGCACGGTCGTCTCTGCAACGAATGATCGGCAACGCCGTCCCGTCTATCCTCGGGCACATGGCTGCGACAGAACTGCTCGGCTGACAGCGGACCGCCGACCACGGGATCCGCTCCGGCCAGACGGTCGCCGGGGCCGGGTTCTGCTGCCAGGAGAACGGCTGCCGCGGTCAGGTGCGGTCTCCATGATGCTGTGAGGCATGAGCGTCATCTCGCTGCTCGTGCGATGAGACTGCTGGCCGACACTGTCGAGGAACACAACCAGCCTGAGCGCAAACATCACCCGTCCCGGATAGCGGCTTTGGCGGCGATGGCTGGTTGGATGCCGGTGTTCGCCCCGGCCCCGGTCGACGGGCCGGGCGGTCTGGGCGATGTCGACGGTCTGCTGTCCGGGCTGCGTGATCTGGTGGACGGGCCTGGGCCGCCGCAGCCGCCGCCTGTGCCTGTGTCGTCGGAGCCGGCGGCTCCCGCGCCGCCCGCGCCTGCGCCCGTGCCGCCTGCGGTGCCCGAGCCGCCCGCGCCTGAGCCGTCGTCGTCGCACGTGCCGCCAGCATCGCCCGCGCCCGAGTCGCCGGCTGCGCACGTGCCGCCTGCGGTGCCCGAGCCGCCCGAGTCGCCGGCTGCGCCCGTGCCGCCTGCGGTGCCCGAGCCGCCCGCGCCTGAGCCGTCGGCGCCGCCTGCGGTGCCCGAGTCGCGTGCGCCCGTGTCGCCCGCGCCTGTGTCGCCCGAGTCTTCCGAGCCGTCTGCCGCCTCGCCGCTTGACGGCCCGGCCCCGGTCACCCGGCCCGCCCGGTTCGGCTGAGCCCGCCTATCGGGACAGCCCGCAGCGAGGGTCGCCGGCTTTGACTTTCCGTCCGTGGCGGCGGTCGAATTTGCGGTTCCACTCCGCTGCGGACTGGGCGGTGTGGCCCCAGCTGCGCATCTGCACACCGTTCTCCACCCATTCGTAGTCGAGCATGGTGTTCCAGCCGGCTTTGCCGAACCCCGCCCACGGGTAGTAGCGCCAGCCTTTGTCTTCGTTGACTATCGCGGCGAACAGGCAGACACCGCCGACGCCTTTCCCGTCGGGGGGTTGGATGCCGAGGCACCAGTTTCTCGACGACTGTGCGGGCAGCAGCGTCTCCCAGCAGCGGGGATGGCACGTGTCGAAGTCAGCGCCCTCAGACAGGGTTTCCGCATGCGGCCACAGCCTCTCGACTTCCAGCACTTGATGGCGGTCTTGATGGTCGTGGCCGTGCCCGGTGACAGGGTGGAGCACGTCGCGGCCCATGAACGGATGCCAGACGAGCAGTTCCTCATCGTCAGCGTCTTGGCCGTTGAACTCTGCGATCAACTCCAGCCCTTCCCTGGTCCAGCCGGTCATCGAATCAAACGACGCCCGCTCCGCCCATCGTGAATGTCTGCGGATCCAGCGGTCCCGCAGCTCGTCGTGGGTTGCCAGATCGTTCACACCGTCACCGTCGTAGTCCAACACTTCAGGGTCGTCGATGCACACTCCGACCAGCCCTCGCCGGTTGGCGTTGTGCAACCCAAGCGTCGCTGAGCCGATGTTGCGATGACCGCCGATGAACGTCCAGCCGCTGTTGGCGCCGCGATGCCGGCAGTTGGGGGACCGCACCCCCTCCCAAATGTGGCATTCGGTGACCGCTATCGGACGGCGTCTGCCTGCGGGCTGGCTGCCGTCGTACACCCAGTCGGGGCCGTCTTTGGTGCCCAGCACCCACGGCTGCACCAGCATCGGCGTCCGGGTGTCTTTGAACCACCATTCTTCGGGATCCCAGATCGGCACCCAGCCGACAATATTCTCGTCGGCGTGATCCCACTGGCAGACGTTCCGGTCGCAGCGCCACGGGTTGAGATGCTGCACCGCGTTGGTTGCCACCCAGATGACCGGGTACGCGTCGGCGGTGACCACCCCATCCGTATGAGCCCCGGCAGGGGCAGCGAGCGGGGCGACCAGCCCGGCGACGAGTGCCAGGGTGAGCAGAACAGTGTTGACGGTTCGCATCACTGTCAGCGTACAGGCTCGATGCGGGGAAGAGTCTGATTCGGGTGCGTCGGGTTGCAGATGCCCGGTTCCGTCTGTAGATTGGACGCCCATGCGTACTCCATGTGTTCTCGCTCTCACCGTTCTGGTACTGCTCGGCTGTTCCGACAGCGACGAGCAGACCACTGTCGCGCCCGTTCCGGCAGACTCGGAGCCTGCCGGCGAGGTTGACACAGAGCCTGCCGAGGCTGCTACAGACACCGGCACAGACGGCGGCACCGATGTTGACACAGACACCGAGGCTGCTGAACAGACAACCACCACCACCATGTCAACAACCACCACGACAGAAACCCCGACCTCCACCACGTCGAGCACGTCGACAACCACCACGGCAACTACTACAGCAGCACCGACCACCACCGTGCTGACCTCCAACCCTGACGGCCCCGCCTACTCAGATGCCACCAGCCCCACCCTCGCCCCGGAGCATCACGACCACGACACGGACCCTGCCGACAATGAGTTTCCGACCGTGGAAGAACAGGCACAGGGCAAATGGGCACAGGTTGGCACGACAGAAGAGGCCTACGGTCAAACGTGGCTTGTCGATAGCTACGATCCGGTTGACCCGAACAACCTCGCCGGGGAATGGCGGAAGTGCAGGACGAACCTGGACTTCCCAGAGATGGAACCTGACTGTTTCAACACCCGCTGACCTCATAACCCCCGCCCTTGCCGTGTTTCCCCCGTTCGTCGAGCATGTCTACTGGGAGTTTCTGGGCTGGCTGGTCGCGGGGTGTGTGCTCGTGTTGACGGCGGGGGCGCTGTGGGGCTGGCGGATGACACGGCGGTCCCGCCGACGGTGAGCCGCCCCGCCCGTGTCTGCCCGGGCAACCAAGTCGGCGCACCCGTGCCGTCCTAGCCGTCTTAGCCTGCTTGCCGCCCATCGTCGGCTGGCTGCTAGCCGCCCGCTGTCGCATCCCGGGCATCGGATGCGAAGCCGGCAGCCGACCGAAGCCGCCGCCCGCCTCCCTTGTGTCAGCCGGGCATGGACGCCATGCTGCGCGGACAGTGCCGACAGTGCCGTCTCGGTCGCCGTCGCCGACCATCGGCGGCTGACACACAGCCCGGTCCCGTCGCATCTTGGCCGGCATCGGTGTCTTGGTCGGCGTTGGATCACAGCCGGCGTTGGCTTCCTCCCCGTGACGGCCGGACATGGATGTCATGGTCCGCGGACAGTGCCGCCGTTGCCGCCGTGGGTGTCCATCGGCGGCTGTCACACAGCCCCGGTCCCGTCGCACCCAGGCCGCCGCCGGTGTCTTGGCCGCCATGGCCGCCCCTGCTGGCGTTGGCTTCCTCCCCGTGACAGCCGGACATGGACAGCAAGGGCCGCAGACCAGTGCCGCCCTGGTCGTCTTGGCCGGCCATCGGCGGCTGCCGTCACAGCCCCGGTGCCGTTGTCGTCTTGGCCGCCGAGCCGACCGTGGAGGCGGCGGCTGCCAGATGTCATGGCCGCCGTCCCGGTGCCCGGCGCGGCATGGTTCACCGGCGCGCCCTCGACGGCGACAAGGCCGCCCTGGTCATGCCGCACGCCCATGGCTTCCCGCCCGCCCCCGGGACGGCGGCCCGGGTGGCCCGCGGACGGCGGCAACCCTGCTGGCAGAGGCGACCACGGCAACCCGGTCGCCCCGCCTCTCGTGTGCGGCGCAACATGGGAGACCGGGGGCTAGCGAACCTGCCGGGGCAGCACTGTTGCGTCGCGAGCCGGTTGCGCATGCCATCCAGGGCACCCCGCAGCGCGCCCTTGTCGCCCCAGCGTCACGGCATCCCACGCAGACCACAAGCCGCTGTCAACCCCGCCCGCCCCGCCGGACGACGGCTCACCGCATACGACACCCAACCGTCACCGACCCCGCTCAGGTGCGCATCGACCACATCGTCCCCCCAGCCGAAGCGTTCGATTCCGGCGGCGCCGCCTGGAAAGGCTTGCACCCATGGGCCGCGACGTGGCGCCGCGATCTGCTTGGACCACAAGACGGGCCTACGATCGACCGGCACCATGTCTCCTGCGACTTCCACGACTCCCACCACCGCAACGTCCCCGTCGATCCCGGCGTTCGAAGCCGAGGTCGAGCGCTTCTTCGCTGGCGTCGGAGCGCTGCTCGAAGGCGTGTCGGGCAGCCTCGCCCGGGCGCGTCGCTACCGGGGCGCTCTCGCGGATGCGGGGCTGGCGGGCATCGACTATCCCGTCGAGCACGGCGGGCGGGGCCTCAGCGCCGAGCACGCCCAGGCCTTCCGCCGCATCGCCACCCCGCTGCAGCCAGCCGAGGACTCGGTGTTCGGGATCGGCGTGGGCATGGCGCTGCCCACGATCCGCGATCACGGCAGCGCCGCGGTCAAGGAGCGGTTCCTGGCGCCGGGGCTGCGCGGCGATGAGATCTGGTGCCAGCTGTACTCGGAGCCGGGAGCGGGCAGCGACCTGGCCGGGCTGACCGCCAGCGCCGAGCGCGACGGCGACGAGTGGGTCATCAACGGCCAGAAGGTCTGGACGTCGGGCGCTCAGCACTCGGACCTGGCGATCCTGCTGGCGCGCAGCGACTTCGACGCCCCCAAGCACGCCGGGATCACCATGTTCGTGCTGCCGATGCGCCAGGACGGCGTGGAGGTGCGCCCGCTGGTGCAGATGACCGGCGTGGCGGAGTTCAACGAGGTGTTCCTCAGCGAGGCCCGCTGCCCGGCGGAGTGGGTGGTCGGCGAGGTGAACGCCGGCTGGCGGCTGGCCGTCGCCCTGCTCGCCCACGAGCGCTCGTCGCTGGGCAAAGGGCAGCGCAGCGACTACCGGTCGCGCTCCAAGACCGGGCGCTTCCCGCTGCCATATGACGGCCTGCTGGAGCGTGCGGGTGCGGTCGGGCGCCGTGGCGACCCGCTGATCCGCCAGCGGCTGGCGCAGGCCTACGCCTTCGAGCGGATCGTCGCCTGGCTCGGCCGGCGGCACGTGCATCCCTCGATCGGCAAGCTCTGGCGCACCGTCCAGGGCCGACACGCAGCGCAGCTCGCCCATGAGCTCGGAGGCCCGACGGCCGCTGCCTGGGCCGACGACGACGGCGACGCCGACTACTGGGCCTATCACGTGCTCAACTGCCGCGGCATGTCGCTCGGCGGCGGCAGCGACGAGATGCAGCGCAACACCCTGGGCGAGCGGGTGCTGGGCCTGCCCCGAGAGCCCGGCCCCGGGCGCAACACGCCGTTCCGCGACCTGCCGAGGAACTGAGAGCCGTGAGCCGGCCGCGCCCGCTGGTGAGGCTCGCTGTGGACGACGGGGTGGCTGTGGTGGAGCTGAACCGGCCGCAGCGGCGCAACGCCCTGATCGGCCCGATGCTCGACGAACTGGCTCAGGCGGTAGACGCCGCGTCCGCCGATGATGCGGTGCAGGTGCTGTTGCTGGGCGGCGCGGGCGGCGCCTTCTGCTCGGGACTCGACCTCGACGCCTACAACGCCGAGCCGCCGCCTCCGTGGCTGGCCACGGCAGCGGGGTCCTCTCGGGCGGCCCACGCAGCGCTTGCCGGCTGCGCGGTGCCGATCGTGGCAGCGCTGGAGCGCTACGCCATCAACGGCGGCGCCGCGCTGGCCCTGGCTGCGGACCTGATCGTGGCCGGCGAGACGGCCTGGCTGCAGGTGGGCGAGATGATCCAGGGCCTGGCCGCTCCGATGAACGCCGCATGGCTCACGCTCAGGCATTCTCCCGGCGTTGCGGGGCGGTTGCTGTATTCCGCAGAGCGCTTCGCAGGCCCTGAGCTGCTGGCCATGGGCATCGCCCATCAGGTCACAGCGGACGCCGAGGTCCGCAGCGCCGCAGAGGCGCTGGCCCGACGGATCGCATCGAGCCCCGAGGGGTCGACCCGCCGGGCCAAGGCCGCGCTGCGGGCGTTGTACGGCGTCGACCCGGTGGCCCGCATCCACGCCGCAGCAGAGGCCTACCCCACAGGCCCGGGCTTCCGTCCCAGCCAGGCCCCGTCATTCGACGCCTGAGCCAGCCCGGGACCACATCTGTCCCAGTCAGACCAAGGGCCTTCGTGAGCCTGGCCCTTGGCGGCTGAGCGACGCAGTGGGCTAGCGTCGCCGCCATGTCTGACGTCGAGATGCCTATCGCCTACGACCTGATGTGGCCCACGATCCGCGCCCTGCGCGAACTCGGTGGATCGGCCCGCATCGCCGAGATCGTTGACCACGTGATCGAGGCCGAAGGGTTCACGGAAGAGCAATTGGCCGCCACAGTGGGCAAAGCAGGACACCCGAAGGTCGTGTACAACCTGGGCTGGGCTCGCACCAACCTCAAGAACATCGGACTCCTGGAGAACTCCTCACGCGGCGTGTGGGCGCTCACCGCTGGGGGATGGCGGATCGAGCGCGTGCAGATGGATGCCGATTGGGTCGAATGGCAAGACGCGGACCGACGCAGACGCGCCGAGAAGCGTCGGACCGAGCACGATGACGAAGGCGACGACTTCGACGACGATTCCGAAGCCAACTGGAAGGAGATGCTCCTCGGTCGCCTGGGCTCCCTGAGTCCTTCCGGATTCGAGCGTCTGGCCCAGCGGCTGTTGCGCGAAGCGGGCTTTCAGAACGTGGAGGTGCTGGGGCGCAGCGGCGACGGCGGGATCGACGGCGTCGGCATCTACCGGGTGTCGCTGGTCTCGTTTCAGACTTTCTTCCAGTGCAAGCGCTGGCAGCACAACGTGGATGCAAAGCAGGTACGCGACTTCAGGGGCGCCATGGTGGGTCGCGGCGAGAAGGGCCTGCTGATCACCACTTCCTCGTTCACGCGTGGAGCAGAGGCCGAGGCGACCCGCGACGGGGCCTCCATCGTCGATCTCATCGATGGCGACGAGCTGTGCGATCTGCTCAAGGACCACGGGCTGGGCGTCGAAGCCCGCCAGGTCGAACCCGACTACACAGTTGATTCGGAATTCTTCGACCAGTTCGACGACGACTGAGCCAGTCAGCCCAGCCAGGCCCCGTCATTCGACCCCAGGGCTGCTCATCGCAGACCGGCGGCACGCCTGAAGCTGATCCGGTCAGTCGGCGGGGGTCGGGTACACCTTGATCGACAGGAAGCGCACCGGCAGATCCACCAGGTCGGTCGGCCCGTGCGCCACCTCGCCGTGGATCTGCATGGTGTCGCCGGCGCAGAGGGTGTAGCGCCCCGCCCCGTAGCCGTACTCCATGGTGCCTTCGAGCATGTGGATGAACTCGACGCCGGGGTGCTGGTAGAGGGGGAACGTCTCGTCGGGCTCGGTGAGCGTGGTGAGCATCGGCTCGATGACCCGCGCCGGCCCCCGCAGGCTCCCGAGATCCTGGTATATGCGGCCCGGCCCGCTCCCTTCGTGGATGATCTCGGCGCCCATGCCGTGGCGGATGATGACGATGTCGTGCTCCTCGTCGAGGCCCCGGAACAGCGAGGTGACCGACACGCCGGCTGCGTTGGCGAGGCGCACCAGGGTGGCCAGGCTCGGCGCCGTCTGGCCGTGCTCGATCTTGGACAGCATGCCGATGGAGATGCCCGCCTTCTCCGAGAACGTGGCCATGGTCATGGACAGCCCCTGGCGCAGCTGGCGCACCCGGTCCCCGACCGCCAGGCAGACGACGTCGCTGGTCAGGGTCGGCCCGAAGTCGCCGACCGGGCTCTGCACGGCCGGGCTCTCTGCCACAGGGCCGTCGCCGGCCGGGTCTTGATCGCCAGGGCCCAGGCCCTCGCCGGCGGGGCCGTCGTCGGCCAGGCCCTCGTCGGCGGCGTCCTCGTCGATCGGGTCTTCGCGGGCCGGGTCTGCGGCGGGATCGCCTTGGTCCACGATGTTCACCCCCCGAGTCGGCTGCTCCTGCGAAATCTAACCGCGCGCAGGCTCTGGCCGCCCAGCCGGGCCGCCGCGGATCGGTCGGCTCAGGCGCCGAGCACCTCGCCCGCCAGGTCGATGCAGCGCAGCACCTGCGGCGAGTCGTCGCCGGGCCGGGTGAGCAGCATCAGCGGCGTGCCGGCGCCGGGGTCGTCGAGCTCCAGGTAGTGCAGGCTGGAGGGCCGGAACCCGGTGACCCCCGCCGGCACCACGGCCACGCCCACCCCCGCCGCCACCAGCCCCAGGATCGTGGTGTACTCGGCGGCCTCGATCACCGGGTCATAACCCACCCCGCACGACCACAGCCAGCCGCTCAGCTCGGCGTGCAGGCTCGGCGACAGGGCACGGTCGAAGCCGATGAAGGACTCGCCCGCGGCCTCGCTCACCGGGACCCGCCGGCGGCCGCTGAGGCGATGGCCGTCGCCCACGGCCAGCAGCAGCGGCTCAGAGGAGATGGCGGTTGCGTTCACGTCGTGGGTCCCCGCGGTGCGGGCCAAGCCCACGTCGATGCTGCCGACTCCAAGAGCGCGGGCCTGTTCGTCCGACGACATCGCCGTCAGCTCGTAGCTCACCGCCGGCCAGCGGGCCCGGTAGGCGCGCAGGAAGCGGGGCAGCACGTCGTAGCTTGAGGAGTCCACGAAGCCCAGCCGCAGCACCCCGCCCTCGCCGCTTCTGATCTCGCCGGCGCGCCGGGACAAAGCGGCGCTTCGGGCCAGCAGCTCCCTGGCCTCGGGATACAGCAGCCTCCCGGCGTCGGTGAGGGCGACCTTGCGGGTGGTGCGGTCGAAGAGCGCCAGGCCCAGCTCGGCCTCGAGCTTGCGGATCTGGCGGCTCAGCGGCGGCTGGGCCATGTGCAGCCGGTCGGCGGCCCGGCCGAAGTGCAGCTCCTCGGCCACGGCCACGAAGCACTCCAGACGTGCGAGATTCATGTCCCCCCGGATTCCCCCGGACAGCCCGGCCCGGATTCCCCCGGTCGGCCCGGGCGAGATCACGGCCCAGAACAGCCCGGACTCATATTCAGTATAGGTATCAATCCTAGCCATATTGATACTTCACAAATGGTGGCCCGGCCCGTATGGTCGGCAGCCGGGGATGAAGCGACGCGCCAGATACTCGCTTGCCGGGCTGATCGCCCGAGGGGCCGCCAACCGTGGCTGGCCCCGCGTCTGGCGCGACTGCGAGCTCAAGGGGTCCTATGACGCCGTGGTCATCGGCGGCGGGGTCCACGGCCTGGCCACGGCGTACTACCTGGCCGCCAACCACGGCATCACCGACGTGGCCGTCGTCGACAAGAACTACCTGGGCAGCGGCGGCTCGGGACGCAACACCGCCATCGTGCGCGCCAACTACCTCACCCCCGAGGGCGTCGCCTTCTACGACCGCTCGCTGCAGCTCTACAACACGATGGCCGCCGACCTCAACATCAACGTGATGTTCTCCGAGCGCGGGCACCTGACCCTGGCGCATTCCGACTCGGCGCTGCGGACCATGCGCTGGCGGGCCGAGGTGAACAAGCTGTCCGGCGTCGACTCCAGCGTCATCGGGCCCGACGAGATCAAGAAGCTGGCGCCGAGCCTCGACACCTCGGATCACCCCCGCTACCCGATCCTGGGGGCGCTGCACCACCCGCCCGGCGGGATCGTCCGCCACGATGCGGTGGTCTGGGGCTACGCCCGAGCCGCCGACGCCATGGGCGTCGAGATGCACCAGCGCACCGAGGTGCTCGACATCGAGGTCGAGGGCGGCGCCGGGCCGGCGGGCAAGGGCGCAGGCGGCAAGGTCACCGGCGTGGTCACCAACCGGGGCCGCATCTCCACGCCGGTGGTGGTGAACTGCACCGCGGGCTGGGCCAGCCTTATCGCCGACATGGCGGGCGTGCGGCTGCCGATCAGCACCCGGCCGCTGCAGGCCGCGGTCACCGAGCCGGTGAAGGTGTTCCTGCCGACGGTGGTGGTCTCGGGCTCGCTGCACATCTACGTGAGCCAGACCGACCGCGGCGAGCTGGTCTTCGGCGCCTCGGTCGATCCGTTCAACAACTACAGCATCCGGGGCTCGCTGGAGTTCACCGAGGAACTGGCCTCGCATGTGCTGGAGCTGATGCCTGGCGTGTCTCGGATGCGCCTGCTGCGCCAGTGGTCGGGGCTGTGCGACATGACCCCGGACTACTCGCCGGTGATGGGCTTCTGCGAGGTGGACGGCTTCTTGAACGACGTGGGCTGGGGGACATACGGCTTCAAGGCCGGGCCGGTCTCGGGCGAGCAGATGGCCGCGGCGGTGGCCACTGGGGCGACGCCTGAGCTGATCGCCCCGTTCGCGCTGGAGCGCTTCGACGAAGGGGCGCTGGTGGGCGAGAAGGGCGCCGCGGCGGTGGGGCACTGATGCGGTTCCTGCTGTTCCTCGGGCTCCTGCGATTCGCCTCCGGCGAGGGCCACGGAGGTCTCTGATGCTGCTCGTCCCCTGTCCCAACTGCGGCCCCCGCAACGCCTCGGAGATGCACTACGTGGGCGAGGCCACGCCCCGGCCCGATCCCGACAGCGCCACGCCCGCGCAGTGGCGTGCCTATCTGTATCTGCGGGCCAACCCCGCCGGGCCGCTGCGCGAGACCTGGTACTGCCGCTCGGGCTGTCGCCGCTACTTCGTGCTGGAGCGCAGCACCGTCACCAATGAGTTCTCCGAGCCGCCGCTGCCCGGCGACAAGACCGGGGTCGTGCCGTGAGCCGCCGCCCTCTCGACCGTCTCCCGTTGGACCGCTTGCGGCTCGATCGTCTCCGGCTGGATCGCCTGAGCCTGGATCGTCTGCGGTTGGGCCGCGGCCGCCACGAGCGCCGTCAGTCCAGCCGCCTCCCTGCCTCCGAAGGCGAGGTCATCGACCGCAGCCGCCCCGTGAGCTTCACCTGGAACGGCAAGCGGATCTCGGGCTTCGAGGGCGACACGATCGCCTCGGCTCTCACCGCCAACGGCGTGCGGGTGGTGTCGCGCTCGATGAAGTACCACCGGCCGCGGGGCTATCTGACCAACGACTACTGGGACCCCAACGCCCTGGTGCAGGTCGGCGACGACCCCAACGTGCGCTCCGCCCACCGCCTGATCGAGCCCGGCATGGACGTGAGCGCCCAGAACGCCTGGCCGTCGGTGGACTTCGACGTGCGCGGCGCCAACCGCTTCCTGTCGCGCTTCCTCACGGCCGGCTTCTACTACAAGACCTTCATGCGGCCGCAGCGGCTGTGGCCCAGCTACGCCAAGGTGCTGGCCACCTTCGCCCCCGGCGGGCGGGTCGATCTCGACACGCCGCACCGCCTCCACGACAAGCGCTACGCCCATCCCGATGTGGTCGTGGCAGGCGGAGGCCCGGCGGGCATGGCGGCCGCGGTGGCCGCAGCGTCCGCCGGCGCCGACGTGCTGCTGGTGGAGCATCATCACCGTCTCGGCGGCCATCTGCTCTGGGGCGACGAAGCCGACCGCAAGCTGGCCGCCGAGCTCGCCGCTGAGGTTGCCGCCGCCGGCGTCGAGGTGCTCTGCGACTCGACTGTCACCGGCCGCTACGAGGACAACTGGACCGCCATCGTGCAGCGCAGCCACCCGATCGCGGTGGAGCGCCTGATCAAGGCTCGGGCCAAGATGCTGGTCGTGGCGCCGGGCCTGATCGAGCGGCCCTACGTGTTCGCAGGCAACGACAAGCCGGGGGTGATGACCTCCGGCGCGGTGCGGCGCTTCGTCAACATGCACTCGGTGTGCCCCGGCGAGAAGGCGATCGTGTTCAGCGCCAACGACCAGGGCCCCGCAGCGGCCGGCGACTTGGAGCGCGCCGGGGTGGAGGTCGTCCGCGTGATCGACGCCCGCAGCGGCACCGACGTGGTGCGCGCCCTCGGCAGCGCCTCGGCTGTCACCGGCGTGGAGCTGTCCGACGGGCAGACCCTGGACTGCGACCTGCTGGTGACCGCCGTCGGCTGGACCGCCCCGACCTCGCTGCTCAACATGGCAGGCGACCGCCCGGTCTACGACGACCGCTCGGCGCGCTTTTATCCCTCTCGTCCGCTCGATCACGTGCTGGCCACCGGCGGCCTGGCCGGCGACGGCAGCACCGAGGAGCTTCTCGACCATGCCCGTGCCACGGGTGCGCTGGCTGCTGCCAGGGCCGCTGTCGTGGCGCACCGCCTGCAGGCCACGACGACCCGCGCCCGCCCGGCCGAAGGCGACGAGCCCGCGTGGCCGGCCGATGAGCGGGCGCCGCTGGAGCGCCGCCCGCATCCGGCGCTGTTCCGGGCTGCCAGCCACGGCATCGTCGACTTCTCCGAGGACGTCAGCTCCAAGGATCTGGTGGCCGCCGCCAAGGAGGGCTACGACTCGGTGGAGCTGGTGAAGCGCTACACCACGGCCACCATGGGCTCGGCGCAGGGCAAGCTGGAGACCGTCAACACCGTGGCGGTGCTGGCCGAGGCCCGCGGCGAGACCATCTCGGAGGTCGGCACCACCGTGTGGCGCCCGCCGTTCGCGCCGGTCACCCTCGGTGCGCTCGCCGGGCGGGTCTACGAGCCGGTGCGGGTGTCGTCGATACAGCCCTGGCACGAGGCCAACGGCGCGGTGCCGATCCTGGCAGGCCAGTGGATCCGCCCCGAGCACTACGGCGACCCGGCTGCTGAGGTCCGCAACACCCGCGCCAATGTCGGCATCATCGACGTGACGCCGCTGGGCAAGCTCGACCTGCGCGGCCCCGACGTGGCCAGGCTGCTGAGCCAGCTGTATGTCAACAAGTGGATGAAGCTGCCGGTCGGGGCGGTGCGCTACGGCCTGATGTGCGCCGAGGACGGGGTGGTGTTCGACGACGGCGTGACCGGGCGGCTCGGCGAGGACCACTACATGATGAGCACCACGAGCTCGGGGGCCGCCGCGGTGTGGGAGTGGGCCGAGAACTGGCTGCAGACCGAGCACCCCGAGTGGCAGGTCCACGTGACGCCGGTGACCACGGGGTTCACCAGCATCAACGTGGCCGGCCCGAAGTCGCGCACCTTGCTGGAGCGCCTGGTCAGCGGCGTGGACCTGAGCGGTTCGGCGTTCCCCTACATGCACGTGCGCAGCGGCGCCATCGCCGGCGTGGAGGGCTGCTTCATGTGGCGCATCGGCTTCACCGGGGAGCTGTCGTTCGAGCTTCACGTGCCGTCGGGCCACGGCCTGGCCGTGTGGGAGGCGCTGCTTTCGGCCGGCGCCGATCTCGGGATTCGGCCGTTCGGCCTGGAGGCGCAGCGCATCATGCGCCTCGAGAAGGGGCACTTCATCGTCGGCCAGGACACCGACGGTTTGACCAAGGCCCCGGCTACGGGGCTGGCGGCGCTCATCAAGCTCGACAAGGACGACTTCGCAGGCAAGCCCGAGCTGGCCTGGGCGCTGCAGGACGACAGCGCGCCGGTGGTGGTGGCGATCCAGCCGGTCGATCCCCGGCTGGTGCCCGATGAGGCGTGCCAGATCGTGCGGCCCGGCACAGACGAGATGATCGGGCGGATCACCTCGTCGCGGATGTCGCCGACGCTTGACCGCTCGGTGTGCCTGGGCCAGGTGCTGCCCGAGGCTGCTGCTGCCGGCAGCGAGCTGACCGTGGTGCTGGTGGACGGCGAGCGGGCACAGGCACGGGTGATGGCCCATCACGCCCACTACGACCCCGAAGGGGAGCGGCTCCGTGGCTGAGGCACGTGGCTCCGGCTCGGGTTCTTTCGAGAGCCCCGTGGTCAAGGCCTACCCCGCGGGGTCTGGCTCCGGCTCCGGCTCCGGCGGCTCTGGCTCTGGCGGCTCGGCGGACCTGAACCTCGCCGATGTGTCGTCCACGGCCAAGACGATCCTGCGGGCTGCGCCGGGAACAGCCGCCGCAGCGGGGATCGGCGTGGCCTTCGGCGCCTCTCGCAGCGCCGGCGACGCGCTGGTCTGCGGCCAGCGCCCCGGCGAATGGGTGCTGCTGGGATCGGCCGCCGGCAACCAGGCGGTGATCGACGGGCTCGACCTGTCGGGGTTCGTGAGCGTGATCGAATACACCCACAGCCGGGCGCTGTTCCGCCTCAGCGGCACGGCGGCGGCTTCGGTGCTGGAGAAGGTGTGCAGCCTCGACTTCAGCGACGCCATGACCCCCGACGGAGCGGTCACCTCGGCATCGCTCGCGGGCGTCACTTGCGACATCATCCGCAACGACAGCGACGGCGAGCGCTCCTATCTGATCGTCTGCGACCGCTCGTTCGGGCAGTACCTGTTCGACGCCATCCTCGACGCTGGCCACGAGTTCGCCATCCACCCCGCCGCCTAGCCGTCAGGGGGAGGCGTCCTCCGGCGACTCAGGGGACGAGCTTGCGAAGCCCGGCTGACGACACCCCATAGATGAACGGCCCTGGCTGCGCCGAGGTGTCCTCGATCCGGGTCCAATGCCCAACCAGCAGCTGCAACATGTCCCAACGGGTCTGGTTGCCGCTTCCGGTCAGGCAGAACGCCCTGACCCCGTGCGCCATCAGGCGACTGCGCTCCGGCTTGCGAGTCCGAATCCGCTTGTCACGCATCAGCACACTCCAGTCGTTCTCGCCGACTACCGGCAGCCAGTCTTCGTCGGCCGTGCCTCGGTCGATGGGACAGTTCGGGTGGCCGGGGTAGACGAGGTCGTCGCGGACTGCTGCGAGGGCCTTGCCGATAGCGAGGAGGCTCTCGTCGACGAACCACCGCAACGAGGGGTTGCCCCCGCTGCTCATGGTCAGGCGGCGGCAGGAGAAGTCATCCGTGGTGGCCGTTGCGACTCAAAGCGCACAGCAGCTTCGACATGGTTGCGGTTCAGGTCGTAGCCAGCGGCGATCTCGTCAATCGGGTCGCCCGCGGCGAACATCTCGTAAAGGACTTCGGTTCGGATGCCTTCGACGGTCGGCACTCCGAACGATCTCTGTGGGTCGATCACAACCGGCTGATCCCGGCCAGCCGGCCAGTAGCGGTTGGCCACCCCGTTGAACTCGACCTTGCGGACGAACGCTTGCGCCCACGGTGTGAAGATCAGCTGGCCGTCGTGGAATCGATAGATGATCGAATCGCCTTCGGCGGTCTCGGCGTCATCCATGAGGTGACGTCCCGGCCCAGCGTAGGGCCGGTTGTGCGCAAGCGGGTACGGAACCTTGAGCTCGTCGCGCCACTGGGCGATGTAGGAGCGGAGCTTGGGGAGGGGGATGCGCTGGCTCTTGCGGTACTCGGCCAGGAATCCGGCTTCGACGAATTCCCCCCAGGTGAGGATGCCTGACCCAATAGCGCGCTCGCGCAGAACGGGCGGGTAGGCCTTGCCGCGTGCGGTGTATCCGTCGAGCCAGTTGCGCAGGGTCCGCGAGTGCACGCGGAGGAGTCGGGCGGCTTCGTGCACCTCGTAGATCTCTCGGTCAAGCACCGTTACGGAAGCCACGTCCGTCCTCCTTGATCTCCACCGAGGGTAGCGCCAAGGACGGGGCACGGCCCGCGGTCGATGCCGGACGCGGCGGCCCTGAGTGCCGTTCGACGCCGTCCTCGACGCCGGCCACGAGTTCGCCATCCACCCCATCGCCTAGACTGAGCGCCATGCGGGCTTCCATGGCGAGGGCGTTCTGCTCGGCAGCGGCGGTGACGGCCTTGCTGCTGTCCGCCTGCGGTGCCGCCGACGACGACGGTTCTGTTGCAGCGGTCGGATCCTCGGAGGCTGTGGTCGCGGAGCAGGGCGTCTCAGACGACGGCGGCGCCGGAGATGCCGACAGCGCAGCCGCTGCCGGAGACGGGGACGAGGCGGCTGAGGCCGAGCCCAGCGTCAGCGAGCCGTCCACCACCACGACCACTACGACGACGACCACCACCACGACCACAACGACTACGACCACGACCACGACGGTGCCTCCGCCCAAGAGCCTGAGCACCCCGCGCGATTTCGACGTGGCCGGCGAGTCGTACCGGCCCGCGTACCCGGGCAATCTGCTGCGCCTGGCCGGCACCCTGGGTCGCGAAGGACCGCAGCCTGCGACCCTGGTGCGAGACCCGGACAACGCCCACGACAGCAACGCCATTGAGGTTCACGTCGACGGGACGGGCCACGTCGGGTTCGTTCCCCGCGAGTTCGCCCGGACGCTGGCCCCGCTGCTCGACGCCGGCGAGCGCTACACGGCGTCCGCCGTCGAGGTGCGCATTCACCCCGACCACCGGGACAAGCCGGGCCTCACCATCCGCCTCCGCTAACCCAACCCGCCCACCCACCTGCGCCCCACTATCCCGCCACGGCAGATGGCTCGGTCTTGTTCGGGCGGGTGTCCCTGACGAGCACCCCTCAGGGGCTGTCTGGCTCGGGAAGGGTGTCGGCGGTGAGGACGTCGAGGATCTCCTCAGCCAGCCAGCGAAGCTGGCCACGCGGGCCGGAGCCCGCCTCGCTCAGGATGCCGACCTGCTCCAGCACGCGCAGTGCCGACAGGGCGGACGCTCGCGTGACCCCGAGTCGGTGCTCGACAATCCGAGCGGTGAGCACCGGCTGCTCGAAGGCTAGGTCGACCAGCTGGTTGGCCGAGCCTCGAGTCTCGGCCTGGACCAGTGCCCGGTAGCGCTCTCGCAGATCGGTCAGCCTTTCGGCTCGGCTGAAAGCGTCGGCGGCCTGGGTGGCAACGGCGTCGAGGAACATCGCCAGCCACGAGTCGAAGTCGCCGCGTTCGCGCACCCCCTGCAACGCCTCGTAGTACTCCTCGCGCCGCTGCTCGAAGTACGGCGAGATGTACAGCAGCGGCGCCGGCAGCCGACCTCGCAGCACCAGGAAGAGGACGATGAGCAGTCGCCCGAGGCGCCCGTTGCCGTCGAGAAACGGGTGGATCGTCTCGAATTGGTAGTGGATCAGGGCGGCTTGAATGAGTAGAGGTACTTCGGGCGGCGCGTGGACGAAACGCTCGAGGTCGTCGAGCAAGTTGCCGATCAGGTCGTGCGGCGGCGGCACGAAGGCCGCTGTCTCGATCGTTGATCCGGGCGAGCCGATCCAGTTCTGGGTCTTGCGGAACTCACCGGGCTGACGTTCCTGACCGCGGACCCCGGCGAGAATCACTGCGTGCATCTCGCGAATGAGCCGAGCGCTCAATGGGAGGGTCTCCAGGCGGCGGAGCCCAGTCTCGATGGCCTCGACGTAGTTGACCACCTCCTCCACATCGGGGTCGTGAGGCCGGTCGTCGGCCTCTGCTGCGTAGACGTCGGCGAGCGATGCCTGCGTACCCTCGATCCGAGTCGATGACACCGCTTCCCTGAGGAGATACGGCCCGACGAGCAACTGCAGGTACCGGGATAGGCGACCAGCAGCGGATTGCCGCCCAACACCGGCGAGGCGGCCGAGCGCTGCCTCTGCGTCGGCCATGGCCGTCAGGTTCTCGGGCGATACCTCGACGACACGCGGGATCGGGTTTGGGAAGTAGGCGACATGCCCATGCGGCCCGCGTGTTCGCCGCGCTTCGCCGAACACCGTCGGCCTGTATCGCTCCAAGTCCACGACCAGGAGACTACCAGCGACTGTTTAGGAAATCGCCGAAGACTCAACAGTCCGGCCTGGACTGGCGAGAACGCTAAAGGGTGAGACCCAGCGGCTCCGGGCCAGGCTCGTCACGTGCTCGGCACCTGGGCCTGTTGCCTGCGAGCGACTGAGCTAGTCGAGCTGCGACCTGCAGCGACTGTTTAGGAAATCGCCGAAAACTCAACGGTCCGGCCTGGACTGGCGAGAACGCTAAAGGGTGAGACCCAGCGGCACTGGGCCAGGCTCGTCACGTGCTCGGCACCTGGGCCTGTTGCCTGCGAGCGACTGAGCTAGTCGAGCTGCGACCTGCAACGACTGTTTAGGAAACCGCTGAAAACTCAACAGTGCGGCCCTGACTGACGAGAAAGCTGAAGGGTGAGGGCAAGCGGCCCTGGGCCTGGCTCATGCCGTGCTCGGCAGCTGAGCCTGTCGGTTCAAGGGGAGATGGGCCCGTGAACGCCAACGTCGAGCTGCTGCGTGGCACCGATGCGGCAGGGAGCGGGTGACGGGAATCGAACCCGCGTTCTCAGCTTGGGAAGCTGATGTTCTGCCATTGAACTACACCCGCAGCGGCAGCGAAGCGTAGCCGCGCAGAGCCGTGATCGGCCAAGCCGCCAGGTTCAGGGGCGACGAAGCGCCCAAAGCTGGGACGGTCAAGCGGCCCGACCTGGTATTGACAGAGCGCACGGCCAGCGGCGACTCCGCCACCGTGAGGATCGCTGTCGTCATCCGTTCCTCGCCTGTCGCTTCCATCCATGCCCGGAGAGCGTCCGTTTCCGGCTAGGAAAGAACCCTCTTGGCCAGGGCCGATGTGTCGCAGTAGAAGGCCGAGTCAGTACCGAGCGGATCGGCGATCTTCGATCACGACTTCCGACAGCAGGCGTTGCCCTTGAGGAGTCGGCGGAGCAGGGGGCAGGTTCGCAAGGCTACGACTGGGCTGCTTGGCCAATCCAGCCGCGACCATCTCTGCCAGGGTCCCCTTCTTGCGCACCGGCGGTCTCTCCCTGGATGGCGGACGGGGTTCTGTTTCGGCGGTGACGGTCATGGCCTCAGCATAGGGCGTCTCGGGGCGGCCTGGCACCCGACTGGGCTGCTGTCGCAAACCGTTACGGGCGCAGGCGGCCTACGGCCCGGCTAAGGCGAATCGGCCGATCACGCTGAGCCCGCCTATCACGCTGAGTCGGTTGAGTCTCGCAGCGCTGGGTCAGGGGGTGCCGTGGACCTTGGCCGGCTCGGCGGTGCCGGCGATGGAGCGGCGCGCCAGCTCACCAGCCTCGGCGACGGTCATGCGGCGTTCGCCCACGGAGACCACCGGGCCTGGCTGCCAGCCGTCGCACACGTTGAGCTGTCCGCCGGTGCACTCGAAGACCCGCCCGCTCACGTCGCAGGCCTCGCTGCCGAGCCAGACCACCAGCGGCGACACGTTGTCGGCCGCCTTGGGGTCCCAGCCATCGGGCGGCTCGGAGTCGTAGAAGACGCCGGCGGTCATGCGGGTGCGGGCGTCGGGCGCGACCGCATTGGACAGCACGCCGTAGCGCCCCCACTCGGCGGCCTGCTGGATCGTCAGCAGGGCGATGGCCGCCTTGGCAGCGGCG
This sequence comes from Acidimicrobiales bacterium, assembly GCA_965214285.1. Lineage (GTDB taxonomy): Bacteria > Actinomycetota > Acidimicrobiia > Acidimicrobiales > Aldehydirespiratoraceae. Next base: position 907,599 of record OZ243946.1, read on the forward strand.
TAGTTGCCCTGGCCGATCGAGCCGTTGAGCCCCGCGCCCGACGAGGTGTTCACCACCCGAGCCTCCACCGGCGAGCCCTGCTTGGCCAGATCCCGCCAGTGCTCGATGGCGTGGCGGGCCGGCGCGAAGTGGCCCTTCAGGTGGACCCTGGTGACGCTGTCCCATTCCTGCTCGCTCATGCCGGCGAGCATCCGGTCGCGCAGGAAGCCTGCGTTGAGCACCAGCGTGTCGAGCCGCCCCCAGGCCTCGACGGCCTGCCCGATCATGGCCCGTGCCTGATCCCAGTCGGCCACGTCCGCTGCGTTGGCGAGCGCCTCGCCGCCGGCTGAGCGGATCTCTGCGGCCACCTCCTGCGCCGCCTCGCTGGTGCCGCCCGAGCCGTCGCGCTCCACGCCGAGGTCGTTCACCAGCACCCGTGCGCCTTCGACGGCGAAGGCCAGCGCATGGGCGCGCCCGAGGCCCCTGGCCGCGCCGGTGATCACCACCACTCGTCCGTCACAGCTCGCCATCGCGCTCACCCTATTGGCCGGCGGGGCCTGAGATGCCGTGGCCTGAGATCACCGAGGCCCCGTAGGCCTCAGCCGCCTCGACCACCTCGGCGACGCTGTCGCCCGCGACGTTGACGGTCGTGGCGGTGACCCCGGCGTCGGCATAGGCAGCCAACGCGTCGAGGTGTGCCGCGGGATCGAAGCCGGGCGAGCCGGGGGTGCCGCCCTCGAGCACAGTGAACGCCACCTCCAGCGGCGTCGTGCGGCCCGCCGAGGCGGCGGTCTCGGCTACTTGCGCGAGCATCCGGCGCAGGTCATCAGGCCCCTCCAGCACAGGGCTGCGCCGGGCGGCGGCGAACGCGGCCGGGTTGGGCATCGGCATCCAGCCCTGAGCGTGCAGCACGGCCCGGCGCCGGGCGAGCCGGGAATTGCCGCCGATCCACACGGGAACGGGATCCTGCAGCGGCGTCGGCAGGCAGGTGTTGCCACGCGCCGACACCGACGGGCCTTGCCAGACCACGGGCTCGCCGCTCCAGCAGAGCCGCATCACCTCCAGCGACTCGTCGAAGAGCTCGTTGCGGCGCTCGAAGTCCACGCCCTGCGCGGCGAACTCGCCCTTGAGGTAGCCGGCCCCGATGCCCAGCGTCACCCTGCCGCCCGACAGGCGATCCAGGGTGGCCACCGCCTTGGCCAGCACGAACGGGTTGCGGTAGCCGGCCACGGTGAGGCTCGACAGCAGGCGCAGGCGCTGGGTGGCCGCAGCCGCGAAGCCCAGCGCCACGAACGGATCCAGGGCGTCGTGGCCGCCGGACTGCAGCCAGCGGTCGGTGGGCGCGGGATGGTCGGTCACGAACACCGAGTCGAAGCCGGAGCGCTCCGCAGCCTGGGCGACTGCGCGCACGGCATCGGCGGTGAGGAACTCCGCGGGTATCGGGTGGCGCATCACCGGCAGGCCGAGGCTGAACCTCATCGCGCGCCCCGCATCGTCGGGCAGTAGCCGGCTGTTCTCAGCCGCTGCCGGCGGGCCTCAGCGCCGGCCGCGCACCAGACGGCCGGGCCGGGCACCGGTGTCGGCGCCGTGGCGGCGCGTGATCTCGCCCGCGACGACCGTGGCCGCGTAGCCCTCGGCGTGCTGCACCAAGCGGCGACCCCCCGCAGGCAGGTCGTGCACCAGCTCGGGCGTGCGCAGGCGGAGGGCCTCGTAGTCGATCACGTTGACATCGGCACGCTTGCCGGGCTCCAGGGTGCCCCGATCGCCGAGGCCGAACAGCGCGGCCGTGTCGTGCGTCTGCTTCTTGACCACCCACTCCAGCGGCAGTCGCTCGCCCCGGTGGCGGTCGCGGGTCCAGTGGCTGATCATCGTGGTCGGCAGCGAGGCGTCGCAGATCAGCCCGCAGTGGGCGCCGCCGTCGGAGAGCCCCGACACGGACTGCGGATGGGTGAGCTGCTCGCGGATCACGTCGTGGTTGCCGTCGACGTAGTTGAACAGCGGCAGCATCAGCATGGCCCTGCCGTCCTCGGCGCACATGGCGTCGTACAGCGTGGAATGGAGGTCGCTGCCCGCGGCTGCCGCCAAACCGGGAACCGAGCGGTCCGGCGTGGGCTCGTAGTCGGGCGGGTCGCCGAGAACGTAGATGCTGTCGATCATCGTGGCCATCAGCGCCGAGAGGCCGTCGTGCATGCCGGTCCGGGCGGCGTCGTCGTCCTCGCCGAGCACGGCGGCACGCACCGCGGGCCTGCGCAGCCGCTCGATGCGCTCGTCGATCGGCAGCCCGGCGATGGCCCGGTAGCTGGGCCGCCGGGAGAACGGGTTGGCCGTCTCCCAGCCGACCAGCAGACCGAACGGGCGGCCCGCCACCTGCGGGTGCAGCCGGGCGCCCTCCGCGCAGGCCTGCAGCGACAGCTCCATCAGCTCGCGCCACAGGTCCGGCGCAGCGGAGACCTGCAGCATGGCGAAGGTGACCGGCTGGTCGATCTCAGCGGAGAGCCGGCGCATCCAGTCGATCTCGTTGTAGGGGCCCGCGATGTCGAGGCCCGCGGCTCCGGCTGGGGCCAGCTCGAACACCCCGCCGCCGCCGTCTCGCAGCGCCCGGCCCATGGCGAACAGCTCGTCCTCGGCGGCGAAGGTGCCCGGCACCGGCTCGCCGTCCATCGCCCGATGCGCCAGCGTGCGCGAGGTGCTCACCCCGAGAGCGCCGGCCTCCACGGCATCGCGCACGATGGCCGCCATGGCCGCGGTCTCGGCGGCGTCGGCAGGCTCGTTGCGGGCGCCGCGCTCGCCCATCACGTAGGCACGCACCGGGCCGTGCGCCACCTGGGCGCCCACGTCGACCGACCAGCGGCGGCCCTCCAGGGCGTCGAGGTACTCGCCGAAGCTCTCCCAGGACCAGTCGATGCCCTCGGACAGCGCCGCGCCGGGGATGTCCTCCACGCCCTCCATGAGCTGGATGAGCCATTCCTCGCTGCCGGGGCGCACCGGGGCGAAGCCGACCCCGCAGTTGCCCATGACCAGGGTGGTCACGCCGTGCAGCGACGACGGCTCCAGCACCTCGTCCCAGGTGACCTGGCCGTCGTAGTGGGTGTGCACGTCGACGAAGCCGGGCGTGACCAGCATGCCCGAGGCGTCGATCACCTGCGCCGCCTGCACGTTGTGCCCGTTCTGGCCGTTCTGGCTGCCGTGGCCGCTGCGCGCTGCAGTGCCGCCGTGGCCGTTGCCGGACTCTGGGTCGACGCCGCCGAGGCCTGCGGCGACGGCGGTGATCTTGCCGTCGGCCACGGCGACGTCGGCCGGACGCGGCGGGCTGCCGGTCCCGTCCACCACGGTGCCGCCGGTGATCAGCAGGTCGTACACGATCCCTCCCCGGGTCGGTTCGTCGGCCTCACCTTAGGACGGCTGCCCTGCCACGACGAAGCCGCCGCCTGCATGCCACCCGCCGCATGACGAAGCCGCTGCATACAGACGAGGCTGCCGCTCACATCACGAAGCCGCCGTCGAGGCCGGCCTTCCAGGCTGCGCCTGCGGTGGTGCCGCCGTCGACGGGGATCGAGGCGCCGGTCACGAAGCCGGCCAGGTCCGAGGCCAGAAAGGCGATCACCGCGGCGCACTCCTCGGCGCTGCCCATGCGCTGCAGCGGCGTCGGGTGGTGGTCGCCGCTCATGGCGCTGCTGGCGGCGGCCAGTTCGGCGTCGCCGGAGGTCTCGATCATGTCGGGCGCAACGCAGTTCACCCGGATGCCCCGCCCGCCGAGCTCGAGAGCGAGGGTCTGCGTGAACTGCTGCACCGCCGCCTTCATGGCGGCGTACACCGCGAAGCCCGGCGCCGCGTGGAAGGCCTCGACCGAGGTGACGTTGACGATGCTGGCGCCGTCGGCCAGCAGCGGCAGCGCCGAGCGCACGCAGTTGGTGACGGTGCCGAAGTTCTCGGCGATCAGCGTCGCCTCGCCCTTGGCCGAGGTGTCGGCGAACAGGGCGTGGAAGGTGCCGCCCGCGTTGTTGACCAGGATGTCGATCCCGCCGAGCTCGGCTGCGGTGGCGGTCATGAAGCCCTCCACGGCCTCCGCGTCGCGCACGTCGAGCACCTCGCTGCGGACGGTGCCGCCGGAGCGGGCAATGGCGTCGGCTGTGGCGGCGAGCGGCTCGGCCTGGCGGTCACAGAGCGCAAGCCGCGCCCCGAGCCCGGCCAGCGCAGCGGCCGTGGCAGCGCCGATGCCCGCGGCGGCCCCGGTGACCACAGCCACCCGGTCGGTGAGCAGCAGCGACTCCGCTCCGATGGCCATGGGCTTCCTCCCCGATTCCGACACGGTGCCAGGCGACGCCGCCGCCTAGGTTACGCCGGATGCCGGTCCGCCTCGAAGCTCCCGTCGGCGAACGCCCGCCTGTGCCGGCGGTGCTGCGGACCGTGGCGGCGCCGTGAGCCGGGAAGCGTCCGGCGATGCTGTCGGGCCGCGGGCGGCGCTGATCGCGGGCGTCGCCCAGGTGTCGCACCACGTGCCCGACCTCGACGACCCCCTCGATTCCGTCGACGTGATGAGCGCCGCGGTCACACAGGCGCTGGCGGACTGCGGGGGCTCCGGCGTCGGCGCTGCGGTCGACACGCTCGCCGTGGCCGCCGGGCTGTTCTCGTTCGCCGATCCCGCCGCGCTGGTCGCCCGGCAGGCCGGCATTCCCACAGACGGGCTGCGCAGCGTGCTGACCACCTTCGGCGGGCACATCCCGGTCGCCTTCGTCGGCGAGATCGCCGAGCGAATCGGCCGCGGCGAGATCGACGTGGCGGTGCTGACCGGAGGCGAGACCAACGCCACCCGCCGGGCGCTGCGCAAGCGCGGCGAGAGCCTGCCCGCCCGCCCCGACCCCGAGCCCGGCAGCACCCCGGAGCGCTGGGGGCCGCCGTTGCGGATGGGCAGCGGAGTGGTGAGCGAACGCGGCGGCGAGCATCCCCGCAACAACTACGCGGTGCTCGACTCGGCCATCCGCGCCCAGCGCGGCGAGACCCTCGACGAAGCCCGCGACCGTGCCGCCGGGCTCTGGGCCGGCTTCGGCGCCGTGGCCGCATCCAACCCGCACGCCGCGGACCGCTCGGCGCCCACGGCGCAGCAGATCCGCACGCCGTCGCCGAGCAACCGGATGGTGGCGTGGCCCTACACCAAGGCGATGTGCGCCAACAACCACGTGGATCAGGCCGCCGCGCTGGTGGTCATGGCCGCCGAGGCCGCCGACCGGCTCGGGGTGCCGGCCGAGCAGCGGGTCTATGTGCACGACACCGTCAGCACCGTCGACACCGACAGCCTGCTGGAGCGTCGCAGCATCCATCACGTGCCGGCCTTGGAGCTGGCTGCCCGCACGGTGGCGGATCGCTGGGGGCCGCTGGGCGACGTGGAGCATCTCGACCTCTACGGCTGCTTCCCCTCCATCGTCAGCCACACCGTCGACCTGTGCGACATCGGCACAGACCGCCCGCTCACGGTCACCGGCGGGCTCGGCTTCGCGGGTGCGCCGCTGAACTTCGCGGCCGGCCAGTCGCTGGTGGCCATGGTGCAGGCGCTGCGCGCCGAGCCGGGCGCAAGGGGCGTGGTGCAGGGCAACGGCGGCCAGGCCTCCAAGCACACCTTCGGGCTCTACTCCACTGCCGTGCCGGAGCGTGCGCACGAGTGCCTGGTGCTCGACGGCCGCGACCTCAACGGCGCTGCGGCGGCGGACCCGGACCGCTGCGGCCCGGTGGCGGTCGACGGCGTGACCGTGGAGTACAGCGCCGATGGTCCGGAGCGGGCGGTGCTGATCGTGCGCTTCGACGACGGTGCCCGTTGCTGGGCCAACTCCGCAGACCCACAGGTCACCGCCGAGTTCACGACCACGGAGTGCGTGGGCGCGGCCGGTTTCGTGGAGGCAGGGACGTTTCGCTTCTGAGCCCGGCCGGGCCTGTATTTCGTGCTTGCCGGGCCTGCCGTGCCTGTGCTTCGTGCTTGCCGGGCCGGGCGCGCCTGTGTTGCGTGCTTGTCGGGCCGGGCGGGCCTGTGTTGCGTGCTTGCCGGGCCTGCCGGGCCTGGGTTTGCGGTCCAGGGCAGGGGCGGGGTCAGCCAGGCGGCGCCTTGCCGACGGGCCGGGGCCTCCGCAGCAGGCGACGCGCCTCGACGCAGGCGGCCTTGGCATGACAGCCGTCGATGTGGTCCTCGACGAGGCCCATCGCCTGCATGAACGCATAGACCGTGGTCGGCCCGACGAAGCTCCAGCCCCGCTTGCGCAGCTCGCCGGCGACGGCCTTCGAGGTGGCAGTAAAGGCCGGCAGCGGCTCAGCGGCGCTGCGCTCGCAGTCACCGCCGGACGGCTCGAAGGCCCAGAACCAGGCCGCCAGCGAGCCGGCCTCTGCGATCAGCTCGCCGGCCCGGGCTGCGTTGTTGATCGTCGAGCGGATCTTGGCCTCGTGGCGCACGATGCCCGCGTCGCCGAGCAGGCGCGTCACGTCGGCTTCGCCGAAGCCCGCCACCGCTGCGATGTCGAAGCCGGCAAAGGCGGCCCGGAAGTTCCGGCGCTTGCGCAGGATCGTCAGCCACGACAGGCCCGCCTGGAACCCCTCCAGGCAGATCTTCTCGAACAGCGCCGTGTCGTCGACGACCGGCCGTCCCCACTCGTCGTCGTGGTAGGCGATGTAGTCGCTGTGGCTGCCGGCCCACCAGCAGCGGGCCAGCCCGTCGTCGCCTGTCGTCAGCCAGTCGCTCACCGCGGGCGAGGTTGCCATGGGCGTGCAGCCTAAGGCGGCTGCCAGACCAGCATGGCCGCTGCGGTGACCGCCTGGCCGGGCGGCCGCCGCCGACAGAAGCAAAGCCGGTGCCGCCGGTTACGGTCGGGGGATGGAATCTCACGTACACCTCGAACGAGACAGCGCGCCGGGCGTGGCCACCATGCGACTCGACCGGCCCAAGGTCAACGCCATCAACTCAGCAATGGTCGACGCCATCGCGGGCATCTGCGACGAGCTGCGCAGCGACGCTGAGGTTCGGGCCGTGGTGGTCTGGGGCGGGCCCAAGGTGTTCGCCGCGGGGGCGGACATCTCGGAGTTCCCGAGCCTGGACCCCCCGTCTGCCGAGGCGTTCTCGCTGCGCTTCAACCGGGTGCTGCTGGAGCTGGAGCGGCTGCCGCAGATCACGATCTCCGCGGTCAACGGCTACTGCCTCGGCGGCGGGCTCGAGGTGGCGCTGAGCACCGACTTCCGCATGGCCGCGGCCGACGCCCGCCTCGGGGTGCCCGAGATCCAGTTGGGCCTGATCCCCGGGGGCGGCGGCACCCAGCGGCTGGCCCGCCTCGCGGGGGTGACCATGGCCAAGGAGATGGTCTACACCGGCGCCCACATCGACGCCGAGACGGCGCTGGCCAACCGCATCGTCTCCTCGGTCCACGAGCCCGAGTCGCTGTATGACGACGCGCTCGCCAAGGCCGCTCAGTACGCCAAGGGACCCGCCGCGCTGCGCATGGCCAAGGACGCCATCCTCGACGGGCTGCACCTGCCCCTCGCCGAGGCGGTGGAGGTGGAGTCGCGCCAGTGGCACGAGGTGTTCGCCACCGAGGACTGCCGCATCGGCGTCGACAGCTTCATGCAGAAGGGGCCGGGCAAGGCCGACTTCACGGGTCGCTGAGCGCCCCGGCCCAGGCCTCGAGCTCGGCGCGGTCCACGCCGGGCGTGGCGATCACAGTCATCGCCGGCTCGTGATCGGGCAGCGAGCCCAGCGAGCCGCTGCGGGCGCGGCTCACCTCGCAGCGGGCGCCGACCCGCTGGCCGATCAGGCGGCCCTCGGCGGACTCCACGATGCCCTTGACGCGCACCACCGCCTCAGGGGCTGTCTCCAGCCAGCCCATCAGCTCGGCTCGCTCTGCGGGCACGGGCCTGAAGTCGAGCGCCACGTGCTGAGCGTGACGGCCGTGCCCGTCGCCGTGGCCGTGCCCGCCACCGGAACCGTGCGGTGCGCCGTGGCTGTGCCCGCCGCCGTGGCTGTGCCCGCCGCCGGGGTCGTGGGCTTCGCCCGCGCCGGCAGGCGCCGCGGGACGGCTGTCGAGCCCGAACAGCACCTCCAGAGGCTGGTCGGTGCCGATCAGCACCGGCGCGTCGGTGTGCTGAGCGAGCCAGTGGGCCACGGCATCGAGAGGCTCGGGCGCGGTCACGTCGGCACGGCTCACCAGCACCAGGTCCGCTGAGCGGATCTGGTCCAGCACCGTGTCGCCCACATAGCGGTCCGCGGCTCGCTCGCGGACCGAGTCCGGGTCCGCCGCCACCAGCACGCCGTCGAGCGCGTAGCCAGGCGAACGGCCCCACTGGGCGACCGCGGCAGGGTCGCCCACCCCGCTCACCTCCACGATCACCTGGTCGGGCAGCGGATCGAGCCCGCGCAGCCGCCCGAGCGTCTCGGCGAAGCCGTCGGCCATCGTGCAGCACACGCAGCCGTTGGCCAAGGCCACGATCTCGCCGTCGTCGGAGGCGATCAGCAGCTCGTCGAGGGCCACCTCGCCGAAGTCGTTCACCACCACCGCCAGACGCCGGCCGTGATCGGCGGCGAGCAGGCGGTTGACCAGCGTGGTCTTGCCGGCACCCAGATAGCCGCCGATCACCGTGAAGGGAATCGGCACGGCCGCCAGGGCGCCTGCGAGCCGGCTCAGGCTTGCTGGATCTTGATCTCGATGTCGACGCCCGCGGGCAGGTCGAGGCGCTGCAGCGAGTCGACCGTCTTCGACGACGGGTTCAAGATGTCGAGCAGGCGCTTGTGGATGCGCATCTCGAAGTGCTCGCGGGAGTCCTTGTCCTTGAACGGGCCCTTGATCACCGTGAAGCGGTGCTTCTCGGTGGGCAGCGGGATCGGGCCGGACAGCTCGGCCTGCGTGCGCTTCACCGTCTCGACGATCTTCTTCGTCGACTGGTCGATGATCTCGTGGTCATAGGCCTTGAGCCGGATCCGGATCTTCTGTCCCGTGGCCATCAGCCGCCCAGCCGCTCAGTCACTCGCTCGCACAATCGCTCAGTCGCTCGGGTCAGTGGCTCGGCCGCTCAGCGATCACTTGAGGATCTTGGTGACCGAGCCCGCGCCGACGGTGCGCCCGCCCTCGCGGATGGCGAAGCGCAGCCCCTCGTCCATGGCGATCGGGTTGATCAGCTCCACGTGCATCTCGGTGTTGTCGCCGGGCATGCACATCTCGGTGCCCTCGGGAAGGCTGATGGTGCCGGTGATGTCGGTCGTGCGGAAGTAGAACTGCGGGCGGTAGTTCGTGAAGAACGGCTTGTGGCGCCCGCCTTCCTCCTTGGACAGCACGTAGACCTGAGCCTCGAACTCGGTGTGGGGCGTGATGCTGCCCGGCGCTGCGAGCACCTGGCCGCGCTGCACCTCGTCCTTGTCGACGCCGCGCAGCAGGGCGCCGATGTTGTCGCCTGCCTGGCCCTCGTCGAGCAGCTTGCGGAACATCTCCACGCCGGTGCAGGTCGTCTTGGAGGTGGCCTTGATGCCGACGATCTCGATCTCGTCGCCGGTGTGGACCCTGCCCTGCTCCACCTTGCCGGTCACCACGGTGCCACGGCCGGTGATCGAGAACACGTCCTCGATGGGCATCAGGAACGGCTTGTCGAGGTCGCGCACCGGGGTGGGCACGTACTCGTCGACCTGGGCCATCAGGTCGAGCACCGCAGCCGCTGCCTCCTCGTCGCCCTCGAGGGCCTTGAGCGCCGAGACCGGCACCACCGGCGTGTCGTCGCCGGGGAAGTCGTACTCGCTGAGCAGCTCGCGGACCTCCATCTCGACTAGCTCGAGCAGCTCATCGTCGTCGACCATGTCGACCTTGTTGAGCGCCACGGCGATCTTGGGCACGCCCACCTGACGGGCGAGCAGCACGTGCTCACGGGTCTGGGGCATGGGGCCGTCGGCTGCGGACACGACCAGGATGGCGCCGTCCACCTGGGCCGCGCCGGTGATCATGTTCTTGATGTAGTCGGCGTGGCCGGGCATGTCGACGTGGGCGTAGTGGCGGTTCTCGGTCTCGTACTCCACGTGGCTGACGTTGATCGTGATGCCGCGCTCGCGCTCCTCGGGAGCGTTGTCGATGTTCTCGAACGTGGTGAACGCCGAGCCCTCGACGTGATCCGAGAGCACCTTGGTGATCGCCGCGGTGAGCGTGGTCTTGCCGTGGTCGATGTGGCCCATGGTGCCCACGTTCACGTGGGGCTTGGTGCGTTGGAAGGTCTCCTTGGCCATGACTTTCGATTCCTTTGCTTGATGTGCTTGCTTGGTCTCGGGGCTTGTGTTGGTCTGGGGGTTTGGGTCGGTCTCGGGTGTCGGTCTTGGGCTGTGCGGATCGGCGGAGGTCACTCGCCGCGCACGCGGGCGACGATCTCCTCTTGAACTGATGCAGGGGTGGGCTGGTACGAGTCGAACTGCATCGTGTACGTTGCCCGCCCCTGGGTGCGTGAGCGCAGGTCGGTACTGTATCCGAACATCTCCGAGAGCGGCACCAGTGCGTTCACGACCTGGTTGCTGCCGCGCTGCTCGGTGCCCTGCACCTGGCCGCGCCGCGAGTTGATGTCGCCGACCACGTCGCCGAGGCGGTCATCGGGGGCCACCACCTCCACGGCCATCACCGGCTCCAGCAGCGCAGGCTTGGCCTGGCGGGCCACCTCGCGGAACCAGGCGCTGCCGGCGATCTTGAAGGCCATCTCCGAGGAGTCCACGTCATGGGTCTTGCCGTCGGTGAGGGTGACCTTGAGGTCCACGGTGGGGAAGCCCGCGAGCACGCCGTTGGTCATGGCGTCGCGGATGCCGTCGTCGACGGGCTTGATGAACTCCTTGGGGATCGAGCCGCCGCGGATCTTCGACTCGAAGCCGTAGCCCTGGCCCGAGTTGGGCTCCAGGGTCGCCTCGATCACCGCGAACTGCCCGGCGCCGCCGGTCTGCTTCTTGTGGGTGTAGGTGTAGCCGACCACCGGGGCGGTCACGGTCTCGCGGTAGGCGACCTGGGGCCGCCCCACGTTGGCCTCCACCCGGAACTCGCGCATCATGCGGTCGACGAGCACCTCGAGGTGCAGCTCGCCCATGCCTGCGATGATCGTCTGGGCGGTCTCGGCGTTGGTGCTCACCTGGAACGTGGGGTCCTCCTCGGACAGGGCGGTGAGCGCCTTGGACATCTTGTCCTGGTCGACCTTGGACTTGGGCTCCACGGCCACCTCGATCACCGGCTCGGGGAAGGCCAGGTTCTCCAGGGTGATCGGATCCGACGGATCGCACAGCGTGTCGCCGGTGCGGGTGTTCTTGATGCCGATGCCGGCGGCGATGTCGCCGGTGTACACGGCGTCGCGGTCCACCCGGTCGTTGGCGTGCATCTCCAGGATGCGGCCCACCCGCTCCTTGTTGTGGGTGCGGGTGTTGAGCACCTGGCTGCCCTTTTCGAGCTTGCCCGAGTACACCCGGAAGTAGGTGAGCCGGCCCACGTGCGGGTCGGTCATGATCTTGAAGGCCAGCGAGGCGAACGGCTCGCTGTCGTCGGCCTGGCGGCTGAGCTCGGTGCCGTTGCGGGGGTTCTCGCCGGTCACCGGGGGGATGTCCAGCGGCGAGGGCAGGTAGTCGACCACGGCGTCGAGCAGCGGCTGGATGCCCTTGTTCTTGAAGGCGGTGCCGTTGAAGACGGGGACCAGCCCGCCGGTCAGGGTGCCGGCGCGGATGGCGGCTTTGAGCTCGGCTTCGCTCACCTCTTCGTCCTCGAGCACCTTCATCATCAGATCCTCGTCGTAGTCCGCGGCGGTCTCGAGCAGCTGCGCCCGGTAGAGCTCGGCGTCGTCGGCCAGCTCGGCGGGGATCTCGGCGGTTTCGTAGGTGGCGCCGAGGTCGTTCTCGTCGGTCGCCGCCGGCCAGACCAGCGCCTTCATGCGCACCAGGTCGACGATGCCGATGAAGTTGCTCTCGATGCCGATCGGCAGCTGCATCACGGCCACGTTGTCGGTGAGGCGGTCCTTGATCGACTCCAGCACCCGGTAGAAGTCCGCCCCGGTGCGGTCCATCTTGTTGACGAAGCACATGCGGGGCACGCTGTAGCGGTCTGCCTGGCGCCACACCGTCTCGGTCTGGGGCTCCACGCCGGCCACGCCGTCGAACACGGCGACCGCCCCGTCGAGCACCCGCAGCGAGCGCTCCACCTCCACGGTGAAGTCCACGTGGCCGGGGGTGTCGATGATGTTGACGCGGTGGTCGTTCCAGATGCAGTGCGTGGCCGCGGAGGTGATGGTGATGCCGCGCTCCTGCTCCTGTTCCATCCAGTCCATGGTGGCTGCGCCGTCGTGTACCTCGCCGATCTTGTAGGAGCGGCCGGTGTAGTACAGGACGCGCTCGGTGACGGTGGTCTTGCCCGCGTCGATGTGGGCCATGATGCCGATGTTGCGGGTCCTGGCGAGCGGTGTTCGTTTGGATGTCATGAGGTTCTCGGGTTTCGCGGGGTTGCTCCGTGCGGCTCAGCGGTACGCCGCAGCGCCACGGCGCTGCCGTTGCCTCGGCTGTCGAGCGTGGGCTCGGCTACACCGAAGCGGCGGGCCGGCGAGCGCCGGAAGCAGACGAAGCGGGGCCGTCTGCTACCACCGGTAGTGGGCGAAGGCCTTGTTGGCCTCGGCCATCTTCTGCAGGTCTTCGCGGCGCTTGCACGAGGCGCCCACGCCGTTGGCGGAATCGAGGATCTCCGCGGCGAGCCGCTCGGCCATGGTGCGCTCGCGCCGGGCGCGGGCATGGGTGACCATCCAGCGGATGGCCAGGGTGGTGGCACGACGCGCCCGCACCTCCATGGGCACCTGGTAGGTGGCGCCGCCCACCCGTCGGCTGCGCACCTCGAGCTGGGGGCGCACGTTGTCGACGGCCCGCCCCAGCGCCTCAACGGGGCTCCCGGCCCGTTCCCCGACGATCTCCAACGCGTCGTAGACGATGCGCTCGGCGGTGGCGCGCTTGCCGCGCTGGAGCACCTTGTTGACGAACTGGGTGACCAGGATCGACCCGTAGATCGGGTCGGGCTTGATCTCGCGGCGCTGAGCCGGCCCCTTGCGCGGCATCTCAGCCTTCCTTCTTGGCGCCGTAGCGGCTGCGGGCCTGCTTGCGGTCGCGCACGCCGGCGGCGTCGAGCGTGCCGCGCACGATCTTGTAGCGCACGCCGGGCAGATCCTTCACGCGGCCCCCGCGGACCAGCACGATCGAGTGCTCCTGGAGGTTGTGGCCCTCGCCGGGGATGTAGGCGGTGACCTCGGTGCCCGAGGTGAGTCGCACCCTGGCGACCTTGCGCATCGCCGAGTTGGGCTTCTTGGGGGTGGCCGTGTAGACGCGGGTACACACGCCGCGGCGCTGCGGAGCGCCCTTCAGCGCGGGCGTTGCCTCCTTGCGGCGCTTGGTCTGGCGGCCCTTGCGGACCAGCTGCTGGACTGTGGGCACAGGAATTTCCTCGGATTGAGTAGAACTGAGGGCGAACTCGGCTCAGCGCAGGGCGTCGGAGGCGACAGAGGCCTCCGGCCGACACGACGGCGCACACAGCACGCGCATCAAGGCCGGCGCAGCAGCATACGAGCGCGCGCCGTCAACCTCAACCCTCCGCCAGCGGGTAGACAGCCGCCTCGGGCGCCTCCGGCTCGGCGGCCGCGTAGGCCTGCTCGGCGAGCATGGCTGCGAAGTCGAAGTCGTCGTCGCCGCCCGCGGAGTAGTACTCCAGGGGCTGGTAGTCGGGGGCGTTGACCACGATGTCGCGGTACTCGCCCATGCCGGTGCCGGCGGGGATCAGCTTGCCGATGATGATGTTCTCCTTGAGGCCGTGCAGCGAGTCCGAGCGCGACTCGATGGCAGCCTCGGTGAGCACCCGGGTGGTCTCCTGGAACGAGGCCGCCGACAGCCACGAGTCGGTGGCCAGCGACGCCTTGGTGATGCCCATCAGCTGGGGCCGGCCCTCGGCGGGGCGACCGCCTTCCTGCACGACCTGGCGGTTGGTGTCCGCGAAGCGCTTCTGGTCGACCTGATAGCCGGGCAGGAAGTCGGTGTCGCCGGGCTCGGAGATCAGGATGCGCTTGGTCATCTGGCGCACGATCAGCTCGATGTGCTTGTCGTGGATCGACACGCCCTGGTCGCGGTAGACCCTCTGCACCTCGTTGACGAGGTACTGCTGAGTCTCGCGGACGCCCTTGATCTCCAGCAGCTCCTTGGGGTCGCGGGCGCCTTCGACGAGCACCTCCCCGGCCCGGATCTCCTGGCCGTCGACCACCTCGAGGCGTGCGCCTGAGGGGATCGCGTAGTCGTCGAGAGTGCCGTCGTCGCGCACCACCGTGACGGTGCGGCCGCGGCCGCGGCCTTCTTCCTCGCCGACGCGCACCAGGCCCGAGTTGCGCACCAGGATGGCCTTGCCCTTCGGCGTGCGGGCCTCGAACAGCTCGACCACCCGAGGCAGGCCGCCTGCGAGGTCCTGGGCGCCGGCCACGCCGCCGGTGTGGAAGGTGCGCATCGTGAGCTGCGTGCCGGGCTCGCCGATCGACTGGGCGGCGATCACGCCCACCGCCTCGCCGAGCTCGATCAGGCGGCCCGTCGCCATCGACATGCCGTAGCCCTTGGCGGAGATGCCCTTGGCGGAGTCGTCGGTGAGCGGGGAGAGCACCCGCACCCGGTCCACGCCCTCGTCGTCGCGCAGCAGCGCCATCTCGGCCTCGCCGACCATCGTGCCGCGCTCCATCACGGTGCCGTCGGTGAGAGTCACGTCATCGGCGAGCACCCGCCCGAACAGGCGGGTCTCCAGGTGGTTGCGCTTGGCGGGCGTGTCGGGGCCGATGTCCTCGAGCCAGATCCCGCGCACCGGCCCGGGTCGCTCAAAGGGATCCTCGTCGTTGATGATGAGCTCCTGGGCCACGTCGACGAGGCGGCGGGTCAGATAGCCCGAGTCGGCGGTGCGCAGCGCCGTGTCGACCAGGCCCTTGCGGGCGCCGGGGGTGGCGATGAAGTACTCGAGCATCTTCAGGCCCTCGCGGAAGTTGCTCTTGATCGGGCGCGGGATCATGTCGCCGCGGGGGTTGGCCACCAGGCCGCGCATGCCCGCGATCTGGCGCACCTGCATCATGTTCCCCCGGGCGCCGGAGCCGACCATCATGTTGACCGGGTTGAAGGCGTCGGCCTCGAGGCGCTCCTTCATCTGCTCGGTCACTTCCTCGGTGGCCTCGGACCAGACCTCCACCTCCATCTGGCGGCGCTCGCCGTCGGTGATGATGCCGCGCCGGAACTGCTGCTCGATCTTGTCGGTCTGCTGCTCGTGGCGGTCGAGGATCTCGGCCTTGTGCTCGGGCGTGGCCACGTCGTCGATCGACAGGGTCAGCCCGGACTGCATGGCGTAGAAGAAGCACAGATCCTTGATGGCATCGAGGCTCACCGCCACCTCGGACTTGGTGTAGTCCCGTGCCAGGGTGTCGACGATCTGGCCCATCTCGCGCTTGTCGATCCGGGAGTTGACGTAGCCATAGGAGTCCGGCAGCGCCTCGTTGAAGAAGACCCGGCCGGTCGTGGTGAGCTCGTACTGAGCGGCCTGGCCGTTGGCGGCCGGCGTCCGCGGCTTCTCTTCGAGCCGGGTCTCGGCACCGCCTGGCGTTTCCGGCGTCTCTTCGAGCCGGTCCTCGGGCTTCTCCTCGAGCTGGTCCTCGTCGGTCGGCTCGTTTGCCGCTGCCTGGCCGTTGGCCGGAGCCTTCAGCAGCTCGGGGATGCGGTACTCGATCGGGGCGTGCAGCGCCAGGTCGCCGCGCTCGTGCGCCGCGGTGATCTCGTCCACCGAGCGGAACTTCCGACCCGCGCCGGGGGCGTCTTCGACCAGCTCGGTGAGGTAGTGGGCGCCGATGATCATGTCCAGCGTCGGGGTGACCAGCGGACGGCCGTTGGCAGGGCTCAGCACGTTGTTGGCGCTGAGCATCAGCACCCTGGCCTCGGCCTGGGCCTCCGCGGACAAGGGCAGGTGAACGGCCATCTGGTCGCCGTCGAAGTCGGCGTTGAAGGCCGTGCAGACCAGCGGGTGCAGCTGCACCGCCTTGCCCTCCACCAGCACCGGCTCGAAGGCCTGGATGCCGAGGCGGTGAAGCGTCGGCGCCCGGTTCAAGAGCACCGGGTGCTCCTTGATCACGTCCTCGAGCACGTCCCAGACCTGGGGCTTGCGGCGCTCCACCATGCGCTTGGCGGACTTGATGTTCTGGGCGACCTCGGCGTCGACCAGCTTCTTCATCACGAACGGCTTGAAGAGCTCCAGCGCCATGATCTTGGGCAGCCCGCACTGATGGAACCTCAGGGTCGGGCCGACCACGATCACCGAGCGGCCCGAGTAGTCGACCCGCTTGCCGAGCAGGTTCTGGCGGAAGCGGCCCTGCTTGCCCTTGAGCATGTCCGACAGCGACTTCAGCGGGCGGTTGCCCGGACCGGTGACCGGGCGGCCCCGGCGGCCGTTGTCGAACAGGGCGTCCACGGCCTCCTGCAGCATGCGCTTCTCGTTGTTGATGATGATCTCGGGCGCGCCGAGATCCAGCAGCCGCTTGAGGCGGTTGTTGCGGTTGATGACCCGGCGGTACAGGTCGTTGAGGTCAGACGTGGCGAAGCGGCCGCCGTCGAGCTGCACCATGGGGCGAAGCTCCGGCGGGATCACCGGCACCACGTCGAGGATCATGGCCCGCGGGTCGTTGATGCGCCGCCCGTGCTCGTCGCGGCGGTTGAAGGCGCTCACGATCCGCAGCCGCTTGATGGCCTTCTGCTTGCGCTGCGCGCTGAGCGGCCGTTGGCCCTCGGGGGGGTCGATCTGGGTGCGCAGCGTGCGCTCCTCCTCGTCGAAGTCGAGCATGTCCACCAGGCGGGCGATGGCATCCGCGCCCATGCCGCCCTGGAAGTAGGTGCCCCAGCGGTCCACCAGCTCGCGCCACAGCTCCTCGTCCTCGATGATCTGGCGGCTGAACAGGCCCTTGAACTCGGCCCAGGCCAGCTCCAGGATCTCCTTCTCGCGGTCGAAGGGCTCGCGGATCTCGGCCATGTCCTTCTCGGCCGCCCGGCTTGCTGCGCGCAGCTCGGCGTCCTTGGCGCCCTCGGACTCCAGCTCCTCCAGCTCGGCTTCGAGCTTGGCGCTGCGGGCCTCGAGCTCTTCGTCCATGTCCTTGGCGATGGCGTCGAGCTCGGCTGTGACCTCGGCTTCGAGGTCCGCCAGGTCGGCGTCGCGGCGCTCCTCGTCCACGGAGACCACCAGGTTGGCCGCGAAGTAGATGACCTTCTCGAGCTGCTTGGCCTTGAGCTCCTCACGGGGCGTGGTGCCCATCAGCAGGTAGGCCAGCCACGAGCGGGTGCCGCGCAGGTACCAGATGTGCACCGACGGGGCGGCCAGCTCGATGTGGGCCATGCGGTCGCGGCGCACCTTCGAGCGGGTCACCTCCACGCCGCAGCGCTCGCAGATGATGCCCTTGAAGCGCACCCGCTTGTACTTGCCGCAGCCGCACTCCCAGTCCTTGGTGGGGCCGAAGATCTTCTCGCAGAAGAGCCCGTCCTTCTCGGGCTTGAGCGTGCGGTAGTTGATCGTCTCGGGCTTCTTGACCTCGCCGTTGGACCACATGCGGATGCTGTCGGCGGTGGCGAGCCCGATCTTGAGGTTTGAGAAGTTGTTCACGTCGAGCATGGGCCGGCTCCTTGGGGTCTGGGTCTCTCGGTCGGTCTCGGCTGATTGGCCGGCGATCCCGGTGAGTCTGGGTGGGTGGTCTGAGTGGGTGGTCTTGGGCTGGTTGCCGCGGCGCCTGCGAGCCCCTGGGCCCTGAGGCTCAGAAGCCTGAGGCTTGCGGCTCTAGAGGCGGGCGGCTCGGGCTGCGGCGCGGGCCGCGTCTTCCTCGTCGGTGCCGCGTTCGGGGCGCTGCAGGTCGATGCCGAGCTCTTCGACGGTGCGGAAGTGCTCCTCGTCGAGCTCGCGCATTTCGATCTCCTGGCCGTCCGCGGAGAGCACCTCCACGTTGAGGCACAGTGCCTGCATCTCCTTGATGAGCACCTTGAAGCTCTCGGGGATGCCGGGCTCAGGGATGTTCTCGCCCTTGACGATCGCCTCGTACACCCTGACCCGGCCCAGCACGTCGTCGGACTTGATGGTGAGCAGCTCCTGCAGGCAGTAGGCCGCCCCGTAGGCCTCCAGGGCCCACACCTCCATCTCGCCGAAGCGCTGCCCGCCGAACTGGGCCTTGCCGCCGAGGGGCTGCTGGGTGATCATCGAGTACGGCCCGGTGGAGCGGGCGTGCACCTTGTCGTCGACCAGGTGCGCCAGCTTCAGGATGTAGATGTAGCCGGTCATCACCGGGTTGTCGAAGGGCTCGCCGGTGCGCCCGTTGTAGAGCACCTGCTTGCCGTCGGTGCCGATCAGGCGGGTCTGGCGGTCGTGGCTCTCGGGGTTGAGGTTGGCCAGGATGTCCACGATCACCGGCTTGTCGCCGGCCAGCTCGGTCTCGTCCCACTTGGCGCCGTCGAACACCGGGGTGGCGACCAGCGTGGAGGGCGGCGTGGAGGGCCGGGTCTTGGTCTCGGTGCCTCGCAGCGGCTGCTCGCCGACCTTCTCGCCGTCGATCTCCCAGCCCCAGCGCGCCGCGTAGCCCAGGTGCGCTTCGAGGAGCTGGCCGACGTTCATGCGGGACGGCACGCCGAGCGGGTTCAAGATGATGTCCACCGGCTGGCCATCGGCGGTGAAGGGCATGTCCTCCACTGGCAGGATCTTGGCGATCACGCCCTTGTTGCCGTGGCGTCCGGCCAGCTTGTCGCCGACGCTGATCTTGCGCTGCTGGGCCACGTAGACCCGCACGAGCTGGTTGACGCCGGGCGGCAGCTCGTGGGCCTCGGAACGCTCGAAGACCTTGACGTCGATGACCTTGCCACCCTCGCCGTGGGGCACCTTCTTGGAGGTGTCGCGTACCTCGCGGGCCTTCTCGCCGAAGATGGCGCGCAGCAGGCGCTCCTCGGGGGTGAGCTCGGTCTCGCCCTTGGGGGTGACCTTGCCGACCAGCACGTCGCCAGGCCCCACCTCGGCGCCGACCCGCACGATCCCGGCGTCGTCGAGATCGGCGAGGGTCTCCTCGCTCAGGTTGGGGATGTCGCGGGTGATCTCCTCGGCGCCGAGCTTGGTGTCGCGGGCGTCGACCTCGTACTTCTTGATGTGGATCGAGGTGAGCACGTCGTCTCGGACCAGGCGCTCCGAGAGGATGACGGCGTCCTCGAAGTTGTAGCCCTCCCAGGGCATGAAAGCCACGAACAGGTTCTTGCCCAGGGCCAGCTCGCCGTTGTCGGTGGACGGGCCGTCCGCGATCAAATCGCCCGCCGCCACGCGGTCGCCGCGTGCCAGGCGCACCGTCTGGGAGATGCAGGAGTCCTGGTTGGATCGCTCGAACTTCTTGAGCCCGATCGTGTGCTCGCCGTAGGTGTCGTAGTCGATGGTGATGTAGTCGTGATCCAGGTCGACCACCTCTCCGTCGTCCTCGGCGAGCAGCATGTCGGCCGCGTCGCGGGCGCAGCGGGCCTCGATGCCGGTGCCGATGTAGGGCGCCTCGGAGCGCAGCAGGGGCACCGCCTGGCGCTGCATGTTGGCGCCCATCAGCGCCCGGTTGGCGTCGTCGTGCTCCAGGAACGGGATCAGGGCGGTCGCCACCGAGACGATCTGCATGGGCGAGACGTCCATCATCTGCACCTCGGCGGGCGGGACCGAGGAGATCTCGGTGGTGGCGCCGAAGAACACCTCGCGCTCCAGCTGCAGGCGCAGATCCTGGAGGCTGGCGGCCTGCGGGGAGCGCCGCACCAGCACCCGGTCGTTGATGAAGCGGCCCTCGGAGTCGATCGGGGCGTTGGCCTGGGCCACCACGTACTCCTCCTCCTCGTCCGCGGTGAGCCATTCGATCTCGTCGGTGACCTTGCCGTCTGTGACCACGCGGTGCGGCGACTCGATGAACCCGAAGCGGTTGACCCTGGCGTAGCCGGCGAGACCGCCGATGAGGCCGATGTTGGGGCCCTCGGGCGTCTCGATCGGGCACATCCGCCCGTAGTGGGAGAAGTGGACGTCGCGCACCTCGAAGCCGGCCCGCTCGCGTGACAGGCCGCCCGGGCCCAGCGCCGAGAGGCGGCGGCGATGCGTCAGGCCCGACAGCGGGTTGACCTGGTCCATGAACTGCGAGAGCTGCGAGGATCCGAAGAACTCCTTGATGGCGGCCACGACCGGTCGGGTGTTGATCAGCGTCTGGGGGGTGATCGCCTCCACGTCCTGGGTGGTCATGCGCTCGCGCACGACCCGCTCCATGCGGCTCAGGCCGATGCGCACCTGGTTCTGGATCAGCTCGCCGACGCTGCGGATGCGGCGGTTGGCGAAGTGGTCCTGGTCGTCGAGGCGGTAGCCGGGCTCGCCCTTGGCGAGGTTGAGCAGGTAGGTGGCCGCAGCGAGCATCTCCACCTGCGACAGCACCGACTGGTCGGGGTCCGGCCGCTCGAAGTTGAGGCCGAACTCGCCGCTGAGGAAGTCGAGCTCGGGGCCGAGCTTGCGGTTGAGCTTGTAGCGGCCGACCCGTGAGAGGTCGTAGCGGCGCGGCTCGAAGAAGGCGTTGCGGAAGTAGGCCCGTGCAGACTCGAGGGTGGGCGGCTCGCCGGGGCGGGCCCGCTTGTAGATCTCGATCAGCGAGTCGTCCTGGGTCGGGGCCAGCCACTGGTCCTTCTCCCACTGGCCCTCCAGGAAGTCGAAGTAGTCCACGAAGCGCTGCAGGAAGCCCGGGTGGCTCTCCTCGTCGTAGCCGAGGGCGCGCAGCAAGGTGAACAGCGAGATGCGGCGCTTGCGGGCCACGCGGGCGCCGGCGGTCACGTCCTTGCCGGGCTTTTGCTCCACGTCCATCTCGATCCACTCGCCGCGCGAGGGATGGATGGTGCCGGTGACGAGCTGGTGCTTGCTGAGGTTGCGCAGCCGGAAGCGCTCGCCCGGCTGGAAGATGACGCCTGGCGAGCGCACGAGCTGGGAGACCACCACCCGCTCGGTGCCGTTGATGATGAACGTGCCCTTGTCGGTCATCATCGGGAAGTCGCCCATGAAGACCGTCTGCTCCTTGATCTCGCCTGTGTTGGCGTTCATGAAGCGGGCGCGCACGAAGATCGGCGCGCCGTAGGTCATGTCCTTTTCCTTGCACTCGCTGACCGTGAACTTCGGCCAGGGGCAGAGATCCTCATCGGTCGGGTCGAACTCCAGCTCGAGCTCGAGCGTCTCGGAGTAGTCGCGGATCGGCGAGATGTCGCGGAAGGTCTGGGTGAGCCCCTCGGCAAGCAGCCAGTCGAAGCTCTCGCGCTGAACGGCGATCAGGTCGGGCAACTCGAGAACCTCCTCCAAGTTGCCGAACGAGTAGCGATCGCGTTGTGCTGCGCGTGTGGTCACGTGGTCTCCCGAGTCTCGCGAAGTGGCCGTGGAAGGGGACGCAGTACGGCCGCCCGGGCGCGGTCTGCCGGTCGCCACCGACCGGGAACACGCGCAAGGACAACCACGTCGCCGATGAGGCTATCGTAGCATCTCTGCCGCGACAACGCGGGCAACCCAATTTGCGCCGGTCGGATCAGGCGGAGCTGACGGTCGGCCGGCGCGGTTGCGATGGTCGTCTGCAGCCGCGAGGACTGCGGACTGATTTTCGCCCGCAGCCGCGAGGACTGCGGACGCCGCCGATGGTAGGCGACTTCTTGAGCGGGGTCAAGCGCCTCTGCCTCCTCGGCGGTTTGCGGCGTCGTGGAGCAGCCCGGGCCGTGCCTGGCGACTCGGGCGGCCGCAGCCGGCAAGCACCCCGGCGGCGAGTGCCTGCGGCCGGCAGCGGGGCTCGGCTCGGCTCAGTTCCGCAGATTGGCGAGGACCGCTTGCAGCTCGGCGTCGTCGAGGCCGGCGAAGCGGGCGTAGCCGTGATGGTCGCCCCAGCGCTCGTACAGCCCGTCGAGGGTGCGGCGCATCACCGAGCGGGGCGAGCCGAGCATGGCGTCGATGTCGAAGTCGTCGGGGTCGCGGCCCGCGGCGCGCACCAGCTCGCAGAACTGCTCCACCGCGTCGGGGTCGCGGTAGCGCACCGACATCTCGTAGTCGTCGAGCAGGTGGCCGTCGCCGACGCCGGCGAGGCCGAGCAGCATCATGGCGGCGATGCCGGTGCGGTCCTTGCCGGCGGTGCAGTGGATCACGATGCGTTCGCCGCCGGCCACCGCCATGGCGATACGCCGCATCGAGGCGGGGTACGACTCGAGCATCCGCAGGTAGCCGCCTGCCATCTGCTGCTTGGTGAACTCGGTGATGTGGCCGCCGACGATGCGGTCCAGGAAGCCCCGCTTCACGGCGACGTCGCTGGACATCGGCAGGTGCTCGTGGCGCACGCCCGGCCAGAGGCGGTCCGGCTGGCGCTCGAGCTCGGCGTCGGAGCGCAGGTCGAAGACGACGCTGATGCCCAGCTCGCCGAGCAGCTCGTGGTCGCGGTCGCTGAGCTGATCGAGCCGGTCGCTGCGGAACACCCGGCCCCATGCCGACTGGGCGCCGTCGGCAGTCGGATAGCCGCCGATGTCTCGGAAGTTGACGGGGCCGTCGAGACGCAGGCGGCGCTCGGCGGCCACGGTGAAGCCGTGCTCGGGGTCGAAGAGGTGGACGTAGCTCCGGCGCGGGCCGCGTGGCAGCGTGGCCAGGCCCGCCCGGTCGGGCGCCCTTGCGTCGCTGCCGGCGTCTCGGGGGTCCTCGGAGACGAAGACCGTCACCGCGGGCGAGCCGCCGCGCCAGGTGACGATCAGCTCGTCGCCGGGCTCGGCGCCGGGCCCGTCGGGACCGGACCAGACGTTGACGTGCGAGATCGGCTCAGCCATGGCCGTCGGCGTCGGGCCGGGACGATCTCGTGTGTCGGGGCGTGCTGGATGGCCGGGGCGCGTGCGGACTCGGGCTTACTTGAGCTCGACGGTGCCGCCGGCGGCCTCGATGGCCTCCTTGGCCTTCTCGGCGTCGGCCTTGGATGCCCCCTCGATGATCGCCTTGGGGGCGCTCTCGACGACTTCCTTGGCCTCCTTGAGGGCCAGCGACGTGAGGCTGCGCACCTCCTTGATGACCTGGATCTTGTTGTCGCCCATCGCTGTGAGCACGACGTCGAAGGAGTCCTTCTCCTCGGCCTCCTCCACAGCGTCGCCGTCGCCGGCAGGCGCAGCAGCCGCCACGGCCACAGGCGCGGCCGCGGTCACGCCGAAGCGCTCCTCGAACTCGGTGAGCAGCTCGCTCAGCTCGAGGACGGTCATCGAGCCGATGGCGTCGAGGATTTCTTCCTTGGTGGTCATTGGTGAACCTCTTTGTCAGGGTCTTGGGTCTTGGAACTGTTGGCGTCTTCGCCGTCAGCCTCAGCAGGCTCGGCGGCCTCGGCGTCTGCGGCGGGCGGCTCGTCGGCGTTGGCGGTGGCGGGGGCGGGCGGCTCGTCGGCGTTGGCGGTGGCGGGGGCGGGCGGCTCGTCGGCGTTGGCGGTGGCGGGGGCGGGCGGCTCGGTGGCGTCGGCGTCTTCCGCAGCGTTCTCGGCGGCGTCCTCGGCGGCAGGGGCTTCGGCGGCTTCGGCCGCGCCGCTGGTCTGGTCGATGAGCGCCTTGAGGCCGTAGGCGAAGTCTCGGGGCACGGCGCCGAGCAGCCCCGCCAGCTTGGTCATCGGGGCTGCCAGCGCCCCGGCCAACTGGGCCAGGAGCAGCTCCCGCGAAGGCAGGTCGGCCAGCGCCTTGAGCTCTGAGGCGCCCAGCACCGTGGTGTCGAGAACGCCGCCCTTGAGGACCAGCGCCTCATGGGTGCGAGAGAAGTCCCTGAGCGCCTTGGCCACCGCCGCCGGATCGGCCGGGGAGCCGTCGGCTTGCTCGGTGACGAAGGTGATCGCCGTCGGACCGCTGAGCAGGTGCTCGATCTCGAGGCCGTGGCGAGCCGCCGCCAGACGCACCAGCGTGTTCTTGTAGATCTTGTGCTCGCCGCCCACCGGGCGCAGCGCCCGGCGAAGCTCGGCGAGGGCTGCCACGTCGAGGCCGCGGTATTCGCTGAGCAGCGCGGCGGCACCCGTCTCGAGCCGCTTGTAGACGTCTTCGACGACTGCGACCTTCTCGGGTCTGGCCATGTCGCCTCCTCGGGATCTGAGCTGATGTGTCGTGTGCCGCTTTGGGCACGGTGCCGATGGCTCGGCGGGCGCCGCACCGCACGGCGGACGCCGACGACACACCGCTGCGGGGGCACCGGCGAGTCCGTCAGGCCCTCCTAGTCCGGCGGGCGCAAGGCCCATTGGTGCCCACCCGAAGGCGAGCGCACCGGAGGTCTCAGGTGAGCTGTGGTTCTTCGATTGCGGCCCGCAGGCTAACGCCGGGCCGCGACATCGCAACCTCGAAGGCCGCGGGATTTCTCGGCCGGCATCCCGGCATCCATCCCGACGCAGGTGATCTGCCGGCTGCGAGCGGCCGGGCCGCGACGCCTGCCGCCCTCGGGCGCAGCGTGTGGCCTGGCTGGTCGCTCAGTCGGCGGCGCCGATGTGCGCCGGGTCGATCTGCACGCCGGGGCTCATCGTGGTCGACACCACGACCTTGCGGATGTAGCGGCCCTTCGATGCCGGCGGCTTGGACCGCTGGAGCTCGCCCACCAGCGCACGCAGGTTGGCGAGCAGGGCGTCGTCGTCGAAGGACGCCTTGCCGATGGGCACGTGAACGTTGGCGAAGCGGTCCGTGCGGAACTCCACCATGCCGCCCTTGAAGGCGTAGACCGCCTTGGCCGTGTCGTCGGTGACGGTGCCGGTCTTGGGGTTGGGCATGAGGCCTCGGGGGCCGAGGATCCGCCCCAGCTTGCCGACCGTGGGCATCAGGTCGGGCGTTGCGATGGCCACGTCGAAGTCGGTCATGCCGCTGCTTATCTCGGCCGCGAGATCATCGCCGCCGACATGCTCGGCGCCTGCCTCACGGGCGGCGGTGGCGGCCTCGCCCTGGGCGAACACGGCGACCCTCACGTCCTTGCCGATGCCCGACGGCAGGCTGACCGTGCCGCGCACCATCTGGTCGGCCTTGCGAGGATCGACGCCGAGGCGCACCACCACGTCCACGGTCTCGTCGAAGCGCTTCTTGCCGAACGACTTCACGACGCCGATGGCATCGCTGTCGGTGTGCAGCCGCCGGGAGTCGACCTTGGCGGCGTTGTCTGTGTACTGCTTGGGTTTCATGGCCTGTCGGTGTCGCCTGTGGGTATTGCCGGTCGGTATCTGGGCTCGCTGTCTGGCGGTGGGGTGAGGCGGAGGCTGCTCGCTGTGTGGGATCGCGGTCTGCGGGAGCGGCCGTTGCCGGCTCAGCTCACGACCTCTACGCCCATGGAGCGGGCGGTGCCTGCGATCTGCTGCTTGGCGGCTTCGAGGTCATTGGCGTTGAGGTCGGACATCTTGACCTGGGCGATCTCGGTGACCTGGGACTCGGTGATCGTGCCCGCGGTCTCGCGGCCGGGGCTGTCTGCGGCCTTCTCGAGACCGGCCGCCTGGCGGATCAGGAACGGCGTGGGCGGGGTCTTGAGGACGAAGGAGAACGAGCGGTCCTCGTAGATGCTGATCTCGGCGGGGACGACCTGGCCGCGCCTGTCCTCGGTCTGGGCGTTGTAGTCCCTGCAGAAGTCCATGATGGCCACCCCGTGCGGGCCGAGCGCAGTGCCCACCGGTGGCGCGGGCGACGCCTGGCCGGCCTGGATCTGGATCTTGACGACAGCAGCAACCTGCTTCTTCTTGGCCATGTCTGGGTTCCTCGTTGTGGCGGCTTGTGGCGGCGGGTGCGGCTGGTCGGGGGCCGCTCAGTCTGGGCCGCCGTCCGCCGCGTGCCAACCCGTGAGCCGGCGCTCTGGCGGCGCGGCGGCTCAGAGTCTGGCGACCTGGGCGAACTCGAGCTCCACGGGGGTCTCCCGCCCGAAGATGTTGACCAGCACCTTGACCTTGAGCTGGTCCTCGTTGATCTCGATGATCTCGCCGGAGAAGTCCGCGAACGGGCCTTCCTTGACCCGCACCGTCTCGCCCATGCCGAACTCGAACATCGGCTTGGACTTCTTGGTGGCCTCGCGCTTGCGGTCGGCCTCGACGCCGAGGAAGCTCTCCACGTCCTTGCGGCGCATCGGCGACGGTTTGCCGCCCTGGTTGACGAAGCCGGTCACGCCGGGGGTGTTGCGGATGGCGTACCAGGCGTCGTCGTCGAGCTGGGTGCGGCACAGCAGGTAGCCCGGGAACAGCTTCTTCTCGGTCATCACCTTGCGGCCGTTCTTGAACTCGGGCACCTCGCGGGTGGGGATGACGACCTCGTGGATGCGGTCCTCCATGTTCATCGACTCGATGCGCGCCTCGAGGTTCTGCTTGACCTTCTTCTCGTAGCCGGACTGGGTGTGCAGCACGAACCACTTGCCGGGGCGGTCATAGGGGCTGAGCGGCTCGGGCTCGTCGGCCGCCCCGGAGAGCAGCTCGTCCTCGTCGACGACCGTCAGGCCGGCTGTGTCGGCCGGCGCGGCCTGCTCGGACCCGGCGACCTCGGCTGCGCCTGCGCCTGCGCCCAGCGGGCCGGTCCAGGCGTTGCTGAGCTTGCCCGCCGCGGGCCGTGGCGTCGGAGTCGCAGGCGCAGCGTCGGGCTCAGCGGCTTCGGCTTGCGCGGCTGTGTCCGCGGCCGTGTCTGCAGCGGTGGCCGCGGTCGGGGTGGATGTCAGGTCGCTCATGGTTCAGCCTTCGAACAGCTCGAGGACAAAGGTGGAGAACAGCCAGTCGAGGCCGTAGATCATCACGCCCAGCACCACGACGGTGACCAGCACGACGATCGAGTAGTGGACGGTCTCGGCGCGGGTGGGCCAGGCGACCTTGCGCAGCTCGCCGCGTACTTCGCGAAGGAACTGCCGAGGCCCGACCCGTTCGGCGGTCTGGCGTGCGCCCTGGCGCTTGGTGCGGACCGGGGCGCCTTCGGAGTCGATCTCCTTCTGTCTCTGAAGCTGGCGCTTCTGCTCTCGGTTCATCGACATGGGCGGCGGTCCTTGATGGGCGAAGTCTCGATGAGGGGCGGTGTGATGAGGGGCGGTGTGAAGGGCGGTGTCTGGATGAGGGCGGTTCCCGGTGGGCAGGATTATGCAGGGGCGGGGGGACTCGAACCCCCAACCGCCGGTTTTGGAGACCGGTGCTCTGCCAATTGAGCCACGCCCCTGAGCTGGGGCCAGGCTAGCAGGTGCTGAGCCGATAACGGACTCGCAGCGCCCGGCGGGTCGCGGCAGCGATTGCGACCCCGCTGGCGACGGCGGCCACGGTGCCCACCAGGGCGGCCTCGCCGTGCGCCAGCGCCGAGCCCGCCCGCTTGCCCGCGCGCCCGGCCCGGTCGGCACCGTCGGCCAGAGCCCGGCCGATGCGGCCCCTGGCGTGCTCGGCCAGGACCACGATGTCGGGCGCCATGGCGACGCTGCTGGGGCCGGGCACAGCGCGCTGCTCCGCGAGCGAGGCCAGGCCGCGGCGCAGGCGGCGGTAGCCGACGGCCTCAGCCTGACAGCGCAGGCACTGCTGGAGATGGCCGCGCTCGGCGTCGGGCAGCATCTCGGTGTGCTCGACCGCCGGGAGCAGCTCGGCCACATCCGCGCAGGTGGCGACGATCTCGGGCTGCTGGGTCGCAGACGGCACGGCTTCGGACTGCACTGCGGTGGCCGCCGGGTGCCGAGGCCGCGCCGAATTCCGCAGCAGGGCCTTGGGCCGCGTGGTGCTGGCCGGCGTGTGATCAGTCGGCATCGGGTCCCTCTCCAGGCAGCGGGAACACCTGCTCGCGCAAGCGGCGGCGGGCCCGGTGAAGGCGGACCTTGGCGGCGCTCACGGAGATCCCCAGCTCTTCGGCGATGGCGTCATGAGCCAGGTCGTAGACGTCGCGCAGCACCACGACCGCCCGCAGCCTCGGCGGGAGCTCGCGGATGGCCGCGTCGAGCCTGGCTCGCAGGATCGCCGCCTCGGCCTGGCCGTGGGGGTCGGCCTCGGGATGGTGATCGACGACCTCGTCGCCTTCGGCCAGCGGCTCGTGGCGATGGCGGGCGCGCTTGGCGGTGTGCGTGGCGGCGCAGTTGGCGACGATTCGATACAGCCAGGTGGAGAAGCGGGCGTCGCCCCGGAAGCGGCGGATGCCGCGGAACGCCCGCAGATATGCGTCTTGCACGACATCGCGGGCGTCCTCCTCGTTGCCAGTGAGTCGCAGCGCCAGCCCGTAGGCATCGCGACGGGTCAGGCGCACCAGTTCGTCGAAGGCCTCTCGGTCTCCGGCGGCGGCCCGCTCGGCCAGGTGGGCCGTGTCGGGCTGCTCAGGTTTGGACCCGCCGGCGCCGTCGGGGTTACCTGCGTCGCCGCCGAGCGGGTCCCTGCGGGGGTCGTCGCCGGGGATGCGCGGGTCCCGGCGGGGGGCGCTGCGGCTTCTACTCATCTGTGCAGAGCCTCGATCCTGCCTGCCTGGCGCGGGCAGTCGGATTCTCGCAGATCCGCGGGCACCGGGTCACGGGTATCGGGCATCGGGTAGCGACGGACAGACTCGAACTGTCGACCTCTCGATTATGAGTCGAGCGCTCTTACCTACTGAGCTACGTCGCCGCCTCGGAGCGGCATGGCTGGTGTCGGCCGATCCGACGAGCTCCCTGTCAGAATCGAACTGACGACCTTCTCCTTACCATGGAGACGCTCTGCCGACTGAGCTAAGGGAGCGCTCACCGCTCCTCGGACCCGAGTCCTCGAACCTGAGACGCAGTGCGCAGCAAGGATGCCGGCGCAGAGGCTGCGATCCAACTCTTTCGCCGGCGGGGCGTCGAAGCCGCGGCGGGCTTGGCTGCGTTCCGGCGGGCTGTCGACCCGCGGCGGGGCGGGCGAACCTAGAGTCGCGGCGTGGATCTGGAGGAGCTGCGGCACCAGTACGAACAGGCCGGCCTGGACACAGCCGACGTCGACGCCGATCCGATCGTGCAGTTCCGGCGCTGGATGGACGACTGGGCGCGCACCGGGCCACGCGACGCGGGCGTGATGGTGCTGGGCACCGTGGACCCCGAGGGCCTGCCCGAGACCAGGGCTGTGTTGCTGCGCGGCCTCGACGAGCGCGGCTTCGTGTTCTACACCAACCGGCGCTCGGCCAAGGGCCGGTCGCTGGCTGCGAACCCCGCGGCCAGCCTGAGCTTCGTCTGGCACGATCTCGAGCGTCAGGTCCGGGTGCAGGGTCCCGTCGAGCATCTGGGTGACGACGAGTCCGACGCCTACTTCGCCTCGCGTCCCCGAGGCTCGCAGATCGGGGCCTGGGCCAGCGAGCAGTCCGCGACGATCGAGGACCGGGCCGTGCTGGAGGCAGCCGCTGCGCGCATCGAGCGCCGCTTCGGAGGCGACATTGCGCGGCCGCCGCACTGGGGCGGATACCTGGTGAGGCCCCAGCAGGTGGAGTTCTGGCAGGGCCGCCCCGACCGTCTGCACGACCGGGTGCGCTACCGCCGAGAGAGCGCCGGCGAGCCGGGCGGAGAGCCGGGCCACCGCTGGGTCATCGAGCGCCTGGCCCCCTGAGGACGGGCCTGCTCAAGCGGCGGGTCTGCTCAAGCCGAGGCGCTGCCCGCCGGCTCGGTTGCCTGGGAACGCCGAGACCGCCACCCGCGGGCGGCTCGGCGCCAAGCCCGCCACGCCACCAGCGCCACGAAGGCGATCTCGAGGGCCACGCCCCAGCGCCACGGGTCGCTGAACCAGTTGCCGATGCGCCAAGGCCAGTTGCTCACGAAGCGCCACAGCGGAAGCGCCACGAAATCGAAGTCGTTCACAGCCTCGACCGCCAGATAGGCCAGCGCCATGGCCGCGCTCAGCGAGCGTCGCAGCAGGTGGTCGTCGGGGTGGTCCTCACGCCAGGCGGCCAGCATCAGCGCGGCCAGCCCCCCCACGCTGATCACGCCGATCCGCTCGGGCGTGGTCGTGTTGATCCAGTTGCTCACCGCGGCCTGGAACTCCAGGAACCGGTCCACGAACAGGTTGGGAGCGAAGGGGTCCCCGTGCAGCAGCACCCGGATGTCCCAGATCCCGTAGTCGATCAGGTAGATGCCCCCGGCCAGCAGCACCGCGCCGGAGATGCGCCCGATGTGAGGCAGCAGGCGGCGCATGCCCGCTGCCGCTGCGGTCCTGGCGCGGGCCAGGCTGACGGTGAGCAGCAGCACCACCGATCCCATGCCGAGGCCGTAGGCCACGAAGTTGCCCAGCCCTTCGGCGAACCCGTCGGTGGTGAAGGTGTTGCTGACGGCCTGGATGAACAGGCCGATGGTGCAGCTCAGCGAGACCACGGCATAGGACACCCCGAACAGGAACATCGACTGGGTCTCGCGGCTGTCGGTTCCCTTGTCGAGCTTGGGCAGGCGCAGCGTGATCTGTCGCCCGGCCAGCATGGCGATGCCCATGGCCACCAGGGCGACTCCCACCGCCACCGTGATGTAGCCGACGTATTGCACCACGGTCTGCTGGTTGACGAACAGCGCCACGGCCGCTCCGATGCCGGCGAACACGGCGACGAAGCCCACTGTGAGCACCAGGGCCACCCACACGGCTCGGGTGAGCGCCCGCAGCCTGGTCGAGCGCTCGTGGTCGATGCCGATGAAGTAGCCGAGGTAGGTGGGCAGCATGGCGAAGCCGCAGGGGTTGAAGGCGGCCAGCATGCCGATGCTGAACGGGTAGGCGAACTGCTCGAGGCTCACGGGTTGACCATCACGGTTTCCGTCATGGGGCTCGCCATCCTGGGCCGACAGGACCGATCGGCAGCGCCGTAGCGGGCTCGCGAGGGCTTGCCATCAGAGCAGGCCCTCGATCTTGGCCTCGAGGTCGGCCACGGTGAGCACCCCGGACCACACCTCGGCCACCGTGCTGTCGGCGCCCACGAAGACCGTGGTCGGCATGGCGAGCGCCCCGAAGCGCTCGAACAGCTCGCCGGTCGGGTCCCAGCCGATGTCGTAGCTCACGCCGGTCTCGGCGATCAGCGCCTCGGCGTCGGTGCGCAGCGGGTCCAGCGAGATGCCGACCACGCTGAGAGCATCCGCGTAGCGTTCCGATATCGCCTGCAGGTGCGGCATCTCGGTCACGCACGGCGGGCAGCTGCGGGCGAAGAAGTTGATCACCAGCGGCGAGCCGGCGTAGGCGCCGAAGCTCCTGGAGTCGCCGTCGAGGTCGGCGAACTCGACGCCTGCCGCGGAGGCCCCGTCTGGGTCGGGCTGGATGTCGTCGACGGCGGGGGCGAGGCCCGCCGCGTCGTCGAGGCGGATCGTGGCGGGCTCTGTCTCAGCGTCGCCGTTGCTGCATGCCGCGACCGCCAGCCCCGCCGCAGCCGCAACGGCCACGGCGACGGCGACGGCGACGGTCCGGGCCTTGGCGAGACGAGTCCCTGAGGATCGAGTCCCTGAGGGTCGAGTCTCGGTGCTTCGGGTCCTGGCGGGCTGCGCCCCGGCGCTGCGAGCCCTGGCGGTCGGATGCGAGCCCAGCGAACCTGCGGAGATCGTCGGCACGGGACCTTTCGTCATGCCCGCGGGAGCGGGGCAGTCACCTGCGAAGATAGCGATCGGCGAGCGCCGTCAGGTGCGACGGTATCGGCACCGCGGGCAGCCGGTCCTCGGGCCGGGGCTTGTTGGGCGGACGGCCAGGGCGGCGCCTGGCGGTCAGCAGCATGCCGGCATCGAAGAGCTGGCCTCCCCAGACGCCGCACGGCTCGCGTCGTTGCAGCGCTGCCTCCAGGCACTGTGCGAGCACCGGGCACTCGGCGCAGACCGACTTGGCCTGGGCGATCTCGGCCGTCTCCTCCGAGAAGAACAGGCTCACGGCGTCGGGCATGGCGCGGCACAGCGCCCGGCCCGCCCAGGTGTCGAGCTCGACCGGCGACCGGCGGTCGGGCTGGTCCGCACTCGCCTGGGTGCGGGGTACGTGCAGGGGATTCGTCAAGGGAGCTGTCGGGGGTTTCACGGGTGGGGGCTCCAAGGACGCGGACCGCAGTGGCGCCAAGGCTCTCAGCGATCCCGGCGCTCGTCAAGGGTTTCGCCTGCGCTTCCTGAGAAGCCTCTCAGGAGCCGCAAGGCGCTTGCTACGGTGCCCGGTCATGGCTGTTGCCGGCGCTGCCGAACTGAGCCCACGACCGGCGGCGGGCAGGGTGTACGAAGCCGTCCGCCGGGTGCGCCTGGGCGACGTCGACCCAACCGGGCGCTGCCGTCTCGATGCGCTGGCGCGCTTCGCACAAGACGTCGCCCGTGACGACTCCGCCGACGCCGCGCTGCGCGACCCGATGGGCTGGGTCGTGCGCAGGGTGATGCTGGAGGTGCATCAGGCGCCCCGCTTGCGGGAGTCGCTGGAGCTGGCCACCTGGTGCAGCGGCTACGGGCGCCGCTGGGCGGAACGGCGCACCACGCTGCGCGGCCACCGGGGGGCGCACGTGGAGTCGGTGACGATCTGGGTTTGCGTCGACGCCGAGGGCCGCCCCATGCGCCTCGGCAGCGGCTTCTTCGAGGTCTACGGCCCCAGCGCCGCCGAGCGGATCGTCAGCAGCCGCAAGTCGCTGCCCGTGGCCCCCGCCGCCGACGCACGCTCGCTTCCGTGGGCGCTGCGCCATGCCGACTTCGACGTGCTGGGCCACGTCAACAACGCCGCTCAGTGGCAGGCGGTGGAGGAGGCCATGGCGCTAGCCGGCGTGCCCCGCCCGCCGCTGCGCGCGGAGATCGAGCACGGCGCGCCCATGTCCGAAGGCGACACCGTCGAGCTGCGCTGGACGGCCGGCGGCGATGTGCTCGACTGCTGGCTGACGGCCGACGCCAAGACCGCGGCAGCGGCCAGGGTGACCAGGCTCTGACCAGCCTCTGACCAGGCTTTGACCAGCCAGGGCCGTGAGCGAGCAGGCCGTGGCGAGCGAGCTGCCCTCTCAGCCGACTCCGGCCGGCTCGCAGGGCTCGATCTGGTAGCGCAGCAGCCCGTCGTCGTCGGTGCTGGCCGTGGCCTCGCCCTGCACCCGCAGGTGCTCGAGGTGGGCATACGTCTCGCTGGCGGCCATCTCGCCCCAGGAGCGCTGTGCGAACAGCACCTTCATCCAGGCCTCCACCGGGGCGTCGCCGCTGGCCTCCGCAGCATCGCGCAGGGTCTGGAGCCGCTCGTCGTGGTGGGTCTTGATGTGCTCGCAGCGCGCTGCCAGCTCGGCCAGCGGATGGCCGTGGGCGGGCAGCACGGTCTGCACCCCGTCGAGCGCGGCCACCCGGTCCAGCGAGTCGAAGAACGTGGCCAGGGGGTCGTCGAGCTGCGTCGAGCCCGCGATGTGCGGGGTGATGGTGGGCAGCACATGGTCACCCGACAAGAGCACGCCCTCGGTCGGGTCCCACAGGCACAGGTGGTCGGTGGTGTGGCCAGGCGTGTGCAGGGCGAACCACTCGCGGCCCGCGAAGCGCAGCGGCTCGTTGTCGGCGACCCGCAGCGTGGGCGTGGGCGTCAGGAACCTCGACCCTCCGCCCTTGGCGGCGCTGTCGCTGCGGATGAAGCGCAGGATCGCCTCGTCGGGAGGCGGCTGCTTCGGCGTGCCCCAGGGCGTCGGCCCCAGGTCGCGGATGCGCTGCTTCCACAGCTCCAGGATCTCCTCGTCGGTCATCTCCAGCGCCTCGGCCTCGAGGTCGTCGTTGGCCTTGGCGATGGCGGAGGTGAACGACTCGTGGGTGAGTATGTGCGCCCCGGAGGTCTCGCGCAGCTGCGAGGCCCCGCCGAAATGGTCGGGATGGGAGTGCGTGACGATCACGGTGTGAACCCGCCCCATGGGGATCTCCGCCTGCGCCAGACGGCTGCACAGCGCCTCCCAGGACTCGGCGCCGGGCAGCCCCGGGTCCACGAGCGCCACGCCGTCGCCGTCGATCAGCGCATAGCAGTTGACGTGGCCGAGCCCCGGCATCGAGATCGGGAGCTGCATGCGCAGCACGCCCGCAGCGCACTCGATGACGTCTTCTGACGCCGGTTCCTGCTCCTGCTTGCGGTAGGGCTGGGCCACCGGCGCAGGCTAAGCCCCAGGGCCGGTCTCGCTGAAGTCCGCGACCGTGAAGAAGACGTCTCGGTAGTAGCGCAGCTCGGCGATGCTCTCGTGGATGTCGTCGAGCGCACGGTGGGCGTCGGCCTTTTTGGGGCGCTGCTCGAAGGCCTGGGGATGCCAGCGCCGGCACAGCTCCTTGACCGTGGACACGTCGACGCAGCGGTAGTGCAGGAACTGGTCCACCTCGCTCATGTGGCGGGCCAGGAACTGGCGGTCGGTCCCGATCGAGTTGCCGCACAAGGGCACCGTGCCCGGCTCTGAGATGTGGGCCTTCAGGAAGGCCATGGTCTGAGCGGTCGCCTCGGCGACGCTGATCTCGGACCGCCGGATCAGCTCGATCAGGCCGTTGCCGGCGTGCATCTCGGCCACCACGTCTTCCATGTCGGAGAGCTGCTCCTCGTCGGCGTGCAGGATCAGGCTGGGCCCCTCGGCGATCACCTCGAGGTCGTCGTCGGTCAGCAGCACAGCGATCTCCACGATCACGTGGCGCAGCGGATCGAGGCCGGTCATCTCCAGGTCGATCCAGGCGAGCATCGGCACAAGCTACTAGCGTCCGCGCCGTGCTCGATCTGCCGGTGCTGCGCCTCGATGCCGACCTGGCGCTGCCGGCATACGCCAAGCCCGGCGACGCCGGCCTCGACCTGCTGGCGAGCACCGAGGTGACCCTGGCGGCAGGCGGCGGGCGGGCGCTGGTGCCCACCGGGATCGCCATCGCCTTGCCCGAGGGCTACGCCGGTTTCGTGCAGCCCCGCAGCGGCCTGGCCGCCCGCCACGGCGTGACCTGCCTGAACACGCCGGGCCTGATCGATTCGGGCTATCGGGGCGAGCTCAAGGTGTGCCTGGTCAACACCGACCCGGTCGCGGACTTCACGGTGCGCCGCGGCGAGCGCATCGCCCAGCTCGTGGTGCAGGCCGTCGAGACGGTCAACCTGGTGGAGGTGGACGACCTCTCCGAGAGCGACCGCGGCGCCGGCGGCTTCGGCTCGACCGGTCGCTGACCGGCCGCTTCGACCGCCGGGCGAGCCTGGAGCCCCGCCCAGCCGGACCCGTCCCAGAGGCATGTGGGCCATGGCCCGCAGAGCGATTCGTGCGTGCTAGCTTCTCCTGTCCGCCCGGGTAGCTCAGTCGGCAGAGCAACGCTCTCGTAAAGCGTAGGTCAGGAGTTCGATCCTCCTCTCGGGCTCGCTGACTTCCCGGAGATCGCCGGCCCATTGCGGGCTCGCCGCGCTGCGGGCGGGCTCGCTGCGTTCTCCTCGACCCTGGAGGCCCTTTGGCCGATTCAGCCACGTTCGCCGACGACGCCATGGGACTGATGGACGGCCTCTACGCCGCGGCGCTGCGCATGACCCGCAACCCCGCGGACGCCGAGGATCTCGTCCAGGAGACCTACCTCAAGGCTTTCCGCGCCTACGAGCGCTTCGAGGCAGGCACCAACCTCAAGGCCTGGATGTATCGCATCCTGACCAACAACTACATCAACGCCTACCGCCAGAAGCAGCGTCGGCCGGCCCATGCCGAGCTCGACAGCATCGAGGATCTCTACCTGTACCGGCGGCTAGGCGGACTGGCCGGCTCGACGGCGGGCCGCAGCGCCGAGGACGAGGTGATGGAGCTCTTCGGCGAGGCCGAGGTCGTGCAGGCCCTCGAGGAGCTGCCCGAGATCTACCGCTTCGCCGTGCTGCTCGCGGACGTGGAGGGGTTCTCCTATGCCGAGATCGCCGAGATCCTCGACGTGCCGATCGGCACGGTGATGAGCCGGCTGCACCGTGGAAGAAATCGCCTGCACCAGTTGTTGTACGACTTCGCAGCGGCCCGCGGGCTGCTGCCCGAGGCCGAGGCCGAGGTTGAGGCCGACGACGCGGCCCAACAGCCGGCGTCGGCTGCTGAAGAGGGGACAGGGGCTATGGATCGCCAGCCGGGCACGGCCGAGACAGCCGAGTCATGAGCGACGACGCTGCGACCCCAGACCCGGCCCGTCGGCCCGCAGGAACCGCCGGCGACGACTGCTGCGGGTCGCTGCTGGAGCTCTACGGCTACCTCGACGGCTGTCTCAGCGTGCAGCACAGCGTCGTCATCGAGACCCACATCGCAGAGTGCGTGTACTGCGGGGACTCCTTCGCCTTTCACGCTGAGCTGCGCCGGGTGGTGTCGTACTGCTGCCAGGAGGAGGTCCCGGACTCGCTGCGCTGGCGCATCGCCGAGGCGCTCCGGCGCCAGGCAGCCGCCGGCTGAGCTGCCGCCAAGCACCCGGCTGGGCCGTCGGCGCACGGCCTGGGCCGCTGGCGCACGGTCTGGGCTACACTGCGCCCATGAGCATGCTTGCAGGCGTTGTCTGGCACTGGTGGATCGCCCCCGTACTCGTGGGCGGCGCCCTGCTGGCTCTCGTGGCGACCGTCGTGGGCTACCTGCAGCAGGTCACCTACAAGCGCTACCCACGCGACTGACGTGGCCGAATCGGTCGACTGGGAGGTCGCCCGGCGCTTCGCCAAGAGGTTCGCGGGCTTCGAGCCCTACCAGGCACCCCGCTACCGGGCCGGGCTCGAAGCCGACTTCGACCGCTACACCGCCCAGGCCGAGGAGCTCGTGGCCGAGTGCACCGGTCTGCGCTCGCGCTCAGGGCGCGCCCGCGGTCGGGTGACCGGCCGCGAGGGCTGGGTCGACGCCAACCTGGCGTCGTTTCGGCGGCTGCTGCGGCCCATCACCGACAAGCTCACCGACAAGACCGACAACGCGGCCGGGCGCATCGCCCCCCAGGTCGCAGGCGCCGAGCTCGGCGTGCTGCTGGGCTGGATGTCCACCAGGGTGCTCGGCCAGTACGACCTGCTGGTCATCGAGGACGAGCATCCCGACGAACAGGACATCGTCTACTACGTGGCCCCCAACGTGCTGGCCCTGGAGAAGCGCTACGCCTTCCCGCCCCAGGAGTTCCGGCTCTGGCTGGCGCTTCACGAGGTGACCCACCGCGCCCAGTTCACCGGCGTTCCCTGGATGCGCGAGCACTTCCTGGGGCTCGTTGAGGCCACCGTGGAGTCCGTCGATCCCGACCCGCGCCAGATCGTGACCGCCGCGGCGCGCCTGGTGGAGGCCCGCCGGCGCGGCGAGGATCCCCTGGAGAACGGCGGCTTGATGGCCCTGTTCGCATCCGAGCAGCAGCTCGCCGTGATCAACGAGGTGGCCGGGCTGATGAGCCTGCTGGAAGGCCACGGCGACGTGACCATGGACCGTGCCGGGCGGGGCCTGATCCCCTCGGCGGACCGCTTCGCCAGGGTGATGCGCATGCGCCGCCAGAGCGTGCGCGGCTTCGCCAAGGTCGTGCAGCGGCTGCTGGGGCTGGAGGCCAAGCTGCGCCAGTACGCCGAGGGCGAGGCGTTCATCGCCGCCGTCGAGGCTCACGGCGGGCATCAGGCGCTGGACCTGGCCTGGGCCGAGCCTGCCAACGTCCCGTCGATCGCCGAGATCCGCAACCCCGGGCTCTGGATCGACCGGGTCGGCGCTCCCCGAGCAGCCTGAGCGGTGGGCACGCCGCCCGCAGCCGAGGCTCCCGCGGACGTGCTGCCCGCTGATGAGGCTCCGACGGACGAGATGTCGTCAGACGGTCCGGCGACGGCCGAGCCGCCCGCTGGCGATGTCTCAACGTCCGCTCTGCCGGGAGCGCCGATTCCTCCAGCCCAGGTTCCGGCCGACGAGATGCCGTCAGACGGTCCCTCGGCGACGCACGAGCCACCCGAGGCTGAGCCAGCGGACCTGCCCGACATTGCGAGCCTGCTGCGCCGCTGCCGCTTCCCCGCCGCCGACAGCACAGGCAGCGACGCGCCGCTGGCGCTGGGAGTCAGCGGCGGTGCCGACAGCACGGCCATGGCGCTCTTGGCCAAGGCCGCAGGCAGGCCCTTCGTCATCTGGCACGTGGACCATCAGCTTCGTCCCGAGTCGGCCCAGGACGCCGCAGCGGTGGAGGCGCTGGCGGACCGGCTCGGCGCGGGATTCGAGCTGCGCCGGGTCGACATCGCCGCCGGCAGCGGCCTCGAAGCCCGCGCCCGCGAGGCCCGCTATGCGGCGCTGCCCGCCGATGTGTGCGTCGCCCACACCGCGGACGACCAGGCCGAGACGGTGCTGTTCAACCTGCTGCGGGGAGCCGGTCCCTCAGGCACTGCGGCTCGCATGCAGCGGGTGCATCGGCCGCTGCTGGCCCTTCGCAGATCCGAGACCCGTGCGCTGTGCGCCGCCATGGGCGCCGAGACGCTGGCCGACCCGTTCAACGAGCACCTCGGCTTCACCAGGGTCGCCGTGCGCGAACGGCTGCTGCCGCTGATCGCCGAGATCTTCGAGCGCGATCCCGTGCCGTTGCTGAACCGCCACGCCCGGCTCGTCGGCGAGGCCCTCGACGTGGTGGCCCTCGCTGCCGAGGGCATCGACCCGGCCGACGCCGCGGCGCTGGCCGCGGCTAAGCCGGCGGTCGCCTCCGAGGCCCTGCGCCGCTGGCTGCGAGACGAGCTCGGCACCGCCCTCAACGTGGACTCGGCATCGATCGAGCGCGTCCTGGAGGTCGCCCGCGGCGGTTGCACGGCCACCGAGATCGAAGGCGGCCACCGGGTTGCCCGCAGCGCAGGCCGCCTGCGCCTTGTTCCCAGACCCGACTGACCGGCTCGCAGGAACCGGCGATCATCGAACGCGGTCATGATCGAGGCTACAAGCAACGTGAGGCTGACCGGCTTGCGCCAGGTTCAGGGCGTGCTGGGCCTTACCGAGTGCGACGCCGGCCGTGGTGAGCGCCCTCGGTTGGTCTCTATTCTGTTGTCAAGATGCGGGTCACTGGCCTGCGTTTCTGGCGCCGCTGCCGCCAGCGCTCGGGTCAGTTGTCGGGGAGCAGAACCCCTCGGCAGCGGCCTGCGGGGTGGTTCCGCTGGATGCCGGCCGGGGCGGGGGCGTTAGGGGTCGGGGCCGTCTCGGCTGCGGGTTCCGCCGGCGGGGGTCTTGCCTGCGGCGACGCGGTGGCTTGCTCCGCCATCCCGGTTGCCGATCGCGCCGGCCGGGTTCGGGTCTTGCCCGGGTTGCGGTTGTCTCCGCGAGAGTCAGGGGTCGGGGCCGTCTCGGCTGCGGGTTCCGCCGGCGGGGGTTCTGCTGCTGGCGGCGCTGCTGAGTGCTCGGCCATCTGGGTTGCTGGCTGTGCCGGCCGAATTCGGGTCCGCGCCCGGGCTGCGGTTTCTGCCGGTCGTGGCGGGGCTGTAGCCGACGGTGGTCCGAGCTTGCCGGTTCTGGCCCTCGCAGGGGTTGTGGTTCGTGCTGGTCGGGCAGGGGATCTCACCGACGGGGATGCGGTGTTGGATGCCGCTGCTGCTGTGGTTCATGGCGATGGTGCCCTGGGTGCCCCGGGTGGCGGCGTTGTTCTTGCGGTTCTTTCCGCGGGCAGGCTTCTTCGGTAGGCGGCGGCGGGGTTGGCGGCCTGCCTTCTGGTCTTGGTCGTGGTGGTGTTGGCGGTGGCAGGGCCCGCAGAGTGCTTGGAGGTTGTCGATGTCGGTGGGCCCGCCGTGTTCCCATTCGACGATGTGGTGAATGTCGGCGAGGTGCATGGGTGCGCCGCAGCGGACGCAGCCTTTGTCGCGCACTGCTATGGCGAGCCGTTGGGCGGCGTTGGGGGTGCGGGTGGAGGTGCCGAGCCACAGGGCTTGGCCGTCGCCTGAGAAGATCATGCCCGCCACGCGGGTGTCAGCCGACAGCCGCCCGAGGATGGCCGGCGGGACGGGGCCGGTGCCGATGATCTCGCAGGCCCCGTCGGGGTTCGCTCCGTCGAAGAGGCCGATGTCTGCGGTGACGATCAACTGCGGCCGCCCGCTGCCCTTGCCGCCGCTGCTGGTGGCGGGGAGGGGCTTGTGGGTGAGAGCGTCGAGGCCGGTGATGGTCTCCAACAGGGCATCGGCCATGCGCTGGGCCCCGGTGCGGCTGGCGGTGTTGCCGGCTTTGCTGTCGTTGCGCCAGAGCCTGTCCGCGTGGGTCTGCAGGGCCTGGGCGAGCAGGCCGTGGCTGACCGGGTCGAGCTCTGCGTGCAAGATCCCCATGCCGCTGTCTCTGTCCTTGCCGAGCGACGCCCGCCGGGCGTTGCGCTGACGCTTCAGCTCCGCCTCGCCACGATCCCGAGATGCCTTCAACTCGGCGCGCTTGGCGTCACCGGCGAACACATCCGCCGGCTTCGACTCAGCCGCCTTGAGCAGCGCCTCGTCGTTGTCCACCGTCTCGGCGCCTGCGGTCTCGGCGGTGTTGACCAGCGCTGCGGCGTGGTCGATCGTGAAGCCGCCCTCTGCGAGCCTCTTCTTGGTGTTGGGCATCGCCGCCAGGCCTTGCGCGACCTTGGCCAACCGGCTGGCGTCGCGCTTGGACTTGCCGGTCTGCTCAGAGATCACCCCCGCAGCACGGCCCGGGGTGGTCAACGCCGCGATTTCCGCGGTGATGTCACACATCGCCGCGTCCAGACTCCCCTGCAAGCTCTTCGCCGCCCCGGCCGCGGCGCGCAGCTCCCCCAACGAGCGCCCGCCCGGCCTCACCTGACGCACCAGAACCTCAGCCCGGCCAAACAACGCCACCGCATCGGTCCCGCCAGCACCAGCCTGATCGCCAGCCCGGCCATCGGCTGGCGTGGCGGACTGGCCATCGACCAGCAGGCCATTGGCATCGCCTGTGCGAGCAGGGCCACTGGCATCGCCCGGGCGAGCAGGGCTACTGGCCGGCTTGGCCGAACCTCGGGCCGGACCACTATCCGGGGCAGCAGGGCTGGCAGGGTCGAGGGCCAGGCTGGCCTCGTCGGCGGCCGAGCGGGCCGGATCGAGGGCCAAAGCACGAGACGGATTCGAGAGATAATTCATGCTGTACACCCTATCGGCTTGATATAACAATCACACCCGTTTGAGAAATCTGACTTGGATCGAGGCTGGTCGGACTGCCCCACCGCACCGGCAGGGCCGCCGGCCACACCAGCAGCCCGACCACCGGCCAGACCATCGCCGGGTATGGCCCAGCCATCGGCAGGCAAGGTCAGGCCCGGGGCGTCATCGGCTCGACCGCCAGCCTCACCCGTCCGGCCATCCGCGGGCAGGCCGGGCTGGTCGATGGCAGGGGCGGTCGATTCAGCCGCCGCGCCGGCGGGATCGAGGGCCAAAGCCTCAGTCGGATTCGGAAGATCGTTCATGCTGCACATCCTAACGGCAGGGTGTGCTAATACCAACACCTGTCCGAGATAATTGTGCGAGATCGAGATAAACTGAGCTATCCGACCGCACCGCCCAAAGCCCCGGTCGGGCCTGCCGGGACCCCGGACCGAGCCGTCCGGACCGGCACGACCGAAGGCCCCGCTGCCCAGACCAGCAGCAGCGCCTGCTTGCTCGCGGGTCCCAGACTCCGACGGAATCGTGCGATCTTGCATGGGCCAGACCCTACGCGGGGGGTGTGACACTCTCTGTGCCCGTCGGCCATCTCGACCGACCAGCGACACACTCCGACCGCTCCACCACCACCAGCACCCCCGCCGTCGGGCCGGTGGGTCGCGGTCGGCAGGTCGGCAAGCAGATCGGGCCTTGGCTCCGCCAGGTCGTGCGGTCGACCGGTCACGCCATAGGGGCGGGCAGGCTCGGCCCAGGGACCGCCCCTCGAGGACAACCGCCAAGATGATCGCACGACGCTTCGACATCGCCCATCACCGCCGCCCTCGTCATCCACGATGCCCCGACACATCTGTTGCCGATGTCCTGGACCATCTCAGCAGGCACGGCCAAGCCTTAGCCGCAATAGCATGGCGGGCGTGGCAGGCAGCGTCGGCACTCCCGTGAGGGTGATGGGGGTGCTCAACGTGACGCCCGACTCGTTCTCCGACGGCGGGCGCTTCACCGACATCGACGACGCCGCGGCCCATGCGGGGGCCATGATCGACGAGGGCGCCGAGGTGATCGACGTGGGCGGCGAGAGCACCCGCCCTGGCGCCGATGCCGTGGACGCCGAGACCGAGGCGCAGCGGGTGATCCCGGTGATCCAGTGCATCCACGGCGAATGGCCCGACATCGAGATCTCGGTGGACACCTCCAAGCCCGCCGTCGCGGTGTCCGCCGTTGCGGCCGGGGCCACGATCGTCAACGACGTGAGCGCCTCGTTGGAAGCCGTTGCCGCCGAGACCGGCGCAGGCTGGATCGCCATGCACGCCCTCGGCCCCAGCAAGCACATGCAAGACGACCCCCGCTACGGCGACGTGGTGGCCGAGGTCGCAGCCTTCCTGGATGCAGCCGCGGCTCGTGCGAGAAGCCTCGGCGTGAAGCGGGTCTGGGTCGATCCGGGATTCGGCTTCGGCAAGACGCTGGAGCACAACCTGGCGCTGATGGCGAGCCTCGACCGTTTCGTCGACATCGCCCCGACGGTCGTGGGCGTCAGCCGCAAGAGCTCGATCGGTGCCCTGCACGGCGCATCCGACGCTGCTGCCGCTGCGGGCTCAGCCGGCACCGCCGCTGCCGCAGCGGGCTCGGCCCATACGGCGCCGTCCGACAGCGCTGCGGTGACGCCGGCTGCGACCGACGACCGTCTCGAAGGCTCGCTCGCCCTGGCCGTCTGGGCCGCGCACGAAGGCGCCGACGTGGTGCGGGCACATGACGTGGCGGCCACCGTCCGCGCCCTGAGCGTTACGACCGCAGGGCGAGGCCTGAGTCCCGTCACACCGACTGCCGCAGCGAGGAGCGCAGCGTGAGGGGCAAATGGGCGCAGGGGATCGAGCCCCGCCGCTTCACCTGGGTCATCAAGAACCAGATGGCGGTGTGCGAGCGTCCGGGCGGCTACGGCGCAGAGCATCGCAAGGTGCGTCGTCAGCAGGAGATCCTCTGGATCCGCAAGCAGGGCTTCGTGGTGGT
Organism: Acidimicrobiales bacterium; assembly: GCA_965214285.1. Lineage (GTDB taxonomy): Bacteria > Actinomycetota > Acidimicrobiia > Acidimicrobiales > Aldehydirespiratoraceae. Next base: position 950,514 of record OZ243946.1, read on the forward strand.
GTCGCTGTGCAGCGCCGCCCAGAACCTGGCCAGCTACAAGGAGATGGGGGTTCGCTGCCGCAACGTGCCCTTCTCCGGGCTCGCCGAGGGCCCCGGCGCACTGGTCAGGGTCATGATGGCGCTGCGCAATCACCTCCGGGCATCCGACCGGCTGCTCGTACACCGTGAGCAGTGCGACGAGGGGCTGATGGGCGTGATGGCGGCCTACCTGCTCTGGACGGGCCTGGTGCCGACGGGTCCCCAGGCGCTCGCCATCGTCGAGCATCTGTTCCACCGGGAGGTCGGCCAGCTCGCCCGCGAGCTGGTGGCGCTGGTGGACAAGTGCCCTCCGCCGCCGGCTGACGAGCCGCCGCCAGAAGACGACACGCCTGCAGACGACGTGCCGGCAGAGGACGACCCGCCGGCGGACGACCCGCCTGGTGGCGCTGTGCCGGCAGAGGACGACCCGCTGGCGGACGACACGCCGGCAGGGGACGAAGCGCGGTCGGGCAGCGACACATCGCCGGCCGCTGAGAAGCCGGCCGACGGCACGCCGCCCGAGCCGGCCTGAGCCGTGGCCGACGCGATCCTGCTGCGCGGCATCCGCCTGCTGTGCATCTGCGGCGCAAATCCCGAGGAACAGGGCCGCCGCCAGCCATACGAATTCGACATCGAGCTGACCGCGGACCTGCCCGCCGTGCACACCGACGCCCTCGACGACACCATCGACTACGGCGGGGTGCTCCAGCGAGTGGCCGCAGTCGCCGAGAACGAGGCGTTTCAGCTGTTCGAGCGCCTGGCCGAGCGGATGGCCGAGGCCGTGCTCGACGACTCCCGCATCAGCGCCGTGACCGTCGAGGTCCGCAAGGTGCGCCCGCCGGTGCCCTTCGAGCTGGCCTCGGCAGGCATCCGCATCACCCGGAAGCGCTGACGCCGTGGCTCACCGTGCGCTGCTCGGGCTGGGGTCCAACATCGGCGACCGGCTCGCCACCCTGGCGACCGCCGTGGCAGCCCTGCCCGACGTGGTGGCCGTGTCGTCGGTGTACGAGACCGACCCGGTGGGGATCGTCGACCAGGACCCGTTCCTGAACCTGGTCGTGGAGCTGCGCACCGACCTGGGGCCCCGCGAGCTGCTGAGGGTCTGCCGCGAGCGCGAAGCCGAGGCCGGCCGGGTGCGCCGTATCCGCTGGGGGCCGCGCACGCTCGATGTCGACGTGCTCTGGGTCGACGGCCACCGCGTCGCCGAGGCAGACCTGACTGTGCCGCACCCGCGCATGTTCGAGCGTGCCTTCGTGCTGGTCCCGCTGGCGGAGCTGGCGCCGGACGTCCTGCCCGCCGGGTACGACGCGGCTGCCGCGGCGCTCGCCGAGGGGGTGCGCAATCTCGGCTCGCTGGACTCGCTGCAAGAATGAGGCCTTGGCTGTGGCTGCGACGATCAGAACGCCGGCGACGCTGCCGCTGAGGCTGCGGCGATGAGGCTGAGGCTGCGGCGATGAGAGTGCGGATCGTGGGCGGCGGCAGGGCCGGCGGCTCCCTCGCTCAGGCCCTCGCCGGCTCTGCCTGGCAGGTGACCGACATGTTGGGCCGCGGAGCAGACCTCGCCGGCGCGGCCTCAGGCGCCGATCTGGTGGTGATCGCCACGCCGGACGGGGCCATCGCCGAGACCGCCGCAGCCATCGAGGCGAACCCGGCCACGGTGGTGGCGCACCTCTCGGGGGCCCGCGGGCTCGACGACCTGGCGCCCCATGCCCGCCGTGGGGCCATGCATCCGCTGGTGGCGCTGCCCGATCCTGTCAGCGGCGCAGCGCATCTGCGCTCGGGCATTTGGTTCGCCACCGCCGGCGACCCTCTGGTCTCGGAGCTGGTGGCCGAGCTCGGCGGGCACGAGTTCACGGTCGCCGATGCCGACCGGGCGCTGTATCACGCCGCCGCGGCGATCGCCTCCAACCACCTCACGGCGCTGCTGGGCCAGGCCGAGCGGGTGGGCAGCGCAGCCAAGGTGCCGTTCGAGGCGCTGCTGGCGCTGGTGCGAGCCACCCTCGACAACGTGGAGCGCCTCGGGCCTGCCGCCGCGCTCACCGGCCCGGCGGCCCGCGGCGACGAGGCCACCATCGAGAGCCACCGCGCCGTGCTGAGCGCCGATGAGCTGGCCGCCTACGACGCCCTGGCGGAGTTGGCACGCCGCCTGGCCGGGCGCCCCGGCACCGCCCAGCCCGCCCCGCCAAACGCTCAGACCGACCCCGAGTCCGGCGACGCCGAGGCCGACGACAAGAAGCCTCAACGGCCCGAAGCAAGCCAACAGGCACCTGAGCGGTGAGGCACCACACTTCGCCCGCGGAGACCCAGGCCTGGCTGCAAGAAGCGCGCGCCCACGGCAAGACGGTCGGGCTGGTGCCCACCATGGGGTCGCTGCACCGCGGCCACATGTCGCTGGTCGAGGCGTCGCTGGCGGACAACGACGTCACCGTGGTCACGATCTTCGTCAACCCGCTGCAGTTCGGCCCCGGCGAGGATCTAGCCGCCTACCCACGGGACCTGAGCAGCGACCTGGCGCTGTGCGAGACCGCAGGAGCGGACTGCGTGCTGGCCCCGTCGCAAGCCCAGATGCATCCGACCCCGGCGCTCACCACGGTCGAGGTCCCCGCCCTGGCCGGCGTGCTCGAAGGCAGCTCGCGGCCGCATCATTTCGCGGGCGTGGCCACCGTCGTCGCCAAGCTGTTCTCCATCGCCGGGCCGTGCCGCGCCTACTTCGGGCTCAAGGACTACCAGCAGCTCCTGGTGGTGCGCCGCATGGCAGCGGACCTGTCGATGCCCGTGGAGGTCGTCGCCTGCCCCACGGTGCGCCACGACGACGGCCTGGCGCTCTCGAGCCGCAACGCCTATCTCAGCGCCGATGAGCGCGCCCAGGCACCGGTGCTGCGCCGCGCACTCGACCGCGGGCTGGCCGTGCTCGACGGCGGCGAACGCGACCCGGCCGTCGTCGAGCAGGCAATGGCCGAAGTCGTGGCCACAGCCCCGCTGGCCCGCCTCGACTACGCAGCCGCGGTGCAGGCCGACACGCTGCGCGCCGACGGCCCGCTGCACGACGATATGCGGCTGCTGCTGGCGGCGCGCTTCGGCAAGGCCCGCCTGATCGACAACGACGGCGCAACCCTGCACGCGCCGAGCGAGCCGCAGTGAGCGCCGGGTGTGCAGCGACGCTCCCGCTGGGCTTGACTGACGGCGACCACTCGCACCGGCGCAGCTTCGGCAATGCTTGACACACCACAGCGTCTAGCAGCCGACCCAGCCGACCCAGCAGCCACAGCACACAACCCAGCCGACACACAGCCAACAACAGCGCCAACAACGACAAGGAGCAGACAATGCCGATCAAGGGCGACTACGAGCCGAGCACCTGGGAATGGGTGGCCGATCAGGCCGCCGAGTACGAGGCGTCGGGGGGCGCCCGTGCCAACACGCTGCTCGACACCGGGATCCCGATCATCGTGGTCACCATGCTCGGGCACCGCAGCGGCAAGCTGCGCAAGGTGCCCCTGATGCGAGTCCACCACGAAGGCGAGTACGCGCTCATCGCCAGCAAGGGCGGCATGCCGACCCACCCCCACTGGTACCACAACCTGCTGGCCGCCGATCAGGTGATGATCCAGGACGGCGAGGCCCCCGCCGACTACACGGTGCGCCAGGTGGACGGCCCCGAGCGAGATCTCTGGTTCGAGCGCGGCAAGGCCGTCTACGCCCCCTACGGCGACTACGCCGAGTCCGCCGGCGAAGCAGGCCGGGTCATCCCGGTGTTCGTCGCCTCGCCGAACTGAGAGGCGCATCGGCCGTGCTGCTGGCAATCGACGTCGGCAACACCCAGACGGTGGTGGGTCTGTACGACCCCGAGTCCGCCCTCGGGGAAGGGGCCGCGGCCGGGCTGGTGGACCACTGGCGGCTGTCCACCGACGTCGACCGCACCTCAGACGAGTACTCGGTGCTGATCCGCTCGCTCTTGGACACCACCGGCGTGGACTTCGACGCGGACTTGACCGGCTGCTCCATCTGCTCGGGCGTGCCGCGCCTGCTGGCCACGATCCGCGACATGATCGGCCGCTACCTGCCCTTCCCGCCGCTGGTGATCGAGCCCGGCGTGCGCACCGGCATGCCGATCCTGTACGAGAACCCCAAGGAGGTAGGCGCGGACCGCATCGCCAACGCCATCGGCGCCTATGACCTCTTCGGCGGCCCGACCGTGGTCGTCGACTTCGGCACCGGCAACAACTTCGACGTGATCTCAGCCGACGGCGAGTTCCTCGGCGGCGCAATCGCACCGGGCGTGGAGGTCAGCCTCGATGCGCTGCTGGGCCGGGCCGCGGCGCTGCGGGCGGTGGAGATAGCCGAGCCGCCGAGCGTGATCGGCAAGTCCACCGTCGAGTCGATCCAGTCCGGCGTCGTCTACGGCTTCGCGGCCATGATCGACGGCATGGTTCAGCGCTTCGCGGACGCCCTTGGCGACATCGGGGTGGTGGCCACCGGCGGGCTGGCGGAGCTGATGGCCCCGGTGTGCGCCAGCGTGGAGCACGTGGAGCCGTTCCTGACCCTGCACGGCCTGCGCATCGTTCACCGGCGGAACCACTGATGGCTGGGCCGGCTGAGCCGCCGGGGACGGCCGAGCCGGCTGAGCCGCCGGGGGCGCCGCAAGGGCTGCCGTACCGCTTCGAGGCGACGCATCACAGCGCCGAGATCGCAGCCGCCCACGGTGGTCTGGAAGCCGGGACCGAGACCGACTCCGAGGTCACGGTGGCGGGCCGGCTGATGCTGCGCCGCCATCAGGGGAAGCTCGTCTTCGCCACGCTGCAGGACCACACGGGCCGCATCCAGCTCTTCGCCAGCGCCGCCGCCAGCCCCGGCTTCGAGGCCTTCGCCGCGCTGTCGGTCGGCGACTGGGTCGGCGTCAGCGGCATCGTCATGACCACCCGCCGCGGCGAGCTGTCGGTGCGCGTCGATGACTGGACGCTGCTGGCGCCCACCCAGCATCCCTTCCCCGACAAGTGGCACGGCCTCGCCGATCCCGACGTGCGCTTCCGCCGGCGCTACCTCGACCTCTGGGTAACCCCCGAGAGCCGTACCCGCTTCGCCAAGCGCTCCGAGATCGTGGCCTCGCTGCGCGGCCGCCTGGCCGAGGCGGGCTTCACCGAGGTCGAGACGCCGATGCTGCACCCCATCCCCGGCGGTGCGCTGGCACGACCCTTCGTCACCCGTCACGAGGCGCTCGATGCCGACCTCTACCTGCGCATCGCCCCCGAGCTGTACCTCAAGCGCCTGGTCGTGGGCGGCATGGAGCGGGTCTTCGAGATCGGCCGGGTGTTCCGCAACGAGGGGATGACGACCCGCCACAACCCCGAGTTCACGATGCTCGAGCTCTACTGGGCCTACGCCGACCACAGCGACATGATGACCCTCACCGAGGAGCTGCTGGCCGCCACGGCGACGGACGTGACCGGCTCGACCGTGGTCGAATACGACGGCCGGCCCCTCGACCTGGCCACGCCCTGGCGGCGGGCCACCATGACCGAGCTGATCGCCGAGCACAGCGGCGCCGAGGTCAGCCTGGAGATGCCGGTCGCCGAGCTGCGGGCGGTCTGCGACAGGCTCGGGATCGCCTTCGAGGCCCATCACGGCCCCGGCAAGCTGATCACCGAGATCTACGAGAAGACCGTCGAGGCCCGGCTCTGGGGGCCGCTGTTCGTGACCGACTATCCCGTGGAGGTGTCGCCGCTGGCGCGTGAGCACCGCAGCCGGCCCGGCTACGCCGAGCGCTTCGAGGCGATCCTGGCGGGACGGGAGATCTGCAACGGCTTCAGCGAGCTGACCGACCCGGCGGTGCAGCGGGAGCGCTTCGAGGCCCAGCAGGCGGTGCGCGACTCCGGCGACGACGAGGCGATGAGCGTCGACGAGGACTACCTGCGGGCCCTGGAATACGGCCTGCCGCCCACCGCCGGCCTTGGGGTGGGCATCGACCGTCTGGTGATGCTGCTCACGGGCGCCGCCAGCATCCGCGACGTGGTGCTGTTCCCCACGCTGCGCCCCGAGCAGCAGCGCCCGGAGTCCCGCGACGAACAGCCGGGCAGGGAACAGCCGGGTACGGAGCAGCCGAGCCCCGAGCCGGCACGGCCCGCCGAGCAACAATGACGCCCCGGGGATGAGGATCGCCATCGTCGGCATGGGCGGCCACATCGGCACCGGGGTGGCGCGGCTGTTGGACGCAGAGCCCAACCGGATGCTGGGCATCGACATGGAGCCGCCGCGGCGGCGCATCGCCCGGGCGCAGTTCCACCGGGTCGCCCCCCACGATGTCGCCGAACGTCGGCGCCTGCTCGTCGGCTTCGACCCCGAGGTGATCGTCCACGCCGGCGTCTACGAGCCGCACGCCCGCTCCAACCCCTTCGCCGCGGAGACGCGCAGCCGTGACGCCTCGCGGTCGCTGCTCGAGGCAGCGCCGGACTGCGGCTCGCTGCGCCAGGTGGTGCTGCGCTCGAGCACCGATGTCTACGGGCGCCGCCGCGGCGGCCCGAGCCTCATCGACGAGACCGCCCCGCTGCGCCCCACGTCGCGGTTCGGGCGCATCGCCGCCGAGGCGGAGGCCGCGGCCCAGACCCTGGCCGGCAGCGGCACCGAGCCGACCGTGTGCGTGCTGCGCTTCGCCCCGATCGTCGGCCCCTACATCCCCAGCCCGCTGGGTCGCTACCTGCGGCTGCCGATGGTGCCTGTGGGCATGCCCTTCGAGGGCCCGTTGCAGCTGTGCCACATCGACGACGCCCACCGGGCCTTCGCCGCCGCCGTGAGCAGCGGCGCCGGCGGTGCCTTCAACATCGCAGGCGCGGGCGCGGTCAGCGGGTCCGAGGCTGCCCGCATCGGCAGGCGGGTGCCGCTGCCGGTGTGGGGACCGGGCTGGCTCGTGAGCCGTGCGCTCACGGCGCTGGCGGGTGCGCCGCTTCCCGAGCACTGCGCCGAGGCGCTGACCCGCGGCCAGACGGTCGACGTCGGCAAAGCCCGCCGCGGGCTCGGGTTCACAGCCGCCCGCTCGACTCGGGACTGCGTGGAGGATCTCTACCGCTGGGCTGCCGTGGTGCGCCACGAACCGCACCGCAGCACGCTCGACGGCGCTGCGCCCCAGCCTGCGGCGCACGCCGAGGCCCGGCCGGGCGGCGCCGCATGACCACCGTCACCACCTCGGACTCCGTCGACATCCATTGCGTGCAGTGGGGCGACCCCGACGCCGAGCCGGTCCTGTTCCTGCACGGGCTCGGCGCCGACAACCTCGGCTGGGCACGCCAGCGCAGGGCGTTCGGGCGTCGCTATCGCTGCCTGGCCATCGACAACCGCGGCTCGGGCCGCTCCGACAAGCCGCCCGGCCCCTACACGCTGGAGCGCATGGCCGGCGACGCCGTCGAGGTGCTCGACGCGCTGGGCGTGGCCAAGGCGCATCTGATCGGCGCATCCATGGGCGGCGCCCTGGCGCAGATCGTGGCGGTCGCCTGGCCCGAGCGGGTCTCGTCGCTGGTGCTGGCCTGCTCGGCGTGCGAGCTCGGCTGGCGCGAGCAGCTCTTCGAGGAGTGGGAGGAGCTGATCGAGGCCAAGGGCATGCGGGCCTTCGCGGTGGAGAACTTCAACTGGATCTTCGGGCCGCGCTCGGTGCGCAGGCTGTATCCGGTGGCGGCCCTGCTGGGGCCGCTGATGCTGCGCGCCCCCCGCCACGGGTTCCTGGCCCAGCTTCAGGCCATCCGCGCCTTCGACCCTGCCCGATCCGGCGACCCTGCCGGATCCGGCGACCCTGTCCGGCCCGATGGTCCAGGGCAGGTGGCCGGCTCAAGCGGCTCGGACGATCCCGGCCCCGCAACCGAGCTGGGCCGCATCGAGGTGCCCACGCTGGTCATCACCGGCAGCCAGGATCTGCTGACCCCCGTCGCCGACGCCGAGGAGATCGCGGCCCGGATCCCCGGCAGCGAGCTGGCCGTGGTCCGCGGCCAGGCGCACGGCCTGATGGTGGAAGGCGCACGGGTCTTCAACGAGGTGGTCCTGGACTTCCTGGAGAGCGTCGCCGCCCAGGGCGAGCCCGAAGCCGCCGAGCAGTCAGCCGACAGCAGGCGCTCTGGCTGACAGCGCCGGTGCGGGCGCAGCCGATCCCCGCGGCGGCCCAGCAGGCTCAGTTGAGGCTCAGGCGCACGCGGGCGATCAGGTCGTCGCCGGCGGCCCGAAGCGCGCGTGCGCCTGGCGTGTCGGGCAGGTCCGACAGCGCCCCGGCGGCCTTGTCGGCGAAGCTCTGGGCGACGTCGACCGCCACCCGCACCCCGCTGCTGCGGCGCACCAGGTCGTGCGCCCGGTCCCGCTGCTCAGGCGTGATCTCCGGCGTCAGCAAGGGCCGCAGCTCAGCGGCCACAGCGGCGTCGTCGAGCGCCAGGATCACCGGCAGCGTGTAGGTGCCCTCGATCAGGTCGTTGCCGACGGGCTTGCCGGCCTGCTCCTCGTTCGAGACCAGGTCCAAGATGTCGTCCACCACCTGAAACGCCATGCCGTAGGACTGGCCGAACTCGGTCAGCGACTCCACGACCGGGCGACCGATCCCCCCGACGATGGCGCCGATGCGGCACGCCGTGGCCAGCAGCGCCGCCGTCTTGCCGCTGATCGACTGCTCGTAGTTCTCGATGCTGCGGGCCGTGTCGTACTGCGACTGGATCTCCCGTATCTGGCCCTCGCAGAGCGCGGTGATGGTTGTGGCCAGGATGCCCGCCACCTCGGCGCCCAGCGAAGCCGCGATCTCCGAGGCCCGGCCCAGCAGGTAGTCGCCCGCCAGGATCGCCTGCAGGTTGCCCCAGGCGGCGTTGACCGACTTCACCGAGCGCCGCGACAAGGCGCCGTCCATCACGTCGTCGTGATACAGCGAGCCGATGTGCACCAGCTCCACGGCGCAGCCGCCGAGGATCGCCTCGTCTGTGGCCGCGGCGCCCTCGCCGTCGAGGACCACCGCGGAGGCCATCGCGAAGCCCGGCCTCAGCCGCTTGCCGCCCGCCTTGATCAGATGGCTCGCGATCTCGGTGACGAAGCCGTCGTCGGCTCTGACCTGACGCAGCAGCTCCGCCTCGGTCCGCCCGAGGTCGGCTTCCATCGACGGCAGAATCGACAGCGGACTCACACCCACGCCCCCAACCTACGCCCTCAGCCGCTCGACGCGCCCGCCGGCGCCCCGCCGCGCCCGACAGCCCCGCCCGACAGCCCCGCCCGACGACCCCGCCCGACGACCCCGCCCGACAGCACCGCCCGACGCACCCGCGGCCCGATGTCACAACCTCGGGTACACTGCAGGCAATAGTCTGTCCCGGTGCCCCACTGGGCAGCTTTCGCATAGGCCACACTCAGCGAGGCCGGAGGAGCAAACCAAGCCGATGTTCGAGCGATTCACCGACCGGGCCCGCCGCGTGGTGGTGCTGGCGCAAGAAGAAGCGCGCCTGCTCAACCACAACTACATCGGCACCGAGCACATCCTGCTGGGCCTGATCCACGAGGGCGAGGGCGTGGCCGCCAAGGCCCTGGAGTCGCTCGGCATCAGCCTGGAGGCCGTGCGCAAGCAGGTCGAGGAGTTCATCGGCCAGGGCCAGTCGTCGCCCAGCGGCCACATCCCGTTCACGCCCAGGGCCAAGAAGGTGCTGGAGCTGAGCCTGCGCGAGGCCCTGAATCTCGGCCACAACTACATCGGCACCGAGCACATCCTGCTGGGGCTGATCCGCGAGGGCGAGGGCGTCGCCGCGCAGGTGCTGGTCAAGCTCGGCGCCGATCTGGGCCGGGTTCGCCAGCAGGTGATACGCCAGCTCTCGGGCTACGCCGGCGGCGAGGATCGCCCAGGGGAGAAGGCCGGCGCGACCACCGGAGGGTCCGGCGGCGACCCGGTGTCGGGCTCGCTGGTGCTCGACCAGTTCGGCCGCAACCTCACCCAGCTCGCCCGGGACAAGGCTCTCGACCCGGTGATCGGGCGCAGCCGCGAGACCGAGCGGGTCATGCAGATCCTGAGCCGCCGCACCAAGAACAACCCGGTGCTGGTGGGCGAGCCCGGCGTCGGCAAGACCGCCATCGTGGAGGGCCTGGCGCAGTTCATCGCCAACGACGACGTGCCCGAGACGCTGCACGCCAAACAGCTCTACACCCTCGACCTCGGTGCCCTGGTGGCCGGCTCGCGCTACCGCGGCGACTTCGAGGAGCGCCTCAAGAAGGTGCTCAAGGAGATCAAGTCCCGCGGCGACATCATCTTGTTCATCGACGAGATCCACACCCTGGTCGGCGCGGGCGCGGCCGAGGGCGCCATCGACGCGGCCTCGATCCTCAAGCCGATGCTGGCCCGCGGCGAGCTGCAGACCATCGGCGCCACCACCCTCGACGAGTACCGCAAGCACCTCGAGAAGGACGCCGCCCTGGAGCGGCGCTTCCAGAAGGTGGTGGTCGACGAGCCGACCGTGTCGCACACCATCGAGATCCTCAAGGGCCTGCGCGACCGCTACGAGTCGCATCACCGAGTCACCATCACCGACCAGGCACTGGTCGCCGCCGCCAACCTGGCCGACCGCTACATCTCGGACCGCCACCTCCCCGACAAGGCCATCGACCTGATCGACGAGGCCGGCTCGCGCCTGCGCCTCAAGCGCATGCAGACCCCGCCGGAGTACAAGGAGCTCGAAGCCGAGCTGCGCGTGGTGGTGCAGCAGAAGAAGGACGCGGTCGAGGCGCAGCAGTTCGAGGACGCCGGGCGCCTGCGCGACCAGGAGAAGGAGCTGCTGAGCCGCCGCGAGTCGATGGAGCAGGAGGCCAAGGAGTCCGGCCTGGTGCTCTTCGACGAGGTCGACGAGGAGGCCATCGCCGAGGTGCTCTCGCTGTGGACCGGCATTCCCGTCTACAAGCTCACCGAGGAGGAGACCCAGAAGCTGCTGCGCATGGAGGACGACCTCCACAAGCGCGTCATCGGCCAGGTCGACGCCATCAAGGCGGTCAGCCAGGCGATCCGGCGCACCCGTGCCGGCCTCAAGGACCCGCGCCGTCCGAGCGGCTCGTTCATCTTCCTGGGGCCCTCGGGCGTCGGCAAGACCGAGCTCGCCAAGACCCTCGCCGAGTTCCTCTTCGGCGACGAGGACTCGCTCATCAGCCTCGACATGTCCGAGTACCAGGAGAAGCACACCGTCAGCCGGCTGGTCGGCTCGCCCCCGGGCTACGTCGGCTACCAAGAGGGCGGCCAGCTCACCGAGAAGGTGCGCCGCAAGCCGTTCTCGGTGGTGCTCTTCGACGAGGTCGAAAAGGCCCACCCCGACGTGTTCAACACGCTGCTGCAGATCCTCGAGGAGGGACGCCTCACCGACTCGCAGGGCCGCTCGGTCGACTTCCGCAACACCGTGCTGATCATGACCTCCAACCTGGGCACCCAGGATCTCCGCAAGGCCAACCTGGGCTTCGCCAAGGCCGACGAGATCGTCAACTACCAGAAGATGAAGGAAAAGGTCACCGACGCGCTCAAGAAGCACTTCCGGCCCGAGTTCCTGAACCGCATCGACGACGTGATCGTGTTCCACGAGCTCTCGCCCGCCGAGGTCCGCAGCATCGTCGATCTGATGGTGGTGCGCACCGCCGACCAGCTCGCCGGCCAGGGCATGGGCCTGGAGCTCACCGACGCCGCCAAGGCGTACCTGGCCGGCAAGGGCTACGACCCGACCCTGGGCGCCCGCCCGCTGCGCCGGGCCCTGCAGCGCCTGGTGGAGGATCCCCTCTCGGAGCGCCTGCTGCACAAGGAGTTCCGGGCGGGGGAGATCATCATCGTCGATGTCGAGCCCGACCCCGATGCCGAGGGGGCCGAGGGGCAAGAACGGATCGTGTTCCGCTCGATCGAGGGCTTCGAGCCTTCCGCTCCCGAGCTCGAGGATGCCCTCGACGGCAGCGATGTCGGCGTCTTCTGAGTCTGCTGAGCGCCGGTCGTCTCCTGAGCGCCGGTCCTTCGATCCTCGGCTTCGGCTCAGCGATCGCGGGCCGGCGGCCAGCCCAGGCACAGGCACTCGCGCGCCGCTGACGGGCGGCCTGGTGTCGTTGTGATGCAGCGCTGGCGCGTCTGGCTGATCGGGCTGCTGCTGGTGCTGGCGGCGTCGGCCTGCAAGGTCGACACCACGGTCGAGATCAGCTTCTCCGACGACGGCTCGGGCACCGTCGAGGTCACCCTGATCGCCGATGCGGCCGCTGTCTCGTTGCTCACCAGCGATCCCGCCGCCCTGGTCTTCACCGATCTCACCGAGGCCGGCTGGCTGATAACCGGCCCGCTGCTCGAGGAAGACGGCGGCATGCGCATCGAGGCCGAGAAGTCCTTCCCGAGCGCCTCGGAGCTGCAGTCGGTCATCGACGAGATCATGGGCCCGGGCGTGGTGTTCTCCGATGTGGTGTTCAGCCAGACCCGCGAGTTCGACCGCATCGACTACCGGCCGGCGTCCACCGACTACGAGTTCTCGGCCACGGTCAACCCCAGCCCGTCGCTCGACTTCCTCGGCGACGAGCTGCTCGCGGCGAACCTGGCAGGCGAACCGCTCGGCCGGCCGCTGACGCAGATCGAGGCCGCCTCGGGCACCACCTTCGAGGAGTCGCTGGGGCTGACTGTGATCGTCACCATGCCTCGCGGCGCCTCCACCGACACCGGCGAGGCGCTCGACGAGACGGTCACCTGGACCTTCGCATACGGCGATCCCGAGACCGAGATCGACGCCAGGGCTTCCATCGTCGACATCCTGCCCCGCGTCTGGGCGCTGGTGGCGCTGCTGGCGTTCGTGCTGCTGGCGCTGGTGCTGCTCGTCGAGCTGGCGGGCTTCGTGCTGACTAAGATGCGGGTGCGCAAGGGCTGGCGGCGCCGCGACATCCGCAAGCGCGAGCGCAGGGCGTCGTCGCGCGAGGCCGAGGCGAGCCGTCCCCGCCGGCGGATGCTGCGCCTGCTGGTCGTCGACGTACACGGCGTGATCGTGCGGCCCACCGACCCGTTCGAGGAGCTGCTGCTGCCGCTGATCTCTACCGAGCGCCCCGAGGTGGACCCGGCCGCGATCCGCAGCCGGCACCGTCAGCTGCTGCTGGGCCGGATGTCGCCCGAGGAGTTCTGGAGCGAGATGGGCCTGGGGCCGATGGCCGAGCAGATCGAGACCCGCTATCTGTCGTCGTTTCGGCTGGTGCCGGGCTTGCACCCGTTCCTGGACCGTATGGCGTCGAGCAGGCTGCCGGTGGCGGTGGTCGGCAACCAGCCGCGGCTCTGGGGCGATCGGCTGCGCCGCATGGCATCGCTGGACGGCCAGGTGGCCCTGTGGACCGTCAGCGGCGACGTGGGCGCCACGCTGCCCGAGCCTGCCCTGTTCGAGGCCACCCGCCGCACCATGTCGGTCGACCTCTACGACTGCTTCTACTTGTCCAACGTGGTGGAGAACCTCGATGCCGCCGCCGAGCTCGACATGGCCACCGGGCTCTTCGTGACGGCCCTGGAGGAGACCCCCGACAGCGCCCACACAGTGGTACAGGGCTTCGAGGATCTGCTGCGCTCCGGCGGCGCCTGAGCCCCCATCGGCATCTGAGTCCTGTCCACCGGGGTCGCTGAGCGAGGCGGCCCGCGGTTCGGCTGTGCGGGCTGTTGCGCGGGGGGGGGGGGGGGGGTGCATTACTGTCGTGGCTGGCCCGTTGTGGCGGCGGGCGAATCGACGCAAAGGATGACAGCGATGCGAACCGTGTTGCGCAAGCCGTTCAGGGCCGGCTGGTTTTCTGTGGCTGGGGGAGGGGTCATGGCTCTGGTTTTGTGCCTGGCGTTTGCCGGCCAGGCTCTCGCCCAGGGAGGCGGCGGTGGCGGCGGGGCACAGCCCGATCAGGTGGTGGTGCCTGATCTGGACGGCATGTCACAGGCTGGGGCGGAGCTGGCGTTGCGCATGGCGGGCTTGTTCCCGCACGGCACGGGTGTCGAGGAGCCTGATCCGAGGCTTGACGGCAGGGTGGTGTCTCAGGATCCCGTCGGGGGCAGTCTGGCTGTTCGTGGCTCTGGGGTCGCTTTCGGCTATGGCACGGCGCCTTTGGGGCCGTATCTGTCGGAGCTTTACGGCCGGTCGGATACGGCGGTGAGCGTGGTGTGGCATGCCCCGGTCACAGGTGCGCGTGAGTTCGGGGTGCAGTATCGGGCGGTTGGCGACAGCAATTGGCTGAGCCATGACCTGACGCCGGCGGGCGCGGTGCTGCGCGGTTCTGGGGACATGTCCTACAGCCGTATCACGGGCTTGGCTGCGGGCACCGCCTACGAGATGCGGTACTGCGTGAGCGCAGCGGCTTGCGCGTCCAACAAGTGGCGGACGGGGGCGGGCACGCTGACGACCGCGCCGGCGATGCTGCCGAACGCGCCTGCTGAGATCACGGGCCAGTCGGCGAGGTTCCGGATCGTCGAGAACGTGGATCCGGCTGATCTGGGCGGCCATGCCGGCGCTCATCCGGCTGATCTGGCCGCCAACCAGGGGGCCCGGGTGGGCTGGGTGTACGGCCATCTCGGCGAAGGCGACGTCATCGGCTCGAACGAGCCGAGGTTCTGGCTGGAAGGCACCGGGCACGAGAAGTTCTCGATCGAGCTCGAGAACCCGGAGTGGTTCGCCGGTTCCCTGCGCCGCGTCGCGGTGATCAAGGCCGTCGAGAGGCTGACGCGCCTCACGCCCTCCTATGACCTGACGGTGCATTTCTCGGACGGCCGCAACGCAGCCGGCGGCGCGGATGCCTCCGCCGACGACTCCATCGACATCGTCATCGAGGTGCTCGAGGCGCGCTCTTTCGGCACGTATGTGGCGGTGGAGCGGCCCGGCTCGCCGGTGCTCACAGCCGACACGATCGGCGCGACCAGCGTGACGCTGAGCTGGCCCGCGCCCGACCCCGGCAACCAGACCATCGCCGGGTACCGCGTCCAGTACCGCGTCCAGGGCGACAGCCACTGGTCCACCAGCGAGACCGTCACCTCGCGCAGCGCGGTCATCGACGGCCTGCAGCCCGAAACCGCCTATGAGTTCCGCGGCATCACCACCACCACACCCAACCCGGGCGTCTACAACCCGCTCACCTGGAGCGACAAGATCACAGCACCGATCATCACCGCCAGCACCGGCACACCCCCCACGCCCGCCAAAGTCACAGTGCCCAACCTGATCGGCATGACCAAGGCCGCCGCTGAGCAGGCGCTGACGGACGCCGGCCTGGCGGCCGATGCCAGGGCCGGGAACGCCGCTGAGGATCCGAGCCAAGCGGGCGAGGTCTACGGGCACCAGCCCGGCGCCGGTGCCCAGGTCAACCCCGGCAGCACTGTCGTCTTCCACTACCTGGTGTACACCGCCCCGGCAACCACCACCACGACGACCACGACCACCACGACGACCGTGCCGCCGGCCGGGGTGAGGGTGCCTGATCTGAGCTGCATGACCCAGCCCGAGGCAGCGGCCACCCTGCGCGCCGTCGGTCTTCAGCCGAATTTCGAGGAAGTCTTCACCGGCTCTGAGCACCTGAACGGGCTGAACTTCGACGGGTCGGACCCTGCCGCGGGCACTTACGTGCCTCGGAACTCCGCCGTCAACGCCGACTTCGGCTCTTACACCGACGGCGTGGCACCCCATCCCACACCCGACGTGTGCAGCGACCCGCCGACCACGGTGGAGGTGCCTGACCTGAACGGCATGACCAAGGCTGCCGCGGAGACGGCCTTGACCGCTGCCGGCCTGGCAGCCGACGCTCGCACCAAGGCCACCACGGACCCGAACCGGGCCGGCCTGGTCGACCAGCAGCAGCCCGCTGCCGGATCTCAGGTCAACACCGGCGTCACCGTCGTCTACTTCTACCTGGTGCACAGCGTCCCGGTGAGCACCACCACGACAACGACGACCACCACGACGACCGTGCCGCCGGCCCAGGTGGCGGTGCCTGATCTGACCTGCAAGACCCAGGACGAAGCAGGAGCCGCCCTGAGCGCTGTCGGCCTTCAGCCGAATTTCGAGGGCTTCTTCTTCATGGGCTCTGAGCAGCTGGACGGCCTGAACGTCGGTCATTCGGATCCTGCCGCCGGCACTCTCGTGGATCTGGGCTCGGTCGTCAATGCCGACTTCGCCTACTACTCCGAGGGCTCTCCGCCCTACCACACGCCCGACCTGTGCGAGATGACCACGGTCGAGGTGCCCGACCTGGACGGCATGACCAAGACCGCTGCGGAGACAGCCCTGACCGACGCGGGCCTGGTGCCAGACCCTGTTGCCGAAGCAACCAAGAAGAAGGCCCTCGACCAGGAGGTCCACAGCCAGTCGCCCGCTGCCGGCACCCAAGTAGATGTTGGCTCCACGGTCACCTTCACCTACTACGAGCACTCAACCACAGGGGGCCTCCCCCCGAAGCCGGAGGATTCCACCAAGCACCAACCCGCCCAACAGGCCGCGGAGCCAGAACCGGCGCCTGAATCTGCCCAGCAGGCTGTGGAGCCCGAGCCGCCGCCCGACCCGCCGGCTGCGCCGCGCAAGCTGCGAGCCTCAGCCGGCGACGGCTCGGTGACGCTTGCCTGGGACGCCCCGGACGACCCGTCGGTCAGCGGCTATGTGATCCTGCGCAAGCTGTTCGGCTCCAACGCCGCGCTGCAGGTATACGTCGCCGATACTCGCAGCACCGCCACGTCGTTCACCGACACCGGTCTCGACGCCGCGCTGACCTACGTCTACCGAGTCAAGGCCATCAACGCCGCCGGCGTCGGGGCCTGGTCCAACTACGTGCGCATCAGACCCGGCTAACGCCTGCCGCCGACGACGACCGGGGGTCGCCCGCAGCAATGCGGCCAGCCCCCGGCTTCGCGTCACGGCGGCAACCGGGCGCCTGTTCCCGGGGGAGTGTCACACCCCCTGAATACGGTGCGCCCATGGCCAGACCACGACAGATCCATCGCTGCAGCGAGTGCGGCGCCTCCGCTCCCAAGTGGGCCGGCCGCTGCGACGGCTGCGGCGCCTGGAACACCCTGGTCGCCGAGACCGACTCTGCCGGGCTCGCTGGCCGGTCCTCGGCTGCGGGCTGCCTTCCGCCGCCGTCGTCTGTGCCGCTGCGGATCG
Organism: Acidimicrobiales bacterium; assembly: GCA_965214285.1. GTDB lineage: Bacteria > Actinomycetota > Acidimicrobiia > Acidimicrobiales > Aldehydirespiratoraceae. The sequence continues at coordinate 967,625 of OZ243946.1, forward strand.
CCGACGTCGACGACGAGTCCACCGAGGCGCTCGGAAGCGGGCTGAGCGAGGTCGACCGGGTGCTCGGCGGCGGGCTGGTGCCCGGCTCGGTCACCCTGGTCGGCGGCGAGCCCGGCATCGGCAAGTCCACTCTGCTGCTGCAGCTGCTCGCCGGCGCGGCCCGGCGGGGCCGTCGCTGTCTGTACGTGTCCGGCGAGGAATCGGCATCGCAGGTGCGCTCCCGGGCCGATCGCCTGGCAGCCGTGGAGGACAGGCTGCTGCTCGTGTCCGAGACCGTGCTCGGCCACATTCTCGCCCATCTCGGCGAGGTCAAGCCCGACGTGGTGGTGGTCGACTCGGTGCAGACGCTGCACGACCCCAGCGTCGGCTCGGCGCCGGGCTCTGTGGTGCAGGTCCGCGACTGCGCCTACGGGCTGGTCCAGCACGCCAAGCAGGAAGGCATCGCCTTGGTGCTCGTCGGCCACGTCAACAAGGAGGGCGCCATCGCCGGCCCGCGCCTGCTGGAGCACATGGTCGACACGGTCCTCGAGCTCGAGGGCGACCGCCATCACGGCTTGCGGGTGCTGCGGGCCTCCAAGCACCGCTTCGGGCCGACCAGCGAGGTCGGCCTGTTCGAGATGAACGGCGCCGGGCTGGTGGCGGTGCCCGACCCCAGCGGGCTGTTCCTCGCCGATCGGGTGTCGGGGGTGTCGGGCTCGGTGATCGTGCCTGCGGTCGACGGCAACCGCCCGCTGCTGGTCGAGGTCCAGGCGCTGCTTGCCCCGCATCAGGGCCCGCATCCCCGGCGCCGCGCCCAGGGCATCGACCAGGGCCGCCTGGAGATGCTGCTGGCGGTGATCGAGCGCAGATGCGGCCTCCGGGTGCTCGACGCCGACGTGTACGCGCTTGCCGTGGGCGGCGCTCGTGTGCACGACCCCGGCGCCGACGCGGCCATCGCCCTGGCGGTGGCGTCGTCGCTGTCCAATAGGGCCATCGGCGAGGATCTGGTGGCTCTCGGCGAGGTCGGGCTCGGCGGCGAGATGCGCCACGTGAGCGCCGTCGACCGACGCCTGGCCGAGGCCGCTCGCATGGGCTTTCGGCGGGCCATCGTGCCCGCAGGGGTGTCCGAGGGCCCGCCCGGCCTGGAGCTGCTGCGAGCGCCGACGCTGCAGGCTGCGATCATGCTGGCCGCTCTCGACGAGGACGAGCGGGAGGTGGTCGCCGTGTCTGCATAGACGGCCGGCTGCGGCGATGCGTCAGCGGCTGCGCAGGCTCATCTGCTCGCGGTTCTTGATCACGTAGCTCTTGCCGTCCTGTTCGATCCAGCCGAGCCGCACAAACGCGGAGATGGCCTTGTTGACCCGCTCACGGGACGAGCCGACCATGCCCGCGAGCTCCTCCTGAGTGATCGGCAGCGTGAAGCTGTCGCTGTCGCCGGCGCGTTCGAGCAGGTGCTTGGCGGTGCGGCCGGGCACGTCGAGGAACATGGCATCGGCGAGCGCCTCGTCCACCGAGCGAAGCCGCCTGGCCAACAGGAGCGCCACGTTGCGCAGCGCCTGCGGCCGGCGTTCGTAGAGCTCGTTGATGACGGCGTAGGGAACGGCGATCACCATTGAGGGATCCACGGCACGGGCGCCTGCGGAGCGGGTCTGTCCGTCGAACAGGCCCAGCTCGCCGAACAGGTCGCCCGGCTCCATCAGCGCCACCACCGACTCGCGCCCGTCGACGGACTTGGTGCCGATGGCGATGAGCCCCCGTGCGACTACGAACAGCTCGTCGGGGTCGTCGCCCTCCTCGAAGAGGATCTGACGGCGCTCCAGCCAGAGCGGCTCTGTCGCCTTGCAGATCTTCTGCAGGCTGCGGGCGTCGAGATCCCCGAAGAGCAGCGTGCCCCTCAGCAACTCGGCGATGTCGGCGACAGTCATGCGGCGCGCCACACTAGTTGCGCCCCCAGCCCCGCCCCGGGCCTCCCCGCGCCGGGCCTCCTCGCGCCGTCCCGCCCGCCGCCGCCTCGAACCCCCGGCGCTGCCGCCTGCTGCTGGGCTGGCTGCTGTTGCCGCCCAGGCGCCGACGATCCTGAGCGCACCGCCCGGGCCGATCAGAAAGCAGCGGCCGGGTAGTCTCGCCGGGATGGAGCGGGCCTTGGACTTCAGCGGCCGCACGGCGATCGTCACCGGCGGAACCCGAGGCATCGGCCGGGTGATCGCACAGAGCTTCCTCGAACACGGCGCAGACGTGGTGGTCTGTGCCCGCAGCGAGCCGCAGAGCCTGCCCTCGACCGGCGAGCGGGAGGCGTCCTTCGTGGCCGCCGACGTGCGCGACCCCGACCAGATCGCCGCCGTGGTCAGCCACGCCGTGCAGCGCACCGGCCGCATCGACGTGCTCGTCAACAACGCCGGCGGTGCGCCTCCCGCCGACAGCGCCACGGTGTCGCCGCGCTTCAACGAGAAGATCCTGGCGTTGAACCTGCTGGCCCCGATGACCTTCGCCCAGGCGGTTCATCCGGTGATGAGCGCCCAGCCCGACGGCGGCGTGATCGTCAACATCGCCTCGGTGTCGGGGCAGCGTGCCAACCCCGGCGGCGTGGCCTACGGCGCGGCCAAGGCCGGGATCATCAACATGACGGCCACGCTGGCGCACGAGTGGGGCCCGTCGATCCGGGTGCTGGCGCTGGTCGTGGGCATGGTCGTCACCTCCGAGGCCGCCGTGTACTACGGCGACGACGCCGGCATCGCCGCAGTCGGGGAGCTGCTGGCGCTCAAGCGCATGGGCGAGCCCTCCGAGATCGCGGATGTGGTGCTGTTCTGCGCCTCGCCGCTGGCCCGCTGGATGACAGGCTGTGCCATCCCGGTGGACGGCGGCGGCGAGATCGCCGGCTACCTGGCTGCGTCCACCGCCGCAGCCGGCACCCCCGAGCCCGCTCCGCCGAGCCTGCCCGGCGAATGAGCCGACCGGGCGGTCTTCGTCTGTGCCTGCGGGCTGGGGCAGTGCAGCGGGTGACCGTGGCGCTGCTTGTGCTGGCTTGGGTTGGGGCGCTGGCCGATGCCGGCACGGCCTTGGCGCAGACCGTGGATCCCGATCTGCTCGACGACGCCGGCCGCATCATCGGCTCGCCCGACGCCGGGCCCGATCCGCAGAACTCCGGCGACCGCGGCGGCTGGGCGCAGCTGCTGACCCTGGCGGTGATGATGGCGGGCGTCGTCTTCATCGCCTGGCGCATCCGGGCCGCGCTGGTTCGTCGCTGAACGGCCCGCTGAGCGGTCGCTGACCGCCGCCGCCGGCACCGGCCAGACGGCACCGCGGACAGCACGGCTGAACCCGCCGGCGGGGACCGCTGAAGACAGCCTGGCACGGGGCGCGGTAAGGGCGCGGTAAGGGCGCGGTAGGGCTCAAGGGGAAGGCTCGGCGGTGCTTGCTCGGAGCGGCTCGCGACTCGCCGAGAGACGGGCATTTGCGAATTGCTGACAAATTCGATCAGAATTAGGTGGAATTGCCGCGAGGGTGCCGCTACCCTCGTCATCCAATCCCGACCAGATCACTCTGATTTCCGCATTGCCCATCCGCCAGCCTATCCACGAGCCGACTCCGATCATGACGACAGACGCACCCGAGACGACCGCTGCGACCTCCGTGCCCTACCCCGTCAACCTCGACCTCGCCGGCCGCTCGGTGCTCGTCGTGGGCGGAGGGCCGGTGGCCGCCCGCAAGGCGGCAGGCCTGCTGGCAGCCGGCGCGAGGGTGACAGTGGTGGCGCCGCAGGCCGTCGCTGAGATCTCCGACAACCCTGACATCGCCTGGATCGCCCGGCCCTACCGCAGCTCCGATCTTGCCGGCCGCTGGCTGGCCGTCACCGCCACCGACGACCCCGAGGTCAACCGCGCCGTGGCCGCCGACGGCGAGCGGGCACGGCTCTGGGTCAATTCCGCGGACGACCCGGCCAACTGCACCTTCACGCTGCCCGCGGTCGCCCGCCACGGCGACGTTCAGGTGACGGTCTCCACCGGCGGGCGCAGCCCTGCCCTGGCAAGCTGGCTGCGGACCCGTCTCGGCCACGGGCTTGACGACGGCCTGGGCGAGCTGCTCGAGCTGTTGGCGCAGGCGCGAGCCGAAGCCCGAGAGCGCCTCGGCACCAGCGAGATCGCAGGCTGGGCTGAGGCTCTCGACGACGGCCTGTTGGAGCTGGTGCAAGCCGGCCGCACCGCAGAGGCCAGCGAACGCCTGCGCAGGCACCTCGGGATCGAGCCGCCGCACGCCGCACCGGCACTCGACCATCACGCAGGACCGGCCGCAGCCGAGACCGGTTCTGAGCCGGCCCGCGCCGAGCCGGGCCCGGCACTCAAGGAGGCGTCATGACCGTTCATCTCGTAGGCGCAGGACCGGGCGATCCGGGGCTGCTCACCATGCGAGCCGCCGAGCTGCTGCGCGCCGCCGATGTGGTGGTGCACGACCGCCTGGTGCCGCCGTCCATCCTGGAGCTGGCCGCGCCCTGGGCGGAGATCATCGACGTAGGCAAGCAGCCCGGCGGCCCTGTTGAGGCCCAGCAGCGCATCCACGACATCCTCATCGACCGCGGCCGCCGCTACGACTGCGTGGTGCGGCTCAAGGGCGGCGACCCGTTCGTGTTCGGCCGCGGCGGCGAGGAGGCCCTGGAGCTGCGGGTGGCGGGCATCGAGGTCGAGGAGGTCCCCGGCATCACCTCGGCGATCGCAGCGCCGGCCGCGGCGGGCATCCCCGTCACCATGCGCGGCGTCAGCAGCGGCTTCACGGTCGTCACCGGCCACACCGATCCCTCAGGCGACCCCACCCTCGACTGGGGCGCCCTGGCCCGCTCGGGCACCACGCTGGTCATCCTGATGGGCATTGCCCGCCGGGCGGTGATCGCCGACTCGCTGATCGAAGGCGGCATGGCCCCGTCCACGCCGGTGGCGGTCATCCACGCAGCGACCACCGACGCCGAGCAGATCCGGCGCTCCACGCTGGCCGGGCTCGGCGACCTCGACGTCCACAACCCGGCGACCATCGTCGTCGGCGCGGTCGCCGCCCAGTCGGTGCTGGGGCCCCTCGCCCAGCTCGCCAGGGCCCAGATTCTCCAACCCCAGACAGCACAGTCCGAAGGAGCAGCCACATGAGCATCATCGAGGACCGCCCGGTCGTCGCCCGCCCCGTCGACCCCGCCATTGCCGAGGACATCGACAAGTTCCGCGAGGTGCTCGCCGACAACCAGGCCGGCATCGTCAGCGACGAGGTGTTCCGCGTCTTCCGCCTCAACAACGGCATCTACGGCCAGCGCCAGGGCGGCACCAACCAGATGGTCCGCGTCAAGGTGCCGTACGGCTCGATGGCGCCCGAGCAGTTCGAGATGATGGCGCATCTCGTGGAGCGCTACAGCCGCGGCTGGGCGCACATCACGACCCGCCAGAACCTGCAGTTCCACTTCGTGCAGCTCCACGACATACCCGAGGTGCTGGAGCTGCTCGGCTCGGTCGGCCTGACCACCCGTGAGGCCTGCGGCGACACGGTGCGCAACATCCAGGGCTGCCATCTCGCCGGCGCCTGCCCGCACGAGCAGCTCGACATCACGCCCTGGGCCGAGGCCGCCTACCGCCATTTCGTGCGCAACCCGATCGCCCAGCGCCTGCCCCGCAAGTTCAAGATCAACTTCTCGGGCTGCGACACCGACTGCGGCCAGGCGATGTTCAACGACGTGGGCGTGGTGGCCGCCACCCGCACGCTCGACAACGGCAGCGTCGAGGGCGGCTTCCGGGTGTTCATCGCGGGCGGGCTCGGCACCACGCCCTTCCCGGCGCTGCTGCTCGAGGAGTTCACGCCCCGCGAGGAGCTGCTGCCCACCATCGAGGCCTGCCTGCGGGTGTTCGACCAGCTCGGCAACCGCGACAACAAGCTGCGCGCCCGCATGAAGTGGGTGGTGGAGACCCTCGGCTTCGACGAGACCAAGCGCCGCATCCTGGCGAGCCGCAAGTTCCTGATCGCCTCCTCGTCATGGCCGGGAGGCCTGCCCGCCGAGGTGGTGCTCGCAGGCGACGAGCCCGCAGGCGTCGGCAATCCCGGCGACGTGACCGTCATGGGCCAGGGCACGCCGGTGTCGATCGGCGGGCGGTCGCCTTATGAGCGCTGGTTCTCGGCCAACGTGGTGCGCGGCATCGCCGGCGGCCAGGTGTCGGCGTATGCATACGCCCGCCTCGGCGACATCACCGCCGAGCAGTTCCGGGCGCTTGCGGCCATCCAGCGCGACCTCGACGCCGACGTGCGGCTCACCAACCGCCAGAACCTCGTGCTGCGAGGGCTGGATGAGTCCGACATGCCCCGCCTGTTCGCGGCGCTGGATGCCATCGGCATGGCCGAGCCCGGCGCCGAGCTGGCCCGCGACGTGGTGGCCTGCCCCGGCGCGGACACCTGCAACCTCGGCGTCACCCAGAGCCGGGGGCTTGCCTCGGCGATCGGCGACGCCCTGGAGGCCGAGGGCCTCGCGGATGTGGGCGGCATCCGGGTCAACATCTCGGGCTGCCCCAACTCGTGCGGCCAGCACCACGCGGCGGACATCGGCTTCTTCGGCGCCGAGCGCAGGGTGCGGGGGCGCTCCGCTCCGGGATATCAGATGCTGCTCGGCGGCTACATCGGCGAGGAGCAGATGCACTTCGGCGCCAAGGCGCTGCGCCTGCCCGCCCGCACTGCGCCGCAGGCCGTGGTGCGGCTGGTGCGGCGCTTCGCGGACGAGCGCACCGCGGGGGAGGCGTTCCGCGACTGGATGGAGCGCTGCGGCGGGGTCACCGAGGTGGCCGCCACGCTGCGCGATCTCGACGAGTTCCCCGACTACGACGACGACCCGTCGTACTACGTCGACTTCGACGAGGCCGGCCCCTATGAGGTGACACTCGGCGAGGCCGAGTGCGCCACCTGAGCCTTTAGGCCCGGCCTGGCCGGTCTGCGGCCTTGGCTGGTCTGCGGCCTTGGCTGGTCTGGCCGGCTTGGACACCACGCCGACGCCTGCCGGCAAGATGGCACGGTGGCAGGCCCGCGCTTCGACACCGACTTCGACCCGCGTTACGGCGAGCTGGTGGAGGTGTCGCCGCTGCTGCGCCGCATCGTGTGCCGCAACCCCTCGAAGTTCACATTCCACGGCAGCGGCACCTATGTGATCGGGCGCGGCGACGTGGCGGTGGTCGACGCCGGGCCTCGTGACGACGCCCACCTGGAGGCGCTGCTGCGTGCGCTAGACGGCGAGACGGTGCGCCACATCCTCGTCACCCACACCCACGGCGACCACTCGCCGGCCTCGGCCCCGCTGGCCGCGGCAACCGGCGCGCCGGTGCTGGGCTTCGGCCCCCACCCCGCGGATGCCGTGGAGGAGGAAGCCGACGATGACGACGACGCTGATGCCCCTGAGGCCCCTGATTCCGACGACGACGGCGCTGATTCTGCCGATGACCCTGAACCAGCCGTCGAGCCCGATGCCGACCCCAGCGACACCGACGAGCACGACCCGGAGTTCGCCCGCAAGCACCGCGCGGATGTCGACTTCGTGCCCGAGACGGCGCTGGCTCACGGCGACCTGATCGAAGGCCCCGGCTACACGCTGGAGGCGCTGCACACGCCCGGCCACATCTCCAATCACCTGTGCTTCGCCCTGCGCGAGGAGCGATGCGTGCTCTCGGGCGATCACGTGATGGGCTGGTCGACCACGATCATCCCGCCTCCCGACGGCGACGTGGCCGCCTACCTGGACTCGCTGCGCCTGCTGTTGGACCGCCCGGGCAACGAGCGGCTCTATCCCACCCACGGCGGCCCGGTCGACGACGCCGACAGCTACGTGGCCGCCCTGTACCGGCACCGCCTCAACCGCGAGGCAGGCATCGTCGGCCTGCTGCGGGACGGCCCGCGCTCGGCTGCGGAGATCGTCGCGGTTCTCTACGCCGACGTTGACCGCAAGCTCCACAAGCCGGCCGCCCGCAGCGTGGTCGCCCATCTGCGCAAGCTCCACGACGAGGACCGCGCCCGGCCCGCCGACAGCACGGCGTCGACCCTGCGCAGCCACACCGTCTGGGAACTCGCCTAGATCCTGCACAGCCGCACCGTCTGGGAGCTTCGTGTAGAACCGGGCTAGCCTGCGCAGCGGAGGTGTCCGAGCGCCTGGTGGGCTCCCCCGCCTTCAAAGCGGGCGGGACGGGCGATCCCCGTCCGGCGGGTTCGATTCCCGTCCACCTCCGCCATCCCCCGTCCGGGCTTGCCGGCCGTCACCGAGCCGGGCCGGCTGCCCGACAGCACAAGCGCCCGACGCGGGCGGCACGGACGCTTCCGGCGGCGTCGGCTAAGGTGGCGGCGGGTCCGGCCCTGTGTTGTCGGGCCTGGCCGCAGTCCCTAGCGAAAGGCGACAACCCGTGAAGATCGTGGTCGATTTCGATCTGTGCGAGAGCAACGCAGTCTGCATGCAGATTGCCCCCGACATCTTCGAGGTGCGCGACGACGACTTCCTCTACATCCTCGACGAAGAGCCGCCCGAGGAGCAGCGCGCCGTGGTCGAGGAGTGCGTGCAGCGCTGCCCCAAGCAGGCCATCTCCGTCCAGGACTGATCGCCGCTGAGCTTGCCCCGCTCGTCGGTCCACATCGTCGGCGCCTCCCTGGCGGGCATCCGCGCCGCCGAGACTCTGCGGCGCGAGGGCTTCGACGGGCCGATCACCCTGATCGGCGACGAGCCGCATGCGCCCTATGACCGCCCGCCGCTGTCCAAGCAATACCTGGCAGGCGACTGGGAAGCCGACCGCCTGGCGCTGAGCCCCGCCGACCGTCTCGCCGGGCTCGGCCTCGACCTGCGCTATGGCACCCGGGCGGTCTCCTTCGACCTCGGCGAGCGCGCCCTGGCCACCGTCGGCCCCGACGGGCAGCGCAGCGAGACCGTCGACGGCCTGCTGATCGCCACCGGCGCCCGTTGCCGCACCCTGCCGGGAACCGAAACCATGGCCGGAGTGTTCGTGCTGCGCAGCCTGGATGACGCCGCCGCCCTGCGCCGGGCCTTCGAGCGCCGCCCCAGCCGGGTGGTGGTGATCGGCGCCGGGTTCATCGGCGCCGAGGTGGCGGCCACGGCGCGGGGCCTGGGCCTTGAGGTGACCGTGATCGAGGCGCTGCCCACGCCGCTGGCCAGGGTGCTCGGCACCGAGATGGGCGCCGTGATCGGCGAGGTACACCGCGATCACGGCGTGGATCTGCGGACCGGCGTCGGCGTGGCCTCGGTCGACGGCGGCGAGCGGGTCGAGGCGGTGACGCTCAGCGACGGCGAGGTGGTCGCGGCCGATGTGGTGGTCGTCGGCATCGGCGTGATGCCCAACGCCGAGTGGCTCGAAGGCTCGGGCCTGGAGATCGACGACGGCGTGGTCTGCGACGAGACCTGCCTGGCCGCGCCCGGCGTGGTCGCCGCGGGCGACGTGGCCCGCTGGCCCAACAGGCGCTTCAACTCAGCCGGCGAGACGATGCGCGTGGAGCACTGGGAGAACGCCGTCGAGCAGGGCGCCTTCGCGGCCCGCCGGCTGCTGGCCGACGACGCCGAGGCCACGCCCTTCGAGCCGGTGCCCTGGTTCTGGTCCGACCAGTACCAGCTCAAGATCCAGCTCGCCGGCAGCGTGAGCGGAGACGACGAGGTGCAGGTCGTCGCCGGCGACCCCGCCGAGCGGCGCTTCGCGGCTCTCTACGGCCGTGCCGGCCGGCTGGTGGGGGTGCTTGGCGTCAACCGGCCGCGTCACGTGATGAAGTACCGGGCGCTGATCGCAGACGGCGTGTCGTTCTCCGAGGCGCTGGCTGCCGACATCTGAGCATCCCGCCTCGCGCCGACATCTGAGCTTCCAGCCTCGGGCAACTGCGTACACCGGCCTCAGGCTGCGCGGCCGCGTCGCGCAGGCCGCTCGCGGGGCCTGAAATCCGCCGATTTCGAGCCGATTTCGATCTGGTGCCGCAAAGCGCCCGCACGCCGCTAGCCTTTCGGCGTTCAGATCGAACACAGCGGCGGCCGGCGCACAGCGCGGCATGCGGCAGGGAACCGATCCCACAGGAAGAAGACATGGCAACAAGACTGCGCCCGAAGGCCGAGACCATCGCCGCCACTACGGCGGCCTTCGAGCTGTCAGCCGACGACACCGGATCGCCAGAGGTCCAGGTCGCCTTGCTGAGCGAGCGCATCAACCACCTGACCGAGCATCTCAAGGACCACAAGAAGGACCACCACTCCCGGCGCGGCCTGCTGATGCTCGTGGGCAGGCGCCGCCGGCTTCTCGACTACATCAAGGAGAACGACGTCGAGAGATATCGTGCAGTGATCGCACACCTCGGTCTGCGACGCTGACGCCAGATCCTCAGGCGCCGCCCCCATAGCGGCGGTGCTGATCGGTCGGTCCCTCCGAAGCCCGGACGGACCGGCCCGACGAACCCAGTACAACACACACCCGAGTGTCTCTCAGACGTCGGTTGCGAGTCGAAGCCTCCCGGCCACAGGCCAGCCAGGTCGGTGGGTTTCGACTGGGAACCGGCACAACGAGAGCACCTGTCAGAGCCAGGCCCGAAGCCCGGCTCAGGAGCAACTCAAATGCCAAACCCAATCAGCGTCAGCGCGTCTTTCGAGCGCGCCGACGGAAAAGACGCCGTCTTCGAGACCGGCAGGCTTGCGACCCTCGCAGGGGGAGCGGTCACCGCCCGCATGGGCGACACCGTCGTCCTGGTCACTGCGACCGCAGCCCACAAGCCCCGTGAAGGGGCCGACTTCTTCCCGCTCACCGTCGACATCGAGGAGCGGATGTACGCAGCCGGGAGGATTCCCGGCTCCTTCTTCCGGCGCGAGGCCCGTGCCGGCGAGCAGGCGATCCTCACCTGTCGCCTGATCGACCGTCCGCTGCGGCCCTGCTTCCCGGACGGCTTCCGCAACGAGGTCCACGTGGTCGGCACGGTGTTCGGCGCCGACCAGTCGAACCCGTATGACGTGCTGGCGCTCAACGCGGCGTCCGCTGCGCTGTGCATCTCCGACGTGCCCTTCGACGGGCCGGTCGGGGCGGTGCGCATCGCCTGGTCGCCCGACGGCGAGTGGATCCCGTTCCCGACCTACAGCGAGGGCGACGAGTCCGCCTTCGAGATGGTCGTGGCCGGGCGCCTGCTGCCCGACGGCGACGTGGCCGTGATGATGGTCGAGGCGGGCGGCACGGCGGCTACCTGGGACCTCTACGCCAACGGCACGCCCAAGGTCGACGAGGACCGCCTGGCCGAGGGCCTCGAGGCGTCCAAGACCTGGATCACCGAGATGATCGCCTTCCAGCAGTCCCTGATCGACGCCGTGGAGGCCGAGACCGGCCTGCCGGCCAAGATCGACCCGCCGGTGGCCGTGGACTACACCGAGGAGATCCTCGAAGCCGTCCGCGAGGCGGGCTGGGAGCGCATCGTCGCCGATCAGCAGATCAGCGACAAGGCAGAGCGCGGCGCCGCCGCCGAGCAGACCCTCACGGATCTGATTGAGACCCTGACCGCCCGATTCGAGGCTGCCGACGAGGGCGCCGACGCCGCCAAGATGATCAAGGCGGCCGTGCGCAGCCTCACCAAGCAGGCCGTGCGCAACCGCATCGTCTCCGAGGGCGTGCGCATCGACGGCCGCGGCACCGCCGAGCTGCGCCCGCTGACCGCCGAGGTCGGCGTCATCCCCACCGCCCACGGCTCGGGCCTGTTCGAGCGCGGCGAGACCCAGGTGCTCAACTTCACCACGCTGGGCATCGGGCGCAGCGACCTGCTGGTCGACGACCTGTCGCCGGTGGAGAAGAAGCGCTACATGCACCACTACAACTTCCCGCCGTTCTCGACCGGCGAGGCGGGGTTCATGCGCGGCCCCAAGCGCCGCGAGATCGGCCACGGTGCGCTCGCCGAGCGTGCCGTGTTCCCGGTGGTGCCGACCCAGGAGGAGTGGCCCTACACGATCCGCCTGGTGAGCGAGGTGCTGTCGTCCAACGGCTCCACCTCGATGGCCTCGGTGTGCGCCTCGTCGCTGTCGCTGATGGACGCCGGGGTGCCGATCAAGGCGCCGGTGGCCGGCATCGCCATGGGCCTGATCCACGCGGAGGGCGCCTACATCACCCTGACCGACATCCTCGGCGCCGAGGACGCCTTCGGCGACATGGACTTCAAGGTGGCAGGCACCACCGACTTCGTCACCGCCCTACAGCTCGACACCAAGATCTCAGGCATCCCCGCCGGCGTGCTGGCCTCGGCTCTGCAGCAGGCACGGCAGGCCCGCCTCGACATCCTCGACGTGATGGCAGCCGAGATAGCCGAGCCCCGCGAGGAGGTGCGAGACACCGCCCCGAAGATCGTCAGCTTCGAGATCCCCGTCGACAAGATCGGCGAGGTGATCGGCCCCAAGGGCAAGGTGATCAACGCCATCTCGGGCGAGACCGGCGCCGATATCTCCGTCGACGACGACGGCATGGTCGGCGTGGTCGCCATCGCCTCGCCCGACAAGGGAGCGGTGTCCGAGGCCGAGCGCCAGATCCGGCTGATCCTCGATCCGCCCACCGCGGACGTGGGGGAGGTCTACACCGGACGGGTGGTCAACATCACCAAGTTCGGCGCCTTCGTCAACATCCTGCCGGGCCGCGACGGGCTGGTCCACATCTCCAAGATCGGCGGCCGCCGCATCGAGCGGGTGGAGGACGTGCTCGAGCTCGGCGAGGAGATCGAGGTGATGGTCGAGGACGTCGACCCCAACGGCAAGATCTCGCTGCGGCCAACCGGCGAGGAGCACCAGAGCCAGGGCGGACGTGGCCGTGATGGGCGCGACGACCGAGACCGTGGTCGAGGCCGTGACCGTGACCGGCGCGGCGACGACAGGGATCGCGGCCGTGGCCGTGACCGTGACGGGCGCGGCGACGACAGGGATCGCGGCCGTGGCCGTGACCGTGATCGGCGCGACGACCGGGACCGCGGCCGTGGCCGTGATCGCCGTGACGACGACCGCGAGCGACGCGGCGGCGAAGGCCGTGGCGACGACGGCGATCGCATGCCGGTCTCCTTCGAGGCTGCCTTCGACGGCGAGCTGTCCGACGAGTACGGCGACCTCGGCCCGCAGCGCGCCCGTCGGGGCGGCGGCGACCGCGACCGCGGCGGGCGTCGCTGAGAGCCGCTGCGCACTGCCTGCGCTGAGCCTGCGCCCGGCGCCGCGGCAGCTTCGGCTTGCCGCGGCCCTGGCGCAGCGTTCGCCGCGGCCATATCGGCGTGTTCGGCGCGGCTCGCGGATGCTTCGGCTTGCCGCAGGCCCGCGCCGTGGGTGCCGTAGCCTGGCGCCATGATCCGCGTGGGAGTCGTGGGCGCCGCGGGGCGCATGGGCACCCAGGTCTGCGCTGCCGTGGAGGCCGATCCCGACACTGAGCTCGTTGCCGGGCTGGACCTCGGCGACTCGCTCGACGGGCTCGCCGAGGCCGCAGCCGAGGTGGTGGTCGACTTCAGCGTGGCCGACGCCGCCCGGGCGACCCTGCGCTACGCCGCGGCCAACGGCATCCACGCCGTGGTGGGCACCACCGGCCTCGACGACGACGATATCGCCGAGTTCCGTGCCGCCTTCGCGCCCGACGACGCCCCCAACGCCGTGATCGCTGCGAACTTCGCCGTCGGCGCAGTGCTGATGATGCGCTTCGCCGAGCTGGCTGCGCCGCACTTCGACACCGCCGAGGTGATCGAGCTGCACCACGACGCCAAGCTCGACGCGCCTTCCGGCACGGCCACCCATACCGCCGCTCGCCTGGCCGCCGCCTCGGGCTCGTGGGGCGCGGATCCCACCACCCACGAGGTGTACCCGGGGGCGCGTGGCGGCGAGGGGCCCGGCGGCATCAGGGTCCATTCGGTGCGCATGCGGGGCATGGTCGCCCATCAGGAGGTGATCCTGGGCACGACCGGCCAGACGCTCACGATCCGCCACGACACCACCGACCGCAGCTCGTTCATGCCGGGCGTGCTGCTGGCTGTGAAGCAGGTGGCCGACCGTCCGGGCCTGACGGTCGGGCTCGATGCCTGCCTCGGCCTCTGACGGCCTGGGCACCGACGGCCTGGCTCCCGGCAGCCCGGTGTCGGGCCTGTTTCCGTGCCCTCCGTGCCGATCGTGAGGACCGCCGCGGCGAGCCGGCGGACCCTCTGGAGCGCCAGGTGGGTGCTGTCGCATTGCTTCGTGATCGTCATGGTCGTGGTGATGCTGAACCTGGGCTTCTGGCAGCTGCGTCGCCTCGACGACCGCCGTGCCGACAACGACGCCGTGCGCGCAGCGCACTCGGCGCCGGCGGTCGCGATCGAGGATCTGCTCGACGCCGCCGACGACGCGGCCGACACCGACGACGCAGCAGGCCCTGTCGACCACACGCCGGTGATAGCGAGCGGCACTTACCAGGACGAGTTGTCGTTTGTGGTCGCCAACCGCAGCTACGACTCGCGGCCCGGCTACTGGCTGGCCACGCCGTTGCGCCTCGCCGATGAGCGCCTGGTGGTGGTCGCCCGAGGCTGGGTGCCTCGCACCTGGGTCGCAGGCGACGACGAGCGCCGCGTCGACACGCCCGAGCGGGTGCAGCTCAGCGGCCGCGCCTTCGCATCGCTTGACGGCGGCCGGGTCGGTTCCGACGTGAACGGGCTGGCCGTGGTCAACCGGGTCGACCTCGCTGCCGTGGAGCGGGCCATCGGCGCAGACGTGGCCGGCATTTGGGTGCAGCTCGCCGAGCAGTCGCCCGCGGCGGGCGAGCTGCCGATCCCGGTGCCGCCCGAGAGCCTCGACGACGGCCCGCACCTGGCCTATGCATTCCAGTGGTTCTTCTTCTCGGCCGGCGCGGTCGTGGTCTACGCGCTGATCCTGCGCAGCCGCCTGCGATCGCACCTGCGCTACGCGGACGAGCCCGCCGATGAACCTGCCGACGAACCTGCTGTCGGATCTGCCGAGCCCGCTGTCGAGCCTGCCGGCGATGCCGCTTCTGGCTCAGTCACAGGCCCCGATCCCCGAGCCGGCGACGGCCCGCAGGCGTGAATGCGGCGTCTCTGTGGCAGCATGGGGCCATGACTGACGCCCCGACGGCCGGCTTCGGCCGGGTGCTCACCGCCATGGTCACCCCCTTCGCCGACGACGGCGCCCTCGACCTGGACGGCGCAGCCCGCCTGGCCCGTTGGCTGACAACCGACGGCGGCAGCGACGGCCTGGTCGTGGCCGGGACCACCGGCGAGAGCCCCACGCTCACCCAGGCCGAGCAGATCGAGCTGATCGCCGCGGTGGTCGAAGCCGTCGGCGACCACGCCTCGGTGGTGGCCGGGGCCGGCAGCAACAACACCGCCGTGGCTGTGCGCAACACCGAGCTGGCAACCCAAGCGGGCGCGCACGGCATCCTGCACGTGGCCGGCTACTACAACCGGCCCTCTCAGGCGGGGCTCGCCGAGAACTTCCGGGCTTGCGCCTCCGCCACCGACCTGCCGGTGCTACTCTATGACATCCCCGGGCGCACCGGCCGCAAGATCGAGACCGCCACCATGCTCGATCTCTTCGAGACGGTCCCCAACATCATCGGCGTCAAGGACGCCGCCGGCAGCCCCGCGGCCACCGCCGCGCTGCTGGCCCGAGCCCCGGCCGGCACCGAGGTCTACAGCGGCGACGACGCCCTGACCCTGGCGCTGCTGGCTGTAGGCGCGGTCGGCACCATCGGCGTGGCCACCCACTGGGTCGGCAACGAGACCGCGCAGATGATGCAGGCCTTCTTCGCAGGCGACGTGGCCCGCGCCGCCGAGCTGAACCGGGCCATGATCGCAAGCTACGAGTTCGAGACCGGCGACGAGGCGCCCAACCCGGTGCCGTCCAAGGCGATGCTGCGGGTGATGGGCCTGCCGGCCGGTCCCTGCCGGGCGCCCATGGGCCCAGAGCCCGACTGGCTCGAGGACCGGGCAACCGCCGTGCTCGCCGGCCTCGGCCGGGCCTGACGGGCCTGCGTCGCCCCGAGGCCGCCCCGGTGAGCCAGGTCGCGTCGGAACAAGGTCGGGTCTGAGCCGGTGCCCCAGCCCGTGACCATCAGCTTCCTCGGCGGCCTCGGCGAGATCGGCCGCAATTGCGCGGCCGTGGAGACTCAGGGCCGCATGGTGCTGCTGGACTGCGGGCGCATGTTCGCAGGCGCAGACCTGCCCGGCGTCGAGTCCGTGCTGCCCGACTTCGACTGGCTGATCGCCAACGGCGAGCGCCTCGAGGCCTGCATCGCCACCCACGCCCACGAGGACCACATCGGGGCGCTGCCTTACCTGCTGGAGCACCTCTCGTTCCCGGTCTACGGCTCGCCGTTCACGCTGGGCATGATCGAGCACAAGCTCCGCGAGGCGGACCTTATGGACCGCACCGAGCTGCGCCCGATCCGAGACGGCGACCGGCGCCGCATCGGCCCCTTCGACTGCGAGTTCCTGCCCGTCACCCACTCGATCCCATCGGGCAACATCACGGCCTTTCACACCGCCCAGGGCGTGATCTTGCACTCCAGCGACTTCAAGCTCGACCCGACGCCCGTCGACGGGCGCAGCACCGACCTCGACCGCATCGCCGCCCTCGCCGAGGACCCCGGCATCCGCCTGCTGCTGGCGGACTCCACCAACGCCGACATCCCCGGAAGCACCCGCTCCGAGACCGAGATCGGCGCCGAGCTGGCGTCGGTGATCGCGGCCGAGCAGGGCCGGCGGGTGATCGCCTCCACCTTCGCCAGCCACATCCACCGCATCCAGCAGCTCGCCGAGGCTGCCACAGAGACCGGCCGCATCCTGTTCACCGTCGGCCTCTCGATGCGCCGCAACGTGCGCCTGGCACGGGACCTGGGCCTGCTGCGCATCGCCGACTCGGCGATCCGCGACATCGAGGAGCTGCGCGACTTCTCCGACGACCGGGCGCTGATCGTGTGCACCGGATCGCAGGGCGAGCCACGGGCCGCCCTGGCGACCATGGCCGAGGGGGCCAACAAGTGGGTGGAGGTCGGCGACAACGACACGGTGATCTTCAGCGCCCATCCGATACCGGGCAACGAGGCCGCCGTGGCGGCGCTGCGCAACCGCCTGGCACGCCGCGGCGCCCGCGTGCTGCACACCGGCCAGCTCGACATCCACACCAGCGGCCACGGCAAGCGTGAGGAGCTGAGCGCCCTGCATTCGCTGGCCGAGCCGGAGTGGTTCGTGCCGGTACACGGCGAGTACGCCCATCTGGTCGCCCACGCCGAGCTGGCCCGCGAGCTCCAAATGGCCGCCCGGCGGGTGCTGCTGTGCACCGACGGCGACCGCATCAGCCTCGGCGACTCCGGCCTGCAGCGGCTGAGGCGCATCGAGGAGACGCCGATCTACGTGGACGGCATCGTCGGCGACCTCGGCGAGACGGTGCTCAGCCAGCGGCGGCGCCTGGGAGCGGACGGCTTCGTGGCGGTGATCGTCGAGGTGGACCGCCGCGCCGGGCGCATCGTGTCGGGGCCCGAGGTGATCTCGCGTGGCTGGGTGGAGCCTCCCGCAGACAGCGACCACCACAAGGCGATCGCCGAGGCGGTGCGCGACCAGCTCTCGGCGGCTCTCGACGGCGCCGGGCGCGACTCGGGCGGCTTGAGCCAGGCGGTGCGGCGGGCCGCGGGCCGTACCGTCGACGAGCTGACCCGGCGCCGGCCGCTGATCGTGCCCGTGATCCGTACCCGCTGAACGCGCCGTGCCCGCTGAACGCGCCGTGCCCGCTGAACGCGCCGTGCCCGCTGAACGCGCCGTGCCCGCTGACCGCTGATCGCGGTGCCGATCCGTGCCCGCTGACAGGCGGCCGTCGGCGCGCACCGGTCGCCGCCGGGCAACCGTCGAGGCAACCGCTGAGCCGCCCGAGGGTCCTCATCCACGGAAGGCCTCGCTGGTAGCGTCGAGACACTGTGGCATCGCAGACCCGTTCCAAGAAGCCCTCGCAGAAGTCCGCCGGCAAGGGGTCGGCGCAGCGCGGCCGCGGGTCCGCCGCCAAGAACGGCGCATCCTCCAAGGGCCGGCAGACAGCCAAGTCGAGGCAGGCCGGCAAGAACGCCAAGGCCCCCAAGCGGCCCGAGCGCAGCGCCCTGGGCTCGGTCGCCTCACGCCATCGGGCCGATCTGTGGGGCGTGGCAGCCGCCCTGTTCGGCATCCTCACGGCCATCTCGGTGTGGTCCGACGCCGCGGGCCGTCTCGGCGGCTGGATCGACGACGGGCTGGCGCGCAGCGTGGGCCTGCTGCGAGGCGGGGTGCCGGTGGTGCTGCTGGCAGCCGCCGTGGTGCTGTTCAGGGGCCGCATGGCCCCGGCCCAAGACTCCCAAGCCGCAGACGACAACGGCCCGCCGGCCCGCCGCGAGATCGCAGACGACGCCGAGCGCATAGCCAGAGCCGTGTTCGGCGGCGCGGCCAGCCTGCTGTCCGCTGCCGGGCTGTTGCACATCGCCGGCGACCGGCCCGACTTCGGCGCTCCCGAGATCGGCGACGCCGGCGGCGCCCTCGGCTGGGCGGTGGGCGATCCGCTCTACTCGCTGGCCTCCACTGTCGGCAGCGTGCTGGTGCTCAGCGCCGTCGGCGTGGTGGGCATCATGGTGCTGACCGGGCTGTCGATCCGCGCCGTCGGGGCCTTCGTCGCCAAGGCGCTGCGCCCCATCCCCGTCGTGCTGGGCAAGGCCATGAGCCTGCTGGGCAGCGCAGTCCGCTCGCTGCTGTCCGATCCCACCAGCCGGCCCCCCGAGACCGACCAGCACCCCCACGCCGCCGCCGGCGAGACCGCCGAGGCTGCGGAGGCCGCCGAGGCTGCGGAGGCCGGCCAGGCCGCCGCGGACACAGAGGCAGCCGCCCACGCCGCGGCAGCCGCCGCAGAGCCCGCCCGCAAGCGTGGCGGTGCCCGCAAGCGCGCCGAGGCGAAGCCGATCCGCCGAGCCGAGCAGCAGGCGCTGCACCTGCCTGCGGACAGCCGCTGGAAGCTGCCCCCCGCCGATCTGCTGGGGCGGACCAGCTCCCATGAGATCGACAAGGCCAGCGTCGCCGAGCGGGGCCGCCTGCTGCAGTACACCCTCGACCAGTTCGGGGTGCCCACAACGCCGTTGGAGCCGGTGGTCGGGCCGACCGTCACCCGCTACGTGCTCGAGCTCGGCGAGGGCGTGAAGGTCGCCAAGCTGGAGAGCCTCCGCAAGGACATCGCCTACGCCATGGCCTCGCCGGACGTGCGCATCCTGGCGCCCATACCGGGGCGCCGCGCCATCGGCGTGGAGGTGCCCAACACCGACCGTCAGCTCGTCGCCCTCGGCGACGTGCTCGCGTCCAAGGAGGCACGCATCGCCAGTCACCCCCTGGAGGTGGCGATCGGGCGCGACATCAACGGCCGCAACGTGCTGCTGAACCTGGCCACGCTGCCCCACGTGCTCATCGCCGGAGCCACCGGCGCGGGCAAGTCGTCGTGCCTCAACTCGGTGCTCACCTCGATCCTGATGCGCTCCACGCCCGATCAGGTACGGCTCATCGTGGTCGACCCCAAGCGGGTCGAGATGGGCCAGTACGAGCGGGTGCCGCACCTGCTCACTGCGCCGGTGACCGATCCCCGTCAGGCGGCCAACGCCCTGGGCTGGGTGGTGCGCGAGATGGAGCGCCGCTACGACCTGCTCCACAAGGTCGGCTTCAGAGACATCACCGGCTACAACAACGCCGTCGCCGCGGGCACCGTCAAGGCGCCGCTCGGCGAGACCGACGCCGCAGGCGAGCCGGTCCGCTACTCCAGCCTGCCGTTCGTGCTGGTCGTGGTCGACGAGCTGGCCGATCTGATGATGGTGGCCGCCCGCGACGTGGAGGAGTCGATCGCCCGCATCGCCCAGATGGCAAGGGCCGTGGGCATCCACTTGGTGATCGCCACCCAGCGCCCGTCGGTCAACGTGATCACCGGCGTCATCAAGGCCAACGTGCCGGCCCGCCTGGCTTTCGCGGTGTCGAGCCTGACCGACTCGCGGGTGATCCTGGATCAGCCCGGCGCCGAGCGCCTGGTCGGCCAGGGCGACCTGCTGCTGCTGGGCCCTGCCTCTTCGTCGCCGCACCGCATCCAGGGTTGCTGGGTGGAAGAGACCGAGGTGCGCGCCGTGGTCAGGCACTGGACCGACCAGGCCGCCGAGTTCGCAGCAGCCGCCGCAGCGGCCGCCTCAGCCGCCGCCGAGCGCCACAGCGCCGATCCCCGCGCCGCCGCGGGGGGGCCGCGCGCGCCCACGGGCGCTCAGCGGTCGCCTGACCCGCTGCCCGAGGCGATCACAGCGCCTGCGCCGGGCGACGAGATCACCGAGGCGCCCGAGCCCGCGGCCGACTCCGAGGGCGACGAGCTGCTGGGCAAGGCGATGGAGCTGGTGGTGCAGACCCAGCTCGGCTCCACCTCGATGCTGCAGCGCAAGCTGCGGGTCGGCTTCGCCCGGGCCGGGCGCATCATGGATCTGCTGGAGGAAGCGGGCGTGGTCGGGCCGTCCACTGGATCCAAGGCCCGTGAGGTGCTGGTGAGCCCCGAGGAGCTCGCCGCCCGCCAGAGCGGCTGAGCGGCCGCCGTCGGCGCCGGCTCCAGGTGTACCCGGCCCGCCGCTAGGTTCGCATCGTGCTGGTCGGCCTGGTCAACCTCGTGGGCGGCTTGGCGGTGCTGGCGGTCGCTGCCGGCCATTTCGTGAAGGGCGCGGCGCGCCTCGCCGTTCACTACCGGGTCTCGGCGGTGGTGGTCGGCGCGGTGCTCATCGGCTTCGGCACCTCGGCGCCGGAGATGGTGGTGTCCGGCGTGGCCGCGGCCCAAGGCGAGCTGGGCATCGGCGTGGGCAACATCATCGGCTCCAACGTGGCCAACGTGTCGCTGGTGCTGGCGGCAGCCACGCTGGTGACCGCCGTGCCGGTCGACTCCGCCACGGTGCGCCGCGAGATACCGATCTCGGTGGCCTCGGTGGTGGTCTTCGCCCTGCTGGTGCAGGGCCGCATCGAGCGCTGGGAGGGCGCCCTGCTGGCGGTGCTGATCGCCTGGTTCCTGTTCGACACGATCCGCACCTCCGGCGCCGACCGCCATCTCGACGACGAGATCGCCGGCGCTGTCGGCAGCGCCCCGATCCGGCACCGCCTGGAGTTCTTGCGGGCCTTCGCCGGGCTGGTCTTCGTGGTCGGCTCGTCGTGGTTCGTGGTCGACGGGGCCTCGCGCCTCGCTGAGAGCCTCGACCTGTCGGGGGGCTTCGTCGGCTTCACGCTGGTGGCGCTGGGCACCTCGGCGCCGGAGCTGGTCACCAGCGTGCAGGCGGTGCGCCACGGCGAGACCGACCTGCTGGTCGGCAACCTGCTGGGCAGCAACATCTTCAACTCCCTGGCCGTCGGCGGGATCATCGGCCTGGTCGGCCCCGGCCCGGTGCTCGACACCAAGCTGGCCGGCACCGGGGCGCTGCTGATGGTCGTCATCGTCGTCACCAGCGCCGTCTTCATGGTGCACCGCAACCGGGTAGGCCGCACCAAGGGCGTGATCCTGTTCGCCATGTGGGTGTTCACGGTGGTGGTGCTCTCCGGCGAGTCACAGATCGAAGGCGCCCTGTCGCTCGGGGCATGGCTCTGAGGCATGGCATTGAGACATGACCCTGAGGCATGCTCTCGGGACATGGCTCTGATGCGGGCTGCGAGGCTCGGGATTGCCGGATGCGGCGCTCTGAGAGGCAGGATCTGACGGTGCACGGGCAACACAGGAGCGACTGCGGGGCATCGGATCGCCGGCCCGAGGCCGCAAGCCCCCGCCCGCCGGCATCGCCTCGCGGGCCACAGGCGTCGACTCGCGGGTCGGCGGCGTCGCCCGAGGTGACCAACTACCCGGCCCGCGGGTCGTAATGGCCGTGGACGAACCGGCATTCGCCGTGGGTGGCGCTCGCAGCGTGGGCATCACCCACCCCGCCAACCTGCTCACCAGCACCCGCCTGGTGTTCGCGCCGCTGCTGTTCTGGCTGGTGATCGACGCGGAGTCCGAGCGGGGCGTGTCGTGGCCGGCCTTCGGGCTCGGCTTCGTACTGGCCTGCACCGACTTCTTCGACGGCAGGGTGGCACGGCGGGCCAACGCCGTGAGCCGCCGCGGTGCCTTCCTCGATCCCCTGGCCGACAAGGTGCTCGTGCTCGGTGCTGCCGTCTGTTTGGTGTGGGTGCAGCGCTACTGGTGGCTGCCGGTGGCGATCATCGCCGTGCGCGAGCTCGGCATCACCGCCTGGCGCGCCCGCTGGGCGACCCAAGGGATCGCAATCCCGGCGCGTCGCTCCGCCAAGTACAAGACCACGGTTCAGGGAGCGGCGCTGCTGATGGCCGTGATGCCGACGCTGGAGTCCCAGGACGCAGCGGTCGCGGTCGCCCTGTGGCTCGCCGTGGCCTGGACCGTCGTCAGCGGCCTGCAGTACATGCGAGACGCCCGCAGCGTGGCCCAGGCATCGGCGGCCGACGCCGGCTCGGCCCCTGGCGGCGACCGCTAGCCGCGGCGGCCAGGGCGTGGAGCACGACAGGCCGGCCCTGGGCTGCGGGACCCCAGCGTGAACTGCGAGGTGGTGGCGGTCGGCAGCGAGCTGCTGCTGGGCCAGATCGTCGACACCAACTCTGCCTGGATCGCCGACCAGCTCGCCCTGGCGGGGATCGACTCGCACTTCCACGCCAAGGTCGGCGACAACCACGACCGCATCGTGGCCGTGCTGGAGCAGGCCCTGGCCCGCAGCGACGCCGTGATCGTCTGCGGCGGGCTCGGCCCGACGCCTGACGACATCACCCGCGAGGCGATCGCCGAGGTCATGGGCGTGCCGTTGGTGCGCGACCCCGAGCTGGTCGAGCGCATCAGCTCGCGGTTCATCGGCCGGGGCCGGTCGATGCCGGAGAACAACCTGCGCCAGGCCGACGTGCCCGAGGGGGCGCTGGTCAACCCGGCGATGCCCGGCACCGCCCCGGGGCTGATCTGCGAGCTGGGCGGCGAGCGCAGTCCGAAGGTGATCTACGCGGTGCCCGGCGTGCCCTGGGAGATGCGCCAGATGATGACCGACGGCGTCCTGCCCGACCTCGTCGAGCGCCGCGGCGTCGGCTCGGTCATCGCCAGCCGCGTGCTGCGCACCTGGGGCGAGTCCGAGTCCGGGCTGGCCGAGCGGCTCGATGCCGAGATCCGCCGCCTCGACCGCAGCGGCGAGGCCACCATCGCCTTTTTGGCCAGCGGCTGGGAGGGGCTCAAGATCCGCATTACCGTCAAGGCCCAAAGCACCGCCGCCGCCGGTGCCGCTCTCGATGCCGTCGAGGCCCGCCTGCGCCTGGTGATCGACGACATCGTGTTCGGCGTCGACGACGAGACCATGGAGTCGGTGGTGCTTGCGATGCTGCGCCGCCGCAACATGACCCTGGCGCTGGCCGAGTCGCTCAGCGGCGGCCAGATCGCCGCCCGGATCACGGCCGTGCCCGGCTGCAGCGACGTGTTCCGCGGCGCAGTCGTGGCCTATCAGCGCGACCTCAAGATGTCGCTGCTCGACGCGCCCGACACGCCGGCCGTCAGCGCCGAGATGGCCACCGCCATGGCGCTCGGGGCGTGTGCGACCCTGGGCGCGGACTGCTCGGTCGCGGTCACCGGCGTCGCCGGGCCTCAGCCGCTGGAGGGCAACGAGCCGGGCACCGTCTACATGGCGGTCTGCATCGCAGGCGACGTCGAGTCCACCAGGGTCGACCTGCCCTTCGACCGCGAGCGCATCCGCCAGTTCACCTGCATCATGTCGCTAAACATGCTGCGCACCCGGCTGCTCGCACGAGGTTCTTGAGCTGCCGCCGGCAGGCTTACGCTCAGAAGCCCAGGCCCGTCGGCCCACAGAACCCAGAGGACACCGCCATGCGCACCGAGATCGACCCCGACCTGCTGCAGAAGACCATCGGAGACCTGTTCGTGCTCAAGCAGGGCGAGATCATGAGCGCCATCGTGCATCTGGGCGAGCGCCTCGGCCTGTTCGCGGCGCTCGAGGCCGAAGGCCCCTGCGGCTCCGAGGCCCTGGCGGCCGCCACCGGCCTCCACGAGCGCTGGCTGCGCGAATGGCTGCACGCCGTCGCCGCGGCGGGCCTCGCCGACCACGACGACGGCCGCTTCGCGCTCACGCCGGAGGCCGCGGCCGTGCTCTGCGATCCCGACCACCCCGCCTCGGTGCGCGGCGTCTTCGGCCCGCCCATCACCCACCGCGAGATCGAGCGCACCGCCGAGGCGTTCTCCTCGGGCATCGGCTTGACCTGGAGCGAGCACGGCGAGCACGCCTGTCACTTTCAGGCGTCGATGGGCGCGGCCGGCCAGCGGGCCTTCCTGGTGCCGGTGATCCTCGACTCCATAGAGGGCCTCAGCGAGCGGCTCGCCGCCGGCGCGACCGTGGTCGACGTGGGCTGCGGCGCGGGCGTGGCGGCCACCGCCATCGCCGAGGCCTTCCCGGCCGCGAAGGTCATCGGCCTCGACCCCTCCCCGCACGCCATCGAAGCCGCCGCCGGGCGCGCCCGCCAGAGCGGCATCGACAACCTGGAGTTCCGCTCGGGCAGCTTCGACGACCTCGCCGACCTCGAATCGGTGGACCTGCTGCTGACCCTCGACGTGCTGCACGACCTGCCCCGCCCGGCCGAGGCCGCCGCCGCAGCCGCGGGCTGCCTGGCCGACGACGGCGTCTGGCTGGTCGCCGACATCAAGACCCGCGGCGGACTCGAGGACAACCGCCGGATCCCGGTGCTGCCGCTGATGTACGGCATGTCGGTGCTGTACTGCATGTCCTCGGCGATGTCGGAGCCCGACGGGGCAGGGCTGGGCACCCTCGGGCTGACCACCGAGGTCTTCGAGTCGCTGGCGCACGCCGCCGGGTTCGCATCGGTGGAGGTCCGCGAGTTCGACGTCGACCCGCTCAACCGCTACTTCGTGGCCCGGCCCTGAGCCCCGCCGAGGGCCTGAGGGCACCGATCCTGCGTGCCCAGAGCCTGCCGCGAGGCGCCCTCTGAACGCCGCCCCGGCCACGGTCGCACATTGGGGTTGTACGAAATGTAAAATCTGCGCGATGCTTGTAGACGCGATGCCTGTCCGCCAGTGCCTGCCTGCCGTTGCCTGCCCGCCAGTGCAGGCCCGCCGATGAAGATCTTCCAGAGCCTGTCGGGCATCGCCGTGCCGATCGTGGCCGTGGTCCTGGCGCTGCTGATCGGCGCCGTCATGATCACCGTGCTCGGCGCCGACCCGCTGGAGGGCTACCGCAGCCTCGTGGTGGGCGCCTTCGGCGACGGCGACGCCCTGGCCGACACCGCCGTGCGGGCCATGCCGCTGCTGCTGGTCGGCACCGGCATCTGCATCGCCTTTCGGGCCAAGGTGATCAACATCGGCGGCGAGGGCCAGATCATCTCGGGCGCGCTGCTGTCCACCGTCACCGCGCTGGCCTTCCCCGGGCTGCCCCCGGTGCTGCTGATCCCGCTGGTGATGCTGGCCGGGATCGTCGGCGGCGGCTTCTGGGGCGCCATCCCCGGCGCCTTGAAGGCCTACCTGGGCGTCAACGAGATCCTCTCGACGATCATGCTCAACCTGGTCGCCGTGCAGATCATGAACTATCTGCTGCGCGACCCGCTGATCGACCCCAAGGAGATCGAGCGCGGCACCCGCATACCCCAGACCGAGCGGCTCTCGGAGAACGCCGACCTGCCGGTGCTGATCGAGGGCACCCGCCTGCACCTCGGCGTGGTCATCGCCGTGCTCGCCGCCGTGGTCGCCTGGGTGATCCTGTGGCGCACCACCCTCGGGTACCGCATCCGGGCGGTCGGCAGCAATCCCGCCGCGGCCCGCTACGCAGGCATCCCCGTCAAGCGCATGACCATGCTGGCGCTCACCTTCTCGGGCGCCATGTGCGGGCTCGCCGGGGCGGTTCTGGTCTTCGGCTCCCAAGCGCACCGGCTCGTCACCGACGGCTCGGCTGCGACGCTCACGCAGTCGGCCGGCTTCAACGGCATCGTCGCCGGGCTCTTCGGCGGCCTGCACCCGCTGTGGACGATCGTCTCGTCGTTCTTCTTCGGCGGCCTGGTCACCGGCGCCAATGCCATGCAGCGGGCCGTGCAGGTCAACTCGGCGCTGATCATCGGGCTCAACGGCCTGGTGGTGGTGTTCGTGGTGTCGTCCAGCCGGGTGCGCGAGCAGATCCGCGAGTTCCTCGAGATCCGCCAGGCCCAGCGCGAGGCGTCGGCGTGAGCGACTTCTTCACCGTCTCGGTGCTGGTGGCCACCTTCGCGGCGGGGGTGCGCCTGGCAACCCCGTACCTGCTGGCGTCGCTGGGGGAGACCCTCGGCCAGCGCAGCGGCGTGCTGAACCTCGGCGTCGACGGCGTGATGCTGCTCGGCGCCTTCTTCGCCTACTGGACGGTGCTCGAGACCGGCTCGCGGGTAGCGGGCCTGGCGGCGGCGCTAGGCGTGGGCCTGTTCATGGGCGTCGTCTACGCCGTGGTCACCCTGATCTTCAACGCCGAGCAGGGCATCAGCGGCATCGGCATCTACCTGTTCGGGCTCGGCATGAGCGAGCTGCTGTTCCAGGAGCTGGTGGGCACGCCCCGCTCCATCCCGTCCTTCGACAAGCTCGGCATCCCGCTGCTGTCGGACATCCCGCATGTCGGCGACATGTTCTTCAACCACTCGCTGTTCGTGTACCTGGCCGTGGCGCTGGTGTTCGTGCTCACCTGGCTGGTCAACAGCACCACCCTGGGCCTCAACATCCGCGCCGTCGGCGACAACCCCGAGGCGGCCGACTCGCTGGGGGTCAGCGTGCGCGGAACCCGGGCCGTCACCATCATCTCCGGCAACGCCCTGGCCGGCATCGCCGGGGCCGCGCTCACCATCGAGCTGGGCACCTTCCAGAACAACCTCACCAACGGCATCGGCTTCATCGCCGTGGCCCTGGTCTACTTCGGCTCCTGGCGCCCGGCAGGCGTGCTGCTGGGTTCGCTACTGTATGGCATGGTGCAATCGACGGTGCTCCAGTTCAAGGTGCTGGGGATCGTCACCGGCGCCACCGCCAGCCTCGCCACCACCGCCCCGGCGGTGCTCACAATCATCGCTCTCGCAGTCATCGCCCGCCGCTCGGCCAGCGCTCCGGCGGCGCTCACAGTTCCGTTCAGTCGCGGGGGATGATGCCCCCACGAGCCCGAGGCACTGCCTCGGCAACCCAAACATCCCTGGAGGAGGGGACAATCCAATGAACAAGACATGGAAGCTATGGCTGGTGCTGCTGGCCGTGTTCAGTCTCGTAGCGGCCGCGTGCGGCGACGACGACGACGACACGGCCGACGCAGGCGACTCAGCCACCGCTGCCGATGACGGCGACTCGGGCGACGATGCCGCCGCCGATGACGGCGACGACATGGCCGATGACGGCGACGACATGGCCGATGACGGCGATGACATGGCCGACGACGGCGACGACGCAGCCGCCGAGGAGCCTGCGGAGATCCGCATCGCCATCGTGGCGCCCAGCGCCGAGAACGACCTGGCGTTCACGCAGAGCATCGTCGACGGCGCCGACGCGCTGACCGGAGTGAGCGAGATCGCCATCACGCCGGGCACCTTCAACGTGGAGGAAGCCGGCATCGCCATCCGCGAGTACGCCGAGGACGGCTACGACCTGGTGATCGGCCACGGCTCGCAGTACGGCGGCTCGATCGAGGAGATCGCCAAGGACTACCCCGAAACGGCCTTTGCCTGGGGCACGGCGGTCGACACCTTCAGCCTGCCCAACGTCTCGGCCTACACGGCAGCCTCTGATCAGGGCGGCTACGTGCTCGGTGCCATGGCAGCCTCTCAGGGCGCCAAGATCGGCGTCGTCGGCCCGATCGAGGTGGGCGACGCCAAGCTCTACGTCGACGGCTTCCGCCTCGGCGCAGAGGCCGGCGGCGCAGAGGTCAACGTGGTCTACATCGAGTCGTTCGCCGATGTGCAGGCAGCTTCGGAGACCGCCACAGGCATGGTGGACTGGGGCGCAGAGGTGCTCACGGGTACCGCCCAGATGACCATCGGCGCCATCGGCGTGGCCCAGGACAACGGCCTGGCCTGGTACGGCACCCAGTCCAACCAGGCGCCTGCCGCGCCTGACGGCGTGGTCGTGGCCAGCCAGGTCTACAAGTGGGAGGTCGCCCTCCAGCAGCTTGTCGACGACATCCGAGGAGGCGTTCTCGGAGGCACCTCGTACGAGATCAACCTCGAGAACGAGGGCCTCGTCATCGAGTTCGGCGAGGGCGTGTCCGACGACCTGCGCCAGACCGCTGCGGACGTGTCCGCCCAGGTCATCGCAGGCGACGTGGTCACCAGGGTCGGCTGACCCTGACCTAGACGGTTCGCAGACCCGACCGGCTGCCGCCCCAGCGCGCCGGCCGGTCGGGTCGCGACCCGAGAAACGACGAGAAGGCAACCAGGAAGCGGCCCTGTGAGCGACTCTGTGAGCGACGAGCCTGTGCCGATGGACGAGCCTGTGCCGATGCTCGAGATGCGCGGCATCAGCAAGCGATTCCCCGGCGTCTTGGCCAACGACAAGGTCGACTTCGACCTGCGCGCAGGCGAGGTCCACACCTTGCTGGGCGAGAACGGGGCCGGCAAGAGCACGCTGATGAAGATCCTCTTCGGGCTCTACCGGCCCGACGAGGGCGAGGTGCTGCTCGACGGCGAGCCGCTGGCGATCTCCTCGCCGGCTGACGCCATCGAGGCCGGCATCGGCATGATCCACCAGCACTTCATGCTGGTGCCCACGCTCACCGTCACCGAGAACGTCGCCCTGGGGCTCGCCGAGAACGGCGTCAGCCCCGACCTCGACGCCGTGGCCGAGCGGATCCGCGAGCTCGAGTCCGAGTTCGGCCTGGCGGTCGACCCCGACGCCTACCTGTGGCAGCTCGCCGTGGGGGAGCGCCAGCGGGTCGAGATTCTCAAGGCGCTGTACCGCAACGCCCGTCTGCTGGTGCTCGACGAGCCCACCGCCGTGCTCACCCCCCAGGAGGTCGAGGACTTCTTCGTCACCCTGCGCAAGCTCGCCGACGACGGCCGCGGCCTGATCTTCATCTCCCACAAGCTGCACGAGGTGATGGCGCTGTCGGATCGCATCACGGTGCTGCGCGACGGCGCCGTGACCGGCGAGACCGTGCCCGCTGCCACCTCACGCGAGCAGCTCGCCATGATGATGGTGGGCCGCGACGTGAAGCTGGCCCCCGACAAGGCCCCGGTCGCCACCGGCGAGGTGCGCCTGGTGCTCTCGGATGTGGAGGTGGTAGGCGACCGTGAGCACGCCGCGGTCGACGGCGTGAGCCTAGAGGTGCGAGGCGGCGAGATCGTGGGCATCGCAGGCGTGTCGGGCAACGGCCAGAGCGAGCTCGCCGATGCCATCGCCGGGGTGCGCCAGGTCGCCGCCGGCACGGTGCGCCTCGACGGCCGCGACGTGACCCACCTGCCGCCGCGGGCGGCCCGCGAGGCCGGGCTGGCCTATGTTCCCGAGGAGCGGATGCGCGACGGCGCCGTCGGGGAGTTCACGGTGAGCGAGAACCTGATGCTCATCGACCACGATTCGCAGCGCTTCTCGAGCCGCGGCTTCCTCAAGCTGAGGGCGATCCGAGAGCGGGCGCGTGATCTCGTGGAGCGCTTCGCCGTGAAGACGCCCTCGATCGACACCTCCACGAGGTCGCTGTCGGGCGGCAACATCCAGAAGCTGATCCTGGCCCGTGAGCTGTCCTCCGAGCCGGCCGTGCTGGTGGTGGCCCAGCCCACCCGCGGGGTCGACATCGGCGCCGCCGAGTACATCCACGAGCGCCTGGTGGCCACCCGCTCCACGGGCGCGGCGATCCTGGTGATCTCCGAGGATCTCGACGAGGTGCTGGCCCTGTCGGACCGGGTGGCGGTGATGTTCGAGGGCCAGATCGCCGATGTGGTGGACCGTGACGAGGCCACCGTGGAGCAGCTCGGCCTGCTGATGGCCGGCGCCGCCTGACGACGGCGGTCGGTCCAGAGGCGACTGGGCCTGAGGGCCGGCGTCCCGATCGCAGCCGCCGCTGGTTCAGCCGGGTGCGCCGCTCAGATCAGACCGCTGGAAAAATCTGGCGGTAGGTGTTGATTTCCTCGGGCAGGGGGCCTATAGTTGCTTCCGAAAACCCCGGAACCGTCAATGCCTTCGGCAAACGGCCGGGGTTACGCCTTTCTCGGGGGATGTCCGGCGGCCGGAAGACTCGCACCACTGGCTCCGTCATGGCCGGTTGGCGAGGATCGTGGGGGTGCGGCTGGCCGCTTCGACCCAGGCGCGGCTGTCGGCGCAGATCCAGCCGACGACCTCAAGGATCTCTCTGTGGTCGCGGGCGAGGTCTCGCTCGTGGATGGGCTCGTGGTGAGCGATCCGGTTGCGCAGGAAGTGAAGGCGTTGAATGCGGTCCTCGACGTTGGCCCTCACCCGCCACGGACCGCCTTCGCCGTGATGACCGGGGAACGCCCCAGCGAGTGCCGGGACCCACAGCGAGGTGAGGTAGTGGGGTGTGCACAGGAACCGCCAGAAGCCGAAGCTCAGCTCAGTGACGACCTGGCCGTGGGTCTCGCCACGGCCGCGCCGGGAAGCTCGACTGCGCGCCGATTCGGCTCCTGTCCACATCCTGTCTGAGAGCAGTTGTGGCCGCCGGTACCAGACCTGAGGCCATCCGCAGGCTCGGCCATGGGCGACCAGCGCCGCATCCATGGCGTTGCGGAAGACGATCTCGAGACGGCTGATGTCTCCGTACAGGGCAGCCCCTACATCGATGTTCCAGTCGTAGAGCCCGATGGCGGCGTCGAGGTCTCCCTCGGTCGCTCTCAGGTAGGAGCCGAGACGGTCACGGGTGAGACGCTCGGCGATGACCCGATGATCGAAAGTCGACATCGTGTTGATTCCTCCAGCAAGGGGCCTATAGTCGCCCCCGTAGACCCCGGAACCGTCCCTGCCTCTGGCAAACGGCCGGGGTTTCCCAATTCTCGGGGGGAAGGTCCCGGCTCTCAGGAGGAAGCTCGGCGGGAGGTATCGGCGGATGGTGCAAGCGGCCCGAGTGCCTCGGGAGCCTCCGCCGGCACGGAGCGCCAGCCGGACCCCGCACGGTAGCGGCCGGCGCGCCAAACGCGGCCGGGCCTGGGGATTCAGGGACCCCCGGTCGCCGCCGGCACGGTCAGCCTCGACGGCCGCGACGTGACCCACCTGCCGCCGCGGGCGGCCCGCGAGGCCGGGCTGGCCTATGTGCCCGAGGAGCGCATGCGAGACGGCGCCGTCGGGGAGTTCACGGTGAGCGAGAACCTGATGCTCATCGACCACGACTCGCAGCGCTTCTCGAGCCGCGGCTTCCTCAAGCTGAGGGCGATCCGAGAGCGGGCGCGTGATCTCGTGGAGCGCTTCGCCGTGAAGACGCCCTCGATCGACACCTCCACGAGGTCGCTGTCGGGCGGCAACATCCAGAAGCTGATCCTGGCCCGTGAGCTGTCGTCTGAGCCGGCCGTGCTGGTGGTGGCCCAGCCCACCCGCGGGGTCGACATCGGCGCCGCCGAGTACATCCACGAGCGCCTGGTGGCCGCCCGCTCCACGGGCGCGGCGATCCTGGTGATCTCCGAGGATCTCGACGAGGTGCTGGCCCTGTCGGACCGGGTGGCGGTGATGTTCGAGGGCCAGATCGCCGATGTGGTGGACCGTGACGAGGCCACCGTGGAGCAGCTCGGCCTGCTGATGGCCGGCGCCGCCTGACGACGGCGGTCGGTCCAGAGGCGACCGGGCCTGAGGGCCGGCGTCCCGATCGCAGCCGACGCCGGCTCGACGTCGCTCGCGAGCAGCCTCGCCTGCGAGCAGCCTGGCAAGCACGGCCAGCGCCACGACGGATGCGTCCATCGGCTTCCCCATCGCTCGGTCGTGACACGCCGTCGGAGGGCGTCACGAGAGCCACTGCGGCTCGCCGCCTGCGCATGCGAGCGATGCCGTCTGCCTGGCCGTGGCCGCGGCGATCCGCAACACCCCGCGGTTCGGTCCAAGGACGCCCTGGGCGCTGGCACCTGGTGCCGACCTGGCGGGGACTCTCTGGACAAGCCGACACCGCCGCAAGAGGAGGCGGTTGATTTCTCGGCCCGAGCGGGCCATAATGCAGGTGCCCTCCGTTACTGTGGCGGAGGGAAGACGTGAGTTCCGGAGTGCCAGCCCGAGAACCGGCCACCAAGTCGGTCGCCTAGGGCGGGAGCCGGAACTCTCGCATTCTCGGGGTCACCCGTTGGCCACCTCGATGACCCCAGCGCGGGACAGCCGGTCAAAGTGCGCGCTGCTCTCGCCGAGGAGATGGCGGGCGGTCATCCCACAGATCGCATCGGCGATCCACAGCAGCGGTTCGTCCTTTGAGCGCCAGTCGTAGCGAAACGGCACGCCCTCGCTGTCAGCGAACGTGTCGAGCAGCGTTCCCCTGTCACGTTCGTCACTTGCTGAGTCTCCGGATTCGATGAGCAGATGGGTGACGCCGTCATCGGCGAGCCGTCGAGCATGGGCTGCCAGCAATTCGCGCCGGGCCTTGACTTGGCCGCGTCGACCGACGGACCGCCAAAGCACGGTGGCCATCACATCTGCCTCCTCGAGCGATGCAACCATACGCTCCAATGCTTCGGGACCCTCGCGGCGGTAGTGGAACGGTGACTTGCGCTCACCGACCACCCAAGCCAAACGGTCGTGAACCACTGCCGCGTCGAGGACCACGGCTGCGGTCACGATGTAGTAGACACCCGCTCCCGCTCTGGGCGAGGATTCGTCGACGACGGCGATGAGCCGGTGATCGAAAGTCGGCATTGCGTTGTCATCCCTTGCCTGCTGCCTTATGGTGAGCAGTCCAAACCCCGGAACCGTCCCTGCCTCTGGCAAACGGCCGGGGTTGCCCAATTCTGAGGGGAGGTCTCGGCCTCTCGGCGAGGCAGTTCGGCGGGGAAGGGATCGGCGGATGCTGCGAGCGGCCCGAGAGCCTCGGGAGCCTCCGCCGGCACGATGCGCGAGCCGCACGTCGGACCGTAGCGGCCAACGGACCCAACGCGGCCGGGCCTGGGGATTTCAGGGACCCCCGGTCGCCGCCGGCACGGTCAGCCTCGACGGCCGCGACGTGACCCACCTGCCGCCGCGGGCGGCCCGCGAGGCCGGGCTGGCCTATGTGCCCGAGGAGCGCATGCGAGACGGCGCCGTCGGGGAGTTCACGGTGAGCGAGAACCTGATGCTCATCGACCACGACTCGCAGCGCTTCTCGAGCCGCGGCTTCCTCAAGCTGAGGGCGATCCGAGAGCGGGCGCGTGATCTCGTGGAGCGCTTCGCCGTGAAGACGCCGTCGATCGACACCTCCACCAGGTCGCTGTCGGGCGGCAACATCCAGAAGCTGATCCTGGCCCGCAACCGGCTCGTCGTCTCGCCCTGACGGCCTCCCGAGACGCTGGGCGTGCTGCGTCGGTCTGTGGTGAGCGAGTGCGGACTTGCAATTCTCGGGGGGGGGGGGGGGGGGGGTAAGCATCAGTTGTCGGAGGTCGCTTCGGGCGGCTGGGCCGGCGATGGATCCGTGAAGAGAACCAGGGGGAACCGATCATGGGAACCGTATTCCGCAAGCCGCGAGGACTGGCTTGCTTGCGCTGGGGGAGGGGGGTGCCGATTGCCCTTGCTCTGATCCTGGCCTTTCCAGGCCAAGGCGTCGCTCAGGGAGGCGGTGGCCACTCCGTGCACGAACCGCCAAGCGCAGCGACGCAGAAGTCGGCGCCTGATCCGGGCGAGAGAGCCGCGGCGCAGACGCGCCAGACCCCGAGGCAGACCGTTGAGGTGCCTGATCTGGCTGGCTTGGCCACGGACGCAGCGGTGCAGATGCTGCACGCTGCGGGCCTGGTGCCCGACCCATTCCGGTTCTTCACCCTGGACCAGGCCCAGGACGGCCTTGTGGATTCCGGGCAGGATCCTCTGCCCGGAACCCAGGTTGCGCCGGGCAGCAGCGTCAAGTTCTTCTACGCCGAGTACGTCGACCCCGACACCGACACCCCACCCTCCACGACCACCCTGCCGCCGCCCCCGCTCGGCTTCACCGGTTCTGGTGCCGCGAGCGTGACTGTCGAGGAGAATTCGCTGGGCGACATCGGTGACTACTCCGCCACGGCCTATGACGGCAGCGATGTGACCTATTCGCTGAGCGGGGCGGATGCGGCAGCCTTCGGGGTGTTCGTCGATGACGAGTTCGGTTTGGGCGGGCTCGTCTACAACAAGCGGGTCTTCGATTTCGAGGATCCGGGCGACAAGACGCTGGAGTTCACCGTGGAGGCCACGATCGGCGCCGGGACTCTGTCCAAGGACGTGACTGTGACGGTGGGCGATGTGAACGACAACCCGGAGTTCAGCTCGGGGGCATTCGTGTGCCGTTTGGCTGAGGGCGCGGCGGCGGGCGCGGCGTGCGGGTCTTGGCCGTCGGTGGTGGCCGCCGATGACGACGGCGACAGCCTGAGCTATTCGCTGTCTGATGCGAGTCCTCTGGCGGAGTACCTCGATGTCGACCCGGCGACGGGCGCGGCGACGCTGTCTGCTGTGGGCGCGGGCCGTCTGGACGCCGACACCTACCCGGAGTTCAGGCTGTCGTTGTGGGTCAGCGACAACAAGGACGCTGACGGCAACCCCGACGCCGAGATCGACGACCGGGCGGCGATCCGTGTGGTGGTGGAGCACATGGCGCCGTCGTTGTCGTCGCTGCACGTGAACGACAACTCTGAGGCGATGTCGGTGATCTGGACGGTCTCGCCTGCGCAGGCGCGCCAGTACCAGGTTCAGTACCGCGTTGTGGGAGACCCGGACTGGGTCGATCACGACCTGACCGCCGCGGGTGCGTTGAAGGATCACGTCGGCAAGGCCTACAGCGAGATCCGCGGGCTGCACGCCGACACGCCCTATGAGATGCGCTGGTGTGAGGGCACGGCCTGCGCCGGGGGCAGCTATGAGTCCGGCGGGGCTCTGCGCACCGAGGCCAAGGAGGACCTGAACGCGCCGGCTGACATCGGCCGTGTGTGGGGGTTGTCGGTGGCGGAGAACTCCGCGCCGGGTGCCCGTGCAGGGCGGGTGTACGGCCATTCTGGCGACGGCGACAAGGTGCGCGACGTGCTGCGGTTCTGGTTGGAGGGCACCGGGGCGGAGAACTTCGCGGTGACCACCGACGGCAACGGGGCCGAAGCGCAGATCACGACCACCGCGGCGCTGGACCACGAGACCGCGGCCTCTTACACGCTGACGCTGCACGTGTCTGATGACCGCAGCGCCACCGGCGCCGTGGATCCCGCCAGCGACGACTCGCGGCAGGTCACGATCGCCGTCACCGACGTCGTGGAGCGGCCCGACTCGCCGATCCTGACCGCCGCGACCACAGGGACCGACAGCGTCACCTTGACCTGGACGGCGCCGTCCGCTGGGGATCGGCCCATCAGCGGCTACCGGGTCGAGTACCGCCAGCCCGGCGACGCCAAATGGGGCCACACCCGCCACATCGACGGCACCACCGTCACCATCGGCGGGCTGGCTCCGGGGACCGTCTATCAGTTCCGCGGCATCGCCGTCACCGCCGGACGGCCCCCCACCTGGAGCGACTGGGAGACCGCGCCCAAGCTGGTGATCACCACCGAAGGCGACAGCGCCGCCCAGACAGCCCCAGAACCGGAGACGCCCAAGACCACGGTCACGGCGACCACGCTGCCGCCCGAAACCGCCGAGCAGGAGCCTGAATCCGCTCAGCAGGCCGCGGAGCCAGAGCCCGCACCGGAGGTTGTCGATCCCGAGCCTGCACCGGAGGTTGTCGATCCCGAGCCTGCACCGGAGGTTGTCGATCCCGAGCCGCCATTGGCGCCGCCGGCAGCGCCGCGCAGCCTGAGAGCCTCAGCCGGCAGTGGCTCGGTGACGCTGAACTGGGACGCCCCCGACGACCCGTCGGTCAGCGGCTATCGGATCCTGCGCAAGCTGTTCGGCTCCAACGCAGCGCTGCAGGTCTACGTCGCCAACACCGGCAGTTCCGCCACCACGTTCACGGACAGCGCCGTGGCGGCGGGCACCCGCTACGTGTACCGGGTCAAGGCGATCAACGCCGCCGGCGTCGGGGACCGCTCCAACTACGTGCGCATCACGCCCGGCTAGCCGTCGCACAGGCCAAGTGCCGCTGAGGCAGCCGCAAGCCGCCGCAGCCACGACGAGGACCGGGGTCGCCCGCAGCTGTGCGGTCGGCCCCGGCACGCGTCTGCGGGCAGGATCGGGCAGCGGGCGTCGAGATCGCTCAACAGGCTGCCGGGCCTGAGAACCTGCGTCCCGCTCACAGCCGCCGCTGGTTCAGCCGTATGCGCCGCTCAGATCCGGCCGCTGGAGGAATCTGGCGATAGGTGTTGCCGTCCGCTAGCGGCGGGTGCTATGGTTTCGGCAGTAAACCCCGGAACCGTCCCTGCCTCTGGCAAACGGCCGGGGTTGACCAATTCTCAGGGGAGAGTCCCGGCGGGGAGGGCCTGGCCAACGCCCGAGGTTTCGGGGGATGTCCGGCGGCGACCGGAAGACTCGGCCCCTCCGTCATGGCCGGCTGCCTAGGACCGTCGGGGTTCGGGTGGCCGATTCGACCCAGGCGCGGCTGTCGGCGCAGATCCAGCCGACGACCTCGAGGATTTCGCTGTGATCGACGACGAGATCACGCTCGTGGATGGGTTCGTGGTGGGCGATCCGGTTCCGCAGATGGTGGAGGTGCTTCATCCGGTCGTCAACGTCGGCCCTAACTCGCCGCGGATCGCCTGCGCCAGGATGGCCGGGGAACGCCCCGACGAGCGCCGGGACCCAGAGCGATGTTTGGTAAGGGGGAGTGCACAGATACCGCCAGAATCCGAAGTTCAGTTCGGCGATGACCTGGCCGTGGGTCTCGCGTCGGCCACCCCGGACAGCCCGACTTCGCGCCTGCTCGATGTCCCCCCATGCCTTGACTCTCTGCTGGCTCGAGAACAGCTGTGGTCGCCGGTACCAGACCTGGGACCATCCGCGGGCTCGGCCATGGGCGACCAGCGCGGCGTCGGCGGCGTTGCGGAAGACGACCTCCAGACAGCCGAGATCCTCGTAGAGGGCTGCCGAGATCCGGGTGTTCCAGCCGTAGAGGTCGAGAGCCGAGCGATCGTCGCCCGTCGCTCTCAAGTAGGAGCCGAGCCGGTCACGGGTGAGACGCTCGGCGATGACCCGATGATCGAAAGTCGACATCGTGTTGCAATCCTCCAGCGGCGGCCCTATCGTTGCCGCCATAGACCCCGGAACCGTCCCTGCCTCTGGCAAACGGCCGGGGTTGCCCAATTCTCGGGGGAAGGTCTCGGCTCTCGGAGGGAAGTCCGGCGGGGAGGGTATCGGCGGATGCCGCAAACGGCCCGAGAGCCTCGTGAGCCTCCGCCGGCACGGAGCGCCAGCCGGACCCCGCACGGTAGCGGCCAACGGACCCAACGCGGCCGAGCCTGTGGGCTAGCGTTTCGGGCCGTGGCGGTTGAGCGCAGGCCGAAGCTGATCGAGGTGGCGTTGCCGTTGGCGGCGATCAGCGCCGAGGCGGCGCGGGAGAAGTCGATACGGCACGGCCATCCGTCCACGTTGCATCTGTGGTGGGCGCGGCGGCCGTTGGCGGCGGCGCGGGCGGTGATCTGGGCGTCGCTGGTCGACGACCCCTCGGGCGACGAGACCCTGAGCGCCGAGGAGCAGCAGGCGGAACGGGCGCGGCTGTTCGGGATCCTGGAGCGGCTGGTGCCGTGGGAGAGCTCGAACGACGCCGGCGTGCTGGCCGAGGCGCGGGTCGAGATCAAGCGCTGCTTCCCGGACGGCGCGCCGCCGGTGCTGGATCCGTTCGCGGGCGGCGGGGCGATCCCGCTGGAGGCGCAGCGGCTGGGGCTGAAGGCGCTGTCGGGCGACTTGAACCCGGTGGCGGTGCTGATCCAAAAGGCCATGATCGAGATACCGCCGCGGTTCGCCGGACGAGCCCCGGTGCATCCGGAGCTGCGCAGCGAGATCGGCACCTGGGAACGCGCCCAGGGCCTGGCTGCGGACGTGGAGGCCTACGGGCGCTGGATGCGCGAGGAGGCCCAGCGCCGCATCGGGCACCTCTATCCCGATGCCACCGGCCCGAACGGCGAGAAGCTCACGCCGATCGCCTGGATCTGGGCGCGCACGGTCGACTCGCCGGATCCGGCCTGGCGCGGGCATGTGCCGCTGGTGGCTTCGTGGCATCTCGCAAAGCGCAAGGGCAAGCCGCCGGTGTGGGTCGAGCCGATCATCGACCGCGAAACCCGGACCATCAGCTACGCAGTCCGCACCGGCGGCGAGCCGTCGCTTGATCGCACGGTGGCCCGCGGGGGCGGGCGCTGCATCGCCACCCACGCCGCGATCACCGGCGACTACGTCAAAGCCGAAGGCAAGGCCGGGCGGATGGGTTCACAGCTCATGGCTGTGGTCGCCGAGGGAAAACGAGGCCGGGTCTATTGTCAGGCAACCGACGCCGACAGCGACGCTGCAGGCCAGGCCGAGCCGGAGTGGTGGCCCACAGCCTCGCTGCCGGAAAAAGGGCTGG
This sequence comes from Acidimicrobiales bacterium, assembly GCA_965214285.1. Lineage (GTDB taxonomy): Bacteria > Actinomycetota > Acidimicrobiia > Acidimicrobiales > Aldehydirespiratoraceae. The sequence continues at coordinate 1,006,207 of OZ243946.1, forward strand.
GCTTCAGAGTGCAGGCCTATGGCATGGACGAGTGGTGGAAGCTGTTCACGCCGCGGCAGCTCACTGCGCTGACCACGTTCTCCGATCTGCTGACGGAGGTTCGTGGGATGGTGGAGTCGGACGCTGAGGCTGCGGGCATGGCCGGCGACGGGGTGCGGCTGCGCGACGGCGGCAGCGGAGCGACGGCTTATGCGGATGCGGTGGCGACCTGCCTGGCGTTCGCCGTGGACAGGTGCGCCGATTACTGGTCGACGATCTGCGCCTGGCACAACACAGGCGAGAAGATTGGTCACACGTTTGGCCGTCAGGCAATCCCGATCACCTGGGACTTCGCGGAGGCCAACCCGTTCTCGGACTCCAGCGGCAATTGGACAGGCCAAGTGGGCTGGGTGTGGAAGGCGATCGCTCGTCTGCCCGCCACATCGCCCGGCGAGGTCGTGCAGCGCGATGCGCGAGCCAGGGTGCGCGAGAACCCGGGCGCGGTGGTCTGCACCGATCCGCCCTACTACGACAACGTCGGCTATGCCGACATCTCGGATTTCTTCTTCGTGTGGCTGCGCCGCAACGTCGGCGAGATATGGCCTGATGAGTGCGCCACGCTGATGACGCCCAAGGCCGAGGAGATGATCGCGGATCCCGGCAGGCACGGTGGCCCGTCTGAGGCCGAGGCGCATTTCGAGGTGGGCATGAAGGGCTTCATGGCCGAGGTGGCCAAGGCGACTACCCCGGATGTGCCTGCGACGATCTTCTATGCCTACATGGCGACCGAGGCCGACGAGGGCGGTGTGCGATCCACGGGCTGGGACACGTTCCTGCAGGGCGTGATCGACGCGGGCATGCAGGTCACGGCCACCTGGCCGCTGCGGACCGAGAACCCATCGAGGCTGCGCGCCATGAAGTCGAACGCTTTGGCGTCGTCGGTGGTGCTGGCGTGTCGGCCACGGCCCGCGGATGCCGCGCTGGGATCGCGCGGCGAGTTCGTGAACGCGCTGCGCGACGAGCTGCCCGAGGCGGTGCGGCTGCTCCAGCAAGGCAACATCGCCCCGGTCGACATGGCCCAGTCGACCATCGGGCCGGGCATCGGCATCTTCTCGCGCTACGCCAGGATCATCTATGCCGACGGCAGGACCATGCCCGTCTCGGAGGCTCTGACGCTCATCAACGCCGTGCTCGGGGAGATCGTCGACGGCGAGGAAACCGAGCTCGACGCCGACTCGCGGTTCGCGATCACCTGGTTCGAGCAGCACCGCTTCGAGCCAGGGCCGTCGGGCGACGCCGACAGCGTGGCCCGGGCCAAGAACACGTCGCTGAGCGGCATCTTGCAGTCCGGCATCGGCGAGACCAGCGCCGGCAAGTTCCGGCTCTACCATCGCGACGAGCTCGACGAGGACTGGGACCCGATCCAAGACGACCGTCTCACCGTCTGGGAAGCCCTCCAACACCTCGCCGCCACCCTGTGGCGCTCCGAAAGCCAGGCCGCTGTGCTGGCCGAGCGGCTCGGCGGGGTCGGCTACCGCGCCCGCTGGCTGGCATACGTCCTCTACGAGAAGGCCAATGCCATGGGCTGGCCCGAGGAGGCCGCGGTGTACAACAACCTCATCAACGTCTGGAGCGACTTCTCCCGCATCGCCGCAGCCCTCCAACGAGAAGCAGAGCAGCAGGCCCTCGACGTGCCATGACCACGGCGCCGTACCGGCAACGCCTGTCCCCCGCAGGCTGCCGACCCGGCCGCGGCAGCGCCGTCAGCGGGAACGACCTCGTCTGGCGTCGCCTCGCTGCAGACGGTCAAGAGGCCGTGCGTCGGCGGGTCTTCGGCTGAGCCGCTGTCGCCCGGTCGCAGCCTGGGCCGGCCGAGGTGGTGTGGCTCAGGCGGAGCCGGGCTCGTCGGCGGCGTCGCGGTCGAGGCGCATGGCCGCGGAGTTCATGCAGTAGCGCTGGCCGGTGGGCGCAGGGCCGTCGGGGAAGCGATGGCCGAGATGCGCGCCGCAGCGGGCGCAGGTGGCCTCCTCGCGCACCATGCCATGGGAGGTGTCGGTGCTGATCTCGATCAGATCGGGGCCGAGCGTGTCGAAGAAGCTGGGCCAGCCCGTCCCCGACTCGAACTTGGTTTCGCTCGTGAAAAGAGGGGTGTCGCAAACGACGCAGCGGTAGGTACCGTCGTCGTGACAATCCCAGTACTCGCCGGTGAACGGCCGCTCGGTGCCCGCCCGCTGGGTCACCGTGAATTGCTCCGATGTGAGCCGCTCCCGCAGCTCCTTCTCGTCGAAGGCTGTCTGGTCCATTTCGCTTCCTTTCGGGAGTCGGATCAACGGCTCGGGGGCCGAGAAATCGACGGAAATGCTTGCACGAACTCCAGTTCGCAAGTACATTCCTGTAATTCGTCGGCCCAGGTGCTAGGCAATAGGCCTGGCGCCGGACCACCAGAGGCTACACCACAAGAGGACCACAAGAGGACAAGGACAAGCACGAGGCGAGAGCATCAGACGAGGACAGGACGTGACGACCAGACCAGACCCCATGGCCGGGCGACAGCCCAGCACCAGCCCAGAGCCCAGGATCGGGCAGCGGGGCGAGGCTCAGAGGCCCGCCGGCCCCGGTCCGCGAGAGAGTGTCACACCCCCTCGTTAGCTTCGCCCCAGGATTCGCACTTCCCCCGCACTCAACTCACACACACCAAATCAGGAGACATCCAATGGAACGCCACAAGGCACTCGACGTAGCTCTCGGCCAGATCGAGAAGCAGTTCGGCACGGGCTCGGTCATGAAGATGGGCGAGAAGTCCACCTTGGGCATCGAGTCGGTGCCCACCGGGGCACTCGCCCTCGACCTCGCCCTCGGCATCGGCGGCCTGCCCCGCGGCCGCGTCACCGAGATATACGGCCCCGAGTCATCGGGCAAGACCACCCTGGCGACCCACGTGGTGGCCGAGGCCCAGCGCAACGGAGGCATCTGCGCATACGTCGATGCCGAGCACGCCATGGACCCGGTGTACGCCAAGGCGATCGGCGTCGACATCGACGAGCTGCTGATCTCGCAGCCCGACACCGGCGAGCAAGCGCTCGAGATCACCGACATGCTGGTCCGCTCCGGCGCCATCGACGTGATCGTGATCGACTCGGTCGCCGCCCTCACGCCCCGTGCGGAGATCGAGGGCGACATGGGCGACACCCACGTGGGCCTGCAGGCCCGGCTCATGTCGCAGGCGCTGCGCAAGCTCACCGGCAACCTCAGCAAGTCGCGCACGATCTGCGTGTTCATCAACCAGCTGCGCGAGAAGATCGGCGTGATGTTCGGCTCGCCCGAGACCACCCCAGGAGGCCGGGCGCTGAAGTTCTACTCGTCGATCCGGCTCGACATCCGCCGCATCGAGGCCATCAAGCAGGGCATGGAGGTGGTGGGCAACCGCACCCGCGTCAAGGTGGTGAAGAACAAGTGCGCCCCGCCCTTCAAGCAGGCCGAGTTCGACATCATGTACGGCACGGGCATCTCCCGCGAGGGCTCGGTGCTCGACCTGGCGGTGACCGAGAGCATCGTCAAGAAGTCGGGCGCCTGGTACACCTACGACGGCGAGCAGCTCGGGCAGGGCCGGGAGAACGCCAAGCAGTTCCTGGCCGACAACGCCGAGGTCATGGTCGAGATCAGCGACCGGGTCTGGAAGCAGGTCATGCCCGAGCCCGAGCCCGAGCCCGAGTTCGCCGCGGCCGACGGCGTGGCGGTCCCCGTCAAGGACTGACCCGCCGCTTCGTCTGCGAGCCGCCGTATCGGCATCGGCGGGCCGATCCGGCGGCCGGGCGAGGCCCGGTACCCTCAACGGCTGTGAGCAAGCTGGCTGACCGCGCATCGACGAACGGCCTGGCGACGGGCGGGCCCGCGGGCCGGCTCGACGATGGCTCGGCTGCCGCTGAGCCTGCGAATGGCGTGGCCGCGGATGGGTCTGCGGCCGGCCTGGCGACGGGCGGGCCCGCGACGGGCCTGGCCGCTGCCGGCAAGTCCTATGCCGTGCGCACCTACGGCTGCCAGATGAACGAGCACGACTCAGAGCGCATCGCGGGCCTGCTGGAGGCCTCGGGCATGCGCGCCGCGGAGAGCGAGGCCGAGGCCGACGTGGTGGTGCTCAACACCTGCTGCATCCGCGAGAACGCCGACAACAAGCTCTACGGGGCGCTCGGCAACCTGAAGGCCCGCAAGGCCGCCAATCCCGACCTGCTGATCGCAGTGGGCGGCTGCCTGGCTCAAAAAGACGGCGAGCTGATCCGCCGGCGCGCCGGCCATGTGGACGTGGTCTTCGGCACCCACAACCTTGGCCGCGCGGCCGAGCTGATCGCACAGGCTGCGACCGACGGGCCTGTGGTGGAGGTGCTCAGCGAGGCCGCCCGCGCCGACGCCGAGGACTTCCCCTCGGCGCTGCCGGCCAGGCGCAACAGCGACCACGCCGGCTGGGTGACCATCCAGATCGGCTGCGACAACACCTGCGCCTTCTGCATCGTGCCCGCGGTGCGCGGCCCCGAGATCAGCCGGCCCTTCGCCGAGGTCGTCGCCGAGGTCGAGGCGCTGGCCGCCGACGGCGCGAGCGAGGTCACGCTGCTGGGCCAGAACGTCAACAGCTTCGGCCGCGACCTGGCCCTGGCTCGCCGCGCCATCACCGGCGAAGACGACGCCTGGTGGTGCGGGCAGCGCTGGCTGGCCGACCGCCGAGCCCGGCCGCTGTTCGCGGACCTGCTGCGTGCCGTGGGCGCGCTCGATGGCATCCGCAGGGTCCGCTTCACCAGCCCGCACCCCAAGGACATGCGCCCCGAGACGTTCGCGGCGATGGCCGAGACCGGCTCGGTCTGCGAGCACCTGCACTTCCCGCTGCAGTCGGGCTCCGATGCGATCCTCGCTGCCATGCACCGCGGCTACGGCGCCGAGCGCTACCTGAAGAGGCTGGCCGAGGCGCGGGCCACGGTGCCGGACCTGGCGGTGTCGACCGACATCATCGTCGGCTTCCCCGGCGAGACCCCCGACGACTTCGAGCGCACCCTGGAGGTGGCCGCCGAGGCCCGCTTCGACAGCGCCTTCACCTTCGTGTTCTCGCCGCGCCCCGGCACCGAGGCAGCCGAGATGACCGACCGCTTCGTGGACCACGACGTGATCGTGGATCGCTACGAGCGCTTGCGGGCCGTGGTGAGCCGCTCGGCCATGCGCTCCAACGAGGCCCGTGTGGGGCTCGTCGAGGAGGTCAGCGTCGAGGGGCCGTCGAAGAAGGACCCTTCGCTGCTCACTGGCCGGACCCGGCGCAACACGCTGGTGCACTTCGGCTCGGCGGCGGCGATCCGCCCCGGCAGCTATGCGCTGGTTCGCGTCACCGCCGCGGCCGTCAACCACCTGCGCGGCGAACTGGTCGAGGTCACAGCCGACGCACGGCACCGCACCCGCATACCCGTCGCCGCGGGCTGAGCGTGACGGTGCCCGTTGCCTTGCAGGGGCGGCGGTCCCGGCGCCTGGCGACCCTGCGGGCGATGTCGCCCGAGCCCGGTGCGCCACGGTGAGCGCCTCGCTTCAAGCACTGGCAGCGCGGCCGCTGGCGATCCTGGGGCCGACGGCCGTTGGCAAGTCGTCGCTGGCGATGGCCGTCGCCGGCCTGGTGGGCCCGGCGGAGCTGGTCTCGGTCGACTCGATGCAGGTGTACCGCGGCATGGACATCGGCACCGCCACGCCCACGGCGCAAGAGCAGGCCGCGGTGGCCCATCACCTGATCGACGTGGCAGAGCCCCACGAGGAGTTCGACGTCGCCGAGTTCAAGGCGCAGGCCACAGCGGCGCTGGCCGACATACGAGACCGCGGGGCGGCGCCGATCCTGGTCGGCGGGACCGGCCTTTACCTGCGGGCGGTGATCGACGACCTCGACATCCCGGGCCGCTACCCGCAGCAGCGAGCAGAGCTGGAGGCCGAGCCCGACACGGCGGCGCTGCACGCAAGGCTGGCGGAGTTGGACCCGGTCGCTGCGGCGCGCATGGAGCCGAGCAACCGGCGGCGGGTCGTGCGCGCCCTGGAGGTGAGCCTGGGCAGCGGGCGCAGGTTCTCCGACCACGGTCCGGGACTCTCGGTGTATCCGCCGACGCCGTTCGTGCAGGTGGCGCTGAGCCGGCCCCGGCCCGAGCTCGACGAGCGGATCGCGGCGCGCTGGCAGCAGCAGCTCGCAGACGGATTCCTCGACGAGGTGCGGGCCTTGGAGGACGTGGAGTTGTCGCGCACCGCGGCAGAGGCGCTGGGCTACCGCGAGTTCGCTGCGCACCTGCGCGGCGAGATGCCCTTCGACGAGGCGTTGGCGACCGCGGTGCGGCGCACCTGCCGTTTCGCCCGCCGCCAGGAGCGCTGGCTGCGCCGCGACCCGCGCATCGCGTGGCTCCAGGCCCCAGCCGATCCGGCGGCGGTGCTGCGCCTGTGGTCCGCGGCGGCAACGGCGGTCGGCGACTGAGCCGGCTTGCTGCGACAATGGGCGCATGAGCCGCCGAGCCGATGCGCCGAGAAGGCGCTGAGCGACGAGCGCTGCCATGAGCGCCGCCGGCATTGTCCGCGTGTCCAAGCACCACGGCCTCGGCAACGACTTCGTGGTCGCCCTGGTGACGGAGCTGCCCGCGGACGCGGCGGGCCTGGCGCGCCGGCTCTGCGACCGCCAGACCGGGATCGGTGCCGACGGCATGATCTTCGGCCTGATCGACGGCCTCATCGACGACGGGCCGGTGAGCATGCGCCTGTTCAACCGCGACGGCAGCGAGGCCGAGACCAGCGGCAACGGGCTGCGCTGCCTGACCCAGGCGGTAGCCCGCCTGCGCGGCCTCCCCGAGCTCGAGCTCGACGTGCAGACCCTGGCAGGTCTGCGCCGCTGCGTGCTGCACGGCCCTGCCGATGTCGACCCTGGCAGCCGCAGCGGCACCGCGAGCGGCACCGAGGATGCCGGCGACAGCCAGGAGGGAAGCGCTGAGCCCACGGTGATCGTGAGCGTCGAGATGGGGGACCTCGGCCCCGGCCCGGTTCCCGATGTCGACGACCCGGTGGCGGCGGCGCGGCCGGCGAGCGCGGCGGTGAGCCGTTGGGCCACGGGCTCGATCGGCAACCCGCACGTGGTCTGCGAGGTCGACGGCGCCGAGGCCTTGGACGGGATCGACGTGGAGGCCGCGGGCTCGGGCATCGAGGCGGGTTTCGGCGGCGGCGTCAACGTCCACTTCGCGACCGTCAGCGGGCCCGACGAGATCACGGCACGTGTCTGGGAGCGTGGCGTCGGCGTCACCAAGGCCTGCGGCAGCGGAGCGGTGGTGATGGCGGCCTGCTTCAGAGACTGGGGCCAGGTCGGCGATCAGGTCACGGTGCGCATGCTCGGCGGCGACGCCGGAGTCGACCTCAGCGGCCCGGTCACGCTGCGCGGTCCTGCCGGCCACGTGGCCGACTTCGAGATCAGCGACGAGATCAGCGATGCCTGAGCCCGCACCCGAACCGCCTGCCGCTGAGGCACCCGCAGCCCGCGCAGCCGCCCCGGAGGCGCACCGCGGCGGTTTCGGGGAGTTCGCAGGCAGCGCAGACGGGCTCATCGACCGCGCCTTTCGCGAGCGGATAATCGTGGTCGGCGTCACCGTGGACGGCGAGGACCCCGCCGGCACCGAGCGCTCACTCGACGAGCTCGAGCTGCTGGTGTCGACCGCCGGCGCAGACGCCGTGCAGCGCGTCCACCAGCGCCGTCAGGCGCCCGATCCCGCCACCTACGTAGGCCGCGGCAAGGCGGACGAGATCCGCACCCTGGCCGAGGCCCTCGACTGCGACACCGTGGTCTTCGACGACGAGCTGAGCCCGGCGCAGCAGTTCAACCTGGAGAAGACGCTCGGGCGCAGCGCCATCGACCGCACCGCCGTGATACTGGACATCTTCGCTCAGAACGCTGGCAGCTCCGAGGGCAAGGCGCAGGTGGAGCTGGCCCAGTTGCGCTATCGGCTGCCTCGCCTGCGCGGCAGCGGCCTGGCTCTGAGCCAGCAGGGCGGCGGCATCGGCACCCGTGGCCCCGGCGAGACCCGCCTGGAGGTGGACCGCCGGCGGCTGATCCGGCGTGTCCACAAGCTCGAAGCCGATCTGGCCAAGGTCGGCGCCCATCGCGCCAATCAGGCCAAGCGGCGCCGCCGCACTCGCAACCGCAGCGTGGCGCTGGTGGGCTACACCAATGCGGGCAAGTCGTCGCTGCTGAACCGGCTGACCGACGCCGACGCGGAGGTGGCGGACCGCCTCTTCGCCACCCTCGACACCGCCACCCGCCGCCTGGCGCTGCCGGGGGGCGAGACGGTCTTCGTGACCGACACCGTGGGCTTCGTGCGCAAGCTGCCGCACCAGCTCGTCAAGGCTTTCGCCACAACCCTCGACGTGGTGCGCGACGCCGACCTGCTGGTGCATGTGGTGGACGGTGCCGGCAGCGACCCCCAGGGCTCGATCAGAGCGGTGCGCTCGGTGCTGGCCGAGATCGGCGCGGCGGACATATGCGAGCTGCTGGTCTTCAACAAGTGCGACCGCTTCGCGCCTGAGCCGGCCGTCGGCAGCGGCACCGGCAACGGCAGCGGCGCAGGGCTCGGGACGGGCAATGGGCCAGACGCCGGCGGCAACGGCCTCGGCGGCGCCGACCGGGCGCTGGGCAACGGCTCGGGCAGCGTCGCCGGCGGCATGGGCTGTGACCTGGCGGTGTCGGCGCGCACCGGCGAGAACCTGGATCTGCTGCGCAGCCTGATCGCCGAGCGACTGCGCTCGCTGAGCGGCGTGTACGAGCTGAGCGTGCCCTGGAAGCGGGGCGACGTGCTGGCCTCGCTGCACCGCGAGGGCCAGGTGCTGTCTGAGACCCCGACGGAGACCGGCATGCGTATCACCGCACGGCTCGAGCCGGCTTCGGCGGGCGCCCTGCGGGCCTATCTGACGAGCACCCCGGCGGGCTCTGTTGCCGAGCAGATGCCGCCGGAGCCGGACTCGGATCCGACCCCGCCTGCGGACGCGGTGTCGCCGGGGCCGGCCGTGGGGCCGGTGTCGTCGGGGGACGACGGGGCGGCGGTGTGATGAGCGAGGGCGGCGAGGGCTTCGTCCCCCCGGCGTATCCCTACGACCTGCTCGACGGCATCCGAGAGCGGGCCGCGGAGCTTCACGGCGGCGTGGCGGACTGCTCGGTCGGCACTCCCGTCGACGAGCCTCCCGAGGCGGCGCTGCGGGCGCTGGCCTCAGCAGAGAGCATCCGCGGCTATCCGCCGTCGATCGGCACTCTCGCCTACCGGCAGGCCGCTGCCGGCTGGCTGGAACGCGAGCTCGGGGTGGTTGTCGATCCCGCCACAGAGATCGCCGCCACCGTGGGCAGCAAGGAGTTCGTCACCCAGACGCCGCACCACCTGCGGCTGCGCCGGCCCGAGCGCGACACCGTGCTGTACCCGGCGGTGTCGTATCCCAGCTACGCCATGGGCGCTGCGCTCGCCGGCTGTCGGGCCGTGGCGGTGCCCGTCGACGACCGCTGGCGCATCGACCTCGCCGCCATCGACGCAGCCGATGCCCGCCGCGCCCTGTGCCTGTGGGTCAACACCCCCGGCAACCCCGCAGGCGGGCTCGACGACCTCGAAGCGGCAGCCGCCTGGGGGCGCGCCAACGACGTGCTGGTCATCAGCGACGAGTGCTACGCGGAGTTCACCTGGGCTGGCCCGCCCCGCACGATCCTGACCTCGGGGACCCGCGGCGTGCTGGCCGCGCATTCGCTGTCCAAGCGCTCCAACCTGGCCGGGGCCAGGGCCGGCTTCTATGCAGGCGACGCCGAGATCGTCGACTACCTGCGCGAGGTGCGCAAGCACGGCGGGATGATGGTGCCCGGCCCGGTGCAGGCCGCCGCGGCGGCCGCCCTCGACGACCAGGATCACGTGGCCGCCCAGCGCGAGCGCTACCTGCAGCGCATGGCCGTCGGCCTCGAGATCTTCGCGGCGCTCGGCGTGGAAGCGGCGCTGCCCGAGGGCGGCTTCTACCTGTGGGCGGCCGCGCCGGGCGGCGACGCCTGGGCGCTGACCGCAGAGCTGGCCGAACGGGCGGGCGTGATCGTCAGCCCAGGCGAGTTCTACGGCCCCGCCGGCGCGGGCCATGTGCGCTTCGCGGCGGTGCAGCCCGTCGAGGCGCTCCGCGGCGCCCTCGACCGCCTGGCTTGAGCACTCAGGAGTGACAGCCAGCAGCGGCTGTGCCGGCCCTGGCAGCCGGCCTGCCAGGCGAAGGCACGAGTAGCCTGCGGGCCATGGGAGACCTGAAGGCGCGCATCGAGGCTCTCTGGCAGACAGGCGACGCCCTCGACGTCGACGACCCCGAGGTCATCGCCACGGTGCACGAGGCGATCGACGCCCTCGACTCCGGCAGCGCCAGGGTGGCGCAGCTCGGCGAGTCCGGCGAGGTCGAGGTCAACCGCTGGTGCAAGTACGCCGTGCTGCTGCTGTTCAGGATCTCGCGCATCAGCACCGTCGAGTGCGGGCCGTTCGAGTACGCCGACAAGCTGCCGCTCAAGACCGACTACGCGGCCCGCGGCGTGCGGGTGGTGCCCGGGGCGCTGGCCCGCTGGGGCAGCTACCAGGCGCCGGGCGTGGTGATGATGCCCAGCTTCGTGAACATCGGCGCCTACGTCGGCGAGAACTCCATGGTCGACACCTGGGCGACGGTCGGCTCGTGCGCCCAGATCGGCCGCAACGTTCACCTTTCGGGCGGGGTGGGCATCGGCGGCGTGCTGGAACCGCCCCAGGCCGAGCCGGTGATCATCGCGGACGAGTGCCTGATCGGCAGCCGCTGCATCGTGGCCGAGGGTGCCAGGGTGGGCGAGGGCACCGTGCTGGGAGCGGGCGCCGTGCTCACCGGGTCGGTGCCGGTCATCGACACCCAGACCGGCGAAGAGATATCGCGGGGCGTGGTGCCGCCGTGGTGCGTGGCCGTGGCCGGGACCAGGCCGCGCAGCTTCGCAGGCGGCGACTTCGGGCTGCCCGCGGTGCTGGTCATCAAGCGCCTCGAAGAAGGCATGCGCCACGACAAGTCCGAGCTCAACCAGATCCTGCGAGACCACGGCCAGACCGTCTGAGCGCCATGGACGACAGCCCCGCCGGCAGCCGCTTCCGCACCCGGACGGGCCGCGCCGCGCCGCGCTGGGCTGCCCGCAAGGCCGGCCGGCGATGACCGCCCTGCCCCGCAACGACGTGTTCGCGCTCACCGCGGCGCTCGTCGACATAGGTTCGGAGAGCTTCAGCGAGGCCCGCATCGCGGATGAGATCGAGGCCGACCTGCGGGGCTGCGGGCATCTCAGCGTCAGCCGCGTGGACGACAACGTGATCGCCCGCACCGAGAAGGGCCGCCCCAGGCGCCTGCTGCTCGGCGGCCACACCGACACCGTGCCCGCCGCCGGCAACGACCGTGCCGTGATCGACGGCGACCGCATCTTCGGCGTCGGCGCCACCGACATGAAGGGCGGCGTGGCAGTAATGCTGGAGCTGGCCCGCGAGCTGACCGAGCCGGCCATCGACGTCAGCTACGTGTTCTACGCCTGCGAGGAGGTGGCCCAGCGCCACAGCGGTCTGCTCCAGATCGAGGCGGCGAGTCCCGAGCTGCTCCGAGCCGACGTGGCCCTGCTCGGCGAGCCCACCGCGGGCGCCCTGGAGGCGGGCTGTCAGGGCAACCTCACCATGCAGGCGACCCTGTGCGGCGAGCGGGCGCACGCGGCGCGCCCCTGGATGGGCCGCAACGCCGTTCACCGCCTGGCCGGGGTGCTGTCGCTGATCGCCTCATACGAGCCGCGCACCCCCGTGGTGGAGGGCTGTCAGTACCGCGAAGCGCTTCAAGCCGTGCGGGTGGCCGCAGGCGTGGCCGACAACGTGGTTCCCGACAGCGCAGTGCTGCGCGTCAACCACCGCTTCGCCCCGGATCGCAGCCTGGATGACGCCGAGGCGTTCGTGGCGGAGTTCCTGGCCCCGGTGCTCGACGCCGGCGACACGCTGGAGACCCTCGCCGGCTCGCCTGGCGCCCGGCCCGGCCTCGACGACCCGCTGCTTGGTGCGCTGGTGGAGCGCAACGGCCTGGAAGTGCGCGCAAAGCTCGGCTGGACCGACGTGGCCTTCTTCTCGGCCCGTGGCGTGCCCGCGTCGAACTTCGGCCCCGGCGACCCCGCCATCGCCCACACCGCAGGCGAGTACGTCGAGCGCCAGTGGCTGACCGACGCCCACGACGCCCTGGCCGACCTGCTGACCGACGGGATCTGAACCCGGCCGCCGAGCCCGCTGCCCAGCCCGCCGCGGAGCCGGCAGCGGCGCCTGCGATGTGACAAACCGCAGCGGTGGTGCATGATTGTCGTAATGCTGGCTGCGTCAATCTGTCAGTTGCGGACCCGTGCCGCTGCGGCCGACGATTGCGGTCGTCGCGACCCAACAGAGTCGCCGTGACCCGAGGAGAGCGAGTGAGCGGACCCGAGCTGCGGGCAGAACCGTGACCGAGCAGACGGCCGGCCAGACGGCCCAGCAGACAGCCGAGGCCTGGACCTATGAGCGCTATCGCAGCGGCGCCACCGACTTGCCGTCGCCCAACCTGGGCTGGAACACCTACGGCACCGGCGTGGAGAGCATCGGGCGCGACGGCCTGCCCGAGGAGATCGAGATCCCCGAGCCCGGCAGCGATCAGCTCCTGATCCGCATCGACGCCGTGGGCCTGTGCTTCTCGGACGTGAAGCTCATCCGCTTGGGCGGCGACCACCCCAAGCTCTACGGCCGCGATCTCGCCAGCGACCCGATTCGCCTGGGCCACGAGGCCAGCGTCACCGTGGTCGAAGTCGGCGAGGCGCTGCGAGACCGCTACCGCAAAGGCGACCGCCTGGCCATCCAGCCCGACATCTACGTCGACGGCCGAGCCACGGCGTACGGCTACACAATCCCGGGCGGCCTGATCCAGTACCACCTGATCGGCCCGGAGGTGCTCGACGCCGACGACGGTGCCTACGTGATCGACGTGCCCGACGACCTCGGCTATGCCGCGGCGGCCCTCTCGGAGCCGTGGGCCTGCGTGGAGGCCGCCTACACGCAGCGGCGGCGCCTGTGGCCCAAGGCCGGGGGCAGCCTGTGGGTGATCGGCCGGCCCGACGACACCACCGAGTACGACTTCGGCACGGTGCTCGAAGCCGCAACCACCGTGGTCGTGAGCGGGCTGTCGGCGGAGGCGACCCAGCGGCTCGCATCCGCGGCCGGCGAGGCACGACTGCTGGCGACCGAGCCCACGGCGCCCGAGGGCTATGCCGCGCTGGCCGCCGAGGCGACCGGCGACGAGGGCTTCGACGACATCATCGTCTTGGACCCCGTGTCTGCGGCGGCGATCTCCGAGGCTGCGCGCTGCATCGCCTTCCGCGGCACGATGGCCATGATCGGTGAGCGGCCGCTGGACGGCCTGGCCGAGATCGACTTCGGCCGTCTCCACTACGACTACACGGCCTATCTGGGCGCCCGCGGCCCCGATGTCGCCGCGGCCTACGGCGAGCAGCGCAACCGCTGCGAGCTGCGCCCCGGCGGCGTGTCCGTCTTCGTCGGCGCAGGCGGCCCGATGGGCCAGATGCACGTGCAGCGCGCCATCGAATCCGACAGCGGCCCGGCGACGCTCGTGGCGATCGACCCCGACGCCCAGCGGCTCGAAGCCACGATGCGCAGCCTCGGGCCTCTCGCCGAGAGCCGCGGGCGGACCCTCATCGCCCACAATCCCGGCACCGCGGCCGAGTCCCAGAGCGAGCTGGTGGCGCGCCTGACCGGCGGCCGCGGCGCTGACGACGTGGTGGTCACCGTGCCGCTGGGCCCGGTGATGGCCGAGGCTGCGGAGCTGATGAGCCCCGACGGGATGCTGGTCTTCTTCGCGGGCGTCGCCAACGGCACCATGGGCCCGCTGGACATGAGCCGCGTCTACCTCGACAACGCCCAGTTCACCGGCACCTCCGGCTCGACCATCGACGACCAGGCCCTGGTCATCGACAAGGCGGACAGCGGCAAGCTCTCGCCTGCGCTCAACGTGGCGGCGATCGGCGGCATCGATGCCGCCCGCGACGGCGTGCAGGCGATGCTCGACGGCCGTTTCGCAGGCAAGATCGTGATCTTCCCGCAGGTGACGGGCGTGGGGCTGCTAGGACTCGACGAGCTCGCCGAGCAGCTTCCCGAGGTGGCCGCTGCGCTCGGCCCGCGAGGCGAGTGGACCAGCGCGGCCGAGCGCCGGCTCATCGAGAGCCACGGCCGCTAGCGGTCGGCGGCCATGGTCCTCACGCTCACCCCGAACCCCAGCGTGGACCGCACCCTGCATGTCGGCGCGCTGGCGCCGGGGCAGGTCAACCGTGCCCGTGAGGTCTCGGTGGAGGCCGCCGGCAAGGGCATCAACGTCGCCATGGCCACCGCAGCCAACGGCGGCGCCGCCACTGCGGTGTACCCCGTCGGCGGGGCCGACGCCGAGCGCTTCGCGGGTGCTCTGGGGTCAGCCGGCGTGAAGGGCGTGGCGGTGCCGATCCGAGGCGACCTGCGCCACAACGCGACGATCGTGGCCGACGACGGCAGCGTCACCAAGGTCAACGAGCCCGGCCCGTGCCTGAGCAGCGATGAGGCAGACGCCCTGGTCGCCGCTCTGCTGGGCGCCGACGACGGCCGCGGCTGGGTGGTCGCCTCGGGCAGCGTGCCGCCCGGCGCCGGCGACGACTTCATGGCACGCCTCGCCGAGGCGCTGCCAGACGCGGCGCGCCGTCTGGCGATCGACACCAGCGGCGCAGCCCTGAGATGCGCAGCCGACGCCGAGTTCGCTTTGCTGAAGCCGAATCTCGACGAGCTGAGATCCCTGGCCGAGACCGGGCTCGACGATCTGGCCGGCGTGGCAGACGCCGCGCACGGCCTGCGCAGGCCGGGCTCGGCGATCCTGGTCAGCCTCGGCGCTGCCGGGGCGCTGCTCGCAGACGACGACGGCACGCTGTATGCCGAGTCGGCGCCCGCGGTCGTGCGCAACACGGTCGGTGCGGGCGACGCCTTGCTGGCCGGCTTTCTCGCCGCGGGCGGGCGCGGCCCCGACGCCTTGCGCAACGCGGTCGCCTGGGCGTCCGCGGCGGTGGCATCGGCTCGTTCGGTCGGCCAGGCTGTCGAGGACTGCGACCGGGCATCGGTGGTGCTGCACAGCTCACTGCCGCGCAGCCGACGCCTCGAGGAGTGCGCATGAGCAGACCGCCAAACGCACAGCCGAGCAACGCCTTCCCGCTTCGGATCTCGGAGATCTTCGCTGCCGGGATCGACGGCTTCAAGCGGCAGCCAGTCCCCCTGCTGGTCGGTGGCTTGCTCACCCTGGCCGTCTACACGGCGTTCGGCATCCCGGCTCGGGTTGCCCTCAAGGACGGGGAGCAGCTCCGCGGCGTGACCCTCAACCTGGCCGGCTCGATCCTCGCCGGGGCGGCCGCCTATCCCTGGTTCGTCTACGCCCTGCGGATCGGCCGCGGGCAGAAGGCCGAGCTCGGAGAGCCGTTCGCGGGCCTCGCCGGCTTCAGGGCGCTCTTCGTGTGCTCGTTCTGGTTCTGGGCCGCCTTCGTGCTGGGCTTCCAGTACCTGGCAGGCATCCCCTCGCTGGTGGTGCTGCTGTTCTACTGCTTCTACGGCTTCGTCGTCGTCGACGAAGCGGGCCTTGCGGCGCCTGCCTCGCAGCCGGCGCAGCGACGCAGGCTGGGCCTGGGCTTGCGGGCGCTGGGCACCAGCGTGCGGCTCTCGCAGGGCCGCCGCGTCGCCCTGTTCGCCATCCTCGGCGTCTTCGCCATGTTCAACTTCTGCGCCTTGATACCCCTCGGCTTCGGGTCGAACCCCGTCGCCGTGATCGCCAGCTTCGCGGTCTTCCTGGCCACCTCGTCGATCTCGATGGTCGGTGGCGCTGCGCTCTACGACGCCTACCGGCGAGATCTCCCCGATGCCCCCAGACGAGACCTCCCCGATGCCCCCAGGCGGGATCTGCCCGATGAGTGAGCAGGCCGGGCAGGCGTCTGTTCACCGCGGCGTGGCCGCCTCGGACGGGATCGCCGTCGGCCCTGCCGTGGTGATCGACGACCGCGCCGTCGAGATAGCCGATCCCGCGGACCCGCCCGCAGCGCTGGAGGCTGCGCTGGCGACGGTCGCAGGCAGGCTCGCCGAGATGAGCCAAGCCGCTGCCGCGGCCGGACGCAGCGAGGCCTCAGAGGTGCTCGGCGCTCAGGCGCTGATGGCCGAGGACCCGATGCTGCGAGACGCGGTGCTCTCGGGGCTGGCGGCCGGCCGGCGCCTCGGCGAGGCCATCGACGCCGCCGTGGCGGAGATAGCGGCGATGTTCGCAGCCATCGACGACCCCTACATCGCGGCCCGGGCCGACGACGTGGGCGAGGTCGCCGACCGGCTGCGCCGGGTGCTGGCAGGCGTGCCCGAGGCCGACCTCGCCTCGATCAGCGAGCCTTCGGTGGTCATCGCACGGGCGATCACCGCAGCCGAGACAGCCCAGCTCGACCCCGCTGCGGTGCTGGGCTTCGCCACCGAGGCCGGAGGCCCCACCAGCCACGTCGCCATCATCGCACGGTCGCTCGGCGTGGCGGCCGTGGTGGGAGTGGCCGACATCGCCTCGGCGGTTCCCGCCGGCACGACTGTCGCCCTCGACGGCGCCTCAGGCGAGGTCGTGGTCGATCCCGACCAGGCTGCGCTCGCCGACTTCGAGTCGCGCCGGGCCGCGCACGCCGCCGAGGTCGCCGCTGCTGAGCGCCACAAGGGCCGGACGGTCGCCGTGGGCGACACAGTGATCAGCGTGGCGGCCAACGCGGGCAGCCTTGCTGACATCGAACGCGCCGTCGCCGAGCAGGCCGAGGGCATCGGCCTGTTGCGCACCGAGTTCTTGTTCCTGGACCGCAGCGAGGCGCCCAGCGAGGACGAGCAGCTCGAGATCTACGCCACGGCGGCGCGTTCGTTCGCCGAGCCGGTCGTGATCCGGGCCTTCGACATCGGCGGCGACAAGCCCGCCGACTACATCTCCGTTCCCGAGGAGGAGAACCCGTTCCTGGGCGTGCGCGGCGCCCGCGTCTACGGCGTCGAGCGTGAGCTGTTCGAGACCCAGGTGCGGGCCGTGGCGCGTGCGGGCGCCGAGGGAGACGTGTGGCTGATGCTGCCGATGATCTCCGGCGTGGCCGAGGTGATCGAGATCGCAGCGGTCGTCGACGAGGCGATCGAGGGCCTGGCCCGCTCTGCGGTCGCTCACCGGCGGCCGCGCCTGGGCGTGATGATCGAGGTCCCCTCGGCGGCGCTGATCGCCGATGCGCTGGCCCGCCACGTCGACTTCTTCTCGATCGGCACCAACGACCTCACCCAGTACACGCTCGCCGCCGATCGCGCCAACGGCGCGCTCGACCATCTCCAGGATCCGCTGCACCCTGCGGTGCTGGCGCTCTGCGCGGCGGCGTCTGCGGCGGCTGTGCGCGCTCGCATCCCGGTGTCGGTCTGCGGGCTGGCGGCGGCTGACCCCGCCGGGGCGGTGCTGTTCGCGGCCATGGGCATCGACAAGCTCTCGGTCAGCGCGGCTCTGGTCAACCGCACCAAGGCGGTGCTGGCCGGGCTCGATCCCGACTCGGCGGCGGACGTGCTGGAGGCGGCGCTCGGCGCAGACGACGCAGCCGAGGCGCGAGCGCACGTGGCAGACCTGCTCGCGCCATGACCGCCCCGCTGGACAGCCGCGTCATCCGCATCCTGCGCTGGCTGCTCGACCAGGACTCCGAGCGCAGCACCGCCAGCCTCGCAGCGGACCTGGGCCTGAGCCAGCGTGTGGTGCGCTATCGCCTGACCAGCGCCTCGAACTACCTGGCGCAGTGGGGCGTCACCCTCGAACGGCGCAGAGGCGTGGGACTGCGGGTGTGCGCCGACGCCCAGACGCGCACGGCCATCGTCTCGGACCTGGTGTCGCGAGCCGAGGTGCCCCGCGTCTACTCGCCTCAGGAGCGATCCCGCCTGCTGCTGGCGGCGCTGCTGTGGGCCGCCCCCTCGATGACGTCGCTGGAGGAGATCCATCTGGAGTCCGAGGTGTCGAAGGCCTCGGCCCGCCGTGACCTGCAGGCCGTGGAGCCCTGGCTCGAGCGCAACGGCCTGCCCCTGGTCCGCAAGCCCGGCAAGGGGCTGATGGTCGTCGGAAACGAGCGCCGGATCCGCCAGATCATGGTGCAGCTGATCCTCGAGACGGTGCCCGAAGAGGTGCTGCTGGCGCAGCTCTACGGCCCGGACAGCCCCAGTCTGGCGGCCCGGGTGCCGATCGGCTTGCGCGAGCGCCTCCTGGAGCTGCCGCTGATGGAAGCGGCGGAGGTCATCGCCGACAGCGCTCTGCAGGATCGTCTCTTCAGCGGACGCGGCGATGCCGTGTTCGCCCTGTACCTGGCCGTCTCGGTCGCCCGCCTGAAGCTGGGCCACACCGTGGAGGTCGAGGCCGGTCTGCAGCGCTCGGTGATGGATCACCCCATGTCGGAGTGCGTGGAAGGCCTGATACCGCGCATCGAGGCGCTCGTCGGCGCCCCGCTGGAGCAGGCCGAGACAGCCGCGCTCACCGAGTACCTGCTCGGCCTCGATGCGCTGGAGGCGGTCGAGGAGTCCGAGGAGCCGACCAGCAGCGAAGTCGCCCGGCGCGCCCTGGCGCTGGCCGCCGAGCACCTGCACCCGGCCCTGGCCGACGACACCGAGCTGCGGCGCAGCCTGTCGGCTCACCTGGAGCGGCTCACGGTGCGGCTGCGCCACGGCCTGCCCATCCACAATCCGCTGTTGCGTGACGTGATCGAGCGCTATCCCGACGTCCATGCGGTGGCTCGCCTGATCGCCGATGACATCGGCAGCGCATTCTCGGCGCCGATCGTCGAAGACGAGGTGGGTTTCGTGACCATGTACCTCAGCGGCGCCATGGAACGCGCCAGGCTCAAGCCGCGCCGCAGGGCGCTGGTGGTGTGCCCCAGCGGCATGGCCACGGTGTGGGTGCTCACCTCCCGGATCCAGGCCGAGTTCCCCGAGCTCGACCTGGTGGCGGTGCTCTCCGAGCAGGGCTACGAGCAGCTCGACCACTGCGACTTCGACCTGGTCATCTCCACGGTGCCCGTGGCCGAGGACAGCGCCCCGGTGGTGGTCGTCAACCCGCTCCTGTCGGTCTCCGACGTCGCCCGCATGGCCGCGCTGGTCTGAGCAAGCGCCGATGTGCCCCGGGGGGCAGATCGGCTCATCTTTGTCACATCGCCCCAGCGCCGTATTGGTAGTGGCCAGAAGTGGAAATTGCCCCGCGGACGGTGGAAGATGCTCAGGCATTCACCAATTAGGGGGAGGACCCGCAATGCAAGAGCGCATTCAGCGTTTCGGCGGCTTTCTGTCCAGCATGGTCATACCGAATATCGGTGCGTTCATCGCCTGGGGACTGATCACCGCCCTGTTCATTCCGACCGGCTGGCTCGAGAAGACCGCTCTCGACTGGGACTGGGACGCGATCACCGGCAACATCGTCGGGCCCATGATCAAGTACCTGCTGCCGGTGCTGGTCGCCTACACCGGGGGCAAGCTCGTCCACGGCCACCGCGGCGGCGTGCTCGGCGCCGTGGCCGTGATGGGAGTCATCGGCGGCGCCTCGTTCGAGCTCGCCTCGGGCGCCAGCGGCGACCCGCCGCAGTTCCTCGGCGCCATGCTGGTCGGCCCGCTGGCCGGCTGGATCATGAAGCAGATCGACAACTACCTCGAGGACCGCACGCCCGCGGGCTTCGAGATGTTGTTCAACAACTTCTCCCAGGGCATCGCCGGCGTGATCCTGGCCATGCTGGGCTACGTCGTGATCGGCCCGATCATGTCGAGGATCGCCGAGGCCTTCGGCAACATGGTGGAGAGCATCGACGATGCCGGCCTGCTGCCGCTGACGGACCTGCCCATCGAGGTCGGCAAGGTGCTGTTCTTGAACAACGCCATCAACCACGGCGTGCTCACGCCGCTGGGCACAACCGACGTCGCCGATACGGGGCGCTCCGTGTACTACATGCTGGAGTCCAACCCCGGCCCGGGGCTCGGCCTGCTGCTGGCGTACTGGTTCGCCGGCACCGGCCTGGCCAAGCTCTCGGCGCCCGGCTCCATCGTCATCCACTTCTTCGGAGGCATCCACGAGGTCTACTTCCCCTACGTGCTGATGAACCCGGTGCTGATCGCGGCCATGTGGGCCGGCGGCATCAGCGCCGACATCGTGTTCAGCATCACCGACGCAGGCCTGACCGGCCCGCCGTCGCCGGGGAGCATCTTCGCCTACTTCACGTTCATGCCCTCTGACGGCCTGGCCGCCGCCGGTGTGCTGTTGGGCATCGCCGTGGGCGCAGCAGCGGCCTTCTTCGTCGGCTCGATCCTGTTGAAGATCTACCCGGTCACCAACATGGACGATCACATCGACGACGGGGGCATCGGCGACGCCATGAAGGGCGTTCCCGGAGTGGCGGCGTCCTGAGCATCCTGGACGCGGGGATTTCCTGCTCCCCAGCAGGACGGGTGCTCCAGCGGCACAACCGCAGCCGTTCGAGCACCCGCCCCGCAGTCCGTCTCCTCGGGCCTCTGCGCCCCTACCGCCTCTACCGTCCCCGCCGTCCGTACCATCCCTACCGTCCCTTCCGCAACGCCACCTGAACGGAGCAGCGCCGTGACCGACCCGGTAGTCAAGCAAGCAGCCGACGTCCGGCTCATCGTGTTCGCCTGCGAGGCGGGCATGGGCAGCAGCCTGATGGGCGCCAACCAGCTCAAGAAGATGGTCAAGAAGGCCAAGCTCGGCATCGAGGTCGTGCACTCGCCGGTCGGCCAGCTCACAGACGAGGCCGACGTGATCGTCGTCCACAAGGGCCTCGCCGCCCAGGCCAAGAGCAAGGTGCCCGGCGCGGCCATCGTGCCCTTCACCTTGTTCATGAACGACCCCGGCGTGAAGGCCCTCGTCAAGAAGCTCTCCGCGGGCGAGGCCGTAGAGTCCGCACTGTGAGCGACATCGGCGATGTGCTGCGCCGCCAGGACGTGATCCTGGGCTGCCGGGCAGCCTCGATGAGCGAGGCCATCGAGTTCGTGGGCGGTCGCCTGGTCGCCCGCGGCTCGGTCACAGCCGACTACGTCGACGGGATGCACAAGCGCGAGGAGGTGGTCTCCACCTATCTCGGCAACGGCGTGGCGCTCCCGCACGGCGTGCTCGAGAGCAAGGAGGCCGTGGTCTCAACCGGGATCGTGGTCGCTCAGTACCCCGCCGGGGTGGACTGGGTGCAGGGCACCGCCCACCTCGTGGTCGGGCTCGCCGCCGTCGGCGAGGACCACGTGCGGGTCCTGTCGCAGCTCGCCGAGATCCTCCAGGACGAAGGTCTCTGCGAGCGGCTCTGGGTCACCGACGACGCCGACTACCTGTACGAGCAGCTCAGCGCCGCGCCCGACGACGACGACGAGGATCCCGACGACGATGACTGACGCATCGGTGCAGCGCTCCGTGGTGATCACCAACTCGGCCGGCCTTCACGCCCGGCCGGCAGCCGCCTTGGTCGAGATGATGAAGGGCTTCAGCGCCTCGGTGACCGTCGAGGTCGGGGCCAAGAGCGCCGATGCGCGCAGCATCATGAGCGTGCTGGCGCTCGGGGCCGGCACCGGCGACAAAGCGACGATCACAGCCGTCGGCGACGACGCCGCCGAGGCGGTCTCGCAGATCGAGGCGCTGCTGACCAGCGAGGACGGGACCTGAGATGGCCCGCGCCGACCGCGAGACGCTGCTGGCCGCAGCCGCCGAAGTCCTGAGCGCCGAGCCGGACCCCCAAGGCGTGGTCGATCTCGTCTACGAGCGGGGCTCGGTGATCGTGGCGGCGACGCCGGCGGAGATCAAGGCGGCGTTCAAGCGGATCAAGAAGATCGACGGCTACCGCTGGGTGCTGATCAACCGCGAGGATCTGTTCGCCGCCAACCCGCTCTCGATCGGCTCCAAGGCAGGCATCCTCGACGCCGAGGGCAAGGTCCTCAAGAACGCCGACGCTCCCCGTCGTCGGCTCTGAGCCCCCAGACCTCGCTCAGAGGGACCCGCCGTCGGCTCTGAGGGGCCCGAGGCGGCTCAGAGGCTGCGCTTTCTGCGCGTTCGGTGCGTTCGGTGCGTTCGCTGCCGACCAGTGCCGGATCAGAGGCTGCGCATCACGGCCACGACCCGTCCGTAGATCACGAGAACCTCGGGGTCGTACCACATGGCACGCAGCTCGCGGTTGGCCGGGATCAGGATGACCTGGCCGTAGCGCTCGTCGTAGGTCTTGACGGTGGCCTCGTCGCCGGGCAGCCCGGCTACCACCACGTCGCCGGGGGTGGCGGTGTTCTGCGAGCGCACCACCACGAAGTCGCCGTCGAGGATGCCGGCGTCGATCATGGAGTCGCCGCGCACCCGCAGCACGAAGAAGTCGCCCTCGCCGGTGAAGTCGGTGGGGACCGGGATCATCTCCTCGAAGCGCTGCTCTGCGAGCACCCCGTTGCCCGCGGCCACATCGCCGATCACGGGCACGTGGATCGAGGGCCGTCGCTCGACGTCGTCGCCGTCGGGGTTCTGATAGCGGATCTGCAGGGCCCGCGGCTTGTTGGGGTCGCGGATCACGAAGCCCTTCTTGACGAGGTTGTCGATGTGCAGCTTGACGCTGGCAGGCGACGCGAGGTCGATTGCGGCGCAGATCTCGCGCACCGAGGGCGGGTAGCCGAACTTGCCCTTGTGTTCGACGATGGCGTCGAAGACCTGGCGCTGGCGGCGGGTGAGTGGCTTCTTGCTCAGTGGCATCTGGCTCATTGGGCTCTCCTAATGCTGGTCTCAGGGATTCGGAGCGACTCTTGGTCCGTCGCTCGATTGGGCTTTCCGGTGGGCGCTCTGGCCGGGCCTTCTGCCTACGTATGTTCTACAGACAGACGTTCGTCGATGACAACGCCGAAGTCAAGGATTTCCTCCGGATTTCTGGGCCGGCCGCCGTGAGCCTCCGGCCCTGAGCCCCCGCTGGCGGGTGCTCCCGGAGAGAGTGTCATACCCCCTTGTCATCATCGACGGCATGAATATACCGACTGCATCTCCACTCGCCGCAGGTCCCGCGGCACCGGTCGAGCCCTTCTTGCGCCCCCTCGGGCCGGGTCCGCGGCGCAGCGTCTCGCCCGCCGTCTACCTGCGCCGTCGGCTCACCGTGGCGGCGGTCGGGGTCGCGCTCGTCATAGGCGTGCTCTCGCTGGTCTTCGCGCCGGCGGGTCCAGAGGACGGCGTCGATTCGGTGCTCGGCGACGTGAGCGCGGTCGTGGTGGTCGTCGAGCCCGGCGACACCCTCTGGGGGATCGCCCGCGACTTCCAGCCCAGCGGGGACCACCGGGGCCTGGTCGACGCCCTCTCGAAGATCACCGGGGGCGACCGTCTGCAGGCGGGCCAGGAGATCCGCATCCCCGCCGACCTGCTGGGAGGCGGCTGATGGATCCCTCAGCGGACCAGGTAGCGCGCGCAGAGCACGCCGTCGTGCTCGAGAAGCCGCACCAGGCGCAGGCCGACCAACCCGCCCAGCGTCTCCCCGGCGACGATCCGCCCGCCGTCGCCCGCGGCGAGCACCGGCGAGAAGGTGAGGCACAGCTCGTCCACCAGGCCGGCTCTGAGCATCTGGGCGTTCCAGGACGGCCCGCCTTCGCAGAGCACGGTTCGGGCGCCCCTGTCGTGAAGGATCTCCACTGCCTGGGCAGGGTCGACGCGATCCGCTGCCAGCCTGGCCACCTCGATGCGGTCGCCGAGTTCGCTCAGGCGCTCCTCAGACGCGGCGCTGCCCGTGATGAGCAGCGGGCGCGCTTCGCCCTGGCGCCGGTCGGCGAACATCGGCAGGTCGGCATCGAGCTCGCCCGAGGCGCTCACCACCGCCAGCCTCGCAGCGCGGCTGCGCCCGCCGGCGAGGCGCGCCCTCACCACGTCCGCGGCGGGGCGCGGGATGCCGTAGCGCTCCGCCCTGGCGGTGCCTGCGGCCACCAGGATCCAGTCGCAGCTCGCCCGCACGGCACGGAACACAGCCTCGTCGGCCTCGCTGCCGAGCCCGGCGCTGAGGCCGTTCACGGTGCAGGCGCCGTCCGCGCTGGCCACCATGTTGATCAGCACCCAGGGCCGCTCGGCCGGCGTGGGCCTGGCGTCGCTCGGATAGAGCTCCAAAGGGTCGACGTCGTTGTCCACAGGCGGGTAGATCTGGCGCATTCCTGGTCACGCTACCTGTTGCGGCGCAAGGGCTCCGGCCCGTTCGGGCGCGCTGTGGATAACCTGTGTACAAAGGCCGACGGCTTTCCACCGGCTCGCGGTGGCCCTCCACCGGGCGTCCACCTAAAGTCCACCGGCTTTGCAGCAGATTTGCACAGCGATTCCGGCGATTTACCCATGGCTTTCCCCTTCCAATCCACCGAGGCCCCGCCGTATGGTGAGCCGGATTGCTTCGCACCAGCGAAGCGACGGCAGCGAAAGGCCCGATAGCGCATGACAATCGTCCCTCAACAACTCGGCCAGACCGCCGACGGCGTTCTTCTCGCGGACAACGGCGCGGGCGGCGCTGACGCTGACGGCGCTGCTGCTGACGGCGCTGCCGCTCCCGTCGTCGGGCGGCGCTTCACCCGAGCCGGCCACGATCCCCTCGACAGCATCGACTGGGAGCGCCGCGACTCGCGCCTGATCGACCACCGCGACGGCTCGGTCGCCTTCGAGCAGCTCGCCGTGGAGGTGCCCTCGGACTGGTCGGTGAACGCCACCAACATCCTTGCTCAGAAGTACTTCCGCGGCACCCCCGGCAGCGCCGAGCGGGAGTCGTCGCTGCGCCAGGTCGTCGACCGCATCGTCGGCGCCATCACCGCCTGGGGCGAAGCCGACGGCTGCTTCGCCGACAAGGCCGAGGCCGAGGCCTTCAGCGCCGAGCTCAGTCATCTGCTCGTCACCCAAAAGGCCGCCTTCAACTCGCCGGTCTGGTTCAACATCGGCGTGGGCGGCGTGGCCCAGCAGGCCTCGGCGTGCTTCATCCTCTCCGTCGACGACAACATGGGCTCCATCCTCAACTGGTACGGCGAGGAGGGGATCATCTTCAAGGGCGGCAGCGGCGCGGGCGTCAACCTGTCGCGCATCCGGGGATCCGAGGAGCTCCTCGACGGCGGCGGCACCGCCAGCGGCCCGGTGAGCTTCATGCGCGGCGCCGATGCCTCCGCGGGCACCATCAAGAGCGGCGGCAAGACCCGCCGGGCCGCCAAGATGGTGCTGCTGGATGCCGACCACCCCGACGTGGAGCAGTTCATCTGGTGCAAGGCCCGCGAGGAGCGCAAGGCACGGGCGCTGGAGGCCGCCGGGTTCGACATGTCCCTCGACGGCGCCGACATCCACTCCGTGCAGTACCAGAACGCCAACAACTCGGTGCGGGTCACAGACGAGTTCATGCAGGCCGTGCTCGACGACGGCGACTGGCAGCTCACGGCGCGCACCACCGGCGAGGTGCTGCACACCGTGCCCGCACGCCGCATCCTGCGCCAGATCGCCGAGGCCTCCTGGGAGTGCGCCGACCCTGGGGTGCAGTTCGACACCACCATCAACCGCTGGCACACCGCCGCGGCGACCGGGCCGATCAACGCCTCCAACCCCTGCAGCGAATACGTGCACCTTGACGACTCGGCCTGCAACCTGGCCTCGCTGAACCTGCTGAAGTTCCTGACCGGCCCCGACGAGCTCGGCGCCGACGCCTTCGACAGCGAGGGCTTCGCCCATGCCGTGCGGGTGCTGATCACCGCCCAGGAGATCCTGGTGGGCAACGCCGACTACCCGACGGACAGCATCGCCGAGACCACGCGGGCGTTCCGCCAGCTCGGGCTCGGCTACGCCAACCTCGGCGCCATGCTGATGGCGCTGGGCCTGGCATACGACTCAGACGCCGGGCGGGCGGTGGCCGCCTCGGTGACCGCGCTGATGACCGGCGAGGCCTACCGCGCCTCGGCACGGCTCGCCGAGCGGCTCGGCCCCTTCGCCGGCTACGACGAGAACCGCTCGCACATGCTGCGGGTCCTCGACCAGCACCGTGCTGCTGTGACCGACATCGACGAGGGCCTGGCCCCGCAGTCGATCCTGGCGGCTGCCCGCGCGGCCTGGGACGAGGCCTGCGAGCGGGCCGCGGCCGGCGGGGTGCGCAACTCCCAGGCCACGGTGCTGGCGCCGACCGGCACCATCGGCTTGCTGATGGACTGCGACACCACCGGCATCGAGCCTGAACTGGGGCTGGTCAAGTTCAAGCGGCTCGTCGGCGGCGGCACGATGAGCTTCGTCAACCGCACCGTGGGCCGTGCCCTGGCGCGGCTCGGCTACGGCCCGGCGAGCATCGACGCCATCGTCGACCACATCGCCGAGCACAACACCGTGCTCGGGGCGCCGGGCCTGGATCCGGCGCACTTCGGGGTGTTCGCCTGCTCGCTGGGCGACAACCCGATCCACTACCTCGGCCATGTGAAGATGATG
Organism: Acidimicrobiales bacterium; assembly: GCA_965214285.1. GTDB lineage: Bacteria > Actinomycetota > Acidimicrobiia > Acidimicrobiales > Aldehydirespiratoraceae. The sequence goes on from OZ243946.1 coordinate 1,032,727, forward strand.
GGCGCGGTGCAGCCGTTCCTGTCGGGCGCCATCTCCAAGACCGTCAACCTGCCCGAGGAGGTGAGCGTCGACGAGATCGAGCTGCTGCTGATCGAGTCGTGGAGGCTGGGCCTGAAGTCGGTGGCGCTGTACCGCGACAACTGCAAGGTCGCCCAGCCGCTCTCCGCGGGCGACGGCGCAGCCTCCGGGTCGGGCGACGCTGCTTCGGGGCCGGCTGCCGGTGCCGCGGCGGACCCCGGTGAGGGCGCAACGGCGACACTGCCCGCAGAGCCTGTTGAGCCGCCCGCGCAGACTCCCGCCCAGCCGGTGCGCAATCGGCTGCCTCGGTCCCGCAACTCGCAGACCTTCGAGTTCCGGGTCGCGGACTGCAAGGGCTTCATCACGGTCGGCCAGTACGCCGACGGCCGCCCCGGCGAGCTGTTCGTGAACGTGTCCAAGCAGGGCTCCACGCTGGCGGGCATCATGGACGCCTTCGCCATCTCGGTGAGCCACGGCCTGCAGTACGGGGTGCCGCTCTCGGCGTTCGTGAGGGCGTTCGTGGGGATGCGCTTCGAGCCGGCGGGCATGACCGACGACCCCGACATCCGCATCGCCACCAGCCTGATGGACTTCCTGTTCCGCAAGCTGGCGTTCATGTACCTCGACTACGACGAGCGGGCCGAGCTCAACATCCTCAGCGCCGACGAGCGGACCGAGCCGACCCTGCCGGGCGTCGTGGAGCACGTGACCGAGACCGTCCAGGGATCGGAGATCCCGCCTGATCCGCCGTCGCGGCCGGTGCCAACACAGCCGGCGGGCCAGCTCCAGTTCGGCAGCGGCGGTCCGCCTGCGTCGGGGGCGTCGCCTGCGCCGTCGACCACCGCCTCCTCGCCGCCGCCCGCGGCCTCGCGGCTGCCCGCCGCCTCCTCGCCGCCCGCGCCCAAGACCCCTTCCGCCGCAGTCGTGGGCACGGCCAGCGCCGTCAGCGGTAGTTTCGCGGACGCGCCGTTCTGCATGATGTGCGGCGTGCCCATGGTGCGGGCCGGGGCCTGTTTCGTGTGCAGCGCCTGCGGCACCACCAGCGGCTGCAGCTGAGGCCTCCGTCCGTGACGTCTCTGGGCGAGGTGCTCGAAGTAGCCCGCTGCGCCAACGGCATGACCCAAGAGCAACTTGCAGAGCGGGCGCACCTGACCCTGCCGCTCTTGGACCCCATCGTCACTGACCCAGCCGGCGCTGCACGCATCGCTCGCATGCAGTGGCGGCTTCGGTCGGGACCCGTTCGCAACCTCGTGGGCTGGCTCGAATCGGCGGGCTGCATCGTGATCGAGGAGGACTTCGGGACGCGGCGCGTCGACGGGTTGTCGCAGTGGATCGAGGGCCATCCTGTGATCCTTGTCAACTCGACCAGCCCGACGGACAGAAAGCGCTTCACGCTCGCCCACGAGCTCGGGCATCTAGTCCTGCATTCGGAATGGTTCACCGACGAACCCGAGGACGAGGCCGATCAGTTCGCTGCGGAGTTCCTGATGCCTGGCGACGTGATCCGCCCCGAGCTGCGGAACCTGAGCCTCGGCAAGCTCCACGCGCTGAAGCGGTACTGGATGGTGTCGATGCAGGCGCTGATCGAGCGTGCCTACCAGCTCGGCGTGCTGTCTCGCTCGGATCGGACCCGTCTCTACAAGCGGCTCAGCGCCCGCGGCTGGAGAAAGTCCGAGCCCTTGAGCGACGTGCTCCCGCCGGAAACGCCCGCCCTGACCGCGGAGATCGGCGAGATGCTCCGATCCAAGGGGCTGACCGACGACGAGATCGGGCGGATCGCCGGATACGCAGGCAAGTCCGATGAGAATCCGTTTCAGCCCCAGGACCGGCGGCTGAGAGCGCTGTAGCTTCGACCACAGTCGGCCCTTCCCCTGCTTGGAAGGCGGAGGTCGCAAGACGCTTGCGCTGCTTGGGTCTGTGCTTGGCTGGCGGGTCTCAGCGGGCGGGGTCCAGGGCGCGGGCGATCAGGGTCATCGGGTGCTCGGCGCTCACGCCGTCGGCGTCGCCTGCGGCCAGGTGCATCGAGCAGCCCGGATTGGCCGAGGCCACCACGTCGGGGTCCACATGGGCGATGGCCGCCAGCTTGCGCTCGCGGATCTCGCCCGCGAGCCCGGGCTGAAGCAGCGAGTAAGCACCGCCGGCGCCGCAGCACAGGCCGTCGTCGTCGAGCTCGACGATCTTGCGCACGAACGGCGCCAGCACCGCGCGGACCGCTTCGTGAGACCGCTGCACATGACGCAGGTGGCACGGGTCCTGCACGGCCACGCACACGTCCAGCGGCTCGGCGCCCGCAGCAGCTCGCTCCAGCAGCCCTGAGCGGTCGGCCAGCCACTCGTGGACGTCGAACACCTTTGCGGCGAAGGCCCGCGCCTGCTCGGTTCCCAAGAGCTCGCCGTACTCCTTCATGGCAGCGCCGCACCCCGAGGAGTTCACGAGCACCGGCCGCTCGTCGCCCGACAGCGCCTCGATCGTGCGCACAGCCCGCGCCCGTGCCTCAGCCACGAGCCCGGCATGGTGATGCAGCGAGCCGCAGCACGGCGCCCGGTCGCCGGTCGGGGTCACGCCGACGCCTGCGGCTTCCAGCACACGCTGGGTGCTGTGATGCACGTCGCGCTGCCAGGTGTCCATCACGCAGCCGGTGAACAGGTACACGTCGTCGCCGGAGACACGGTGCGCCGCCAGGCGCAGTTCGCGCGTGCCGAGGGCCAAGCGGCGCGGCATCAGCCTGAGCCGAGCCGCCAGAGCCCCTGCCGTCGAGAGCGCCCTCAGCAGGCGCGGCCGGCTCAACGGCGCCAGGGCAGCCCGCAGCGCCCAGCGCCGGAGGCGTCGGCTGGGCCCTCGGGCAGCGGGTCCTTGGGTCAACGCGGCCTTGGTCTGCGAGATCAGCTTCCCGTAGGGCACCGCGCTGGGGCACGCCGGCTCGCAGCCGCGGCACTGCACGCAGGTGTCGAAGGCCTCGCGCACCTGCTCGGTCAGCGGAGCGCCGTCGACCTGCACGGCACGCATCAAGGAGATGCGGCCCCGCGGCCCCATGGTCTCGTCGCCGCTGACCCGATAGGTGGGGCAGTGAGGCAGGCACAGCCCGCACTGCACGCACTTGTCGAGATCGGCCTGCGCTAGCCCGAGATCGGCGCTCATGCGCCCGGCATCCGTCCGGGATTGAGCCGACCGCTGGGATCGAACAGCGCCTTGAGCCGCGCGGCGACGACAGCAGCCCCGGGATCGACAGGCCGCGGCGGCTGAGCGGTCTGCGCGAACACCACGCCGACCCCGATCACCGCCACGAATCCCCCGACGGCCCCGGGGTCTGCCTCGGCAGCCTCGCGCGGCGTCAGCGACCAGCGGTGCGGCGGCAGCGGGGGAGGCCCCGCCGTCTCTGCGAAGTCGCCGAGGCCGCGCAGCCTGGCAGCCTGGCCGATCACGTCGGCTTCGTAGCCCTCGAGGTGTACCCAGGTGGCGGTGCCGTCGGTGAGCACGGCGCTGGGCCGCAGCAGCGCATCGCGCACCGCGGTCGGGTCGGCGGCAGCGGCCCGCAGCCACAGCGACATCGCCGGGACCGGGTTGGTGCGCAGCACGACCTCGGCCAGCAGCCCCAGGGTGCCCAGCGAGCCGGTCATCAGCTTGGGCAGGTTGAAGCCCGACACGTTCTTGACGACCGGCCCGCCGCCGGTCACCAGCCTCTGATCCGCGGACACGTAGCGCACCTGCAGCACGGCGTCGCGCACCCGGCCCCGCCCGAGCATGTCGAGATGGTTCTCGCCGACGGCGACAGCGCCGCCGACCGTGCCGCCGCGCTCGGCCAGCGCCGTGCGCTGCCCCGCCTCGGCGAGCTCGTCGTGCAGGGCGGCAACGGTGGTGCCCGCACGGACCTGCACGGTCATCTCCGAGGGCCTGTACTGCACCACGCCCGCCGGCGCGGACACCAGCCGGGCCGCCGGGTCCAGTGGTCCCCCGGCAAGGGGCCGGGTGTCGCCGCCGACGACCGCCACCGGGTCGTCGCTGCCGACCTCTGCGGCGAAATCGGCCAGCACGGCGTCGGTCTCGGCGGCGGACGCGAGCGTGCTCACTGCCGCGCCCCGGGTCCGGCCCCGGCGGTCATCCCCAGACCTCGTCGGGCACGGAGCGCAGCGCTGCGATGTCCGCACAGGAGTGGCCTGTGGGCAGCACCTTGCCGGGATTGGCCCGGCAGTGCGGGTCGAACGCCGCCCGCAGCCGGTTCTGGTGATCGAGGTCGTCGTCGCTGAACAGCCGGCCCATGAAGTCGCGCTTCTCCACGCCGATGCCGTGCTCGCCGCTGAGCACCCCGCCCGCCGCCAGCGAGGCCGCCAGGATCTCCGCTCCCGCGGCGTGGACCCGGTCCAGCTCGCCTTCCTCCGAGGCGTCGAAGAGCAGCAGCGGATGCAGGTTGCCGTCGCCTGCGTGAAAGACGTTCATCACCAGCACCCCGTGGCGCTCGGCGATCTCATATACCTGCTCGATCACGGATGCAAGCGCGCCCCGGGGCACCACCGTGTCGTGCAGGTAGTAGTCGGGAGCGATCTGCGCCACCGCTCCGAACGCCGACTTGCGGCCCTTCCACAGCAGCGCCCGCTCGGCCTCGGACTCTGCACGGCGCACGCTGGTGGCGTTGTTGGTGCGGCCGATGTCGGCGATGAGCGAAGCGTCGATGTCCACCCCTGCGGCCAGGCCCTCGACCTCGGCGAGCAGCACCGCGCCGGCGTCGGTCGGATAGCCCGCCCCCACGAAACGCTCGACTGCGGCGGTGATGCGGCGGTCCATCACCTCCAGGGCCGCTGGCACGATCCCCGCGGCGATCACGTCCGAGACGGTCTGCGCGGCGTCGCTGATCTCGGCGAACGCCAGCAGCAGCGTGGCGACCTGCGGCGGGTTCGGGGTGATCCGCACAGCGATCCCGGTGGCGATGCCGAGGGTGCCCTCGCTGCCCACGAAGGCGCCGCGCAGGTCGTACCCGGCGGGCTCGGCGTCGATCCCGCCGAGGCTGGCGACGCTGCCGTCGGTGAGCACCACCTCGATGGCTGCCACGTGAGCGTCGGTGATGCCATACGCCAGGCAGTGCGGCCCGCCGGAGTTGTTGGCGACGTTGCCGCCGAGCGTGCACACCTGCTGGCTCGAGGGATCGGGCGCGAAGTGGAAGCCCTTGGGCCGCAGGTGGTTGCTGAGATCGAGGTTGATCACGCCGGGCTCGACCCAGGCGATGCGGTTGTCGAGGTCGACGCTGCGGATCCGGGTCATCTTGCCGGTGCTGACCACGATCGGCGCTCCCAGCGGGATGGCTGCGCCGGCGAGTCCGGTTCCGGCGCCGCGGGGGACGACGCCGCGCCCGTGATCCGCGGCGATCCGCATGATCGCCTGCACCTCGGCGGCGGCGACGGGAAAGCAGACCGGCCCGGCCACCCCGCCGGTGAACACCGAGGCGTCGCGGGCCATCAGGGTCCGCTCGGCGCCGTCGTGGCGGACCCGCTCGACGGCCAGCGCGGCCTGCAGCTCGGCCACGAGCGGATCGGCGTCGAGCGCCTTGCGCCGCGCCAGTCCGGGGACTCTCATGGGCGCGAACGTACTAGCTGCGGTCTCAGGTGGTAAGGCGACGCGCTGGAGCTTGCTTGCCGGCTAAGGGAACAGGCCGCCGGCCAGCCAGCCGAGCTGCACCAGCGCGGCCAGCAGCAGCGGCCCGGCCACGGTGGCCAGCAGCGCATAGGTCGCCCAGCGCACCCAGGGCGGCCTGTCGGCAAAGCGCCGCATGTAGAACTGGCTGTCCAGGGAGTCGATCTCGGCGTTGCGCGGCCGCTCGCCCTCCAGGAGCACAGCCGCATCCTCGGCCGTCTCGACCAGCACCGCCACCTCGTAGCCCTGGACCCGTCCGAAGACCTCGCCCTCGGTCGTGGTGTCGCCGAGCAGCACGCTTTGGATCCCGGCATCGCCGAGCTGCGCCACGGCCACCTCGGCGTCGAACCTCGTCGTGTAGCGCCCCACCACCCGCAGATCACCAATCGGCCGCATGCCTGAGAGTATGGCCGTCGTCGGCCGGCCTCGCTGCCTGCGCCTGGTTTGCCCTGACCGCCCGCAGGATCCGGCACGGTCGTCTCATGGGCGAGGACCCTCTGCCGGACTCGAGGCCTGGGGGACCTCCGGGACCGCGGAGGGTCTGAGAGGACCGCCGCCGGGTCTGAAAGCCGTGCCGAGTACCGTGGCTGCAAGCCCCGGCGGTAGCATCGCCAGCCCATGTCTGCGGTGCTCGAGGTCGCCAATCTCGTCAAGCACTACGGGGACATCAAGGCGGTGGACGGGGTCTCGTTCTCGGTTCAGCCCGGCGAGGTCTTCGCCCTGCTCGGGCCCAACGGCGCAGGCAAGTCCACCACCGTGGAGATCCTCGAAGGCCACCGCCGCCGAGACAGCGGCCATGTGCGGGTGCTCGGCGTCGACCCGGCCGAGGGAGGGCGCAGGTTCCGCGACCGCATCGGCATCGTGCTGCAGTCCGCCGGGGTCGACGAGCAGCTCACCGTCGCCGAGGTCGTAGCCCTCTACGCCTGCGCCTACACGCGTCGCCGCCCGGTGGCCGAGGTGCTCGAAGCCGTCGAGCTGAGCGACCAGGCCGGCGCCCGGGTCGGCACCCTCTCGGGCGGCCAGCGCCGCCGCATCGACCTGGCGATGGGCCTGGTGGGCGACCCCGAGCTGCTGTTCTGCGACGAGCCCACCACCGGCTTCGACCCCGCAGCCCGCCGGCGAAGCTGGGACCTGGTGCGCAGGCTCGCCGGCAGCGGCCGCACCGTGGTGCTCACCACCCACTACCTCGATGAGGCCGAGCAGCTAGCCGACCACGTGGCGGTGCTGGCAGGAGGCAGGATCGTCGCCGAGGGCACGCCTGCATCGCTGCGCCGCGAAGCAGCGGCGGACACTGTGGTGCGCTTCGCACGGCCCACGGCCGAGGCGGCGCTCAGCGGGCTGTTCGAGCCGCTGGTCGGGCAGGTGACCGACAACGGCGCCCGCGTCACGGTCGTCACGCCGTCTCCGACCGCGGACTTGGCCCACATCACCGGCTGGGCGACGGCGCGCGGCATCGAGCTCGAAGGCCTCGCCGTGGAGTCGATCAGCTTCGAGGACGTGTACCTGCGACTCGTCGGCGAGGACCAAAGCGCGCCGCCTGCCGCCTCCGGCTCGGATGACGCGCCGCCTGTGGCATCCGGCGAGGCGTCGTCTCCCTCACTCGGCTCGCATGACGCCGCCTCAGAGCACGCCGCGAAGCCGGGCGACGCTACGTCCGAGGAGCTTGGCGATGCGTGACCTGCGGCTGCTGTGGCGCTCGATCCGCGCCGAGATCCTGATCTTTAGGCGCACGCCGATCGCCGCCTTCTTCACGCTCGGCATGCCCATGGTGATGCTGGTGCTGTTCGTGGCGCTGTTCGGCAACGACCCGCTCGGCTCGCTCGAATACGGCCCCGTCACCACCGCCCAGTTCTACGTGGCGGGCCTTGGCGTGTTCGCAGCGGCCTCGGCCACCTACACCAACATCGCGGTGGGCCTCTCGTTCCGCCGCGACCAGGGCATCCTCAAGCGCATCCGGGGCACGCCGATCCCGCCGTGGCTGTTCATGGCCGGCGTGATCCTGGCCGCCATGGCGATCGCCGTGTTCGCCACCTCGGTGATGGTGGCGCTCGGCGTGGCCGCCTACGGGGTCAGCTTCGAGCTCGCCAAGATCCCCGCCGTGGTGCTGGCTTTCTTTGCCGGGGTGCTGTGCTTCGCCACGCTCGGGGTCGCCCTGGCGTCGCTGGCGTCCACCGGCAACAGCGCAGTGGCCATGGCCAATGCCACCATCATCCCGCTGGCCTTCACGTCCAACGTGTTCGTCCCCCTGGAGGACCCGCCGGTCTGGCTCAGTCTGCTGGGCGACGCGTTCCCGCTCAAGCCCTTCGCCGTGGCCTTCACCGAGGCGCTGTCGCCGTTCAGCGAGGCGCCCGGCATCGCCTGGGACCGCCTGGGTGCGTTGGCGGCCTGGACCGCGCTGGGCGCCCTGGTCGCCTGGCGGCACTTCCGCTGGGAACCGGTGCCCGGCGCCGCCCCCAGCCGGAGGTCTCGCAGCCGCCGCGCCGCGCCGTCCCAATAGCCGGCCGCCGGGCCGCGGTGTCCCAGTAGGCAGGGGCCGGCCGCCGTGCCGCTGTAGCGGGCGGACGCCGTGCGCGCGGTGCTCGATCAGCGCCCGCCGGGCCACGGTGTCCCAGTGAGCAGCCGCCGGGCTGCCATCAGGTCGCCGTCAGCCAGTCGTCAGGCCGCCTTGCGGATAGGCAGTCTCGGCGACGGGTGTGGCACGCTGGGCCGATGCTCTCGAAGTTCGACGACTACCCGATCCATCAGACCCCCGATCCCGTCGCCCACCCCGCCACCACCGACAAGGACTTCTACGAGCGCTACTGGTTCAACGGCTACTCCCGCCAGGGCGACTTCTACCTGGGGATCGGCGCCGCCCGCTACCCGCACCTGGGCCTGCAGGACTGCGGCATCTCGGTGGTGCACGACGGCGTGCAGCACGCCTTCCACGCCTCCGCACGGGCCGGCGGAGAGCCCTCCGACATGCGCATCGGGCCGTTCGACCTGCAGATCACCGAGCCCATGCGCTCGTGTCGGGTCACGCTGGAGGCCAACGAGACCGACTTCGCCTGCGAGCTGACCTTCGAGGGCCGCACCGCCAATGTGGAGGAGCCTCGCCACCACCTAGGCGGCGGGATCCGCCGCATCATGGACACCACCCGCTTCACCCAGCTCGGCTGCTGGAGCGGCTGGCTGGCCTTCGGCGGCAAGCGCCTGGAGCTCGACCGCCAGCAGGTGTGGGGCACCAAGGACCGCTCGTGGGGGACCCGCCCGCTGGCCGGGGGCGACACCCGAGGCGCCCCCGCCGAGCGCCGCACCGGCGGCATCTTCTTCCTGTGGGCGCCGCTGCACTTCGACGATGTGTGCCTGCACTACCAGCTCTTCGACGACCACCTGGGCCGCTCGCTGTTCCAGGTCGGCGCCCGTCTGCCGACGTATGGCTCGCCTGCGGAGCTGCCGGGCGTGGAGGACCCCGCCGTGGAGCACATGCGCAGCCTCGAGCACAGCGTGACCTTCAGCCCCGACAGCCGCATGATCGACTCGGCGACGCTCGCCATGACCTCGCTGGGCACTGCCGGGGACGCCGTCGGGGACGCTGCGACGGGCGCTGATGGCGCTGCCGCCGGGCGCCACGAGGTGAAGCTCCGGCCGCTCTTCGCGTTCCGCATGAAGGGGATCGGCTACTCGCATCCCACCTGGTCCCACGGCCGCTGGCACGACGAGCTGGCGATGGCGAGCGAGTCGTGGGCGCTGGACTCCGTGGACGAGACGGCCTATGAGAACCAGCACGTGCAGCACCTGACGCGGGCCGTCTACACCGACCCCAGCGGCAACGAGCGCCACGGCATCGGCGTGCTGGAGCAGAACATCCTCGGCCCCTATGCCCCCTACGGGCTGACGGGCTTCATCGAACCCCCCGCCTGAGGCGCCACTCAGCGGAGATGCCCGAGCCAGTGCACGAGATCAGCGCCTGAGATGGCCGGCTACGACGAGTTCGGCCTGCTGCACGAGAACGCTGCCGAGCACCAGATCGCCTTCGACGACCCTCCGGCGGTGCGCCGCGAGTCCGTGGCGCTGCCCAGCGGGCTGTCGCTTAGCGCCCTGGTCTGGGGCGAGGCCGACCCCGAGCTGGTGCTGTTGCACGGCGGCGCTCAGAACGCCCACACCTTCGACACCGTGGCCCTGGCGCTGGGCCGCCCGCTGCTGGCGGTGGACCTGCCCGGCCACGGGCGCTCGGACCACCGCCCCGACCATGACTACGACCCCGCCTCGATGGCGGCCGACGTGGCCGTGGCGGTCGGCGAGCTGGCGCCTGACGCCGAGGCCGTGGTGGGCATGTCGCTGGGCGGCATCACCGCCATCTGCCTGGCTGCGGACCACCCGCACCTGGTGCGCCGCCTCGGGGTCGTCGACGTCACCCCCGGCGCCGACCATGCCAAGGCCGAGCCGGTGCTGGCGTTCATCGACGGCCCGCAGTACTTCGAGAGCTTCGAGGAGATCCTGGCCCGCACCGTGGAGTTCAACCCCGGCCGCTCCGAGTCCAGCCTGCGCCGGGGGATCCTCCACAACGCCCACGAGACCGCCGACGGCCGCTGGACCTGGAACTACGACAGCGTGCGCAACTGGCGTCGAGGAGACGGCGGCGAGGACAGCGACGAGACAGCCGGCGACGAGGCAGCAGGAGACTCCGGCGTAGACAGCGACAGCGGATCGCAGCCCGGCGGCTTCGGGGCGCTCTGGGACCGGCTCGACCGCATCGAGGCGCCGTTGGCCCTGTGGCAGGGCGGCCGCTGGAGCGTGGTCGACGACGACGACGTGGCCGAGTGGATGCGCCGCCGTCCCGCCACGGTCCACGTGGTGGTGGACGGAGCGGGTCATTCCATCCAGGGCGACCGCCCGATCGAGCTGGCAGCGCTCATCGAGGATCTGCTGGCCCGGCCCGGTTGAGGCGTGCCATGGCCTTCGTCAACCTGCTGACCCCGGCCCGTTTCGGGAGCATCGAGCTGCGCAGCCGGATCGTGATGGCGCCCATGACCCGCAGCCGAGCCGACGCCGACGGCGACCCCAACGAGCTGATGGCGCTCTACTACGCCCAGCGTGCGGGCGCGGGGATGATCGTCACCGAGGGCATCTACCCCAGCGAGCAGGGCAAGGGCTACTGCCGCACCCCCGGCCTGGCCGACGAGCATCAGGCGGCCCTGTGGCGGCCGGTCACCGAGGCGGTTCACGCCAGCGGCGGCACGATCGTCGCCCAGATCATGCACTGCGGGCGCATCGCCCACGCCGAAAACAAGCAGCCCGGCAGCGAGATCGTGGCCCCGTCGGCCATCGCCGCCGCCGGCAAGATGTACACCGACACCGACGGCGGGACCATGCAGCCGTTCCCGGTGCCCCGTGCTCTGGACGAGCACGAGATCCCCGCAGTGATCGCCGACTACGCCCGTTGCGCCGAGTTGGCCGTCGAGGCCGGCTTCGACGGCGTGGAGCTGCACGGCACCAGCGGCTACCTGCCGGCGCAGTTCCTGTCCACCGGCACCAACCGGCGCAGCGACCGCTGGGGCGGCTCGGTCGCCAACCGCACCCGCTTCTTCGTGGAGGCGGCAGCGGCCATGGCAGGCGCCGTGGGGGCGGACCGGGTGGGCTTTCGGATCTGTCCCGCCAACCCGTTCAACGACCTGCACGACGACGACCCGGCCGAGACGTTCCGCTGCCTGCTGCCGCAGCTCTCCGATCTCGGCCTGGCCTACTGCCACGTGATCCGCCTGCCTGCCGCAGCCGCCGCCGACGAGGCGCCTAACCCCGAGAAGGCAGGCCTGGGCGGGGCCGCCGGCAAGCCCCGAGCAGCGGGCATCGACAACGAGGCGCTGGCCCGCGAGCTCTTCGACGGGCCGCTGATCGTCAACGACAGCTACAGCCCCGACGAGGCCAACTTCGCCCTGGAGATCGGGCGCGCCGACGCGGTGTCGTTCGCCCGGCCGTTCATCTCGAACCCGGATTTCGCCCAGCGGGTTGCCGAGGGCGCGCCCATCGAGCCCCTCGATGCCCGCAACCTCTACACGCAGGGCCCCGAGGGCTACACCACGTTCCCCTCGCTGTTCCCCGCCTCCGCCGAGGAAAGCTGAGCCACGCGCCGGCTCGCCCGCCCCAGGCGGACAGGACCGGCGGAGCGGGCCGGCTCAGGTGGCGGGGTCGAGCAGCTTGAACGCCTCGGCGAAGCGCACCCCGCCGCGCACAGCTGAGCCACGGCCCGGCTTGCACGGCACAGGCTGGCAGGGACTCGCAGAGCCGGCAGCGGGCCGGCCTAGGAGGCCGGGTCGAGCAGCTTGAACGCCTCGCCGAAGCGCACGCCGCCGCGCCAGCCCTGGTCACGAGCCTCGGCGGCGATCCGCTGCGCGAAGGCGGCGCGCTGGTCTTCGTCGTCGGGGTCGGTGATGCCCATGGTGGTCACGAACTGGCTGCGGTGGGCGAGCAGGGCGTCGACCTTGGCGTCGAGATGGGCGCTGTCGACGCTCTCGAGATGATCGGGCTCCTCGCACTCGAACAGCAGCAGCGCCTCGGGCCGGTGCGCGGCGATGCCGTGCTCGGGGTGGTAGTGCGGGTCCCGTGCGGCGACCACCGCGTCGACTGCCACGAACCCCGCGGCCCGGTGATCGGGGTGCATCCGCCAGCGCCGCCAAGGGTCGTGCGCCAGCACCACCGCCGGCGTGAGCTCGCGGATCACCCGGGCCAGCGCTCCCCGAAGCTCCAGGCCGGCATCGGCGCCCATGTCGAGCTCGCCGTCGACCTGGCCCCCGAAGCGGACCTCCCCCGTGGCGCCCAGCCGGCGAGCCGCCTCGTGCTGCTCGTGCCGGCGCAGCGCGATCAGCGCCTCGATGTCGGCGTCGGGATCCCAGGTGCCCTTGCGGCCGTCGGTGCAGACCAGCAGATGCACCGTTGCGCCGGCCGCGGCCCACTTGGCCAGCGTCGCCCCGCACTCGAACTCGATGTCGTCGGGATGGGCGCCGATCGCCAGGGCGCTGTCGGGGACCGCCAGGTCGACGTTCATGCGGCGATCCTACGAACCGTGCGGCTGCTGATGACCGCCGCCCGCCTTGAGGCCGTCGGACGCTCCGAGGCCCTCGGTCGCCCTGAGGCTGCCGGGCAGGTCCAGGTCGTCGAGCCACCCGAGATCGGCCAGCGTGCGCAGGTCGTCGACCGAGTCGATGTCCAAGGCCAGGCTGGGCTCGTCGATCACGGTGACGCTCAGACCGCAGCGAGCGGCCTCGCGCCGGTGCCGCCCGAACGAGCCCGGTCCGTAGGCGAACTCGAAGCCCGCCCCGACGGGAACCGACATCACGTTGGAGCCGTCGCCGTGGCGGTCCGGGGCTATCGCCACGCCCGGCCTGCTGACCACGCCGAGATCCCGGGCCAGCGGCAGGTCGGCGTGAGCGACGATCACCCGGCCGAACCCCGCGGCTGCTGCGGCCTCGGCTGCCGCGGTTATCGAGGCGTTCAGGCCGTCGCAGCCGACCCGCAGCACCTCGGCGTCGACGCCTGCGCACCAGGCGGCCACCTCGTCGTCGTCGGTCACCACCCACACCGGCAGCGCCCCCGCCGCGCTCACCACAGCATCGGCCATCCGCCTGGCCAGGGCGATCCGCTGCCCGGCGGAGAGAACCGGCGCAAGGCGCGATTTGGCGTCGTCGAACGAGCGGATCGGCACCAGCACCACAGCGGACTCCCTCGGAGTCGGCGAGCCGTTCGGCTCAGCAGGCTGCGGCGGACTGGTCTGCACCCGACAAGTTTGCACTCCACGGCCGCCGAGCCGCTGCCCAGCCCGTCTCCGAACTGTGGCCGGCCCGTCGCCAAGCCGTGGCCGGCCCGCAACGACCCGAGCCGTAGGCCAGCCCGGACCCAAGCCGTGACCGGCTCGCTGCCGAGCCCGTCGGCCGGCCCGCCAGGCCGTAGGCCGGCACGTCAACGACCCGAGCGCCCGGCGGGTCTAGTGTGATGCCCATGGCCATGCGGGTCGGCGTGATCGGAGGCGGCTCCTGGGGCACCACCGTGGCCCACCTGTGCGCCCACAACGCACCGACCGTGCTCTACAGCCGCCGCCCCGACACCGCCGCTGCCGTCAACGAGAGCCACGCCAACCCCCGCTACCTGCCCGGCTTCACGCTGCACCCGGAGCTGCGGGCGTCGGCCGACCTCGCCGAGGTGATCAGCGAGTGCGACGTGCTGGTGATGGGCGTGCCCTCCGCCGGGTTCCGCTCCACGCTGATCGAGCTGCGCCCGCACCTGCGGCCCTGGGTGCCCGTGGTCTCGCTGGCCAAGGGCCTCGAGCCCGGCACGCGCAAGCGCATGACCGAGATCGTCGAGGAGGAGCTGGGGGGCCATCCCGTCGGCGTGCTCACCGGGCCCAACCTGGCCAAGGAGATCATGGCCGGCTCGGCAGCGGCGGCCGTGCTGGCGTTCACCGACCTCACCATCGCCGAGAGCCTGCAGCAGGTCTTCGGCTCGCAGCTCTTCCGGGTCTACACCAGCGACGACGTGGTGGGCTGCGAGCTCGGCGGGGCGCTCAAGAACGTGATCGCGCTGGCCGCGGGCATGGCCGACGGCCTCGGCACCGGCGACAACACCCGTGCGGCGATCATCACCCGGGGCCTGGCCGAGCTGACCCGGCTGGGCGTGGCGATGGGCGGCGAGCCGGCCACCTTCGCGGGGCTGGCCGGGATGGGCGATCTGCTCGCCACCTGCATGAGCCCGCAGAGCCGCAACCGCTACGTGGGCGAGCAGCTCGGCCTGGGCCGGCCACTTGCGGAGATCGTCGCCGAGATGGACCAGGTCGCCGAGGGCGTGGAGTCCGCGGCGGTCGTGGTGGAGATCGCCGCCGAGCTGGGCATCTACACGCCGATCGCCGAGCAGGTGCGTGCCTGCGTGGTCGACGGCCAGAGCGCCATGGATGCATACGTCGGCCTCGTCAGCAACCCCGCCTCCCGCGAGATCGACCCTGACTGAGCGGGAACCGGCCGAGCGCCTGAGGCCTGCCGCCGAGCCGTCGGCGTCGTTGGGTGGTCGGCCCGCTGCGCTGCTGGGCGACCTGTCGGGGCCGGTCGGGGTGATCGACGACACCGGCCGCATCGTCGTGACCGGCGCAGCCATGACTGGGACAGCCGAGACTGGGACGGCTGCGACCGGGAGAGCTGTGGCCGGGGTGCCTGTTGCCGAGACAGCCGATGGCTTCGTCGTGGAGTGGGGGGTGGTGGCAGAGGACCGCTGGCGGCTGGGCCACGAGGAGCGGCTGCGCCGGCGTCGCCTGGACGACACCCCGGTCCAGGAAATGCTGCTGCGGGTGCCCGACGGCGACGTGATCCTGCGGGTGGCCGTGGTCAACGACGGCGTCGGCCGGTCGCTGATGCTCGAGTTCCACAACGCCTCGTCCGCGCCGCTGCTGGCCGCGGTGGCCTGCCGACGCACCGGCCTGCTGGAGGCGACCGGCACCGGCAGCGGCCAAGCCATCAGCGCCGACGGCCAGGCCTGGGTGGCGGCGTCTCGCTCTGTGGGCGCTGTGGCCGCCTGCAGCGATGCTGATGCCGATGCTGACAGCACCGCCGGCGAGGGCATCTGGGGCCGGGTCATGGCCGAGCCCGACGCCAGACGCGCCGAGGCCGCAGGCGTATCGGCTGCCGCGGCGCTGCTGGTGCCGCTCCCGCATCGCCAGACGGTGAGCTTCATGGTCGGCGTCGGCGGCCCGCCGCTGGATTCCACGTTCGCCGCGGCCGACGTGGCCTCGGGCTGGAAGGCGATCACCCGCAAGGCGCTCACTCTGTCCTGGCCCGACCCGGACCTGTCCGAGGCGTGGACCCGTGTCGTCGGCGATCTGGTGGTGCTGGCCGGGTCCGCCGATCCGGCGGTCGCGGCCGCCGCAGCGCCGCATCTCGACGTTGCCGGCCTCTCCGAAGAGGCCGACCGCGCCCGGGCCACTGTGGTCGCAGCGGCTTCCGCGGGCGGCCTGAGCGGGCACGCCGCCGTCGCCGCGCTTCGGGCGCTCGCGAGCCGGGAGCTGGTGCCGGCTCGGCCGTCGGGGCTCGACGTGCTGGCGGGACCGCTCGCCCACAGTGCCGGCGACTGCCTCGACCACAGCACCCTGGCGATCACCGCGGCGGCTCTTGAGGGCGCTTCGCCGGCCGCAGCCCAAGACGCCCGCCGGCTTGCCCGCAGCGTGAGCCTGCTCGAGCCCGAGCCGTCGGCGGTGCGCCCGTCGGCGGTGGCGACGGCGATCCTCGCCAGGCTGATCGCCGATCCCTGGTCGCCGTCGTCGGCTGAGCTGCTGCCTGGCTTCCCCGCCGACTGGCAGGGCCGGGACCTGGAGGTCGCCGGCCTCCACAGCGCCTGCGGGGTGCTGTCGTTCGCGCTGCGCTGGCACGGCGAACGCCCCGCTCTGCTCTGGGAGCGCCTCGGCGGCCCCGACGAGGCCACGCTCACGATCGGTGCCCTGGACCCGCACTGGTCCACGTCGCTGCGCTCCGGCGAGGCGCTGCTGGCCGCGTCCCGCTGAGCGGCGTGTTTCGTAGACGCGGTGTCCGCAGGTGGCTCTTGCGTGCCGCTGTGGTTCCCGACTGCCCCCGACCGGCTCGCTGCGTTGGCTGGCCTCTGTTCAACCGCGGCGCTCTCGCTCCCGACTGCCCCGCCCTGTGCCGTGGTGCCCGGCCTGTGTCGTGGTGCCCGGCCTGTGTCGTGGTGCCCAGCCTCTCCTCGGCCGAGGCGCTACGGTCGCCGTCAATGGCCGTCACCTTGCCGCCGCTGCGCTCGGCCACCAGGGGGCTGTCGCCGGGCCTGGGCACAGAACGCGGCCTTTGGGAGTCGGGATGCGAGGTCGTGGCCGGCATCGACGAGGTGGGCCGGGGGGCCTGGGCGGGGCCGCTGACCCTGGCCGCTGTGGTCGTGCCCCGGGACCGGCGGCTCTACAAGGTGCGCGACTCCAAGATGCTCACCGCTGCCGAGCGCGAGCTGCTGGCCGAGCGCATCCTCGGCTGGGCAGCGCATGCCTGCGTCGCGCATGTCAGCGCCGCCGAGTGCGACGAGCTCGGCATGTCCGATGCGCAGCGGCTCTGCGCGCAGCGGGCGCTGGCAGGGCTCGGCGTCGCCGTCGACCATGTGCTGGTAGACGGCAACTGGGACTTCGTGGGCAACGGCGCAACCACCAGAATCGTGCGCGGAGACGCGGCCTGCCTGTCGATCGCCGCCGCCTCGGTCGTCGCCAAGGTCGCCCGCGACCGCCTGATGCGGGCCTGCGACCAGAGCTATCCGGCGTACCGCTTCGTGGCCAACAAGGGCTATCCGTGCCCCAGGCACCGCGCCGCCCTGGCCGCCTACGGCCCGAGTGCCATCCACCGGCGGAGCTGGGCGTTCATGGACGTCCTGCGCTGGACCGCCACTCCTCGCACCGTCCACGCCGGCCAGCCCCGCCTCGGCCTGGACCCGTTGTAGCCCGGCGGGCGGGCGAAGCGACCGACGATGGGCGAAGCGCCCGGCGACGACGGCCCGCGGTAGGATTCGGCCCGCTATGGGTCAGCCGGTCACCGTGATTCGCAGTTCGTCGCGGCGGCCGGGCGTGGTGCGCTTCGAGGTGAACCGCATCCTCACCGGCATGGGCCACAAGCGCTACCACGCGGAGGACGAGATCCTCGGCGACGACCCCGCCGCCGAGGTCGCCCGGCGCATCTTTGCCGCTGGGGGTGTGGAGAGCGTCCACATCTACTCGTCGATGATCACCGTGTACCTGTCGACCACCGACCCGGTCGACCTGGAGTCGGTGATCGCCGATCTGCACACCTACTACGTGCCGGGCGTGGAGATCCCCGACGACGCCGAGCTGATCGCCCTGGCCGGCAGCTAGCCCGGCATCACAGCCCGCCCGGCCCGAAGTGGCCTGTCAGTAGATCTCGAAACGGGCGCCGAGAGCCGTCATGTCCGGGAGTCGAGGTTGTCGCTGCCGACAGGATCTGACCGCGGCGCGCTCAACGGCCCGACCGTAGGATGAGGCCCATGGCGATCCTCGTCGTCTTGCATGCGGCAGCGGCGGTGCTGTTGATCGTCGCAGGCGCTGCCAAGATCGCCCGGCCATCGAGCGCCGCGGGCCTGTTCGAGTCGCTCGGGCTTCCGGTCAGGCCTGTCTCGGGCGGACTCACGCCGTCGGCCACCACCGCGGCTGCGCTGTTCGGCGTGGTCGAGCTCGGCCTCGGCACCGTCGCCCTGGCCGCGGGGGGAGTGCCGCTGGCTGTGAGCGTGGGCGTGTTCTACGTGCTGCTGGCCGCCGGCGCAGCCAGAGCGGTCCGTGCCGGGGCTGTCGACTGCGGCTGCTTCGGCACCAGCGACACTCCGCCCACCTGGCTGCACGTGACCGCCAACCTGGCCCTGGCGGCGGCCAGCTTCGCCGTGGCCGGCCAACGGACACCTACCGAGCTCATGGCCGACCAGCCCGCCGGCGGTGTCGGCTTCGTGCTGGCGGTCGGGCTGACGGCAGGGCTGTTCCTGGCCCTGTTCACCGCCGTGCCCAAGACCCTCCGCTCCCGCCGCCGCTGACCCCGAGATCCGCTCAGGCGATGGGGCAGCGCCCCTATCTGGCAGGTCCGCAGCGCCGATCTCGGGCACTCCAGATTTCGATTTGCAATCCGCCCGCGCCCTCGCTACGTTGCGCCCACTTCCCTAGGCAGGATCCAATGGCAGACATCGCAGAGCTGATCGACGAGGTTGCGAATCCCGACCTGCGGGAGCGCCTCGTCCGCGAGGTGAAGCACCTCAAGGCGACCAAGCGGCTGGGCCTCGTCTGCGAGCGGCACTTCCCCGAGCCGGTCCTGCTCGCCGGACAGCCCGTCAGGCCCGGGTCCAGCGTGCGCCTGCGCACGGAGCCAGACGAGGAGTACGAGGTCAGCGCCGTCGACGGCCCCACCGCCACGATCGTCCCGGTCGAGAATTCCCGCGCGGGGGGGGGGGTCCGGCGAACTTGAGGCCTCGACCTCTGCCCTGCTGGCCATCGAGGGCTTCGAGGAGCAGATCAATCCGGGTCTGATTCCCGTCGGCGAGGTTCGACGGGGCAGCGACAAGCCCTGCCAGTCGGTCATCAGCGGCGAGGACTTCCACGTCCTTCAGCTTCTCAGCTACACCCACGCGGGCAAGGTCGCACCGTGACGGCCGAGACTCCGAGGCCCGGCAAGCCGACTGGGTTCGAGCTGTGGGGTGAGCGACACGACGTGAGTTCCTACACGGACATTCTGGTCGGGGTGGCAGCAGCGATTCGCCAGCAGGACGCAGGGCGTTTCGACCGGGAGGTTGGGTGGCTCCGGGGCAGGGTGCGTCCGTTCGCCAGCAAGAACCCCGACGACCTGCTCAGGCCCCGGCGAGTCGGGGGAAGCGACTGGTACGTCGAGATCAACCTCAGCGCTGCCGCCACGGTCAAGCGGGTCAGGGTGTTCCTGGAGCATTTCGGCTACGACCCTGATGAGCTGGTGGTGCTGTATGGGCCGGGTGCGTCCGCTGCTTCCGTGCAGGCTCAGCCTCCTCAGAGCACGGTCGATGCCCGTGCGGGCAGCCCTGTGCCGGTCGAGACTGCGAAACCCGGCAAGACGACGGAGCCTGCGAAGCCCGCCAAGCCCCCAGCGAGGCCAGTCGATGGCGCTCAGCCCAAGGGCCAAGCACCCAAGGAGGGCAAGAAGGGGAAGCGTGCGCCCAAGCCGATTGGGTTCGAGCTGTGGGGTGAGCGCCACGACGTGAGCTCCTACACGGACATTCTGGTCGGGGTGGCAGCAGCGATTCGCCAGCAGGACGCAGGGCGTTTCGACCGGGAGGTTGGGGGGCTCCGGGGCAGGGTGCGCCCGTTCGCCAGCAAGAACCCCGACGACCTGCTCAGGCCCCGGCGAGTCGGGGGAAGCGACTGGTACGTCGAGATCAACCTCGACGCTGCCGCCACGGTCAAGCGGGCCAGGCGGTTTCTGGAGCATTTCGGCTTCGACCCTGATGAGCTGGTGGTGTTGTATGGGCCGGGTGCCTCCGCTGCATCCGTGCAGGCTCAGCCCCGTCAGCGCGCAGCCCGTCGTGCGGGCAGCTCCGCGCCAGCCCAGACCCGCCAGCCATCTGGCAAGCCGATTGGGTTCGAGCTGTGGGGTGAGCGCCACGACGTGAGCTCCTACACGGACATTCTGGTCGGGGTGGCAGCAGCGATTCGCCAGCAGGACGCAGGGCGTTTCGACCGGGAGGTTGGGGGGCTCCGGGGCAGGGTGCGCCCGTTCGCCAGCAAGAACCCCGACGACCTGCTCAGGGCCAGGCAGGTCGGGGGAAGCGACTGGTACGTCGAGATCAACCTCAGCGCTGCCGCCACGATCAAGCGGGCCAGGCGGTTTCTGGAGCACTTCGGCTACGACCCTGATGAGCTGGAGGTGTTCTACGGGCCGGGTACAGGCTCAACCTCCTCAGAGAGCGGTTCGTCGTGAGCGCCGCTAGTGCCAGCCGAGACCCCGCCGAGGTGGAGGTGTTGTATGGGCCGGGTGCCTCTGCTGCATCCGTGCATGCTCAGCCTACTCAGAGCACGGTCGATGCCCGTGTGGGCAGCCCTGTGCCGGTCGAGACTGCGAAACCCGGCAAGACGACGGAGCCTGCGAAGCCCGCCGAGCCATCGGCGAGGCCGGGCGGTGGTGCTCAGCCCAAGGGCCAAGCACCCAAGGAGGGCAAGAAGGGGAAGCGTGCGCCCAAGCCGACGGGATTCAAGCTCTGGAACCAGCACCACGACGTGAGTTCCTACGCCGATGTCCTGGCCGGCGTGGTGGAGGCCATTTACGACAAGGACCCAGAACGTTTCGGCCAGGAGATAGGGAACCTCCAGAGTTCGCGGGGTACCCCGTTCGCCAGCAAGGACGGCGACACGCTGCATCGGTCCAGACCGGTGGCGTCGACCGGCTGGCATATCGAGGTCAACTTCAGCGCTGCCGATACGAAAAAACGCGTTAGACAGTTCTTGAAGGCTTTCGGCCACGACCCCGGCGACCTGGAGGTGCTGTATGGGCCGGGTGCCTCCGCTTCTTCAGTGCAGGCTCAGCCTCCTCAGAGCACGGTCGATGCCCGTGCGGGCAGCTCCGCGCCGGCCCAGACTCGCCGGCCATCTGCCGAGCCGACGGAGCCTGCGAAGCCCGCCGAGCCATCGGCGAGGCCGGGCGGTGGTGCTCAGCCCACAAGCCAAGCACCCAAGGAGGGCAAGAAGGGGAAGCGTGCGCCCAAGCCGACGGGATTCAAGCTCTGGAACCAGCACCACGACGTGAGTTCCTACGCCGATGTCCTGGCCGGCGTGGTGGAGGCCATTTACGACAAGGACCCAGAACGTTTCGGCCAGGAGATAGGGAACCTCCAGAGTTCGCGGGGTACCCCGTTCGCCAGCAAGGACGGCGACACGCTGCATCGGTCCAGACCGGTGGCGTCGACCGGCTGGCATATCGAGGTCAACTTCAGCGCTGCCGATACGAAAAAACGCGTTAGACAGTTCTTGAAGGCTTTCGGCCACGACCCCGGCGACCTGGAGGTGCTGTATGGGCCGGGTGCCTCCGCTTCTTCAGTGCAGGCTCAGCCTCCTCAGAGCACGGTCGATGCCCGTGTGGGCAGCCCTGTGCCGGTCGAGACTGCGAAACCCGGCAAGACGACGGAGCCTGCGAAGCCCGCCAAGCCATCGGCGAGGTCAGGCGGTGGTGCTCAGCCCACAAGCCAAGCACCCAAGAAGAGCAAGAAGGGGAAGCGTGCGCCCAAGCCGACGGGGTTCGAGCTATGGGGCCAGCACCACGATGCGAGCTCCTATACGGATGTCCTGGTCGGCGTGGTGGAGGCCATCCACGACCGCCACCCGGATACGTTCCATCGGATTGGGGAACTCCGCGGCACGAAGCGTCTGTGGGCCAGCAAGGACCCCGGCGACCTGATTACCGCCGGGCAGGTGGGGAGCAGCCACTGGCACATCGAGGTCAACCTCAGCGCTGCCGCAAAGGAGAAGCGGGCCAGGCAGTACCTGGAACACTTCGACTACGACCCAGGCGACCTGGAGGTGCTGTGTGGGCCGGGTGCCGCCGCTGCTTCCGTGCAGGCCCAGCCCCGCCAGCAGCCGACTCGCCGTGAGGGCAGCCCTGTGCCGGTCGAGACTGCGAAACCCGGCAAGACGACGGAGCCTGCGAAGCCCGTTAAGCCCCCAGCGAGGCCAGGCGGTGGTGCTCAGCCCACAAGCCAAGCACTCAAGGAGGGCAAGAAGGGGAAGCGTGCGCCCAAGCCGACGGGGTTCGAGTTGTGGGGTGAGCGCCACGATGCGAGCTCCTACACGGACATTCTGGTCGGCGTGGCAGCAGCGATTCGCCAGCAGGACGTAGGGCGTTTCGACCGGAAGGTAGAGAAACTCAAGAGTTCAAGGGGCAAGCCGTACTTCAGCAAGAATACCGACGACTTCACTAGGCCCAAACGGGTTAAGGGAAGCTCCTTGTATGTCGAGGCCAACCTCATCGCCGAGGAAGCGCTCAAGCGGGCCAGGCTTTTCCTGGAGCACTTCGGCTACGACCCCGGCGATCTGGTGGTGCTGGATGGGCCGGGTGCGTCCGCTGCATCCGTGCAGGCTCAGCCCCGCCAGCAAGCGACTCGTGGTGCGGGCAGCACCACGCCGGCCCAGCCCCGGCGATCAGCTCAGCCCCGCCAGCAGCCGACTCGCCGTGAGGGCAGCCCTGTGCCGGTCGAGACTGCGAAACCCGGCAAGACGACGGAGCCTGCGAAGCCCGCCAAGCCATCGGCGAGGCCGGGCGGTGGTGCTCAGCCCAAGGGCCAAGCACCCAAGAAGAGCAAGAAGGGGAAGCGTGCGCCCAAGCCGACGGGATTCAAGCTCTGGAACCAGCACCACGACGTGAGTTCCTACGCCGATGTCCTGGCCGGCGTGGTGGAGGCCATTTACGACAAGGACCCAGAACGTTTCGACCGGGAGGTTGGGGGGCTCCGGGGCAGGGTGCGCCCGTTCGCCAGCAAGAACCCCGACGACCTGCTCAGGCACCGGCGAGTCGGGGGAAGCGACTGGTACGTCGAGACCAACCTCGACGCTGCCGCCACGGTCAAGCGGGCCAGGCGGTTTCTGGAGCACTTCGGCTACGACCCCGGCGATCTGGTGGTGCTGGATGGGCCGGGTGCGTCCGCTGCATCCGTGCAGGCTCAGCCCCGCCAGCAAGCGACTCGTGGTGCGGGCAGCACCACGCCGGCCCAGCCCCGGCGATCAGCTCAGCCCCGCCAGCAGCCGACTCGCCGTGCGGGCAGCTCCGCGCCGGCCCAGCCCCGGCGATCGGCTCAGCCCCCTCAGCGCAAAGATCGCCGTGCGGGCAGCCCTGTGCCGGTCGAGACGGCGAAACCCGGCAAGACGACGGAGCCTGCGAAGCCCGCCAAGCCATCGGCGAGGCCAGGCGATGGTGCTCAGCCCACAAGCCAAGCACCCAAGAAGAGCAAGAAGGGGAAGGGTTCGCCCAAGCCGACGGGGTTCGAGCTGTTTGGTAACCCCCACAAGGTGGGCTCCTACCCGGACATTCTGGTCGGTGTGGTAAAAGCGGTATTCGATAAGCGGGAATTACGGACACGGAAGGAAAGAAAGGCTTTCTGGAGTGAGGCCGAGAAACTCCGTAGCCGGCAAGGCAATCCGTTCGCAGTCAGCAAGAAAGACAAAAATAAGTTGGCCAAACCCCGGCAGATTGGTAAAAGCGGCTGGTTCGTCGATATCGGCGACCTCGAGCCAGCCCAATTCGAAAAGGAGGCCAAGCGGTTCCTAGAGCACTTCAAACACGAGCCCGACGACCTGAAAGTGCTGAGTGGCTCTGATCCTGCCGAACAGGATCAGCCCGACCAGCAGCTCAAGCCTCGAAGGGCTAAACGATAGGCGCATGACTGAACAGCCGGAGACCCAACTACGCCCGGCCATCCGCCTGTTTCTGAGTGCCGGCAAGTGCCTGCTGCCGTGGCGGTGGTGGCGGGGGCGCTCGCCTCCTAGGGAAGAGGAAGCCGAGGACGAGAATTTCAGCGAGGCGGTTGCCAATTTCCGCGAGGCGGTTGCCAGGGCGCCTTCATGTCCTAAACCGTCTACGGAGTATTCAGTGGAGTTCTACAAGTCACTCTACGAGGAGCGAAAGACCTCGATTGACCGCCAAGCAGCGCGACTGTCGGAGTGTCGTGAGGCCGCCAACAGAGCTATAACTTTGGCCGCTATCTTGGTGGCCTTCGTGGTTTCGGACATCGGTTCAAGTGAGGGACCTATTGGAGCTATCACCATTGCGACGTCCATTGTTGGTCTTGCCTTCTGTGTGGCTTTGACAATCATGATTTGGAGGCCGATCGACTTCGCTCATGCTCGATTCTATGCCTCAGAGTTGTTGACAACCTTGTACCCTAAGCGTAAGCCGAAGGACGATGCCGAAGAGAGACCGGATGAGGACGATGCCGAAGAGAGGCTGGATGATAAGGATGCCAAAGAGAGGCCGAATGAGAAGGATGCCTACCGATGGTTGGCGGTCAAGCTCGATGGCCCACATCAGGACAATGAGGAGAAGCTCAAGGAAGTTGTAGCTGCTCTGGAGGATCTCCAGGTCACGGTCTCTGTGCTGATATTCGTGCTTCTTGGCTTGACGCTCCTGGCGAACTGATCTGTGGCGCCAGGTCCAATGGGAGGAAGCTTCTCGCATGTCGCAGGCCAAGGGCTGGCTCTGTGAGCGGCCTTGGGCGTATTGGGATTGTCGCGCTAGCGCTGGCTGGAATGCTATACGATACCCCAAATCGCTTCAGGGTGCAACCCGTCTATTCAATCTTGATCGGGCACAAGTAGCTGGGCGCAGGGGGGGTGTCTGAGCAGACCGTGCGCAATTGGAAACGGGTGTTCGTGGAGTCGGGCCGGGAGGGCCTGGAGCGGGGGATGGGGCGCCGTTCTTCTCGGGAGTTCGAGCTGGCTGCCGAGAACGAGGAGATCAAGGCTGCTCTGGGGGAGGCGCATGTCCAGCTGAGGGTGCTCAAAAAGGGGGCGCAGTATCTCCCCCCTTCGAGGAGCCCCGGGATGATCCGCGCCGATGCGGGGCTGAGGGTGCCGAGGTTCTGTGTGCTGGTGGGGGTGCCGCGGCGCAGCTACCAGCGGCTCCTGGCGCGGCTGCGCGCCGGGGACCCCGGTGAAGGGCCCGTGGCCGGCGCCGGTGGTGGACCGCATCGAGCCGGTGGCGGCCACGTACGCCTAGGCGTGGCCCGCCTGGGGCTATCGCATGATCCGGATCCTCAATAGCGGTGAAGGTGGCAGCGCCCCGTAGGGTCCTTAGTCGAGTTCCCGCAGGGGGTACCGTCCTGCTTCGTACCCGAACATAGCGGTGTTTGTGATGACCTGGATCTACGGCCGGAGGGGGATCGACCGCCGACGAACAGATCGGCAAGGACTTCTAGGCCGGCCAATATGGAGGATAGCAGGACAGGAATGAGGACAGGCGCGACAGGCGCGACTAGCGCAGTGGCGCCAGCCCATTTGATAGCCGGGTCCATCGATACGCCAAAGACTAGGTGAAGAAGGATGAACACGCCGAAGCCGACGATCAAAAAGATCCGCACTATGACTTGGATGACCGACAGGCCAGCAGAGAAGACAAAGAGGACAGCCACGAGGATTGTCACGACTAGCGCGGTGGCCACAGCCCATTTGATAGCCGGGTCCGTCGGTACGCCAAAGACTAGGTGAAGAAGGATGAACACGCCGAAGCCGACGATCAAAAAGATCCCTGCCATGCCTTGGATGACCGATGAGATGAGCCGGTCGTCCACCCATTCCATGACACTGAAGACAGTCAGGAGGATAGGCGCGACTAACGCGGCGGCCACAGCTCCCTTGATAGCCGGGTTCGTCGATACGCCAAAGACTAAGTTGAGGATGAACACGCCGAAGCCGACGATCAAGAAGATCCCTACCATGCCTTGGATGACCGATGACATCTCCTTGACCCACTTCATGACACCGATGGCAGACATGAGGACTGTCGCGATTAGCGCGGTGGCCACAGCCCCTTCGATCGCCGGGTTCGTCGATACGCCAAAGACTAGGTGAAGAAGGATGAACACGCCGAAGCCGACGATCAAGAAGATCCCTGCCATGCCTTGGATCATCGATGAGATGAGTCGCTCGAACCCTTCAAGCCGATCCATCAGCCAGCCCATGACACTGAGGGCAGTCAGGAGGATGGACGCGATTAGCGCGGTAGCCACAGCTCCCTTGATAGCCGGGTTCGTCGATACGCCAAAGACGAAGTTGAGGATGAACACGCCGAAGCCGACGATCAAGAAAATCCCTACCACGCCTTGGATGACCGATGATATCTCCTTGACCCACTTCATGACACCGATGGCAGTCATGAGGACTGTCGCGACTAGCGCGGTGGCCACAGCCCCTTCGATCGCCGGGTTCGTCGATACGCCCAAGACTAGGTGAAGAAGGATGAACACGCCGAAGGCAACGATCAAGAAGACTCCTGCCATGCCTTGGATCATCGATGAGATGAGTCGCTCGAACCCTTCAAGCCGATCCATCAGCCAGCCCATGACACTGAGGACAGTCAGGAGGATGGACGCGATTAGCGCGGTAGCCACAGCTCCCTTGATAGCCGGGTTCGTCGATACGCCAAAGACGAAGTTGAGGATGAACACGCCGAAGCCGACGATCAAGAAAATCCCTACCACGCCTTGGATGACCGATGATATCTCCTTGACCCACTTCATGACACCGATGGCAGTCATGAGGACTGTCGCGACTAGCGCGGTGGCCACAGCCCCTTCGATCGCCGGGTTCGTCGATACGCCCAAGACTATTTGAAGGGTGAAAGCGCCGAAGGCAACGGCCAAGAAGACTCCTGCCGTGGCTTGGGTGAACGATGACAGGCGCCGCTCGTGCCGCTTGAGCCGCTCGGACAGCCAGCTCATGGCACTGAGGATAGTCACGAGGACAGTCGCGATCAGCGATAGGCAAAGAACCCAGGTGAAGGATGATGACGATGACATGTGCAGATTGTACCCCAGTCGTTGACGCCGAACGGCATCCCCGCAGAGTTCAGCCTTTAGCCAATGCCCATTCGCAGATCTACGCCGGTCACGAAATCGTGGCGCTCGCAATTTCGGCTCGGTGGTGCGGGCGATCGTGGTCTGCGACCGCAGCGGTTCGTCCGCTGCCGGGAAGCGGGCTAGATGCGCCATGAGCTGGGTTGTGGAGCGGGCTTTGCCTTCGGTGTGGACACCAGTCTGCCGCCGAAGTTGGCGTCGAGGTCTTCGCGGGTGAGGTAGCCGGGCTTACGGCGGCACGGTGATAACCTGGCTGGCGGTCCTCCCTGAGGACTGATCCGGATCCTCAATAGCGGTGAAGGTGGCAGCGCCCCGTAGGGTGAGTAGTCGAGTTCCCGCAGGGCGTGCCGTCCTGCGTTGTCCCTGAACATGGATGTCCTCTGGGTCTACGCCCAGATCGGGACAAGCCGCCGCCGAACAGCTTGGACAGCCAGTCCGTGGCAGTGACGAGAATCACGAGGATAGTCACGCACAGCGCGGTGGCCACAGCCCATTCGATCGCCGGGTCCGTTGACACGCCAAAGACCAGGTGAAGAAGGAAGAACACGCCGAAGCCGACGATAATGAAGATCCCGGCCATGCCTTGGATGAAGTCGGACATGCCGGAATCGTAGACGCTCCGTCCAGGCCAAGCAAGTCAACCGCATCCTCCTTCGGGGTGTCGGTTCGGCCTGGGTGTGTGAGCTAGCCGGGATCGCGGCAAGGCGATGTCGATCGCAGTCGGGATGTCGTCGACGAGATCCCGGCGGACCAGCGCGGATGCCAAGCAGAGCGCGGCGTCTGGCGCGCGGACGGCGATCTCGACAAGACCGAAGTTCGCCGGCAGGCTCGGGTGGGCGCAGATGCGTCGGGCGACTTGCTAGTGCTGTCGCCGGCGTGTGCCGCATCGAGCCTCCGGTGCGACCAGCCTGCCTTGCGCGGCAACGCGCCCCCGCCGCCAGGGACGTGGACGGCACGCAGCGGACGATCCGCGGCTGAGGCGACCGAGGCCTCGGATGGCGTGGTGCGGGGGCCGAGGGCGTAAGGTGGGGCCTGTGGCAGCCGAACTGGACATAACTCCCACGGCGGGATGCCTCGGGGCGCGCATCGAGGGCCTCGACGCATCCGACATAGACGAAGGCGTGGCGTCGCAGCTCCAGAAGGCGCTGATCGACCATCACGTGATATTCATGCCCGGCTTGGCCCCCACGCCTGCGCAGCTGCGCGACATCGCCTCGCTGTACGGCCCGGTTGACGCCCACCCCTATCTGCCCAAGGCCGACCCCGACATCGCAGAGGTCGACATCCTCGACTCGTCGGCCACCCCTGCCGCTGATGTGTGGCACACCGACATGACCTTCGTGGCTGAGCCGCCGCTGGCCGCGCTGCTGCACATGGTCGACGGCCCCGACTACGGCGGCGACACCATGTGGATCAACTGCCACGCCGTCTACGACACGCTGTCGGCGCCGATGCAGGCGTTCCTGGAGGGCCTCACCTGCGTACACGACGACGCCTCCCAGGGAGACCGCAAGGCCGAGCACCCGCTGATCCGCATCCACCCCGACACCGGGCGCAAGAGCCTCTATGTCAACAAGCAGTTCAGCCGGCGCATCCCGCAGCTCTCGCGGCCCGAGTCGCAGAACCTTCTCGCCTATCTGTACCGCTGGCAGGAGCAGGTCGCCTTCAGCTGTCGCTGGAGCTGGAGCAACGGCGACGTGGTGCTCTGGGACGAGCGGGTGACGCTGCACTCGGTGGTGCACGACCAGCGCAAGCGCCGCGTGCTGCATCGCTGCTCGGTGCTGGGCGACCGCCCGCAGGCGCCCGACGGCGCGCCGTCCTGGCCCCGCCACGAGCGCGACAAGATGGCGTCGTCGGGCTACTTCGGATTCGGCGGCTACGAGTTCTGAGCGGCGACGACTTGTCCGGCGCCGACCCGCCCCACGACGGCCGCGACGGGTCCGCCGTCGGGCCCCACAAGGCGGACTTCATCGAGTTCATGGTGCGCTGCGGCGTGCTGAGCTTCGGCGATTTCGTCACCAAGAGCGGGCGCCGCACGCCGTACTTCCTCAACACCGGCGGCTACCGCACCGGCGAGCAGCTGGCCCGCCTCGGCGAGCACTACGCCACCGCCATCGAGCAGCACTGGCCCGACGGCGTCGACATCCTCTTCGGCCCGGCCTACAAGGGAATCCCGCTGGTCGCCGCGGCCTCTATGGCGCTGGCCGCGAGAGGCCAGGACGTGGGCTACTGCTTCAACCGCAAGGAGCTCAAGGACCACGGCGAGGGCGGCGCCCTGGTCGGCGCCCGCCCCGCCGACGGCGACCGGGTGCTGATCGTCGAGGACGTGACCACCGCCGGCACCTCGATCCGCGAGACGGTGCCGCTGCTGCGCGCCGCGGCCGGCACGGAGCCGGTCGGCCTGATCGTCTCCGCGGACCGTCAAGAACGCGGCCGCGGCGAACGCGCCGCGCTGGCCGAGATCGCAGACGAGTTCGCCATGCCCGCCCGGTCCATCGTCACCCTCGATGAGATCGTGGCCCACCTGCACGGCCGGGAGATCGACGGGCGGGTGCTGCTCGACGACGCCGTGCTGGCGCGCATCGATGCCTACCGGGACGAATACGGCGCCTGAGGCAGCGGCGGCGTCGGCCCGCCGAACCCCGGGGTCCCGGCGAAGCTGGGCGGGCGACGGCGCGGCCGTGTCGACAAGCCGACCAAGAAGCCGAACAGGAACCCCGCCACGTGGGCGATCCAGGCGACCCCGGAGTCGCTGCCGATAAAGAACTGCGAGACGAACCAGATCACCAGCAGCACGAACGCGGGCAGCCGCGAGGGCACCGGGATGAAGCCGACCATGACCACCAGGCTCATCCGGGCCAGCGGGAACCAGGCCAGGAACACGCCCATCACCCCGGCGACTGCGCCCGAGGCCCCGACCAAGGGCACCACGGAGTCGAGCTCGGCCACCACGTGCGCGGTGGTGGCGACCACGCCCGCGGCGACGTAGAAGACCGCGTAGGCCAGGAACCCCATGCGCGCCTCGACGTTCTTGGCGAACACCCACAGGAACAGCATGTTGCCCGCCAGATGCCACCAGCTCCCGTGCAGGAACAGCGACTGGATCGCCGCCAGCCACACGTTCTTGTCGGCGAACAGCTCCGGCCCTGCGGCGCGGCCTGCGTTGTCGATGCAGGCGTCGGCCTGCCCGGTCGTGTTGGCGACGGCGATCTCCGTCACCGTCAGGGGCCTGCCCTGCACCAGCTCGCAGGGGATGACGGCGTTCTCGTAGTTGAAGCGGGCGTTCTCGTCGAGCTGGGCGTAGCTCACCCCGCTGATGCTGCGCACGGCGCTGGGCTGGACGAACACGAACACCGCCACGCAGGCGGCGATGATCAGCATCGTGACCAGCGCTGGCCGGCGGGTCTGGGTCTCGTCTCGCAGCGGCAGCATTGCCGCCTCAGCTTGGCACGCGCTCGCTCGCAATAGCTTCTCGGGCCGCCGCGGGCCATGATGGCCCGATGAACTCACAAAGAATCGGCTCGCTCTTCGGTCTCGACGGCAGGCGGGCACTGGTGACCGGGGGCAGCCGAGGCATCGGGGCCATGATCGCCGAGGGCCTGCTCGACGCCGGCTGCGAGGTGGTCATCTCGGCCCGCAAGGCCGACCAGGTGGCCGCCGCCGTGGAGCGCCTCTCGGCCAAGGGCCCCATCGAGGGCATCTGCGCGGACCTGTCCAGCGACGAGGGCATCGATCACCTGGCCGCGGCGCTCCGCGAGCGCTGGGACAGCCTGCACATCCTGTGCAACAACGCCGGCGCCTCCTGGGGCGAGCCGCTGGAGAGGTTCCCCAAGGGCGGCTGGGACAAGGTGATGAACGTCAACGTGCGCAGCGTGTTCTTCCTGACCCAGAGCCTGCTGCCGCTGCTGCGGGCGGCCGCCTCTGCGGAGTCGCCCGCTCGGGTCATCAACACCGGCTCGATCAACGGCCTTACGCCGCCGGAATGGGACACCTTCTCGTACTCGTCGTCCAAGGCGGCCGTACACATGCTCACCCGTCACCTCGCCAAGCACCTGGCCGCCGACCACATCACCGTCAACGCCATCGCCCCCGGCCCGTTCGACTCGCAGATGATGGCCTTCGCCCTGAACGACCCCGAGGTGCGGGCGTCGATTGCCTCCGACGTCCCCCTGGGACGCATCGGCATGGCCGACGACATGGCCGGGGTGGCGGTGTACCTGGCCTCTGCGGCCGGCGCCTACGTGACCGGCGCGGTGATCCCCGTCTCGGGGGGCCTGTCGACGGTCGCCAAGTAGCCGGTCGCCAAGTAGCCGCAGCCTCCGAGAAGCGCCCCGCCGCCGAGCAAGCGGCCCCGGCCAAGCAAGCGCCGCCGGCCCAAGCAGCGGCGCGCCGCTCAGCGCAGGCGCAGCGGCAGCGACTTGAGCGAGTTGTTGAGGTTGGAGCGCTGGCGCTTGGGCTCGCCGACCAGGGCGATGTCGGGCCAGCGGGCCAGAGTCTCGGAGAAGAAGACGCGCCCTTCGAGGCGGGCCAGGTGCACCCCCAGGCAGAAGTGCGTGCCGATCCCGAACGACAGGTGCGGGTTGGGGTCGCGGCCGATGTCGAAGCTGTGGGGGTCGGCGAACACGGCCTCGTCGCGGTTGGCGGAGGTGTAGATCATCGCCACCTTGTCGCCTTTGCCGATCTCGGCTGTGGCCAGCGAGGTGTCGGCCAGCGCGGTGCGCCGGAAGTAGTGCAGCGGGTTGGCCCAGCGCAGGATCTCCTCCACGGCGCCGGGCAGCAGCGCCGGGTCGGCGCGGGCCGCGGCGAGCTGATCGGGATGCGCCAGCAGCGCCAGCATCCCCGACGACAGCATCGTGCGGGTCGTGTCGTTGCCGGCGGTGACGAGCTGCACGAAGAAGCGGCCGAAGCCGATGTCGTCCATGAGCCGGCCGTCGAACTCGCTGCCGAGCAGCAGATCGGTCAGGTCGCCCTGGGGCGGCGCCTGGCGACGGCCGGCAGCGAACTGCATGGCGTACATCGCCATCTCCATGCTGGAGCTGCCCCGGTCGTAGCCGTCGGTCACGTCGGGGTCCTGGCCGCCGCTGTTGCGCTCCGCCATCTCGTGGATGCGCGCCCAGTCCTGTCTGGGCAGGCCCAGCAGCTCGCCGATCACTTGGCTGGGCAGCCGGGCGCACACGTCGTGCACGAACTCGACCTCGCCGCCGAGCCGGTCGGCGTCGTCGAGAATCCGGCGGGTGATCTCCCTGATCCGGTCCTCGAGGCGGGCCATGACCCTGGCCTTGAACTCCGGGGCGATCGGCCGCCGGTAGGCAGTGTGGCGCGGCGGGTCCATCGCCAGGAGCATGTCGCGCATGTTCTCCAGCGACGCCGGGTCGAGATCCTCGACCACCACGCCGCCCTCGGAGGCGCTGAAGATCTCGGGCTGTCGGGACACCTGGACCACATCGGCGTGGCGCAGCACCGCCCAGTAGCCGGGCTCGTCGTCCATGTCGACCCAGACGACGGGCTCTTCGCGCCGCAGGCGCTCGAACAGCTCGTGAGGCGGGCCGCTGACGTAGGTGTCGGGGCAGGCAATGGCCGCTGGCGACATCACGACTGCGACCTTAGCTGTGGCGCAAATGCCGCATCGAGCCGCTACGGTCAATGCCGGGCCACCCACGGTGGCGACCATCCCGCAGGGCCGATCCAGGAGGCGCGTGCATGGCTACAGGGCGATCCAGCTTTGCCAAGCGCCAGCGCGACATGGCCAAGAAGGCCAAGGCGGCCGCCAAGCGCGAGAAGAAGTTCGACCGGGACAGCACGGCGAGCGAGCCTGAGCCCGTCGATGAGCCCTCGGGCGGCCCCAAGCGCTCCAACGAGGAGATCATGGCGGCCGTGGAGGATCTGCACCGCCGCTACGACGACGGCCAGATGGACCTCAACACCTTCGACGAGGAAAAGGCCGCGCTGATGGCGGAGTTCTCCATCGACTGAACCCGGCCCAGTTCGGGGTCTGCGTCGCCGCCGGCCCCCAGGGGCTGTCGTCCCCAGCCGAGTGACGCCGGGCCGCGAGCGCGATCTCGATGCCGGGTTGCAAAACGACGTCCGCGGTCGGCATTGTGGTCGTGCTTCCCCTCCCATTCATCGATTCCGGGAGGATCAATGCCCATTACCCTCGAACACCGTGAGCAGTACCGCCAGTGGCTGCTCGACCGGGACTTGCATCCCGACGTGGCTGCAGCCATCATAGAGTCCATGCCTCCATTCGACTGGTCGGAGATCGCTCGCCGCAGCGACCTGGCTGAGCTCGAAAGCCGTCTGGACAAGCGCTTTGAAGTGCTCGAGAACCGCATGGACGGTCGTCTCGACAGCATGGACGGTCGGCTCGACGGCATGGACGGTCGGCTCGACGGCATGGACGGTCGTCTCGACTCGCTGACCGACCGTGTCGGCAAGGTGGAGGACGGCCTGGACAAAGTGGCCGAGCGCCTCGACTCCATAACCATGCGCCTCGACTCTCTGACCCAGACGTTTGGTACCTTTGCATCTCAGACGCACATCACCCTGTTCATGGGATTCGGCGCCGTCTTCGTCGCCATTGCCATGAGCGTGCTGACGCGCCAGCTGGCATAGGCGTGAGCCTGCTCGATACCTGAGCAGCGTGAGCGCCGAGGGTGACGGTGGGCCTGTCCGTGGTCCCCTGCGGTGCTCGGTCAGGCCAGCAGCTCGAGGATGCGGCCGCGCAGCTCGGCGATGCCGGTGCCCTTGGCGGCGCTCGTCCAGGCCAGGTCGCCGGGCTCGATGCCCAGCCGCTCGCAGATCTCGCTGCGCCGGCGCTGGCGCTTCGAGGGCTTCACCTTGTCGACCTTGGTGGCCACGAAGGCGACCGGCCGGCCCAGCGAGCCCAGCCAGTCGGCGGTCTCGGTGTCTGATGCCGTGGGCCCGACCAGCCCGTCGATCAGGTGCAGCACGGCCACCAGCGGCTCGCGCTGCTCCACATAGCCGGTGACCGTCTCGGCCCAGCGTGCCTTGGTGGCCTTTGGCACGTTGGCGTAGCCGTAGCCGGGCAGGTCCATTATGAACCGGCCGGTTCCCTCGGGCTGCAGCTCGAAGGCGTTGATCAGGCGGGTTGCGCCGGGGGTCTTGGAGGTCCGCGCCAGATTGCTGTTGTTGCCCAGGGCGTTGAGCAGCGACGACTTGCCGACGTTGGAGCGCCCGACGAGTGCGACCTCGGCGCGGGCGAAGCCCAGGGCTTCGATGTCGGCACAGGAGCGCACGAAGCGAAGAGCCAGAGCTGCGGCCACCACCCAGAGGCTAAGGCGTGAGCGGATTAGGGTTGGCCGATGCGCCGGATGCGCTCGGAGCGCCGCGGTCGGCAACGCCGAGGCCGGTGCAATCCGTGCATCGCCGGGGCGGGCGCGGCGCTCGTCGCCGCTTTGTTGGCGGCCGGCTGCTCCTCGGGATCAGACGACGACCCCGGGGCGTCGCAGGGATCGCCTGAGGACGCCGCCGCGGCGTCCAGCATTCCTGAGCCCAGCGCGCCGCCCAGCACAGTCCCGCCGACCACAGTCCCGCCGACCACGACCACAACCACGATCCCGCCTGGACAGCTCGATCTCGAAGCCCTGGCCGAGTCGCTGACGCCGCGTCAGAAGGCCATGCAGCTGCTGATCGTCAGCAGCTGGGGCGCCGAGCCGATCCTGGCGATCGCCGAGGCCTTGGGCAGCGACTGCGTGGGCGGGGTGTTCGTCGCCAAGGGCTTCAGGCACTGGGACCCGCCCGAGGATCCCGACGCGGCGAGCGAAGCCATCGCCGCCATCTCCGAGGCTGTGTCGGACTGCGCGGCCCCGGCATTCATCGCCTCCGACGCCGAGCCCGGAACGGCGACCCTCAAGCTGCCCGTCGAGCCGCTGGCCGCTCCTGCCGTGCTGGTCGCACAACACAGCCAGGATCCCGCCGGCGCAGCCGAGGACCTGGCGGAGCGGGCCGAGGCGTTCGCCGCCAGCCTGCGAGGCCTGGGAATCCACGTGAACTTCGGGGTTGTCGCCGATGTGGACGCGGGCGCCGATCACTACATGGCACAGTCCGGGCGGACCTTCGGCAGCGATCCCGCCGCGGTCACCGCCCTGAGCGAGGCGATCGTGGCCGGCCACTGCCGCTCCGGCGTGGCCTCCACGCTGAAGCACTTCCCCAATCAGGGCGCCACTGTCGAGGACCCTCACGAGCTCGACTCGTACTCGACCAACGACCCGGCCGGCTGGGAGCGTCTCGGGCGCGTTCCCTATGCGTCAGTCGATGCGCCGCTGGTGATGACCGGCCACGTGCGCTACCGCAGCGTCGACGGCGCAACCCCGGCGTCGCTGTCGTCTGAGATCACCACGGGCTGGCTGCGCGACGACCTCGGCTACGACGGCGTGATCGTCACCGACGACCTGTTCACAATGCGCGGCGCGGGCTCGGAGCTGGGGGTCGCCGAGAGAGGCGTAGCCGCGATCCTCGCCGGAAACGACATGGCGCTGTACCTGGAAGTCGACGAGGTCGTCGAGGCGGTGGACGAGCTGGCTCGCCTCATCGAAGGAGGCGGCCCGATCGCCCGCCGGCTGGAGGCGTCGGTCCGCCGGGTGCTCGAGCTCAAGGCCGCCCTGGGCCTGCTCGACGGCATCGAGGCGGCCTGGTTCCCGCTGTGCGGCGCTGAGCGTCTGCGGGCCGCCCCAGCGCAGGCAGCGCCCGAACCCGAGGGCGCAAGGCCGCCTTGACGCTTCGAGACCTGAGCGGTCCGCTCAGAATGCGATCCCGGCCGAAACGCTCCCGAACGCTCCAGGCGACAGCACCGACCGGTGACCTGAGGCTCAGGCGGCGGCCTGCAGCTCCTCCATCACCGGGCGCCACTTGCTGATGTCGCCCTGGCCGGGTGCGTAGAAGCTGATGCGGTCCACCACGTCGCCGTAGCGCCGCAGCAGTTCGGGGGCGATCGTGTCGGGCTCGCCCACCACCGCGAAGGTGTTGAGGATCTCGTCGTCGATCAGGCGGCCCATCTCCACCCAGTCGCCCTTCTTCGACAGCGTGTTTAGCTCAGGCTGAAGGCCGCCCCAGCCGTGCAGCTCCAGCACCTTGGCGTAGGCGGGGGTCGAGCCGTAGAAGGCGATCTGCTGGCGGGTGGCCGCAGCCGCGGCCTCCATCTCCTGCTCGTCCTGGCCGCTCACCACGAAGAACGGCCCCGAGACCTGAAAGCCGTCCATGCCCAGCCCGGCACGCCTGCGGCCCTCGGCGATGGCGGGGATGGTGACCTCGCGCAGGTACTTTTCGGTGGTGAAGCCGTGGCAGATGATGCCGTCGCAGACCTCGCCGGCGGTGCGGGTCATCAGCTCGCCGACCGCTGCCAGCCAGATCTTCGGCGGGCCGTGCTCGGCGATGTCGGAGGGCTGGGGCGTGAAGAACGGCGTCATCAGCGTGTGCTGGTAGAAGTCGCCGCGGAACGCCAGCCGCTCGCCGCCCTGCCAGGTGTCCCAGATCGCCCGCACGGCCTGGATCATCTCGCGCATGCGAGCCGCCGGGGCCGACCACTCCATCGAGAACCGTTTGGTGATGTGGGGCTTGATCTGGCTGCCGAGCCCCAGGTTGAAGCGGCCCTTGGTGAGCGCTTGGAGGTCCCAGCCCACGTTGGCGAGCAGCATCGGGTTGCGGGCGAAGGCCACGGCGATGCCGGTGCCGAACTCCAGCCGCTCGGTGTGGCCGGCCGCCACCGCGATCGGCAGGAACGGGTCGTGGCTGGTCTCTGCGGTCCACACCGCGTCGTAGCCGGCCTCCTCCTGTGCCTTGGCGTTCGCGGCGATCTTGTCGATGTCGGGCGTGAGCCCGAGTCCTCCGTCAACTTTCATGGCGACCAGCATGCCCGCTGCGCCCGGCTGCGCCAAAGCCGAGCCCGGCTGCGCCAAAGCGACGGCTGCACATAAGCGAGCCCGGCTGCCGCGCCGCTACCGTCTGCGCCGTGAACGTGCTGGTCATGGGAGGGACCCAGTTCAACGGCCTGGCGCTCGTGCATGAGCTCTGCGCCCAGGGACATCAGGTCGCCGTGTGCAACCGCGGCCGCACCGCCGCCGAGCTGCCCGCGGGGACCGAGCGGCTCGTCGCCGACCGCACCGACCACGACCAGCTCCGAGCGGTGCTCGCCGGCCGCGACTGGGACGCCGTCTACGACATCTCCGCCTACCACCCGCCCGATGCGGAGATCATGGTCGAGCTGCTGCGCGACAGGGTCGGCCACTACCTGTTCGCCAGCTCCACGGTGACCTATGGCTCAAAGGACACGCCGATCACCGAGGACGACCCCGACGAACGCGGCCCGACGCAGATCGAGTACGGCCTGCACAAGCTGCTCTGCGAGGATCTGCTGTTCGAGGCCCACGCCGAGGCGGGCTTCCCGGCCAGCAGCGTGCCGTTCTCCATGGTCGTCGGCCCGGGCAACGCCATGACCGACCGCGAGCAGCGCATGTTCCAGCGCCTGCACCAGGGACGACCCGTGCTGGTGCCCGGCGACGGCGCCACGCTGCTGCAGCTCGGCGACGTGGGCGACCAGAGCCGGGCCATGGCCGCCATGACAGGCCGCGAGGCGAGCTTCGGACGGCGCTACAACCTCAGCGGGGCCGTGGTCTCGCGCAACGACTACGTGCGCATCGTCTCCGAGATCGTCGGCCGGCCCGCCGACGTGCGCTTCGTGCCCGCCGAGCTCATGGAGGCTCTGTGGACCGGCCGGCGCTCGGTGCCCGTCGCTGCGCCCAGCGGGGTGCTCGACACCCGCCCGACGTCGAGGCCGGACCCCGACGACCCCAGGGCGATCCTGCGCACCCGGTTCATGCTGTGCCTCAGCCTGGTGCAGCAGCTCGCCCCCAACATCCACTGGTGGGACCAGGACACGGTGTTCTCCATCGAGCGGCTGCGCGACGACATCGGCTGGGCACCGGCCGAGAGCGCCGAGTCGATGCTGGAGCGCGCCTATCGCTGGTGGCGCGACAGCGGCCGCAGCGACATCGCCTACGACTGGAGCACCGAGGACCGGATCCTCGAGATGATCGAGAACTGAGCCGTCTGCGCCGCAGTGCCGAAGCGGGGCCGATGGCCGGCCCGCCTGTGGGCAGGGCTCAGTTGATCTGGCGCTCCATGTCCTGCCAGTAGGGGGCGCGCAGCTTGTACTTCTGGAGCTTGCCGGTGGCCGTGCGGGCCAGCTCGTCGCGGAATTCCACCGAGGTCGGGCACTTGTAGTGGGCGATCCGCTCACGGCAGTGGTCGATCAGCTCCCGCTCGCCGGCCTCGCTGCCGGGCGCTATCACCACCAGCGCCTTCACGGTCTCGCCCCAGCGCTCGTCGGGCACCCCGATCACCGCGCACTCGGCCACCGCAGGATGCGAGAACAGGGCGTCCTCCACCTCGATCGACGACACGTTCTCGCCGCCGGAGATGATCACGTCCTTCTTGCGGTCCGACAGGGTCACGTAGCCGTCGTCGTCGACGAAGCCGCCGTCGCCGGTGTGGAACCAGCCGCCGGCCAGCGCCTCGGCGGAGGCCTCGGGATTGTCCCAGTAGCCCTTGAGGATGTGGTTGCCCCGAGCCAGGATCTCCCCGCTGTCCGACTCGGCCATGTCGATGCCGAAGGCCGGCACCCCGGCGCGTGACAGCCTGGCCGCCCGCTCCGCGGAGCTGAGGTCGTCCCACTCGGCGCGGCTGCGGTTGACGGTCAGCAGCGGCGCCGTCTCGGTCAGCCCGTAAATCTGGATGAACTCCCAGCCCAGCTCGGTCTCGACCCGTTCGATGGTGCGGGTCGGCGGGGGAGCGCCTGCCACCACGATGCGCACCCGGCCGCGGCCGGGTATCTCGCCGTCGTGGTCGGCCGCGGCGTCGAGGATCGAGGCCACCACCGCCGGCGCGCCGCACATGACCGTCACGCCGTGCTCGGCCACCCGGCGCAGGATCTCGGCGCCGTCGACCTTGCGCAGCACCACCTGCGGCACGCCCATCGCGGTGGTCGCAAACGGCATGCCCCAGCCGTTGCAGTGGAACATCGGCAGGGTGTGCAGGTAGACGTCGCGGTCGTTGATGCCGGTGTGCCAGCCGAAGATCGCCGAGTTGGTCCACAGGTTGCGCTGGGTCATCTCCACGCCCTTGGGCCGGGCCGTGGTGCCGGAGGTGTAGTTGACGGTGGCGGTGGCGTTCTCGTCGGGCTCGAACGGGCGAGGCTCGCGCTCGAAGTCCAGCAGCGAGTCGGACTCTTCGCCTGCGATGAGCCGGTGCTGCACGGCGATGTCGCCCAGGGTCGGCTCGAGCTCGGGGTCGATGATGAGCACCTCGGCGCCGGAGTGCTCCACGATGTATTCGACTTCGGCGCGGCTCAGCCGGAAGTTGACCGGCACCGCGACGCGCCCGTAGGCGCAGGCGCCGAACAGCGTGAGCAGCACGCGGGCCGCGTTGTGCGACACGATCGCCACGCGGGCGCCATGGCCCACGCCGAGGCGGTCGAGCCCGGCGGCCATTGCGGCAGACATCTCCTCCAGGCGCCGGTAGCTGATTGCGCCCAGCGACGGCGCTGGCTGGTCGTCCTCGTCGATGATCCCGATGCGCTCGCCGTAGACGAGCGAAGCGCGCCGCAGGTGATCGGCGACGGTCATGGGTGTCTGCATGGGTGCCTCCCGGTCGTCGGGCTCTGATTGTGTGCCGCCCGGCGGCGGCGCTCGTGCGGCTCGGCCGGCGGTTTGTGCTGGCGGCTTGTGCGCCGGCTGGTTGTGCTGCCGGCGATTATGCACCAGCGAGCGGGCCGCGGCTCAGCCGTCCCAGAGCCCGGTCGCGGGATGGAACTGGCTCCAGGCGAACCAGAACGCCTCGTGAGCGGCCAGATCCTCGCCGTCGGAGCCCACGGCGGTGAAGCCGTCGCCTGCGGCTTGCAGCTCCACGCCTGCCATCTGCACCGACTCGCCGCGCAGCAGCGCAGCCCGTGCCGGCGCCGCGGGGAACGCCAGCGGCGTGCCGTCCGCCGCGATCACCCCGACGACGGGCTCCTGCACCCCCAGCCGCGGGTCGACGTCGCCGATCGGGAAGATCGGGCCGTCGTCGTCACGGCCGCCGAGCGGGTCGTCGGGGTAGCTGCGCCCCAGGCCCCCGTCGGCGGCCAGCAGCCTGGATTCGGGATGGGCCTGCTTCCAGGCGCCCCAGCGGGAGGTGACCACGCTCAGTTGCTCCAGCGTCACCCCGGCCCGTCGCAGCGGCCCGCTGAGGGCCTCGCCGGTGAAGGTGTCGATCACCGAGAATGTGTGGAACTCGTACATCACCTTGTTGGAGCGGCTCAGCAGGCCGCTGGTTCGCAGCTCGTAGGCCTCGGCGGCGCCGATCTCCACGCCGGGCGCAACCTCGTCGGTCAGGTAGGCCTGCGCCGAGCCGCACAGCGTGCAGTACGGCATGCCCACCCGGCGCCCGCCGACGGTCATGTTGACCATCTCGTGTACTTCCATCATGTTCTTGGGCAGGGCCACCGCGTCGCCGTCTACGACCACCCCGAAGATCACCCGGTCGTCGTCGAGCCAGTCGTCGTCGCTGCCGGCCGCGACAGTCGGCGGGTCGTTCAGCGCCGGGATGCAGCCGCCCGGGCACGGCCGGTCCGTTGCGTCGAGCGGCCGGGCGTCGATCAGCACGCCGCCCCAGGACACCCAGCGCCAGTCGACCAGCGCCTCGTCGTCCTCGAAGAATGGGGTCCAGCCCGGTTCCACCGCGCGGAACAGCAGGCCCTTCCAGGCCCGATAGCCGGGCGGGGCGGGATGGTCGGCGGAGATCATGTGGTCGGTGACCTGGCCCCAGGCCGAGCCGCGGGCGTCGGGCTCGAAGCCGGTGTTGGCGCTGAAGGCCTCCAGGGCGGCTGCGCCTACATCGGAGTTGACCGACACGAAGCGCAGGATGTCGCTGAACAGCCAGCCCAGCCGCGGGTCGCCTGCGGAGGCGAGGCGCTCCAGGGCCTCGGTGTCGCTGACCCCGGCCACCAGCGAGGCGAACACGATGTCGAGATCGGCTCGCACCTCCTCGGGCAGCGGCTCGCCGGCATCCGGGCTGGCGACGCCGGCCGCTGTGTCCTCCGCCGAGTCGTCTCCGGGAGCGGCGTCGCCTGCGGACGTGGCCTCGTCGCTGCCCCCGCAGCCCGCAAAGGCGAGCGCCAAGGCGAGGAAGAGAGAGGCGAAGGCGGCAGGGCTGCGCATGGGCTCAGCCGATGCTACGCCCCCACCCCCGGCACCCGCGCCGCGGTCTTTCGGTCACGGCGAGTCGGCCGGGTGAGCCGTGCTCGGGTGGCCCCAGAGCAGCGCGGTCGGGCCTATGGTGGGGCCATGGCCGCGAACACGAAGACGGAGCCAGATGGCGTCCAGCAGCTCCGCTGAGGTCGAGGCCCCACGGGCCTCCCAGCCGGTCGTGGCCGTCGGCGAGGCGGTCCTGTACCAGGGCGACTGCCTCGACTGGCTGGCGCTCCAGCCCGAACGGTCGATCCACGGAGTCGTCACCGACCCGCCTTACGGGCTGGTGGAATACAGCGAGCGCGAGCAGGCCAAGCTGCGCAAGGGGCGCGGCGGGGTCTGGCGGCTGCCCCCGTCCTTCGACGGGCACCGGCGTTCCCCGCTGCCCCGCTTCACCACGCTGACCGAGGCTGATCTCGGCGAGATCGAGACCTTCTTCTTCGACTGGGCGAGCGCCTTGCTGCCGGTCCTGGTGCCGGGCGCTCACGTGATGGTCGCCTCGAACCCGCTCGTGTCGCACCTGGTCGCAGCCGGCCTCTCCAAGGCGGGCCTCGAACGGCGAGGAGAGATCATCCGGCTGGTGATGACGATGCGCGGCGGCGACCGGCCCAAGAACGCACACGACGAGTTCTGCGACGTGAGCGTGATGCCCCGCTCGAAGTTCGAGCCCTGGCTGCTGGTGCGCAGACCGCTCGAGGGTCGGGTGCAGGACAACCTGCGCAAGTGGGGGACGGGCGGCTTGCGAAGGTTCTCGGCGGGCCAGCCGTTTGCCGACGTGATCGAGTCCGCCCCCACACGAAGAGCCGAGCGCGACCTCGCTGCGCATCCGAGCCTGAAGCCGCAGGCCTTCCTCCGCCAGGTCGTGCGTGCAGTCCTGCCTCTCGGAGAGGGGATCGTGCTCGACCCGTTCGCGGGGTCGGGGTCGACGCTCGCCGCGGCAGAGAACGTCGGCTATCGCAGCATCGGGATCGAGGCGGACCTGCGCTATGTCGAGGTTGCCCGCGAGGCGATCCCGCGCCTGAGGGACTACGCCGGCTAGTCCTTGTCGAGGCAGACCCAGTTCTGGCGGAGCTTCGCGATCCCGTCTCGGTCGAGAGTCGCCGTGCGGGTCCCAAGCTCGCCCCGGTCGTTGCGCCGGAAGTCGTCGAGCGTGACGTAGCCGAGATAGACCTCGGTGAACTTGAGAGCTGCACGCTCGACAGCCGGCTCGGTGTCGTTGTCGACCCGATAGACGAAGACGCACATCCACTGCTCGCGCGCTCCGTGGGTGTCGACAGCGCCTCCGGGCTTGCGGGTCGACTTGATCTCCACGCCATGCTCGCCGGCCTTGACGGCGTTGTCGGCGTAAAGGCCTTGCACCACCAGGTCCGGATGGCCGTTGTGGTACTGGTTCTCCACCAGCACTCGGGTGTGCGTCGCCAGGGCCGTCGTCATCATGTCCGAGATCGTTCCCGAGAGGTTGGCGGGACGCAAGGTGTCCTCCAGGCGATGGAAGCCTCGCTTCGTCAGGCCTGAGTTCACGTCGAAGAAGTAGTCGTAGACGTCTTGCATGGCGGACTGGAAGTCGCTGACCCGAAGCTCGTAGGGGAGGTCGCGGTCGTCGTTGAACCTCGACCGGTCGACCTCGCGCCTCGTGATTGCCATGGCGAGCGACCCTATCGTGCGGCCGGCTTGCCCGGAGGAGCCGGACAGGCGGTCCGCGGACCACGCCAAGCGGGGTCGGTCAGGCGAGGGCGGTCAGGTCGAAGGTCTCGACGCGGCGCAGCACGTTGCGGTCGGTGTGCTCGAAGGGCTTGTCGAACTCCTTCATCGCCAGGGTGGCGGTCTCGTCGTAGGCGAGGGTGTCGCCCTGGACCGTCACGTTCACCTCGTAGGCGATGCAGCGGGCGTTGCCGAGCAGGTAGGGGTTCTGGGTGATGCCGTACTCGTCGGAGTCCGCCGAGGCGCGCAGCGTGAACGACGTGGCATCCGCAGCGGCCTCGCCGCCGGCCAGGATCGCCGAGCCGCGGGGGATCACGAAGCCGCGCATCACGTGCCCCAGGCCGGCGCACCACAGCCAATAGCCGACCTCGGTGTGGAAGGGGTCGTCCTCGCCCTGGCGCCAGGCCGCCATCTTGTAGTCGAGCCCGTAGAGGCTCTGGACGCCGTTGTCGACCGGGCCGAAGGGCTTGAAGGTCGCCCGCTCGAAGTACAGCGTGTCGCCGACCTCGTGGTCGGCGTGGTGGTAGGAGAAGTCGACTCCGCCGTTGCCCTCCCACACGCCGACGAGGTGGACGAGGGGGCCGAGTTGACTGCTGGGGTCTTGGTGGTTGCTCATGGGCAGATTCTACCCTGGACTGGAACGATTCC
The DNA here is from genome assembly GCA_965214285.1 of Acidimicrobiales bacterium. GTDB lineage: Bacteria > Actinomycetota > Acidimicrobiia > Acidimicrobiales > Aldehydirespiratoraceae. The sequence goes on from OZ243946.1 coordinate 1,076,037, forward strand.
AACATTAGAACTGATCCAATCTAGTTTCTGGTATGATCAGCGGCCATGCAGACCTTGCTCGACAGGCTGCGGGAGCGGGGCTATCGCCTCACTGCCCAGCGCCGGGCCGTGGCATCAGCGCTCGAAGGCGCCGACGTGCATCTCACCGCGGAGGAGGTGTACGAGCGAGCCGCGGTCGTCCTGCCGGAGCTGAGCCGGGCCACCGTCTACAGCACGCTGCACCAGTTCGCCGATCTCGGCGAGATCCGCGAGCTGACGCTGGAAGGGCGCTCCAAGCGCTACGACCCCAACGTCTCCGAGCATCACCACCTGATCTGCGACGTCTGCGCGGCGATCCACGACGTGCAGCAGGGCCTCAGCGCCCCGCCTCTGCCCGCCGACGAGCGCCACGGGATGAGCGTCACCGCAAGCCACATCGTCCACCACGGGGTCTGCGCCGACTGCGCCGCCGGCTAGGCGCATCCGAACGCGTCAGCCTCCTCGCGGCGACGGCTTCTGGTCGTCACTGCGCATATGGCCCGGCACATGCCCCGGTCTTTCGCCGCTGCGCGGATTTCTTCCTGAACCCTGCCGCCGGCACGAGGGCTCGCCCTGGGCTCAGGGCGCGGCGCGGGGCAGGCGCAGGGTGAGCGGCAAGGCGGCCAGCGAGAGCACCAGCAGGTAGATCATCGTGTGGTGCAGTCCCTCGGCGGGGCTGCCGGCTGAGTCCATGAGCGTGACCGCCAGGGCGGCGCTGACCGCCAGCCCCACCTCCATGGCGATCCTGGCCATGCCTGCGCCGATGCCGAGCCGGTCCTTCGGCACGTCGCGCACGGCCGTGCTCTGGCATGCCGCGTGGGCGAAGCCGACGCCGGCGGCGTAGACCAGGTTCGCCCCGACGAAGGCCCACAGGTCGCGCTCGGCGTCGACCGTGGCCAGGAACAGCAGCGCCGAGGCCGCCATCAGGACCGTGCCCGGCAGGATCACCAGCCGGTGCCCGTAGCGGTCGGCGATGCGCCCCGACACCACGGTGAGCGGCCCGGCGAGCGCCGGGATCAAGGCGACCACCAGGCCGGCCTCGAACAGCGACAGTCCCCAGCCGGCGTCGAGGAAGCGGATCTGGCTCAAGAAGATGCCCGCGAAGCTGCCCGCGATGAGCACCTGCAGGATGCTGCCCAGGCGGAAGCTGCTGATGGCGAACAGCGGCAGGCACAGGATCGGGTCGCGGTGGTCTCGGCTGCGCATCACCAGAGCCGCCGCCCCCAGGACCGCGACCGCCAGGGTTCCGGCGGTCCGGGGGTCGAGGAAGCCCCAGTCGGGGCTCTGCACGATCCCCAGGATCAGCGCCGCCACCGAGGCGATGATGAGCGCCGCGCCGATGAGGTCCGGCGGGCCGCTGGTCGAGCCAGGCCGGTCCCGCGGCAGCCGCGAGCTGATCACGGCGATGATCGCCAGCCCGATGGGGATGTTGGCGAAGAACGTCCAGCGCCAGCCGATGGAATCCACCAGCGCCCCTCCGACCACCGGCCCCAGCGCCGCGGCGATCCCGCCGAGCCCGCCCATGGCGCCCACCGCCGTGGCCCGGCGCTGCTCGGGGAAGGCGTGCAGCACGATCGCCAGGGCGGCGGGTGTCTCGAAGGCCAGCCCTGCTGCCTGGACCACCCGGGCGGCGATCAGCAGCTCCACCGACGGGGCCGCGGCGACCAGCCCCGAGCCGCAGACGAAGACCCCGAAGCCGCCGAGGAACACCGTGGCCCGCCCGTAGCGGTCGGCAGCCCAGCCGCCGGGCACGATCAGCGCGCCCAGGGTGATCGAGAAGGCGGTGAGCGTCCACGACACCGTGGTCTGCTCGGCGGCGAAGCTCTCGGTGATCTCTCCGAAGGCCACGAAGATCACCGAGAAGTTCATCGAAGCCAGCACCATCGACAGGCCGATCAGCGAGAAGAGCCGCCAGGCGGAACGCGACGGGCGTGCGATCTCAGACGAGCCGGCGGCACGGGACCGGAGCTCGGCACGGAGCCGGCGCGTGGCACGGGGCGGGCGCGTGGCACGGAGCCGGCGGGCGGGCGACATGGGCACTCTGACTACATCACACACAGCACGGCGCGAGAATCAGCCCATGGCGTTGCCGAAAGAGCCCCCCCAGGCTTTGCGTCAGCCGCTCACCGTGTCCAGCGTGCGGGCCAGTTCGATGGCTTCGTCGAAGCTGGGGCGCCATCCCCAGATCGTCGCCCTAAACGTCGGGTGGTCCCAGGCTTCGCGGGCAGCGCGGTTGGCTTCTGTGCCGGGCGTGAACACAGGGCTGTCGGCCCAGCCGCCGTCCGGTCGGGGTACTCCGTCAAGACCGCCGCGGCGGTGCTGCCAACTGCGCTCCAAGAACACGCCGGCCAGCCAGGGCAGCGCTTCGCGCACACGGTCGGCGTGGACCGAGCGAGCGACGGCGGCCAGGTCGTAGACGTCGCGGATCCGGTGCTGCACGCTGTCCGGGCCGTGGTTGACCGCCCGCGAATGCTGGGCCTGGAACTTGTTGGCGACGGTCGCCTCGATGGCGAACAGCGGGATGCGCAGGTCGCCCAGTTCGGGGAACTCCTCGATCTCCGCGGCTGTGGCGACCCTGCCCATCAGCGGTCTCAGGGTCCCGTCGACCCGCATCGATTCCAGTCTCGGCTCGATGGCGATGTCGGCCTTCAGGAACTTGCCTGCGCCCGCAACCACATGGGCCTTCACGGTCATCGCTACGCGGCCTTTCCTGACGCGGATCTGCGGATCGGGCATCTGTGCGCGCACTGCGTCCTCGATGATCCAGCGCACAGCCTTCTTGGCGTCCATCTGCAGGCTCGCGTCGGTCTCGTCTCTGAGCAGCATCACCCCGAAATCCAGATCCTCCGAGCAGCGCTCCGACACGCGAAAGGCGTTGGTGAACGAATGGCCGCCGCCAAGGCACAGCAGAGCGATCTCCTCGCCGGTCGTGCGGTGCAGCACCCGATGCCCCGGTGCGCAGCGGTCCATCGTCCCTGTCAGCATCAGATGCAGGTGGTAGTCACGGGCGATGTCGTACAACGGCGCGCCGAACTCTGCCTCGGCCCGCGCCGCGATCTCCGTGAACCGCTCGGGATGCCCGGACAGCCCGAAGCATCCCGAGCCCACAGACAGGCGGGCCAGGCCGTCGGAGGTCTCCGCAAAGTCAGGCAGCTTCACCATGATCGCTCATCGTCGTCTGCTCTGCGGGGATCCGTGCGCACAGGTCCGCTATCCGCTCCTGGAACACCGCCCGCGGTTCGCGCGGCCAGCGCACGCTCGCGGAGATCTCAGTCTCTGCCGCCCAGCGGACAACGCCTGCGCGGATCGTCGACGGGTAGAACATCTTGGCCAGCGAAGTGCCATCGGCGACCAGCTCCACGGCATCGTCCCATTCCTCCTCGGACAGGCCGAAGTGCTGGACCGCTTCGATCAGCGTGACCTCCGCATACGACAGCCGCCCGCGGCGCGGGTTCGACGCCCGCCGGACATAGGCGGTGCATCGGTCCGGCGCTGTCGCCTGGCCCATGGTGGCGAACCGCTCGCAGGCGGGCCGCTGAGTGCTCCAGTCCGTCCAGTTCACCGCCGAGCAGTCGGCGAAGCCGGCGCCCGGCCCCGCGTAGACGAGCGCAGCCAGGTTGGGGTCGTGTGGCTGCGGGTTGCCGCTCGGCCAGCGGGCGACGCGCCAGTAGAAGCCCTTGCCCAGCCGACGGACCGGCTGGTCGTCTCCGCCGGCAAGACGGCTCAGCGTCGCAGACGCGACCCGCGAAGGGGCCGGCACCTCGTGATGCCAGAAGAAACTGCCCTCCGGCAGCCCCGTCACCCAGGCGCGGGCTTCCGCCGCCGCTTCTGAGTTGTCCATGCCTTCACCCTAGAGAGTGGATTTCCGAACATGCGCCGCGGGTCGCGGTGTCGGAACGTCTCGCCGCCGGGCCGTCGAGGCAGTGCAGTCAGGATGCGGCGAAGCGGTCGGGGGCGGGGGTGTGGTCGAAGCCGGTCATCTGCATCACCTGCTCCCTGCCTCCCAGGCTCGCCACCAGAGCCTGCTTGTCGGCGGTGGCGGCGCGATCAGCGGCCTCGGGGTCCACGATGCTGCGCAGCAGGCCCTCCAGTCGACCGGTCAGCGCATTCACCTCGTCGGCGCTGTGGCGGCCTGCATCCAGCACCAGGTCGTGCTGCTCTGTCGGGTCGTCGCCGAGGTCGAAGAGCTGAGGCCGGGAGCCGTCGGCGTAGTGGACGTACTTGTGGGCGCCGCAGCGGATCATGAAGGCGGCGGTCGGCGAGCCTCCGTCGTGGTACTCGCTCAGCACCGGCCGCTGGGGCTCGGGGGCGGCTGCGAAGCCCTGCAGCGGCCTGGCCTGCCACGGCTGCGATACCACCGATGCGGCCTCGGGACGGCCCGCTTGCCCGGCGGTCTGCTGCCCGATCCCGAGGTACTGCTCGATGGTGGCGGCGATGTCGATCAGCGACACCGGGGTGGGGTTCACGCTCGGCGCAGCCTGGGCAGTCTGCGCCGCGGTCTGGGCTCTCGATCCCGGCTCGGAGAGGATCAGCGGCACCGCAGCCGAGCCGTCGTACATGACCGACTTGGCCCAGAACCCGTGGTCGCCGAGCATGTCGCCGTGGTCGGAGGTGTAGATCACCGCGGTGCGGTCGCCCTGGCCTGAGCGGTCGAGTGCGTCGAGCACCAGCCCGACGTTGTGGTCGAGGAACGAAACCAGCCCCCAGTAGTTGCGGGTCGCCAGGTCGCGCCGGGCATCGTCGGCGAAGCAGCGGTCGTAAGCCCAGAAGCGGCGCATCTCCTCTAGCACCGGATGCGGCCGGCGCACCGGGACCCGCGGCGGCACCGGCGCGTCCCGATAGGGCTCGAAGAACTCCGGCGGCGAGACCAGCGGGTAGTGGGGGCTGACGAACGAGACGAACAGCACCCACCGATCGGCGGGCGGCGATTCGAGCCATTCCGCCGCGCGAGCGGCGACGTCTGCGTCGTAGGCCGTGTAGGCGGAGCGGCCCGGCCCCAGATCCTCGGCGTACTCGTGGGCTTGGGGGTAGTCCGGCAGCGGATCGCGCAGCAGCCCGTGAGGCCAGCCCTCGCCGTCGTTGGCCACGTACATCGGCAGGTGCTCTCGGGCGAAGCCGTGATCGTTGCCCGCGGAGCGGAAGTGCAGCTTGCCGATCGACTCCACGAGCCGGCCCGCAGCCGACGCCCGGTGCATCCAGCTCTCGGGCGTGCCGGCGTAGGCCTGGGCGCTGGACCAGCAGCGGTGCTCGAACACGTGCAGCCCGGTGGCCAGCGACGCCCGTGCGGGGATGCAGATCGGCGACGGGGTGTAGGCGGCGCCGAAGCGGGTGCCCGAGGCGGCGAGACGGTCGAGGTTCGGCGTGCGCAGCGTCGGGTGGCCGGCGCAGCCCAGCGCATGGTGGGCGTGCTCGTCGGACATGACCAGCAGCACGTTGGGCGACTCGGCTGAGGCTGCCGCCCGCCGCATTGCTGATCCCGCTGTCGATCTTGCTGCTGGTCCTGCCGACGCCCCCACTGCCCGGAAATCGTATGGCGGGCCACGCCCCCCGCTGAGGACTGAGCTTTCGGCAAGGTTGGATACCGGCGGCGAGCCGGGTTGAATGATCGGGCTGCCGTGGCCCCGAGTCGCCCGGAGCTGCCCCGCAGATCGACTCCTGGGGAAGGAACCACACCGACTATGGCCGTCAAGCTCCGCCTCGTGCGGATGGGCAAGAAGAAGCAGCCCACCTACCGGGTCGTCGCCGCCGATTCCCGGTCGCCCCGCAACGGGCGCTTCATCGAGATCATCGGCTCCTACGAGCCGCGTCAGGACCCGTCGGTGATCCGCATCGACAACGAGCGGGCGCTTCACTGGCTGCGCCACGGCGCCCAGCCCACCGAGAGGGTCCAGAAGCTGCTGAGGATCACCGGCGCATGGGCTGAGCACACAGGCGAGCCCTTCGAGCCGGTCCCGCCGCCGCCCCCCAAGCCCAAGCCCGAGGCCAAAGCCGAGGCTAAGCCCGCGCCCGCCCCAGAGCCCGCTGCCGAGGAGGCGCCCGCAGTCGAGACCACCCCGGCGCCTGAAGCCGCGGAGGCTGAGCCGCCAGTGGCCGAGGACACAGCCGAGCCCGAGGAGCCCTCTGAGGAGGCCGAGGCAGATCCCGAGCCTGAGGCCGCCGCGACCGACGAGGCCGGGACCGAAGAGGCAGCCGAGGATGACGCCGCCGCGGGCGATGAGGTCGCCGAAGCAGAAGCCGCCGCGGGCGAGGATGCCGATGCGCCTGCCGCGACCCAGGACACAGCCGAGCCGGAGGAAGCCACGGCGGTCGAGACCGACGACGAAGAGCCTGCCGAGTCTGAGGACACGGTGGCTCAGGCACCCGCTGAAGCAGACGAAGCCGAGGAGGACGAGAAGTGAGCGCCGATGCTGCTGTGGCAGTCTGCGAGTACATCGTCAAGCAGATCGTCGACCAGCCCGACGCCGTGTCCGTGGAGCCCCGCGACGACAACGGCGTCCTGCGCCTCGACGTGTCCGTCGGCGACGGCGACATGGGACGGGTGATCGGCAGGCGAGGCCGGGTGGCCGGTGCCATCCGCACCGTCGTGAGGGCAGCCGGGGTCGACGACGACCTGCCCATGATCGAGGTCGAGTTCGTCGACTGACGCCCGGCGTCGTCGACATCCGTCGATGCTCGAGATCGGCCGCATCACCCGCCCCCACGGCGTCCGCGGCGAGCTGCGCGTGAGGCTCGTCTCCAACCGCACGGAGCGCCTCGATCCGGGCTCGGTGCTGACCAGCGAGCTGGGACCGCTCAGCGTGGTATCGGCCCGGGAGCACAAGGGAGACTGGCTGGTGCGCTTCGCCGGGATCGACGACCGCAACCGGGCCGAGGAACTGCGGGGCCTGGTGCTGTCTGCGGAGCCGATCACCGATCCCGAGGAGCTGTGGGTACACGACCTGGTTGGCGCGCAGGTCGTCGACCAGCACGGCCTGCACCGGGGCACGGTGACCGGTGTGACCGCCAACCCCGCCTCGGACCTGCTGGAGCTGGACTCGGGGGCGCTGGTGCCGGTGCGTTTCGTGGTCTCGCACCGCCCGGGGGCCGAGGTCGTGGTGGACGCCCCCGACGGGCTGTTCGACCTCGCCGCCGGCGCTGCCGGCCCAGACGAAGACGGCGACGGCCGAGACGGTCTGAGGGATGGCCCCGCCGGGTCTCGCAGCGAGCCCGACGACTCAGGCAGCGACCAAGCGCAAGGAGCAGGCGGCTCGTGAGGATCGACGTGTTCACGATCTTTCCCTCGCTGATCGAGGCGTTTGCCGGCGAGTCCGTCATCGGGCGCGGCCGTCAGGCAGGCCTGCTCGACATCCGGGTACACGACCTGCGCATGACCGCCACCGACGTGCATCGCAGCGTCGACGACGCGCCCTTCGGCGGCGGCGCAGGGATGGTCATGATGCCCGGGCCGCTGTTCGGCGCCGTCGAGGCCGTCGACCCGCCGCGCCCGCTGTATGTGCTGGCCCCGTCGGGCCGGCGCTTCGATCAGGCGATGGCCCGCGAGCTGGCCGCGCTGGACGGGTTCTCGCTGCTGTGCGGTCGCTACGAGGGCATCGACGAGCGGGTGAGCGAGCACCTCGCCGACGGCGAGATCTCCGTCGGCGACTTCGTGCTGGCAGGCGGCGAGCCGGCCGCGGCGGTCGTGATCGAGACCGTCGGACGGCTCGTGCCGGGCGTGTTGGGCAACGCAGAGTCACCCGCCGACGAGTCGTTCGCCGAGGGCCTGCTCGAGTACCCGCACTACACCCGCCCAGCGGACTTCAGGGGATGGCGGGTGCCCGAGGTGCTGCGCTCGGGCGACCACGGCGCCGTGGCCCGCTGGCGGCGGGCTCAGTCGCTGGCGCGCACAGCCTCCCTGCGCCCGGACCTGATCGAGCAGCGGGGCGGTCTAAGCGACGACGACCAGGCCCTGCTCGACGAGTTCGGCTTGTAGCCCGCCGGCTTGCCGGCCTGTGTGCCCGCGTCGTCGGTCCTGCGTGTCGTGGGGCTGGTGCCAGGCGAACGGCGAGGCCTGCGGTCGGGTTGGGAAGGGGGCCGCGGTCCCTAGACTGCTGCGTCGGTCCGGTCGCTTGGTCGGGTCCGCCAGGCCCGCTTCGCAGAGCAGTGCGACACAACTGTGCGCGACCGGGCCGATGACTCTGGAGCAAGCCATGCAGCCCACCGATCTCGTCGACAAGCTGAGCCTCCGCGACGACATCCCCGACTTCGCCCCTGGCGACAAGCTCAAGGTCCACGTGAAGGTCGTGGAGGGAAACCGCCGGCGCACCCAAGTCTTCGAGGGCGTGGTGATCCGCCGTCAGGGGTCAGGGGTGCGGGAGACCTTCACCGTGCGCAAGCTGAGCTTCGGCGTGGGCGTGGAGCGCACCTTCCCGCTGCACACGCCGGTGGTCGAGCGCATCGAGGTGGCCGCCCGCGGCCGGGTCCGCAGGGCGAAGCTGTACTACCTGCGCGACCGGGTCGGCAAGGCCGCCAAGGTCCGCGAGCGTCGCTTCGACTGACGACGCCCAGCGCCCGGACCCTGGGAGCGCCGGACCGTCGAGCAACCCCGCGTCTTCTGAGCGTGAGAACATCCGCGGCGCGGCAGGACAGCCGCGCCTGAGCGGGTCTCAGATCAGCGTCGGTCGTCGGGCTTGGCAGGCGGGTGGCCGGTGCGAAGATCGGCAATCGCCTCGTTGAACCCGCCCGGCTCGTCGGAGCGGAGCTTGCGCTTGCGCTTGCGACCGCGCCGTGGGCGGAACCAGGTCCTGAGCCCGCTCACGGTGTCGTTGAAGCCGGCGTCTTCTTCGTTGGGGGTGGTGTCTGAGGGCATGCGCGCAAGCTAGCACAGTCCCGCCCGGCGTGCAGGGGATATCGATGTTGTCACACCCCCTGCGTAGGTTTGCGGGCATGGACAAGTCACGTGTTTCGCTGGGCCGCTGGGGCGAGGAGCGGGTCGCCCGCGACTACGAGTCGCGCGGCTACCGGCTGTTGGATCGCAACTGGCAGATGCGAGGCGGCGAGCTCGACCTGGTGCTCGAGCACGGCGACACCATCGTCTTCTGCGAGGTGAAGACCCGCTCGTCGGCCGCGTTCGGCAGCGGGGCCGAGTCGGTGGGCCATCGCAAGCAGGGGTTCCTGCGCCGCACCGCAGTGGCCTGGCTCCGCGAGCACGAGCGGCGAGGCGAGCTGCGCTTCGACGTGGCGACCGTCACGGCGGGGAAGGTCGAGGTGATCGAAGGCGCATTCTGAAAATCGATACCGCCCTGCACCTGGAGCTGGCCTCTGAGCCTTGCCTTCGGACTCGCCGGGGTCGCGAGCGCTCAGGCGAGCACTGCCCACAGCAGCAGCCCGACGGTCACCAAGCAGGCCGCGGCCACGTACACGATGTCGGTTCGCCGACGGCGACGTGGCCTCGTGGGGTCCATGCCCATGACGCCATTATCGGCCCTCAGCGCCGCACGGCGCCGTTAGCGTCGCGGTCATGGCCCGAGCCCTCGCCCCCGGTCCGTCACGCCGGCCGACGCGCACCGGGCCCGCCGGCGGCCGCGGCGCGCTCCGCAGTTGCACGGCATGGCGGGCGCCGGCCGCATGGCTGGTGCTGGTGGCGTGCCTGGCGCTTGCTGCGTGTGCGGGCGAGCCGCCTGAGGTGCCGGCGGGTCCCGACGGCACGGTCGACGCTGTGCTGGTGCTGGGCCGCGACGTCTACTCCGCGCAGTGCTCGCGCTGTCACGGGTCGAGCGGGGGAGGCGGCACCGGACCCAAGCTGAGCGGCGGCGAAGCCGTGGCCAAGTACCCCGACATCGCGGACGAGATCGCCGTCGTGGCCGATGGCCGCAACGCCATGCCGTCCTTCGCAGGCGGTCTCAGCGAGGCCGAGCTCGAAGCCGTGGTCCGCTACACCCGCGAAGTCCTGAACTGACCCGGGGCGAGCCGGCGCCGGCCCGCGCAGTCCTGCGGAGGCAGCCCATCCACCCGAAGCGCTCCTGCGACAGATCGCCCGTCACCGGCAGTCCGCAGGGACGCTGAGCGCGGCCTCGCAGCGGTGCCGTGCCAGTCGCGGGCCGGTCGGCGGGGCGCGGCTAGTCGGCCAGGCTGCGCTTGCGGGCCAGGTAGCCCTTGACCATCTCGCCCATGCGCGCCGGGTTGTACACGTCCTCCTCGTAGCTCCACTGGCCGTCGCCCGCATAGTGCAGGATCGAGATGTTGGGCGACTCGTGCACCGAGCCGTCGCCGGGGTCGGCGAAGCGGTTCTGCACCTCGAAGATCACCCAGCCCCGCTCGGCGTCGATCACGTGCCACTGCACCGGGAACGAGGTCATCTCGTTGTTGGGCCAGGTGTCCATCGTCGACTGGATCCAGTCGTAGATCTCCTCCCGGCCGGAGAACTCCCCGAAGTGGTGCTCCACGTAGCGGGCGTCCTCGGTGAACTGGTCGGCCCAGCCGCGCCAGTCGCCGCTGCCGGCGGCCAGCGCCGCTCGCTGCTTGAACTTGGCGAACTCGTCCTCGAGCTCCTGGCGGCTCCATCGGGTCATCTGGGCTCCTCGGGTTTGGCGGTCTTTGGGCGGTCTTGGCGGATGCTCGGGTGTCTTCGGCGAACGCCCGGCAGCCTCAGTTTCGTCGATAGCCGGGCGTGGAAATCAGCGGCGGACGCTCGTCGGTGCATATCCCGACCGGCGCCGCATCCGGCCGGTGCAGCTCGGTGGACAGCGTGGGCTGCCATTCGATGTCGATGCGGTGCAGCACCGCATGCAGCACCTCCATCGCCTGAGCCGACAGGGCGCGCAGCGGTCGGTTGCCGTGGGTGCGCACGCCGAGATCGACCTGGGCGATGCGCTCGGCGCCCACCAGCCGCGCGAGGTCGATGAGCAGCCCGGTCTCCACGCCGTATCCCTGGGCGAACGGCACCTGCTCCACGAACTCGCGCCGCACCGCGTACTCGCCGCCGAGCGGCTGGCGGATGAACGCCAGGGCCGGGAAGAAGGTCGACAGCAGCGGCCTGGCCATCAGCTCGGTGGTGCGCCCGCCCGACGCTCCCGCCTCGCCGGGGCGCTCGTAGAAGCCCTTGACCATGGCGATCTCGGGGTCGCACAGCAGCGGGCCGATGAGGCCGAGCACATAGGCCGGGGCGAAGCTGGTGAGGTCGGCGTCGATCCAGACGATGATGTCGCCGCTGACCGCGGCCACGCTCTTCCACATGGCGTTGCCCTTGCCCGAGCCGACGCCGGACTCGGGCAGCAGCTCGCTGACGGCGACCACCTTGGCCCCGGCTGCTGCCGCTGCGGCTGCGGTGCCGTCGCTGCTGCGGTCGTCGATGACCAGCAGCTCGTCCACCAGCGGTTCGGGGCCGGTTGTGAAGTGCGAGACGATCGACTCCACGATCCCGCCGACGGTGCCCTCCTCGTTGTGGGCGGGCAGGCAGATCGAGACGCGGACATCGCCTTTGCGGGAGCGCAGCTCGTCGAGCGTGAAGTCCTCGGCGGCAAAGACGTGGGCCTGCCTCGCTGAGGCTCCGCCGTCAGACGATTCGCTGCCAGACATAGCGGCTCTCAGCCTAGGAGCAGAAGACGCCCGGGTCAGTCTCGGGCCGGCCCGCCGCGGTGACTGCCGTCGCCACCGCCGTTGTCGCCGCCGGCACCGCTGCCGTCGCCACCGCCGTTGCCGCCATCGTCACCGCCGCTGCTGTCGCCTGCGCTGCGGTCGTCGATCCCCAGGGGCATCTTCAGGTGGGCTCTGAGGTCGCCGATCAGGTCCGCGAAGTAGCGCCGCTCGCTGAACCGCCAGCCGTCAGGCCCGCGCACGAAGCGGTCGTGGTAGCGCCCGGCGATGATCGCCTGCAACCGCAGCGAGTCCGTCGCCTGCAGCACGGTGTACATCGAGCGCACCCTGGCCTCGTCGCCTTCGATCTCGACGATCGGGTTGGTGGTCACGTGCTTGGTGCGCAGCGTGCCGTCGGCATGGGTGATCACCCCGCCGGCGAAGAAGTCACGGATCGCCTCTCGCCCTGTGGCCAGCACCGTGCCGGACTCGCCGTCTCGCAGGGTGCAGTGCGCCAGCAGCTCGCCGAGGCCGTCGAAGTCCGCGGCGTCGATCAGTTCGGCGTAGCGGTAGAGCAGATTCGTGATCGCCGCAGCGTCGCCCACGCCGGCGGACCCTACCCTCACGGCATGAATCGTGCGAGAAACGCACCGTGCGCGGGCCGCGCCGGCCGCCGCGGCACGTGAGGCGCCTGCGATGAACCGCGCGAGAAGGGCGCTGGGCTGGATCTGGGGGCTCGGCAGAGAGGTCGCCGACGAGTGGTCCAAGGACCGGGTCGGGGGGCTGGCTGCGGAGATCGCCTTCTTCGCCCTGCTCGGCTTCTTCCCGTCGCTGATAGCGCTGACCGCCGCCCTCGGCTCGCTCGACGGGATCCTCGGCGAGAACAACGCCGCGGAGATCAAGGACTGGCTCGTGGGCCAGATGATCGACGTGTTCGGCGGCGACAACAACCTCGAGGCCACGGTGACCGACCTCTTCGACGACACCAACGCCGGGGCGATCACCCTGGGCCTGCTGCTGGCCGTGTATGCCGCCACCAGGGGCTTCGTGGCGGTGGTGCGGGCCCTGGACCAGGCCTATGACCACGAGGTCAACCGCGACTGGCTGTCCACACGGCTGGTCGGCTGGCTGATCACGGTGATCACGGTCGTGGTGATGGCGGTGGTGCTGACCCTCGTCGTGGTCGGCCCGCGCATATTCTCGGGCAACGAGATAGCCGAGGAGCTCGGGCTTGCCTGGTTCTCCTGGGCCTGGACCTGGCTGCGCTGGCCGGTGGTGTTCGTGGTGGTCGTGTCCTGGGCGGCCGCCGTGTACCACATCGCCCCCAACCACCGCTCGCCGCTGCGTGCCGAGCTGCCCGGCGCAGTGCTGGCATCGATCTGGTGGACAGCGGTGTCGCTGGGCTTCGGCCAGTACCTCGAGGTCGCCTCGACGAGCGCCAACGCCGTGTTCGGCCTGCTGGGCGGGGCGCTGACCCTGCTGTTCTGGCTGTACCTGATGTCGATGGGGCTGCTGCTCGGCGCCGAGGTCAACTCGATCATCGCCGGGCGCAGAGGCCTGCTGATCGAGTCGGCGCCCCACAGGTCGTGGCGCGAGCGCCTCTGGCTCGGGCGTGGCGGGCCTGCCCCCGACGGCGCCGCCGCCGGCCCGGCCAGTCCGGGCGCCGCCGACGGTGCAGCCGATCCCGGCGAGCGCCCCGACGGGCCGGCTTCTGAGCGCCCGGAACGTGCGGGTAATCTCAGGCCATGACCGAGTACCGCGCCCCGCTGGCCGACATCGGCTTCACGCTGCGCCATGTGGTCGACAGCGCGGCCCTCGCCGAGCTCGACGCCTACCGCGACCTCGACGACGACCTGATCGACGGGCTGCTTGAAGAGGCCGCCCGCTTCTTCGAGCAGGTCGTGGCGCCCACCAACCGCGACGGCGACACGATCGGCGCCCGTCACAACCCCGACGGCACGGTCACCACCGCCCCGGGCCACGCCGAGGCCTATGCCCGCATGGTCGAGGCCGGCTGGGGCTCGCTGGGCTTCCCCGCCGAGTACGGCGGCGGCGGGCTGCCTTGGGTGCTCGGCATCGCCGTTCAGGAGATGCTCACCTCGGCCAACATGGGCCTGTCGGTGTGCCCGCTGCTCAGCCAGGGCGCCGTGGAGGCGCTGCTGCACCACGGCAGCGAGGAGCAGAAGGAGACCTACCTGCGCAAGCTGGTGAGCGGCGAGTGGGCCGGCACCATGAACCTCACCGAGCCCCAGGCCGGCTCGGACGTGGGGGCGCTCACCACCCGGGCGGTGCTCGACGACCACGGCGACTGGCGGCTGTTCGGCCAGAAGATCTTCATCACCTACGGCGAGCACGACATGGTCGACAACATCGTGCACCTGGTGCTGGCCCGCACCCCGGACTCCCCGCCGGGCACCAGGGGCATCAGCCTGTTCATCGTTCCCAAGTTCCTGGTCAACGCCGACGGCAGCCTCGGCGAGCGAAACGACGTGAGCTGCGTGTCGATCGAGCACAAGCTCGGCATCCACGCCAGCCCGACCTGCGTGATGGCCTACGGCGAAGCCGACGGCGCCGTCGGCTTCCTGGTGGGCGAGGAGCACCAGGGAATGCGTGCCATGTTCACGATGATGAACGCCGCCCGCCTGGCGGTGGGCCTGCAGGGCGTGGCCGTCGCCGAGCGGGCCTATCAGCAGGCTCTGGCCTACGCCCACGAGCGCCTCCAGGGCCGCGCTCCCGGCGCTGTGGCCGGCGCCTCCAGCCCGATCGTCGACCATGCCGACGTGGCGCGCATGCTGCTGGACATGCGGGCCTGCATCTCAGCGGCCCGGGGTCTGTGCTACCGAACCGCCGAGGCCATCGACTGGTCGGTCTGTGCGGCCGACCCCGAACAGCGCCGCAGCGCCGCCGAGCGGACCGCCCTGCTGACCCCGCTGGCCAAGGCCTGGCCCACCGACCTCGGCGTTGAGCTGGCCAGCGTCGGCCTTCAGGTACACGGCGGCATGGGCTACGTGGAGGAGACAGGCGCCGCCCAGCACCTGCGCGACTCTCGCATCGCCCCCATATACGAAGGCACCAACGGGATCCAGGCACTCGATCTGGTGGAGCGCAAGCTGCCGATGAGCGGCGGGGCCGTGGTGCGCGCCCACCTGAGCAGCATCGAGGCCACCGTCGCCACGCTGGGCGCCTACGACGACCTGGCGCCGGTGGCCGGCCTGCTCGGCTCGGCGGTCACGGCCACCTCGCAAGCCGGCGAATGGCTACTGGAGCGCTCCGCGGATGACCCGGTGGCGGTGCAGGCCGCGGCGGTGCCGTACCTGGAGATGCTGGCGCTCACCAGCGGCGCCCAGATCCTCGCCGATGGCGCCGTGGCCGCACGCAAGGCCGGGCTCGATGACGCCACCGTCACCGAGCGGGCGGTGCTGGCCCGCTTCTTCGCAGCGCATCGCCTGGCCGTCGTGCCCGGCAAGCTGGCCGCGGTGCAAGCCGGCAGCGCCGACCTGCAGGCCGCCCGCGTCGGCATCCTCGCAGGCTGACGCCTTGCCGCGACTCCCTAAGCTGACGTCGGCCGGGCCGGCTTTGCGCTGATGGCGGTGCTGGTGTGACCTGGGCCGGCCTCTGGGCCTCGATCCCGAGCCCGTCGAGCAGCGCCGTCGAGATCGGCCCGCTGGCTCTGCGGGCCTACGGGGTGCTCATAGCGTTGGGCGTGTTGGCCGCGGTGTGGCTCTCGCAGCGCCGCTGGGCCGCACGGGGCGGCAACCCCGAGGACGTATCGCGCATCGCCCTGTGGGCGGTGCCGGCGGGCCTCGTGGGCAGCCGCGTCTACCACGTGGTCACCGACTGGCGCTTCGACGAGGGCCTCGCCGAGCCGTTCAAGATCTGGGAGGGCGGGCTCGGCATCCCCGGCGGCATGGCGGCCGGCATCGTCTGCGGCATCTGGGTGATCCGGCGCAACGGCTGGGACCAGCGCGCTCTGCTCGACTGCGTGGTCCCGGCGCTGCCCTTGGCCCAGGCAATCGGGCGCTGGGGCAACTGGTTCAACCAGGAGCTGTTCGGGCGGCCCAGCGACCTGCCCTGGGCGTTGGAGATCGACGCCGACAAGGCCGCCGCGGCCGGGCACCCCGGCGTCGAGACGTTCCATCCGGTGTTCCTGTACGAGTCGCTGTGGAACCTGGCCCTGGCGGGCGCTTTGATCGCCCTGGACCGCAGCGGCCGGATCCGCAAGGGCAGCCTGGTCGCCGTCTACGTGCTCGGCTACCTGACGGCGCGCCTGTGGCTGGAGACGGTGCGGATCGACCCGGCCTCGGAGATCGCCGGGCTGCGCGTCAACATCTGGATGAGCATCGTCGGCATCGCGGCATCCGTCGCCTGGCTGGCCTGGCGCGGACTGCGGCCCGAGCCAGATCCTCCGGGCGACCCGCTCGCCGCCGAGTCCCCGAGAGGCGATTCGTCAGCCGAGACAGCCGGCGACCCGCCTGCCGGCCAGGGCTGAGGTGGACTCCTCGGACCGCTCGGGCTGGAGCGCCTTCGAGCTCGCCGTCGCCGAGGTGCTGGACCGGCTCGGCCCTGGCGATCTGGTCACCTACGGCGAGGTGGCAGCCGAGGCCGGCTACCCCGGCGCGGCCCGTGCCGTCGGCAACATGCTGCGCCGCAGCGGTGAACGTGGCGACTCTGCCTTCTGCTGGTGGCGGGTGATCCCGGCCTCGGGACGGCCCGCCGAGCACATCGGCGCCGAGCAGGTCAGGCGCCTGCAAGCCGAGGGGATCGAGGTGCGCGACGGCAGGGTCCGTCTCAGTGCCGCCGCACGCCGCTAGCCTCACTGCGGCTCAGCGCTGCCGCCGCCCCAGCCTCTCGGTGCACCGCAGCCGACCGCATCGCATATGACGACGACTTCCCTTCAGAGCACGAACACGTTCGCCGAACTCGGCATTTCCGACGAGATAGCCGCCACTCTGTCATCGAGGGGGATCAGCGACCCCTTCCCGATCCAGGCGCTCGCCATCCCCGACGCCCTCGCCGGCCGTGACGTGTGCGGCAAGGCCGAGACCGGATCGGGCAAGACCCTCGCATTCGGGCTGCCGGTGCTGCAGCGCATGGCCAAGGCCAAGCCCAAGCGCCCCACCGGGCTGGTGCTCACGCCCACCCGCGAGCTCGCCAACCAGGTCTGCAAAGAGCTCGCAGCGCCCGCAGAGGCCGTCGGCAGGCGCGCCCTTGCGATCTACGGCGGCGCCAAGATCGAGGATCAGATCCGCAGGCTGGCCAAGGGCGTGGATCTGGTGGTGGCCACGCCGGGCCGCATGATCGACCTCATCGACCGCGGCGAGGTGTCGGTGGCCGACGTGGCGCACGTGGTGGTCGACGAGGCCGACCGCATGGCCGACATGGGCTTCCTGCCCCAGGTCGAGTGGATCCTGCGCAACATCGAGTCCAAGCACCAGACCCTGCTGTTCAGCGCCACCCTCGACGGCGTCGTCAACTCCTTGATCCGCCGCTACCAGAGCGACCCATCCATGCACGAGGCGGCCGGCAACGGCAAGGAGGTGACGGTGGAGACGATGACGCATCGCTTCATCGCCGTCC
Organism: Acidimicrobiales bacterium; assembly: GCA_965214285.1. Taxonomy (GTDB): domain Bacteria; phylum Actinomycetota; class Acidimicrobiia; order Acidimicrobiales; family Aldehydirespiratoraceae. The sequence goes on from OZ243946.1 coordinate 1,093,182, forward strand.
ACCACATGGACAAGCCCAAGGTCGCCGCGGCCATCGCCGGATCCGCGGATCGCACCATCGTGTTCACCCGCACCAAGATGATGGCCGACCGCCTGGCCAAGGAGCTGGTGCGCCTCGGGGTGGACGCGGCGCCGATACACGGCGACCTGCGCCAGACCAGCCGGGAGAAGTCGCTGCGGCGCTTCATCGGCGGCGCCCTTCACGTGCTGGTCGCCACCGACGTGGCAGCACGGGGCATCCACGTCGACGACGTGGACGTGGTGGTCCAGTACGACCCGCCCGGGGACCACAAGACCTACCTGCACCGTGCCGGGCGCACCGCTCGTGCCGGCGAGGCCGGCCTGGTGGTGACGCTGTCGATGTGGGACCAGGAGCTCGAGGTCAAGCGCATCCAGAAGCGCCTCGGCATGGACACGCCGATCACTGAGATGTTCTCCAACGACGACCGGCTCGGCCGCCTGGCCCGCTGGGACCCCGATCAGCCCGAATAGCGCCCGCCCGCAGCGCCAGTGACGACAGCGCGATCTGCCCGAGCAGCGCCCGTCGGCAGCGCCCCCGCTGTGGGTCCGCGTCACACCGCGACGCCGCGGCTATAGTGGGCGTCCACATTCAGAGCGGGCAGGCCGAGGCGTCGTCGAGGCGCTGAGGCAGGCCCCGGCAACCTGGGACGGACACCCAAGGTGCCCGCTCGCTGCAGCGAGGATGCGGCGCCGGCTCCGGTCGGCGCAACAAACTGTCCGGTGGCAGCGCCACCGCTTCAGGGGGTCACCGAGAAGTCCCAGCGGAGCATCCCGATGACCGACCGACCCGACAGCCGCACATCCGAGCGCCCCTCCCACAGAGGCGACTCGGCGTCGCGTCCGGAGACGCCCGGCACTGCACACGCCGCCGAGGAGCAACGCCCGGACAGCCTCGGCTACGACCCGGCGAGCCGCTACCCCGCCGGCCTGCCCGCGTCGGGCGCCTGGCTGCCCGGCGATCCCGTCGGCGAGCGCAAGTTCGTCACCGTCACCGACCGGCCCTTCGTCTGCGAGGGCGGCGGCGTGCTCGCCGAGGTGACCCTGGCTTATGAGTCCTGGGGCACGCTCGACGCCGACGCCTCGAATGCCGTGCTGGTCTGCCACGCTCTCACCGGCGACTCCCACGCCGCGGGCGACCTCGGCGGCGGCCATGTGGGCGAGGGCTGGTGGGACGCCCTCATCGGGCCGGGCAAGGCGCTCGACAGCGACCGCTACTTCGTGGTCTGCGCCAACGTGCTGGGCGGCTGCCAGGGCTCCACCGGCCCGGCCAGCGTCGACCCCGACACCGGCGGGCTCTACGGCCCCACGTTTCCCCAGGTCACCATCCGAGACATCGTGCGCACCCAGAAGCTGCTGGCGGACCGCCTCGGCATCGAGCGCTGGCTGGCGGTGGTCGGCGGCTCGATGGGCGGCATGCAGGTGCTCGAATGGGGCGCCATGTACCCCCGCCGGGTCAAGGCGCTGGCGCCGCTGGCCACAGTCGCAGCGGCCAGCGCCATGCAGATCGGCCTCAGCGCGGTCGAGCGCCTCGCCATCGTCAACGACCCCGCCTTCTGCGACGGCTGGTACTACGACCGGCCCCCCGGTGAAGGGCCCTGGCGCGGCCTTGCGCTGGCACGGGAGATATCGCAGATCACCTACCGGTCGACCAGCGCCTTCGACGAGCGCTTCGGCCGTGCCGTGCACGACCCGCACCGCTGGAGCGAGCAGTGGGCGCGTTTCGAGATCGAGAGCTACCTCGACCATCACGGCCAGAAGCTGGTTCGGCGCTTCGACGCCAACTCGTTCCTGGTGCTCAGCAAGGCGATGGACCTGCACGACATCGGGCGCCGCCGCGGAGGGGCCGCCAGGGTGCTCGGCCGGCTGACGCATCCGGTGCTCACCGTCTCGATCACCTCCGACATCCTCTACCCGCCGTACCAGCAGGCCGAGATCCACGACCTGGTCACCGCAGGAGGGGGGCGCTGCGAGTACCACATCGTCGACAGCCCCGAGGGCCACGACGGCTTCCTGCTGGAGACCGCCTTCTTCGACCCGCTGATCCGCGAGACGCTGAAGTGCGCGGAGGACGAATGAGCGCCGAGCCCCGCCCCGAGGCTGGTCCCGGACCCGATTCCGAGCCTGAGCCTGCCGCCGATCCGACAGGCCCGGCCGAGACCCACCCGCACACCAAGGCGATCCGGGCCGGGCGCGCCAACAACGACACCGCCCTGGCCCCGATCCTGTGGGCCACGTCCACCTTCACCGCCCCCGGCGTGGACGAGGCCCATGCCTTTGCCTGCGACGTGGCCGCCCCCAAGTACTACGGCCGCAACTCGAATCCGACCGTGGCCGACTTCGAGGACGCCATGGCGGCCCTCGAGGGCGCGGAGGCGGCCCGCGCATTCGCCTCGGGGATGGGGGCGGTCAGCGCCGTGGTGCTCGGTGTCTGCTCCGCCGGCGACCACATCGTCGCCCAGCGCCAGCTCTACGCCCACACGCAGCTTCTCTTCGAGGCGGTGTGCCCACGCTTCGGCATCGACGTCAGCTTCGTGGACTGCACCCGGCCCGGCGCCTTCGCCGAGGCGGTGATGCCAGCGAAGACCACCCTGGTGTATGCCGAGAGCCCGGCCAACCCGAAGCTGGCCCTGGCCGACATGGACGAGCTCGGCGCCATCGCCGGGCCGGTCACCGTGGTCGACGCCACCTTCGCCACGCCGCTGGGCCTGCGGCCTCTGGACCACGGGGTGGACCTGTCGCTGCACTCGGCCACCAAGGCGATCGCCGGCCACAACGACGCCATCCTGGGCGTGGTCTCGGGCAGCGAGGAGCTGATCTCGTGGATCCGCGGCTTCGCGGTGCTCGCTGGCGCCAACGCCTCGCCTTTCGACGCCCTCAACGGCCTGCGCGGCCTGCGCACCCTGGCGGTGCGGCTGGGCCGGCAGAGCGCCACGGCCGCGGTGCTGGCCGAGCTGCTGGAGGGCCACCCGGCCGTGGAGGCCGTGTTCTACCCGGGGCTGGAGTCGCATCCCCAGCACGAGCTGGCCTGCGAGCAGCTCCAGGGCTTCGGCGGGCTGATCGCCTTCGACCTGCACGGAGGACGCGAGGCCGGCGTGCGCTTCGTGGACCGACTCGGGATAGTGCAGCTCGCCAGCTCGCTGGGCGGGCCAGAGACGCTGGTCACCCATCCGGCGTCGACCACGCACGTGGGCCTCGGGCCTGACGAGCTGGCCGCCGCGGGGATCGGCGAGGGCACAGTGCGGCTCTCGTGCGGGCTCGAGCATCCCGACGACCTGGCCGCCGACGTGCGTGCCGCGCTCGATGCGCTCTGCTGAGCCCGGCGGGACTCTCGTCGGCTGGGCTCTCCTGCGCTACCGTCAGCGACCGTGACGCAGAGCCTGGGCGCAGCCCACCTGCTGGGCATGCATGTCCTGGCTGTCGCAGAGGGCAATGCAGGCACCGCCTTGCTGCGCCGCCTGTCCGACTGGATCCCCAACCCCGTCGAGGGAGCCAGCGTCAGCCAGGTGCGGCTGATGCTGGTCGGCGTGGCCACGGCGACCGCCGTCATGCTGGTGCTGTTCATCTGGCACACCCAGCCCCGCATGCGCTACGAGGCGAACCGGCGCCACCACCACAAGACCGTCGCCCGAGCCGAGGCCCGTGCCGTGACCGAGGCCGCCGAGCAGTCCTGGCGCTGGTCCGAGGCCCTGGAGCACACGTCCATGGAGTACCGTCTGGTCATGTCCAGCGAAGATCACATCAGGGCCATGCTCCAGCGGTTCCGCGACCGTGCCGACGCAGTGAAGCGGCGCAACCTGCCGCCGGTGGGCGGCGAGCAGCGCGCCGCGTTCGTGAACCAGGCCAAGCTCGACTACCACGACTTCGCGCTCATCAGTGACGCCATGATCCAGCTCGAGGACGGCGTGCTCACGCTGCGGGTCGATCTGCGGCCCAAGGACGACGAGGGCGCTGCGGGCGCCGAGAGCGCTGCGCGCCCGGGGCCGTTCACGGCCCGCTACAGTGGGAACCCGCCGCGGACGTAGCTCAGTTGGCAGAGCGCAACCTTGCCAAGGTTGAGGTCGCCGGTTCGAACCCGGTCGTCCGCTCCGCTGTGGCCTCCATGCCCCCCGTGAAGCCGGCCGTACCGGTCGTGCGCTGCGTCCGCCGGGCCAGCCCTTCTCGCCGCCGGCCCAGCCGCGTTCCCTGCTGCGCGTCCCGCCGCCTCGCCAAGACAGGCCTGGCCGCATTCCTGCTGCTCGGCGCAGCCGCGGGCTGTTCGAGCGACGACGATGGCTCCTCGGCCGGCGAGATCGTCGTCACCGAGATGGAGATCGGCGGCCGGGTTGTGGAGGTGGAACAGCTCCCGCACCTTCAAGGCGAGCTCCCGTTCCCTCTGCCGACGGTCGATGTGGGTGAGCCTGGTCCCGTGGTGATCGAGGATCTCGGCCCTCTGGCCCGGGGTTTGGCACTCTCCTCCGACCGCTACCTGATCGTCACGGCGGCCGAACCGGGTGACCAGTGCTTGGCGCTTTTCGGGCGCGAGACAGGCGTCGAGGCATCCGCGTGCGGTGAAGTGACCGGCGATCAGCAGAGTCCCTTGACGCTGCGCTCAACGAGCTTCCTGGCACTGACGAACCTGCCCGCAGCGGCGGTCGTGGCCGAGTTCGGGGGCGTCTACCGGAGCATTGAGCACGGGTTCGTCTACTTCGAGGACGCCGGGTCCGTCAACGGGGTTGTGCGCTACTTCAACGCGGACGGAGAGCAGCTGTCCGCCGACGGCTCGGCCACCCTGCCGACCGACGTGGCGCTGGTCGGCTCGCGAGGCACAGACCTGGCAGAACTCGTCTCGGGCGCGGACTTCGCCGGCGCAGATGCTGAGACCGGCGGGTTCGCGGACGAGGTCGCACGGCTTCGACAACAGGACAGGATCAACCACGTGCGTCGCTGGCCCCTCGAAGTAGAACGAGATGCGCAGGTCAAGGAATGCATGCAGGAACGAGGCTTCGACTACGTCGCCCTTGCCCGTGCCCCAAGACCGCTGATTCCGGCCCCGGATCTGCTCGATCTCTTCGAGTATGCGGCCCAGCTTGTGCCGAGCTCGGATGCATACCGCACGCACTTCGGCTATGGCGTCTCCACTCTGGACGCCTACATCTACGTCGCGGCACCTCCCCTCATCGGCACCGGCCAGAGCGCAGCCGAGGACGAGCAATTCGAAAATGCGCTCCTCGGCACAGGGGAGCGTGCAGGCTGCATGGAATCGGCATCCGATGCGGTGGGGTTGACGAACCTTGGCAGGGACGAGGAGAAGGCTGGGTACCGCACCGTCGAGCGATTGGCGCGCGAACGCGCCAACAGCCTCGAGTCGTATACGGCAGCAGAGATGCAATGGGCCGACTGCGCTCAGGATGCAGGGTTCGTCTTCACGCACCCCGACGAGGTTTCTCGCTACTTCGAAGAACGATTGTTCGAACTCCAGAATCTGGAGCTTCTGGAAGCCGAGAGCTATGTCGCTGACGTCGAGAACGAAGCGCTGAGGGGAACCCAGGGAGGTTCAGACAGCTATTTCGATCCTGTGGCGCTGGCGCTGCTGCAGGTGGAGGAGATCGAGGCAGCACGCCGCTTGAGTCACTGCGACAACGCCTTCACCGAGGCCACGCAGGACACCGTGAATCGCCTGGCCGAGGAGCTGCTGTCCGGGACCCCGTCGGGCCTCGGCCCAGACGACGACAGTTCGTGGAGCATCGGCCCGCCGATGCCTGACGACGCGGAGGTGGAGGATCTGCCCGGCGTGCAAGACGACCGTTTCCCAGTGGTGGCGGAGCGTCTCGGCCGAGTGGAACAGAGCCTGACGCTCCCCGACGGTCGACAACTCGTAAAGACCTCCGGCACTCGGGAGTCATTGCGCTGCCTCGCAATCGTCGGGGCGATTTCCCAGTGCATCAGCGGTGAGCCCGCGGGCGGATGGTCGTCTCCGTTCATCCTGGCCGGCCGGGGCCTGCTCGTCCTGACAAATCTGCCGCCAGAGGTGGTCGTGGCAGAGTACGGAGGCGTCTTTCGGCGCATCGAGAACGGGCTCGTCTTCTTCGACGACTCCGACGAGTCCGTTGGGGGCGGTGTGCGCTACTACGACGCTGACGGCAGGCAGATATCGGGGACCTGGCGGCCTGATGACGGCGGGTAGCCTGCCCCGATGCGCTCGGAGGTGACCTCGGCGGGTCTTGCGGCCTGGGGCACCGACGCTCGTGCGCTGTCGCCTGCGGTCACCTCGCTCAGCGGCAGCAACAAGGGTGCCTACCCCAGTGGCAACACGCTCGTGGTGCAGGGCACAGCGGAGACGGTCGTCATCGACCCCTCGGTCACGGTCGTGGAGCGCGGCATCGCGCTCGAGGTCGACGCCGTGATCAACAGCCACGGCCACGAGGACCACCTGGCGGGCAACGGCAGCTTCCCGCAGGCACGGGTCCAGATCCACGAAGGCGACCTGGCCACCGCCCAGAGCCTCGACGGGCTGATGGCCGCCTTCGGCTACACCCGCGAGGAGACCCCCGACCTGGCCGACCTGTTCGTAGAGAAGTTCCACTACACGCCCCGCCCCGACGCCACAGGCTTCAGTGACGGTCACGTCTGGGACCTCGGCGGCGGCATCACCGTGGAGGCGCTTCACCTTCCCGGCCACACCCGAGGCCACAGCGGGTTCTTCATCAGCGGCGGCGTCTTCTTCCTGTCCGACATCGACCTGACCGGCTTCGGCCCCTGGTACGGCGACGTGTGGAGCGACCTCGACCAGTTCGAGCAGAGCATCGAGATCGTGCGCGGCATCGAGGCCGACGTCTATGTGACCTTCCACCACAAGGGGATCATCGACGACCGCCAGATGATGCTTGCCATGCTGGATCGCTTCGAGTCGGCCATCCCGCGCCGCCATCAGGCGATGCTGGAGTTCCTGGCCGAGCCCCGCAGCATCGTCGACTTCGTTGAGCGCCGCTTCGTGTACCGCCCCGGCGACGAGGTGCCCTTCGCCGACAAGGTGGAGGAACGCGCCGCCGAGCTGCACCTGGCCCGCATGGCCGAGCGCGGCGAGGCCCAACAGCTCCCCGACGGCCGCTTCAAGGCCCTGTAGGGACTGTCCGTGTCCGGCCCCGGCAAGGCATCCTTGGGTCAGTTGTCCAGGCTGCTGCTGGTTGCTGTTGTGCTCTTGGCTGGGGGCTGTTCAGGGTCGTCGAGCGAGGCTGATGGTGGCGGTTCGTCATCGGACGGCACTGCCGATTCGTACTTCACGAGTCCGGAAATCTTGCCCGGTGGGATCGTCGCTGAGGTAGCACGTCTTCGACAGATGAACAATCTGGATATTGTACGTCATGAGTACGTCCATCTGCTAGAAGTAGAGGATCAGATCCGTGTATGTATGTCCGAATTGGGATTTGAGTATTTTCCCGCCCCTGCAGGAAAGCCCCTAGTTCCAGTCTCGAAGATGAACGACCTCTTCGAGGCTGCTGCGCAATTGCACCCTAGCTCGGCGGAGTTCCGTGAAGCATATGGTTATGGAGTTTCGACACTCGAGGCTTACCTTCACGTAGTGCGCCCGCTATCTGAAGAGCAGCTGGCGTATGAAGGCAGTTTGGCCGCGGCAGCACAAACGGCGTACATGCGGGCGCTTCAGGGCACGGAGTCTGACGCAGGATGCGTGCAGTATGCAGAACAGGAAGTAGGGTTCACATACACGACTGGGGACGAAGAATGGGAGGCGTACAACTTGGCGTATCGGGATGCGCTAGAACGAGCGACCGCTTCCGAGCCATATGTGGTCGCTGAGGCTGATTGGGTCCAGTGTGCTCACGATCGCGGCTATGACTTCGCTGGACCGTCTGAGGTTCCTCGCCACTTCTCGATGCAGCTCAGCGAGATTCTTGTGGAGCCTGGCGACATCGAGATCTGGACAACTGGAGAGGCGCCGCCAGATTTCGAGGAGCTCGATGAAGAAGCGTCGGACAGCGTGTACGACCCGGATGTGCTGGCTGAGCTTCAGGCCGAGGAGATCGAGACTGCGCGTCTGCTGAATGACTGCGACAATGCCTTCGTGGAGGCCACCCAAGAGATCTTGAACCGGTTGGCAGAGGAGGAACTGGCTGGAACGCCGTTCGATCTGGGCCCAGAGTGAGCGCCGCCCGAGGCGTGGCCAGCCCGGTGACCCGCCCGCCCGCTGCTGGCGGTGCGTCTGCGAGCGAAATCTGTGATGCTCGTCGTTAGGTCAGAGCTGGATCCTCATGGTGCGTCCCGTATCAGTTCGTCCATCTGAGACACAACATCGTTGAACGTGTCCGTCAGGGCATCCGCCTGGTCGGCCGCTTCAGCAACCGACAAGACGGCCGATCTCCATGTCGTCAAAGTGTCACGGTGGACCAGGACGGTATCTGGATTGCTGGCCCGCACAAGGTTTTCTAGCATCGTCGGAGGTGGAGGTTCGTATGCCACTGTATGTTCATACTCTTCAAAATCAGGCCGGATCCTACGAAGATCAGCGACCAGCGCCGGGACGCTTACAGCTAGAGACTCCCATATCAGATCAACATCTAGGTCATCGTATTGATGTGCAATCACGTCTCGCTGTCCCACGGCTTCGGTTATCAAGGTTATGTCCGGATACATTTGTTCAAGTCCGTAGTTCTTGAGCCGCACGCATGCTTCTCCGACCCGTTCCAGGCTGCGCTCACCCATGTCCTGAATGAACTCGTAGGCATTGTACTTGTCAAATCCGAGTTCTACGATATCAGCGATTCGTGCAGCTTGATACTCGATTTCGTCGATTCGCAAGAGCACCCTTGTTTGATTGTCAATCATAGCTGAACTGCGTCTTCCAGGATGGATGCGGCATATCGCCCTTCGTTGAAGCGACGACCGTTTACGATCACGTCGACTTTGCAACCGAGAAGGTCGCCTAGCTCCATCTTGAGTCCTGCTATTGTAAATGTAGACGCTCCGTGTCCGAATCGAACCAAGAAATCATAGTCGCTGTGTTCGCTGTCTTCGTCGCGTGCCACAGAGCCGACGAGAGCAATGGACAGTCCGTTGTGCCGTCTCACAGCGTCCTTGATCGCTTTGCGGTAGGGACCCAGCACCAACTCCTTGCGGCTCATCGGCTTGCCGTTGTCAATACAGGGCAATCCGCCGAGAGCGGCGGGAACCTCGGCCACATCAGAAGGCGTCGCCCTGACGGGCAGGAACCGCCCGTCGGCCCCGCGGCGGCGGGTCTTCTCGAACTTGGGGTTCTTGGGCTTGGTGAGCTTGGATGGCACGGGACTCTCCGTGTTCAGTGCTGGCCGTGCTGGCAGTGTAGCGGCAGTGCGGCCTCTGTGTCAGTACCGGGCGTGCCCGAGCGGTCGGCAGCGTGCCGTCGGGCACTTGGCAGATCCTGTCCCGGATCGAGACGGGCGCTCTGCGTCCCTTCTCGCCGCGGCAGACCCGGACCCGACCTGGGATCCTCGGCAGCCCTCGGCTCAGGTGGTGTCGTGGCGGCGCAGGAAGCGCTCGAACTCCGCCGCCAGGTGATCGGCGTCGAAGTCGCCGACCCGCTCGTCGTAGCGCCGCTCCAGCCGGCGCACGTAGCCGGCCACGTCGCTGTCTTCCGCCAGCGCCTCGTTGACCCGTGCCTCCCAGTCGCGTGAGGGCTTGTCGAGCTCGGCCCACGGCGTGGTCAGCCCGGTGACCCGCTCGAAGCGCTCCAGCAGCGCCCGCGACGCCATCGGGTTCGGCGACCCGGCCACGTAGTGGGGCACACCGGCCCGCAGCGACACCGCCGGGATGCCGTGGCTGTGAAGCTGGTGCAGGATCACCCCGATCACCCCGGTCGGCCCGGAGTAGGTGGGCCCTTCGAGCATCAGCGCCTCGGCCAACTCGGCATCGGAGGTGGAGCACTTGACCGGCGGCGGGCGGGTGTGGGGCGTGTCGTCGGGCATGGCCCCCAGGGTCACCACCATGGCCACGCCCAGCCGTCTGGCCGTCTCCACCACGGCCTCGGAGAAGGTGCGCCAGCGCAGGTGCGGCTCGACGCCCTCCAAGAGCACCAGGTCCCGGTCGGCGTCCTCGTTCAACAAGGCGTCGATGCGGTTGGTCGGCCAGACGATGACCCGGTTGCCGTCGTCGTCGAAGTGCACCGTGGGCCGCCGCTCGCTGAAGTCGAAGAAGCTCTCGGGGTCGATGTGGCCCAGCGGCAGCGTGTGGCCCCGCGGCCGAGTGCGATGCCGCCGCAGCGCCTCGACGGCGCCGGTGGCAGCCCCGCCGAGGTCGAACAGGCCCTCGAATGCCGCCACCATGATCGGCGAGCGCAGTTCCGGCGGGTCGGCTGTCCAGACGAGAGCTTCCACGGCCCAAGCATGCCCGACCGCAGCCGATCTGCGGCCATCGCAAGCCGGGGGTGGCAACGAGCGAGAAGCGCCGCTAGCCTGGTCGCCGTGAAGCACCAGCCGACCCTGCTTCTTCTGATGTAGGCGGGCGCCACATAGCGGCGCTCGCCGAACCCCTCGTGCCCTCGGGCTCGAGGGGTTCTGTCGTATACGGCCCGAAGCGCCGCATCCGACGCCCGATTCCAGCCACCAGGAGCACCAAGCCATGACACGCACACCCACCGCCGACACCGGCGCCGGCCCAGCCGCCGGCGCCATGCCTTTCGAGAAATACCGGCCCTACCCGGCGGTCGATCTCGCCGACCGGACCTGGCCCGACCGGCGCATCGAGGCCGCGCCGATCTGGTGCTCGGTGGACCTGCGCGACGGCAACCAGGCGCTCGTGGACCCCATGAACGCCACCCGCAAGAAGCGCATGTGGGACCGCCTCGTGGCCATGGGCTTCCGCGAGATCGAGGTGGGCTTCCCGGCGGCCTCGGAGACCGACTTCGACTTCGTGCGCGAGCTCATCGAGGGCGACCAGATCCCCGACGACGTGACCATCCAGGTGCTCACCCAGTGCAGAGAGGACCTGATCGAGCGCACCTTCGAGTCCGTGGAGGGCGCGCCGCGCGCCATCGTGCACCTCTACAACTCCACCTCGGTCACCCAGCGGCGGGTGGTGTTCCGCAGCGACCGGGCGGGCATCGTAGACATCGCCGTGGCCGGCGCAGAGCTGTGCCGCGACCTGCGCGCCCAGGCCGCCGATCCGTCGTCGATCCGCTTCGAGTACTCCCCGGAGTCCTACACCGGCACCGAGACCGACTTCGCGGTGGAGATCTGCGAGGCGGTGATGGACGTGTTCGAGCCGACGCCGCACAACCGCCTGATCCTGAACCTGCCGGCCACCGTGGAGATGTCCACGCCCAACCTGTATGCCGACATGATCGAGCGCTTCGGGCGCGAGATCCGCGACCGCGACTCGATCGTCCTGTCGCTGCACCCCCACAACGACCGCGGCACCGCCGTGGCCGCGGCCGAGATGGGGATCATGGCCGGCGCAGACCGGGTGGAGGGCACCCTGTTCGGCAACGGCGAGCGCACCGGCAACGTCGACGTGGTCACCATCGCCTTGAACCTGTTCACCCAGGGCGTCGACCCCGGCCTCGACATCAGCGACATAGAGGAGGCCCGGCGGGTGTTCGAGTTCTCCAACAAGATGACCGTCCACGAGCGGCACCCCTATGTGGGCGACCTGGTCTACACGGCGTTCTCGGGCAGCCATCAGGACGCCATCAAGAAGGGCATGGCCGACATCTACGACGTGGCGCCCGGCGAGCCGCTCGAAGGCGACTACGACATCTGGGACGTGCCCTATCTGCCGATCGACCCCCGTCATCTGGGCCGCAGCTACGAGGCGGTCGTGCGGGTCAACTCCCAGTCCGGCAAGGGCGGGGTGGCCTATGTGATGCTCCACGAGTACGGCTTCGACCTGCCGCGGGGCCTGCAGATCGCCTTCTCCAAGACGATCCAGGCGGTCACCGAGGACACCGGCACCGAGATCACCTCCTATGAGATCCACCGTCGCTTCGCAGCCGAGTACATCGAGCCGCCCGACCCGCAGGTCGCCCTGGTCGGGCATCGCTCCTCCAGCGACACGCTGGAGGCCGGCTCGACCACGCTGGAGGCGAAGCTGATCGTCGACGGCGCCGAGCTGATGGTGACCGGCGAGGGCAACGGCCCGATCGACGCCTTCGTGCACGCCCTGCACGCCGCGGGCCTCTTCGAGGGCAAGATCGTGGACTACAGCGAGCACACCATGGGGATCGGCTCCGACGCCACCGCGGTGGCCTACCTGGAGGTCGACACCGGGGCGCGCGACACCATCTGGGGGGTCGGCCTGCACGAGTCGATCGTGTCGGCCAGCCTGCGGGCCATCGTGTCCGCGGTCAACACCATGCGCACCAGGGGCGGTTGAGGGCAAGCGGCCGGGCCTTTCGCCGGGGCCTGAAGGGGTCTGGGCCGGGGCTTGCTTGCGGCCGGGGCGCTCAGCGGGCCAGCACCACCGCCTGCCAGTCGAGGATCCGCTGAGGCTCGCCTCGGTCTTGTTGCTGGCCGGCCCGTTCGGCGAAGCCCTCGACCTCGACGGCCAGCAGCCGCCCGGTAGCCGTGGGCCGGCTCGCCAGCAGCGTGTGGCGAAACGACAGCAGATCGCCCTCGAAGGCCGGGCCGAGGTGGTCGCACACATGCCAGCCCAGCACTGTGGCCACGTCCAGGACCCGGCTCAGCGAAGCCTGCGCCAGGCCGACCACATGGCCGCCGTACACCAGTGGCCGGTCATAGGGCGAGGCCGCGGGGTCGCGATGAGCCAGCGCCAGGTTGTGGCTGAAGCGCACCACCGCGGTGGCGTTGTCGATCACGTCGCGGGTGGGATCGGCCAGCGTCTCGCCGAGCTCCCAGGGCCGCGGCTCGCCCAGCGGCGCCAGGTCCCAGCCCTCCGGCACCAGGCCCTCGAAGCCGGCCAGGTCGACCTCGGCGGCGCCTGAGCCCAGGTCGTCGGCGTGGCCCAGCGGCCCGTCGGCACGCGACCACAGCAGCGGGCAGCGCCGGTAGGACAGCACCGGCTCGCCGTCTGAGGTCGTCTCCACGTCGACGAGCACCTTGCCGCGCTCGGCCTGGCCCTCCCGCCGCGAGGCATCGGCCATGGCCGCCACTGTCACCGCGGTCCGCAGCGACTCGCCGAGGCGCACCGGGCGCAGGTAGCGGAAGTCGCGGTAGAAGAGGTTGCCGATCACGTGGCGGCTGACCGTGGTCGACTGGCCCGTGGAGATCATCGCCACCAGGCCGGGGCTGACCAGGCGCTCGGAGCGGCCCGTCACCGCCTCGCAGAGCCCGGCATCGAGCGTCAGCGCCAGGCGCTCGCCGAACCAGCTCTGGTACAGCGCCGCGGCCGCTTCGTCGACGGTCACAGCAGGCAGCGCCGGCAGTTCCATGCCGACTTCGAGGTCGTCGTAGAAGGGGCCTTCGAGCGGGATCATCGCGGCGATTAGCGTAGGCCCAACCCGCCAGCCGAACGGAGTCGCCATGGCCTTCACGCTTGCCCGCATCAACCACGTCCACCCCGACCCCAGCGACGGCGCCGTGATGAGCGACCGCTACCGGGCGGCGCTGGAGATCGTCGAGTACCTCGACACCAGGGGCCTGCACGCGGTGCAGCTCGACGAGCACCACGTGTCGGGCTGCGGCTGGTCGCCCACGCCGATGATGACCGCCGGCATGATCCTGGCCCGCACCGACAACGTGCTGTGCATGATCGGCGCGCTGCTGTTGCCGCTGCACGACCCGATCCGGGTCGCCGAGGATCTGGCCGTGCTCGACCTGGTGAGCCGGGGCCGCATCGTGGTGACCGCCGGCATCGGCTACCGGGAGCTGGAATACGCGGCGATGGGCAAGGACTGGGAGCGCCGCGGCGAGCTGCTCGACGAGGCACTGGATGTGCTGTTGGCGGCCTGGACCGGCGAGCCGTTCGAGCACCGGGGCGAGACCGTGCAGGTGCTGCCCAAGCCGTTCACCGACCCGCACCCGCAACTCATGATCGGCGGCTCCGCGCCGGCGTCGGCCCGGCGGGCGGTGCGCCTCGGCCTGCCGTTCTCGATGGGCGGCAACAAGCCCGAGGTCAAGGAGTACTACGAGCGGCTCTGCGCCGAGCAGGGCGTTCCGGCGGTGGTGATCTGCCCCGAGGAGGCGCCGCAGATCGTGATCGTCGACGACCCCGACCAGGCATGGGCCGACTGGGGCGAGCACTTCATGTTCGAGGCCCGCACCTACCACGGTTGGCAGCAGCCCTATCAGAAGTCGGTTGTGCATTCGAGCGCCACCACGGTCGATGAGCTGCGCGCCGAGGGGATCTACCGCTTCCTGACGCCCGCCGAGGCCATCGACCACGGTCGGGCTGCGGGCTCGATAGCGCTGCACCCGCTGTGCGGCGGCATGCCCCTGGAGGCGGCCCACCGCTGCGCCGAGCTGTTCGCCGAGCAGGTCGCCCCGGCCTTCTGAACGCAGCCCGCTTGGCGGGGGGGCGGTCGGGTTTCGTGACGGGGCGGTCGGGTGACGTGGGCGGGCCGGCGAGCCGGCGGTCGCGTCAGCGGGAGGTCAGCCGGCGGTGCCTCAGCGGGCCGAGGTGTGGTCCCAGTGCCAGGCCTCGCTGGGCAGGTTTCGGAAGTTGTAGATGGGCGCCAGGCGGGCCAGGGCGCGGTACACGTCGGTGTTGCGGCTGCGCAGGATGCGGCCCTGGTAGGTGAAGTCGATGGCGAGGCCCTTCTCGTGGTTGGAGCGCCCCGGCCGGGCGGTCGGCGGACGGCATCTTCGCGCAGGCCACTCCCAGATGGCTGCGTGCGACGTGCCGCAGTTGGACATCCGGAGCTGGATCTGGCGCTCGTGGCTGCGGTAGCCGCCGCCGCTCAGGGGGTAGCCCTCGGCTGCCATGGCATCGAGCAGGCCTCTGGCGTCGTCCACGATGGACAAGGCCACCTCGATGCTTCCGACCTTTCTAGTCTCGGGCTTGGGGATCGCCAGATCGCTGGTGCCGTCGCCGTCGCCGTTGCCGGAGCCGCCGCTGTCGTCCCCTGAGCCGCCGCCTGAGCCGTCGGCCGGCGTGTCGGCGATCGCCTTGCGGAGCTTGGCTTCCGCGGCGCGTTTGTCGGCGGCGATCTCGGCGGCCTCTTGTCTGGCTGCCTGGGTCTCCAGACCGTCTGCCAGGGACTCCAGCGCGTCGGCCTCGACCAGCAGATCGTCGATGCGCTCATCGACGTCGTCAACCAGATGCTCCAGGTTGGCCCGGGCGGCTTTGAGTTCGGCCTGCTCGGCGGCCAGCTCTGCCTCCAGCTGCTCCGCCTCGGCAGCTGACTCCTCGGCGATCGCCCGCTGTTCGTCGAGCTCGGCGTTGATCGTGCGGAAGCGGTCCAGTTCCTCGCTGCCCGATCCGGTGCCGAACTCGGCCAGCGTCTCCAGCCAGGTGCTGCCCCACGGATCCTCGATGAAGTCCGCGGTGCCGGAGGTGCCCTGAAACTCCAGGTAGGCCGTGACTGCGGCCGTTCGAAGCTGAGCGACCATGCGCAGCCGGTCATCTTCGAGCTCGGTGATCGCCTCCCAGGCCTGATCGCGCGCTTTCTCGGCTGCTTCCTTGGCTCGCTGCGCCGCGGCCCTCGCCTCGCTCTTGGCGTCGATGTCGTCATCCAGCGCTGCGATCGCAGCTTGCAGTTCGGTGATCTCCGCGGTGTGGGCGTCGATGGTGGCGTAGGCCGCGGCTGCGTCCTCCTTGGCCTGGTCGCGCTGTTGGCGCAGCTCCTCAGGCGTCTGGGCACGACCCGGCGACGTGGCCGCGGCGAGCGCGGCCAGCACACACAGGATCGCCGCCGCTCGGAGGCGACCACGGAAAGCGGGGATTGCAGCCACGTTTGCGCAGGGAAATCGGTGTTTCCGATCCCACAGAGTAGCCGGAGGCATGTCCGCACCCGGTGAACCCCTGCCGATAGTCGGGGTTTGGCCCATCCGCGAATCCCCGATGCTGCTCTGCGGACGGCGGCCTTGGGTGGCGCACGGACCGGCTTCTCGCGGCACGCGGCCTGGCCTGCAGCGGCGCACGGCCTGGCCTGTAGCGG
Organism: Acidimicrobiales bacterium; assembly: GCA_965214285.1. GTDB lineage: Bacteria > Actinomycetota > Acidimicrobiia > Acidimicrobiales > Aldehydirespiratoraceae. Next base: position 1,109,223 of record OZ243946.1, read on the forward strand.
CGCGCAGCCCGGCCCGAATCGCTGCCTCGGGCACGTCCTCGCTACGGTGCCCGCATGCAGTTGGGACTCACCCTGGGCTACTGGGGACGCGCCATGCCAGAGGGCCTCGTCGAGACAGCCAAAGCCGCCGAGGACGCCGGCTACGACGCCGTGTGGACAGCGGAGTCCTGGGGCAGCGACGCCTTGACCCCGCTGGCGCTGATCGCCGCTCACACCGAGCGCATCCGCCTCGGCACCGGTGTGGTGCAGCTCTCGGCTCGCACGCCCGCAGCCACCGCCATGACCGCGGTCACCATCGACCACATCTCCGGCGGACGGCTGATCCTGGGGCTGGGCGTGTCCGGCCCGCAGGTGGTGGAGGGCTGGTACGGCTCGCCGTCGCAGCGGCCCCTGGCACGGACCCGCGAATACGTGGAGATCCTGCGCCGGGCGTTCCGCCGCGAAGGCCCGCTCGAGTTCGCAGGCGACCACTACCGGCTGCCCTACGACGGCCCCGGCGCCGTCGGGCTGGGCAAGCCGCTGCGGATCATGACCCACCCGCTGCGCGAGATCCCCATATGGATCGGCGCCGAGGGTCCGCGCAACGTCGCCCAGACCTGCGAGATCGCGGACGGCTGGCTGCCGCTGTACTACTCGCCGTGGCGGGCCGAGGTGTACCACGACCAGATCAAGGACCGCCCCGAGGGCTTCGAGATCGCCGTCAACGTCTCCATGCGGGTCCACGACGACGTGGAGGAGGCCCTGGCGCCCACCCGTGCGACCCTGGCCTTCTACATCGGCGGCATGGGCGCCAAGGGCGAGAACTACCACACCAACCTGATGGCCCGCATGGGCTTCGCCGAGGAGGCGCACCGGATCCAGGATCTGTTCATGGACGGCAGGCGCGACGAGGCGATCGCCGCCGTTCCTCTGGAGTTCGCGGACGAGATCTCGCTGGTGGGCTCCGCGGAGCGGATCAAGGACCGCGTCCAGGCCTGGGACGAGAGCGCCGTGACGATGCTCAACGTGGCCCCGCACAGCCTCCACGAGGTGCGCCTGTTCGCGGAGCTCGTCAAGGGCTGACACGGTGAGCCGCTGGAGCGAGCGCGCGGACGTGGCCCGCGGCCACGACTACGACCTGCGCTGGAAGCGCCTGGCAGACGCAGGCGAGTCGATCCACGGCGAGGCCGACCTCGTGGAGTCGCTGCTCGGCGGCTGTGCTGGGCGGTCCGTGCTCGACGCAGGCTGCGGCACCGGCCGGGTGGCCATCGAGCTGGCCCGCCGGGGCGCCGATGTGGTGGGCGTGGATCTCGATCCGGCCATGCTCGCCGCCGCCCGCGAGAAAGCGCCGGGGCTGCGCTGGATCCGAGGCGACCTGTGCGACTTCGATGCCTGCGAGGACAGGCCCTGGCCTTTCGATGCGATCGTGCTGGCGGGCAACGTGATGATCTTCGTTGCCCCCGGCAGCGAGCAGCGGGTCGTAGCCAACCTGGCGGGCATGCTGGCGCCCGACGGCTTGCTGGTGGCGGGCTTTCAGCTCAAGGCGGGCCGCGCCGGCGTGGAGCGCTACGACCGCTGGGCCGACGCGGCAGGGCTCGAGCTTCGGCATCGCTGGGCCACCTGGGACCGCGAGCCCTTCGCAGCAGCCTCAGCCGACGGCTCGGGCCCTGGCGCAGCCGGCTACGCGGTGTCGGTTCACAGTCCGCGTGACACACTCGCCTGATGCAGGATCTCCACGGCCGCACCGCGGTCGTCACCGGAGGCGCCTCGGGCATCGGCCTGGCCACCGCCCGCAGGCTTGCCGCGGAGGGCATGAATCTGGTGCTCGCCGACATCGAGGAGCCCCCGCTGGCCGAGGCTGTCAGCGAGCTCGAAGCCGGCGGCGCTGCGGTGATCGGCGTGCGGGCCGACGTGAGCGACAAGCCCGCCGTCGAGAGCCTGCGAGACCGCGCCGTCGAACGCTTCGGCTCGGTGGAGCTGCTGTTCAACAACGCGGGCGTCGGCGCCGGCGGCGCGCTCTTGGACCCGTCGGCGGACTACGAGGCCCGCTGGGACTGGGTGCTGGGCATCAACCTCGGTGGCGTGCTCAACGGCATCCGGGTCTTCGTGCCGGACATGGCCGCCTCGGGCAACCCCGGCCACGTGGTCAACACCGCCTCGGTCGCCGGGCTGATCCCTGCCGCTCTGGGCGCCTACACCGTCAGCAAGTACGGCGTGGTGGCGCTCAGCGAGCTGCTCGCCTCCGAGCTGGCAGCCACCGAGGTCGGGGTGTCGGTGCTCTGCCCGGAGTTCGTGAGCACCCGCATCGCCGACTCGGACCGTCACCTGCCCGAGCACCTGGTGCGCACCGAGGCCCCCAGCGCCGAGCAGGAGTTCGTCCGGGCGGCGGTGAACGACCTCGTCGCCGGCGGGATCGACCCGGCGGAGGTAGCCGACAAGGTGCTCGACGCCGTGCGCACGCAGCGCTTCTTGATCCTCACCCATGCCTCCTCGGTCGGCCACGTGGCGGCACGCGCCGAGCAGCTCCTGGCCGGAGTCGCCCCTGCGCCCTGGGACGCCACGCCCTGACGTGACCAGTCTGTCCGCCGAGACCGGCACAGCGAGCGGTCCCAGCGCCGCGGGCGACGATCACGCTCTGGCTCTGGCGATGGCCGCCGAGACCGGGGACCTGCTGGTCGGCATGCTCGCGGACCACGAGGCCCAGCGGAGCTGGAGCCTGGAGTACGAAGCCGACCTGGCCGCGCACCGTCACATCGCCGGCCGTCTCCGAGCCGCCCGCCCCGACGACATGCTGCTCTCCGAGGAAGGCCACGACGACCCCCGGCGGCTGACCGCGAGCCGGGTCTGGATCGTGGACCCTCTCGACGGCTCCAGCGACTTCGGCTACTCGCCGAACTGGGCGGTGCACGTCGCCCTGGTGAGCGACGGCGTGCCCGTGGCCGCTGCGGTGTCGGTGCCGGGCTGGGGCACGACCTATGGCACCGAGCCGCGGCCCGAGCCGGTAATGAGCCCGGTGCGGGACCGCCTGCGGGTGGTGGTGTCGCGCTCGCGTGGCCACTTCGAGGGACGGCTGCTCAAGAGCGTTCTCGGGGCGGAGGTGCTGGCTCTGGGCTCGGCGGGGGTGAAGGCCATGGCGGTCGTGCGCGGCGAGGCCGACGCCTACGTCCACTGCGGCGGCCTCAACGAGTGGGACTCCTGCGCGCCCCTGGCCGTCGCCCGTGCCGCGGGGCTGGTGTGCTGTCGCCCCGACGGATCGGAGCTGCGCTTCAACCAGCCCGATCCGTGGTCGGTCGGCCTGGTGATCGCCCGCCCCGAGGTCGCCGAGCGGATCCTCGACGCCTTGGCATGAGCCCGGCCGTGAGCTTGCCCTGCGCCCGCCTTGTTCCCGTGAGTCCTACATGAGCCCGGCTCCCCGCTACGTGTCGTCCTCGCTGGAGCGCCATCTGCGCCGGCCGCGCACAGCCGTCTGGCCGGAGCTGGTCGACATCGTCGACGGCGAGTTCGCCACGGCGTCGAAGCTGTCGGTCGAGCCTCCGTGGCGGCTCTGCGTCGACATGGCCGACAGCGAGCCCGACCTCGACTTCGGGCAGATCACGTTCATGCTCAGAGACGACGGGCCTGAGTGCCATCTGGCGGTCGGCTTGGTCATCGAGCCCGAGCCCTCTGAGGCTGGCCTGGCGGCCCGCGACCGCCTCGCCGAACGCATCCTGGGCTGCTTGCCGAGCTGACCGGCCCCACATCAGATCATGCTCCGCGGACCCGTCCGGCGGGTCGATGAATTCCGCAGATCGCCGCTTTCGCGGTCGTAATGTCGGCCCAATGAGCACACGCATGCGAGGCCTGGTCCTCGTTCTCACGCTGGCGATTATCGCGGCTGCGTGCGGCGGCGGAGACGACGACGCCGAGCCCGCCGATTCGTCCGCCGACGACGCCGAGAGCGACGACACAGACACCGACAGCGCCGACTCCGGCGACTCCACGACAGACGACGAAGCTGCCGAAGCCGACGGCGACGAGGCTGCCGAGAGCGTGCCGCCGCCCACCACCACCTGGGTCCCGCCCGAGGTCGACGTGGAGCCCGTCAGCGGCTTCGGCAGCGTCAAGCTGGTCAGCGACTTCTGGGCCTACAGCGGCTGGCTCGGCCAGATCGACCCCGACCGCTATGTGACGGCGCCGGTGTCGCCTCCTCCGCCGGCGCCCGCCGAGGGCATCGCCCCGCTGACCGGGCTGGCCGCGCCCGGCATCGACCTGAGCCGCCCCGCCCTGTACGTGAAGATCGGCAACTCCTCAGCCGCCCGTCCTCAGGTGGCGATCAATGCGGCCGATCTGGTCTACGTGACCCAAGTCGAGGGCGGCGCCACCCGCCTCTCGGCCGTGTTCCACTCCAGCACCCCCGCCCGAACCGGGCCGGTGCGCTCCGGGCGCACCACCGACATCGCCATGCTGAGCTCGCTGAACGACCCGATCCTGGCGATCTCGGGCGCCAACCCGGTTCACATCAAGCTGCTGCGGGAGGTCGATCTCGTGGACCTGGGCGCGCCCACGCAGACGCCGAGGGAGTACATCCGTGACTCGAGCCGCAGCGCCCCCTACAACCTGATGATCGAGCCCGCCACCATGTGGGGCATCGCGGCTGACCGCAGTGACGGAGGCACCCCGCCGGCTCACTTCCACTACCGCGCCGAGGGCGAGGCGTTGGCGGCATCGGCCACCGAGGGCTTGGAGGTGACCGTGGCGCACGCCCAGCAGACATCCCGCTACGCCTGGGATCCGGTGCTCGGCGGATGGCGCAGGGGCGAGGGGAACTCGGCGGTGTTCGATGCCGACGGCGACCCGATAGCGCCCGAGAACGTGGTAATCGCCGAGATCGAGTCCGTGGTGGCAGGCGGACTGGACGCGGCGGGCTCGTCGATCCCCGAGGAGGTCTTCCTGGGCAGCGGCCGGGGCTGGGTGTTCACCGACGGCCACGTGGTCGAGGTCACCTGGACCAAGCCGACCGTGCGCTCGGTGGCCACCTGGAGCACCGCCGACGGCCAGCCCGTGAAGCTGACCCCGGGCCGGACCTGGGTGGAACTCGCCCACGCCGGGACGGTCACCATCGGCTGACCCACGCCGGCCTCGGCTGCCCCGCTCAGCGCCGCAGCCGCAGGCGCACCCGGCCAGCGGCTCAGGGCCGAGTCGCCGGTCGTCGGGCCGGGGCTGCGGATGCGCCCCGACGCCTCTGAGGCGCTGCCCGCGGTGGTCCGATGTCAGCCGCCGCTCACCGATCTCGGGCCGTGGCAGATCTCGATTTGCAATCCGCCTTCACGGGGTGTAGCTTGCGGCCACTTCCCAGAGGAACGACAAGATGGCCAACATCGAAGAGCTGATCGACAAGGTTGCGGATGTCAACCCGAAGGACCGGGCCGCCCTGCGGGACCAGCTTGCCCGTGAGGTCAAGGAGCTTAAATCGACCAAGCGGTTCGGCCTCGTCTACGAGCGCCACCCCGAGAAGGTCCTGCTCCCGCCAGGGGTGCTCGTCCGGCCCGGGTCCCGCGTGCGCCCGCGCAAGCCTCTGCGCTGCGGGCCGGATGGGGAATACGAGGTCAAGCCGGACGAGAGGTACGAGGTCCGCGCCGTCGAGGGCGCCACCGCCACGATCGCCCCGGTCGAGCCTCCGGCGGGGGGGGGTCCGGCGAGCTTGAGGTCCCCGTCTCCGACCTGCTCGTCTTCAAGCGCTTCGAGGAGCCGGTCTATCCGGGTCTGACGCCCGTCGGCGAGGTCCGACGGGCCCCGAGCGACAAGCCCTGCCACTCGGTCATCAGCGGCGAGAACTTTCACGCCCTGCAGCTCCTCGCCTACACCCACGCGGGCAAGGTCGACGTGATCTACATCGACCCGCCCTACAACACCGGCGACAAGTCGTGGAAGTACAACAACCGCTTCGTCGACCGCAACGATTCGTATCGCCATTCGAAGTGGCTGGAGATGATGGAGCGGCGACTCCGTCTCGCCAAGATCCTGCTCAAGCCGACCGGCGTACTGATCGTGACGATTGACGAACACGAGGTGTTCCAGCTCGGCGTGCTGTTAGAAGATCTATTCCCGGCCTCGGTTCAGCAGATGATCACTATTGTCACCAATCCGAGGGGTATCCCTCAGAAAGGATTCGTTCGCGTTGAAGAATACGCGATCTTCAATCTGCCAACCTATAGTGAAGGAACGAAAGCAGGCAAAGTCATTGAGGGCATTGTCGATCCACAGCCGGTCAAATTTCTGCAGGACGAGGACATCCCACACGGTGCACCTGGGTGGACACAACTGATCCAGAGTAGTGACGATAGGTTCCCAAGTCACGCGCCGGGGATGTGCTATCCAATACAGGTTGAAGCTGTTGGCGAGACCTTCCGGATCCTTGGCACAGGAAAATCAATGGAGGAAAGGACCGCGGATGGAGAAGTCGCACTCTCCGACCAAGACTCATGGTTGCCTCCTGAATACGAAAACGGTGACCATCTATGCTTCTGGCCAGTTGGTAAGGACGGATCGCTGCGCCGGTGGGCCCTCTCGCCCGAGACCTTACTAGAGTTGCGTGACAAGGGACAGGCCTATGTGTCGTTCAATCCGAAGACTGGCGAAGGATCCGGCAAGTACCTAAGCGAAGGCGTAAGAACACGCGTGGAGCAAGGTAAACTTCAGCCTGTTGACAGGAGAGACGACGGCTCCAACATATATCGGGGTGAAATAGTAAAGCAGCCTGTGAGAGTCTGGTACCGCAAATCACACAATGGTGGCAACTATGGAACATCCGTACTTAGAGCCTTGTTAGGACCTGGACATGGATTCAATAATTCTAAATCGATCTACGCCACCGCTGACTCACTCAGGACCATAGTTTCTGACAAGCCCGATGCGGTAGTCGTCGATTTCTTTGCGGGTTCGGGTACCACGCTTCATTCAGTGGCGTTGTTGAACGCCATGGATGGAGGCAAGCGACAGTGCATCCTGGTCACCAACAATGAAATTTCTTTCAAGGACGCTAAGAGGTTAGGCAGGGATGGTCACTTCCCTGGCGATGATGAATACGAGAAAAGTGGCATATTTGAGGCCGTTACGAAACCACGGGTCCAGGCGGCTATTTCGGGAAGAGGACCCGATGGTAAATTGAGAGGATCCTACCTCAAGAACTACCTGCCGGCCCACGACTATGCCGACGGCTTCGAGGAGAATGTCGCCTTCTTCCGACTGGATTATCTGAACCGAGACCTGATCCAACTGGGCAGGCGGTACACTCAGATCGCCCCGCTGCTGTGGATGGCAGCCGGCTCGGTCGGCAAATGGGAGTCATGGGACGGCGAGAGTCCCTGGTCCGCACCAGACACCTCGTCATACGCCGTGCTCTTCGACGAGTCCAAAGCAGCCAAGTTCGCACAACACGTTAGCGATCCCAGGCACCAGATTACGCACGTCTGGATAGCATCCTACAGTAGTAAGATCGTCAACGACATGCGTGGGCTCTTTCCCGACACAGTCGTCGTGACTCAACTCTACGACGACTACCTCCGATGCCTGAGGCGCTTGACACGAGAGACAAACCCATGAAGGAGATTGTGCTCAGGGCATTTCAAGAGGACGCAGTAGAGGAGCTCGAGACAAAGCTACTGGCTGCTAGCAAGTGGTATAGCGAAACCGGAACAAAGCAAGCCGTTCTTCTCTCGTCAATCATGGGATCCGGCAAGACAATTATGCTGACTGCGCTAATCGAGCGAATCCTCGAGCGGAGTGAGAATAGCGAGGGTGGGCAGGCTACGTTCTTGTGGCTCAGCTACCTTCCAGAGGTGAATCGGCAGACAATGAAGAAGATGGATAGATCGAAGGTCCTGAACGCATTGAGAACCGGGGCAAGCTCACTGTCGACGCTTCAAGAAATCAAGTCAGATTTCAATGAAGAGTGCTTGGACGACGGGACCGTCTACTTCCTGAGCATACCTAAGTTGATGTCGACGGGCCTGCTGACACGCTCTCGCGACGGAAAACCGTCGATCTGGAAGACGGTTGATAACACGATAAAGACTAAACGAGGCCAATTCTACGTAGTGATTGATGAGGCACATATAGGTATGCCCGAAGAAAGTGGGCAAGAGAAGAGGAAGAAGAAGAAGGCAGATACGCTCGTAAAAAGGTTTCTGATAGGCCATAGCGATCCAAAGGGCAAAGGCGACGATATGCGCCCCTCCCCCATTGTCATTGGGGTCACGGCGACGCCTGAGCGCTTCAAAAGATTTTTGAGCGAGAACGTGCCTGACGAACACATACGACATATGGAAGAGTGCAGGGTTCCTTCACAGGAAGTTCGGGAAGCCGGGTTAATTAAGGATACCCTTGTATATCGATCGCAGGACCCTGAGAATGTGTCGAACAAGCACTTGCATTCGAATGAGATGTCCTACATGAAAGCCGCAGCCAGCGCCTGGAAGGAGCTTGACGACAGTTGGAAAAAATACTGCGAAGATAGGGACGACGACGACGTCAAGCCGATACTCCTGGTGCAGGTCGAAGATGCAACAAGTGAGCATAAGACAACGAAGACGCCGATTGGTAGGGTGATCGACGTGATCAATTCCGCGGTCAAGTTACCACGTGATGCCTTCGTCCATACTTTTGAGCAGAAGAAGGGGATCCCTTTTGATGGCCATTGGGTAGAATACAAGAGTCCAAGCCAGATCGCCTCCCATCCGGGCAACGTGAGGGTGGTATTCTTCAAAAAGAATCTCTCGACTGGCTGGGACTGTCCGCCGGCAGAAGTCATGATGTCGTTTCGCAAGGCTAAGGATGCTACCTATATTGCGCAGGCGATCGGTCGGGTGTTGAGAACGCCGTTGGCCCGGAGTATAGATTCAGACGACCGTTTGAATGAAGCGCGCGTGTTCTTGCCGCACTTTGATACTCGGGGAATTGAGACCTTGATCGGATACTTGAACGATTCACTATTGTTGGACGGAGGAATGCCGATTGTCAACGCCGCCGAGAAGCAGGAATTCGAGCGACGTTCCGGCACTGAAGCCATATTCAGTACATTGAATGGACTTGTGATCGATGTCGTCCCCTCAAGGCGTCCCGATAATCAGATCGAGTTGCTCAGCAGACTTGCACAAAGACTCAATGATGACGGCATTGTTCTTGGTGCGCGTCGTGCTTACGAGGAAGCAATGGTTGCGAAGATGAAGGATCTGTTCGATCGGCAGAATCCTGCGTCGCTCCTCGAGCGGGGTGCTACGGTTTCGCAAACCGAGACTCGCCTGGACTTGAAGAGCGAGGACCCTAAGACCGGTATATCGGCGTTTGCGAGGGTGCGGGAGACCAAGGCTGATGAGGACATTGATCGGTCGTTCGAGGCGGCAGGAGAGGAGGTCGGCGGGATCTTGCATATGGAGTTATTGAGAAGTCTGGTTCAATCTGGTGGTAACGAGTCGGAGATTCGGGACTCCAAGGCCCAAGTCGTGGCGTTTCTAAGACAGCGGCAAGTCATAGCGAAGATCGAGGCGTTCGCTGCAGACGAGGTGAAATTGCTGCTCGAAGATGAAGATAATCATAACCAAATTAGAAGTCTCCTACCTAAGGAACGAGCCGAGTTTTACGACGCCTTTCGGTCCAAGGCAAGGCTTCCGATGAAGTCAGAGATCAAGATGCCGGAGACATTGAGTGTGCGCGTACCGAAGGACTCGAAGACCTGGCCTAACCATCTATATGTGGCCAAGAAGGACAACAACTTTAGAATAAAGTTGACAGGATGGGAGGAACGACTGCTACGGGACGCTTTGGCCGAGTCAAGTGTGATTGGCTGGCTCCGCAATACCCCCAGGCGGGGAAGTTCGATACAGGTTCCATACCAGTATGGACAGCGGGGAGAGCTGAGACCGTTCTATCCGGATTTCTTGGTTTTCCGTAAGGTCGGTGGCAATATCGTGATCGACATCCTCGACCCCCACCTTGACGACTTGGACGATGCAGTTTATAAGGCCAAGGGGCTGTGTGACTTCGCAGTACGCCATGGAGGGCAGTTCGGACGAATAGAGAGCATCATTGAGGACGAGAGAGAGAGGATGTTCAGATTGGACCTACAGAATAGCGATATTCGTAGTGAGATCACCAGGGCTGCTGACTCAGCCCATAGTGGCGCGATGCTCAAAGAGATTTACAGGAATCGTGGTCGTGCGGAGGCCACAAAGGGCCGAGTTGTTAATGGTTCGGCCCCATTCGTGCCAGAGACACGGAGGAGTCGCTCGACATCCAAGGCAGTCGATAGCGAGGAGATTGCCGAGGAGATTGCAGAGCGCGCCTCCCTGAAACTGGCGATGCCGCTCCCGGATTAGAGTTAGGACATCATGAGCATTCGGTCTTGGTCTAAGGGGCTGAGCGGAAGCAACGAGAAAGTGCTGCTTCGGGAGCAAGAGCGCACTCTCTCAGACGAAGCGCGTCAGTACTTTGTGGGACCTAAGTACAAGCCGTCGAGCGACTTCTTCAGGTCCCAGTACGATGATAAATTGGCGGTACTTCAGCGGCAGGCTGCACGGCTTCAGCGTATTCGCGATGACGCAGCTCGCGAGCTGACCATCGGGGTGGTTGCTTCGGGTACTGTTGTCGGCTTCGGCCCCAGTGACGGGAACCTTACGGCCGTGATGGCGGTAGTTGCTGCCATGGGACTCGTTATCAGCGTTATCTTGACGTTGAGGGTTTGGATTTCGCGATCGTTGGATATGGGACGTCGGCCATGCGAATCTATTATTGAATCTCTCAACCTCTATGCAGGTGATGATTGGAAGGGTAAGGATCCCGAGAGTGTGAAGGGTAAGGATCCCGAGCCCGAGAGTGTGATGTATTTTCATTGGATGGAGCATCTTGATATGTGTCGCACTTACAACTGGGACGGATTTTGGAAAATGAAGAAGAATGAAGAGAACAAGGAAGATGAAGGCGAGGAAGATGAAGGCGAGAAGGAGTTTATCCCCGGGCTTAGACACCTTGAGAAGAGGCTGAAGGCCCTCAGAATTGTAGTCATCTCCTTAATCATGGTGCTGTTCCTTCTGCTCGCTGTTGGCGAACTGATCGGGTAGCCTGTGGCAGGTGCCGGGGTTCGTGCGGCATTTCGGTGCTGGACAGTGCTGGTAGCGCTGCTGGCCTTTAGCGGCTGCCGGGGCGACCAGGGCGACCAGGACACTACAAAGCAGGAGCTTCGGGAGCGTCGTGAGACCCTCGACGACGGAATCGAGGACCGTAGCGGCGAAGAGGCCGAGGGCGCAGAGCAGTTGTCCGCAGAGATGCAGGAGAAGGAGGCCGACGCCGAGGCTGACCGGCAGCGGCAGCAAGAATGGGCCGAGAAGGTCGAGGCGGCGAGGCAGCGGCGTACCGACGATCTGCACGCCGACGTGCTCGACTGGTGGGATCGCTCAGCGCATTGGGAGTACTGCTTGATGTACGCAGACAACCCGGAGGAGTTCTGTGACGATGCGGACGACCTGCTGGCCGCGGAAGCTGTGATCGAGCAGCGCATCCACGATCTGTACCCGGAGTCTTCGGGTTTCTTGGGCAACGTATTCGACTATGCACACGCTCGGATCGGGCGGGTCCTTGAGACCATCACCGCTCCGTCCGCGACCACAACCGTCCTACCGACGACGACCACCACCACTGTGGCTCCGACGACCACGCGTAAGCCGACTACGACGATTCTCCGCGCACCGCTTGGGACGAGCGGCAGGCGGCTTGTGGGATCTGAGATTGAGCCCGGCCTGTACCGAGTCCATGCCGAAGGCCCGACCGGGTTGGCTTACTGCGAACGACAGAATGCCGATTTGGACATCATCGCCAATGATGTTGGCGAGAACGAGGCGCTCTGCAGGGTGGCTGCATCCGACTTCGCCTTCAGTTGGCAGGGCGGCAGGCTGGAGCGTTTGCAATGAGGTTGCCTTCGCGCTGGTCTCGGTGGTTTACGTGCGCCTTCGTGTTCACAGCGGTACTGACACTGACCGGTTGTCAGTCCGATCCGCCGACCGCCGCTGAATGTGCCGACCTTATCGTCGCCAACAGCGACGACCTGGATGCCATCGAGGAGGAGTTAGTCGAGATGGCTACGCGCGTCCCTATCGACGATAGACAGGCGTTTGTCGGGGAGTGCATGGCCGAAGCCTTGCCTGGGCTTTTTGCTGGCGCAGTTGCCGAGGCGTCCGGTTCGCGCCCCGAGCCGGGCACGCTGCTGGTCGGCTCCGAGATCGAACCCGGCGTGTATCGTGTAACTGCGGACCCTGCCCAGCCGTTCTCGATGGCCTACTGCGCCCGGCTCGGAGAAGGCCTCGGGGTCTTCGACATCATCGCCAACGACATTGATGAGAACGACGTCCTATGCCGCGTTGAGGCGACCGACTACGCCTTCGAGTACACCGGCATCCTGGAGCGAATCGAATGAGCCGCCACGTCTGACGCTGCCGCCGGCCGGAAGCACCCGCCGCCGGGCTGGCATCGTCCACACGAACACGCCAGCCAGCGGGCGGGCCGGCCCGCTCCGCAGACAGGTGTCAAGTGCAAGAGGGGATTATCCCCCGCGGTGATTGGGGCAGTACCCGGAAGGGTCCTTCGTCGGTCTCTGGCAGCGGACACCCGCCTGGGTCATCCCCAAGCATTGCCGGCTCCTGCGTCCACGGCTGGATCGGGATGAGCCGCCGCCACGGCTGGATCGAGATGGGCCGCCTCCGAACAACTTGCTCAGCCCGTCCATGGCAAGGCCGATAGTCATGAAGATAGTCACGAACAGCGCGGTGCCCACGGCCCACTCGGTTGCCGGGTCCGTCGATACGCCCAAGACCAGGTGAAGAAGGAAGTACACGCCGAAGGCGACGATCACAAAGACCAGTGCCATTCCCTGGACGAACGATGCCATGTGGGAAATTGTGCCTGTATCTGTCGTGCCGTGTCAAATTGGCGTGCGGGTCCTGGCTTGTGTCCAAGACGAGAAGTCCTGACCCGGCCGGGTTGGAGAGCGGCGGGCTTGGCGGCGGGCGGGCGGCTAGGGGGTCGCCCAGCGGCGGATCCAGGCGTGCATGGCGATGCCCGCTGCCACGCCGGCGTTGATTGAGCGGGTCGAGCCGTACTGGGCGATCGAGATCACCTGATCTGCTGCGGCACGGGCACCCGCCGTCAGGCCAGGGCCTTCCTGGCCGAACAGCAGCACGCAGCGCTGCGGCAGCTCGGCGGACTCGATGGGCGACGAGCCCGCGGTGTTGTCGATGCCGATGATCGGCAGTTGCTGCGCTGCGGCCCAGGCGGCCAGGTCGGCCACGGAGGCGTGGTGGCGGACATGCTGGTAAGCCTCGGTCATCATGGCACCGCGGCGGTTCCACTTGCGCTTGCCCACGATGTGCACCTCGGCCGCGGCGAAGGCGTTGGCGGTGCGCACCACGGTGCCGATGTTGCGGTCGTGTGCCCAGTTCTCGATGGCCACGTGGAACCCGTGGCGGCGCTGGTCGAGGTCGGCGACGATGGCCTCGACGCTCCAGTAGCGGTAGCGGTCGGCCACGTTGCGCCGGTCGCCGCCGGCCAGCAACTCCGGGTCGAGCCGCCGGTCATCAGGCCAGGGCTGCGGATGCGCCCCGACGCCCACCGGCTCGCCGCCAGTGGCATCGTCGGCGCTGCCGGCAGGGTCAAAGCGGGAGCCGCTCACGCCCCAACCGTAGATTCACCAGCGCCACATCCAACGCCCCAGGCTGGGTGAGCATGGATGTGTTACGCATGCTGTGCGCCTGCCCTATCCTGCTCTTGTGGACAAGCCGAGGAATGTGCTGCTGGAACCCGCCCTGCGGGCGAAGGCCGAACGCCGTGCTGCCGAGCGCGGCCTGAGCCTCTCCGCCTACATCAGCGAGCTGATCCACGACGACGACTACGCTTCTGAGGTCACCGGGGACGTCTCGCGGCTGATCAACATTCTCGGAACCGACCTTGCGCCCACCGACATAGCTCGTGACAAGCACGAGATGATCCGGCAGGCATTCGCTGAGACCGCCAACTAGGGCACCACACCCGCCGGATTGCCGGGGTCAGCGGGCGGCTCTGGATTGGTGGGCGGCGTAGATCAGCCGGAAGGCGCGGCGGCCGCTGGCTTGTCCGTCGAGCATGCGGTTCATCCCGTAGACCACCACGAGGTCGTTGTCGAGATCGACCACCGCCATCGACCCGCCGAGCCCGCCCCAGCCGAGGGTCCGCTCGTTGACGCCGAACGGCATCCCCGGCGAGGTCAGCCCGAAGCCGATGCCCATGCGCAAGTCCACCCCGGTCACGTAGTCGTGGCCGTCGTATTGCAGCTCGGTGGTGCGGGCGATGGTCGCCGGCGACAGCAGCCGGTCGCCAACCGCCGGCAGGCGGGTGAGCTGCGAGAGGAGCTGCGCGGTGGAGCGGGCGTTGCCGTGGCCGTTGGACGCCGGGAACTCCGCGCGCCGCCACCACTCGGAGTTGACGTGGTCGATGCGGCGGGGGTTCTGCGAGGCGTCGGTGGGCATGTCTGCGGTGACGGTCTCGGCCACCCGGCCCAGGGCATCCGCAGGCACGCCGATGTGGAAGTCGATGCCCAGCGGGCCGGTCACCTCGGCGCGCAGCCAGGTGCCCATCGTTTGCCCCGTCACCCGGCGCACCAGTTCCCCGAGCAGCACCCCCTGGGTGAAGGCGTGATAGCCGAACCCCTCGCCGGGCGGCCAGGCCGGGGCCTGGGCAGCGAGCCGCTCGCAGAGGCCGGCGCTGTCGGTGAGGTCGTCGTCTGAGAGCGGCTCTGAGAAGTCGGGCAGGCCCGCCGTGTGGCTGAGCACGTGGCGGACCAGCACACCCTGCTTGCCGGCGGCGGCGAACTGCGGCCAGTAGCGGGCCAGCGGCTCGTCGATGCCGAGCTCGTCGCGCTCGTGCAGGATCAGCACGCACAGCGCGGCGACGGTCTTGGTCGTGGACCAGAGGTTGACGATGGTGTCGGCCTCCCACGGCCGTGAGCCCGCAGCGTCGCGGTGCCCGCCCCACAGGTCCACCACGACCTCGCCCCGGTCGATCACGCACACGCTCGCCCCGAGATCGCCCCGTTCGAAGTTCCGCACGAACCCGGCCCGCACCGTCTCGTAGCCCTCGCGGCACAAGCCGTCGATCGGCGTCGCATCAGTCACGCCCACAGCCTGCCAGACGAGCCTCCGCCTGGCCTGACCGGATCGGTCGCGTCCCTGGTCGGGCGGTGCAGGCCCTGCTGGTCATGGATCGGTCCGTGTCACTGGCCGCCGAGGAGTGGGTCGGTGAAGGCGATGACGTCTTCGAGGAGTTCAGCGAACGTCTCTGGTGTAAGTGTGAGGCGATGCGGCGAGCCGGTCGAGAAAGCCTTCGAGGGCGTACAGCCGGTGGGTTTCGTCGGTTGGACGGCCTGTGTCGCGGGCCAGCCGCCGCAGGTCGAGGTAGGCAGCGCCGGCAGGGTCGGAGCGTGACGGGTTTGGGGTCACAGCAGGATCTGCAGAGCGGCGAGGATTGCCGGCTCTGCGGCGGGGAAGCTGCGTGTCATGGCGAGCAACTCCGATGGCTGGTTGCCTCTGATCGCTAGCCAGCCCTTCAGGGCGTCGGTGGCTTGCTCGGTGCCGTAGAGGTGGCGCAGCCGGTAGGCGTCGATGACGCACCGGCTGGGCGAGTAGAGCCCGATGGCGAGCTGGTCGGTGATGCTGAGCTCTGTGCGGCCGATGGCGAAGGTGGCGTCGTCGAATCGGTGCCAGGTGACCGGGGCGCGGGTGCGCGGGGCTCGCCGGGATCTCGGCAAGGCGACATCGATCGAGGGCGGGATGTCGTCGCTGAGATCGTGGCGGACCAGGGCGGAGGTCAAACAGAGCGTGGCCTCGGGGGCGCGGACAGCGATCTCGACGAGATCGAAGTCGGCCAGCAGGCCCGGCTGGGCGTAGATGCCGCGGGCGACCCGTTCGATGCGTCCGTCGTCGCGTGCCGCGTACAGCGCCCGGTCCGACCAGCCTGCCCTGCGTGCTTCGCCGTGGGTGAAGACCGATGTCAGTTCAGGTGGTGCTGCTGACGTAGGCATGGCGGAAACTATAGCCAGCCAGGGCATTGCTGGCTACATCTGTATTCAGATCAATAGGGGTCGCTCCGTTGCGGGGGCGGGGCGGATAAGGCCGTAGGCTGCCGGCGTGGCGGAGATCGTCGTCGGTCCTCGGGTTCGCAAGTCGCCCTACTACGACGCGACGATCGCCTGCGGGGCCAGCTCCATCACCATCTACAACCGCATGTTCCTGCCGATCTCCTACGGCGACTTGCTGGCGGAGTACGAGCGCCTGACCACGGCGGTGGCGATCTGGGACGTGTCGGCCCAGCGGCAGGTGGAGATCGCCGGCCCGCAGGCGACCGAGCTGGCCGAGCTGGTGACGGCCCGCCGGCTCAGCGACCTGCGCCCGGGCAGGGCCCGTTACGCCCCGATGTGCGACCAGCGGGGCTGTGTGATCAACGATCCCGTGGCGCTGCGACTGGCAGAGGACCGCTGGTGGCTCTCGCTGGCCGACAGCGACATGCTGCACTGGGTCGGCGCTGTCGGTGCGGTGAGCGGCCTCGAAGCCGAGGTGTTCGAGCCGGACGTGTCGCCGCTGGCCATCCAGGGACCGCTCGCCGCGGACCTGGCCCGCGACCTGTTCGGTGCCCAGGTCGCCGACTCGCTGGGCTTCTTCGCGCACCGCCCGGTCGAGCTCGACGGCATCGGTATGCAGCTCTGCCGCTCGGGCTGGAGCCGCCAGGGCGGATTCGAGCTGTTCCTGACCGACGGGTCTCGGGGCCTGGAGCTCTGGGACAAGGTGATGAGCGCCGGCGAGCCCTACGGGATCGGGCCGGGCGGGCCGCACCCGATGGAGCGGATCGAGAGCGGGCTGCTGTCCTACGGCGGCGACACCGACTCCGACACCGACCCCATCGAAGCCGGCCTGTCGGCATACGTGAACCTCGACGACGACCACGACTTCATCGGCAAGCAGGCGCTGCTGGCCCGCCACGCCGACCCGCAGAAACGGCGCAGGCTCGTGAACCTGGTCTTCGAGAGCGCGGTGCCGACTGCGCAGAACCCCTGGCCGCTGACCCGCGACGGCGAACCGGCCGGCCAGTGCCGTGCGGCGGTCTGGTCGCCCAAGCTCGGCTGCCATGTGGGGATCGGGCTGATCGGAGTGGCCCATGCCGCAGCGGGCACGGCTCTCGAAGCCCGCACTCCGGACGGCTCAGCGGCGGCCACGGTCTCGGCCACGCCGTTCGGCGTCTCGCTCTGAGCGTCGGCATCGAGAGGGAACGCCATGCCGTCACAGCCCGAGACCCCTGGCGTTCACGAGCCTGACGATGAGGTGCCGGTCCACGAGCCTGGCGGTGAGGTGTCGGTCCATGCGTCTGGCGGTGAGGTGAGGCTCGACGAGGCCGGCGAGGAGTTGCTCGCAGCCGCGCGGGCGGCCCGTGCCAACGCCCACGCCCCGTACTCGGGCTTTGCCGTGGGCGCGGCGGTGCGAACCGGCGACGGCTCGGTGTTCACCGGCGTCAACGTGGAGAACGCCTCGTACCCCGAGGGCGTGTGCGCCGAGACCGCAGCACTGGCGGCCATGGCGGGCGCCGGGCGACGCGACCTCGTGGCGGTGGCGGTGGTCGCCGACGGCGAGGCGCCGGTGACGCCCTGTGGCGGCTGCCGTCAGCGCCTGGCCGAGTTCGGCAGCGACGCCACCGAGGTGATCATCGGCGACGACCGCGAGGCGAAGCTGGTCACCACCCTGGGCGAGCTGTTGCCGTTGCGCTTCACGAGCCACAGCGCCGGCGAGGCCGCCGGCGATGACGACGCCTGAGGGCTGCCTCGGTGAACGTCTACGTCTGAATGCGGCGCCGGTGGCCGCGGCCTGCGCAGATGAGCAAGCGCTGACCCAGCGCTGAGCCTGCAAAACCTGCCAGGAGACGCTAGAAAATAGGCCGTGCTGATCGTCGTCTCGCCCGCCAAGTCGCTCGACTACGAATCGCCGCTGCCGACTCGCAAGCACTCCGAGCCGCGCCGGCTCGACGAGGCACGCGAACTGGTCTCGGTGATGGCGCAGAAGTCGCCCGCCGCGATATCTGCGCTGATGAACGTCTCAGACGACCTGGCCCTGCTCAACTTCGAGCGCTACGCCGACTTCGCGACCCCGTTCACCCCGGCCAACGCCCGCCCCGCCCTGCTGGCATTCAACGGCGACGTGTATGCGGGCATGGACGCCGCCGGCAGCTTCGACGAACGCGACTACACCCACGCCCAGAAGACCCTGCGGATCCTGTCGGGGCTGTATGGCGTGCTGCGGCCGCTGGACCTGATGCAGCCCTACCGGCTGGAGATGGGCACCAAGCTCGAGACCAGTCGCGGCAAGGATCTGTACGGCTTCTGGGGCGACCGGATCACCGAGACGCTCAACGCCGACCTGGCTGCCAGCCCCGGCGCAACCGCCCTGGTGAACCTGGCGTCGCAGGAGTACTTCGGCGCGGTCGACGCCTCCGCCATACAGGGGCGGGTGGTGAGCCCCCGGTTCCTCGACAGCAAGGACGGCGGGCCGTACCGGATCGTGTCGTTTTTTGCCAAGCGCGCACGGGGCGCCATGGCTGGCTGGATCGTGCGCGAGCGGGTCAAGTCGGTGCGGGGCCTGCAGGACTTCGACGGCCTGGGCTACCGCTACGACGCGCAGCGCTCACGGGCCGACGAGCCGGTCTTCGTGCGAGAGGACGGCGGCTTGAACTGAGCCGCCGTCGGCTAGCTAGCGGGCGGGGCGGCTAGCGGCCCTTCCAGACCGGCTTGCGCTTCTCGGCGAAGGCGGTCGGGCCTTCGGCGGCGTCCTCGCTGGCCAGCATCTGCTCGTAGGCCTCGATGTCGCCTGAGCGAAGCTCCGAATAGGCGGCTTCGAGCGTCATGCCCGCGGTTCGCCGGCCGATGTCGATCACCGCTGCCACCGCCAGCGGGGCGGACGACGCCACACGCTCGGCCAGCGCAAGCGCGGCGGCGAGCACCGCGTCGGCGGGCACCACGGCATTGACCAGCCCCCATCGGTGGGCTTCGGCGGCGTCGATGCGACGGCCTGCGTAGAGCACCTCGCCGGCGATCGCCGCAGGCAGCACCCGAGGCAGCCGGATCGAGCCGGTGTCGGCGATGATGCCCAGGCCGGCCTCGGGCAGGAAGAACTCGGCGTGCTCGGCGGCCACGGCCAGGTCTGCGCTGAGCACCAGCTCGAAGCCGCCGCCGACGGCCAGGCCGTTGACCGCGGCGATCACCGGCTTTGCCAGGCCCGGCAGCTCGGCGAAGCCGCCGAAGCCGCCCTCGCCGTAGTCGGCCTCGTACTCCTCGCCGGCGGCAGCCGCGCCAAGGTCCCAGCCGGCGCTGAAGAAGCGCTCGCCCGCCCCGGTGAACACGGCGGCCCGAAGGGCGTCGTCGTCACGGAAGGCGGCGAAGACCCGGCTCAGCTCGCGGCTGGTGGCGGCGTCTATGGCGTTGGCCTTGGGTCGGTCCAGGGTGACGACCAGCGTGGTGTCGATGGTCTCGGTGATCACGTCTTGGCTCATCGGCCGTTCTCCTTGTTCTCTGCGGTTGCGCCTGTGGCTGCGGATTCTGCGAGGTTGCTCGGCCGGGGGACCCGGCGGGTGATCAGCGCGTCGGCGGCGACGGCGGCGGCGGAGTTGACGATCACCGGGTTGATCTCGATCTCGACGATGCTCTGGTCGCTTGATGCCAGCGCGGCGACGGCTGCGATCAGATTGACCAGCGCGGCCACGTCGCCTGCGGGCCGTCCGCGGTGGGCGTCCAGCAGCGGCCTGCAGGCCAGCCCGTCGAGCATGGCTTCGATCTCATCGGTGTCCACTGGCAGCAGGGCGCTGCGGGTGTCGGCGAGCACCTCGACAAGGGTGCCGCCTGCGCCGACGGTGAGCAGCGAGCCGACGGGGGGGCAGCGGCGGACGTTCACCAGGATTTCGGCAACGGCTTCGTCGACCATGGCCTCCACCAGCACCTGATCGGCCGACGCCGCCAGTCCGCGGGCCGCGGCGGCGACCTCGGCGGGCGAGCTGAGCCCGAGGACCACCCCGCCGCTCTCGGTTTTGTGGGCCGGGCCGACCGTCTTGAGCACCACCGGGAACCCGAGCTCGCCTGCTGCTGCGGCAGCCTCGGTCAACCGCACCGTGCGGCCACGGGGGACCGGCACGCCGCCGCGGGCCAGCAGCGCCTTGGAGGCGGGCTCGTCGAGCATCACGTCGTCCCAGCCGGCGCCGTCGCCGGTGCCAGCGTCGGAGCCGGCCGAAGCCGGGGAAGCCAGAGGCGTCACCAGGCCGGTCCGGGGCCGGCCCCACCAGGCGGCCGCCTCGATGCCGCGCATGGCGCCGGAAATAGAGCCCACCGCCGCCAGGCCGCTGCGCCGGGCGTGCTCGACGGCGGCGGCGGGGAGGTTCTCGGCCATGGTGGCGGTCACCACCGCCGGGGTGCCGCTGGCCGCCGAAGCCGCGCAGATCGCCTCCAGGGTGGCCCACCAGGCAGTCGGGTCCACGCCGGGGCGGGGGAAGTCGACGATCAGCATGGCGGCGTCGAACGGCCCGTCGAGAACCGCCGTGAAGCAGGCCTCCAAGCGCTCCCGGTCGCCCCAGATGAAGGTGTGATAGTCGAGCGGGTTGGAGACCGACACGAACTCGTTGAGGGTGGCCTCGACCCTGGCGCGGTGATCGTCGTCGAAAGCCGCGAAGTCGAGCTCGAAATCGCCGGCTCGGTCCGCCACCAGCGAAGCCTCGCCGCCCGAGCACGACATAGACACGGTGCGGGCACCGGCCAGCGGCCCCAGGCGGGCCATCACGTTGACGGTGTCGAGCAGCTCCGGCACCGAATGCACCCGGCGCACGCCGACCCGCTCGAACAGCGCCGCATAGGCGGCGTCGTCGCCGGCGAGCGACGAGGTGTGCGAGGCGGTGATGCTCGCGCCGGTCTCCGACGACCCGCCCTTGAGCGCCACCAGCGGAATCCGGCGGCTGCGAGCCAGCCCGGCGGCGGCCGTGAAACGCCCCACGTCGGTGAGCGCCTCGATGTGCAGCGCCACCGCCGTCACCGCAGGGTCGGCGACCAGCGCCTCCAGGCACTCCTCGACGCCCACGTCGATTTGGTTGCCCAGCGTCATCACCGTTGCCGTGTCGAAGCCTCGCTGCTGCATGGTGAGGTTGACGGCGATGTTGCCGCTCTGGGTGACGAAGGCCACCCCGCCCGGCACTCGGCGCAGGCCCTGCACGTCGGGCCACAGAGCGGCGCCGGTCAGCCCCGAGACCACGCCGTAGCAGTTGGGCCCGACGACCGGCATGCCGTCGGCGGCAGCGAGCAGCTCGGCGCTGAGGTCGCTGCCGATGCCGCCCACCTCGGCGAAGCCGCTGGCGTAGCAGACCGCAGCCCCGGCGCCGATGGCGGCCAGCGCGCCGACGACCTCCACGGTGGCCTCGCGGTTCACCGCCACCAGCGCGGCGTCGGGCGGGCCGGGCAGCGCGTCCACCGAGCCGAAGCAGGCCACGCCGGCGGGCGCACGCTCGGGATGCACGTACCAGAGGTCGCCGTCGAAGCCGAGCTGCTCGCACTGGCGCAGCGACGTGAGCGCCGGGTCGCCGCCGACGAAGGCCAACGAGCGGGGCCGCAGCAGCCGCTGGAGACGACCGGCCGCGGGCTCGATCACGGCAGACTCAGCAGCGCCAGGCGTGCGGCCGACTCATCCCCCGAGCGGGCGCAGCAGCTCGCGGGAGATTATGTGGCGCTGGATCTCGCTGGTGCCGTCCCAGATGCGGTCGACCCGGGCGTCGCGCCAGATGCGCTCCAGGGGCAACTCGTCCATCAGGCCCATCCCGCCCAGTATCTGGATCGCCTCGTCGGACACGAACTGCAGCATCTCGGTGGCGGAGATCTTGGCGATGGCGGCGTCGCCGTCGGTCATGGTGCCCTGGTCCATCTTCCAGGCCGCCCGGTAGGTGGTCAGCTCCGCCTCGAGCATCTTGACGGCCATGTCGGCCAGCTTGAACGACACGCCCTGGAACTTGCCGATCGACTGGCCGAACTGCTTGCGCTCGACCGCCCACTCGGTGGCGACCTTCATGGCACGGTCGGCCCGGCCCAAACAGATTGCGGCCACCTGCAGGCGGGTCGCGCCGAGCCATTCGTTGGCCACGGCGAAGCCCCGGTGAACCTCGCCCAGCACCTTGCCCGCCGGCACCACGGCGCCGTCGAAGCTGATGATGCTGTTGTGGTAGCCGCGGTTGGACACGCAGTTGTAGCCGGGGCTCACCTCCACGCCGGGCTGGTCGAGATCGACCAAAAACGACGTGATCAGCTTCTTGGGGCCCCGCGGCGTGTCCTCCTCGCCGGTGGCCGCGAACAGGATCACGTAGTCGGCGAGATCGGCGTGGCTGATGAAGTGCTTGACACCGCTGAGGCGGAAGTCGTCGCCGACCGGCTCGGCCCGGCACTTCATGCCGCGCACGTCGGAGCCGGCCTCGGGCTCGCTCATCGCCAGGCAATCGACCCGCTCGCCGCGGATGGTCGGCAGCAGGTACTCCTCGATCTGGTCGCCCTCGCAGGCCTGAAGGATGTTGGAGGGCCGGGCGACGATGTACTGCAGGGCGTACTGGGTCCAGCCGAACGCCCGCTCCGCCAGCGCCATGGTGAGGTTGTCGAGCCCGCCGCCGCCGAGCTCTTCGGGCATGTTGGCGGCGTAGATGCCGGCTTCGAGCGAGCGGCGCTGGATCTGCGCTACCAGCTCGGGGGCGACCTCGCCGGTGCGCTCCACTTCCTGTTCGTGAGGGACGAGCTCTCGCTCCACGAAGGAACGGACCGTGTCGACGATCATCTCCTGTTCGGCGCTCGGCGCAAAGTCCATCTCGGTCCCTCCAGATGAGTTGGCGGCGTCTGTCGCAGGCGCGATCGGCCGGCTAACGATACCGGGCTCAGCGGGGCCGGGAGCCCGCTTCGGGGACAGCCATCGTGGCGCCTGCCTGGGCGGGGCGCTCCATGCCGGCGTGCGATTCCCAGACGGCGGCGAGGGCCGCGGCGGGGCCTTCGAGCAGCGGCGCGGCGGCGCTGCGGGCCATGTCTACGTGCAGCAGCATCTGCTCGGTGGTGCACAGCAGGTCGTCGCTGTCGCCGTGGTGCATGGCGTGGAAGATGTGGACCCGCTTGGCGTCGACGCCGAGCAGCTGGGTGGTGACCCGCAGCGGGTCCCAGAGGCTCGCCTCGCGCAGGTAGTTGATGTGGGTCTCCACGGTGTAGAGCGAGTGCCCGGCGCTGCGGTAGTCCTCGTCGATGCCGATGTAGCGGAACAGCTTGTCCGACGCCCAGCCGAAGGCGGTCAGGAACGCCGCCTCGGTCATGTGGCCGTTGTAGTCCACCCAGTCAGGCTCCACGTCGGCCGCATACAGGTCCAGCGGCGCGGGCACCGCCGTGCCGGGCTGCCAGCGCGGCACGTCATAGGCTGCGTGGATGCGCGCCTCTCGCTCGGCGACCAGCCTGCCCGCGCCCAGATCCAGCGGACGCAGCGCCCGCATCACCGAGATCACGTAGTCGTCACGGAGCCGCTGCAGCTCGTCGATCGAGCGGCCCGCGGCCTGTTCCTCGCAGCCCGACGCCATCGCCTCCAGCAGCTCGTCGCTCAGCTCGGGCGCCTTCAGGCGGGTCCACGGCAGCTTCAGGGCGGGGCCGAACTGGGCCAGCATGTGGCGCATCCCGCCGTGACCGCCGGCGAGGTGAAAGGTGAGGTTGGTGCCCATGCCCGCCCAGCGGATGCCCGGCCCGTAGGCGACGGCGTCGTCGAGCTCGCCGGTGCTGGCCACGCCGTCGTTGACCAGGTGCAGCACCTCGCGCCACAGCGCCTCCTGCAGGCGGTCCGACAGGTAGCCCTCGATCTCCTTGCGGACCACCAGCGGATGCATCACCAGGTCGTCGTAGTGGTCGATGGCGGCGCTCACGGTCTCGGGGCTGGTCTGCTCGCCGGCCACGATCTCCACCAGCGGCAGCAGGTACACCGGGTTGAACGGGTGGCCGATGACTATCCGCTCGGGGTGACGACAGCCGTCCTGGAGACGGCTCGGCAGCAGGCCCGAGGAACTGGAGGCGATGACCGTCGACGGCGGGCTGTGCTCGGCGAGGGCCTGCAGCAGCGGGCACTTGACGGCTTCGTTCTCGGGGGCGCTCTCCTGGATCCAGTCGACCCGGCCGGCCAGGTCCTCGGGCGACGGCGCGAACTCCAGGCGCTGCGGGTCGGCGCCGGGGAACAGGCCGAGCCGCACCACCGACGGCCAGGCGTCGGCGACGGACTTGCGCAGGCGCTCCTCGGCGCCGGGGGCGGGGTCCCAGGCAACCACGTCGTGGCCTCTCGACAGCGCCCGCACCGCCCAGCCCGCGCCGATCACGCCGGTGCCGACCACGCCGACCGTGCGGCTCTGGCCGTCGGCCCCGCTGGCAGGCGTCATGGCGCGGGAGAATACAGCGCGATCCGGCGCCGCGGGCGACTGCCGATTGGTGCTGCGCCGGGTCCGCAGGCTGAACTACCCGCATCACCGCCCCGACCGGACTATCGCATTCTGTGAACCGCCTGTTCCCCGGCTGGTGGGTGGTGGCCTCGGTGTTCGTGCTGCTGGCGACGACCTCGGGGCTCGGCTTCTACGGGCTGGCCGTCTACCTCGACGCCATCACCAGCGAGCAGGGCTTCTCCACCACCAGCGTGTCGCTGGCGACGGCCATGTTCTTCGTCGTCTCGGGCGTGAGCGGACGGCTCATCGCCCCGGTCATCGAGACCCGAGACATCCGCTGGGTGGTCGGCCTCGGCGGCCTGGTCAGCGCAGCGTCGCTGTGGGCGCTCGGCAGAGTCGACAGCGTGGCCGAGATGTACGGCGTCTACGCCCTGTTCTCGGTCGGCTTCGCGCTGGCGGGCCTGGTGCCGGCCACCACGCTTGTGACCCGCTGGTTCCACGAGCGGCGCTCGCTGGCGCTGGCGGTGGCCTCCACGGGCCTGTCCGTGGGCGGGATCACCCTCACCGCCTGGGCGTCGTCGCTGATCGACTCACGAGGGTTCGCAGACGCGACCGAGATTCTCGCCGTTGTCTACGTGGTGCTGGTCTCGCTGACCCTGCCGACGATGTGGTCGAGCCCGCAGCGACGCGGCCTGCATCCCGACGGCATCGTGCCGCAGAGCCGCCATCGCCCCGCCGGCGGCGGCGTGAGCGTCGACTACCCGGTGGCCGTCGCCTCGCGGTTCTTCAAGGTGATGGTGCTCGGATCGCTGTTGTGCATGGGCGCTCAGGTCGGCGCCATCGCCCACATCGCCAAGCTCGGCAGCGAGCGAGTCGACCGGCCGACGGGCGCCTTGGCCGTGTCGGCCGTGGCCGCCGCCAGCATGATCGCCCGCCTGATCGGCGGGGTGATCGTGGAGCGGATGCCGATGATGGCCTTCACGGTCACGCTCGCGGTCATCCAGGGCAGTTCCTTCGTGGTCCTGGCCTTCGCCGACTCGGCGGCGACGCTGCTGCTCGGCGCGGTGCTGTTCGGGCTGACGGTCGGCAACCTGCTGATGCTGCAGCCGCTGATCCTGGCCGCGGCCTTCGGCGTGCAGTCCTACCCGCGCATATTCGCCCTGCAGCAGCTGCTGGTCACTCTCGGCATCGCCTGCGGGCCGGCAGTCCTGGGCTGGCTGCACGACCAGGCCGACTACCGGGCCAGCTACCTGGCGGCTGCGGCCATCTCGACCTGCGGCGGGATCGTCTGGAGCGTGACGGGCACGATGCGCCCGTCGCCGGAGACCGCCGTGCCGGGTACCGCAGCGCCCGCGGCGATGTCGGGGCAGTAGCCCTCAGGGCAGCTCAGGCTTGGTCTGCATCTCCAGGTGAAGCTCGCTGCCGGTCCACGGGTTGGCGCGGGCCACGTCCTCGTTCAGGTCGCTGCCGAGGCCAGGCTCGGGCGACGGGACCACATAGCCGTCCTCGAAGCGGATCGGCTCGGTCAGCAGCTCGGCGTGAAAGCCAGAGAAGTCCCGGATCGCCTCCAGGATCAAGAAGTTCGGGATGCAGGCCGCCAGCGTGATGTTGGCCAGCGCCTCGACGGGGCCGCAGTACAGGTGCGGCGCGATCTGGGCGTAGTAGGCCTCGGCGATGGCTGCGATCTTCTTGGTCTCGAGGATGCCGCCGCTGCGTCCCAGGGCGGGCTGCAGGATCGCCGCCGCGCCGGCTTCCAGCACCCGGTGGAACTCCCATTTGGCGCTGAGCCGCTCGCCTGTGGCGACCGGGATCGAGGTGGCCCGTGCGACCTTGGCCATCTCGGACGGGTTCTCCGGCGGGGTCGGCTCCTCCAGCCACATCGGGTCGCAGGCCTCGAGGCGCTTGGCGAGGCGGATCGCCCCGGCGGCTGAGAACTGGCCGTGGGTGCCGATCAGCAGGTCTGCGGAGTCGCCTACCGCCTCGCGGATCGCCCGCACGAAGCGCTCGCTGCGATCCAGCTCTGCCAGCGTCGCCATCCTTGGGTCATAGACCGTGTAGGGCCCGGCCGGGTCGAACTTCACGGCCGTGAACCCCGCTGCGACCTCGGCCGCGGCCTTCTCGGCGGCAGCGTCGGGGTCGCGGTACACGGCGGCTTCGCTGTCCGCCGCGTGGGTCTCGGCGGGGTCGGGGTACAGGTAGGTGTAGGCGCGCAGTCGCTCGTTGACCAGCCCGCCGAGCAGCTCGTACACCGGCTTGCCGACGGCCTTGCCGCAAATGTCCCAGCAGGCGGTCTCCAGGCCCGAGAGCACCGCGCCCAGCGAGATGTCGGCGCGCAGCGTGTAGCCCGAGCCGTAGGCGTTGCGCCACATGCTCTCGATGCGGAACGGGTCGCTGCCCACGAACCAGCGCCCGGCCGCGTCGTCGATCATGGCGGCCACCACGTCGGGGCTGAACGTGGCCGCATACACCTCGCCGTAGCCCGCGATCCCGTCGTCTGTGACCAGCTTCACGAAGACGAAGTAGCGCCCGCCGTGATGCGGCGGCGGGTTGGCCACCACGAACGTCTCGCACTCGGCGATCCTCACCGGCCGGTGGCCTTGCTTCTCAGGCGGGCGGCCTCGCTG
This sequence comes from Acidimicrobiales bacterium, assembly GCA_965214285.1. GTDB lineage: Bacteria > Actinomycetota > Acidimicrobiia > Acidimicrobiales > Aldehydirespiratoraceae. The sequence goes on from OZ243946.1 coordinate 1,136,324, forward strand.
CTCGGGCGGGCGCTGCGGCTGGGCTGCCCGCTGCGGCTGGCCATGGCTAGCGCAGGCCGGCCACGTCGTCGACGGGCATCACCGTGCACTCGGGCTTGGGCGGGTCGGTCTCGGGCAGCAGGAACCGCCAGAAGATGCGGCCCTGGCGGTGCCCTCCGGTGTCGAGCCAGTTGTCCATCCCCGGGTCGCGGTGGGCGATCACGATCCGGTAGCTGCCGTCGAGCTCGAAGGCGATCTGCGTGGCATTCAGCGACGAGCGGCGGTTGCGGTAGTCCAGCGTCTGCATGTGGGCGTTCCAGAGCATCACGTTGGTGAACACGGCCGGCGGCAGCGTGCCGGTCATCACCAGCGCCTCGTCAGGCGCCAGATCCCAGCGCCCCTGGCTGTAATGGATGTCCGCAGCGCCGGGGACGGGCAGGCCGCTGTCGCGGAAGCTGAACGGCACGGCCACGTCGTTGGGCACATTCGACACGAACGGCACCTGCGACGGCTGGCCCGGGCGGCCCTGCCCGTTGGTGACCTGGCGCAGGAATGCGATCCCCTCGGCCATGCGCTCGGCGATCGTGGCGTCGTCCAGCGGGGGCGGCGGGCCGCCGCTGTCGAGCGCCTCGATCTCGATCTGGGTCGCGATCACCGAGTTGTTCTGGGCGGAGATGCCGAGCTGGTAGTAGCTGCGCACGATCAGCGCATGGGCGTCGGGCGCCAGGCGGACCCAGTTGCCCGGGCGCTCGTCCGCTGAGAAGACCACCTCGTAGTGGCCGTCGTCGTCGACGTGGAAGTCGCGGTCGTTGACGTCGCCGCGCAGCGGCCCGGCCAGGCCGCCGTCTGCGGCCGCGGCGTGCACCGTGAACGATGTGTAGCACTGCCTGTCGATCCTGCCGTGCACCAGGTAGGAACGGTCGCCGCGGATGCGGGCGAAATGGTAGATGGCGTCGGGGTTGTCGCCCTGCAGCTTGCGGGCCGGGCTGACGATGGAGGCGAAGCGGGGATGGTCCGGGTCGGCCTCCCAGTACAGCTCCGACATCGCCGACAGCATCTGGCCCAGATAACGGTGCGCCTCGGCCACGTCGAGGGGGTTGTCGAAGCGGTCGCCGGCGAGGTAGTCGTCGCGGATCTCGCCCAGGGCGGCGATCAGGCTGTCGAACTGGGCCAGCGCCAGCGGCGCATGGGCTGCGCCTGGGGTCCCTTGGGTGCCGTTGTTAGTCATGGTTCCTCGGTCCTCTCGGTCAGGTGGGTCGTCTCGGTCAGGTGGGTCGTCTCGGTCATGGTTCTTCGGTCTGCTCGGTCGACTCAGTCCTCGAGCTCGATGCCGTAGCGGTCGATGTAGTCGGCGAAGTCGTTGCGCAAGGCGGTCTCGTCGAGGCCGAGCCGGGCCGGGTCGTAAACATGGGCGCCGAACTTGCCCTTGGGCTTGTGGGCCAGATAGGCGGGCACCTCGTGGCGCATCTCGTCGCCGAAATCGAGCCCGAGCTCGCCGTAGACCCGCTCGATGGCCGCCACCGGCGCCGATATCAGCTCCTTGAAGTGCAGGTCGGCTATCTGCGACTCGGGGATCACGCCCTGGTCGCGCTGTGCCATGGCCCCGCCGAGCAGGAACTGGTAGGCGATCGACATCAGCGGGCCGCGCCGGCTCATGTCGACGTTGTCGCTGCGCATCCAGTGCAGCACCCCGGTGAGGTTGGCGCTGGAGCCGATGAACTTCAGGGGATCGCGGTGAGTGTGGATCACCAGGGCGTCTGGGTAGGTGGCGAACAGCGTCGGCAGGTAGCCCAGATGCGCCGGCGTCTTGAGCAGGAAGCGCCGCGGCCCGGCCCCGGCCTGTCCGGCCTCGGACTGCCCGTCGAGGTGCTGCAGGGTCGCCAGGAACGCCCGGTGGAACCCGTAGATGGCGCTGACCGACTCGGGCGTGTCGCGGTCGGTGACGGTCTCCAGGTCGTGCATCATCGGCCAGTGCCAGCTGCGGAACTCGGGCTGCACGAAATGCACGCACTCGCATGGCAGATCGGAGCGCAGCTCGTGCATGGTGATGAAGTCGGGGTGGACGTCGGCCCAGAACTCCTGCTCGGGCTCGGATCGCTCCAGGGCGTCGGCGGGCCCGTCGTCGATCGGGCCGAGCGGGTGATGGGCCTCATGGGCGTAGACGGGCCGCAGGGCCGGGTCCAGGGCCAGCAGCTCCAGCAGGATGGAGGTGCCGGTGCGGGGCGGGCCGAGGATGAACAGCGGCGCGGCGATCTCGCTGCTGCGGATCTGCGGTTCGCGGTTCCAGAGGCCGACGAGGCGCAGTCGGGTCTGCAGGCAGCGGATGATCTCCGCCCGTGCCGAGAGCCGGCCGAGCACTGTGAGCTCGGCAGGGCCGTCCAGAGCGGCCACGAGATCGCGGTAGCCCTTGCCCCAGCCGAGCTCGTCGCCGAAGTCGCTCAGGCCGACCGAGGCCGTGGCGATGTCGAGCATCTCGTCGGCGTCGAGCCGCACCAGCCGCTCGGCGCCGCCCACCGAGGCGCCGAACAGGTTGAGCCGGCGCACCCAGTCCGGGTGCTCGAGCCAGTCGGTTGTCTGCGGTGATGCCATGGCCTCCTCCAGCCGCAATAGTGCAGCCTTTCGGCGGCGGGCTCTGCAAGTTCGGGCATTCGGCGGCCGCTCGGCCCGAATCGGCGGGGCGGGTCAGGCAACCGGCAGGGATAGCTTTGCGGTCATGGCATTCACGCTGCCTCCGCTTCCGTACCCGGCCGACGCTCTGGCGCCCCACATCAGCGAGCGCACCCTCGGCTTCCACTACGGCAAGCACCACGCCGGCTACGTCGCCAACCTCAACCGGCTCACCGCCGACAGCGACCTCGCCGAGGCCTCGCTGGAGACGATCATCAGCGGGGCCGAGCCGGGGCCGCTGTTCAACAACGCCGCGCAGATCTGGAACCACACCTTCTACTGGAGCTCGATGCGCCCCGACGGCGGCGGCGACCCCAGCGGAGCGCTGGCCGCGGCAATCGCCTCCGACTTCGGCAGCGTGGACGCCTTCAAGCAGAGCCTCGCGGCTGAGGCTGTGGGCAACTTCGGCTCGGGCTGGACCTGGCTGGTCAAAGGCGACTCCGGCCTCGCCGTGGTCAACACCGACGACGCCGACACGCCGCTGCGGACCGGGCTCACGCCGCTGCTGACCATCGACATCTGGGAGCACGCCTACTACCTCGACTACCAGAACGCCCGGCCCGCCTACGTGGAGGCGTTCATCGAGCACCTGCTCAACTGGGAGTTCGCCGAGGCCAACTTCGCCTGAGCGGCACCCCCTCGACCGCCGTAACCAGGGATGGCCGAGTTCCGTGCCCGGGCTATTGCGCGGACGGTTTGGCGCCAGTAGCCTCCTGTCTGTGTCTGATCTATGGCAGCGCCGCTGTGTCTTCACCCGGGTCACGTCCGAGCACGAGGTGACCATCCCCCCGGAAGCACTGCGCGAAGCCGGTCTTGAGCCCGGCGACTGTGTCGAAGTCCGAGTCACCGGAGCGGGCGAAGTCGCCCTCAGGCGAGATACCGACGTGGTGAAGCACGTGGCCGGGTTGTTCACCGGACTCTATGAGGAGAACGAACTAGAGGCTCTGCGATCTGAATGGGATTGACCCATCTCGACGCCGGTGTGCTCATAGGGTTATTCGACAGCAGCGATGCTCACCACGCTGCTTCGCGCCGAGTGGTGGAAGCGGGGTTCGACAATGGCGAGCGGTTCGCCATCGCTGCTCCGGCCCTGGCCGAGAGCCTGGTCGGCCCTTTGCGACGGAGAGGAGAAGCGGCGATTCCTCCAGCCCTGGGAGCGCTTGACCTCCTGTTGGTCCAAATCACCGACATCACCACGCCCATTGCACTCGAAGCCGCCCGGCTGCGTGCTGGTCACGGGTCTCTGAAGCTTCCCGATGCGCTCGTGATTGCCACCGCAATCGAAACCGAGGCGGCGAGGCTTGTCACCACGGACCGACGCTGGCCGACGCTGGAGACCAGCTTCGAGATCGAGCAGATCTGATCCGCCAGAGGCTGCCCGGCCGCGCTGGCGATCGTGGCCGATGCGGTGGCGGGCCGATGTGCGGGGAGGGCGGCGCAGCGGGCACAATGGCGGACATGACCGACACTGATCTCGCCCGGGTCGAGGCCGCCCTCGACTCGCTGCTCGCCGACCACGACCCCGCATCCGAGGACTACTCCGAGTTCCGGGGCCACCGCTTCGACGCCGGGCTGGCCTGGGTCGACTACCCCGAGGGCCACGGCGGCCTCGGTGTCTCCCGCAAGCTCCAGCGGGTCGTCGATGCCCGTCTGCGCGAAGCCGGCGCGCCGCCGATGGACCCCTCCGCGTTCTTCGTCGCCCTGGCCGCGCCCACCATCGTCACCCACGGCTCCGACGCCGTGAAGAAGCGCTTCCTGCGGCCCATGTTCACCGGCGAAGAGCTCTGGTGCCAGCTGTTCTCCGAGCCCGGCGCAGGTTCCGACTTCGCAGGCCTGGGCACCCGAGCCGTGCGAGACGGCGACGAGTGGACCGTCAACGGCCAGAAGGTCTGGAACACGCTCGCCCACGTCGCCGACTTCGGGATGCTCGTCACCCGCACCGACCCCAACGTGCCCAAGCACCGGGGCATGACCTACTTCGCGCTCGACATGAAGGCGCCCGGCGTGGAGGTGCGCCCGCTGCGCCAGATCACCGGCGAGGCCGAGTTCAACGAGGTCTACATGACCGACGTGCGCGTGCCCGACGAGCACCGCATCGGCGAGGAGGGCGAGGGCTGGAGGGTTGCGCTCACCACCCTGATGAACGAGCGCACCGCCATCGGAGGCGGGGGCGGCGGCGGGAGCGGCCCCAAGAAGGGCGAAGGCCCGATCAGCCGGCTGGTGAGCCTCTGGGAGTCCGCCGACGAGCACCGCAAGACCCCGGCCGCCCGCGACGCCGTGGCCCAGCTCTGGATCCGGGCCGAGGCGCTGCGCCTCACCAACATGCGGGCATCGCAGCTCGCCCGAGCCGGCAACCCCGGGCCTGAGGGGTCGGTGGGCAAGTCGATGGGCTCGGACCTCAACCAGGACATCTTCAACGCCGCCGTGGACCTGTTGGGCATGGACGGCCAGGTCGATCTCGACTACACGTTCCGCAGGCCGGGCGAGGTCAGCCTCATGGGCGCCGGCGTCGGCGACCCGCACAACTTCCTGCGCTCACGGGCCAACTCGATCGAGGGCGGCACCACCGAGGTGATGAAGAACATCCTCGGCGAGCAGGTGCTCGGCCTGCCCGGCGAGCCCCGGGTCGACAAGGAGATCCCCTGGGTCCAGGTGCCCCGCAACTGATCCGGCCCGGCGTGCGGCAGGGCGTGCTGCGGGCGCTAGCGTGGTCGTCGGAAGGTTGCCTGAGCGGACGAAAGGGGCGGCCTCGAAAGCCGTTGTGGCCTCCGGGTCACCATGGGTTCGAATCCCATACCTTCCGCCAAGTCCCCCTGATCCCTCGCCCAGCCTCCGTCAAGCCCTCTGATTACACGGGGTGATCCCTGCGCGGCGGCGCGCCTGAGCCGGCAGCCCGGCAGCCGGCCGCAACGGCAGGCTCAGTCGTCTGGTCGGCGCTGGGCGTCGGCCTGATGCTGGGCGTCGGCCACCGGATCGAGCAGTCGGCCCGGCGGCGCGGGCACCTCCACACAGCCCTCGTCCATGTCGTCGTACTCCAGGCGCAGGGCCCGGCTCATGACGGCGTGCAGCATGTAGGTGAGGGTGATGTAGGTGAACTCGAGGATCTCGGGGTCGTCGAGCCCGGCTCGCAGCGCATCGAAGACCTCCTCGCTCACCCTCCCGTGCTGGAGCACCAGGGCGTCGGTGTAGGCCAGCAGCGCACGCTCGATCGGCTCCCAGCAGTCAGCGATGGCCCAGTCGGCGATGCTGGCGGCCTTGGCCTCGGGCATCCCGGCCTCGCGGCAGGCCTTGAGGTGCTGCGAGTACACGAACCGGCTGCCGACCAGGTAACCGGCCCGGGTCTGGCCGAGTTCGCGCAGCAGTGGCGACAGCCGACGGTCCGGGCTGCGGTAGAGGTTGAAGCCGTCCACGCAGTGGTCGAACACGTCGGGCACCAGCGCTGCGGTCGTCCACCAGTCGCCGGGCGTTCCCGTCGACGTGCCCGGCTCGGCCACCGGGTCGCGGTCGCCGAACATCAGCTTGTACAGGGCGCGGGCGTGACCGTGCGCCTCGTCGCGTGGGACCTGGCGCAGGCGCGGCATCAGCGCCGCCCCGGTCTGGGCGTCGGTCGAAGCCTCGGCTGTGGTGCCAGGCGGTGCCTGAAGAGGCCCATCAGTCGCCTTCTGACGGCTGGGGCTGCGGGTCGGGCCGGAATACCTCCACGAGCGGCTTGTGGGCGTTGAGCGGCGGTGCCGGGTCGGCCAGCAAGGCCAGCGCCTCGGCCCTGTCGGCCTCGCCGGGCGGGCGGGTGACGACCGCGAACTCGACGGTGATGCCGTCGGGATCCGAGGTGTAGATCGACGAAACCCAGCCGTGGTCGATCTCCACGACGCTGTGGCCGAGGCCCAGCCAGCGCTGCTTGCACGCTTCGAGCCCGTCGAGATCTTCGACGGTGAAGGCGATGTGGTTGGTGTACTCGTCGAAGCCCAGGTCACGGGAGATGTCGGTTCGGATCTGCTCGTGGCCGGGCACGTTCGACAGGTCCCATAGGGCCATCATCTGGTCTGCGGCCGAGCCGGTGGAATAGAACAGGTGACGGGCGAAGCCGCCGCCCTTGGCCATCACCTCGGTCTTGACCAGCTCGAACCCCATAGCCTCGGTGTAGAAGCGGTGGCTCGCCGCCACGTCCTTGACCGCCAGCGCGATGTGGCTCACCCCCATGGCTCAGCGTCCCCTGTGGCGCGCCGGCATGGCTCAGCGTTCCCTGTGGCGCGCCGGCATGGCTCAGCCGATCCTCGGGAAGCGGCTGCGCGGCCCCGCCTCGGACCAGTCCATGTGGTTGCGCACGTACACGTTGGACACGTCTCTGGGCGGGTCGTAGTCCCAGGCGTGCAGCGGGTCCGCCGAGTCGGCCCGGCCCGCGTTCATGGCGGCATGCACCGCATGGCGGGCGCGTTGTGAGGCGATAACCCGCTCGCGGATGGCGTCGCTGTCCCAGCGGTCAGCCACCTCCGCCGCGAAGCCCGCTGCCAGCGCCCGGTGCTCGGGGTCGTCGCCTGAGGCAAGGTTGCAGCGCTCCAGCGGGTCGGCCTCCAGGTCGTAGAGCTGAGCCGGGTCGGTGTTGCAGTGGATGTACTTGTGGCGGCCCCGGCGGATCATGAACATCGGGTGCGAGGTCATCTCCGCGCAGTACTCCGCGCTGGTCTCGTCCGCCGTGTCGTCGCCGCCCGTGGCGGCCGCCCATAGCGAGCGCCCCTCCAGCGGGGCCTCCGCAGCCGCCGCAGGCCAGGCGCGGCCGTCGCAGGCCACGTCGAGCATGGTGGGCAACAGGTCCAGGTGCGAGCAGGCACTCGGCACCTCGCCCACGGCCACCCCCGGCCCGGCCATCACCAGCGGCACCCGCGCGGAGCGCTCGTGAAACGACATCTTGAACCAGGTCCCGCGGTCCCCGAGCATGTCGCCGTGGTCGCTGGTCACGATCACCACCGTGCGATCCAGCGCCCCGGTCTCGCCCAGCGCCGTCAGCAGGCGGCCGATCCAGTCATCGAAGTAGCTGGTGTTGGCGTAGTAGCCGTGGCGGGAGTTGCGCACATGGCTGTCGTCGTAGCCCACCGTGTCGGCTTCGATCCCGGCCCGGATCCGGCGGGTGTGCGGATCGAGGTCGGCTTCGCCGAACGGGTCGGGCATGTCGATCTCGTCGTGGTCGTAGAGGTCCCACCACTCGGGCCTCGCCACATAGGGATCGTGCGGGTGGATGAACGAGGCGCAGAGCATCCAGGGCCGGGGGTCGGGGTCGCGGGCCAGGTCGTAGAGGCGGCGGACAGCCTGTTGGCCGACCTCGGTGTCGTAGTCGATCTGGTAGGTGGCCAGCGCCTGGCCGGCCTCGTGCAGCGTGTCCATGCCGTGGTACCACTTGCCGATCCGCTCGCAGAACGGCTCCCAGATCGGGGTCCAGGCGAAGTCCGCCGGGTAGATGTCGGTGGTGAGCCGCTCGTCGAAGCCGTGGAGCTGATCGGGGCCGACGAAGTGCATCTTGCCCGACAGGATCGTGCGGTAGCCGGCCAGCCTCAGCCAGTGGGCGACGGTCGGCACCCCGGCGGGGAACTCCGCTGCGTTGTCCCAGGCGCCGATCGCATGCACCGGCCGACCCGACAGCATCGTGAAGCGGGCGGGGGCGCACAGCGGCGAGTGGCAGTAGGCGGCATCGAAGCGGGTGCCGCGGGCTGCGAGGCCGTCGAGGTTGGGGGTCAGCACCAGCGGGTGGCCGTAGGCGCCGGTGAAGTGCGGGGCGAGCTGATCGGCCATCACCAGCAGGATGTTGGGCGCTGCGGCGGGCGCTCCGGCGGGGCTGCTCATCAGAGCGCAGACTACAACCTACGATGGGGCCATGACCGCCGCCGACTCTGATGCCGACCCAGCCGTTGACTCCGATCCCGACGCCTCCGCCAGGCGCCGGATTCTGATGCTCAACGGGCCCAACTTGAACCTGCTCGGGACGCGTGAGCCAGAGATCTACGGCACCGCCACCCTCGACGACATCATGACCGCACTGCTCCGCACCTTCTCGGAGCAGGCGGAGCTGCTTCCCGTGCAGTCCAACTCCGAGGGCGCGCTGGTCGATGCGCTGCACGACGCCCGAGACAGCGCCGACGGCGTGATCTTCAACCCCGGCGCCTTCACCCACTACTCGATCGCGCTGCGCGACGCCGTGGTGGCCAGCGGGCTGCCGGTGGTGGAGACGCACCTGTCGAACGTGTACGCACGCGAGCCGTTCCGGCGCCAGTCGGTGATCAGCGAGGTGTGCCTCGGGGTCGTCGCCGGCTTCGGGTACTACAGCTACTTCACAGCCCTGGAGGCGCTGCTTGGCTGGCTCGATGATCGAGCGCGTGAAAATCCGGCTTAGTGACTGGTGAATCTTGCCGCTACCGACTGGTGAATTTAGCCGTTAGCCGCTGGTGAATTATGCCGTTAGTGGGTGGTAAATTTTGCCGTTAGCCGTCTAGACTGCTGCTCATGGAATTGATCCCCAGGCATCTTCGCGCCCGCGTCGCCGAGGCGCTCGACGCCTTTCGTGTGGTCGTGGTTCACGGTCCGCGGCAGTGCGGAAAGACCACTCTGGTGCATTCGATAGCCCAGGAGCGCGGCGGCAGCTACGTCTCCCTCGACGACTCTGGCATGCGCGACGCAGCCATGGACGACCCCCTGGCCTTCTTGACCGAGCGCCCATATCCGCTGGTGGTCGACGAGGTCCAGCTCGGCGGGGATCGAGTCGTTCGCACGATCAAGCAGCTGGTCGATATGGACCCATCAAGGGGGCGGTTCCTGCTCGCCGGGTCCAGCAACTTCTTGACCGTGCCCACGATCAGCGAGTCTCTGGCGGGACGGGTCCGCATCCTGTGCTTGTGGCCGCTGTCCGAAGCCGAGCTTGCCGGTACTGCCTCGCCCTTGATCGACGGCTGGTTCGACGATCCGCCAGGCTTCACCGAGAGCGTTCCCCTGGATCGGCTCGCCTACTTCGAGAGGCTCTGTCGCGGCGGCTATCCCGATGTCGCGGCGCTGGCTCCTCGGCTCCGACCAGGGTGGTTCCGAGACTACGTGGAGACGCTGACCCAACGGGACCTGGCTGCCCTTGCTGACATACGCCGGGTTGCGGAGCTGCCGCGCCTTCTGCGATGGGTCGCATCCGCCAGCGGCAGCGAGGTCAACATCTCGTCTGCCGCCAGGTCCCTGGAGCTGAAGTCCGGGACCGTGAACAGGTACCTCGAATGGCTCAGAACCGTGTTCTTGGTGCGAGAGATCCCGGCCTGGTCGCGCAGCTACCTGGCCCGAGCAGCACGCCGTCCAAAGCTCCACCTGACCGACACCGGGGTAGCGGCAGCGCTTCTAGGGGTGTCGGCTGAGGCCTTGACGTCGCCCAACGCCTCCCGATCGGGACCCCTGCTGGAGTCCTTTGTCGTGAACGAGATCCTCCGTCAAGCCGACGCTGCCGGGCGTCCTTTCGACCTCTACCACTGCCGCGAGCACAACCGCTACGAGGTGGATCTCGTCCTTGAACGGCCCGACGGCTCCGTGATCGCCGTCGAGGTCAAGGCGACCAGTTCTCCGCAGAGCAGCCATGTCGGTGCCCTGAAGAGGCTGAGAGACAAGATGGATGCGGTAGAGCCGGGCGCGTTCCGTGCGGGATACCTGCTGCACACCGGCAGCCATGTCCTCACGATGGGCGACCGCCTGCATCTCCGGCCGATCAGCGCGCTGTGGACGCCGCCCGACTCCCTCCAGCTCAGCATCAGCGATTCCGCCTGAGCGCGCCGCCGCAGGGGCAGTACCGCTGCAGCGGTCTGGTCGTCATTCGGCCCGGATGCTCTCTGGAGCCTCTATTCCACGAGGGTGATGCCGGCGGCTCGCATCTCGGCCAGGGCCGCCTCGGTGGTCTCGGGCACCACGCCCGCACAGTGCTTGAGCAGCACCCGGCTGGCGAAGCCCGCCGCCACGGCGTCCAGCGCGGTCGCCCGCACGCAGTGGTCGGTGGCCAGGCCCACCACGTCCACCTCCTTTACTCCGCGGTCGCGCAGCCAGTCGCCCAGCAGCACCGACTCGTCGGCCGATGCGCCGCCGTCGAAGCCGGTGTAGCTCGCCGTGTAGCGGCCCTTGAGGAACACCTCGTCGGCGGCGATGTCCAGATCGGGGTGAAACGCCGCTCCCTCGGAGTCGGCCACGCAGTGAACCGGCCAGGTGTCGACGAAGTCCGGCCCGGCATCGGGCGCAGCGAAGTGCTCGCCGGGGTCCACGTGCCAGTCCTTGGTGGCCACCACGCACCCGTAGGCCCCGCCGCCGCGGTCGAGCCCTGCCAGCTTGCTGATCGAGCGGGCGACGGCGCCGCCGCCCTCGACGGCAAGGGCGCCGCCCTCGCAGAAGTCGTTCTGCACGTCGACCACGATCAGTGCCCGCTTGGGTTCAGCCATGGCGCTTCCTCCTTTGTCTGGCCGTCTGGCCGTTTGGCCGTTTGCCTGCCCGGCCAGCCCGGCTGGGTCTGTCGGCTCGGCCTGCCCGGCGTTGCCTGCCTGTTGTCTACATCGACGCGGCGTGCTCTGCCGGCCTCGGCTCCTCCACGCCTTGCCACACCGTCGGCACGGCCGGGGCGTGCGCGGGCCACGGCGTGCGATCGGCGTCGCGCAGCCGGCTACGGCGCTCCGCACAGCGCGCCCTGGACTCGGCCGGGTCGGTCGCCTCGGCGACTATCTCGCCGTCGCGCAGCAGCGCCACCTGCGGGTTCATCGTGTCGTCGTCGAGCTCGACCGGCAGCACGGAGAGCACCTCGCCCGAGAAGAAGCCGTCCCGGTCGATGGTGCGATGCACGTCCTTGCGGCCGCCCAGGGTCCGCTTTCCCGGCGACAGCTTGCCCACCGCCCGCAGCTCGGCGCCGGGGCTCTCGTCGACGCCGATCGAGACGAGCTTGTAGACCATCGACGCCGTGGGGTGCCCCGAGCCGGTGACCAGGCGGGTGCCCAGCAGATAGCCGTCGATGGGGGCTCGGGCGGCTTGGAGGTCGGCCACGCTGAACTCGTCGAGATCGCCCGACACGACGATCCGGCACTGCGCAGCGCCCAGCTCATCGAGCAGCTCGCGGGCCGCCCTGGAGTGATCGAGCAGCTCGCCCGAGTCGATGCGCACCGCTCCGATGCCAGGCCCCGCCGCGGCCACCGCTCGGCGGATGCCCTCGCTCACGTCGAAGGTGTCGACCAGGTAGGTGGAGTCCGCGCCGAAGGTGCTGCACTGCGCCGCGAAGGCCTGCTGCTCGGAGTCATGCGCGAGCATGAATGCGTGCGCCGTGGTGCCGCCGGTCGGGATGCCGTGGCGGCGGCCGGCCTCGAGGTTCGAGGTCACGTCGAAGCCGCCCACATACGCCGCACGGGCCGCAGCCACCGCCGACTCGGGATCGGTGCGCCGCGAGCCGCCCTCGATCAACAGCTTGCCGGCAGCCGCGTCGGCCATGCGCCCCGCTGCGGATGCGATCGCGCTGTCGTGGTTGAGCACCGACAGCACCAGCGTCTCCAGCAGCACGCACTCGGCGAAGCTGCCGACCACCGTGAGCACCGGGCTGTAGGGGAAGAACAGCTCGCCTTCGGCGTAGCCCACGATGTCGCCGCTGAAGCGGTAGCTGCGCAGCCAGTCCCGCATCCCGCCGGAGATCACGCCGGCCCGGCTCAGGTGGTCGACCGTGGCGTCGTCGAAGCGGAAGCGGTCGATGAAGCCGAGCAGCCGGTCGATACCGGCCACCACCCCGTAGGCCCGCCCGGGCGGCAGCCCGCGGGCGAACACCTCGAACACCGCCTGGCGCTCCGCGATCCCCGAGCCCAGGGCGGAGGCCACCATCGAGAGCTCGTAGTGGTCGGTGTACAGCGCCGCCGTCGGACTCTCCACGCCCACCACGCTAGCGGCGGCCCGTGATTCGGCGGTCCCGCTCGTCCTCTTGTCGAACACTCTTGTCGACGCGGCGTTCAGCGGCTTGGCCTGTGGCGGGGGCCGCGGACTGCGGAGCCGCGCAGGCTAGGGCCGCGTCGTCCTGCTCGGGTACCCTCCGAAGATGACCGACATGCTTCGCCGAACCGCGCTGCGGGCGCTTGTGGTGCTCGCCCTCTTGGCAACCGCCTGCTCTGGCGGCGACGACTCCGCTTCGGCACCCGAGCCCACGCCCGCCGATCCTGCAGACGACGTCGCAGGCAGCGACGACGCTGACGACAGCGACAGCGGCTCCGAGGGCGCCGACGACGACGCCGAGACCGGCGCCACCGACCCCCCGACGTTCGACGTGCGCGTCTCGGCGGAGCAGGTCTCCGTCAGCGGCGCCGAACCGGGCGCCGAGCTGAGCCTCAGCAACGGCGGCGATGCCTACGAGGGAGTCGTCGACGAGGCAGGCAACCTGATCCTGCGCCTCGTCGAGCCCGGCGACGGGTACGTGCTGAGCGCAGGCGCCCAGGCGACCGCCCCGTTCGCCGTTCCCGGCCTCGACGACCACCCCGACCAGTCCTTCTACGACGGCCAGACGCTGGTGGAGGGCCTCAACTACATCGAGATGCGCGACGGCACCCTGATCGCCGCCGCGGTGCGTTTCCCCGACGGCGCAGGGGACGGCCCGTACCCCACCGTGGTGGAGTACTCCGGCTACGACCCCGCCAGCCCGTATGAGGAGGAGCCGACGATCCAGATCTACCGGGCGCTCGGCTACGCCACGGTGGGCGTCAACATCCGCGGCTCGGGCTGCTCGGGCGGGGCGTATGACTTCTTCGAGCCGCTGCAGAGCATCGACGGCTACGACGCCATCGAGACCATCGCCGCCCAGGACTGGGTGCAGCACGGCCACGTCGGCATGGTCGGCATCTCCTATTCGGGCATCTCGCAGCTCTTCGTGGCGGCCACGCAGCCGCCTTCGCTGGCAGCGATCACGCCGCTGTCGGTCATCGAGGACACCTACCGCTCCGTGCTGTATCCCGGCGGCATCTACAACAACGGCTTCGCCAAGTCGTGGGCGGATGCCCGCCAGGGCGCCAACGAGGCCTACGGCCAGGAATGGGTGATGCGCCGGGTGGAGGAGGGCGACGAGATCTGCGACGCCAACCAGCTCCTGCGCAGCCAGAACCGCGACCTCTCCGAGCTGACCGCCGCCAACGTCTACTACGACCCTGCCATTGCCGATCCGCTGTCGCCTCGCACCTTCGTGGATCGGATCAACGTGCCGGTGTTCATGGCCGGCGCCTTCCAGGACGAGCAGACCGGCGGGCGCTTCGTCACCATGCTCGACCGCTTCGAGAATGCCCCGGTGCTCAAGGTCGACCTCTACAACGGCGCCCACGCCGACTCGCTGGGGCCGTACTCGCTGCACCGAGCCGCTGAGTTCCTCGACGTCTACGTGGCGCGGCGCACGCCGGGCGTCAACCCGCTGATCCGCCTCGGCGCGCCGCTGCTGTACGAGGCGGTGTTCGGGGTGCCCGGGATCGGGGTGCCGCCGGACCGCTTCACGTCGCTGGCCGAGGCCCAGGCGGCCATCGAGTCCGAGCCGGCCGTGCGGCTGCTGCTCGACATGGGCTCAGCGGCCGACGTGCCGGGAGCGCCCTGGCCGCGCAGCATTCTCGAGCTCGACGCCCTGCCCCAGCACAGCGCGGCCGGCGCTGATGGCCCCGGCTACCGCGCCGGCAGCGAGTCGTGGGCTCTCGGGCCCGGCGGCACCCTCGATCCGCTGACAGGCGCAGGCCCGTCCGGGCCGACCGCGACGGAGTTCTTCAAGGTGACCGAGGCCCGCTCGCAGACCCTCACCAAGACAGCCGACGGCGACGGCGACGCCAACGAGTTCGACAACCTCGACTGGCCCGCGGTGCCCGGTGGCGAGGCGCTGGTGTACGAGACCGCCCCGTTCGCCTCCGACCGGCTGTGGCTGGGCAGCGGCTCGGTGGAGCTGAAGGTCGCCGCGGACGCCGACGACGCCGACCTGCAGGTGACGATCAGCGAGATCCGCCCCGACGGCACCGAGATGTACGTGCAGTCTGGCTGGCTGCGGGTGTCGCAGCGGGCCGTCGGCGATCCCAGCAGCTTCGCCACGCTGCAGAGCCACGCCGAGGCGGATGTCAGGCCCGTTCCCGAAGGCGAGTTCGTCGACGCCGTGGTGGAGATCTTCCCCGCAGGCCACGTGTTCCGGGCCGGGTCGAGGCTGCGGCTCACCGTCGGCAGCCCGGGCGGCGACCGCAACCTGTGGGCCTTCGACGTGGTCGGCAACGACGGCGCCTTCGTCTACCTGGAGATCGGCAGCGGCGCTCGCCTCAACCTGCCGATGATCGACCCGCCGGCCGACCTGGATCCGGCGCTGCCGGTCTGCGGTGCTCAGCGCTCCCAGCCGTGCCGCCCCGCCGTCGCCTGGACCAACTCCTCCGGCTGATCAACACTCCGCCCGGTCGCTAACGTACATTTGGCTCCTTCGCTAACGAACGTTTCGCCCGGTCGCTAATGCTCATTTGGGACCGTCCCTAACGAACGTTTCGCCCGGTCGCTAATGGGCCTTTGCGCCGGCCACTGATCGCGTTTTGGTCCGGCCGCTAGTGACCATTTGGTCCGGCCACTAACTACCATTTGGTCCGGTCGCTAACGACCATTTGGGACGGGCGCTAGTGCGCTCTTGGGCTGGCTGCGGTGGACTCGGGCCGAGCAGCGGAGCGACCGAAGGACGGGCTGGGCGCCGGCCTGGCCCCGCTGGGGCTCAGGTGCGGCTGGCAGCGGGGGCGCCGACCCCGGCCCGGCCCGGCGCCTTCACGTTGAGGCCTTCGAGGCCGGCCGTGAACGGCGAGCGCAGCAGGATCAGCCCGCACAGCACCAGCCCGGCCACCGTGAAGTACATGCCCTCGTAGCCCACCGCCTCGGCCACGAACCCCAGGGCCAATGTGCCCAGCGAGTTGGCGATGTCGGCGAAGGTGGTGACCGTGGCGACCACCGTGGACCGCTCGGCGGGATCGGCGGAGTCCACGGCGATCAGGATCAGCAGCGGCACGTTCCAGGCCAGCCCCAGGGCGAACACGAAAGCCCCCGCATAGAGCTGCGCGGCGCCGCCCGCCGTGGCCAGCAGCACCAGCCCCACGATCACCGTGGCCTGGGCGAACGACACCAGCGTCTTGCGGGGCACCACCGTCATCACCCGTCCCGACAGCGAGCGCACCGCCATGGTGGTCAGCGAGTACACCAGCAGCAGCCAGCGAGCCTCGTCGAGCCCGAACTCCTCGGCATAGTCGGCGATGAAGGCGTTGAAGCCCATGAAGGCGGCGAACACCATCAGGTTCACCACGCCCACCCGGGCCGCCACGGGATGGAACAGCTCGCCGATGCTGGCCGCGGGCCGGGCCTCGCTGGGCCGGGTCTCGGGCAGGCCCATGGCGAGCCCCGCCGAGAGCAGCGAGTAGCCGGCCGCCAGGATGTAGGCCCACCAAAAGCCCCAGGTCTGCATGACCCACTCGCCGCTGGTCTGGCCCACCGCGAAGCCGACCAGCACCACGGTGGAGAAGGCCGCGAACACCCGGTCTCGGTGCTCGGCGGGCGGCAGCTCGGTGGCCATGGTGGCCAGCGCCAGGTACATGCCCGCCCCGGCCGCCCCGGTCAGCGCACGCACCGCCAGCAGCACCCAGAGCTGGTCGGTCTCGGCCGCGGCCATGTGCCCGATCTGGGCGGCCGCCCCGGTCATAGCGCCGACGATCAGCAGCGGCTTGCGTCCCCAGCGGTCGGCGATCATCCCCGACAGCGGCCTGAACAGCAGCAGGCCGAAGGCGAACACCCCGAACGACAGCCCGATGTCTGCCGAGGAGCCGCCCAGCTCTCGCTCGACCAGGCGAGGCAGCACCGGGAACGACAGCCCCGCCACGGCGAAGTAGCCGACCGAAACCACGAACAGCCCGAGCACCCGCGGCGTGTAGATGCGGGGGCCGGTGCGCTGCATTGCGCGGCGAGGGTAGCCACACGCTGCCGTATCGCCGGCATCGGCCCAAGCGGGCTGCGCCCCGGCTTCTCCGGCGCAGGGCATCACGATTAGCGTCGCCGCATGGCATCGGCGTCCCGAGATCGGCCCAACATCCTGCTGATCGTCAGCGACGAGGAGCGGCGCAACGACTGGCTGCACGGCAAGGTCGACCTGCCCGCCCACGACCGGCTGCGCGCCGACGGGCTGTCGTTCAACCGCTACTACACCCACGCCTCGCCCTGCTCGCCCAGCCGGGCCTGCCTCTACACGGGCAGCTACATCGCCCAGAACGGCGTGGTCGACAACGTGTCGTTCCCCGCCCACACGGCCCTGGACCCGGCGATCCCGACCGTCGGCTCGCTGCTCTCAGGCCGGGGCTACCGCAGCGCCTACCTCGGCAAGTGGCACCTCAGCCACGAGGAGTTCCCGCCGATGGAGGAGTTCGGCTACCGCGACTTCGTCGGCAACGACATGCACTACGTCGGCGGGCCGTGGTCCGGGCGCTACTGGGACCCGCTGATCACCGGCGATGCGGTGTCGTGGCTGCGCGAGCACGGGCGCAGCAGCGAGCCCTGGCATCTCACCGTCGCCCTGCTGAACCCGCACGACATCATGTGGTTCCCCATCGACCACCCGAGCTTCCAGGCCGCCAACCCCGAGCTCAAGAAGGTGTTCGACTTCATCGTCAGCCTGCGGCTGTCGGGCGTGCCCATCGAGCCCACCCCCGAGGACTACGACGAGATCTTCGACGAGCTGCCGGCCAACTTCGACGACGACCTGCACACCAAGCCCGAGGTGCAGCGGGCCTGGCGGCAGGTGCGCAACACCGAGCACTTCGTGGGGCACATGGACCACGCCGACCACAGGTCGTGGCTGCGCCAGCTCGACTACTACGCATTCCTGCACCGCGAACTCGACCGCTCGCTGGGCGAGCTGCTCGCTGCGCTGGACGATCTCGGGCTTTATGACGACACCGTGATCGCCTACACCTCAGATCACGGCGACGCCTGCGGCTCGCACGGGCTGCGGGCCAAGCTGCCGTGCGCCTACGAGGAGGTGATGGGGGTGCCGTTGATCGTCAAGGCGCCCGGCATCACCCCCGCCGGCACTGCCACCGACGCCTTGGCCACCCATGTGGACTTGGCGGCCACGCTGTGCTCGCTGGGCGGGGTCGACACAGCGCAGACGCCGACGCTTGCGGGGGTCGATCTGTCGCCGACGCTGGCCGATCCCGGCGCTGCGGTGCGCGACCATGCGTTCTTCGCCCAGGACTCGGCGCACTCGTCGCTGCTGCGCCAGTCCCGCTATGCGCTGCGGGGGTTCTGCGACGGCACCGTGAAGTACGCCCGCTACTACGGCATCGGCGGCGGCCTGCAGCGCGACGGCACGCCGGATGCGAGCGGCAAGCTGTACGACACCGACGCCGCCTTCGACGACCACGACCACGAGTACTACGACCTGACCGAGGACCCGCACGAGCTCAACAACCTGGCGCACGACCGCTCCCGCCGCCGCGAGCTGCGCGAGCAGTTCCAGCGGCTGCTGGAGATCGAGAAGGCCGAGCTCGGCGACCGGGCCGGCCACTGAGCGCCGCCATGACCAGCGTGGATGCGGCGATCCCGGTCGTGTTCTTTCACGGGTTCGCGGGCGACAGCGAGCGCACCTGGCGCGAGCCGGGCTGGTTCGAGCTGGTGCGAGAAGGCGGACGCAGGCCCGTCGGCATCGACCTGCTCGGCCACGGCAGCGCCCCCAAGCCCCACGAGCCGGACGCCTACGCAGAGCTGACCGACCGGGCGATCGCCGAGCTGCCCGTCGATCCCCGCAGCGAGTCGTCGCTGGGATTTGTGCGCCAGATCGACATCTGCGGCTACTCGCTGGGTGCCCGCACCGGCCTGGAGATAGCGCTGCGCCACCCCGGCCTGGTGCGCAGGCTGGTGCTGGGCGGCGTCGGCGCGAACCTGGTCGGCGGCGGGCGCCGGCCCGGCTCCGACGGCGCTGTGGACGACGACTTGGGCACCGACGAGCTCGGCTACCGGTTCCAGGGCCTGATCGCACAGCCCGGCAACAACCCCGAGGCCCTTGCCGCGCTGTCGGCCTACCGGGCCGGGTGCTCCGATGCCGAGGTGTTCACGCCCGAGGCGCTGGCGACGGTCACCGCCCAGTGCCTGATTGTGATCGGCGATGCGGATTTCGCAGGCCCGCCCGAGCCGCTGGCGGAGCGCCTGGCCGATGTCCGCACCGTGATCCTGCCCGGCGTAGACCACTTCGAGCTGCCCAAGAACTTCGGCTTCATCGACGCCGCCCTGGAGTTCCTCGGCGCCGTGCCGTCCTGGTGAGCCTGACCTCCCGGGCCTGGTGAACCAGGGCGACACCTGAGCGGCAGGCCGGCGGATTAGCCTCGACTCGGGCCGCTAGCTCATCGGGTAGAGCAGGGGACTTTTAATCCCAAGGTGCCGGGTTCGAGCCCCGGGCGGCCCACCCCTCCGATGCTCAGGCGTCGGCCCAGCCCTCCGCCGCTCAGGCGTCGGTCTCTTGCCGCTTTGTGGGCAGCGGGATCATCTGGGCCTCCACGATCTCCTTGAAGCCATCCTCCACGCGGCCCAAGTCCACGACGTCGACCCCGTACGGCAGGCTTGAGTCGCTGAAGGCAGCCAGCAGGGTCCCGACCAGCTTGTGATCAATCTCGTCAGCAGCCGTAAGGGCCAGATCCAGGTCCGAGGAGGCCTTTGTCGTCCGGCCTGCGCGGCTGCCGAACACCCACACGTCCACGCCCTGGGGCAAGTTGTCGCTCAAGATGCCTTGCACGACTTCCAAATGATCGGGTCGGACATCCACTGTGCTAGTCAAGGGAGTCGTTCCGTTCCTGTAGCTGGACCAAGAGGAACCTGGCTTCATCGAGAAAGATCGGCACTCCCTCGAATACTTGCTGTGCCTTGTCCTCGTTGTATGTGTGGCTCGTCGTGCCTCTGTTGCGGCGGAATTCCTGCCACGCCGACAGCTCCGACCGTATGAGGCCCCGTCCGAAGGCCTCTCGAATCACTTCGTTAAATGTCAAGGTATCGATCTCAGCCGGGTTGGCTGCTGCCTGCTCGAGATGGCGCGTGAGCATGTTGAACGATAGCTCGTAGGTGAACTCGAATGCCTGGATGACGGCAGCCCTCAGGTGCGTCTGCAGGCGGGAGTCGCTGCCTGCTAGGTCGGAGCCGTGCAAGTCGATCGCCTCCTCCAGTTGAGCGATCGCGTTCTCCATGGGCTTGAGGTAGATCCTCACGAGCCAATTCCCTTCCCGAACTCGGGCACCCGCAGATCCTGCTCGCCGGCACCGATCCCCACTCTACGCCCGAGTGCGCAGCCGCTCCACGCCACAGTCCGAAACGGGCACCGCAGATGGAGGGGTCCCCAGCCGAGCACTCCTCGTGCGGCTCGCTCTCAGCTGCCCTGCCCTGCTCAGGATGACCGCGGCGCTCAGACCTGCCGGAGATGCGGGTCTCGCGGAAGATCCTGCGCTGGGCGGTCTGGTTCGCTACAGTGCGGAGCGTGCAGATTCGACAGACCATCGTCCTGCTCATCTCGCTGATCGCCATCGTCGGCGCGGCGCTGCTGGTCATCGTCTGGGCAGGCGGCGACGACGGCGACGAGGCCGAAACGGCGGCGCCGACCGTCACCGCTGCCGACACCACCGCAGACGACACCGCCTCAGACGCAGGCAGCGCCGCCACCGGCGACACCGCCACCGGCGACGCCACGGCAGGCGACGCAGCGGCCACCACCGACACCACCGCCGAGGCCACCGCCACCTCCAGCACGTCGACCACCACGACCACCATCCCGCTGAACTGCGTGGTCGACAGCTCCGCCGCCACCTCGTCGACCTCGAGCACCGCGCCGCTGGGCAGCCCCACCCTCAAGAACAGCTCGAAGCTCACCACCGCCGGGCTCGGCGCGGTCACCTTCGGGGCCACCCTCGCAGAGGCCGAGAAGGCCGCCGGCACCAAGATGATCGCCTGCTCCGCTGTGGCGGCCTGCTATCGGGTCACCCCCGCCTCGGCGCCCGATGGCATCAGCTTCGTCGTCCAGGACGGCAGGATCGAGCGGGTCGACATCGCCCGCGGGCCGGTCACCACCCGCTCGGGCGTCGGCATCGGCACCACCGAGGCCCGCATCATCGAGCTGTTCGGCGACAAGATCGAACGCTCGACCATCGACGACAGCCGCGTGGACCTGGTGTTCGTCCCCGTCGACGACGACGACAAGAACTACCGGGTGATCTTCACGATCCACGACGGCAAGGTCGAGAACCTCCGGGCCGGCCGCACTGCGATCACCACGGATCGCACCCCCTGCGCCTGAGGCCCCGTGCACTACGAGGCTCGGCGCCGCCTGGTCGTCGGCGCAGGCGCGGGATTCCTGGTGCTGGCGCTGCTGGCGCCGCTGATCGCGGGCCTGGTGCCGTCCGACCGCGGCGAGCAGCAGACCAGCGGCCCGCCGGCCACCCTGCCAGAGGCCACCGAGCCGCCCGCCATCGACGAGTCCGAGCCCGAGCCCCAGCCTGAGCCCGAGCCCGCGCCTGAGCCGGAGATGGCTCCCGCTTCCCGGGGCTGCCCTGCCGAGGACGGCTCGTCGCCTCGCTTCCTGCTCTTCGACGGCCCGCACGAGATGTGCATCGACGTTGCGCAGACCCACGTGGCGGTGTTCGACACCTCCGAGGGCGAGATCCGGGTGACGCTCGACACCGAGAACACGCCTGGCACGGTCAACAACTTCGTCACCCTGGCCCGCTGGGGCTACTACGACGGCACCACCTTCTTCCGCACCGACCCCAGCATCGACATCATCCAGGGCGGCTCGCCCCGCACCGAGTCGCTGACCGACCCCGGGCCCGGCTATACGATCCCCGACGAGCCGCAGCTTGATCTCGATGCCGAGACCGGCGTGCTGACCGGCCCCTACGAGTACCTGCCGGGGCAGTTGGTGATGGCCAGGACGCAGAGCCCGGACTCCTCGGGCGCACAGTTCTTCTTCTCCACCGGCCCCAACACGTCTCTGCTGGACAGCCAGGGCATCTACGTGGTGTTCGGGATGGCAGACGCGGCCGGCCTCGAGGTGCTGCAGCGGATCATCGGCCTGCACGTGCCGGGCGAGTCGTTCGGGGGCGCGCCGAGCCGGACCGTCACGGTCAACTCGGTGACCATCG
Organism: Acidimicrobiales bacterium; assembly: GCA_965214285.1. Taxonomy (GTDB): domain Bacteria; phylum Actinomycetota; class Acidimicrobiia; order Acidimicrobiales; family Aldehydirespiratoraceae. The sequence goes on from OZ243946.1 coordinate 1,158,133, forward strand.
AGGTGAGCTAGCCGCAGCGCAGCCACAGCCGAGAGCGCCGCCTCATGCGACTGAGCGCGCCGCTTTGCACGGTCGAGCGCGCCGCCGGCAGCCGGCAGTGCTGCGCTGCGTTTGGCGGCGGGGGCGCGGTCTGGTCAGACTGTGGGCATGGACCTTCACGAAGCCCTCTACACCACCCGTGCCATGCGCCGGGTCCGCCCCGACGCCGTGCCCGCAGACGCACAGCAGCGCATCCTCGACGCCGCCATCCGCGCCCCCAGCGGAGGCAACGGCCAGAACTGGCGCTTCCTGCTCGTCGACGACCCCGACGTGCGCCGCCGCCTCGGCGCCCTCTACGCAGAGTGCATCGACATCCTCTGGGACACCATCTACAAGGACCGCAATGCCTGGGTGAAGGAGAACCCCGACGATCCCGAGGCGCAGGCCTTCGGGCGCATCATCAGCTCGGTCACCTGGGCGCAGCAGAACTTCCACAGCTACCCGCTGATGCTGTTCGCCTTCGCCCGCTTCGACCCCAGCGGCGGCTCGATCTTCCCGGCGGTCTGGTCGGCGATGCTGGCGGCCCGGGCCGAGGGCGTGGGCTCGTCGCTCACCACGGTGCTGGCCTTCAAGTCCGCCGAGACGCTTGAGGCCCTGGGCGTGCCCGAGGACTCCGGTTTCGAGATGTCGGCGTGCGTCCCCATGGGCTATCCCACCGGCAAGTGGGCCGTCGCCGCGCGCAACCCGGTTCACACCGTGGCCTATCGCAACGCCTGGGGCGCCCCGGTCGGCTTCGAGATCGACGAGCCTCTCTGGCCCTGACCTGAGCCCGGCCATGTCGTATCGGCGGGGCATGGGAGGGCAGACTTGGCGGCGATGGCCGACAAGCGTCGCATTGCCCTGGGGGTCGACACCGGCGGCACCTACACCGACGCTGTCGTCTACGACGATGCCGGCCGCCGGATCCTGGCCACGGCCAAGGCCCCCACCACCCACGAAGACCTCTCGGTCGGCATCGCAGCGGCCATCGACGAAGCCCTCGACGGCGCCGCCGGCATCGACGCCTCGGGCATCGGCATGGTGGCGCTGTCGACCACGCTGGCCACCAACGCCCTGGTGGAGAACACCGGGCGCTCGGCGTGCCTGGTCGTCATCGGCTTCGAGCCCTCAGCGCTCGACCGGGCCGGCCTGCGAGCGGCCATCGGCGACGACGCCGTGGTGGCAGTCGCCGGCGGGCACTCCTCGCACGGCGAGGAACTGGCGCCGCTCGACACGGCGGCCCTGCGCGCCGAGATCGAACAGCTCAGCGACGCCGTGGACGCCTTCGCGGTCACCGCCCAGTTCGCCACCCGCAACCCCGACCACGAGGAACAGGCCCGCGACCTCATCCGAGAGCTCACCGCCAAGCCGGTCACCTGCAGCCACGCCCTGTCGGCACGACTCAACGGCCCCAAGCGGGCTGTCACCGCGCTGCTCAACGCCAGGCTGATCCCGCTGGTCACCGATCTGCTGGCCGCCGCCGCGCAGACCCTCGACGAGCGCGCCATCACGGCACCGCTGATGGTGGTGCGCGGCAACGGCTCGCTGGTTTCCGCGGAGTTCGTGCGCGAGCGCCCGGTGGAGACGATCCTGTCGGGACCCGCCGCGAGCCTCGTCGGGGCGGCGCATCTGGTCGCAGCCGTCGACGCCGTGATCGCCGACATCGGCGGCACCACCACAGACATCGCCGTGGTGCGCCAGGGCAATCCCGAGATCAGCCCCGACGGGGCGGTGGTCGGCGGCCATCACACGATGGTGGAGGCGGTGAGCACCCGCACCCACGGGCTCGGCGGCGACAGCGAGGTGAGCCTGGCGGACCGGGCGGTGGGCCCCGAACTGGAGATCGGGCCGAGGCGCGTGGTGCCGGTCAGCCTGCAGGCGCTCAGCCATCGCGACACGATCATCGACACGCTCACCCGCCAGCTCGAGAGCAACGTGAGCGTCGCCGGCCACGGCCGTTTCGTGCGCTGCACCGCCGCGGCGCCCGACGCCAAGCTGGATCGCTACGAGCGCCGGGTCGTGGAGTCGATCGGCGACCGGCTCGTGCCGGCTGACCGGGTTGCTCCCTCGGGCCTGCTCACCCGGGCGCTTCACAGGCTGACGGCGCGGGCGCTGGTGCAGGTGTCGTCGTTCACGCCCACCGATGCCGCCCACGTGCTCGGCATGCAGCACGCCTTCGACGCCGAGGCGGCCGGCCTGGCAGCGGAGCTGTTCGCCCGTCGCCGCGACCGCTACGGCAAGATCGTCGCGGACTCTGCCGAGGCGATCAGCCGGGTCGTGGTCGACACCCTGGTGCGGCGCTCCGCGGAGGCGCTGCTGGCCGCGGCGTTCGCCCACGACGGCCTGGCGCCGGAGGCCGCCGCCTCGGAGCTGATCGCGGCCGCCCTCGACGGTGCCACCTCCGCCAGCCGCCTCGACGCCGGCCTGGCCCTGCCGCTGGTGGGCCTGGGCGCCCCGGCGCAGGCGTACTACCCGGCGGTGGCCGAGCTGCTGCAGAGCAGCGTGGTCATCCCCGAGCACGCCGAGGTGGCCAATGCGGTGGGCGCAGCGGTCGGCGAGGTCCGGGTGCGCGCTGAGGTGCTCGTCACCTGCCCGAGGCGCGGCGTCTACCGCATCCACTCAGGCGGCGAGCCCGAGGCGTCCTGGGAGCGTCCCGAGGCCGAGCGCCGTGCGCTGGAGCTGGCCAGGGCGGAGGCGCTGCGCTGCGCCGAGCTGGCCGGCGCGGCCGATGCGGTGAGCGAGGCCGCCTGGAGCGAGCAGACCATCGAGGTCAAGGGGCGCCCGATGTTCGTGGAGGGCAAGGCCACGGCGGTTGCGTCGGGCCGGCCACGCTTCGCCCAGTAGCGGCCCTCGGCGCGGCGAGCCGAGTAGCGCAGCCCGAGCCGCGGCTACGCTCGGCGCATGGCGCTCGACGAAGCACTCGTCAACCGGGTCACCTGGAAGATCCCCAACGCCCTGGCCCTGATCGGCAGCGCGGCCGGCGGCGAGCGCAACGGCATGACCGCAAGCTGGATCAGTCAGCTCTCCATGGAGCCCGTGCTGATCGGCGTGTCCGTGGACAACACCGCCGTCACCCATCGCCTGATCAGCGAGGGCAAGTCGTTCACCGTCAACCTCTGGGACGCTGATGACACCAGGGTGTTCGTGAAGTTCTCTAAGCCCGCCGCCGACGATGGCGCCACCCTCAACGGCAGGCCGGTGCGCAGCGCCGTCACCGGTGCCCCGGTGTTCGACGAGGCGCTCGCCTGGCTCGACTGCGAACTGCGGCGGGCGATCGACTTCGGCACCCACACGCTGTTCGTGGGCGAGCTGGTCGACGCCGGCATCAACGACGACGACAAGCGGGCCGCGGCCATGAGCGACACCCGCATGAAGTACGGCGGCGTCAAGCGCCACTGAAGCCCCGAGCCCCAGGGTCCCGAGCCTCAAAGCCCCGAGCCCAAACCCCGCCGCGCCCCAGGGTCCCGAGCCCCGCTGAGCCGGTGCCCCGAGCAGAGGCCTCTCAGCGGCGCAGCGGCTGGATCCGCCGGTAGGTGGCGCAGCGCCAGAGCCACTCGACCGGCCCGAAGCGGAAGCGCTCCAGCCACCAGCCCGACCAGGCGTACTGCAGCACCCACACGGCCACCACGAACAGCGCCAGCGCAAGGCGGCCGGCGTCGCCCTGGTCGAAGACCACCCGCCACAAGGCGATGCCGATCACGGTGTGGGCCAGGTAGTTGGTGAGCGCCATGCGCCCGATCGCCCTGATCCGGCGGTGGCGCTCGGTCTCGGCGCGGCGGTTCCAGAGCGTGATCAGGCCCAGATAGCCGAGCGTGACGGGCACCGCTGCCAGCGTGTTCGGCGCTGCTGTCCAGATCGCCACGCCCGGCTCGAAGCCGCCGATGAGCTGGGCGATCACCCCGACCGAGGCCAGCGGCAGGCCGACGCCCAGGCCCCATCTCGCCATGCGCCGATAGCCGCGCAGGTCGCCGAGCCCCTGCACCACCCCGAGCCGGTACAGCCCGATGCCGATGACCATCATCCCCAGAGCCCGCAGGCCCGCATCCGCGAGGAAGAACAGGCCCACGCTGTCGCCCACCCCCGGCAGCCAGGCGCCGCTGGCCTCGGAAGTGGACTCGGTGGCGAACCAGTACTTGCCGAGGTCGCCCCCGGCGCTGTCGAGGGTCGCCTGGGTGCCGATCGCCCAGGCCGCTGCGCCGGCGAACATCGCCACGCCGCCCGCGATCAGCAGCCACGGCGGCAGGCGGCGTACCAGCAGCAGGATCGGCGAGCAGATGGCGTACAGCACCAGGATGTCGCCCTCCCAGACGGCCATGTGAGCCATGCCGATGCCCAGCAGCAGCAGGTTGCGCCAGCCGCTGAGCAGCAGCGGGCGGCGCCCGTTGGCCTTGGCCCGCTCGGCGAACACCACGATGCCGACCCCGAAGAGCAGCGAGAACAGCCCCATCATCTTCTTGGCCACGAAGATCTCGGCGAGCACGCCGATCGACAGGTCCACCCATGTGTCGCTCCCGTCGGCGTCGAGGTTGAAGTAGGCGGCGCTGATGAGCGCGAACGACGTGGCGTTCATCACCAGGATGCCGAGCGTGGCGATGCCGCGGGCCGTGTCCAGGTTGGTGATGCGCTCGCGCTCGCCTACCGCGCCGGCGGGCTTCGTGTCGGTGGTTCCCAGTTGCCGGTCCTGATCCGTCGGGCGCTACCTTCCTAGCGCAGCCGCGGGCCGGCGGGACTCGCCCGCACGACTCGCTGAGCCCAGGGAAGCAGCACAGATGGACATCAGCACATGAGCATGATCGGCACGAGCGTCGTCCGCAAGGAGGACCCGGCCCTGCTCACCGTCGGCGGCAGCTATGTCGACGATCTCGGCCCTGCCGACGCGCTGGTCGTGGTGTTCGTGCGCTCGCTGATGGCCCATGCCCGCATCACCGGCATCGACGCGTCCGAGGCGGCTGTGATGCCCGGCGTGGTCGGCGTGTTCACGGCTGCCGATCTCGGCCTCGAAGCCCGTCCGCCGGGCCTGCCGCTGTTCAACCGGGCCATGCGGCGAAGCTGGCTGGCGGGCGAGCGGGTGCGCTACGTGGGCGAGCCGGTGGTGGCGGTGGTGGCCGAGAGCCGCGCCGCCGCCGTGGACGCAGCCGAGCTCGTCTTCGTCGACTACGAGCCGCTGGACGTGGTGGTCGACGTGCGCCAGGCCGCCGCCGACGAGGTGCTGTTGTTCCCCGAGGCTGAGACCAACGTGGCGTTCTCCCTCGGCGATGCGTCCTTCGGCGCAGCATCGTCCGACGCCGACAGCGCTGCCGCCGGCGAGGCTGACAGCGACAGCGGCGGCGAGGCTGACGACACTGACGGCGCTGTGGACATGTTCGCCGGCTGCGACGTGGTGGTGCGCCTGTCGTTCGCCAATCACCGCATGGCGGTGGCGCCGATCGAGCCCCGCGCCGCCGTGGCGCAGTGGGCGCCCGGCCCCGACGGCGAGCTGCGCTTGACCCAGTGGTCGAGCACCCAGTTCCCGCATCGCACCCGCGACGACCTGGCCGAGGCCATGGGGGTGGAGGAGAGCCGGGTGCGGGTGATCACGCCCGACGTGGGCGGCGGTTTCGGCTCCAAGAACGGCGCCTATCCCGAGGACATGGCGGTCGCCGCCCTGGCGCGGCGGCTCAGCCGGCCGCTGCGCTGGACCGAGACCCGCACCGAGAGCATGGTCGGCCTGGCCCATGCCCGCAGCCTGCACTACGAGGCGACCCTCGGCGGCACCCGCGACGGCAAGTTCCAGGCATACCGCCTGGAGGTCACCCAGGACTCGGGCGCCTACCCCGCCATCGGCTCGGCGCTGCCGATCTTCACCAGGCTGATGGCAACGGGGGTGTACGCCATCGACTCGGTGTCGTTCTCGGCGCGATCGGTGGTGACCAACACGACTCCCGTCGGCGCCTACCGGGGAGCGGGCCGGCCCGAGGCCACCACGGCCCTGGAGCGCATCATCGACGTGTTCGCCGCCGAGGCAGGGCTCGACCCGCTGGAGACGAGGCGGCGCAACCTGATCCCCTCCGAGGCGTTCCCCGTGGTCACCCCGACCGGTGCCGATATGGACTCAGGCGACTACGCAGCCGCCATCGCCGCCGTGGTGCAGGCCTCGGGATATGCGGCGCTGCGAGCCGAGCAGCAGCGTCGTCGTGACGATCCAGGCGCGCCGCTGCTGGGGCTCGGCTGGTCGGTCTACTGCGAGATCACCAACCCCATGGGCGCGTCGGAGTTCGGCTCCATCGAGCTGCGGGACGACGGCACGGCGCTGGTGCTGACCGGCTCGTCGTCGCACGGCCAGGGGCACCACACGGCGTTCGCCCAGATCGCCGCCGAGGTGACCGGCATCGCCGTGGACGACATCGAGGTGCGCCACGGCGACACCGACGAGGTGGCCCGCGGCGGCGGCACCGGCGGCTCGCGTTCGCTGCAGGTCGGCGGGTCGGCGGTTCACCTGGCCGGCGAGGCGCTCGTGGAGCAGGCCCGCGAGCAGGTTGCCGACCTGCTGGAGGCCGACGCGGCCGATGTGGTCTTCGACGCCGCTGCCGGGGTGTTCAGCGTGGTCGGCTCTCCTGCGATCGCCCGGAGCTGGGCGGAGGTGGCAGCGGAGCTGCAGCGCCGCGGCTCAGAGCCGCTGAAGGCCGCCGAGGATTTCGAGCCGACCGCGCCGACCTTCCCGTTCGGCGTGCACCTGTCGGTGGTCGAGATCGACCGCCAGACCGGTGAGGTCTCGGTTCTGCGCCATGTGGCCTGCGACGACGCCGGCACGATCGTCAACCCGATGATCGTTGACGGCCAGGTGCACGGCGGCGTGGCGGCCGGCATCGGCCACAGCGTGTTCGAGGCGTTCCTCTACGACGACGACGGCAACCCGCTGACCGGGAACCTGATGGACTATGCGCTGCCCTCGGCGGCCGAGCTGCCGAGCTTCGAGCGGGTCGTGATGGAGACCCCGAGCGACCGCAATCCCCTCGGCGCAAAGGGCATCGGCGAGTCGGGCACCATCGGCGCCGGCCCGGCGGTCCACAACGCCGTGATCGACGCCCTTTCGCATCTGGGCGTGCGCCACATCGACATGCCGCTCACGCCGCACCGCGTCTGGCAAGCCATGCAGGCTGCCGCTGTGCCCGCCGCACCCCCAGCCGGCGGGCAAGCCTCGTCCCCAACCGCTTCCCCATCCGGCCAGCAGCCCATGTCCTGAGCCGCCGAGCAGACCCCTCCCCAACCGACCAAGGAGCAAGATGACCTTCACCCTGAAGCACGATCAGTTCGACGACGAGGCCGGCGCTGTCGCCCTGGCCGAGGCCGCCGGGCTGACGCCGCGGGCCTTCGACTTCGGCGAGGTCCACAACGAGTTCCACTGGCACGACTTCTCCTCGGTCGTCTGTGTGGTCGACGGCTCGCTCACGATCACCGTGCGCGACAGCGGCGAGCAGTGCACGCTGCGCCCGGGGTCATGCATCTCTGCTGAGGCGGGGGTCGTCCATCGGGAGGATTCCGCCGGCTATCGTGCGGTCGTGGGCTTCGACCGCGACCCGGCGACCATCGAGCCGCCCATAGACCGCGACCCCGCCCTGCTGCCCTCTTGATCTCGTGAGGTTTTGGCGCGCCTGCGCCGCTGGGCCATCATGGGAGGCAGTATTCGAGAGGGCAATGCCTGAGCGAGGAGACGCAGCAATGGGCAAGGTTTCGATGATCGGCACCATCACCTGCCAGGACGGCAAGGCCGACGAGATGGCGGCGGTGCTCGCCCAAATGGTCGCCGCCGCCGAGGACGAGCCGGGCTGCGAGATCTACTCGTACCACCGCGGCGAGGGCAACCAGTTCTGGTTCTTCGCCGTGATGGCCGATCAGGAGTCGATGCAGGCCCACGGCCAGAGCGAGGCCATGCAGGCGGCCATGCAGGCCTTCATGCCTCTGATGGCGGAGCCGCCGCAGATGTCGCCCGCCACACCGATCGCCGCAATCGGCTTCGACGTCTGACCCCCCGGGGTCCGCTCAGGGCCGGCTCTGTTCGGCGCCCGCACCGAGCCTGTACCCTGGGCTGCCTGCACACGGGCAGTGGCGCAGCTTGGCAGCGCGCCTCGTTCGGGACGAGGAGGTCGTGGGTTCAAATCCCGCCTGCCCGACATCTTGTTTTCGCCTCGGCCTGCCTGATGGACGAAGCGCTCGCTCGGCTGCTCGTTCGCCTTCGATCAGCAGAGATCGACGAGGCGTACGAGGCCGCCTACGCCTTGCACCCGCTCGACGAGCCCGACGAATGGGGTGACCTGGCCTCGTTCCGGAAGGCTGCAGCGGCTACGTGAGCGTCATCCCCCGGAGAGGCGAACTTTGGTGGTGCGAACTGCCCGACGCGGGTCGCCGCCGGGGTGGTCAGGCGGCACCGAGGTCGGTGAGGCCGAAGACCCGCATGGCGTTGTGGCGCAGGAACTTGGGCCACACGTGGTCGCGCAGCGGCACCTGGGGCAGCTCGGTCATGAGCCGCTCCACGGTGAGCCCGGCGGGGAAGTAGCCGGCGTACATCACCTTGTCGCCGCCACGGGTGTTGGCGTAGTCGATGATCGCGGCGGGGTAGTAGCGGGGGGCGAAGGCCGAGGTCATGTAGTACAGGTTCGGCCACTTCAGCATGAGCTTCACCGCCAGCGCCTCCCAGGGCTCGGCGCCGTGGCGCATGACGAGCTTCAGGTCCGGGAAGTCGTAGCAGACGGGATCGAAGAGCTCGACGTGCTGGCAGGCGCTGGGCAGGCGCGGCCCGGCGATCCCGGCGTTGACGACCACCGCGATGTCGAGCTCTGTTGCGGCGGCGTACAGCGGGTACATCTTGGCGTCGTTCACCGGCACCTGGGGCATGCAGCCCGCCGGGAACACGCTCACCGCCTTGAGGTCGTGGTCGGCCTTGGCTCGGCGCACGGTCGCCACAGCGCCCATCACGTCGTTGGGGTCGACCTCGGTGACGAAGTTGACCCGGCCCGGATGGCGCTGGGCCGCCTCGATGCTGCGCTCGCTGAGGCCGAACAGGCCCTGCTCGATCCCGTAGCGGTCCATCTCGGCGAAGGTCACGTCGATGGGGTCGATCTCGTCGGCGTCGACGGTGTCGGGCGCCTCGAACATGTAGCCCGCCGGCATCGACAGCCCGGCCGAGGCAGCGTCCTTGACTCCCTTGACCGACCGTGCGTAGGCCGCCGCCTTGCTGCTGTCGGTGAACGGGAAGCCGATCATCAAGTCGATGATCCCGACATCGGTAGGCACTTCGATCCTGTTGTCCATATCCGGCTCCTCGCTCTGGGCTCTCTCGTCGCTGGATGGTAGGCCCGGCTGGGCGTCGGCCTTGATTCCGCAGCGCCGCGGGCCGTTATGGTCGCAGCCATGAGGCTTCCGCCGGCCGGCGCATTCGGAGACGAGCGCGAGATCGAGGCCGTCACGGCGGTGATGCGCCGCAACCCCACGCTCGACATCGGCTCCGCCACCGCAGAACTGGAGCGCCGCACCGCCGAGCTGCTCTCCAAGCGGCACGGGATGATGGTCAACTCGGGCTCCTCGGCGCTGCGGATCGCCATCGACCTGCTGCACCTCGAGCGCGGCGACGAGATCATCACCTCGCCGCTGTGCTTCTCCACCGACATCGCCCCGATGGTGCAGTCGGGCATCGTGCCGGTGTTCGCCGACATCACCGCCAACACCTACCAGATCGACGCCGAGGCCATCGAGGAGATGATCGGGCCGCGCACCAGGGCCGTGCTGGTGCCGAACCTGTGCGGCAACTGTCCCGACTGGGACGCCATTCGAGCCGTCGCCGACCGCCACGGCCTGGCGGTGGTGGAGGACTCCGCCGACGTGCTCGACAGCTGGCAGCGAGGCACCCGCACCGGTGCCCGCAGCGACATCTCGATCACCAGCTTCGCCCGCTCCCATGCCATCACCGCCGGCGGAACCGGCGGCATGGTGGGCATCGACGATCCTGACCTGCACGACGAGGCGCTGTCGCTGCGCCGCTGGGGCCGCCGCTCCGAGCGCTACCTGTTCGGCTCGCTGAAGCCCGACCGGGCATCAGAACCCGACCCGGACTCCGGATCCGACAGCGGCGCAGGACCCGACGGCGGCGCAGGGCAAGGCGGCGGCGCAGGGCAGGGCGGCAGGCTCGAGCGCTTCGGCGAGCTGGCCGACGGCACCCCATATGACCTGATCTTCGTGTTCGACACCATCGGCTACAACTTCGAGCCCAACGAGCTCAGCGCCGCCTACGGGCTGGTGCAGATGGACAAGCTGGCAGGCTTCAACGAGCAGCGCCGGGCAAACTGGGCGAAGCTCTCGGATCACCTGGCCGTCCGCGAGGGGCTGACCGGCGCCGACACGACCGCCGAGACCGACACCACCTGGATGCGCTTTTGCTTCACGCTCGACGAGGGCTTTCCGATGAGCCGCAACGACGTGCAGAAGTTCTTCGAGGACCGCGGCGTGAGCACCCGCATGGTCTGGACCGGCAACGTGCTGCGCCAGCCCGCCTTCGCAGGCATCGAGCACCGCCTGCCCGCGGCAGGCCTGCCCAACTGCGACCGCATCATGGACACGGCCCTGTCGCTGCCGGTGTACCACGCGCTCAACGCCGACCACATGGGCTACATCTGCGAGCAGATCGACGACCTGCTGGCCGCAGCCGGCTGACCCCCGCCGGGTGCAGCGGTTACGGAGAGTCGTAGAGATCCTCGAAGAACTCCGGCCTCAACTCCTCTGCGACCTCGAACAGGATCGCGTCGTGGTCGTGTCCGCAGTCCTCGTTGTCGGCATACAAGGGGGCGGGGTCCACTGACGTTGAGATGCTGACCGTCGGGAAGAACTCGTCGTAGCCTTCGATCTGGATGCCGAGATCGGTGAAGAAGGCGATTCTCCCGAGGGTCGTGACGAAGCCCTGCGCCTTCATGCAGTCCCTCCACTGCTGATCCGCGGCGATCACCCTCGGGTCGCTGACGACCGCTTGCAGCCAGTCCGCTCTGGCGGCCTCGGCGGCGGCTACGTCGAGCCGCTCTCCGATGTCGACTCCGCCCCTGGCCAGCCTCGCCAAGCCGTTGCCGATGTCGTTCGCCCACTGGGTCGAATCACCGAGCCGATACGAGAGCTCCCGCTCTCGTGCACGAGCAACCACGTCTGCCAGCTCTTCCGAGCTGAGCTGATCGAGTGCCTCGGCGTCGACAATCGCCTGCAGATAGTCGACGCTGCCCAGCCAGACCGCCTCGAAGAGATCCTCAGCTGTGATCGTTGCGCCGGCAGCCAACAGGGCGGTCGCGGCCTTGCCGGCATCAGCGGTTGCGGCGTAGCTCATTGCGGTGCTGCCGTAGCCGTCGGTCCCGTCTACGGACGCTCCCGCTTCGAGAAGCAGAGCGATCGACTCGGGAGAGTCCTGGTAGGCCGCGGTGTGCAACGCCTTGCCCCTGTCCTTGCCGCCGTCGCTCAGGTTCGGATCGGCACCGCGGCTCAAGAGCAGGTCGACGGCCGCCAGGTTCCCGGACCAAACAGCTCTGCTGAGCGGCGTGCTGTACAGATCCGTCGGGTTCACCTCGGCGCCGTTGTCGATGAGCAGCGTCATCAACTCGATGCACCCGACCTCCGATGCGTAGGTCAACGCGGAGTTCCCGAGCGAAAGCTCGTCGGGGTCGGCCTGCCATGCGGCAAGCAGACCCTCGGCGTCGCCTGTGATGATCGCCTCGGCCGTCGGCCCGATCGCATCGCCGTAGCCGACGGAGTAGTCGGCATTCTCCTGGTTGAAATAGCTGCACGACCCGACCGGCGGCGTCGTAGCGACCGTTGGCTCCTCCGGCGGCTCGGCATCGTCAGCAGGCGGCTCGTCCGGTGCCTCGTCGTCGCCAAGCGAGTCAGCGAGCGCTTGGTCGTCGGCAGCCAACCCAGCCGCTTCGCCGTCGTTCGCGGATGCCGCCGGCTCGTCTGCTGCGCCACCGTCGGTGTCGGTGTCGGCGGGTGGGGCGGTGGTTGCGAGTTGTGTGGTGTTGTCTTGGGCGGTGATTGCCCAGCCGGCTGCTGCGATGACGGCGAGGGCGGGCACGGCGGCGATGCGGGCGAGGGCTCGGCGCCGGCGGCGTTGGGCGACGCGCTGTCGCAGGGCTGCCAGGTCGGGGATTCGGGTCAGCGGCGCTGCGACAGCGCGTCGGGCCAGGCCGTCGAGGCGGTCCGGGCCGGCGGGGCCGTCAGAGTCATCATCGGGGTTGTGGGGGCGGTGGTTCATCGTGCCTCCTTTCGGGACGGGGATTCGGCGAGGGATGCGCGCAGCGACGCATAGGCGGCGCGCAGTGTGGACGACACCGCCCCGCGGCTTATGCCCATCACCGCGCCGATCTCGGCTTCTTGGAGCTGCTCCACGTGGCGCAGCACCACCGCCTGGCGCTGGCGCAGCGGCAAAGCGGCGACCACCGCCCAGAGCTCGCCTGCCGGGGGATCGACGTGCTCTGGGCGCTGGTGTCGCAGCAGGCGCCGTTCCAGGCCGGCCCGGCGCAAACGGCGGCGGGCGTCGTTGAAGGCGACCCGGTACACCCAGCCGGCAGGGGAGTCCATGGCGCTGACGCGGTCCCAGCGCTCAAGGGCGCGTGCGCAGGCCTCGTCGGCTGACTCCTGGGCCAGGGCCACGTCGTCGAAGACGACCGCCAGAGAGGTGCCCAGCCGCGGATGCACCCGCCGGTACCACTCCTCGAAATCCAACCGGCCTTCAGCCATCACCCCTACAAGTCACCAGCCTGCCAAAATGCGCACCCGCCCACCGAGATTTCTCGCCACACCATCCGCGGGCCCTTGCACAGCGCCCCAGAACTGGCTTGCGGCGGTCAGGCGGGGTGATCTCAGTTGGTGTTTGAGGCCTGGAGGCGCAGCGAGGCGAAGCAGGCGGCAGCGCCCCGCCCGCGGAGCCGTTCAGGCTTGGGTGTGGCCGGCGAGGATCGCGGCCAGGTCGTCGTTGGGCGTGTACATGGCCTCGGACCACGTCCCGAAGCCGCCGTGGCCGTTCACCGCTGTGATCCAGTCCCGCAGGTAGCGCTCCTTGGATCGGTCGATGTCGAGCGGGTCGCCCTTCACCTCCAGCACCAGCATCCGGTTGCCCGCCAGGCGCACGATGAAGTCCGGGATGTAGCGCCGGGTCACCCCGCCGTGCACGTAGCTCACCTCGAAGCCGAGATGGTCGTTCTTGGCCCAGGCCTCCACCAGGTCGCTGCCGTCGAGCCCTTGCGCCACGAACTGCTCCAGCGCCGAGTCGTACACGCAGCGGTTCACGTGGCTCTTGGCGGCCAGGCCGTTCTTCTTGCCGGTCCACCACGGCGCCATGTCCGCCGTCGAGAGGATCGCCCGCTGGTCGTCGAACACCGGCTCCAGCCGCTCGGTGTTGCGGGCCGTGATCGCCGTCGCCAGATGCTCGAAGATCCGCTGCTGATGCAGGCTGACCATCTGCGCCAGGTCGGGATCGGCGCCGCCGGTGAAACGCAGCAGGCCCGAGCCGATGAACTCGTCGAGCAGGTCCACGAGCTGGATGCACTGCAGCGCCCGGTTGCCCGTCGGCAGCGGCTTGGTGGCCGCCAGGTAGTCGTGCAGCCGCTCGGCGGTGTCGAAGAGCTGCGCCTGCAGCCGCCGGACGGGCGCCGTGATCGTGGCCGTGCGGCTCTCGTCGGGCGCTCCCTGCAGGGTCTCGGCCAGCACCGCCTCGGTCGGCAGCTTGGAGGCGTCGAGCTCCAGGGGCGTCAGGCAGGCCTTGTCCAGCGACAGCGCCAGCGTCTCCACCCGCTCCACCCGCACCAGGTTCGGGAACGAGATCTCGAAGCCGATCTTGGCGGGCTCGCTGCGGATCTCGGTCTTGGGCTTGGGCGGCTCCGGGCTCGCCGCCGGGTCGTCCACGGTCGGCATGAACTCGAAGGGCACCCCGAAGATGTTGACGTACTCGGGCTCGAACAGGCCGCTGACCGCATCGACCTCATAGGAGGTGCGCCGCAGGCCACGCCCGATTACCTGCTCGCAGAGCAGCTGGCTGGTGAACGCCCGCAGCCCCATGATGTGGGTGACGGTCTTGGCGTCCCAGCCCTCCGAGAGCATCGCCACCGAGATCACATGGCGGATCTGCTCACCGGGCTCGCCCTCCACGCCGACGGTGTCGACCTGGCGGCGCAGCAGCTCCGCCCGCTGCTTCTTGGTGAGCTTGGGGGCCGTTTTGGCCTCGCCGGCGGCCCTCTCGGCGGACGCTTCGCCCGCCTCCCCGCCAGTCTCCCCGTCTTCCGAGCCAGATGACGACGCCCCGCCAGCAGCCGACCTGCCAGCCGCCCCCGGCCCGCCGGGCAGCTCTGCGATCGGCGTCTCGGTCTCCTCGGCCTCGGACAGCACCTTGGAGTCGATGTGAAGCGTCGTCTCGGGGTCGCAGAGCCCGGGTACGTCGACGAATCCGCTGTCGAAGGCGTGCCTCACCCGGGCCGCGGTCTCGGTGCGGTTGACCACCGAGATCATCACCGGCGGCACCGGATGGCCGTTCTCGCGCCAGGCCTGATGCGCCGCCGCCCAGTCATGGCCCAGCAGCTGATAGGCCGTGTGTACCAGGTCCGGCAGCGGCTCGGCCTCGGCGGCCTTGCGGTTGAGCTCGCCCTTCACGGCGTTCTCGTTGTAGAGGTGGTACATCCTTGAGCGGTAGGTCGAAGCATCCGGCATGGCGTTGTCTCGCACCACCACCCGTGGGGTCTTGACCAGGCCCGACTCGATGGCGTCGTTGAGCCCGAAGTCGCTGACCACCCACTCGAACAGCTCCTCGTCGCCCTTCTTGGCCGGGATGAACGGCGTGGCCGTGAAGTCGTGGCAGGCCAGGATGCCGCGCACCCGGTGGATGCGGTCCAGCCCCTCCACCCAGCGGGTGGCCTCCTCCAGGTCGGCCTTGGAGAAGTCCTTGGTGCTGCGCTCGGGCTGAACCCGCCAGGCATGGTGCGCCTCGTCGTTGATCACCAGCAGGTTGCGGGCGGCGGCCACGTCGCCGAGCACGCTGCGCGCCCAGGCCTCGTCCGACAGCGGCCCGCGCTTGTCGACGCCCTTGCGCTTGGCGACCTTCGCCTCGTCCGCCCACTGCAGGGCGTGCCAGTTGCGGATCTCCAGACGGCCCTGGCGCAGCTTGTCGCGCAGCTCCGGCGGCACGATGCGGAACTCTTGGTAGTAGTTGTCGTGGCCCTGCGGGTCGAGCACCTTCAGCCGGCTGCGCACAGTGAGGCCCGGGGCGATCACCAGCACGTTCTTGGAGTAGCGGGTGTCGTTGCGGTACTCGACCTTGTTGAGGATCTGCCAGGCCACCAGCATGGCCATCACCACGGTCTTGCCCGAGCCGGTGGCCATCTTCGAGCAGACACGGGTGAAGTCGCTGCCGTCGCTCGGGATGCGGACGCCGACCTTGTCGGCCTCTGGCGCCTCGGTCAGCCAGATCAGCGTCTCGGCCGCTTCCATCTGGGCGAAGAACAGCTGACGGTTGGCGAAGCCCTCGCGCTCGTCCCAGTGCTCCAGCAGCCGCTTGGTCACACGGGTGACGCCGGGATAGCCGTCCTGCCGCCACTTCCTGACCCTGGGACGGATCTTGTTGGCCAGATCAAGCGACTTGAAGGCGAGGTCGCCGGTCTGGTAGCCGGCGGGCCGACGCTTCGGCATCAGCTCGTACTTGCGCTGCGCCGGGTTGAACTGCCAGTGCCGCGAGGGCTCGGAATACGGCGAGTTGATCGTGAGCTGGGCGATCCGCCCGTCGCTGCCCGCGGCACCCGCGCCAGCTCTTGGCTCGCTGCCCGCGGCAGCCGCGCCGGCGGTCTCCGTGTCCTCCGCGCTCACGCGAGACCCTCCGTCGGCCCGTCACCGGTCATGACTGCGCCCCCTGCGGAGCCCGTCCCCTGCGGACCGAGGGTGCCCGAACCGCGTCGGCGGGCGGGGCGGGGGGGGGGGGGGGGGGGGCTTAGTGAGCCGTCCCAGCATGCCGAACCCCTCGGGTGTGCCAGCCGCTAAGCGGGGTCGGCGAGGTCGCGCACGACCAGGCTCTCGATGCCGCGGTCGTCCACGATCTTCACGGCGACGCGCCGATGCTCACCCGCCTCGAACGGCAGCGACTTGGTGCTCGCATAGGCGCTGATCAGCTCGGAGTCGATGGAGGAGCGCAGCGTCTTCTCCAGCCGCTGCCAGCCCTTCTTGGGATCCGACGGGAAGAACACCTGCCGGGGGTAGCAGGCGCGCCCGTCGTAGTCGGTGTCGAGCATCCAGGCCGCGATCTGCCCGGCATCGCCGGAGGTGCGCTCGCCGTTGACCACGTCGAAGTAGTCGAAGCCCAGCACCTCGGCCTGCCAGCGGCCGTCGTCGAGGATCCGCAGGTCCACCTCGGGGCGGCCGACCAGCCAGAAGGTCTCGTTCGAGGTGCGCTTCGACTTGAGGTCGTCGGTCTGCAGGTCGGTGTTCATCTCCACCCGCAGCAGGTCGACGCCGGGCCAGTTGGTCTCGTCGATGTCCTTGGCCGCTTCGGGATCGAAGGCGAAGGCGGCGAACACCAGCACCTCGGGCACCGGCACCAGCGTGTTGGCCTCCTCCAACGCACGCTGCACGCGGCGCTGCTCCAGCGGGGCGTGCTCAGGCCCGAACACCACCGCCGCCCGGCGGGGCCGCTCCCAGCCGCCCCCGGCGCCGGCCTCGCCCTCGGCGTCGCTCTGGGTCTCGGAGTAGCCCTGGCCCGCGGCTTCGTCCTCGGCGTCGGCCTGGCTCTCGGCACCGCCCGCGCTCTCGGCACCGCCCGCGCTCTCGGCACCGCCCTCGGCGATCACTTCGCCCACGGCGTGGACGTGCGGCGACGCCAGCGGCTCCAGCCGGGTGAAGCGAATGCGCTGGCCGTGCTTGGCGCGGATCCCGGCTGCCCGCAGTTCGTCGGCCCACTGTGCCTGGCGGGCGCTCTCGCCCTGGCGGGCTACCGAGGAATCAGCGGGTGCAGCGTCCTCTTCTCCAGGGGGGGGGGGGGTTGGGCGAATTTCTGGCCGGTCCTGGCCGCTGCCGGGGCGGTCGTGATCTGCAGGGTCGTCGGTCCCGGCCGGAGCTTCGACGTCGCCGGTCCCGGTCTGGTCTTCGAGGTCGCCTGCAGCGGCCAGATCCTCGAACTCACCGATACGGGACGGGTCAATGACCACAGGCGAAGGGACGGCCTCCACGGTGAACGGCCCGATCACGCGGTGCTTGGCGCTGTCGACCTCGGGCTGGTCGTACAGCGTGGTGTATCGCGGGGGCTCGTCGTAGGCCAGGCTGGCCGCCGACACTTTCGAGACGCTGCGGTACTTGAAGCCGCTGTCTACGCCCTCGTCGGGATGAGCGAGTTCGTAGTACTTGAAGGTGGCCGTCATCAGCCGCTGGCGTGCGATGGCCAGCGCCACCCGTGACGTGTCGCAGGTGATCCAGCGCCGGCCCCACTGCTCGGCCACGTATGCCGTGGTGCCGCTGCCACAGGTCGGGTCGAGCACCAGGTCGCCGGGGTCGCTGGTCATCAGCAGACAGCGTTGGACTACTCCACGGGCCGTTTGGACCACGTAACGCTTTTCGGAAGCGGATGGTGCCATCCGCCGCTGCCACAGGTTGTTGATCTTGCGTCCCGGCACCTCGTCCTCGTGCCACTTCCAATGCAGTGCCGACGATCGGGGACGCGCGAACAGCCGATCCTTCTCGGCAAGCCGGTCCAATCCCTCATGCGAGACACTCCAATGGAGTGTCTCGGTGCAAGGGTAGCTGCGCCCTTGCCACTCGTATGGTTCCGACCGCCCGGTCGTTGACCACCCCTGTGACCTCAGCGGCATCGCTCTCCAGAGTCGCGCCCCATCGGGCAGGTGATCATCAGGGTCGACGCGTTCATCGTCCGTGAGTCGCCTGTTGCTTCCGTCGGGCAACTCCACCATGGCATCAAAGCTGAACAGCTTGATGATGTCGGCTCGATCAAGCTGTTCGTAAAGCTGGCGGTACTTGACTTGCTCTTTGTCTTTGGCGTACCAGAGCAGGTAGTCGGCCACTTCGGGCAGGCGCTTGCTGGAGCTCGATCCGCTGGTGGCGTAACTGATCGTGGCGCAGCGGTTCTCGGCCCCGAACACCTCGTCCATCAGCAGCGCCACCCGATGCACGTTCTCGTCGCCGATCTGCACGAAGCAGCTGCCCGAGTCGCCCAGCAGCTCGCGGGCCAGCTCCAGGCGGTCGCGCAGGTAGCTCAGATACGAGTGGATGCCAAGCTCCCAGGTGTCGCGGAAGGCCCGGATCATCTCGGGCTCGCGGGTCAGGTCGCTGGGCCGCCCGTCGGTCACCTCCCGCTTGCCGACGAAGGGCTGGAAGTTGGAGCCGTACTTGATGCCATAGGGCGGGTCGATGTAGACCGTCTGCACCTCGCCGCCCATGCCCTCCTTTTCGAGCAGGCTGTGCATCACCAGCAGCGAGTCGCCGGCGATCAGGCGGTTGCTCCAGTTGTGGGCGTGCTCGTAGAACTCGACAGCCTCCCACAGCGGCGGGTTCTCCTCGGGCTGCTCGAACAGCGATTCCTGGCCCGCATCCGCGCCGGCCTTGCTGACCGCCTCGATGATCGTGCGCGGGTCGATCCGCTCATGCACGTGCAGCGACACGGTCGGCACCTCGAACTCGCTGCGCTCCCGCTTCTGCGCCCAGCTCAGCTCGGGGTCGATGTGCGGATCGTGCCCTCGCGGCCCAGCTCCCGCCGGCTCGCCGCCGTTGCGGTGTCCCCCCGGCAGGTCGTCGCCCGGCGGCTCGTGTCCCGCCGCCTCGCCGCCAGCGGGTCCCGCAGGGCTGCTCCCCTCAGGATCTAAGTCGGCGGGGGGGGGTCCGGCGAGAGTGCGGACCTCGTGCCGGTAGGTCTTGGAGTCGCCGTCGGGATCGGTGCCAGCGGTCACCAGGCCGACCGGCGGGTTGTTGACGCGCTCAGCCTCGCCGTGGCTGTAGCTGTCGATCGGCTTCGTTCGCTTGCCGGCCACGCTGTGTCCTCTCGTGACGGGTCGGGAGAGCCTAGTCGCGGTCAGCGACAAAGCGGGCAATTCCAGCGACGGCACGCCGGGTCGGCAGGTCGGGCTCCGCGGGCCTGGCAGCCGGGATGGCCTTGGCCGCCCCCTCGGGCAAGGATCATATGTTCGTTTATCCTGCGGTGATTACGATTTATGAGCGCTATGTGGTGCAATTCCATCCCGGACTGGCTAGCGTCGAGGGATGGAGATCCTTCCAAGCGCCCGCAAGCACGGCGTCAGCGACCACGACATGCTCTACGCACTGCGGCACCGCTTGGGTACCGCGGAGACGGAAGAAGGCTTCGTCATGGTCGTCGGGTTCTCCGCATCTGGCTGGGCGCTGGAGGTTGGTGTCGTGGATGACGCTAGGATCGTTCACGCAATGCTAGCTAGGCGTAGAACCCTGAGGGAACTGTGATGCAGAAGCCCAAGACCAAGAAGACCGACGCTGAGCTCGTGCGGGAGTTCGAGGAGTGGGCCTTGAATGCGACGGATGAGGAGTTCCGAGCCCGCTGGAAGCCCGGCAACGTGCCGCCCCCTGACTGGGACGAGTACGAGCGGCGTTTCGGGCCGATCCCCGACTAGCCCGGCCTAGAGTCCTGAGGGAGATGGAAGAGCCCGAGCCCAAGCGCAAGAAGACCGACGCCGAACGCCTGCGGGACTTTGAGGAGTGGGCCTTGCAGGCGACGGACGAGGAGTTTCGGGCCCGAACGAAGCCCGGCAACGTTACCGTCGAGGAGTACGAGCGGCGCTTCGGGCCGATCCACGACCAGCTCGGCCTAGAGTCCTGAGGGAGATGGAAGAGCCCGAGCCCAAGACCGACGCCGAACGCTTGCGGGAGTTCGAGGAGTGGGCCGAGCAGGCGACGGACGAGGAGTTCCTGGCCCGATGCAAGCCCGGCAACGTTACCGTCGAGGAGTACGAGCGGCGCTTCGGGCCGATCCACGACCAGCCCGGCGTAGAGTCCTGAGGGAGATGGAAGAGCCCGAGCCCAAGGAGACCGAGGCTGAACTCGAGCGGAAGTACGCCCAAATGGTCCGGGATTGCGAGGAGTGGGCCTTGAATGCGACGAGGGAGGAGTTCCTGGCCCGATGCAAGCCCGGGAACATGCCGTTCCCCGATCTTGAGGAGCAAGAGCGGCGCTTCGGGCCGATCCACGACTAGCCCGGCCTAGAGTCCTGAGGGAGATGGAAGAGCCCGAGCCCAAGGAGACCGAGGCTGAACTCGAGCGGAAGTACGCCCAAATGGTCCGGGATTGCGAGGAGTGGGCCTTGAATGCGACGGACGAGGAGTTCTGGGCCCGAACGAAGCCCGGCAACGTGCCGCCCCCTGACTGGGACGAGTACGAGCGGCGTTTCGGGCCGATCCCGGAGTAGCTCAGCGGCGTTGGGCGTGGGCGATGATGGCGCCCAGCAGCCCGTCGAGGGTGTGGACCTCGGCTTCGATGTCCACCGCAATGCCGAGAGCCTCGGCGGTGCGGGCCGTGACCGGGCCGATGGCGGCCACCACCGGCGGCAGACCAGTCAGGCCTACGGCGTCTGCGAGGTGCTGCACCGCTGACGACGACGTGAAGGCGACGATGTGGGCGGCGCGGCAGGCCTCGGCCTCGGCGGGGCTGATGTCCGCTCCGACGGTGCGGTAGACGGCGACGTCGTCCACGGTCCAGCCCCTGGCGGCTAGCCCTACTGGCAGCACGTCGCGGCCGGTCTCGGCACGGGCCAGCAGCACCCGGCCACCGCCCGGCGGCGGGTCGCCGAGCGCTTCGAGCAGGCCCTCGGCCAGCGAGCGGCCCGCCTCCAGGTCGACGCTCAGCCCCGCCGCCTCGGCCGCTGCGCGGGTGCCCGGCCCGATCACGGCGACCCGGCCGGGCAGCGGTCGCCCGCTGAGCGCAGCGCCTGTGCGGGAGGCGCCGTTTGGGCTGGTGAGAACCAGCCAGTCGCCGGTGGTCAGCGCATCCAGCGCGGCGCGCAGGGCTGCGCCCCCGTCGGCGGGGTCTTCGATGCGGATCGCGGGCACCTGCACGGCCACAGCGCCGGCGTCCTCCAAGGCGGCGGCCAGCGAGCCCGCCCGCGAGCGCGGCCTGGTGACCACCACCTGCAGCCCCGCAAGCGGCTTGTCGCTCACGGCCTCTTGGCCACGGGCTTGTCGCTCACAACCGCGGCTCAAACGGCGGCCCGGTGCCCGGCTGCGATCCGCCGGCTTCGAGCAGACGCTGCGCCAGCGATCTGCCCAGCGCCTCGGGATCGCTGCCCACGCGTTCGGTACGCAGCAGGCGGCCGCGGCCGTCGGCCTGCTCGCCGTCGACGGCCAGCACTGCCAGCAGCCTGATGGCATCGCCGTCGGCGATGGCGTGAGCGCCCGCGGGCAGCGTGCAGTCGCCGCCCAGCTCTGCCAGGAAGGCCCGCTCGGCCTCCACCAGCCAGCGGTCGTCGGGATCGTCGATCGCCGCCAGCAGCTCGATCATCTCGGCGTCGTCGGAGCGGCACTCCACGGCCAGCGCCCCCTGGCCGACCTGGGGCACCATCACCGTCGGGTCGAGCCGCTCGGTGACCCCCGGGTCCACCCCCAGGCGGTCGAGCGCGGCTGCGGCCATCACGATGGCGTCGAAGCCGGCCGCTTTCGCCAGGCGGGTGGCGATGTTGCCCCGCAGCTCGCAGAACTCCAGGTCCGGGCGCAGCGCCTGCAGCTGCACCCGCCGGCGCGCCGAGCCCGTGGCCACCCGGGCGCCCTCGGCGAGATCGCCCAGACGACAGCCGACCAGGGCGTCGCGGGGATCGGCCCGGCTGCAGATGGCGGCCAGGCGCAGTCCGTCGGGCGTGAGCGACGGCAGATCCTTGGCCGAGTGGACCGCCATGTCGGCCCGGCCGTCGAGCACCGCAGCCTGCACCTCGGTGACGAACGCGCCCTTGCCGCCGATCTCGTGAATCGGGGCGTCGGCCAGCCGATCGCCGGTGGTGGAGACCACCACCTCGGCCAGCGGCTGGCCCAGCAGGCCAGCCACGTGCCGGGTCTGCCACAGCGCCAGCGCACTCGCGCGGGTGGCTGCGCTCAGCACAGCCCTAGAGGTCGAACAGGTCGCGCAGCGATTCGGCGAGCCGCTCGCCCCGGGCCTTCCCGGCGGCGTCCTTGACCCGCACCGTGGGGGAGCGCAGCAGCTTCTGGGCGATCCCGTGCGCCAGCGACTCCACAGCCTGGCGCTGCGCCGGATCGAGCCCGGCGAGCTTGGCTGCGAAGCGCTCGAGCTCGCCGTCCACGATCTCGTCGCCGCGGGCATGCAGCGCAGCGACCAGCGGCGCCACCTCGCGGGCCGAGTTCAGCGCCTCGAAACGGGCGACCTCCTCGGCGACGATCGCCTCGGTGTCGACCACCTCGCCGCGCCTGGCCTGCATCGAGTGCTCGATGAAGGCGCCGATGGCCTCCATGTCGCACAAGGTGATGCCTGCCAGCTCGCCGGCGGCGGGATCCACGTTGCGGGGCACGCCGATGTCGACGATCACCAGCTCGTGGCCCGCCAGGGCACTGCTGTCCAGCACCAGCTCCGATGCGCTGGTGGCCGCCAGCAGCACGTCGACCTCGCCGAGCGCCTCGGCGAGCCGGTCCAGCGGCACCACCCGGCCGCCGATCTCCGCGGCAAGCCGCTCGGCTCGCTCAGGCGTGCGGTTGGCGATCAGCACCTCCGCCTCGCCTGCGACCAGGGTCTTCATCGCCCCGGTGGCCATCTGGCCCGCGCCCAGCAGCAGCACCTTGCGCCCTTCGAGCCCGCCGAGGTGCTCGCACGCCAGCGCCACCGCTGCCGCCGACACGCTGGCGATGCCTTGGCCGATGGCGGTCTCGGTGCGGACCCGCTTGCCGCACTGCACGGCGTGGCGGAACAGCGGGGCCAGCGAGTTGCCGGCCGTGCCCTCCTGCTGAGCCTGTTCCATGGCGTCACGGACCTGCCCGAGGATCTCGTGCTCGCCGATGACCGCCGAGTCGAGGCCTGCGGTGACCCTGAAGAGGTGCTCCACGGCGGCCGTGTCGTAGAGGGCGTAGAGATGGTCGGCCACGTCCTCGGGCGCCAGCCCGCCGTGACGGCACAGGAACTCGCGCACGTCCCGGTAGCCGCCGTGGAAGCGCTCGGCCAGGGCGTAGATCTCCACCCGGTTGCAGGTCGACAGCACGACCGCCTCGCTGAGCTGCTCGGTGGAGCGCAGGTCGGCCAGCGCCTTGGGCATGTCTTGCGCGCCCACGGTCATGCGCTCGAGCAGCTCGATCGGCGTGGACCGGTGATTGCAGCCGATGGCGACGATTGGCACGCCTCCAAGCTACCCGCCTTGCCGGGCGCTCAGGCATCGCCCGACACGCCGCTCAGGGTCTCTGGCGCGGCGCTCAGGCATCGCCCGACACGCCGCTCAGGGTCTCTGGCGCGGCGCCCAGGGGTCTGGCGCTCAGGCGCCGGGGGAACGGGCTCAGGCCGTGCGCTGCAGATGGAATCCCAGGATCAGCAGCTCGCTGGTCAAATCGACGGCGCGCAGCTCCACGCCTTCGGGAACCGCCACCACGGTCGGCGCGAAGCTCATGATCGAGCGGACGCCGGCCGCCACCAGATCCTCGGCCACGGACTGGGCCGCCGAGGCAGGCGTGGCGATCACGCCGATGGCGATGCGATGCTCGGCCACCACCTCGGCCAGCTGCGCGGGCGCATAGACCGGCACGCCTGCGATCACCGAGCCGGCCTTGGTGGGATCGGAGTCGACGGCCGCGACCACCGGGAAGCCGGCCTCGCGAAAGCCCTCGTGGCCGGCCAGCGCCCTGCCGAGGTTGCCGATCCCGCAGACGACGACCGGCCAGTCGCTGCCCATGCCAAGCGCCCGCCGGATCTCGAAGCGCAGGTACTCCAGCCCGTAGCCCACGCCGCGGGTGCCGCTGGTGCCGAGATAGGAGAGATCCTTGCGCACCTTGGCTGCGTTCACGCCTGCGAGGTCGGCGAGCTCGTCGGAGGACACGCTGTGGCGGCCTTCGAGCTCGGGCGCATCCAGGCTGCGCAGATACCTCGGCAGGCGCGCCACCGTCGCATCCGGGATGTGCCCGCGACCGGCCATGGGCTAACCGTAGGAGGTTGTGCACAAGTTCACAAGCGTTCTGCGGCGGACCCGTCAAGGCCGCCGGGTCCAGGGCCGACCCGTCAAGGCGGCCGGGTCAAGGCGGCCGGGTCGAGGCCGTTGGGTCGAGGCCGCCGGGTCAAGGCCGCAGGGTCAGGGCCGCAGGGTCAGGGCCGCCGGGGCTCAGGCGATCAGCTCGCGGCGCAGCAGCTTGCCGCCCAGGCCTCGGGGGATCTCGTCGACCACGTCGACCTTGGAGGGGCACTTGTAGCGGGCCAGCTCGCCGGCGCAGTGCTCGATGAGGGCGTCCTCTTCGACCACCATCTGCGGTGCGGGCACCACGAAGGCCTTCACGGCCTCGCCGGAATGGGGATGGGCCACGCCGATCACCGCAGCCTCGGCCACCGCCGGATGCTCTGCCAGCACCCGCTCCACCTCTGCGGGGTACACGTTGAACCCCGACACGATGATCAGATCCTTGGCCCGGTCGACGATGAACAGGTAGCCGTCGTCGTCGGCCACGGCGATGTCGCCGGTGTGCAGCCAGCCGTCTTCGTCGACCGCCGCGGCGCTGGCCTCGGGGTCGTCGAGGTAGCCCGCGAACACGTTGGGCCCGCGCACCCGGATCTCGCCGGGGTCGCCTGGCCGCGCGTCGTCGCCCGAGGAGTCCACCAGCCGCACCTCCAAGCCCTGCAGCGGCCGGCCGATGGAGCCGATCGGGGTGTCGTCGTCGGGGGCCACGGTCACGCTCGGCGACGCCTCGGTGAGCCCGTAGCCCTCGTAGATGCGTATCCCGAAGCGCTCCGCGATGTCGTGGACCACCCGATCAGGCAGAGCCGCCGCTCCGGACACGGCGAGGCGCAGCGAGCCGAGGGCCTCGGGCGCCACGAGCTCGATCTGCGACAGCGCCCACCACATGGTCGGCGGGCCTGCCAGCACGCTGACCTGCTCCTCGATGATCGTCTCGATGGTGGAGACCGGATCGAAGCGCTCCATCAGCACCAGGGTCGCCCCGGCCCACATGGCGAGGCCCAGGATGGCGTTGAGGCCCAGCACGTGGAACAGCGGGATGACGCACAGCGACACGTCGTCGGGGCGTGAGAAGCGCCCGCCGACGCTTTGCACCTGATGCAGGTTGGACAGCAGGTTGCCGTGGCTGAGCATGGCCGCCTTGGGCGGGCCGGCGGTGCCGCTGGTGAACAGCAGCGCAGCGAGGTCGTCGTCGGCCTTCTCAGCGATCGGGGCCGGCGTCACCTGCTCGCGCAGGGCGTCGAGGTCGATGCTGCCTGCCAGCTCGGTGCCCGCCGGCACCAGCAGGTGCTCCAGGGTGGGCACAGCGGAGCGGTCGAGCTCGGCCAGCGCAGCGATCCCGGCAGGCCCGCTGATCACCGCCTTGGCCCCCACCGCCGCCAGCTCGCGGGCGATCTCGGGGGCGGGGCTCTGCGGGTTGAGCGGCGCGGCCACCATTCCCGCGCCCAAGATGCCGAACCAGGCCCGCACGAAGCGGAAGTTGGTGGCGCACACGATGCCCACCACGTCGCCGGGCTCGAGCCCGAGCGAGCCCAGCACGCCTCGGGTCTTGGCCACCTCGTCGCGCAGCCGCCCGTATGAGATGCGGTCGCCCTTGGACACGATCGCGGTGCGATCGGCGGGGTGTTCGTCAAACAGGTGGGCGAGGTTCAAGGCTGTCTCCGCATCAGGGACCAGAGGAAAATCGGCAGCCCCGCGATGATGGCACACACGCGCCGGCAGGCCCGGTCTCTGGGCCTGGGCTCTGCCGGCTCAGCGGGCTCAGCCGGACCCGGGGCCTTACCGGCTCAGCGGGCTCAGCCGGGCGTGGCAGGTCCGCGGGCCGACGCAGGGTCGGCCGGGCCTCAGCGGGCCAGCAGGAAGAACTGGATGACGGCTGCGCCGAGGATCATCGCCAGCAGCAGGGCCAGCACGATGGTGGTGCCCGGTCTCATGGGTTGTGCCTCGTCTGCCGGCCCTGGTGTGTCGGGTATCTCATGCTCTGATCCTCGTCTCTGTGGCTCGTCTCTGGCTCAGTCGGCTGCCTTGCCGCGAGGTCTGTCGCCGAGTTCCACACGGGCTTCGCCGTCCACGGCGCTCAAGGCAGCCCCGCGGTCGGCATCGGAGGGGGCTCGCAGCTTCACCTCTGCGCCCGCGGCCAGGCTCAGCTCGTGAGCCGCGTCGCTGCGTCTCAGCGCAATCGAGATCAGCCCGCTGGAGTCGACGACCAGGCCGGCCCGCCGCGTCGGGATGGCGTCGTAGGCGACGGCCCGTTCGGCGATGCGTACCTCGCCGCCGACCTCCAGCTCGACCACGCTGCCCAGCGGCTCGATGTCGGCCGGCGCAAGGTTGAGCTGGCAGTTGCCGAAGCGGTCGACCCAGAGGACTTGGGCGCTCACCGTGGCGCCGTCGAACTGGGCCAGGGGAACGGTCGCCGAGACCAGCCCGGCCGGGTCGATCTCCGGGCCCAGCGCATCGAGCGCCAGGCCGTTGCAGAGATGGCCCGCCGCGGGAGCGAACACGTCACGGCCGTCGAAGGTGGCGCCGCCGGGCGAGGCGAGGCGGTACTCGGGATTGGCGATCTCCACCGCACGGGTCGCTCCTCCCACCAGGGCCACGGCCGGGCCTAGCAGGCCGTTGTCGGGGCCGACCAGAACCGACGACCCGTGGCCGACCTCCACCGCGACAGCGCGCCGGGCGGTGCCCACGCCGGGGTCCACGACGGCGACGACCACGCCGGGGTTGAGGTACTCCACGGAGCGGGCCAGGGCCTGGCCGCCGGCGCGCACGTCGTGCGCAGCGATGCCGTGGGTGATGTCGACGATGCCGGCGTGAGGCGCGATCGAGCGGATCACCGAGTGAACGACCCCCACGAACTCGTCCGCGTGGCCGAAGTCCGACAGGAACGAGACCGTCTGATAGCGCGGCACGTCGACTCAGGCGGGACCGCTGCGGCCGCCGAGCTCTCGCGAGCGGTCGGTGGCGGCCTTCACGACCTCTGCGATCAGGCTGTCGAAGCCGGCTTCGTCGAGCACCTCGAGGCCGGCCTGGGTGGTGCCGCCCGGCGAGGTGACGTTGCGGCGCAGCACCGCGGGGTCGTCACCGCTCTCGGAGAACAGCGTGGCCGCGCCCAGCAGGGTCTGGCGGGTCAGGGCATCGGCGGTCTCGGGATCGAGGCCCTCGGCGATGGCGGCGGCGATCAGCGCCTCGGCCAGGGCGAACACGTAGGCCGGGCCTGAGCCCGAGAGCCCGGTCACGGCGTCGAGATCGTCCTCGGCCACGCTGACCACAGTCCCCACCGCCTCGAGGATCGACGCCGCCCAGGCCAGGTCGTCGTCGCCTGCTGCCGCGCCGCTGGCGATGGCTGCCGCACCTTGGCCGACCAGGGCCGGGGTGTTGGGCATGGCCCGCACCACGCCCACGCCGTCGGCGAGCCCGGCCTCCAGCACCGATGTGCTGACGCCGGCTGCGATCGACAGCACACGCTCGGGCGCCGCAGCGGCCAGGCCTTCGAGAACGCCCGCGACGACATCTGGCTTCACTGCGATCACGGCGTCGACGCCTGCGGCGGGCGCCGTGCCCAGCGACAGCTCAGGATGGGCCTCGGCGAGCAGCCGACGGCGCTCGGGATCTGGCTCGCACACGTGTATCTCGGCCGCGCTCCAGCCCGTCTCGACGAGCCCGCCGATGAGCGCCTCGGCCATCTTGCCGCCGCCGATGATCTGAAGAGCGCTCATGTTGCCAGGGTAGTGCCCCGCCTCTGCGCCGGCCTGTCGTGACTGACCGGCGGAGGGCTCGCCCACACTTCCCCGAGAAGGCTGCCCTCCGCCGATGTCACATCAAGCTACATGAAATATCGCGAAACGCAATATGACTTCGCAGA
This sequence comes from Acidimicrobiales bacterium, assembly GCA_965214285.1. Classification (GTDB taxonomy): domain Bacteria; phylum Actinomycetota; class Acidimicrobiia; order Acidimicrobiales; family Aldehydirespiratoraceae. Next base: position 1,186,164 of record OZ243946.1, read on the forward strand.
AGTCTTCAGAAGGCGCTGAGCAGGGACTTGGATCAGAGGCCGAAGCGGGGGAAGCCGATGCGCAGAGCAGGCCGGAAGATCAGCTCGACCGCGGCGTACAGCGAGCCGAGGATGCGGTCGAGCTCGGCCTCGCTGACCGTCGTCACCGGCAGCGATCCTGCCAGGAAGACGGCGTCCTCCTCGCCGATCTCGAGATGCAGGCCCGTCAGCATGCGGTTGCGCCGCAGGAGATGCTCGTAGAAGCGCGCATGGTTGTCCTCGGGGGCGGGCATCAGGTAGGTCTCGAAGCGCAAGGTGCGCTGGCCGAGGCTCAGCCAGGCGGTCCACACGTCCTTGTCCTCGCCGTTGACGCGCACGAACCAGCGGCGCTCGGGGCCGTCGCGCTCCACCGCCGCGACCGACGGATTGTGCTGCGCCTCGCCCGCGAGCCAGGCCTCGATGAGCGCCTCGGTGGCTGCGAGCTGCTCGGGTGTAGCGGGCGGCGATTTCATGCCGGCGGCCTTGCCTGTGTCTGCCTGTGTTGGACCGTGTTTGCCTGTGCTTGCCTGCGGGATCCTGCGTGCCCGGCTAGGCGAGGCAGTCCGCGGGCACCCGCACCGAGATCTCCTCGTATACCCGGCGCAGCCGGGCAGCGGTGGCGGTCCAGGTGAAGCCGGCCGCGGCGTCGGCCGCGTGGGCCGAGAGCCGCTCGGCGAGCCGCGGGTCGTCGAGGATGCGTCGCACCGCTGCCACCCAGCGGGCCGGGTCGCGGCCCTCGATGAGCAGCCCGGTGCGGCCGTCGTCCACCAGGCTCCGCAGGCCGCCCACGTTGCCGGCCACCACCGGCGTGCCGCAGGCCGCGGCCTCCAGCGCCACCAGCCCGAACGACTCCGAGCGCGAAGGCACCAGGCACACGTCCGCCGCCCGGTAGTAGGTCGAGAGCACATGGTGCGGGCAGGGCTCGACCATCGTCACCGCAGCCGCGAGGCCGCGCTCGGCGATCAGCTTGCGGATGCGGCGCACCTCGTGGTCGCCCTCGCGGCCGCTGGCGCCGCCGACGATGATCAGGCGGGCATCGGGGCGGCGGAGCCCGGCGAGGGTCTCCACGGCGATGTCGACGCCCTTGAGCGGCTGGATGCGGCCCACGAACAGCAGCACCGGCTCGTCGCCGAGACCGAGCGCCTCACGGGCGCCGCGCTTGGGGCCGGGCGAGAAGAAGGCGTGGCGCACCCCCGGGGTCACCACCTCGATGCGCCCGGGGTCGGCGCCGTAGTGGGCTACGAGCTCGTGGCGCTCGCTGAGCGAACTGGCCGTGATCACGTCTGAGCACTTCACGACCTCGGTCTCGGCCGCGGTGCGGGCCTGGGGCTCAGGGTCGCCGGTGTGGGCCTTGACCCTGGCCAGGGTGTGAAACGTCGACACCAGCGGCAGCCCGAGATCGTGCTTGAGCACGTGGCCGGCGACGCCGCTGAGCCAGTAGTTGGAGTGGATGACGTCGACCGGGTCGTCCAGCAGCATGCTGCGCACCTGCGCCGTGTAGGCCTCGACCGCGCCCGCCAGCGCCTCCTTGGGCAGCGCAGTGGGGCCGGCGTCCACATGGCGCACCCTGAATCCCGGCTCCACGTCCACGGAGTCGGCCAGGCCGTCGGCCCAGCGCCGCACGTAAACGGTGCAGTCGACGCCGGCCTGGGCCAGCGACGACACCAGCTCGCGAACGTAGACGTTCATGCCGCCCGCATCGCCGCTGCCGGGCTGCACCAGCGGCGAGGTGTGCAGCGAGAGCATGGCCACCCGGTTCACGGCGTCACCTGCCTCACGGGCTCTTCGCGTATCACGGCTCTTCGGGCTTCACGGCTCTGCGCGTTTCACGACTCTGCGGGCAGCCTGGCCGTCATCCCCCCGACACCGGAGGGAGGACGGCGATCTCGTCGCTGTCGGCCACCGGCTGGTCGGCGTCGGCGGGCTCGCCGTTGCACCACACCCGGCAGGTCTCCAGCAGGCCGACGAAGGCCTCGCCGTAGCGGTCCGAGGCTTCCTGCAGCACCTCGCCGACGGTCGCGCCGCCGATCACGTCGGATCCCGTTCCCGCGGCTTCGCGGGCGGAGGCGAACAGACGGAGTCGGGGCACGCCCGTCAAGCTAGCGGCGACAGCCGCCTGAGCCGCCCGCGACCGCGGCGACTCGCCCTCGAAGCCGCCTCGTACGGCGCGATGCGACATCCGACGGCTGCCGGCCGCCGTCGGGCGGGCTCGGTGTTGTCGGCTGGGCTCGGCGTGCGGGTACGGTCGCCCGATGCTCAATGTGCTGCTGGCCCGACATGCCCAGAGCGAGTGGAACGCGCTCGGGCGCTGGCAGGGACAGGCGGATCCGCCGCTGTCGGAGACCGGCACAGCCCAGGCCCGTGCCGCGGCTCGCCTGGCCGGCAGCTTCGATGCCATCTTGTCGAGCACCCTGCAGCGCGCCTTGCAGACGGCGGAGATCGTCAGCGTCGCCTGTGGCATCGGCCCGGTGCTCAGCGACGAGCGCTGGATGGAGCGCAACGCCGGCGAGTTCCAGGGGCTCACCCGCGCCGAGATCGAGGAGCGCTTCCCCGGCTGGCTCGATGCCGGGACCCGCCCGCCCGGCTGGGAGGACGAGGCCTCGATCCTGGCCCGTGTGCTCGACGTGCTGAGCGATGTGGCGGAGCGCATCGGCGGGTCGGGCGACGTGCTCGTCATCACCCACGGCGGGGTGATCTACACGCTGGAGCGGCACCTCGGGGTCGAGTTCGCACGCATCGCCAACATGAGCGGCCGCTGGGTGCATCACGACGGGCGCGCCTGGCGGCTCGGCGAGCGTGTAGAGTTGGCCCCCGCAGACACCTCCCCCCAGAGCTTCGGACTACCAGACAGAGGTGCCTGATGAACGAGAGGCTGTTCGAGCCCACGGCGAACTTCGACGGGAACGCGGCCGACGTCGGCGACGTCGGCGACGACACGGCGGCAGACCCGCCGGCACTCCCCGAGTACCGGGTCGAGGTGATCCGCAGCGCCAAACGCCGCAAGCAGATCTCGGGCCGGTTCGGCGCCGACGGGGTGATCCGGGTGCGCATCCCGTCCTGGATGTCGCCCGCACAGGAGGCCGCGGCAGTGGCCGACATGGTCTCCAGCCTGCAGCGCAAGCGTCTGTCGGCTCACATCGACCTCGACGCCAGGGCACGGTCGCTGGCTGCCAGGCACAAACTGCCGATGCCCGGCACCATGGAGTGGTCGAGCGCCCGGCGGCAATGGGGAGTGTGTCGCCCCAGCACCGGCCGCATCCGGATCTCCAATCGCCTTGCGGCCTTGCCTCCCTGGGTCCTCGACTACGTGATCGTCCACGAACTGGCCCACCTCGTCGAGGCCAACCACGGACCCGACTTCCAGGCACTCGTCAAGCGATACCGGCTGGCCGAGCGCGCCGAGGGCTACCTGATCGCCATGAACCATCACCGACCCGAGTGCATCTGAGCCCCGCGCTGCTGGTCCGCCGCTGATACGCACGCAGCAGACGATGCCGCAGCCAAGGACCAGCCTGCCCGGCAGTCACAACCGCCGGCGCAGCGACCGCCAAGACCAACCTCGCCGAAACGCTGCGGGCCGTGCCGGCCACCGACAGCCCCGCGGGATCAGCGCCGCCAAAGACAACCCGTGGCCTGGCCGATGCCTGCAGCGAGCGGCTCTTTCCGGCGAGAGTGTCACACCCCCCCGAATAGGGTCCGGCCCATGAACGATCACCTGAGTTCACCTGGGGTCTTGCCCCTCGATCTGGCCGGCCTGGCCGCTGATCCGGCGGGTGCGGCCTGGGGTGCGGCCGTGTCCAAGGATGGGGGAGATGGGCAAGGCCTCGGGTTCTGCTGGCAGGGTCGGAAAACTCGATCCATGCTGATTTATCACGGATTTCGTGAACAGGCGTTGAAAGTGTCACACCCCTCCGTTAGAGTGCTCGACATGAATGACCTCTCGATCCGACCGAGGCCTTGGCCATCGATTCCGCCGGCCTGGCCGTCGATCCGGTCGGCCAGGTCGTTGGTCCGGCCCTCTCGGCCCACGGTCTGGCGATGCTCGACGGCGGGGCACAGGCCGCGGCCGATGGCCTGTCGGGCGCGGTCGGCCAGGTTGGGCAGCGTCGATTTCGATCAGATTTAACCAACAGGTGTAATTGTCATACCGTCCTGATAGAGTGTGAAGCATGAATGATGTCCCGAACTCGTCCGAGGCTCTGGCCCTCGATTCCACCGCTCCGGCCGCTGATCCGAGCGCCCCGGCCAGTGACCAGCCTGGCCTGGCCGCTGATCCCTCGGGCGCGGCCGGCGGTCGAGCCGATGATGGCCCGGACCTCACCCTGCCCGCCGACGGCCCTGCCAGCGGTCAGGCCAGCCAGGCTGCTGGTGCGGCGGGTGCTGCTGGCCCGATTGACGGGACGGATGCGGTGGCGTTGTTCGGGCGGGCTGAGGCCCTGGTGCGTGAGGTGAGGCCTGGCGGGCGTACTTTGGGGGAGCTGCGTGCCGCGGCTGGGGCGGCGAAGAGGCTGCAGGGGGGTCTGGACGCGGCGATGTGTGACATCACCACAGAGATCGCTGCGTTGACCACCCCGGGCCGTGCTGCGGGGGTGATCTCAGAACAGACCGGCAAGTCCAAGCGCGACGCGTCGCGGTTGGCCAAGGTCGCGCAAGGCCTGGCGGCGATGCCCAACACCAAGAAGAGGCTCGCAGAGGGCGGTTTCACGATCGACCACGCGGCTGCGCTGGTCAACACCGCCCAGACCGCCGGCGCTTCCGCGGTCGACAACGACGAGGCGCTGTTGGGCCTGGCGGAGTCGAAGCCTGCGGATGTGTTCGCCGGTGACGCCAAGCGCGCCGAGTTGAAGGCCTCTCGTGACCGCGGTGAGGCTGAGCTGAAGCGTCAACGCAACGCCCGCAAGGCGTCGCTCGGCAAGGACAGAGACAGCGGCATGGGGATCTTGCACGCAGAGCTCGACCCGATCAGCCACGGCCTGCTCGCCCAGGCCCTGCAGACCCACGCGGACAGGCTGTGGCGCACCGACAGCAAGGCAGGCAACACCGCGGCCCGCACCGGGCCCCAGCGGATGGCCGACGCGCTGCTGGAGACGATCACCGGCCTCGACGCTCTCACCCACAAGCCCCTCCCCGCCAATGGCAACGGCAAGGGCAGCAGCGGGCGGCCGCAGTTGATCATCACCGCAGACATCGGCCTCTTCGACGGAGCGAACCCCGACGGGGCCTGTGAGATGCTCGGCACCGGCCCCGTCCCACCGGCCATCCTCGGGCGGCTGTCGGCTGACACCGCGGTGGCGGGCATGATCTTCGCAGGTGACGGCCGAGCGTTGTGGCTCGGCACCTCCACCCGCACCCCCAACGCAGCCCAACGCCTGGCGATCGCAGTGCGCGACAAAGGCTGCGTGCGCTGCGGCGCGCCCATTCACATGGCAGACATTCACCACATCGTCGAATGGGAAAACGGCGGACCCACCGACATCGACAACCTCCAAGCACTCTGCGGGCCGTGTCACCGCCAACACCACCACGACCAAGACCAAAAGGCCGGTCGCCAACCCCGCCGCCGCAAGCCCCCCAAGAGAAACGGCAAGAACCGCAAGAACAACGGCACCACCGGCGGCACCCAAGGCCTCCTCGCCATGAACAGCAGCGGCATCCAACACCGCATCCCCGTCAGCCAGATCCCCAGCCTCACCGGCGCAAACCGCAGCCCCGGCGCAGACCGAAGACGGGCAGGCCGCAGCCCTGCAAGCGAAACCCGCAGTCGGGAACGCTGGACAGGCAGCAGGCAAGGCCCCACAAGCCCCAGCCCCGACCGCAGAGCAGGTCCCGGCACGACCCGCACGATCCGCAACTCGGGCACGGACCCGAACCCGGCCTGCGCAGCCGGCAACCGTGACGACCGAGCGTGCAGCAGCGCCGCCAGCGGCAAGACCCCCGCCGCCGCAACCCGCAGCCGAGACGGCCCCGACCCCTGACTGCCATCGGCGGGGAGATTCCAGCCGAAGTCGCGGGGAGTCCAGCATTTCGGCAGGGTCGAGCGCCGGCACAGGATCGGTTCCGCGGGAGCGCGTTGGCGTGAGCCTCGCTCCAGCGGGCAGGCTGGCCGGGTGAGCCAGAACGCCCCCGCAACCGAGAAGGCCGACCAGGCAACGGACCAGGCCGCCCCGACAGCCGATTCGACGCTGCACGTGGGCGTGCCCTTCAGCGACGACGACGCCACCGTCGAGGCCATGCTCGCCGAGGTCAGCGTGCCCACGCTGATGTGCTCGATGGTGCACATCACCGGCGACCCCTCCTGGATCAGAGACCCCGCCATCGCCCCCGCCGGGCTGTTCCTCAACGAGTACCAGGGCTTCATGAGCCCCGAGGCCCTGGCTGAGGCCCGTGCCAGGGCGCTGCCGCACGTGCTGGCCTTCCGCGACGGCGGCTGCGTGCTCCCGGCGCCGCCCGATGCCGAGCTGGTGGCCGAGATGATGAGCTTCCTGGCCTGTGCGCAGGTGCCCGACGAGGTGCTGCCGATGATGCTGGCCGAGCTCAACCTCGACGGCCGGCACGCACCCGGCGTGATCGACGTCAGCGACCTGCCTGCCGAGACCGTCGCCGATTTCAAGGTGGTGGTGATCGGCTGCGGCCAGTCGGGCCTGCTGGCAGGCATCCGGCTCGCACAGGCCGGGATCGACTTCACGATCGTGGAGAAGAACTCAGGCCCCGGCGGGACCTGGTTCCAGAACTGCTACCCCGGCGCACGGGTGGATGTGGGCAGCCACTTCTACTGCTACTCCTTCGAGCCGGCCGACCACTGGAGCGAGTATTTCAGCCGCCAGCCCGAGCTGGCCCAGTACTTCGCCGATGTGATGGACCGCCACGGCATAGCCGAGCGCGTCCGCTTCGACACCGAGGTGACTGCCGCCGCCTTCGACGAGGCCTCAGGCGTCTGGACCGTGGAGATCCGCGGCGCAGACGGCAGCGTCGAGCAGCTCGGCGCGCGGGCGCTGATCAGCGCCGTCGGCTCGCTCAACCGGCCGCTGCTGCCCGACATCGAAGGCATCGACGACTTCGCAGGGCCGTCGTTTCACTCGATCTGCTGGGACCACACCGTTGACTACCGCGACAAGAGGGTCGCTTTGATCGGCGCCGGGGCGACCGGCTTTCAGATCGCGCCCACGATCGCCGACGACGTGGCACAGCTCACGGTGTTCCAGCGCACCGCGCAGTGGATGTTCCCCAACCCCAACTACCACGAGCCCGTGCCCGAGGGGATGAAGTGGGCGATCCGGCACCTGCCCTACTTCGGGCGCTGGTTCCGCTTCCTGATCCTGTGGCCCGGCGCGGGCGTCGACCTCAGCGGCCCGCGCATCGACCCCGACTGGGACGACTCCGACGGGCTGGCGGTCAGCGAGCGCAACCTGGCGACCCGCAGGTTCTTCCTGGGCTTCATGGCCGACCAGATCGGCGACGACCCCGAGCTGCTCGCCAAGGTCACGCCCGACTACCCCGCCACCGGCAAGCGCACCCTGCAGGACAACGGCTCATGGCTGCGCTGCCTGCGCAAGCCCAACGTGGAGCTGGTCCGCACCGGCATTGAGCGCATCACCGCCGACGGCGTGCGCACCGTCGACGGCCGGCAGCGCCCGGCGGACATCATCGTGTTCGCCACCGGCTTCCGCCACAACGACTACCTCTGGCCCATGGAGATACGCGGCCGCGGCGGCCTGGCGCTCAACGACTTCTGGGGCGACGAGCCGGGTGCCCTGTACGGCATCACGGTGCCGGGATTCCCGAACCTGTTCTGCATGTACGGGCCGGGGACCAACCTGGCCAGCGGCGGCTCGTTGATCTTCCACTCCGAGTGCCAGATCAGCTACATCATGGGCTGCGTGGAGAAGATGCTGCGCGACGGCGTGACCGCCATGGAGCCGACCAGGCAGGCCTACGACGACTACAACGCCAGGCTGCGCCACGAGATTGGCCAGATGGTGTGGAGCCACTGGTCGATCGAGCACTCCCACTACAAGAACGCCAAGGGCGACGTGCACACGCTGTCGCCGTGGCCGCTGCACGTCTACCGGCAGTGGACCCTCGCCCCCGACTTCGACGACTACGACCTCCAGATGTGACCCGCGGTGACAAAGCCGTGAGCCGCTGCGCCCTGCCGTGACCGCGGTGACCCCCTGGCGCCAGCGGTGAGTGCCCGCGGATACGCCCCGACCCGCCACGCCGCCAAGGCGATGGTCTCCAGCATCGACGCCGCCGCCACTTCGGCCGGGCTCGAGTTGCTGCGCCGCGGCGGCTCGGCCGTGGATGCCGCCGTGGGCGCCAATGCGGTGCTGGCGGTGGTCGCGCCCAACACCTGCGGAATGGGCGGCGATCTCTGGGCGCTGGTCCACGACGGCAGCGGCGACTCCCCGCACTGCCTCGACTCGGCGGGCCCTGCAGGATCGGGCGCCGATGCCGGCCGGCTGCGTGCGCAGGGCCACGGCCGCATCCCGCTGCGCGGCCACATCGCCTCGGTCACCGTGCCCGGGGCGGTCGACGGCTGGCTGGCCCTGCACCACAGATTCGGGCGCCTCGATCTCGGCGCCGTGTTGGCCGCAGCCGTCGAGGCCGCCGACGGGGGCTTCGCGGCGTCTGCGCCTCTGGCGGCCGCCGCGCCTGCGGTGGTCGACGTGGCGCACAACACCGACATCGCCGGCGATCTGAGCGCCGGCGCGCTGGTGCGCAGGCCGGGATCGGCACGGGCGCTGCGGGCAATCGCCGAGCACGGACGGGCGGGCTTCTACGGCGGCGAGTTCGGCGAGGCCCTGCTGGCGCTGGGGGCGGCCGCCAACCCCAACGGCACCCCCGAGTACAGCGCGGGCGACCTCGAACGGCCCACAGCGCGCTGGGTCGACCCGCTGCGCATCGAAACGCTGGGCCATGTGCTGTGGACGACTCCTCCGTCGTCGCAGGGCTATCTCACGCTCGCCGGCGCCTGGATCGCCGACGGGCTGGCACTGCCGCCGACCGACGACGGCGACTGGGCGCACCTGCTCGTGGAGGCAGCATCGGCGGCGGCATACGACCGCCGACAGGTGCTGCACGACCGTGCCGACGGCCAGGCGCTGCTCGACCCCGCCCGGCTGGCCGCCCGCCGTGCCGCAATCGACCCCGACCGGGCCGCGAACGTGGCCGCACCCGGCAGCGGAGGCGACACCACCTATCTCTGCGCGGTGGACTCAGACGGCATGGCCGTGTCGCTGATCAACAGCAACGCCAGCGGCTTCGGGGCGCACATCGTGGCCGGAGCGACGGGCATCTTCCTGCACGACCGGGGGATCGGCTTCTCGCTGACCGAGGGTCACTGCGCCGAATACGCGCCGGGCAGGCGTCCGCCCCACACCCTGTCGCCTGCGTTGGTCACCCGAGCAGACGGTTCGCTGGCCAGGGTGCTGGGCACGATGGGAGGCGACGCCCAGCCGCAGATCCTCTTGCAGCTGCTGGTGCGGTCGTTGCAGATGGGCGCCTCGCCGGGGACGGCGGTCAGCGCCCCTCGCTGGACGCTCGGCCCGGCCGGCAGCGACCTGGGCTTTGAGACCTGGCTGCCAGGCACGGCGAGGCAGGTGAGGGTGGAGGACCCCTCGACCGGCTGGCATACAGCCCTGGCGGCCAAGGGCCACGACACGGCCGTGGTGAGCGACGCGCCCGCGTCGTTCGGCCATGCGCATGTGATCGAGGTCACCGATCACGGCACTCTCGCCGGTGCTGCGGACCCCCGCGCCATCAGCGGCGCAGCCATCGGCTACTAGCCAGCGGGCACGCTCAGCGGCGCAGCCGAGAATCCGCTTCGGGGGCTTGCCGAAGAATTTCGGCGTGGGGTGAAAGATCTGGGGCTGTGCCGGCCATAGACCGGGTGACACTCGCAATCGACCAGGAAAGGAAGCGATCATGTCACCCAACACACATCCAACCGCCACAGCCGAACCGCTGCCGGCGGGGCGGGGGTTGGGCAGGAGGCCTGGGTGGCGGTGGCTTGTCGGGGGGCTGCTGTTGGCGGCGCTCGTCAGCGCCGGTTGCGGGGGCGACGAGTCGCCGGCTGTCGAGGATCCGGTGGTGCCTGTCGCTGAGGGCGCGCCTTTGCCGACGGTCGTGGAGGAGATCGAGAAGGCGCCGGCGGATGAGCAGGCTGCCGCTGAGGCCATGCTTGCCGACGCCATGGCGGACGGGGTCGTGACTGCGGAGGAGTTCGAGGCGATGGCTCTGGAGGCTGTCGAGTGCACCAGACGTGCCGGATTCGAGGCCAGTCTCGACGAGTTCAATGCGGAGTCGAGGATCTTCTCCTCGGGCGTCAACACGGTCAACCAGGACGGCACCCTTGGACCCGACGACGAGGACCCAGCGATGACGGCACACGACGCCTGTCAGGAGACCTACTTTTATCCGGCGTGGGACGCCTTCGACCAGACGAACCCACGCACCGAGGAGGAACTCCGCCTGGATCAAGAGAGGCGGGAGCAGGCCTTGATCGACTGCATGAGCGACGCCGGGTTCGAGATCGAGACGTTCGACGACTTCATGGCCGTCGACGGCGTGCCGGGAGATGTTCGGCTGGCGTGCACGCAGGCCTACAACTCATGACGCCTGCAGACCCTCGCTGACGGGGACCTGCGTCAGCTCGCAGCGAACCGGGGCGGCCACGGCGGCTCAGAACAGGCTGGGCGGCTGGAAACGCCGTGCGATCTGGCGGTGCGAGCCCAGCATCTCCTCCAGGCGGTCGCTCACGATCTGGCCGTGCTCCACGACCAGCCGCCCGGCGATCACGGTGTGGCAGGCCGCGGCGGGCCCGCAGCGCAGCCAGCCCTCGATCGGGTCGTCGAGCACGCCTGCGTAGATCGGCCCGTCCATGCGCCACACGGCCACGTCGCCGACAGCCCCGACCGACAGCTCGCCCAGCTCGCCGATCCTGCCCAGGCAACCCGCCCCGCCACGGGTCGCCATCTCCAGCACCGTGCGGGCGCTCATCCGATCGGCGCCGGAGCGCAGCTTGCCGGTCAGCATCGCCAGCCGGGCCTCCTGCCACAGCGAGGCCGAGTCGGCCGACGACGAGCCGTCGCAGCCGATCCCGACCGGGCAGCCCGCCCCCAGCAGGTCGACCACCGGCGCCGCCCCCGAGGCCAGGATCATGTTGGACGACGGGCAGTGCGCCACGCCGACCCCCGCCGCCCCCAGGCGGTCGATCTCCTCGGCGTTCGGTGTCACCACATGGGCGCCCCAGCTCCGGTCGCTCAGCCAGCCGACCGACTCGTAGTAGTCGACCGGGCGCATGCCGAAGCGCTCCAGCGAGTAGCTGTCGTCCTCGGAGTTCTCCGCCAGATGGGTGTGCAGGCGCACGCCGAGCCGCTCGGCCAGCTCCGCGGTCTGGCGCATCAGCTCCGCCGACACGGTGAACGGCGAGCACGGCGCCAAGGCGACTTGCAGCATCGAGCCGTGGCCGGGGTCGTGATGGCGCTCCACGGCGCGCTGCGACTCGGCCAGGATGTCGTCCTCGTCGCGCACCGCGGCATCGGGGGGCAGCCCGCCGGCGGACACGCTCACCGACATCGAGCCATACGTCGGGTGGAACCGCATGCCGATGTCGGCCGCGGCGGCGATCTCCGCTCCCAGCAGGTCGCCCGCGTGAGCGGGGTGCAGGTAGTGGTGGTCGCTGGTGGTGGTGCAGCCGCTCAGGGCCAGCTCGGCCATGCCCACCCAGGCCGCCGCGTGCTCGGCCTCCTCGTCGAGCCCGTCGGTCCACAGCGCATACAGGGTCTGCAGCCAGCCGAACAGCGGCTTGGAAGTCATCGGTGCATAGGCACGGGTGAGGTTCTGGAACATGTGGTGGTGGGTGTTGACGAGCCCCGGCGTGACCAGACAGCCGCGGGCGTCGATGGACCGTGCGCTTGGGGGCCGGGCGTCACGCGGGCCGCCGACGCCCGCGACCCGGCCGTTGCGCAGCGCCACCCAGCCGCCGGGGATCTCGCGGCGGTTGGCGTCGACGGTGGCCAGCAGCTCGGCGTCGTGAATCAGCAGGTCCGCCATCGCCGGCCCCTCGGGTGGCTCGAAGACGTCGCTGGCGTCAAAGGCGTCGAAGGCGTCGCTGGCGTCGCTGCTCACCGGCCGGCGCCCCTCAGTCGCCAGAGCGCGACTTGATGGCGTTGAGGTAGTTGTAGATGGTGATGCGGCTGACGCCCATGATCTGGCCCACCGAGTCGATCGCCCGGCGCAGCAGGAAGGCACCCCGCTCGTCGAGCATGCGCACCGCCGCCTGCTTGTCCTGACGGCTCAGCTCGGTCAGCTTGCCGCCGAGCTCGTACTCCACACCCTCGATGAGCCGCTCCAGGGCGTCGTGCAGCGTCTCGAAACGGGCCGCGGCGAGCGGCTCGCCGATCCGCACCTGCACCGCCGTGGCGCCCTGGTCATAGGCGGCGCGCACCAGCGCGTCCACCGCCGGCAGCACCTCGCCGAACGGCCCGTCGATGGTGTTGGCGAAGGCGCCCACGTCGGGCTCGAAGCCCAGATCCCGGCACGCCTCCAGCGCCGCCTTCACGTGCGGGCCGGGCGAGCCCTCCACGAACGGCTCGATCACGAACTCGGCGCGGACCGGCTCCGAGCCGACGGTGCTGCCGGTGGCGGTCATCGCTTGACAAACTGTAAAATTTCGGCGAAGATTGCAAGCGTGACCGCCGACACAGCCGTGGCCGCTGGGGCACTCATGGCCGACAGACTCCGCATCGACATCGACCGGCTGACGGACCGGCTCGCCGCGCTCGCCGAGATCGGCGCCATCGAAGGCACCGAAGGCTGCGCGCGCCTGGCGCTGACCGACGAGGACAAGGCCGGCCGAGACCTCGTGGTCGGCTGGATGCGTGACCTCGATCTCGACATCACCGTCGATGCTATAGGCAACGTGGTCGGCGTGATGAACGGCGAGACGCCCGGCCCGGCGGTGATGTGCGGCAGCCACATCGACACCGTGCGCACCGGCGGCCGCTACGACGGCAACCTCGGCGTGCTCGCCGGCCTGGAGGTTGTGGAGACGCTGCGCACCGCCGGCATCACCCCGGCGCGCCCCATCGCGGTGGGCTTCTTTACCGACGAGGAGGGCTCGCGCTTCCCGCCCGACATGCTCGGCAGCCTCGTCTACGTGGGTGGCATCGCATTGGAAGAGGCCCACGACATCGAAGGCATCGACGGCGCGACCGTGGGCGCCGAGCTGGAGCGCATCGGCTATCTCGGCCCTGCGCCCGTGCCCGGCCCGGTGCCGCACGCCTTCGTGGAGCTGCACATCGAGCAGGGCCCGGTGCTCGAGGCCGAGGGCGTCACCATCGGAGCGGTCACCGGCGTGCAGGGCATCTCCTGGACCGAGGTGACGGTGCAGGGCCAGTCCAACCACGCCGGCACCACCCCGATGAGCCTGCGGCGCGACCCCGGCGTGGTGGCGGCACGCGCCGCGGCCTTTGTGCGCGATATGGCCGAAGACCTCGGCCACCCGCAGGTGGGCACCGTCGGGCGCATCGAGTTCCACCCCAACCTGGTCAACGTGGTGCCCGCCTCGGCGACGTTCACCGTCGATCTGCGCCACACCGACAACGACGTGCTGATCTCCGCCGAGCGTCGTCTCGCCGAGTTCCTGGAGCAAGCCGCAGCGGAGGAGAACGTCAGCGTCTCGACCCGCTCGCTGGCCCGCTTCGACCCGGTGGTGTTCGACGACCGGGTGATCGGCCTGGTGCACGACACCGCCGTCGAGCAGGGCCACTCGGTGATGCGCATGCCGTCGGGCGCGGGCCACGACGCCCAGATCCTGGCCCGGGTGTGCCCGACGGCCATGGTGTTCGTGCCCAGCGTCGACGGCATCTCGCACAACCCCGCAGAGCACACCGACGCGGCGGACCTCGAGGCCGGGGCCAATGTGCTGTTGCAGGTGATGCTGAAGCTGGTGGACTCGTGACCGCCGCCGAGATCGCCACGGCAAGCGCTGCCACGGCAAGCGCTGCCGTTGAGACGGCCCGCGACTACGACGCCGCCGCAGTAAAGGCGCACGAGGCCCCGCCGAGCCGGCTGCTGAGCGTGGCCGCCGCCCAGCTCGGCCCGATCGCCCGTCACGAGCCCCGCGCCGACGTTGTCGACCGCCTGATCGCGCTGATGGACCAGGCCGCCGAGCGGGGCGCCGAGCTGGTGATGTTCCCCGAGCTGGCGCTCACCACCTTCTTCCCGCGCTGGTACGTGGAGGGCGAGGCCGACCTCGACCTCGACTGGTTTTACGAGACCGAGATGCCCGGCCCGGAGACCAAGCGGCTGTTCGACCGCTGCGAACAGCTCGGCGTGGGCTTCTCGCTGGGCTACGCCGAGCTGACCCCCGACGGCCGTCGCTACAACACCCAGATCCTGGTGGAGCGAGACGGCTCGGTCGTCGGCAAGTTCCGCAAGGTCCACATCCCCGGCCACCGCGAGCACGAGCCGTGGCGCGAGTTCCAGCACCTGGAGAGGCGCTACTTCGAGCCCGGCGACGGCTTCGAGACCTGGCGGGCCTTCGGCGGCGTGGTCGGCCTGGCCACCTGCAACGACCGGCGCTGGCCCGAGACCTACCGCTGCCTGGCGCTGGCAGGCGCCGAGCTGATCATGATCGGCTACAACACGCCGCTGCACTATGCGCCGGACCCCAGCCAGAACCGCCTGCAGGGGTTCCACAACCGCCTGGTGATGCAGGCCGGCGCCTACCAGAACGGCTGCTATGTGGTCGGCGTGGCCAAGGGCGGCATGGAGGAGGGCGTCGACTCGCTGGCGGAGAGCTGCATCATCGCCCCGTCCGGCGAGATCGTCGCCGAGTGCCGCACCAACGGCGACGAGGTGGCCGTGGCCGAGATCGACCTGGCGGTCTGCGCCAACTACACGCAGACCCTGTTCCAGTTCGAGCGCTACCGCCGCCCCGAGGTCTACACGGCGATCACCGCCCAGAAAGGCCCGACACCGCCCCCGATCCCACCCGAGGAGTCCCATGGCTGAGTTCACTGTCAACGGCGAGACCTGCACGGTCGGCGACCACCACGAACATCTGCTGGCAGCGCTGCGCGACGAGCTGCGCCTCACCTCGCCCAAGGACGGCTGCGCCCCCAGCGGCCACTGCGGCTGCTGCACGGTGCTGCTCGACGGCAAGGCCCGCATCGCCTGCCAGACCCCGCTGCAGCGCGCCGAGGGTGCGAGCATCGTCACCCTCGAAGGGGTCAGCGCCCATGAGCGCGAGCGCCTGGCCGGGGCGTTCGCCGCACACGGCGCCCTGCAGTGCGGTTTCTGCACGCCGGGGATCCTGATGCGCACCATGGCGCTGCTGGCCCGCGACAAGCCGCTCACCCGCGGCGATGCGTCGCGCCATCTCGGGGCGCATCTGTGCCGCTGCACCGGCTACATCAAGATCCTCGACGCCATCGACTCACTGGCCGCCGGCGAGACCCCGGTTGCGATCACAGCCGGCGGCGTCGGCGCTAGCAGCGCCCGCTACGAGGCCTCGGAGCTGTCGCTTGGCGACCGCGACTTCATCGACGACATGGAGCCAGAGGGCTGCCTGCACGGCGCGGTGCTGCTTTCCGAGCACGCCCGGGCCGACATCGTCTCCATCGACACCGCCGCGGCTCTGGCCGCGCCCGGCGTGGTGGCAGTGTTCACCGGCGACGACGTGCCCGGCACGCTGCGCTCGGGCCTGATCCACAAGGACTGGCCGTGCTTCATCCCGCCGGGCGGGCGCACCAGCTTCCTCGGCGACGTGCTGGTGCTGGTGGTGGCGGAGACCCGCGCCCAGGCACGGGCCGCGGTGCCGCTGGTGCACGTGGTCTACGACGTGCTCGAGCCGTTCACCAATCCCGCGGATGCCCTGGCATCGGAGGAGGACGCGGTCTGGCAGCTCGACGGCAACATGCTGAGCCGCTCGGCGTATGCGCGCGGCGACGTGGACGAGGCCCTCCGGCGTTCGGCGCACGTGGCGCGCCACACCTTCCAGACCCAGCGGGTCGACCACGCCTTCCTGGAGCCCGAGAGCACGCTGGCGGTGCCGACGCTCGGCGAAGACGGCAGCACCGAGTCGCTGCACGTGTACTCGGGAGGCCAGGGGGTCTGGGACGACCGCAACGACACCGCCGCCATCCTCGACGTGGAGCCCCAGCGGATCACCGTGGAGCTGGTCTCCAACGGCGGCGCATTCGGCGGCAAGGAGGACATGTCGAACCAGGCGCAGACCGCCCTGGCGGCCTGGCTGCTGGGCCGGCCGGTGAAGACCACGTTCTCGCGTGAGGAGTCGTTTTTGGTGCACACCAAGCGCCACCCGATCCGCATGCAGTACGAGGTCGGCTGCGACGCTGACGGCAAGCTGCTGGGGGTGCGGGCCAAGATGATCGGCGACTCCGGCCCGTATGCCTCGGTCGGCATGAAGGTGCTGGAGCGTGCCGCCGGGCACGCCAGCGGGCCTTATGTCACCGAGACCATCGACGTGGAGGCGATCGCCGTGCGCACCAACAACTCGGTATGCGGGGCGTTCCGGGGATTCGGCGCCAACCAGGCGCAGTTCGCCATGGAGGGCATGATGGACCGCCTCGCCGCACACGTCGGCATCTCGGGCTGGGAGATGCGCAGCCGCAACGTGGTGCGGCCCGGCTCGGTGTGGGGGCCGGGCCAGATCATGGACGACGGCTGCCTGGGGGCTGAGGCCTGCCTCGATGCGGTCAAGCCCGCCTGGGACGCGGCCACAGCGGCCGGTCGCCCGGTCGGCATGGGGCTCGGCCTGAAGAACTCCGGGCTCGGCAACGGCGCAATCGAGACCAGCCGCTCCAGCGTGCTGTTCTGCGACGACGGCAGCGTGGAGGTGCGCCACTGCTGGACCGAGATGGGCCAGGGCATCCACACCGTGGCCCGTCAGGTGGCGGTCACCGAGCTCGGCGTGGATCCCGAGCGGGTCAAGGTGATCGTCGACACCACCCGCGAGTTCGGCGCCGGCCAGACCACCGGGTCGCGGGGCACGATCATGGGCGCCGGGTCGGTGGCCGACGCCTGCCGCAACGCCCGCGCCGGCGGCTGTGAGACCGGCGTGGAGTACGAGGGCGTCTACGTGGTCGACTGGACCAACTCGATCAATGAGGGCCTGGAGAACCCGGTGCTGCACTCCACCTTCGGCTACGCCGCCCAGCTCGTGGAGCTCGACCCCGACAGCGGCGACATCCTGCGGGTGCTGGCCGCCCATGACGTGGGCCGTGCCGTCAACCCGGTGCTCTGCGAGGGCCAGATCGAGGGGGCGGTGCACATGGGGCTCGGCTATGCGCTGAGCGAGGGCTTCCCCTGCGACGAAGACGGCCGGCCGGCCAACGCCACCCTGCGGTCGCTGGACATCATCCGGCCCAAGGACATGCCGCCAACCGACGTGATCCTGGTGGAGTCGCCGGACCCCAACTCGCCGTACGGCATCAAGGGCGTCGGCGAGATCGGGCTGGTGCCCACCGCCGGGGCGGTGGCCGCGGCCTTTCAGGCATACGACGGCGAATGGCGCGACGAACTGCCGATCCGCAATGTCAAGAACCGCGAGCGGGCCGCCGCCTGGGCCTAGGCCATGACCGTCGCCACGCCCGGGCTGGTCTGCGCGCACCATCACCTGTACTCGGCGCTGGCCCGGGGCATGCCCGCCCCGGCGCGCACGCCGCAGGGCTTCACCGACATCCTGGAGCTGGTCTGGTGGCGGCTCGACCGGGCGCTCGACCTGCACACCATCGAGTGGTCGGCCAAGCTCGGCGCGCTCGAGGCACTTGAGCGGGGCTGCACGGCGATCATCGACCATCACGAGTCGCCCAATGCGATCGACGGCTCGCTGTCGGTGATCGCCGATGCCTGCAGCGAGGTGGGCGTGCGGGTGTCGTGCGCCTACGGGGTCACCGACCGCCACGGGGCCGCCGGGGCCGCCGCCGGCCTGGCCGAGAACGACCGTTTCCTCGGCGACGGCGACAACGAGGGCTACGTCGGCCTGCACGCCGCCTTCACCTGCACCGACGACACGATCGCCGCGGCCGCGGAGATGGCCCGCAAGCACGACGTGGGCGTTCACGTCCACGTCGCCGAGGGCCCAGACGACGACTGGCAGCGCCTCGCCGCCCACAGCGACGACGACTGGCTGGTCATCCACGGCGTGCATCTGCCCGACGACCACGGCCTGCGAGGCACCGTCGTGCACAACCCTCGGTCCAACATGAACAACGCGGTCGGCTACGCCCGGCCGGCGCGCTTCGACAACCCCGTGGCGCTCGGCACCGACGGCATCGGCGCCGACATGCTCGAGGAGTTCCGCCTCGCCTACGTCGCGGCGCGCGCCGGTGACGTGACGGCCACGCCGGAGCTGGCCTGGGGCTGGCTGGCAGGCGGCTGGGACCTGATGCCCGCGGCGCTCGACGACCGGGTGGTGTGGGCGGCAGAGTCCGACGACCCCTGGTGGCTGGCCTTCACGCCGGGCGTGTCGCCGATGACGGTGAGCGTCGACGGCGCTGTCGTCTGGGAGGACGGCCTGCCCACCCTGGTCGACGGCGACGAGATCCGCGCCAAGGCCGCAGAGGCCGCCCGCACGCTGCACGCCAAGATGGAGGAACTGTGAGAGGCGGAGAGAGCGCAGAGGCAGGCGGAACGGTCGCGAGCCGACGAATGAGCCGACAGACAGCAAGCCGACAACGATCCGGCGGCAACGCCGAGAGGGAGGAATCATGAGCCAGAGCGTCGCCATGTATCTGCAGGACGCGCACAGCATCACCGAGGCGATGGGCCACGCCCGCTACGCCGAGTCCAAGGGCTTCGACGCCATCTGGCAGGCCGACTCGCGCCTGGTGCGCGACGCCATCATCCCGATGGCCGCCTTCGCCGCGGTCACCGAGCGGGTCAAGATCGGCTCGGGCGTGGTCGACTGCTGGACCCGCAACCCGGCCCGGCTGGCGTCCACGTTCGCCACCCTCGACGACCTCGCCCCGGGCCGGATTCTGCTGGGCATCGGCGCCTGGTGGGAGCCGCTGGCGACCAAGGTCGGGGTGCAGCGGGTGCGGCCGCTGCTGGCGATGCGCGAGATCTGCGAGGCGGTGCGGGCGCTGCTGGCGAATGAGACCGTCACTATGAACGGCACCTTCGTGCAGCTCGACGGCGTGGAGCTCGACTACGTGCATCAACAGCGCCGCCCCAAGGACGTGCCCATCTACATCGGCGCGACCGGCATGCAGATGATGAAGCTCACCGGCGAGATCGCCGACGGCGTGGTGCTCAACTACCTGGTGTCGCCGGACTACAACGAGCGGGCCATGAACGCCCTGGCCGACGGCGCAGCCAAGGCCGGCCGCTCGGTGGAGGATCTGGACCGGCCCCAGCTCGTGGTGTGCTCGGTGGACCACGACCGCCAGGCCGCGCTCGACGGCGCACGCCTGCTGGTCACCCAGTACCTCGGCCAACAGCCCCACATCATGAAGGCCTCCGGGGTGCCCCAGGAACTGCTCGACCGGGTGGGCGAGGTGCTCACCTGGCCCGCCACCCACGAGCAGGTGGTGGCTGCATCCAAGCTGGTGCCCGACGAGATCGTGCAGATGATCTGCGCTGCGGGCACGCCAGAGGAGTGCCGCGACAAGGTCGCCCACTACGTGCGCACCGGCTGCACTCAGCCCGTGCTGTATCCGCTGGGGCCCGACGTGTCGCTGATGGTCGACACCTTCGCCGACTGGACCCCCGACACCTGAGCCCTGCTGGGGTGCTCGCCGAGCGCCCATCCGAACAGGCGCAGCAGGCCGGTCGCTGCCGGGGCGACGAGGACCGGCTCGGCCAGCGGCAGCCTCGGCAGGCGCAGCGCTGTCCGCGCATAGCCCGGCAGCAGGCCTATCGCCGCCGCCGCGATCAGCCCGTAGGGCGGCAGGGCCGCAGCCGGCAGCGGCGGCAGCAGCAGGAACCGCACCGTGCGGCGGGCCAGCTCGCCGGCCTCGAGCTCGGGCCGGTAGTCCTCGAGCGCCCAGGCCAGCTCGGCGGTGTCGGTCGGCGGCGACTCCACGCCCAGGCGCCGGCCGATCTCGGCCATCTCCGCCACGTAGCGGTCGGCATCGCCGGCTGCCAGCGGCGTTCCGCCGTAGCGCTGATGGGCGCGCAGGAAGCTGTCGGTCTCGGTGCAGTGGACCCAGCCGAGCAGGCGGGGGTCGTTGGCCGCATAGGGCCGCCCGTCGGGGGCTGTGCCCGTCACCCGGTCGTGTATGGCCCGCACCCGGGCCACCGCGGCCTCGGCATCGTCTGAGGTCCCGAAAGCGGTCGTGGCCAGGAAGGCGGCGGTGCGCTGCAGCCGGCCGAGCGGGTCGCTGCGGTAGTCGGAGTGGTCGGTCACCCCGGCTATGGCAAGCGGGTGAAGCGTCTGGAAGAACAAGGCCCGCACGCCGCCGACGAGCATCGCCACGTCGCTGTGCACGGCCCAGATTGCGCTGTCGGGGCCGAACCAGCGAGGCGCGTCCGGGTCGAAGTCGAACACCGGCGGCTCGCCCGAGCCGGCCAGCATCTGACGTATCCGTGCCCCGAAGCGCAGGCGCAGCGGCTCGATCAGGTCGCCGGGGGTTGCGTGGTCGCTCACCGCCCCGACGCTAGCGAGCCGCCGTGCCCGCCGGCTTGTCCCGGCGGTCAGCTCGGCTGCGTCTGGCGGCGGCTGCGGCGGGCCTTGCCCTCGACCCACATCGCGCCGCCTTCCCCGGTCGCTTCGAAGCGGTCGAGATCGGTGACGAAGAGCCCGCGGCGCCTCAGCTCGCGGGGCACGTCTACCGTGTCACCCCGGTCGCCGGACCCGGCGCTGGGCTCGAGGAACCAGATGATCCCGTCCGGCTCGGCCAGCAGCCCGATCAGTGCCGAGATCAGCCGGCCAGGAGAGGCCGCTCTGTGCAGCGTCGAGCAGACGACGACGGTGTCGCATCCGTCGTCGACGCCGGCGAGATCGGCCTCGCCTGAGATCTCGACCACCCGGCCCTGCGCCTCGGAGCGGATCCGGGCGAGCCGCACAGCAGGGTCCGGCTCATCGCAAAGGCCGAGCCCGTCCGCGGGTTCCATGAGCCGCAACCTACCCCAGCTGCCCCCTCAGGCAGGAAGGATCTCGCTGCCTGCCGGCAAGGGAAGTTCGGCGCAGCCCGTGATCTGGAACTGCTGCAGTCCTGCAAATGGGCGGATCCGCTAGCGGCTGAGCGGGCTGAGGTTCCGGCTTAGGCGACCCGGAACAGGATTCGCCTACAGCTCAGTCCAGAGTTTCGCTTCGACGTAGCGCTTGAGGTGCGCGACGTTCGTGGTCGCTACGACAGTGCGCTGGTCTGGCGACTGGTTCTGCAGGCTGAGGGGCTTGGGCTGCTAGGATGACATCACAATCGAGAGCTGCGTCTTGGGCCGTGGGGTAGCCTGCGTTTCGGGCCTCGGCCCAAAGCTGGGCGGCATCGCGCATGATCGGTGTCGACAGCGGCCAGTAGTCGAGTCTTGCGCACAGCGCGTCGAGCCGCATGATTCCCGGCGTCTTCTCGGCGCGGATCAGCTCGCGCCGCAATTCGTAGTCGGCGATCTCGGGGATGATGATCTGGTCGCCGGTGGAGATTCGAGCCTTCATCCAGTCCCGCGCCTTCAGGCCGAGTCCGCGTGGGCTTGGGTGGCTCAGCATTCCGAGCGGCCCGCTGTCGAGAACGATCAGCACGTCAGAAAGGCCGACCCTCGGCACGGCGGGTTGCGGCCAACGCCTCCAGCAGCTCAGCAAGAGTCGCTTCGCGTTCGTCATCGTCGCCGATGGCGGCCACAGCATCGAGCGCAGCTAGGGCCCGTGCTGCCGGGTCGTCGGCGGTCGAGGGGTCGGCGACATAGGTCATCGACGGGTCAGCGGCCGTCGCCAGATGAATTCCGTCTAGGCTGACTGCGGCGATGTCGGCGTCGGGAATGTTGACTGTGGCAGTCTGTGATGCACTGGCGGTCCTGCTGCCTCGGCTGCGGGCTTGGCGTTGCGTCTTTCTTCCGATCCAGTCCTCTTTCAGGTCCCATCCGCGCTTCAGGAGTTTGGCCCGGATCTGGCCGCGGGAGTCGCCAGCGGCTCGCAGCCTGCAGGCTTCTCGTTCAGCCTGGTTGCGTTGCTCGGGTGTCATCTGACGCCATGTGAGGGCCATGGGTGAGGTTAGCCCAGTGAGCGGCTGAACGCGGGCGGCGTGGCCGGGGGCATTGAGCGCCTTGCTGGCGGGGGACGGGCGCGACGCGTAGCCTGGAGGCATGTCGCTGGTGGGGTTCGGCGGTGCCTTCACGCCTGAGACGGTGCTGCGCGCCTACCGCCGGGGGATGTTCCCCATGCCGCTCGAAGAGGGGCCGATTGGCTGGTTCTCGCCCGACCCTCGCGGGATTCTGGAGCTCGGCGACCTGCACGTGAGCCGCTCGCTGCGCAAGTCGATGAGGAGCTTCGAGTTCCGCATCGACACGGCCTTCGCCGAGGTGATCGACGGCTGCGCGGCCAGGCGCCCGGTCTGGATCGACGAGCGGATGCGCGCCGTGTACCTGCGGCTGCACGAGCTCGGCTGGGCGCACAGCGTGGAGACCTGGCAACACGGCGAGCTCGTCGGCGGGCTCTACGGCCTGACGCTCGGCGGGCTGTTCGCAGCCGAGTCGAAGTTCCACCGGGTCAGCGACGCCTCCAAGGCAGCGCTCGTGTCCCTGGTAGAGGGCCTGGTCGCCGATCCCGGCGAGCGCCTGGTCGACGTGCAATGGCAGACCGATCACCTCCGCTCCCTCGGCGTCAGCGAATGCAGCCGCTCGCAGTACCTCGCCCGTCTGCCGGGCCTGCTCGCCACGCCCCCGCCGGCGATGTTCCTGCGGCCCGACCAGCCGTGACGTCCCGGCACCACCGATGGCTCGGCTCGCGGAAGTGCGCCGTGAGGCTGAACTCGATCCAGGGCCGAGTGTCGCCCGCTGGCGACCACGAGCCCTGTGCCCCTGCTCCAGCACGTCGTAGCAGGCCGGGCGTGTTGGCCCAGGTACTCCTCGATGCTGGAGAACTCAGGCGTCCCGCTCCAGATCGTCGAGCTCGGCGAGGATCTCCGCTGTGTGCTCGCCGACCCTGGGCGGCCTGCGGACTGTGGACTGCGCAGCGCCGTCGACCCGGATCGGCGAGCGCACCGACACGAAACTGCCGTCGCTCACGGTCGGCGCGATGTTGACTTTGCGGCCCCAGGCGACGGCCTCGGCGATCGAGTTGATCGGCCCGCAGGGCACCTCCTCGGCGCGCAGCCGCTTCACCCACTCGTCACGACTGCGGGTCTTCAGCAGCGGCGCCAGCTCGGCGTTGAGCGCCTCCACGTTGACCCGCCGCACGGTGTTGTCGGCAAAACGCGGGTCGTTTGGCAGGTCCGGCCTGCCGATCGCCTTGCAGAGCCCGGCGAAGAGCTTGTCGTTGGCGGCGGCCACGATGAGATCGCCGTCGGCGGCGGCGTAGGACTCATATGGGGCTATCGAGGGGTGGCGGTTGCCCGTGCGGGCGGGCTGCGCGTCGGCCATCAGCGCCGCGGTCTGGTGATTCAGGGTGGATGCCAGCGCCGTGTCGAACAGCGACACCTCGATGTGGCACCCCCGGCCCGTGAGCCCGGCCGAGTGCAGCGCCGCGAGCACGCCCACGGCGGCGTTGAGCCCGGTCATCATGTCGACGATCGGCACGCCCGCCCGCAGCGCCCGCCCTCCGGCCTCGCCGGTGAGATGCATGGGCCCGCCCATCGCCTGGGCGACCAGGTCGTAGCCGCCCAGATCGGCGGCGTCGGAGTCGGAGCCGTAGGCGGTGATCGTGGCGCTGACCAGCTCGGGGCGCTCGGCACGCAGCGACTCGCCGTCGAGCCCGAGGCGGGCCATGTAGCCGGGCCTGAAATTGTCGATGACGACGTGGCCGCTGAGCGCCAGGCGCCGTGCCGTGGCGATGTCGGCGTCGTCCTTGAGGTCCAAGGCGATCGAGCGCTTGTTGCGATTCAGCGACGAGTAGTAGGTGGCCTCGGGCTCGGTGCCGCCGACGCCGTTGTCGATGGTGCGCCAGGGCGGCCCCCACTGCCTGGTGTCGTCGCCGCTGCCGGGGCGCTCGACCTTGATCACGTTCGCGCCCAGGTCGCCCAGGGTCTGGCCCAGCAGCGGGCCTGCCAGCACCCGCGAGAAGTCGATGACACGCACGCCGCTGAGGGGCGGGTCGCCGTCGCTGTGGGAGCCGTCGTGGCTCATGGGCGTCTCCGTGGGTGTGTGGCGTCGCGGACGGGCTTGCTCGGTCTCGCTGAGCCTGCGGTGGTCCGGGCCAGACGTTGCGGGCCGCATGCAGCGCCGCTAGGAACTGCAAGATGACGCCGTATTCGTGTGCTCGGCGGGAGGCTAGCGGAGGGGCGCCATGAGCGACCGCAAGGCCGATTTCATCCGCGAGATGATCGCCCGCCACGCCGAGGACGGCCCCTACGGCGGGCGGGTGCAGACCCGGTTCCCGCCCGAGCCCAACGGCTTCCTGCACATCGGCCACGCCAAGTCGATCAGCCTCAACTTCGGGCTGGCCGACGAGTTCGGCGGCGTCTGCAGGCTGCGTTTCGACGACACCAACCCCGAGACCGAGGACGCCGCCTTCGCCGAGGCCATCGTCGACGACATCCGCTGGCTCGGCTGGGAGCCCGGCGAGGCCGCCTACGCCTCGGACTACTTCGAGCAGCTGCACGCCTGGGCGGTCCGGCTGATCGAAGCAGGCCTGGCCTACGTCGACGACCAGGACGCCGAGACCATCTCGGCGCGGCGGGGCGGGTTCACCACGCCGGGCGAGGACTCGCCGTGGCGCGACCGTCCCACGACTAAGAACCTGGACCTGTTCGCCCGCATGACCGCCGGGGAGTTCGACGAGGGGTCGAGGGTGCTGCGGGCCAGGATCGACATGGCCCACCCCAACATGGCGATGCGCGACCCCGTGATGTACCGCATACGCAAGCACCGCCATTTTCGCACCGACGACCGCTGGAGCGTGTACCCGACCTACGACTGGGCGCACGGCCAGTCCGATGCCGTGGAGGGCACCACGCATTCGCTGTGCACGCTGGAGTTCGACGCCAACCGCCAGCTCTACGACTGGTACCACGCCAAGTTGGGGCTCGGCGAGGACCGGCCCCGCCAGACCGAGTTCGCCCGCCTCAACCTGACCCACACGGTGCTCAGCAAGCGCAGGCTGGCCGAGCTGGTGGCCGACGGCCACGTGGACGGCTGGGACGACGCCCGCATGCCCACGCTGGCGGGCCTGCGCCGCCGGGGCTATCCCCCCGCGGCTATCCGGGCGTTCTGCGCGCACATCGGTGTGGCCCGGGTCAACGGCGTGCACGAGATCGAGCTGCTGGAGTCGTTCGTGCGGACCCACCACAACCTCCATGCCCAGAGGCGCATGGTGGTGGTCGACCCGCTGGAGGTGGTGATCGTGAACTGGCCCGGCGGGGTCTCGTTGCGTGAGGCCGTCAACAATCCCGAGGACGACTCGGCCGGGCGGCGTGACGTGCCCTTCTCGGGGAGGCTGTGGATCGAGCGGGACGACTTCATGGCTGAGCCGCCGGCGAAGTTCTACCGGCTGGCACCGGGCCGGGAGGTGCGCCTGCGGGCGGCCTGGTTCCTGCGCTGCGAGCAGGTGGAGACCGACCCCGGGGGCCGGCCCGTGCGTCTGCTGTGCACCTACGACCCCGAGACCGAGGGCGGCCGTGCGCCCGACGGCCGCAAGGTCAAGGCCACGATCCACTGGGTGTCGGCGGACCATGCGCTCGACGTGGACGCGGCCCTCTACGAGCGGCTCTTCACCGATGCCCACCCCGGAGCGGACGGCGCTGATCCGATGGCCTCGCTCAACGGAGCCTCGCGGATGATCCGCCAGGCCAAGGCCGAGCCGGCTGTGGCCGACATCGCCCCCGGCGAGGTGGTGCAGTTCGAGAGGCTCGGCTACTTCGCCCGAGACCTCGACGACGATCCCGCCGAGCCGCCGACGCTGTTTCACCGCACGGTCGGCCTGCGAGACGAGTGGGCCAACCTCCAACGCCGCCGAGCCAACCAATAGCTCCCCGCTGAGCTGGGGTCAGATGATGGCCTCGTGCTCGACGAAGGCGACGAGCTCGTCGTCGACCGTGAAGCGCATGGCCAGCACCGCCCGCTCGCCGCTGGGCTTGGCGAAGCGGTCGATCTCGGTGGCCTCGATGGTCACGGTTGCGCCGGGGGCGACCGGGCGGATGTGGAAGATGTCGCTGCGGGTGTGTACCCACGGCCCGCGCACCAGGTAGCGGGCGAACACGGCGTTGGCGAGCACCGGCCACACCACCGGGTGCACCACGCCGAGCTCGCCGTAGCGGGGGTCGTCGTCGCCGCAGCGCAGCCCGTAGCCCGTGATGATCTCGCTCAGCTCCAGCGTCATCGGCCCGAAGGCTCTGCCCGAGGGCGCCAGGTCCCTGTCGGCCAGTGCCTCGACGGTCTCGGCCACGGTTCGCGGCACCAGCCGGGCGCACTCCACGTCGCCCATGCAGGCAGCGAGCCGCCCGTCGGCCGCTTGGCGTACCTCGACCAGCGCATCGGCCAGGACCGGCGCCCGCAAGGTCAGGATGCCGCCGCCCTGGCTCGCCCAGTCCGACCCGTACAGCCCCACCGCACCGCGCACCAGGTAGGCGTAGACGGTGGTGCCGGCCACGATCGCTCCTGCGAAGCCGGCCTCGATTGCGCCCGCGTCTGTGTGGACCGGGTTGTCGGCGTGCTCGGGCAGGTTGACGGCGTTGATCGAGAACAGCGGCTCGCTCTGCGCCGCAGCGCCGGGCGTCGCAGGACGGACAGACCGCCCGGTCACGGCGCCAGATCCGCCCAACCGCCAGAACCGCCGCCAGCTCCGCTGCTGCCAGAACCGCCGACGCCGGCCCCAGCCTGCAGCGCGGCCACCGTGCGGATCAGCCCGGCCATGGCGTGCTGCTGGTCGTCCATGCGGGTGACATCATCGGAGAACCACGCCCCCTCCACCAACTCGGGCCGGGCGTAGCCGGCTGCCTGGGCTGCGTCGGCCTGGCGGGCCACCAGCACCGCCGCCCCGCAGACCAGATCCTCCCCCACGGCGTCGTGCAGATCGGCGAGTCCCGGATCGGCCGCGGAGAGCCGCCACAGCGCGCTCAGCGCCTCCACCGTGGTGCCGAAGGCCGCGCCCCGCGAGATCGTGGCGGACTCATCCGGCGGGCCGCTGCCGTCGCCCACCCGCTTCGCCTCCCGTCGCAGCTCGCGGTCGATCCGCCCTGCGTAGGCCTCGATCAGGCTGCGCACGTAGCCGAGCTCGGGCTCGTCGAGCACCGCCCAGTCCCGCATCTCGGCGAAACCGTAAGCGGCCCACTGATCAGCCAGCGGCGGGTTCTCGATCCCCTCCTCGAGGTCGCGGTCAACGGCGATGAAGCGAGCGACAGCCCGGGCGGAATCGTCCCAGCCCTCGCCGCCGAAGGCGTTGGCCAACAGCCCGAAGGCCCAGAACGCCTCGCCGGTGTAGAAGGTCGAGGTGCGCCCTACCGTGGGCTCGAAGCTCGGCTCGCCGTCGCCGTCGACCATATGGCGGGTGCCGAACCACATGCCTCCGTCGTCACGCAGCGCGGTCAGCATGTGGCGGCCCATCGAGCGCATCAGCTCGTCGTGGCTGTGGTCGCCGGTGGCCAGCCTGCGATGCGCCAGCGCAGCCACCGTCAGTGCCGAGGCGCCCAAGTGGACCGTCGAGCGGGGCCTGCCGAATGTGGCCAGCTCGCCGTCCGGCCCGTCGGCAACAAGCAGGTTGTCCTGCACGTAGGCGAGCCCGGCGTCGCCGACCGCCACGGCATCGGGATGCCCCTCGGCGGCCACCTGGTAGGCAGAGAGCATCACCCCGGCATGGCGCACGTCGTGGTAGTCGTCGGCGAAGCTGTCGGCCGCCCGGTCGTACTCGTAGACGTAGCGGCCGTCGTCGAGGCGGGCCCGGTCCATCCAGCCGGCGGCCGCCAGCACGGTCTCGACCAACTCGGCCTCGGCTACCCCGTCGCAGGCGGGCACCGGGCGGTCGACCACGGCGACCACGCCGAGCCCGGCGGCGAGCAGCGCCCCGATGGCCAGCGCGGCGCCGATCGGAGCGGCAGACCTGGCAGGCACAGCGGGCGTTGCGGGCATGGCGCCGATACTGCCACGCGGCGGCGCCGCTACCATCTCGACCGTGGCACGGGGCCGCCTGCAGAAGACCGGCCTCGTCGATCACCTCACACCACGACGCCGTCCGCGAGCGCCTCGATCAGCGCCACCACAGACCGGTAGTCGCCGTCGGCGATGCGCTCCGCCGGGCTGTCGTGATCGAGCAGCCGAAACGTCAACCGTGGCCTGCAGCTGCAAGCCCCGGCGACGGATGGACCGATGCGCCTCGATGACCCAAGCGACTCACAGCCCACGGCCAGCGTAGACGATGGCCGAGGCCTCCGAGCGGGCCGCCTGACACAGCGCCCCTGTGGCCCTTGACGGGCTAGCCGGTCGGTCGCTACCTTCGCCTGCCTTGACCGCTGCCGCACCGACCCGGAGCCGAGCAAGATGACTGACACCGACCCCGCGGCCGGCGCCGCTATGGCCGCCGCCGAAGCCGCCTACGCCGAGGCGCTGGGCACCACCCCCGAACGCATCGAAGCCGCCGGCGCTGCCGGAGCAGCCGCCTACGCCGAGGCGCTGGGCACCACCCCCGAAGCCATAGCTGATGCCATGGCCGCCGACGCCGAGGCCGCTGCCGACGCCGCGGTCGCCGACGAAGCAGACGCGGCCGCCGCCATCGACGACGCACGAGCTGCTACCGCCGCAGCGTTGGGCGTGACCGTCGAAGCTCAGCTAGCCGCCGAAGAGGCCGGCAAAGCCGCCTACGCCGAGGCGCTGGGCGCCACCCCCGAGGCCATCGAAGCCGCCGCCGAAGCCGCCAAGGCCGCCTACGAGCAAGCCGTCTGAGGCACCCGCCGGCAGCCGGCCCGCCGGGCCTGGCGAGGCGTTCAGGGAGCGGGTCGAGATGGCGGATCAGGGTCGGGCAGACCACCACGTCGAGAGACCTCTGGCCCAGCCAGGGCCGCCGCTCAACGGCGTTTTCGGCCTTGCGGAACAGGGCGGAGGGAGGGGGATTCGAACCCCCGGGACCCGTGAAGGCCCAACGGTTTTCAAGACCGACGCAATCGTCCGCTCTGCCATCCCTCCGCTGGCCAGGCTAGCGGAGGTCGGGGTGTTCTGGGGTGGTGGCGCGCCCGGAGAGATTCGAACTCCCGACCCTCTGATCCGTAGTCAGATGCTCTATCCGGACTGAGCTACGGGCGCAGCGAGCCACCAGTGTACGGCCTGCGAAGCCCGATGCACGCAGGCCGAGAGCGGCCCTCGTCCCAGCGCCGGACACGGCCCGCCAAGGGAGCGGGGAATCGGCGGAGACGGAGGGATTCGAACCCTCGAACGCCTTGCGACGTTACTTCCTTAGCAGGGAAGCGCCTTCAACCTGACTCGGCCACGTCTCCGCGTACCTGGTGGGGTACGGACGCCGAGGCTACCCGCCGCGGGACGCCTGGCGACCCTGCGAGCTGGGTTGGCTCTCGGCCACTCCGAGGCCCGGTGCGGCTGTGAGGCTGCGGGGTGCCTGGCGACCCCTGTGAGCTGGTAGGGGCTGGAACGGCGGCGGTCGGTTTGGTTCGGGAGGAGACGGGCGCGACACGAACACCACGCTCAAAAGAATTCTGTGCAGTTAGATTTGCGTGAACGCCACAAATCCGCGATTTGTACGGTACGATTCGATTCGTGTCTGACGAACAAATCCGCGAAGAGCCGGGTCGGCCTGCTCGCAAGTACATCTACGCCCGCCTCGAAGACGGCGTCGCCGAGCTGTGGGACCGCATGGGCGGGCTGCCCACCCCTGCTGAGGCGGCCGACATCTGGCAGGGGATCTGGTACGAGGAGGCGCACCACTCCACGGCCATCGAGGGCAACACCCTGGTGCTGAAGCAGGTCAAGCAGCTGCTGGCCGAGGGCCGCGCCGTGGGCAACAAGGAGCTGCGCGAGTACATGGAGGTTCTGGGCTACGCCAGTGCCGCCAAGTGGGTGTATCGCCAAGCCAGCAGCCCGGCCGACGCCTCCGGCCACGACAGCGTGGTCACGCTCACCGAGGTCCGCCAGGTGCACGAGCTTGCGATGGGTCTCGTGTGGGACGTGGCGCCGCACCCGGAAGCCTCTGATCGCGAAGGGCCGGGCAGCTTCCGCCGCCACGAGATCCACGCCTTCCCTCGCGGCATGATCCCCGTGTCGTCTCCCCTGGTGCCGGCGGCGCTGTCTGACTGGGTGCAGGCGGCCAGCGCGCTCGAAGGGCGCACGCACGCATTCCCCGAGGAGCTGGCGGCGCTGCACTGTCGCTTCGAGCAGATCCATCCCTTCCTCGACGGCAACGGCCGGACCGGGCGCCTGCTGCTGAACCTCGTCCTCGTCCGCCACGGCTACCCGCCGGCGGTCATCCATAAGCGCGACCGCGCCGCCTACCTCGAGGCTCTGAGCCGTGCCGACGACGGCGAACCCGGCCGCCTGGGGGAGATCATCGCCCGCGCGGTCATCGACAACCTCTACCGCTTCGTCTACCCCGCTGGGGCCGGACCGGCCCGGATCGTTCCGCTCGCCTCGCTGGCGACCACAGACATCAACGCCCCGGCTCTGCGAGCCGCCGCAATACGAGGGCGCCTCAAGGCGGCACGCGGATCCGACGGGCAGTGGCGCAGCTCGCGGAACTGGGTCGAGGAATACCTCGCCGACCGCTACAAGCGCCACTAGCTCAACCTGGCCCCAGCCGGTCGTTCGGACCGGCCTCGCTCTCGCTGTCGCAAGAGTTACCGACGTCCAGGGCGGATGTGGTTGGCGGGGTCGGGCGCTTCGGGGATGCTCGCTGAGAATGTCTACAGCTCGGTGTCGTCGTCCTCGCGCAGCGTGTCCGACAGCGACGGCGGCTCGGCTGCGAAGCGCAGCGCTCGGTGACCCTCTCCTCGGACATGCCGATCTCTTGGGCGAGCTCGCGCACGGTGGCCGGGTGGCCATGCTTGCGCTCCAGGTTGGCACGGGCCTTCTGCATGCGGGCGGGCGTGTCGCCGGCATGCACCGACAGGCGGATGGTTCATCCGGTGTTGGCGATTCTGCGGGTGATCGCCTGGCGGATCAACCAGGTGGCGTAGGTGGAGAACTTGAAGCCCTTGCGCCAGTCGAACGTCTCGACCGCGTGCATCAGCCCGAGGTTGCCCTCCTGGATCCGGTCCAGCAGCGGCAGGCCTGATGCCTGGTACTTCCTGGTTATCGCTATCGGTACCACCAGGTGCAGGTTCGACTGCACGAAGGTGCGCTCGGCGATCTCGCCCTTGCGGCGCTTGCGGCGCAGGTCGCTCCTGCGGGATGCCGACAGATCCTTGTCGGGGCTTTCGAGTTCGTCGCGAGCCTGCACGCCGATCTCGATCTGCTGGGCCAGGCGAACCTCGTCCTCGCTGGTGAGCAGCGCGTACTGGCCGATGTCGGTCAGGTACAGCCGGAGGAGATCCTCCTCGTCCGGCTGTTCTGCTGGCTCCTCTGCCACGTGGGCGCCGGTGTCCGACGACGGGTGGCGCAGCTTCGACATGGCGCGGGCCTCGATCTGGCGGATGCGCTCGCGGGTCAGCTCGAAGTGCTCGCCCACCTCTTCGAGCGTGCGCGGCTCGCCCCGGTCGAGCCCGAAGCGCAGCTTGAGGATCTCGCGCTCGCGGTCGTCCAGCGGCGACAGCAGCCGGCTGATCTCCTCGGGCAGCAGCGCCGTGGCGGCTACCTCGAACGGCGAGTCGGCGTCGTCGTCCTCGCGCAGCGTGTCCGACAGCGACAGCGGCTCGGCTGCGAAGCGCAGCGCCTCGGTGACTTTCTCCTCGGGCATCTCGACCTCTTCGGCGAGCTCGCGCACGGTGGGTGGCCGGCCGAGCCTGCGCTCCAGGCGGGAACGGGCCTTCTGCAGGCGGGCCAGAGTGTCGCCTGCATGCACGGGAAGGCGGATGGTGCGCCCGGTGTTGGCGATGCCCCGGGTGATCGCCTGGCGGATCCACCAGGTGGCATAGGTAGAGAACTTGAAGCCCTTGCGCCAGTCGAACTTCTCGACCGCGTGCATCAGGCCGAGGTTGCCCTCCTGGATCAGGTCCAGCAGGGGCAGGCCCGATGCCTGGTACTTCTTGGCGATCGACACCACCAGCCGCAGGTTCGACTGCACGAAGGTGCGCTCGGCCTGTTCGCCCTTGCGGCGCTTGCGGCGCAGATCGCCCTTGCGCGACGCCGAGAGTTCCATGCTCGGGCACTCGAGCTCGGCACGAGCCTCCACGCCGATCTCGATCTGCTGGGCCAGGCGAACCTCGTCCTCGCGGGTGAGCAGCGTGTACTGGCCGATGTCGGTCAGATACAGCCGGACGAGATCCTCCTCATTGTCCTCGGGGTCCTCGTCGGGCCATGCCGTTAGGACCTTTGCCACGTGGGATCCTCTCCTCGATGGCCCAGCTATCCCGATGACGATACCGATTGATCCGCCCCGGGTATTGCGCAGGCTCCGGCCTTTGAGAGGATGGAGCTATGTCAGACAAGAAGAGCGTTTCGGGGAGGTATCCGGCTGAGCTGCGTGAGCGGGCGGTTCGGATGGTGTTCGAGGCGCAGCGTGATGGGTCGGGGTCGCAGTGGGATGCGATCTCGAGGGTGGCTTCGATGCTGGGGCCGACGGCTGAGACGGTGCGCCGCTGGGTGCGCGTGGCGGAGGTCGATGCGGGCTTTCGGGCTGGGATGAGCAGCGATGAGCGTGAGCGGTTCAAGGCTTTGGAGCGCGAGAACCGCGAGCTGCGCAGGGCGAACGAGATCCTGCGGGCTGCGTCGGTTTTTTTCGCGGCCGAGCTCGACGGCCGGAGACGGTGATGGCTTTCATCGATGCCCACAGGGAGCGTTTCGGGGTCGAGCCGATCTGCAGGGTCTTGCAGTTCGCTGCGTCGACGTATTGGTCCGCCAAGCGGCGAGGGCCCTCTGCGCGGGCGCTGCGCGACGAAGCGCTCAAGGCCCGCATCGCCCGGGTCCATGCGGACAACTACGGCGTGTACGGGGCCCGAAAGGTGTGGGCCGAGCTGAACCGCCAGGGCCAGCGCACAGCGCGCTGCACCGTCGAGCGTTTGATGCGCGACCTGGGCCTTCGCGGCGCTGTGCGGGGCAAACAGCGGCGCACCACGACCCCCGCAGCCGCCGCCGAGCGGCCCCGTGACCTGGTGGAACGCCGCTTCGAGGCGCCCGGCCCTGACCGGCTGTGGGTAGCGGACCTCACCTACGTGCGCACCCGCAGCGGGTTCGTCTACACAGCCCTGGTCACCGACGTGTTCTCCAGGCGCATCCTCGGCTGGCAGATCTCGAGATCGCTGCGCGCCGATCTCGCCCTCGACGCCCTCGAACAAGCCATAACCGAGCGCACCCGCAACGGCGCCAGCCTCCAGGGGCTCATCCACCACAGCGACCGAGGCGCCCAGTACCTCGCCGGCGCCTACACCGGCCGCCTCGCCGAGATCGGCGCAGCCAGCTCCGTGGGATCCCGCGGCGACAGCTACGACAACGCCCTCGCCGAATCCGTCATCAGCCTCTACAAAACCGAGCTCGTCGACAACCGAGGCCCCTGGCAAGGCCTCCAAGACCTCCAGCTCGCCACCCTAGAATGGATCGACTGGTACAACCACCGCCGCATCCACCACCAACTCGGCCGCATCCCCCCAGCCGAAGCCGAAGCCAACCACCACCACCAACACACCCACAACAAACAGCCTACGTAAAACCCGGGGCGGTTCAGATTGCGACCGATCCCCCAACCCGGGCGAGGAGCCCAGCGGCTGGGTGGGCCGGGTCGAGAGGGCAGCGAGGCGCGTGTCGGAGCTGGCTGGCGGACCCAGGGTGGGGCGGGCCGGGGTGAGTGTGGGGAGCGGTCGGGCGGTTGGGGAGGCGTGCGGTGCGGGGGTGGCTGTGGGCTCGGCAGGGTGGAGGGCGTGGACGGCGTGCGGTGGGCAGGGTGAGCGTGGGGTCGGATGGAGCCAGCGGGGTCAGCCCGGGCAGGGCGGGAGCCGGGGAGGGCTGGCGCTGGCCCGGCCCGGCCCGGTGGTTCGGGAGTCGCGCGGCGAAAGGGGCGGGCCATGGCGGGAGGTCGGGGTGAGTGTGGGGGGGGGGGGGGGGGGGGGGGGGGGGGGTGTGGTCTGCGTGCCGCATCTGTACCCTTTGGCGCATGTTCACCGGGGGGGGGTCTCACAGCAAGAGTTGGAGTCGTGGCTGTGGGGCGCAGCCGACATCCTGCGAGGCCCGGTGGACCCAGGCAATCTTCGGGACTTCATCTTCCCGCTGCTCT
The DNA here is from genome assembly GCA_965214285.1 of Acidimicrobiales bacterium. GTDB lineage: Bacteria > Actinomycetota > Acidimicrobiia > Acidimicrobiales > Aldehydirespiratoraceae. Next base: position 1,220,599 of record OZ243946.1, read on the forward strand.
TCCTCAAGCGTCTGTCGGATACCTGGGACGACGAGCACGCTGAAGCGGTAGCCAGGTGGGAGGACCACCTCACCCCTGAGATCGAGGCCAATTGGCGCAAGATCGAGGCGGAGTTCCACAAGTTCGACATCCCCGACGGCTGTCACTGGAGGGACCTGAGGCGCGCAGCCGAGAACCACGGCGTGCTGATCCAGGAGATCACCCAGAAGATCGAGGAAGCCAACCCGAACCGGCTGGCCGGCATCTTCGGCAACGCAGCCTGGGCCGATCCCGACCGGATGCCGCCCGAGCGGCTGGTGCGTCTCGTCGAGCACTTCAACCGCTACGTGATCTCGCCGTCGAAGGTACCCAACGACATGCTCGGCGCGGGCTACGAGTACTTGCTGCGCAAGTTCTCCGATGAAAGCATCAAGTCGGCTGGCCAGTACTTCACGCCGCGGGCGGTGATCCACCTGCTGGTGCGCATCCTCGACCCGCAGTCGACCGACACCATCTACGACCCTGCCTGCGGCTCGGCAGGCATGCTGATCGAGTCGTCCAACGCCGTGGCCGCGGCAGGCAAGTCCACGGCGCAGATGCGCTTCTACGGCCAGGAGGTACACCAGACGTCGTCGGCGATCGGCCGCATGAATCTCTACGTACACGACGTGGACGACGCCAAGATCGTCCGAGGCGATACGCTGCGAGACCCCAAGTTCACCGACGATCTCGGAAAACTCCAGACTTTCGAAGTGGTGATTGCCAACCCGCCGTTCTCCATGAAGGACTGGGGGTACGAACGCTGGGCGACCGACCCGCATCGTCGCTCGGAGTGCGGCGGGGTCCCGCCTAAGGGTCGAGGTGATATGGCGTGGATCCAACACATGATTGCCTCCGCCAAGTCCGACGGAGGACGGGTGGGGGTTGTAATGCCCCACGGAGTTCTCTTCCGTGCAGGGGCAGAAGCCCGGATCCGCCGGCATCTGATCGAAGCAGACCTTCTCGAGGCGGTCATCGGGCTTGGCCCCAACCTGTTCTACGGCACCACGATCCCGGCCTGTCTGCTGATCCTGCGCAAGGCCAAGCACACTGACTGGACAGGCAGGGTCCGAATCATCGATGGTTCTAAGCAATTTCAGCCGGGCCGCAATCAGAATTCTCTCAACGATGTCGACGTTGCTGCCCTTCATTATGCCTATAGTGACTCAGCAGTCGAGCCGGACAAGGTCAAACAGGCCGTTGTCGACATTGCTCAAATTGAGGCAAACGACTGGGACCTCAACATCGGTCGCTACATTGCGCAGGAAGTCACCGACACTGTCGATGTAGTAATCGCTCTCGCGGACATGCGCTTGGCCGAGGAGGTTACTACTACAGCTCAGCATGCGATGCACGACCGTCTTCAAGCAGCTGATTATGGCTGAGCCGGGTGGTGCGCTTAGGACGCTCGTGCCTTCGGAGATGCCAACGCATCCCAGCGATCTTCTAGCGTTTAGGAGATCCGGCTATGCCTGATCATTGGCAATCCACGACCCTCGGCAGGGTTGCAACCGTTATGACAGAACGGGTCGATCCATCGGTCGGTCCAGAGCGGCGCTATTTGGGACTTGAGCATCTTGCGTCCGGCAACAGTCGATCGGTAGGCTCCTGGGGATCGACTGCCGAGGTGACGAGTTCAACTACGCCCTTTCGTGCTGGCGACACGCTCTTTGGACGACTTGCTGCCTACTTGCGAAAAGGTTGTATCGCTCCGTTCGAGGGTGTTTGTACGCCAGAGATCCTGGTCTTGCGAACACGAGGTGACGTTGACTCTAAGTTCCTGGGCTTGCTCGTTCTGAATGATCGGGTTTTTGACGAGTGTATACGACTAAGTGCTGGGACGCGGATGCCGCGGACGAGCACGAAGGATCTGCTGAAGGTCGCCGTTCTGGTGCCGCCGGTGGAGGAGCAGCAGCGGATTGTGGACTGCGTGGGGGCGGTTGATGCGTGCATCGACGCGTTGGAGGCGCAGATAACCGCTACACGCGCAGCCCGGACCGCGGTGTTGGCAGACTTGCTGGGCTCACCGGGTCACGACTGGCACTCCACCACCCTCGGCGAAATCGCTGACCTCAAGCAAGGCAGCACGATTGCTGTCAGATCGTTGCCAGGCGGTCTGCACCCTGTTTATGGCGCCAATGGCGTAGTCGGCTGGAACAGTGAGGGTAACATCACTGAGACAACCGTCGCCCTGGGCTGTCGTGGTTCCTGCGGAACGGTGACACTTGCTCCTGCCGGAGCCTTTCTGGCGAACAACGTTATGGGGCTTCGTGCGAAGCCTGGCCATGTGGATGTTCACTACCTGGCTCTCATGCTGGAGGCCTTAGATCTTCGGAGCAGCGGAGCAATTTCAGGTCAAGTGCAGGAACAGATTACTCGCAAGTCACTTGCACCTGTGCGGGTGGTTCTGCCGCCGGTGGAGGAGCAGAGGAGGATCGTGGAGGTGGTCGGGGCGATGGATGAGCAGGTCGCCGCCCTGGAGTCACAGGCAGAGGCCACCCGGCAACTGAGGGCCGGGGTGCTGGCCGAGCTGCTCTCTGGCGAGCGCCTGCTGGACGAGTCCTACGATCAGATGCTGGGTCTCTCGTGAACAGCGTGGCGAGGCTGGCGGTGGGGCTGTGAGCGGGATGGACGAACGCTCGATCCAGGACGGCATCTGCGAGCACCTGGCGACCCTCGGCTGGGAGTTCACGCCGGATGGGCAACCTCGGCCGCCCTGTCGACGGCGTGTTCCGAGCCGACGAGCTGCAGGCAGCGCTCGTCCGCCTCAACCCGCAGATCGCCGAGAACCCCCGAAAGCGCACCGAGCAGGTGCTGGCAAAGCTGCGGGCGGTGCTGCTGTCGGCCCCGAACGACGGCCTGGTGGCAGCCAACGAGGAGTTCACCGCCTGGCTGTGCGGCCGTCGCACGATCCAGTTCGTCGGCGACGACCAGCACAGCAAGGTCAACCTCATCGACTTCGACAACTCCCGCTCCAACACCCTGCGGGTCACCACCGAGGCCAGCTTCCACACCGGCCGGGAACACCGCCGCTACGACATCGTGCTGTGGGTGAACGGCCTGCCGCTGGTGGTCGGCGAGACCAAGAAACCCGACGTCAACACGTCGTGGCTCAACGCCGCCACCGACATCCACAACGCCTATGAGGTCAAGACCGCGGCGTTCTTCGTCCCCAATGTGCTGTCGTTCGCCACCGACGGCCGCGATTTCCGTTACGGCGCGGTCCGACAGCCACCGGAGCTGTGGCTGAAGTGGGCCAAGACGACCGACGAGCTGATGGCCCCTGGCCTGGCGTCGGTGATGCGCTCGGCGGAGCTGCTGCTCGCCCCGGAGATGGTGCTGGAGATCCTGCGGCACTTCACGTTGTATTCGTCGCGCCGGACCGTGCAGGGAGCCCGGCGGGAGAAGATCATCCCCCGCTACCCGCAGGTCGAGGCAGTCGAGGCGATAGTCGGACGCTGCCTGGACCCGCACCGGCACAAGGGCCTCGTGTGGCATCACCAAGGCTCGGGCAAGACGTTCGCCATGGCCTATGCGGCCGCCAAGCTGCGCCACGTGGCCGCCATGGACGCCCCCACCATCGTGGTGGTGCTCGACCGGCTGGAGCTGATCGAGCAGGCGGTCGGCGAGTTCCGCTCTGTCGGCATACCGGCGGTGCAGGTGGCGGGCACCCGCGACGAGCTGCGCACCATGCTGGCCCAAGACCAGCGGGGCGTGATCCTGACCACGATCTTCCGGTTCAAGGACGCCGGCGAGCTCAATGACCGGCGCAACATCGTGGTGATGATCGACGAGGCGCATCGCACCCAGGAGGGCCGGCTCGGGCTCGACATGCGCCAGGCGCTGCCTAATGCCAAGTTCATCGGGCTGACCGGCACCCCGATCGCCACCGACGACCGCAACACCTGGGAGCTGTTCGGCGATCCTGACGACCCCGACGGCGCCCTCAACCACTACTCGATCGAGCGGTCGATCAACGACGGCGCGACGCTGCCGGTGCGTGTGGAGACCCGGCTCGTGGACTTCCACTTCGATGCGGTCGCCCTGCAGGAGGCCTTCGACGGTCTCGCTGAGGCCGAGGGGCTCGACGAGCAGCAGCAGGAGATGCTGACCCGCAAGGCGGCGCATCTGTCGGTGGTGGTGCGTGACTCGGACCGGATCGCAGTGGTCTGCGGCGACATCGTGGAGCACTACCGGGAGCGCATTGCCCCGCTCGGCCTGAAGGCCCAGATCGTGGTGTACGACCGGGCGGCCTGCGTGGCCTACCACGAGCAGATTTCTGCGCTGCTGGAGCCCGGCGGCGAGGAAGCCACCGTGGTGATGACGACCGCCAAGGGCGATCCGCCCGAGTGGGCGCAATGGGACCGTGACCGGGCGGCTGAGGCGATGGTCAAGGAGCGCTTCCGCGACCTCGACGACCCGCTGAAGTTCCTGATCGTCACCGCCAAGCTGCTGACCGGCTTCGACGCCCCCATCGAAGGCGTGATGTACCTCGACAAGCCGATGAAGGCGCACACCCTGTTCCAGGCGGTGTGCCGCACCAACCGGCGCTGGACTCACCCCCGCACCGGCCAGGAGAAGCATTACGGCCTGGTGGTGGATTACGTCGGCATGGGCGAAGAGCTCGCCAAGGCGGTGGCTGTGCGGCCGGGTCCGGCACGCAGCGGCCCGTCCGAGGGCGACATCGACGCCCTGCTCGCCGAGCTGGTGGAAGCCATCGGGCAGTGCAGCCGGCGTTTCGCGGGCATCGACCGCAGCCAGAAGCCGTTTGACCAGCTCCTCGAAGCCCAGAACATCCTCGGCGACGAAGCCGAGAGGGCGGCCTTCGCAGCCGAGTTCACCCGCTGCCAGGGGCTCTTCGAGTTCCTCTGGCCGGACCAGCGCCTCAAGCCGCACGAGGATGACTACCGGTTCCTGGCCAAGGTGTATGCGTCGATCAGCCCGTCGAACGCGGCGGACATGCTGCTGTGGCAGCGGCTCGGCGCCAAGACCATGGCGCTCGTACACGAGCACCTCACGGGCGTGAGCATCGACAGCAGCTCGCTGGACCCGCTCCCCCTCGACCCCGACACGCTGAAGTACCTCAAAGAGCATCAGCTCGTGCTGATCTCGCCGCCCAATGCGCCCCGACCGGCGCCCACCGCCGGCGAGGTGCTGGAGCGGCTGGAGGAGCGCATCCGCCGGCGGGTCTCCGGCAGCGACCCGCACCGGGTGTGGCGCAGCCTCGCCGAGCGCCTGGAGCAGCTGCGGGCCGCCAAGCTGGCCAGCGCCGAGGCGTCGCTGGACTTCCTAAAGCAGCTCATGGACCTCGCCCGTGACCTGGTGCGGGCCGAGAAGGCCGACGACGACGGCCGCCTGGATGAGATCATGGTGTTGGACCCTCGCACCGGGGCGCTCACCCAGATCTTCAACGAGTACGCCCCCGAGGTGCGCCCGGCCATCGTGGGCCAGGTTGTGGAGGAGGTCGATGCGCTGGTGGCGCCTTCTCGGGGGACGGGCTGGCAGACATCGGTGCCACAGGACAACGAGGTGCGCAAGCAGCTGCGGCTCACGCTGCGCCGCTTCTCGCTGCCGCCCACCGGGGAGCTGTTCGACCGGGCCTACGCCTACATCCGCGAGAACTACTAGCCCCCCGCCTGGGCTGGGACGGTAAAGGGAGGAGCGGCCCGAAGGCGGCTCCTCCCGTGTAGACCGTGACGGGCACCTGGGTGCCGTCCACGACGATAGCGTACCTGAGCCGTGGCCGCATCGCAAAGACAAGCTCCGAACCCGACGACGCTGATCCTCGCCCGGCTTGGCGATTTCTTTGCCCACCGAACCCCATGGCACCGCCGGCTTTGGAATGTAGGCACCACGCTCGGGCTGACGGAGGTCGTTGAGTACACCGATGCTTGCCTCACAGGCGCTGTCCCGAGCACCGACGGTCTCAGGTACGTGGTCGGGATCGCCAAACGCGAAGTTGGCCGTGATCCCGGGGCCGCACCGTTGGCCGCTGAGATCACTGGTCGCCTTGATGCACTCGACGCATCGCACCCTTCGAAGGTCCCAGTGACGGCTCGAGACGAACTCGTTCACCTAGTGCACCGCCTAGAGGACGACTATCTCGACAACTGGGGCATGACGACGTCCGAACCGCCGGTCGAGTTTACCGCCAGAGCGCTAGCCGCTCACCTCCTCGATCTCGGCTTGAGTCCCGACCACCTTCATCGGTGGATCACCGCGATGGCCCAAGACCTGACCAGCGTCGGCCAACTGGCTGATGCGACCCGAGAGATGGTGGACAGGATGCCCCCGCGGAAGTTCGTCGTCTTCGTTCCGTGCGACGCCCCCTACGGCAAGCCTCAGGCGGATGCCGGACGAGTGCGTTGGCTCGACGGCCACGCCGCAGCAGCATGGCTTCGGAAGAGCGTGCCGAGCGAGGAGACGCGCCGTCACTCGGGTGGGTTCCTGCTCCAAATCGAGGGTCGTGATCCATGGTCCGCAGTCGAGGAGGCCCGTGTCACCATCGCTAGGGCCGATGCCCGGGCCAAGGTAGCCAGGCCCTCCGATGACACCATCCGCCTTGCTGGATGGGTCCGGATTGAGGGCAACGGCCGACGCTTCGAGGTCCGTCCCACTCATCGACAAGTCGAGATTCCCCGCCTCCTTCACGCAAGTGCCACCTATCGATTCGACGGCGGACTGTCGCCTGCGACCAATGACGCCCTCGAACTCGTCTCCTACGTGGAGTCGCCGACTTCCAGCGCCGCTGTCACGGGTGGATGGTCCGCCGTTGAGGCGCTCCTTATCCGGGCACCGGAGCGAAGGAAGGAGTTCGCCGCTGATCGGCTCGCGGCGCTGGTTGCCTGCTCGCTGCCGCGCGCAGAACTCACTCACCTCGCATACCAGCACAGAGGGAGCCCAGACGACACGCTGAAGCGCTCACTCGCCGATACGTCGTCGACCCACGCAAAGGCGCTGGTCGTAGAGCACTACCTTGCGGCGGGCAAACGGCTCAGGCTGTCGGAGAACAGCGACCTTGCCGCGCAGGATCGGATCATCGCCATCCTGCACGACCCAATGGGTCAGCTCGCACGGATCAAGGAGTACGTCACAGACTCGCTTCGTCGCCTCTACAACCAACGGAACACAATCGCTCACGCTGGCTCGCTACGGTCGTCAGCGTTACACGCAACCACCAGAACCTCTCTCAGCCTCGTTGGTGCCGGACTGGACCGAATCGTGAACGCGCAACTGGCCGACGGTGGGCTTGAGCCTCTCGCTCTCGTGGCGCGCGCTGAGGTTGAACTCGGCCTTGTAGGCAGTCCTGGGGGCCGAGCGCTCAGCTCCCTCCTGGACTAGTGCGAGTCAACGTGAAGCAAGGAGCGGCCCGAAGGCGGCTCCTCCCGTCTAGACCGTGAGTGAGACGGCTGCCTCCCAGCAGGTCACTCGGACCGGCAACCCCTCGCTGTAGCACCGGTACCAACGCTGTCGCAGGACGGAGGTGGCTGGAGGGGTAGGGACGCTGGGCTCGGAGTGGACTGGCGGGGTGGTTGCGGCTGACTGGGCCGGGGCTGTGCCCCGTGGCGGAAGTGTTCGGTTCGATTGAGGTGTGCCCGGACGCGACAAATTCGACTGGCGACCGGCAGCCTTGCGGACGAAAGAATTCTGTAACGCAAATCTGGCTCAGACGCGACAGATTCGCCCGATCGCCGAACTCCGGGTCGGGCACCATGCTCGCCTGTCCCGCTGGGTCGAGGAGTACCTCGCCGACCGCTACAAGCGCAGCTAGGCCCGTTCGCCGACTGGGTCGCCCTGCGGCTGGGACGGGAACTCCAGTCGCTGGATGAGGCTCGTCCACCTGCTGTGCTGGTCTCTCTCTCGCTGGAGTCGCCCGGCGACGATCCCTGGGTGGATGCCGATCGTCTCAGCGAAGGCCTGGATTTCGGCTGCGCTGTTCAACTCGGCCAGTTCGGCCTCGTGCTCACGGGGGATCAGGGTGCGCGCGGCGAACGCGTCCGCCTCCTGCACGAGGAGATCCTCGTGGTCGCCGTCGGCGTCGATGAACCTCTCGCGTTTGCCGTGCAGGAGAAGGTGTCCGGCCGAGCGGAAGAAGGCGAGCCAGAACTCGTCGACACGGCAGCGCTGTCCGCTGAGCTGGATCAGGGCCTTGTCGGGAGTGAACCAGCGAACGGCGCTGTTGATGCGGGCACCCTTTATCTGCGGCTCGATCACCACCACAACGCCCGCTGCGGCGCAGGTGGACACCAGGGCAGATGCCCAGTCGGGCGGCGTCAGACGAGTCGCGCCACGCAGCTCCTTGAGGGCCTCTCGGAAGAGCGACCGGTCGAATGGGTCGAGCCAGGCCTTCCTGGCCTGGACCTCTCCGTGCCTCAGCCATGCGGTCGCTGCGCCCGGATTGCCGGCGAAAGCCGGTGACCTGCGATATGCGGCATGCTGCCGCCAGACCGCCTCCCGCGCCGAGCGATCAGCAACGCCGAAGAAGCACAGCACCTCCCGCAGCTGGTCGGCCTTCTTGCGGTGCTTGGCGATCCAGCCACGCTTGACCATCTCCGCCACTGGCAGCTCCCTGAGCCACGGCACCTCGCCTGCGAGCTCCCCTTGCTCCTGCTGGCGAGCGAGGTGCCCCCGGTAGTTGGCCTCGAGCCCATTCCACGTTGCCGCCGACGTGAGCGTGGCCTTCTCGAGCCTCAGCGCCGTTTCCGGGGTCAGGGGCGCCGATGCTCTGATGATCTGGTTGATGTGCTTCTTGGAGATGCCCGTGCGGAGGGCAAGCTCTGCCTGCGTGTAGCCGTGAATCTCGAGCGCCTCGGCCAGGGTGTCCCCGGGCGGGGTCGCCCAATCCCGCTGGAACGGGAACGGGTAGGTTTTCTGCTGTTGGCTCATGGTCTTCTCCCTAGTGCGTGTCTGCGATCTCGACCACGAGAACGTGACTTCCAAAGCGCATCCCCGTCAGAGTATCGTGTACCTGTCAGGTAAACAACATTCGATGTCCCTGACAGGTAAATCTCAACGCCGGGGCGGCCTGATGGCGCAACCGTTGGGCGGTCCGAGTCTCTGGCTCAGACGCCCGCCAAGTCACGGAGGGAGGCTGCCCTACCCCTCGTAGGCCCAACATACCGCCCCCGGCCCCAAACCCACCCCGATCCGGCGGGCTCGTGGTGGCGTGGCAGGTGTCAGCGCCTTGGGCTGCTCGCTCGCCGGCGGAGGGGCGTTTGCCCGTTGCCGCCTGCTGCAAGCCTCGGCTGTCGACCACCGCCGGCCGAGAGGCGCTCGCCTGTTGCCGCCCCAGGTAGCCGGCGGGCAGGAGGGTTGCCAGCCGGGGCGGGCGGGTTGTGAGCGGGGGATCGCAGGCCTAGCGTGTCGGGTCCGGGCGACGTGTCGCACCGCATGGTCCTGTAGATCAGTTTGGAGTGATCGCCACCCTGTCAAGGTGGAGGCCGCGGGTTCAAATCCCGTCAGGACCGCCGCCACCCCGGTCGGGTAGCTCAGTTGGCAGAGCGTCCGCCTGAAAAGCGGAAGGTCACCGGATCGACGCCGGTCCCGACCACAAAGACCACAGCGCCGGGCACCGCTAGGCTCGCCGTGTCGGCCCTGGCTGTGACTGGGTGCCTGTGGTGACCAACGCATTGGATCAGATGCCCCTTCGTGCCTACGCAAACGGAGCCGTCTTCGTAGAGGAGCATCCCGGCGACGGGCCGCCCGTGCTGGCGCTTCACGGCTGGGGACGGACCCGTGGCGACCTGGCAGCGGTGCTGGCGGGCCGCCACAGCCTGGCGGTCGATCTGCCCGGTTTCGGGGCCTCGCCTGAGCCGCCGGCCGGCTGGGGCGGCGCCGCCTACGCCGACTGCATGGCGCAGGTGCTCGCCGAGATCGCAGGGCCTCCCGTGGTGGTCCTCGGCCACAGCTTCGGCGGGCGTGTGGCTGCGCATCTCGGCGCGGCCCATCCCGAGAGGGTCGCGGCGATCCTCTTCGCGGGGACGCCGTTGCTGCGCCCGCCCGGTCACCGCGGCCCGTCGTGGCGGTTCCGCCTGGCCCGGGCCGCATGGAGGGCGGGGCTGGTCTCCGACGAGCGCATGGAGCAGCGCCGCCGCCGTCACGGGTCCGCCGACTACCGCATGGCGTCGCCGCGGATGCGCGAGGTGCTGGTCGCCGCCGTCAACGAGGAGTACCCCGATCAGCTCCGCCGGCTGAGCTGCCCGGTGGCGTTCTGCTGGGGCTCGCTGGACACGGCCGCCCCGCTGGCCGAGGCCCGCCGGGCAGCCGAGCACGTCGCCAACCTGGTCGCCTTCGACGTGGTGCCCGGGGTCGGCCACGACGTTCACCGAGACGCACCCGAGGCGCTGCAGGCCGCGCTCGACAAGCTGACGGACGCGCTGTGACGGGCTTGGGCTCACCGCCGCAGCACCGGGTGCGCTCGTCAGGCCGTCGGGCCTGCCGTGATCTCACTGAGCGAGCCCTGATGCGGGGAGCGCCTTGATGAGCCTTCTCGCCGGGCTCGCCGGGGTGGTCGGGCTGGTCGCCGTCGGGGTCGGCGGGTACCGCTGGGGACGGGTGGCCCAGCGCGAGCACTACATCGCCGGGTCCTGCGCCCGCACCGCCTGGCGCTGGGCGACTCGGCGGCCCCCCAATGCGGTGCCCGCCGCGGCGCTGCTGCTGGGGCTGGCCGTCGTGGCCGCAACCGGCGGATCCGGGTCTGTGCCCGTGGCGCTGATCGCGCTGGGCACGGTAGCCGTGGCGGGCGGCTGGCCGCTGGGCATGGCGCTGGTCGGCTCGCCGCCGCTGAAGTTCACCCGCCGCGCCGCCACGACCCTGGGCATTGCTGCCGTGATCGCTGCGGCAGCCGCGGGCCTGGTCTGGGCCGTGGCCGATCAGCTCACGGCAGTAGTGGCGGCCGCTGCGGGCATGCCGTTGTGGGTCGACCTGGCGCTGCTGGTCGCCCGGCCGCTGGAGGCGGCAGCGGCCCAGCGCCACCGCAGGCGGGCCGAGACCAAGCTGCGCCGCGTCGCCCCGGCGGTGATCGCGGTCACCGGGAGCTGGGGCAAGACGTCGGTCAAGAACCACATCCGCGACCTGCTCGCCGCCGGCGCAGACGTGGTGGCATCGCCGGCGTCGTGGAACAACCTCGCGGGCCTGTCGCGCACCGTCAACGAGCACCTCAGCGAATCCACGGAGGTCATGGTTGCCGAGATGGGCATGTACGGCCCCGGCGAGATCCGCAGCCTCTGCGGGTGGGTGCGTCCGCATGTCGCGGTGATCTGCGCCGTCGGCCCCATGCACCTGGAGCGGGTGGGCTCGCTGGAGGGCATCGCGGCGGCCAAGTCCGAGATCGTCGAGGGCTGCGAGAAGGCGGTGCTGTGGGTCGACGACCCGCTGCTCGAGACCCACGCCATGCGGGCCATGCCCGAAGGCGCGGAGGTTTGGCGGGTCGGGACGGTCGCAGACGAGCCGGGCGAGGCGGCTCTCGACATGGCCGTTGGCGTTGCTATTGCCGACGACGGCGGCTCGCCGGAGATCCGGGTGTGGCACCGCGGCGCCCTCATAGGCGCCTGCCCGGCGGCGCCGGGGCTGTATGCGTCCAACGTCGGCTGCGCCGTGGCCGCGTGCCTGGCCCACGGGCGCCCGGCGGCGGAGATCGCCAAGCGCCTGCGGCTGCTGAGCGTGCCCAAGAACCGCGGCGGCGCCGAGATCAGCGAACGCGGTGTCTACGTGCTCGACGACACCTTCAACTCCAATCCGCTGGGCGCGGCGGCGGCGCTGCGGCGGCTGCACCACGACGTGAGCGGGCGCAAGGTGCTGGCGACGCCGGGGATGGTGGAGCTGGGCGCCATGCAAGCCGACGAGAACCGCAAGCTGGCCGCCGAGGCGACCCGGCTCGGGGTCGAGGTGCTGGCGATCGGCTGGACGAACCGCAAGGCGCTGCGCCAGGGCAGCGCCGGCAAGGCGTTGACGGCGAAGGACCGCGCCGCTGCGGCCCGCTGGATCCGCGACAACCTGACCGAGGGCGACGGAGTGGCCTGGGAGAACGATCTCCCCGATCACTACCCGTGAACCTGGCAGGATCACAGCGAGCCGCGAGGCTCAGAGACCGAGGGCGGGCCGAGAGGCCACTGCCCGACGGGGCCGGCCCAGCGCCGCAGCCCGACCGACGACGCCACCGCCGCCGAAGCGAAGGGGCCGCACCACCCGAGATGACCGCACAGCCATGACCGAGACGACCAGGCCATGACCGAGACGACCGGGGTCGGCGTGGTGTTCGGCGGGCCGTCGCCCGAGCACGACATCAGCATCCTCACCGGGCTGCAGGCTGCCCGTGCGATGGCCGCCGAGGGCACCGACGTGGTGTGCCTGTACTGGACCAAGGCCGGCACCTGGCTGCGGGTGCCGGTGGAGTCAGAGCCTCAGATGTTCCTCGATCCCGAGATCCCCGGAGCGGCCGAGGCCGAGCTGAGCGTGCCCGCGGGGTTCACCGAGCGCCGACGGCGCCGCTCGGCCCCGCTCGGGCTGGAGGCGGTGCTGAACTGCTGTCACGGCGGGCCTGGCGAGGACGGCGTGCTGGCCGGGATGCTGACCCTGGCAGGCATCAGGGTGAGCGGCCCGTCGCCCCAGGCTGCGGCGCTGGCCATGGACAAGCTGGCCACAGCGGCGCTCGCAGCGGAGCTCGGCATCGAGACCATCGACACGGCACTCGCCGCAGCCGACGGCGCGCTCGGCGATCTGGCGGCGCCTCCGTGGGTGGCCAAGCCCCGCTTCGGCGGCTCGTCGCTGGGCGTGGAGGCCGACGTGTCCGACCTGGGCACGGTGCAGGCGATGGCCCGCAGCGGCGTGGGGCGCTCGGGGATGCTGGTGCAGCCCTATCTGCGGGGCTGGCAGGATCTCAACGTGGCCGTGCGGACCTACCCCGAGACCCAGTGCTCGGCCATCGAGCGGCCGCTGCGCGACGACTCGGTCTACACCTACACCGAAAAGTACCTGACCGGTGGGGTGGGCATGGACGCAGCGCCCCGCGAGCTCCCGGCGGAGATTCCCGAGACCCTCGCCGAGCGCATCCGGCACAGCGCCGCCGCCATCGTGGCCGCCTGCGGCATCCACGGCGCGCCCAGGATCGATTTTTTGTGGGACGGAGGGGAGCGCCTGGTGCTGTGCGAGATCAACTCCATCCCCGGGGCCTGGGGGAATCATCTCTGGGAGGCGGCCGGCGTGCCTCGAGCCGCCCTGTACCAGGGGCTGGTGGACGAGGCCCTCGCCCAGCGGCCGGGCCTGCCGCAGTGGGCCGCCTCCAGCGACGGGACCGCTCTGCGCACCTCGGGCTCGATCTCATCCAAGCTCGCCTGATCCTGCGGCTCCCGCCGGCGGGTTGGGCGGCACGTCCTCGGAGGGCAGGTGGCGACCGCTACAGGGCGGCGGCGGCGCTGAAGCCGTCGTGGATGGCGCCCTCGATGTAGCCGACGCCGGTGCAGTCGCCGATCTCGACGGGATCCAGGCCGGCCGCACGCAACTCGTCAGCGAAGCCCGAGTCGGCGTGAAGGCCCGTGGCGATCACCACGTGGTCCGCAGGGAACGCACGCTCGGTGCCGCCGACGCTGCAGCGCACCTCGTCGCTGCCGATGCGGATGTCGGCCGCTGAGGTGACGATCTGCGTTCCGTGCTCGCGCAGGTCCGCCAGCACCCGCCAGCGTCGGGGATGGGCCATCTCCAGGGCGGCCTTGTCGCCCTCGGCGAGCACGGCGACGCTGCGGCCCCGGTCCACGAGGAACTCGGCGAGCTCGATGCCCACAAGGCCGCCGCCGATCACCACCACCTGTTTGCCCAGCGGCATGTAGAGATGCGTGAGGCGGGCCAGCCGGTCGGGGTCGGCGGCCAGCCTCAGCGCCTTGGCGGCGCGCACCGCCAGACGGCCGAACAGCGAGAAGCCGGCCGCGCCCTGCCGGGAGCAGGCCGCGCCTTGCCGTGACCCGCCAGACTCGGCCGGCCCGGGTGATCCGGCTGAACCGCGGCCGCCTATCAGCAGGTCACGCAGGTCGTCGCCGTCGAGCACGTGGGGCTGGTCGATGCCTGCGATGTCGGGGCGGCTGCGGCCCGCTCCGGTGGCGACGATCACGGCGTCGGCCCCGTCCGCGGCGATCTCCGCAGCGGCCACCGGCCGGCCCAGGCGGACGTCGACCCCGAGGCGCTCAAGCTGGTCGGTCAGCCAAACCAGCAGCCGGCGGTTCGGCTCGTACACCAGCGCCGCGAAGCGCAGCGAGCCCCCGAGCTGATCGGCGGCCTCATAGAGCACCACGTCGTGGCCGCGCAGGGTCGCCACCCGTGCCGCCTCCATGCCGGCCGGCCCGCCGCCGACGACCGTCACCCGCTTGGGCTGCGCAGCACGCGTGCGCTCTGTGTCGGCCAGGCTTGACTCGTTGGCGAGCACCGGATTGACCGCGCAGCGCACCTGCTCGTCGAAGAACGGCCGGGCCACGCACACGTAGCAGTTGATGCAGGGCCTGATGTCGTCGGGCCGGCCGTCGGCCAGCTTGGCGGCCAGCTCGGGATCGGCCAGGAGCTGCCGGCCCATCGCCACCAGGTCGGCCTTGCCGTTGGAGATCATCTCCTCGCCGACGGCGGGGCTGATGCGCCCCACTGCGATCACCGGCACCGACACGGCCTTCTTCAGCCGGGCCGTCAGCGCCGCGTGCGGGGCCTCCCGGTAGGGCAGGGTGCCTTCGGTGAACGCCGGGCCGGAGGTTGCGTCGCCATAGGCGCTCAGGTGGATCGCATCGGCGCCTGCGGCCTCGGCCAGCGCCGCGGTCTGCTCGGTCTGGGCGAAGCGGATGCCCTCGGGCGTGCGGTATTCCAGGGCATCGAGGCGGCACCAGATCGGGAAGTCCGCGCCCGCCCGGGCCTTGCACTCGCGCAGCACCTCGCAGAGCAGCCGAGCCCGGTTCTGCTGCGAACCGCCGTATTCGTCTGAGCGGCGGTTCCACTGCGGCGACAGGAACGCCGAGATCAGATAGCCGTGAGCGGCGTGAATCTCCACGCCGTCGAAACCGGCCCGTCGGGCCCGCTCGGCAGCGGCCGCGAACTCCTCGACGACGGCTGCGATGTCGTCGGCGTCCATCTCGAAATAGCCGGGCGCACCGCCGCCGGAGGCCTTGGCCATCAGCGTCAGCTCCTCGGCGGACAGGTCGTCGATCATGTCCAGCGAGCCGTGCCATTCCGGGATCGACGGCACCGGCACCGGGCGGCCTTCGAGCATGTCGAGCCGCGACACCTTGCCGTGGTGCACGAGCTGCACGGCGATGCGGGCGCCGTGGCCGTGAACCCGCTCGGTGAGGCGGCGCAGCGCCGGGATGAAGTCGTCGCTCGAGAGGCCGAGCTGATGCACCGAGTTGGCGCCACGCGGGTAGGCCATGGCGCAGACCTCGGTGATGACGAGGCCCACCCCGCCGCGGGCGCGCTCTGCGTAGTAGGCGATCAGCGCCTCGTTGGCGTGCCCGTCGCCGGCGACGATTTCCACGCCCATCGGCGCCATCACCAGCCGGTTGCGCAGCTCCATCGAGCCGATCCTCACCGGCGAGAGAAGATGCTCGAACACGCCGCCAGACACTACGCGGACAGCGCCGCCCGTCGCGCAAGCCGCGGCCTCCCCGGCGGCTGCGGTTGGTGCAGAGCGCGGCGGGGTGGCTTGAGGCGCGTCGGCTTGTGCAGCGGCGGGGTCGCCGTCAGCCGCCGACCTGGCTGGAGCTGATCAGGTGGTTCCAGCCGCAGGCGGTGCAGATCTCGACCACGTAGCCCCTGCCGGGCGACTTGCGGGCTTGCAGGCGGGCCATCTCCTTGGCGGTGGTGACGCAGCGGCCGTGGCTGGGCAGGCGCGGCCCGAACACGTAGGTCACCTCCACCAGCTCCTGGCCCTCGCAGACCGGGCAGGTCTCGCCGGAGGCGGTGCCGCAGAACTCGGCGTTGCGCTGCAGCTCCCGCTGGGCGTCGCAGATGTGGTCACGGGAGACCTCGCCCTTGCGCCAGGCCCGCAGCGTCGCCTCGCGCAGCAGCCGGTAGTCCACGGCGGCGGAGGCGCCGTTGCCTGCCGGGATCATCACGGGCTTCACGAGCGCTCACAGTAATCGCCGCGGCCTGATGCCGGCCAATGGACACCGCTCACACGGCGCTGGGGCGGGAGGCTCAGTCGTCTCGCTCGGCTTGCCAGGCGGCCAGGGCGGCCCGTGCCTGCGATGCGCTCAGCGGGCCGTGCTCGACGCGTCGGCGGGCCAGCCACTTCATGGCCTCGCCGACCACCGGCCCCGGCTCCACGCCCAGCTCGGCGGCCACCTCCAGGCCGCTCAGCGGCGCGGCGGGGTTGTCGAGGTCGGGCTCGGCGGCCCGCAGCGCCGCCAGCCGCTCGTTGCACTCGTCGTGGCGGCCCGCGAAGCCGAGCAGCTCCTCGACCGAGCGCCCCTGCGGCGCCTTGGCGGCAGCGACCCGCAGCACGGGGTCGTCGATCACCCCAGGCAGCTCACGAGCCGACACCAGCCATTCGATCATCTTGCTCAAGGCGTTCGACAGGCGCAGCGAGGACGCCGTCTCACCGGGCTGCTCGACGTCTGCGAGCAGCGCGGCCCAGCGATGCTCCGGGCCGGCCTGCGCAGCGTCGACCCTCGCCAGCGCCGCGCCCCAGCGCCCGTGGTCGGCGATCACAGGAGTCAGCGCCGGGATCACCCGGCCCAGCAGGCCCGTGTCGGCCAGCATTGCCAGGCCTTGCGAGGGGCGGGTCAGCATGAGCAGCTTCTGCAGCTCTTCGCCGATGCGCTCGGCGGACACGATCTCCATGCGGTCCAGCAGCGCCGGGATCGCCTGCAACAGCGCCTCGTCGGGCACCAGGCCGAGGCGCGCCCGGAACCTGGCGGCGCGCAGCATCCGCAGCGGGTCATCGGAGAACGACACCTCCGGGGCGAGCGGGGTTCGCAGCAGCGACTTCTCGAGGTCGGCCATGCCGCCGTAGGGGTCCACCAGCTCGCGCGACGACAGGTCGACGGCCATGGCGTTCACCGTGAAGTCGCGGCGGGCGAGATCCTCGGCGATGTCGTCGCCGAAGCGGACCTGCGGCTTGCGGGAGGCGTCGTCGTAGATCTCGGCCCGGTGGGTGGTGATCTCGTAGCGACGGCCCTTCACGGCCAAGCCGATCGTGCCGAACCGCTCGCCCTGAGTCCAGATCTGCTCTGCCAGGTCGCCCAGCAGCGCCTTGATCGTCGCGGGCCGGGCGTCGGTGGTGGCATCGAAGTCGATCTCGTCGTGGGCCTCGGCAGGGGCCATGTCTTGGACAACGGCCTTTGCATCGGCGCCGGCACCGCCAGGCTCGGATTCGGCAGCGGGCCCAGGGCTGCCGCCAGGCCGGCCGGGCTCGTCGATCTTGCCGAGCAGATGGTCGCGCACCGCCCCGCCGACGAGGTACAGGCGATGGCCGGCAGCCTCGAAGCGGGCGGTTACCGGCGCCATGGCGTCGATCGCATCGTGAAGCGACCGAGGCAGCGGCTGGGGCTGGGGCGGGGGCTGCGGCTGCGTCGTCACTCGTCGACTCCGTGCGCGGCGACAGCCTCGTCCACGGCCTCGTGGCCGGGGCCGCCGCTGGTCGCCGGCTCGGGGCGATGGTCGACCCCGACCAGGCGAGCCGCCAGCGCAGCAGACGAATCGCGGACCGCATCCAGGTCGTAGCCGCCCTCCAGCACCGCCGCGACCCGCCCCGCAGGCGCCCAGGCGGCGATCTCGGCCACCAGGTCGGCGATGTCGCCGGAGCTGTAGCCGAGGTCGGTCAGCGGGTCGGCCCGGTGGCCGTCGTAGCCGGCGGAGATCAGCACCCAATGCGGGTCGAAGCGCTCCGTCAGCGGCCCCACCAGCCGGTCCAGCGCAGCACGGGCCACGTCGCCGGTGGCGCCCGGCGGCAGCGCCACGTTGACCGTCGTGCCCAGCCCCGCGCCGACGCCTCGCTCGTCGGGCCTGCCTGTGCCGGGATACAACGGCCATTGGTGCAGCGATGCGAACAGCACCCGCGGGTCGGCGGCGAATATGTCCTGGGTGCCGTTGCCGTGGTGGGCGTCGATGTCGATGATCGCAACCCGGTTGCCCGCGTCCGCCAGCGCCGTGGCGGCCAGCGCCACCGAGTTGAACAGGCAGAAGCCCATTGAGCGATCGGCGGTGGCGTGATGGCCGGGGGGCCGCACGACGGCATAGGCGGCCTGCAGCGACGGGTCGGCCTGCAGGTGCTCCACGGCGGCCAGCGCTGCGCCGGCGGCGAGACGGGCTGCGCCGAGGCTGGCCTCGTTCATCACCGTGTCGGGATCGAGCCGCCCGCCGCCCGAGCGGTCGATGCCCTTTATCCGGTCGATGAGCTCGGCGCTGTGCACGGTCGCGAGCTCGTCGTCGCCGGCGGACCGCGAAGCCAGCCACACCAGGGCGTCGTCCAGAGGCGCCTGGCGCAGCCCCTCGGCAGCGGCGACCAGGCGGTCGGGGCGTTCGGGGTGGTAACGGCCGGCAACGTGGTCGGCGCAGCGTTCGTCGGTCACCACGGCAAGCACGCTCGGAGGGTAGCCCTCCGCCGGTCGCCCGAGCGCGAGCGTGGCGGGCCTCAACGGCAGGCAGCGGCGGGTTTGCGGGGTACAACTAGTGGCGTGACTTCCGCAGGTGTCTGGGTGATCGTCACCGCTGCTGGCTCGGGCAGCCGCTTCGGCGCCCTCAAGCAGTTCGCCGAGCTGACCGGGTCCACGGTGATCGAGCGAGCGATCGCGGCGGCCGCAGGCTGCGCCGAGGGCGTGGTGCTGGTGCTGCCCGATGACGCGGCGCTTGGCGATGCGACCGGCCCGGCGGGAGGTTCGGCCGGCGCGGATGACACTGCGGGCTCGGGTGACGAGGCTGCGCCGGCGGGCAGTGCTGTTGATGTTGTCGAGGCCGGCGCCGAGCTGCGGACCGTGCCGGGAGCGGCGACCCGTTCGGGCTCGGTGCGCTGCGGCCTGGCGGCCGTGCCCGAGGCCGCCGAGATCGTGGTCGTACACGACGCAGCCCGCCCTCTGGCAGCGCCCGGCCTGTTCACAGCGGTGATCGCAGCCGTGCGCAGCGGCGCAGACGCGGCGGTGCCTGCGGTGCCGCTCGTCGACACGATCCGCCGCCGTGACGGCGGCACGGTCGACCGTGACGAGCTGGCGGCCGTGCAGACCCCGCAGGCGTTCACGGCCGAGGCCCTGCGCCGGGCCCACGCATCCGGCGGCGAGGCGACCGACGACGCCACGCTGGTCGAGTCAGCAGGTGGCACAGTTGTGCTCGTGGACGGCGATCCGCGCAACATCAAGATCACCACGCCCAGTGACCTCGTGGTCGCACAGGCCCTGCTGGCCGCCGACGCCGCGGAAACAGGCGCCGCGCTATGACCGCTGACGGCGACCGCCCGCCGTTTCGGGTCGGGATGGGATTCGACATCCACGCCCGCAGCGACGATCCGGACCGGGTGCTGGTGCTCGGCGGGGTGCGCTTCGACGACGAGGTCGGCCTCACAGCCCACAGCGACGGCGACGTGGTGGCCCACGCCTGCGCCGAGGCGCTGCTGGGAGCGGCCGGCCTGGGCGACATCGGCGAGATGTTCCCCGACACCGACCCGGCGCTGGCAAGCGCGGACAGCATCGGCCTGCTGCGCCGCGTTGCCGCCGCCGTGGTTGATGCGGGCTGGCAGCCCGGCAACGTCGACTGCTCGGTGGTGCTCGACTCGCCGAGGATCGCGCCCGTCAAGGCCCGCATGCAGCAGCGCCTCTCCGAAGCCATCGGTGCGCCGGTGACGGTCAGCGGCCGGCGCAGCGAGGGCCTGGGCGCTCTCGGGCGGGGCGAGGGCATCGCCGCCTGGGCCGTCGCGCTCGTCTGGCGATGACCGCCAAGTCCCGGCCCTCCGGCGGCAAGCCCCGCAGCCGCCCAGCCAAGGGTCGATCCGGCGGCGCAGCGAACCGTCAGGCCGGCGCCCCCTCCAAGGGTCCGGCCAAGAGCAGAGCCGGCGGCAAGGGCCGGCCCAAGCAGTCCGCCGGCCCGCGACAGTCAGCCGGTCGCAAGCAGGCCCGCAAAGGCCCGCCGCGCCGCGGCGCACCCCGCCGCAAAGGACAGCGAGGCAGCACCCCGCTGCGCAGCGACGACGCCGACCGGCGCAAGACCCTGGGCGGCGAGCAGGTCGAGGGCCGCCACGCAGTCCGCGAGCTGCTCATGGCGGGCACCCGGCGCACCCGGGAGGTCGTGTTCGCAGCCGACCTCGACCCGGCCCCGATCCTCGACGACATCATCGACCTCGCCGATGAGCTCAAGGTGCCGATGCGCGAGATTTCGCGCAGCAGGTTCGAGTCGATGACCCGCACCGACGGCGCCCAAGGCGTCGTGGCAAGCGCCGCCCCGCTGCGACCCGTCGATCTCGCCGAGCTGCTAGAGCCCGACACCGACGGCACGGCGCCGTTCCTGCTGTTGCTCGACAGCGTGACCGACCCCCGCAATCTGGGCGCCATCCTGCGCACCGCCGAGTGCGCCGGCGTGAGCGGCGTGGTCCTGCCCCGCCACCGGGCCGCCCGCATCACGCCCACGGTCGCCAAGGCGTCCGCCGGCGCGGTCGAGCATCTGCGCATGGCCGTCGTCGGCGGGCTGGCGGCGGCGATGAAGACCATCAGCGCCAAGGGCATCTGGACCGTGGGGCTCGACTCGACCGGCGACCGTTCGGTGTTCGACCTGGCGATGGCCGCCGAGCCGCTGGCGCTGGTGCTCGGCGCCGAGGGGGCGGGCCTGTCGCGGCTGGTGCGAGAGCGCTGCGACACCGTGGCAGCCATCCCGCTCAACGGCGTGATCGCCTCGCTGAATGTCGCCAACGCGGCCGCCGTTGCCTGTTTCGAGATTGCCCGGCAGCGCAGCCGACCGCTGCGCTAGCTTGCGGCCATGCAACCCCCGGGCAGCGAGGTCGCCCGCAGCGAAGACCTCGACTTCATGTCCGATGCGCCGCCAAGGCGCTTTCGTGACGCCCGCCCTGCGCTGAAGCTGCTGGGCGTCGTGCTGGTCACCTGCGTGGTCGCGGGCGCGGCGGGGCTGTGGATCGGGAGCAGGGTCCGCTCGCCGGCGCAGATCGCCGCGGAGGCCGAGGCGCCCCCGGCGTCGCTCATCACGGCCGCCGTCGAAGAGCGGGTCATCACCGAGCGCTTCAGCGTCGTCGGCCACATCCGCGTCGGGCAGGTCAGCGACGCCTCGCTGCTGCCCCCCGAGGGCGGATCGTCGGTGGTGACGCTGCTGGCTGCCGAAGCGGGCGACACGATCGGCGCCGGGGCGCTGCTGGCTGAGGTCGCAGGCCGCCCGGTCTTTGCCGTGCACGGGCTGACCCCCGTGTACCGCACGATCAGCCCCGGCGACAGCGGCGCCGACGTCGACCAGCTCCAGGCGACGCTGGTGACCGCCGGCTTCCTCGCAGCGGCGTCGGCCACGTTCGACGCTGCGGCGCAGGCCGCCGTGCGGGCCATGTACCAGGCAGCGGGCTACGAGCCGGCCGAGGCCGCCGTCGACCTGGATTCCGCCGCCGACGACGTGGAGTCCGCAGAGGCCGCCGTCAAGGCCGCCGAAAGGACTCTGGCGGCGTCGACCAAGGCCGCGGCCCTGGCGGTCACCTCCGCGGAGACGGAGCTGCAGAACGCCAAGGCCGACCAGGCCGCAACCGATACCAAGGCCGCCCTGGCGGTCACCGAGGCTCAGGCCCGCGCCTCGGACCTGCGAGAGACCCTCGCTGAGCTGCGAGCAGACGACACCGCCACAGCGACCGAGATCAGAGACGCCGAGACCGCCGTGCTCACAGCAGACAACGACGTCAAGCGCGCCGAGGCCGACAAGACAGCGGCGGCCACCGCTGCGGCCGGCCGGGTGAAGGTGGCCGACAAGGCGCTCAGCGATGCCCGCTCCGCATCGGTCACAGCCGGCGAGAAGGCTGCCGTGGCCGCGGCCAAGCAAGCTCTCGCGGATGCCAGAGCGCGACTGGCGGAGGCGCGCCTGCGCAGCGGCGTGGTGGTGCCCGGCGCCGAGATCGTTGCCGTGTCGCCGCTCCCGGCGACGATCGCCGCGGTCGGCCTCGTCGTGGGCACCCCTGCGCCCGGCGCCGCGGCCTGGACGTTCTCGGCGGGCGGCCCGATAGTGGAGGCCTACGTCATCGCCGCCCAGCGCTCGGCGATATCCGTCGGCGACAGCGCCTCGCTGAGCGTCGCGGGCAGCGAGATCGTCGGCCACGTCGAGCACATCGACGCCCAGACGTCCGCTTCGCCCAGGGGATTCGATGGCCACCGGGTGGTGATCCGCACCGCTGCGCCGATCCCTGTCGAGGCGCTCGGCACGGAGACCCAGACGACCATCGAGTCCGAGCTGACCGACGGGCCGGTGCGGGCGGTGCCGGTCACGGCGGTGAGCGTCGACACGGACGGCAGCCCGTTCGTCACCGAGGTCGCCGCCGACGGCTCGCACGTCGAGCACCCGGTGCGCCTCGGCGCCTCCGCGGCGGGCTATGTGGAGCTGCTGGCCGACGGGACCGGCCAAGCCGGCGAGTCGGGCGCGACCGGCGAAGGGCCGCTCGCCGTCGGCGCCACGGTGCTGCTGGCGGCGCAGTGACAGCCTCGGCAGCGCCGACAGCGCAGCCTCTGGTGGAGCTGCGGGAGGTCGCCCGCACCTTCGGCGGCGCCTCGCCGGTCGAGGCCGTGCGCCCAACCGACCTGCGCATGCACGCCGGCGAGTTCGTCTCGATCTCGGGTCCCTCGGGCTCGGGCAAGTCCACCCTGCTGAACCTGCTCGGGCTGCTGGACCGCCCGACCGCCGGCCAGTACCTGCTGCGAGGCCGCGACGTGGCCCGCCTGCCCGAGAAGGCCCGCACCCGCGAGCGCAGCCGCACCATCGGCTTCGTCTTCCAGTCGTTCCATCTGCTCGACGGCCGCAGCACCACCGAGAACGTCGCCCTGCCGCTGCTCTACCAGCAGGTGACCCGACCGCAGCGGATCGCCGCGGCCGGCCGTTGCCTGCGCCAGGTAGGGCTCGGCCACCGAGCCAGGGCCGGCACCGAGACCCTCTCGGGCGGGGAGCGCCAGCGCGTGGCCATCGCGCGGGCGATGGTGACCGGCCCGGCGATGCTGCTCTGCGACGAGCCGACCGGCAACCTCGACTCGGCGAGCTCGGCCGCGGTCGTCGATCAGCTGGAGGAGCTGAACTCCCTCGGGGTGACCGTCGTGCTGGTCACCCACGACCCGGCGCTGGCGGCCCGTGCGGCGCGCCAGCTGCATGTGCACGACGGCGTCCTCACGGAGTCGGCCGCGTCGTGAGGCGACGCCTCGGCTCGGCGCTCGACCTGCTGGACGAGGCGGCGTCGTCGATCGCACGGCGCAAGTCCCGCTCGGCGCTGACCGCTCTGGGCACGCTGCTGGGCGTGGCGACCTTCGTGGCCACGATCTCGCTCAGCGCCACCACCGCGGCGGAGGTGGCGAGCCGTTTCGACCTGCTGGAGGCGACCTCCGTCGTCGTCTTCGACGCCAACACGTCGGACCCGACCAGAGCGCTGCCCCCCGATGCCGACGAGCGGATCGCCGGGCTCAACGGCGTAGTGGCCGGCGGCCGGATGTGGCCCATCGACACCCAGCGCGGGGTGGCCGCGGTGAGCGCCGTGGGGCCTCCGGCGTTCGAGAACCTGGCCGTGGTGGCGGCGTCGGCGGGTTTCATCTCGGCGGCGAAGCCGTCCTGGAGCGCCGGCGGGCTGCCCGCGGACGACAGCCTTGCGATGGCGGTGCTGGGGAGCGCAGCCGCGCAGCGCCTCGGGAACGTGACCGTGGGCGACTCGGTGAACGTCGATGGCGTCAGCCTGGTCGTGGCTGGGGTGCTCGAAGACGTGGCCCGCTCGCCGGACCTGCTGTTGAGCGTGGTCGTGTCCGACGCCAAGGCGGAGCAGACCTGGGGACAGCCGGCCGACGACGAGCAGGCGCTCATCGACGTAGATCTGGGCGCTGCTGTCCAGGTCGCCGCAGAGGCGCCGCTGGCGCTGCGGCCCGACGATCCCGACCGTCTGGTTGCCTACAGCCCGCCCAGCCCGGAGTCGCTGCGCACCGACGTGGAGGGGGACCTGAGCGTGCTGATCCTGGTGATGGCCGGCATCACGATGCTCATCGGCGGGGTCGGGATCGCCAACACGACCCTGATCTCGGTCTTCGAGCGCGTGCACGAGATCGGGCTGCGCCGGGCGGTCGGCGCCAGCCGCGGCGGGATCGCTGCGCAGTTCCTCGTCGAGGCGACGGTGCTGGGCTTTCTGGGCGGGGCTGTCGGGGCGGTAGTGGGCACGCTGGTGACTGTGGTCGTGGCGGCGGTCCGCGACGTGACCCCGATCGTCGAGCCTCTCGGCGTGGCGGCGGCGCCGGTCCTCGGCTCGCTGGTCGGCCTGCTGGCCGGCCTCTACCCGTCGCTGCGGGCTGCCGCCTTGGAGCCCCTCGAAGCCCTCCGCCGATGAGGCCCGGCGTCGCCCGGCTCGGCTGACCCGCCGCAGGTTGCTTTGTCAGCGGGGGAGCCCCTATACTTCGTACAAGCCCTCAGCGAGATCCGCTGGGGGTCCGACAAGGCAGGAGAAGCCGATGAAGAAGACCATCACCCCGATAGCGATCGCAGTCTGCGCGGTCCTAGTGCTCGCGACGGGCGCGGCGATCGCAGAACGGGATCCGCACACGCACAGAGTGCAACCAGGCCGTGAGCAAGATGCACCCGCTGGATGTTCACGTGGAGCGTTGTGCGTCTACGAAGACGCGGACTTTGGGGGCCGTAGGTACCAGTTCTTCGGCACGAACCGGAGTTGGGCCCGATGGAGGATCAACAACAACGATTCGTCTGCCTACAACAACGGAAGGACCGGTATGGCCGTTGAGGTGTACAACACGGCCTGGCGCGGCTCGTCCTACTGTCTGCGCAAGGGGCACGGCTACAGGTGGGTGCCGCAAAATTATGGCTCCGCAAATCGCTGGCGATGGGGGTGTTAGCGAGGCGGCCCGTGACATTCTAGGAGCCTCCTATGGGCCGGTCAGCAGGGAGCTTCAAGCGACGTGTAGTCGTGGTCGGGCTGGCTGTCGGTTCTGTAGTCTCTGGCTGCGCGGGCGACAGCGGTGGCGACGTCGGCCAGGCCGGTGACAGTGCCGGTAGCCTGGCTGAAGACGGTTCTGCTGCGGATGTATCGCCGGAGCCAGGTTCGGGCGTTGCCGGTTTGTCGGAGCCTCCGAACCCGGCCCTGCAGTTCTGGGGCGGGTCGAACGCGGTGGACCGCAATCTAATCGTACCCGTTGACGATCTCATCTTCCTGGAGGAAGCACAGCAAGAACTGATCAGCCGCTGCATGGAACGACAGGGATTCCAGTTCACACCGGTCAAAGTTGAACCGCACCTGTTGTCGGGACCGTTGGACAATCTCAACATGTTCTGGCTGCAGAGCCTTGAACAGGCAGAGCAGTGGGGCTACGGTGGCCCCTCAGCGTTCAGGAACGAGGACGCTCCAGGAGGTGTGCCGTCGTTCACGGACCCCGATGCTGAGTATCTCAACCAACTGAGTCAGAAGGAATTGGATTCATACGATGACGCGCTAATGGGTACAGGACTCGAGACAACGGAAGCGGAGGCAAGACTGTTGGAAGAGGACCACGCGCGCGGAGAATATGTGGAGATGTGGATGAACACCGACGGCTGCATAGGAACCACCGAGGCCGCGATCTATGGCGACCTCAGCCAGTTCATGCGACTCAATTTTATCGTCCGCAGCTCGATTCGCAACGACGTCAAGGCACGCGTGGAGGCTGCATCCGTGTTCGTCGAGGCTGTTGATGACTGGCAGGAGTGCATGCAACAGCAAGGCTACGAGTTTGATGATCCCTGGGGTGCTCTCGATGCTGTCGGAGATGCCTACTACGGAATTCCGCCATACGACACGCTTACACCCGAGGAAGTCACGGCCCTTGAGACCCAGATCGCGACGGCCGATGGCCGTTGTGCTGAGGAGACGGGCCTGTTCGACGTTGCCGAGAGCGAGCTTGCTCAGGCGGTGCGAGACGTCACGGCTGAGCGTGAGGGCGAGATTCTCGGCTACCGGGAGATGATCGCCACGGCGGTCGACAACGCCAAAGCCCTCCTCGCATCCAGCTGACGGCTGACGGGCTGGCTGATCCCGCACGGGTCCTCTCAGAGGCCGGATGGCGGCCCGGCGAGACGATCGCGATTGCCTTCCGAGATTTCGGGTCGTGCCGGACACATACCGGGGTACAAGCCCTCGGCGAAGTCCGCTGAGGGCACGAACAGGCAGGAGAAGCCGATGAGAAAGACCATCACCCCGATAGCGATCGCAGTCTGCGCGGCCCTGGCGTTCGCTGGCTGCGCGGGCGACAGCGGCCAGGCCGGCCCTGGTTCCGGCAGCAGCGGGCAGTCCGGCGGTGGGGACGGCAGCCAGCCCGATGCCGGTTCTGCCGCGGCCGTCGCTTCGGAGCCAGGCTCAGACGCTGCCGGCTCGTCGGAGGCTCTGGGTACGGCGGGCACGCCGAATCCTGCGGTGCAGTTCTGGGCGGGGTCGAAAGCGGTGGACCGCAACCTGATCGTGCGCGTTGACGATCTCGCTTTCCTGACGGAGGCTCAAGAGGAGCTCATCAGCCGCTGCATGGAGCGGCAAGGTTTCCAGTATACTCCGGCCGACTTCGAACGGTTCCCGGTAACGGGGCCGTTGGACTCCATCAATTTGTTCTGGCTGCAAAGCCTGGAACAGGCAGAGCAGTGGGGCTACGGCGGTCCCTCGGCCTTCGCAAACGAAGACGCTCCAGGAGTGACGCCGTCGTTCACGGACCCCAACGTCGAGTATCTCCAGCAGCTGAGCCAGCAAGAATTGGATGCATGGGATGCTGCGCTGATGGGCACGACTTCTGCGGGATCCGAGCTGACCGAAGCCGAGAGCCGTCTGCTTGAGGCGGGCGACGCCGAACTCAACACGAAGTACCTGGAAATCTGGGCAGACGGCGACGGTTGCAGTGTCACTACCGAGAAGGCGATCTATGGCGACCTGGTTCGGTTCTGGCAGATCAGGCGTGTAATCGGCGGAATTGATGTCGATGTGAAGGCTCGGGTCAAGGCCTCCCCTGATTTCGTCGCAGCTATCGATGCCTGGCAGGTGTGCATGCAACAGCATGGCTACGACTTCGACGACCCCTTGGGCGCTAACGGGGCTGTCGGAGATGCCTACTACCAGATTCCGCCATACGGGGAGCTGACCCTTGAGGAAGTCATGGCCATCGAGATTGAGATCGCGACGGCCGATGGGCGCTGCGCCGAGGAGACGGGGCTGTTCGACGTTGCCGAGAGCGAGCTTGCTCGGGTGGTGCAGGAGGTCATGGCCGAACGGGAAGGCGAGATCCTGGGCTACCGGGAGATGATCGCCACCGCGGTCGAGAACGCCAAGGCCCTCCTCGCCTCCAGCTGACAGCTGACGGGCTGGCTGATCCCGCACGGATCGCTCAGAGGCCAGTGGAGGATCGGGCCGAGTAGATCGCGATTGGCTTCGGAGATTCTGGGTCGTGCCGGACACATAGAGGGTACGAGCCCCTCAGCGAGATCCGCTGGGGGCACGAACAGGCAGGAGAAGACGATGAAGAAGGTCATCGCCCCGATAGCGATCGCAGTCTGCGCGGCCCTGGCGTTCGCTGGCTGCGCGGGCGACAGCGGCCAGGCCGGCCCTGGTTCCGGCAGAAGCGGACAGGCTGGCGACAGCGCCGATAGCCAGCCCGAGGCTGGCTCAGCTGCGGCCACTGCTCCGGAGCCGGCCGCGGACGCCACTGGTTTACCGGAAACGCCGGTTGCGACGGAGCCGCAGAATCCGGCCGTGCAGTTCTGGGCGGGGTCGAACGCGGTGGACCGCAACCTGATCGTGGCCGTTGACGATCTCGCATTCTTGGAGGAAGCACATCAAGAACTGATCAGCCGCTGCATGGAACGGCAGGGTCTTCTCTACATTCCGGCCGATTTCGAACGGTTCCCGGTGTCGGGGCCGTTGGACGAGATCAATTTGTTCTGGCTGCAGAGCCTTGAACAGGCAGAGCAGTGGGGCTACGGCGGTCAGTCGGCATTCAGGAACGAGGATGCTCCAGGAGGTACGCAGTCGTTCACGGACCCGAACGCCGAGTACTTCGCGCGACTGAGCCAGCAAGAACTGGATGCGTGGGACGAAGCACTGAAGGGCACGCGTGATGCAGGATCCGAGCTGACTGAAGCCGAGGCCCGGCTGATCGAGGAAGCCCATATGCGGGGAGAGTACGTGGAGACACCGACCTACACCGACGGCTGCGCAGGCAACACCGAGGCTGCGATCTACGGCGACCTCAGCCGACTGAACCGACTCAGCTTCGCAATTCGTGGCATTCGCAGCGACGCAAAGGCACGCGTGAAGGCTGCCTCGGCGTTCGTGGAGGGCGTTGATGCCTGGCAGGCGTGCATGCAGCAGCAGGGCTACGACTTCGACGACCCCTGGGATGCTCGCGCTGCTGTCGGAGATGCCTACTTTCAGATTCCGCCATACGAGGAGCTGACCCTTGAGGAAGCCATGGCCGTCGAGACCGAGATCGCGACGGCCGATGGGCGCTGTGCCGAGGAGGGCGGGTTGTTCGACGCGGTCGAGGCCGAGCTTGCCCGGGCGGTGCAGGAGGTCATGGCCGAGCGTGAGGGCGAGATCCTGGGCTACCGGGAGATGATCACCACCGCGGTCGAGAACGCCAAGGCCCTCCTCGCCTCAGGCTGACCGCTTCCTGGCTGAGGCGGTCTGCTGGCGTTCGAGGTGTTGGCGCAGTCGCCGTCTCGCTTCGTAGAGGCGGCTGTTGACCCGCTCGGGCGGGATCGACAGCACGGGTGCGATCTCGGCGGAGCTCAGCTCCTCAAACGTCGACAGCCGGATCAGCTCCCTGTCGAGCTCGCTGAGCTGCAACAGCGTCGCTTCCAAGTCGTCCAGGCGGGGATCGCAGCCATCGGGCTCCTGCGGCGCGGACGGTTGCTGGGCCAGGCGCTCGCGCAGGCGGACTTGCCGGGCGTTGGAGCGCCGCTGGTTCGAGATGACCTTCCTGCTGACCCCATAGAGCCAGGCCAGAGGCCGGTCGACCCTGAGGAGCAGTTTGCGGCGCCGCCAGGCGACGGCGAAGACCTCGGCCGCGGCGTCGGCGGCGTCGGCATCGGTGGCGCATCTCAGCCGGCAGAACGTCTCCACATCTGGGTGGTGCTGCCGGAAGATGCGCTCGATCTCCGCATCCTGTGGCCCGGGGAAGGGCTGTCGCGCCCTGCGTGCGGGGGGTGGGGGATTCTTCATGGGGGATGTTCTCCTGGCCTCTGCAGGCCCTGCTCGGGGGACGGGAGGCAAGCATCGCACACTCGCCGCGGCGCTGCCCGCCATTTGCGCGGACCGCGAGATCCTGGCCTGTGCCGGAGCCTGAGGCGTCTGAACAGCCGGAGCGGCGACCCGGCCAAGGAGACCCGGCGAAGGAGACCCGGCGAAGAAGATCGCAGGCTCCCTCGGATTATCCGGGTCGTGCCGGACACGTACCGAGCAATGACGACAATCCGACAACGCCTGGCCGGGCTGATGCTGGCGGCCGCTGCCGCGGTCTCGGGCTGCACGGTGAACAGCGGCCAGGCAGCCGACAGTGCCGAGAACGACGACGGCGCGGACAGCCGGCTCGAAGCCGTGGCTGCAGCCGCAGCGCCGGCGCCGGCCACAGGCGCAGGCTCGCTGGACACGCCCAACCCGGCGCTGCGGTCCTTGGCCGGGTCGAGCGCCGTGGACCGCGACCTGATCGTGCCCGTCGACGACCTCGCCTTGTTGGCGGAGGCTCGAGAAGAGCTGATCAGCCGCTGCATGCAGCGCCGGGGCTTTCAGTACACGCCGATCTCGTTGGAGTCGGCTCCGCTGTCGGGGCCGCTCGACGGGCTCGACATGTTCTGGCTGCAGAGCCTCGAACAGGCCCAGCAGTGGGGCTACGGCGGGCCGTCGGCCTTCGGCAACGAAGACGCCCCCGCAGGTACGCCCTCGGCCGCGCACCCCGATGCCGAGTACCTCCGGGAGCTGAGCCCCGAAGAACGGGCCGCACGCGACGCTGCGCTGACGGGCGCCGTGAGCGAGACGACCGATGCGGAGGCGACGCCGGCCCCCGATGCCCAGGCGCGGAGCTCCCACGTGGAGATGCGGCTGAACACCGACGGCTGCATCGGCGCCACCGAGGCTGCGATCTACGGCGATCCCAGCCGGCTCCTGCAGCTCGAATCCGTCGTCGGCAGCTCGATTCGCGGCACCGTCAAGGCACGGGTCAAGGCCTCCGCTGCCTTCGTTGCCGCGGTCGATGCCTGGCAGGCGTGCATGCAGCAGCGGGGCTACGAGTTCGCAGATCCGCAAAAGGCGTTCAACACGGTCGGGCGGGCCTACGAGCGGCGTCCGCCGTACGACAAGCTGACGCTGCAGGAAGCCATGGCGCTGGAAGCCGAGATCGCCACCGCCGACGGGCGCTGTGCCGAGGAGACCGGCCTGTTCGACGTGACCGAGAGCGAGCTCGTCGGTGCCGTGGAGGAGGTCATGGCCGAGCGGGAAGGCGAGATCCTCGGCTACCGGGAGATGATCGCCACCGCCGTCGACACCGCCAAGGCCCTGCTCGCCTCGGGCTGACCAACTGAACCGCTGATGGAACTGCCGCTGGGATCATCGGACCCATCGGGACCGACACAGGGAGCGCCGTCAGGGGCGATCCGGCCATGCCGGCGCGCCTCGAGCCCGCGGCCGGGATCGAACCGACGACCTGCTGTTTACAAGACAGCTGCTCTACCGACTGAGCTACACGGGCGGGTTGCGCACGAGCGCCCTGCGAGGCGCGCACGACGCTGCACAGCCAAGGCTAGCGCCCGGATGCCGGCCAGAGCCGCAAGGTTCACCGCCGGAGTTGCCGCTGGGCTATCCTGGCCGCAGCGACCGCAGCCATGCGCAGTCGCCTTGAGGCCGGCAGCAGCTCGCCGGCCCACAGCCCAGCAGCCAGGAGACCGCAGATGACCTCGCCCGGACGCTACCCACCGCCAGACGGATCCTACGCCCGGTCGTCGGGCGACCCGGCCACCAAGGGCGTAGTGCTGATCGTGCTGGCGGTGGCGATCGGCGTCGTGCTGCTGTGGCGCGGCGGCGTCGGCGGCGACGAGACGCTGGTGATCGACCCAGACGCCTCCGGCGACGCCGCCGGCGACGCCGCTGCGACCGGCGACGACGCCGCGACCGGCGACCCCGAGACCACAGACACCACCCCTGACGACACGGCGGTGGACTCCGAGGGCGTGACCGACACCACTCCCGAGGTCACTGTTCCCGCCCCGACGTCCACCCGGCCGCTGGCCGAGGTGAAGGTGGTGGTGGCCAACGGCGTAGGCGAGCGCGGCCTGGCAGGCACGCGAGCCGGGATCCTCACCACGGCCGGCTATGTGACCGCGGCCGCTGACGCCGCGACCAGCCCGACGGCCCTGTCGACGGTGTTCTACGTCGCGGGCTACGAGAACGAAGCGGCCGGGGTGGCCGCCGAGCTGGGCGGCACCAGCGCTCTGCTGCGCCCGGCGCCCGTGGCCCCGCAGGACCCGCTGGACTTGCTGGCGGCAAACTACCGAGCCGCAGCAGACGGCTTCCACATCTTTGTGGTGCTGGGAGCGGACCGAGCCCTCGGCTGAGCGGCGGCGCGGCCGGATCGGCTGTCGGAGTCCCGCACGAGGCCAGGCGGGGCGACTCCGCAGAGGTCGCCGAAGAGCCGCCGAAGAGCGATGCGGCTGCTTGTCTGCCCCGACAAGTTCCGGGGGACGCTGAGCGCAGCGGAGGCAGCAGCGGCCATGGCCGCAGGCGCCGAAGCCGCCGGCCACGAAGCCGTTGCGGCGCCGCTAGCCGACGGGGGAGAGGGCACCCTGGAGGCCTTCGGAGGCCCCAACCGCACCACCACGGTGACCGGGCCGCTGGGCGACCCCGTGGCAGCCGACTGGCAGATGCAAGGCGACCGGGCCGTGATCGAGATGGCCCGGGCATCAGGGCTGGCCCTGGCCGGCGGGGCAGAGGGCAACGACCCGCTGGGCGCCAGCAGCGCAGGCACCGGCGAGCTGATCGCAGCCGCCGCCCGGTCCGGCGCTCGCCGCATCGTCGTCGGGCTCGGCGGCTCGGCGACCACCGACGGCGGCCTCGGGGCGCTGCAGGCCATGGCGCCGCTGGGGCGCTATCGGGGCATCGAGATCGAGGCGGCCTGCGACGTGACCACGCGATTCGCCGACGCCGCCGCGGTCTTCGGGCCGCAGAAGGGCGCCTCGGCCAAGCAGGTCGAGCTGCTCACCCGCCGCCTCGAACGCCTCGCTGCGCTCTACGAGCGCGAGCACGGCGTGGCGGTGAGCGACCTTGAGCGCTCCGGCGCGGCGGGAGGGCTCGCGGGAGGGCTTGTCGCCGTGGGCGCACGCCTCTGCGACGGCTTCGAGCTGGTGGCCGAGCACGTGGACCTCTACGGCCTGATCAGCGGGGCCGACCTCGTGGTCACCGGCGAGGGAGCGCTGGACGCCACCTCATTCGAGGGCAAGGTCGTCGGCGGGGTGGCCGCCCTGGCCGCAGAGGCGGGCGTGCAGGTGGTCGCCGTGGTGGGCAGCGCAGAGGCGGGCTTCGAGCCGCCCGGCTCAGCCGGTTCAGCCGTCGAAGTCGTCGATCTCTCGGCTCGCTACGGCGCCGGGCCCGCACGCACCCGCACCGCCGAGCTGCTCGGGCAGTGCGTCAGCGACTTGCTTCGGCGCAGGTGACGGTCAGCGGCTTGCCTGGGATCAGGTGCCGGTCAGGTCAGCGGTCTTGCTCCGGCGGAGATGACGGTCAGCGGTTTGCCTTGGCGGAGATGACCCAGGCGAAGGCGCCGATCACCACCACGACCACGAGCACGAACTTGACGATCGCCACCAGCGACGTGAGCACCCACTGCACGACCGTGATGGCGATCAGGATGGCAAGGGCGGCGAGCACGAGGGTCGCAGGAAACGACAGCTTGCGCGGCGCTGAATCGGACATGTCGCGAGACTAGGCCATCGGTAGCTGCAGCGACCGGCTGCGCGCGGACGGCTCTGGTCGGGCGGCTCTGGTGCGGCGGCGGCCTGCTATCCCGATAAGGTCGGTCAGGATTAGCCGCCGGTCCCGCCAGAGCCGAGACCCGCTTCACGACGAACCAGCCCGCACAGCGGGGCCCGAACCAACCCACCCAAGGAGCCATCGCAATGAGCGTCATCGTCCGCGTGCCGACCACCCTGCGGGCACTCACCGCAGGCCGTTCTGAGATCGACGTCCAAGGCGCCACCGTGGCGGCTGCCATCGAGAGCCTGGAGTCGGCCCATCCCGGATTCGCCGAGCGCATCCTCGACGACAGCGGCGAGCTGCGCCGCTTCGTCAACGTCTTCGTCGACGACGACGACATCCGCTTCATCGACGGCCTCGCCACCGAGGTCCCCAACGGGGCGACCCTCAGCATCGTCCCCGCTGTCGCCGGAGGCTGAGCCGGCCAACCCGGCTGAGCCGGCCAAGCCGCGGCCCGGAATCGGGTCTCTGTGGTTGCAAAACGCCCAGGCGCCCGGTTGAATTAGCACTCGCGGCACGAGAGTGCCAACCGTGCTCCCGACCCAACACCAAACGGAGGAATGATGGCCAAGACCATTCAATTCGACGAGCAGGCCCGCCGGGCGCTCGAGAAGGGCATGAACCAGCTAGCAGACGCGGTTCGCGTGACGCTGGGCCCCAAGGGACGCAACGTCGTCCTCGACAAGAAGTGGGGCGCCCCCACCATCACCAACGACGGCGTCTCCATCGCCAAGGAGATCGACCTCGAAGACCCCTACGAGCGCATCGGCGCCGAGCTGGTCAAGGAGGTCGCCAAGAAGACCGACGACGTGGCAGGCGACGGCACCACCACGGCAACCGTGCTGGCCTGGTCGATGGTCCGCGAGGGCCTGCGCAACGTGGCCGCCGGCGCAAACCCGATGTCGCTCAAGCGAGGCATCGAGACAGCCGTCGACGTGGCAGTGGAGTCGATCCTCGGCAACGCCTCTGACGTGTCGGAGAACAAGGACCAGATCGCCAACGTGGCCGCCATCTCCGCAGCCGACGAGGAGATCGGCGAGATCATCGCCGAGGCCATCGACAAGGTCGGCAAGGACGGCGTGATCACCGTCGAGGAGGGCCAGACCTTCGGCCTGGAGATGGACCTCGTGGAGGGCATGCGCTTCGACAAGGGCTACATCTCGCCCTACAGCGTGACCGACGCCGAGCGCATGGAGGCCGTGCTCGACAACCCCTACATCCTGCTGGTCTCCTCCAAGATCAGCGCCGTGCGCGAGCTGGTGCCGGTGCTCGAGAAGGTCATGCAGTCGAGCCGCCCGCTGCTGGTGATCGCCGAGGACGTGGAGGGCGAGGCCCTGGCCACACTCGTCGTCAACAAGATCCGCGGCACCTTCACCTCGGTGTCGGTCAAGGCGCCAGGCTTCGGCGAGCGCCGCAAGGCGATGCTGCAGGACATGGCCATCCTCACCGGCGGCCAGGTCATCAGCGAGGAGGTCGGCCTCAAGCTCGAGAGCGTCGGCGTCGACATGCTCGGCGAGGCCCGCAAGATCGTGGTCACCAAGGACGAGACCACCATCATCGAGGGCGCCGGCGAGGCTGCCGACGTGGCCGGGCGGATCGCCCAGATCAAGGCCGAGATCGACAACACCGACTCCGACTACGACCGCGAGAAGCTCCAGGAGCGGCTCGCCAAGCTGTCCGGCGGGGTCGCCGTGCTCAAGGTCGGCGCCGCCACCGAGGTGGAGCTCAAGGAGAAGAAGCACCGCATCGAGGACGCCGTGTCCACCACCAAGGCCGCCATCGAGGAGGGCGTGGTCGCCGGCGGCGGCACCATCCTGATCCGGGCGCAGGCCGCGGTCGACGCAGCCGTCGATTCGATCAGCGACGCCGACGAGCAGGTCGGGGCGCGCATCGTGAGCCGCGCCCTGGAAGGCCCGCTGTCGCAGATCGCCGTGAACGCCGGCCTGCAGGGCGGCGTCGTGGTGGAGCGGGTGCGGGGCCTCGAAGGCGACAACGGCCTCAACGCCGAGACCGGCGACTACGAGGATCTCGTGTCCGCCGGCATCATCGACGCCGCCAAGGTCACCCGCTCGGCGCTGCAGAACGCAGGCTCGATCGCCGGCCTGTTCCTCACCACAGAGGCTGTGATCGCAGACGCTCCCGAAGAGGGCGCCGCAGGCGGCGGCATGCCCGACATGGACTTCTGATCGGCCGACACAGCCGCAGTTCGCCGACACGCCGGTCGCCGACCGCCCAGGAAAGCCTGAGACCGCCCAACCCGCTCGCCTCACCCCCTGTGACGGCGCCGCGAGGCGCACGCAGGGGGCGAGGCGAGATTACGGCGGGGCCAAGGCGACGGCTAGCTTGACGCGGCGACGATCAAGGATGGCGACGATCAGCGATGTTGCGATGACCACAGCCGGGGCCAGGGAGGCCGAGCTGCACGGCGCCTGCGAGGCGCTCGCCCCGCTGCTGGGCACCTGGCGAGGCTCGGGCAACGGCCGCTACCCGACCATCGAGGACTTCGAGTACGTCGAGGAGCTGAACTTCTCGCACGTGGGCAAGCCGTTCCTGGCCATGACCCAGCGCACCCGAGACCCGCTCAGCGACGCCCCGCTGCACGCCGAGGTCGGCTACCTGCGCCCGCAGCCCAACCAGGGGCTGGAGATGGTGCTCACCCAGCCCACCGGCCTGGTGGAGATACACGACGGCAGCCTCGCCGAGACCCCGACCGGGGTGCTGCTGGAGCTGCGCACCGTGAGCGTCGAGGGCACCCGCACGGCCAAGCCGATCACCGAGGTGCGCCGCCGCATCGAGGTCGAAGGCGCCACGCTCACCACCCAGATGTGGATGGCCGCCATGGGCCAGCCCCTGACCCATCACCTCCGCGCCGAGCTCATCCGAGTCTGAGCGCCGCCGGCGTTGCCTGTGTTCGCTCGGCACTCGGCGGTCTCGTTGCGTTCGCTGGGTGCGCGGCATCCGCTGAGCGCCGGCCGGAGGCTGGCCGCCGCTGCGTGAATACGCTGAAGGCGTGAGTCCCAAGGCCCGAAGCGTGCGCCGCCTGGCGCGGGTCTGGTCGCCCGCGGACGGCGACTCGGGCCGCTCCCCGGTGAGCCTGGCCGCCGAGGAGCCGATGGCTATCGAGCTCGACGGCGTGCGGGTCGCCACCACCATGCGCACGCCCGGCCACGACTTCGAGCTGGCAGCCGGGTTCTGCCACAGCGAGGGTCTGCTCGACGGCCACCCGGTGCGCGAGGTGCGCTACTGCGCCGACGGCTCGGCAGCCGCCAGCGCCTTCAACATCGTGAGCGTCTCCACCAACGGCGCAGCCCCCGCTCCCCGGCCCCGGCTCGCCGCCACCACCTCCAGTTGCGGCTGGTGCGGCACCGACGAGATCGACGAGCTGGCCGCCAAGCTGGAGCCGGTCGCAGGCGAGCTGCTGGGCTGGCAGGCCTTGGCGGAGGCGCCCGAGCGGCTGCGCGCCGGCCAGGATCTGTTCGACGGCACGGGCGCCGTGCATGCTGCCGGGCTGGTTTGCCCCGACGGCGAGGTCAGCCTGATCCGCGAGGACGTGGGCCGCCACAACGCCGTCGACAAGCTCGTCGGGCGCCTGCTGCTCGACGACAGGCTGCCGGCCACCGGCCAGGCTGTGGTGGTGAGCGGGCGGGCCAGCTTCGAGCTGGTCCACAAGGCCTGGGCGGCGGGCTTTCGGGCGCTGGTGGCCGTGAGCGCCCCGACAGCGCTTGCCGTGGCCAGCGCCGAGCGGGCGGGCATGCAGCTCGCGGGCTTCGCCCGTGACGGCCGGCTGACGGTGTACGCCTCGGGAAGCTGACCCCGGCCTGCCACAGGGGCTTGCGTTAGCGTGATCGCCATGGAAGAGGCCGGCAGACCGGCGGACACAAGCGGCAGGCGTGTCGCCGCCTTCGCCATCGACACCGCCTGCGTGAACGTCGGCTGGCTCGTGGCCGCGTTCCTGGCGAGCATGCGAAGCCCCGATTCGCTGACGCTGCTCTGGCTCGGCTTCGCGGTGGTGCTCATGGGGGCCGTGCCGGGCATCACCGGCTGGAGCATCGGCAAGCGGATGCTCGGCCTGCGGATCGTGGACCGTGACAGCTACGAGAACCCTGGCCTGGGACGCAACATCGTGCGCTGCCTGTGCCTGGCGGTCGATCTGTTTCCCTATGTGCCTCCGCTTGCCGGGCTCGTCCTGTTCCTGTTCGACGACGACAGCCGACGCCTCGGCGACCGCCTGGCCAAGACGCTGGTGATCGACCAGGCCTACTACGGCGCCAAGCCTGTGCCCGACCAGGCAGCCGTCTACGGAAACCCAGGCGATCCCGCTGCGCTGCCCGCCGGCGACGCCGATTTCGGTGGCCAGTCCTCCGGTGACGGGGATTTCGCCGGACTATCCGCGGGCGACGTGGGCGACCTCGGCGGCCGGCCTGTCGAGCAGCCTGGCGCTCTCGATCCGCCGAGTCTGCAGCCCGGCGTGGACTCGCCGCTGTGGGACCCGGCTCGCGGCGCCTACATCCAGCGGATTCGCGTTCCCGAGGAGTGGTTCGAGTGGGACGACGACGCCAAGACCTGGGCGCCGATCAGCCGCGGCTGAGGCTGCGTTGCTGCCGGCGGGCTGCCTGTGGCAGGGGGCCTTGTCGCCGTCCCTGCTGGGCGGCTGGCCGTGTACTAGCCTGACCGTCATGCATGACGGCGCTCGACCAACCGACGTGAAAGGCAGGCGCATCGGCGCCTACATAATCGACATCGTGATCTGGTTCGCGGTCGTGATCCTGGTCGCAGGCATCTCGGATATGCCCGACAATGCGACGACCCTGCTGAACTTTGTCGTCGTAATCGTGCTCTTCGGCTTCCTGCCAGGCACCACCGGCTGGACTCCCGGCAAGCTGATGCTCGGTCTGCGGGTAGTACACCGCGACACCTACGAGGTCGCCGGGATCGGCCGCAACCTCCTGCGCGGGCTGTTGCTCATAATCGACACCTTCCCCTGGTTCTTTCCCATCGTCGGGCTTGTGTTGATGCTGGTCGACAAGCAGGGCCGGCGCCTCGGCGATCGCGCCGCCAGGACCTTGGTGATCCACCACAGCTACCTCGGGGCCAAGCCTGCGCCCGCCCAAGCCGACGCAACCGGCCACGCAGCCGACCACGGCATCCCCGCCGCTCCCGGCGATCAGGCCGATGAGCAAGCCGCTGCCCACGCAGCACCAGCCGATCCCGCCGGCCAGGCCGTGGAACCAGCCGCGGACGACGCCGACCCCGCCCGCCAGGCGGTCGAGCAGGCCGCCGGCGATGCCGATGCTGCCCACCATGCCGCCGGCCAGGCTGTCGAGCATGCCGCCGAGCAGGCCGACGAGCAGCCAGGCGTCGGATCGCCGCACTGGGACACGGATCGCGGTGCCTACATCCAGCAGCACCCCGACACGGGCGAGTGGCTCCAATGGGACGACGACGCCAAGATCTGGGGACCGATCAGCCAAGCCTGAGCGCCCGCAGCCGCTGACTCCGCGGAGCGCAACGCCGCTCCGGTTGTCCGGCGTCGCTCCCTAGACTCAGGGCATGGTCGATCCGGTCGCCGTCAGCGAAGGCCTGGCCGTCGTCCACCTGTTCTGCGCCCGCCGACCCGGCAGCGACGACGAAGCCGTGAACGCAGCCGTGGCCGCAGCGGTCGCCCAAGCCCGCAGCGAAGACGTGCAGGTGGTGGCCGTGGCCGTGCTCGGTCACAAGGCCGATCTGTGCTTCATGGCGCTGGCCGCCGACGCCTGGAAGCTGCGCGACCTGCAGAGCGGGCTCTGCGCCGCGGGCCTGGCGCTGGTCGACAGCTTCGTGTCGATCACCGAGGTCTCCGAGTACGCCGAGGGGCTGCCCGACGACATGAAGGCCATGCGCTTGTACCCCGAGCTGCC
Organism: Acidimicrobiales bacterium; assembly: GCA_965214285.1. GTDB lineage: Bacteria > Actinomycetota > Acidimicrobiia > Acidimicrobiales > Aldehydirespiratoraceae. The sequence continues at coordinate 1,259,665 of OZ243946.1, forward strand.
GCCCGAGGGCAAGCACGCCTGGTGCTTCTACCCGATGACCAAGCGACGCGGCCCCGAGCACAACTGGTACCGCCTCGACTTCGAGGAGCGCCGAGAGCTGATGCACGAGCACGGCGCATCGGGGCGCAAGTTCGCGGGCCGCATCGTGCAGCTCATCACGGCCTCGACAGGGCTCGACGACTGGGAGTGGGGGGTGACCCTGTTCGGCGCCGACCTCGACGACCTCAAGGACACGGTCTACACCATGCGCTACGACACCGCCTCGGCGCTGTACGCCGACTTCGGGCCGTTCTACACCGGCCTGGTCGGGCCGCTGGAGGAAATCCTGGCCCGCAGCTAGGTGTACTCGGCCGGCCGCCTGCTCGCTCGGCGCTGGCCCGCGAAGTTGCCCCTGTCGCCGCTCGATTCAGGCGGCTATGCTCTGCCCAACCCGGGTGCCGACCCGGGGTGCGGCGAGAGTCGCCGCGACATTCCATGAAGGGAAATCGCAAATGAGACGTGCAGGCATGTTGGCCAAGGCCATTGCCGTCCTCGCAGCGTTCACGCTGCTTGCCGCGGCTTGCGGCGACGACGCCGAGAAAGCCGTTACCGACGCCGAGTTCATCGTGGTCGACTCCGACGCCGAGATCCAGATCCGCTCGCTGAACGCCATCAGCGGCGAGGTGGCGTTCCTGGGCGTTCCCAACCAGCGCGCCGTGGAGGCCGCCGTCGCCGACTTCGGCGAGATCAAGGGCTTCTCGGTGTCGATCGGCCAGGGTCTGGACGACCTCTGCTCCGGCGACGGCGGCCAGGCGGCAGCCCAGACGATCGTGGCCGACACCCAGATCGTCGGCGTGATCGGCACGTCCTGCTCGGGTGCGGCCGTCGCCGCCGCTCCGCTGATCAGCGAGGCGGGCATCGTGATGATCTCGCCGTCGAACACCTCGCCTGCGCTCACCTCGGACCTGCAGGGCACCGCCGGCGAGAACTATCGGCCCGGCTACTACCGCACCGCCCACAACGACCTCTACCAGGGCGCCGCCATGGCCCAGTTCGTGTTCGGCGAGCTCGGCCTCGGCACCGCCGCGGTGATCCACGACGGCGATCCCTACACCCAGGGCTTGGGCGAGGCGTTCGCCAATGCCTTCGAGGCTCTCGGGGGCACCGTCACCGGCACGACCGCCATCAACAAGGACGACACCGACATGGTGCCGGTGCTCACCGAGGTCGCCGCGGGCAGCCCCGAGGCGCTGTTCTTCCCGATCTTCCAGCCGGCAGGCGACCACGTTGCCGAGCAGGCGCCCACCGTGGCGGGCCTGGAGAGCACGCAGCTGCTCGCTGCGGACGGCCTGCTCAACGACAGCTTCCTGGGTCTGAGCCAGTCTGCCGGCATGTACTTCTCGGGACCGGACGTGCGCTTCGGCGAGAACACCAACGAGTCCACCGGCAAGGACGCCGAGGACGTGCTCACCGCTTACGAGGAAGCCCACGGCGAGCGGCCGGCGGCGCCGTTCTGGGGCCACGCCTATGACGCCACCACGCTGCTGCTCGCCGCCATCGATGCCGCCTCTGAGGTCAACGACGCCGAGCAGCTCGTGATCGACAAGGCCGCGGTGCGTTCGTGGCTCACGGCCGTGCGCGACTACGCCGGCATCATCGGAACCATCAACTGCGACGACTTCGGCGACTGCGGCTCGCAGAAGATCACGGTGATCCACCACAGCGGCCCCGACGCCGCCGAGGCAAGCACGAGCAACGTGGTCTTCGAGTACGCGCCCTGATCCGCGGCGGGCCAAGGCCCGCCACCGGGGATGCACAGAGGGTGATCGCGGGCGTCGTTTCGTCCGGTAGCGTCGCCCGCCATGCCAAGACCCACCACCCTTCTCGCTGCCTTGCTGGGATCGCTGGCGCTGCTCGCCGCGGCCTGCGGCAGCGACGCCGAGAAAGCCGCGACCGACGACGAGTTCATCGTCGTCGACGAAGGCGACCAGATCCAGATCCGCTCGCTGAACGCCATCAGCGGCGAGCCGGCATTTTTGGGCATCCCGATCCAGCGCTCCGTCGAGGCAGCCGTCGCCGACTACGGCGAAGTCCGCGGCTTCGAGGTGTCGATGGGCCGGGGCCTCGACGATCTCTGTTCGGCCGAGGGCGGCCAGGCGGCGGCGCAGACCATCGTGGCCGACAGGCAGATAGCGGGCCTGGTCGGCACCTCGTGCTCGGTCGCGGCCACCGCGGCCGCCCCGCTGATCAGCGACGCGGGCATCGTGATGATCGCACCGTCGAACACCTCGCCGTCGCTCACCTCGGACCTGCGGGGGACCGCCGGCGAGGACCACTACCCGGGCTACTACCGCACCTCACACAACGACCTGATCGGCGGCGCAGCCCTGGCGCAGTTCCTCCGAGACGAGCTCGGCCACACCAGCGCCGCGGTGATACACGACGGCGACCCCTACACCCAGGGCCTGGGCCAGGCCTTCGCGGATGCCTTCAGCGACCTCGGCGGCGAGATCACCGGCTTCTCGGGCATCAACAAGGAGGACACCGACATGGTGCCGGTGCTCACCGAGCTGGCAGCCGCCGCGCCCGACGCGCTGTTCCTGCCGATCTTCCAGCCCGCCGGCGACCACGTGGCCGAGCAGGCGCCCAGGGTCTCGGGCCTCGAGGACGTGGTGATGCTCTCCGGCGGCGGCCTGCTCAACGACGCCTTCCTGGGTCTGAGCCAGTCCGAGGGCATGTACTTCTCCGGGCCGGACGTGCGCTTCGGCGACAACGCCAACCAGTCCACCGGCAAGTCCGCGACCCAGGTGCTCGACGAGTACCAAGCGGCCCACGGCGAGGCGCCGTCGTCGCCGTACTGGGGCCACGCCTATGACGCCACCACGCTGCTGCTGGAGGCGATCGAGGCTTCCTCTGCGGTCAACGACGCCGGTCAGCTCGTGATCGAAAAGGCCGCGGTGCGGGCGTTCCTCAACGGACTCAGCGGCTACTCGGGCATCATCGGCACCCTGGGCTGCGACGAGTTCGGCGACTGCGGGTCGCAGAAGGTGACCATCATCCACCACACCGATTCCGACGACGTGGCCGCCGGCCGCGAGAACGTGGTCTTCGAGTACGCGCCCTGACCGCCGGCCGCCTCCCGGCCCGGCCCGCCGCTCGGCCCGCCGCCTCGGCCCTGACAGCGCCAAGCCCGCCGCCCGGCCCGCCGCCTCGGCCCTGACACGCCAAGCCCGCCGCCCGGCACCTCACGGCCCGCCGCAGCGCCTCGCGCTAGGGTGCGGACGACGTGAGCTCGGTGCGCCAGGCGCGGTTCGGGGGACATCTTGACTAGTGCCGTGAGACACAGGGCGGCCCCTCGCACGGGCGTCGACCGGTTTCTCATGGTCCTCAAGGTCGTCATGGTCAGCGCCGTGGCGCTCGGCCTGGCCGCCTTCGTCTGGCAGCAGATCGACCCGCAGAACCCGCTGGCCCGCCAGATCAACGACGACGCCACCGGGCTCAGCGCCGACCAGCTAGAAGGCCTGATCGTCTCGGGCCTGTCGCAGGGCGCCATGTACGGCCTGATCGCCCTGGGCTACTCGATGGTCTACGGCGTCCTGGGCTTCATCAACTTCGCCCACGGCGAGGTGTTCATGGTGGGCGCCATGACCGGCATGATCACCAGCAACAAGCTGCACGACTCCGGCGCCTGGGAGAACAACTTCGTGCTGTCGCTGGCGTTCATCGTGGTCGTGGCCATCCTGGCCTCCACGCTCACCGCGGTGGTCATGGAGCGGGTCGCCTACCGGCCGCTGCGCAACTCGCCGCGCCTGATCCCGCTGATCACCTCCATCGGCATCTCGTTCTTCCTGCAGAACGTGTCGGTCGTGCTGCTGGGCCCCGGCGCCAAGTCGTACCCGGACATGCCCGACTGGCTCACCCAGAAGCGCAGCATCGCCGGCCTGCAGATCGAGGGCACCCGCCTGCTGGTGATCGTGGTGGCCGCGGCGGCGATGCTGGTGCTCTGGCACCTCGTGGAGCGCACCAAGACCGGCAGGGCGATGCGGGCGGTGGCCGAGGACAAGGAGATCGCGGCGCTGATGGGCATCAACGTCAACCGCATCATCGTCACCACCTTCGCCGTGGGCGGCGCCCTGGCAGGCGTGGCCGGGATCCTCTGGGGCGTGCTCTTCCGCTCGGTGGTCCACACCACCGGGTTCCTGCCGGGCATCAAGGCCTTCTCGGCTGCGGTGGTCGGCGGCATCGGCAACCTGGGCGGCTCGATGGCCGGGGGCCTGGCGCTGGGCGGCGCCGAGTCGCTGGCGCCGCTGCTGATACTGGAGCCGCTGGGGGTAGACGGGGTGTCGCAGCTTCGTGACGCCGTGGCCTTCTCGGTGCTGATCCTGGTGCTGCTGCTCAAGCCCACGGGCCTGTTCGGCGAGCGCCTCTCCGCCGAGGACCGGGCATGACCGCGACCGTCCCCGCCGCCGACGCGCCTGCGCCGCCAAGGGCCGCCCTGGATCTCGACTGGCGACGGGCGCTTCGCCTCGGCGCCGTCACCGCGCTGACGCTGGTCTTCGTGGCGCTGTCCAACATGCCCGTGGCGATGGACGACTTCGACCTGATCTCCGAGACGTTCTCGCTGGGCGACCTGTCGCTGTTGTGGATGCCTGTGGTGATGGGCTTCGTGGTCGGGCGCCGGGCGGTGCTCGAAGGAGTGGCCGCGCACGCCAAGGGCCTGCGCGAAGTCGTCGCCGGCGCCCTGGTCGGCTTGCTCGGCGGGGCGGGCCTGGCGCTTCTGACCGTGCTGATCGCCAACTTCGACCTGCGCGACCCGCTGGTCAACTGGAGCCCGCAGACCCTGGAGGTGCTTTCGCCGGCCGGCAGCACCCTCGGCGGTGCGCTGCTGTGGCCGCTGGTCGGCGGGCTGCTCGGCGCTGTCGGCGGGGCCGTGCACCTGCTGTCGGCGAGGCTGCGCCGGCTGTGCGTCACGGCTGCGATCGCGGTGCTGAGCGTCGCCGTCACCGAGACCCTGCTGATCGACATCTCCGAAGACATCGGCCTGCAGTGGCTCGCCGACCTGATCTACGCGCCCCGAGGCGGCCTGGAGATCACAGGCGCGCTGGGCCTGGCCGCAGCCGCAGCCGCTTATGCATGGTGGGGGCGTGGCGCGGTCCGCGGTGCCAAGACCCGCTTCAGCGCCCTTGAGGGCACCCGCCGCAGCCGCGGCAATGCCGTGGCCCTGGCCCTGGTAGTGGCCGCCGTGGCGGTGCTGCCGCAGCTGCTCGGCGGCATCGCCAACGAGCTGCTCGCCAACGTCGGGCTGTTCGTGCTGCTGGCGCTGGGGCTCAACATCGTGGTCGGCCTGGCCGGCATCCTCGACTTGGGCTACGTGGCGTTCTTCGCCGTCGGCGGCTACACCGCGGCGATCCTCACGTCGCCCAACCGAGGCGACTCGTGGCCCGACTGGCTGCCCCACACGCCCTGGCTCCTGGCCCTGCTGGCGGTGATCGTGCTGGCCGCGCTCACCGGCCTGTTCATCGGTGCGCCGGTGATCCGCATGCGCGGCGACTACCTGGCCATCGTCACCCTCGGCTTCGGCGAGATCATCCGCCTGCTGTTCCTGTCGGACTGGCTCAGCGGCTACACCGGCGGCGCTCAGGGCGTGACCAACATCCCCGGCGTCAGCGTGTTCGGGATCGTCACCGTGAAAGGCACCGACCCCCAAGCCGTGTTCTACCTGGTGGCGGTCTTCTGCGCCCTGGCGATCTACGTGTCGTGGCGCCTGGAGCGGTCCCGCATCGGGCGCGCCTGGATGGCCGTGCGCGAGGACGAGTCCGTGGCCGAGGCCATGGGCATCAACACCGTCAACATCAAGCTGATGGCGTTCGTGGTGGGCGCCGTGCTGGCGTCGTTCTCGGGGGCGATCTTCTCGGCCAAGGTCGGCTCGGTGTTCCCGTCGAGCTTCATCATCCTGGTGTCGATCGTGATCCTGGTGGTGGTGATCGTGGGCGGCATGGGCAACATCGCGGGCGTGGTCGCCGGGGCGGTGGTGCTGATCGGCGTGCTCGGCGGGCCCAAGCAGCCGGGCCTGCTGCAGGAGTTCTCCGACTTCAAGCTGCTGATCTACGGGGCGCTGCTGGTGTGGATGATGCTGATGCGCCCCGAGGGCCTGATCCCCAGCGTGCGCCGCACCCGCGAGCTGCACCAGGAGGAGTTCCTGCAGGACGCCTGGCTGAAGGGACACATCGACAGCGACGACAGCGCCGATCCCGGCCACACCGCCGATCCCGGTCACAGCGGCGATCCCGGCGACGCTGCCGGCGCCGACTCTGCCGAGGACGGGCCGGCATGAATCGCAGGCGGCTCTTGACGATCAGCGGCCTCAGCGTGACCTTCGGCGGCCTGGCAGCGCTGCAGAACCTCGACTTCGCTCTCGACGAGGGCGAGATCGTGTCCGTGATCGGGCCCAACGGCGCCGGCAAGACCACCTTCTTCAACATGATCTCGGGCATGGTCACGCCCACCAGCGGCGACATCGACTTCGAGGGCCAGTCGCTGATCGGGCTCGACCCCAACCAGGTCACCGCCCGCGGCATCGCCCGCACCTTCCAGAACGTGCGCCTCTTCGCCAACATGACGATCCTCGAGAACGTGATGGTCGCCCAGCACTGCCGCACCGGCCAGGGGCTCTGGGGGGCGTTGCTGCAGACCCGGCGCTTCAAGCAGGAGGAGGCGGAGATCCGCCGGTTCGCAGAGGAGGTGCTGGGCTTCTTCGGTACCCGCCTGATCGGCTACCGGCTCGACCAGCCCGCCTCCACGCTGTCGTACGCCAACCGCCGGCGCCTGGAGATCGCCCGCGCCATGGCCACGCGGCCCAAGGTCATCCTGCTCGATGAGCCGGTGGCGGGCATGAACCCCAAGGAGTCAGCCGAGCTGACCGGCCTGATCGGCGAGCTTCGCAGCGCCTGGGGCATCACCATCGTGATGATCGAGCACGACATGAGCGTGGTGCGCGAGGTGTCGGACCGGGTGGTGGTGCTCGACCACGGCGAGGCCATCGCGGCCGGCAGCTACGCCGAGGTGTCCGCCGACCCCGACGTGATCGAGGCCTACCTGGGCCGGCCCGTGGCGGAGGCCTCGTGAGCGAGGCCGGCGACGGGGCTGCGGGCGGCGGTGAGCGGCGTGCGGAGGCGCCGGTGCTGGAGATGCGCGGCGTCAACACCCACTACGGCGCCGTCCACATCCTCAAGGACGTCGACCTGGCGATCTATCCCGGCGAGCTGGTGTGCCTCTTGGGCGGTAACGCCTCGGGCAAGTCGACCACCCTCAAGACGCTGCTGGGCATGGTCACCCCGACCAGCGGCGAGGTGCTGCTGCACGGCGAGGTGGTCAACCGCAAGCCCACCTCGTACCTGGTGGAGCGCGGCGTGACCATGGTCCCCGAGAACCGGCGGCTGTTCAAGCGCCTGTCGGTGAGGGAGAACCTGGAGCTCGGGGCCTATCTGCGCCGTGACGCCGCGGCGGTGCGCAGGGATCTGCAGCGGGTCTACGAGCTGTTCCCGCGGCTGCATGAGCGGCTCGGCCAGAAGGCGGGCACGCTCTCGGGCGGCGAGCAGCAGATGGTGGCCATCGGCCGGGCGCTGATGTCGAACCCCAGCGTGCTGTTGATGGACGAGCCGTCGATGGGCCTGGCCCCGGCACTGGTGCAGGCCAACTTCGAGCTGATCCGCCGCATCCACGCCGACGGGGTGGCCGTCTTCATGGTCGAGCAGAACGCCAACATGGCGCTGTCGATCGCCGATCGGGGCTGGGTGCTGCAGACCGGCCGGGTGATCCTCGACGACACCGCCGAGGCGCTGCTCGCCAATCCCGACCTGCGCACCAGCTACCTGGGCGACAACGCCTGAGCACCGCAGCACCCGCGGCCCAGCAGGCATGGCCTGACTGCCGTCCGAGGATGACTAGCCGGCGGGGCGGGTCTGGGTCTGGGCCTCTGAGATCGACTCGAAGGGCGTGAGCATCGTCGGATCCACCATGAGGTGCAGCAGGGCGCCGCTGGGCGAGGCCAGCGCACGCTGCAGGGCTTGGGAGAACTCGGCGCTGTGCTCGACCCGTTCGCCGTGCATGCCGTAGGCAGCCGCGAGCGCTGCGAAGTCGGGGTTGACGATGGCCGTGCCCGACTCCCGGCGAGGATAGGCGTGCTCCTGGTGCATCCTGATCGTGCCGTACATGGCGTTGTCGAGCACCAGCACCAGCGGCTCGCAGCCGTGCTGGCGGGCCGTGCCGAGCTCGGCGATCGTCATCTGCAGGTCGCCGTCGCCGGTCACGCAGATCACCGTGCGCTCCGGGTGTGCGGCCTTGGCTGCGATCGCGGCCGGCAGCCCGTAGCCCATGGCGCCGTTCTGGGGCGCCAGCAGGCGCGCCTCGGGGCCGTAGCGGAAGAACTTGTTGGGCCACGCTGAGAAGTTCCCGGCGCCGTTGCAGACGATCACGTCGTCGGGCAGCTCTCGGGCCAGGGTGCGCATCACGGCCGCCATGTCGAGCTCGGGTTGGGGCGGCGGAATCTGGGACTCCTCGAACGCCCGGCGCCGCTCCGCGGTCCATCGGGCCCGGCGCCGCGAGCCGCCGACTCTGCGCCGGGCCAGCAGCGCAACGGCCTCGCTCGGATCCGCGGTCACGGTGAGATCGGCTGGGCAGGTGCGCTGGAGCCCGGCAGGGTCGGGATGAATGTGGACGATGCGCTGGCTGGGCTCGTCGAAGTCGATCAGCGTCCAGTCCGCGGTGGTCATCTGGGCGAAGCGGATGCCCAGCCCGACGATCAGGTCGGCTTCCCGGATGGTCTGGCGCACCGCGTCGGGCATGGCAGCGCCGGCCTCGCCGCAGTAGGCCTCGGAGTGGTTGTCGATGAGGTCGTGGCGGCGGAAGGCGACCACCACGGCGATGCGGCCGGCGGTGGCGAACTCGGTCAGCAGGCTGCGGGCCTGGGCCGTGAAACAGCCGCCGCCTGCGATCACCACGGGCCGCTCGGCGCGTTCGATCTCGGCCACGACCGCGTCGATCTCGGCCTCGGATGGCCGCTCACGCACCACCGGCAGAGGCCCGACTTCAGCCCGGACGGTCCGGGCTGCGAGCAAGTCCTCGGCCAGGGCGATCACCACCGGGCCGGGCCGGCCCGACACGGCCTCGCGAAACCCCCGGCGCATCGCCTCGGACAGCTCGTCGACCGCCGCGGGGCGGTACACCCGCTTGGCGACCGGGCCGAAGAAGCGCTCGAAGTCGACCTCCTGGAAGGCCTCACGGCCCTGTTCGCCGGTGGGCACGTCGCCCACCAGAAGCAGCATCGGCGTGGAGGCGTAGCGGGCGGTGTGCACACCGATCGAGGCGTTCGCCGCTCCCGGCCCGCGGGTGACCATGCACACGCCGGGCTCGCCGGTGAGCTTGCCCCACGCCTCGGCCATGAACGCCGCGCCGCCCTCGTGGCGGGCCGACAGGTAGCGGATGTCGGTGTCGACGAGGGCGTCGAGCAGCGCCAGGTAGCTCTCGCCGGGCACGCCGAACACCGTGCGCACTCCGTGGGTGCCGAGGGCGTCGGCCACCACCTGGCCGCCTGTGCGCTGCATCTCCGCTGCCGTCCCCTTCGTGTCGTGCCTGCTGTTCTCGCTTGCCGTCCGGGCTTGCACGAGAACCCTAGACCGGCACCGCCTCAGCCAAGGGTTCGCGGTGAGTCCCATGCCCGCTGCCCAGCAGGCATGGCCTGGCCATGGCGGGTCGATCGAGGTCCGCCGCGTCCTGGCCCGAGACGGGGCCAGCGAAGAAAATCGCGATTCGCATACGACGTTTTGGGTCTTGCCGGACAGATATAGGTCAGAGACCACTCGCAGCGGCCATCGCTGCGGCTCGAACACACAGGAGAACATCCACGATGAACCCCACCCCGACAGCACCGAACGGTGCCCCTCACCCGCAGGCTGGTCGCCCCGCCGACGACCCGAGGACAGTGTCCGCGAGCGTCCCGGCCGGCCCGCCTGCCTCCAGCTCGTCACAGAGCAGACCACCCCGCTCCGTGCGCCGCACGGCGATCCTCACGACGCTGGCCACCGCCCTGGTCGCGGCGCTCGCAGTCGCTCTTCCGACGACCGCCGACCACCACGACGTCGGCAACGGGCTGGAGGTCTGCAGCTACATGGAGATCTGCTTCCACGATTGGACCTCCACCGATCGCTACCGCAAGCACTTCTGGTGGAGCGCGCATCACGACAACTACCGGTGGTGGGACGCGACCGCCAACCGGCGGGTCGGCTGGGTCCGGAACGACATCAACACCGTCAGCAACCGCGACAGCAGTTGTGCAGTCAAGGTCATCGACGACAATGGCCAGCATCCCGGCAGCTTCTACGTGGTGCCGAACGACGGCTGGACTTACCTCCTCCCGTCCGATGTCAGAAACAGGAACGATCGCCATCAGCGGGTGAATTGCAGCTCATGAGCAGCGGGCTCGGCAGCGTTGCCCTGGCGCTTGGCTGTTTGGCGATCGCGGCATGCACCGCCGTGGACGACGGAGCAGTCGAAGCGGACCCAGACGACGCCGTAGCAGCGAATGCGACTGATCCAGAGGGCGCTGATGCGATCGGCGATCCATCTGCAGAAGGAGCCGCGGCGAGTTCAGGAGCCGACGAATCGTCTGAGGGCGCTGGCACAGTAGGTGTTGGTGACGTCTTCAACGAGATCGAGGCCGTCCTTCGTCAACTGACCATTGTGGACAGCAAGGCTGTTGCGGACTGCATGCACGCGGTTGGATTCCCACAGGAGGCCCAGCTGAATGCCGATACTGCTTCGATCGCCGCGTCGCGAGCTGATGACTTGCTCTTGATCCATCCTGGCCGTCTCGGACCGTACACTCAGTCGCAAGCCAGAGAATTCGGTCTGGTCGGGAGTAGATACATTCCTGACCGAGAAAGCCCAGAAGCAGGCACAATCCGAAGCAACGACCCGGCCTTCTTCAGTGCACGTGATGCGTGCGTGCAGGATGCGCGGGATTCAGCCGAAGTGAACATCGAGGGCATGGAAGGCGAGCTGGAGGCCATTGCCCAGGCCGCAGTCCAGCTTCGGTACACGCTCCAGAGCGCATTTGGCCACAGAGCCAGACCCGAGATCGACAAGCTTCTGGCGGAGCGCAGCGTCTGCGTGGGCGAACTTGGTTACGAGACCAATCTTCCGATAGCGGGAGAAGGCTGGAGAGATCTTCTTCGCCGATATGGAATCGAGCCGGGGGAAACCAAGTATGTCGATCAAGGTGGCAGAGAGGAGGAGTCCACCGAACTGAACACACCGCTGCGACCCGGCGAGACGCGAGTGGTGCTTCATTCGGACATACCTGTTGCGACGTACTATCCGTCGGCTGCTGAGGTGGACCTGGCTCTGGCCTACGTGGAATGCGTTGACAGAATCGGCTTCCTCGAGCGGCTGGAGGGACTGCAGATCCCGATTCGGGCGGAGATCCTTGCCGAGTTCGAGACGCAGATTCTCGGCCTCCGCGAGAGACTGGAGACGCTGCGCCAAGGATGATCCCAGCGCCACATTCCCACCACGGCTGCGTGCGTGGCTGTTTCCGAAACACGGTCTGGTCACGCGCTAGCGTGAGGGTTCTCGGCTAAAGCCGACTGCCCAGTGTGACTAACCGGCGGTGCGGGACTGCGCTTCGGGGATCGACTCGAAGGGCGTGCGCATCGTCGGGTCCACCATGAGGTGCAGCAGGGCACCGCTTGTCGACCGGGCCGAAGAAGCGCTCGAAGTCGACCTCCTGGAAGGCCTCCCGCCTCGTTCGCCGGTGGGCACGTCGCCCACGAGCAGCAGCATCGGCGTGGAGGCGTAGTGGGCGGCGTGCACTCCTATGGAAGCCTTCGCTGGTGGCCCGCGGGCCACCAATGCACAGGCCGGGTTCGCCGCAGAGTCTGCCAAGGCTCGACGAGAAGTTCGCCAATGGGCGACCGGCGGCGCTCTGAGCGTCTAGCCTGCGGTCGATGACGGTCTCCCCCTCGCAGCGCCGCAACCGTGTGATCCTCGGCCTGGTCGGCTTCGCTGTGCTGTGCGGGCTGGTCGGCTTCCTGGCCGGGCGGACCATCAGCTCGCCGGCGGACGTGGCCGCCGACGCCGCGGCCCCCGAGCCGTCGCTGATCACCGTGCCCGTGGAGCTGCGCCGACTGAGCTCCAATGTGGTGGTGCGCGGCAACGCCGACCTCGAGGGCAGCGTGGGGATCAGCGTCGACGGCTCGGTCGGCTTCGCGACCGGCGGCGTGGCCGTGGTCACCGGCCTGAGCGTGCAGACCGGCGACGTGGTCGCCGAGGGCGAGGTGCTGATCGAGATCTCGCAGCGGCCGATCATCGCCCTGCAAGGCGAGCTGCCGATGTTCAGGGGGCTCGGCCCCGGCTCCGAGGGCGACGACGTGGAGCAGCTTCAGGACGCCCTGAACCGCATCGGGATCCAGGTGCCCGTCGACGGCGCCTACGGCGAGGCCACCGAGCGTGGCGTCACCGAGCTCTACAGGCGGGTGGGATATCGGGCCCCCGGCCTCACCGAGGACGAAGAGGCCAGGCTCGACTCGGCCCGCGAGCTGCTGTCGGCGGCCGAGAGCGCCCTCGGCGCTGCCGACAGAGCCCTCAAGGAGATCCAGCAGCCGCTGCCGAAGTCGGCCCGCCTGCAGCTCGATGCCTCCCTCGACGACGCCAAGTCGTCGCTGGCGCTCGCAGAAGCCGCGCAGACCGAGGCCAACGCCGCAGCCGAGGCCGCCAGCGCGGCGGCTGCAGTGGATCTGAGCGCCACACGAGGCGGCCTGGCAGCGGCGCAGGCCTGCCTGGCGCAGGTCGAGGCGGGCAGCAGCGGCGCGGCGCTCACCGACTGCGCCGACGCCTACGCATCGCTGGATGCCGCTGCGGCCCTCGCTCAGGCGACCACAGAGCGCGACCAGGCCCAGGCGGGGGTCACAGCCGCAGAGGCCGCCCTGGCCGCAGCCGAGGCAGCCGAGGACACCGTGGCCGAACAGCAGCGCCGATCCGTCGCCTCGGCCAGGACCCAACTGGCCATCCAGCAGGCGGTGTACGACGAGCAGACCGCGGCGCCAGACACCGCGGATGCCAAGCAGGCCGTGGCCGACGCCCGCGAGGCCCGCGACGACGCCGCCGCGGCGCTGGCCGACCTGGAGTCGGTGACCGGCGTGCGGCTGCCGCTCGCCGAGGCGGTCTTCGTGCCGGCGCTTCCGGTGAGGGTGCAGTCGCTGGAGGTGGAGCGGGGCAGCCTCCCTTCGGGCCCGGTGATGTACGTCTCGGGCGCCGAGGTGACCATCTCCGCGGCGCTGGCCGCCTCGGACCGCAGCTTCATCAGCGAGGGGATGACGGCGACGGTCGACGACCAGGCCCTCGGCATCGAGTTCGAGGCCGAGATCACCGAGATCGCCGACACGCCCGGCGGCCAGGCCTCCGACGGCCGCTACTTCATGGAGTTGCGCCCGCTGGGCGATCTCGGCGACCAGGGTGGCGCGAACGAGATCGCGGGCTTGAACCTGCGGGTGACGATCCCCATCGAGTCCAGCGGCGGCGAGGTGCTGGCGGTGCCCTTGGCTGCGCTGGCCGCCGGCGCGGACGGATCGGTGCGCGTCGAGGTGGAGAGCGACGACACGCCCGGCGAGACCCGCACGGTGACCGTCACCACCGGGCTGGAGACGACCGGCTTCGTCGAGATCGCCGCCGTGGACGGCAGCATCGAAGCGGGCGACCGGGTGGTGGTGGGCCGGCAGTGACCCTGACGCCGGCGGCCCCGACGCCAGCCGTGCTTTCGACGCCGGCCGCTGTTCCCGTTGTGCATCTCGCCGGCGTGAGCCGCACCTTCGGCGGCGCCTCGCCGGTGCATGCGCTGCGCGACGTGAGCCTGCAGGTCGCTGCGGGCGAGTACCTGGCCATCGTCGGCGCCTCGGGGTCGGGCAAGTCGACGCTGCTGCACATCATCGGCCTGCTGGACCGGCCCAGCGCCGGGACCTACCTCCTAGACGGTCACGACACCGGCACTCTCGACGACCGCAGCCGGGCCGCGATGCGCGGCAGCCGGATCGGCTTCGTGTTCCAGAGCTTTCACCTGCTGGCCCAGCGCACCGCCACCGAGAACGTCGCCATGGCCGAGCTGTACCGAGGCTCGGAGCGCACGGGGCGACTCGAGCGGGCCCGGCTGGCGCTGTCCCACGTGGGCCTCTGCGACCGCCTCGACGCCTATCCCGACACGCTCTCGGGCGGCGAGCGCCAGCGGGTCGCCATCGCCAGGGCGCTGGTCGGCTCGCCTTCGATCCTGCTGGCCGACGAGCCAACCGGCAACCTCGACACGGCCCGCTCCGCCGCGGTGATGGACGTGCTGGACGAGCTGCACCGGCTGGGCATGACCCTGATCGTGATCACCCACGACGCCGAGGTGTCGGCCCGGGCCCGCAGGCGGGTTCAGCTCACCGACGGCTGGCTGGCAGAGATCCCGTGAGCGCACCTGCGGACCGGTCCGTGTTCGCCTGGCGTGACCTCATGTCCGAGGCGCTCGGCGGACTCTCGGGGCGGCCCGGCCGCACCGCCCTCACGGCGCTCGGCACCGTCATCGGCGTGGCTGCCCTGGTGGCGACCTTCGGGCTGGCCCACACCACCGGCAACCGCATCGTGTCGCGTTTCGACGCCATCGCCGGCACCCACGTGAGCGTCGAGCCTGCCGGGTTCGGCTTCACGGTCGGCGGCGTGCAGCGGCCCTCGCCGATTCCCTGGGACTCCCAGGACCGCCTGGAGCGGCTCAACGGCGTGGTCGCTGCGGGCACGATCAGCGAGCTGCATGTCCTCGGGGGGCTGGTGCGGGCGGTGCCGATCGACGACCCTGCGGACACCAACGAGTTCGCGCTGCCTGTGATGGCTGGCTCGGAGGGTCTGCTGGGCGCGGTTCGCGGCGAGATCCGCACCGGCAGGTTCTTCGACCGGGTTCACGACGAGCGGGCGAGCTCGGTGGCAGTGCTGGGGCCGGGAGCGGCTCAGCGGCTCGGGGTGAGCCGGGTCGACAACCAGCCGGCGATCTTCATCGGCGACCTGGCACTGGTGGTGGTCGGCATCATCGAGAACGTGGAGCGGGAGGCCCGTCTGCTCAACGCCGTGATCGTGCCCGACGGGCTGGCCCGCGAGCGCTACGGGCTGGCAGCGCCCGCGGAGGTGCACATCGACACCGAGCTCGGCGCGGCTCAGCTCATCGGCTCGCAGGCCGCCATCGCTCTGTCGCCGAACGACCCCGAGGCGCTGCGGGTCACCGTGCCGCCCGACCCCGCGAGCCTGCGCAGCCGGGTGGGCGAGGACGTGAACGCCTTGCTGCTGCTGCTGGGCGGCTTGTCGCTGGTGGTGGGCTCGCTGGGCATCGCCAACATCACCCTGGTGTCGATCCTGGAGCGGACCAGCGAGATCGGGCTGCGCCGGGCGCTTGGCTCGACCCGCCGCCACATCGCCGAGCTGTTCCTGACCGAGAGCGCGGTGCTCGGCCTGATCGCCGGTGTGGTGGGCACCTCCGCGGGGGTCATCACCGTCGTGATCGTCTCCGCGGTGCAGGGCTGGGAGCCGGTCCTGCAGCCCTGGCTGCCGCTGGTCGCTCCTCTGGCCGGCCTGATGATCGGGCTGGTGTCGGGCGCCTATCCCGCCTGGAGGGCTGCGTCGATCGAGCCGATCGCAGCGCTGCGCAGCGGCAACCAGTAGCGGCTCACCTTGCTAGGACGTCCTCAATCGCGCTGCGAAACAGCGCCAACTCCTCGTCCTGAGGCAACTGGCAGTCGAAGAGAGCGATCGCAACGTCACGTTCCCGGTCCTGGATGAGCCTCAAGGCATCGACGACGTCGTCTGGCAGCGCCGCTTCTGGGTCCGATTCACCAAGAAGCGCCCACAATTGAGACTGCAGGTCATCCATATATGCGGCCGGGCCTGCAAATTCACTGAAACCCTGCTCATGTACACATTCGACCAGGCCCGTCTGGTAATCGACGACGGTTTCGTGAGCCATGACTCGGGTCTGGATCTCCGACAGCAACTGCGGCCAGGTTCGCAGCGCAATCTCGAAATCACTCGTGGACTGTTCCCATGCCTGAGCGCTGCAACCGTCCGACTGCTCATCGCCGTACAGAGCTCTTGAATAGGCTTGCGCTTCGGCCTGGGTCAGGTTGGAAAGATCTGACTCGAACTCCTGTGAGCTTTCTAGAACGAATCCGCTAGGATCACCAGCTACATCCTCGGGCAATAATTCTTGTGGCCAGTAGAGGGTGCTGACGCCAAAGCCGTACCATTGGCGCCAGGCACGCGAGCCGATCTCACCGTAATCTCCGGAATACACTGGTGCGTAGAGGTTTTCGTAAGGTTGTCGTGTATATTGGAATCCCGCTTCGCGCATGCATTCAAATGTTGCGTCCTCACGTTGATGGTGAAGGTCCTCTTCTTCGGCCAGTTGACTCTGGATACTCTCCCATGACAAGTCAAGGCCTGCATAGTTCAGCACAAGCTCGGCGTCGATGTCGTCAGGAATCACGAGATCTTCAGCCGACAGATCTTGTTCATCGATCGGATCTGTAGTGTCGTCTGACCCTGATTCAGCAGACTCCTCGTCGGCAGAGATCCCCTGATCTGAGACGAGAGGTTCTGTGACTGAATCAATGACCTCAGAAGATGTACAGGCAGTCACCATCAGGCTTATGGTGGTGACGGCGCACACCAACAATGGCCATCGGGCCGTTCGCTGGGTCCTGACGCGGGGCATCATCTCACCACTCGCGATGATGAGCGCCGGTTTCGTCGGGCTGGGTCATCGGCTCACGTAGCCTTGGCGGAGATCCTCGGCCACGGCAGCGGGATCCCGCTGGTCGGGCGGGCCGTAGCCGCCGCCTCCGGGGAACTCCATGACCAGCCTGCGGTCTGCGGGCACCGTCTGCTTGCCCTTGGTCGGGAACGGCGTGCCGTCGTCGAGATACACCCTGCCGGCCGCCCCGTCGTGGCCGCCGTGACGGCCCCGGGCCGGATTGGCCACCCGGTCGAACATCGCCGAGAACTCGAACAGGTAGCCGTCCGCCGGGCCTACCTCGAGCACCTGGCCCAGCCCTCCCCTGAAGCGCCCCGCACCGCCGCTGTCGGGGCGGATCTCCTTGCGCCAGATGACGATCGGCCCCACGGCCTCGGTGGCCTCGGCAGACATGGTGCGCACCCCCGAGGGAAAGGCCGTGGCGGTGAGCCCGTCGAGGGAGGGCCTCGCCCCGGTGCCTCCGCTGTTGAACATCAGCACCTCCACCGGCGGCCTGGGGTCGTCCGGCGAGGCCTGGCGGGCGCTGGCCTGGAAGTTCCACAGCGCGCCCGCTCCCTCGGCGGGGATCACCTCGGCCAGCACATCGGCCAGCGCCCCCATGGTCAGGTCGGTCACGAAGTGCCCGATCACGTGGCGCACCGCCACCGGGTTGGGGTGCTCGGCGTTGAGGATCACGCCAGGCGGCGCGCTCACCGTGAACGGCGCCAGCGAGGCGTGGTTGTTGGGCAGCTCGGGGGCCAGCGCCACCAGCATCCCGTAGGTGAAATAGGCATGCGCATAGCGCAGCGGCACGTTGACGCCGTGGCTGCTCAAGGGCGAGGTGCCCGTGAAGTCGGCGTGCATGCCGGTGGCGGTGACGGTCACGGTCACGGCCAGGGTCAGCTCAGCCTCGTAGCCGTCCACCGTCATGGCGTTGGCATAGACCCCCGGCGGCACCTTGGCCAGCGCCTCCATCACCGCCGCATGGGTGCGGTCGAACACGAACTCGGCGAGGCCCTCGATGTCGTCGAGGGCGAACTCGTCGAGCATCGCCAGCAGCCGGCGGCGGCCGGTCTCGTTGCAGGCGGCGAGGCCGTGGACGTCGCCGATCACCTGGTCGGGCTCGCGCACGTTCCAGCGCAGCATCGCCACCAGGTCGTCGTTGAGCCTGTGGCGCTGCGCCCACTTCATGATGGGGATGCGGATCCCCTCCTCGTACACCTCGGCGGCCTCGGGGCCGTAGCCGCGGCCGCCGATGTCGACCACGTGCGCCGTCGAGGCCACGAAGCCGATCAGAGCGCCGCCTCGGAACACCGGGGTGGCCACGGTGATGTCGTGGAGGTGGCCGGTGCCCTTCCAGGGGTCGTTGGTGATGTAGACGTCGCCGTCGAAGATCCGCTCGGGGCCGATGTCGTCGATGAAGTGCGCCAAGGCCGCGGCCATGGTGTTGACGTGGCCCGGCGTGCCGGTCACCGCCTGGGCGATCATGCGCCCGCTGCGGTCGAACACCCCCGCCGACAGGTCGCCGGCCTCGCGCACCGACGTGGAGAACGCCGTGCGCACCAGGGTCAGCGCCTGCTCCTGGACCACCGAGATCAGGCGGTTCCACATCACCTGGTTGCGCAGCTCCTCTGTTGCGGTCATGTCCTCCGTAGCGGTCATGGCGTGGCGCTCCCTGCGGCGGCTCGGTCGGCGGATCGGCGGATCAGCAAGGCGCCGTCGGCCTGCACCACGGCTCGCTGCTCTGCCTCGAGCACTGTCGTGGTCTGGCGTTCGGTGATCAGCGCCGGGCCGCTCACCGCGTCGCCCGGGCTCAGGCCCGAGCGGGCCACGGCCGCCATGGCGTCTGCTGGCTCGCCGCCGTCCGCGTGCCCGCCGCAGTCCACAGGCTCGCCGCCGTCCACAGGCTCACGGCGGCCGGCGTCGGCAGGGCGGCCCTGCGTCGTCAGCTCCACCGCCTCAGGCGAGTCGGTCAGGGTGGCAGCGCGCACCGACCAGCTCACCGTCTCGATGTCGAGCCCGGCGATGGCCCGCCCGAAGAACTCCTCGTATGCCTTGGCGAACTTGGCGCCAAGCAGCTCCGCGGCCATGTCGTCGAATGCGCCCTCGTCGAGGCGTACCGGGATCTCCCAGCCCTGCCCCTTGTAGCGCATCGCCACCTGCCGCTCGACGACCACCTCGCCGGGCGCCTCCTGGCCCCGGCCCTGGCTCACGAACGAGAGGGCCTCGGAGGCCAGCTCGGCGAGCACCGCGTTGGCCCCGGCTACGTCGAAATCGGCGGTGGAGGTGTAGAAGCTGCGCACCGCCTCATAGGAGAACGGCGCCCGCAGGAAGCCGATCGCCGAGCCGACCCCGGCATCGGCGGGCACGATCAGCTCGTCGAGGCCGAGCTTGTCGATCAGCCTGCCCGCATGCAGCGGCCCGCCCCCGCCGAAGGCGATCATCGTGTAGCCGGCGAGATCCTTGCCGTTCTCCACGGCGTGCACCCGGGCGGCGTTGGTCATGTTCTCGTCGACCACCTCGGTGATGCCGACCGCGGCGCTCAGCGTGCCGAGCCCCAGCGGCCCGCCGACCGCTGCGTCCACGGCCGCCGCCGCCGCCGAGGGCGACAGATCGATCTGCTCGGCGCCGAAAGTGGCCGGATGCAGGCGGCCCCGCACCAGGTTGGCGTCGGTGACGGTGGCGTCGCTGCCGCCGAGGCCGTAGCATGCAGGCCCCGGCTCGCTGCCGGCGCTCTGCGGGCCGATGCGGATCTGGCGAAGCCGGTCGATCCAGGCGATCGAGCCGCCGCCCGCGCCGATCTCGATCATCTCGATCACCGGTATCGACACCGGCATCCCGCTGCCCTTCTTGAACCGCGACGTGCGGTCCACCTCGAAGGTCTTGGCGGTCTGCGGGGCGCAGTCGTCGATCATGCTGATCTTGGCGGTGGTGCCGCCCATGTCCAGCGACAGCACCCGGTCGCGGCCATAGCGGCGGGCCAGGTCGGCCGCGAAGATGGCGCCGCCGGCCGGCCCGGACTCCACGAGACGCACCGGGAACGCAGCGGCGGTCTCCAACGACATCAGCCCGCCGCCGGAATGGATCATGTGCACGGCGCAGCGCGCGCCGAGGGCGCGCAGGCGGTCTCGCATCGCGGTCAGGTAGCTCGCCATCAGCGGCTGCACGTAGGCGTTGGCGCAGACTGTGTTGAAGCGCTCGTACTCGCGCATCTGCGGCGACACCTCGCTCGATATCGAACAGGCGACGTGGGGCAGCTCGGCGTGCAGCAGCTCCCGGAAGCGCTGCTCGTTGACCGGGTTGCGGTAGCTGTGGATGAAGCCCACGGCTACGGAGGTGTAGCCGGCCTCGCCGATCCGCTCGACGAGGGCACGGGCGCCTTGCTCGTCGAAGGCGATCAGCTCCTCGCCGCGGGCATTCAGCCGCTCGCGCACCGTGTGGCGGTCGGCTCGCTCGATGAGCGGCTTGGGCAGCACGATGTTCAGGTCGTACTGCTCGAAGCGGCTCTCGGTGCGGGTCTCGATCACGTCGCGGAAGCCCTCGGTGGTGACCAGGCAGGTGCGGGCGCCGCTGCGCTGGATCAGGGCGTTGGTGGCCAGGGTGGTGCCGTGGATGATCTGGGTCACCTCGCCGACGGCGATGCCGGTCTCGGCTGCGATCCGGGCGATCCCCTCCAGCACGGCCCGCTCGGGGGCGTCGTGGGTGGTGAGCAGCTTCAGCGAGGCGTGGCTCCCGTCGGCGCGCTCGGCCACGATGTCGGTGAACGTGCCGCCCACATCGGCGCCGATCCGCGGCCCTGCCATCAGAGGTCTCCGATCTCGGGGAGCGTGTCGGGGTGGATGCACATGACGGCCTCGCTGCGGGAGCTCGCTGTGGCCTCCCAATCTACCCGCCCCCACCCCAGCGCGATGGCGCGTCACCGCCGCCCGACCACCCCCGCCCGGCCCCAATCGCATTCGTGCTGCTACTCTCGACGCTGTGGAGGGGGTGAACCAGTGAGCACAGCCAAGGGCGAGGCCGGCGATCAGTCCTCGGACTCTTCGCAGACCACGAAAGAGCCCTCGATGCCGCAGCCGGTCACGGAGAACCCCTCGAAGCTGATCGAGAGGGGTCTCTGGTGGCCGAAGCGCAACAAGCGCAAGGACTGACGTCGGAGTCCTCGCAGACCGCGAAAGAGCCCTCGATGCCCCAGCCAGTCACGGAGAACCCCTCGAAGCTGATCGAGAGGGGTGGCTGGTGGCCGAAGCGCAACAAGCGCAAGGACTGACCGGGTCTAGCGGGGAGGCGGCGCTGGCGGCCATAACGCGGGACATCATGGACCGAGGCCGCATCGCCGCTGCCGTGCCCGGTGCCGTGGTGACGGGCAGCCCCGCAGCGCCGGAGCTGGCCACCGCGGACGTGATCCTCTTGGACCTCACCGCCGGTATCGCGTCGGCGGAGGTGGTGGCCATCGGACCGCCGGTGATCGCCTACGGCCCGCACGGCGACGTGGAGGCCCTGCAGGCGGCCAGGCTGGCGGGCTGCGCGGAGGCGCTGCCCCGCAGCAAGGTGTTCCGCCGCCCCGAGCAGCTCCGGGATCTGGTCGCCGCCGTGAGCGGTCGCAGCCCGCACGCACCCTGAGCCCGCACCCGCGTCCCGGCAGCGAGCGGGCACCCCCGGCAGCGAGGCGGCGAAACCTGGCCGACACGTGATCGCAACAGAAATACCCGGCTTTGGGCCGCTGAGGAGCCGCACCCGGCGCCGCAGGCCTGCTATGGTCGCAGCCGCCGGCACGGGGGCCTGACCTCAAGCACCCGGCGGCGCACCATCAGCGGCTTGATTGGAGAAGACAGCGATGGAAAGCGGCGACATCACCTGGATCCTGGTCTCGACAGCGCTCGTGCTGTTCATGATCCCGGGCCTGGCCCTGTTCTACGGGGGCATGGTCAGATCCCGGAACGTCCTGAACATGCTCAACATGAACACCTACTGCCTGGGGATCGTCCCCATCCTGTGGGTGCTCTTCACCTACTCGCTGGCCAACAGCAGCGACGGCGACGTGGGCTCAGCGTGGAGCCTGGAGGCCTGGATCGGCAACTTCGACGCGGCAGGGCTCAAGGGCCTCAGCGGCGACACCGAGACCCTGCTCTTCGTGGCCTTCTGGGCGACCTTCGCAGCGATCACGCCGGCGCTGATCTCCGGCGCGGTGGCGGACCGCATGAAGTTCTCGGCCTGGGTGATCTTCGTGCCCGTCTGGGCGATCCTGGTCTACTCGCCGGTGATCTACTGGATCTACACCGGCTGGCACACCATGCTGAGCCCCGAGGCGATCGACTTCGCAGGCGGCACCGGCATCCACATCAACGCAGGCGCCGCGGCGCTGGCCCTGGTGCTGGTGCTCGGCAAGCGGGCAGGCTGGCCCGACACGGCCATGCCGCCCCACAACCTGACCTTCGTGATGCTCGGCGCGGGCATCCTGTGGTTCGGCTGGTTCGGCTTCAACGCCGGCTCCGCGGGAGCGGCCAACGGCCAGGCCGTGCAGGCGCTGCTCAACACCATGCTCGCGGCGTGCGCCGGGATGATCGCCTGGATGATCGTCGAGCGCCTGCGCGACGGTCACGCCACCACCCTGGGCGGGGCCACCGGCGTGGTCGCAGGCTTGGTCGCCATCACGCCCGCAGCGGGATATGTCGGCGGGCTCTCGTCGATCGTGTTCGGCATCGTCGCCTCGGTCTGCTGCTACTTCGCCATCCAGCTCAAGCTGAAGTTCGACTACGACGACTCGCTCGATGTGGTCGGCGTCCACATGGTGGGCGGCATCGTCGGCGGTGTGCTGCTCGGCTTCTTCGCCGACGCCGACATCGGCGGCCACGACGGCCTGTTCTTCGGCGAGCCGGGCCTGGTCGTCAGCCAGATCGTCGCCATCGTCTCAGTGCTCGTCTACTCCTTCGGGGTCACCTACGTCATCGCCAAGGTGCTGCAGGCCACGATCGGCCTGCGGGTGGACCAGGAGTCCGAGTGGACCGGCCTGGACCTGTCCGAGCACTCCGAGACGGCATACGTCGACTGAGCGGGGCAGCGCTTCCGCCGTCGCCGGCTCTCGCCGTGCGCTTCGCGACTGACCTGTCCGCCGCGCCCGCATTGCGCGCAAGACCGCCGGCAGCGGCCATACTGCTCCGGCAATGACCGCAATATCCACCGCATCGTCGGTGCTCGAGGACTCCGCGCTCGTCGGCGCGGACCTGGCCAAGGCACACACGGCCGAGGTGGACGCCTGGCTGCGCTCGGTGGTCGAGGGCATCGCCGATCAGCGCAACATGGCGCTGGTGGCCGTCGGCGGCTACGGCCGCGGCGACCTCTCTCCGGGCAGCGACCTCGACCTGCTGCTGCTGCACAGCCGCAAGGACGCTGCCGAGTTGGCCCAGGCGATCTGGTACCCGATCTGGGACCGGGGCATGAAGCTCGGTCACGCCGTGCGCACCATCGACGAGGCGCTCGACCTAGCCAAAGGCGACCTCGACACCGCCACCGGGCTGCTCACGGCACGCCTGATCGGCGGCTCGGCGGAGCTGATGAACGACCTGGTGGCCAAGTCCCGTGCGCAGTGGACCGCCAACGCCGATCGCATGCTGATGCAGATCAGCGAGAACGCCCGCGAGCGCCACGAGGTCGCAGGCGAGCTGGCGTTCCTGCTGGAGCCCGACCTCAAGGCCTGCCGGGGCGGGCTGCGAGACCTGCACACCATGCAGTGGGTGGAGCTGGCCGACCCGTCGCTGGTGGAGGCATCCGAGCGGGCCAGCCTGCAGGTCCCCCACGACACGCTGCTGTCGGTGCGGGTGGAGCTCCACCGGGCCACCAAGCGGGTGTCGAACCAGCTCTTGCTGGAGTTCCAGGACGACGTGGCCGAGGTGCTCGGCTACGCCGACGCCGATGCCCTGATGGCCGACGTGGCCTCGGCGGGGCGCACAGTGAGCTGGATCCACGACGCCGTGATGCACCGCATCGACATGCGCAGCAGCCGCAAGCGCTGGCGGCGCCACAGCCGAGAGGTCGGCCACGGCATCGAGATTCTCGACGACACGCTGGTGCTGTCCGAGGGCGCCGAGGTGGACGAAGACCCGATCCTGCCGCTGCGGGTGGCCCTGGCCGCCGCCCGAGACGACGCCTTCATCGAGCGCCGGGTGCTGGACCGCCTGGAGGCCTCGCCTGCGCGGCTGCCCGAGCCCTGGCCCGACGAGGCCCGCGAGATCTTCGTCGACCTGCTGCTGGAGGGCCACAACGCCATCGCCCCGCTGGAGGCGTTGGACCAGGTCGATCTCATCACCCGACTGCTGCCGGAGTGGGCGCCCAACCGCTGTCGCCCTCAGCGCAACGTCTACCACCGCTTCACCGTGGACCGCCATCTGCTGGAGGCGGCCGCCGAGTCGGCCAAGCTGGCGGACCGGGTGGGCCGCCCCGACCTGCTGGTGCTGGGCGGGCTGTTCCACGACATCGGCAAGGGCTACCCCGGTGACCACTCGATCGTGGGCGTGGACCTGGTGCGGGCGATCGGCGAGCGGATGGGCTACCCGCCGGCGGACGTGGACACCCTCGGCGCCTTGATCCTGCATCACCTGCTGCTGCCGGATGTGGCCAGCCGCCGCGACCTGCACGACGAGGCCACCATCGAGTTCGTGGCCGACAAGGTCGGCTCGGTCAACACCCTGGAGCTGCTCGCCGCGCTCACCGAGGCCGACTCGATCGCCACCGGGCCGTCCGCCTGGTCGCCGTGGAAGGCGGGGCTGGTCGCCGAGCTGGCGGACCGCACCATGCGCTACCTCACCGGCGCCGACCCCGGCGAGGTGCTGGCTTCGTTCCCGCGCCGCGAGCATCTCGAGATGCTCAAGGCCGGCAAGGAGGTCGTGAAGCTGGATCCGCACCGCCTGTTGGTGGTCACCCCGGACCGGCGGGGCCATTTCAGCCGCATCGCCGGGGCGCTGGCGCTGCACGGCGTGGAGATCCTCGGCGCCAACCTGCTGGCGCGCGACGACATGGCCCTCGGCGAGGTGCGCATCAGCGGCGGCCCCGGTCTGGAGGACCGTCCCGAGAAGGTGATCTCCGACATCAAGCGGGCGCTGCGCCGCCGGCTGGCGATCACGCCTCGGCTGGTGAAGCGGGCGCAGACGTATCGCTACCAGAAGGTGACGACGGCCCGCCCGTGGACCCCGGAGCTGATCGTGGACAACTCGGCCAGCTCAACGCACACGGTGCTGGAGGTGCGCGGCCCGGACTCGATCGGCTTCCTGTTCCGGGTGACCCGCGTGCTGGCCGACCTCGATCTCGACATCAACCAGGGAATGGTGCTGACCCAGGGCGACGACGTGATCGACACGTTCTACGTGCGCGACGCAACCGGCAACAAGGTGCTCGACCCCGAGTTCCTCGCCGAGATCGAGATGGCTGTGCTCTGGGCTGTCGGCTCCGACGCCTGACCTTCCCCGCCCCGCCTGACGCTGACTCGCCCGCCGCGACTTCCTCTGCCCGCGCGGCGTCTCCTCTGCCCGCCCGGCTCTGACTCGCCCGCCGTTCCGTCTCAGGCGGCGCTTTCGTGCTGGTCGAGGTCGAGCTGGTCGGCGGCGCGGCGGCCCAGTTCGCGGTCGTGGGTGACGACGACCACGGCCGCGTACTCCAGAGCGCCCTCGATCAGCCCCACGACCTGCGCGGAGGAGTCGGCATCCAGGTTGCCGGTCGGCTCGTCGCAGAGCAGCAGCCCCGGCCGCTTCACGAGCGCACGGGCGATGCCAACCCGCTGCTGCTCGCCGCCCGAGAGGGCTGCTGCGGTCACCTCGGCCCGGTGCTGCAGATCGACCGCGCCGAGCGCTGCCATCGCCCGGTCCAGGTGCTCAGCAGAGGGCTGAATCCTCGGCGGGCCGAACGCCATCAGCACGTTGTCGAGAGCCGTGCGCCGCTCCAGAAGGTGAAACTGCTGGAACACGAAGCCGATGTGAGCGGTGCGAAGCAGGCTGAGCCGCCGGGCCGAAGCCTCGCTGGTGTTCACGTCGCCGATGGTCGCGGTGCCTGTGGTGGGCCGGCTGAGCGCCCCCAGGATGCTCAGCAGTGTGGTCTTGCCCGAGCCGGACTTGCCCACGATCGACAGGTAGCCGCGCTCTGGCAGCGTCAGCGAGACCGGCCCGATCGTCACGGTCTCGGATCCGCTGCCGTAGCGCGTCGTGCAGCCTTGCAGCACCGCCGCCGGCATTCAGCCTCCCACGAGCACAGTGCCGGCTGCGATCTCGCTCGGCTCGAGAACCTCCGCCAGGCCGTCGACGACCAGCCCGGTTTGCACCGGCACCGTCACGATCTCGTCTCCCTGGCGCACCAGCACCGATGCGCTGCCGCTGACGTCGATGAAGACGAGCCCTACCGGCACCGCCACGACGGGGACCTCGGTGGTGTCGGCGACGATCCTCACGATGAACGAGTCGACGCCCTTCAGCGTCGTCGGATCCTCGGGCACGAGGGTCACACGCGACTCGTCGTCGGTGTGCGGCTCGATCGTGGCAATCGTGAGCGGCAGGTCGTCGAGGTTGCGCGTCGGCAGCGCCGTGCCGGGCTCCAGGAGCCTGAGGTCTTCTCTGTCGATGTCCACGATGGCGACGAAGACCTCGCCTGAGGTCTCCATGATCGGTGCCGAGTCGAGCCGGTCGCCTGCCTCCACGAGCAGCCGGTGAACCGGGATCGCCGCCTCCACGGCGACGACGTTGGCCGCGCGAAGCACCGGCCCGCTGAGGCTGCGGGCCTTGCTCAAAGCCTTTCGTGCTCTGGCGAGCTGCTCGCTGAGCTCTGTTTCTGCTTCCTCGTCGCGCGGATCCTGTGCACGGGCGGCTTCGAGCTGGCGGCTGACGGAGTCGACCTCGGCTGCGAGATCGGGCACGCCGGTGTCCTCGGGCAGGATCCTGTCGGGCTGCATGCCGTGCCGGTCGAACAGCTTGGTCACAGCCTTCTGCGTCAGCGGGCCGTACTCGCCGTCCACAGTCAGATCACCGCCGAGCACCGCGTTGAGCGCCGCCTGCAGCTCCTCCACGTCGCGCCCGCTGCTGTCGGGCGTGATGTCGCGGTAGAGGTCGAATTGCATGGGCAGCGCGAACACAGGGCTTCCGTCCACCCCGACGATCGGGGCGCCCAGTGCGGCGGTCTCCCCGGCCGATACCCAGACGTCGGTCACGATGCCCAAGGCGGGAACCGCAAGGGTGCTGGGCGGGGTGAGCTTCACCTCCGCCGTGTAGCTCACAATGCGCTCCAGCAGCCTGCGCTCCACCACGTATTCCACGCTTCTCTCAAGCGGACCGTCTGCTGTGGCCCGCTCGCCGCCGCCGGCGGGCTGGTCGGTGGCATCGCGGGCCGAGAATGCGATCCACAGGTTCACAGCGGTCGCCACGGCCAGCAGCCCCAGGAGGCCGATCAGGAAGTTCCTCGCACTAGAGCGCATCGCAGTCACGCAGACCTCAGAACGGCGGCCGGGTCGACGCGTGTGGTCGCTGCGGCCGGCAGAAGCCCAGCGCCTGCACCCGCGAGCAGACCGGCGCCTACGGCCAGGGGAGCGAGCCACCAGATGAAGACCTGCGGCCAGTCGTTGAAGGTGCCGAACACGATGCCGGTGGCCGTCCCCAGCGACGCACCGACCAGGCCTGCCAGCACGCCAAGGAGAATGCTCTGAGACAGAACCTCGACCCCGAGTCGAGCAGGCGACGATCCGAGTGCGAGCCTCACCGCGAGTTCCGTGCGGCGCTCGATCACGGTGGCCCAGGAGTTGATCGCTATGGCCACGATGCCGAGGATCCCCGCGGCCACGCCGACGCCGATCAGCACCACCCGCACCCGGCGGTCCACCAGGTCGCGCAGCCGCACCGGATCGGGCGGAATCAAGGCGCTCATGGCGTCCGGGTTGTCGGGCCGTGCCGCAAGCGCAGCAGCCCGTGCCACCTCTCGGATCCCGTCGGGCTCTGCCTCCAAGACGTATCCCCCTGAGGCCGTATCGTCGGCATCGAGGTGTGCCCTGGCCGCGTCTGGCGGCACGTACACGACGCTGGTGTACTCAGGCCGAAACGGGTCCGGCTCCACCAGACCGACCACTGTCAACTGCTGGGAGCCGTTGAGCACAAGCCCGAACGGAAGCGGCGCCTGGCCAAGGATGCCGATGCGCTCGGACGCCAGCCTCGTGATCGCGGCCTGGGGGAGGGTGCCGTCGGCCGGCCAGCGGCCGTCGACGAGCGTCGATCCCAAGGCTTCGACTGCCTGCGGATCGGCCGCCACCACCGGCACCAGGGGCCGACCGACATCAGCGCCGGAACGGCCGATCCGCGAAGCGGAGTGAATCCAGAAACGGCCTCCCGACTCCACTCCGTGAACCTGCTGCACACGGCGGTTGGCCTCGGCGGACAGACCAGGATCGCCGGCTAACCCTCCTACGTGGAGTCCTGAATCCAGTGAGATCAGCCGCGGCCGGCTCTGCTCGAAAATTTCCTCCACAGCCAGGCGGCTCTGGCCCAGCGCCACCACCAGAAACACGAACGAGCCGACAGCAACCGCCCCCAGACTCATCGACAGCACCGACCGGAGCAGCCGCAGGCGAAACTGGACAGCGATCTCAGCGAATAGCGCAGACACTACTCACTCGAACAGTTCCTCCACGACCACAAGGAACGGTGCTAGCTCCGGGTTAGCTTCCACCAACCCCTGCAGATGGTCGTGCTCGAGTCGCAGTCGAGCGGCAAGAGTATGCTGCCACTGGCATTCGACGTCGGCGATCGCGACTTGCCTTTCTTCCTCAAACTGGCGTTGGGCCTCTTCAGGAGAATTCAGACCGACTCCGTCAAGAAAGGCCGTGTCGAAGTTGACGTAAGGCGTGCTCATATCCTCAGCGTCAACTCCCGCATCGGCCATGCACTTGATCCAGTCGTCTATTGCACTCTGAAAGTCGACGGACGTCTGATACACTGTGAATACTTGTGACAAGCTAGAGTACAAGCCGTCCGTTAGCTCCGGAAGACTTTGATCCTCTCTGAACGAGACGACCGCTTCGCGAAGACACCCGTCTCCCAGCTCGTCGAGACGCTGCGTGGCGCTGATGTAGATTTCTTCCGGCGAGCCATCGGGCGTTCCCATGAGTGCCATCCAGTACTGTTCGTCCTTGTCGACATCAACTACGTCCTCATCCAAGAACAGTTCTGTCTGTTGGCGATCCGCCTGAGCCCCGGCGTCGGTTGCGCCGTAGTAGATTCCGTAGCCGTAGCGATGCGCGTGGTTGAGCCTCTGGCCGATCGTACTGAAATCCTGCACCACGTACAGGTACTGGCTGACAAGAGGCGAATAGTCAGCGCCTTGTGAGCGCATGCAATCGCCTATCCGCGCATCGATCTCGATCATGGATGCCTTTTCTGTCTGAAGGCCGCCCGTCGCCGCCGCGATCAGCGATAGCGGCGTGTTGGCGGGCAACAAGCCATCGATCGATGCAAAGAAGCTGCTGCTGTAGTCTGGCAAATCCTCAGTGGATGGCAGTGCAGAGTCAGCAGCTCTCTCAGCGGAGGATCCGTCGTCGGACAAGCGCGCGGTGCCGGCGTTGTCGTCGGGCTCCCCTTCGTCGGCAACCTCTGGTCCTGAACTGCACGACACCAGGACCAAGCCGATCAGCCACGCGATGCAGACCAACCGACGCGTCGAGCGTCTGTCAGCTATGAGTCGTCCGAAGGGGGGGGGTTCATTGGGGTGGGTCTCCTTGCTTGGGGATTGGGCATCAGCCCAAGTCGGTCTGCGGGAGGATAGCAGGTGCGTCGGGGGTGTGCCGGCGTTTCGGGTCGGCGGGGTCAGGGGTGGTCGCGCAGGAAGTTCTCGACCTCGGCGACGAGGCGCTCGGGGTTGTCGACGAGCGCAGGCTCGGCTGCGCCGGCGCGCTCGGAATCCCAGGCCTGCTCCAGCTCGGCCACGTAGTCGCCTGTCTCGCGGTCCTTGGCCACCGACTCGCTGACCTGGCTCTCGTAGTCGAGCGCCTCGACCTCCAGGTCCGCGGTGTAAACGCCCAGACTCAGCAGCTCGGCGCTGCGCTGCACCAGCGCCAGGGCGGCCTTGGGCGACGGAGTGCGGGACGCATACGACGGCACCGCCGCCCAGAACGAGGTGCCGGCGAAGCCTGCCTGGACGAACTGCGACGACAGCACCCCGACGATGCCGGTAGGCCCCTGGTAGTTGGAGCGGGCCAGCCTCAGCCGGGTGGTCAGCGACTCGTCGTCGCTGGTGCCGTAGACCTCCACGGGGCGGGTGTGCGGCACGTCCGACAGCAGCGCCCCGAGGGTGAGCACCTCGGACACGCCCAGCGTGGCGGCCATCTCGGTCAGCGTGTCACAGAACGTGCGCCATCGAAGCTGAGGCTCCACGCCCAGCACCACGACCAGGTCGCGCTCGGCCTCTGCCGGCTGCGCCGTGAGCACCTCGGTGCCGGGCCAGGCCAGCGAGCGCCGCCGGTCGTCGTCGAGGCGCACGAACGGCCGCACCGTGCTGAAGTCGTAGAACTCCTCGGGATCGATCTCCGCCAGGCGCTGAGCATCGCAGCACTCGGCGAGATGGCGGGCGGCCATGGTGGCGGCGTCGCCGGCGTCGTTCCAGCCCTCGAACGCCGCGATCAGGACCGGTCGGCGCAGCTCGGGCGGCTCGTGCGACCAGATCAGGTGAGGGATCGAACCGGTGTTGCCCGACACGGCGTCATGCTAGCGACACGGCTCGGCGAATCGGCTCCGCGGTGCTCGGCGTGGTCCGTCTCGTTCGATGGCCCGCCTGCGTGACCGGTCCGGCTCAGGGCCGGCCGGGGCTCAGGGCTGGCCGGGGTTCAGGGCTGCTCGGGAGGCCGGTAGCGGTAGACGTTGGTCTGGCGGGCCTCGAAGCCGATGCGCTCGTACAGCCGGTTTGCCGCTTCCCGCGCCGGCCTCGACGTGAGATCGACGGTGAGCGCCCCCCGCTCGGCGGCCCGCCGGATCGCTGCCTCGTTGAGCAGCCGGCCAACGCCCTTGCCGCGTGCGGCGTCGTCGACGACCACGTCCTCGATCCAGGCCCGCAGGCCTGTGGGGATGCGGAACACGACCAGGGTGAGGGTGCCCACGATGCGCCCGCCGTCACGGGCCACCAGCAGGTCCGTCGCCTCGCTGGCGACGATCTCGGCGAGCATCTCGCGGCTCGGGGGCGGGCTCGACGACGACAGTTGCGGCGTGAGGCGGGCGAACGCCTCGACGAGCTCGTTGCTGACCTCGGCCTGGATCCCGATCTCGACTGCGCGCTCAGAGGAATGGCCCGCGGCATCCTGCTCGCTCATGGGCTCGACTCTATTGCCACGCCAGCGCGGCGGCGCTGAAGCGCACGACGGCCGCTGCCTGCTCGGCGGGAACCAGCGTCGGTCGCTCGGCGACCCAGATGCCGAGCATGGCTGCCAGCAGGGCGGCGAGGGCTGCGGCGACCACAGCCCAACCCAGAAGGCGCAGCGGCCTGGTCGCCTTGCGGCGCGCCTCGGCGTCGTCGTCGGGGTCGGTCGTGTCGGTCGCGGCGATGATCGCCTGGTCGTTGACGGCTGTGGCGGCCGTCTCGGTGGGCGGATCGCCGCTGGGGTCGTTGCCCGGTTCGCTGCTCATCTGGGCACGATTCTGGAGACTTCTCCGTGAAGCGACAACGCCAGCAGCTCGCCGGCAGGGTCCAGGGCGAATCCGACCAGCTGCTCGCCGGGCACGGCCACGCCGAGGTCGCGGAACGCAGGCGTGCCGTCTGCGATCGACAGCGCCCAGATCCTGGCGGTGCAGTAGTCGCCGAACACGTAGCTGCCGACCAGATCGGGTATCTCGGCGGCCCGGTATACGTGGCCGCCGCTGACCGAGCAGCCGTCGGGGGCGCCGCCGTGGTAGTACTCGAACACCGGGTCGACGTTGCCCGGCGGTCGCTCGCCCGCGAAGCGCAGGGTGCCTTCGCGCAGGTTCCAGCCGAGGTTGGCGCCGCGGCCCCATCCTTCTGCGCCGGCCAGCAGGGTGATCTCCTCGGCGGCGTCCTGGCCTACGTCGGCCACCCAGAGGTTGTTGGTGGCTGGGTCGAAGGAGAGGCGCCACGGGTTACGAGCGCCGATGGCGAATATCTCCGGCGCTCCGCCGCCATCGGCGTAGGGGTTGTCGGCAGGTATGCCGTACGGATCGGCTGCGCCGGGGGTGGGCTCGATGCGCAGGATCGCGCCCAGCAGGCTGTGCGGGTTCTGGCCGTTGCCCAGGGGATCGCCAGGGGCGCGGCCGTCGCCCATCCCGATGTAGAGGTAGCCGTCGGGGCCGATGGCCAGCCCGCCGCCGTTGTGGCTGGGCCGGGGCTGGGCGATGCTCAGCAACCCGTGGCGTTCGCCGGGCCGGCCGGAGTCGTCGAGCAGCCAGGCGTGCACCTGGGTGTCGCCGCTGAGGTCGGTGAAGTTCGCGTAGAGCGCGGTGTCGTCGACTGCGATGCCCAGCAGGCCTTCTTCGCGGCGCACGACGGTCTCGTCGCTGAGGTCGAGCAGCGTCTCGCCGACGGCGCCCGTGCCGGGATCGACGACCAGCACCCGACCGTCGCGCTCGGCGACCCACCATTCGCCGTTGGGCGCCGTGGCGGCGTCGACTGGCGCGTCGAGCACCACCAGCACCTCCGCTGCGATCTCGACCGCATCGAGGTCGCCGAACAGCGGCGCAGTGGTGGCGCTGGTTGGCGCGGCATCGGAGCCGTCTGCTGAGCCATCAGGGGGGGGTCGGCTGATCCGGCCGGGTTGTCCGCAGGCTGCAGGGCAGCGGCGGGCACGGTGGTACGGGCCCAGGAATCGGTGGCGAACGGGTCGTCGGCAGCACAGCCCGCCGCGGCCGGTGCAAAGGCGACGGCCAGCGCCGCGGCCTGTCGCCAAAGCCTTCCCGCAGGGCTCATTGCAAGCGCCCGCGCCGGTTCCGAAGCCCCGGCCGCCTCGCTCCAGCGCCGGCCGGTCGTCCGCTTACGCGCCAGTCCGTCTGATCAGGCCCTCCTGCACGACTGAGGCGACCAGGCGCCCGTCGCGGCTGAAGGCACGTCTGCTTGGCAGGCCTCATCTGGGCACGATTCTGGAGACTTCTCCGTGAAGCGACAACGCCAGCAGCTCGCCGGCCGGGTCGATGGCGAATCCGACCAGCTGCTCGCCGGGCACGGCCACGCCGAGGTCCCGGAACGCAGGCGTGCCGTCTGCGATCGACAGCGCCCAGATCCTGGCGGTGCAGTAGTCGCCGAAGACGTAGCTGCCGACCAGATCGGGCACGGCGGCACCGCGATAGACGTGCCCGCCGCTGACCGAGCAGCCGTCGGGGGCGCCGCCGTGGTAGTACTCGAACACCGGGTCGACGTTGCCCGGCGGTCGCTCGCCTTGGTAGCGCAGCGTGCCTTCGCGCAGGTTCCAGCCGAGGTTGGCGCCGCGGCCCCATCCTTCTGCGCCGGCCAGCAGGGTGATCTCCTCGGCGGCGTCCTGGCCCACGTCGGCCACCCAGAGGTTGTTGGTGGCTGGGTCGAAGGAGAAGCGCCACGGGTTACGAGCGCCGATGGCGAATATCTCCGGCGCTCCGCCGCCATCGGCGTAGGGGTTGTCGGCAGGTATGCCGTACGGATCGGCTGCGCCGGGGGTGGGCTCGATGCGCAGGATCGCGCCCAGCAGGGTGTGCGGGTTCTGGCCGTTGCCCAGCGGGTCGCCGGACCCGCCGCCGTCGCCCATCCCGATGTACAAGAGCCCGTCGGGGCCGATGGCCATCCCGCCGCCGTTGTGGTTCCACACGGGCTGGTCGATGCTCAGCAACCCGTGGCGCTCGCCGGGCCTGCCATTCTCGTCGAGCAGCCAGGCCTGCACCTGGGTGTCGCCGTCGCGGTCGGTGAAGTTGGCGTAGAGAGCGGTGTCGTCGACCGCGATGCCAAGCAGGCCTCGCTCACCCCGTGCAGTGGTCTCGGAGCTGATGTCGAGCACCGTGTCGCCGACGGTGCCCGATGCGGGATCGACGACCAGCACCCGCCCGCCGCGCTCGGCGACCCACCATTCGCCGTTGGGCGCGGTGGCGGCGTCGACCGGCGCGTCGAGCACCACCAGCACCTCCGCTGCGATCTCGACCGCATCGAGGTCGCCGAACAGCGGCACTGTGGTGGTGGTCGTGGTCGTGGTCGGCACGCTCGTTGCGGGCACGTCGGCGTCGGCGCTGGCGCCCGAGTCGTCCTCTGAGTCGCTCGGGCTGGAGACGTCGCTCTGGAGGGCGCCTGATGTTGCCGCCGGGTCGTCCCCGGGCTGCAGGGCGCCCTCGGGCACGGTGGTGCGTGCATCGGCGCCGCCTGATGTCGGGTCGTCGGCCGCGCAGCCCGCCGCGGCCAGCGCCAGCACACCGATCACCCCGAGCACCCCGGCCAGTGCCGCGGCCTGTCGGCGAAGCATCCGCGCAGGGCTCATCGAGTGCGTTCGAGCGGACCCGCCGCCCCGGCCGTCAGCCCGCCAGAGCCGGCCAGTCGCTCGCTCACACGCCCGTCCGTCTGATCAGGCCCTCCTGCACGACCGAGGCGACCAGGCGCCCGTCACGGGTGAAGACCCGGCCGCTGGCCAGGCCCCTGGCACCGGAGGCCGCGGGCGTGCGCTGGTCGTACAGCAGCCACTCGTCGGCTCGGAACGGGCCGTGGAACCACATGGCGTGATCGAGGCTCGCCATCATCACCGAGTCGTCCGCCGAGCCGCTGCCGTGCGGCATCAGGGTGGTGTCGAGCAGGGTCATGTCAGAAGCGTAGGTGAGCAGGCAGGTGTGCAGCAGCGGATCGTCGCCGAGCGGCCCGGTGGTGCGGAACCAGACCTGCTGCACCGGCGGCAGCGGGCCTGAGCGCCTCAGCGGGTCGCTGGTCGCATAGCGGATGTCGAGCGCCGACATCGGGCTCGGCGACTCGGGGCGCGGGTCGGCCATCCCGGCATCGGCGAAGCGCTCGGCCCGGCTGGGCAGCGACTCTGGGTCGGCGGTCTCGGGCATCGGGTCGGCATGCTCGAAGCCGGCCTCGACGACCTGGAACGACGCCGACATGTGAAAGATCGCCCGCCCATGCTGGATGGCCACCACCCGGCGGGTCGTGAACGAGCGGCCGTCGCGGATGCGGTCGACCTCATAGAGCACCGGCACCCGGGGGTCGCCGGGGCGCAGGAAGTAGGCGTGCAGCGAGTGAACCGGGCGGTCGCTGTCCACGGTGCGGGCCGCGGCCACCATCGCCTGGCCCGCCACCTGTCCTCCGAAGATGCGCTGGCGCTTGGCGTCGGGCGAGGTGCCCCTGAAGATGTTGACCTCGATCGCCTCGAGGTCGAGCAGCGCCACCAGCTCGGCTACCGGGTCCCGCGTTTCTCGCATGGCTCCATGATGCCGCCCCGAGCCGCCGCTTGTGCCCGGCGCCTCAGTCTGCGGCCCCGCCGTGCCCGCCGCGCCGCCAAATCGAACCGCTAGGGTCGGCGCCGGCTTCCCCGGACCACTTCAACGAGGGGATCGGACCGCATGACTGACAGGAAATTCAACAAGCGCATCAGGCTGGCGCTTGACCAGACGACACGGCAGCAGCTCACCGCGCTTGCCGAGCATCACGGGTCGCAGATCGCTGCTGTCCGTGAGGCCATCGCTGCGGCCCACGCTCAGCTGGTCGGCCGCGAGAAGAGAGCGGCGTTCATCAAGTGGCTGGACTCCGTGCATGGAGAACCGTCCGAGGCCGAACATGAGTGGGCTAGCAGGGTGGCAGCCGAGGTGGCAGCGGCGGAGGCGTCGCTGCGTTCGGCGTGATCCGTCACCGAGGGGACAGGACCGCATGGCTGACAAGAAAACCACGAGACGCACCAGGCTGAAGCTTGACCGGACGGCACGGCAGCAGCTCACCGCGCTCGCCGAGCATCACGGGTCGCAGGAAGCAGCCGTCCGTGAGGCCATCGCTGCGGCTCACGCCGAGATGCTGAGCTGCAAGAAGAGAGACGCCCGCATCGCAGCGCTGACCTCCGATTACGGGGAACTCTCCGAGGCTGATCGCGAGTGGGTAGACAAGCTCAGGGCCCGGATCGCAGCGGCGAAGGAGACGCAGCGGTCTTGATCCGCGCTTGATCGGCCACGCCATGGATGATGGGCTGCGGGGGCTGGCCGAGGCCGCACGGGGCTTCATGCCCACCGACGAAGGCCTGGCGCTGCACGACGCCGCGGTTGCCGTGGCAGTCGACGGGCCGCTGCTGGAGATCGGCAGCTACTGCGGCAAGTCGGCGGTCTACCTGGGCGCCGCCGCCAAGGCCTGCGGGCGGCTGCTGTTCGCGGTGGACCACCATCGGGGCTCTGAGGAGAACCAGGCCGGCTGGGAGCACCACGAGCCCGACCTCGTGGACCAGCGCACAGGCCGCATCGACACCCTGCCGCACTTCCGGCGCACTATCTGCGACGCCGGCCTGGAGGACACCGTGGTGGCCGTGGTGGGCGACTCGGCGACGGTCGGCGCCTTCTGGGACACGCCGCTGGCGCTGCTGTTCATCGACGGCGGCCACGGTCCCGAGCCTGCGCACGCCGACTACGAGACCTGGGTTCCGCACCTGACCGTCGGCGGCACGCTGGCGATACACGACGTGTTCGCCGACCCTGCCGACGGCGGCCGTCCGCCATATGAGATCTACTGCCGGGCCGTCGGCTCGCAGGCGTTCGAGGAACTGGGCTCGGTCGGCTCGCTGCGCTGGTTGCGCCGCACCGGCCCCGGCATCTGAGCGCCGTCAGCAGCGGGCGTCCGGAATGCGGGCGTCTGGAGTGCGGGCGTCAGCAGCGGGCGGTCCTGTGCCCCGGCGGGCTGTGCCGTCTGGGCGGTGTCAGTCCCGTGCGCGCAGCCTGGACTGCACAGGGTCAATGTCGATGATCGCCGGCAGGAAGCCGTGGTCGGCGAACAGGCTTGAGGCTGCGCCTCTGCCGTCCAGCGCGTCGGCTGCGAGCAGCACGGCGGCGGACGTGTAGGTGGTGCGCTCATCCGCTGGGAACAGCACGCCTTCGGGATGCACCCTGCCGGTCACGTAGCTGCCGTCGGGCTCGCGCATCTGCTGGGCGGCGGCGAACAGGCGCAGCGCAGTGGCCCGCTCGCCCACGCCCAAGAACGCCATGGCGCACTCGCAGGTCTCCGCTGCGGTCACCCACGGCCGGTCGCTCACGCAGCGGATGCCGTGGCCGTCGAGCTCGAAGGCATCGAGCCTCGCCTCCAGGCGGCGCAGTCCGGCCTCGCCGCCAATCACGCCGCTGAGCACCGGGTAGTACCAGTCCATCGCCCAACGGTGCTTGGGGGCGAAGGCGCTCTCGGTGCGGTGGCGCACGGCATGGGCCAACAGGCCCAGCGACAGCTCCCAGTCGGGGCGCTCCTCGCCGAGCTCGCAGGCCATGGCGATCGCCGAGCGCAGGCTGTGGGCGATCGACGACGACCCGGTGAGCAGCGCGAACGACCACGGCGTGCCGTCGGGATGACGCGCCCAGAGGATCTCGCCGCCGGGCTGCTGAAGCTCCAGCACGAACTCCACGGCCCGGTCCACGACCGGCCACATCGTCTCCAGGAAGCCCCGGTCGCGGTGCGTCAGCCAGTGGTGCCACACGCCGGTGGCCACATAGGCGACCACGTTGGCGTCGAACTTGTCCTGCTCCACGCGGTCGGCCAGGTAGTACTGATGCCAGGCGCCGTCGGGGCGCTGGGTGTCGACGAGCCACTGGTAGGCCGCCTCGGCTGCGGCTCGTTGCCCGCCCACGGCCAGCGCCATGGCGGCCTCCACGTGGTTCCAGGGGTCGGCGTGGCCGCCGGGGAACCACGGGATCATGCCCGTGGGGAGCTGCCATGCGGCGATGTGCTCGGCGGTGAGCCTGGCCTCGTCCGCGCTGAGGACGCCGGGCACCTCCGGCAGCCTGGGGGCGCCGGGCGGCTTCGGGGCGGCGGGCGACTCCGGGGTTGAGCGCGGGCTCTGGATCGAGGGCGGCTTCCGGGCCAGGGCCGGGGCCGCGTGCAGGCTGGATTGTTCAGGCAGCACGGCTCGGCTCCCGGTCGTCTGCTGCTGGGGCGCTGTCGGCGTCGCAGGGTAGCCCGCCGTCGCCCGATCCGGCGATTCGGGACCGCCCGCCCGGTGCAGGCCCGGCGGGCTTGACCCGCAGCGGCGACTTGACCGCATACACCACCAGGCTCTTGCCCAGTATCGGATTCAGCAGCCGCTCGGCGGTTCGGGTGACCCACGGCGCAGCAGTGATGTCCCACTCCAGCAGCCGGTGGTAGAGCCGCACCGAGGCGTTGTCTTCGATCTCGTTGTCGGGGCCCAGGGCGCAGCGCAGCCACCAGTACGGCGAGTGCAGGGCGTGCGAGCGGTGCGACCCGGTCGGCTCCAGGCCCGCGCCGATCAGCTTCCGGCGCAGCTCGCGGCGGCTGTAGATGCGCACGTGGCCGCCGACCGCAGCGGGTGCGTGATAGTCGGAGCTGAGCCGCCAGCAGAGCCGTTCGGGGAGCTCCGCCGGCACCGTCACCGCCAGGCTGCCGCCGGGCCGCAGCACCCGCATCAGCTCGTCGAAGGCGGCGATGTCGTCGTCGACGTGCTCGAGCACCTCGGCGGCGATCACCTTGTCGAAGGACTCGTCGGCGAACGGCAGGGCGGTGCCGTCGCCCTGTATCTGGCCGCGCATCAGAGCGCCGTCAATCGTGGCTTCGTGCTGCATCGTGGCCGTGGTGAAGCGGATCGCCTCCAGCTCGGCGCGGGCCATGTCGCAGCTCATCACGTGGGCGCCGCGGGCCAGCGCCTCGTAGGTGTGGCGCCCGAAACCGCAGCCCAGGTCCAGCAGCCGGTCGCCTGCCTGCAGGTCAAACCGGTCGTAGTCGACGGTCAGCATCAGTGCCGGCCCTCCTGCTCCGGCTGTCCCGTCTTGCTCGGCTGTCCCGCCTGCGTCGGCTGCCGGCCCGCTCGTTCGTGGTCGTCGAGCAGCGCCCGGTACTGATCCACCGTGCGCAGCGCGGTCTGGCGCCACGACCACTGCTCGATCACCCGCCGTCGTCCCGCAGCGCCGATCGTGGCCCGCAGGTCCGGCGTGTCGAGCGCCTCGCGGATGGTAGACGCCAGGGCGTCGCTGTCGCCGGGCTCGGTGAGCAGGCAGGTCTGGCCGTGCACGCCGGCCACCTCGGGCAGCGCCCCGCCGGTGGTGGCCACCAGCGGCGCCCCGCACGACATCGCCTCGATAGCCGGCAGCGAGAAGCCCTCGTACAGCGACGGCACCACCGCCAGCTCGGCCTCGCTGTAGAGCTCCACGATCCGCTGGTCGGTGGCGTCGCTCACGAAGCTCACGCAGTCGGCCAGGCCCAGGTCGGCCATGGTGCGCACCGCTGCGGAGTCGGCCCTGGGCTTGCCGATCACGGTCAGGGTCACGTGCCGCTCGGTGCGCAGCTTGGCGACGGCTTCGAGCAGGAAGCGCAGGCCCTTCATGGCCACGTCCGCACTGGCGGTGGTGACGATGTGGCCGGGGCGTGCCGTGATCGACTCGACGGGCCGGAACAGCTCGGGATCGACCCCGACGGGCACCACGTGGATGCGCTCGGGCGCAACGCCGCAGTCGGCGATGATGTCGGCCTTGGACGACTCGCTCACCGACATGATGCGAGGCATCCGCCGGGCCACCCTGGCCTGCATCTTGGTGAACGAGTACCAGCGGCGCTTTCCGAGACGCTCGGTGACCGAGGCGGCGTGCTGGAGCTCCAGGCGGCGGTCCACGGTGATCGGGTGGTGGATCGTCTCCAGGACCGGCCAGCCGGAGCGGTGCAGAGCCACGATCCCCCAGCCGAGGGTCTGGTTGTCGTGGATCAGGTCGAAGTCGGCTCGCCGCCGGCGCAGGTGGCGATGCGCCCGCAGGCTGAATGCGAGCGGCTCGGAGAACGAGCCCGTGGCGAACGACGCGTGCTCCACCACATCGGTCCAGTCGTCCCACTCCCAGATGCGGGGCTTGCGCATGGGGTGGGGCTCGGCCCAGATGTCGAGGCTGCGCAGCCTGGTGAGCGGGACTGCGGGGTCGAGCACCGGGTAGGGCTGGCCGGAGAAGACCTCCACGTGATGGCCCAGGTCGACGAGCGCCTTGCTGAGATGGCGCACGTAGACGCCCTGCCCGCCGACGTGGGGCTTGCCGCGGTAGCTGAGCAGGGCGATGCGCAGCGGGCCCTCGGCGTGCTCAGCCATCGGCGCGCTCAGCCATCGGCACGACGGGCATCCGGCTGCTCAGCCGTGGATGCGCCCTGTGGCGGGTTTGGTCGGGCGCGGGCCTGCCGGGGCACGAGTCGGCCAGGACGTGGAACGTGCTCGGACATGAAGGACTAAGGCTTCCGAGTCGGCGGACGGGAGGTCAAATGATGCCCGCTGAGCCACCGGATGCCACCGCTGAGCCGCTGGATGCCACCGCCGAGCCCGAGCCGCATTCGCCTGATCATCGGCAGCTTGACCCAGATAACCGGGCGGCCAATCGGACCAGCGGCGGTCGGGCTCAGCGGGCCTGGCAGGTCGGGCACCAGGTGCCGGCGCGGCCGTCGATGATGCGCCGGGCGAGCTCGCGGCCGCAGCGCAGGCACTCCTCGCCGCTGCGCCCGTAGCAGCGCAGGCGCATCCGGTTGGTTCCGGCGCGGCCCTCGGTGTCCACGTAGTCGCGCAGCGTGGTGCCGCTGTGGTCGAGCCCGGACTGCAGGGCTTCCCGCAGCGCCGCGACCAGGCGAGCCGCCCTCGCCTCGGACAGCCTGCGGGTGGCGGGATTGATGCCCGCTGTCCACAGTGCCTCATCGGCGTAGATGTTGCCGACGCCGGCAACGGCCCGCTGGCCGAGCAGGATCGTCTTGATGGCCCGGTTGCTGCGGCGCACGAAGGCCGCCAGATGCCGCCCGTCGAAGTCGTTGTCGAAGGGCTCCGGGCCCAGGCTGGCGAGCGTTCCGATGGCCGAGTAGTCGCCCGGCGCCACCACGAAGACCCTGCCGAAGCGGCGCACGTCGTGAAGGGTGAGCGTGCGCTCGTCGTCGAGGCGCCACCAGGCCCGCAGATACGCCGCAGCCGGGTCGTCGGAGGGCACGTAGCGCTGCGCCGCCAGCCGCCCTGTCATCCCCAGGTGCACGATCAGCTCGGCCTGTGAGTCGGCGGGGCCTTCGAGCGCGGCCAGCAGGTACTTGCCGCGGCGTCGCAGGCCCGTGATTTCGCCGCCGATCGCCTCGACCGCCGGGGCGAACTTGGCTGAGGGATGCGATCCGGCGTCGACGATCTCGCGGCCGACGAGCCTGGGCGCAAGCTGGCGGCGGATCGTCTCCACCTCGGGCAGCTCGGGCACGTCCGAACCCTACGACGCCTCGGCCTCCGCGGGACTGTCTCAGTGGTTGGCTACCGTCGCAGCAGTCATCCGACCCAGCATCCTCGCCCGCCCAGGGCCGACGCAAGAGCAAGCCCAGGAGCACACCGTGTCGCAGCTAACGCTCGAATCACCCCAGACCGACTTCGCGCTGGAGGTCGTCGACCTCCCGGTCGCCGAGGAGATGAGCGAGAGCTTCCTCGCCTACTCGCTGAGCGTCATCACCTCCCGTGCCATACCCGACGTGCGCGACGGCCTCAAGCCCGTGCAGCGCCGCATCCTGTGGTCGATGCTGCAGATGGGCATCCGGCCCGACACGGCGTTTCGCAAGTCCGCCCGCATCGTGGGCGACACCATGGGCCGCTACCACCCCCACGGTGACGCCGCCATCTACGACACCTTGACCCGCATGGGCCAGGACTTCTCGCGGATGGTCCCGTTCATCGACCCCCAGGGCAACTTCGGCTCGCTCGACGACCCGCCGGCGGCGGCCCGCTACACCGAGTGCCGGCTCTCCGAGGCGGCGATGACCATGGTGGCCGAGCTCGCCGAGGACACCGTCGAGTTCCGCCCGACCTATGACGGCGAGAGCGAGGAGCCCGCGGTGCTGCCCGCGCTGCTGCCCAGCCTGCTGGTCAACGGCGCCAGCGGGATCGCCGTGGGCATGGCCACCAACATGGCCCCCCACAACCTCGCCGAGGCGTATGCGGCGATCGAGCTGGTGATGAACAAGCGCCGCCCCAAGCCGACCATCGACGAGCTGATGAAGGTGCTGCCCGGCCCGGACTTCCCATCGGGGGGGATCGTGATCGACGACGGCCTGCGCGAGGCCTACGAGACGGGCCGCGGCAGCTTCCGGCTGCGGGCCAGGGTCGAGACCGAGCAGGTCACCCGCGCCCGCAGCGCTCTCGTGGTCACCGAGCTGCCTTACCTGGTCGGCCCTGAGCGGGTGCTGTCGCGGGTCCAGGAGCTGGCCGCTGCGGGCAAGCTGCCCAACGTCACCGGCGTCGCCGACCTCAGCGACATCGGCGGGCTGCGAATCCGCATCGACCTGAAGCCCTCGGTCGACCCGGAGGCCGTGAAGGCCGAGCTCTACAAGCTCACGCCGCTGGAGGAGACCTTCGGGATCAACAACGTGGCCCTCGTCGACGGCGTGCCCACCTCCCTGGGCGTCTACGACCTGTGCCGGCACTACATCGACCACCGCCTGGAAGTCGTCGAGCGCCGCACCCGGCACCGCCTGGGCCGTGCCGAGGCCCGCCTGCACATCCTTGAAGGCCTGCTGCTGGCCCTCGACGCCATCGACGAGGTGGTGGCGCTCATCCGGGGATCGCAGACCCCCGCCGAGGCCCGCGCCGGGCTGATCTCACAGTTCGGGCTCACCGAGGCGCAGGCAACCCAGATACTGGACATGCAGCTGCGGCGGCTCACTGCGCTCGCCAGGATCGAGCTCGAGGCCGAGGCCGACGGCCTGCGCGGCGACATCGCCGGCTACCAGCGCCTGCTCGGCGACGAGCAGCGGCGCCGCACCCTGGTGTTGCGCGAGCTTGCCGAGGTCGTGGAGGCCCACGGCGCGCCTCGCCGCAGCGAAATCGTCAAGGCCGGGGATCTGCGGGCATACGAGGCGCCCGCCGGCGGCGATGGCTCCGACGGCGCTGCCGGAAACGGCACCGGCAACGGGGCCGGCCCGGCCAGGCCCTGCGTGGTCACGCTGTCGACGTCGGGCAGCATCGGGCGTGCCTCGCCGGAGGAGGCCCGGCGCGGCGTGAACGCACAGCACGACCTGCTGGCGGCGCGCCTCGTCACCTCCACCGCCTCGCAGCTGGCTGCGATCACGTCGGCCGGCCGGGCGCTGCTGGTGCCGTGCGCGGAGATCGCCGAGGCCAAGGGCCGCATGCGCGGGGCTTCGGCTGCCCGGCTCCTGGGGCTGAGCCGCAGCGAGCAGGTGCTGACCGTCGTCTCAGCCGACAACGGCGCCACGGGCGAGCCTGCCGGGCTCGACGCTGCCGCCGGGGAGTCCAAGCTGGTTCTGGTCACCGCCAACGGCATGGCCAAGCCGGTCCGTCCCGGCGAGCTGGCGAAGAAGCCCGAGGCGTCGCTGATCGACCTGGCCGGAGGCGACTTCGTGAGGGCCGCCTTCACGGTGGCCGACGACCAGGACGTGGTCGTGGTCGCGGATGACGCCCAGACGCTTCGCTTCGGAGCAGGCGACGTGTCGTCGAGGCGCCGGGC
Organism: Acidimicrobiales bacterium; assembly: GCA_965214285.1. GTDB lineage: Bacteria > Actinomycetota > Acidimicrobiia > Acidimicrobiales > Aldehydirespiratoraceae. The sequence goes on from OZ243946.1 coordinate 1,303,033, forward strand.
GGGTTCGTCCGTCATCAAGCTGCGCGGCAGCGCTCGGGTGACAGCCGCCGCGCCGGCCGACGAAGACGACGTGATCGTGGTCTACACCTCGGCGTCGGGGCTGAAGACGACGCCGGTGGCTGAGTTCGCAGCCAAGCGCAGCGGCGGCATGGGCACCAGGATCGTGCGGCTCGCCGCCGGCGAGCAGGTGCTGGGCGCCTGGGTCGGCTCGCCCGACAGCGTGCTGCTGGCCCAGATGGGCGCGGATGACAACCCGCGAAAGGTCGACCCGCATCCCGTGGAGATCGACCTGGCGCCGACCCGCAGAGACCTGATGCCCAGGCGCACCGAGCGCCAGGTCAAGGTGATCGCCCCCGCCCGCTGGTGACGGCCACGGCCGGAGGATCAGCATGACGATGACAGCCACTATGACCGCTCCGAGACAGCCCCTTGTGTGCGCCCGCCTGGCAGCTGCGTGGGGACCCTGCTGCATCACCGTGAGCGGTACCCTCCGCCGGGTGGACGGCACAGGGGCACAAGGCGCAAGAGACAGCGCACGGACATGATCGGGCGCACGCCGGAGACGGTCTTCAACGCAGCGCTTGCAGCGGCGCTTGAGCGGAGACACCCCCGATGGACAGCCGAGGCCGAGCGATCGGACGTGGTGAGAGGGCACAAGGGGCTCAGGCCCGATCTCCTGATTCGTCCGCACCGCGGGGGAGCGGGCGAGATCGTGCTCATCGAGACCGAGTTCGAGCCAGCCGCGACGGTGGAGGCCGACGCACGCAAGCGGCTAGGGCTGGTCATCGATGATGCCGGTCAGACGATCCGGCAGGTGGTGGCGCTGCGGATGCCTGCTGGTCTGCGCAGCCTGGGATCGGCAGAGATCGAGTCTGAGATCGGCAGCGCCGAGTTCGAGTACAGGCTGGTGCGCAGCGACGGAGCGGACCAGGAGGTCTGGTTCCCGGGGTCGGGCTGGCTGACCGGCAATGTGGACGACCTGGCAGGGTTCGTCGAGCGGATCGCCCTCAATGAGCACCTGCTGAACGAGGTGGTGGACGAGTTCGAGACGTCCGTGAACGCGGTCGCCAACGGCCTGCGACAGAGGCTCGAGACCTATCACAGCGCGGCGCTGAGGGGCATCGCCAGGGCGCTGCACCAAGAGGACGGGCCGCAGACCACGCGGATGGGCGTGGCGATCATCGCCAACGCCCTGCTGTTCCAGACGGCCATCGGGCAGACGTCGCACAACGGGTACGAGGTGCCGCTGCCGGACCCGAAGCTCAGCCGCCTCGAGGTGCTGGCCGAGTGGGATCGGATTCTGAGTGTCAACTACTACCCGATCTTCTACACGGCCAAGGACATGCTTGCCCCGATTCCCGACGGCCCGGCAAAGGGCGTGATCGACAGCCTGACCGACATAGCGTCGAGGCTGGCCGGCTACGGGGTGACGTCGACGGGCGACATGGCCGGGCAGATGTTCGGCAGGCTGATCACGGATCGCAAGTTCCTGGCGACGTTCTACACGCTGCCGTCCTCCGCGCATCTGCTGGCGGAGCTGGCTGTGGCCCGGCTGAGGACAGACTGGTCCGATGCCGAGCAGGCAGCAGAACTGCGGGTGGCCGACCTGGCTTGTGGCACCGGCACCCTGCTGACGGCCGCGTATCAGCGGATGACCGCAAGGGTGCGGCGGGCCGGCAGCGATGACGCGGCTCTGCATCCGCCGGCGATGGAGCGGTCTCTGATCGGCGCCGACATCATGCCTGCGGCGGTGCATCTCACGGCCACCCTGCTGTCGTCCACGCATCCGGCGACGCCATTCTCGGACACGCGTGTCGCCCTGATGCCCTACGGCGATGACGGCGAAGGAACAGGCCCGAAGCTCGGTTCGCTGGAACTGCTGGACAGCGACTTCGCGGCGCCGCTGCCGTTCGGGTCGGTGCGCCGCCGGGTCGGCGGCAGCGACGAGATCGTCGATCATGTGGTGCTCGACCACGGCGAGGCGGACCTGGTGATCATGAACCCGCCGTTCACCCGTCCCACCAACCACGAAGCTCACGCCGCCGATGTGCGGGTGCCCTCGTTCGCCGGGTTCAACACCTCCGACGCCGAACAGCAAGCCATGGCGCGAAGGCTCAAGAAGCTCGTCGGGGCGCTCAAGAAGGCCGACTCCAAGAGCAGGAACCCCTGCGGTGTCGCCGGTCACGGCAACGTCGGCCTCGGCTCGAACTTCCTCGACGTGGCACACGCGAAGGTCAAGCCGGGCGGCACGATCGCATTCGTGCTGCCGTTCACTGTGATGTCGGGCAAGGACTGGTCCAAGGCGAGGAGCCTTCTGGCGGCCGGCTACCGCGACATCTGCGTGGTGGCCATCGCCGCCACCGGCGCCAACGACCGCTCCTTCTCCGCAGACACAGGGATGGCCGAGGTGCTGATCGTTGCCACCAGACGACAGCCCGACGACACCTCGGACGCGGGCGGGGTGCTCTATGTGAACTTGACCGGCCGGCCCGACAACCTGGTGGACGGAGTCGAGGCAGCCCGTTGCGTCAACATGATTCCCCGCACCGAGCCAAAGGGCTTCCTGACGGTCGGCGACAGCAGGATCGGCAGCTTCATTCGAGCGGGTCTCGACGACGGCGGCTGTGCAGGGATCGTCGAGCCGGATCTGGTTGCCTGCGGCCTGGCGGTGACCGAGGGCAGGCTGTGTCTGCCACAGCTCGGCACGATCGCGGACATCCCGGTCGCCCGATTGGGCGAGCTGGGGGAGCGGGGCCCGTATCACCTGGACATCAGGGGGAGGCCGCCTCGTGGCCCGTTCGATGTGGTGGCGCTGGGCCGAGACGAGGACTGGCGGACCGCGACGTACCCGATGCTGTGGGCACACGACGCCGACAAGGAACGCCGCTTCTTCGTGGAGCCCGACACTCAGGGCAGGGTGAGGCCCGGTCTCTCCGACAAGGCCCGCAGGATCTGGGACAGCGCAGCGCAACTGCACTTCAACAGCGACTTCCAGCTCAACTCGCAGCCGCTTGCGGCGTGCCTCACGCCAGCGCGCAGCATCGGCGGCAGGGCCTGGCCCGCGTTTCGCCTCAGCGATCCGCGCTGGGAGAAGCTCATGGTGCTTTGGGCCAACAGCACCCTCGGCCTGCTCTCGTTCTGGTGGACCGGCACCCGACAGCAGCAGGGACGGGCCAACCTGACGATCGCTCGGCTGCCCGAGCTGCCGGTGCTCGACCCGAGGAGCCTCGACGACCAGCAGCTCGAGACAGCGGCGGAGATTTTCGACTGGCTCAGCGAACGGGACTTCCTGCCGGCCAACGAGGCCTACCGCGACGAAGCCCGCCGGCAGCTCGATCACGCGCTGCTCGTGGAGCTGCTGGCAGCGGGCGGGTTCTCGGCGGCGTCGCGGGTGGACGTGCCGGCCGCAGTGGACGTGCTGCGCAGGCAATGGTGCGCAGAGCCGTCGGTTCACGGAGGCAAGTCCACCCGGTACGGGCAAGCGATGGCCGAGGCCGGCACCTGACGGCCCCGGGGAGCCTTTTGCGCCCGTAGAGCTGGTGGCTTGTCCCTGTGCGCTAGTCGCCGGCCAGTTCGTGTTGCGAGGCATGGTTGATCTCCACGCTCGTCCAAGTGCTGTCCCAGGGCACCCCGCCCGCGAGCCCGAGAACGACCCGGTCTCCTGGTCGGGCGTTGTTGACCAGGCAAGAGGCAGCATCAGGCGCCAGTGCAACGTTGATCTCGGCACCCGCCACGTCTTGCGGCTCGGGCTCCCGCTCTATAAACCACGCGCCGTGGCATGTGACCGGGCCGGAGACGGCGATGTCGCGCAGAAGGACCCAAAATTCCACTTGGGGGTCGCCTGGATCAGAGAGGTCGAAGACCTCGAAGCCGACCAGTTCTCCCTCCACGCGTGCTGGTGGGCGATTGACCCCGGGGTCTCGTGTGTGGAGACTGATCTCCCAATTCTCTGCATTCTCAGGCAGTGGGGTTGCTTCTGCCTTTGCCAAGAGAGCCGCTATCAGGGCGTTCAGCTTGTCCGCTTCGCGTTCCGAAGAAGGCGCAGCAGGCCGGATCCGGTCACGCCACTTCGTTTCCGACGTCATGACGTCGGGGATGTGGTCGCATAGATCGTTGATCCTTTCCGTGAACGAGTCGGATCCCCAGCGGCGGATCGTCGATGAGGAGAATCCGCCGGGTTCGGTTGCTGCCGCCCAGCGGAGCGCTTCAGCGCGGATGACGGGGTTGGGCCAAAGCGAGCTGATGCCACTCCTGCCGGAGCCGAGCCTGTCGACTGCTCGGTCCCATCCGATCTCGGAGTAGCTGAAGTGGCGGACCGCCTCGATGACGGTCACCTCGGCGAAGGTCAGCTCGCGGCGGCGCTCATTGGCGGGTCGTCTGACGTAGCGGAGCGCGCGCTCTCCGGGCTTCAGGCGACGCATGGTCGCAATCCGTGACGGCGGTACCTGTGTCGTCCAATTCAACGCGTGCACAGCGCTCACGTCGGCGTACCCGCTGCCAGGCCCGGCATAGAAGATGCCGGCCTCGTCCAGGGGCAAGCGCATCGGCTCGCCGCTCTCCCAATGGGCGCCCCGCCAGTAGCAGCCTTTGCCGATCCGCTCCACCGGCGGGTCGTCGCCTCGTGCCAGCTTGGACAGCATCGTCGAGACGACCTCGCGACGTCCGGGGACGTCACGGGACCAGAAGAAGGACCCTTCGGGCAGGTTCATCACCCATGCACGCGCCCGGGCAGTCTCCGTCGAAGCCTGGGGCGTGGTCGAAGCCAGATGCATGCACGGGGTGCCAGTCGCCTTTGCCGCCATGGCGCCAGGATAGCGGGAAGGTCTTGCTGCTGCAACGCAGACCCACCGGCAGCGCAGCGATTTTCGGGGTGGGCGAGGTCTGGCTAGATTCGCGGCCATGGACCCAGCCGATTCCCCAGATTCCGCCGAGAACGAGGCCTCCTCCGGCGGCGCTGCTGCTGAAGCCGGCGCGGTGACGAGCCCCGGGCCCGCCCCGATGGTGCCGCTGCACGGGCTCACCGAGGCAGTGCATCTCGGCGACGACGAGCTGCCCTGGGTGTGGGCAGGCGACCTCGGCATCAAGCTGCTGCACGTCGACTTGAACCAGGGCCTGTGGGTGCTGCGCAACAGCTTCCCGCCCGGCTACGAGGTGCAGACCCACTACCACACCGGCCCGGTGTTCGCGCTCACGCTCTCGGGCGCCTGGTGCTACGCCGAGTACCCGCAGTACACCAACACGGCAGGGTCCTACCTGTACGAGCCCGCCCACTCGGTCCACACGCTCGTGGTGCCGGCGTCCAACAGCTCACCGACCGACGTCTGGTTCGCCATCCACGGCGCCAACGTCAACATCGACGAACACGGCACCGTGACCTCGGTGACCGACGCCCAGTCGATCCTGGCCGCCTGGCGGGGCCTGTGCGCCGCGGCGGGCGAGGACCCCAGCGGCACCCTGGTCATCGGCGAGCCCGCCTGAGCCCACAGCCCTGAGCCCAGCGCCTGGGCTCAGCGACCCGAGCCCAAGGGCCACGGAGCCCCAGCCGCGCTGTCGGCGACACAGCGAGGCGGCTCCGGCCGGCCGGCTGCCGCGGCACTGTCGCATCGGCCCGCTACCTTCGATCCCGTGGCCGCCAGAAGACCCAGCGCCGACTACGACGCCGATGCGATCCAGACCCTCGAAGGGCTCGAGGCCGTCCGCAAGCGCCCCGGCATGTACATCGGCGGCACCGGCTCAGCGGGCCTGATGCATCTGGTCTGGGAGCTGATCGACAACTCCGTCGACGAGGCGGCGGCGGGCTTTTGCAACAAGGTCGACGTGATCCTGCACCGTGACCGCTCCGTGGAGGTGCAGGACAACGGGCGCGGCATCCCCGTCGATGAGCACCCGCGCCGCAAGGTCAGCGCGGCCGAGGTGGTGTTCACCGAGCTGCACGCGGGAGGCAAGTTCGGAGGCGGTGCCTACACGGCCTCGGGCGGGCTGCACGGGGTCGGCGCCTCGGTGGTCAACGCCCTCGCCGCCAAGCTCACCGTCGAGGTCGACCGCGACGGCCACACCCACCTGCTGGCGTTTCGCGAGCGGGTGGCCGGCCAGTTCGACGGATCGCGCTTCACCCCAGGCCACGACCTCGCCAAGACCCGCCGCATCGGCAAGAACAAGACCGGCACCAGGGTGCGCTTCTGGCCCGACACCGACATCTTCGACCCCGAGGCGACCGTGGACGCCGATGAGGTCTGCGACCGCCTCACCCGTGCCTGCTTCCTGGTGCCGGGAATGAAGGTCAGCGTGAGCGACCGGCGCCCCGGCGCGGACCGGGCGCCCTTCGAGTTCGTGAGCCGCGGCGGCCTGTCGGACCTCGTCGAGCACATCGCCGTCGGCGAGCCGGTCGGCTCGACAATCACCTGCGCGGGCATCGACCACTTCACCGAGAAGGTGCCCGTGGACGGCAAGATGACCGAAGTCCGCCGTCAGTGCACCGTCGACGTGGCCATGCGCTGGACCACCCGCTACGACAGCGAGATCATCAGCTTCGTCAACACCATCCCCACCAGCCAGGGCGGCACCCACCGGGCCGGCTTCGACAAGGCGCTCACCCGGGCGGTCAACAACGTGGCGCTCAAGGGCCACCGCAAGCTCAACCGCCTGGCCCGCGACAACAATCACAAGGCCACCAAGGACGACGTGCAGGAAGGCCTGGTGGCCGCCGTGAAGGTCACCTTCGCCGAGCCGCAGTTCCGGGGCCAGACCAAACAGGAGCTGGGCACCCCCGCCGTGGAGGGCATCGTCAGCCGCATCGTCTACGAGCAGCTCAAGGAGTGGTTCGAGCCCGGCGGCGGCCCCCGCACCCACGTCAAGGCCGTCGCCGACAAGCTCGCCACGGCCGTGGTGAACCGGGTGGCGTCACGGCAGCTGCTCGAGACCAAGCGCAAGACGGCCAGCCTCGGCTCCACGTCCATGCCCCAGAAGCTGGCCGACTGCCGCGAACACGGCCCGGGCGCCGAGCTGATCCTCGTGGAGGGCGACTCGGCTGCAGGCCCGGCCAAGCGGGGCCGCGACTCGCAGACCATGGCCATCCTCCCGCTGCGCGGCAAGGTGGTCAACGCGGCCAAGGCCAGCATCAAGCAGGTGCTCGACAACGCCGAGGCCAAGGCGCTGTTCACCGCCGTGGGCGCCGGCGCGGGCACCGAATTCGACGCCGCCGAGAGCCGCTACGGGCGCATCGTCATCCTCTGCGACGCCGATGTGGACGGCAGCCATATCCGCTGCCTGCTGCTCACCCTGATCTACGAGTACATGCGGCCCATGCTGGAGCAGGGCAACGTGTATGCCGCCCAGCCGCCGCTCTACACCACCAAGATCGGCGACGAGTACCACCGGGCCTACTCCGACGAGCAGCGCGAGCAGATCACCGCCGAGCTGTGCAAGGGCAACCGCAAGCCCGAGAACGTGGTTTGGCAGCGCTTCAAGGGGCTCGGCGAGATGAACGTCGACGAGCTGCGCCACTGCGCGCTCGACCCCAAGACCCGCACGCTGCGCCGCCTGACCATGGCTGACGGCAGGCAGGCCGCGCAGGCCGCCAAGGCCTTCGACGTGCTCATGGGCAGCGACGTGTCGGCACGGCGCGACTTCATCGTGCGCAACTCGGCTCTGGTGGACGCGGACGCGCTCGACGTCTGAGAAGCGGCGGGCGACAGCGCCCGGGCGGGCCTGGGCTCAGGCGCCTACTGCGTGGAAGCCGCCGTCCACATGCACGATCGAGCCTGTGGTCTTGGCGAACCAGTCGCTGAGCAGGGCCACCACGCCCGAGGCCACCGCCGAGCTGTCGTTCACGTCCCAGCCGAGCGGGGCGCGCTGCTGCCAGGTCTCCTCGAAGGCGGCGAAGCCGGGGATCGACTTGGCGGCCATGGTGCGCACCGGCCCGGCGGCCAGCAGGTTGCAGCGGATGCCCTGCGGGCCGAGGCTTCGGGCCAGGTAGCGGTTGGCGGACTCCAGGGCCGCCTTGGCCACGCCCATCCAGTTGTAGGCAGGCCAGGCCTGCGAGGCGTCGAAGTCGAGGCCCACGATCGAGCCGCCGTCGCTCATCAGCGGCACGACCGCCTCGGCGAGCATCTTCAGCGAGTACGCCGAGATCTCCAGGGCGACCTTCACGTCTTCCCACTGCGGGGCCATGAAGTCCTCGCCCAGGCAGTTCTCGGGAGCGAAGCCGATGGCGTGAACGGCGCCGTCCACCCGATCCCAGCGGGCCGCCAGGCTCTGGCGCAGCGACTCGGCATGCGACGGATCGGTCACGTCGAACTCGAACACGTCGCAGGGCTCGGGCAGCTTGCGGGCGGTGCGCTCGGTGAGCCGCAGGCCGCGCCCGGCGCCGGTGAGCACGATCTCGGCGCCTTCGGCCTGGGCCAGCTCGGCCACCCCGAAGGCCAGCGAGGCGTCGGTGAGCACGCCGGTGATCACGATTCTCTTGCCGTCAAGGATTCCCACGTTCCCTCCAGCGCAGCGGTTGACTCGGCCCGGCACAGCATTGCCGGCGCAGCCCTGAACCTTAGAAGGCGCGCCGCCGGAGGCGGGCCTCGGCGCGTTCGGACGCGCTCGGGCCGGGGGCGCGGCACAGGCTGCGGCGCTACGGTCGCCGGGATGGCTCCGCCCGACTGCCTGGCCGGCTCTGATGGCCGGCGCTGACGACACGACCCCTGTCGGCGCCGGCGCGGGCGATGCGCCCTCGGCGCGCGGCACAGCCCCGATGCGGCTGTATGACACCCGCCTGGGCGAGGTCGTGGACTTCGAGCCGGGCCCGCTGGTGACCATGTACGTCTGCGGGATCACGCCCTATGACGCCACCCATCTGGGGCACGCCGCCGCCTACGTCACCTACGACCTGCTGCAGCGCCGCCTGATCGACCGCGGCCACGAGGTGCGCTGCGTGCGCAACATCACAGACGTCGACGACGACCTGCTGCTGGCCGCCCGGCAACGGGGCGTCCACTACCTGGACCTGGCGTTCGGGCAGAAGGCCCGCTTCGACGACGACATGGCCGCGCTCAACACGCTCGCGCCGTGGAGCGAGCCCCGCGCCACGGGCGCCATCGCCGACATCCGGGGCGTGATCGCGGCGATCTTCGAGCGGGGCCTCGCCTACGAGATCGACGGCCTGGTGTTCTTCGACACCGCAGCGGACGCCGGTTTCGGCTCCACCGGCGGCACAGGCCGCAGCCTGCTGGGCCTGCGCCCCGACGCCCCGTCGCCCCAGCAGAGCCTCGAGCCCGACCACCCGGCCAAGCGAAGCCGTGAAGACTTCGTGCTGTGGCGGCCCTCGGCACCAGGCGAGCCGGCCTGGGAGTCGCGCTGGGGACCGGGCCGCCCCGGATGGCACGTCGAGTGCTCGGCGCTGGCCCTGCGAGAGCTCGGCGAGACCATCGACTTGCAGGGCGGCGGCGTCGACCTGCTGTACCCGCATCACGAGTGCGTCGACGCCCAGTGCCGGGCGGCGACCGGCAAGCCTTTCGCCCGCCACTGGATGCACCAGGCGATGGTGCATCTCGACGGCCGCAAGATGTCCAAGTCCGACGGCAACCTGGTGTTCGTCCACGAGCTGCGCCGGCGGGTGCCCGGGGCGGTGATCCGCCTGGCGCTGTCGACGCATCACTACCGCCGGCCCTGGAACTGGACCGACGACCTGATCGACGAGGCGCTGTTGCGCCGCCAAGCCTGGTCTGCCGCCGGGCCCGGTGACGCCGGCCTCGACGAGGTGCGCGCAGCTCTCGACGACGACCTCGACGTAGCCGCCGCGCTGGCGGCCGTCGACCGCCATGCAGCCGCAGGCGTTGGCGTGGCGGACGCCGCCGCGCTGCTCGGCGTGCGACTCGACGACCCCGCGGGCGCTTCGCCTGCTTCGGCCGCAGGGCCCAGCACAGCAGCTGCGCCCATCGCCGGCACGATGTAGGCCGAGACCGCCATGAGCGAACCGCAGACCCAGCGCCCCGCTGCGCAAAGCCCCCAGGACCACGGGAAGCAGAGCCGTCCGCAGATCCCGCAAGGGCAGCTGCAGGGCGCGGCCCTCGCGGTGGGCAGGCCGCTGCTGAGCGTCCTCTATCGGATCAAGGTGAGCGGCCGCGACAACGTCCCCGGGGTCGGCCCGGCGATCCTGGCCGCCAACCACAACTCGGTGATCGACTCGTTCCTGCTGCCGGTCGTGCTCGACCGGCGCATCTCCTTTGTCGGCAAGGCCGAGTACCTCGACGACTGGAAGACCCGCCTGCTGTTCCCCGGCCTCGGCATGATCCCCATCGACCGCCGCGGCGGCGACGGGGCCCAGCAGGCCCTCGACACCGCAGCCGAGGTGCTCGGGCGGGGGGAGCTGTTCGGGATCTACCCCGAGGGCACCCGTTCGCGCACCGGGTTCCTGCACAAGGGCCACACCGGTGCGGCCCGCCTCGCCCTGCGCACCGGAGCGCCGATCGTGCCGGTCGGGCTGCTCGGCACCCGTGCCATCCAGCCGCCGGACGTGCCGCTGCCCCGGCCCTTCCGTCCCGTGGAGATCAGATTCGGCCGGCCCGTGCGACCGAGGGCGCCCGGCTCGCCGGGAGACGCCAGGCTGCGGCTCCGCCAGATCACAGACGAGGTGATGTTCGAGATCTCAGAACTGAGCGGCCAGGACTACGTGGACTCCTACGCAACCAAGGCGGCCTGAGCCCGCCGGAGCGGACTGCCGCGACCGGCTGGAGCAGCGAGGCGCCGGGCTGTGGCTCATCTCGACGAGGACCGGGCCGCTGGCCTCGGCTGAGGGTGCCGGCGCACGCCGGTAGCCTCGCAAGCCATGGCAGCGCATATCTCTGTCCGTCTGCCCGACAGCTCGACCCGCGAGCTGCCAGTGGGGTCCAGCGCCGCGGACTTGGCGGCCGAGATCGGCGCGGGCCTCGCCCGGGCCGCGCTGATCGCCGTCGTCGACGGCGCCGAGACGGACCTGAGCCGCCCGCTGCCCGACGGCGCCGAGGTCGAGATCGTCACGCCCGACTCCGAGCGGGGCCGCCACGCCATCCGCCACAGCACCGCCCACGTGCTGGCCCAGGCCGTGCTCGACCTCTACCCCCGCACCCAGCTGGCGGTCGGCCCGCCGACCGAGCACGGCTTCTTCTACGACGTGGAGCTGCCCGACGGCAAGACCCTCAGCGACGACGACCTCGAGGCCATCGAGGCCCGCATGCACGAGATCGTGGCCGCCGACCAGCCATTCGTGCGCCACGAGCTGTCCATCGACGAGGCCCAGGAGTTCTTCGCCCACGAGACCTACAAGGCCGAGATCATCGAGCGGGTGGCTGCAGGCGCCGACGGCGACGAGGACGCCTCGGAGATCTCGGGCTCGGGTGCCGTCAGCTTCTACGCCAACGGCGACCTCGCCTCGCCGGGGACGTTCCGCGACATGTGCACCGGGCCGCACGTGCCCAGCACCGGACGGCTCGCCCACTTCCGGCTGCAGTCCGTGGCCGGCGCCTACTGGCGCGGCGACACCTCGCGCCCGATGCTGCAGCGCATACACGGCACCGCCTGGGCGTCGGCCCCCGAGCTCAAGGCCCACTTGCAGATGCTCGCCGAAGCCCACAAACGCGACCATCGTCGCCTGGCCCGTGAGCTCGACCTGCTTAGCTGGCCGTCTGAGCTAGGCGCGGGCCTGGCCGTGTGGCATCCCAAGGGCGCCCGCCTGCGCAAGGTGATCGAGGACTACTCGCGGGAGCGTCACGAGCGCGGCGGCTACGAGTTCGTGTTCTCGCCGCATCTCGCCAAGTCCGGGCTCTGGGAGACCTCCGGGCATCTCGACTTCTACGCCGACTCCATGTTTCCGCCCATGGAGCTCGACGGGGCCGACTACTACCCCAAGCCGATGAACTGCCCGTTCCACGTGATGGTCTACCGGTCGTCGCAGCGCAGCTACCGGGAACTGCCGCTGCGCCTCTTCGAGCTGGGCGCCGTCTACCGCTACGAGCTGTCGGGCGCCCTCCACGGGCTGCTGCGCAGCCGCGGCTTCACCCAGGACGACAGCCACATCTTCTGCACCATCGACGACATCGAGACCGAGCTGGCCTCGCTGCTGGACTTCGTGCTGTCGCATCTGCGCGACTTCGGCTTCGCCGACTTCGAGGCGAGGCTCTCCACCCGCCCCGACGACAAGTCCGTCGGCGGCGACGAGATCTGGGACACCGCCACCGAAGGCCTGCGCCGGGCGCTTCATACCCACGGCCTTGACTACTCGACCGACGACGGCGGCGGGGCCTTCTACGGCCCCAAGATCGACGTCGACGTCACCGACGCCATCGGCCGTGCCTGGCAGCTCTCCACCATCCAGCTCGACTTCAACCTGCCCGAGCGCTTCGACCTGCACTACACAGCCCCCGACGGCTCGCGGCAGCGTCCGGTGATGATCCACCGGGCGCTGATGGGCGCGGTCGAGCGTTTCGTGGGCGTGCTGATCGAGCACTACGCCGGGGCGCTGCCGCTGTGGCTGGCCCCCGTGCAGGCGCAGGTGCTGCCGGTGGCCGCAGCGCACGGCGACTACGCTCGCCAGGTGGCCGACCGGCTCGAAGCGCACGGTCTGCGGACCGACACGGCACCGGCCGAGGAGTCGCTGGGCCGCCGGATCCGCGCCGCCAAGCTCCAGAAGATCCCGTATGTGCTCGTGGTCGGCGACGACGACGTGGCCAACCACACGGTGGGCGTCAACCGCCGCGGCGAGTCCTCGCCACAGCGCGACGTGGCAGTGGCCGACCTGCTGGCCCGGCTGCAGGCCGAGGTCGCCGAGAAGGCCTGAGCCGATGGCCGAGCGCTCCGCCGGTTCGGTCTGCGGCTCCGCCGATGCGGGGGCCTGAGCCGTGGTCGAGCATCTCTGGGCCGGCTGGCGGAGCCCCTACATGAAGACCGACGTGCCGCCCGGAGACCACAGCGGCGTGGAGGTGCCCGAGGGCTCGACCCTGTTCGAGGCGATCCTCGACTCGGGCCTGCCCGACTCCGAGACCTACATCGTGTGGCGCGGCGAGCTCTGTTACGCGCTGTTGAACCGCTTCCCCTACACCTCGGGGCACGTGATGGTGCTGCCGAAGCGGGGAGCGCGCGATCTCGGCGATCTCAGCGACGCCGAGCACAGCGAGCTCTGGGAGGGGGTGCGCATGGCCGTGCAGGCGATCCGCACGGCGTTCGGGCCGCACGGCGTGAACGTCGGCGCCAACCTGGGCCGCGGCGCCGGCGCAGGGCTGCCCGATCACCTTCACGTGCACGTGGTGCCGCGCTGGAAGGGCGACACCAACTTCATGACCGCCGTCGCCAACACGCGGGTGCTGCCCGAGACCCTCGATGTCACCTGGCAACGGGTAGTCGACGCCTGGCCGTAGCCTCGCCACCGTGGGCGACAAGGCGACCGCAGACGACGACAGCGCTGAGAGCAGCGCAGCCGCCGGCGGCGACGGCGCCGCTGTGAGCGACGACGAGATCCGCGACGAGCTGCCCGCCGATCTCGACCCCGCCCAGGCGGCAGCGGCAGCCGAGTACCTGTTCCCCAACAACAACCGGCGCAGGATCCCTGCCGTGCTGTATTGGCTGATCGGCGTGGCCTGCATCGTGGTCTATGCCACGGCCACGCCCGATGCGGTGCTGGTCAACTCGGGGATCCTGGTGGCCGGCATCGTGTTGATCCTGGTCGGGCTCTATCACTGGCAGGCAGGCTGGGACCTCGCCTTCGACGAGCAGCACGCCCTGTTGGCCGCCGGCCGCGAGGTGGGCTTCCCGGTGGGCCATGCCTCGGCTCAGCTCGGCTGGCGGGGCCTGCGCAGCCGCCCGACCTGGCGCATCCTGCTGTACAGCAACGAGGCGGTGCCCGAGCGGCGCGGCCTGGTGCTCGTCGACGGCGTGGACGGCGAGGTCGTCGACCGTTTCGTGGAGGCCAACCCCGAGGACTGGTCCGAGCACCTCACCGGCCGACAGCCCGCCGACCGCCGCCCTCCCGCTGCGGACCCTGCCGCCGGGCGCTCCGGCGACGCGGAGCCTGGCGGCGCGGAGCCTGGCAACACTGCCTCTGGCGACGAGGATCGCCCTGCCGACGAGCAATCCGGCCTAACCTGAGGGACCGAGGAGGACGCGATGTTTGACGGAAACTGGCGCGAGGCGGTCGACCGGGGTCTCGATCCGATCGGGCGCAGCCTGCGGAGGGCCGGAGTGACCCCCGACATCATCACCGTCGTCGGCATCGTGATGGCCACAGCCGCCGCCTTGGTGATCGGCGCCGGCTACCTGCGGGCGGGGTTCTTGCTGCTGGTGCTCACCGGCCTGCCCGACGCCCTCGACGGCGCCGTCGCCCGGGCCTCGGGCACGGGATCGGCCCGCGGCGCCTTCTTCGACTCGGTGTCGGATCGCATCACCGACGCCCTGCTCTTCGGCGGCGTCGCCTGGCACCTGGCGTCCACCGAGCCGGGACGGATCATGATGCTGCCGGTGGCCGTCATGGCCGTAGCCATGTTCGTCTCCTATCAGCGGGCCAAGGCCGAGTCGCTGGGCTATGTGGCCAAGGGCGGCATCATGGAACGGGCCGAGCGCTTCATCGTGCTCGCCTTCGGCCTGCTCTTCCCCGAGCTGCTGATCGCCACCCTGTGGGTGATGCTGGCGCTCACCACGGTCACCGCGATGCAGCGCTTCGTCAAGGTCTGGCGGCAGGGCACCCTCGACCACCCGGTGCCGCCCCGGCGCCAGCGCCGCTCGCCGCGACGCAGCCGTGTGGAGACAGCCTGGCGGCGGCGCATGAGCCAGCGCCGCAACGTGGGCAACTCCTGAGCCGCCGGCGGCCCGGCCCGCAGATCGGTCCCCGAGAATGGTCGGCGTCTCGGCATACCGGGCAGCGGCGGCCTGCGCGCGCCATGCCCCCGAACCGCTGGCGGCTCGCAGTGCGGCGCTGATCGGCCGTCTGGCATCGTCGCGCAACGGCGACGCAGCCAAGATCGCGGCCCGCAACCTCGAACGGGCGCTGGGCCGGCCGCTGGGGGACTCCGAGCGCCGCCGGCGGGTGGCTCGGGCCTTCGGCTCCTACGCCCGCTACTACCTGGAGAGCTTCCGCCTGCCCGACACCGACGTGGCGGTCATCGACCGCGAGTTCGCCTACAGCGGCGTGGACGCGATCCATGCCAACACCGGGCCGGGCACCGACGGCGCCATCCTGGCGCTGCCGCACCTGGGCACCTGGGAGTGGGCCGCCCACTGGCTGGCCCAGGTGGCCGACGTGAAGGTCACCGCAGTGGTGGAGCGCCTGGAGCCGCCCGAGGTGTTCGAGTGGTTCGTGGGCCTGCGCTCCTCGCTGGGCATGGAGATCCTGGCGCTGGGCCCCGATGTGGGCAGGGCCGTGATGTCGGCTCTGAAGCGAGGCCGCCTGGTGTGCCTGCTGAGCGACCGCGACCTCACCGGCACCGGCGTCGCCGTGGAGTTCTTCGGCGAGCGGACCACCCTGCCCGCAGGACCCGCCACTCTCGCCATGCGGCTCGGCGTGCCGCTGATCCCCGCCGCGGTGTACTGGCGCGACCACAGCCGCTTCGGCCTGGCCCGCCCGCCGCTGGACACCGCGCGTCGCGGCCGGCTGCGCGACGACGTGGCCCGGGTCACCCAGGCGCTAGCGGGCGAATTCGAGGCGCTGATCCGGGTCGCCCCCGAGCAGTGGCACCTGCTCAGCCCCAACTGGCCGTCGGACTATGCGGCGCTCGGTCGCCCGCTTCCTGCGCACCTGCGGGCGCTGGCGCGGTGACGCCGTGAGCGTGGTGATGCCGACCGACCAGGCGATCGCCAACCCTCGAACGGCCCTGGCCGTCTCGGCGAGGACGCCGTGCGCATAGGCATCGTCTGCCCCTACAGCCTCACCCTGCCCGGCGGGGTGCAGATGCAGGTGCTCGAGCTCGCACGGGCGCTGCGCCGCCACGGCGAGCGGGTCCGGGTGCTGGCGCCGTGCGACGGCCCGCCGCCCGACGCCGGGGTCACGCCGCTGGGGATGAGCCTGCCCACCGCCGCCAACGGCTCGATCGCCCCGGTGGCGCCGGACCCGGCCTGTCAGCTCAGGGCGATCCGGGCCATGCGCGACGAGTCCTTCGAGGTGATCCACCTCCACGAGCCGCTGGCGCCCGGCCCGACCATGACGGCCCTGCTGACCCGCCCGGCGCCGCTGCTGGGCACCTTCCACGCGGCCGGCGGCTCGCTGGCCTATGACCTGATGCCGCGGGCGACGCGCTTCCTGGCCGGCCGCCTCGACTACCGCTGCGCGGTGTCCGACGCTGCTCGGGTCATGGCCCAGGAGGCCCTGGGCGGCAGCTACGAGGTCGCCTTCAACGGGGTGGACCCGGCCCGCTACAACTCCGGCGACGCCTGGGGAACGCAGGCCAAGACGGTCCTCTTCTTGGGCCGCCACGAGCCCCGCAAAGGCCTGGCCGTCCTGCTGGAGGCCGCCCGTCACCTCGACGCCGACACCAGGATCTGGGTCGCGGGGACCGGCACCGAGACCGCCGAGCTGAGTGCCCGCCATGCCGGCGACTCGCGCATCGAGTGGCTGGGCACCATCACCGAGACCGAGAAGATCGCCCGCCTGCGGGGCGCCGATGTGTTCTGTGCCCCGGCGCTGCGCGGCGAGTCGTTCGGCATCGTGCTGCTGGAGGCGATGGCGGCGGGCACGGTGGTGGTGGCCAGCGACATCGGCGGCTACGCCAACGTCGCCCGCAGCGGCACCGACGCCCTGCTGGTGCCGCCGGGCGACCCGCGCAGCCTGGGCCGGGCGCTTCGCTCGGTGCTCGACCGGCCCCGGCTGCGCGCCGGGTTCGTCGAGGCGGGACGCAAGCGGGCCGAGCACTTCTCCATGGCCCGTCTCGCATCGCTGTACCTGGGCCTCTACGAGCGCCTCATCGCCGGCGAGTCCCAGCGAAGCGAGGCCCGCTGACCCAGGCCGCGGGTCTCCTGGCCGGCCTGCCTGCGCTGGGCGGTTGCGCCGATCGCGGACCCGGCCTGCGCTGGGCGGTTGCGCCGATCGCGGACCCGGCCTGCGCCGATCGCGGACTCGGCCTGCGACTGTGCTCGGCCTGACGCGGATTCTGCTGGCGAATCCGCGGCGTTGCGCGGCATAATCGCAGCGATGCCTGTCGTATCGCCACGTCTACTCGTCGTCGTGCCGGCCGTGTTGATCGCCGCTGTCGCCGGCGTGCTCTCGGCTGTGGTGCTGTCGTCGTTCGCTGCGGCCGCGGCAGCGGTGATCGTCGGCGTCGCCGTCGGGGCGTTCCTTTGGTTCGCGGCCACGTCCATCGCCTTGCGCCACCTGGGCGCCGAGCCGTTGCCGCCCGGCGAGGCGCCGCGCCTGGAGAGCATCGTCGAGAGCGTCTGCGCCGGATCGGGCATCACCGAGCCTGAGCTGCACGTGGTCGACGCCGAGCCCATCGACGCAGCCGTGGCCGGGTCGTCGCGCGACACCCACCTCGTGGTCACCCGCGGCCTGCTGGAGCGGCTCGACCGCCTCGAGACCGAAGCAGTGGTGGCCCGCGAGCTGGGCCAGTTCGGCTCGGGGATCCAGGCTGCGACTGTTCTGGTGGGCGCATCCCGAGCCTTGGGCCCGTTGGGGGAGGCGATGCGCAGAAGGCTGGTCGACGACCGCCGCCTGGCCCGAGCAGACATCGACGGCGTGCGCTTCACCCGCTACCCGCCCGGCCTGGCCACCGTCTTCGACAAGGCCGTCGCCTCGGCGCGGGTCAACGACGTGCCGGCGTGTCGTCACCTCTGGATGATCGGCCCGCAAGAATCCCGAGTCCAGCCGCCGCTGAGGGAGCGCCTCGACGTCCTGCGCGAGCTCTGAGGGGCGAGCGGCCGCAGCCTTGGCCGGTCTGCCGCCGGATATCGGCCACACGTCCACCCGGGGCACCGGGGCGCAGGGCCAGGCGATTCCTGGCCGGGTACTTGAGGCGCCGGCAGCGGTAGCATCTGTGCCATGAGCGACCCGATGCGCGTGCCGGCAGGAGAGTCGGCGAGCGAGCCGCTTTCGCGGACCACCGGCAGCCCGCTGGTCAAGCGCGGCCTGGCCGAGATGCTCAAGGGCGGCGTCATCATGGACGTCGTCGATCCCGAGCAGGCCAGGGTCGCCGAGGACGCCGGAGCCGTCTCGGTTATGGCCCTGGAGCGCGTGCCCTCCGACATTCGCCGTGACGGCGGCGTGGCCCGCATGTCGGACCCCGAGATGATCACCGGGATCGTGTCCGCGGTCTCCATCCCGGTCATGGCCAAGGCCCGCATCGGCCACTTCGCCGAGGCCCAGATCCTGGAGTCGCTCGGCGTCGACTACATCGACGAGTCCGAGGTGCTCACCCCCGCGGACGAGGCGCACCACATCGACAAGTGGGCCTTCACCGTGCCCTTCGTGTGCGGCGCAACCAACCTCGGCGAGGCGCTGCGGCGCATCAGCGAAGGCGCCTGCATGATCCGCTCCAAGGGCGAGGCCGGCACCGGCAACGTGGTCGAGGCGGTTCGGCATCTGCGCTCGATCACAGGCGACATCGCCAAGATCACCCAGGCCGACAGCGCCGAGCTGTTCGACTGGGCCAAGCGCCTGCAGGCCCCGCTGTCGCTCGTGCAGGAGATAGCCGAGACGGCCGAGCTGCCGGTGCCGCTGTTCTGCGCGGGCGGCATCGCCACGCCCGCCGATGCCTCGCTGGTGATGCAGCTCGGCGCTCAGGCGGTGTTCGTCGGCTCGGGCATCTTCAAGAGCGACCAGCCGGCCAAGATGGCCGCGGCGATCGTCGAGTCGGTAACCCACTACCGGGACCCCGAGATGCTCGCCAAGGTGTCCAGCGGTCTCGGCGATGCCATGAAGGGCCTGGAGATGGCCGCCTTGGAAACCAGGCTCGCCGAGCGCGGTTGGTGACCTCGACAGTCGGAGTCCTGGCCCTGCAGGGCGCCTTCGCCGCGCACTCTGCGATCCTGGGGCGCCTCGGCGTCGGCTGTGCCGAGGTGCGCAGCGCCGATCAGCTCGCAGCGGTCAACGCCCTGGTGATGCCCGGCGGCGAGTCCACCACGATGTCGATGCTGCTGGAGCGCAACGCCATGCTCGAGCCGCTGCGCCGCCGCATCGACGAAGCCATGCCGGTGCTGGGCACCTGCGCCGGGCTGATCCTGCTGGCCGCCGAGCTGCTCGACGGCCGAGCGGACCAGCGCCAGCTCGCCGCCATCGACATCACGGCCCGCCGCAACGCCTACGGCCGTCAGGTCGACTCCTTCGAGACCGATCTGCGGGTGGCCGGCCTGGATGCGCCCTTTCACGGCGTGTTCATCCGGGCGCCCGTGGTGCAGCGCTGGGGGCCGGGAGTCGAGATCCTGGCGTGTCACGACGGCGAGCCCGTACTGTGCAGCCAGGGCAATGTCACCGTGGCGTCCTTTCATCCTGAGCTGGCCGGCGACGACCGGGTTCACTCGCTGTGGCTGGCGCGCAGCGGCCTGGCGCCGGCAGCGGCGGGCTGCTCGTTTGCCGACGGCCCGGCCTCGGCGGCGGCCTCTGACGACCTGACGCAGACGACCTGAGGAGTTCTCTTGAGCGGCCATTCCAAGTGGGCGACCATCAAGCACAGGAAGGGCGCCGCGGATGCCAAGCGCGGCAAGCTCTTCGCCAAGCTCATCAAGCAAGTAGAGGTGGCGGCGCGCACCGGCGGCGGCGACCCCGACGCCAACCCCACCCTGCGCACCATGTTCCAAAAGGCGCGGGACAACTCGGTGCCGCTGGACACCATCGAGCGGGCCGTCAAGCGGGGCACCGGCGAGCTCGAAGGCGTCGACTACTCCAGCATCACCTACGAGGGCTATGCGCCCGGCGGCATCGCCTTGCTGATCGAGTGCCTCACCGACAACCGCAACCGCACTTCTTCGGAGGTGCGCTCGGCGCTCACCAAGAACGGCGGCTCGCTGGCCGAGCCCGGGGCGGTGGCCTGGCAGTTCGAGCGCAAGGGCTTGTTGCTGGTGGACCGCTCCGCGGACGAGGACGAGCTGATGCTGGCCGCCCTCGACGGCGGCGCTGAGGACGTGGTCGACGAGACCGAGATGTGGCGGGTCACCACCCCGCCGTCGGAGTTGCCCGCGGTGCGCCAGGCGCTCGACGATGCCGAGCTGCCCGTGGAGTCCGCGGACCTCGCCATGCTGCCCACCTCGGTCGTGGCCGTCGACGACGCGGCAGTCCTCAAGCGGGTCGTCAAGCTGATCGAGCTGATCGACGACCTTGACGACGTGCAGGACGTGCATGCCAACTTCGACGCCTCCGACGAGTTGATGCAGGCCGCCCTCGGCTGACCGGCGTCCGTCGGCTGACGTGCAAGACGTCCACTCCGACTTCGACGCCTCCGACGAGCTGATGCTGGCCGCCCTCGGCTGAGCGGCGCCCGCGGGCTTGGCCGGGGGCAGTCCCCGGCGGGAGCTGCGCACACGGGGTTCGATCGCTGCCGGCTTGGGGCTCAGACCGCGGCGGCGTTAGCTTGACGCTCGTGGGCGCCTACCGCTTCGATCCCGAGCTGGCAGAGCTGGCAGCCATGCTCTCAGGCCCGCTGGTCGACTGGAGCGACCCCGCCGCCATCGCCGAGTCCCGCAGCGGCGAGGGCCTCGCCGCGCTGGCCCCGACTCCCGAGCCTCGCCCCGACGTGGCCGCAGACGACTTCGCCGTGGCCGGCTACGCCGGCAGCGACGCCGACCTGCTCGGCCGGCCCGCCGACGAGGCAGCTCCGGTGCCTGGCCCACCCGGCCCTGAGGTGCCGATCCGTCTCTACCGGCCCCGCGAGGACGCCCCGGTCGGAGGGCTGCTCTACATCCACGGCGGCGGCTTCATGACCGGCTCGCTGGACATGATGGACGCCTCGTGCCAGGCGATCTGCAGCGACCTGGGCCTGGTGGTGGCGTCGGTGGACTACCGCCTCGCCCCCGAGGACCCCTACCCGGCGGGCTTGCAGGACTGCTACGCGGCGCTCTGCTGGTTCGCCGACAACGCCGAGCCGCTGGGCGTCAGCGCCGATGCGATCGCCGTGGGCGGGGCGTCCGCAGGCGGCGGCCTCTCGGCGGCTGTGGCGCTGCTGGCGAGAGACCGCGGCGGCCCGGCGCTGTGCTATCAGGTGCTGCAGATCCCCGAGCTCGACGACCGCCTCGACACGCCGTCGATGCAGGCCTTCACCGACACGCCGGTGTGGAGCCGGCCGTCCGCGGAGTGGAGCTGGAAGCACTATCTCGGCGACCTCCACGGCGGCGACGTGCCCGCCTATGCCGCTCCGGCGCGTAGCGATGATCTCTCCGGCCTGCCGCCCGCCTTCGTCACGACCATGGAGTTCGACCCGCTGCGCGACGAGGGGATCGTCTACGCCCTGCGCCTGCTGCAGGCCGGCGTGAGCGTGGAGCTGCACCAGCTGCCGGGCACGTTCCACGGATCGAGCCTGGTGCCCGGCGCGGCCATGTCGCAGCTCGACCACACGCTGATGATCGAGGCCCTTCGCCGCGCCTTCGCCCCGCCCCCCGCCTGAAGCTCGCCCGCCATTTTCTCCGCACGGCCCGGCTGCCCAGCACTCGCTGCTCGGGAGCGCGAACCCGGCTGAGCAGCATCCGCTGATCAGGGCGCGCGAGCCCGGCTGATCAGCATCCACCATTCCGGCGCAAGCCCCGGCTATACTGGTACATGTGTTCGTCTTGGGGATCGATCCGGGTTTGTCGCGTTGTGGCTACGGCTGCATCGAGCACGCCCGCACGCCCCGTGCCGTGGCTGCCGGCGTGATCCGCACCGACCCGGCGCACCAGCGCGCCGAGCGTCTCTGCGAGCTGCAGCGGGAGCTGCGCGACCTGATCGCCGAGCTGCGCCCCGACGTGGTGGCCGTGGAGCGGGTCTTCTTCCAGCACAACGCCAGCACCGCCATGGGCGTGGCCATGGCCAGTGGCCTGGCGATCGCCGAGGCCGCCTCGGCAGGCTGCGAGGTGGTGGAATACTCGCCCAATGAGATCAAGCAGGCTGTCGCCGGATCGGGCGCCGCAGGCAAGGACGAGATGAGCACCATGGTCCAGACGCTGCTGCGGCTGCCCGAGCGCCTCAGCCCGGTAGACGCCGCGGATGCCGTGGCGGTCGCCTTGTGCCACGCCGCTCGCCTGCCAGTCGGCGCACGCCCCGCGGGCCGACAGCCCGTCGGCGCCCGCCCCGCTTCTCGCCCGACCGCAGACGCACGCCCTGCTGCTAGACCGCCGGCAGCCCGACAGCCCGCCGACAGCCTGGGCGCGGCTCGGGTGTCGTCCTCGGCGGAAGCGCCGCCGTCGCCTACGCCGCAGAGAAGGGCCGCCGGGTGATCGGCTCGCTGCGCGGCGCCCTGCTCGACCGCGGCCTGGACTCCCGGCTGCTGGTCGAGGTCGGCGGCATCGGCTATCTGGTGCAGGTCACGCCGGTCACGGCCGCTGCCGTCGGCGACGTCGGCAGCGAGGTGCTGCTGTACGTACACCACGCCGTGCGCGAGGACGCCGAGACGCTCTACGGCTTCGCCACGATGGCCGAGCGCCGCACCTTCGAGGCGCTGATCGGCGCCCACGGGGTCGGCCCGGCGCTGGGGCTGGCGATCCTGTCGGTGCACGACCCCGATGCGCTGCGCAGGCTGGTGGCCTCCGACGACGTGGCCGCCCTGTGCCTGGTGCCCGGCATCGGCAAGAAGACCGCTGTGCGCCTCATCGTGGAGCTGAAGTCCAAGCTCGACCTGCCCGCCGCGGAGGTCGTGGTCCCCGCAGCCGGCGTGGCTGCCGACGGCAGCGTGCGCGGCGACGTGCATGCCGCGCTGGAGAACCTCGGCTACGGCAGCGCGGAGATCCGCGGCGTGCTGGCCGACATGGACCCAGACGCCGAGCGCGGCGACCTGCTCAAGGACGCCCTGCGGCGACTGGCCGTCCGCTGATGGCCCGCGAAGAGCTGCTGTCGCCGTCGGAACAGCCCGAGGAGTACCTCGACGAGCCTCGTCTGCGGCCCCGCACCCTCGACGAGTTCGTCGGCCAGGGCGAGCTCAAGAGCCATCTGAGGGTCATGCTCGGCGCTGCCGCCCGCCGGCGTGAGCCGGTCGATCACCTGCTGTTCGCAGGCCCGCCGGGGCTGGGCAAGACCACCCTGGCCAACATCATCGCCGCCGAGCTCGGCGCCGGCCTGCAGGTGACCTCCGGCCCGGCACTGGAACGCGCCGGCGACCTGGCGTCGATCCTCTCCAAGCTCGAGCACGGCGACGTGATCTTCATCGACGAGATCCACCGCCTGCCCCGCCCCGTGGAGGAGGTGCTGTACCCCGCCATGGAGGACTTCCGGGTCGACATCGTGCTCGGCAAGGGCCCCGGCGCCCGCACGATTCCTTTGGATCTGGCGCACTTCACGCTGGTGGGCGCCACCACCCGCACCAGCCTGCTGACCGGGCCGCTGCGCGACCGCTTCGGGCTGGTCTCGCGGCTCGACTACTACGAGGTCGCCGACCTGCAGGCGATCGTCGTGCGGGCGGCGGGGATCATCGGGGTCGAGATCGACCTCGAAGGCGCCACCGAGATCGCCCGGCGCTCGCGGGGCACGCCCCGCATCGCCAACCGGCTGCTGCGCCAGGTGCGCGACTACGCCGAGGTGGAACGCGATGCCGGCATCGACGCCGAGGTGGCCGCTGAGGGTCTCGCTTTCTTCGGCGTCGACGTGCTGGGTCTCGACAAACCGTCGAGGGCGGTGCTGGATGCGCTGTGCCGGCGCTTCGGGGGCGGCCCGGTGGGACTGTCTACCCTGGCGATAGCGGTGAGCGAGCCGACCGAGACCGTCGAGGACGTCTACGAGCCGTACCTGATCCGCCAGGGGCTGATGATGCGCACGCCTCGGGGCCGCGTGGCCACGCTCGCGGCGTTCGAGCATCTCGGCGTCACGCCGGTCGGGCCGGCCGCGACCCACGCCGGCGACCCCGGCCTCTTCGACGTCGCCCCCTGAGCCATCAGCCTGCGAACGGCATCGCCCTTCGTGCGGCGAGCATCTGAGCGGCGTCGCAGGATGCTCGTAGCCTCACGGCGGTGAGCGCCCGCCGCACCACAGCCGCCGAGGCCGTACCCGAGACGGTCGCGGACCTCGACTACGAGCTGCCCGAAGCGGCCATCGCCCAGACCCCGATCGAGCCCCGCGACGCAGCCCGCCTGCTGGTGGATCACGGCGACCGCGTCGAACACGCCCGCTTCGGCGACCTGCCCGGCCTGCTCACCGAAGGCGACCTGGTGGTGGTCAACGACACCCGCGTGCTGCCGGCGCGCATCGGCTTCGAGCGGCCCAGCGGCGGCAGCGGCGAGATCCTGCTGCTCGAAGAGCGAGCCGACGGCGCATGGGAGGCCCTGGCCCGCCCCTCGGCGAAGCTCCCGGCGGGCACGGCGGTCTGTGTCGGCGGCCTCGGCATCGAGCTCGGCGCCGATCTCGGCGAAGGCCGACGGTTGGTGCACCTCGACCCCGGCGCCAGGCCGCTGCGAGAGGTGCTCGAAGAAGTCGGCCAGGCCCCGCTGCCGCCCTACATCCACAGCCAGATTGCGGATCCCGAGCGCTACCAGACCGTCTTCGCGCAGCGCCCGCTGTCCGCGGCTGCGCCCACCGCCGGGCTTCACTTCACCGAGGGCGTGCTGGCCGGCCTCGCCGAGCGGGGCATTGCCGTGGCGGCCGTGGAGCTCGCCGTCGGCCTCGACACCTTCAGGCCGATGACCGCCGAGCGCATCGAGGACCACGTGATGCACAGCGAGCGCTATCGGGTGCCCGAGGCCTGCATCGCGGCCATCGCCGAAGCCGACCGCGTGGTGGCCGTGGGCACCACCGTGGTGCGGGCGCTGGAGTCCTGGGCCGCCGGCGGCGCCACCGAGGGCCGCAGCGCCCTGTTCATCCGCAGGCCGTACCGGTGGCAGGTCGTCGATGCCTTGGTCACCAACTTCCACCTGCCGCGTTCCACGCTGCTGTGCCTGGTCGACGCCTTCGTCGGCGATCGCTGGCGAGAGCTGTACGAGATCGCCCTGGCCGAGCGCTACCGCTTCCTGAGCTTCGGCGACGCCATGCTGCTGACCAGGCGGCTGTGCTCGTGAAGCGGGAGGCTGCGCTGTTGAGCAGGCGGCTGCACTCGTGAAGCGAGAGGCTGCGATCGTGAAGCGGGAGGCGGCACCCGGCACGGTGGGGGACTGTGGGGGACACCGAGACCATGCCCATCAGGCGGCGGCTGTGAAGAGGCGGCGGCCGTGAAGGCCGAGTTCGCCGAGACCGCCCGCGACGGCGACGCCCGCTGCGGCATCGTGTGCACCCCGCGTGGCAGCTTCGCCACCCCGGTCTTCATGCCGGTGGGCACCCGCGGCGCGGTCCGTCATCTGGCGTCGTCGGACCTCGAGCAGCTCGGCGCTCAGGTCGTGCTGGCCAACACCTATCACTTGATGCTGCGCCCCGGCGCCGAGATCGTCGCCGGCAGCGGCGGAATCCACGGCTTCGCTGCCTGGGACGGCCATGTGCTCACCGACAGCGGCGGCTACCAGATCTACTCGCTCGACCCGCGCATCGACGACGAGGGCGCCCGCTTCAAGTCGGTCTACGACGGCAGCGAGGCCCTGCTCACGCCCGAGAGCGCCGTCGAGACCCAGGCGCTGCTCGGCGCAGACATCCAGATGGCGCTCGACGTGTGCCCGGACTCGACCGCCGAGCCGCAGGTGCTGCGGTCCGCCGTGGAGCGCACCTCGCTGTGGGCAGAGCGCGCCCGCAAGGCGTTCCTGGCCCATCCCGACGCCGCAGGCCGCCAGTGCCAATTCGGGATCGTGCAGGGCGGCACCGACTCCTCGCTGAGGGCGCAGTCGGCTCGCCGCATCACCGAGATCGGCTTCGACGGCTACGCCGTGGGCGGCCTCTCGGTGGGCGAGGACCGGGTGGCGATGCTTGGCGGCCTCGATGCCTGCATCGGCGGGCTGCCCGCGGATGCGCCCCGCTACTTCATGGGACTCGGCGACCCGGCGGGCATCGTGGAGGCAGTGGCGCGCGGCGTCGACATGTTCGACTGCGTGCTGCCCACCCGCCTGGCCCGTCACGGCACGGTGCTCACCGACCGCGGCCGCTACAACCTCTCCCGCTCGGAGTTCGCCGACGCCGACGAGCCGCTCGACCCCGACTGGCCCGACAGCCCCGCCGCCCGCTGGTCCAAGGCCTACCTGCGGCACCTGCTGGCGACCCGCGAGCCCACCGCGGCGCGCATCGTCACCCTGCACAACCTGGCCTGGATGCTGCGCTTCATGTCGCAGGCGGCCGCAGCGATCCGCGAGGCCCGCTTCGACGAGTTCCGCAGAGGTGTCCACGCCGTGTGGTCTGAGCGCTAGCCTCGGGCCGAGTTCTGAACAACAGAGTCGGGCCTGCAGGGCCCGATCGGCTGATCCCGGCCGGGCATCTCCCGGCGGGCACAGGCCGGACAGCAGAGTCCGAACAGCAAAGGTTGCGACACATGGAGACACTGGTCTTTCTGGGCCTGATGATGGGCCTGATCTACTTCCTGATGATCCGTCCACAGCAGCGCAAGATGAAGGCCCACCAGGCGCTGCTGCGCTCCCTGAAGGTGGGCGACACGGTCGTCACCGCCTCGGGCATCCACGGCGCGGTGGCCCTCGTGGACGACGACGAGCGGGTCGTGTGGGTGGAGGTGGCGCCGGAGGTGGAGCTGAAGGTCGCCCGTTCGGCCATCACCGAGCGCATACCCTCAGGCGACGATCTCTCCGACGACGAAGACCTTGAAGACCTCGAAGATCTCGACCTCGACGATCCGGACGACATGGGCGGAGACGACGAGCGCCTGCAAGAGGGATCGTCCTGAGAGCTCAGCGAGCCGGCTCGCTGGCAGCGGCCAGCCCGTCCCTGATGACGCCCCCAGGCCCGCAGGCCGCGACGCAAGCCGTGATGTCCGCAGCGCCAGGCCCGCAGGCCGCGACGCAAGCCGTGATGTCCGCAGCCCAGAGGCACAGGCCGTGACCCGCCGAGCCCGATGAACCGCCCCGTCGCCAAGCTGGTCCTGATCACGGTGCTCGCCGTGGGCGGCGTCGCCTACACCGTCGCCTCGGGCAACGAGCCGCTGCTGGGCCTCGACCTGCAGGGCGGCGCCTCGGTGGTGCTCGAGCCCGAGGTGCCCGACGGCGCCGAGATCGCCGACGAGTCGCTGGACCAGGCGGTGGAGATCATCCGCAACCGCATCGACGGGCTCGGCGTGCGCGAGCCCGAGGTCAGCCGCCAGGGCACCACCGTCCTGGTGCAGATCCCCGGCGTGGACGACCAGGCACGGGCCATCGACCTGGTCGGCCAGACCGCCGAGCTGCGCTTCCGGCCCGTGCTGGCCGACGGCAGCGCCGGGACCGCCTTCCCCGACGGCGCAGCCGAGGCCTGCCCCAATGCCGAGGAAGTGACCGCCGGCGTGCCCACCCCCGACGCAGCCGCCGACCAGTGCCTGGTAGGAGTGGACAGCCGCAGCCCCGACCAGACCTACCTGCTGGGCCCGGCGCCGCTGCTGATCAACCAGGGCAACGTCGGCAACGCACGCCTCAGCGGCGAGGCGCTGGAGAGCGCCGCGGCCAACTACATCGTCCCGGAGTGGTCCGTCGGCCTCGTCTTCAAGGGCGGATCGCCGGGCATCGACGACTTCAACGCCCTGGCCGCCAACTGCTTCACCGGCAACGCCGTCTGCCCGGCGACCAGCAGCGACCGCTCCACGGGCCGCTTCGTGGGCCGCCTCGCCATCGAGATCGACGGCATCGTGGAGAGCGCCCCGACCGTGGGCGACTCGCAGTTCGAGCGCGACCGGCTGTCGATCAGCGGCGGCGCCATGGGCGAGCAGGAGGCCAAGGACCTGGCCCTGGTGCTGCGCTACGGGGCGCTGCCGCTGGAGCTGACCCCCCAGGAGACCCGCCAGGTGTCCTCCACGCTCGGCGAGGACGCCCTCAACGCCGGGGTCGTGGCGGGCCTCGTGGGCCTCGCCCTGGTCTCGCTGTACCTGATCGCCTACTACCGGCTGCTGGGGCTGGTGGCGATACTCAGCCTGGCGGTGTCCGGGGCGCTGCTGTGGACGATGATCGCCTGGCTCGGCGAGTCCAGGGGCCTGGCGCTGACCCTGGCCGGGGTCACCGGCCTGATCGTGTCCGTCGGCGTGTCGGTGGACTCCAACGTGGTCTACTTCGAGCACCTCAAGGAAGACGTGCGGCACGGCCGCAGCGTGCGCTCGGCGGTCGAGCGGGCCTTCCCTGTGGCCTACTCCACGATCGTCAAGGCCGACGTGGCCAGCCTGATCGCCGCCGTGGTGCTGTATTTCCTGACCGTCGGCCAGGTCAAGGGGTTCGCCTTGTTCCTCGGGCTGGCCACCGTCATCGACCTGGTGGCCACCTACTTCTTCATGGGCCCGGCGATCAGCTTGATGGCGGCCCGCTCGGGCATCTACGACAAGCCCTCGCGGTTCGGCATCCCGACGACGCCCACAGGGCCAGGCGCCGCATCGGCCACAGGCGCTGGCAGGGCCGCGGCCTCGGGTGCAGGAGCGGCGCCGTGATCGCCGCGGTGCGCAAGCTGTACCGGGCCGAGCAGCAGCTCGACTTCCCCAGGATGTGGCCCAAGGCGCTGACCGGCTCGGCGGTGCTGCTGGCGATAAGCGTCGGGGCGCTGGTGTTCTCCGGGCTCAACCTGGGCATCGAGTTCGAGGGCGGCACTGCCTGGGAGGTGAGCGCCCCCGGACGCTCCGTTGCCGAGGCCCGCGACGCCCTGGCAGGCAGCGGCGCCGAGGCGGGCAAGATCCAGACGGTCGGCACGGACGTGATCCGGGTGCGAGCCGACGTCGACGGCGAGGGCGCAGCGGCGGTCACGGCCGCCCTGGCGGACTGGGCCGGCGTCGACACGACCGACGTGAACGTCACCACGGTCGGCCCGAGCTGGGGCGACCAGATAACCGACAAGGCCCGCAACGCCCTGTTCTGGTTCTTCGCTATCGTCGCCGTCTACATCGGCGTGCGTCTGGAGTGGAAGATGGCCGTCGGCGCCCTCGCCGCGGTCGTACACGACATCGTGATCTCCGTCGGCGTCTACGCGGTGTTCGGCTTCGAGGTGACCCCCGCCACGGTGATCGCCTTCCTGACGATCATGGGCTACTCGCTGTACGACACGATCGTCGTCTACGACAAGATCCGTGACGTGGGCGGCAGGCTCTCGACCACCGGCCGCTACACCTACGCCGAGACGATGAACCTGTCGCTCAACCAGGTGCTGATGCGCTCGATCAACACCTCGATCACCTCGATGCTGCCGGTGCTGTCGATGCTGGTGATCGGCTCGCTGTTCCTGGGGGCGATCACCCTTCAGGAGTTCGCCATCGCCTTGCTGATCGGCATCCTGGTCGGCACCTACTCGTCGATCTTCGTGGCCTCCTCGCTGGTGGCCTACATGAAGCAACGCGAGGAGGAGAACGTGGCCGTGACCCGCAAGCTGGCGGCCCGGTCCGGCAGCGACGCAGCCGCCGGCACTCGCTTCGTCAGCGACGAGGACATCGCCTTGGGCGGCATCCCCACCCGCCCTGCACGCACTGCCCGGCCCTCCGGCTCTTCCCGACCTTCTGGCTCTTCCCGGCCTTCGGGTTCTTCGCGGCCCTCCGGTGCCCCTAGGGCCTCGGATTTCGAGCGGTCTTCGGGTGCCTCTCGGGCCTCGGATTCCGAGCGGTCTTCGGGCTCTTCGGGCTCTGCGGGGTCCTCGACCGGTGGCAGGGCTGAGCAAGCCCAGCGAGCCGTCCAAGCCCAGCGGCCCGGCGGCCAGCCGCCCCGACCCCGCAAGAAGAAAAAGAAGAGGCGCTAGCCGCGCCGCTCGCGGCCCGCCGCTGTCGTGGTGGCGTCCGGCGGGCCTGCGATGGCTAGCGGCGGCTTCCGGCGGGCCTGCGATGGCTAGCGGCGGCTTCCGGCGGGCCTGCGATGGCTAGCGGCGGCTTCCGGCGGGTATGCGACGGCTCGCGGCGGCCCCACGAGTCTGGCCCGAGTCTCACGGCACCGCCGCACGGGCCTGGGCCGGGACCGCCCGCGGCCCGGCGGGCCTGGGGCGGACGCTAAATTGGCGGCGTGGCCCGCCCGTTTGCCGACGCCATCGGCCTGTTGATCCGCGACGTCGAGGACTTCCCCGAGCCGGGCATCGTCTTCAAGGACATCACGCCGCTGCTCGGCGACCCCGACGGCCTCGACATGGCGGTGCAGGCCATGACCGCGCCATGGGCGGACGACGGCATCGAGACCGTCGTGGGCATCGAGGCCCGCGGCTTCATCCTCGGCCCGGCCGTGGCCCGGGCGCTCGGCGCCGGGTTCGTGCCGGTTCGCAAGGCCGGGAAGCTGCCCGGGTCCACGGTGTCTGAGTCGTACGGCCTCGAATACGGCACCGACACCGTCGAGATCCACGCCGACGCCCTGGCCGACGCCCGGCGCACACTGGTCGTCGACGACGTGCTGGCCACCGGTGGCACCGCCGCAGCCACGGCACGACTGATCGCAGCCACCGGCGCTGACCTCATCGGCTTCGGCTTCCTGCTCGAGCTCGGCTTCCTCGACGGCCGAGCAGCCATCAGCGAGCACCGCATCGACACGGTGCTCACGGTGCACCACTGATGCCCGCCAGGCCGGTCGAGACGGCGCTGATGCCGGCGGGGAGGCGGCGCTGATGCCCGCGGGCCATTCCGGCACCGTCACCAGGGTGCTTCCCTGGCGGCGCTCAGCCAAGGTGTCCACGTCCAGCGACCTGGCCGCTTTGCTAGAGGCCTTCCGCGAGCGCCGCCCGCAGGCCGAGACCGACCTCATCGAGTCCGCCTTCGAGCTGGCTCTCGGCGCTCACGAAGGCCAGTTCCGCCGCTCTGGCGAGCCCTACATCCGCCACCCGCTGGCCGTGGCCATGATCGTGGCCCGCCAGGGGCTCGACGACATCGCCATCGCCGCCGCCCTGCTGCACGACGCCGTGGAGGACACCGGCCTGACCCTGGAAGCCCTCGAGACCCGTTACGGCTCGGAGCTGGCGCGCATCGTGGACGGCGTCACCAAGCTCGACCGGGTGCAGTTCGACTCCCACGAGCAGCAGCAGGCCGCCACCATGCGCAAGATGATCGTGGCCATCGCCTCGGACATCCGGGTGCTGATCATCAAGCTCGCCGACCGGCTCCACAACCTGCGCACCATCGCCGTGCTGCCGTCGTTCAAGCAGGAGCGCACCGCCAAAGAGACCCTGGAGGTGTACGCCCCGCTGGCGCACCGCCTGGGCATGCAGGATCTCAAGGTCCAGCTCGAGGATCTCTCCTTCGCCGCCCTCGAGCCCCGCCGCTACGCCGAGATCGACCAGATGATCCAGCTGCGGGCGCCCGAGCGCGACCTCTACCTGGCCCAGGTGCTCGGCGACGTGCAGGCCCGCCTGGCCGAGCTGGGCATCCGCGCCGACGTCGACGGCCGGCCCAAGCACCTCTGGTCCATCTACGAGAAGATGGTGCTCAAGGAGCGCTCCTTCGAGGAGATCTTCGACCTCGTCGCCATCCGGGTGATCGTCGGCTCGGTGCGCGACTGCTATGCGGCGCTGGGCTCGATCCATGCGACCTGGCGACCGGTGCAGGGCCGCTTCAAGGACTACATCGCCATGCCCAAGTTCAACCTCTACCAGTCGCTGCACACCACCGTGGTGGGCCCGCAGGGCAAGCTGCTGGAGGTGCAGCTGCGGACCTCGGAGATGCACGAGCGGGCCGAGTTCGGCGTGGCTGCGCACTGGGACTACAAGGACGACGAGGCCGGCAGCGACCTGGCCTGGCTGAGCCGCATCGTGGAATGGCAGTCCGAGACCTCGGATCCGTCTGAGTTCATGTCGAACCTCAAGTTCGACCTCGACCAGGACGAGGTGTTCGTGTTCACCCCCAAGGGCAAGGTGATCGAGCTGCCCGTGGGCGCAACGCCGGTGGACTTCGCCTACACGATCCACACCGACGTGGGCCATGCCTGCATCGGCGCCAAGGTCAACGGGCGCCTGGTGCCGCTGGGATCGCGCCTGGAGTCCGGCGACATGGTGGAGGTGCTGACCTCCAAGGTCGAAGGTGCCGGCCCCAGCCGCGACTGGCTGAAGTTCGTGGCCAGCAGGCGTGCCGCCAACAAGATCAAGCAGTGGTACACCCGCGAGCGCCGCGCCGATGCCATCGAGAGCGGCCGCGAGGATCTCATCACGGCGCTGCGCCGCGAGGGCCTGCCGGCTCGCCGGCTGCTCAAGGAGCAGGCTTTCGCAGACGCCCGAGGCCAGCTCAACTACGCCGACGACGACGCTCTCTTCGCGGCGATCGGCGAGGGCCACGTGGGGGCCGCCTCGGTGGCCGAGCGCATTGCCCGCGAGCTGCGTGACGGCGACGCCGAGCCCGACCGGGAGCGCCTGCCGTCCACCGTCACCCGTCGTGCAGGCGGGCCGCGCCGCAGCGACGGCTCGGCGGGCGTCCATGTCGAGGGCCTCGACGACATCATGATCCGCCTGTCGCGCTGCTGCGCGCCGGTGCCGCCCGACGAGATCATCGGCTTCGTCACCAGGGGCCGTGGCGTGTCGGTACACCGCACCGACTGCCTGAACGCATCGGAGCTGTCCCAGGGCCAGCCCGACCGCCTCATCGACGTGGACTGGGATTCTGAGTACACGGGCCGTTTCGCGACCTCGGTGGAGGTGCTGGCCTTCGACCGGCCGGTGCTGCTGGTCGACGTGGCCAAGGTGTTCTCCGACCACGGGCTCAACGTCAGCGCCGCCCGCTCGGAGGTAGGCGACGACGCCGTGGCCAAGATGCGCTTCGAGTTCGACCTTTCCGACGTGAGCCAGCTCGACCCGCTGCTTAGCTCGCTGCTCAGCGTGGACTCGGTGTTCAACGCCTACCGGGTGCTGGCGGGTGCCGGCGGGCCGGGGTGAGCGACACGGCCGCTGGTCGGGGCCACAGCGGGTCGCAGTCCTGGGCGAAGCGGCGCTGTGAGGTGTCAGGACATCGGCAAGACTGAACCCACGCGGCGGCGGGGGTTGTCATTTGATCCGCCTGCAGAGCCGGGTCGGGTCGAGGCGAGCGTCCTGTGGCTCGGCCGACTGGCTTTCGCCAGGGTTCAGGGGCGCGCCTGGGCCTTCCCGAGTGCGACGCTGGCCGTGGCGCCTGTCTTCGGTTGGTCTCTATTCTGTTGTCAAGATGCGGGTCACCGACCTGCGTTTCTGGCGCCGCTGCCGCCAGCGCTCAGGTCGGGGTTGTCGGGGAGCAGAGTTCCTGTCGGCGGTGCCCGTAGGGGGTGCTTCTGTCGGATGCCGGCCGGGCGGGCGGTCAGGGGTCGGGACCGTCCCGGCTGCGGCTCTTGCCGGCAGTGCCGCGGTCTTCCTGGCGACGATCTCGCGGGCGCTCTGCTCGGGATCCGCCATGTCGCAGTCGCTGCACCGCCCTCGACCGGCTCTCGCCGCTCTCGCTGGGCATCGCCCGATCGGGTGGGGCGGCTACGGGTCCGGCCCGTCTCGGGCGTGGCTCTCGCCTGCTGGGGTTCTGCCTCCGGCGGCGCTGTTGCACGCTTGGCCGTCCCGGTCGCCGGTTGCTCTGGCCGAGCTCAGGTCTGAGCCCGCCCTGGGCTTCATGCCGACCGTGCCGGGGCCGTCTCGGCTGCGGGTTCCGCCTGCTGAGGTCTTGCCTCCGGCGGTGCTGGGGCTTGTGGAGTCTTGCCTGCTGCTTGTCCAGCGTTCCCGGCTGCGGGTCTCGCTTGCGGGGCTGCGGCCTGCCCGTCTTCGGTCAGCGCCGGGGCTGTGGCCGACGGGGATGCGGTCTTGCCGGCTCTGGCCCTCGCGGGGGTTGGTGCCGGTGAGGCTGGGGATCTGGCTGGCGGGGATGCGGTGTTGGCTGCCGCTGCTGCTGGTCATGGCGAGGAGGCCTTGGGTGCCGCCGGTGGCGCGGTGGTTCTTGCGGTTCTTGCTGTTCTTCTTGGCGGGCTTGTTCTTGCGGCGGCGGGGTTGGCGGCCTGTCTTTTGGTCTTGGTCGTGGTGGTGTTGGCGGTGGCAGGGCCCGCAGAGTGCTTGGAGGTTGTCGATGTCGGTGGGTCCGCCGTTTTCCCATTCGACGATGTGGTGGATGTCGGTCAGGTGCATGGGGGCGCCGCAGCGGACGCAGCCCTTGTCGCGCACTGCTATGGCGAGCCGCTGTGCGGCGTTGGGGGTGCGGGTGGAGGTGCCGAGCCACAGGGCGCGGCCGTCGCCTGCGAAGATCATGCCCGTCACCGCGGTGTCAGCCGACAGCCGCTCGAGGATGGCCGGTGGGACGGGGCCGGTGCCGAGGATCTCGCAGGCGCCGTGGGGGTTTTGGCCGTCGATGAGGCCGATGTCTGCGGTGACGATCAACTGCGGCCGCCCGCTGCCCTTGCCGCCGCTGGTGGCGGGCAACGGTTGGTGGGTGAGGGCGTCGAGGCCGGTGATCGTCTCCAACAGCGCATCAGCCATCCGCTGGGGCCCGGTGCGGGCCGCGGTGTTGCCGGCCTTGCTGTCGGTGCGCCACAGCCTGTCCGCATGGGTCTCTAGGGCCTGGGCGAGCAGGCCGTGGCTGATCGGGTCGAGCTCGGCGTGCAAGATCCCCATCCCCGAATCACGATCCTTGCCCAGACTTGCTTTGCGGGCGTTGCGCTGACGCTTCAGCTCAGCCTCACCGCGGTCACGGCTGGCCTTGAGCTTGGCGCGCTTGGCGTCACCGGCGAACACATCCGCAGGCTTCGACTCAGCCAGGCCGAGCAGTTCTTTGTCGTTGTCGACCGCCTCAGCTCCGGCGGTCTCGGCGGTGTTGACCAGCGCTGCGGCGTGGTCGATCGTGAAACCGCCCTCTGCGAGCTTCTTCTTCGTGTTGGGCATCGCCGCCAGGCCTTGCGCGACCTTGGCCAACCGCGACGCGTCGCGCTTGGACTTGCCGGTCTGCTCTGAGATCACCCCCGCAGCACG
This sequence comes from Acidimicrobiales bacterium, assembly GCA_965214285.1. Lineage (GTDB taxonomy): Bacteria > Actinomycetota > Acidimicrobiia > Acidimicrobiales > Aldehydirespiratoraceae. Next base: position 1,338,026 of record OZ243946.1, read on the forward strand.
GCCCGGGGTGGTCAGCGCAGCGATTTCCGCGGTGATGTCGCACATCGCCGCGTCCAGACTCCCCTGCAGGCTCTTCGCCGCCCCCGCCGCGGCGCGCAGCTCCCCCAGCGAGCGCCCGCCAGGCTTGACCTGGCGCACCAGGGCCTCAGCCTGGCCGAACAACGCCACCGCATCCGTCCCGCCAGCCACACCAGCAGCACTCGCCGCACCAACAGCTCGACCAGCGCGACCATCGGCCCGGCCACACGCGGGACCGCCGGCCTCGCCCGTTCGGCCATCCGCGGGCAGGGTCAGGCCATGGGCGTCACCGGCTCGACCGCCAGCCGCCCCCGCCGGATCAGCGGCCAGGCCAGGCTGGTTGATGGCCGGGTTGGTCGCTTCAGCCGCCGGGCGGGTCGGATCAGCGACTGGGCCAGCGGGGTCGAGGGCCAGAGCCTCGGACGGATTCGGGAGATCGTTCATGCTGCACACCCTATTCGCAAGATATGACATTTACACCTGTTAGTGAAATCTGATCGAGAGGGATGCTGCCCAGACTGCACGAGCGTACCGGCAGGCCCGTCGGCCGCTCCGGCAGCCCGACCACAGGCCAGGCCATCGGCGTCGCCGGCTCGACCGCCGGCTGCACCCGCCGGATCGAGGGCCACAGGCCCACACGGATTCGAGAGGTCATTCATGTCGAGCACTCTATCGGAGGGGTGTGACACTTCCAACGTCTGTTCACGAAAGCCATGAGAAATCAGTGTTGATCGAGCTTCCCGAACCTGCCAGCAGAAACCGGGGCCTTGCCCAGCTACCCCACCCTCGGGCACGGCCACACCCCAGGCCGCGCCAGCCAGATCACCGGCCGGACCGGCGGGATCGAAGGCCAGGCTGCCCGTGGATTCGAGTAGATCGTGCATGGGGCGGACCCTATTGAGGGGGTGTGACAGTTTCGTTCCGACAGCCCCAGCCCCCCCCCCCCCCCCCCCCCCCCCCCGCAGCCCGACCGCCGGTCGAGTCATCGGCCGCACCGGCAGCCCCACCAGCCTGGCGGCCCTGACCACCAGCAGAGCCGTCGGCAGGCAACGCCAGGCCATTGGCGTCACCGGCTCGACCGCTGGCCTCGCATGACGGAGCGGCCACCAGTCCAGGCTGGTCGATGGCAGAGTCCGCCCGCCGGCGAGCGTCGTCTCGCAGCGTCATCCCGTGGACTCCCGCCGCGGCGAGCCGCTCAGCGGTGCCCGCGACGACAGGCTCAGCCGTAGACGCAGGCTCGGAGGCTTCGGCTGCCAGGTACGCCCGGACCTCGACTTCGCTACGGAAGCCGACGACAGCTTCGGGACCGACGGCCGAGCACCCGAGCTTCCAGGCCATCATCCTTCCAGGCCATCATCGCTGCCCATGTCACTTCCGATGCCCTGACACATCACTTGCCGATGTCCTGAACCACCACATCGGGCGAAGCGGCGGGTTTGGACCGTTCGGGCCGTCGGCGCATGGCCCGAGACGGGCGCGCATACCCTGAGCGGTCATGGCGCGCCCCGACTTCACAGCCCCAAAGGGCACCCGAGACGTCCTCTGGCCCTCCTCGGCGCGCCAGCGGGCGCTGGTCGACCGTTTCGCGGAGATGGCATCCGCGGCCGGCTTCGGCCTGCTGGTGTCGCCGATCTTCGAGGATCTGGGCGTCTTCCGGCGGCTCGGCGAGTCCACCGACATCGTGCAAAAGGAGATGTTCGACTTCTTCGACAAGGGCGACCCGCCTCAGCAGTTCGCCCTGCGCCCCGAGCTGACCGCCTCCGTGTGCCGGGCCTACGCCGAGCACCGGCCCGTCGCCCCCTGGAAGATCTGGTACGAAGGCCCGCAGTTCCGCTACGAGCGGCCCCAGGCAGGCCGCTACCGCCAGTTCAGCCAGGTCGGCGTGGAGCTGCTCGGCAGCGACGACCCTCAGGCCGACATCGACGTGATCGCGCTCGGCCATCGGTTCCTGGAGAGCCTCGGCCTGCGCCAGGTCACGCTGCTGCTCAACAGCCTGGGCGACCCCGCCGACCGGGCGGCGTATGGCGAGGCCCTGGGGAGCTACCTGCACGACCATGCAGCGGACCTCAGCGAGCAGAGCCGGCTCACGCTGGAGCGCAGCCCGCTGCGGGTGCTCGACTCCAAGCGGCCCGCGGATGCCGCCGTGATCGCCTCGGCCCCGCTGATCGGCGATTTCGGTAGCAGCGCGGCGAGCGAGCACTTCGCGGCAGTGCGAGCCGGGCTCGACACGCTGGGCATCGCCTGTGAGATCGCCCCTCGCCTGGTGCGCGGCCTGGACTACTACGGCCGCACCGCCTTCGAGTACACAGCCGACGCCCTCGGCGCCGCCCAGGATGCGGTTGGCGGCGGCGGTCGCTACGACGGCTTGGTGGAGGCCCTCGGCGGGCCGCCCACGCCCGGCGTCGGCTTCGCCCTGGGCGTCGAGCGGGTCCTGTTGGCCTGCGACGCCGAGGAGGTCTTCGCGGCGCCGTCTGCGTCGCTGGCGGTGTTCGTGGTCGACGTGACCGGCGGCAGCGAGGCGCTGGTCCTCTGCGACGAGCTGCGCGCCGCCGGCATCTCAGCGGACCGCAGCTACGGCGGCCGTTCGATGAAGGCCCAGATGAAGCAGGCCGACCGCTCCGGGGCGCGATTCGCGGCGATCATCGGCGCGGACGAGGCGGCCGCGGGCGAGGTGTCGCTGCGTGACCTGCGCGGCCTCGGCGAAGCAGCCGCAGGCGGGGCAGCCCCCGACGGCAGCGGGTCCCAGCAGCGGGTGCCGCGCACAGAGCTGGCCCGCCTGGTTTGCGCGGCCCTGGCAGAGACCGTGCCCGGCGCCGCGCCGGAGACCCCGCCCGAAGCCGAGCAGCCGTCATGAGCAGCGACCCCCACAGAGACCCGCTGAGCACTGCCATGCGCAGCGACATGTGCGGGCGGCTCAGCGCGGCCGACGCCGGGCGCGCCGTCAGCGTCTGCGGCTGGGTCGACCGCCGCCGCGAGCACGGCGAGCACCTGGCGTTCATCGACCTGCGAGACCACACCGGCGTGGTGCAGTGCGTCGTCAACCGCAGCCACGACCTGCGCAGCGAGTACGTGGTCCGCATGAGCGGCACCGTCCGCATGCGCCCCGACGACACCGCCAACCCCGAGCTGGCCACCGGCGAGGTGGAGATAGAGGTCGCCGACATCGAGATCCTGGCCGCCGCCGAGCCGCCGCCGTTCCCCCTCGACGAGCGCACCGAGGTCGACGAGACGTTGCGCCTTCGCCACCGCTACGTCGACCTGCGCAAGGCGCGCCTGCAGCGCAACCTGCGGCTCCGTGCGCAGGTCAACAGCGCCATCCGCGCAGGCATGGAGGCCCAGGGCTTCGTGGAGATCGAGACTCCGATGCTGGTGGCGTCCACCCCCGAGGGGGCACGCGACTTTGTGGTGCCGTCGCGCAAGGAGCCGGGCTCGTTCTACGCCCTGCCCCAGAGCCCGCAGCTGTTCAAGCAGCTCTGCATGGTCGGCGGGATCGACCGCTACTACCAGATCGCCCGCTGCCTGCGCGACGAGGATCTGCGCGCCGACCGCCAGTTCGAGTTCATGCAGCTCGACGCCGAGATGAGCTTCGCGGACCGAGACGACGTGTTCGCCGCCATCTCACACGCCGTCGCCGGCGCCGTCGAGGCCGTCCGCGGCGAGCGCCCCGGCGAGTTCGGCGTGATCACCTGGCACGACGCCATGGAGCGCTTCGGCTCCGACAAGCCCGACATGCGCTTCGGCATGGAGCTGACCGAGCTGACCGAGATTTTCGCCGGCACCTCGGTGCGGGTGTTCCAGGCGCCCTGCGTGAAGGGCATCCGCCTGCCCGGCGGGGCAGAGGCCCTGAGCCGCTCCGAGATCGACGCCCTGGTTTTTGCCGCCCAGCGCTGGGGGGCGAAAGGCCTGGCCTGGATGCGCGTCATCGACGGCGACGCCGGCCCGGCGCTCGATGGCGGTGTCGCCAAGCTGCTCAGCGCAGAGGAGTCCTCGGCGGTCACAGCCGCCCTCGGCGCCGCGGCCGGCGACATGGTGTTCCTGGTCGCCGACGAGCGGCCGCTGGTGCGCCGCGTGCTCGGCCTGCTGCGCCTGGAGCTGGGCCGCCCGCCGGTCGACGAGGGCGACCTGAGCTTCGTGTGGGTGATCGACTTCCCGCTGTTCGAGGTCATCGGAGACGACGGCCTGCCGGTGTCGTCGCATCATCCCTTCACGATGCCCCACGCAGACGACCTCGCCATGCTCGACGGCGACAGCGCCGAGCTGCTGGCGGTGCGTTCGCAGGCTTATGACCTGGTCCTCAACGGCTGGGAGCTGGGCTCGGGCTCGATCCGGATCAGCGACGCCGCCGTCCAGAACCGCATCTTCGAGCTGCTGGGCATCCCGCCGGAGCAGATCCAGGCCAGGTTCGGGTTCTTCCTGGACGCCTTCGGATACGGCGTGCCGCCCCACGGCGGGTTCGCCTTCGGCATCGACCGCCTGACCGCGCTGCTGGTCGGCGAGACCAACATCCGCGAGGTGATCGCCTTCCCCAAGACCCAGTCCGGCGCCGATCCCCTCACCAGCGCGCCGTCGCCGATCGGCGCCGGTCATCTCGAAGAGCTGGGGCTGCGGGCGCTGCCGCCCCCCAAGTAGGCCCGAGTCAGGCCCATGGCGTCGAGCCCCGCCTCTGGCGACCTGTTCACAGCAGCCGCCGAGCAGCGGCTGGCGGCGCGGGCGCCGTTGGCGGCACGGCTGCGGCCCCGCCGCCTCGACGACGTGGTCGGCCAGGCGCATCTGCTGGCGCCGGGCCGCCCGCTGCGCAGCCTGATCGAGTCCGACCGGCTGTCGTCGGTGATCTTCTGGGGGCCGCCGGGCACCGGCAAGACCTCGCTGGCGCGCCTTGTGGCCGACGCCACCGACAAGGCGTTCATCGAGCTCTCGGCGGTGGCGGCCTCGGTCAAGGACGTGCGCGCCGTGATCGCCGCGGCCCGCGAACGCCTCGGCGAGCGCGGCACGGGCACGATCCTGTTCCTCGACGAGGTGCACCGTTTCAACCGCGCCCAGCAGGACACCCTGCTGCCTGCGGTGGAGGAGGGGCTGCTGGTGCTGATCGGGGCCACCACCGAGAACCCGTTTTTCGAGGTCAACCCGCCGCTGATGTCGCGCAGCACCCTGTTCCGGCTGCGCCCGCTCGGCGACGACGACCTCACCGAGCTGGTGCGCCGCGGCCTGACCGCAGAGGGCGCCACGGCCGAGCCCGCAGCGGTCGAGCATCTGGCGGCGACCGCCGCCGGCGACGGGCGCCATGCCCTCACCGGGGTCGAGGTGGCGGTGGCGCTCGCTGCGGACCGAGCCGGGGCAGGGCCGTCCGAGCAGGCCGGGCCGGTCGAGGTCAGCCTCGCCGATGCCGAGGCGGCGGTCGACATCCGGGCCGTCCGCTACGGCCGCGACGGCCATTTCGACATCGCCAGCGCCTTCATCAAGAGCATCCGCGGCTCGGACCCCGACGCCGGCCTGTACTGGCTGGCCCGCATGCTCGAAGCCGGCGAGGACGCCCGCTTCATCGCCCGTCGCCTGGTGATCCTCGCCTCCGAGGACATCGGCATGGCCGACCCGCATGCGCTGCTGGTCGCCGACGCCGCGGCGCGTGCCGTGGAGTTCGTCGGCCTGCCCGAGGCTCAGCTCAACCTGGCCCAGGCCGTGATCCACCTGGCCACGGCGCCCAAGTCCAACCGGGTTACTACCGCCCTGGCCGCGGCAGCCGCGGACGCAGCGGCCACGGGCGCGGCGCTGGTCCCGGCGCATCTGCGCGACGCCCACTATCGGGGCGCGGCCTCGCTCGGCCACGGCAAGGGCTATGAGTACCCCCATGACTTCCCCGAGGGCTGGGTGGCCCAGCAGTACCGCCCCGAAGAGGTGTCCGAGCGGGTCTACTACGAGCCCTCCGAGCACGGCCGCGAAGGCCGGGCGGGCGAGGACTGGCCCGGACGTGCTTGACTGAGGCGATGTCTGCCGTCGAGCTCGCCGCTGTGGTCGTCACCGTCGTCTGCCTGGCGGTGGTGGTGGTGCTGGTGCTGGCCGTGCAGGCGCTGGTGCGCACCCTGCGGGAGCTGCGCCTGACCGTGGACGAGCTGCGCTCGGCCACGCTGCCGATGGTGGACGACCTGCACAGCACCGTCGACAAGGCCGGCAAGGAGCTCGAGCGCGTCGACGGCGTGATCGACCGGGCCGAGCGGATCACCGCCACCGTGGACGTGGCGGGCCGGCTCACCTACAAGGCGATGGCCCCGCCGCTGATCAAGACGCTGTCGCTGGTGCGCGGCGTCGCGGGTGCCCGCTACCGGCTGGCCACGCCCCGCTCGGCGAGATCGCAACGGCCCGGCGTGAGCAGCGGGCCTCGCAGGCGCCGGCGGCGTCAACTGCAGGCCCGAGGCAAGAGCCGATGAGCGAGACGACGCGATGAAGCGGCTCGTCACGCTGGGCGTCGGCTACGGGCTGGGGCTGGCCACCTCGGTGTATGTGCGCAAGCGGCTGCGCCGGGCGGTCGATCGGGTGGCGCCCGAGCGGCTGCGAGCCGAGGCCGTCGCCCTCAGCAGCGACCTGGCCGCGCAGGCCCGGGCCACCGTGGAGCGCGCCAAGGAGCGCGTCGGCGACCTGCGCGACGCAGCCGCCGAGGGCATGGACACGATGCGCCAGGCCAACTCCGAGCTGCAGGCCGAGTTCGGTGCCGGCAGCGAGGCCCAGCAGGGCACTCCCGACGGCGCCGACCCCGAGAACCAGTCGCCGGGAGGCTTCCAACCCCGCCACTGACCGCCCACAGACAAGCCGCCGCCGGCTTGCCCGCGGGCAGGCCGCCGACTGTGCACCGGACAGGTCTGCCGCTGCCCACATGCAGGGTCGCGCATGCAGGGTCGGGCGAAGAGCCCGTAAGCACCGGGTACCGCGAGCTGATTCACCGCTCGGTCGCCAGACAGCCTGGCGGTGTCGTGAGAGATGGATGCTCGCGCCGAGTCGTCGTTCGGCGCTCAGTTGCTCCCCCTGCTCCCCCAGATGTTCTGCCAGTAGTCTTCAGGCGAAGGAATCGGGACTGTCATGGTAGGGAGTTCCTCGCGCAGAAGCGCCAGCCGGTCCTCGTTTTCGTCCACGAACCTCTGCTGGTGATCGACGGTTGCCTCGTAGACGACCTGGTCCAGCCGCTTGCTGCAGGCCACGTCCGCTGCCGCGATCTCCACCTCGATCGCCAGCAAGGCATCCAGATCGGCCTGGAACGCGGCGTCGATGTGTTCGTGGCCGCCCAACGCCCGCAAACGCTCCTGCAAGGGACCCGCGATGCCGTCGAGATACTCGCCGATCTCGTCCTGGCTGACGTAGTTGTGGCCGTGCTCGGCCATGCACTCGGACCACCCCGCGTGGGCCCCCACCACCCTGGGATCCGCATCGATCCGCGCACGCAGAGCTTGTCTGTCCTCCCAGAGCACACTGTGGACGATCCCAGGCGAGTCGAACCAGGCATTTGCTCGGATAGCGCACACCGCGTAGTACTGCTCCCAGGCCTCCAGCTCACTGGCGGACAGCCCGGCCTTGATCGCCTCGTTGGGATCCACATAGCTGGACTCGATCACCTGTGGCACGTCGAGACTGTCGGCGAACCCGTAGCCCCCTGTCGTCATGATCTCCTCGTCGGAGACGCTCGGCATCGCAGCTTCGTACTCAGCGTCGATCGCAGCCCAGTCCACCACCTCATAGCGGAACCCCTGCTCGGTCATGCACTCAAGGGTCTTCTCCTCGATGGCGACCATCGGCTCAGACGCAGCCGCGTGCTGCTCGGGAAACAGATCCGCCTCTAGTTCCCCGATGAAGGCCGACAGCGGGTAGACCCGCTCCTCGTAAGGCGTGAACCACTCCGGCTCCCCGTCATCGGCATCGTCCCTCTCGGGATCGCCACCGTCTGGATCAGCACCCTCAGGATCGGCGCCTTCAACCGCCGAAGACCCGTCCCCCGCTGGCGCCACCGAGCCGTCTGTCTCGGCCTCGCTGGCCGCACCCTCACCAGCGGGCGGATCCTGCGCCGACTCCGAATCCGAGCCCGAACACGCCACCCCCAACACTGCGAGCAGAGCCACAGCCGCCAGCCATCTCAAGCCAAGCGCGTCAAGGCTCCAACCTGCCATCAGGCCAGACTCTCGGCGAGACGCTGTCAATAGGCGACGATGGGGCGCCAGCGGATCGGATCGCCAATGCCAGGGCGATTTATCCGCACGTGAGCGGCGGAGTTGCCCGTCTGGTCGAAGAACAGATGGTTCGTCCAATGCCGGCAGGATCGTGCTTGGTTGAAGTTTGTGCCGCCATCCCTGTAGACGGCCCACACGCAGTTCCCGTCGGTGTGCACATCGCGGACGCTGGCAGAGATGATGCCGTCCCAGTTGTAGGTCCCGGGGAACTGAATGCGCCATTTGCCCCAGACAGTGTCCTCGTCGACATGCTCGTGAAAGTTCACCAGCAGGCCCCAGACATCCACCTGGTGGTTTGGGCCGCTGTGTGTGCTGATGGGTGCCGCTGTGGCGACCAGCAGCGACAGAGCGGCGATCACGCCGCTCAGGGCTCGCAGGACTCTCATGATCTTCCTCCTTGTGAAAGGGTTGGCCTCGGTGCGGTTGACCTAGGCCAGGTACGACCGTACTTGATCCACCCGACGCGCGCAAGGGGGATTGCCTCGGGTCCGCTCGGAGGCCCCAGGCGGCGGCCGGGCTGCCGATCCAGGTGGCCGGAGAGACCCGCGGACCGCGGTGCGGGCAGCGTTCGTCGGCAGCCAGACCGAGGCCAGGTGAGCTCGGTCGCGCACCGCGGCTCGCGGTGGCGCGGGGTCAGCGGAGGCGGTGAGCGACGGTGCCTTAGAGCATGCCGGCGATCACGACGGCGCCGCCCACGAACGTGGCGACCTCGGGGCTCTCGCCGAAGGCGACCCAGGCCCGAAGCGCTGGCGGCGCTGGCCGCTTCGGGCTATCGGAGAGCGGTTCGGGGCCACCGGTAGGCTTGGGCCTCCATGAAGGCCAACGAGGTTCGCACGGCGTTCACCGACTTCTTCGTCGAGCGCGGGCACGTCCGCCAGCCGTCCGCCTCGCTGATCCCGCACGACCCCACGCTGCTGTTCACGGTCGCCGGCATGGTGCCGTTCAAGAACTACCTCACCGGCGACGAGCCGGCGCCCTGGCCCCGCGCCGTCAGCATCCAGAAATGCGTCCGCGCCGGCGGCAAGCACAACGACCTCGACGAGATCGGCCGCACTGCCCGCCATCTCACCTTCTTCGAGATGCTCGGCAACTTCAGCTTCGGCGACTACTTCAAGCACGAGGCCATCGTCTGGGCCTGGGAGTTCGTCACCGAGGTGCTGGGCCTGCCGGCGGAGCGCCTCTGGGTGACCGTGCATCACAGCGACGACGAAGCCGCCGGCATCTGGGCCGACGAGGTGGGCGTGCCCGCCGAGCGCATCCAGCGCCTCGACGAGGACAACTACTGGCGGATGGCCGAGACCGGCCCCTGCGGCCCCTGCTCTGAGATCTTCTACGACAAAGGCCCCGCATACGGCGCCGACGGCGGCCCCGCGCACGGCGGCGAGGAGCGCTTCCTGGAGTTCTGGAACCTGGTGTTCATGCAGTACGAGCAGCACGCCGACGGCTCGCTGACACCGCTGCCGCGGCCCTCGATCGACACCGGCCTGGGGCTGGAGCGCACCGTCTCGCTGCTGTTGGGCGTCGACTCGGTCTGGGAGACCGACGAGCTCGAAGCCCTGCAGCGCCGCGCCTCGGAGCTGACCGGCGTCGCTGCGGCCACCGCCACGCCCGAGCAGCTGGTCTCGCTGCGCATCATCGCCGATCACGCCCGCTCAACGTCGCTGCTGGTGGCCGACGGCGTGTTCCCCTCCAACGAGGCACGCGGCTACGCGCTGCGCCGCATCCTGCGCCGAGCCGTGCGCCACGCCTATCTCCTCGGCGTCGACGACCCCGTGATGGCGCCCATGGTCGACGAGGTGGCCGAGATCATGGGCGAGGCGTGCGGAGAGCTTGCCGCCGATCGCGACTTCGTTGTCGGCGTGGTCGAACGTGAGGAACTGCGCTTCCGCGAGACGCTCGGCAAAGGCCAGGCCATCCTGGACCGCGAGCTGGCCGCCCTGGCGCCCGGCGAGCCCTTCAGCGGCCGCACCGCCTTCCTGCTGCACGACACCTACGGCTTCCCCCTGGAGGTCACCACCGAGATCGCCGCCGAACGCGCTGTGGCGGTCGACGAAGACGAGTTCGCAGCCGCCATGAGCGAGCAGCAGCAGCGCGCCAAGGCGGCCCGCAAGGTGCACGACTCGGGTTCTGTGGGCAGCCTCGCGGGGCTGCTGGAGGCCCACGGCGAGACCGAGTTCTGTGGCCGTGACCAGACCAGCAGCGAGGCCACGGTGCTGTATGCCGACGACGAGATCGTGGTGCTCGACCGCACCCCGTTCTACGCCGAGAGCGGCGGCCAGATCGGCGACACCGGCAGCATCGCCACGCCCACCGGCAGCGCCCGCATCGCCAACTCCCGCTACGGGGCGCCCGGCCTGCACGTTCACGACATCGCCTCGCTGCAGGGCAGCATCGAGGCCGGTCAGCAGGCCAGCGCCGTCATCGACGACGAGCGCCGGGCCGCCATCCGCCGAAACCACACCGGCACCCACATCCTGCACTGGGCGCTGCGCGAGGTGCTCGGCGAGCACGTCAAGCAGCAGGGCTCCTATGTGGGCCCGGACCGGCTGCGCTTCGACTTCAGCCACTACGAGGCGCTGTCGCCGGACCAGATAGCAGAGGTGGAGGATCTGGTCAACGCCGAGGTGCTCGCCAACGCAGCGTGCAACCACTTCGAGACCACCATGGCCCACGCCATCGAGCTCGGAGCGATCGCCTTCTTCGGCGAGAAGTACGGCGACACCGTGCGGGTGCTCGAGGCGGGCGAGCACTCAGTGGAGCTCTGCGGCGGCACCCACGTGCGCGCCCTGGGCGACATCGGCCAGATGCGGATCGTGGCCGAGGGCTCGATCGGCTCCAACATCCGCCGGGTGGAGGCGGTGACCGGCATGGCCACCGTCGAGCTGCTGCGCAGCACCTCAGCGGCCGTCGCCGCGGCGGCCTCGGAGCTCAACGTGGGCACCGACGACCTGCCCGCCGGCATCGCCCGCCTGACCGCCGAGCGCAAGGATCTGCGCAGCGAGATCAAGGCGCTCCGCCGACGCCTGGCGCTGGGCCAGGCCGACACGCTGGCGGCCGGGGCGCACGACGGCGTGGTCGTCGCCCGGGTCGACGACGTGGACCGCGACGGGCTGCGGGACCTGGCTGTCTCGGTTCGCGACCGATCCGGCGTGAGAGCCGTCGTGCTGGGCGCCGGGCTCGACGGCGCGGGGGTCGGGCTGGTCGCAGCCGTCAGCGCCGACAGCGGCCTCGACGCGGGCGAGCTGATAGAGGCCGCCAAGAAGACGATCGGCGGCGGCGGGCGGCCCGCGGCAGATGTCGCGGTCGCCGGCGGCAAGCACCTCGACAAGCTCGACGAAGCCTTGGACCAGGCCCGCGCCGCAGCCGGGGTGCGCTGATGCGGGCCTTGGGGATCGACCTGGGATCCAAGCGCATCGGCGTGGCGGTCTGCGACAGCGCAGGCACCCTGGCCACCCCCGTCGACACCGTGGCGCGCTGCGGCGACCGCCGCCGCGAGCACGCCGAGATCGCCCGCCTGGTGGCCGAGTGGTCCGCCGAGATCGTGGTCGTCGGCCTGCCGATCAGCCTCGACGGCTCCTGTGGCCCTGCGGCCAAGGCTGCCGCCGCGGAGATCGAGGCCCTGAATTGCGCTCTGGAGGTGGCCGTCGTTGCATACGATGAGCGGCTGACAACCCTCAGCGCAGAGCGGAGTCTGATGTCCCAGTCCCTCAAGGGCCCGGCCAGGCGCAAGGTGATCGACCGCCTGGCCGCGGCCGTGATGCTGCAGAGCTGGCTCGACGCCGGCCGCCCCGCGGATTGCGCTTCAGTCGTCGATGGCTGAGAAGCGGCGCTGGGCCGCCTTCCTGACGGGCGCAGCCGAGGGCGCCGACGGGGCTGACGAGCGGACGGCGGACGACGCCGCTCCGCCTCGGCCCGCCGCGGCGCGGCCTCGGCCTGCCGCAGCGCCGCCCGGGCCTGCCCGGCGGCCGGCGGGGCGACCGGCCCAGCGGACAGCGCGGTCTCAGCGCCCGTCGAGCGCCGCGCCGGGCGTGCCTGGCGCCCCGGGCGGGCCGGCCGCGAACGTGAGCGCAACGCCGCGCTTCCCCGAGCCTGGCAGGCGCCGCCCGATCACCCGCGTCGCCCGCCCGGTCAGCTCGGCGCCGCCCCCGGCGACCGAGGCGCCGCTGATGGTGGGACCCGACGGCACCCCCTGGGTGCCCAAAGCGGTGCCGGACCACCTGGCCCCGCCCGGCGAGGTCCGCGTGGCAGGCGTCGACAGCGACGGCGTGGAATGGGTCTGGGAGGACGACCCCGAGGCGCCGCCGCTGGTCGATCCCCGCTACGACGAGATCGACCGCAACTGGACCCGCTACCGCACGAGTTGGGGCGGCTTCCTGCGGCTCGCCGTATTCGCGATCCTGGTCATCTGGGCCTTCACCTGGACCCGCTCGTGGATCTACGGCTGGGTCGACCGCCAGATCGTGCCACAGGGGCTCGTGGGCGAGGAGGTCGAGTTCACGATCGGCAAAGGCACGAGCACCAATCAGGTGGCAACCGAGCTCGAGAACGCAGGCGTCATCGGTAACTCCACGGTGTTTCGCTACTGGCTGCGCTGCGACGGCGAGCTGAGCTGGCAGTTCCTGAGCTGCGACACCGAGAAGGTGTTCCTGGCGGGCGACTACACGCTCAATCAGAACATGTCGTTCGCGGCTGTCGTGGATGCACTCGACGAAGGGCCGATCCCGGTGGTGTATTCCACCTTCAACATCCCCGAGGGCCTGCGACTCAACGAGATCGTCGAGCGGCTGCTGGCGGTCAACCCGGCCTTCGATCGCGAGCAGCTGCTCGCGGCCCTGGCGAACCCGAACCTGGTGTCCGAGCTCGTCCCGCCCAACGTCGCCGAGGACAAGCGCCTCGAGGGCACCCTGTTCCCGGCCACCTACGACATACCGGAATCCGACCTCACCGACGAGGCTCGCTTCCTGAAGCGCATGGCCGACACCTTCGATCAGCGCTACCGAGGACTGGTGGCCGAGGTCGGGCGTGATCCGGTGCTTGACGAACTGGGGCTCAGCGACTACGACGTGATCATTGTCGCCTCGCTCATCGAGGAAGAGGCGCAGGTCGACGCCGACCGCCCGAAGATGGCCCGTGCGATCTACAACCGGCTGCAGGCCGGCACTGCGCTGCAGATCGACGCCAGCGTGATCTACGGGCTCGACAAGTCCTTCACCGACACCATCTTCCAGTCCGATCTCGACGCCGACACGCCTTACAACACCTACCTCCACAAGGGCCTGCCGCCGACGCCGATCGCTGCGCCGGGCGAGAAGGCGATGCAGGCAGCGCTGGATCCTGAGCCCGGCGACTGGCTGTTCTGGGTGCGCACCGAGGAGGACGGCACGCACACCTTCTCGACCACCAACGCCGAGCACAACCAGGCTGTGGCCGTCTGCCGCGAGAGGGGCTACTGCTGATGGCCGGGTTGTCGCTGTTGACGGGCTGTCGCTGATGGCCGGGCTGTCGCTGATGACGGACCGCTGCCGATGACGGATCGCTCACAGATCTCGGCCGGCACCGTGGTCTGCGGCGTGATCGGCGACCCGGTGACGCACTCGCTGTCGCCGCTGCTGCACAACGCCGCCTTCGAGGCCATGGGGCTCGACTGGGTCTACGCGGCCTTTCCGGTGCCCGCCGGGCGCGGCGGCGAGGCTGTGCAGGCCATGCGCACCCTCGGCATCCGGGGCCTGTCGGTCACCATGCCTCACAAGCAGGCAGCGGCAGCCGCCGCGGACGAGCGCAGCGCCGAGGCGACCGCCCTTGGCGCCGCCAACACGCTCACGCTCGCAGCCGACGGCACAGTGAGCGCCCACAACACCGACGGGCCGGGCTTCGTGGCGGGGCTGCGCAGGGCGCTCGACTTCGAGGTCGGCGGCAAGCGGGTGGCGCTGATCGGCGCAGGCGGCGCGGCGCGGGCGCTGATCGTGTCGCTGGCCGCAGCCGGCGCGGCCGAGGTGGTGGTGCTGAACCGCAGCGCCGAGCGCGCCGAGGCCGCCGCCGCCCTGGCAGGCCCGCTCGGCCGGGTCGGCAGCGTGGGCGATCTCGCCTCAGCCGATCTGGTGGTCAACGCCACCCCCGTCGGCATGAGCGAGACCCCGGGCCTGGCCGCCCCGGCGGGCGCGGTCGGCAGCGGGCAGACGGCCGTCGACCTGATCTACCGCCCGCCCCGCACCGCCTGGCTCGACGACTGCGCAGCGAACGGCGCCATGGTGCTCAACGGCCTGGCCATGCTGGTGCATCAGGCAGCCGAGCAGATCGCGCTGTGGACCGGCGCGCAAGCCCCCATCGACGCCATGAACCAGGCGCTGACCGCGAACTGAGCCGGCCTCGGACTTCTAGCCGAGAGAGGCAACGTCGCACCCTGTCGATAGGGTGCAGCGCATCGGTCCGGTCGGGCCGCGGCTCATCTGCCCGTCGCAACAGGGCGATCCCAACAGCAGCCCAGCAGCGTTGTGCGGAGGTCGCCCCATGCTCGCCACTGTCTTGTCGTCGACGATCTCAGGCGTCGACGGCATTCCCGTATCCGTCGAGGTCCACGTGGCCCCAGGCCTGCCCTGCTTCACGATCGTGGGCCTGCCCGACGCTTCCTGTCGGGAGGCCCGCGACCGGGTGCGGGCCGCCATCGTCTCCTCGGAGCTCGAATGGCCGATGAAGCGCATCACCGTCAACCTGGCGCCCGGCGACGTGCCCAAGGTCGGCACCGGCATCGACCTGCCCATGGCGCTGGGCATCCTCAGCGCCTCGGGCCAGGTCGGATCGCATGCCTGCGAGGAGGTCGGCGCCTTCGGCGAGCTCGGGCTCGAAGGCACGGTCCGCCCGGTCCCTGGGGCCTTGTCGATGGCCGATGCCATCACCACGCCGCGTGTGGTGGTCCCCGCCGCGGACGCCCGTGCCTGCGCCCTCGTCGCCGGCGACCGGATCCGTCCGGTTCGCACGCTGCGCCAGGTGGTCGACGCCCTCGGCGACGGCCTGCCGTGGCCCGACGTCGATCTCTCCGTCGAGCCCGAGCCCCCGCCGCCTGAGCCCGACCTGGCCGACGTGCGAGGCCAGCAGGAGGCCCGCAGCGCTCTGGTGCTGGCCGCGGCGGGAGGCCATCACCTGCTGCTCAGCGGCCCGCCGGGCGCGGGCAAGACCATGCTGGCGCGCCGCCTGCCGGGGCTGCTGCCCGACCTCGGCCCCGAGGAGTCGCTGGCGGTCACCCGCATCCACAGCGCGGCGGGGCTGGCGCTGCCCCCGTCGGGCCTCATCACCCGGCCGCCTTTCCGGGCGCCGCACCACAACGCCTCTATGGCCTCGATGGTCGGCGGCGGCGCCGGGCTGGCCCGGCCGGGCGAGGTGAGCGCGGCATCGGGCGGCGTGCTGTTCCTCGACGAGCTCGGCGAGTTCGCCCCGTCGGTGCTCGACTCGCTGCGCCAGCCGCTGGAGGAGGGAGTGGTGCGGGTGGCGCGCAGCGGCGGCGTGAGCAGGCATCCCGCGTCGGTGCTGCTGGTGGCGGCGATGAATCCCTGCCCCTGCGGGGAGGGGGGAACCGTGGCGTGTCGCTGCTCGCCGCCCACGCGGGTGCGCTATGCGCGGCGCATCTCGGGCCCGTTGCTCGACCGCATCGACCTCATGGTCCACGTGGACCGGCCCCGCCCGGAGTCGCTGCTGAGCCGGGCGCCCGAGGAGTCCTCCGCAGTCGCGGCCAAGCAGGTGGCCGCGGCACGCGAGCTGGCCGCCCGGCGAGGCGCCAGGTGCAATTCGCTGCTGAGCGACGAGCAGCTCGACGAGTGCGCGTCGTACGACAGCGAAGCCGAGTCTGTGCTGCGGCTGGCTCTCAGCCAGGGCCGTCTGAGCGCCAGGGGCCTGCGGCGGGTGCGCTGCGTGGCGCGCACTATCCGTGATCTCGACGACGGCGAGGCTGGGCTGCGCGCCCGTGACGTGGCAGCAGCGCTGCAGCTCCGCGCCCGACCTCCGATGGGGGCAGGCGATGGACGCTGAGCGAACCCCAGGGCTTTGGCAGGCGATGGCCGCTGAGAGTCGGCCCATGGCCGTCGGGCCGGAAGGCGCAGAGTCGTGTTCGCCCGGCTTGGCGGCAGGGGCCGATCCTCCCGAGGGAGACGAACTGCTAGAGCAGGAGGCGCACCTGGCGGCGCTCGCCGGCCTGGAGGCCATGACCACGAGCCGCCTGGCCCGGCTGCTTGCGGGACGCAGCGCCCAGGCGGCCTGGGCGGCGATCGTCGAGGGCCGGATCGACCGCGAGGTCGCGAACAAGGCCGTGCGCAACCAGTGGCGGCGCGCCGCCGGCAGCGACGAACTGCATCGGGTTGCCGAGGCGCTGGCCCGGCTCGGCGTGAGGGTGACCGGCTGGGGCCATCCCGGCCATCCCGCGGCGCTGTTGCACGACATCGACCCCGCCCCGGTGCTGTTCCGCCGCGGTCGGCGGCTCAGCGAGGGGGCGACCAGGGTCGGCATCGTCGGCACGCGGCGCTGCTCGGGCGCCGGCAGGGAAGTGGCATACGAACTGGGCCGCGACCTGTCCGCAGCCGGGGTCTCGGTGGTCTCGGGCCTGGCCAAGGGGATCGACGGAGCAGCCCATCGAGGCGCAGTGGCCGCAAGCGGGGCGCCGCCGATTGCGGTGGTCGGCGGCGGCATCGACGTCGTCTACCCGCGCAGCAACTCCGAGCTGTGGCATCAGGTCGCCGAGTGCGGCACCCTTTGCTCGGAAGCGCCGCTGGGCGCCGAGCCCGCCGCCTGGCGGTTCCCGGCGCGCAACCGCCTGATCGCGGCCCTCAGCGACGTGGTGGTAGTGGTCGAGTCACGTGCCGCCGGAGGCTCGCTGCTCACCGTCGAGCAGGCGATCCGCCGCGGCGTCGACGTGATGGCGGTGCCCGGCTCGCTGCGCAACGGCGCGGCCGACGGCACCAACCAGCTCCTCGTCGACGGCTGCGCCCCGGTGCGCAGCGCGGACGACGTGCTGATCGTGGCCGGCCTGAGCCGCAGCGACGCCGTGGCACGTCGCCATGGCGAGCCGCGGCTCTTGGGGGCGGTCGGCGCTGGGCGACGGATGTTGTCCGGCGCTGCGGAGCAGGCCCTAGAGGCCGTCGACGACGGACCGACTTCGGTGGAGCAGCTGATGGCCGACACCGGCCTGGGGCTCTCGGAGGTCTATGCGGCTCTGGAGGCGCTGCTCGGCGCGGGCCTGGTCGTCCGCGACGGCAGCCGGGTACGCCGGGCATGACCGGCGCGGGCATGGAGGCGGAGGGGTGCAAGGCGTGAGCCGGCGCGCCCGTGCCCGGCAGCGTGCGTCGTCCACAGGTTGTGGACAACTACTCTGGGGCCGTGGCGTCCTGGGACTCAGCCGTTTGGCTCGAATCTCTCACCCGTGTCGCCGGCTCCACGCGGGCCGTCTACGCACGCGACCTGCGAGATGCCGTGGCCTGGCTCGTCGAGTCCGGCGTCCCAGAGCCCGCCGCGGTCGAGCGACGCCACCTGCGGCGCTACCTCGCCGAGCTGGAGCGAGCCGGCTACGCCCGGCGCACCACCGCCCGCAAGGCGTCCGTGCTGCGCCGCTACTTCGACTGGGCGCGCCGCACCGGCCGGGTGGCGGCAGATCCGAGCGCAGCCCTCAGCGCGCCGCAAGGGGCCTCCACGCTGCCTCGGATCCTCAACCACTCCGAGCTGGAGGCGCTGATCGCCGGCTCGGCGCGTTCGGGCGACGACCCGGGGCTCGACGCCCGCGATCGGGCCGTGGTGGAGCTGCTCTACGGCAGCGGCCTGCGGGTGTCGGAGCTGTGCTTGCTGCGCCTGGGCGACATCGACGAGACCGACTCGGTGGCCACGGTCTGGGGCAAGGGCGCCAAGCAGCGGCGGGTCCCGATCTCGGTCCACGCCCTCGACGCGTTGCGCTCGTGGCTCTCCAGCGGCCGGGCGGCCCTGGCGTCCGCGGCCGAGCCGACCGACGCGGTGTTCCTGAACCGCCGAGGGGGTCCCATGTCGCCCCGCGACGTGCGGCGCATGCTGGACCGCCGGGCGCTCGCCCCGACCCATCCCCACGCCCTGCGCCACACCTTCGCCACCCACCTGCTCGACGGCGGCGCCGACCTGCGCTCCGTGCAGGAGCTGCTGGGCCATGCCGACCTGGCCTCCACCCAGATCTACACACGCGTCAGCCGCGAAAGGCTGCGCGAGGTCCACCGCTCCACTCACCCACGCGCCTGAGGCACCGTTCAAGCCCGTTATCTGCGGTCTTGCCTGAGAGCCTCCCGAGCGCTGGTGCCCGAGCCCCGCCCGTCGAGGCCTACAGCACGACACGATGCGCTGTCGCGAGTCGCGATGTCGCCGCGGGCCGCTAGGTTCCGAGGCGGCGACGCGATCGCTGTCGTGAACGGCGCTTGCCCCCAACCCAGCTTCCCCGTTGGTCAGCTCGTGAAACGGGGTCGGCATGCGTCGTCTGGTCAGCCTGTTCGTGGTGTTCGCCGCGCTGGCCGCGTCGCTGGCGCCTGCGCCCGCCGCAGCCCAGGAGGTGATCCTGCGCCCGCCCACGTCCGCCGCGGTGCTCGACGGGTTCCGCGCCCCCGAGCACGCCTACGGCCCGGGCAACCGCGGCATCGAGTACGCCACCTCGGCAGGCGATCCGGTCCTCGCCGCGGGCCCCGGGCAGGTGGTGTTCGCAGGGCCGGTGGCCAACCGGCTCTACATCACGATCGACCACGGCGGCGGCCTGCTGTCGAGCTACTCGTATCTGGGCTCGCTGGCGGTGAGCCGCGGCGATCAGGTCACAGCGGGCCAGCGGATCGCGAGCGCCGGCGGGCCGCTGCACTTCGGCACCCGCATAAACGGCAGCTACGTCGACCCCGCAGGCCTGTTCGGGGTTCGCAAGGTGTCCGTGGAGCTCGTCGGGCACCACGACCCCGACCTCGACGGCGCCTATCTCGATCTCGTCGAGCGCAGCGAGCGCCTGGAGTACCTGTTCGGCGCGGCGGCCGGGCCGGGCGGGCTGGGCGCGCTGTTGAGCCGGGTCGGCGGCGTGATCCGCGACGTCGTCGTCGAGCCCTTCGTGGTCGTCGACGTGGACGGCTTGGTCAACGACCTGGCCGTGGCCGCGGAGGCCGTGGCCACACTCGGCCGAGACCTCAATCCCTACGCCAACTTCGTGGAGTTCAGCGAGGCCATCGCCGAAGCACTCGAGGAAAAAGAGTGCACCGCCTCGGACGTGAGAGCACCGCCGCTGCCGGGCGCCGAGAGCCGCATCGCCGTGACCGTCGCCGGGCTCGGCTCGGCCGCCTATGCCTCGGCGTCCATAGACGAGGTCGACCTGGCGGCGCTCGGCTACAGCGCGGACAACATCGTCCGTGGGGGCTACAGCCTGAATCTGGCGGGATCGACCGACTACACATCCGCTGAGACCCAGCAGCCCGTGGCGGCGTCCGCGGACGTGCTGCGCGCGCAGCTTCGCATGATCGCCGCCGAGTCGCCCGGCGTGCCGATCGACGTCTATGCCCACAGCCTGGGCGGCGTGGTCGCGGTCGCAGCCCTGTCGGCCCCCGACACCGAAGGCCTCGTGGACAACCTGGTCACCTTCGCCTCGCCGCTCGGGGGCACGCCGATGGCCGAGCTGGCGAACGCCATCGACAGCGCGGAGCCGCTCGGCAGCCTGGTGTCGCAGATGCCGCCCGCAGGCGACCTGCTCGGCGCGCCGGTGCTCGACGATCTCGACGGCCCGGTGCCCACGGCCGGCGCGGGCTTCCCGTCCTCCACAAGAGTGCTGACGCTGGCCCAGCGCGGCGACCACGTGGTGCCCGCCCATCTGGCCTCCCTGGCAGGCCCGGACGGCCCGGACGGCCTGGACCGTCATCGTCACGTGATCCTCGACGAGGGCATCGCCGCCGGCGGTCACCTGTCGATCACCGGCGACCCGGCTGCGCTGCGCGAGATCCGCCTGGCCCGAGCCGGGCTCCCGCCGAGCTGCGAGGGCGCCCTGGACCGGGTGCTCGACGCCGTGCTGCCTCGCGCCATCGCCAAGACCACAGCCATCGCCGGCGACACGGTGCGGCTGGCCGACGTGTTCCTGAGCTGGGGCGACGAGGCCGGAGCGGTCGGGGAGTGGCGGCCCTAGCCGTGCTGGGGGCGGGGCCGGGCGCACTCAGGTCGAACCGCAGCCAGCCGGAGGACGACGAGGCCGGAGCGGTCGGGGAGCGGTGCCGCTAGGCTCCCCCGCGGCCCCAGGGGCCTCACACGCCTTCAACCCGCAGGCGGTGAAGATCGATGCGCTCGCGCCAAACCCGGTCGCCTAGGCGTCCGGCGCGAGTGTCGCAACCGGGAGAACACAAACGTGGCAGTCATCTCCATGCAGCAGCTGCTCGACGCCGGGGTCCACTTCGGGCATCAGACCCGTCGCTGGAACCCCAAGATGAGAC
Organism: Acidimicrobiales bacterium; assembly: GCA_965214285.1. Classification (GTDB taxonomy): domain Bacteria; phylum Actinomycetota; class Acidimicrobiia; order Acidimicrobiales; family Aldehydirespiratoraceae. The sequence continues at coordinate 1,358,688 of OZ243946.1, forward strand.
GCTTCATCCACGGCGACCGAGCCGGCATCCACATCGTCGACCTTCATCAGACGCTCCGCCATCTGGAGGCGTCCTACGTCTTCGTGCGCGACCTGATCGCCAAGGGCGGCACGGTGCTGTTCATCGGCACCAAGAAGCAGGCCCAGGACTCGATCCGCTCGTATGCCGAGCGCTGCAACATGCCCTATGTCAACGAGCGCTGGCTCGGCGGCATGCTCACCAACTTCCAGACGATCTCCAAGCGGGTCTCCAAGATGCAGGAGTACCGCCGGATGCGCGACTCCGGCGAGCTCGATGCGATGCCCAAGAAGGAGGCCCTGCTGATCCAGCGGGAGCTGGCCAAGCTGGAGCGCAACCTCGCAGGCATCCACGGCATGGAGAAGCTGCCCGAGGCGATCTTCGTGCTCGACACCAAAAAGGAGCACATCGCGGTGACCGAGGCCCGCAAGATCGGGGTGCCGATCGTGGCCGTGGTCGACACCAACTGCGACCCGGATCTGATCGACTACGCCATCCCCGGCAACGACGACGCCATCCGCGCAGGCGACCTGATGTGCCGGGTGATCAGCGACGCCGTCCTCGAGGGCCGCTTCATCCACAACAAGCGCACTGCCGCCGACGCCGCGCAACGCGACGCCGCGGCTGAAGCCGAGGCGGCCGAGCAGCAAGCCGAGGCCCGAGCCGCGGCGTCCGCCGAGGCGGCCCAGCGCGAGGCGCGGATCGCAGCCGAGGCCGAGGGCTCGGAAGCGGCTGCCTCGCCTGCGGCCGAGACTGCCGTGCCCGAGACTGCCGAGGCCGAGGGCGCGGAAGCGGCTGCCTCGCCTGCGGCCGAGACTGCAGTGCCCGACGGCGCAGGCCCCGCAGCCGAGGAGGCGCCTGCAGAAACCCCCGAGGACACCCCCGAGGACTCCCCCGAAGACCAGACCGACCAGGAAGTACAATGATGACTGCCGTTGCAGCCAAGGACGTGAAGGCGCTGCGCGACGCAACCGGCGCCGGGATGATGGACGCCAAGCGCGCCCTCGTCGAAGCCGACGGCGACTTCGAAAGCGCCGTGCTGGTGCTGCGCGAGAAGGGCCTGGCCTCCGCCGCTGCCCGCTCGGACCGAGACAACGCCGAGGGCAGCATCGCCGTGGCCCGCTCCGACAACGCGGCCGCCGTGGTGCAGATCAAGACCGAGACCGACTTCTCCGCCAAGAGCGATGCCGTCACCGGCCTGGCCGCGACCATCGCCGAGGCCGTCGCCGCCGACGGGCTGGGCGCCGTCGACGCCCACGCCGCAGCGGTGGAGGATCTGCGGGTCTCCATCAAGGAGAACATCGTCCTCGGCGCCGTGGAGCGCATCGAGGCCGCCGAGGGCAACGCCATCGACACCTACCTGCACCGCCAGGACGGCCGCGGCGTGAACGCCGTGGTCGTGGAGGGCAGCGGCGTGGACCCCGAGGCCTTGCACCAGGTGGCGCTGCACATTGCCTTCGCCAAGCCCGAGTACCTCTCCGTCGACGAGGTGCCCGTCGACGAGGTCGAGACCGAGCGCGCCTCGCTGCTGGAGATCACCAAGGCCGAGGGCAAGCCCGAACAGGCCTGGGACAAGATCGTCGAGGGCCGCCTGCGCGGCTGGTTCGCCCAGCGGGTGCTGCTCGAACAGGGCCTCAACGGCGAGAAGACCACGGTGCGCCAGAGCATCGGCAAGGGCAGCGTCGAGCGATTCGTGCAGGTAGTGATCGGCGCCTGAGCATGGTGTCTGGGTCCGGCCGTGAGCCCTCCCGCTGGGGGCGGGTGCTGCTGAAGGTGTCAGGCGAGGCCTTCTCAGGCCCGCTCGACTTCGGCATCGACGGCCCCACCGTGAGCCGCATCGCCCAGGACATCTCCGAGGCCCAGGCCGCCTTCGACGTGCAGGTGGCCGTCGTCGTCGGCGGCGGCAACATCTGGCGGGGCATCCACGGCGCAGACGCCGGCATGGACCGAGCCCAGGCCGACTACATGGGCATGCTGGCCACGATCATGAACGCCCTGGCCCTGCAGGACACCCTGGAGCAGATGGGCAGGCCCACCAGGGTGCAGACCGCTATCGAGATGCACCAGCTCGCCGAGCCCTACATCCGCCGCCGGGCCATCCGCCACCTCGAGAAGGGCCGGGTCGTGATCTTCGGCGGCGGCATCGGCAACCCGTTCTTCTCGACGGACACGACCGCTGCCCTGCGGGCCGTGGAGATCGAGGCCGGCGTCGTCTTGAAGGGCACCCACGGCGGCATCGACGGCATCTACAGCGACGATCCCCGCTCCAACCCCGACGCCACCCGTTTCGAGGCGCTCTCCTATCTCGACGTGATCACCAAGGGCCTCAAGGTGATGGACTCGACCGCCATCTCGCTGTGCATGGACAACGAATTGCCGATCGTGGTCTTCGACGTGATGGGCGACCAGAACCTGCGATCTCTGCTCGCCGGCCGGCCTGTGGGTACGCTTGTCAGCGACAAAGGGGATCCAAGTTGAGCGAGGAGCTTCTCGATCTCGTGCTCGAGGACGTGAGCGAGAAGATGAGCGCGGTCCTGCACCATGCCCGCCGCGAGTTCTCCAGCGTGCGCACCGGGCGCGCCTCGTCGGCCTTCGTCGAGCGGCTCACCGTCGAGGCCTACGGTGTGGAGATGAAGCTGCAGCAGGTTGCGAGCTTCTCGGTGCCCGAGGCCCGCCAGCTCGTGGTCACCCCCCACGACCACGACAACCTCGATGCCATCGAGCGCTGCATCATCAACGCCAACCTCGGGCTCAGCCCCACCAACGACGGGCGCATCCTGCGGCTCAGCTTCCCGCCGCTCACCGAGGAGCGCCGCCGCGAGCTCGTCAGGGTGGTCGGCTCGATGGCCGAGGACGCCAAGCAGCGGATCAACGGCGTGCGCCGCTCCGCCCGCAAGGAGTTCGACGACCTCAGCGACGACGGAGGCGTGTCCGAAGACGACATCGCCCGGGCGGCCGAGCGGGTCGATGCACTCAAGGACAAGTTCATCCACAGGATCGAAGCCGCGCAGGGCCAGAAGGAAGAGGAGCTGCTGGAGGTCTAGGCCGCCGAACCGCATGACAAGGACCAGGCCGCTGAGACAGACTGAGCGACACAGACTGAGCGAGACAGACTGAGCACGTGACCGACAACAGGATCGAAGCAGCGCCGGCCGGCAAGCCGCCGGACGAGAACCAGAACGCCAACGAAGGGTGAGAACGTGACCGACGATTCCAGGAATCCCGAGAACCAGCCCGGCCCGGACGACGACCTCTCGGACAGCCCCGCGCCCGGGCGCTCAGTGTTCGGCGGCGACGAGCCGTCCTTCGCAGAGGACGACGACGCCATCCCGCACTGGCGGGAGCCGGCGACGGGCGCCGTGCCCATGGTCGGCGCGCCCAGCCCGGTGTCCTTTGACCCCAGCCCCGAGCCGCAGCTCTCAGAGGCCGCTCCCGACGAGCTGGCTGCCTGGAGCGGCGTGGCGTCGGGCGTCGGCTCAGGCCCGGACCAGGGCTACGGCCCAGCACCCGTTGCGGGCGGCGGCGTCGGGCAGGGCGATGCCTGGTCGCCCGAAGCATTCGACCCTCCTGCCCCGGTTGCGATCGGCGCCGACACCGCCGACGAGTTCTTCGGGTTCGATGACGACAACCCCGCCATGCGCCCCCCGCGCGGCCCCGTGCCGCCCGTCGACCCCAGCGGCGCAGGCAGAGCTGGCGGCGCCTCCGCGGGCGGGGGAAGCCGCGACATGCCGATGGCCGTCGTCGTCGGCGTCGGCCTGGCAGCGTTGATCCTCGCGGCGCTTGCCGTGGGCCCCCGCGTGGCCCTGGCAGTGGTCATCGTCGCCTTGGGCCTGGCAGCGGTGGAGTTCTTCAACGCCCTGCGCGTCGCCGGCTACCAGCCCGCCGTGCTGCTGGGCCTCACCAGCGTCGTCGCCATGCCGCTGGCCGCTTTCGCCAAGGGTCAGGAGGCTGTGCTGCTGGTGCTGGCCCTGGCCGTCGTCTTCGGGGCCGTGTGGTATCTCACGGGCGTCTCGGAGGGCGCAGTGAGGGGCCTCGGCGCGACCATGATCGGCGTCGTGCAGATCGGCCTGCTGGGCTCGTTCGCGGCGCTGATGCTCGACGTGGAGACCTACGGCACCGGCCTGCTGACCGCAGCCATCGTGCTCACCGTGGCCTACGACGTCGGCGGGCTGCTCGTCGGCAGCCTCATGGGACGCACGCCGCTGACGGCGGCGAGCCCCAACAAGACCATGGAAGGGCTCATCGGCGGCATGGCCATCACGCTGGGCACGGCGATCATCATGGGCGGGCTCGGCCAGCCTGCGCCGCTCGCCAACGCCGACACCGGCGGCGGCGTGACCGCCATCCTGGTGCTCGGCGTGGCCGTCGCCTTGGCGGCGCCCGTCGGCGACCTGGCGGTGTCGCTGATGAAGCGAGACCTCGGCATCAAGGACATGGGCTCGCTGCTGCCCGGCCACGGAGGCATCCTGGACCGTCTCGACGGCATGCTCTTTGCCATGCCCGTCACCTGGTACGTCGCCGTGGCGCTGCTGGGCTGAGCGCGCTGAGCGCCTGCAGAGCACGCGCCCGAGCCGGCGCCGGCGTCGGCGCGGCCGGCTGCAGGTCGTAGCGTCGCACCCATGACCACGGCAGTGGCCGTCTTCGGATCGTCGGGCTCTATTGGGACCCAGACGCTCGACATCGTGCGGGCATCCCCTGAGCGCTACCGCATCAGCGCCCTGGGCGTCGGCTCCTCGGTCGATGCGCTCGTCGAGCAGGCCCATGAGTTCCGGCCCGAGATCGTGGTGCTGGCCGACGAGCGTGCCGCAGCCGGGCTCGCCGAGCGCCTGCCGCCCACAACGGCCCTGGCATCAGGCGCCGATGCCTGCGCCCAGGCAATCGAGACCGCCGACACGGTGGTCAACGGGGTCGTCGGCCTCGCCGGCCTGGAGGTGACCATGGCCGCTCTTCAGGCCCGCAAGCGGCTCTGTCTGGCCAACAAGGAGTCGTTGATCGCCGCCGGCCCGGTGGTGCGGCGGGCCTGGGACGCCTCGGGCGCCGAGCTGATCCCAGTCGACAGCGAGCACTGCGCGATCCACCAGTGCCTGCGCGCCGGAGGCGTCCACGGCCGGGTCACAGCCGCCGGCCAGGTCGACAAGATCGTGCTGACCGCCAGCGGCGGGCCGTTCCGGGGCCGCACCCGCAGCGAGCTCGAGTCGGTCACTGTCGAGCAGGCGCTGGCGCATCCGACCTGGTCGATGGGGCCCAAGATCACCGTCGACTCCAGCACCCTGATGAACAAGGGGCTGGAGGTCATCGAGGCGCACGAGCTGTTCGGCGTGTCCTTCGACGACATCGACGTGGTCGTGCACCCGCAGTCGGTCGTGCATTCCATGGTGACCTTCGAAGACGGCGCCACCGTCGCCCAGCTCTCGATGCCCGACATGCGGCTTTGCATCGGCTACGCCCTGGCCTACCCGCAGCGTTCGACGCACGCCTGGGGCGCCATCGACTGGGCCGAGGTCTCCCGGCTCGACTTCGCGGCCGTCGATCACGAGTCGTTCGCCTGCCTGGGCCTGGCCTATGCCGCGGGCCGAAGCGGCGAGACCGCCCCGGCCTGGCTCAGCGCCGCCAACGAGGTGGCCGTGGAGGCGTTCCTCGCCGGGCGGATCGGCTGGCTCGACATCGCCGCGCTGGCCGACGCCGCCCTGCAGCGCTGGCCCGGCACAGCCGCCGACGGCATCGACGCGGTGCTCGAAGCGGACCGGGCGGCGCGGGCCACCACAGCGGGCCTGATCGCCGAGCGGGTGCTCGCATGAGGGACTCGCTCGACGACGGCGCGGGCGCCCCAGAAGCCGATGCCGCCGGGCCCGAGGGCGTCAACCGCCTGGCGCCGCTGTGGATGGCCGCCGCCCTGGTCGCCCTGGGGCTGTTCGCCTCCTGGAGCTGGGTGCTCGTGGTGGTCGGCATTCTCGTCATGGTCTTCTTCCACGAGCTGGGCCATTACCTCACCGCCCGCTGGACCGGCATGAAGCCCACCGAGTTCTTCATCGGCTTCGGGCCCAGGCTCTGGTCGTTCCGCAAGGGCGACACCGAGTACGGCCTGAAGGCGATCCCCGCGGGCGCCTACGTGCGCATCGTCGGCATGAACAACCTCGAGGACGTGGCCCCGGCCGACGCCGAGCGGGCCTATCGCGCCAAGAGCTACCCCCGCAAGCTGCTGGTCGTCTCGGCGGGCTCGATAATGCACTTCGCCATGGCGCTGGTGCTGCTGTATGCGGCGATCCTGTTCTACGGCTTCCCCGGCGACGGCTGGGAGGTGGACCGGGTGGTCGAAGACAGCGCCGCGGCCGAGATCGGGATCGGTCCCGGCGACCGGATCGTGAGCGTGGACGGCGAGACCGTGAAGGACTACGACCACTTCGGCGACCTGGTATCCGAGCGCGCCGGGCGGGATGTCGCCTTCGCCTTCGAGCGCGACGGCACCGTCATCACCGAGACCGTCGAGCTCGGGGTCCGCCTGCTGCCCGCCGGGGCGGACGCCTTCGACGGCCTGGTGCCCCTGGACCGCATCCTGGCCGTCGACGGAATCGATGTCTTCTCCTGGGACGACGTGACGGCGGCGGTCGACGGGCGCATCGGCGCCGAGCTGACCTTCGTCGTGGACCCTGCAGGCGGCGACGAGCTGCTGATCCTGGATCAGGTGAGGGTCAACGCCGTGCCGCCGGCATCCGATGCGGTGGCCGGCTTCTTCGGGATAGGCGCACGCAGAGACCGCATCGAGGTGGGCGCGCCGGCCGCCGTGGGGCGCTCGGTCGCAGAGCTCGGGTCGTTCACGTCGCAGGCGGTCACGGGCATGTGGGACTTCGTATCGGGCGGCGGCTTCGGGAACTTCGTCTCCGACACCCTCGGCGGCCCCCGCGACCCAGTGGTCGCCACCCCGCCCGACTCCGCCGGGGACCGCCCGACGGCGGGCCGCACGACCGAGCGGCCCAGCTCCGAGGGGGACCGCATCCTGTCGATCTACGGGGCGGCCAGAGCCGGGGCGATCCTCACCGACGACAGCATCGAAGGGCTGGTGCTGTTCCTGGCCGGGCTCAACGTGTTCGTGGGCCTGTTCAACATGATCCCGCTGCCGCCTCTCGACGGCGGCCATGTGGCGGTGGCCACATACGAGCGGATCCGCTCCGTCGGCGGGCGCCGTCACGAGGTGGACTACCGCAAGCTGCTGCCGCTCACCTATGCGGTGTTCTTCGTGCTGATCGCCGTGGGCCTCGTCGCCTTGTTCCGCGACATCGTCGACCCGATCGACTTCGGCTGACCCCACGGGCCCGGCTGCCCCAGGCTGACCCGCAACTGACCACCGCAGGCGACGGGACCCGGCCCGCGGAGCGGCGAAGCAGCCCGCGCCGACGGGTAGCGTGCAGGCGTGGAGTTCGCCGGCACGTTCGGGCGCCGCCAGACACGGCGGATCATGGTGGGCGACGTGGCCGTCGGCGGCGGCGCGCCGATCAGCGTGCAGTCGATGACGGTCACCAAGACCGCCGACCACGAAGCCACCCTCGCCCAGATCTACTCGCTGGCCGCGGCCGGCGCAGACATCGTGCGCTGCACCTGCAACGACGCCGATGCCGCGGTCGGCCTGGCGCGCATCGTGCCGCGTTCGCCGGTGCCGATCGTGGCAGACATCCACCACCAGTACCGCCGGGCGCTCGATGCCCTGGAGGCAGGCGTGGCCTGCCTGCGCCTCAACCCCGGCAACATCCGCAACCCCGACCACATCCGCCTGGTCGCCCGCGAGGCCAAGGACCGCAATGTGCCCATCCGCATCGGCGTCAACGGCGGCTCGCTGCACCCGGATCTGTACCGCAAGCACGGCAAGGTGACCCCCGAGGCGATGGTGGAGTCCGCCCTGGCCGAGATCGCCCTCTTCGACGACGTGGGCTTCGACCTGATCAAGATCTCGGTGAAGGCATCCAGTGTGCCTTTGACCATCGAGGCCTACCGGCAACTGGCCGAGGTGACCGACCACCCGCTTCACCTGGGTGTGACCGAGGCCGGCCCGCCGCCGATCGGCACCCTCAAGGCGACCGCCGGAATGGCCACGCTGCTGGCCGAGGGCATCGGCGACACGATCCGCTACTCGCTGACCGCCGATCCCGTGGAGGAGGCCAAGGCCGGCCGGCAGCTCTTGGAGGTTCTGGGCCTGCGCGAGCGCCGCAACGTAGACCTGATCGCCTGCCCGAGCTGCGGCCGGGCCGAGGTGGACGTGTTCTCGATCGCCCAGGAGGCGATGGAGGCTTTCGGGGAGCGGGAGATCCCGCTGCAGGTGGCGGTCATGGGCTGCGTGGTCAACGGGCCGGGCGAGGCCCGCGACGCCGACCTGGGGATCGCCGCCGGCAACAAGCGCGGGCATCTGTTCGTGAAGGGCCACAACGTCATGGTGGTGCCCGAGGACGAGATGGTCTCCACGCTGGTGGACTGGGCGGAGTTCATCTGCGCCAACGGCGCCGACGCGGCGCTGCAGCGGGCCTCGGCCACCCGCGACGCCGCCCGCCGCGCGGCTGAGGAGGACCGCGCCCGCAACCTCGAGACGCTCGGCGAAGACGCCAACCGCTCCGAGGCCGTGATCGCCGAGATCCGCCGCGCCGCCCGCTGACGGGGCGTTGCCTGCTAGCCTGAGGCGCAGCGTTCACACCCGAGACTCGGATGAGGCGTGGCCTGAGGCCACGCCTTCTTCGGTTAGCGGGCCGCACAAGCCATACGTCCGCCAACACGTCACGTCGTCTCGATCAGCCGATGAGCATCACCGGAACCCACCTCAGCGAGAGCCCCGCCCCAGGCGAGGACGCCTCTGTCTCCAGCGAGAGCGCCTCTGTCGCCGGGCGCGTCCGCGAACTGGTCGGCCCTGTGGTCAGAGACGCCGGCGCAGACCTCTACGACGTGCGCTTCGGCGGCGGAGTGCTGCGCATCCTGGTGGACCGCCCCGGCGGCATCGACGTCGGCGCCATCGCCTCGATCAGCCGCCGCGCCGGACGGGCGCTCGACGAGGCCGACGCTGTGCCGGGGCGCTACACGCTGGAGGTCTCCAGCCCCGGCCTGGAACGGCCGCTGCGCCGCCTCGAGCACTTCGCCGGCGCCATCGGCGAGCAGGTGACGATCAAGACCCGCTGCGAGACGCTCGGCGCACGGCGCTTCGACGGCGAACTTGTCGCCGCGGACTCACGGGGCGTGGAGATCGCCGCCCCGGACGGCCCGCTGCGCCTCGACTACGACCAGATCGCCAAGGCCCGCACCGTCTTCGCCTTCCGACCCGCCGGCCGGTCACAGGAGCACAGATCATGAACCAGGACATGCTGGACGCCTTGCAGCAGCTCGCCGTGGAGCGCGGCCTGTCGGTGGAGGCGCTGTTCGCAGCCCTCGCCGATGCCCTGGAGTCGGCCTACAAGCGCCTGCCCGACGCCTACGAGTACGCCTGGGTCACGATCGACCCCGACACCATGGAGTTCCGGGTGTTCGCCCAGGACGTCGACGAAGAGGGCGAGCCGACGGGCCCCGAGTACGACGTCACCCCCGACGACCTCGGCCGGGTCGCCGCCCAGGCTTTCCGGCAGGTGATGAACCAGCGCATCCGCGAGGCCGAGCAGGAGCTCAAGTACGAGGAGTACGCGGGCCGCGAGGGCGACATCGTCACCGGCATGATCCAACAGACCGACTCCCGCTACACGCTGCTGGACCTGGGTCGGGTGGAGGCGCTGCTGCCCCAGGCCGAGCAGGTCCCCTACGAGCGGCCCGACGGCAACACCCGCATCAAGGCCTACATCGTGGAGGTCCGCAAGACCGCCAAGGGCCCTCAGATCGTGGTGAGCCGCACCCATCCGGGGCTGGTCAAGCGGCTTTTCGAGCTCGAGGTGCCCGAGATCGCCGACGGCGTGGTGGAGATCCGCGCCTGTGCCCGCGAGCCGGGCCACCGCACCAAGATCGCGGTCTGGTCCAACGACAGCAACGTCGATCCCGTAGGGGCCTGCGTGGGCGGCCGCGGGGCACGGGTGCGCCAGGTCGTCAACGAACTGCGCGGCGAGAAGATCGACATCGTGCCCTTCAGCGACGACCTAGAGGAGTTCGTCACCAGGGCGCTCTCGCCTGCCAGGGTCGCCCAGGTGCGCCCGGATGAGACCACCGGCGACTGCGACGTGATCGTGCCCGACTACCAGCTCTCGCTGGCCATCGGCAAGGAGGGCCAGAACGCCAGGCTGGCCTCGCGGCTCACCGGCTGGGGCATCAACATCAAGTCCGAGACCCAGTTCGCCGAGGAGCAGGCCTACGGCGACATCGAGTGGGCCGCGGGGGAGTGGATCGTCGACCCCGACAGCGGCGAGCAGATGTGGCAGCCGGCCGACGGCAGCTCCGCAATCACCTTGCAGGAATGGGAGGCCGCCCAGGCCGCCGCCGCCGAGGAGGCAGCTGCGGATGACCAAGCCGCCGAGGTCGAGCCCGACGCTGCCGGCGATGCAGACGATGCCGGCGATGCCGCGGAGTCCGGCGCCGACGACACCACGGGGAGCAAAGCCGACGCGGGCGATGAAGCCGACGATGCCGGCGATGCAGACGTTGCGGCCGGCGATGCCGAAGGGGCTGAGCCCTCAGGCGATGAGGCCGCAGCAGACGAAGCCGAAGCGAAAGCGTAGAATCGGCGTCGGCGACCCTGCTTCCTGAACTCCTGGGACAGATACCGCTCGTCCGGCCACGCCTGGCCGACAAGGACAACCACCACCCGTGCCACCAGCAAAGATCCGCATCCACGCTCTCTCCAAGGAGCTGGGTCTCAGCAACGAGGAGACCCTTCGCCTCGCCGAGTCCCTCGGCATCGGGGTGAAGAGCGCGTCGTCGTCGATGCACGACGCCCAGGCCGACCGGGTGCGGCGCAAGGCCGAACGCGAGGGTCTCGTCGCCGGCTCGGGGCCGCCTGATCCCAGAGCCCCAGGCGGCATCCGGGGCCGCACCGCGGCCGGCGCCCGCACCGCCAAGGCCGTCCGCAGGCCGCCCGCCGCAGCCAAACCGACAGCGCCGCGCCCCGCCGCCAGGGCGCCGCAGGCCCCGACCGGATCCGATTCGAGCGGCGAGCCGGCCGAGGCCCCCGCCGAGCCGGCCGAGCGGGCTTCCAAAAACGCTGAGCAGAAGTCGGCCGAGCCGGCCGCAGAGCCCGCTGCGAGCAAGCCGGCCGAGCCTGCAGCGCCGGCAGCCGCCGCCAAAGAAGCCGCCCCCGCAGGCAGCGCCGAGCAGCCGGCAGCAGCGCCGGCGCCGGCCGCGGCCCGAGCGCCCGCCGAGCCGTCAGCACCAGCGCCGGCACCGCCTGCCGCCGCAGCCGACAAGCCGGATCGCGCCGCCGACCGCTCAGCGGGCACTCAGCCCGCCGCCGAGTCGTCCAAGCGGCTCATCTCCTCGAGCGGCACCGCCCCCTCCGCGAGGCGCCTCGCCGAGGAGTCCGCGGCTGCGCTGTCGGCGCCGAAGACGCCCAAGACGGTCGTCAAGAAGGTCGTCAAGCGAGTGGCCAAGAGACCGCCCGGCGACCCGTCCGCCAAGGCTCCCCCGACCTCGGGGACCGGCAAGCCGATCCCGCCTCCGCCCAGAGCCCGCCGCTCGATCCCGCCGCCTCCCGGCGGACCCGCAGGCCCCGGCGGTCGCAGATCCTCCGGCGCCGGAGGCAGAGCGCCGCTGCCGGGCGGGCGTCGTCCGGGCACCGGCTCACGAGGCCCCGTTCCCGGCGCAGGCCAGCCTCCCGGCGGAGGCCGAGGCGGCCCCGGAGGCCCCGGCGGTCCTGGAGGCCGAGGCGGCCCCGGCCAGAACCGCGGCCCGGGCCAGCGCCCGCCGCGTCGCAGGGGTCGCAGGCGTCGCTCCCGCGAAGAGCTGCAGCCGATGGACGCGCCGTCCTATACCCCTCTCGACGCCCCGGTGCCCGAGGGCGAGGTGGTCGTCGAGCGCGCCTCTACGTCGTTCGATCTCGGCCCCAAGCTCAACCGCACCGCCGCCGACGTGGTGCGTTTCTTGATGCAGGCAGGCGAGATGGTCACCGCCAACCAGTCGCTGTCGGACGACATGATCGAGCTGTTCGCAGCCGAGATCGGGGCCACGGTCCGCCTCGTCGATCCCGGCGAGGAGCAGGAAGAGGAGCTCCAGAAGCTGCTCGAGATCGACCCCGACGCCGACGCCGGGGCGCCCCGCCGCCCGCCGGTGGTCACCGTGATGGGCCACGTCGACCACGGCAAGACCCTGCTGCTGGACCGCATCCGCGACGCCAACGTGGTCAAGGGCGAGGCCGGCGGCATCACCCAGCACATCGGCGCCTACCAGGTGGCCCGAGGCGACCACAGCATCACCTTCCTGGACACGCCCGGCCACGAGGCCTTCACCGCCATGCGCGCCCGGGGCGCCGACGCCACCGACATCGTGGTGCTCATGGTGGCCGCGGACGACGGCGTGATGCCCCAGACCATCGAGGCGATCAACCACGCCAAGGCCGCCGAGGTGCCGATCGTGGTGGCGATCAACAAGATCGACCGGCCCAATGCCGACATCGACAAGGCGATCTCGGGCACCGCCGAGCACGACCTGGTGCCCGAGGAATGGGGCGGCGAGACCATCTACCAGCAGATCTCGGCGCTCAACGGCGACGGCATCGACGATCTGCTGGACTCGATCTCCCTCGTCGCCGAGGTCGAGGATCTGCGAGCCTCGCCCGACGGCCGAGCCTGCGGCGTGGTGCTCGAGTCCCATCTCGACACCGGCCGCGGCCCGGTGGCCACCGTGCTGGTGCAGCGCGGCACGCTGTGCATCGGCGACCCGCTGGTGGCAGGCGCCTCCTGGGGCCGGGTGAGGGCGCTGATCGACGACCACGGCGACAACACCGCCGAGGCAGGCCCCTCCACCCCGGTGCAGGTGCTGGGCCTGTCGGAGGTGGCATCCGCGGGCGACGAGTTCGTGGTGGCCCCCAGCGAGAAGGTGGCCGGCAGGGTGGCAGACACCCGCGAGCACTGGCAGCGCCAGTCGAGCCTGGGCCGCGAAGCCCATGCGCTGTCGGGCGGCGCCCGCCTCGAGGACATCTTCGCCCGCATTCAGCGCGGCGAGGCGGCCACGCTCAACGTGGTCGTCAAGGCCGACGTGAACGGCTCGCTCGAAGCGGTCACCGAGAGCCTGCGCAAACTCGAGAGCCCCGACGTCAAGATCGGCTTCGTGCACCGCGGCGTGGGCGGCGTCACCGAGAACGACATCGCACTGGCGGCAGCCTCCAATGCCACCATCATCGGCTTCAACGTGCGGCCCGACCGCAAGGCACGGGAGCTCGCGGATGCCGAGCGGGTCGAGATCCGCACCTATGAGGTCATCTACAAGCTGCTGGAGGACATCGAGTCGGCGATGGTCGGCATGCTGGCCCCCGAGTTCGAGGAGGTCGTCACCGGCGAGGCTGAGGTGCGGGAGGTGTTCCGCATCCCCAGGGTCGGCGCAGTGGCCGGCTGTTACGTGCAGAACGGCGCCATCACCCGCGGCTCCAAGGTGCGCTTCTTGCGCGAGGGCGCGATCATCTGGAAGGGCGAGGTGTCGTCGCTGAAGCGCTTCAAGGAGGACGCCCGCGAGGTCACCTCGGGCTTCGAGTGCGGCATCGGCCTGTCGGACTTCCAGGATCTCAAGGACGGCGACATCATCGAGACCTACGAGGAGCGCCAGATCGAGCGCACCCTCGACGGCTGACCCCGGGCCCTGCGGTGAGCCGCCGTCGCTCCCAGCGAGGCAGTCGGGGCCGTCGGGGCCGGGACGGGGCTTCCTCGAGTCGCACGGCCAGGGCCGCCAGCCTGATCCGCCGGGTGGTCGCCGAGGGCCTAGAGGAGATCGGCGACGAGCGCCTGGCCGCGGTCGCGGTGACCGGCGTGGACGTGGACGGCGACCTGCAGCGGGCGATCGTGTGGTACACGACCTACGACGACGACCACGATCCCGACGTGCAGGCCGCGTTGGCCGAGCTGTGGCCGCGCCTGCGCCACGAGGTGGCCACCCGCACCCGCCTGCGTCGTGCACCGCTGCTGGAGTTCCGGCCCGACGGCGTGCTGCGCTCCGCCGAGCGCATCGAGCACATCCTCGCCGAGACTGCCGCAGCCGGCCGCGTCGATGACCGCGGCGAACCCGGCCGCGACCACGACGGCGACGGCCACGGCGAGGACGGCCACGACAGCTCGGACCGGTCCTGGAAACACGACGCTCACGATGACGACAGCAGGCGCTGAGCAGGCCCCGCACGGCATCGTCGTCGTCGACAAGCCGGCGGGCTGGACCAGCCACGACGTGGTGGCCCGGACGCGCCGCAGGCTCGGCACCCGCAAGGTCGGCCATGCGGGCACCCTGGACCCCGACGCCACCGGCGTGCTGGTGCTCGGGGTCGGCCGGGCCACCCGGCTGCTGCGCTTCGTGACCGAACAGCGCAAGTCCTACATCGCCGAGATCGTGCTGGGCGTCGAGACCTCGACGCTGGACGCATCCGGCGAAGTCACGGCGCGCTACGACATGTCGGGGGTCGCCGACGACGAGGTGCGCGCAGCCGCCGAGGCGCTCACGGGGCCGATCATGCAGGTGCCGCCGATGGTGTCGGCGCTGAAGGTCGGCGGCAAGCGGCTGCACCAACTGGCCCGCGAGGGCAAGGAGGTCGAACGCGCGCCCAGGCCGGTGACCGTTTACCGCTTCGACGTGGAACCCGTCCGCAGCGAGGCCGGCGTGTCCGGCAGCGAGGCCGGCGACACTGGGGGATCAGCCGGCAGCGACACCGGCGACGTCGATAGCCAGGCCGGCAAGGGCATGATCTGGCGGGCCGAGGTCGACTGCTCCTCTGGCACCTACGTGCGGACCCTGGCGGCCGACCTCGGCAGGGCGGTGGGCGGCGGCGCCCATCTGCGGTCGCTGCGCCGCAGCGCCGTCGGCAGCTTCGTCCTGGCCGATGCCTGCGCGGTCGACGAGCCGGTGCTGTTGCCCGAGGTCGCCGCGGTGAGCCATCTCGAGGCGCTGACGCTCGACGCCGCCGGCGCCCGCCGCGCCGCGCACGGCCAGACCCTCGATCCCGACGAGGCCGGGGCCGCAGGCGACGGCCCGTGGGCGATCCTGGGCCCAGACGGCGGCCTGCTCGCCGTCTACGAGCATCGCCACGGTGGCGCCCGCCCGCTCGTCGTGCTGTCGCCGGCCTGACAGCACACGGCCGACAAGCTCGGCTCAGGCAGTCCCAGCACCGCTCGGATAGCGAAGCCTGCCGGCTCAGCCGGTAGCGTGAAGCCCGCACCCCGACCCTACGCCCAGCAGACCATGCAGATTCTCCAGGACCGCACCGACAGACTGCCCCAGACCATCGAGGTCGCCTCCACCATCGGCGTGTTCGACGGCGTCCATCTCGGGCACCAGGAGATCCTCTCCACCGTGCGCCAGGTGGCCGAGCGCCTCGGCGTGGAGTCGGCGGTGGTCACCTTCGACGGCCACCCCGCCCATGTGGTGCGCCCCGAGAGCGCGCCGCTGCTGCTCACCAGCCTGGAGCAGAAGCTGGAGCTGATCGAGGCTCAGGGCATCGACTACGTCTACGTCATCAACTTCGACGAGGAGCGCGCCGCCACCCGGCCCGAGGCGTTCGTCGGCCAGGTCTTCATCGACGCCCTGCACGCCAAGGCGATCGTCGTCGGCGAGGACTTCCACTTCGGCGCCGCACGCGCCGGCAACGTGGCCGCCCTGGCCCAGCTCGGCGAGATCTGGGACTTCGAGGTGCATGCCCTGGAGCTGATCCGCCACAGCGACGAGGCCCGCGAGCCGGTGTCGTCCACCAAGATCCGCCGGGCGCTCGCAGGTGGCGACGTGGCCCGCGCAGCGGAGATGCTGGGCCGCCCGCACGAGGTGCGCGGCGTGGTCGTGCCCGGCGACCGGCGAGGCCACCGCATCGGCTTCCCGACCGCCAACATCCCGGTGCCCAAGCACATGGCCTGGCCGGCGGACGCCGTGTATGCGGGCTGGTGCAGGCTCGCCGACGGCTCGACCCATCCGTGCGCCATCAACATCGGCCGCCGCCCCACCTTCCACGAGCACGCCGAGCACTCGCTGCTGGAGGTTCATCTGATCGACTACGACGGCGACCTCTACGGCCAGCAGCTCGCAGTGTCGTTCACGACCTTCCTGCGCAGCGAGCGCAAGTTCTGGGGGGTCGACGAGCTCGTCGCCCAGCTCAAGACCGACGTGGACGACGCCCGCACGCTGCTGACGGACGGCAAGGCCGCCCGCTGAAGCGGACCGGCGACCGCCGTGCAACCCAAGCCGATGGCCGACACGACGGCTGAGCAGCAGGTGCCTGGCGTCACCGCGGCAGTGCCAGGCGAGCCGGCTGCGATTCGCAGCGCGGGCGGCGTCGTCCGCTTTGCCTCGGCTCGGGTGCCCACCCTCCACGGCGAGTTCACCGCCCACGCCTACCGCTCGCTGCGCGACGACACCGAGCACCTGGCCTATGCGATGGGCGACGTCTCAGGCGGCGAGCCGCTGCTGGTGCGGGTCCACAGCGAGTGCCTCACCGGCGACATCCTGGGCTCGATCCGCTGCGACTGCGGGTCGCAGCTGCGGGCGGCGCTTCAGATGATCGCGGCGGAGGGCCGCGGCGTGCTGGTGTATCTGCGCGGCCAGGAGGGCCGGGGGATCGGCCTGGGCCACAAGCTGCGCGCCTATGCGCTCCAAGACGACGGGCTCGACACCGTGGAGGCCAACGAGGCACAGGGCTTCCCGGCCGATGCGCGCTCCTATGCGGTCGGCGCGAGCATCCTGGCCGACCTCGGGGTCACCCGCATGCGCCTGATGACCAACAACCCGGCCAAGGTCGGCGAGCTGAACGGCCTGGGGCTTCAGATCAGCGAACGGGTGCCGATCTGGACCGACGCCAATCCCGAGAACTCGCGTTACCTGGAGACCAAGCGCAGCCGCATGGGCCATCACGGCGCGCCAGAAACCACAGCCGCCGAAGCCGGCACAGCCGACCCCGCCGACACTGCCGACACTGCCACAGCCGACGAGGCCGATGGTCAAGCGGTGGATATGGCCGGCACCGCGGACGGCGCATCCGCGAACCCTGCCGCAGCCGCGCAGCCGGCCCCGAGACCGCTGTAGTCGGTGGTCCAGCGGTGCAGCCGGCTGCGGTCGGCGAGCCGGCCGGGCGACCAGCAGCCCCAGATGCCGGCGACCAAGGCGGCGGTGCAGTCGTTCCAGGCGATGCATGCGGGATCGGCCACTCGCCGCACCGTCTGGCGCACGCCGTCGGCATGTACTTCGTAGCCGGCCCACACCCCCGGGAAGTCCTTGGTGGAGGACACCTCGGTGATCAGAGCGCTGCCGTGGCTGCGGATGCGGTTGCGATGGGTGTGCCCTGAGCTGACCAGCAGGTCCGGATTGACCTCGACCAGGCGATCCAGCAGCGGCGCCCCTTCGGTGCGCTGCACGCCCAGCGGCAGGAACCAGGGGAGCATCCGGTCCTGGAAGTGATGATGCGTGAACAACAGGGCCGGCCGGCCGGTGTCGAGCGCGCTGCACAGCTCGTCGAGGCAAGGCGCCAGGCGGCCCCAGTTGCGGCCCGGCACCGTTGAGTCCGCCGTCACGACGCGGATCCCGTGGCAGTCGCGCCAGCTCACCCGATCCTCGAACAGGCCGCGGCGGCGCAGCTCGGCGACACCGTCGAGCGCCCCGGGGCGGCCGACCATGTCGTGGTTGCCGGGCAGTGCCATCACCTCGATGCCGGTGCCGTCGAGCAGCTCGTCGAACATCTCCCACTGGCCGGGCTCGCCCGAGTCGGTGATGTCGCCCTTGACGACCAGCAGATCGGCGCCCCAGGCGACTGCCTCGGCCACGGCCGCCTTGGCGCACTGCAAGGGGATCGGGTCCTGCGCCAGCGGGCTGTGCGGGTGGCGGATGCGGCCACCGACGCCGGCCCCGAAGCCGGTCTCGCCGAGGTGCAGGTCGCTGATCGTGGCGATCCGCAGGATCGGCTCGCCGGCGAGTGCGTCCTGGGTGCGCAGGCCGAGACGCCCGATGCTGCGCCGGTCGCAGGTCAGCTCGATCGAGTACTCGCTGTCGGGCCGCAGACCTGTGATCTGCGCGGCGCCCGGCCTGCCGCCGCGGCCGAGCAGCCAGGGCCGGCCGTCGACGACCGCCTCGATGCGGCCCTCGGGAATGCGCCTCCAGGTGAGCTGCGCCGCGGTGTCGGTGACCGCGAAGACCTCCAGAGCCGGCCGTCGGGTCAGCGGCAGGGTGCGGGCCACGCTCAGCTCCCCGGCACGCTGTCGCTGTCGGCGGGCTCAGATGCCGAGCCGCCGCCGGTCAGCCAGGCGGAATAGCGCGCGAACTCGCGGTCGCGCAGCGCCGCGTTGACCCGCTGCCGCTCGAGGACCTGCGCAGTCCGCAGACCGGCCTGGGCGAGCGGGTGCTCGGCCAGGAAACGGCTCACCCGCTCGCAGTCCTCTGCGCTGTCGAGGGCGACTACGCCCTCCAGCATCCTGGGGATCGAGTTGGACGGGAAGCGCTCGTTGAGGTCGTCCCAGCGGTTCTCGACGAAATCCCACACCCGGCGCCCGACGCTGCGGTTGCCCAGCGCCATGGCCAGCACATAGGGGGCGTCCTGGGTTCTCACTGTGCCGTCGGCGATGTCGGCCAGCAGGCGCTCGACGAGCTCGACGCTGCTCACCCCGGCCATTGCCCGCAGATGGCGCTGCTCGGCAACCGGGTCGGCCGGGTGCAGCCAGCGGTCGCGCAGCAGCTCGAATCCCTCGGCGTCCGCGTGGCGGGCGAACACGGCGAGGTCCGCCGCAGCCAGCGAAGGCTCGGCCGGCGCTGCCCCGCTCGCCGGGTCGGCCGAGGCGGCGGCCGCGGCCTCGAAACGGGCGGCGCAGGCTGCAATGGTTTGCGGGTCATCGGCCAGAGCGCCGAGCAGGCGCACCAGCACGGCCCGCAGCTCCAGGGTGCGGTCGTCGTCGTCGTCCGACGGCTCGGCACCGATCCGGTCCAGCGCCGGGCCGCACATCGCCGCCACCCTGGCTTGCAGGGCCGCAGCCGCGGCCTCGTGAGGCGCGACCAGGCGCATCAGCTCGCCGAGCGCCGCGGCGATCGCCTGCCACACGTTCAGGTCGTCTCCGGCGGCGCCAGAGCCGTTCGCCGCCGGCCGGCTGGCGACGCCTTCGATCAGGCTCGTGAACTCGGCCGCGCTGCGCCGCCCGCTCAGCGTCAGCGCCCACTCGTCGTCCACCAGGCTGTGCAGCCCCGCAGCGTCGAGGCCGGCGAAGCCGTCCCGCCGACCGCCGTCGCCATGCATCAGCGAGCGGAAGAATCCGAAGCCCCCTTCGTTCAGCGACCGCACGGCCCCGCTCGCCCCGGTCAGATGCACGGCCCGCTGATCCAGCAGCAGCCGCTGCACGCTGCCGTCGTCGCCTGCAATCGCCAGCGGCACCGACCACAGCCGGGCCGTGTCCATATCGGCCGGAGGGGCCGGGTCGAGGGTGAAGCGGCTCTGGCGCAGGCGCAGCCCGTGCGGGGTCGGCTCGGCTTCCACCAGCGGATGGCCGCCGACGAGGATCCAGTCGTCCATCATGGCGCGCACCGGCCGGCCGGTCGTTGACTCCAGGGCGTCCCAGAGGTCGCTGGTGGCGGTGTTGGAGTACTGATGGCTGCGCAGGTAATGGCGCACCCCGTCGCGGAACGCCTCGGCGCCGAGATGGCGCTCCAGCATCTTCACCACCGCCGCGCCCTTCTCATACGTCAGCAGGTCGTACATCGCCTCGGCATCGGCGGGGAAGAGAACCGGGTACTCGATGGGCCGGGTGGCCGCCAGGGCGTCGACGCTCATGGCCTCGCTGCGCGCCCGTGCGAACGTCTCCCAGGCCCGCCACTGCGGCTTGTAGGCGTCGGTGCAGCTGATCTCCATGAAGGTGGCGAACGCCTCGTTGAGCCAGATGCCCTCCCACCATTTCATGGTCACCAGGTCACCGAACCACATGTGGGCCAGCTCGTGGTTGATCACGTCGGTCACCCGCTGCAGCTCGGCCCGGCTGGCGGTCGCGGGGTCCACCAGCAGCAGGGTCTCCCGGAAGGTCACGCAGCCGAGGTTCTCCATCGCCCCGAAGGCGAAGTCGGGCACCGCTATCAGGTCGACCTTGTCGCTGGGGTAGGCGATGTCGTAGTACTCGGCCAGCCAGTGCAGGGCGAAACGGGCGGTCTGGCGCGCATAGCCGGCGAGCCGCCCCTGGCCGGGGCGATGGATCACCCGGATCGGCACCCCGTCGATCACGGTCGGCTCGCTGGCTTCGAGGCGACCCACCACGAAAGCCACCAGATACGTCGACATCGGCATCGTCGGGGCGAAGCTCGTGCGGCGCCTGCCGTCGTCGAGGATCTCGGCGGTGATCTCGGCCGTGTTGGAGACCGCCAGCAGGTCCGGGTCGCATATGAGGGCGGTCTCGAAGACGGCCTTGAAGGCCGGCTCGTCCCAGCACGGGAAGGCCCGTCTGGCGTCGGTGGACTGGAACTGGGTGGTGGCGATGACGTGCTCGCTGCCGTCGTCGTCGGCGTAGACAGAGCGGTAGAAGCCGCAGAGCCGGTCGTTGAGCACGCCGGCGAAGCTCAGGCGAAGCTCGGCGGTCCCGGCCGCAAAACCCCCGGGGGCGCTCAGGTGCAGGCGCTCGCGCTCGTCGTCGATGCGATGGTCGAGCCGGCGGGTCGAGCCGTATGCGCCCGCCCGGCCCTCTTGGCGGATCTCGGCGCTGCGTATCTCCAGCTCTGCGGCGTTGCAGACGATCTCGTCGGTGCGCTCGGCGATGCGGACGCGGATCGAGACCGAGCCGTCGAACGAGGCCCGTTCGATGTCGGGGGCCATCTCGATCCGGTAGCGCTCGGGGACGACGTGGACGGGCAGTCTGTGGTCTGCGGCGGTCATCGGCGTGCGGGCTTCCACGGTCGGGGTTCTGAGGGCAAGAGCCAACGATACGGCCACAAGCCCGACGGCGACGGCAATGCGTCCGCTGCGACCCCGCACGGCTAGGGTGCGGCGGTCCGCTGATCTCGCCCGGAGCCGGCCCTTTGTCGTCGAGCCTGTCGTCAAGCCCAGATGTCGTCGGCGTGGGCAATGCGATCGTCGACGTGATGGCCAACGTCGAGGAGTCCTTCATCGCCGAGCACGGCCTGCTCAAGGGGGCGATGACCCTGATCGACGCCGAGCGGGCCGCCTCGCTGTATGCGGCCATGCCTCCGATAAGCGCCACCAGCGGCGGCTCGGCCGCCAACACCATGGCCGGGGTCGCAGGCCTCGGCGGCCAGGCGGCTTTTCTGGGCAAGGTGCGAGACGACCAGCTCGGCGAGGTGTTCGCCCACGACCTGCGGGCAGCGGGCGTGGCCTTCGACGTGCCTCTCGCCCGCAGCGGGCCGCCGACCGCCCGCTCGCTGATCCAGGTCACCCCCGACGCCGAGCGCACCATGAACACCTTCCTGGGCATCTCGGCGGTGCTTGCGCCCGACGACATCATCGTCGACACGGTGGCCTCGGCGGCGATCACCTACTGCGAGGGCTACCTCTACGACACCGAGATCGCCAAGTCCGCCATCCGCTTCGCCATGGACGTGGCCTCCGATGCGGGCCGGGTCGTGTCGATCACGCTGTCGGACCCGTACTGCGTCCAGCGCCACCGCCACGAGTGGCTCGACCTGCTGGCCGACAAGGTGGACCTGGTGTTCGCCAACGAGGCCGAGCTGGCGGCGCTGTTCCTCAGCGAGGACTTCGACGACGGGCTTGGCCGCATGGCCGACCTGGTGCCGCTGGCGGCGATCACCCGCTCGGAGCGGGGCTCGGTGATCGTCTCGGGCGAGCTGCGGATCGCGGTGCCCGCAGTCGAGGTGCCGAGGGTGGTCGACGCCACCGGGGCTGGCGACCTCTACGCGGCGGGCTTCCTGTTCGGCCGGGCGCGGGGCATGGCGTTGCAGCGCTGCGCGGAGCTGGGCTCGATCGCCGCGGCCGAGGTCATCTCGCATCTCGGGGCGCGGCCTCAGACCAGCCTGGCCGCGCTGATCGCCTAGCCGTCCCCGCAGGTCCCCCGGCCCGGGTCGTCTCGCTCGGCTGGCTCGTGCCGGCTCGCTCAGAGGCCCGGCTCGCCCGGCCCGTCTGGCGCGCTCAGAGGGCCAGGTCGCCGACTGTCACCAGCGTCGAGGCGATCCAGCCGCCCAGGGCGCCGAAGTGCCGGTCGAGCGTGCCGCCGTCGTCCAGCCCTTCCTCGCTGAGGTCGTATCCGCCCTCGTAGACGACCTCCACGGCGTACTCGACCTTCGCCAGATCGTCCGTGAAGATCGACTCCAGGGTCGGCCCGCTGCGGGTCAGCGGCTCGGCGCCGACCGGCGGCGAGGCGTGGGGCAGGGCGGCCACGATCTTGGCGGGGTCCGCAGCGGCCGCGAGCTGCGAGCGGCGGAACACGATCTCGATCTCGATGCGCGGCGGCTCGGGCAAGTGATCGTCCACGTACCAGCTCCGGTAGGCCGACTGCGACCAGGTGGGCCACATGCAGGTGATCTCGGCCTGGACCCTGGGCGGCAGACCCTCGCCGGGCAGGCCGTAGGAGGTCTGCCAGCTCAGATCGCCGAGCAGCACGTCGCTCTGGAAGCGCTCCTCGACGGCCTGGCGCTCCAGGCGGGCTGTCTCGAAGGCGTCGCGCAGCGCTCCGATGGCGTCCGTGAAGACGTGGTCGAGCACCCGCCGGCCTCAGGCGAGCGGCGCCACGCCGAAGGCCACCCCGAAGCGCACGCACCAGACGACCACGGTCGAGTGGTGGGCCAGGTCCACGTCTGCGGGGATCTCGTAGTTCTGGGGGCCGACGTTGCCCTTGAGGTCGCCGAGATCCACGAAGTCGTCGTCGAATTCCGATGCCGGGGCATCCGGCGGCGCGGCAGACAGGTACACGTTGAGGTCGGGCCCGTTGTCGGTGGCGAAGTCCTCGAAGCGCAGGAAGCGCTGCGCGCTGCCGTCGTTGAGCACCAGTGCGGTGCCTTCGGCGGGATGGCTCCTGGGGGCGAAGCTGCCCGAGGCGATGGTGACGATCTCGGGCATGTCCTCTGGCATCGGGTCGTCCACCGTCACCTCCATCGGGGTGCCCTCGTCTTGCATCGCGGCGTTCATCTCCTCGACGAGCTCGGGGCTCTGGGCGTCGCTGGGCAGCCCCGACGGCCCCGCGCCCGATGCGAACACCGGCACGCTCTCGTCGACGGCTTCGTCGAAGAACAGCGTGTGGAAGCCGAACCAGCCCACCGCCACCCAGACGATCCCCGCCACAGCGATCACGCCGATGCCCGCGGCGATCCCGGGATGGCGCTTGATCCTGTCGATCATCGCTGACTCAACCTCGCTGTCGTGGCTCGCTGTCGGGCTTGCTGAAGACCCGGCTCAGAGCAGGCTACCTGCGTCCAGCGGGGTCAGTAGCCGAGATTCACGTCCACTTTGCCGATCAGCTCCTCGCCCGCGATCCAGCGGCGCACGTTCTCGCCGACCCGAGCAGCGATCAGGGGCAGGCCCATCTCGGGGGTGTTGGCGATGTGGGGCGTGATCAGGCAGTTGTCGAGCCCCCACAGCGGATGGCCGTCGGGCAGCGGCTCGGGATCGGTGACATCGAGCACGGCGCCTGCGATCCCGCCGCTGCGCAGGGCATCTGTGAGGTCGTCGGTGACCACGTGGCCGCCCCGCCCGGCGTTGACGAGCCAGGCGTCGGCCGGCATCGCCTTCAGGAACTCGGCGTCGACGATGCCTGCGGTCTCCGGGGTCAAGGCCAGCGCCACGATCACCGCATCCGCGCCGGAGATCGCAGCACCGATGCGGTCCGGTCCGAGCACCTCGGCTGCGCCTGGCATCGGCGCCGGGTGGCGGCGCACCACGGTGATCTCGCAGCCCCACGGCGCCAGCAGCTCCAGCAGCGATTCGGTGATGCCGCCGCCGCCGAGCACCGTGAGGCGAGCGCCCAGCAGGTTGCGCCCCGTCTGGGCGGGCCAGCTCGTGGCCCGCACGAAGGTCCCGATGTCACGAAAGCCGCTCAGCAGGGCGGTGATGATCCACTCGGCCACCGGCGGGGCGTAGACGCCCTTTCCGCAGGTCCAGATGTGCTCGCTGTCGAGATGAGCGACGAAGTTCTCGATCCCGGCATAGGGCAGCTGGACCCAGCGGATCCCGGGGCCGCTTGCGAGCAGATCGGCGAAGGCGTGGTCTGCTGCCGGGTCCGCGAACACCAGGGCCGTGGCGTTGCCGATCTCCGAGACAGTGCCGCCCGCGGCCTGCACCGCGGCGCACATGGCGCGGTGCATGGCCGGGCGGCTGCGCGGCTCGACGGCGATCAGGTGCCGGCCGTCGCTCATCAGCCGGCCGTCGTCCATCAGCCGGCCGTCGTCCATCAGCGGGCCTCCGGTGACGGATCGCTCGACGCAGGCGGGTCGAGGCGACCGAACTGCCGGTCGCCTGCGTCGCCGAGGCCGGGGAGGATGAAGCCTGCATCGTCGAGCGAGTCGTCCACGGCAGCAGTGACCACGGCAGCGGCCGAGCCGGAGCTGCGCAGCGTCTCGATCCCTTCGGGCGCCGCCAGAGCGCAGACCACCGTGACCCTGCCCGCCCCGGAGTCCCTGGCCGCCTCGCAAGCGTGAACCGCGGAGCCTCCGGTGGCCAGCATCGGGTCGAGCACCAGCACGTCGCTGTCGCCGAGGTCGCCTGGGATGCTGTTCATGTAGGCAGCGGGGAGCAGCGTCTGCTTGTCACGGCGCAGGCCGACGAAGCCGACTCCCGCATCATCGAACAGCTCCAGGGCAGGCGCCAGCATGCCGAGCCCGGCCCGCAGCACCGGCACCAGCAGCGGGGGAGCGGCGACACGGGTTCCCGATGCCGGGCCCATCGGGGTCCGCAGCTCCACGCCGGTCACCGCCATGTGGCGTGCGGCCTCGTAGACCAGGAATCCGCTGAGGGCCTCCAGGGCCCGCCGGAAGCCGGCCGTGGGGGTCTCGGCGGCCCGCAACAAGGCGAGCCGGTCCGCTGCAAGGGGATGGTCGACGACGATCAACTGCATCGTTGGACTATGCCGGCAAGCCGCGCCCGACCGAAACGCAGGACCCATCCCAGAGCTGCGACTCGGCGAGGCTGAGGCCATAGGCTCGCGGCGATGTCCGAGCCAAGCGACGGCGACGAGCCCGCAGGGACACCCGAGGCGACCGAGGCACCCGAGGCGACTGGCAAGACAACGGGCAGGGCGCTGTGGGACGACCGCGCAGCGCTGCTCACCGCGGCGCTGAAGTTCGCCCTGGCCATGTCGCTCACGGGCATCGCCTTGAACGCCACCTACTCCGTGAGCGTCTCGGAGATCTCGCCGGTCGACATCCGAGACATCATGCTGCTGGGCCTGGCGGTCAACACGCTGCTCTTGGCGGCCACGCTCGCGCTGCTGCGCTCCAAGGCCTGCAACGCGGTGCTGGCGATGATCGTGCTGGGCTCGGTGGCCACTGGCTACCTCATCCACACGGACCTGTACCTGACAGGCAATCGGCTGCTGCCGGCCCTGCTGTCCGCCGTGACCTTCTTCGGGCTCTTCGCAGTATTCGAGTTCATGGACGAGAACCGCACGCTGAGCCTGATATTGCCGTCGGTTGCGCTGCTGGTCCTGGCGATCGTGGTGCTCCCTCACTTCCGAACCCCAGGAGGAGGCCGGGACTACGAGTCGCAGATTCGCCTGATCTCGTTCGAGGAGACGCCCAACCTGTACTTCGTCTCCTTCGACGGTCTGGCGCCTCAGGCGGTGACGAAGAAGTACCTCGATGTCGAGACGACCGACCTCCTGGATCTGCTCAACGCCGAGTTCCGGCATCTGCCCAACATGTTCGCCGATTCGATCTGGTCGGTCTTCTCCCTGAACACGTTGGCCGCTCTCGATCCTCGCATCTCCTGGGGAGACTGCTACTGGGACAACTGCCTGCCGACAGAGGATCCTGGATACCTGGTGGGAACCTCGCCGAGCCCGCTGTTCGACATCCTGCACGCCAACGGCTACGAGATCACGACCATCTTTCTCAATCCCGTGTGGGGCGCATCCAAGGGGCCCTTCGTCCACAACTACGAGATCAGCAAGTCCAGGACGGCCTGCGACCTCCTGGACCCGTCCATCGCCAAGATCGCCTTCTGGGGCTATTGCAACTTGCGGTTTGCCGACCCGGCGTCGGGGTACGGCTGGCACGGGGAAGGATACGGGCCGCAGATGGACCTGACGGCCCGGGCAGCCGACGAGCAAGGCCCCCAGTTCACACTGTCCTACTTCAAGCTGCCGATTCACACGCTTCGCAGCTACAACCACTTTGACGCCGACAAGCGGGACGAGTTCAGGGAGCTGTACATCACGCGCAGCAACTTGGCGGCACCCTTGCTGGACGACCTCCTGGAGACCCTGCGCGAACGAGATCCGGAGGCGATCCTCTTCGTCTTCGGCGATCACGGCCTGTGGCTGTCGCGCCCCCACAGATTCGAGGACGATCCGCAGTTCGTCGTCTCGGATCGCATGGGGGTGTACGGCGGCATCTGGCCGCCCGACGCCTGCGAATCGTGGTTCGACGAGACCCTCGAGCAGGGGTGGCTGACGATCCTGGGCGCTGTGCACACGATCCTGCGCTGCCTGTCGGACGGCGAGGAGGCACTCGTCGATCCCCTGAGGACAACCATGCCCAGCGGCTACCAGTTCTTCCCCGACGACGGCAACGAGCACTCCTTCGGCGACTACCTCTACGAGTAGGCGAGGAGAGCGAGGCAGATGCGTGCTGGAGGCGGCCCGAGGATGATCCCGAGGATGACAAGGCCGAGCTGCGAGAGATTGCCGTGAGCGGTCCTGTGCTGCGGAGGCTTCGCCGCCGGCTGAGCCATCCCGGCGGTTGGCGGACAGCGGTGCTGAAGTACGTGTTCGGCGCGTCGCTGGCCGGCCTGGCTTTCATGGCCACCTACTCCGCCGCACCAGTGGAGTTCCACGACGCCGAGCTGAGGGACATCCTGTTGCTGGGCGCAATGGTGCACACGGTGCCTTTCGTCGCGGCGCTCCTGTTGCTGCGCTCCAGGACCTGCAACGCGGTGCTGGCGCTCGTCGTGCTCGGCTCGGTCGGGACCGCCTATCTCATCCACACAGACCTCTACCTGACAGGAAGCCGGGCGGTGTTCTGGCTCAGCGCCCTGGCCATCGGGGGAGGGATCTTTGCGGTTTTTGAGCTCATCGACGACAACCGCTGGGTGCGCCTGGCGGTGCCCTCGGCGGCAGCGCTGACGTTGGCGGTCTGGGTCGTCGGCCACGTTCAGCTCCCGGCCCCGACTGCAGATCGGACGGAGGGAGACCGATTCTATGCGGATCAGATCCTCCCGGTCTCGTTCGAGTCGACGCCGAACCTGTACTTTCTCTCGTTCGACGGCCTGGCCCCTCAGATCCTGGGGCAGGAGTACCTCGACATCGAGACCACCGACCTCGTCGAGCTGGTCAACACGGAGTTCCGGCGCCTTCCCAACATGTTCGCCGAATCGAGATGGTCGCGTGACTCCCTGCACATCCTGGCATCGCTGGATCGCGGCATCTACTGGGAGGCTCGCGAGCGGCATGGGCCGATCGGCCATCTCACCGGGGAGTTCCCGAATCCGCTGTACGACATCCTCGGTGACAACGGCTACGAGACGACCTTCGGCAATCACTCCAGCAACTTCGGCAGAACCAGGGGGCCTTATGTCGACAACCTGGTCATCGTGCAGTCCCGGACCGTTTGCGGGCGCTTGGACCGGTCCGTCTTCCGCTCCGCCTTCTGGGGCTATTGCAATCTCCTGGGTCGGGACTTCTGGGTGGACTGGTGGGAAGGCAGCCATGAAGATCTGATGGAACAGGTCATCTCTATCAGCGAGCGAGAGGAGCCTCAATTCGCCATGGTCTATTTTCGGTTGCCGAACCACACGCCGCCGTCGTTCGACTACGGCGACCCCAGACACGTTGAAACCTACAGGGCCGACTACATCCGCCTCAGCAATCAGGCCGCCGGGCTCCTCGCGGAGTTCATCGAGGCTCTGGAGCAAAAGGACCCCGAGGCGATCCTGTTCGTCTTCGGCGATCACGGGCCACGGCTGACCCACAACATGAAGTTCGGAGATGATCCGGACTTCTTCGTCAAGGACAATCTAGGCGTCCTCGGAGGAATCTGGCCGGCCGATGCCTGCGCGGAGTGGTTCGACGACGAGCTCCAGAAGGGCTGGCTGACCACCCTGGATGCCGTGCACGTGATCCTGCGCTGCCTGTCGGGCGGCGACGAGGCGCTGGTGGAGCCGAGGGCGACGACCATGCACCGCTATCGCGACATCCCCGACGATGACCCCGAGCGCTCCTTCGCCGACTTCCTCTACGAGTAGGCTACCATTCGACCAATGCGCCGAAACCCGCTGATTGCCGCCCTGGACGAGACCGCTCGATAGCCTGATGAGCATCGTCGAGTCTCAGGGCGTCAGTGACGACGAAGCAGGAGGTACGCGTGCTTGGCCGGCGCCGGGCGACGGATCCTCGCCGAGCACTGCGGCGTTGAAGTACCTCTTCGGCACGTCGCTGGCGGGCCTGGCCTTCATGGCCACCTACTCCCCGGCAGCAGTCGAGTTCCCTGCACCCGAGCTGAGGGACATCCTGATGCTGGGCGCAGCGACCCATTCGGTGCCTTTCGTCGCAGCGCTGGTGCTGCTGCGCTCCAAGGTCCGCAACGCGGTGCTGGCCCTCATCGTGCTGGGATCCGTCTGGACGGCCTATCTCATCCATACAGATCTCCACCTGACCGGGAGTCGGGCGGTGTTCTGGCTGAGCGCCCTGGCCATCTGGGCCGGGGTCTTCTCCGTTTTCGAGTTCATGGACGACAATCGCTGGATGCGGCTGGGATTTCCCTCGGCGGCAGCGTTGGCGCTGGCGGTCTGGGTGATCGCTCATGCTCAGCCCTGGGTTGCAGGAGTCGATCGCGCGGCTGCGGACCGGTTCTATGCCGATCAGGTCCACGAGGTTTCGTTCGCAACTACGCCGAACCTGTATTTCGTCTCTCTTGACGGCCTGGGCCCACAGAGCCTGGGGCAGGAGTACCTCGACATCGAGACCACGGACCTCGTCGACCTGGTCAACGCGGACTTCCGGCGATTTCCCAACATGTTCGCCGAGTCGAGATGGTCGCGCGACTCTCTAAACATCCTGGCGTCGCTGGACCGCGGGATCTACTGGGAAGCTCGTGAGCGCCACGGGCCGATGGGCTATCTCACAGGCGAGTTACCGAACCCGCTGTACGACATCCTCCACGACAACGGCTACGAGACCACGTTCGGCTATCACTCCAGTAATTTTGGAAGAACCAAAGGTCCTTACGTCGACGACCTGCTCATCGGGGAAACCCGACCGATTTGTCTTCGCTTGGCCTGGCCAGTATTCCGCGTCGCCTTCTGGGGCTACTGCAATCTCTTGGACAGGAACTTCAGGGATGATTGGTGGACGGCCAGCCACGCCGAATTGATGGATCAGGTCATCTCGATCGCCGAACGGGACAGACCTCAATTCGTCTTTGCGTATCTTCGCTTGCCGGCCCACACCTGGCAGCCATTCGACTACGCCGATCCCAGGGACGTCAGGACGTACCGAGAAAGGTACATCCGCTACAGCAGTCAGGCAGCAGGTCTTGTGGCGGAGCTTCTCGAGGCTCTGGAGGAGAAGGACCCCGGGGCGATCCTGTTCGTGTTCGGCGATCACGGGCCGCGCCTCACCGAGGGGATGGAATTCCATGAGGATCCGGAGTTCTTCGTCAAGGACTCATACGGAGTCCTCGGCGGGATCTGGCCGCCCGATGCCTGTGGGTCGTGGTTCGACGAAGCCGAGATGAAAGGCTGGCTGACGACTCTCGACGCCGTGCATGCCATCTTGCGCTGTCTCTCCGACGGGGACGAAGTGCTGGTCGAGCCGAGGGCGACGACTATGCAAGGCTACGGTGGCATTCCTGACGACGACCCCGAACGCTCCTTCGCCGACTACCTCTATGAGTAGGACACGATCCTTGCCGACAGCAGTGTCCAAGTACGTGTTCGGCACGTCGCTGGCCGGCCTGGCTTTCATGGCCACCTATGCTCCGTCAGCTGTCGAGTTCCCTGTGGCCGAGCTGAGAGACATCCTGATGGTGGGCGCAGTTGTCCACACTGTGCCTTTCGTCGCAGGCCTCGTCTTCCTGCGCTCCAAGGCCCGCAACGCAGTGCTGGCGCTCGTCGTGCTGGCTTCGATGGGGACGGCCTACCTGTTCCACACAGACCTGTACCTGACCGGAAGCCGCATGCTCTTCTGGCTGAGCGCCCTGGCCATCTGGGCCGGGGTCTTCGCGGTCTTCGAGTTGATCGACGACAACTGCTGGGTGCGACTGGCCTTGCCCTCGGCTGCGGCGTTGGCGCTGGTGATCTGGGTCGTGCCTCATATTCAGCTCAGTACTCCTGGCTCTGATCGCACGGAGAGGGACCGGTTCTATGCGGAGCAGATCCGCGCGGTCTCGTTCGATGAGACGCCAAACTTGTACTTCATTGTATTTGACGGCCTTGGTCCGCAGGGTCTGGGGCAGGAATACCTCGACATCGAGACAACCGACCTGATCGACTTGATCAATGCGGAGTTCCGGCGCTTTCCCAACATGTTCGCCGAGGCGAGATGGTCGGTAGATTCTCTGTCCATTCTCGGCTCGTTGGATCGCGATATCTACTGGGCGGCCTTGGAACGCGATGGGTATGCCGGCGGCCGTCTTGCAGGCAGGTTCCCGAGTCCGCTCTACGACATCCTCCATGACAACGGCTACGAGACGACCTTCGGCTCTCATGCCGACACCTTCGGAAGATCCAAAGGGCCTTACGTCGACGATCTGATCGTCGGCCAAAAGCGGCCGATCTGCTGGTTCTTGGGGAAGCCACGCCTCGCTTTCTGGGGCTACTGCAATCTTCTCGGCAGGACCGCCTGGGGTGATTGGCAGGAAGGCAGCCACACGCTTCTGATGGATCAGGTCATCTCGATCGCAGATCGCGACAGGCCCCAGTTCGCCTTCGTCTATTTTCGAATTCCGACCCACACCTGGTTGCTGTTCGACTACGCCGACCCCAGGGACGTGGAGCAATACCGCGAAAAATATGTTCGCAACAGCAACCAGGGCGCCCGACTCCTGGCGGAGCTCATGGATGCTCTGGAGGAGAAGGACCCCGAGGCGATCTTGTTCGTCTTCGGCGACCACGGGCCGCGCCTGACCAACGACATGACGTTCGGCGAGGATCCGGACTTCTTCGTCAAGGACAATCTCGGCGTCCTCGGCGGGATCTGGCCACGCGACACCTGCGAGTCCTGGTTTGACGACGCCGAGGCGAAGGGCTGGCTGACGACCCTCGATGCCGTGCATGCCATCCTGCGCTGCCTCTCCGGCGGCGATGAGGCGCTGGTCGAGCCGCGAGCGACGACGATGCACCGCTATCACGACATCCCCGACGATGACCCCGAACGCTCCTTCGCCGACTACCTCTACGAGTAGGGTACGATTCGCCATCGACACGGATCGCCATAGCCAAGGAGGCTGCCCAATGCGCCGGAACCCGCCGAACCGCCGTCACTGGCGAACTCGCCCAATAGCGTGGTGAGCGCAGTCGAGCCGGAGCGCGCACCCGGTGATGACCGCTGGCGGATGGCTCTCAGGTGCGTCCTTCGCTTGAGCGGGCGAAGGACACAGCGGACCGCGGTGCTGAAGTACGTCTTCGGCGTGTCGTTGGCCGGCCTGGCGTTCATGGCCACCTATTCTGTGGCAGCAGTCGAGTTCTCCGCAGCCGAGCTGAGAGATATCCTGCTGCTGGGCGCAACAGTCCACACGGTGCCTTTCGTCGCAGCGCTCGTGCTCTTGCGCTCCAAGATCCGCAACGCCGTGCTGGCGCTCATCGTGCTGGCCTCGGTCTGGACGGCCTATCTGGTGCACACAGACCTGTGGTTGTCCGGAAACCGGGCGGTCTTCTGGCTTTGCGCCCTGGCTGTCTGGGGGGGGGTCTTCTCGGCTCTCGAGTTCATCGACGAGAATCGCTGGGCGAGGCTGGCGCTGCCCTCGGCTGCCGCTTTGGCGTTGGTGGTCTGGGTGATCCCTCACATTCAGCTCCCGGTTCCAGGTTCCGATCGCACGGAGGCGGACAGGTCCTACGCTGACCAGATCAGGCCGGTCGCGTTCGAGGAGACGCCAAGCCTGTACTTCATCTCCTTTGACGGCCTGGGACCCAAAGCCCTGGGGCAGGAATATCTCGACATCGAGACAACTGACCTGATAGACCTGGTCGATGCAGAGTTCCGGCGCTTTCCCAACATGTTCTCCGAGGCAAAAGGGTCGCGGAACTCCCTGCACATCCTGGCTTCGCTGGATCGCGACATCTACTGGGAAGCTCGTGAGCTGCATGGGCCGAGCGGCCATCTCACAGGGCAGTTCCCGAACCCGCTCTACGACATCCTCCGCGACAACGGCTACGAGACGACCTTCGCCTATCACTCCAGCAATTTCGGAAGAACTAAGGGACCTTACCTCGACAATCTGATCATCGGCCAGTCTCGACCAGTCTGCTGGCGCGTGGACGGGTCCATCTGGCGTTTCGCATTCTGGGGCTACTGCCCCGTCCTGCTGGCTGGAAGATTGAGCGATTGGTGGACGAACAGCCACGACATGCTGATGGATCAGGTCATATCGATCACCGAGCGAGAGGGGCCTCAATTCGCCTTCGCCTATCTTCGATTGCCGACTCACGCCTGGCCGCCCTTCGACTATGCCGACCCCCGGGACGTAGAAAGCTACCGCGAACTGTACATTCGCAACAGCGATCAGGCTGCCATGCTCCTGGCGGAGCTCCTTGAGGCTCTTGAGGAGAAGGACCCGGGGGCGATCCTGTTCGTCTTCGGCGATCACGGGCCGCGGCTGTCCCTCGGGATGGAGTTCGCCGACGATCCGGATTTCTGGGTCAAGGACTCCTACGGCGTCCTCGGCGGGATCTGGCCGCCCGACGCCTGTGCGCCCTGGTTCGACGAGGAGCTCCAGAAGGGCTGGCTGACCACCCTGGATGCCGTGCATGCCGTCCTGCGCTGCCTGTCCGGCGGCGAGGAGGTACTGGTCGAGCCGAGGGCGACGATCATGGCCGGCGGTGTCGGGGACCACCGCATGCGCAAAAGCCTCGGCATCCCCGCCGAGCTGTTCGACCCCGAGCGCTCGTTCGCGGACTTCCTCTACGAGTAGGGTACGATTCGCCATCGACACGGATCGCCATAGCCAGGAGGCTGCCCGATGCGCCGGAACCCGCTGAACCGCCGTCCTTGGCGGTCACGCTCAACAAGCTGATGAGTGTCGCCGAGTCTCGGGACGTCAGTGACGACGAAGCAAGAGGTACGCGTGCTTGGCCGGCGCCGGGCGACGGATCCTCGCTGAGCACTGCGGCGCTGAAGTACGTCTTCGGGAGTTCGCTCGCAGGCCTGGCGTTCATGGCCACCTACTCAAGTGCAGCGGTCGAGTTCCCCGCAGCCGAGCTGAGAGACATCCTCATGCTGGGCGCAGCGATCCACACTGTGCCTTTCGTCGCAGCGCTGGTGCTGCTGCGCTCCAAGGTCCGCAACGCGGTGCTGGCGCTCGTCGTGCTGGGCTCGCTGTGGACCGCCTACCTCGTCCACACCGACCTGTACCTGACCGGAAGCCGGGCGGTGTTCTGGCTGTGCGCCCTGGCCATCGGGGGGGGGTCTTCTCAGTATTCGAGTTCATCGACGAGAATCGCTGGGTGCGACTGGCTTTGCCCTCGGCTGCAACACTGGCCCTGGCGATCTGGGTGATCCTTCATCTTCCGCTCTGGACTCCGGGAATCGATGGCACGGAGGGCGACCGGTTCTATGCGGAGCAGATCCGATCGGTCTCGTTCGAGGAGACGCCGAACGTGTACTTCATCTCCTTTGACGGCCTCGGGCCGCAGAGCCTGGGGCAGGAATATCTCGACATCGAGACCACCGACCTGATCGACTTGATCAACGCGGAGTTCCGGCGCTTTCCCAACTTGTTCGCCGAAGCGAGATGGTCAGGCGACTCGCTTGCCTTTATCGCATCGCTGCATCGCGACATCTACTGGGAGGCCCTGGGTCGGGATGGCCAAGTCGGCATCCGTCTCGCAGGAGAGGCCCCGAATCCGCTGTACGATATTTTTCAGGACAACGGCTATGAGACGACTTTCGGCTATCATTCCGCCATCTTCGGACGATCCAAAGGACCCTACCTCGACAATCTGCTCATCGCCCGAGCTCGGGTGATCTGTTTTTTCTTGGGTGCACCGCGCTTCTCCTTCTGGGGCTACTGCAATCTCCCGGTCAGCACGACAGGGTCGACAAGGAACGCTTGGTGGACGGACAGTCACGCAGGCTTGATGGACCGGGTCATCTCCATAACCGAGCGAGACGGGCCCCAATTCGCTTTTGTCTATTTTCGACTGCCAGCGCACACAGCGGCGACGTTCGACTACGACGACCCGAGACACGTCGAGACCTACCGGGCCGACTACATCCGCTTGAGCAATCATGCGGCTGTGCTGCTGGCGGAGCTCATCGTTGCTCTGGAGGAGAAGGACCCCGAGGCGATCGTGTTCGTCTTCGGCGATCACGGACCACGCCTGACCATCAACATGGAGTTCGCGGACGATCCGGGCTTCTTCGTCAAGGACTCCTACGGCGTCCTCGGCGGGATCTGGCCGCCCGATGCCTGCGCGTCCTGGTTCGACGACGAGCTCCAGAAGGGCTGGCTGACCACCCTGGATGCCGTGCATGCCATCCTGCGCTGCCTGTCGGGCGGCGACGAAGTAGTGGTCAAGCCGACGGCGACGACCATGCACCGCTACCACTTCATCCCCGACGACGACCCGGAGCGCTCCTTCGCCGACTTCCTCTACGAGTGAGCCAGGCGTCAATGGTCACCGGCCGTCCGCCCACAAGGGCCGTGGCACCCCCTGGCCGGCGGTACGGCCGAGCTGTCAGCCGGCATCGGCCCCGGCGGTGCGGCTCACCTCGATGTAGGCGTCGAGATCGAAGAGGTCCGCGGCCAGGCTCGCCACCTGCCGGCCGCTGACGCCCGCCAGGGCCCGCATGCGGTTGTCGACGGTGAGGATCGGGCTGTCTGGGTTGAAGGCAAGGGCCAGGTTCTGGGCGCTGAGGGTCTCGTTGTCGATGTAGTTGAAGTTCTCGCCGACCACCGCCAGGGCCCGCGCCAGTTCTGCCACGGAGGGACCCTCGGAAGCCAGGTCGGCAAGCTCGTCCAGCAGGGCGGTGCGGATCTCGTCGAGCCTGGCGGGGTCGCCGTCGATCACGATCTCAGCCAGCAAGTGGCTGTGGGGCAACTCCAGGGCGCTCACGACGGCCTCGCCACTGTAGGAAGCCCCCAGCTCCTCACGTATCTTCTCGAAGATCCGGGCGTTCACGATGCTCTCGAGCACGACAGCCGTGGCTGCATCCGCGGTGTCCCAGGGCCTCCGCAGGCGCCAGGTCATGACGATGCCGCCGTCGGCCTCGCCGGGCCGCAGCGCCACCTGCGCGCTCAGCACCTCTGCGGGCGGCTCAGGCAGTCGGTCGACGACCGTGCGGGCCTCGCCGGCGGGCAGCGTGCCGATGTAGCTGCGGGCCAGGCGCTCGACCACGGCGGCACCGACATCGCCGACGATCGACACGACCATGCCGTCGGCGCTGCCGAAATGCTCGCGGTAGGTCGCCAACAGGCTCTCGGCGTCCGCCTCGGCCAGAATCTCGCTGCTGGGAATCCAGTCGCCGAAGTCGTCGCCGTAGAGCAGCCTGCGGTACTCGATGTCGGCTCTGGTCTCGGCCCTGCTCTCATAGGCGGTCATGATCGCCTCGCCGACGCTCTGGGCGCTGTTGAGGCCCGCGGCGTCGATCCGGGGCTCGGTGACCAGAAGGTGCAGGAGCTGCAGGGCCGTCTCGAGATCCTCGGTTGACGAGCCGCCGCTGAGCACGTCGAAGTCCCGGAACACGAACGGTGCTATGTCGGCTGTCTTGTCGGCGAGGTAGCCGTCGATCTGGCCGCGGGTCAGGCCCGCGAGCCCCGAGGCGTAGACCGCGTCGGTGGCCAGGCGGGTGAGCACCGGCCCCTGGGCGTCGTGGCGCGAAAAGCCGCCCGGGCTCTGGGCGGTGATCAGCACCGTTCCCTCGGCGATTCCCGACTCCTCGAAGACCACCGTGGCGCCATTGGCGAACGACCACCAGCTCGGCCGGGTCGAGATGTCGAGCACGCCGCCGGCTGCGATCTCGACAGGCGCAGGCGCCGCCAGCAGGGAGTCGATCTCGTCTGCAGGCTCGGTTCTGGGCGTGGCCTCGGCATCGGCGGTGATCTCCAGCAGCTCCGCAGGGCTCGGAAGCGTGGCATCGTCTCTGCCGACCGCGATCAGCAGGGCGCCGCTGCTGTCGAGGATCGATGCCAGGTGCTCGGCGAGGTCGGCCGCGTTGACCGCCTCCAGCACGGCTCGTTGCCGCCTGATGGCCGTCAGCGGTGCCTCGATGCTGTGGCCTTCGAGGAAGTGGGCCGCGAACGCATCGGCGTAGTCGTAGTCCTGCAGCGTGCGCACGGTGTCGGCTGCGAAGTCCAGGCCTGCCTCGTAGGTCTCGACGGCGGCGGCGAGCTCGTCGTCGTCGAATCCCTCAGCGGCGCCCCGGACGACGCCGAGGTACTGGCGCAGGGCGGCTCCGAGATCGGGGCCTGCCAGGTTGCTGCCGAAGTAGCGCAGCCCGGAGGCGATGGAGAACACCTGCAGGTCCGTCTCGAAGTCGACCGCCAGATCGCCTGCGTGGTAGGCGTCGGACAGGCGGTCGCTGACCATCGTGGCGATCAGCGTCTCCCACACGCCGAGCTTGGCCCCGCCGACGGTGGAGGGGTCCCAGTTGCGGAGCTGGAAGTCGATGGAGAGGTTGTCGAACAGGTTGCCCGGATGGGTCACATGGAAGGCCGCGGCCTCGGGGTTGGGGGAGATGTCGAGCACGGGCGGCGCCGGGTGGTCGTCGCCGCGGGCTTCGAGGCCGCCGAAGTGCTCTTCGACCAGCTCCTCGAGCCGGTCGACTCCGAGGTCGCCGACGGCGACGACGGCCATGTTGTCGGGCCGGTACCAGCGGTCGTAGAAGCTGCGCAGGGCGCCGGCGTCGGTGGCGGCGATCGCCTCGGCGCTGCCCAGCACGCTGCGCTCGGCATAGGGCGTGCCGTCGGTGTAGACGCGGTCGAACTCGGCGACGATGAAGCCGCCCGGCGACTGACGGCTCTGGCGGAACTCGTCTCGGACCACGCCGATCTCGGCTTCGACCTCGGCGGGGTCGATGGTGGCCGCCGAGGCCCATTCGGCCAGCACCCTGAACGCCGTGGTCAGCGCCTCGGGGTCGCGCGTTGGCGCCCTCAGCAGGTAGACAGTGCTGTCATATGAGGTGTAGGCGTTGCTGTCGGCGCCGAGCTCGATGCCCAGGCCCTGCAGCGTGCGGTCCAGCTCGGTGCCCGGGAACGAGGCCGTGCCGTTGAACAGCATGTGCTCCAGGAAGTGCGCTGTGCCGCTCTCGGGCTCGGCTTGCAGCGAGCCGGCGCCGACCACCAGGCGCAGCTCCAGCGAGCCCCCGGGGCTGTCGTTCTCCAGCAGGTAGTAGGTCAGCCCGTTCTCCAGCGTGCCCACCACCGCCTCGGGATCGATGCCCAGAGGCGTGTCGTCGTCGGGCAGCTCGTAGTCGCCGTCGGCCCTCGATCCGCCGCTTTCGCCTTCGGAGTCCGCGGTTGCCGACTCGTCGCCGGGGCCGGCGGGCGTGCTGTCGTTTTCGGAGTCGGAGCAGCCGACCGCAAGGCCCAGCAGGACCAACAGGCCGAGCAGCGTCGGCACGCCGAGCAGCGTCGGCGCGGCCGGCGATGCCCTCGATCCGGCTCTCGGGCGGGCTCGCGGGCTGCGTCGTCTCGGCATGAGATCCATCGAACGGGGCTGCTGTCTCTCGGGTCCTTGGTCGAGCGCGGGCAACGATACAGCGGCGGCAACCCTTGAGCGGACGGGTCTCGGCAGGCATGCGGCCCGGCCCGGCCCGCCGCCGCCCGGTACGAACCTGTCGAAGAACACGTTGGCCCCTCACGGACGGGGTAGGGTTCTGCACCGACCGCCAAAGCCCAAGGAGGCTGCCCAATGCGCCGCAACCCACTCACCGCAGTCTTCGTGCTGTTCGCCCGTGCCTACATCGACCCGGGCACCGGCTTCATCATCGTCACCAGCGTGCTCGGGGTCATGACCTCGATCGGCTACTTCTTCCGGACGAACTTCAACCGCCTGAAGCGGTTGTTCAGCTCCGGCGGTGCCGCTGACGGCGACTCGGGCACTGTGGCGCAGGCCGACCAGCCCGAGGCCGACCCCGGCGATGCTGCGAGCTGACGGGGGCTCGTTCAAGGATCCCGCCGGCCGGGTCTACCGTCTCGACCCAGGCACCGACAGCGAGCGGATAGTCCGCGGGCTCAACGGCGCCGCGGCCGAGGTCGCCGAGCGGCTCCTGGCCGAGCCCTTCTTCGCAGAGCTTGTGGCCGACGGCAGGGTCGTGGCAACGGATCCGCTCGACCCGCAGTCGCCGGCGGGCGCAGCGGTCATCGCGCAGGGCTGGGACGCGGCATTCGAGCACGAGGCCGTCGAATTCGTCACCTGGCCGTATGAATGGCCGTTCTCGATGCTCAAGGACGCGGCCCTGCTGCAGCTCGACGTGCTCAAGAACGCCGCGGCCAGCGGCTGGACGCTCAAGGACGCCACCTCCTACAACGTGCAGTGGATCGGCTGCAGGCCCGTCTTCATCGACGTGCCCTCGTTCGAGCCGTGGCCCGAGGGCGAGCCCTGGCGGGGCCATCGCCAGTTCTGCGCCACCTATCTCACGCCGCTGCTGCTGACCAGCCATCTCGGCATCGACTTCCAGCCGCTGCTGCGCTCCAGCCTGGAGGGCATCGACGCCGAGCAGGCGAGCCGGCACTTCTACGGCCTGCGCCGCTTCAAGCGAGGCGTGCTCTCCCACATCTGGTTCCCGGCCAAGGCCGAGCGCAAGGCCGAGAGCCGGGCGAGCAAGCAGCCTAAGCCCGAGCCCGGCAGCCCGCAGCCCGAGCCCGCCCGCCGGCAGCCCAAGACCAGGGTGCTGGCGCTGCTCGACAGCCTGGAGCGGCTCGTCGGCAAGCTGTCGCCTCCCGTCGCCAGCCAGGAGCGGCCCCGCCGGTCGGCCGCCATCCCCGGCCACGATGCCGGTCTCGCGGCCGAGCAGCTCGCGGCCAAGCAGTCCTTCGTGGCAGGCCATGGCGCCGAGCTGAGGCCCCGCCTGACCTGGGACCTGGCTGCAGGCAGCGGAGCGCTCGCCTGCATCGCCGCGGAGCACTCGGGAACGGTGGTGGCCATGGATCAGGATCCCTCTGCCGTGGATCTGCTCTACCGCCGGCTGCGCTCCGACGGTCCCGCCAACGTGATCCCGCTGGTCATGGACCTCGCCAACGTCTCGCCGGGCCAGGGCTGGGCCGGCGGCGAGCGCCCGGGTCTCGATCAGCGAAGGCGCCCCGACCTGGTGCTGGCCCTCGATGTCGTCCACCGCATGCGGGTGGCGGCCAACATCCCGCTGCCGCTGTTCTTCGACTGGCTGCGCAGCCTCGATGCCGCCTGCATCGTGGAGTTCGTGGGCCGCGAGGACGAGGCGTTCGCAGAGCTGTTGGCGAACAAGACCCTCGACTACGCCGACTACGGCATCGAGTCCTTCGAGGACGAGGCCCGCAGCCGCTTCACGGTCAAGAACCGCCTGGAGCTGCCCGGCGGGGAGCGCGAGCTGTTCCTGCTCGAACCCGGCCAGTAGCTCGGTGAGAGTTGCCGACTCGCAGCGCCGGCTCGGCAGCGTCGTCGGCGGTCTGCCGGCTGCTGTGGGCAAGTACGTCTTCACCGCTTCGCTGGTGGGTCTGGCGTTTCTGTTCACCTACGCCAACTCCCAAGTCGAGATCACAGGCGACGAGCTGAGGGGCATCGTGCTGTGGGGTCTGACAGTCCACTCTGTGCTTGTGATCACGACGTTGCTCGTCTTCCGTGCCAGGGTGCTCAATGCCGTCCTGCGTGCAACCTGGCGTCGAAGTCTGAAGGGGGGGGGGTCTGACGGGCGCGAGATGTGCCCGGATCTGCAATGCCGTGCTGGCTCTGGTGGTGGTGCTGGAGATCACGACCGCCTACACCGTGCATACTCAGGCTTGGCTGACCGGCAGCCGGGTCCTCGTGTTGCTGGGGAGCCTGGCCACCGGCATCGGCGTCTTCGCTGCCTTGCAGTTCATCGACCAGGTCCGCTGGGTCAGGCTGACGCTTCCGATGGTGGCTTTGGCGGTGCTGGCACTCTCGGTGTCTCCGCATCTGGGCCACCAGGATCTGGTCGAGCGGAACTACGAGTCGCAGGTGCGGACGATCACTTTCGAGGAGACGCCGAACCTGTATTTCATCGGCTTCGACGCGCTGAGCCCTCAGGCCGTGATGAGAGAGCATCTCGACATCGACACGACCGATTTCGTCGAGCTGGTCGACGCCGAGTTCAGGCGTTTCCCCAATCTGTTCGTCGACATGATCTGGAGTCGTTTGTCGTTCAACATGACCTTGGCGCTGGATCCCGACATCTTCTGGCGAGCATTTGCCGATGCGGGTGGATCACCCGGATATGTCATCGGACGCTCGCCGAGCCCGCTGCTCGACATCCTGCGCCACAACGGATACGAGACCAACCTGGTCTACAGGAGCCTGTACTTCGGCAGGGAGAACGGACCGTACCTCGACCACTTCGAGACGATCGAGCCGGCCCGCACTGTCTGTGGCCTGATGGATCAGTCGCTCGTCGCTCTGGCCTTCTGGGGCTACTGCAACCTGTTCTCAGCAGACCCCGGACCAGATTACGGGAAGTTCGCCGCCGAACTGCCAGTACAGCTCGATGCCATCACCCGGATCGCCAACAGGCAGCGGCCTCAGTTCGTGCTCAGCTACACACGCGTGCCGCTGCACACCGGCCGGACCTACGACCACTCCGATCCCCGCGACCGGGAGACCTACCGGGATGAGTACATCAAGAAGAGCAGTTGGGCAGTGAGTTACGCCGCTGGGATTATCGACGTGCTGCGGGAGCACGACCCTGATGCGCTGTTGTTCGTATTCGGCGATCACGGTGCCCACCTCTCGCGGGACCTGGAGTTCGCAGACGACCCAGATTTCGTGATCAAGGACTCCTATGCGGTGCTGGGCGGGATCTGGCCCCGCGATGCCTGCGAGCCGTGGTTCGACGAGATCCTCGAGCAGGAGTTCCTGACGATCCTGGACGCGGTGCACACGATCCTGCGCTGCCTGTCCGGCGGCGAGGAGGCACTCGTCGAGCCCAGGGACCGCCTGCTGCGCAACGGGCGCGGCCGCATTCCCGACGACGGCGTGGAGCGCTCCTTCGCCGACTACCTCTACGAGTAGAGCGTCACTCGGACCCCACGGGCGGATAGGGTTCCCCGTCGACCGCCAAAGCCGAGGAAGCTTCCCGATGCACCGCACCCCACCGACAGCCTCTTCGTGATGTTCGCCCGGGCCTGCATCGATTCTGGCACTCGGCGGACAGCCGTGGGCAAGTATGTCTTCGGCACGTCGCTCGCCGGCCTGGCCTTCATGGCCGCCTACTCCCCGCGAGCGATCGAGTTCCCTGCTGCCGAGCTGAGAGACATCGTGTTGCTGGGCGCAGTGGTCCACACGGTGCCGTTCGTCGCCGCGCTCGTGTGGCTGCGGTCCAGGATCCGCAACGCCGTACTGGCGCTCATCGTGCTGGGCTCGGTCGCGACGGCCCACTTCATCC
Source organism: Acidimicrobiales bacterium (assembly GCA_965214285.1). GTDB lineage: Bacteria > Actinomycetota > Acidimicrobiia > Acidimicrobiales > Aldehydirespiratoraceae. The sequence goes on from OZ243946.1 coordinate 1,400,651, forward strand.
ACACGGACCTGTACCTGACCGGAAGCCGGGTGGTGTTTTGGCTGTGCGCTCTTGCTGTATGGGGAGGGGTCTTTGCGGTTTTCGAGTTCATGGACGAGAATCGCCGGCTGTGCTTGGGGTTGCCCGCGGCGCTGGCGCTGGCGCTTGCCATCTGGGTGGTCCCGCATGTTCAGCCCTGGCCTGCAGGAACCGATCGCACGGAGGGCGACCGCTTCTATGCTGAACAGATCCGCCCGACCTCGTTCGAGGCGACGCCGAATGTTTATTTCATCGCCTTCGACGGCCTCGCCCCTCAGGCCGTGATAGAGGAGCATCTCGACATCGAGACCACGGACTTCATAGATCTGGTTGACGAAGAGTTCCGGCGCCTGCCCAACATGTTCGCCGAATCGAGGTGGTCGGTCGACTCCCTGAGCATCACCGCATCGCTGCACCGTGACATCTTCTGGGAGGCTCATGGGCGGGATGGGCACATCGGGGATCGTCTTACAGGGGAGGACCCGAATCCGCTGTACGACATCCTCCACGACAACGGCTACGAGACGAACTTCGGTTATCACTCCGCCTTCCTCGGAAGATCCAAAGGGCCTCATGTCGACAATCTGTTCAGCAGCGCATCTCGGCCGATTTGCTGGCACCTGGGCCAGACCGCCTGGCGCCTCGCCTTCTGGGGTTACTGCAATCTCCCGGTCAGCAAGAGGGGGAACGATTGGGCCACTGTCCATCATTCAGACTTGATGGAACAGGTCATCGCGATCGCCGACCGAGCGGTCCTCAGTTCGCCTTCGTCTATTTTCGATTGCCCTTGCACGCATCGCGCGATTATGCCCACACCAGGGATGTAGAGTCATTCCGTGAACTGTATCTTCAAAACAGCAACAGGGGCGCCGAGCTGCTGACGGAGCTGCTCAAATCGCTCGAGGAGAGAGACCCGGACGCGATGCTGCTCGTTTTCGGCGACCACGGGCCGCGGCTGTTCCCTGAGCTGGAGTTCGACGACGACCCGGACTTGTTCGTCAAGGACTCCTACGCCGTGCTCGGCGGCATCTGGCCCCGCGATGCCTGCAAGACCTGGTTCGATGACGCCCAGACGAAGGGCTGGCTTACCACCTTGGACGCAGTCCATGCCATCCTGCGCTGTCTGTCCGACGGAGAAGAGGTGCTTGTCGAGCCCAGGGCGACGACCATGCACCGCTACGACCGCATCCCCGACGACGACCCTGAGCGCTCCTTCGCCGACTACCTCTACGAATAGGCACGGCTCCCGGATTGGCAGCTGCGCCAAATCGTTCGTGAGTGGGATCGGCCTTTGCGATCAGAACGCGATTCGTCCTCCACGGACGCGGGCGGGGCGGCGCGGTCCGCTACGGTCCGCTGATGCCAAAGAGCCCCAGGGCGCTCCCGGCGTTGCTGATGGCGACGATGGTCGCCTCCACGCTGCAGATCTTCGCGATCGCCGTGCTGGCCTCGTCGATCATCGCCGACCTCGGCGTGTCCCGCACCGCCCTGGGCGCCATCGGCGCGGTCAACACCGGTCTCGGGGCCGCGACCGCGCCGCTGTCGGGACGGCTCACCGACCGCATCGGGGCGCGCAACTCGGTGCTGGCGGTGCTGGGGCTGGCCACGGCCGGCATGGCGCTGATGGCGCTGTCGCACAGCGTGTGGCTGCTGGTGCTCAGCGGCGTGGTGATGGGCATCCCGCAGGGCTGGAGCAACCCGGCCACCAACGCCCTGATCGGCGCGGTCCTGCCCGAGGGCGAACGCGGCACGGTGATGGGCATCAAGCAGTCGGGCGTGACCGTGGCGGTGGTGCTCGCCGGGTTCACGATGCCGTGGCTGGAGGGCCTGGCCGACTGGCGCTTCGCGGCGGGCGTCTACGCCGTGGGGTTCGGCCTCGTGGCCGTGGCCGCGCTGGTGCTGCTGCCCGGCGGCGCCCGCACCCTGGCAGCGAGGCCCGCACAGCGCCCGCCGAAACCCCCGATCACGCCGTTCGTGAAGCTGCTGGCGGTGTACGCGCTGCTCATGGGGCTCGCCGCCGGGGGGATCGGGCGCTGGCTGCCGCTGTTCGCTGAGGAGGCCGTCGGCTGGAGCCAGGAATCCGCCGGGGCGCTGGTGGCCGTGGCCGGCGCGGTCGGCGTGGTCGCCAGGGTCGTGGCCGCCCGCCGGGCCGAGCTGGGCGACCCGGTGGCCATGCTGCGCGGCCTGGCGATCACCGGGCTCATCACCAGCACGCTGCTGGTCTCGGCGACCAGCGTCGGGGGCTGGGTGCTGTGGCCGATGGCCGTCGGCTACGGCGTGGGCTACACCGCCTGGAACGCCGTGATCAACCTGACCATCGTGATGCGCACCCCGCTGGCCCAGGCCGGGCGCTCCTCGGGGGTGATGATGATGGGCTTCCTCGGCGGGCTGACCCTCTCCGCCCCGCTCGGCGGCCAGGTGGTCGACAGCTTCGGCACCTACGGCCCGGTCTGGGTCGCCACGATGGTGCTGGCCGCGGGCTCCGCCGCCCTGCTGACCGCCCGCCCGCGGCCTTCAGGCCAGCTCTGACCAGCGCGGTTGCGATTCGCCGGCGGCGCACGTAGAGTGCGGTCGACACGTACCTGAGGAGGTGGCCCGTAAATTATCCGTGCAAGATGGCCGTCAGACTGGCGGCATCGATTCTGACTGTTGCTGTGCTCTCCGTCGGCTTGACCGCGTTGGAGACGGCACCGGTGGCGGCAGGACCGGCCTCTCATACCGATTGTTCCTGGGCGTTTTCGGCAACGTGGTCGGTTCCCGGTGCACGTGCAGGGAACACCCAGGTCGCGTGGGCCACGAACCGGAACTTCACTCCTGGCGGCCTGGGTTACAGCAGTTGGACCGGATGGGTGCGCTGTGACACCCAGACGCGTGAAGTGAAGATGTACCTCGGACTCAGTGAAGACCCGCCTCTTCATCGAGCGTCGACGACTTTCGACGGCTCGACTGCCCGGGTGTCGACCCGGATATCGTGCGGCTTCTTCTGGTTCTGCAGGAGCATACAGACCAAATTCCTCGAGGGCGGTCATCTGTTTCGGCATGTGGTGCACCGCGTGGCTTAGGCGGCCGGGCAAGCTCGCATGCGTCGTGTTCGCCGGTGTTGTCGTAGCGTCTGCATCCTCGTGCTCTGACTCGGATCCTGACGGCGACGAAGCGGCGGATCGGGCATCTGCTTCTGCCGAGGAATCCTTGGATCGGAGGCTTCGCGAGTCCGTCGGCATGCCCACAACCCCTGCCGCTGAGATGCTGGCGCAGATCGAGTACCAGAACGCAATCGAGGACGCAATGGCGCAGTGCATGCGAGAGCAGGGATTCGAGTACATCCCTGCGCATGCTGACGGCAGCCGAAGAGTCCAGTCCTTGGGGCTGGACTTGTCCCCTGAGCGCTATGCCGAACGGTTCGGCTTCGGCATAGCGGGCGGCTTCATCGCGTCGGTGCGACCCGTCGCCGGTAGGCCCGGTGGTCAGCGGGACCAGCTGAGCGATCTGGCTGCGGACGAGTTGGACGCATATCTGGTGGCGCTGGAGGGACCCGGGATATTGGATCACGACGGATCCGGGATCATCGAGATCGGAGGGTGCAGAGCCTCTGCCATCGAGAACGTTGAAGCGCCGCCCTGGATGCAGGAGCGCGACTGGATCGAGACTGCCAGTCGCCTGCTGCTGGATCGGCTGGCCGCAGATCCCAGGATGGTGGCCATCGAAGACGAATGGGCGGAGTGCATGGCCGCCGAGGGCTTTCGGTCCTTGATCAGCAAGCGTCTGTTGTTGGATGCGCTCTTGGAGGAATTCGACGAAATCCTGATGCGTCTGGTGCCTGCACAGCGATTCGACGGATCGGCCCACTTCCTGGACACCCTCGACGACGATTCTCGAAGGCTGATCGAGGACTTTCAGGCCGAGGAGACACGGCTGGCTGTTGCGTCGCACAAGTGCGAGGCCGTACACGCCGACGAGATGGCCGCGATCGCCGACGAGATCGCAGAGGTCGTCGTCGCCAACGGCCTCGACCCGTCCTGATCTCGGCCCGGCATTGAACTCGAAGGTCTAGACCGCGGCTGGCCGTGGTCGCAAGGGCTGTGTCCGCAGCAGGCTCTGGTCTCGGCCCCGGCCGGGTCAGGCGAAGCCGCGCAGGGGCAGGCTCGGCGAGCGCTGAAGCCAGTTGTCTTCGAGATAGTCGGCGCTGCCTTCGATCACGTGCAGCGTGTAGGCATGGCGGCTCGCCTCGGAGGTGTTGGGCGCGCTCCAATGCGGCAGGCTGCCGTGCAGCAGCACCAGCGTGCCGGTCTCGGCCTCTACCGGCACGAGGCGCTCGACCGCATAGGCGCTTTCGTCGAACACGTCGAAGGTGGTGCCGCGGCGGTCCTCCGTCAGCCGGAAGCGCGACTTCACGGGGCTGCGATGGCCGCCCGGCAGCACGTGCAGGCAGCCGTTGGCGAGCGTCGCCTCCTCGATCGCCACCCAGAACCCCACCACCGACTGCGGCTCGGTCCACAGGAAGGTGTGGTCGGTGTGGCAAACCACCTCGCCGCCGATGCCGGGTTGCTTGAAGATGTACATCGACTGCAGCAGCCTGGGGTCGGCGAAGCCGATGTCGGCAGCCAGGCTGGCCATCTCGGGCGTGCGGCTGAAAGCGTCGAAGGTCGGGTCGAGGTCGTGCATGGCGTGGCCCAGCTTGTTGACGGCCGTCGGCAGCGGAAGACTCAGCCGGTCGTCGTCGTCCAAAGCGCCGTCCTCGAAGAACCAGCGCACCTTGTCGCCCGATGTCAGGAACCACTCGTCGGAGCCGTGCGCGGCTGCGTCGGTGGTGGAGAACACCGTGGTCACCGAGTCCGCGGCGGGGTCGATCCCTGCCAGCAGCGACTCCACGTGGGCCTTCAGATCGCCGCAGCGCTGCGCGGGAACGAAGCCCTCCAGCACCAGGAAGCCGTCGCGGTCCCAGGCCGCGAGCTGCGCAGCGTCGAGCACGGCTAGGTCTCGCCCTTGCGGTAGGGGACGCCGTCCGCGGCGGGCATGCGCAGGCGCTGCGAGAAGAAGACCATCACCAGCAGCACGATCACGAAGGGCTGGATGTCGACCCACCAGTCCGGCACCGTGCTGGTGGTCACGAACCACAGGCCGGCGATCAGCGCCACGAAGGCGGCCAGGCCCGAGTCGATCTGGCTGCGCCGCCGCCAGGCCCAGATGGCCACCAGCACCAAGGCGATCACGGCGACCACCAGCAGGGCATGGGTGGAGGTGCCGTCGAGGTCGCGCTTGCCCAGGGCGCTCGGGTAGCCGAACAGCAAGGCCCCGGCCATCACCCCGGCGGGCCGCCAGTTGCCCACGATCAGCGCAGCGAGGCCGATGAAGCCCCGGTTGAGCGTGGAGCCCTCCAGGTAGATGCCGTTGAGTTCGGGCGAGGCGATGAACGCGCCGCCGAAGCCGGCCAACGCTCCGCTGAGCAGCACCCCGACGTACTTGTAGCGGTAGATGTCGATGCCCTGGCTCTCGCCCGCCCAGGGATGCTCGCCGCAGATCCGCAGCCGCAGCCCGAAGCGGGTGCGCCACAGCACCCAGGCGCTCAGCGGCACCAGGGCGAACGCCAGGATCGTCATCTGCGACAGGTTGGCGCTGAGCCCGCGCAGCATGTCGGCGGCATCCGAGACGTACCACCACTGCAGGTCGCGCAGCCCCCCGAGCAGGTCCGGGGTGTCGGCGCCGAACAGCTCGCCGCCTGCCAGCACCGGCATGGTGAAGCGGCCCACCCCGTCGACGGCGGGGGACTGCGTGATCGAGCCGGTCGGCATCGGCGCGAAGATCTCAAGCGACAGGAAGCGGGTGATGCCCGGCGCTGCGATCAGGATGGCGACGCCTGAGATGATGTGGTCGACGCCGAAGGTGACCGTCGCCACGGCGTGCGCCAGGGCGCCCAGCGCGCCGCCGGCGATGCCCACTGCCAGGCCCGGCCAGGGCCCCAGCTCGATGGTGCCCCAGGCGCCGAACCACATGCCCAGCACCAGCATCCCCTCCAGGCCGATGTTGACCACGCCGGCCCGCTCGGAGAACATGCCGCCGAGCCCGGCCAGCATGATCGGCACCGTCCAGCGCAGCATGGCACCCGAGGTGGTGCCGCTGGTGAGCCCGTCGGTGTCGGTCGCCAGCTCCACCACCGACAGCAGCAGCACGCCCGCGGCGGCATAGGCCATCCACTTGAGCCAGACGGGAGACCGCCTGCGGTGCAGCAGCCGCACCGTCCCCCCGCCCTGGCCGGACTCGCTCTGGCCGGACTCGCCCTGGCCCGCCACGGCGGCATCCGCGGCGTCTGCTGACTCTGGTCTGTCTGGCGCGGTCACCGCGGCACCTCCGACGGCGTTGCCCCCGCGGCCGGAGCGTCTGCGGCAGCGGCGGTCTCTGCGAGCCGGGCGGCTGCGGTGGCCGCCTCCTCGCGGACCCGGATGCGGCGCACGATCTCGTATCCGATCACCGCGGTGAGCAGGATCACGCCGCGCATGATGTCGACGGTCTCCTTGGGGGCGGTGCCGGTGACCTGCAGGATGTCAGACGACGCATCCAGGAACGCCCACAGCAGCGCACCCACGGCGATCCCGGCGGGATGGTTGCGGCCCAGCAGCGCCACGGCGATGCCGTTGAAGCCCAAGAAGCCCACGAAGTTCGGGTCGTAGCGCCCCTTGTCCATGATCTCGGCGATGCCCACCAGCCCGCCGATGGCGCCGCTCATCAGCATGGCGACCATCACCATCTTCTTGGGCGGCACGCCGCCGGCCCGGGCCGCGAAGGGGTTCATGCCGCTGGCGCGCAGGTCGTAGCCGAACACGGTGCGGTTCAGCAGCAGGTGATAGCCGATCCCCACCACCACGGCCACCACCAGCACGCCGGTCAGCTCCTCTGAGCGGAGGTCGCCGAACAGCTCGGGGACGAAGCTCAGGTTCGGGATGATCCCGCTGTCGGCGATCGGCTTGGTGCCCACGCGGACCACCGCGATGTCGCCGGGGGCCTGCCAGTGGCGCACCAGGGCGGCGATCACTCCCAGGGCGACGCCGTTGAGCATGATCGTGCCGATCACCTCGTTGACGCCGCGCTCGGTGTAGAGCAGCCCGGCGATTCCGGCCCAGGCCCCGCCGACCACCATGGCGGTGAGCAGGATCAGCCCGATGTGGAACACCCCGGGCAGCGTGACAGCCCCGCCCACGTAGGCCGCGAAGATCGCCGCCATGCGGTACTGGCCCTCCACGCCGATGTTGAACAGGTTCATCTTGAAGCCGATGGCCGCGGCCACGCCGGAGATGTAGAGCGGCGTGGCCCGGTTGAGCATCGACACCGCCGTCTCCAGCTTCCAGGCGTGTGCCAGCATGTCGGCGTAGGCCGACAGCGGGTTGCTGCCGGCGACGGCGAGGATCGCCCCCGAGGCGACGATCGACAGCAGCACCGCGCCGACCGGGGCGGCCAGGGACAGCATGATGCGATGACGGCGGCTCTCTGCGGCCATGATGCGCCGTCGCAGCGGTTTGCCGCGGGCCTCCTCAGGCGGGTCGGGCGAGGCTTCCTCGGACCCGCCGGCAGCGGCTTCCTCAGGCGTGCCGGCCTCGGCTGCGCCGGACGGGTCGGCGGCGTCGTTCACAGCTGAGCCCCGGTCATGTAGCTGCCCAGCTCGCGGGGAGTGATCGCCGACGGGTCGAGCTCGGCAACCAGGCGCCCCTGGTACATCACCACCAGCCGGTCCGACAGGCCGATCAGCTCCTCCAGGTCCGCCGAGATCAGCAGCGTGGCCATGCCGGCGGCGCGTGCCCTGCGGATGTCGTCCCAGACCGCTGCCTGCGCGCCCACGTCGATGCCCCGGGTGGGATGCGCCGCCACCAGCACCTCGGGCTCGGCGGTCAGCTCGCGCCCGACGATCAGCTTCTGCTGGTTGCCGCCCGAGAGTGCGTGCGCGGTCACGTCGATGTCGGGGGTGCGCACGTCGAACTCCGAGCGGATCCGCTCGGTGCGCTCCGCTGCGCCGGCCCGGTCGAACCAGGCGCCGTTGGCGAACGGCCGCTGCGTCTGATGGCCCAGCGCGGCGTTCTCCCAGAGCGGCGCGGCCATCAGCAGGCCCTCCTCCTGGCGGTCCTGTGGCACGTAGGCGATCCCGCCCTCGCGCCGGCGGCGCACAGATGCATGGGTTATGTCGTCGCCGTGCAGCTCGATGCTGCCCTCGGTCACGGCGGCGGTGCCCATGATGGCGTTGACCAGCTCGCCCTGGCCGTTGCCCTCCACGCCTGCGATGCCCAGCACCTCGCCCTGGCACACGGTCAGCGACACGTCGTCGACCACCTTGCGGTTGTGCTCGTCGCGCACGGCCAGGCCGCGCACCTCCAGGGCCGCCTGGTCGCCGACCGTGGCCGTTCCGGCGTCGGGCGTGGGCAGCTCGGCGCCCACCATCAGCTCTGCCAGATCGGCCGTGGAGACCTCCGCGGGCTTCACGGTGGCCACGGTGCGGCCCTGGCGCAGCACGGTGATCGTGTCGGCGATCTCGAGCACCTCCTCGAGCTTGTGGTCGATGAACAGGATCGTGGCCCCGGCCGCCTTGAGCTCGCGCATGTTGCGGAACAGCTCGTCCACCTCGTGGGGCACCAGCACGGCGGTGGGCTCGTCGAGCACCAGTATCTCCGCGCCGCGGTAGAGCACCTTGATGATCTCCACCCGCTGGCGCTCGCCGACCTCGAGGGTCTCCACGAGCTGGTCGGGATGGACGGTCAGGCCGTAGGCCCTGCTCACCTCGGCCAGGTGCGCCTTGGCCTCCGTTGTGTCGATGCGCCCGCCGGTGAGGGTCGGCTCGGTGCCCAGGATCACGTTCTCGAGCACGGTGAGCTGACCGGCGAGCATAAAGTGCTGGTGCACCATGCCGATGCCTGAGGCGATGGCCTCGCTGGGACCGGAGAAGACGACCTCGTCGCCGTTGACCCGCATGACGCCCTCATCGGCTGGCTGCATGCCGTAGAGGATCTTCATGAGGGTCGACTTGCCCGCGCCGTTCTCGCCGCAGATGGCATGAATCTCGCCGGCCTCCACGGCCAGGTTCACGTTGTCGTTGGCGATCACGCCCGGGAATCGCTTGGTGATCCCGGTGAGCTCGATGGCGAGAGTCACGTCGGGCCCTTCTCGTCGTGTCTCAGTTGTGGCCCGCGCAGATCACGACCCGGCCTGTCGGGGCCGAGCCGTGGTCTGCCGGTATTTGCCTTGTGGGCTGCCGCCATGCGGGCTGGTTGCCTTGCGGGCTGCGGCCCTTGGGCTTGCGGCGCTGTGGGCTGGGCGGTGCGATGCGATCAGGCGTCGGCGGGATCGGTCGGCACCACGATGTCGCCGCTGATGATCCGGGCCTTGAAGTCCTCGAGCTCGTCGACGATGTCGTCGACGAAGCCGCCCGAGGTGCTGTAGCCCACGCCGTCCACGGAGAGGTCGTAGCGGACCTCGCCTGCTGCGAACGTGCCTTCTTCGTGTGACTTGATCGCCTCGAATACGGCCACGTCGACTCGCTTCAGCATCGAGGTGAGCACGTACTCCTGCACGTCGGCCTCGACCGTGTTGTACTGGTCGGAGTCGACGCCGATGCCCCAGACCTTCGAGCCGCTCTCCTCGCTGTGGATCTTCGCTGCGTCGAAGAGCCCCACCCCGGTGCCGCCGGCCGCGTGGTAGACGATGTCGGCGCCGCTGTCGAACATGGCCAGCGCCGTCTCCCGGCCAGAGGCCGGGTCGTTGAACCCGGCGAAGTCGGGGAACTCGGTGATGTACTCGGAGATGATCTCGATGTCGGGATTGACGGCCTTGGCGCCGGCGATGTAGCCCGCCTCGAACTTCTCGATGAGCCCGAAGCAGCACACGCCGCCGATGAAGCCGATGGTGCCGGTCGCGCTCTTCAGGGCGGCCGCGGCGCCGACCAGGAACGAGCCCTGTTCCTCGCTGAACACCAGGCCTGCGATGTTGTCGGCGAAGGGGGCGGGCGGGGTTTGGTCGAAGTCGAGCATCGAGTCGTCGACGACCGCGAAAGCGGTGTCGGGATTGGCGCTGCCGACGGTTGCGGCGTCGCCTGCGAAGAGGAAGCCGACGGCGATCACGATCTCGCTCGAATCGGCCTGGAGCTGCAGCAGCTCAGCCCGGTTGGAGCCGTCGTCGTTGGGCGACACCTTCGAGGTGGTGACCCCGAGATCGCTCTCGGCACGGGTCAGGCCGGCCGCGGCGCTGTCGTTGAACGACAGGTCGCCCTCGCCGCCGATGTCGAAGACGAGCCCGACGTCTTGGCCGCTGTCGCCCCCGCACGCCGCGGCGACGAGCGAGAACGAACACAGGACAGCCGACAGGAGAAGAAGTCGCTTGTGCATGGAGCCTCCACGCCGCCCGGAATCGGACGGCCTTTGTTGGGTTGTGTTGTGGGTGTTGTGCGGCCGGTGCGGGTGCTGCGAGCGCCAGGTGCCGGCCGAGGGGAACGGTAGTCCGCGAATCGCCGCCGCGCGCAATATCTCCGGGCCGGATCTCCGCGGGCTGCCATCCGACGGCTGCGGGGGCGTTATCCGGCGGGTTCACCGAGCGCCACTCCGCGGCCGGTGCGGGCTGGGGGACTGCCGTCCGACGGCCGGTCAGGCAGCGCCCGATGGGCTGTGCCAAGCGCCGCGGCGGCCCGGACTCCTCCCGCTCGGCGCCCGGCGCTCGACGGCTGCCCGGTCGGCGCAGCGAGGCCTCGGTCAGCGTGACGCTCGGGTCGGGCGGGCGCCTGTGGGGCAGGTGTCGGAGCGGGGCCTCAGCCGGTGCCGGTTGCGCGCCACCACGGTGTAGGCGGGCCGCGCCGCCCAGCTCAGCGGCGGGGCGGTCAGGGCGCGGCCGAGCCCGGCCCAGGGGCCGCCGCACGCAGCCAGCGCCTTGCCGACCGCTGCGTGGCCCCGCCACTGCCTGCCGCGCTCGTCGATCCACCAGGCGGCCGCGGCTGCGGACTCGGTGCTGATGGCCCACTCGCCTAGATCGAGATCCTGGTACGGCGCCACCCGCACCTCGTCGGGCAGCCTCCTGGCGGCCCAGGCCGCGCACCAGGCGCAGAACCCGCAGGCACCGTCAAAGATCAGGAGCATTGTGACGGCTCTTGATCGCGGTCGGGGAGCGGGAAGGCATCCCGCCCCCACACGACCCAGGCGAACCAGCCGATGTACACAGGGATGACGGCCAGCGTGGCGGCAAGAGCCCTGACAAGCAGCGGCCAGTCGAGCAGGCCCGTCACGGGCCAGGTCACGAAGTTGACGGGCATCCAACCCCAGTGACAGGTGAACCCTTCGAGGTTGCTGCGGAACGGGCTCTGGTACCAGAAGCTTCCGCGCGGGCTGCCGCCGTCCTCACGCATCCGCTGCCGGTAGGTCCGTATAGCTCTCATCCAAGAGCAAGGCTAGGCGAAGTTCGGGGGGCGTTTCTCCACGAAGGCGGCGATGCCCTCGCGGCCGTCGTCAGAGGCCATGGCGGCGGTGATCGTCTCGGCCTCGTACTCGCCGGCGGTCTCCAGGGTGTGGTCGATGCCGTTGTAGATCACCCGCTTGGCCTGGCCGAGTGCCCAGGCGGCCCCGCCGGCGAGCCGGCCGGCGAGGTCCAGGGCGGCGTCGTCCACCTCGTCGTCGGGGACCACCCGGTTGACCAGGCCCCAGGCCTCGGCCTCGGCGGCAGTCAGAATCCGTTGGTTCACCATTGACGGGCCTCGCGGCGCGCCTCGCTCACCCGATCCTCGGCGGTCTGCACCCATCGAGCTTGCTCCCCGTAGCGGGCGCGGTGCGTGGTCGCGATTCCGGCGAGCGCCTTCTTGCTGCTCGAATGGAGGGCGCTGTTGAAGGTCAGACGGGCCAGCCCAGAGTCCAGCGATGCGATGCGGTCGAGCTGCTCGTCGATGGCCTGGCCCACCCTCTCGGCCAGTTCGGCCAGATGAGCGAGGCTGTCGGTGTCTCTTGCCTGCATGATCGTCGGGAGGAGCTCGACGTCTTCGGCCAGGATCGTTGCCTGCCGTTGGACAGCTCGGTCGACGGCCTCGAACTCTTCTCCAAGCGCAGTCAGGGCGGTCAGGACTTCGTCCGCCTGGTCGACCTCCTGGGCGTTCAGCACGGTCACCACCATCTCGTCGGGAGGCCCCCAGTTGGCGAGCATCACCAGCAACGCCAGCCCAGCGGCGACGATGACGGCGATCTTGCGCCAGCCGAAGCTCTTGGCGTGATCAGAGCCGGTGTCTGGCCGGGCGAACGGGCGCCGAAGACTCCCGGCGACCCAGTTGTAGCCCGCGACGATCAAGAACCAGGCCGACAGCGTGAAGGCTGTCGACCAGCCAAGCCAAGCCACGAAGCCCAGCAGCCCAAAGGCGACAATTGTGCAGGCCCCGAAGAACGCCTTGCCCCGCGCCGACTGCATGCGGGTCTCCGGCGGGTCGTCAGGCGGCAGATCGATCTGCTGGCTCCGGTGATCCGGCAACGGGAAACGGTGCCGACCCCACCCTGTCCAGGCCATCCATGCCAAGGCCAGCATCGCTCCGCAGGCGAGCTGAGCTGAAAGCGTGACGGCTGTTGACCAGCCCAGCTGGCCGATAAAGCTGATGACGAGGAGCATCCCGACGAGGCAGCACCAATAGGTCACCTCTTCTCGCCTGCTGCGCATTGAGCAGTTCGGGCGATAGCCGCGGACTGACTTCGTTCGCTCTCGGTACGTGGAGATCAGCTTCACGCTTGCCCACTCAGTCGAAGCACGGGCTTAGCGACCACTGGCTTGCCGCTCAGGTGCCGTTACCCGGATTCGATATGCTGCTGATCATCGCGGTCAGAGGCATTGCCCATCGGGGTTAGCGGGCGCTGCAGACTCCAGACAATCCAGCTGTAGACCGCGCCGATCAGCAACCAGGCCGCCAGCGTAGAGACTGCCGACAAGTCAAGCCAAGCGACGAAGCCAAGGAGCCCAACGGCTACAGGTGAGCAGATCCAGAAGACCGCCTTACCCCTTGCGGTCTGCAGATGGGTTGGCGACTGGCAATCAACCGCTGAGTTGATCTGCTGTCCTTCCTCGTGGCCCAAAGGGAATCGATCCCTGCCCCACACAATCCATGCAAACCAGCCGACGAACCAGGTGCAGCCGAACGAAACCTGCCAGAGAATGAGGTTCCCGGGCAAACTGAACACCCTCAACACGCCAGCCACGAGAGCCACCGTCACCATACTGGTGACCACCGTCGTCGTCGCTTCGCGCCTGCTGCGGTAAATGCTGCCAGGCCGGTAGCCGCTGCCGCGGTTCCGCATGCGTTCGCGATAGATCCTGAGCGAGTTCATAGATCCCCCCTAGTCATCGAGTGCCAGTGCCAGCATGAGGGCGTTACACGCAATGTTGATGCCATGACCGGCAACTGGGTTGACAAGCACTGCAGGAACATATACCATCGTACATGCCACTTGCCCGCCGTAAGCACTCGCCACGAGTTGCAGCCAGTGGGTGTGGTCCACTTCGGTGCAGACTCGCCGTTTCGTCTTGACCCAGACAGGGTTGCCCCAGTCCTGCGGTCTCCAGGGTGTGGTCGATGCCGTTGTAGATCACCCGCTTGGCCTGCCCGAGCGCCCAGGCGGCCGCGGCGGCGGATTCGGTGCTGATGGACCACTCGCCGAGATTGAGATCCTGGTACGGCGCCACCCGCACATCGTCGGGCAGCCTCCTGGCGGCCCAGGCGGCGCAGCGGGCGCAGAACCCGCAGGCGCCGTCGTAGATCAGGATCACGTCGACGCCTGTTGATCCGATGGCTGTTGGTCGCGGTCGGGGAGCGGGAAGGCATCCCGGCCCCACACGACCCAGGCGAACCAGCCGAGGTAGAACAGGGCGATGATCAGGATCGCCACGAGAATGCTCACGACCAGCGGCCAGTCGAGCAGATCCATCACGATCATGGCCGGAAAGAAGCCGACCAGCCATCCCCAGTGGTAAGCGAATCCCTCGTGGTTGCTGCGGAACGGGCTCTGGTACCAGAAGCTCCCCCGCGGGCTGTCGCCGTCCTCACGCATCCGCTGCCGGTAGATGCGGATCGCGTTCACTGCAGCCTTCTAGCCGGACGCGGAGCCTGTCGCGCCCGAACGACCAGGACTGGGGGCGGGCGAGGAGTGACGGCCCCAGATGGTCCAGCCAATCCAACACACCAGTCCGACGACGGCGAGGAAGGCCAGTACCCAGAGCCCGAACGGCAAGTCGCGCGTGCCGACGAGCACGATCAGCGAACAGCCTGCGACAAGGTAGAGTCCCCTCATCAGCCTGCTCAGTACGGAAAGCTCTTTGACGGCCGACTGGTCGTCGGGAGGCGTTGAGGTCTCACTGCCTTCCTGACCCGGCAGCGGAAAGCGGTTTCGGCCCCAGCCCTCCCAGGCCATCCAGGCCAAGGCCAGCGTCGCTCCGCAGGCGAGCTGAGCTGAAAGCGCGAAGGCTGTCGACCAGCCCAGTTGTCCGATGAGGCTGATGACGAGGAGCATCCCGACGAGGCAGCACCAGAAGGTCACCTCTTCTCGTCTGCTGCGCATCGAGCAGTTCGGGCGATAGCCGCGGACTGACTTCGTTCGCTCTCGGTAGCCGGCGATGAGGCTCACTGTGAGCTCCTAGCCGGACAGGGGGCTCGTCGGCTCGGCATGGTCAGAGTCGCCTGGCACAGACGCGGGTGCCTGGCCCTGGTCGGGGAGCGGGAAGGCATCCCGTCCCCAAACGATCCAGGCGAACCACAGGCTGATTTGGATGACGACGAGCAAGGTGATGGACGCAATGATGACGAGCGGCGACACACCGAGTGACATCAGCGGGACCCAGACCATGAAGAAGGCGAGCAGAGGAGCCCATTGCCAGACGCTCCCCTCGCGGTCGCTGCGGAACGGGCTCTGGTACCAGAAGGTCCCGCGCGGGCTGCCGCCGTCCTCGCGCATCCGCTGCCGGTAGGTCCGGATAGCTCTCATCCAAAAGCAAGGCTAGGCGAACTTCGGGGGGCGCTTCTCCACGAAGGCGGCGATGCCCTCGCGGCCGTCGTCAGACGCCATGGCGGCGGTGATCATCTCGGCCTCGTACTCGCCGGCGGTCTCCAGGGTGTGGTCGATGCCGTTGTAGATCACCCGCTTGGCCTGGCCGAGCGCCCAGGCGGCCCCTCCGGCGAGCTGGCCGGCGAGCTCCAGGGCGGCGTCGTCCACCTCGTCGTCGGGGACCACCCTGTTGACCAGCCCCCAGGCCTCGGCCTCAGTCGCGCTGAGCACCCGATTGGTCAAGGTCAGATCGAGCATGCGCCGCAGCCCGATGTGGCGGGCCAGGAAATAGCTGGAGGTGCCGTCGGGGGTGACGCCGGCGCGCGTGTAGGCCATCGTGTACTTGGCGGACTCGCCTGAGATCACCAGGTCGAACGCCGACATCAGCGACAGGCCCGCGCCGCCCGCCGCCCCCCGCACGCCCGCCACGAACGGCTTGGGGATGCGGTTCATCAGTTGGATGGCCACGTGGAAGTCCATCAGCATGTGGTGCGCCCGGGCGGCCAGGTCGTCGCCCCAGCCATGGAACAGCTTGAGGTCGCCGCCGCCGCAGAACACCTTGCCCTCGGCGGTGACGGCCACGGCCTTCACGGAGTCGTCGTACTTGATGTCGAGCATCACCTGGCGCAGGTCGCGGCTCAGTGCCGGGCTCACCGCGTTGGCGCCCTCGGGGCGGTTCAGGTGGATGTGTCCGACCCGGTCGCGGGTCTCATAGACGATGGTCTCTAAGCTCATGGCCCGACGGTAGCCGCCCGCCGGAGGACCCTCCGAATGCAAGCCGACACCCAGCCAGAGCAGACGCCGGATTCCGCGGTCCAGCCGCCCGGGACGCCGGATTCCGCGGTCCAGCCGCCCGGGACGCCGGATTCCGCGGTTCAGCCTGCGCCCGAGTTCAAGGTCGGCTTCATCGGGCTGGGCAACGTGGGCGCCAAGCTCGCCGGGTCGCTGCTGCGCAACGGCTACGACCTCACGGTGCGCGACCTGAGCGGCGAGGCGATGGCCCCGCTGCTGGCCGCCGGCGCAACCCAAGGCCACTCGCCGGAGCAGATGGCGCAGCACTGCGATCTGGTCATCACCTGCCTGCCGTCGCCTGCGGCCTCGGCGGCGGTGATGGAGGCCGACGACGGCCTGCTCGCCGGGCTCGGCCCGCACAAGATCTGGGCGGAGATGTCCACCACCGACGAAGCCGAGGTGCGCCGCCTCGGTGCGCTGGTGCAGGGCACGGGCGCCGAGCCGGTGGACTGCCCGGTGTCGGGCGGCTGCCACCGGGCCGCCACCGGCAACATCGCCATCTTCGCCGGCTGCGAGCGGGCCGTCTTCGAACGGGTGCTGCCGGTGCTGAGCGCCATGGGCCGGCGCATCCTGCACACCGGCGGGCTGGGCTCGGCGTCGATCCTCAAGGTCGTCACCAACTACCTGGCCACCGCCAACCTGGTGTCGCTGAGCGAGGCGTTCGTGACCTCTGCCGCCGCCGGCATGGATCTCGGCACCGTGTACGAGGCGATCCGCATCTCCTCGGGCAACTCGTTCGTGCACGAGACCGAGGGCCAGGTCATCCTCAACGGCAGCCGTGACATCAACTTCACGATGGACCTGGTGGTCAAGGACATGTCGCTGTTCCAGGCCGTGGCCGACCGGGCGGACGTGCCTCTGGAGCTGTCGCCCAAGCTGCTGGAGATCTTCTGCGACGCCAGGGACCGCTATGGGCCACGCGAGTGGTCGCCGAATGTGATCCGCCGCCTGGAGGAGGCCACCGGGCTGTCGATCCTGGCGCCGGGATTCCCGCCCGAGATGCTCGACGACGAGCCCGAGGCGCCCGGCTACGAGGTGAGGCCCGCCACCGGCGGCGGCGCTTAGCCCACGGGCAGCGGCGCTTAGCCCACCGGCAACGACGCTCAGGCACCGGCGGGAAGGGTCGGGTGCCGTTGTCGCCGGTCCGGCGGGGGATGCTGGGGACGGGCGAGCAGGCCACGAGACGGCGGGGCGCGGACTGCCGCCATCGACCGGCCATTAGCATTGCCGGCCATGCGCGCCGATGAGCTGCATCCCCAGAAGCTGGTGGCACTCGACGTGGAGGGCGTGCTCATTCCCGAGGTCTGGGTCAGCCTGTCGCTGCACACCGGCCTGGAGGCTCTGTCGGTCACCACCCGCGACGAGCCCGACTACGACCGTCTGATGCGCAAGCGGCTGGCGATACTCGAAGAGCACGGCGTCAACATGAGCGACTTGCGAGCCGTGCTGACGGACATGGCGCCCATCGATGGCGCACGGGAGTTCCTCGACGAGCTGCGCGCCGACTACCCGGTGGTGCTGCTCAGCGACACCTTCGAGCAGTTCGCGGCGCCGCTGATGACCCAGCTCGGGATGCCGACGATCCTGTGCCACCGGCTGCTGGTGACCGACGACCACATCGTCGACTGGCTGCTGCGCATCGACGACCACAAGCGCCGAGCCGTGGAGGCCTTCGGGGCGCTGAACTACCGGGTGATCGCGGTGGGCGACGCCTACAACGACCTGTCGATGCTGCGCGCGGCGGACGCCGGGGCGCTGGTGCATGCGCCGCCCAAGGTGATCGACGAGAACCCCGACCTGCCGGCGTTCGACGACTACGCGGCGCTGCGGGCCTGGATCGACAGCGACGCCCCCGGTGACGGGTCTGACGCCGACGCAGGCTGACGGCTGCGCGGTGTCCGATCGCTGACTGGTCTGCCGATCCGGGAGGCGGTGTCCGAGGGCAGATTCGCCGAGCACGGTCTCCCCGATATGGTCTAGCCTGGCGTGCTTGGCCTAGAGGCTTGGCCTAGAGTCCCGCTAGCGTCAGGCGCACAGGCCCGATCGACACAGACCCGATCGACCCACACGACCAACACCCACCACCAACAGAGAGGCAACTACCGATGGCGACATCGCAGCCGGCGATCCTGATGGATCTCCAGAAGTACCAGTGGTACGTCCACATGAGCCGCACCGAGGGCGCGGACCTCGGCCACATCAAGCAGGTGCTCAAGGACACCCAGGCCGACGCGGCCGCCCAGGGCGTCAACCTCTGCCTGCTCTTCGGCCCCTCCCTGGCGGCCGACCTCGGCATCGAGACCGACGACTTCCAGGGCTACCCCGGATACGAGAGCCCCGACGGCGCCAAGGTCGCCAAGGGCACCCAGGAGGAGCTGCTGCTGTGGCTCCACCACGCCGACAAGGACCTGATCTGGGAGGTGCAGCACACCGCCCGCCAAGCCCTCGCCGGCCACATGGCGGTGGCCCGCGAGACCCCGACCTTCATCTACAAGAACAGCCTCGATCTCACCGGCCACATCGACGGCACCGGCAACCCCGAGCCCGAGGACCAGCAGGACCGCGGCATCGTCGACGACGGGCAGCCCGGCGAGGGCGGCTCGTACTGCATCGCCCAGCGCTGGGTGCACGACATGGACTACTGGGCGACGCTGAGCCTCCAGGAGGAGGAGAACACCTTCGGCCGCACCAAGGCCGACTCCGAGAAGCTCGCCGAGCAGGTGCCCCGCTCGCACCTCTCGCACGTGGAGCTCCGCGAGGGCGCCACCGCCGACGAGTCCACGCCCAAGCGCGGCGAGATGGTGCGCCGCTCAACGCCGTATGCCTTCCACGACGGCACCGTGGGCCTGTACTTCATGGGCTTCTGCAAGACCCAGGCCCCGATGCGCGAGCGCATGGAGGCCATGTACGGCATCAACGGCCAGGAGACCGACGCCATCACCGACTACTCCACGCCGGCCTCGGGCTCGTACTACTTCGCGCCGTCCAACGAGGCGCTTGCAGCAGCCCTGGGCTGATCTGAGCACAGATGGCCCGCCCCCAGGCTGAGCTTCACGAGCGGCCGGACCTGCCGGTCGTGCCGCGTGCGCTGTCGAGCGGCGCGACGCGTGCGCTGCGGGCGCGGCTGGTCGGCTTGGGCGTGGTGCTCGTCGCCTTCGCCGCGGTGCTGGCGAGCTGCGGCGACGGCGTCACCAGAACTGAGTGGGACGGCGGTGACCTGCCCGCCGTCGGGATCGAAGTGCGCGCCGACTCCGAGGACGGCGTGAACATCGGGGTCACCGCCGAGGGCTTCGAGGTACGCCCGGACCGGGCCTCGCTCGCCCCAATGCAGCCAATGCATATGCCCGGCCAAGGCCACTTCCGGCTGTTGGTCGACGGCGCTGTCAGCATGCGCTTCTACAACGACTGGATCCACGTGCCCGGCGTCGCTGCGGGCGACGTGGAGTTCACCGTCGAGCTGCTGCGCAACGACGGCCGGCCATACACGATCGACGGCGAGCCGCTGACGGCATCGGTTCCGTTCGTCGTGCCCGAGCACTCCCATGCAGGCCACAGCCACGACGAGCCCGAGCCGGTGGAGGTCGCCGGCCGGACCCCGACGCTGGACATCAGCGTGCGCGAGGATGCCGACTCGGGCTTCAACGTGACGGTCTTCGTCGAGGGGCTCGTGCTCGACGGCCGCTCGGCGGGCGACGCCCATGTGCCCGGCAGCGGCCATCTGCATCTCTACGCCAACGGCCAGAAGATCGCCCGCCTGTACGGCCCCGACGCCCATCTTCCGGTGCTGCCCGAAGGCGTGGTGGAGATCACCGTCGGGGCCTTCACCAACGACCATCGGCCCTACGTCGTAAACGGCATGCCGGTGGAGGCGACCACATCGATCACGGTCGACTCCTGAGGTCGCGGCCTCGCCATAGCCCTGCCACGGCTGTGCCATGATCCCGGGATCGACTCCGCGATGACCTCGCCGGGCGCGCAAGGCTTGCTGCGGATGCGGGCACGCACGGCTGTGCCATGATCCCGGGATCGACTCCGCGATGACCTCGCCGTGACCTGGTGCCGCCGGGTGCGCCTGCGGGCCGTGCTGTTCGCAGCGGCGGTCGCGGCGGCCGTGATTGCAGGCTGCGGCAGCGACTCGGTGCCGGCGGACGGCGAGGCCGCCTCGGGCGATGCCGTC
Organism: Acidimicrobiales bacterium; assembly: GCA_965214285.1. GTDB lineage: Bacteria > Actinomycetota > Acidimicrobiia > Acidimicrobiales > Aldehydirespiratoraceae. The sequence goes on from OZ243946.1 coordinate 1,420,661, forward strand.
CTGGTGTTCGAGATCGTCGGCGGCGAGCCGGTCTCCGGAGTGCAGCGAGAGGCGGTCTCGCTGGGCGACAGCGTCACCGTCGAGGTCAGCGGCGACAGCGACGACCAGGTCCACGTCCACGGCTACGACCTCTTCGTGGACCTGACCGACGGCGAGGGCACGCTGACCTTCGACGCTCTGATCCCCGGCCGCTTCGAGATCGAGCTCGAGGCCACGGGCCGGCTGATCGCCGAGCTGACGGTGTCGTGACCCGCCGCGGCCGCCGTCGTCGCAGCCTGAGTTTGTTGCTCGCACTGTCGAGGAGGCATCAGCTGCGGCCTGCTGCTCCGCGATCCGGGCGGTCTCGGCGCGTCGGCCCGCTCAAGGTCGCCGCAGTCGCGGCGCCGGCGGCAGCGACCGTGGCCCTGGCTCTGACGGCACCGCCGGCGGCGGCGCACGGCGTGGGCGGGCGCACCGACCTGCCGCTGCCCGCCTGGCAGCTCGCCTGGGCGGCGGCCTTCGCGGTGCTGGCGTCGTTCGTAGCCCTGGGCATCTTCTGGTCCGAGCCGCGCCTCGCCGCCGCGGCGCGGGGCCGCTCGCTGCTCGACTGCCGGACTGCGGCCTTCGCCGCGCTGCGGATGCTCACCCGAACCGCCGGGGTGCTCGGGCTCGGCGTGCTGGTGTACGCCGCCTGGTGGGGCAACCCCAGCCCTACCGTCAACATCGCCGAGGACGCCTTTCTGATCTGGTTCTGGGTCGGCCTGCAAGCCGCGTCGCTGCTGCTGGGCGACGTGTGGGCGCTGTTCAACCCGTATGCGGCCATCGCCGACGCCGCCGCCTGGGCCAAGGCACGCCTCACGGGCACGCCCATGTCGCCGGTCGAGCACGGCCGGACCTCGCTGTGGCCCGCTACCGCGGCGATCGGCGCCTACCTGTGGTACGAGCTGGCCTACCACAGCCCCGACAGCCCGCGCTCGATCGCCGTGTTCGTCAGCGGATACAGCGCCGCCATGCTCGGCGGCGCGGCGCTGCGAGGCCGGGGATTCGTGCGCAGCGCGGACGGCTTCGCGGTGCTCTTCAACCGCTTCGCCCACATCGCCCCGCTGTTCGTCTCCGAGGGCCGCCTGCGGGTGCGGGCGCCGCTGGCCGGCCTGGCCGCTATGCCCAAGACCGCCGCCACCGTGCCGTTCGTGCTGGTCGTGCTCGGCGCTACCACCTTCGACGGCTTCACCCGCAGCCGCATCTGGGTCGACCTGGCAGGGTCCGGCGTCGGCTGGGGGCGCAGCGTCGCCCAGACCGTCGGCCTCGGCCTGATCGTGGGCCTGGTGGCGCTCGCCTATGCGCTGGCGATATCTGTGACCGGCAGCATCACCGGCGAGCGGCCCTCGTCGTTCGGCGCGGAGTTCGGGCCGAGCCTGGTCCCGATCGCGGCGGCCTACGGGATCGCCCACTACTTCAGCCTGCTGGTGCTGGAGGGCCAAGCGATGTTCATCGCCGTCAGCGACCCGTTCGGGCGCGGCTGGGACCTCTTCGGCACCAAGGACTGGGCGATCGACTGGACCCTGGTCAGCCCCGCCGCGGTCGCCTGGGTGCAGACCTGCGCCATCGCCTTGGGCCACGTGATGGCCGTCGCCGCGGCGCACGACGTGGCCATCGGCCGCTTCGAGCGCCCCGTGGCGGTCCGCTCGCAGTACCCGATCCTGGCGGTGATGGTCCTCTACACGGTGGTCGGGCTGCTGTTGCTGCTGGGCTAGCCGGCGCTGCCGTGCCGCGGCCGGCGGCCGGCTGCACCAAAGGCATGACTGCCCAGGCCGTGCGTTCAGGCTGGGTGTGGCTCGGCTGTTCTGCTGGGCCTCTGCTGGCCGAGGCCTCTACTGTTGGCCCGATGCGCTGCGATCTGGCCCTCGTGGTCGCCGCGGGTGAAGTCGTCATCCCCGCTTCGGTTGCCGCCGACGCCGAGGTGGTGATCGCCGCCGACGGCGGGCTGGCGAACCTGGCCGCGCACGGCTTGCGCGCCGACGTGGTGGTCGGCGACATGGACTCCGTGGACCCCGAGGCGCTGGAGCAGGCGCGCAAAGCCGGGGCGGAGATCCGCCGCCATCGGGCAGCCAAGGACCACAGCGACCTGGAGCTGGCCCTGGCGATCGCCGCCGAGCGAGCCCGACGGGTGCATGCGGCGCTCGCCGAGGGCGGCCGATTGGACCATGCGCTGGCCAACGTGGCCGTGCTCGGCTCGCCTGTGCTGGCCGAGGTCGTCGTCGACGCCGGCATCGGCGACAACCGCGCCTGGGTGATCCGTCCGCAGCGCCCGCGCCGGCTGCCGCTGGCCGCAGGCGACCACTGCGCGCTGGTCGCCCTGGGCGGTCCGGCGTCGGGGATCACCACCCAGGGCCTGCGCTTCGAGCTGGCCGACGGCGACCTGGCGCCCCATGAGGCCAGGGGCATCGCCAACCAGGCGACGACAGCCGAGCCGAGCGTGGAGCTGACGGCCGGTGTGCTGCTGGCGCTCAGCGCGCCGAGGCCTGCCAGCGACCGTGGCGGTTCTCGAGCCTGACGTCGATCCCGAAGACCTCGGCGAGAGCGGCCTCGGTGAGGGTCGCGCCTATCGGGCCTTGCGCGACCACCCGCCCGTCGCGCATCAACAGCAGATGCCCGAACCCGGCAGGTATCTCCTCCACGTGATGGGTGACCAGCACCATCGGCGCAGTGGCAGGGTCGCCGGCGAGATTCTCGAGCACGGCCAGCAGCGACTCCCGCCCGGCGAGGTCGAGCCCGGCGTTGGGCTCATCCAGCAGGATCAGGCCCGGCTCGCCCCACAGCGCACGGGCCAGCAGCACCCGCTGGCGCTCGCCGGACGACAGCGTGCCGAAGCGCCGGCGGGCGAAGCCGGCCATGCCGACCCGCTCCAGCAGATCACAGGCCGCTCGGTCGTCGTCGGCGGAGTAGGCGTGCCACCACGACTCCAGGGCGGCGTTGCGGGCGGTCTTCACCACGTCGATCACCTCCAGGCCGGGTCTCAGCATGTCGGCGGTGGCCGCGCTGGTCAGCCCGACCCGGCTGCGATGACGGCGCACGTCGGTTGAGCCCAGGGTCTCGCCGAGAACCTCCACGGTGCCGGATGTGGGGTGCAGCCACATCGAGGCCATGCGGATCAGCGTCGTCTTGCCGCAGCCGTTGGGGCCGAGCAGCGCCCAGTGCTGGCCGGCATGCACGCTCCAGTCGACCGACTGCACCACGGTGCGCTCGCCGATCACCCGCGATGCCCCGCGAAACGCCAGCACCGGCGCGTCTCTCACAGGGCGCTCACGGTTCTCACGGGGCGCTCACGGGGCACCTCCGTGAGCCACCCAGGACTCGTACATGGCTGCGTAGCGGCCGCCGGCCCGGCCGGGGCTGTCGCCGTTCACCGCGGGGCCTCCGAGCCGCCCCGCCGCGTCTTGCGATTGTCCGAGGGCGATCAGCTCGTCGTGGCTGCCCAGCTCCACGATGCGCCCGTCGTCGATCACGGCGATCCGGTCGGCCCGGCGCGCCGTGGCCAGGCGGTGGGCGATGATCACAGCGGTGCGGCCCTCCAGCACCACGTCCAGCGCCCGCTCCACCCTGGTCTCGGAGTTGAGATCGAGGTTGGACGTGGCCTCGTCCAGTATCAGCACCCTGGGCCGGGCCACGAAAGCGCGGGCCAACGCCAGCAGCTGGCGCTCCCCGGCGGACAGCCCCGAGCCCCGCTCGTGAACCGGCGCGTCGAGCCCGCCGAGCCGCTGCACCAAGTCAGCGATCCCCACCGCCTCCAGTGCCGCCTCCAGATCGGCGTCGTCGGCATCGGGCCGGGCGAAGCCGACGTTGTCGCGCACCCGCCCGGCGAACAGGAACGGCTCCTGTGGCACCACGCCGAGCTGCGAGCGCAGCGAGTGCAGCGTGACCTGGCGCAGATCCCAGCCGTCGATGCTGATCGAGCCCTCGTCGGGGTCATGGAAGCGGCAGATCAGCTTGGCGATGGTCGACTTGCCCGAGCCGGTCTCGCCGACGAAGGCCACGGTCTCGCCGGCCGCGATCCGCAGGTCGATGTCGTGCAGCACCGGCCGGTGGGGCTCGTAGCCGAAGCCCACGCCGCGCAGCTCGATCTCGCCGTGGATCGCGGGCAGCTCGGCGGCGTCGGGCGCCTCGGGCACCTCTGGTTCAGCGGCGAGCAGCTCGCGCAGCTTGACGATGGCCGCGCCGCCCTGCTGGTAGGAGTTGTAGAGCTGCACCAGGGTCTGCACCGGCGCGAAGAACGAGGTCGAGAACAGCAGGAAGGCGGCCATCTCGCCGACGCTGATCCGCCCGTTGACGACCATCGCCCCGCCCACGGCCAGCAGCACCGCCTGGGTGAGGATGCCGATGGTCTCCGCACCAGGGGCGTACACCGAGTTGACCCGCGAGGTCGCGATGTTGGCGTCGCGGTGGCGCCCGACCACCCGGCGATGGCGGCGCACGTTCTCGCCGCGGCGGTTGTGAGCGGCGATCACCCTGGCCCCCGCCAGGGACTCCTGCAGGTCTGCCAGCAGCGCCGCGATCCGGTCGCGCACCCGCAGATATCCCGAGGCGGACTCGCGCCGGAACCACAGCGACAGAGCCAGCGTCGGCGGCAGCGCCACCAGCAGCGTGACCGTCGCCAGCAGCGGGTCGTACACATACAGCGCAGCCGTGATCATCACCAGCGTGAATGCCTGCACCAGCAGGTTGACGATGCCCTCTTGGAACAGCACCGCCAGGGCCTCGATGTCAGAGGTCATGCGGGTCATCAGCACCCCGGCGCGCTCCGAGGTGAAGAAGCCGACGCCCTGGCGCTGCATGTGCGAGAACACCCGGATGCGCAGCGTCTCGTTGAGCTGCTCGCCGAGATGGCCGGTGTAGGAGACCCGCAGCTTGCCCAGGTAGGCGGCCACGGCCACGGCCAGCAGGTAGGCGATCGCGGCGACGGCCAGCACCGTGCGGCTGCCGGCGCGCACGCCGTCGTCGATGCCGATCTGGGTGAGCACCGGGCCGATCTGGATGGCGACCGTCTCCACGGCCACCAGGGCGACCGCGCCCGTGAGCCGCCAGCGGTGCGGGTACAGGAAGCGGCGCAGCGTGAAGGGCCTGCGGTCCCAGTCGCTCGGCGTCCAGCGCACCTCGTCGACGACGTGGGTTGGCTCGTCCGCCAGCACCCGCTCGACCATCTCGCGAAGCTGGCCCGGCACCTCGGCATGGGGCAGCCCGGCGGCCTCGTTGGACTTCACGGCGCTTGCGCCGTGGGTGCCTGCCGGACCGTGGCCCATCGAGAACATCAGTGCGCCGCCTGATCCGGTTGCGCCGGGCGCGGTTGCGCCGCGGTCGGATCGGGCAATGCAGCCGGATCTGCCGGGGCGGGCAGGTCAGCCGGATCTGCCGGGTCGACGGTGCGGGCGTCGGGGCCGGTGTCGGGGTCGGCTAGGTCAGCGGGGGTGTCGGGGTCGGCCAGTATCGCCGCGTAGCGGGGCTCGCTCTCCAGCAGCTCCAGATGGCTGCCTGAGGCTGCGACACGCCCGTTGTCGATGAACACCACCCGGTCCGCCAAGGCGATGGTGGACAGCCGATGGGCGATCAGGATGGTGGTGTGCGACCTGCGCCGGCGCTGCAGGGCCGCATGGATGCGCTCCTCGACGACCGTGTCGATGGCGCTGGTGGCGTCGTCGAGGATCAGCACCGCGGGATCGGCCAGCAGTATCCGTGCCAGGGCCAGCCGCTGGCGCTGGCCACCTGAGAGGGTGAGCCCCCGCTCACCGAGCACCGTCTGCTCTCCGGCCGGCAGGCCGTCCACGAACTCCGCGGCCGCGGCATCGTCGATGGCCTCCGACACCAGGCGGTCCAGCACGTCGGGGGGCGTCTGCGGCTTGGCGAAGGCAGTGTTGTCGTACACCGAGGCGGCGAACAGGAACGGGTCGTCGGTGGCCGTGGCCACGGCTGTGCGCAGGCAGCTCAGGCGCAGCGTGCGCACGTCGTGGCCGTCGATGCGCACCGCGCCGCCGTCCACGTCGTAAAAGCGCGGCAGCAGCCGGGCGATGGTGGACTTGCCGCTGCCGGTCGCGCCCACGATGGCCAGGGTCTCGCCGGCCTCGACCACAAACGACAGCCCGTCGAGCACCGGCCTCCCGGCCTCGGCGTCGGAGGCTGCGTCGCCATGGCCGGGCTGCCCGGAATCGTGGGGGCCAGGACCGTCCTGGCGGCTGCCATCGCGGACTGCATGGCCCGCATCAGCGTGGCCGGCTTCGGAGAGGCTGAGCGCAGCCGGGTCGATGTCGCTGTCAGCAGTCGGGTCAGCGCCGCTGGGATGGTCGGCTTCGGCGGGTCCCGGGGCGGCGGGATAGGCGAAGCTCACGTTGTCGAACTCGACCCGCCCGGTCACCTCGGCGAGGTCCACCGGATCGTCGGGATCGACGATGGAGGGCGATTCGTCGAGCACCTCGAACACCCGCAGAGCCGCCGCCCCGGCCCGCTCCCACTGCAACAGGATGAAGCCCAGCATCCGAAACGGCGTCGCCAGCATCACCACATAGGTGCTGAAGGCGACCAGATGGCCGATCTCGACGCCGCCCGATATGGCCCGGATGCCGCCGTAGAGCAGCACCAGGGCCAGGCCCAGGCGGGGCAGCGACTCCATCAGCGGCGCGTGGCGTGCCCTGGTGTCGGCCACCTCTTCGCCGGTCCAGCGCACCCGGCGGGCGGCCACGGCCAGCTCCTGGATCTGGCGGCGCTCCTGGGCGAACGCCTTCACCACCCGGATGCCGCCGATGTTCTCGTCGACGATGGTGGCGATCTCGGCCTGGCGGGCGGTCATCACCCAGGTGAGCGGGAAAATGCGGTTGCGCAGGCGCAGGCCGACGAAGAAGACCAGCGGCAGCGGCGCCAGCGCCACGACCGTGAGGCCGATGTCGATCAGCACCATCACCACCAGGGCGATGCCCAGCAGCACCACCTGCATGGCCACCAGCGGCCCGAAGGCGAAGAGCAGCTGTATCGAGCGGATGTCGGTGTTGGCCCGGCTGATGATCTGGCCCGACTGGGTGCGGTCCCAGTAGTCGAACGACAGCTCCGTGAGCCGCTCGTACATGAGGTTGCGCAGGTCGTTCTCGATGCGGTGGGCGGCCCGGAACAACCCGAAGCGGTAGGCGAACCCGAACACGAAGCGCACCGCGCCGAGCACCGCCAGGGCGATCACGTAGCCGCCGACGGCCTCTTGGCGCTCCACGGCGTCGATCGCCTGGCCGACCACCGGCGGCACCAGCACCATGGCGGTCATGGCCACCAGGCCCGCTGCGATAGAGGCCGCGAAGGCCCACTTGCGGGCCAGCACCACCGGCGCCAGGCGGCGCACCCAATAGAGCGAGCGGTCCGCCTCGATGCCCGCGGCGGGCGGGGGATAGCGCCGCTGGTCGCCTGCTGCGGTCTTGCCTGCCGCTTGGCCTGTGCCGGTCCCGACAGCCCCGCGGCGGGCGGCGTCGCCGGCTGTCTGGCCAGCGTCGCCGGTCTGCGCAACGTCGTGGCCGGGCGCGCTGTCGCCCTGAGGCATCCGGCCGTCGGCTTGGCCGTCGTCGGAAAGAGCTACTCTGGGCACCGGCATTACCGTATGGTGCTGCTTGAACGGCCCGAAACCACAGCGGCCGGATCCGATGGAGGCGCCGGAATCGACACTGCCCTACGGCTAGCTGCCGCGGTTGCGCTGGTGGCCGCCAACGCAGGCTTCGTGGCCGCCGAGTTCGCGCTCGTGGCGGTGGACCGGGCGCGCATCGACGAGCGGGCCGAGCAGGGCAGCCGCCGCGCCAGGCTGGTGCGCCGGCTGCTGCAGCGGCTCTCGTATCACCTCTCGGGCGCGCAGCTCGGCATCACCGCCACCTCGCTGCTGCTCGGGTTCCTCGCCGAGCCGGTCCTGGCCGAGCTGCTGAGGCCGCTGTTCGGCGATCTCGGGGCGGTGTGGTCCGTCGGCCTGGCGCTGGCCATCGCCACCGTCACCCAGATGGTGTTCGGCGAGCTGGTGCCCAAGGCCGTGGCCACCACCCGCCCGCTGCGCACCTCGCTGCTGCTGGCCCGGGCGACCGCCGTCTACGGCGTGGCGGCCCGCCCGGTGGTCGCCCTGCTCGACAGCCTGGCCGCCAGGCTCACCCGGCTGCTCGGCGTCGAGCCCCGCGAGGAGCTCGAGTCGAGCCCCGACCGCCGCGAGCTGGAGCACATCATCCGCTCCTCGGGGGAGGAGGGCACCCTCGATGCGGGCGAGGTGGAGCTGCTCACCCGCTCGATCCGCCTGGCCGACAAGTCCGCCGACGACGCCATGGTGCCCCGCGTGGAGGTCGTGGCCATCGCCGCTGACGCTGCGGTGGACCGCCTCGTGGAGGTGGCCGTGCAGTCCGGGCACTCCCGGTTCCCGGTGATCGGCGGCGACCTCGACGACGTGGTCGGCATCGTTCACGTCAAGGCCGTGCACCAGGTGGCGCCGGAGGCCCGCGCCACGGCCGTGGTGTCCGAGCTCATGGCGCCGGTGCCGGCGGTGCCCGAGTCCCGCGACCTCGACGAGCTGCTGGTCGACCTGCGCCAGGGCGGCACCCAGCTGGCGGTGGTCATAGACGAGCACGGCGGGACCGCGGGGATCATCACACTCGAGGACATCCTCGAGGAGATCGTCGGCGAGATCGACGACGAGCACGACGAGCCGCCGGCGCAGCTCACCACCGTGGAGGCCCAGGGATCGACGGTGATCTCGGCGTCGCTTCACCCCGACGAGGTGCAGGCTCTGACCGGCTTCGAGATGCCCTCCGGCGAGTACGAGACCCTGGCCGGGCTGGTGCTGGACTGCCTCGGCCACATCCCCGGCCCCGGCGAGATGTGCTCGGTCGCCGGCTGGCGGCTGGAGGTGGTGGCCATGGACCGGCTGCGCATCGCCTCGGTGCGCCTGGTCGCCCCGCCCGACGATGCCGTGCTGCCCGGCGGGGCCGTGCCGACGCCGCCGGCCGGGGCCGTGCCGCCGGCCGGGGTCGTGCCATCGCGGCCGGCCGGGTCCGTGCCGCCGAGCGAAGGCGGCCCGGCGTGACCGGCTGGTTCCTGTTCGCCGCGGTGCTGTTGCTGTTGGCCAACGCCTTCTTCGTGGCCGTCGAGTTCGCCCTGCTGGCCAGCCGAGCCAGCCGCCTGGAGCCGCTCGTGGCCGACGGCGACGACCAGCGCGCCGTGGTCGCCCTGGAGGCGGTGCGCGACCTGCAGCCGCAGCTCGCCGGAGCGCAGCTCGGCATCACCATGGCGTCGTTGGGCCTCGGCTACGTGGCCGAGCCCGCCGTGGCCGCCCTGCTGGAGCCCGCCATCGAGAGCTTCGTGGACCTGCCCTCGGGCGTGGTGCACACCATCGCCCTGGTGATCGCCCTGTCGATCGTGGTGCTGTTGCACATGGTGCTCGGCGAGATGGTGCCCAAGAACATCGCCATCACCGCCCCCGAGCGCTCGGCTCGCCTGCTGGCCCCGATCCACGGTGTCTACGTGTCGCTGTTCCGCCCGGTCGTGTGGTCGCTCACCTGGGTCAGCAACGGCATCGTGCGGCTCTTCGGCTGCGAGCCGGCGGACGAGCTCAACACCGCGCTGACGGTCAACGAGTTCCGCACCCTGATCAAAGGCGCCGCCGCCGAGGGCAAGCTGGAGGACACCGAGCACGGCCTGCTGGCCGGCGCCCTGGGATTCAGGGCGCGCACCGTCGGGTCGATCATGGTGCCGCGGGCGCAGATGGTGTCGTGCCCGCGGTCGACGGCGGTGGGCAGCATCGAACGGCTGGTGGCCACCTCGGGCCATTCCCGGATCCCGCTGACCGGCGCCGGGGCCGACGACGTGGTGGGCTTCGTTCACTCCAAGGATCTGCTGCGCTTCGGCGCGGAGGAGCGCCGCGACCCGGTGCCGCTGGAGATGATGCGCCGCATGATGGTGGTGACGCCGGACCGCTCGCTGCGCGACCTGATGCGGGCGATGCGCCGGCTGCGTCGTCACCTGGCGCTGGTGCGCACGCCGGAGGGCCGCCTGGTCGGCATGGTCACCCTCGAAGACGTGCTCGAGGCCCTGGTGGGCGACATCGCCGACGAGACCGACGTCGACGCCTTGGGCCCGGCCGCGGAGCCGTCAGCCTGAGCGAGCCGCCGAGCAGAACCGCCGCGGGCCGATTGGCTCAGCGGGTGGCGATGGCGCCTGCGAGGTCGCTGCCCTCGAAGCCCGTCGGGGCGACGCCTCGGGAGGCGTACATGTACAGCGCGGTCTGGAAGATGGCGCTGAGCGTGGTCATCACCAGCATGACCGCCCCGATCCAAAGCACGGCGAGGCCTATGCCCACGAACTCGAGCCCCACGGCGGCGCCGATGACCAGCAGCGGGATGCCGCCGACCAGCGCCAGCACGAAGCCGAGGATGCCGAAGCCCGCCTGGGCGATGAGGTTCTCGCCCCAGGTCGTGCGCAGCATGCTCACCGAGCGCTTGAAGCCCTCGATCGGGCCTGCCTCGTCGATGACGATGGCCGGGATGGTCAGGAACGAGGCCACGCCCCAGGCCATCTGCAGGCCCGAGAGCAGGATCCGCCCGATCAGGCCGGCGATGCCGCCGCGTTCGCGCAGGGCGCTCTCGATGAGTCGGAAGATCAGGCCCACGGTGCCTGTGATCAGCGCCCAGGGCACCAGGCCGGGCAGGCGGGCGAAGGCACGCGAGATCGAGCTGCTGACCGTGGGGTCGCCTCCGGTCATGCGCTCATGCGCCCCGGCCACGAGCGCGCCGGTGAAGAACACGCCGACGATCGTGACCCCGAAGAACCCGACGAGGCCCAGGACGTAGGTGGCGGGGCTGGCCGTGGTCTCAGAGCCCGCAGCGGTGTTGGTGGTCTCCAGCGTGGCCCAGGCCGCCAGCCCGAACACCGCGATCACCACGATCGAGATCACCACCGAGATGACCGGCAGGAGCACCAGCTCCCGGTCCTTTTGGAGCACGTGCCACGACTTCTTGGCGAGATCGAGCGTGTTTCGGAACTTTCCCATGCCCTCAATCCTAGGCCGTCCCCGTGGCTGTCCGCTGATGTGCAGCGCCCTGAGTCCTGCCCCGTTGTGCCCGGTCCTGCCCGCCGTCCCGGAGAACCTGCTCCTGCTCCCACGAAGTCGGCCGCTGTCGGCGGTGCGGGAGCCCAGCACCCGAGAGCTCAGTTCCAGGGCCAGGTGAATCAGGCTCTAGACGACAGGCCCGAGAGACAAGGACGGCAGGGCAGGGAACAGGAAAGGGTCACAGCGAGTAGTCGATCACGGCCCGGATGTTCTCGCCGGCGTGCATCGCCCGGTAGCCCTCGTTGATGTCGTCGAGGCGGTAGCGGCGGGTGACCAGCTCGTCGAGCTTCAGCTTGCCCTGGTCATACAGCCGCAGGAGCTGCGGGATGTCCTTGCGCGGGTTGCAGTAGCCGTAGATGGAGCCGTGCAGGTGCTTGCCGGTCATGGCGAAGTCGACCGTGTTGAGGGTGATCTCGTTCTGGGCGATGTTGCTGAGGCTGGTGAGGGTGAGGCTGCCCGCCTTGCCGACCAGCCCCATGGCCGGGGCGAACATGTCCGAGGTGGCGTCGCCCACGGTGAGGATCACGTGGTTGGCGCCGCGCCCCCACGACAGCTCCTCGACCAGCGGCGCGGCTTCCTCCACCGACGCCGCGGCGTGGGTCGCGCCCACGGTCTGGGCGAACTCGCGCTTCATCTCCACGGGGTCCACGGCGATCACGTTGGCCGCGCCCGCCATGGCGGCGCCCTGCACGGCGTTGATGCCGATGCCGCCGGTGCCGATCACCACCACGGTGTCGCCGGCACGCACCCCGGCCACGTTGACCGCCGAGCCCCAGCCGGTCGCCACCCCGCACGAGCACAAGGCGACCGCTTCGAGCGGGTACCAGTCGCCCACCTTCACCAGCGAGTTCTCGTGCACCACGGCGTGCTCGGAGAAGGTGCCGATGCCGCTCATCGCCCGCACCGGGCCTCTGGGGCCGTTGAACACCGACTTGCCGGCCATGATCTCCGCCCCGTTGTCGCAGAGGTACTGCATGCCCTCGGCGCAGGCCGGGCAGCGTCCGCAGCTCGGGATGAACGACGCCGCCACGTGGTCGCCCACCTCCAGGCCTCGCACCCCCGGCCCGAGCGCCTCCACCACCGCCGAGCCCTCGTGCCCGCACACCATGGGCAGGGCGGCCTCTGAGAAGTCGCCCATGCGGATGTGCTCGTCGGAGTGACAGAGCCCGGCGTAGGCCATCCTGAGCAGCACCTGCTCGGGGCCGGGGTCGTCGATCTCGAATTCGTCGATCACCCAGGGCTCGTCGACGGCGTAGGCAACAGCGGCTCGTGTCTTCATGGACGCCAAGGTAGTGCGGCGCTGCGACAGGCCTCGAAGCGGGCCGCCGCTCGGCGGGGGTTGGCCGACACCGGAGCCGCCGGTGATGCGAGTTCCCCTCGTGATGCGAGAGCCGCGGGCGACGGGTGCCGCCGGTGACGGGTGCCGGGTGAGTGTCACAGGCCTGCGCTAGAACTATCGGCATGCAACTTCGGCTGGACGCGCCAGACGCGGCCGACGCGCCCGAGACCCCAGCGCCTTCGCCCGCTGAGCCTGACGAGCCTGCGCCCTTGGCCGAGTCCGAGCCTGCGCCCGTCGAGTCTGAGCCCGTGCCGCCTTCGCCCGCTGAGCCTGACGAGCCTGCGCCCTTGGCCGAGTCCGAGCCTGCGCCCTTGGCCGAGTCCGAGCCGCTGCCGCCCGTCGAGTCTGAGCCTGGGCCCTTGGCCGAGTCCGAGCCGCTGCCGTCCGCCGAGCCTGCGCCCTTGACCGAGTCCGAGCCGCTGCCGCCCGTCGAGTCTGAGCCCGTGCCGCCTTCGCCCGCTGAGCCTGACGAGCCTGCGCCGCTGGCCGAATCCGAGCCTGCGCCCTTGGCCGAGTCCGAGCCTGTGCTGTCGTCCGCCGAGCCTGAGACGGCGCCGCCACGCCTTTCACCGTCGGCTGAGCCTGAGCCGGCGGGTCAGACGCAGCTGGCCGAGCTGGTGCCGCCGGCCGAGCGAACCCCGCCGCCGCGGCTGTCGCCTTCGGGTGCGGGCACCTACCAGCAGTGCCCCCGGCGCTGGCGGTTCCGCTACATCGACGGCTTGCCTGACCCTCCCGGCGAGGATGCGCTGGTCGGGAGCTTCGCCCACCGGGTGCTCGAGTTGCTGATGCAGCGCCCGCCAAGCGAGCGCACGCACGACAGCGCCAAGGCGATAGCCCGCCAGGAGTGGCCCGACGTGGAGGCTGATCCCCACTTCGAGGCCCTCGGTCTCGACGACAAGGGCAGCCGTGCCTTCCGCTGGACGGCTTGGCAGGCCATCGAAGGGCTGTGGAAGCTGGAGGACCCCAGCGAGGTCGTGGTAGCGGCCACCGAGCTGGACGTGGAGGCCGAGCTGGGCGGCGTGCCGTTCCGGGGGATCGTGGATCGATTGGAGCAGAGCGCCGACGGCCTGGTCGTCACCGACTACAAGTCGGGCAAGCCGCCCGGCCGGGGCTACGGCCGAGAAAGGCTCGACCAGGTACTGCTGTATGCCGCGGCCGTGGCTGAGACCACCGGCGAGATGCCGGTGCACGCCCGCCTGTACTACATCGGGCGCCGCGGCCGCGACAAGGTAGGCATCGACGTGAAACCCGAGAACATCGACGGCGTGGTGGCGAAGCTGGCCGACACCTGGCATGCCATCGGCGTGGCCTGCGCTGCGGACGACTTCGAGCCGCGGGTGGGTCCGCTGTGCGCCTGGTGCGCCTACGCCGATCGCTGCCCCGAGGGCCAGGCCGAGATCGCCAAGCGCGCCGAGCGGTCGGCGCGGCGCGACGAGCAGTTCGAACGCCACGCCGCAGCGATCGCCCCGACCACTCCTCACTCAGCGCCATGAGCTTTGGAGTGTCACCCCCCTGCGCAAGAGATGGTGCTGCCGCGAGCGAGGAGTTACTGCCTTGACGATCACGAACCACGACCGAGTGGGTCAAGCGCTGCTTCTGCTTCGCGATGGCCTGCGCCCGAAGTTGGAGGAGATCTGGGAGGAATTCTTCGGTGACGACTGGCTGAGCCACGTGAACAGTCGACTGTGGAAGCGACAGCCAAGGCCCAGGGCAGACGACATCGCATTCTTGTTCAGTGGGATCAAGGCCACATGGAAGGATGTGTTCGACCACAACTTTGATCAAGATATGCGATCACTAGTCTTTATGTTGGCGGACATTCGCAACACTTGGGCGCATCATGGATCATTCAGCAGCGATGACGTGCTTCGGGGCCTGGATCAGATGGAACAGATTCTCGACAAGTTCGGCGACACCGAGAACCGTCGACTCATCAAGGAACTGCGTTTGGCACTCATGCGGCAGGTGGTAGAAGAGGAGTTCGGCATCGTGTGTCCCGAGCCCTCAACCGTTGCCAGCACGATCGAACATCCGGCCCAGGCAATCGTATCTGAGCCGTCCGTTGAGACGGTGGCTTTGCCGCCGTACCTGTCGCCTCTCGGTGCAAATACCTTTCGGCAGTGCCCTCGGCGGTGGCGATTCAGGTTCATCGATGAAATCCCCGATCCTCCCGGCGAAGCGGAGATGATCGGGAACTTCGTCCATCGAGTTCTACAGATGCTCATGGAGAAATCGCCGCCCGAGCGCAACATAGAGAGTGCCAAGGATATTGCCCGCGAGGTCTTCGACAGGGAAGTTGAGCAACACCCTGCCTACGAGGCCCTTGATCTGAACGAAGAGCAGAGCCGTGCCTTCCGTTGGACTGCTTGGCAGGCCGTCGAAGGGCTGTGGAAGCTGGAGGACCCCAGCGAGGTGGTGGTGAAGGCCACCGAGCAGAAATATGAGGCCGAGCTTCGCGGTGTTCCGTTCGGGTGCATCGTTGATCGCCTCGATCAGACCACTGACGGTGTGATCGTCACCGACTACACCTCGGGCAAACCGCCTCAGTCGGGATTTGGAAGGCAAGAGCTTGATCGGGTGTTCCTCCAAGCTGCAGCCGTTGCGGAGGCCATTGGTGAGCCGCCGATTTCTGTCCGTCTGCTCTATCTGGACCGGGCTGAGGGCAAGAACGTGGAGAAGATCCAGATGCCGGTGACAGTGGAGGAGCTTATTCGTGTGGAAGGGAGGCTGGCCAAGACCTGGGATGACATCAGGAGAGCCTGCGACACAGATGACTTCAGGCCGCGCCCTGGCCCTCTGTGTGACCGGTGTGCTTACGCTGATCGATGCCCAGAGGGACGGGCAAAGATCGACGAGCGTAAAGAGCACGAGGAATATCGCCAGAAATGGCTTGACCGGCAGGCTGTACGGGAGGTCGCCGGCACCTGAGGCCCCCGGCGGCGGTTTGGTGGGGGAGTCCGACGCGGAAGTTCGAGGCGGTCAGGTGGGGGAGTTGTCGGGGTTGGGGCCGCGGCGGCGGTGCTTCCACAGCCAGTGCAGCAGCAAGGCGCCCACCGCTGCGCCGATGGCGCCCATCACGCCGCTGCTGATCAGCAGCCTGTCCGAGCGCGGGTCGGCGGGGGCAGGCGTGACCGTCGGCTCCGGCGGGGGGTCGTCTTCGAGCAAGCCGCCAGGACCCTGAGCCCCAGGCGCTGAGCCGGACGCCGAGCCGGGCGCTGAGCCGGCTTCGGGGACCGCGGTCGCTGATCGGGCCGAGCCAGCAAGGCCAGCTGACGTGCCCGGCGCGCCGGGACCTCCGGGACCTGATGCCGTCGGCGGGTCGCCGAGCAGCGAGTCGACCGGCACCGGATCGTCGGCAGCGGGCTTGGGCCGGCGATGCCTGGCCTGAGGGTCATACGCCATGCGCCACCTCCGCGGGCTGTGCCGCTTCCACAGGTGCGGTGGGTTGTGCCGCTTCCGTGGCCACGGTGGGCGCCCCAACCACGACCAGGTCGAAGAGCAGGTCGAACTCGGCAGCAGCCTCGCGGGCACCGGGCCGCGAGCCCAGCGAGTGGATCGGCACAGACGAGGCCGAAGCCTCGGGCACGGCCGCCCGCAGGCGAACGGCCGGCAGCACGATCCCTCCGTGGTCGGCACGAAGCTGCTCGTCCCAGTAGCGGGCGTCGCGGGTGCGGCCCATCCGGTTGACGGCCACGCCGGCCACGTCGAGAGGCCGGTGGCGGCGCTGCCCCACACGCTCCACGGTGCGCAGGATCTGGCTCACGCCGTCCGACGCCCAGGCACCGGGCTCGGTAACGATCAGGGCACGGTCGGCGGCGAACAGGGCGTTCACCGTCAAGAGCCCCAGCGACGGCGGGCAGTCGATCACCACCAGGTCGTGATGCACGTCCTGAAGGGCGACGGCGAGACGCTGATTGGCGCCGATCGGGTCGGTCAGCAGCTGCGGCTCACGTGCCGCCAGCGCTGGCGACGACGGCACCACCGAAGGCGGGCGACCGCCCTCGCTCGGCCAGCCCGAGGCGACCCTCAGGCCCCTGATCGCGCCGGGCCGCTCCTCCACGAGGGCCTGGTCCACGCTGAACGGCGGGTCCCACACGCCCAGGCCGGTAGTGGCGTTGGCCTGCGGGTCGAGGTCGATGACCAGGCAGTCCACGTGGCGCGACCATGCCGTGGCTGCCAGCCCCAGGGCGACGGTGGTCTTGCCGACGCCGCCCTTCTGGTTGACGATCGCGATGACGGCCACGCCAGCACGGTAGCCGACCACGGCTCGCATCGCCGCAGGCTCTGGGCGCTCGGCGGCCTGCACCGTCTCGCTCTCGGACCGTCCGTTTCGGTCTCTGAGCTGCGATGCCCGCAAGGCGCGGCAGATGAGGGCCGGCCTCGGGTACCGAAGGCCCTGCCGGTGCAGTGTCCGGCCCACGGCTTGGGTCGGCAGTCCCGGCGGCTGCGGTCAGGCTTGCGGGCAGCAGTCGGCGGGGCAGCG
Source organism: Acidimicrobiales bacterium (assembly GCA_965214285.1). Classification (GTDB taxonomy): domain Bacteria; phylum Actinomycetota; class Acidimicrobiia; order Acidimicrobiales; family Aldehydirespiratoraceae. The sequence continues at coordinate 1,437,563 of OZ243946.1, forward strand.
GTCCGGTCGCACCCCCAGCGCACCGAGCGCGGCTCGGGGCTTCGCAGGGTCGAGGCGCTCGTCGATCAGATCGGCGAGCATGGCCACGAACCTGGGATCGGGCGCCGTGCCCGGGGCGACCGCACGGGCCGTCTCTATGCCGAGGGACTCGGCGGTCTGGCGGGCCTCGTTGTCGAGGTCCCAGAGCACCTCGATGTGGTCGCTGACGAAGCCGATCGGGGCGATCACCGCGGCCGGTGTGCCGGCGGCTGCGAGGCGCCCGAGCTCGTCGTTGATGTCGGGCTCCAGCCAGGGGACTTGCGGCGGGCCGCTGCGGCTCTGCCAGGCCAGGCTCCAGGAAGCCGCGGACGCCGATGAGTCCGAGGGCGCTGAGGCCCCCCGTGATTCTTGGGATGCGTCCTGGACTGAGCTGCTGCGCTCGGCGATCAGCCGGGCCGTCTCGCGAAGCTGGGTCTCGTAGTCGCAGGCCTCGGCCATGGCGACCGGGATCGAGTGGGCCGTGAACACCAGCGCAGGCGAGGAAGCCGCGAGCGTCGAGCGGGCATCGGCGACGGCATCGGCCCAGGGCTCCACGAAGCCCGGGTGATCGAAATAGGCGCGCACCTTGTCGATCTGCGGGGCCTGCTCGCCGAGGGCGGCGCGGGCGGCCGCGATGTCGTCGAGGTACTGGCGGCATCCCGAGTAGCTGCTGTAGGCCGAGGTGACCACGGCAAGCGCCCGGCGCACGCCGTCGTCGGCCATCTGGCGGACCGTGTCGGCCAGCAGCGGATGCCAGTTGCGGTTGCCCCAGTACACGCCCAGCGCCCGGCCGCGCCGGGCCAGCTCGCCCTCCAGCGCTGCCCGGATGCGGCGGCACTGCTCGTTGATCGGGCTGACCCCGCCGAAGGCCAGGTAGTGCTCGCCCACCTCGGCGAGGCGTTCTTCGGGGATCGAGCGGCCGGCGGTCACCCGGCGCAGGAACCCCGCCACATCGTCGGGGCCCTCGGGCCCGCCGAAGGACACGAGCAGCACCGCGTCGTAGACCGTGGCCGCAGAGCTCACGGCGGCGAATCTACCGCTGGAGCGACTGCGGTCTCGCCGCGGGGCTGCGTCGGCCGGGGTTTGGGGCCGGGTGCTTGGGCCTGGGGGCTCGGGCGGGCTGGCTGGGGAGGGGCGCGGCTGCGGCAGTCGTCGGGGGCGGCGCGCCCAAGCGGATCGGCCGTGCTTGGCGTCGCAGTCCTCACGGGGGTGGCGACCGGAGTGCCTGAGCGGTCGGCGTCTCGCTGAGAGCCGGGTCGGCCGGCGACAAGGGCGCGGCCGCTGCGCAAGTCCGGACTTTTCCACAGGACTGGCGGCTGATATCGTGCGCGGGCCTGAGCGCAAGGCCTCCGCCCCCTGCCCATGGGAGGCCCTGTCGCCCAGCAGTCGACCCATGACGGAACTGATCCCAGATCGACACCCGCGAGCCCGCCGCTTCGCGGCCGCAGCAGGCGTTCTCGTCGCGCTCGCGGCGATCTCGATGCTGACCTCGCTGGCGGTGTCGGCATCAGGCATCGACGAGCTGCGCGGCGACATCCCCACCGTCGCAGAGATAGAGGCCGAGATCGCCCGCATCGCCGATGACCGGGAGTACAACAGGATCCAGCTCGACGTGGCCGAGGCGCGCCTCGCCCAGAGGGTCTTCGAACGTGATCACCTCGACGAAGACGCCAGGGCCATGGCGCTGGAGATCGCCGAGATCACCGAGGCGCTGCAGGGGGTGGCCGTCGAGACCTACATCATCGGCGGCAACCGCAGCATCGAGATCGAGTTCGTCGCCGACGTGGCGATCACCCGCGACCTGCTCTGGACTCATTCGCTGATCGGCGTCCATGCTGCCGAGGCGGACGCGGCGCTGCAACGCCTCATCGAGCTGCGGGGCGCCGCTGCAGCGGACCTGCTGGCGATCGTCGACGAGATCGCTGCGCTCCACGGCGAGATCAGGGTGCTGAACCGCCAGATCCGCGACCTCGACGACCTGGTGGTCAAGGTGTCGGCGGAGCGGCCGCTGGCTGAGGCCTGGGACTACGCGTCGACCGCCGTGGCCAACGGCGACTGGGGGATCGCGCCTGCCGAGGGCTGGGCGCAGCTGCGCTTCTGCGAGTCCAGCGACGACTACCAGGCGGTGAGTCCCAGCGGCGAGTACCGAGGCGCCTACCAGTTCGACATCGAGACCTGGCAGTCGGTGGGCGGCAGCGGCGACCCAGCGGCGGCGCCGCCGTCGGAGCAGGACGCCCGTGCCCGTGCCCTGTATGCCCTGCGAGGCCCGCAGCCCTGGCCGGTCTGCGGCAGATTCCTGCGCTGAAGCCGCACACGCAGCAGTCCGACGCCTCAGTGCCTTGCGCAGTGGCGGCCACCTGGCTCCGGCTGAAAGGGCAGCTCAGGCTGGGGGCTTCGTGCCTTGCGCAGTGGTGTCCACCTCGCTCCGGCTGTAAAGACGGCTAGACCCTCGATGCCAAATGCAGCACGCTGTCCATTCTCGGCCGCACTATTTCGGCAAGGAGCCAGACGTCTTGGCGCGGGCGGGGCATTGCCGGCGCACACAGGGCCGCTGGTAGCGTCGCCGCCATGAGCGAGACTGCCGTTCGAGCGGCAGGTTTGGTGCGCGACTTCGGCGAGCTGCGAGCCGTCGCAGGCATCGACCTGGAGATCCCGACCGGCGAGATCTACGGCTTTCTCGGCCCCAACGGCGCCGGCAAGTCCACCGCGGTGCGCATGCTCACCACGCTGCTGGCCCCGACCGAGGGCCAGGCCTGGGTGAAGGGCATGAACGTGGTGGAGCAGCCGGGCAAGGTGCGCCTGGCCATCGGCGTCGCCCTGCAGGAGGCCGGCCTCGACGCCAAGATGACAGGCCGCGAGGTGCTGGTCACCCAGGGCCGGCTGTTCGGGCTGTCCGGCGCCGAGATCAAGCGACGCATCGACGAGCTCGCCCACATCCTGGACATGGCCGCCATCGACCGGCTGGTCGGCACCTACTCGGGCGGCATGGCCCGCCGCCTCGACCTGGCAGCGGCGCTGATGCACAACCCCGAGGTGCTGTTCCTCGACGAGCCGACCACCGGCCTGGACCCGCCGGGGCGCCTGCGGGTCTGGGAGGAGGTGCGCCGGCTCAACCGCGAGCTGGGAATGACGGTGTTCCTGACCACTCAGTACCTGGAGGAGGCCGATGCGCTCGCTCACCGGGTCGGCATCTTGAACATGGGCAAGCTCGTCGCCGAGGGCACGCCCGCGGAGCTCAAGCGCACGATCGGCACAGATGTCGTGTCCGCCCATGTCGACGGCGACGCCGAGACGGCCTGTGCGGCGCTGCGCGAGATCGACGGCGTGTCGGCGGTGGACCGCTTCGACTCCGAGATCAGGGTCAGCACCTCCAATGGCCCCGGAGTGCTCAGCCCGGTGGCGATAGCGCTGGACCGGGCCGGCGTGACCGTGACCGAGCTCGCCCTGCGCACGCCGACCCTCGACGACGTGTTCCTCGACGTAACCGGCACCCGCCTCGACGCGATTCATGAGCCGGCGCAGCCGGCAGGGCAGTCATGAGCGCCCCGGCCCCCGCCTCCGGCCCCGCCGGCCCGATCCCGCCTGCGGACAGCCAAGCCGGCTCGGCGACCGCCTCCGCTCCGGCCGCGCCGCTGGCCGAGGATCCGTCTCACGTCGTCGCCCGGCCAGCGGGGTTCTGGCGCGACATCGGCTCGATCGCCATCCGCTCGATCCGACAGCTCCCCCGCGACGTGGAGTTCCTGGCCCCGGCGCTGATGATCCCGCTGTTCTTCCTGGTGGTCAACGTGGGCTCGCTGCAGAACGTGGCCGACTTCACATCCATCGAGATCGACTACAAGGCCTTCCAGCTTCCCGTGGCCATCGTGTTCGCGGTCACCGGCGTGTCCCGTGCCTTCGCCCTGGTGCTCAACATCCAGGAGGGCTACTTCGACCGCCTGATGCTCACGCCGGTGTCGCGGCAGGCGCTGCTGCTGGGGCACATGGCGGCGGACTTCGTGCTGGTGGTGGTGCTGACCATCCCGGTGATCGCGCTGGGCTTCATCATCGGCGTGCGCTTCCCGACCGGGCCGCTCGGCGTGGCCATGTTCGTGCTCATCGCCGCCCTCTGGGGCGTGGCCTACACCGGCATCCCCTATGCCATCGCGCTGAAGACCGGCAACCCCGGAGCGGTCAGCTCCAGCTTCCTGGTCTTCTTCCCGTTCGCCTTCCTGACCACGGCGTATGTGCCGCGGGAGGCGATGACCGGCTGGCTCGGCGAGATCGCCGTCTACAACCCGGTCACCTATCTGCTCGGCGGCCTGCGCTCGCTGTTCGTGGAGTGGCAGCCTGCCGAGATCGGCAAGGCGCTGCTGGCCATCGGCTGCCTGGCCGTGTTCAGCCAGTTCCTGGGCTTTCGCGCCCTGGCCAGCCGGGTCAAGCAGAAGTAGCCCCCGACCGTTCGCTGGCTGCGGCGGGTTTTCTCAGGGGGTTAGCGAAGCGATCCGGGCCGTACCCACGGGCGAGGCGGTCAGGGGTCGGGGCCGTCCCGGCTGCGGCTCTCGCCGGCAGTGCCGCGGTCTTCCTGGCTACGGATCTCGCGGGCGCTTTGCTCGGGATCCGCCATGTCGCAGTCGCCCCACCCGCCCTCGACCGGCTCTCGCCGCTATCGCTGGGCATCGGCCGATCGGGTAAGGCGGCTACGGGTCTGGGCCGTCTCGGCTGCGGGTTTCGCCTGCGGGGGTTCTGCCGCCAGCGGTGCTGCTGAGCGCTCGGTCAGCCCGGCTGCCGGTTGCGCCGGCCGGGTTCGGGTCCGCGCCCGGGTTGCGCATCGTGCGGTCAGGGGTCGGGGCCGTCTCGGCTGCGGGTTCCGCCGGCGGGGGTTCTGCTGCTGGCGGCGCTGCTGAGTGCTCTGCCATCTGGGTTGCTGGCTGTGCCGGTCGAATTTGGGTCCGCGCCCGGGCTGCGGTTTCTGCCGGTCGTGGCGGGGCTGTAGCCGACGGTGGTCCGAGCTTGCCGGTTCTGGCCCTCGCCGGGGCTGCGGTTGGTGCTGGTCGGGCTGGGGATCTGGCTGACGGGGATGCGGGCTTGGATGCCGCTGCTGCTGTTCATGGCGATGGTGCCTTGGGTGCCGCCGGCAGCGCGGTTCTTGCCGGGCTTGTTCTTGCGGCGGCGGGGTTGGCGGCCGTTGCGTTGGTCTTGGTCGTGGTGGTGTTGGCGGTGACAGGGCCCGCAGAGTGCTTGGAGGTTGTCGATGTCGGTGGGCCCGCCGTTCTCCCATTCGACGATGTGGTGGATGTCGGCCAGGTGCATGGGGGCGCCGCAGCGGACGCAGCCTTTGTCGCGCACTGCTATGGCGAGCCGTTGGGCGGCATTCGGGGTGCGGGTGTTGGTGCCGAGCCACAGCGCTCGGCCGTCACCGTCGAAGATCATGCCCGCCACCTGGGTGTCGGGCGACAGCGTTTCGAGGATGGCCGGTGGGACGGGGCCGGTGCCGATGATCTCGCATGCGCCGTCGGGGTTTTGGCCGTCGATGAGGCCGATGTCTGCGGTGATGATCAACTGCGGCCGCCCGCTGCCCTTGCCGCCGCTGCTGGTGGCGGGGAGGGGCTTGTGGGTGAGAGCGTCGAGGCCGGTGATGGTCTCCAGCAGAGCGTCGGCCATGCGCTGGGGCCCGGTGCGGGCCTTGGTGTTGCCTGCCTTGCTGTCTTGGCGCCAGAGCCTGTCGGCGTGGGTCTGCACGGCCTGGGCGAGCAGGCCGTGGCTGATCGGGTCGAGCTCTGCGTGCAAGATCCCCATCCCCGAATCGCGGTCGGTGCCAAGCGAGGCCTTGCGGGCCTTGCGCTGACGCTTCAGCTCAGCCTCACCGCGATCACGGCTGGCCTTGAGCTCGGCCCGCTTGGCGTCACCGGCGAACACATCAGCCGGCTTCGACTCGGCCGCCTTGAGCAGCGCCTCGTCGTTGTCGACCGCGGATGCGCCTGCGGTCTGCGCGGTGTTGATCAGCGCCGCGGCATGGTCGATCGTGAAACCGCCTTCTGAGAGCTTCTTCTTGGTGTTGGGCATCGCCGCCAGGCCTTGCGCGACCTTGGCCAACCGGCTGGCGTCGCGCTTGGACTTGCCGGTCTGCTCTGAGATCACCCCCGCAGCGCGGCCCGGGGTGGTCAACGCCGCGATCTCCGCGGTGATGTCACACATCGCCGCGTCCAGACTCCCCTGCAGGCTCTTCGCCGCCCCGGCCGCGGCGCGCAGCTCGCCCAAAGTGCGCCCGCCGGGCCTCACCTGGCGCACCAGAACCTCAGCCCGGCCGAACAGTTCCACCGCATCCCCGCTGGCCCCAGCCGCTGCACCAGCAGCCTGGCGGCCCCGACCCCCGGTCCGGCCATCGGCAGGCTTGGCCCGGCCACCGTCAGGCAGGGTCAGGCCGTCGGCGTCAGCGGCTCGACCGCTGGCCTCGCCTGACGGAGCGGCGGCCAGTCCAGGCTGGTCGATGGCAGAGTCGGTCGGTTCAGCGGACGGGTTGGTCGGATCAGCGACTGGGCCAGCGGGATCGAGGGCCAGAGCCTCAGTCGGATTCGAGAGATTGTTCATGCTGCACACCCTATCCGCATGATATGACAATCACACCTGTTGGTGAATTCTGATCGAGATTGGTGCTGCCTGGGCTGACCCACAGCACCACAAGGCCCGTCGGCTACACCGGCAGCCCGACCACCGGCCAGACCATCGCCGAGCATGGCCCGGCCACCCGCGGGCAGGGTCAGGCCCTCAGCGTCAGCGGCTCGGCAGCCGGCCTCGCCGGCCGGGTCAGCGGACGGTCCTGCCGAACCAACGGTCCGGTCGGTCTGATCAGCGACCGGGGACGGCGAGTCAGGGGCCGAAGCCTCGGACGGATTCGAGAGGTCATTCATGTCGAGCACTCTATCGGAGGGGTGTGACACTTTCAACGTCTGTTCACGAAATCCGTGAGAAATCAGTGTGAATCGAGCTTCCCGAACCTGCCAGCAGAAGCCAGGGCCTTGCCCATCCACCCCACCCTCGGGCACGGCCACACCCCAGGCCGCGCCAGCCGGATCAGTGGCCGGGCCGGCGGGATCGAGGGCCGAAGCCCCTGTCGGATTCGAGGGATCGTGCATGGGGCAGACCCTATTCGGGGGGTGTGACAGTCTCGCTCCGACAGCCCCAGCCACACCCGCAGCCCGACCGCTGGTCGAGTCATCGGCCGCACCGGCTGCCCGTCCACCGGCCAGGTGCCTGCGCAGCCCGGCCAGCGTGTCTGAGGTGAGGGTGGAGGCGGCCGAGACGGGCACGAGGTGAGCGGTGCGGGCGTCGCCGTGCCGGCGCCCCGGCGCGGAACCGGGCCGGGCCTGCGGCAAACGTCGACGTCGCCTACAGCGGCCCAGCGCAGCCCGGCCGCCATCCAGCCCCGCACGCCCGCTTTGTTGAGCTTGCAACGACCCTACCCTTTAGAGTGCGCTGTCATGGGCAGCCCGTTCCGGTCGCGATGGCTTGTGCGCTCGGCGGTGGCTGCGGTGCTGCTGGCGGGGACCGTCGTTGCTGTGGTCCTGGTGGCCGCCGACGACAACGCCGCCGAAGAGGCTGTGGCCGACACCGCCCCCGACAGCGACGAGCCCGAACCCGACCAAGCCGAGGCGCCGCCCGTCGCGCCCGCCGAGCCGTCCACGACCGTGCCTGAGCCCCAGTGCGACTCTGCGTGCAAGGACGAGATCGCCGCCGCGCAGGAACGGAACAACACCACCACCACGCTGCCGAGGGTGCCCGACGTGCACGGCATGACACCCGAGGACGCCGAGGCCGTCCTGGCCCGAACAGGCCTCACCGTGCGCAACATCGCCGAACGCGAAGTGCCAGACGAGCACGTAGGGGTGATCGTGGACCAGTCCCCCACCCCGGGAATCGAGTCCCGGACCGGGGAAGTCCGTCTCATCCTCGGCATCCCCACGCCGACCACCACACGGTCTGTCAACAAACCCGGGCCTGCGTATGCGGAACCCAACAGGCCCACCCTCGCGCCGGAGGACCGGGGCGACAGCGACCATCACGACGACATCGTGCCGGAGTCGGACGGGACCACCACAACCTGGGTGAATGAACCCGGCGCTATAGACCCCAACGAACCCGGCGGGCCAACGGAGCGACTGGCCGGCGAATGCGATCTATCTAACGGGCAGCCGGGGGAGCGATGGAAGCGGGTGGGCGACGATGACAGCCAATGGTGGTGCGCGCCCCCCGGCGTCGACTCCATATAAGCAATCCCCCGTCTGTCACCGTCCCGCAGCCGCTCTGGTTGTCTCGCTGCCCGGTCCGTCCACCGGTACCTGAGTCGCCCGGCCCGCAGCGCCCCAGCCGTTCTGGTCGCCCCGCCTGTCCATGTCGCTCCGCACACTCGCAGCCGGTCGCTCGTGTCGCCGGGGTCGCCGTCTTGCCTGCCGGCGGGGGCACGGGCACCGTGATCCCACAGCCGCCCAGCCCGCCGCCGCCGGCAGCCGAACATGGTTGACACAGTCGGCGCACCAGTGCCGTCCTAGCCGTCTTAGCCTGCTTGCCGCCCATCGTCGGCTGGCTGCTAGCCGCCCGCCGTCGCATCCCAGGCATCCCGATGCGAAGCCGGCAGCCGACCGCAGCCGCCACCGCCCGCCTCCCTTGTGTCAGCCGGGCATGGACGCCATGCTGCGCGGACAGTGCCGTCTCGGTCGCCTTGGCCGGCCATCGGCGGCTGCCGCACAGCCCCGGTGACATGGCAACCCTGCCGCCGTCGGGTCACAGCCGGCGTTGGGTCACTGCCGGCGTTGGCGTCCTCCCGGTGACAGCCGTGCATGGACGGCACGGTCCGCGGACAGTGCGCCCCGGTCGCCGCTGTCGGCCATCGGCGGCTGACAGCATTGTCGGGGCGGCATCGGTGTCTTGGCCGGCATGCGAACACGGCCGCCACAGGCCGCTGCCGGCGTTGGCTTCCTCCCCGGTGACAGCCGGACATGGACATCACAGTCCCCGGAACAGTGCCGCAGTGCCGCCTCGCCGCCCATCGGCGGCTGACACCACAGCCCCGGTCCCGTGCAGACCTGGCCGCCGTCGGTGTGTTGGCCGGCCGTCGACCGCTGCCGGCGTTGGCATCCTCCCCGTGTCAGCCGGACATGGACAACCATGGCCGCGGACCAGTGCCGGCTTGCTGTCTTGGCTGTCCATCGGCGGCTGCCGGCACAGCCTGGGTGTCATGGCATCCAGGCCGGCATCGGATCATGGCTGGCACAGTGCCGCAGCCGACTGTGCCGCCCGCCCAGGTGTCAGCCGAACATGGATGTCAAGGTCCGCGGACAGTGCCGCCCCGGTCGCCCCGGCCGTCGCGGGGACCATCGGCGGCTGACGCACAGCCCGGTGCCGTGGTGACCCAGCCGCCGACCGGTCACGGTCGCCGTGGCCGCCCTGCCGTCTTTGGCATCCGCCCCGTGTCAGCCGAACATGGATGTCAAAGGCCGTGGACAGTGCCGCCCTGGTCGTCTTGGCCGGCCATCGGCGGCTGTCACCTGGCTTTGGCGGCATGGCGTCTTGGCCGCCATGCGAACACGGCTGCCACAGGCCGCTGCCGACATTGGCTTCCTCCCCGGGTCAGCCGGACATGGATCACACGGTCCGCGGACAGTGCCGCCACAGCCGCCCATCTGCCGCTGACAGCACAGCCCGGTCCCGTCGCGTCCTGGCCGGCTTCAGTGTGTTAGCCGGCTTCCGGCCACAGCCGACTGTGCCGCCCGCCCCGGTGTCAGCCGAACATGGATTGAACCGCCCCGGGTTTTACGTAGGCTGTTTGTTGTGGGTGTGTTGGTGGTGGTGGTTGGCTTCGGCTTCGGCTGGGGGGATGCGGCCGAGTTGGTGGTGGATGCGGCGGTGGTTGTACCAGTCGATCCATTCTAGGGTGGCGAGCTGGAGGTCTTGGAGGCCTTGCCAGGGGCCTCGGTTGTCGACGAGCTCGGTTTTGTAGAGGCTGATGACGGATTCGGCGAGGGCGTTGTCGTAGCTGTCGCCGCGGGATCCCACGGAGCTGGCTGCGCCGATCTCGGCGAGGCGGCCGGTGTAGGCGCCGGCGAGGTACTGGGCGCCTCGGTCGCTGTGGTGGATGAGCCCCTGGAGGCTGGCGCCGTTGCGGGTGCGCTCGGTTATGGCTTGTTCGAGGGCGTCGAGGGCGAGATCGGCGCGCAGCGATCTCGAGATCTGCCAGCCGAGGATGCGCCTGGAGAACACGTCGGTGACCAGGGCTGTGTAGACGAACCCGCTGCGGGTGCGCACGTAGGTGAGGTCCGCTACCCACAGCCGGTCAGGGCCGGGCGCCTCGAAGCGGCGTTCCACCAGGTCACGGGGCCGCTCGGCGGCGGCTGCGGGGGTCGTGGTGCGCCGCTGTTTGCCCCGCACAGCGCCGCGAAGGCCCAGGTCGCGCATCAAACGCTCGACGGTGCAGCGCGCTGTGCGCTGGCCCTGGCGGTTCAGCTCGGCCCACACCTTTCGGGCCCCGTACACGCCGTAGTTGTCCGCATGGACCCGGGCGATGCGGGCCTTGAGCGCTTCGTCGCGCAGCGCCCGCGCAGAGGGCCCTCGCCGCTTGGCGGACCAATACGTCGACGCAGCGAACTGCAAGACCCTGCAGATCGGCTCGACCCCGAAACGCTCCCTGTGGGCATCGATGAAAGCCATCACCGTCTCCGGCCGTCGAGCTCGGCCGCGAAAAAAACCGACGCAGCCCGCAGGATCTCGTTCGCCCTGCGCAGCTCGCGGTTCTCGCGCTCCAAAGCCTTGAACCGCTCACGCTCATCGCTGCTCATCCCAGCCCGAAAGCCCGCATCGACCTCCGCCACGCGCACCCAGCGGCGCACCGTCTCAGCCGTCGGCCCCAGCATCGAAGCCACCCTCGAGATCGCATCCCACTGCGACCCCGACCCATCACGCTGCGCCTCGAACACCATCCGAACCGCCCGCTCACGCAGCTCAGCCGGATACCTCCCCGAAACGCTCTTCTTGTCTGACATAGCTCCATCCTCTCAAAGGCCGGAGCCTGCGCAATACCCGGGGCGGATCAGATGTCACAGTCCCCGAGACTGTGCGACAGTGCCGACACGGTCGCCCATCTGCCGCTGTCGCACAGCCCCGGTGCCGTGCAGACCTTGCAGCCGTCGGATCATGGCCGGCTGTCGGCCGCTGCCGGCGTTGGCGTCCTCTGCGGTGTCAGCCGGACATGGATCACACGGTCCGCGGACAGTGCCGCAGTGCCGCCCTGGTGGCCTCGCTGTCCATCTGCCGCTGTCGCACAGCCCCGGTCCATGGCCTCCTGGCCGGCATCGGATCATGGCCGGCAGCCGACCTTTGCCGTCTTTGGCGTCCACCCAGGTGGCAGCCGGACATGGACGGCAATGTTCGCGGACACAGCCGACAGTGCCGCCCCGGTCGCCCATCGGCCGCTGTCACACAGCCCGGGTGTCATCGCGTCCTGGCCGGCATCGGGGTCATGGCCGGCACAGTGCCGCAGCCGACATTGCCGCCCGCCCCCGTGTCAGCCGAACATGGATCACATGGTCCGCGGACTGTGCCGCACTGCCGCCACGGCTGTCACGGGCGCCCATCGGCGGCTGACACATTGTCCGGTGCCGTTGGTGTCTTTGCCGCCGTGCGGTCACGGCCGCCGTAGCCGCCTGTGCTGTCTTTGGCTTGCTCGATGTGTCAGCCGGACATGGATCACATGGGCCGCAGACCAGTGCCGCCCTGCCGCCCCGGTCGCTGTCGCCGCCCATCGGCGGCTGACGGCATCGTCCGGTCGGCTTGGCGTCCTGGCCGCCAGCCGAACACAGCCGGCAGCCACCCGCAGCCGTCGTTGCCGTCCTCCCCGTGTCAGCCGGACATGGATGTCATGGGCCGTGGACCTGTGCGCCACGGTCGTCTCGGCAACCATCTGCCGCTGTCGGCACAGCCTGGGTGCCGTTGTCGTGTTGGCCGCCGTCGCTGTCACAGCCGGCGTTGGGTCACTGCCGGCGTTGGTGCCCGCCCCGTGACAGCCGAACATGGATGTCACAGTTCGCGGACAGTGCCGCGTTGCCGCCGTGGGTGTCCATCGGCGGCTGCCGGCATCGCCCGGGTGTCATGGCATCCAGGCCGGCATCCGGATCATGGCCGGCGTTGGATCACTGCCGGCGTTGCCGCCGTCCCCGTGTCAGCCGGACATGGACGTCAAGGTCCGCGGACAGTGCCGACAGTGCCGCCTTCGCCGTCCATCGGCGGCTGACAGCACAGCCCGGTCCCGTCGCATCCTGGCCGGCTTCGGTGTCTTAGCCGGCGTTGGGCCGCAGCCGACTGTGCCGCCCTCCCCGGTGACAGCCGGACATGGACATCACAGTCCCCGAGACAGTGCCGCAGTGCCGCCTCGCTGCCCATCGGCGGCTGTCGCACAGCCCCGGTGCCGTGCAGACCTTGCCGCCGTCGGTGTCTTGGCCGGCCGACGGCCGCTGCCGGCGTTGGCGTCCTCCCCGTGACAGCCGGACATGGACAACCATGGCCGCGGACAGTGCCGCCCTGGTCGCGTCGCCGTCCATCTGCCGCTGACACACAGCCCGGCGGCATCGCGTCCAGGCCGGCGTCGCTGTGTTGGCCGGCTTCCGGCCGCTGCCGGCATTGCCGCCGCCCCCGTGTCAGCCGAACATGGATCACACAGTCCGCGGACAGTGCCGCCGTGCCGTCTGGTCGCCCATCGGCGGCTGACACCACAGCCCCGGTCCCGTGCAGACCTGGCCGCCGTCGGTGTGTTGGCCGGCCGTCGACCGCTGCCGGCGTTGGCATCCTCCCCGTGTCAGCCGGACATGGACAACCATGGCCGCGGACCAGTGCCGGCTTGCTGTCTTGGCTGTCCATCGGCGGCTGCCGGCACAGCCTGGGTGTCATGGCATCCAGGCCGGCATCGGATCATGGCTGGCACAGTGCCGCAGCCGACTGTGCCGCCCGCCCAGGTGTCAGCCGAACATGGATGTCAAGGTCCGCGGACAGTGCCGCCCCGGTCGCCCCGGCCGTCGCGGGGACCATCGGCGGCTGACGCACAGCCCGGTGCCGTGGTGACCCAGCCGCCGACCGGTCACGGTCGCCGTGGCCGCCCTGCCGTCTTTGGCATCCGCCCCGTGTCAGCCGAACATGGATGTCAAAGGCCGTGGACAGTGCCGCCCTGGTCGTCTTGGCCGGCCATCGGCGGCTGACGCATTGTCGGGGCGGCATGGCACCCAGGCCGCCGCCGGTTCACGGTCGCCATAGCCGCCCATGCCGGCGTTGGCTTGCCCGATGTGACAGCCGGACATGGACGGCAAAGGCCGTGGACCAGTGCCGCCCATGTCGGCTGTGCCGTCGCGGCGGCCATCTGCGGCTGGCTGCTAGCCGGCCGCCGTCGCATCTTGGCTGCCGTCGCTGTCATGGCTGGCAGCCGGTCACAGCCGGCTGGTCCTGCCAAAGCCGACTCCACCACACCGACACTCGCTCCGGAGGACACAACCGACACCGACGGCGGCAACGCCCCCGACACCGAGACGCCAGCGGGACCCGTCGCCCCGCAAGTGGGTCAGGTGCAGACCGGCCCAGGCGGTGTCGAATACAGGACGAAGAGCGTCAAACCGATGGACGACGGACGTTGGTATGTCTGCTACGAAATCGAAGGCCTTGACGACCAGTGCAGCCCGGTGGGGCAGAAGACCAACTGATGCCGGACCTTCGTCGGGTTTGCGGGCCGGTTGTGGGCCGGTTGCCCCGTTTTTGGGGGGCGGCGGGGCTGTTCAAGGCCCCGAAATCTGGTCTCTCTCTTTGAGGGCCGCGGTTTCACGGAGTTCGGGCAGACAGTTCGCTGCTGCTCGACTCGCCGCCGCGGGGCCGAGACTGTCGTCGCCTTGAAAGCTCCGGCGTCACGGCCCGCAGACCCTTCTTCGATGAGGGTGTCTGCTCGTCTGCGCCGTCTTGCTTCAGCGAACTGTCCACGATTTCTGTCGCCGGAAACCGTTGCGCAGGCCGGCTGCTGGTTACCCTGGCAGCAGCCGGCCTGCCTGCGCATTGAGGGTCTCCTATCTCTCGACACTTGATAAGCGGGCAGGCCGGCTTGTCTCTGCCGGCCTTGTCTTCCGTGTTGCCGAGGCTGTGTGCGTCGGCGGTGTCTCCGCCGGCTGAGGGTCGTCTCAGCCGGCGTGTCTCGGAATGTCCACGCCGTCCCGTCCGTGGACATCCCTGCTGCCCAAGGCCACCTCAGCCGCCATGCCCGAGAACATCTGCGACCCCCGCGGCCCAGGATCATCCGAGCCGCCATGCCAGCGACAGCCCCGCCGGCCCGCGCCCCCATGAACGGCAAAGCCGTCGTGTCTGTGAAACGCGGTGCCGCCGCCGCCGGCACTGGCCTCGCCAAACGCGACAACGACCCAACCGGATGGATGCCCCAGGTGGCCGCGGTTCGCTGAAGTCCTGCTGATCGGCGTGGCCGTCTGGCTGCAGATGGCGGAGAAGTTGCCGCAAGGGACGAATTCAGCACCGCGCTGGCCGGACCCGGGTGCAACAGAGGCGAGACAGGCGGAGCAGCCGGCTCGAAGGCCTAGCCTGGAGACGTGACCGACACCGCCCAAGTTACCGACACGGCCCCCTCAGCCGACGATGCCCAAGCGACCGACACCGCCGTCGTGATGATCGTGACCGACGCGGCGCGGGCCACCGTGCTCGACATCCGCTCCAAGGAGGACGACGCCGAGTCGCTGGGCCTGCGCGTGGAGGTAACGGGCGCCACAGGCGTCGACTACACCTATGACCTGTCGCTGGAGCCGGTCGCCGAGGCCGCCGCCGACGACCACGTCCACACCCACGAGGGGCTCAGCGTCATCATCCCCGCCCGCAGCGTGGACGCCATGCGCGGCGCCACCCTGGACCTGCCCTCGGTGGCCGGCCAGGGCGGGCTGGTGATCCGCAACCCGAACCGCCCCAACCCGCTGGGCGACATGGGCTCGCTGGAGCTCACCGGCGACGCCGCCAACAAGGTCCGCATCCTGCTGGCCGAGCGGATCAACCCGGCGCTGGCCGCGCACGGCGGCTACGCCGAGCTGGTCGGCGTGACTGACGACAAGGCGTTCGTCACCATGGGCGGCGGCTGCCAGGGCTGTGCGATGAGCGCCGCCACCCTGCGAGAGGGCATCTCCAAGGCGATCCTCGAGGCGGTCCCCGAGATCGCCGAGGTGGTCGACACCACCGACCACGAGCAGGGCGAGAACCCCTACTACACCTGAGCCGGTTGTCTCGCCGGCGGACTCTTCACCGGGCGGGCTCGCAGCCAGCCGGCCCGTGCCGCCCCGCCTGACTGACGCTGCGCCTGGCGCCTGTCAGCCTCGCTCGGCCAGCAGCTCGCGGACCACGCCTGCGACGCCCGCCGTGTCGAGGCCGAGCTCGGCGTGGATCCCCTCGGGTTGACCGTGGCCGATGTAGTCCTTGGGCGTGCCCAGCACCACCACCTGCGGACCGCCTGCCGGGGCATCGTCGCCAGCGTCGCCCTGCAGGCCGGCCGGCGAGCCGAGCAGGTCGCGCACCGCTGAGCCTGCGCCGCCGTCGCGCAGCCCGTCCTCGACGGTGACCACCAGCGAGTGCGCCGCCGCGTCGTCGATCATCGCCGGGTCGAGCGGCATCACCAGACGCGGGTCGTACACCGTGGCCTCGATCCCCGCCGCGGCGAGCAGCTCCGCGGCGCCGCGAGCAGCGCCGAGCATCTGCCCGAAGCCCAGGATCGCCACCGAGCCGTCGCCGCTGCGCACCTTGCGGGCGGCCAGCCCCGAGCCGACCTCGCCCTCGGCCGCCTGAGGCGCATCGCCGCGCGACCAGCGGATCGCCACCGGGCCGTCGTCGAGATCCATGGCGTCGGCCATCATCTGCTGCAGCTCCTGATAGCTGGACGGCGCGAACACGGTCATGCCCGGCACCTTGGTGAGCAGCACCAGATCCCAGAGCCCGTGATGCGACGCCCCGTCGGGGCCGGTTATGCCCGCCCGGTCGATGCACAGGATCACCGGCGCGCCGTGCAGGCCGGCGTCGAGGTTCACCTGGTCGAAAGCCCTCGACAGGAAGGTCGAGTAGACCGCGATCAGCGGCCGCAGCCCGGCCATCGCCATGCCGGTGGCGGCGGTCACGGCGTGCTGCTCGGCGATGCCCACGTCGATGCAGCGATCCCCGAAGCGCTCCCGGAACGGCAGCAGGCCCGTGGAGTCGGGCATGGCCGCGGTGATCGCCACAAGCTCGGGGTGCTGGTCGCCGAGCTTCACCAGCATCTCCGAGAAGGCCGCCGTGTAGGAGCCGCTCTTGACCGAGCCGGTGTCGTGCATGTTCTTGATGTGGTCGTTCTCCGCCGGCGCGTAGCCGCGGCCCTTCTGGGTGAGCACGTGGACCAGAGTCGGGCCGTCGAACTCGGCCGCGTTCTGGAGCGCCTCCTCCAGCGAGGCGATGTCGTGGCCGTCGAAAGGCCCGGTGTAGCGGATGCCCAGGTTCTCGAAGAACGCCGGCGGCTCCCACATCTCGCGCACCGCGGCCTTCGACATCTTCAGCCCCAGCGTGATCTGCTCGCCGACCCAGGGGATCCGCTCGGCGATCTCCTCGATACGGGCCTGGCGGCGCATGTAGGTGGGGTTGCTGCGGATCTTCACCAGGCTCTCGGAGAGCTTGGAGACGGTCGGCGCATAGGAGCGGCCGTTGTCGTTGAGCACGATCACTACGTCGCGGCCGCTGTGGCCCAGGTTGTTGAGCCCCTCGAAGGCCATGCCGCCGGTCAGGGCGCCGTCGCCCACCACGGCCACCACCCGGCGGCGCTCGTCGTTGGCGTGAAATGCGGTGGCCAGGCCGAAGGCGTAGCTCAGGGCGGTGGATGCGTGGCTGTTCTCGATCCAGTCGTGTTCGGACTCGGCCCGGCTCGGGTATCCCGACAGCCCGCCGGCGCTGCGCAGGCCCGCGAAGTCGGCGGCGCGGCCGGTGAGGATCTTGTGGACGTATGCCTGGTGGCCGGTGTCCCACAGGATCGGGTCGTGCGGCGAGCGGAACACCCGGTGCAAAGCGATCGACAGCTCCACCGCCCCCAGGTTGGACCCGAGATGCCCGCCGTGGCGGTCGACGGCGGAGATCACGAGGTGCCTGATCTGCTCGGCGAGGTCGTCGAGCTCCTCGTAGCTGCGCCCGATGAGGTCTTCGGGGCCGGTTAGAGCGTCGAGGAGCATCGCAGCGAGGCTACCTCTTCTTGCGGCGTCTTCTTGTGGCCTTGCCGGCCGCGGCATCGGCTGTGAATCCGGGGCGGCTGGCCGGCACCCGATGGCCGTACCATGGCCGCTGGACAGCCGTCGACACCCGACATCGGAGGACCCGTGATCGACCACGACATCGTCAACCGCACCCTGGCCACGGCCCTGCACAACGGCGGCGACTTCGCCGAGCTGTTCGCCGAGGACAAGCGCTCCTCGTCGGCGGTGTTCGACGACGGGCGAGTCGAGGAGCTGACCAGCGGCCGCGACCGCGGGGTCGGCATCCGGGTGGTGGTCGGCGAGACCACCGGCTTCGCCCACACCGCCGATCTCAGCGAGAAGGGGCTGCAAGCCGCTGCGCAGACCGCGGCCGCGGCGGCCCGCGACGGCGGGGGAGGAGTCCGCGAGATCGCCGTGGCGCCGATCGATGTGGCCCGCGACCCCGAGCCGCGCATCCTGCCGGGCGACGTGGCCAAGTCCGCCAAGGTCGCCCTGCTGGTCGCCGCCGACGAAGCCGCCCGGGCCTCGGGCTCGGCGATCACCCAGGTCTCGGCCCGCTACGGCGACAGCCGCCGGCGCATCCTGGTCGCCAACTCCGACGGCCTCCTCGCCCAAGACGACCAGGTCCGCACCCTGTTCTCGGTGTCGTGCGTGGCCAGCGGCGACACCGGCATGCAGACCGGCCGCGAATCGACCGGCCGCACCGTCGGCTTCGAGCTCTTCGACGAGACCGACGTCGCCGACATGGCACGGCGCGCCGCCAAGCGTGCGCTCGTCAAGCTCGCCGCCCGGCCCGCGCCCTCGGGCTCGATGCCGGTCGTGGTCGGCCCCGGCGGCGGCGGGGTGCTGTTCCACGAGGCCTGCGGGCACGGCCTGGAGGCAGACCTGGTGGCCAAGTCCGCCTCGGTGTTCGCCGGCCGCGTCGGCGAGCAGGTGGCGGCCCCGTCAGTCACCCTCATCGACGACGGCACCATGCACGGCGAGTGGGGCCACTACGCCATCGACGACGAAGGCCGCCCCGCGGCGCGCAACGTGCTGATCCAAGACGGCGTGCTCAGCGACTACATGTGGGACCGCCTGCGGGCCGCCAAGCAGGCCAGGGCGAGTTCGGGCAACGGCCGCCGCCAGAGCTACCAGCACCTGCCGATGGTGCGCATGACCAACACCTACATCACCGCCGGCAGCGACGACCCCGCGGCCATCGTGGCCGGCACCGATCACGGGGTCTACGTGGCGCAGCTCGGCGGCGGCCAGGTCAACACCGCCACCGGCGACTTCGTGTTCGGCATGACCGAGGCGTACCTGATCGAAGGCGGCGAGATCGCCGAGCCGATCCGCGAAGGCAACCTGATCGGCAACGGGCCTGAGGTGCTGACGCGCATCGAGGCGATCGGAAACGACTTCGCCATGGGCTCGCCGGGCACCTGCGGCAAGGACGGCCAGGGCGTCCCCGTGGGCGACGGCACGCCGACGCTGCGGGTCAGCCGGCTCACCGTCGGCGGCACCGCGGCATGAGCGAGCTGCTCGAGCTCGCCGAGCGGGTCGCGGGCTGGGCGGCGCACGGCGAGGAGGTCGAGGCCTATGTGGTGCGGGGCCGCGAGACCGAGATCCGCGCCTACGGCGGCGAGGTCGAGTCGCTGACCAGCGCCGAGGCCGCCGGCATCGGGGTGCGCGTGGTGGCAGGCGGCCGCCAGGGGTACGCCTATGCGGGCGCCCTCGACAGTCCCGAGGACACGCTGCGCGAGGCCCGCGACAACGCCGAGTTCGCGAGCGTCGACGAGTTCAACGGCCTGGCACGGCCCGACGGCGTGGCCCAGGCAGAGCTCAGCCTCTACAGCGAGTCGCTGGCCGCCTTCAGCACCGACGACAAGGTCGCCATGGCCATCGAGCTCGAGCGTGCCGCCCTGGCCGCCGATCCTCGCATCGCCATCGAGTCCGCCGAGTACGTCGACTCGATCCACGAGTCCGCCGTGGCCACCTCCACCGGCATCTCCGCTGCCGGCCGCGAGACCGGCTGCTTCGTGTCGGCCTATGCGATGGCCACCGAGAACGGCGAGACCCAGACCGGCTTCGGCTACTCGCTGGGCCGCGAGCCCTCCGAGATCGACGTGGGCGCCGCGGCGGCGGACTCGGTGATGCGCGCGGTGCGCCTGCTGGGCGCTACCAAGCCGCCCACCGAACGGCTCACCGTGCTGCTCGACCCCTGGGTCAGCGCTCAGTTGCTGGGCATCGTCGGCCACACCCTGACCGGCGAGGCCGTGCAGAAGGGCCGCTCGCTGTTCGCCGAGCGGGTGGGCGAGCAGGTGGCGGCGCAGTCGTTCACGCTCGTCGACGACGCCACCGACCCCGAGGCGTTCAGCGCCTCGACCACCGACGGCGAAGGCCTGGCGACCCGGCCGACCGCCCTCATCAGCGACGGGGTACTCAACGGCTTCCTGCACAACAGCTACTCCGCTCGCCGCGGCGGGGTCGCCTCCACCGGCTCGGCGGTGCGGGGCTTCACGAGCGCACCCGGGGTGGGGGCGCTGGCGCTGTCGCTGACCCCCGGCAGCCGCAGCCAGGAGGAGCTCATCGCTGGCATCGACAACGGCTTTTGGGTGCAGGGCGTGGTGGGCCTGCACTCGGGCGTCAACCCGGTGTCGGGCGACTTCTCCACCGGCGCCGAGGGCCTGCGGATACGGTCCGGCGAGCCTGCCGAGCCGATCCGCGAGGTGACCATCGCCTCCACGCTGCAGCGCCTGCTGGCCGACATCGCGGCCATCGGCGGCGACGTGGCCCGGCTGCCGATGACCGCGGCCGGCGTCAGCATCGTCATCGACGACGTGACCATGTCGGGCATCTGAGGATGTCGGGCATCTGAGCGCCGAGACCGCTGAGGACGCCGGGGACGCGGGGATCGCGTGGAGACACTGCAGGCCATAGTCCTGGGCGTCGTGCAGGGCCTGTCGGAGTTCCTGCCGATCTCCTCGAGCGGCCATCTCGAGCTGACCCGCTGGGCGTTCGGCTGGGACGCCCTGGACTCCGAGACCGAGACCGCCTTCGACGTGGCCGTGCACCTCGGCACGCTGTGCGGCGCGCTGGCCTACCTGCGCCGTGACGTGGCCCGCTACACGGTGGCCGGGCTGAGCGTGCTGCGCGGCCAGCCGCTAGGCAGCGACGGGCGGGTCGCCTGGTCGCTTGTGCTCTCGGCGGTGCCGGCGGGTGTGGTCGGGGTGCTGGTCGAGTCGTACCGCAGCGACGCCGTGTGGCTGATCGCGGTGATGCTGATCGTGTTCGGGCTGATCCTGGCGGCGGCGGACCGCATGGCGGGCACCCGCGGCATCGAGGATTTCGGCTGGCGCGCCGCGCTGGCCCTGGGCGCCGCTCAGGCGCTGGCCCTGCAGCCTGGGGTGTCGCGCAGCGGGGTGACCATCACGCTGGGCCGGGTGCTCGGCTTCGAGCGCGGCGCGGCGGCGCGTGTGG
The DNA here is from genome assembly GCA_965214285.1 of Acidimicrobiales bacterium. Taxonomy (GTDB): domain Bacteria; phylum Actinomycetota; class Acidimicrobiia; order Acidimicrobiales; family Aldehydirespiratoraceae. The sequence goes on from OZ243946.1 coordinate 1,458,295, forward strand.
CGTTCCTGATGAGCCTGCCGGTCATCGCCGGCGCGGGCGTCTACGCGCTGGCCGACGCCTCGATCCCGTCGTCGTTCGTGCCGGCGTTCCTGTGGGGGACGGCGGCATCGGCGCTCACCGGCTGGGTCGCCGTGTGGGGGACGCTGCGCCTGGTGCAGACCCGCAGCTTCACGCCGTTCGTGGCTTACCGGGTGCTGCTGGGGACCGTGGTGCTGGCGGTGCTGGCGCTGGGCTGACCCTGGGCCTGCGCTGGGCTGAAGCCAGGCCGGTGCCGGCCTGACCCTGGGCCTGCTGGGTTTGTTTGTCAGGGGCCGTTGAGCGACACCGCCACGCCGCCCCGCCCGAGCTCGACGACCACCGGCCCCGGCCTCTGCACGCCGACGGTCACCGCCCCCTCATGGGCGGCGACGACCAGGCCGCTGCCCACCAGGCGCCCGTTGAGCAGGGCGTACAACTCCACCCGGTCGCCCACCACGAAGATGTCCTCGTCCACGTCCACGGTCACCGCGGAGTGCCCCGCGGGGATCAGCGAGGTCACGGTGCTGTCGTCACGGCCCACGAGCCGTGCGTCGCGCAGGATCTCGCCCGCCGCATGAGCCACCGTCACCCGCGCCCCGACCGGCGACTCGGCCGTGGCGTCGGCAGGGGTGAGCGCCGCCGGAGCGGGCCGGGCGACCACGTCGCCGGTGGCGATCTCGGCGCCCGCGGGCAGCGGCGTCGCCGCCACCCACACGGTGCGGTCGGGGTCCCACTGCTCAGCGGCCTGGTCAGCGGCGGTGCGGGCACGGTTGACGGTTGTGGCCAGCACGATCACCGCCACGACCGCCAGGCCGCGGCGCACGATCTGCCAGCGGCGCAGGCTGTGGCGCAGCCTGCCGAGCACGACTTCCGGGTTCCTTTGCATCACAGCTTCCTCTCACGGGGTTCTCGGCTGCGGGGAAGCTGCGGGGAAGCGTTGCGGGGAGGGGCTCGGGAGGCCCCGAGTCAGACGGGGCTGGCGTCCTTGACCTTGGATGCCGACTTCGCAGCCGACGCCGACTTCGCAGGCGCCTCCGAGCCTGATCCCGCCGCCGACGACTCAGAGGACGACCCGTTGGATGACGATTTCGATGCTGCTTTGTCTGCGGAACCGTCAGAAGCTGTGTCCGCGGGGCTCTCCGACTTCGATTTCGAGCCTCGCGAGCGGGCACCGTGGTCGTTGGTGTAGAAGCCGTCGCCCTTGAAGGAGATGCCGACCTTGGAGAAGACCTTGCGCACCGCAGCACCGCAGGCCTCGGTGTCGCCGTCGTGTACCTGCGGGCACACCGCCAGCGGTTCGTCGCTGAAGGACTGCCACATCTCGAACATCTCGCCGGTTCGCTCGCATCGGTAGTCGTAGTTCGGCACGGCGGATCAGGCTAACGCCCATGCCCGCCGACCACGCCCGCGTCTGGCGACCACGCCCGCGCCAGCCGACCACGCCCGCCCACAACCGAGCCTGCCGACCACGCCCGTGCCCGTCCGTGTCCTGCGACCACGCCAGCCGCGCCTGTTGACCACGCCCGCGCCCGCCCGCGTCCTGCGACCAGCCCGCCGGACCGCTGCGATGCCGCCGGCGGTGCCGCGGCCGGACCTACCATGGCCGGCGTGTGGCTGGGGGTGATCGGGGCGTACCTGCTGGGCAACTTCCCCAGCGCGGTGCTGGTCGGCCGCCGCCTCGGCCTGGACCCGACACTGAAGGGCTCGGGCAATCCCGGCGCCAGCAACGTCTACCGGCTGCTGGGCAAGAGGGCGGGCCTGGCGGTGCTGCTGATCGACACCGCCAAGGGTGCGCTGCCCGCGGCGATAGCTCTGGACCTGCTGGGCCGCCCCGAGGCGCACGCCGTGTGGCTGGCGGCCGTGGTCGGCCATGTGTGGCCGCTGCTCGGGCTGGCCTGGCCGGCCGCCCGCCGCGGCGGCAAGGGGGTGGCCACCGCCGGGGGAGGCGTGCTCGTGCTTCACCCGCTGGTCGGGCTCGCCTGCGTGGTGCTGTTCGTGGGCTTCGTCTGCCTGGCCAGGGCCGCCGCCGTGGGGTCGCTGGCCGGGGCTGTCGCCATCCCGGTCGGCATAGCGATCACCGGCCGCCCAGGCAGCGAGATCCTGGCGGCGTCGGTCATCCTGGCGATCCTGGTGGCGCGCCACCGCTCCAACATCGAGGCCATGCTGAACCGCGAGAACGCCCCGTGAGCCAGGCAGTCGCCGTGCCCCCGGCAGGCACCGCGATCCAGGCCTTGTGCAACGGGCCTGCCAGGCGGGCGATTGCGCCGCTATGGTCCCGCTGAGAGCCGCTCCGCACCAGCGAGAGCCCAGCCGCCGCCTTGCGGACGCCTGTCGATGTCACACAGTGCGAGTAGCTTGAGTTCGACCGTGATTCCTGGGTCCAAGTCAAGGCCGAGAAGCACCGCAGACGACCAAGGAGTGCATTGATGCTGTCGCAGACGACGAGAATCGTCACCCGAGAATGGGGCGAGGCACTCGACTCCTATCGGCAGTCCGAGAGCCGCTCTCCGCTCTACCTGGCCGGCGACGCCGCGGAGGTTCTCGCCTCCCTGCCGAGCCGCTCCGTCGACTTCACGATGACGAGCCCTCCCTACTGGGGCAAGCGGGAGTACGACGAGGAGGGCATCGGGATGGAGGACACCTGCGAGGAGTTCATCGGGCGCCTCTTGAGGATCACCGCCGAGATCCACCGGGTGACGAAGCCGTCCGGCTCGTTCTGGCTGAACCTGGGCGACACATATCGCGCCAAGGGGCTCCTGTTGATCCCCTGGCGGGTCGCCATCGCCATGACCGACTCGCAGGGGTGGATACTGCGCAACACCGTCGTGTGGCACAAGGTCAAGGGCGGCCCGGACAACTCCCCCGACAAGCTGCGCAACGTCCATGAGCCTCTCCTGCACTTCGTCAAGCAGCGCAAGGGCGTCTACTACGACGTCGACGCGATTCGCAAGAGGCCGGGCGAGGCGAAGGTCGTCAACGGCTCCGTCGTCTCGGCGTCCGGCGTGACCGGGGTCCGCTACAGGCGTCAGATCGAGCTATCCACGGAGCTGTCCGCGGACGAGAAGGCCAACGCCGCACAGGCGCTGGACAAGATGCTGGCATGCGTGCGCGCAGGCGAGCTCGCGGACTTCCGGATGATCATCCGCGGCCAGCAGCGGGCCACCCACTCGAACTCGAGGCGCGTCTCGGGCAGGGCCAGGGAACTGCACGACCGTGGCTTCTACTTCCTCCGCTACCACCCGCAGGGCAGCAAGCCCTCCGACGTGTGGGACATCATCCCCGAGGACGCACAGGGCCGCGAGACGCACTTCGCTCCGTACCCAGAGGATCTGTGCCGCATCCCGCTGCTTGCGACCTGCCCGCCCGACGGCGTCGCCCTCGACCCATTCTGCGGAACCGGGACCACCAACGCCGTCGCTCAGGAGCTGGGCCGCAAATCGGTCGGCATCGACATCAGCACTGCCTATCTCGAGCACGCCTCCGAGCGCACTCTGCTTCAGGCCGCGTGATGGGCGGCGCGGCGTGAGCACCGTGTTCGGAGGTCGGATGAGCAACAGCAACAACACGACGGCCGCGGAGGGAAGGACCCGATGATCCCCTTGGAGGAGGCGCGCGGCTACGTGATGGAGCGGGTGGCGCCGCTGGAGGCGGTGGACGTTCCGCTTGCGGCCGCGGCCGGCCTGGTTCTTGCTGCCGACGCCGTGGCCGCCGAGTCGGTGCCGCCGTTCGCCAACACCGCCATGGACGGCTTCGCCCTGCGTGCCGCCGACACCGCGGGCGCCCCGGTGACGCTGGAGGTGGTCGGCACCGTGGGGGCCGGCTCGGTCTTCGACGGGCGCCTCGGCGCCGGCGAGGCGGTGCGCATCATGACCGGCGCGCCCATACCCGCAGGCGCCGACGCCGTGGTGATGGTGGAGCGCACCCGGATGAGCGAGGCCGGCGTGGAGATCGGCGTCGAGGCGCCCGAGGGCAACCACATCCGAGGCGTCGGCGAGGACTGCACCGCCGGCGAGATGCTGTTCGGCGCCGGCACCGTGCTGCGCGCCGGCCACCTGGGGGTGCTCGCCTCGGTGGGCGTGCACGCCGTGGCAGCGGTGCGGCGACCCCGCGTCGGCGTCATCTCCACCGGCGACGAGCTGGTCGACGAAGACCGCCCCCTGCAGCCCGGAGAGATCCGCGACAGCAACCGGCGCACGCTGCTGACCCTGGCCGCCGAGGCCGGCGCCGAGCCCGTCGACCTGGGCATCGCAGCCGACGACCCCGAGGCGATACGCACGGCGTTCACAAATGCCGCCGAGAGCTGCGACGCCATCCTCTCCTCGGGCGGGGTGTCCATGGGCGAATACGACTACGTCAAGGTCGTGCTCGACGAGATCGGCGAGATGCGCTGGATGCAGATCGCCATCAAGCCCGCCAAGCCGTTCGCCTTCGGGCTGGTCGCCGGGACCCCGGTGTTCGGGCTGCCCGGCAACCCGGTCAGCTCGATGGTCTCCTTCGAGCTGCTGGCCCGCCCCGCCATCGCCCGCATGCGCGGCCTGCCCGCAGCGCCGCCCGCCACGGTCGCCGCGATCGCCGGCGAGCGCTTCGCCAACCCCGGCGACGGCAAGACCCACTTCACGCGGGTGCGCGGCGAGCCCGACGAGCACGGCCGCTGGCAGGTGCGCGCCGCGGGCGGCCAGGGCTCGCATCAGCTCACGGCGATGGCCCGCGCCGATGCGCTGGCGATCGTGGCAGACGGAGCGGTGATCGAGGCAGGCGAGCGCATCGAGGTGATCCTGCTGGGCGACTAGGCGCACCCGGCAGGCCCTCCGGCCGACCAGGCCATCTGGTCTTGGCGCGAGGTGGCCAAGCCGGCGGGCCTGGCGTTCCGGCGGAGGCTGGGTGATCCCGGCGGGCGGCTAGCCTGAGCCCAATGACCGCCGAGCTCATCGACTCCTTCGGGCGGGTCCATCGCGACCTGCGGATATCGGTCACCGACCGCTGCAACTTCCGCTGCACCTACTGCATGCCTGCCGAGGGGATGCAGTGGCGCTCCCGCGAGGAGATCCTCAGCTTCGAGGAGATCGAGCGCTTCGCCGCGCTGATGGTCGAGCGCTTCGGCGTGCGCAGCATCCGCCTCACCGGCGGCGAGCCCACGGTGCGGGCCCGGCTGCCGCTGCTGGTCGAGAAGCTGGCGGCGTTCGGCGTCGACCTGGCGATGACCACCAACGGCGTGTCGCTGCCGCTGATCGCCGATGAGCTGCGCCGGGCCGGCCTGCGCCGGGTCAACATCTCGCTGGACTCCCTGCGCCCCGACCGCTTCGCCGAGATCGCCCGCCGAGACGAGCTGCAGCGGGTGCTCGCCGGGGTCGACGCCGCGCTGGCCGCCGGGTTCGACCCGGTGAAGCTCAACATGGTGGTGATGACCGGCGTCAACGACGACGAGATCGTCGACTTCGCCGAGTTCGGGCGCCGCAAGGGCGTGACCGTGCGCTTCATCGAGTTCATGCCCCTCGACGCGGATGAGGGCTGGGACATCGACCAGGTGACGACCTGCGACGACATCGTGGAGCGGATCGCCGGCGTCCACGCCATCGAGCCGCTGCGGCGCACCTCGGCGCCTGCCACGGCATGGCGCTACCTCGACGGCAAGGGCACCTTCGGGGTGGTGGCCAGCGTCAGCCAGTCGTTCTGCGAGAGCTGCGACCGGGTGCGGATCACCGCCGACGGCCAGTTCCGCAACTGCCTGTTCGCCACCTCCGAGACCGACGTGCGCGCCCTGTTGCGCAGCGGCGCCGCCGACGACGAGATCGCCGCGGCCATCCAGGGTTCGGTAGCCGGCAAGTGGGCCGGCCACCAGATCAACAAGGTGCAGTTCATCCGGCCTCGGCGAACCATGTCCGAGATCGGCGGCTGAGCGTGGCCGAGGGCGGCTTCACCCATCTCGATCCGCTGGGCCGGGCCCGCATGGTCGACGTCACCCCAAAGGATCCCAGCCACCGCCGTGCCATCGCCCGCGGCAGGGTGGAGATGACCGCGAGCACCGCCTCTGCGGTGGCCCAGGGGGCGATCAAGAAGGGCGACGTGCTGTCGGTGGCCAGGATCGCCGGGATCCAGGCGGCCAAGCGGGCCTCGGATCTGATCCCGCTGTGTCATCCGCTGCTGGTCGGCGCGGTGACCGTGAACTTCGAGATCCACGACACGTCGGTCGAGATCGAGGCTCAGGTCGAGACCGTCGACCGCACCGGCGTGGAGATGGAGGCGCTGACGGCGTGCGCGGTGGCGGCGCTGACGATCTACGACATGTGCAAGTCGATGGACCGCAGCATGGTCATCTCCGGCATCGCCCTGTGGGAGAAGACGGGCGGCCGCTCAGGCCACTTCCGCCGTGCAGCCGCCGATGATGCTGTCGCCGACCCTGGGGCTGTCGACGACGACGCCGCTTCGCCGTCGGGGCTGTCCGTCGGCGGAGGCGATGACGGCCCGGGTCAACGCTGAGGCTTGGCGACGGTGCCCGCACGGCTGGCCCGAGGCGGCCGGATCACGCCCCGACGGCTGGCCGAGACGGCCGAGTTGAAGATTCAGAGGCGCAAGTGTTGCATTCCGTAGCGCGTTTGTCATATACTCGTCTTCCGTGACATACTGTCGCAGTCACCGCCTCCGTGGCGGGGCGCTTCAACACCTCTGAGAGGGACTGAGAGGGACATCGATGCCAATTCTCCTGCTGATCCTTGCCGCGGCATGGTGCGCCTACCTGGCGTTCTGGTGGCGCGACTCGCGCAAGGCCGCCATGCTGGCCGCGCCCGACAGCGTGGATCGCCTGATGTCGTTCCAGGCGGGGATGAACACGCTGGGCAACTCGTCCACCGGCTCGCACACGTTCGCCTCGTCCGATCTCGCCTCGCCCGATCTCGGCTCGTCCGGGCCGCGCCGGGTGCCGGGAGCGGCGAGCCTGCAGGGCTTGCACAGCGCCGGGCTGCCGATGCCCCGCAGCGTCGCGGCTGCCGCTGAGCGCCGCCGCAACGTGCTCGTCTTCCTGGGCGCCGCCGCCGTGTTGTCGCTGCTGCTCACGATGGTCTTCGGCTGGTGGGTCCTGCTGGCGCACCTGTTGATCGACGCCGCCCTCGGCGCCTACGGATATGCCTGCGTGCGCCGCCGCAACCTGGCCGCCGAGCGCGAGATCAAGGTGCAGATGCTGTACCCCGAGGGCGTGGTGCCGCTGCACTCCGCTGGGTATTCCCATCAGGGCGTGCCTGCAGCGGCGGACAGCCCGCGGATGCAGACCGGCTGAAGTCCCTTCTGCCCGCCGGCCGATGCCGGCATCGGCTTGGAGCCGCACCCGGATACGCTGGCGGCCCCTTCGGGGGTGTAGCTCAGTTGGCAGAGCGCCTCGGTCGCATCGAGGAGGCCAGGGGTTCAAATCCCCTCACCTCCACCCCTGTGCTGTGTGAGCACATCGGGCCGCAGCCCGGCAGGGGAGAGGTGCGTCCTCGGGCCGGACTGAGGCGCGTGTCGCTACGGTGACAGCGATGCCCCAATCCGCCCAGCCCGACGGCTTCGACCCGATCCGCCAGGATCTCAACCCGGTCCAGCACGACGCGGTCATCCACACGGGCGGCCCGCTGCTGGTCGTGGCCGGCGCCGGGTCCGGCAAGACCCGGGTGCTCACCCACCGCATCGCCCATCTCATCGACGAGGGCATGTCGCCCTTCGAGATCCTGGCCATCACCTTCACCAACAAGGCGGCCAAGGAGATGAAGACCCGGGTCGGCGCCCTGGTCGGCCCGGTGGCCGAGAGGATGTGGGTGTCCACCTTCCACTCGGCGTGCGTTCGCATGCTGCGCCGCGACGCAGAGCGCCTCGGCTACCCGTCGGGGTTCTCGATCTACGACCAAGCCGATGCCGTGCGCCTCACCGGCTACGTGGTCCGCGACCTCGGCCTCGACGCAAAGCGCTTCCACCCCCGTGGGGTGCATGCAGCCATCTCCGCGGCCAAGAACGCCGGCACCGACGCCGAGAGCTTCGCCGAGACGGCCGGGTTCGGGCGCCCGCGCCAGATCGCGGACGTGTTCGCGGAGTACCAGCGCCGCCTGCGGGCGGCGGGCGCCATGGACTTCGACGACCTGCTGACGAACACCTCCGCGCTGTTGCGCGAGCATCCCGAGGCCCGGCAGCACTGGCAGCGGCGCTTCGCCCATGTGCTGGTGGACGAGTACCAGGACACCAACTCCGTGCAGAACGACCTGGTGATGGCTCTGGCCGCTGAGCACCGCCAGGTGACGGTGGTGGGCGACAGCGACCAGAGCGTCTATGCCTTCCGAGGCGCGGACGTGGCCAACATCCTGGAGTTCGAGAAGGCCTTCCCGGACGCATCCACGCTGGTCCTGGACCAGAACTACCGCTCCACGCAGACGATTCTCGATGCCGCCAACGACGTCATCGTCGTCAACACCGGGCGCAAGCCCAAGGATCTGTGGAGCGACCTGGGCACGGGCCGGCCGATCGTGTACTACCACGCCGATGACGCTGACGACGAGGCGCAGTGGGTGGCCGACAGCCTCTATCGGCTCAATGCGCACGACGGCGTGGACTACGCCGACATGGCGGTGTTCTACCGGGTGCACAGCCAGTCTCGGGCGCTGGAGGAGTCGCTGGTGCGGGTCGGGATCCCCTATCGGGTGGTCGCAGGCACGCGATTTTATGACCGCCGGGAGGTCAAGGACGCCATCGCCTACGTGCGGGCCATGGTCAATCCCGCCGACGAGGTGTCGGTGAAGCGGGTGATCAACACGCCACGGCGCGGCCTGGGGGCGGTGTCGATCCAGCGGCTCGACGACTGGGCCGCCGCCAACGACGCGGGCTTCCACCAGGCGCTGCTTCATCACGCCGAGGCGGGGCTCAGCGCCAAGGCGGCTGCCGGCGTGCGGGAGTTCCTGGCACTGACCACCGGAGCCGTCGGGCCCGCCGGCGGCGAGGCCGCAGGGCAGCAGGGCCTCGGCGAGGCCGGCTCGATCGGCGCTGGCGGCATAGCCGACGAGGGCGGCGCATCGTTCGCTGCGGTGGTAGCGCAGCGCGACCCGGCCGAGCTGATCCGCGAGGTTCTCACCGAGTCCGGCTACCTGCACGAACTCCAAGACGAGCGGACGACCGAGGCCGAGACTCGCCTGGAGAACCTGGAGGAGGTGGTCAACATCGCCTCCGAGCACGACACGGTGGAGGAGTTCCTGGAGCGGGTGTCCCTGGTCAACGAGACCGACAACCTGGGCGATCCCGACTCGGATCCCTCGGCGGTCGTGCTGATGACCCTGCACGCGGCCAAGGGCCTGGAGTTCGACACGGTCTTCATCACCGGCATGGAGGACGGCGTGCTGCCCCACTTCCGCGCTCTCACGGAGCCCGACGAACTGGAGGAGGAGCGCCGCCTGGCCTATGTGGGCATGACCCGTGCCATGCGCAGGCTGCACCTCTCGAGCGCCTGGTCGCGGATGATGAACGGGTTCACGCAGCACAATCCGCCGTCGCGCTTCCTCGACGACATCCGACCGGAGCTCATCGAGCACAGCAGCGCCAGCCGCTTCGGCGCCGGCCGGGCCGGCGGCCGGGGCAGCTATGGCCGCGGCGGCAGTGCCGGCCGAGGCGCGGCTCACGGCGGTCGGGGAGCGGCCTACCTCAGCAGCGCCGGAGGCCTGAGCACGGCCCGCGGCAGCGTCACCGGTTGGCGACGTTCTTCGGGCAACGGCGAGCGGGGTCCTGGCGGCGCCGGCGATCGCTCGCGGATCGATTCGAGCCGCGATCACCTGGTGGAACAGGCGCTGCGCGCTGCTGCCAAGCCGGCGCCCGACAAGGCCGCTGTCCCGGCGCTGGCGGTCGGCGACGACGTCCGCCACGACATCTTCGGCGAAGGGGTCGTGTTGGATCTCAGCGGCGAAGGCGACAAGGCCGAGGCCGTGGTCCACTTCGCGGCCGCGGGCGAGAAGCGCCTGCTGCTGTCGTGGGCCAACCTCGCCAAGCTCGGCTGAACACGCCCGCCCGTGCCCGCACAGCACCGAGCCGACAAACGGCACCCCGTACGGGATTCGAACCCGTGTTGCCGGCGTGAAAGGCCGGTGTCCTAGGCCGCTGGACGAACGGGGCTCGGTCTCGATCAGCCGACCCGAGGGCAAGCCCTCAGCCCAGCCCCACGAACCGACCGAGCGTCAGTCTATTGCCTTGCAGGCCCTTCCCACTGCGCCCCCGGCCTGCCCGCCATCGACGTGCCTTTGGCTGCAGGGCTTGCCCGAGCCGTTGCAGCAGTGCGCGAGCGTCCCCAATCCCGGCCCCCTGCACCGAGCGCGCCGAAAGGCCACGCGCACCCGCCTCGCTTCAGCGGTCCGGGCCAGACGAGAGTCGCCGCCCTCGCAAATCCACGCCCAGATCCTGGCATCGCCCGCCAGAGAGCCTACAGTGGGCGCCATGAGCAATGCAGCCCAAGCCGTCGGTCGCCAGCCCCGGTCATCTGATCCTCGGGTCGAGGAAGATGTGGTCCTGCACGGCGACGCGCGGGCAGTTCTCGCTGGGCTGCCGGACGATTCGGTGCATGCGATCGTGTCCGACATCCCGTACGGCATCGGATTCGACGACTGGGACGTGCTGCACAGCAACACGAATTCTGCGTACCGAGGTTCAAGCCCTGCACAGGCAGCGGCGGGCTCGGTATTCAAAAGCAGGGGAAAGCCCCTCAACGGCTGGTCCGCGGCGGACCGGGCCATCCCGATCGAGTACTACGAGTGGTGTATTGCCTGGGCCGGAGAGTGGTTCCGCATTCTGAAGCCAGGAGGCTCGGTCGTCTTGTTCGCGGGACGTCGGTTGGCGCACCGAGCGGTGGCTGCTCTGGAGGATTCCGGCTTTACTGCGAAGGACACGCTCGCCTGGGTTCGGCCGCAGGCGCCGCACCGTGCTCAACGGCTGAGTCTTGTCTATGGCCGGAGGGGCGATCACAAGTCGGCGGAGGAATGGGAGGGTTGGCGAGTAGGCAACCTCCGGCCGAGGTTCGAGCCGATCCAGTGGCTGGTCAAGCCCTACAAGATCGGCACCACTATTGCCGACAACGTTCTGCAGCACGGTGTCGGCGCCTACAATCAAGAGGCCTTCGAGAGGTACGTCGTCGGTCCGGACAACATCCTCTCCATTGGCTTCGATTCGAGCGAGTGCGGGTTGCATCCGACCCAGAAGCCGGTTCGCTTGATGGAGGCGCTGATCGAATTGGTGACTCGGGAGGGACAAGTGGTGCTCGATCCGTTTGCCGGCAGCGGCTCTACGTTGGTAGCGGCAAAGATGTCAGGCCGCACTTTCATCGGTGTGGAGCAGAACCAGGACTACTGTGAGATCGCGCTGAATCGACTTCGCACAACGAGTCGACCTGTAGCCCTGCCATTTGGCTCAAGTGACTGCTAGGGAGCTTGTCGGCTCAGAGGCCCGACGGCGACGGAGGTATTGGGTCTCCGAGATCGTCAAGCTGAGCGGCGACTTCGGTCAGGACTCTGCCCGACTCGAGACCGAGCTGGCCGAGGAGGTCGCCGGCGACGGCAGCGCTCTGCTAGACCATCTTCGGCTCTGCGGTGCGATTCCGGAGGGGTATCCGCGCAACAGCAGTGAGGAGAAGCTCTACTCCAAGTACACCGATGTAGTGATCGCCTACGCCTTCAGGGCGATGGGTCTGAGAAGCCATGTACTGACCGAGCGTGTCGATGTTGCTGATGTGGAGTGCTTCGGTGCTGACTTCAGTTTCGTCGCTGACGCCAAGGCGTTCCGCATGAGCCGCACCGCCAAGAACCAGAAGGACTTCAAGGTGCAGGCAATGGATGGCTGGAAGCACGGCAAGCCTTTCGCGGTGGTTGTGCCGCCGCTCTACCAACTTCCAGGGAGGTCCAGTCAGATCTACATGCAGGCCGGCCAACGCAATGTGGCTATTCTGTCGTATTCGCATCTCGCGGTCTTGGCAGGGATCGCCGAGCGAGCGGGGACAGCCGTTGCCGAGTCGACTCTGCTCAGCATCTTGCGCTCGGTGGAGGCCATGACGCCTTCCAAGGACGCTGTTGGGTATTGGCAGATTGTCAACCGCACGCTCCTCGATGCCGATGAGTGCTGTTCGGAGCTGTGGGCGAGCGAGCAACTGGCGACCGAGCAGGCTCTGAGCGCGGCCAAGGCCGATGCGTTGGAGTTTTTGGATGCTGAAAGAGAGCGCATCGTCGGACTGTCTCACGGCGAGGCCATCGATCAACTGCTGTCCGAGAGCAAGATCGGCAACCGCATGTCAGTGGTCGAACAGCTATCGACTAACCAACTGCTCGACGTGGGCGGCTGACGGTGTCTGGGGGATCGAGGACCGGGTCTGGCCGATACTGCGGGTCTTCAGGCGTCGGCTGTGCGGGGCGGGGGCGGGTCTTCAGGCGTCGGCTACGCGGTGGCGGGCCTCTTCGGCGCTGACCACCGGCGGCTCGGTCGACCAGGGGAAGTTGATCCAGCGGGCCGTGCGCTTCCAGACGTACTCGCACTTGACCAGCGAGTGCGGCTTCTCATAGAGCACCGCGGCACGCACCTCGGCCACCCGCTCGGTGCACAGGTCGTGCACCAGCTTGAGGGTGTGGCCGGTGTCGGCCACGTCATCCGCGATCAGCACCCGCACGTCCTCCATGTCGACCAGGTCCACATAGGGCGGCAGCACCACGGGCACCGGCAGCCGCTCGTCGACCCCGGTGTAGTACTCGCAGTTCATCACGTAGATGTTCTTGACCGACAGCGCATAGCCCAGCGAGGCAGCCGTGAACATCCCGCCCCGGGCGATCGCCAGGATCATCTCGGGCCGGTAGCCGTCGTCGGCGACGATCTCGGCAAGCTCGCGCACCGCCGTGCCGTAGGTCGCCCAGTCGAGCACCTCGCGTGTGTCCTGGGCAGCGGCCATCAGGCGACCGCGGCCAGCGCGTCGACGATGCGGTCGACCTGCGCCTCGGTGGCGACCAGCGGCGGGCACAAGGCCAGCGAGTCGGTCAGCGGCCGAGCGATCACGCCTTCGCCGAGCAGCCTCTGGCGCGTCGACGGCGGGTCGCGGTCTTCGCGGGTGACCAGGGCGTACACGAAGCCGTCGCCGCGCAGACCCGCGTACAGGCCGTCGTCGACCAGCGCCTGCAGGCCGCTGCGGAGCCTGCCGCCGAGGCCGGCCGCGGCCCCCAGCAGATCCTCGCTCTCGGTCACGTCCAGGCAGGCCAGGCCCGCCGCGCAGGCGGTGGCGTGGCCGGAGTAGGTGTAGCCGGTGCGCAGCAGCCAGTCGCTGTCGGCCTCCAGCGGCGCCCGCACGCTCTCGCCGACGATCACCCCGCTGAGCGGCACATAGCCGGAGGTGATCGCCTTGGCGAAGGTGATCATGTCGGGCTCGACGCCGTAGTGCTCAGCGCCGAACCAGGAGCCCAGGCGCCCGAACCCGCAGATCACCTCGTCGGAGATGTAGTAGGCGCCGTGGTCGTCGCAGAGCTTGCGGACGGTCTGCAGGTAGCCCTCGGCCGGCGGGTACACCCCGCCCGCGCCCTGCACCGGCTCGGTGATGACCGCCGCGATCTCCTCTCCCCGCTGGGCGAAGAGCGTGGCCAGCGCCTCGGTGTCGTGGTGGGGCACCACCACGTGCTGGGCCATCAGGTCGCCGAAGCCCTCGCGGTTGGGCCCGATGCCCTGCGCCGAGGTGCCGCCGTAGTTGGTGCCGTGGTAGCCGGCGGTGCGCGAGACCACGAGCTGCTTGTCGGGGCGGCCGCTGCGGGCGTGGGCTGCCCGGGCGATCTTCAGCGCCGTGTCGACGGCCTCCGAGCCCGACTGGCCGAAGAAGACCCGGCCGCCTGCGAGCGGCGCCAGCTCCGCGACCCGCTGGGCGAGCTGCTCGGCGGGGTCGTTGCTGAACGGGTCGAACAGGTGATAGGCGTGGATCTTGGAGAGCTGGGCCGTGATGGCGTCGATCACCTCGCGGCGCCCGTAGCCCACGTTGCAGAACCACAGCGAGGCCATGGCGTCGATGTAGTCGTTGCCCTGGTCGTCTGTGACCACGGCGCCCTTGCCGGACACGATCTTGAGCCACGGCCCCTGCTTGGCCGGGGCGCTGAACGGGTGAAGCAGCGGGTGAGTCGTCATGGGGCGCTCCTATCGGCCGGTGAACTCGGGGGGACGCTTCTCGATGAAGGCCGCCGCGGCCTCGGCCACGTCCTTGGTGCCGAAGGCCACGTTCTGGCCGAGCCCCTCGGCGTCGACCGCCTCGGCGAGCGTGGAGGTGAACGACTGGTTGAGCAGCCGCTTGCTGACCGCCAGGGCGATCGGCGGGCCGGCTGTGACCTTGCCGGCGAACTCGGCCACCACGTCGTCGAGCCGGTCCTGGGGCACCACCCGGTTCACCAGGCCCATCTCGGCTGCCCGGGCGGCGTCGATCACGTCCGCGAGCAGCACCAGCTCCTTGGCCTTTTGCATGCCGACGATGCGCGGCAGCAGGAACGAGCCGCCGAAGTCGACGTTGAGCCCCCGCCGGGCGAAGATCTCGCTGAAGCGGCTGCGATCCGATGCCAGCACGAAGTCGCAGGCCAGCGCCAGGTTCATGCCCGCCCCCGCGGCCACGCCGTCGACCCTTGCGATGGTGGGCTTGGGCAGGTTGAACAGCGCCTCGCAGCACTGGCCGACCATGCGCATCGACGCCAGCCCGCTGCGCTCGGCCCGCTCCGCCTCGCGGTCGCGCCCCGGGCCCACGTAGGCGCCGCTGCAGAAGTCCTCGCCTGCGCCGGTCACCACCACGCAGCGCACGGACTCGTCGTCTGCGAGCGTCTCGAACGCCTTGCGCAGCTCCTGCCAGCCCCTGCCCGAGACGGCGTTGCGGGTCTCGGGGAAGCTGATGGTGACGGTGGCCACCATGTCTGAGCGGTCCAGGAGAATGTCGGTCATCGGTGCGGGCCTCGGTCTCGTCGGGTCACGTGTGCGGTTCGGGGGACACTAGCGGCCACCGCCCGGCCGCGATGAATGCTGCTGGCACCCCGAATGCCCCCGTGCTGGCCGGGCCGAGTCAGCGCCAGGTCGGGCCTTCTGGCGCGGCGCTGCCGAGACGACCGAGCGCGGCCCGGTCAGTCATAGCCCAATTCGTGGAGCTGGTCGTCGTCGAAGCCGAAGTGGTGCGCTACCTCGTGCACCATCGTGACCTGGATCTCGTTGACCAGATCGTCGAGATCGTCCACGGCCTCGCAATGCGCAAGGCGGTACAGGGTGATCATGTCGGGCATCGCCAGGCCGCCGTAGTCGGCGCGCTCGGTGCGCGGCGTGCCCTCGTAGAGGCCCAGCAGATTCTCGCTCGGATGACGGTCCTCGACCACGACGACCACGTTGTCGATCAGCCGGCCGATCTCGACGGGCAGGCTGTCGAGCGCATTGCCCACGAGCCGCTCGAAGCTGTCCGCGTCTATGGCTTCCACCCGCCCGACAATAGGGGAAGCCCACGTGGCAGGGCAGGGCGGCACCGACGGGAGACGCGGCATCGCGGCACGGCGCAGCGTCGCCGAACAGCACCGCACGCACCTGCTCACGGCGCCGTGGCCGCGGGTTATGGTGCAGCCTGTGGCGGAACAGAACAGCGACGCAGACTGGCTGCTTGCAGACCTGACCGACGAGCAGCGCGACGCGGTGACCACCACCGTCTCCCCGCTGTGCGTGCTTGCCGGGGCGGGCTCGGGCAAGACTCGGGTGCTCACACGGCGCATCGCCTGGCAGGCGGCCAGCGGCAACATCGACCCGCGACAAGTGCTGGCCGTGACCTTCACCCGCCGCGCCGCCGGCGAGCTGCGCAAGCGGCTGCGTGCGCTGGGGCTGTCCGACGAGGTGGCGGCGGGCACCTTTCACGCATCGGCGCTGTCGATGCTGCGCCGCTACTGGGCCGACAAGGGCATCAGGCCGCCAGAGCTCATCGGAGACCGCAAGTCGCTGCTGAGGCGCCTGGACCCGCCCAGCCTGCAAGGGCCGAGCCGCCAGCGGACCCGTGAGCCATCCTGGGACTGGGACAAGCTGGATGAGGTCGACCGCGAGATCGGCTGGGCCCGTGTCCGCCTGATCACGCCCGACAGGTATCCCGAAGCAGCCGGGGCAGCCCAGCGCCGCACGGTGCTGCGGGGCGGCCCCATCGCCAAGGCATACCGTGCCTACGACAAGGCCAAGAAGCGCCGCCGTCTCATCGACTTCGACGACATTCTCGCCCTGGCGCAGCGAGTCATGCGAGACGAACCCGCCTTCGCTGAGGCCCAGCGCTGGCAGCAGCGGCATCTGCTGATCGACGAGTTCCAGGACGTGAACCCGCTGCAGTTCGAGCTGCTCAAGGCATGGCTCGGCGAGGAGTCGACCCTGGTGGTCGTGGGCGACCCCCGTCAGGCGATCTTCGGCTGGAACGGCGCCGATCCCGAACTGCTCGCCCAGATCGACCGGCACCTGCCTGGCGTGGCCACCGTCGAGCTGCGCACCAACTTCCGCTCCACGCCCGAGATCCTCCACACGGCGGCGACGATCCTCGACGTGAAGCCGCAGCCGGCGGCGCAGCCCCACGGCGAGCCGCCCAGCGTCGTGGCCATCGCCGATGAGGAGGACGAGCCGCTCAGCATCGTCAATGCGGTTCGGCGCGCCCATCGGCCCGGTGCTCTGTGGCGTCATCAGGCGGTGCTCGCCCGCACCAACGCCCTGCTCACGGGCATCCGCGAGGCCCTCGTCGAGGACGGCATACCGGTGCGTACCCGAGACCCCAAGGGCCTGCTGCGGATCCCTGCGGTGGCGGAGCTGCTCGGCGACTACGCCGCCGGCGACCGCCTTGAGCGCCTTGCCGCGGACCTCAAGTCAGAGATCGCCTGGGTGGATCCCGATGGCCGCAACGTCTTCGAGCATGTCCTGGAGCTGGCCCGTGACGCCCTGGCGCTCGACCCTGCGGCGACCGTGGCGGACTTCGAGGATCTGCTGCGAACCGACGACGGCCCCGAGACGTTGGCCGACGGCGTGGACGTCACCACCTTCCACCAGGCCAAGGGGCTGGAGTGGCCGATCGTGCATCTCGTCGGCGTGGAGGACGGGTTCGTGCCGCACTACTACGGACGCAGCGGCCCGGCGCGCCAGGAGGAGCAGCGCCTGCTGTATGTGGCCGCCACCAGGGCAGAGCAGGAGCTTTACATCTCGTGGTGCGCCTGGCGCTTCAGAGGCGGTGAACTCCGAGAACGCGAGCCTTCGCCGTGGATCGTGAACCTCTCCGCCGCCGCCGATGACCTCGAAGACGCCTCCCGGCGGGCTGCTGAGACCAGAGTCGCCGGCATCGCAGGCGCACGGGCCGCGTTGGAGAAAGGACTCGCGATGGCAACCGCTGATCCCGACGGTCTCCTGGCCCCCCAGACCGCTCGTCGCCAGGCTGTGTTCGACGAGCTCCTGGACTGGCGGGCCCGCGCCGCTCGCAACGCCAAGATCGAGCCTCAGGCGGTGCTGCGGGCCGAGGTGGTCTCCCGGCTTGCGGCTCAGCAGCCGACCAGCCTCCAAGAGCTCGTCGCCGTGGAGGGCGTGACTGCGCAATGGGCCAGGCGTTTCGGGACGCCCGTGGTGGAGATCACCGGCCGCCACCGCCGCGGCCGCTGACCTGGTATCGTGGCGGCGCACAAGTGAATCCGGGGAGCTCGGTATGCCGGGCTGAGAGGTCGACCGATGTCGACGACCCGACCGAACCTGATCCGGGTAATGCCGGCGGAGGGAGCCATGAACACCACATCAAGACAGCCGAGGACCCGCCCGACGGAGGCTCGCAGAGGCCAGGGCCGAAGCGGGGGCCGGGTCCGAGCCGGCGGCCGTGCGGTCGGCGGAAGCCGGGGCCTGCTGATCGCCGGGGCGGTCTCGCTGGCGCTGCTTGGGGCGGCTTGCGGCGACGACGACCCCGGCGCCATCACCGTGATCGCCCACGACAGTTTCGTGATCTCCGATGATGCCCTGGCCGCCTTCACCGCCGACACCGGCGTGGACGTGGAGATCCTGTCCGCAGGCGACACCGGCACGATGGTGGCCGAGGCCATCCTGATCGCTGGCGACCCGATCGCCGACGTGATGTTCGGCATCGACAACACCTTCCTGCAGCGCGGCCTCGATGCGGACCTGTTCGACAGCTACCGCTCGCCCCGCCTCGACGACCTGATCGACGGCTTGGCGATCGACGACCAGCACCGGGTGACCCCGGTCGACTTCGGCGACGTCTGCGTCAACTACTGGACCGACGAGCTCCCGGCGGCGCCCCCTGAGTCGCTGGGCGACCTGCTGGACCCGGCGTTCGAGAACGAGCTGGTGGTGCAGTCGCCGGAGACGTCCTCGCCGGGGCTGGCGTTCCTGCTGGCCACCATCGCAGGCACCGACGACTGGGAGGCCTTCTGGGCGGGCCTGGTCGACAACGGCGTGTCGGTCACCGCGGGCTGGGAGGACGCCTACTACGGCGAGTTCATATCCGGCGGCGGCGACCGCTCGCTGGTGGTGTCGTATGCGTCGAGCCCGCCGGCGGAGGTGATCTACGCCGATCCTCCGGTCGATGCCGCGCCGACCGGCATCCTGGCGGACTCCTGCTTCCGCCAGATCGAGTTCGCCGGCGTGCTGCGCGGCGCCGACAACCCAGAAGGGGCGCGCAAGTTCATCGACTTCCTGCTGTCGGAGGGCTTCCAGGAGGAGATCCCGCTGAGCATGTTCGTGTTCCCGGCGCTGGCCGACGCCGACCTGCCGCCTGAGTTCGCCGAGCACGCCGTCCTCACCGACGACCCCCACAGCCTGACGCCTGCGGAGATCGAGGAGAACCGCAACGCCTGGGTCGACCGCTGGGTCGAGATCGTTCTCGGCTGAGCCTCGCACGCCACACCACGGCACCGGCTTGGCCGCATCTCGTGACGTGCCGCTGCAGCCGACTGCCCGGGCCTGGACTTGCAGCCGCCATGGGCTTGACGGCGAGTGCGGCTGTGCCCGTGACCGGGCCTCGGCATTGCGAGTGAGCACGCTGTGACGAGAGACGCCGTGCCGACGGGCACTCTGACCAAAGGCCCCGCAGCGATCCGCCGCGCCGGGACCGTCGGCGGGGTACTGGCTGTCGCTGTGCCCGCAGCGTTTTTGGCGCTGTTCTTCGCCTACCCGGTCGGCTCGATAGTGGTGCGAGGCCTGGGCCTGGCCGACGGCTTCGGCCTCGGCGAACTGCTGTCCTCGGGACGGTCCCGGCAAGTCATCTGGTTCACGCTCTGGCAGGCCACCGCATCCACCGCGGCCACGCTCGTGATCGGGCTTCCCGCCGCGGCGGTCCTGGCGGGCCTCGGACCGCGTGCCAGGCGCCTGGCCAGGGCCTTGGTGACGGTGCCCTTCGTGCTGCCGACCGTGGTCGTGGCCGGCGCCTTCGACGGGCTGTTCGACCGCCTCGGCCTGAGCGGCGGGGCGCTGAATCTGCGTCACACCGTCTGGGCCGTCCTGCTGGCTCACGTGTTCTTCAACTATGCGGTGGTGGTGCGCACGGTCGGCGCCTACTGGGCCGGCCTCGACCGGCGCCTGGAGGAACAGGCTCGGGTGCTCGGCGCTTCTCGCTGGAGGGCGTTCTGGGAGGTCACCTTCCCGCGGCTGCGCCCCGCGGTGGCCGCCGCGGCGTCGATCGTGTTCCTGTTCTCGTTCACCAGCTTCGGGGTGGTGCTGATCCTGGGCGGGCCGCGGCGCTCCACGATCGAGACCGAGATCTACCGTCTGGCCGTCACCCGCACCGACATCGGCGGAGCGGCGGTGCTGGCGGTGGTGCAGCTTGCGGCGGTGCTCGCCCTGGTGGTGCTGAGCACGGCCCTGGAACGTCGCCGCCCGAGCACCACGGCTCTGGCCAAGGCCGAGTCGCGGCCGCTGTCACGGCGCTTCGCGGCGGCCAACGGCGTGGTGATGCTGTGCCTGCTGGGGGCGCCGATTGCGGTGCTGGCCGAGCGGTCGCTGGCGGTGGGCGACGGCTACGGCCTCGACCACTACCGTGGGTTGGCCGAGCGCTCCCGGCTGCTGCCGGCCTCGGCGCTCACGGCGCTTGTCAACTCGGTCGTATTCGCCGTGGCGGCCACCGCCATTGCGGTTCTGGTGGGGCTGCTGGCGTCGCTGGTGGTGGTGCACGGCCGGCGAGGAATCGCCCGGATATTCGACCTCGGCCTCACCCTGCCGCTTGGCACCTCCGCGGTGACGATCGGCTTCGGCATGCTCATCGCGCTCGACGAGCCGCCGCTGGACCTGCGCACCTCGTGGTGGATCGTGCCGATAGCGCACGCCCTGGTGGGCATCCCCTTCGTTATCCGCTGCGTGGTGCCGGTGCTGCGCTCCATCGACCCCTCGCTGCGCGAGGCCGCTGCGGTGCTCGGCGCGGATCCGCCGCGGGTGCGCCGCGAGATCGACCTGCCCATCGGCGGACGGGGCCTGGTGGTGGCCGCGGGCTTCGCCTTCGCGGTCTCCCTCGGGGAGTTCGGCGCCACTTCGTTCCTGCCCCGCCGAGCCGAGCTGCTCACCGCGCCGGTGGCGATATTCCGCCTGCTGGCAACGCCCGGCGACGTGCTGCGGGGCCAGGCGATGGCCCTGTCGGTGGTGCTGATGGCGCTGGTGGCAGCGTCGGTGCTGTTGATCGAGTCGAGCCGCTCCTCCGAGCACAGCACCATCTGACCCTGGCCCGTCAACGACCCGGCACCTCTCTACCGTCGTGAGCGGCCCGCCGGGCCTACCCCAGCGGATCGATTCTGCCCGGGTGTTCTCCACGTTCGGCCAGAGCCCACGCATCCAGCAGTTCAGTCCGTCGCAGGGTGGCCCACTGGACAACGAGACTCTGAATTCGTGGAGGCAGGCTGCCGCGCACAGCGGTGGGATCGTTGATCTCGAAGGTTGCCGTAGCGCCTTGGTACTTCACGTGAAAGTGCGGGGGATTGTGATCGGGAACCACCATGGAAATGACGATCCCACGGAATCTGCACAGCTCAGGCACTATCTGGCGGACCCAGGGGGATGGGCTGGCTTCCCAGTTCTTCGAGCGTCTTGCCGGTGAGCCGCATGTACAGATCGTCCGGGCACAAGTCGATGAAATCGTCGCCCCAGGAGACGAACCCGAACCCGTGCTCGATGCGCACTGACTCGAAGAACGCACGGTCCTCCCAGGCCTTGAACATGCCCATGCCCCTGAGGTGCGACAGGTCGATCTCGCCGGACTCGCCGTCGTCGAACTGAACCCAGATTCGCAGCCCGGGACGCGGCTCCACGGCTGTTGGCCGAGGCAGCAAGGGCGGATTGGGTGCAGCTAGGTCCACAGCGGCCACGATAGCGGTATGTCCCGTCCCAACGACAGACATTTCCGCCTGCTGGCGACGCCCGGCGACGTGCTGCGGGGCCAGGCGATGGCCCTGTCGGTGGTGCTGATGGCGCTGGTGGCGGCATCGGTGCTGGTGATCGAGTCGAGCCGCTCCTCCGAGCACAGCACCATCTGACCCCCGCTGCATGCAGTTCTCGCTCGTTCCGCCAGCGGTCTCTGCAGCAGCCCGCTCAACGCTCCAGCTACCGTGGCCCATCATGCAGACCAGCGACGAGTTCGAGGCTGAGGCGCTCGGATGGCTGCGCAGACTCACGGGCGACACCGAGAGCGTCTTTCGCCCTGACCAGCTCGAGGCGATCCGTGGCCTGGTCGCGAATCGCGAGAGGGTGCTCCTCGTGTAGAGGACGGGGTGGGGCAAGAGCGCCGTCTACTTCATAGCGACACGAATGCTGCGCGATCGTGGTGCTGGGGCAACGCTGCTGGTGTCACCCCTCCTTGCGTTGATGCGCAACCAGATCGAAGCGGCACGACGCACGGGTGTCCAGGCAGAGTCGCTCAACAGCGCGAACACGGCCGACTGGGAGAGGATCGAGTCGCAATTGGAGTCCGGCGAGGTCGACGTTCTCCTGATCTCGCCGGAGCGACTGGCGAACCCGAGATTCCGCTCCGACATCCTTCCCGAAGTGGGTCGGCGGAGCGGTCTCCTGGTCATCGACGAGGCGCACTGCATCTCCGACTGGGGCCACGACTTCAGGCCCGACTATCGACGACTTGTCCGGGTGCTCGACCTGCTGCCTGCCGGAGTGCCGGTGCTGTGTTGCACCGCCACCGCCAACAATCGCGTGGTCGATGACGTCACGTCTCAGCTCGGGTCGGGTCTGATGCCTGCGAGGGGCCCTCTTGGCCGTGACGGTCTCCGGCTGGTCGCACGACGAATGCCTCAGCAGGCGCTGCGCCTCGCATGGCTTGCCAAGGCAATCCCGAGGCTGCCGGGCACCGGCATCGTGTACTGCCTGACGATTGCCGACACGCAGCGGGTTGCCGGTTGGCTTGAGGCCAACGGAATCCAGGCGACCGCCTACTCGGGCGACACCGACAGCGACGTGCGCGAAGCGATCGAGCGCTCGCTCCTGGCCGACGAGCTGAAGGTCGTGGTGGCGACGTCGGCGTTGGGGATGGGATTCGACAAGCCCAACCTCGGGTTCGTCATTCACTACCAGTCGCCCGGTTCGCCTATCGCCTGCTACCAGCAGGTCGGCCGAGCAGGCAGGGCTCTCCCTGAGTCGTGGGGCATCTTGCTGAGCGGGACTGAGGACGCCGACATCCAGGACTACTTCATCCGTTCAGCCTTCCCTCCGCCCGATCTCGCTGCGCAGGTGGTGAGGTTCTTGGAGGAGCGATCCGAGCCGTCGATGGTGCACGAGATCCTCGCAGCCCTCAACGTGCGGCCGAGCCAACTCGACCGGGTCATGAAGATCCTTGAGGTCGAGGGCGCAGTGGAGCGTGACGGCTCTCGCTGGCAACGGACTCTCAACCGCTGGGCTTACGACCACGAACGGGTTGAGCGTGTGACTGCACAGCGGCGGGCAGAGCAGCATCAGATGAATGGGTATATCGACGCGACCGATTGCCGCATGCACCTGCTGCGTGGTTTTCTGGACGACCCGGCTGCCGAGCCATGCGGAATTTGCGACAACTGCTCAGATGCAGGCTTCGACTTCTCAGTGTCACCGGCTGAGGCGCAACGCGCCGTCGATTTTCTCCGTTCGGCGGATCGGAAGATCGAGCCTCGGAAGCAATTCCCGAATCGCGCCTCGATCAAGCAGGACCGCAGACTCGAGGCAGGCCGAGCCCTCGCTGTTTGGGGCGACGGGGGCTGGGGGAGCCTTGTCCGCTCCGGCAAGCAGGCCGGGGGCCGATTCGACCAGCAGCTCGTGGATGCGGCCGCCGAACTCCTCACGAGGCGTTGGCGGCCCTATCCGGCACCCGCCTGGGTTACCTATGTGCCGTCCCTGCGCAACCCTGAACTAGTGCGGGATCTCGCCGAGCGCTTGGCCGCAGCGCTGGGCCTGCCGTGCAAGGATGTCGTGAAGAAGGTCCGAGAGACCAAGCCGCAGAAGACGATGCAGAACAGCCAGCAGCAATACGCCAACGTCCAGGGGGCTTTCGAGGTTCGTGCCCCGGTGCCGGATGGCCCTGTGCTGCTGGTCGACGACATCGTTGACTCTCGATGGACCATCACCGTTGTCGGCGGGATGCTCCGAGAAGCGGGCGTCACGCACGTCTATCCCTTCGTTCTGGCTGATGCTGCAGGGAGGTCGGGAACGTGAGCAGTGACGATGCTCTGGCGACGGTCTCGCTGGTGAGCCGACTCTGCGACGAGGGGGTCGATCCGCTCAAGGCGTCGGAGTACTGGAAGCTCTGCGAGCACGTGGGCGGGCCGGGCGTGCTGCTCGGGCAGACCGAGGACGACCTGCGCCGCGGCCATGGGCTGAGCGCGGACCTCGCAGCGAGGATCGTGCGCCTGCTGGATCGAGCCACGGCGCTGGCATTCGAGCTTGAGAGGCTCGAGCACTCGGGCATCGCGACGCTCACGCCGTTCGATGACCGCTACCCCCGGCGTCTTCGGGATCGGCTCGCCGGCAAGGCGCCCACGCTCCTTCACGCGGCTGGCGATGCCGGTCTTCTTGAGCTTGCCGGGGTCGGAGTCGTGGGCAGCCGTGACGTGACCCCGGAGGGGGCCGAAGTGGCGCGGGCAGCGGCGACACGGGCGGTGGAGTGCGGCTACGTGTTGGTCTCAGGAGGCGCGCGAGGCGTGGACCAGCTTGCGATGAATGCAGCGTTCGAGGCAGGCGGGGCCGTGGTCGGCGTGCTCGCCGATTCGCTGACGCGGAAGCTCAAGAAGCACGACGTGCGGCGGGCCATCCACGACGGACGGGCCGTGATGTGTACGCCCTACAGCCCCGATGCGCCGTTCAGCGCAGGCAACGCCATGGGCCGCAACAAGCTCGTGTACGCGCTCTCTGAGTTCACTCTGGTCGTCGCGAGCGAGATCGAGCGGGGCGGCACGTGGGCGGGGGCTGTCGAGGCCCTGAAGCACGGGTCAGGACGAGTGGGCGCGTGGCGGGGACCAGGCCAGGGACCCGGAAACGAGAAGCTCGTCGAGAAGGGTGCCGTGGCCATCGCGTCGATCGACGAACTCGAGACGGCCCTGCACGAGCCCCAGCCCGCGCCTGCCCAACCTGAGCGCGGCAGCCAACTGTCCCTGCTGCCCTGACGCTTCCTACGCCCTCGGCCGCCGCGGGGTCAGCCGAGGCGCCCTGTAGCGCCGTGGGGTCCGTCACGAGGCAGCAGCCGGGTCCCGCTGTCGCTGGTCCGACGAGAGCACTGGGATGGAGTTGTCCGGGCGTGCCGCGGGCCTGTCGATATGGCCGAACGGCCCAGAGAGTGTCACACCCCCCGAATAGGGTCCGCACCATGCACGATCCCTCGAATCCGACAGGGGCTTCGGCCCTCGATCCCGCCAGCCTGGCCGCTGGTCTGGCCGGTGCGGCCTGGGTCTGGGGGGCTTGGGCGACGGCGCGGCCGGGGACCCGGCGCCGCAATCGAGAGGCCCAGATCGCGCGGATACGCCGCAGATTTCATGGACAGGTGTTGCAAGTGTCACAGCGTGCCGTTAGGGTCTGCTGCATGAACGATCTCTCGAATCCGACCGGGGCTTCGACCCCTGACTCGCCGTCTCCGGCCGCTGATCAGGCCGCCCCGGCCATCGACCAGCCTGGACTGGCCGCTGAGCCGGCCGGCGAGGCCGGCGGTCGAGCTGGTGACGCTGAGGGCCTGTCCCTGCCCGCGGGTGGCCGGGCCATGCTCGGCGATGGTCTGGCCGGTGGTCGGGCTGCCGGTGTAGCCGACGGGCCTGCCGGTGCGCTCGTGCAGTCTGGGCGGCTCGGATCCAGATCAAGAGTTTCAAACGGGTGTAATTGTCATACCCTGCTGATAGGGTGTGTAGCATGAACGATCTCTCGAATCCGACTGGGGCTCTGACCCTCGATCCCACCGCTCCGGCCCTCAATCCGCTGGCTGCCGGGACCGCTGATCCGAGCGCCCCGGCCATCGACCAGCCCGGACTGGCCGCTGACCCGGCCGGCGAGGCCGGCGGTCGAGCCGCTGACGCTGAGGGCCTGTCCCTGCCCGCGGGTGGCCGGGCCATGCTCGGCGATGGCCTGGCCCTGCCTGCCGACGGCCCTGCTGATGGTCAGGCCGAGCCCGCTGATGGCCGGACGAAGCCCGCCGATGGCCCTGGCGGCGGTCAGGCCGGCCAGGCTGCTGGTGCGGCCGGTGGGGATGCGGTGGCGTTGTTTGGCCGGGCTGAGGCCCTGGTGCGTGAGGTGAGGCCTGGCGGGCGCTCTTTGGGCGAGCTGCGTGCTGCGGCTGGGGCGGCGAAGAGCTTGCAGGGGAGTCTGGACGCGGCGATGTGTGACATCACCGCGGAGATCGCGGCGTTGACCACCCCGGGTCGTGCTGCGGGGGTGATCTCTGAGCAGACCGGCAAGTCCAAGCGCGACGCGTCGCGGTTGGCCAAGGTCGCGCAAGGCCTGGCGGCGATGCCCAACACCAAGAAGAAGCTCGCAGAGGGCGGTTTCACGATCGACCACGCGGCGGCGCTGGTCAACACCGCGCAGACCGCCGGCGCAGAGACGGTGGACAACGACGCGGCGCTGCTCAAGGCGGCTGAGTCGAAGCCTGCGGATGTGTTCGCCGGTGACGCCAAGCGCGCCGAGTTGAAGGCCTCTCGTGATCGTGGCGAGGCTGAGTTGAAGCGTCAGCGCAAGGCCCGCAAAGCCTCGCTGGGCAAGGATCGTGATTCGGGTATGGGGATCTTGCACGCTGAGCTCGATCCGGTCAGCCACGGGCTGCTCGCCCAGGCCGTGCAGACCCACGCCGACAGGCTCTGGCGCAACGACAGCAAAGCCGGCACCACCGCCAGCCGCACCGGGCCCCAGCGGATGGCCGATGCGCTGCTGGAGACGATCACCGGGCTTGACGCGCTCACCCACAAGCCCCTCCCCGCCAACGGAAACAGCAGGCCTAGGCCGCCTCAGTTGATCATCACCGCAGACATCGGCCTCTTCGACGGAGCGAACCCCCACGGCGCCTGCGAGGTACTCGGCACCGGCCCCGTCCCACCGTCCATCCTCGAGCGGCTGTCGGCTGACACCGCGGTGGCGGGCATGATCTTCGCAGGCGACGGCCAAGCCCTGTGGCTCGGCACCGCCACCCGCACCCCCAACACGGCCCAGCGGCTCGCCATCGCGGTGCGCGACAAAGGCTGCGTGCGCTGCGGCGCCCCCATGCACCTCGCTGACATCCATCACATCGTCGAATGGGAGAACGGCGGGCCCACCGACATCGACAACCTCCAAGCACTCTGCGGGCCCTGTCACCGCCAACACCACCACGACCAAGACCAAAAGGCCGGCCGACAACCCCGCCGCCGACCGAAGAAGCCCGCCCGCGGCAAGAACCGCAAGAACAACGGCGGCACCCAGGGCACCATCGCCATGCACCACAGCAGCGGCATCCAACACCGCATCCCCGTCGGCCAGATCCCCAGCCTCACCGGCACCAACCCCCGCGAGGGCCAGAGCCGGCAAGCTCTGATCACCGTCGGCTACAGCCCCGGCGCGACCGGCAACAGCGGCATCGTCTTAGCCGAGAACCTCAGCCCGACTGGCAGGCACGGCAGCCAGGAAGACCCCGGCACGATACGCACGAAGCGCAACCCGGGCGAGGACTCGAACCCGGCCGGCGCAACCGGCAGCCGGGCAGACCGAGCGCTCAGCAGCACCGCTGGCGGCAGAACCCTCGCCGCCGCAACCCGCAGCCGAGACGGCCCCGACCCCTGACCGCCCGCAGACCAGCCGTCATCGGGCCATCGGGACCAGCCGCGTGCTGCTGCGGAATCGAACCGCAAAGCCGAGACCGGAGCGGGGTCAGTCAGCGGCTTGAGACAACAGGGAACGCAGCGGACCGGAGTCGCTCCCCGACAGCGCCCGGTCCACGGCAGCGCGGCCGGCGTCGGCCATGAGCGCACGATCCGAGGCGCCGCCGCCCGCGCCCGCAGCGAAGCCGGCGAGCTGGTCTGCGTCGGGCTCGATCACGATCACCGTCGTGCCGTGGCTGCGGATCGCTGCCGCCTCGGCGTCGAGCTTGGTGCTGAACCAGGCCCGCTTGGGGTCCCGGGCCCAGCTGCGGGCCTCGGGCACGGCCGTCATCACCGACGAGACGACCACCAGGTCGAAGCCGAGCGCGGCCACCAGGTCGGCGTTGGTGGCCGAGTGGACCGCCCCGTCGATGTAGGTGCGCGGACCCACCATGACCGGGTGGTAGTAGCCGGGGATCGCAGACGATGCCTGGCAGGCCTCGCCGACTGTGCCGAACACGTCGTCGCGGCCGAACACGACCCGCCGGCCGTCGCTGGTGCGCACCGCCACGACCCAGAGCGGCTGATCGGGCCAGCCCCCAGGCAGCAGCTCGTCGATCCGGGCGGTGATGGCGTCGGCTGTGACCTTGCCGGGTGGCAGCAGGCCGATGCCGAAGCGGATCGGGTCCAGATCCCACGGCGGGAGCAGCGCCCGGCACGCCATCGACGGCGCGGAGGGCCGCAGCGAGCGCGGCATCTCCAGCTCCTCGTACGGGGTGGTTACACGAGCCACGATCCGCCGCCCCTCCTCGGACAGCTCGCCGCCGCCGAAGCGGGCCGCGCAGTCCGCAGCCGACAGGCCCGCCCGCAGCGCCGAGCCGGTGAACGACCCGGCCGAGGTGCCCACGATCAGCTCGGACGTGCGGGCGTCGAAGCCGCTGATCTCCGCCAGCCGGGCGAGCACGCCGCTGTGCCACGGGTCGCCCCGCCAGCCTCCCGCGCTGCAGACCAGTCCGACAGAGATCATCGCCGCCGAGTGTATGACCACACGCTCGGGGGCGGTCGCAGGCAGGAGCGTCCGGGGACTCGCTGAACGAGAGGGGGTGCCGGGACTTGACTGGCCCGGATTTCTGGCACAGGCCTTGGTTTGGGTCCGAGGCGCCATCCGCCCCACCTTCACCTCGGCCAGTGCGCCCATCTGAGCCCAGCTCGGCCCCCGACCCGAAAGCAAAACCCGCCCGAAACTGTGCCAAAACCTGACCCGGGCTACGCAAGCGATTTCCTGCTTGTTGCGGTTGGCCTGTTCGGGGCGGTCGCAGGCAGGAGCGACCGTGACTCGCTGAACGCGAGGGGGTGCCGGAGACCGGCGGGTGGCCGGCGACCGACGGCCGGGGTCGCTATGCTGTCACGTTCCCCCTTTGCCGATACCCGCCGCAGGCCGGATCCGCCGCCCGCAGCGTGTGGCCAGGGAGCATCACAGAACCGGGAGTGTCCCCTGGAACACCAGCCCCACCCCGAGCTCGAAGCCGAGCAGGCCTACCTCGACTACGCCCAGAGCTGCCTCGAGGCCTCGCGTGAGCGCGTCTACCGCATCACCGCCGGCTATCAGCCCGCCGCGGGCGGCACCAACCAGGCCCGCCACGAACGCGAGTCGATCGTGGAAGGCGTGGTCAACCGCCTCAGCCAGCTCGACGTGGGCGACCGCTCGCTGGTCTTCGGCCGCATCGACCCCGCGGCGGGCGACGAGCGCTTCTACATCGGCCGGCTCGGGGTGTGGGACGCCGACCGCGACACCGTGGTGGTCGACTGGCGTGCCCCCGTCGCCGAGCCGTTCTACCGGGCCACCGGACGCGAGCCCCTCGGCCTCGAGCGGCGCCGCCACTTCGCCACCCGAGGCGCCACGCTGCTGGGCATCGACGACGAGGTCTTCGGCGACCTGGCGCACAACCCCGACCGCCCCGTCACCGGAGAAGGGGCGCTGATCGCGGCCATCGAAGCCGCCCGCACCGGCCGCCTCGGCGACATCGTCAGCACCATCCAGGGCGAGCAGGACGAGATCATCCGAGCCGCCCTGCCTGGCGTGCTGCTGGTGCAGGGCGGACCCGGCACCGGCAAGACGGTGGTGGCGCTGCACCGAGCCGCCTATCTGCTCTACACGCACCGCTTCCCGCTCGAAGGCCAGGGGGTGCTCGTCATCGGCCCCAACCGGCTGTTCCTGACCTACATCGAGCAGGTGCTGCCCAGCCTCGGCGAGGCCGGCGTGGAGATCTCGGTGCTCGCAGACCTGCTGAGCCCGAGCGTGCGCGTCGACGGCTTCGACGACGAGCCCACGGCGTTCGTCAAGGGCGATCTGCGCATGGCCGGGCTGCTCGCCCGTGCGGTCGCCGACCGCCGGCGCCCGCTGCGCTCGGACTTCCGGATCGGCATGGGAGCCCAGCGGCTGCGCCTCAGCGTCGAGGAGTCGGCCAGGATCGTCGACGAGGCCAGGCGCCGTGCCCGCGGCCACAACTCGGGCCGCAGGATCGTCGAGGAGCAGGTGTTCGCCGCCCTTGCCGACAGCGCCCACCGGGAGCAGGACTCCGCTGCTGTGCCCGAGGCGGTGCGCCGCCGCAGGGAGGCCAGGAAAGCGCGGACCTACAGCTCGAAGGTGGACGCAGCAACGGTCCGCGAACAGCTCAGCCACGAGATCCCGATCCGCGAGCTGCTCGACTGGATGTGGCCGGTGCTCACCCCGGCGCACCTGCTGCACGACCTGTTCGGGTCGAAGGCGCTGCTGCGCTCGGCCGACCGGGCCGCCGACCGGGCCGCCGCCGGCGTTGCTGCCGGCACCGAAGCCGGCCGGGGCGCTTTCGACCACGACGAGATCGAGCGGCTCTACCGGGCGCGCTCGGCTCATGCCGACGACGTGACCTGGACCTTTGCCGACGTGGCCCTGCTCGATGAGGCCCGTGAGCTGCTCGGCCACCGGCCCGACAAGGCCGACGCCGACGAGGTGCGCACCTACGGCCACATCTGCATCGACGAGGCCCAGGATCTGTCGCCGATGGAGCTGCGCATGATCCGCCGCCGCTCGCTCAACGGCTCGATGACCGTGGTCGGCGACATCGCCCAGGCCACCGGCGCCTGGGCCATCGACGACTGGGACCAGGTGCTCGACCTGCTGCCGTCCAAGCATCCCGTGCGCCGCCGCCGGCTCACCATCGGATACCGCATCCCCGGCCCGACCATGAGCCTCGCCAACCGTATCCTGCCCGCGGCGGCGCCGGGGGTGGCCCCGCCGCGGCCGGTCCGCAGCGAAGGCGAGCCGCCCCGCATCGTGGGCGTGCACGACCTCGACGGTCCCGAGCTGGTCGAGCTGGTGCATGCCGAGCTCGCTGCCGTGGGCGATCCGGGGAGGGTCGCCGTGATCGCCTCCGCAGACCTGCATGAGCAGCTGCGCCGCTCCTTCAGCCGCCAGGGGCTCGCCTTCGGCGTCGCCAATCGGCACGGCCTCGACCAGCGGGTGGCCCTGGTGCCGGTGCGCATGGTCAAGGGCATCGAGGTCGACGCGGCGCTGATCGTGGAGCCGGCGCGGATCCTGCGCGAGCAGAGCGAAGGAGTGCGCGCGCTGTACGTGGCGCTCACGCGGGCCACCAAGCGGGTGACGGTGGTACACGCCGAGCCGCTGCCCGAGCTGCTGACCGAACAGGGCGCGGCTTTGTTGTGAAGCGCTCTGGCGATATTGTATAAGCCATGCCTAACAAGGTCGCCGTTCGCGAGGACGTGCCCCAGCCGGCCGAGGCCGGCGAAGCCGCTGCGAACGCGACGACCGCGCCCGGCCGGGCCGTGCCCGATGCGCAGACAGCCCCGGTCGGCGGCGGCATCTGCGTGTCGGGGGTGACTGTCGCCCTCGACTCCGAGCCTGTGCTGCGCGGCGTCGACCTGCGATCCGCCCCCGGCGAGCATCTCGTGGTGCTCGGCCCTAGCGGCTGCGGCAAGACCACGCTGCTGCGGGTCCTGGCCGGCCTGGTGCGCATCGACAGCGGCGAGATCCGCCTCGGCGGCCGAGCCGTTGCAGGCCCCGGGCTGCACGTGGCGCCCGAGCAGCGCAAGGTGGGCATGGTGTTCCAGGATTGGGCGCTGTTCCCGCACCTGAGCGTGGCCGCCAACGTGGCTTACGGACTGCGCCGGGCGCAGCGCGCGGGCCTCAGCCGGCAGCGGGCCGCGAGCCTGAGCCGAAGCCTCGCCCGGCGTCGCAATCTCGGCCTGGCCGGGCACGTGGGCGAGCTGCTGGAGATGGTCGGCATCGCAGCGCTGGCCGACCGTCTGCCCGGGTCGCTGTCGGGAGGCCAGCAGCAGCGCGTGGCCCTGGCCCGTGCGCTGGCGCCGAGGCCCGACGTGCTGCTGCTCGACGAGCCCTTCTCCAGCCTCGACACGAACCTGCGCGCCGAGCTGCGCAACGACGTGGCCGCCTTGCTGCGCCGCCTGGGCATCACCGCCGTGTTCGTCACCCACGACCAGGACGAGGCTTTCGTGCTCGGCGACCAGGTGGCGGTCATGAACCACGGCAGGATCGTGCAGCAGGCGACCCCGGCGGAAATCTACGCCCGCCCCGCCGATCCCTGGGTGGCGCGCTTCGTGGGCGACGCCGACATCGTGACCGGCGAGGGACGAGGCGACTGCGCCCTCACGTGCCTGGGCCGGGTGCCCTTGCTTGCGGACCGCAGCGGCCCTGTCGAGGTGCTGGTGCGGCCCGAGGAGGTGCTGCTCGACCACGACGGCGACGCCGAGGTGACCTCGGTGGAGTTCTACGGCCACGACGCCCTGCTCACGGTGCGCCTGGCCGACGGGTCCACGCTGCGCAGCCGCACCACGGGCGCCCCTCGTCACCGGCTGGGCGACTGCGTGAGCGTGCGCCACAGCGGCGCCGCGGCCCCGGCTTTCGAGCCCGCCGCCGCTGCGGCCGCCGGGACCTGATCTCAGCCGCCGGATCAGCCAGGCAATGAGGTCGAGCGGATGAGGATCAAGCCGACAGCATCGCCGCGGCGCGGACCCTGGCGTGTCGCCGCGGCGCTGCTGGCCGCGGCTCTCAGCGCCGCGGCGTGCAGCGGCGGTGCAGGCTCAGGCTCCGAAGGCGCCTCGACCGTCACCGTCTACTCGGGCCGCAACCAGGAGCTGATCCAGCCGCTGCTCGAGGCCTTCAGCGAGGCCACGGGCCACGAGGTGCAGGCCCGCTACGGCTCCTCAGCCGAGCAGGCCCTGCTGATCCAGACCGAGGGCGACGCCTCGCCGGCGGACGTGTTCATCTCCCAGAGCCCCGGCGCGCTGGGCCTGCTCGCAGGCGAAGGCCGCCTGGCGAATCTGGCCGGCGACATCACCGAGCGGGTGCCGGCGCAGTTCGCGGCCGGCGACGGAACCTGGGTCGGCATCACCGGGCGCATCCGCGTCCTCGTCTACAACAGCGAGCTCGTCACCGCTGCCGAGCTGCCGTCGTCGGTGTTCGACCTCACCGGCCCCGCCTATGCCGGGCGGGTTGCCGTGGCGCCGGGCAACGGGTCGTTCCAGGACTTCGTGACCGCCATGCGCAACGAGCGAGGCGATCAGGCCACCCTCGACTGGCTGCAGGGCATGGCCGCCAACGACTCCCCCAACTACCCCAAGAACTCAGCCATCGTGGAGGCCGTGGGCCGCGGCGAGGTCGACATGGGCCTCGTCAACCACTACTACAACCTGCGCGCCCTGGAGGCCGACCCGTCGCTGCCGAGCGTCAACCACTACTTCGCAGACGACGACCTGGGCTCGCTGGTGATCGTCACCGGGGCGGCGCTGCTGGGCTCCTCCGAGAACCCCGAGGCGGCCATGGAGCTGATCCGCTACCTGCTCGGCGCTGATGCCCAGGCGAGCTTCGCCACCCAAACCCAGGAATACCCGCTGGCGCACGGCACGGCGTCGCCGGCGGGCCTGCCTGCACTGGCGGGATACGCCGCCGACACCATCGACTACGACCTGCTCGGCGGCGGCCTGAGCGCCACCATCGAGCTGATCCGCGAGAGTGGCATCGAGCAGTAGCACCGAGCGGTCCGCCGGCCCCGCCCGGTCCCACAGGCCCGCCCGCGCCCCGCTGGGGCTCTCCGCGCTGGTGCTCGTCATCGGCGTGGTGTTCGTGGTCCCCTTCGCCTACATCGTGTGGCGCAACGCCGAGCTGGGCACCGATCTCGGCTCGGTGATCCTCGACCGCCACACACTCACTCCGCTGAGCCGGTCGCTGCGCCTGGCGGTCGCCGTGTCGCTCAGCGCAGCGGTGCTGGCGACCGCCCTTGCCTGGCTCACCATCCGAACCGACCTGCCCGGCCGCAGGCTCTGGCGGCTGCTCGCGCCGCTGCCGCTGGTGTTCCCCAGCTTCGTCGGAGCGACCGCCCTGCTGGCCGGCTTCGCCGAGGGCGGGCTGGCCGCCGAGCTGCTGCAGGCCGTCGGGATCGGCCGGCTGCCCGAGATGCGCGGCTTCGTCGGCGCCTGGCTGGTGCTCACGCTGTTCACCTACCCCTATGTGTACCTGCCGGTGGCCGCGCGCATGTCGACGCTGCCGCCGAGCCTGGAGGAATCGGCCCGACTGCTGGGCCGCTCTCCGTGGGGCGTGTTCGCCACGGTCGTGCTGCCCCAGGTGTCGGCGAGCATCTGGGCGGGCGGGCTGCTGGTCTTTTTGTACTCGGTGTCGGACTTCGGGGCGGTGACCCTGCTGGGCTACGACACGCTCACCGAGCAGATCTTCGCCGACAAGCTGTTCGACCAGCCTCGGGCCATGGGGCTGTCGCTGGTGCTGGGGGCAGTCGCGCTGGCGGTGGTGGCCGCCGAGCGCCGGATCGACCGCCGCAGGCGTCGCATCGAGACGGTGCGCTCGGGCGAGCCGATCACGGTGCCGCTTCGCAGATGGCGCCTGCCGGGGCTGGTGTTCACGGCGGGCTTTCTGGGCAACGCCCTGATCGGGCCGCTGGCGGTGCTCGGGTTCTGGGCCTGGCGGGGCCTGACGGCGGACACCGCCACGGTCGGCAACCAGACCGACCTCGCCGGGCTGGCATGGCCCACGCTGCGCACCGCGCAGGCCGGGGTGATCACGGCGGCGGTGGCGGTGGCGGTCGTGCTGCCGCTGGCGTGGATGATCTCGCGCTACCGCTCCCGCCCGGCCGGGGTGGCCAACGCCATGGTGGTGGCCGGGTTCGCCCTGCCGGGCCTGGTGATCGCCTTGTCGCTGGTGTTCTTCACGGTCGACACGCCGCTGATCAGCCGCTGGTACCAGAGCCTGCCGCTGTTGATCCTGGCCTACGTGCTGCACTTCGGCGCCCAGGCCACACGCGCCGCCCAGGTGGCGGTGGACGCCGTGCCGCGCCGCTTCGGCGAGGTGGCGGCCACGCTCGGAGCGGGCCGTGCGCGCAGGTTCGCGAGCGTGGAGATGCCGCTGATGGCGCCGGGCCTGCTCACCGGCGCGGCGCTGGTGATGCTGTCGACCATGAAGGAGCTGCCGGCCACGCTGCTGCTGGCCCCGATCGGCTTCGACACCCTGGCCACCGAGATCTGGGGCGCAGGCGAACGCGGCGCGTTGGCTCAGGGCGCCCTGGCGTCGCTGGTGCTGGTGGCGCTCTCGGCGGTGCTCACCTGGCTGGTGGTGATCCGCCGCATCGAGCACCACTGACGACCTCATGCTGCCCGCAGCAGCCTGGGAGTCCGCCAGCCGGTCTGCCGGTCTGTCGCCTGCTCGGGGCGCCGGCTGCTCGGCTTCGAGGGCGCGGCCGGGGCTAGTCGGCGGCGACGAGGATGCGGGCCGCCGCGTACTCGCCGACCCCGATGGCGTCGCCGTCGATCGTCAGGGTGGTGGTGCCGTCGGGCGCCGAGGCGATCACCGTGCCCCGCGACCCGGGCACGATCGACGACTGCTCCAGGAAGTCCAGCATCCCGTCGATGAACTCGAGCTCCTCGGGGATGCGGTGCACCGTGAACTCGTCGCCGACGCCGATGGTGTCGAGGGTGATCAGGTCGGGCGCCACGTAGTCGGTGCCGGGGATCGGGTTGCCATGCGGGCAGGCGGTCGGCTGGCCGAGGCGGGTCATCATCGCATCCTCCACCAGCGGCGAGATCACATGCTCCCACTTGCCGGCCTCCTGATGGGCCTCGGCCCAGGTGAGCCCCAGGATCTCGGTGAGGAAGCACTCGGCGAGGCGGTGGCGGCGCACCACGGTCTCCGCCAGGCTCATGCCGGACTCGGTGAGCTTGATCTGGCGGTCGTCGGTGGTCACCAGGCCCTCGGCCTCCATGCGCCTCACCATCTCCGACACCGCCGGGCGGCTGATCTTGAGCCGGTCCGCGATGCGCGCCTGGATCACGTCGAGCTCGTCCTCGCCGAGCTCGTAGATCGTCTCGCAGTACTCCTCGAAGGCGGGATGCCATTCGGGGGACTCGTACTCGCTGGCCATGCGCCGAGCCTAGACGATCCTCACGGGCTCAGGCCACGGGCCGAAGCCGCCGGCGGTGCCATGGCCGGGCGACCGGCGCGCCACCCGCTGGGGCCAGGCGCGGATCAGCCCTGCTCGGATCAGCCGGCTTGGATCAGCCAGGCGCGGGCATCGGCTCGCCGCCCAGCACCGTGCCCCACACCCCGATGTCCTTGAGCGCCGCGGGGTCGACCTCGTATGGGTCCTCGGCGAGCACCGCGAAGTCGGCCAGCTTGCCGGCCTCCAGCGAGCCGATCTCGTGGTCGAGGCGGAGCTGATAGGCGGCGCCGAGAGTGGCCGCCCGCATGGCCGAGTGCACCGATATCCGCTCGTCGGGCCCCAGCACCTGCCCCGACGCGGTGAGCCGGTTCACGGCGCACCACATCACGTGCAGATGACCCAGCGGCGTCACCGGGGTGTCGGAGTGGATCGAGAACGGCACGCCCTCGCGTTCGGCGCTGGCGCAGGCGTTCATGCGCGCAGCCCGCTCGGGCCCCACGGTGCGGCTCACGTGCTCGTCGCCCCAGAAGAAGATGTGGTTGGCGAAGAGGTTGGCGCACATGCCCAGCGCCTTCATGCGGCGGTACTGGGCCGGCGTGGCGAGCTGGCAGTGCTGCACGGTGTGACGATGGTCCCAGCGCGGCCGGCGGCGCAGCACCTCCTCCACGGCGTCGATGAACACCTCGGTCGCCTGGTCGCCGTTGCAGTGGACGTGCACCGTCAGCCCGGCGGCGTGAAACGCCTCCAGCGTGTCGGCGAGCTGCTCGGGCGGCATCAGCCACAGCCCGTTGGGCGCAGCGCCCTCGGGCGGGCGGTGGTAGTAGGGCCAGTCGAGGCGGGCGGTGAAGCCCTGGATCGAGCCGTCGAGGACGAGCTTGACGATCCCGAACCGCAGCTTCGGGTTGTCGGCCCCGGCGAGGCTCGCCACCCGCGCCGCCAGCGCCTCGGGATCGGCGATGCCGCCGAACTGCGCGGCGGCGACCATCACCCTGGCCGGGTAGCGGGGACTGGTGGTCACCGCCCGCCACATGTCGATGCCCTCGTCGGTGAACGGCGACCCGCCGAGGTCGGTGACGAAGGTGTGGCCCTGGTTGCGGGCGTCGTTGGCGTAGTTCCACTTGGCGGCCTCGGTGCCGAAGGAGCGCTGCAGCATCCGCCAGGCGTGGCCGGCCAGGGCCATGGCGGCGGGCTCCTGAAGCTCGCCGCTGGGCCGGCCGTGCGGGTCCTTGACGACGCCCGCGACTGCGGTGTCGGCGTCGATGCCCTCCGAGCGCATCAGCGCCGAGTTGACCGTCGCCAGATGCGCGCTGGCGTGGTACACGAAGACCGGGCGGGTCTCGCTGACGGCATCGAGGTGTCGCCCCGAGAGGCGCTCGCCGGTCATGTAGATCGGGTCGAGGCCCCAGGCGATCAGCGTCGCTGCGGGGTCGGCCATGGCCGCCTCGGCCCCCCGCAGCCGCTCGATCACGGCGTCGATGCTCTTGCAGCCGCTCCAGAGCGCCCCAGAGGGGTCGCGGCGGTCGAACCAGCCCACGTAGACGTGCTCCCAGGCCCCGCCGCCCATGGCATGGCTGTGGGCCTCCACGAAACCGGGCGTCAGCACGTGATCGGCGAAGCTGTGGTCGACCCGGTGGTCGCCCCAGGCGCGCAGCTGCTCCAGCGTGCCTGCGCCGAGGATGCGGTCGCCTTGCACGGCTATCGCCTCCGCCGACGGGTACGCCGGGTTCATGGTGATGATCCGGCGGGCGGTGAAGATCGTGAAGTCAGGCATGGCGGGCCTCGGTGCAGGCGTTCGGCGGGTAAGTCGAGAGTCGAAGGGGAGCGGGACGGGGTTCAGTGGTCGGCGACGAGGTGGCCGGGCGCCACTTCGCGGTGGCTGACCAGCTCCGGCGACTGCCCGGGGGGCCAGACGGGGCTGGGTATCTCGCCTTCGAGACGTTCGCGGCTGCGGCGCATGGCGGGATCGGCGACGGGCACCGCGGCCAGCAGCTTGCGGGTGTAGGGGTGCGACGGGTTGGTGAACACCTGGCGCCGCGAGCCGAGCTCGACGATCTGGCCCAGGTACATGACCGCCACCCGGTGCGCCACCCGCTCGACCACGGCGAGGTCATGGGAGATGAACAGATACGACAGCCCCAGCTCGGCCTGCAGGTCCATCATCAGGTTGATGACCTGGGCCTGGATCGACACGTCCAGCGCCGAGACCGCCTCATCGGCGATCACCAGCTCGGGCTGCAGGGCCAGCGCCCGGGCGATGCAGATGCGCTGGCGCTGCCCGCCTGAGAACTGATGCGGGTAGTTGCGCATCAGTTCGCGGGGCAGGCCGACCTCCTCGAACAGGGCACCGACCCGGTCGGCGAGATCGGGGCCTGCGAGGCCGTGGATCCGCAGCGGCTCGGCCACGGCCTTGCCGACCTGGCGGCGGGGATCGAGGCTGGCGAACGGGTCCTGGAAGATGATCTGCATCTTGCGGCGATGGCTGCGCAGCTCGCGGGCGCCCATCGCGGAGATGTCGACCCCGTCGAGGATCACCTGGCCGGCGCTGGGCCGCTCCAGGCGGATGACGGTGTTGGCCAGCGTCGACTTGCCGCAGCCCGACTCGCCGACGACGGCCAGCGTCTCGCCGCGCCGGATCTCGAGGTTGACGCCGACCACGGCATGCACCATGGCGCCGTTGCCCACGGCGAAGCGCTTGAAGAGATCGACGCAGCGCACCAGCGGTGCCTCGGCCTCGGGCTGGGGGGCCTGGGTCTCGGGCGGGCGCATCAGAGGCTCACGGCGTCCACGAGAGGGAACTTGGCGGGCTCGTCGGTGTCGTCCATCGAGCCCAGGCGCGGCACCGCGGCCAGCAGCGCCTTGGTGTAGGCATGGCGGGGCTCGGCGAAGATCTGGTGCACCGAGCCCTGCTCCACCACACGCGAGTCCTTCATCACCACCACCCGGTCGGCGATCTCGGCCACCACGCCCATGTCGTGGGTGATCATGATCACAGCCGTGCCGGTCTCGGTCTGGAGGTCGCCGACGAGGCGCAGGATCTGGGCCTGGATGGTCACGTCGAGCGCCGTGGTCGGCTCGTCGCAGATCAGCACCTTGGGGCTGAGCACCAGCGCCTGGGCGATCATCACCCGCTGGCGCATCCCGCCCGACATCTCGTGGGGGTACTGACCGAGGCGCTTCTCGGGCTCGGGGATGCGCACCTTGCGCAGCATCTCCAGCGCCATCGCACTGGCCTCGCTGCGGTCGACGTCGGCATGGGCGCGCACGGCCTCGGTGATCTGGCTCTTCACGGAGAACACCGGGTTGAGCGAGGTGAGCGGCTCCTGGAAGATCATCGAGATCACGCTGCCTCGGATGTCGCGCAGGCGCGCCTCGCTCTCGGCGACGAGGTCGACGACGGGCTCGCCGGGCCGGGCCAGCTCGACGCTGCCCGAGACGATGCGGCCCCGCGTGCCGATCTCCACCAGGCGCATGATCGACAGGGCGGTGACGCTCTTGCCCGAGCCCGACTCGCCCACGACGGCCAGCGTCTCGCCGGCGAACAGGTCAAAGGACACGTCCTGAACCGCGGGGAACGTCCCGAAGCGAACGCTCAGATCCCGTACCGACAGCAGCGGGCGCGTCCCGGCGCCAGGCTCGGCCGTGGCATCCCCGGCGTCGGTCGGCGGCTGCTCGGCGGCCATCAGCGCTCCCGGAGCTTGGGGTTGAAGGCGTCGTTGAGGCCGTCGCCGACCAGCGAGATCGCCAGCACCGTCAAGAAGATGGCGAAGCCGGGGAACATGACCGCCCACGGGGTGACCAGGATGTAGGGGCGGCTGTTGCCCAGCATCAGCCCCCAGGTGACCACGTTGGGGTCGCCCAGCCCCAAAAACGACAGCCCCGCCTCGAACAAGATGGCGGCGCCGATCACCAGCGTGGTGCTCACGATCAGGGTGGGCGCGGCGTTGGGCAGGATGATGCGGGTCATGATCCGCAGGTCGCCCGCACCCATGGCCCGCGCCGACTTCACGTATTCGAGGTTGCGCAGGCGCAGGAACTCGGCCCGTGAGAGCCGCGCCGTCTGCGGCCAGGCGACCAGGGCGATGGCGATGATCACGTACTGCACCTTGGGACCCCACAGGGTGAGGATCACCATCGAGAACAAGATGGCCGGCAGCACCTGGAAGAGCTCGGTGATGCGCATCAGCACGGCCTCGACCTTGCCGCCGTAGTAGCCCGACGGCGCGCCGATGGCCAGCCCGATCAGCACCGTCATCAGCCCCGCGGAGAGGGCGATGAGCAGGGTGACCCTGCCGCCGTTGACCATGCCCGCCCACACGTCTCGGCCCAGGTAGTCCGAGCCCAGCAGGAGATCGGAGTCCTGAGGCGAGAGGCGGGGCCGGGTGACCACCTTGAACGGGTCGGTCCGGTGGATCATCGGGCCCAGCACCGACAGCGCCACGATCGCCGCCAGCAGTCCAAGCCCCGCGACGGCAGCCCAGTTGCGCCGGAACATGTGCCAGGCCTCCCCGGCAGGCGAGCGGGCGGGCTCGGCGCTCGGCTCCTCGCCCGGCGCGGCCGCGACCGGCCCGGCGGCGCTCGGCTCGGCGCTCGGCTCGTCGCTCATGGCTTGGCGCTCATGTTCGGCCGAACCTGATGCGGGGATCGATCAGCCGGTACGACAGGTCGGTGAGCAGGTTGACCGCGATCACGACCATGGTGGACACGATCAGCACGCCCAGCAGGATCGGGGCGTCGCGGGTCAGCACCGCCTCGAAGGCCAGCGTGCCCATGCCCGGCCAGTTGAAGACCACCTCCACGAGCACCGCCCCCGACAGCAGCTGCGAGAACTGCAGGCCGGCGATGGTGACCACCGGGATCACGGCGTTGCGCAGGGCGTGCTTGTAGATGACCGCCCGCTCGCGCAGGCCCTTGGCCCGGGCGGTGCGCACGTAGTCGCTGCCGAGCACCTCCAGCATGGAGGCGCGGGCGATGCGCGAGTACTGGGCCAGGTACAAGAACCCGAGCGTGAAGGCGGGCAGCACCAGGTGGCGGAAGGTGTCCCACTGGCGGTTGAGGAAGCTGTCGTTCTCGAGCACCAGCGAGCTCATCCCCTGGGTCGGCAGGATCGGCCACCAGAGGCTGAACATCAGCAGCAGCATGATGCCGGTCCAGAACACCGGGGCGCTGAAGCCGAACAGCGACATCGCGGTCACGAAATGGCTCGACAGCTTGGTGGGCCGCTGGGCCGCGTAGATCCCGAGCAGGGTGCCGCCGAGCACCGCCAGCAGCAGCGCCGTGCCGGTGAGCAGCAGCGTGGGCCAGAGCCTGTCGAGCACGTGGTCGATCACCGGCGTCTGGTACTGGTAGGAGTCGCCGAAGTCGCCCGTGAACACCCCCAGGGTGTAGTCGGCGAGCTGCACGTGGTAGGGCCGGTCCAGCCCGCGGTCTGAGCGGATCTGCTCGATGAACGCCTCGTCGCCACCGCCCGAGAGGCTGTTGATGACCTCTGCGGCGTCGCCGGGGGCCAGATGCAGCAGCGTGAAGCCGACGACGATGACGGCCACGAGCAGGCCCAGTGCATGGCCGACCCGGGTGATGATCACCCGGGCCGGCCGCGCCAGGCCCGTTCTCGTGGCTGGCTCGGTCGTCACGGCGCTGCCGTCAGGCCCCTGTTCGTGCTCGGGCGCTCAGGCAGGCCGGCCGTCAGCTCTCGGCCAGCCACACCTCGTGCAAGGGCGACATCGACCCCCAGATCGTGAGCGGCGGGTTCTGCACCGCGGCCGTGTTGTACACGGTGTTGGTGGGCAGCGTCTCGATCCAGTGGAACGGCAGATCCTCGGCCAGCACGGCCTGGATCGCCTTGTACTTCTCGATGCGTGCGTCGATGTCGGTCTCGGCGCCGGCGTCGAGCATCATCGCCTCGAGCTCCGGGTTGACGTAGGCCGAGTTGTTGGTGAACGGCACCGGCAGGATGTTGGCCTCCAGGAAGGCGCGGTGAACGCCGATGACGGGATCGGCCCACATGAACAGGAGGTTCATGGTGATGTCGTACTCGCGGCCCGCGAGGTAGCCGAGCCAGGTCGGGAAGTCCGGCGAGGCCCGCAGCTCGATGTCGATGCCCACCTCGTCGAGCGCCGACTTGGCGTACTCGGCGACCACGCGCTGGTAGTCGTCTGCTGTGGGGATGGCGTCGAAGGTCAGGCTGATGCCGCGCCGGCCGTCGTCGTCGGCCGGATAGCCGGCCTCGTCGAGCAGCTCGGCGGACCGCTGCGGGTCGAACTCGTAGCCCTCCATGTCGGGGTCGTAGTAGGGGCTGCCGGGATGGATCGGCGACTTGGCGCGGAAGGGCAGGCCGCCGTGCAGCTCGTTGATGATGAAGTCCTTGTCGATGGCGTAGGCGATGGCCTGGCGCACCAGCTTGTTCGACAGCACCTCGTCCTCGAGGTTGAACTGCATGGAAACCACCGCGCCGATGCCCTCGAGTCCCTGCGGGGTGACCGAGAGGCTGTCGATCCCGTTGACCCGCTGCAGGTCGGCCACGCCCTGGACGTTGCCGAGCAGGATCTCGCCGTTCTCCATCTCGGTGATCAGGGCGTCCGCGGCCGGTCGCACGGCCATCACGATCTCGTCGAGATAGGGCCGGCCCTCAAAGAAGTCCTCGTTGGCCTCCAGGCGGATGACCCCGTCGGTGGTGTCGAACTCGGCCAGCTTGAACGGCCCGGAGCCCACCAGCTCGCCTGGCGTGTTGTTGCAGGTGCAGTCGCGGATGTTCTCGACCTCGCCGTAGACGTGCTCCGGGAAGATCGGCAGCAGGCCCGGCGACATGGCGATGAGGATCGCCGGGTGCGTTCTTTCGAGGCTGATCACGACCGTGTGCGGGTCGGAGGAGTCGACCTCGGTCACCGAGTCGAACATCGGCTTGAACGGATGCTGCGCTTGGTTCATGGCGATCGAGAAGGCCACGTCGTGGGACTCGACCGGCTCGCCGTCGTGGAAGACCGCGTCGGTGTTGAGGTGCAGGGTCAGGGTCAGGCCGTCGTCGCTGAACTCCCAGCTGTCGGCCAGGTACGGCACCGGGTTCCAGTTCTCGTCGAAGCGCAGCGGGCTGGCGAAGAGCTGGCTGCCGGTGGTGTTGGGCGCGGTGCCCGAGGCGATGTTGCCGTTGAAGTGCTGCGGCAGGGTCTGCACCGCCATGACCAGCGTGCCGCCCGTGACCGGGCCGGCCTCCTCGGGCTCTGGCTCAGGCTCGTCGCCTTCGTCGCCGGCATCGTCGTCCATCTGGTTGAGGTCGGCAGGCACCTCTTCCAGCTCAGGCTGTTCGGCGGCGTCGTTGCCTTCGTCCGCGCTGTCGTCGTCGCCTCCGCAGGAAGCGGCGAGCAGAGCGAACACGGCGAGCAGAGCCGCCCACATGAGAATCAGTTGCTTGCGCAAAGTCGGTACCTTTCGGGTTGGTTGCAGTCGGGTGCTGTGCAGACGGCCATCGCCTGCCGGCGGCAAGCTAGTCAAGGCCTGTGACACACACCAAGTCCGGTGTCGGGCCTGGGTGTGTCACTGCTCGGGGGCGGAGTCGGCCCGGCCTCGGCGGCCCCTGGGTTTGCTGCTGCTTGGTCCCTCTAGGCGGCGGTCCCGGTCTGTGGGGCGCTGCGGGTGATCACCACCAGCGAGCCCAGACGGGCCGGCGCCACAGAGGCATGGCCGATCGTGATGCGCCGGC
This sequence comes from Acidimicrobiales bacterium, assembly GCA_965214285.1. Classification (GTDB taxonomy): domain Bacteria; phylum Actinomycetota; class Acidimicrobiia; order Acidimicrobiales; family Aldehydirespiratoraceae. The sequence goes on from OZ243946.1 coordinate 1,501,707, forward strand.
CCGCAGCCTGCACCAGCACCGGCCCCTGTGGCGTGGCCACGAAGCCCTTGGCCCGCAGCAGCCCCTCGGTGCCGCGCAGCCGGTCCGCCAGGCCTGCGGGATCGACCGGCCCGTCGAAGGTCCACAGCTCGGTGTGCACCGCCGGCAGCGGGGCCAGGGCCGGCGGCGGGTACGCCGCAGGCAGAGGCGACGGGGCCGGCTGCGGCGCGTCTTGCGGTGCGGGCTGAGGACCGCGCAGCGCGCCTGCGATCAGCGCCGCAGTCCAGCCCGGCGTGTCGTCAGCAGCCACCACAGGCCCCGCGCAGATCTCCTGAACCGTGGCCGTGGCCGCCTCGGCGCGGGTGTCGTCGACGGTGTCGAGCTTGGAGAGCACCGCCAGGTCGCAGGCCTCGATCTGGGTGCGCGCCAGCGTGCCGTAGACCGGATCGGCGAGACGCAGCGCGATGTCCGCGGCGTCGACCACGGTGATCACCGCATCGAGGGGCACCACCGCAGGGTCGCCGTAGCGCGCCGGGCGCGACGGGTCGGCCACGCCGCTGGCCTCCAGCACGATCCGCTCGGGCCGGGGATCGCCGAGGGCCAGGTCGCGCAGGGTGATCGCCAGGCTGGCGCCGATCGAGCAGCACACGCAGCCGTTGGTGAGCTCGATCACGTCCTCGCTCGCCGCGGCGATGAGGTCGCGGTCGATGTTGACCTCGCCGATGTCGTTGACGATCACGGCGGTGCGCTCGCTGGTCTCGGCCAGCAGCCGGTTGAGCAGCGTGGTCTTGCCCGCGCCCAGCCAGCCGCCCAGCACCACGAAGGGAATCGGCGCGGCGGCCGTGCCCTGCAAGGATTTCGTGCTTGCAGCAGCCCACGGCGCAGATTTCGTGCTCGGCGCGGCCGCCGGGCCCGCAGACGAGGTGCCCGCAGCAGTGCTCACAGCGGACAGGCCCGCCCGCCGACGATCGTGGCCACGATCGGGATCTCCGACAGCGCCTCGGCGCCGACCTCTACGGGATCGGCGCCCAGCACGGTCATGTCGGCAAGCTTGCCCGAGGCCAGCGAGCCGATCTCGTGGTCGAGGCGAAGCTGGTGGGCGGCCTCGATGGTCACGGCCCGCAGCGCGCCCTGCAGCGACATCCGCTCGGGCTCGCCCAGCACCGTGCCGCCGCGGGTGCGGCGGGTGGCGACCGCCTGGGCCGCCAGCAGCGGCGCTACCGGCCCCATCGGCAGGTCCGAGTGCAGCGAGATGCTCAGCCCCGCACGCTCCGCGGCGCCCAGCCGCGTCATCAGCGAAGCCCGCTCGTGGCCCAGCCACTCGTCGCCGAAGCGGTCGCCGAACTGGTGCAGGTAATAGCCGTTGGCCGACACCGCCACCCCGAGCGCCTTCATGCGCCGGATCTGGGCCTGGGTGGAGACGCCGAAATGGTGCAGCGTCGTGCGGTGATCGAAGCGCGGCCTGCGGTGCAGCAGCGCCTCGACCGCATCGAGCGAGGCCCCGACGCCGACATCGCCGTTGCAGTGGATGTGGATGTCGTATCCCGCCTCCCACCACGGCTCCATGTGGGCGACGAGCCGGCCGGGCTCGGTGAGCCAGGCGCCTTGGTGGCCGTCGATGTAGCCGGGCGGGCCGAGCACCATGAGCTGGGCGATGAAGGCGCCGTCGGCTAAGAACTTGGCGGCCTTGACGAAGCTGATGCGTTCGCTCGCCCGCTCGGCTGCCTGGGCGGTGAAGCTCTCGAGGCCGGCCATGGTGTCGGTCGCCCACATGCGCTTGGCCGCCGCGATCTGCGGCATCAGATAGATCCTGAACGGCGTGTCGGCTGAGCCCATGGCCGTCTGGTAGGCGGCGTAGTCGTCGTGGTAGTCGCCGATCCCGAAGCCGGCGTCGGCGATGGCGGTGACCCCGCCGGCATGCACCAGGGCGCGCACGTCGTGCAGTGCGCTGACGTAGCTGTCGCCGGCGAGCAGGTGCGGCACGAGGGTCTGCATCGCCCAGACCATGCCGCTCTCGAACATCGCGCCCCGTTCGAGGTCGATGTGGGGGTCCCAGCGGGCGCCCTCGGCGGCGTCGCACCAGGCCAGCCCGGCGCTGTTGGCGCGCACCTCGTGAAACGAGCGCTGCCATGCCAGGATCGGCCGCGACCCGCTGATCGCATCGAGATCGGCCCGCACGACGTCGCCGTGGTACTGGGCGTGGTAGCCGAAGACCACCAGAGGGTCGTCTGCGGGGCGGGCCTGATGCAGCGCGGCGAGACGGGCCAGGAACTCGCCGCGGCCGTCGGCTGCCTCCACCCTGCCTGCGGGCAGGTCCCAGGGCTCGGGCGGGATCCAGTCGCAGTTCAACAGGATCGCCATCAGGCTCGGGTGCAGGTGCGGGTCGATGAGCCCGGCGATGATCGTGTGCTCGGCGAAGCGGTCGTCGATGCGGTGGGGGTGACGGTCCAGCCAGGGCCGCAGCGAGCGCGGCGAGCCGACCTCCACGATGCGCCCGCCGCGTACCGCCACGGCGGTGGCCTGCGGCAGCGACTCGTCCATGGTGATGACCCGACGCGCCGTGAAGACGGCGATCTCGCCGCTGTCGCCGTTGTCGGCAGCGCCGGTCTCGGCCGGCTTGCCCTTCGTGCTCGCGTCGCCTGGGGTGCTCATTGCTTCATGGTTGCACGGCCACGCTGTGTGCGAAGAGCGGGCGGGCACTGCGGCCCCGGTCCGTGTCACAGCCCCCGGGTAGGTTGCGCACATGTCCTCCCCGCAGGCCTTGTTCTCCGAGCCGGTGCGCCGCTGGTTCTCGGGGGCCTTCGCGCAGGCCACCCCGCCGCAGGCTCAGGGCTGGCCCGCCATCGCCGCTGGCAGCCACACCCTGATACTGGCCCCGACCGGCACCGGCAAGACCCTGGCGGCTTTTCTGTGGGCGCTGGATCGCCTGGCGTGCGACCCGGTCCCCGAGGACCGCAACGCCCGCACCAGGGTGCTGTACCTGTCGCCGCTGCGGGCCCTGGCGGTGGACGTGGAGAAGAACCTGCAGGCGCCGCTTCAGGGCATCGGCTTCGCCGCGGACCGCAGCGGCCAGACGGTGCACACGCCCACGGTCGGCATCCGAACCGGCGACACGCCCGCAGCGGACCGGCGACGGCTGATCCGCCACCCTCCCGACATCCTGATCACCACCCCCGAGTCGCTGTTTTTGATGCTCACCTCGCAGGCGCGCTCGACTCTGGCCAGCGTGCGCCACGTCATCATCGACGAGATCCACGCCATGGCCGGCAGCAAACGCGGCGCGCATCTGATGGTGTCGATCGAGCGTCTCGAAGAGCTCTGCGCAGAGCCGCCGCAGCGCATCGCCCTGTCGGCCACGCAGCGGCCGCTGGACGAGATCGCCAGGTTCCTCGGCGGCCACAGTGCCGATCCGGACGGCACCATGCGGCCCAGGCCGGTCACCGTGGTCGACGCCGGCGCCCGCAAGGAGCTCGACGTGGAGGTGGTGGTCCCCGTGGAGGACATGGGCGCGCTCGGCCAGGCCGCCGAGATCCCCGCCGACGCGCCGGCCACGGCCGCCACAGCGCCCCGGCGCTCGATCTGGCCGTCGATGCACCCCCGGCTGCTGGAGCTGGTTCAGACGCATCGCTCAACGCTGATCTTCGCCAACGCCCGCCGGCTCTCGGAGCGCCTGGCCAGCCGCCTCAACGAGCTTCACGCCGGCGACGAAGCCGCCGCCGCTGCCGACGAAGCCGCCGCCGCTGCCGACGAGGCCGCCGACGAGGCCGGCGATGACCCTGAGGACGACGCGCCAGCCGGCCTGCAGGGGTCCGCGCAGGCGTCGCTGGCGCCCGGCGTCGGCGACGAGCAGGTCGGCATCGGCGCTGCTGACGGGGCCGAGCTGGTCAAGGCCCACCACGGGTCGCTGTCACGCGAGCGCCGCCTGCTGGTGGAGGACGAGCTCAAACGCGGCGACCTCAAGGGCCTGGTCGCCACCTCGTCGCTGGAGCTCGGCATCGACATGGGTGCCGTCGACCTGGTCGTGCAGGTCGCCTCGCCGGGCTCGGTGGCCTCGGGCCTGCAGCGCATCGGCCGGGCCGGGCACCGCGTAGGCGAGCCGTCGCGGGGCAAGATTTTCCCCAAGCACCGGGCCGACCTGGTGGAAGCCGCGGTGGTCGTCGACGGCATGCAGCGCGGTCTCATCGAGGAGACCTTCTACCCCCGCAACCCGCTCGACGTGGCCGCCCAGCAGATCGTGGCCATGTGCGCCATGGACGACTGGCCGCTGGCCGACCTGGCCGCGTTGCTGCGCCGCTGCGCCTGCTTCGCGGAGCTGTCCGACGAGCTGCTCGCCGCCGTGCTCGACATGCTCTCGGGCAGCTACCCGTCCGAGGAGTTCTCCGAGCTGCAGCCGCGCATCGTCTGGGATCGGCCGGCGGGCGTGCTGCGGGGGCGGGCCGGGGCGCAGCGCCTGGCCGTCACCAACGCCGGAACCATCCCCGACCGCGGCCTGTTCGGGGTGTTCTTGCCGGATGGCACCCGGGTCGGCGAGCTCGACGAGGAGATGGTCTACGAGAGCCGGGTGGGCGAGGTCTTCCTGCTGGGCGCGTCCGCCTGGCGCATGGAGGAGATCACCTTCGACCGGGTGGTGGTCATGCCCGCGCCCGGCGAGCCGGGGCGGATGCCGTTCTGGCACGGCGACGGCCCCGGCCGGCCGCTGCAGCTCGGGCGCGCCATCGGCGAGTTCGTGCGCGAGATCCGGGCGGATCCGGCGCCGCTGGAACGGCTCGGGAAGCGCCACGGGCTCGACGCTCTGGCGGCGCGCAACCTGCTCGACTACCTCGACGAGCAGGCCGAGGCCGTCGGCGTGGTGCCCGATGACCGCACCGTGGTGATCGAGCGCTTCCGAGACGAGATCGGCGACTGGCGGGTGTGCATCCTCACGCCGTTCGGGGCGCAGGTGCATGCGCCCTGGGGCATGGCGCTGCAGGCCCGCCTGGCCGAAGAATGGGGGTCCGACGTCGATCTGATGTGGGGCGACGACGGCATCGTGATCCGTCTGCCCGAGGCGCTCGACCGGGTGCCGGCCGAGGAGCTGCTGTTCGATCCCGACGAGATCGGCGACACGGTCGTCGCCCGGCTGCCGGACTCTGCGATGTTCGCCTCGCGTTTCAGGGAGTGCGCGGCTCGGGCGCTGCTGCTGCCGCGCCGCCGGCCCGGCCAGCGCACCCCGCTGTGGCAGCAGCGCCGCCGGGCCGCGGACCTGCTGGCGGTCGCCTCGCGCTACCCGGGCTTCCCGATCCTGCTGGAGGCCACCCGCGAGTGCGTCAACGACGTGTTCGACCTGGCCGCCCTGCGCCAGGTGATGACCGACCTGCGCAGCCGGCGCATCCGCACCGTGGCCGTCGACAGCGACCGGGCCTCGCCGTTCGCCCAGTCGCTGATGTTCTCGTGGATCGCGGTCTACATGTACGAAGGCGACGCCCCGATCGCCGAGCGCCGTGCAGCGGCGCTGGCGCTTGACCGGGAGCTGCTGGCGGACCTGCTGGGCGCCGAGGAGCTGCGCGAGCTGCTCGACGCCGAGGTGCTGGCCGACCTGGAGCTGGAGCTGCAATGCCTCGTCGACGGCCGCCGGGCGCGTGACGCCGATGAGCTGCACGACCTGCTGCGCCGACTCGGGCCGCTCAGCAGGCTCGACCTGGCGGCCCGCGCCGAGGACGGTCCGCTCGATGCCTGGCTGCGCGGGTTGACCGAGCAGCGACGCGCCATCGAGGTGCGGGTCGCTGGCGAGGACCGCATCGCCGCAGCCGATGACGCCGCCCGTCTGCGCGACGCGCTCGGCACGGCTCTGCCGGTGGGGCTGCCCGCGGTGTTCACCGACCCCGTCGACGACCCGCTCGGCGATCTCTGCCGCCGCTACGCCCGAACCCACGGGCCTTTCCTGGCAGGCGACGCGGCGGCCTGGCTCGGCGTGGGCGAGCAGCGCGTCTTGGCGGTGCTGGCGCGCCTGGTGTCGGCGGGCGTGCTGGTGAGAGGCGAGTTCCGGCCCGGCGGCAGCGAGCGCGAATACTGCGACGACGACGTGCTGCGCAGGCTGCGGCGCCGTTCGCTGGCCAAGCTGCGCCACGAGATCGAGCCGGTCGACGGCGATGCCCTGGCCCGCTTCCTCGTCGGCTGGCAGGGCGTGGGCTCGCGGCGGCGCGGCCCCGACGCCCTCGCAGAGGCCCTCGCTGTGCTGCAGGGCGCGCCCATCGCCGCGTCGGTCCTGGAGAACGACGTGCTGGTGGCCCGGGTGGCCGGCTACTCCAGCGCCGATCTCGACGCCCTGTGCACCTCGGGCGAGGTGGTGTGGGTCGGCGCCGGGGCGCTGGGCTCCTCCGACGGGCGGGTCAGGCTGCTGTTCCGGGACCAGGTGGCGCTGCTTGCGCCGCCGGTGGTCGATGCCCCCGACGAGCCGCTGCACAGGGCGCTGCGCAGCCATCTCGACGAACGCGGCGCCTCCTATTGGCCGGAGCTGGTCCGGGCCGTGCAGGCGGCCGGCCTGGCGCCCGAGGCCGACGCGGTGCTGGCTGCGCTGTGGGATCTGGTGTGGGCGGGAGAGGTCACCAACGACTCGCCGGCCCCCTTGCGGGCGCTGGGCGACAGCCGCTCCCGCAGGAGAGGCGGCTCGGGGTCTGCCGGTCGCCGCGGCGGCCGTCGTGGCGGCATGGCGCGCCGGGGCCGGCGGCGGGTCGCGGCGCTGGGCCCGCCCGCCGCGGCCGGTCGCTGGTCGCTGGTGGCGGCGCTGCGCGAACCCGCAGCCGCGCCGACCGAGGCGGCCTTCGCACAGGCCCATCAGCTGCTGGAGCGTTACGGGGTGGTCGCCCGCGAGACGGCTCTGGGCGAGGGCGTCACCGGCGGCTTCGCCGGGCTCTACGGGGTGCTCAAGGCACTGGAGGAACGCGGCGAGGTTCGCCGCGGCTACTTCGTGGCCGGGCTCGGCGCAGCGCAGTTCGCCCTGCCCGGCGCGGTCGACCGGCTGCGAGCCGCCCGCAGCGAAACCGGCTCAGCGACCGCGGCTTCAGGCCTTGCCGATGGCTCCGGGGCACCCGATGCTGTGCCGGGAGACGACTTCACCGGGGCTGTCGGGGGAGCGCGGACCGCGAGCGCTCCGGGCAGTTCAGGGGAGCCGGATGCCGAGATCGTTGTCCTGGCCGCCACCGACCCCGCTCAGCCCTACGGCGCGGTGCTGGCCTGGCCCGACACCGAAGGCCGTCCGGCCCGCACCGCAGGCTCGCTGACGGTGCTGGGCGACGGAGTGCCGGTCGTGTGGCTCGAACGCGGTGGCCGCTCGCTGGTCACCTTCGGTGGCGCCGAGCAGAGCACGGGCTGGATCGAGGCGCTGCAGTGCCGGGTCAAGGACGGACTGCTGCGCCGCCTCGAGATCGCCAAGGTCGACGGCCGGCCGGTGCGCGACACCCCCTGGGCGGAGCGCCTCGAAGAGGCCGGCTTCCGCCACGGCTACCGCGGCATGACCTACCGCCCCGCCTGACCCTCTGCGCACCCGCAGCCAGGCGCCAAGAAGGTCCGTCCGCGGGCCAAGCAGGTCAGGCCAGGGCCGAGAAAGGGAGGCCTTGCACTGTGACGGGAGCGAGCCGCGTTGGCCTATGGTGAGGCGATGAACGACGAAGTGCTCGGCGGCGCAGACGCACTCACCTTCGACGACGTGCTCGTGGTGCCCGGCTGGAGCGACCTGCTGCCGCACGAAGTCGACACCACCACGTCGGTCGCCGGCATCGAGCTGCGGGTGCCGATCATGTCCGCCGCCATGGACACCGTCACCGAGGCCCCGCTGGCCATCGCCCTCGCACGCGCCGGGGGCATCGGCGTGCTGCACCGCAACCTGACCGTCGACGAGCAGGCCGAGCAGGTCGACATCGTAAAGCGCTCCCAGGCCGGGATGATCACCGACCCGATCAGCCTGCCGCCCGAGGCCAGCCTGAACGACGCCGAGGCGCTGATGGCCCGCCACAAGATCAGCGGCGTGCCGATCTGCGGCCCCGACGGGCGCCTCGCAGGGATCCTCACCAACCGCGACATCCGCTTCTGCTCGCCCGACGAATACGACCGCCCGGTCACCGACTTCATGACCGCCGACAACCTCGTGACCGCGCCCAGCGGCATCGGCCTCGACACCGCCGTGGAGGTGCTGCACCGCCATCGCATCGAGAAGCTCCCGCTCGTCGACGACGAAGGCCGTCTCAGCGGGCTGATCACCGTCAAGGACATCGCCAAGCGCCAAGAGCACCCCGATGCCTCCCTCGACGCCGACGGCGCGCTGCGGGTGGCCGCCGCGGTCGGGGTGACCGACACCGCGGAGCGGGCCGAGGCGCTGGCCGCGGCGGGGGTCGACATGCTGGTGATCGACACTGCCCACGGCCACACCCAGGGCGTGGTGGCCGCGGTGCGCACCGTCGCCAAGGGCTGGCCTGAGCTGCCGCTGCTGGCAGGCAACGTGGTCACCCGCGAAGGCGTCGAGGCTCTGGCGTCCGCAGGCGCCGACGCGGTGAAGGTCGGCGTGGGCGCGGGCAGCATCTGCACCACCCGGATCGTGGCCGGTGCCGGCATGCCTCAGATGACGGCGATCCACGAGTGCGCGCTGGCCGCCCGCGACCTCGGCATACCGGTCATCGCGGACGGCGGCGCGGTGACCTCCGGCGACATCGTCAAGGCCATCGTGGCCGGCGCCGATGCGGTGATGCTCGGCAACCTGCTCGCCGGGGTCGACGAGGCGCCCGGCGAGCTTGAGCTGATCGACGGCTCGATGTGGGTCACCTACCGCGGCATGGGCTCTGTGGGCGCCATGCGCGGCCGGGCCGCCGACCGCTACGCCGCCGCCCAGGGCTCGGCCAAGCACGTCGCCGAGGGCGTCGAGGGGCGGGTGCGCTACGCAGGGCCGATGCGGGAGCTGATGGCCCAGCTCGTCGGCGGGCTGCGCGCCGGGATGGGCTACGCCGGGGCCGCCGATCTGGGTGACCTGCGCCATCGCACCCGCCTGGTGCGCATCACCGGCGCCGGGCTGCGCGAGTCGCATCCCCACGACGTCGACGCCTGGGGATCGGAGTGAGAGCCGAGTGAAGCGCCGTTATTCGCGCCGGGACCGCATGGCCCGGCGCCTGCTGCGAGCCAGGTCGCGTGTGCCGCGCCTCGTTCGCCGCGGCCCGGCCCCGCCGACCATCGACGGCCGCACCCTCGACGCCCGCATCCACGCCTTCGCCGCCTTCATGGCCAAGGCCTCGGCCAGAGCCGCCGGCGACGAGGTGACCGTCGAAGCGGTCCGCGAGGGTTTCGTGAGCATGTGCTTCATCGGCTCGTCCGATCCGGTTGAGACGGTCTCGGTTCACGACCGCGTCATCCCCGGGCCCGGCGGCGACCTGGCGGTCAGGCTGTATCACCCGCCGGCGGCCGCGGGGCTGGCGCTGGGGATCGTCTGGTTCCATCAGGGCGGCGGCGTGATCGGCGGGCTCGACACCGACCACACGCTGTGCACGCTGCTGGCGGACCGCTGCGGCGCCGTGGTGGCCTCCGTCGACTACCGCCTGGCCCCCGAGCACCCGCTGGCCGCGAGGGTCCGCGACGCCCTGGCGGGATATGGCTGGGTGATCGACCACGCCGAGGGCATCGGCATCGACCCGGCCCGCCTGGCGGTCGGCGGCACGTCCGAAGGCGGACGGCTGGCTGCGGTGGTCTGCCAGCAGCGGCGCCGCGAGGGCCTGGCCCAGCCAGCCGGCCAGGTTCTGGTCTATCCGGGGGTCGACGCCTTCGCCGAGGGCGGCTCGATGCAGACGATGGCCGAGGCCTGGCCGCTGTCGTCCGAGGTGATCGCCTTCTTCGCGGGCCACAACCAGGCCGCCGACCGAGGCGATCCCGACCACTGGTACAGCCCGCTGCGCAACCCGGCGCTGGCCGGCCTGGCGCCCGCGCTGGTGGTGACGGCCGGGTTCGACCCGCTGCGCGATCAGGGCGACGCCTACGCCGCGGCGCTCGCCGCTGCCGGGGTGGCCGTGACGCAGCGCTGCGAGGACTCGCTGCCGCACTCGTTCACGATCATGGGCGGCGTGAGCGCCGAGGCGCGCCGGGCCACGGACCGCCTCACAGACGACGTGGCCGCGCTGCTCGGTGTGCCCGGCTGAGAGCCGTCAGCGGGCCGGCGGTGGAACTGGCCCGGTCGGCGACGGGCCTATTCGTGGTAGATGGCGTCCAGCACGTTCATGCGCGACGCCCGCCAGGCGGGGTAGAACGCCGCCACGATCCCGGCCACCCCTGAGATCAGCACGTAGACGACCAGCGAGCCGAAGGGCACCGACACAACCTTGATGAAGCTGTCGGGGATCGCCACCACCGCGGCCACGCCGAACACCACGCCCAGGACGGTGCCCAGCAGCGCCCCGAACACGGCGATGATCACCGCCTCCCAGCGCACCGAGCGCCGCAACTGCCGCCGGGTCATGCCCACGGCCCGCAGCAGGCCGATCTCGCGGGTCCGCTCGAACACCGACAGCGCCAGCGTGTTGGCGATGCCGATCAAGGCGATCACCAGCGACAGCGCCAGCAGCACCTGGATCACCGCCAGGAACGAGTTGAGCTGGTCCTGCTGGCCCTGGCGGAACTCCACCCGGTTCTCGGCCTTGATGGAGGGGTAGCGCTCCAGCACGGGCTCGAGCGCCGTGGCGGTCGCCGTGAGCAGCGCAGCCTGCTCGGCTTCGGGCAGGTCGTCTGAGAAGCCCGCGATCCTGCCGGTGGCGAAGCCGATCTGCTGACGGGTGATGTGGCGTTCCCAGACCACGTTGTCGATCATCCAGTTGCCGAAGATCGAGGCGTCGTCGTAGATGGCGGCCACGGCGAGCCGCTCGGTCTCGTTGTCGGGGAAGGCCACGCTGACCACGTCGCCGATCTCCAGCCCCAGGTCGCCGGCCGGGTCGCTGTGCACGGCGATCGAGCTCGCAGGGTCGGCGTCGGTCAGCGAGCCTGAGGTGAGGTCGCCGTCGAGATGGCTCTCGACCAGGGCGAAGTCGCTGGTGAACAGATCCTCAGACGACCCGTTGATCGAGACCACGCCGAAGCCGAACCGGTAGCGGACCACGTTCTCGAACTCCGGCAGCGCCTCGATTTCATCGGCTGCCTCCTGGGCGAATCCCGCAGACGGGTCGAAGCCGCCGCTCTGGGACTGCACGAAGTAGTCGGCCTCCACGGCGTCATCCAGGGTGTCCAGGAACGTCTTGGTGAGCGACGAGCCCACGACTCCGGCCATGGCCACCAGCGCCAGGCCGATCATCAGGGCGCCCGCGGTGGACGCGGTGCGGCGCGGCGAGCGGGCCGCGTTGCCCTGGGCCAGCCTGCCGGGCGTCTTGAATCCCCTGGCGATGGGCCTGCCCAGGATCAGCGCCGTGGGCCGGGCGAACGACGGGCTCAGCGTGTTGACGCCGATGAAGATGCCGACTGCGCCGAAGCCGATGGCGACGAGCGTCGGCGTGGTGGCCGACGTCACGAAGAGCCCCCAGGCCAGCGCCAGGCCGCCGATGCCGGTGACCACGCTGCCGACGACGAGCCGCCGGCGCAGGCTGCTCGCCGGCAGGCGCTGGTCGACGTTGATGGCGGCGATGGGGCTGATCGTGGAGGCCCGGCGGGCCGGGATCAGCGAGGCCGCGAAGGTGACGCCGATGCCGATCACGGCTGCGAACACCACGGTGCGGGTCTGCAGCAGCACCGGCCCCGCCGGCAGCGAGAAGCCGACCTGGTCGAGCACCCAGCGCAGGCCGACTCCGCCCAGCAGGCCCAGGCCGATCCCGACCAGGGTGCTGAACACGCCCACCAGCAGCGCCTCCAGGCGAACCGAGCGGCTGATCTGCTTGCCGGTGGCGCCCACGGCGCGCAGCAGCCCCAGCTCGCGGATCCGCTGTGCCACCACGATCTGGAAGGTGTTGTTGATGATGAAGGCGGCGACGAAGACGATGATGAAGGCGAAGACCAGCAGGATCCAGTTGAAGATGTCGATGACCTCCGCGAAGTTGCTCTGGGCCTCTTCTTCGATCACCTCGCTGGTGACCACCTCGTAGGAGGCGCCGACGGCGGCCGAGACGGCGGCCTGCACCGCTTCGACCGATGCCGACGCGCCGGCCTGCACCCCGATCTCGGAGTACAGGCCCGCCAGCCCGAAGAAGTCCTGGGAGGTGGCCAGGTCGAAGGCGGTCATCGTCTGGCCCAGCGAGCGGTGCTCGTCGGGCGAGCCGAAGTTGAAGATGCCGACCAGCTCGAATCGGCGCTGGTCGATGGGGCCGCTGACCGCATAGGTGCTGCCCAGCGTCAGGTCGTTGTCGCCCGCGGTGGTGACGTCGACCGCGAACTCGCCGGGGCCTTCGGGGACTTCGCCTTGGGTCAGGAAGTAGCTGGTGTCGGACCAGTTGGTGCCGATGGTCGGCGCCCCGCCGGGCAGGATGGCCTCGCCGTCGCCGTCGATGACGATGGCGTTGAAGGTGGCGGCGCCGGGAATCACCTCGCCTACGCCGTCGACTGCGGCGATGACGTCCGCCAGCTCCTCGGGCACCGGGTCGCGGTCGATCTCGTTGCCCACGGTCAGCACCGATCTCACGGTCAGGTCGGTGCCCTCTGCGATGTCCTCGGCGAGCCCGTCGAAGCTGTCGCGCAGGCTGTCGGTGAGCACGAAGACCGCCACCACCATGGTCACCCCGGCCACCACGGCCAGGGTCGTCAACGCGAAGCGGATCTTCTTGTCGAGGAGGTTCTTGATGGTGAGGCGGAGCATCTCAGGCGCCGAGGTGTCGCATGGTGTCGAGCACCCGGTCGGGGTTCGGATCCGCGAGCTCGTCGACGATCTTGCCGTCGAGCAGGAACAGCACCCGGTCCGCATAGGAAGCGGTGTGGGGATCGTGGGTGACCATCACGATCGTCTGGCCGAAGTCGTCGACGGCGGCCCGCAGGAAGGCGAGGATCTCATTCGCGGTGACCGTGTCGAGGTTGCCGGTGGGCTCATCGGCGAAGATGATCTTGGGCCGGTTGGCCAGCGCCCGGCTCACCGCCACCCGCTGCTGCTGGCCGCCGGAGAGCTCGTTGGGCCGATGGCTCAGGCGGTCGGCGAGCCCCACGGTGCTGACCACCTGGTCCACCCAGGACTCGTCGGGGTCGCTGCCCGCGAGGGCGGCCGGCAGGTTGATGTTCTCGATGGCGTTGAGCGTGGACACCAGGTTGAAGGACTGGAACACGAAGCCGACGTGGTCGCGGCGCAGCAGCGTGAGCTTGCGCTCGCTGAGGCTGCCCAGCTCGGTGCCCTCGATGAACACCTGGCCGCTGGTGAGCGTGTCGAGCCCTGCCATGCAGTGCATCAGCGTCGACTTGCCCGAGCCGGATGGGCCCATGATGGCGGTGAACTCGCCCGCGGCGAAGGTCACGTCGATGCCGTCGAGGGCTCGTACCTCGGTGTCGCCCGAGCCGTAGATCTTGCTGGCCGCCAGCGCATGGGCGGCGACCTCGGCGGTCGCAGCACCGCCGGTGCCTTTGGGCGACGGCGCAGCGTCGGCGGCGGGTGTTGATTCGGTCACGGGTCCTCCTGAGGGGATCGGCAATGGGGGACGGAAATCGGTGACAAACGATAGCGAGGCGATCCGGCGGACGGGGCCGATCCCGGCGATCGGCGAGCCGTCGGCAACCACCATGCTAAAGCGCAACCGCGGGGGCTGCAAGCGCTTACAGCCGGCCCCGGTCGTCAAATCTGCGAGACGCGGCAACCGCCGGGCAACTACCGTGAGGCTGCCGGGCGACCGCCAGGCGACCTGCATGCCGGGAGGGCACATGGCCACCAGCGAGAAGGCTTCGACGACAGAGCCGGAGCTGCCGGACGGCGAGTTCGAGTGGCGCCGCCTGATCGGGCGCGACGAGCTGGGCGAGGGCCGGGTGACGGCGGTGACCGTGGGCCACGCCACGCTGTGCGTCTCCCGCACCGAAGAGGGCGGCTACGGCTGCATCGACAATGCCTGCCCGCACCAGGGCGGCCCGCTGGGGGAGGGCTCCATCGAGGGCACCTGGCTGCGCTGCCCCTGGCACGGCTATGACTTCTCGCCCAAGAACGGCAAGCCCCCGCCGCCCTTCGACGACGGCCCGCCGGCGTACCGCACCGAGGTCCGCAGCGACGGCGTCTACGCGGCGCTGCCCGTGGGCATGGCCCGGGCGCGCACCGTGAGCGACGTGATGGTCGAGACGATGGTCAACTGGGGAGTCAGCCACGTGTTCGGGATGGTCGGCCACTCCAACCTGGGCTTCGCCGATGCCCTGCGCGCCGCTGAGCAGCGCGGCGACCTCGCCTACATCGGCATCCGCCACGAAGGCGCGGCGTCGTTCGCCGCCACCGCCTACGGAAAGCTCACCGGGCGACTGGCCGCCTGCTTCGCCATCGCCGGCCCCGGATCGACCAACCTGTTGACCGGGCTGTATGACGCCAAGGCCGACCGCGCCCCGGTGCTGGCGATCTCGGGGCAGGTGCCCTCGGCGGTGCGCGGCCGCGGCGCCTTCCAGGACACCGACCTGCACGCCGCCTTCGCGGACGTGAGCCGCTACTCCGCGACCGTGCAGGCAGGCTCGGACCACGCCGAGCTGACCACGCTGGCCTGCAAGACCGCCCTGGTCGAGCGTGACGTGGCGCACCTGGAGCTTCCCGACGAGGTGCAGCAGCTCCCCTCGGACGCCAAGCCGGGCGGCCCGGCGGGACGAACCGGTGCACGCCACATCGGCCCGCCGCCCGAGGCGCTGGCGGCCGCCGCCGAGGCGCTGGCAGTCGCCGACCGGCCGCTGGTGATCGTCGGCAACGGGGCCAGAGAGGGCATCGACGACATCTGCGTCCTCGCCGAGCGCATCGACGCCCCGGTGGCGACCACCTTCAAGGCCAAGGGCCTGATCTCGGACCGCCACCGCCTGGCCTGCGGCGTGCTGGGGCGCTCGGGCACCCCGGTGGCGAGCTGGTTCATGAACGAGTCCGATTTGATCGTTGCCTTCGGCGTGTCGTTCGCCAACCACACCGGCATCTCCGACTACAAGCCGATCGTGCAGGTCGACTTCGAGCCGATGGCGCTCGGGCGCTTCCATCCGGTGGCGGTGCCGGTGCAGGCGGATGTGGGGGTGGCGGCCCGTGCCATGGCCGCGGCGGTCGGGCCGACCGAGCGCCACGGCGCTGCCGACGAGGTGGCCGAGCGCTGGGCGATCTGGCGGGCCGAGAAGGCATCGAGGCGCGGCGACGACCGAGGGGAGGGCGTGAATGCCGCGGCGCTGTTCGAGGCGCTCAGCGGCTGCGTGCCGGCCGATGCGATCATGCCGGTGGACGTGGGCAACAACACCTACTCCTTCGGGCGCTACTTCGAGGTCGACGCCCAGCGGGTGATCATGTCGGGTTATCTGGGCTCGATCGGCTTCGCCCTGCCTGCGGCCATGGGTGCCTGGGCGGCCACCCAGAGCCGGCCCGAGCTCGCCGGGCGCAAGGTGGTGTCGGTCTCGGGCGACGGCGGGCTGGGCCAGTACGCCATGGAGCTGACCACCGCTGTGAAGTACGGCATGGACATCACCCACGTGGTGCTGAACAACTCCGAGCTGGCCAAGATCTCAAAGGAGCAGCGCTCGGCTGACTACGAGGTGTGGCAGACCTCGCTGCACAACCCCTCGTTCGCGGCGTTCGCGGAGATCTGCGGTGCCCACGGGGTGCGGGTCGACGAGCTGGGCCGGCTCCCCGGCGCCATCGCCGAGGCCCTCGCCCATGACGGCCCGTCGCTGGTGGAGGTGATGACCGATCCGCTGCTCGCCTGATTCTGACGCCGAGTGCGCCAGGGCGTAGAATGCGGGCGAGGGGGACCGGATGAAGCGCCGTGCAACGATCACCGGCTGGGGCAAGTGCGTGCCCCCGGTGAAGCTGACCAACGCCGATCTGGAGAAGCTTGTCGACACCGACAACGACTGGATCGTGGAGCGCACCGGCATCGTCGAACGCGGCATCGCCCACGTGGAGGTCACCGACATGGCCGAGGTGGCCGCCCATCACGCCCTTGCCGCGGCCGGGCTCGGCGTCGGCGACATCGACCTGATCTGCGTTGCCAGCGTCACCCCCGAGATCACCTGCCCCAGCCAGGCCTGCACCCTCCAGGAGCGCCTCGGCGCCCGCAACGCCGCCGCCTTCGACCTCAACGCCGCCTGCAGCGGCTGGGTCTACGGCAGCTCCACCGCATCGTCGCTGATCGAATCCGGCGTCGCCGAGAAGGTGCTCTTGGTCGGCGCCGAGAAGCTGCACTTCGTGATGGACTACTGGGACCGGGCTACCTGCATCCTCTTCGGCGACGGCGCCGGGGCGGTGGTGCTGCAGCCCTCGACCGCAGGCGACGGCATCCTCGCGCATGACCTCGGCGCCGACGGCACCCAGGGCAAGACCATGGTCTTCCCGACGCTGGGCACCCGCGGCGAGATCAACCGGGTGCGCAACCCGGTGGAGGACCGCCTCTACTTCGAGGGCAGCAACGTCTTCAAGATCGCCGTGCGAGGCATGCAGGCCTCGGTGCTGCGGGCGCTGGAGCGTGCCGGGCTGAGCCCCGCGGAGGTGGACCTGGTGGTGCCGCATCAGGCCAACGCCCGGATCATCGACGCCGCCGCCCGCCGCCTGGGGCTGCCGCCCGAGAAGGTGATGGTCAACATCGACACGCACGGCAACTCCGCCGCGGCCTCGATCCCCATGGCACTGGCCGACGCCGTCGACCAGGGCCGCATCGAGCCGGGATCGGTCGTGGTGCAGACGGCGTTCGGCGGCGGGGTCACCTGGGGCTCCACGGTGATCCGCTGGGGGGAGCGCACCGTCGCCTTGGGCACGTCCGACATGGAGCTGCCTGCGACGGACATGACCGTCTTCGACATCCTCGCGGACAACCGCGAGTTCTTCGCCCCCTACCACGTCGGCGACTGAGCTGCCGGCGCCCAGGCTGAGCGGCGCCAGAGGTCGAGCCCGGCCGGCGATCAGCCCGGCGACCCGGCCCTCGCGTGTTCGGCCGCCCTAGCGGTCTCGCGGCAATCTGCGCAGCCTCGCCAGCCGCTTGCGCAGGCCCCTGGCGGGTGCTGTCGCCGACGAGGCGTCGTCGGTATCACCATCAGCGGCGCCCGGGGGGCCGTTGCGCCCGTTGCGCCGCAGCCGCTGGGCGCTCTCGCCCAGGGCGGACTCGGAGATCTCGTGGTGCTGGCGGAAGCCCGACATGAAGCCCTGGGCGGTCGCCGCGAAGGGCAGCGCCAGGAGCGCCCCGACCACCCCGAGCAGGGCGACGCCGGCCAGCACCGCCCCGAAGGCGACCGCCACGTGTATCTCCATGGTCTCCGAGGTGATCCTCGGCGCCAGGGCGTAGTTCTCGAGCTGCTGGTACAAGAAGACGACCACCAGCACCGCCAGGGCCTTGCGCGGGTCGTCGAGCACCGTGATCAGGAACGGCAGGGCGCCGGCCAGGTAGGTGCCGACCACGGGGATGAACTGCGAGACGACCCCGAGCCACAGCGCCAGCGGTATCGGGAAGGGCACGTCGATGATCTCGAAGGCGATCCAGTGGACGATCGCCGAAAGCACCGCCAGCACCAGCCGCGAGTAGATGTAGCCGCCGGTCTTGGCGATGGCCAGGTCCCACACTTCGAGCACCGTGCGCTGGCGCTCGGGCGCCAGGAACGAGCACACCGTGCGTCGCAGCTTGGGGCCCTCGGCCACCAGGTAGAACAGGAACAGCCCGACCGTGAAGGCGTGGAGCACCACGTTGACCACGGCGGTGCCCAGGTTGACCACGTCGTCGGCGAACCTGCCGGCGAGATCCTGCACACCGCCGCCCTCCACGAACTCGTCGCTGATGCGCTGCAGGTCGATGTCGGCGTCGACGTTGTCCTGCAGCCAGCCCTCCAGATCCTCCACGTACTGCGGGGCCTCGCTGATGAAGCTGTCGAGCTGGCTGGCGAGGGCGGTGCCCACCGCCGCGGAGAACACCACCAGCCCGACGGTCAGGCCGACGTAGACGATCATCACGCCGAGGCCGCGGCGGATGCCGCGGGCCTCCATGCGGTTGACGGCAGGCTCGATGGCAAAGGACAGGAACAGCGAGATCAGGATCACGATCAGCAGCGGCCGCAGGGCGCGCACCGCGCCGGTGCCGACGTAGACGACAGCCCAGCCGACCCAGAACAAGGCGATTGCCTTGATGAGCCAGACCGGCACCTTGTTGCCTTCGTGCCAGGGGATGGGCGCGCTGGCCGGGCCGCTGTCGGGCACCTGCGGCGGGCCGCTCTCGGGCGTCTCTGAGCCGGCGTCGCTCATCGGCTGCGAACCTACCGCGCCCGGCGGGCGATGTCAGCTCAGCGTCGGCTGCGCTGCAGCGCTGCCGGCGAGACCGGCTCAGCGACGCGGCTGAGCGACGCGGTTCGGACGATGTCGGTCGCGGCGTTGGGATGTCGATGCGGGCGGCCTATCCTGCGCTCCGCAGCGACGGGCTCTCACCCGTCAGCCGCGAATCGACGTCCGTGCAGGCCCACGGGAACCGCACGGCAAAACCGAACCAGCGCTCCGCCGGGCTTGCTCGTGCGGAGCGTTGGCTTGAACGGATGCGCCTCGGCGGGTTCGTTCGCCTGCCGGGCCGAGCCTCTCGGCTTCAGCCCGCACTCAGCACACACAGAATCTCAAGCTCCGACAGGACTTCCAGGAATTCAGCACATGGCCAGCAAGGCGATAGTCGGCGAGAAAGTCGGCATGACGCAGATCTGGGACGACGACAACCGCGTCGTGCCGGTCACTGTGCTGAGCGTGCTGCCGTGCCGCGTGGTCCAGGTGAAGACGCCCGCCAGCGACGGCTACAGCGCCATCCAGGTCACCCGCGGCGTCAAGGACCCGGCCAAGCTCACACGAGGCGAGGCAGGCCACTTCAGCGCCGCCGGCGTAGAGCCGGGACGCATGCTCGTGGAGCTGCGCCTCGATGATGTGAGCGAATACAGCGTCGGGCAGGAGATCGCCGCGGACCTGCTGGAGCAGGGCGCGCTGGTGGACGTCACCGCGGTCTCCAAGGGCAAGGGCTTCAGCGGGGTCATGAAGCGCCACGGCTTCAAGGGCGGCCCGGCCGGCCACGGCGCCCACAAGATCCACCGCAAGCCCGGCGCCATCGGCCAGTGCGCCACCCCCAGCCGGGTGTTCCGAGGCAAGAAGCTGCCCGGCCGCCACGGCGGCGCCAAGACCACCATCTTGAACCTCGAGGTCATCAAGAGCGATCCCGACGCCGGCGTGGTGCTCGTCAAGGGCGCAGTGCCCGGCCCCCGCGGCGGCGCTGTCGTCATCCGCGATGCGGTGAAGGGCTGAGGGGCGAGCGATGGGCCAGGTGGCGATCCGCACCCAGCAAGGCGACACTGCCGGCGAAGCGGCCCTCGACGATGCCGTCTTCGGCATCGAGCCCAACATGGCCGTGATGCACCAGGTGGTCACGGCCCAGCTCGCCGCCCGGCGCGCGGGCACCCACTCCACCAAGACCCGTGCGGAGGTGCGAGGCGGCGGCGCAAAGCCCTGGCGCCAGAAGGGCACCGGCCGGGCCCGGGCCGGCAGCACCCGTCTGCCGCACTGGCGAGGCGGCGGCGTGGCGCACGGGCCCAAGCCCCGCGACTACGCCATGCGCACCCCCAAGAAGATGATCCGCCTGGCGCTGCGCTCCGCGCTGTCGGACCGCGCAGGCGAGGGCAACGTGATCGTGGTCGACCGCTGGGCCTTCGAAGCGCCCCGCACCCGCGACGCTGTGGCTGCGCTGGCGGCCCTGGGCGTTACGGGCAAGGCGCTGGTGGTGCTCGGCGACGACGACGCGAACGCCGCCAAGAGCTTCCGCAACCTGCCAGAGGTCCGCTGCGTCGCCGCCGGCGAGCTCAACACCTACGACGTGCTCGACAGCGACTACGTGATCTTCACAGCCGCCACCCTGCCCACAGCCGCCGCAGCCGAGGCTGATGCCGACGCAGCCGCAGAGACCGCCGCAGCCGATGCCGATGTTGCAGCCCCCGCCGGCGAGACTGCCGCTGTAGCCGACGATGCCGCAGGGGAGGAAGAATGAGAGACCACCGCGACGTGCTCATCAGCCCGGTGGTGTCCGAGAAGTCCTACGGCCTGCTCGAGGACAACGTCTACACCTTCGTGGTCGCCCCGAACGCCTCCAAGCCCGAGATCCGCGAGGCAGTGGAGCATCTCTTCGAGGTGAAGGTCGTCAAGGTCAACACCCTCGTCCGCAAGGGCAAGCGCCTGCGCAACCGCCGCAGCGGCGGCTGGGGCCGGCGAGCCGACCGCAAGAGAGCCCTCGTCACCCTCGCCGAGGGCGACTCCATCGAGCTGTTCGAGAACTGATCGTGGCCATCCGCAACCGCAAGCCCACCAGCCCCGGACGCCGGGCGCAGACCAGCTCCGACTTCTCCGAGATCACCTCCTCGAAGCCGCAGAAGAGCCTGCTGGCGCCCAAGTCCGGCACTGGCGGGCGCAACAACTACGGGCGCAAGACCTCGCGCCACCGCGGCGGGGGCCACAAGCGCCGCTACCGGATCATCGACTTCAAGCGCACCAAGGACGGCGTGCCGGCCTCGGTGGCGAGCATCGAGTACGACCCCAACCGCACCTGCAACATCGCCCTGCTGCACTACCGCGACGGCGAGAAGCGCTACATCCTCGCCCCCCGCGGCATCGCGGTGGGCGATGTGCTGGCGTCGGGCAGCGACGCCGAGATCCGCGCGGGCAATGCCCTGCCGATCCGCAACATCCCGGTGGGAACGGTGCTGCATGCCGTGGAGCTGCGCCCCGGCGGCGGCGCCAAGCTGGGCCGGGCGGCCGGCACCGCGATCCAGCTCGTGGCCAAGGAGGGCCGCTTCGCCACCTTGCGGCTGCCCAGCTCGGAGATGCGGCGGGTGCCGGTGGACTGCCGGGCGACGGTCGGCGAGGTGGGCAACGCCCAGCACGAGCTGATCAAGATCGGCAAGGCGGGCCGCAACCGCTGGCGGGGCATCAAGCCCCAGACGCGCGGCGTGGTCATGAACCCCGTCGACCACCCCCACGGCGGCGGCGAGGGCAAGACCTCCGGCGGCCGTCACCCGGTGTCGCCCTGGGGCAAGCCCGAGGGCCGCACCCGGCGGGCCGGCAAGGAATCCGACAAGCTGATCGTGCGCCGGCGCCGGACGCGCGGGTCGAGGAGGTAGTGCAATGCCGCGCAGCCTGAAGAAAGGGCCGTTCGTCGACGACCACCTGCTTCGCAAGATCGACGAGCTCAACGAGTCCGGCCAGAAGAAGGTCGTCAAGACCTGGTCGCGCCGCTCCACGATCATCCCCGACATGATCGGCCACACCCTGGCGGTCCACGACGGGCGCAAGCACGTGCCGGTCTACGTCACCGAGTCGATGATCGGCCACAAGCTCGGCGAGTTCGCCCCCACCCGCACCTTCCGCTTCCATGCCGGCCAGGAACGGGGAGCGCGCCGATGAGCGGGCCCAAGACCAACGAGCGGCCCGGCACCAGGGCGCGGCTCGGCTACTTCCGCACGTCTGCGTTCAAGGCCCGCCAGGTGCTCGACGAGATTCGCCACAAGAGCTATGCGGAGGCCACGGAGATCCTGGCGTTCTCCGAGCGTGCCGCTGCGAGGCCCATCGCCAAGCTGCTCGACTCTGCGGTGGCCAACGCCGAGCACAACAACCACCAGCAGCCCGAAGAGCTCTACGTGTCGGCCTGCTTTGCCGACGAGGGCCCCACCCTGAAGCGCTGGCGGCCGCGTGCCCGCGGGCGTGCCACCAGCATCCTCAAGCGCACCTGCCACATCACCATCATCGTCGACCGCTACGACGACGAGACCCTCGAGCGGCTGCGCGCCGGAGCGGCTGCGGGCGCCTCGGGCCAGCAGGCCCAGTCCGAGGCCCGCAGGCGTCGGGTGCTGCAGTCCCAGCGTGCCGCCAAGGCCGCCGCAGCCGAGGAGGCGGCCGCAGCTGAGGCGGCTGCCGAAGCCGACACCGAGGCCGCCGAGCCGACGGTGGAGGAGCAGGCCGCGGAGATCGTGGCCGCCACCGCCGCCGAGATGGAGGCGACGGTCCCAGCCGCCGAAGCTGACGCCGGCGAGGCTGATGCTGCCGACGACGATGCCGCCGAGGCTGACGCTGATGCTGCTGACGACGCTGCCGACGTCGATGATTCCGCCGGCGCAGGCGACGCTGATGTCGAAGCGGCTGTTGCCGACGAAGACGCCGACGCCGAGGCTGATGCTGCCGATGACGATGCCGCCGAGGCCGACGAAGAGGACGAGAAGTAACCATGGGCCAGAAGATCCATCCCTACGGCTTCAGGCTCGGGGTCATCACCGACTGGAAGAGCCGCTGGTTCGCGGACCGCCAGGAGTACGCCGACAACGTGGTCGAGGACTGGAAGATCCGCGACTACCTGCTGACCGAGCTGCCCCACGCGGCGATCAGCCGGGTCGAGGTTGAGCGCACCCGTGAGCGGCTGCGCATCGACGTCCACACGGCCCGCCCCGGCATCGTCATCGGGCGCCGCGGCTCCGAGGCCGACCGCCTCCGCAACGGCCTGGCCAAGATCAGCGGCAACCCCAGGGTGCAGCTCAACATCCAGGAGATCAAGCAGCCCGAGCTCGATGCCGTGCTCATCGCCCAGGGCATCGCCGATCAGCTCGCCGGGCGGGTCGCCTTCCGCCGGGCCATGAAACGCGCCGTGCAGAACGCCCAGAAGGCGGGGGCTCTCGGCATCCGGGTGCAGTGCTCGGGCAGGCTCGGCGGCTCGGAGATGGCACGCACCGAGTGGTACCGGGAAGGCCGGGTGCCGCTGCACACCCTGCGCGCCGATGTCGACTACGGCTTCCGCGAGGCGCGCACCACCGCCGGGCGCATCGGCGTGAAGGTCTGGCTCTACAAGGGCGACATCCTGCCCTACAAGACCCAGGCCGAGGACAAGGCCACCCTGGAGGCCGCCATGGCCGCGGGCGAGACGTCCGGCCAGTCGCGGCCGCGGCGCATCGTGTCGAGCGCGGCGGCGCGGCGCCGCATGTCCACGCCGGTCACCGACGCCGAGTTCGACGAGGATCCGGCGCCGCTGATCAAGGAAGCCGACCCCGAGTTCGAGAAGCTCCTCGACGAGGAGGACGCCATCGAGGCGTCCACCCGCGAGCAGA
This sequence comes from Acidimicrobiales bacterium, assembly GCA_965214285.1. Taxonomy (GTDB): domain Bacteria; phylum Actinomycetota; class Acidimicrobiia; order Acidimicrobiales; family Aldehydirespiratoraceae. The sequence continues at coordinate 1,524,888 of OZ243946.1, forward strand.
ACGAGACCCCGCATTTCCGGTCGAGCGACTGAGCGCCTGCCATGTTGATGCCCAAGAAAGTCAAGCACCGCAAGCACCACCGGGGCCGCACCAAGGGCGTGTCCAAGGGGCGCACCGAGGTCTCCTACGGCGACTACGGCATCCAAGCGCTCGAGCCGGGCTGGATCACGGCCCGCCAGATCGAGGCGGCTCGCGTGGCCATGACCCGCCACATCAAGCGCGGCGGCAAGGTCTGGATCAACGTGTTCCCCGACAAGCCCGTCACCCAGAAGCCGGCGGAGACCCGCATGGGCTCGGGCAAGGGCAACCCCGAGCGCTGGGTGGCCGTGGTGCGCCCCGGGCGGGTGCTCTTCGAGCTGACCTACCACAACCCCGAGATCGCCCGGGCCGCCATCGACCGCGCCATCCAGAAGCTGCCCGTCAAGGCCCGCTTCGTGAGCCGCGAGGAGGGCTTCTGATGGCCCGCGCCAAGGCCCTGGCCGACCTCGGCGACAAGGATCTCGCAGAGAAGCTGAGCGACTCCAAGCAGGAGCTGTTCAACCTGCGCTTCCAGCGGGCCACCAACGAGCTCGACGACACCTCGCGGGTCAAGGCGGTCAAGAAGGAGATCGCCCGCGTGCTCACCGAGATGCGCGCCCGTGAGATCGCCGCCGCCGAAGCCCTCGCCGCCGCCGGGCAGTCCGAGAAAGCCGAGGCACGCTGATGGACGACCAAGCCAAGCGCCCCAATGCCCGCAAGGTCCGCGAGGGCACGGTGGTGTCCAACAGCATGGACAAGACCGTGGTGGTGCGCGTCGTGGACCGGGTGCGCCACAGCCGCTACGCCAAGACCGTGCAGCGCAACAAGAAGCTGCACGTGCACGACGAGGACAACACCCTCAACGTCGGCGACCGGGTGCGGGTGGCCGAGACCCGCCCGCTGTCGAAGAACAAGCGCTGGCGGCTGCTGGAGATCGTGGAGCGTGCCAAGTGATCCAGCAGGAGTCGCGCCTGCGGGTGGCCGACAACTCCGGCGCCAAGGAGGTGCTGTGCATCAAGGTGCTCGGCGGCTCCAAGCGCCGCTACGCCTCGATCGGCGACGTCTTCGTGGCCACCGTCAAGGACGCCATCCCCGGCGCCGCGGTCAAGCGCGGCGACGTGGTGAGCTGCGTGGTGGTGCGCACCAAGAAGGAGAAGCGGCGCGGCGACGGCAGCTACATCCGCTTCGACGAGAACGCCGCGGTGCTCATCAACGAGCACCGTCAGCCCCGCGGCACCCGCATCTTCGGGCCGGTCGGGCGCGAGCTGCGCGACAAGCAGTTCATGCGGATCGTCTCGCTGGCCCCGGAGGTGCTGTGATGAAGATCCTCAAGGGCGACCGGGTGGTGGTCATCTCGGGCAAGGACAAGGGCGCCGAGGGCACCGTCGAGCGGGCCATCCCCACCGCCGGGAAGGTGATCGTGGAGGGCGTCAACCTCGCCCGCAAGCACCAGAAGCCGACCCGCGGCGACCAGCAGGGCGGGATCATCGAGAAGGCCATGCCGATACACGTGTCCAACGTGGCCGTGATCAGCCCCGCCGACGGCAAGGCCACCCGGGTCGGCTATCGAATCGAGCCCGACGGCACCAAGGTGCGCGTCTGCAAGCGCAGCGGCGAGGTGATCAAGTGAGCCCCGCCGCAGCCCCGACCGCCCCGACTGGCGCCGCGCCCCGCCTGCGCAGCCGCTACCGCGACGAGATCCGCGCCGCCGTGCAGGCCGAGCTGGGCCTGCCCAATGCGATGATGACCCCGCGGCTCGACAAGATCGTGCTCAACATGGGTGTCGGCGATGCCGTCGTGCAGGCCAAGCTGCTCGAAGGCGCCCTGGCCGACATGGAGGTCATCGCGGGCCAGAAGCCCGTGGTGACCCGCGCCAAGAAGTCGCTGGCGGGTTTCAAGCTGCGCGAAGGCCAGGCCATCGGCTGCAAGGCGACCCTGCGCGGCGACCGCATGTACGAGTTCTTCGACCGCCTGATCTCGCTGGCGATACCGAGGATCCGGGACTTCCGGGGGCTCTCGCCGCGCTCCTTCGACGGCCACGGCAACTACACCTTCGGGGTCACCGAGCAGCTGATCTTCCCAGAGATCGACTACGACAAGGTCGATGCCACCAGAGGCATGGACATCACGATCGTCACCACGGCGACCAACGACGAACACGGCCGGGTGCTCCTGGAGGCGCTCGGCTTCCCGTTCCGACGACAAGGAAACTGATTCATGGCAAAGAAGGCTCTGGCGCAGAAGCAGCAGCGTGTCCCCAAGTTCAGGGTGCGCGCCTACACGCGGTGTCGCCGCTGCGGTCGCCCGCAGTCGGTGTACCGCAAGTTCGGCCTGTGCCGGATCTGCCTGCGCAAGATGGCCCACGCCGGCGAGCTGCCCGGCGTGAAGAAGGCGAGCTGGTAGGGCGAGACCATGACCATGACCGACCCGATCTCCGACATGCTGACCCGCATCCGCAACGCCAACGTGGCGATGCACGACGAGGTGTCGATGCCGTCGTCGCGCCAGAAGCGCGCCCTGGCGGAGGTGCTGGAGCGCGAGGGCTACATCGCATCCTTCGCCGAGACCCCCAACGACGACCATCCAGGCAGCACGCTCACCATCGAGATGAAGTACAGCCCCGAGCGGGCACGCGTCATCTCGGGCCTGCGCCGGGTGTCCAAGCCCGGCCTGCGCATCTACCGGCGCCGCCACGAGATCCCCCGCGTGCAAGGCGGCCTGGGCGTGGCCGTGGTGTCCACCAACAAAGGCCTGATGTCGGATCGCGAAGCCCGTAGGAACCGCATGGGCGGCGAGATCCTGTGCTTCGTGTGGTGAGAGAGGCGCGCGCGATGCACGACACGACCCGAGCAGCCGAGCAGGCCCGCAAGACGCAGACGACGAGAGCAGCGTGGTCACGATGTCTCGGGTAGGCAAGACGCCGATCGCCGTGCCCGAAGGGGTGGAGGTGAGCATCGACGGTGCCGCGGTCACCGTGAGCGGCTCGCGGGGCACGCTGGCACGCGAGCTGCCCGGTGACATCCGGGCGCGCCTGCGCGACGGCGAGGTGATCGTGGAACGGCCCGACGAGACCACCGAGTCCAAGGCGCTGCACGGCCTCAGCCGGTCGCTGGTCAACAACATGGTCCTCGGCGTCAGCGAGGGCTTCGCCAAGGAGCTGCAGATCCAAGGCGTCGGCTACCGCGTGGACGAGGAAAAGTTCAAGGAGGACCCCAGCACCCTGGTGCTGTTGCTGGGCTTCAGCCACGCCGTCAGCGTCAAGGCGCCCGAGGGCATCGCCTTCGATCTCGTGAACCCGAAGCAGATCCTCGTCACCGGGATCGACAAGCAGCTCGTCGGTCAGGTCGCCGCGGACATCCGCAAGTGGCGCAAGCCCGAGCCCTACAAGGGCAAGGGCATCCGCTACGCAGGCGAGCGGGTGCTGCGCAAGGCCGGAAAGGCGGCGAAGTAGCCATGGCCGTGTCCACTCGCGACCGCCGTCTCGCACGCATCCGCCGCCACCGCCGGGTCCGCAAGCACCTGCGCGGCACGCCCGAACGGCCCCGCGTGGCCGTTTACCGCTCCAACAAGCACATGTCCGCCCAGATCGTCGACGACATCGCAGGCGTCACCCTGGTCTCGGCGTCGACCACCGAGCCCGCTCTGCGCGGCGAGCACAACGCCAACGTCGACGCTGCCGCCAAGGTCGGCGCCGCGTTGGCCGAGCGGGCCACAGCGGCGGGCATCGACACGGTGGTCTTCGACCGGGGCGGTTTCCGCTACCACGGCCGGGTGGCTGCGCTGGCCGCAGCAGCCCGTGAGGGAGGCTTGGAGTTCTGATGGCATTCCAACGCAGCAACGAACGCGACAATCCACGCGACGGAGGCGAGGGCCTGCGCGAGGCCCGCGTCATCAACATCAACCGGGTGGCCAAGGTCGTCAAGGGCGGCAGGCGCTTCTCGTTCGCCGCCCTGGTGGTGATCGGCGACGGCGCGGGCAAGGTCGGCCTGGGCTACGGCAAGGCCAAGGAGGTGCCCCTGGCTATCCAGAAAGGCACCGAAGAGGCCCGCCGCAGCCTGTTCTCGGTGCCCATGGCTGGCTCCACCATCGTGCACGAGACGATCGGCGAGCTCGGCGCCGGCAGGGTGCTGCTCAAGCCGGCCGCTCCCGGCACCGGCGTGATCGCAGGCGGCGCCGCCCGGGCGATCCTCGAGGAGGCCGGCATCCACGACGTGTTGTGCAAGTCGCTGGGCTCGCCCAACCACATCAACGTGGCCCGGGCCACCATCAACGGCTTGGCGAGCCTGCGCCGTCCCGACGAGATCGCCCGCTTGCGCGGCCTGGCCCCCGACGAGTTCCTGCCTGCTGCCTTGTGGCAGGCCTACCGCGAATCCGAGGGGGCGGCCGAGGCCGCGGCCGCGGCGCTCGCGGCGAAGGCGGCCGAAACCACTGCCGCCGGCGAGGGTGCGGGCAGCCGCCCAGGCGAGTCGCCCGCGGCCAAGGTGTCGTGATGGCGCTGCAGGTCACACAGGTCCGCAGCTCTATCGGCTGCAAGCCCAAGCAGCGGGGCACGCTGCGCGCCCTGGGGCTGCGCGGCATCGGTCGCAGCAATACGCTCGAAGACCGGCCCGAGATACGGGGCATGATCGCCCGCGTGCCTCACCTGGTGACCGTCGCCGAGATCGAGGCTGCCCCGGCGAGCGAAGCGCCCGAGACCCGGCCTGAGCCCGCCGCCGAGCCGGCGGCCAAGCCCGCAACCAAGAGCACTGCCAAACCCACGGCCAAGAAAGCCGCCAAGAGCACAGCCAAGCCCGCCGCCAAGAAGGCTGCGAAGAAGGCGACCAAGCCCGCCGCCAAGAAGGCCGCCAAGGGCAGAGCCAAGTCCGCCGCGAAGAAGCCTGAGGCAACACCATGATCAAGCTGCACGACCTGAAGCCGCCGGAGGGCTCGAACCGCCGCGCCAAGCGCAAGGCCCGGGGCATCGCCGGCAAGGGCGGCAAGACCGCAGGCCGCGGCACCAAGGGCCAGCGCGCCCGCGGGTCCGTGCCGCTGCGCTACGAAGGCGGCCAGATGCCGCTGCTGCAGCGCGTCCCCAAGCTGCGCGGCTTCACCAACCCGTTCCGCGTCTCCTACCAGGCTGTCAACCTCGACACCATCGCTCAGACTGGGCTCGCCGAGATCAGCCCCGAGATCCTGCACCAGCGGGGCCTTGTCTCCAAGGGCGCCCTGGTCAAGATCCTGGGCCGCGGCGAGATCAGCACGGCCGTCGACGTGAAGGCGCACGCCTTCTCGAAGTCCGCCGCTGAGGCCATCGTCGCAGCAGGCGGCAGCGTTGCCAAGCTCGACCTGCCGTGGAAGGTGCGCCCCGCCCACGGCAGCTACAGCCAGCACACCAACCGCTAGGCCACACGCACAAACAGGAGGCCGCCATGCTGCAACAGGTGCTCAACATGTTCAGGGTCGCGGATCTGCGCGGCAAGATCCTGTTCACCCTGTTCATCATCGCCATGTACCGCCTGGGGGCGTTCATCTACTCCCCGGGCGTGGATCCCGAGGCGGTGCAGCTCTTGCGAGACCAGGCCAACCAGGGCGGGATCCTGGGCTTCATGCAGCTCTTCTCGGGGGGAGCGCTGACGCTGCTGTCGATCTTCGCGCTGGGCATCATGCCCTACATCACCTCGTCGATCATCATGCAGATCCTCGGCGTGGTGATCCCCAAGGTCGAGCAGTGGCAGCAGCAGGGGGCGGTCGGCCAGCGCAAGATCACCCAGTGGACCCGCTACCTCACGATCGGCATCGCCGTGGTGCAGTCCACCAGCTTCGCCTTCCTGTTCCACAACGGCGGCATCCTGGGCACCGAGGTCGACCTGCTGCCCCGCTTCAACGCCTGGACCGTGTTCGTGGTGGTGCTGACCCTGACCTCGGGCACCGCCTTGCTGATGTGGATGGGCGAGCTGATCACCCAGCGCGGCATCGGCAACGGCATGTCGCTGTTGATCTTCACCAGCGTGATCTCGAGCTTCCCCGCCCAGGGGGCGCTGGTCCAGGCCGAGAACGGCAACAGCGCCCTGGTCGGGCTGATCGTGGTGGCCGTGGCCCTGCTGGTGTGCATCGTGTTCGTCGAGCAGGGCCAGCGGCGCATCCCCGTGCAGTTCGCCAAGCGGGTGGTCGGCCGGCGCATGTACGGCGGCCAGAGCACCTACATCCCGCTCAAGGTCAACCAGTCCGGGGTCATCCCGATCATCTTCGCCTCGTCGGTGCTGTACCTGCCCAACCTGGTCGCCGTGGCGCTGCCCAACAGCGGCCTCGGCGGCTCCATCCAGCGCTGGGTCGACGGCAACCTCACCAACCCTTCCAGCCCGGTGTACCTGGCGGTGTTCGGCGTGATGATCGTGGGCTTCGCCTACTTCTACACCGCCATCACCTTCGACCCGGCCAAGCAGGCCGACACCATCCGCAAGCAAGGCGGCTTCATCCCGGGCATCCGCCCCGGCCCTCAGACCGAGCGCTACCTGGCCCGCATCCTGTCGCGCATCACCTTCCCGGGCGCCATGTTCATCGCCGCGGTGGCGCTGGCCCCGTCGATCCTGATCGCCGTCACCCTGGGCTCGGGCACCACCGGCAGCGGCTACGGCGGCGGCGCGGGCGGCTTCGCCTTCGGCGGCATCTCGCTGCTCATCGCCTCGGGCGTGGCGCTGGAGACCATGAAGCAGATCGACAGCCAGCTCACGATGCGCAACTACGAGGGATTCCTCAGGTGACACCACGCCGGGCACGCCGATGAACGGCGTGCTGCGCATGGCGATGCTGGGCAGGCAGGGCTCGGGCAAGGGCACCCAGTCGCTGCGGGTCTGCGAGGCCTTCGGCTGCGTGCACCTCTCCACCGGCGACATGCTGCGTGCCGCGGTGGCCTCGGGCAGCGAGCTGGGCCGCCAGGCCGAGAAGCTGATGAGCGCCGGCGAGCTGGTGGGCGACGACGTGGTCAACGGCATCGTCGCCGAGCGCATCGCGGCCGACGACATCACCGCCAACGGCGTGCTCTTCGACGGCTTCCCGCGTACCGCCGAGCAGGCCGAGGCGCTGAGCCGGATGCTCGCGGGACTCGGCCAGACGCTCACGCTGGCGGTCAACATCGACGTCGACGTCGCCGAGGTCACCCAGCGGATGCTCACCCGGGGCCGGGTGGACGACACGCCCGAGGCCATCGCCCGCCGCCTCGACCTCTACGACGCCCAGACGGCGCCGCTGCTGGACTGGTTCGCAGACCACGACCTGCTCGTGACCGTGGAGGGCACCGGCAGCGAAGCCGAGATCTTCGAGCGCCTGCGCACCGTCATCGAGAGCCGTCTCAAATGATCGCCGTGGCGCCCGCGAGCAGGTTGGGTGCATCGCCAGTGCCCGCTAGCGTTGTCCGTCGGCCTGTCGGCGACAGGCTGCTCGCGCCTGCCAGATCGGCAGGGCGTTTCCAGGAGGTTCAGCCCTGCCGAAGCAGAAGGAAGATGCGATCGTTCTCGAGGGCACTGTCACCGAGTCGCTTCCCAACGCCATGTTCCGCGTGGAGTTGGAGAACGGCCACGCAGTGCTCGCCCACATCAGCGGCAAGATGCGGATGCACTACATCCGGATCCTGCCCGGCGACCGTGTCCAGGTGGAGCTGACCCCCTATGACCTCCAGCGGGGCCGCATCACCTACCGCTACAAGTAGCGACCTCCCCGAGGCCGCCGAGACTCCCGAGACCGCACACCGATCCCCGAGATCACAGAGCCCCAGAGACCAGAGAACATGAAGGTTCGAGCAAGCGCCAAGAAGATATGCGACAAGTGCAAGGTGATCCGTCGCCACGGCACGGTCATGGTGATCTGCGCCAACCCCCGCCACAAGCAGCGGCAGGGCTGAGATGGCGCGCATCAGCGGGGTCGACATCCCCCGGGACAAGCACGTCCGCTACAGCCTCACCTACATCTACGGCATCGGCGAGTCCATGGCCGCCGAGATCTGCGAGGCCACCGAGATCGACCCCGCCACCCGGGTCCGCAACCTCACCGACTCCGAGATCGCCAAGCTGCGCTCGTTCATCGACGCCGAGCTCAAGGTAGAGGGCGACCTGCGCCGCGTGGTGTCGGGGGACATCAAGCGCAAGATGGAGATCGGCTGCTACCAGGGCCTGCGGCATCGCCGGGGCCTGCCCGTGCGGGGCCAGCGCACCCACACCAATGCCCGCACCCGCAAGGGCCCCAAGAAGACCGTCGCGGGCAAGAAGAAGGTGGGCAAGTAATGGCCAAGACCCCGGCCGGCCGCCGTCGTCCCAAGCGCGAGCGCAAGCACGTGCCTCACGGCATCGCCCACATCAAGAGCTCGTTCAACAACACCATCATCACCATCACCGACCAGTCCGGCGACGTGCTGGCCTGGGCCTCGGCAGGCAACGTCGGCTTCAGCGGCTCCCGCAAGTCCACGCCCTATGCCGCCCAGATGGCCGCCGAGGCAGTGGCCAGGCGTGCGCTGGAGCACGGGGTGCGCAAGGTGGACGTGCAGGTGAAGGGCCCGGGATCGGGCCGCGAGACGGCCATCCGCACCATTCAGACCGCGGGCATCGAGGTCACCGGCATCAAGGACTGCACCCCCATACCCCACAACGGCTGCCGTCAGACCAAGCGGCGCAGGAACTAGGCCATGTCGCGCTACACCGGCCCCCGCGCCCGCGTCTCACGCCGCCTCGGCACCAACGTCTGGGGCACCAAGGGCGAGACGGTCGCCCTGGACCGCCGTCCCTACCCGCCCGGCGAGCACGGCCGCGGCCGGCGCCGCGGCTCGGTGTCGGAGTACCTGCTGCAGCTTCAGGAGAAGCAGAAGGCCCGGCTCTCCTACGGGCTCACCGAGCGCCAGTTCCGCAACCTCTTCAAGGAGGCCTCGCGCCGTCAGGGCGTGACCGGCGAGAACATGCTGCGCTTCTTGGAGCTGCGCCTCGACAACGTGCTGTACCGCGCCGGCTGGGCGGCGACCCGGCCCCAGGCCCGCCAGTTCGTCAACCACGGCCACGTCGACGTCAACGGCCGCCGGGTCGATATCTGCAGCTACCGGGTGCGCAAGGGCGACGTGATCGAGCTGCGCGAAGCGGCCCGCAAGTTCGTCGTCGTCCAGTGGAACCTCGACGTGCTGGACCGCCAGCCCCCCGCCTGGCTCGACCGCAGCGGCACCCATCAGGTCACGGTGCGCGAGCTGCCCACCCGCGAACAGATCGACATTCCCGTACGCGAGCAGCTCATCGTCGAGCTCTATTCCAAGTAAGCCCTACGCAACCCCACACAGCCGAGGTCCAAGATGCTTGTCATTCAGCGCCCAACCGTCGAAGCCATCGACGAGCCCGAGGGCAACCTGCAGCGGTTCGCCGTGGGCCCCCTCGAGCCCGGCTTCGGCCACACGATCGGCAACTCGCTGCGTCGCACGCTGCTCTCGTCGATCCCAGGCGCGGCCATCACCCAGGTGCGCTTCGACGACGCCCTGCACGAGTTCGGCACCATCGCAGGCGTCACCGAGGACATCACCGACATCATCTTGAACCTCAAGGATCTGGTGCTGGTGCTGCACAGCGAGGAGCCGGTCACCCTGCGGATCGACTCCAAGGGCCCGATCGAGCTGACCGCGGGCGACATCGCCCCCCACCCCGACGTGGAGATCCTCAACCCCGAGATGCACATCGCCTCGGTCAATTCCGAGGGCCGCCTGGCGGCCGATCTCACGGTTCAGTCCGGGCGCGGCTACGTGTCCGCCGAGCGCAACAACGCCGAGCCGGTCATCGGGGTGATCCCGATCGACTCGATCTACTCGCCGGTGCGCCGAGTGGCCTTCGACGTGGAGCCCACCCGGGTCGAGCAGTCCACCGACTTCGACCGCCTGGTGCTGGAGGTGCAGACCGACGGCTCGATCAGCCCCCGCGAGGCGCTGGCCTCGGCGGGAAGCACCCTGAGGACGCTGCTGCAGCTCGTGGAGAACATGAGCGACGATCCCCGTGGCCTGGAGCTGGGCGAGCTGCCCAGCGCTGACGACGGCGGGCTCGACATGGACCTGCCGATCGAGGCCCTGGAGCTCACCGAGCGGCCCCAGAACTGCCTCAAGCGTGCCCAGATCAACACCATCGGGCAGCTGCTGTCGCGCAGCGGCGAGGATCTGCTGGCCATCACCAACTTCGGCCAGAAGAGCCTGGACGAGGTGCTGGTGCGCCTCGACGAGCGCGGCCTGTCGCTCACGGAGCGAGGCTGAGCGTGCCCGCCCGGCCCCGCAAGGGAGCGCGCTTCGGCGGCAGCGCGGCGCACCAGAAGGCCATGATGGCCAACCTGGTGGCCTCGCTGATCGCGGCCGAGGGGATCGTCACCACCGAGGCCAAGGCCAAGGCGATGCGCCCCATCGCCGAGAAGATGATCACCAAGGCCCGCACCAACAGCGTCCACAACCAGCGCACCGTGGTGAGGTTCCTGCGCGACCGCGAGATGACCGCCAAGCTGTTCGACGAGATCGGCCCGCGCTATGAGACCCGGCCCGGCGGCTACACCCGCATCATCAAGCTGGGCCCGCGCAAGGGCGACAACGCCCCGATGGCGCGCATCGAGCTGGTCTGAGGCAGAGGTTCTCGAGCGGGTCTAGGCGGGTTGTCGGCCCGCGCAAGGGCGACAACGCCGCAGTGTCTCCGACGGCGCGCATCGAGTTGGTCTGAGGCCGGGGTTCTCGGTCAGCGCAAGGGCGACAACGCCGCAGTGTCTCCGACGGCCCGCAGCGAGCTGGTCTGAAGGACGACAACGCCCCGATGGCGCGCATCGGGCTGGTCTGAGGCCGGCTCAGGCGTCGTCGAGGACGAAGTCGAACTCGCAGGCCCCGTCGTTCATGTCGGCGACGAGGCTTTGGCGCACCCCGAAGACGGCGTCGGAGTCCAGGTAGTCCGAGTCCGCGTCGAACAGGTGGGTGATGACGGTCTTCTTGTGCGGCGCCGATACCACGAAGTGGACGTGGGCGGGCCGCCAGTTGTGCCGGCCGTTGGCGAACAGCAGGTCTCCCGCCGGCCCGTCGCCGGGGATCTGGTAGGCCACCGGGCGCACGCTGCGGAACTCGTATGCGCCGTCGTCGCCGGTCGTGAACACGCCGCGCATGTTCATCGGCGTCTGCTCGCTGTCCTGCACGTCGTATGACCCGTTGGCGGCAGTGGACCAGACGTCGAGCTCGGCGCCTGCGATCGGCCGGCCTGCGGTGTCGAGGACCCGGCCCGAGAACACGATCTCGGAGCCGCCCTCGGCCCCGTCGAGCACCACCGACTCGCCCATCTGCTTGCGCGGGGCACCGTCGACGTGGAACGGGCCGAACACGGTCGGCTCGGTGCTGGCGCCCGACGCTGCGTGGTTGATCATCTCCACCAGCATCGACACGCCGATGGTGTCGCTCAGCAGGATGAACTCCTGACGCTGCTCGTCGCACATCTGCCCGGTGCGGGTGAGCGCCTCGATGCCGGCGAACCACTCCTCGCGGGTCAGGCCGACCTCGGCGACGAAGGAGTGCAGATGGCTGATCAGCGACTTCGAGATCTCGGCGAGGCGCTCGTTGGGCGAGTCGTCGTAGGCGCTGAGGACCTGGGCCAGGTGCTCGGCTGGGGTGATGTTGGCCATCGTCGGCTCTCTTTCTGTTTGGATCGGGTTTGCGGGACTGGGCCGGCTCAGACGGCTTCGACGACCACGGCGATGCCCTGGCCGACGCCGATGCACACTGCTGCCAGGCCATATCCGCGGCGGCGCTTGAGCTCGTGTGCCAGGGTGGTCATGATGCGGGCGCCCGAGGCGCCGATCGGGTGGCCGATGGCGATTGCGCCGCCGTTGACGTTGACGATCGAGCGGTCGAGGCCGGGCCAGCAAGCCAGGCAGGCCAGCGCCTGAGCGGCGAACGCCTCGTTGAGCTCGACGACCGACAGGTCGCCCCAGCCGATCCCGGCTCGCCGCAGGGCCCGCTCGGCGGCTTCGACCGGGCCGATGCCGTAGCGCTGAGGCTCGACGCCGGTCACCGCACGGCTCACGATGCGCACCAGCGGGTCGCGGCCGGCGGCTGCGATCCCGGCCTCGCCGGCGAGCAGCAGGGCCGCGGCGCCGTCGTTCATCGGCGAGGAGTTGCCGGCCGTGACCGTCCCGTTCGCCGCGAAGGCCGGGCGCAGCGCTGCGAGCAGGTTGGCGTTGGCGTCGGCTCGGATGCACTCGTCGCGGGCCAGGTCGGCGCCGGGGACGCTCACGACCTCGTCGTCGAAGCGGCCCGCGTCCCAGGCCGCCGCGGCCTTCTGGTGGCTGCGCACCGCGAAGGCGTCCTGAACGCCGCGGGCGATGCCGTACTCGGAAGCCAGGATCTCAGCGCCTGAGCCCAGCGGGATGGTCCACTCGTCGCTCATTGCGGGGTTGACCAGCCGCCAGCCGAGCGTCGTCGAGTGCATCTGGGCGTGGCCGCGCTCGAAGGCCCTGTCGGGCTTGGCCACGACCCACGGGGCGCGGCTCATCGACTCGACCCCGCCCGCCAGCACCAGGTCGGCGTCGCCCACGGCGATCTCGCGGCCGGCGGCGACCACGGCCTCGAGGCCCGAGCCGCACAGCCGGTTGACGGTCGCCCCCGGCACACTCACCGGCATCCCGGCGAGCAGCGAGGCCATGCGGGCGACGTTGCGGTTCTCCTCGCCTGCGCCGTTGGCGTTGCCGAGCCAGACGTCGTCGATCTCGGCAGGGTCGAGCGCAGGCGAGCGCTCCAGCAGTGCGCCGATGACGCCGGCGGCCAGGTCGTCGGGGCGCACGCCGCTCAGGGCGCCGCCGAACTTGGCGACCGGGGTGCGCACGGCGTCGAGGACGAAGGCCGGCTCGGTCACGAAGGCGCCCCGTCTCCATCGACAGCGGCACCGGCGGCCAGTCCGTCTGCCTGGGTTTCGCCGGCAGCGGCGGCATCGCCGTCGGCAGCGTCGCCATCGTCGGCATTCGCGACGAGGCGTCGTCGCACCGGGAAGAACTGCAGCGGCCTCCACTGCTGGATCAGCCCGTAGAGGCCCTTGGGCGCGACCACGGCCATCAGCGCCGCGATGCCGCCGAGGATGATGAAGCGCCAGTTCTCGGCATCCGCGAGCTGCTCGTCGATGAGCCAGTACACGGCCACTCCCAGGATCGGGCCGGTGGTCGAGCCGACGCCGCCGATCACCACGATGAAGATCACCAGCGCCGTCCAGCGCAGCACGCTGAAGCTCGACCCGGCGGTGGCCGAGGTGGTGTTCAACAGGATCACCGCGCCGGTGCAGCCCGTCCAGAAGGCGGCGCCAACCCAGATGAACAGCTTGGTGCGGGTGACGTTCACGCCCAGGCCGCCTGCGCCGCCGGGGTTGTCGCGCACCGCCCGCAGGGCCAGGCCGAGCCGCGAGCGCAGGACGAACACGACCGCTGAGGTGGCCCCGACCGCCAGCGCCAGGGCCAGCCAGTAGGTGACGTTGAGGCGGGTGTCGAGGCTGTAGCCGCCGAGCGACTCGCGGGTCAGCGCCCGCACGTCGCCGCCCCGCAGGTCGCCGGACTCCGTGGAGATCAGCCTGAACACCTCGGCGACCACCCAGGTGCCGATGGCGAAGTAGCCGCCTTGGAGCCGGAAGGCGAACAGCGCCACCGGCAGCGAGAGCCCGGCTGCCACCACGCCGGCCAGGATCACCGAGACGAACGGGTCGAGCCCGCCGACCTCGGCTGTCTGCAGCAGCGTGTAGATGCCGATGCCCACGAACATCTGCTGGCCGACCGAGATCAGCCCGGCGAAGCCCGCCAGCAGGTTCCACATCTGAGCCAGCGCCAGGTAGTACAAGACGACCACCAGCGGGGTCGTCAGGCTGCGGTCGGAGTCGATGAGCGGCAGCAGCGCCAGGAGCACCACCAGCGCCCCGAAGCCGGCCAGGCCGACGCTGGACTCCGGCGTCGAGCGGCTGATCCGCCAGCTCGCGGTCATGCCCGCCCCTTGGCGCCGAGCAGGCCGGAAGGCCGAAAGGCCAGCACGGCCAAGAAGATCAGGTGCCCGAACAGCGGCCCCGATCCGAAGTCGAGCTCGATGTCGATCTGGTTGCCCAGCGTCTGGGCGACGCCGAGGATGATGCCGCCGAGCAGCGTCCCCCAGATCGAGCCGAGGCCGCCGATCACGACCGCCTCGAAGCCGAAGATGAGCTGCGCCGGGCCGTCGGCGGGCCCGAAGGTCTGGCGTATCCCCAGGAACACCCCGGCCAAAGCGACGGTTGCGAAGGCCAGCGCCATGACCACGGCGTAGACGCTGCGGTCGTTGATGCCCATCAGGCGCGCCGTTTGCGGGTCGTCGGAGGTAGCCCTGAAGGCCCGACCGGTGCGGGTGCGCGACACCAGGATCTGAAGGCCCGTCAGGACTGCCACGGCCACGATCAGCACCAGCACCGGGAACCAGCCGACGGCGATGTTGCTTGTGATCTGCAGGCTGCGGGTCTCGATGGCCCCGGCGTCCAGTCCCTGCGAGTCGGCGGAGTAGCGCTCCAGCAGGGCGTTCTGGATGACGACCCCGAGCCCGAAGGTGACCAGGATCGAAGGCAGCGGATCCGCCCCGATGGCCCGGTTGAACACGAAGCGCTGCAACGCCCAGCCGAGCGCCGCCATCAGCGGCACCACCACGAGCACGGCCAGGAACGGGTTGACGCTCAAAGTGGCCGTCACCGAGACCGCCAGGAAGGCTGCGAGGATGGCCAGGTCGCCGTGGGCCAAATTGACGAAGCGCATCACGCCGAAGGCCAGCGACAGGCCGGTGGCGAACAGCGAGAACAGGCCGCCGAGCAGCAGGCCCTGCACGACGGCGTTTGCCCAGGCGCCCATCAGCGATCGCCTGCCGTCTCCATGCCGAAATAGGCGGCGGTGATCTGCTCGCGGCTGGTCTCTTCCGGCTTGCCTTCGAGCACCACGCGCCCCTCCAGCAGGCAGATCATGCGGTCGGCCACGGCGAGCGCCTGGCCGATGTCCTGCTCGACGATCAGCGCCGTGGTGCCCGCTGCGGTGACCGCAGGCAGGGCCGCATAGACCTGCTTGACGACCACCGGCGCCAGGCCGAGTGAGGCCTCGTCCAACAGGATCAGCTTGGGGTTGCTCATCAGGGCGCGCCCGATGGCGACGGTCTGCTTCTCGCCTCCGGAGAGCACGTCGCTGGGCCGGTCCATCAGGCGGTCCAGGATCGGGAACGTCTCGGCCACCTTGTCAAGGGTCCATTCCCCGGGCCGCCGGCTGTGGGCGCCGATCAGCAGGTTCTCGCGCACGCTGAGGCTCGGAAACAGCAGCCGGCCCTCGGGCACCAGGGCGATGCCGCAGGCCACGCGGCGATGCGCCGGCACTGCCCCCAGGTCGGCGCCGTCGAAGGAGATCGAGCCGGACCACACCGGCACCAGCCCCGACACCGCACGCAGCAGCGTGGTCTTGCCCGCGCCGTTGGCGCCGATCACGGCCAGCGTCTCGCCCTCGCTGACCTGCAGCGACATGTCGAACAGGGCCTGGAAGTCGCCGTAGCCGGCGTTCAGGTCGCGGACCTCCAGCAGGGCGCTCACTGCGGCGCCACCCCCATGTACACCTCCTGCACCGCAGGCGAGCCCATGACCTCTGAGGGGTCGCCCTCGGCGATCTTGGTGCCGAAGCTCATGGCGCAGATGCGGTCGACCACGGCCAGCAGGGCGTGCACGATGTGCTCGATCCAGACGATGGTCACGCCCTCGGCGCGGATCGCCTTGACCGTCTCGACCAGCTCCAGCACCTCGGCCTCGGTGAGCCCGCCCGCGATCTCGTCGAGCAGCAGGACCCGCGGCTCGGTGGCCAGCGCCCGGGCCAGCTCCAGGCGCTTGCGCCCCAGCAGCGGCAGGGCGCCGGCCGCGGTGTTGGCGTCGGCGAGCATGCCGGTGCGCCCCAGGGCTGCGACCACCGTGTCGACGGCCTCGTGCTCGCCCTTGGGCTCGCGGCCCCCGTAGCTCGCCCCGACGAGCACGTTCTCGAAGACGGTCATGCCCTCGAACGGGCGGGGGATCTGCGAGGTGCGCGAGATGCCGGCCCGACAGCGCCGCGCCGGCGACAGCGAGCCGATGTCGGCCCCGTCGAAGAGGACCCGGCCCTCGTCGGGGGCCAGGTCGCCGGCGATCAGGTTCAGCAGCGTGGTCTTGCCTGCGCCGTTGGGGCCGACGATCCCGAGCGCGTCGCCCTCGGCGACGGAGACCGACAAGTCGTCGATCACCCGAACGCCGAAGGACTTCGTGAGCCGTTCGACCTCCAGCAGAGCGGCCATCAGCGCACCATCAGCGCAGCACCGGCTCAGCTCATCGGCACGACGTCGGCGTCGACGGCGACGGTGGGCAGGCCGCTGTTGACGTTGATCGCCAGCTCCAGCGGGTAGTCGTCGCCTGCGACCCACTGGCCCGCCACCAGCGGGGTCTTCGACAAATGCGGCACCGGGCCGCTGTCGAAGTTCACCTTGCCGACCACGGTGTCGAGGTCGGTGGCGGCCACGGCTTCGAGCAGAGCCGCCTTGTTGCTGCTGCCGGCGCGCTTGGCGGCGTCGACGGCCACCTCGAACAGGGCATGGGCGAAGCCCAGGGGCTGGGTCCACTGGTTGCCGGTGTCGGCCTCGTAGGCATTCGCGAGCTCGCCGGCGGACTGGCTGGTGATGCTCGATGCGAACGGGTGGCGGTTGGTCCACCAGACCTCGGAGGTGAGGCCTTCGCCGCGCGGGTAGGTCTCCACTGCCGAGGGGAACAGCAGCGCCTTGGCCATGGTGATGACCGGCGGGTTGAAGTCCTGCTGCTGGGCCTGCGCCTGGAAGGTGGCGAAGACCGGCGGCGGGATCACGCCGGACACGATCTGCACGCCGGCGTCCTTGAACTGGCCGATGATGGCGCTGTAGTCCTGGGTGCTCAGGTCGAAGCGGCCCGCATCCACGACCGTGAAGCCCGCGGCTTCGAGCGCCGGCGGGAAGCCGACCGCCGGGTCGCCCCAGGCGTTGCCGTCGGGGTCGTTGGGCCACATGCCGCCGACGACCTTGGCGACGCCGGACTGCTCCCAGAGCTCGATGAAGTTGGCGATCACGTCCTCGAGCCCCCAGAAGAAGTGGTAGTTCCACTCCGAGGCGACGGGCGGCTCGGCAACGTCGGGACCGAGAGCCCCGCCGGTGTTGAGGTAGTGCGCCTGCCAGGGGGCGACGGTGGTCACGCAGGGCACCTCGTTGAGGTCACAGGTCGCCGCGACCGGGATCGAGATGTCGGGCGTGCCGCCCGCGAGCACGATGTCGACGCCTTCGGAGATCAGCTCGTTGGTGACCGCGCCGGCCCGGGCCGAGTCGGACTCGGCGTCCTTGTCGACGATCTCGACGTTGCTGCCGAGCGCTGCGGACATGGCCGATAGCACGAAGGCATCCGCCTCGCCGAAGGCCGCCAGCGGTCCTGAGCGCGGCGTCACGTAGCCGATCTTGATCGACGGGATGTCGCCGGCTGCGCTGCCGTCGCCTGAGCCGTCGGCGTCGGGGTCGTCGTCGCCGCAGGCCGCGATGAGCCCTCCGGCGCCGACCGCGCCGATGCCGACCACTGCGCTGTTGCGCAGGAATCGCCGGCGGCTCGGCATGGCTGCGGACTGGGCTGTCTCCTCGGTTTCCTCGGTGGGTTCCATTGGTCTTCCTCTTCCTGGTTGTGTGGTTGGTGGGATGGTTGGGTCGTGGAGGTCGTGGTCAGAGGGCCGTCGCCGGCGCAGGCCTGCGCCCGTGGTAGGCGTCGCTGAGCATCCGGCGAATGCCGTCCGGCTCGGGGGGGCGGACGTTGGCGGCGGCTTCGACGACGACCCGGCGGGCCGCTTCGTCGATGCCGTCGGCCGGCATGCCGATGGCCTCCAGGCTGGTCGGCGCGCCGATGGCTGCGGCGGTGTCGAACAAGGCGCCAGGGGCTGCGGCTGCCTCCACGCCGAGGGCATCTGCGATGCGGGCCAGCTCAGCGGGGATCGCCGGGGCGTTGTAGGCCAGGGCGTGGCCCAGCATCACGGCGTTCATGTCGCCGTGGTTGAGGTTGAACATGCCGCCGAGCACATGACAGGCCTTGTGGTGCAAGGCGGTGCCGCCCGTGGCTAGGGCGACGCCTGCGAGGTAGGTGCCGTACAGCGCCTGGCTGCGGGCTTCGAGGCTGTCCGGGGACTCGCAGACCGCGGGCAGCGCCTGGCGCAGCGCCCGGATCGACTCGACGGCCAGGGCGCTGATCACCGGGTTGGCGCCGGGGCCGTACAGCGCCTCCACGGCATGCGCCATGGCGTTCATGCCCGACGGCCCGGCGATGCGCGCCGGCAGCGACAGGGTCAGCTCGGGGTCGTAGATCACGGTCTGCGGCTTGACCCGCAGGTCGCTGCCGGTCTGCTTGCGGCCGCCTTCGCTGAGGCCCCAGATGGCGGTCATCTCCGAGCCCGCGTAGGTGGTGGGGACCGCCAGGAAGCTCACCTTGCGCTCCAGGGCGATCGCCTTGCCGAAGCCGGTCGCCGAGCCGCCGCCGACGGTGACGACGCCGTCGGCTCGGGCCTCGTCGACGCAGGCCACAGCGGCACGGGCCGCATCTGCGGGCACGTGCTGGGCGACGTCGCTGAAGCGGCCCGCGACCCGCTCGCCGAGGATCTCAGCGATGTCTGTGGCCATGGCCTCCTCGAGCTCGCCGGCGACGATCACGACCCGCTTCGCGCCCAGGGCGTCGATCTCGGTCGCGGCCTCGCGGCGCCGGCCTGCGCCGAACACGACCCGGCCCGCCATGGCGTCGTAGCTGAAGTCGCCGCTGAAATCGCCGAACGAGCCTGCCATCACGCCGCCTTCAGGTTGCGCAGCGCGTCGAGCTCGGCTGCCGTCGGCGGGGCGGTTTCGGCCAGGTCGTCGCTGACGCGCAGCTCCCAGCCGGTGGCCTCGCGCACCTGGGCGACAGCAACGCCGGGGTGCACGCTGGTGAGCACCAGCTCCTTGGTTGCCGGGTCGGGGCGCAGCACGCCGAGATCGGTGATCACGACCTGAGGCCCGGCGCCGCGCAGGCCGAGACGCTCGCGGTGGTCGCCGCCGTCGCCGTGGCCCATCGAGGTGACGAAGTCGAGCCGCTCCACGAAGGCCCGCGGCGAGTGGCGCAGGGTGATGATCACCTCGCCGCAGTTGGCCGCGATCTCAGGCGCACCGCCGGCGCCGGGCAGGCGCACGTCGGGCTTGTCGTAGTCGCCGATGACGGTGGTGTTGATGTTGGCGAAGCGGTCGATCTGGGCGGCGCCGAGGAAGCCGACGCCGATCCGGCCCGCCTGCAGCCAGTAGGCGAAGATCTCCGGCACCGACACCACCGCGTCGGCCTGCTCGGCGAGCACGCCGTCGCCGATCGAGGCCGGCAGGCGCTCGGGCTTGGCGCCGATGCAGCCGCTCTCGTATATGAGCACGGCCTCGGGGGCGTGCATGCGGCGCGCCAGGTTGGCCGCCGTCGACGGCAGGCCGATGCCCACCAGGCAGGTCGTGTGGTCGGGCAGCTCGCGGGCCGCGGCGACGGTCATCATCTCGTCGCTGGTGTAATCGCCGGCGCAAGAGCCCGCTGCCAAGCGTTCCCCGGCGCTCACGGCGACTCCGAGAGTTCGGCGAGCCAGGCGGCGAAGGCCCCGCGGTCGCGTCCCACCGCGTCCCAGGCGGCGTAGCAGTCGTTGTCGCGTTCGCTGTAGCCCTGCGCATAGGAGGGATGCGCCCCGCCGGGCACCACGCACACCGCGTCGATCACCCAGGAAGGCAGCACCACGCCGTTGACCTGCGGGCTGAAGCGGTCCACGACCTCCTCGACGGTCACGACGGCCCGCTTGCTGGACAGCACGCACTCTTTCTGCACGCCGCTGATGCCCCAGAACATCACGTTGCCTTCCCGGTCGGCCTGCTGGGCGTGGATGATCCCGACGTCGGGATTCAGCGCCGGCACCGCCGTGAGCTCCTCGCCCGTGAACGGGCAGGCGATGCCCACGATGGTCTTGGCGACCTCGGCGAGGCTTGTGCCCACACAGCCGCGCAGCACCCCGAAGGGCAGCCCGGCGGCCCCGGCCCGCCAGCGCTCGGCCATGTCGGCGTGGCTGTGCTCGCAGGTCTCGATGAGGCGCGGATAGCCGTTCTCGACGGCGTCGCGCATGCGGTGCAGCGAGCCCACGCCGGGGTTGCCGCCCCAGGAGAAGACCAGCTTGCGGGCACAGCCTGCACCGATCATCTGGTCGTAGATCATGTCGGGGGTCATGCGCACCAGGGTCAGGTCTCGCCGGTGTTGCCGGATGATCTCGTGGCCCGCCGCGAAGGGGATCAGGTGCGTGAACCCCTCCAGGGCCACGGTGTCGCCGTCATGCACATTGGCCGCGATCGCCTCGGGGAGCCCGCAGAACACGGCTTCGGCCATCAGCGGGCCCTCGGGTACCACGGCGGGATCCGGGCGTCGACGTTGACCCACACCGACTTGGCCTCGGTGTAGTCGTGCATAGCCTCGAAGCCCATCTCGCGGCCGTAGCCGGACTTGCCGACCCCGCCGAACGGCGAGCCGGGATTGACCCGCTTGTAGGAGTTGACCCATACCATGCCCGAGCGGAAGCCCGCGGCGACCCGATGCGCCCGGCTCAGGTCGCGGGTCCAGAGCCCGCCGCCGAGGCCGTACTCGGTGGAGTTCACGAGAGCCAGCGCCTCGTCGTCGTCGGCGAAGGTGTCCACGGTGCAGAACGGGCCGAACACCTCCTCCTGGCAGACCCGGTCGCCGGCGGAGGCCCGCACCACGGTCGGCTCCACGTAGCACCCGGCGGCCAGGGCCGGATCGTCGGGCGCCTTGCCGCCGGTGAGGATCTCGCCGCCCTCGTCGACGGCGACCTTCGCATACGACAGCACCCGGTCGCGGTGCTCAGGAGAGGTGAGCGGGCCCATCTCGGTGCCGTCGGCCAGCGGGTCGCCGAGCCTGATGGACGACGCCAGGGCCACGAAGCGCTCGGTGAACTCCTCGGCGATCGACTCGTGCAGCAGGATGCGCGAGCCGGCGATGCAGGCCTGGCCCTGGTTGTGGAAGATGGCGAAAGCCGAGCCGCCGACGGCTGCGGGCACATCCGCGTCGGCGAAGACCACGTTGGCGCCCTTGCCGCCGAGCTCGAGCTGGACCCGCTTGAGGTTGTGCGCCGAGGCCGCCACGATCGAGCGGCCGACCGCCGTCGAGCCGGTGAAGGAGACCTTGGCGATGTCGGGATGCTCGGCGATGCGGGCGCCGGCGGTGTGGCCGAAGCCGGGCACCACGTTGACCACGCCTGGCCCGAAGCCGACCTCTGCGATCAGCTCGCAGAGCCGCAGCGTAGAGAGCGGCACCAGCTCCGAGGGCTTCATCACCACCGTGTTGCCCGCGGCGAGCGCCGGACCCAGCTTCCAGCTCGTGAACATGATCGGGAAGTTCCAGGGGACGATCTGGCCGACCACGCCGACGGGCTCGCGGGTGACGTAGTTCAAGAAGCCCTGCTCGACCGGCGGCACCGAGCCCTGGAACTTGTCGGCCATGCCGCCGAAGTAGCGGAAGGTGACGGCGGTGCGCGGCACGTCGAGGACGGTGGTGTCTTTGAGCGGATGGCCGGTGTCGGTCGACTCGAGGCGTGCCAGCTCGGCGGCGTTGGCCTCGATGGCGTCCGCCAGGCGCAGCAGCAGCCGGCCGCGGTCCATCGCCGGCATCGCCGACCACTGCCCGAAGGCTTCCTGGGCGGCTCGCACCGCACGGTCGACGTCGGCCTCGCGGGCCTCGGCGACCGACGCCAGCAGCGACCCGTCGTGGGGGTTGTGGACGTCGATGGTGCTGCCCGCCTCGGCGTCGACGAACTCGCCTCCGATGAACAGCTTGTCCTGGTATGCCATGGGTCTCGCGCTGGTCTTGCGCTGCGTCCGGAGGGCGGCGCGGGTCAGAACTCGATGGGGTGGACCGGCGCCTCGCCGCTGGCGATCATCGCCGGGATCCGCTCCGAGCCGTTCTCCCAGACCAGCAGCATCGAGCGCTTGGGGGCGTAGCCCTGGTGGCGGATGTCGGCGGGCATGGCGGCCACGTCGCCTGCCTTCATGGTAACCCTGGCCCGCTTGGCGCCGGTGTCGCGGTCCTCCACGTCCCAGGCGATCTCGTCGGAGAGCTGCACGAACCACTCGACCCGGTCATTGCCGTGGATCACCGGCAGGGTGAACTCCTCGGTGGTCGGGCAGTAGAGGCTCTCCTTGCAGGCCGACACCACCGAGGGGTTCCAGGTGACGTCGCTGCGCGACAGGTAGGCGAACAGGTTGAAGGCGCACACCTGGTCCTCGTAGCCCGCCTCGGCGCTGATCAGCGGCTCGTCCTGGGCCACGTCCGCGAAGCCGCGGTTGACCGGGAAGCCGCTCTCGTCGCTGCGGATCTGCTCGTCGCCGGGCACGCCGACCATGCGCTCGGCGACCACCCGGTGACGGCTGATGGCAGCCTCGTTGTCGCCGTGCTTGGAGCCGTAGGCGCTGCCGGTCTCCATGGGGGCGGCGAAGGGGTCGTAGCCCTCGTTCGTCCAGTCCGAGAGCATCGACACAAAGCAGGCCATCAGGTCGTCGTGCGCGAAGTTCTCGTTGTAGTCGACCTCGGCCTTGCGGTAGGCGTCGTTGAAGCGCCCGGCGAACATGTCGACGTTGCCGTAGTGGTTCATCGTGCCGAAGACGGAGTCGAAGTTGACGATGCCGTAGAAGAAGCCCCAGGCGACGTCGCGCTGCACGCAGCGCAGGAACTCGTCGATGCGGATCTGGTGGCTCCCGGTGGGCCAGTCGATGGTGGCGAAGTACTCGTCGCGGGCGAAGCTGAACCCCCCGATGCTGAAGCTGCGGTAGCCGGCAGCGTTCGGGGCGGCGGTGGTCATGGTCATTGCGGTTTCCTCTCGGGTGTGCTGGGTCGGGATGTGTCTGTGGTGTTGTGGTCTGTCGGTTGCGGTGCTCGGTCTCCGGTGCGGCCTGTCGGTGGCGGCTGGTCGCCGTCGTCCTTGGTGCGCTCAGCGGCCGGCGCTCAGACGGTCTGGCAGATCTCGGCCCACTTGTAGACGGTGTCGGGGCCCTCGATGGTCTGCAGCAAGACGACGGCCACGCCGTCGCTGCTGAAGCGGTAGGCCGTGCCGGCCGGGAGCATGGTCATGTGGCCACGGCCCGCCTCGACGCTGCCCATCGCCTTCCCGACGGGCTCGCCTTGGAGGCCGATCGAGCCGGAGGCCTCCGGGTCCACCAGCTCATCGTCGGGGTCGACCAGCTCGATGCGCATGCTGCCGTCCATCACCAGGGCGAACTCGTCGTGCGGGGTGGCCCGCCACTCGCTGGTGCCCTCGGCGCGGATCACCTCCAGCACGTACTCGAGGTTCTTGCCCACGGCGACCTTGGTGTAGGGGGCGGCGTTGGCGGCCACCTCGAACATGTTGGAGAAGGCGTAGAACCTGGGGTCGTCGTTGATCACCTCGACTCCGCCCTTGTCGTAGTCGTCGAGCGAACCGAATGCTGTGGTGTACTCCATGCGTGGGCTCCTTGTCTTGGTCCGGCCGGGTCGTCCGGGTCGGGTGGCTTTGCGGGTCGCCCTCTGGCGTACAGCCTGTTCGCTATCCGAACTGTTGGGCGCAATGCGGACACTATACTCACGGCATGATCCGGATGTCAACCGCATCGTCGGCACCCCGCCCGCATCGGCGCAAATCGGCCTGCGCACTGCGGGCCTCGCTTCGGTGCAGGTCGGCCTGCGCGCCTCTGGCTCCGTCTCGGTGCACGTCGGGTCCTCGGGCGTGAGCCGATGAGCGAGCGCGTCCAGTCCCTGGAGCGGGGCCTTGCCGTGATCACGTCGTTCTCGGCCGAGCGGCCCCGCCAGACGCTCGCCGACACAGCACGGCGCAGCGGCCTGGCCCGGGCCACGGCCCGCCGCCTGCTGCGGACCCTCGTGGAGCTCGGCTACGCACGCTTCGACGGCAAGCACTTCGAGCTCACGCCTCGGGTGCTCGACCTCGGCTACTCCTACATCGCCTCGCTGAATGTGCCCGACATCGCCCAGCCATACCTGGAGGAGTTCAGCGAGAGCGTCGGCGAGTCCTCGTCGGTGGCGGTGCTCGACGACACCGACATCGTCTATGTGGCACGGGTGCCCACGGCGCGCATCATGACCGTCTCGATCGGCCTGGGCTCGCGCTTCCCGGCTTTCCAGACGTCGATGGGCCGGGTGCTGCTTGCCGAGCTGGCCGACGCCGAGGTCGTCGACGTCTTCCGGCGCAGCGACCGCAGCCGCGTCACCGAGCGGACCGTCGGGACCCAGGCGGCGCTGCTGGAGCGGATCGCTGCGGTCCGAGCCGACGGCTACGCCATCGTCAACCAGGAGCTCGAGGACGGCGTGCGCTCGGTGGCTGCGCCGCTGCGCGACGCCTCGGGGCGCGCCATCGCCGCGGTCAACGTGAGCACCCATGCCGGGCGGACCACGATGCGCGAGATCCACAAGACGTTCGTGCCGCGCCTGCTCGCCACGGCCGGGCAGATCAACGAGGCGCTGGCGCTGAGGTGAGCCTGTCGGTCGGAGCCGGTCTGCGATGAGCGAGCCTGCCGAGCCCGCCGAGCCTGCCGAGCCTGCCGAGGCTGCCGAGCCTGCCGAGACGGCGAGCGTTTCCGCCGAGCCTGCCGAGCCTGCCGAGACGCTGACCGGCGAGGCACTCGTCGAGCGCATCCTGACCCTCACCCGGATCCTTGCGGCCCGGGGCGTCGACGTGGCCCTCAGCGAGGCGCTCGACGCCTACCGGGCGGTCGCCGAGGTCGGGCTCGGGTCGCGCTCGCTGCTGCGCGGGGCCCTGCGCGCCACGCTGATCAAACAAGCGCGCCACATCGAGGTCTTCGACGCCGTCTTCGACCGGGTCTTCCCGCAGCGGGTGCATGTCGCCACCGCACAGGACTCGGCACCGTCAAGCGAGGCATCGATGGCCGAGCGCCTGGCCTCAGGCGCCGACCTGGCCGCTATGGCCGGCGAGCTGGTCGACGCCCACGGCGGCCTCGACGGCGAGCTGCGAGGCGAGCGCCACCACGTGCATCGGGTGTACCGAGGCGCGGACTTGGCCCGCATGATGAGCGAGGCCCGCAAGGCCGATCCCGCGGTCGCCCCCGAGGAGCTGCGGCGCCGCATCGACGAGCTCAAGAGGCTGATCGCCGCGGACCTGCGATCCCAGCTCGGCGACCCCGACGACGAGATCCTCGGCGGCGACCTGGCCGACATCGACTTCCTCGCCGCCGGCCGGGCCGACCTGGACCGGATCCGCGACGCCATCAGGCCACTGGCCCGCCGTCTCGCAGGCCGCCTGGCCCGCCGGCGCAGGCAGCGCACCGGCCGTGTCAACCTGCGCCGCACGGCCCGCAAGTCGATCGCCACCGGGGGAGTGCCGCTGGAGGTGGCCGCCGACAAGCGCAAGGCCCAGCGGCCCGAGCTGTTCGTGCTCTGCGACATCTCCGGCTCGGTGGCGGACGTGTCGCTGTTCACCTTGAGCCTGATGAGCGCTCTGTCGGCCGAGCTGGCCAGGACCCGCTGCTTCGTGTTCATCGACGCCATCGACGAGATCAGCGACCTGCTGGCAGCCACCGAGCACGGCATCGGGCCCTGGCAGATCATGCGCAACACCAACGTGATCGGCGCCGACGGCCACTCCGACTACGGCTCGGTGCTGCGCCAGTTCTGGGACGAGGTCGGCGAGCGCGACCTGCGGCCCACTTCCACGGTGATCGTCACCGGCGATGCCCGCAACAACCACCGCCCAGCCGAGGCCGCCGTGCTAGGCCGGATCGCCCGCCGCGCCCGCCGCGTCTATTGGCTCAACCCCGAGCCGCGCAGCGAATGGGACACTGAGGACTCCGAGATGTCCGCCTACGCCCGCCACTGCTCCGAGTGCTTCGAGGTACGCAACCTGGGTCAGCTGATCGCCTGTGTGGAGGAGATCCTGTGAGCGCGGCGCCGGAGCCTGAGCGTGGCGGTGACCCTGTGAGCGCGGCGCCCCAGCCTGAGCGTGGCGGTGATCCTGTGAGGGTGAAGCCGCCGCCGGAGGGCTTCCGCAGGCTGCGCATGACGCTCGGCTACGACGGCAGCGGCTTTCACGGCTTCGCCCGCAACCCCGGCGTCGTCACCGTGCAGGGCGAGCTCGAGGCCGCGGCGGCCAAGGTGCTGGGCCATGCGGTCTCGATGTCGTGCGCGGGCCGCACCGACGCCGGTGTCCATGCCCAGGGCCAGGTGGTGTCCTTCGACGCCGACGCGGCCCGCATGGCCGATCAGGCCGACATCGACAGGCTCGCCCGTGCCCTGAACCGCATGCTCAACCCGGCCATCGCGGTGTTCAGCGCGGCCGACGCAGCCGACAGCTTCGACGCGCGGTTCTCGTGCGCGGCCCGCAGCTACCGCTACCGCGTGCTCGATTGCCCGGTGGTCGATCCCCTCGCTGCGGCGCGCATGTGGCACGTGCGACAGCGCCTCGACGTGGCCGCCATGGACCGCGCCGCCCGGCAGGTGATCGGCAGCCACGACTTCGCCAGCTTCGCCAAGCGCAACCGCTCCCGGCCCGACGAGTCGCTGGTCCGCGAGGTGCTGGCGGCGAGCTGGACCCGGCACGGCGATGCGGTCGAGCTGGAGATCACGGCCGTTTCCTTCGCCCATCAGATGGTGCGCAGCCTGGTGGCAATGTTCGTCGACATCGGCAGGGGCCGCCGCCGGCCAGACGGCATGGCCGCGGCGCTCGCCGCCAGGGACCGCTCGGCGGTGCCCAGCCCCGCCCCGCCGCACGGCCTGGTGCTCGTCGAGGCCCACCACCCCGACTGAGGCCGTGCGCAAGGCCTGCTGCGACCCGGCTTGGCTGGGCGCTGAGGCTGAGTGCTCGAGGCAGCGCGGCTTGGGTGCTGAGACTGGCGCTGCGTGGGGTTCGCCTGCGGCGGCCGTAGGCTTGCCCGTCGGTCCGGGCGCCTGAAGCGCCAAGACGCGGACCGACGAGTACCGGACCCGCCCGGAGACAGAGCCGGAGACAAAGTGCGAACCTACAGCCCGAAGGCAAGCGAGATCGTGCGCGACTGGCATGTCGTCGACGCCGAGGGAGCGGTGCTGGGCCGCCTCGCCAGCGAGGTCGCCCAGATCCTGCGGGGCAAGCACAAGCCCGGCTACACGCCGCACCTCGACACCGGCGACCACGTGATCATCGTCAATGCCGACAAGGTGGTGCTCACCGCCGGCAAGGCCGAGCGCAAGCTGGTCCACACCCACAGCGGCTATCCCGGCGGCCTCAAGACCCAGACCTATGCCGACAAGCTGGCCCGCAAGCCCGCCGAGGCGGTGCGCGACACGATCCGGGGCATGCTCCCCAAGACCCGCCTGGGCCGCGCCCAGATCTCCAAGCTCAAGGTCTATGCCGGGCCGACCCATCCTCACCAGGCCCAGCAGCCCAAGCCGCTGGAGCTGCCCCACGTGCGCCTGCGGACCCGCAACTGAGCACGAGCCGCCGCATCAGCCAAGCCGACCGAAGCCGATCCAAGCCGACCGAACCGCCAGCACAGGACCCGACGCCACGATGACCGCACCTCTGTCCCAGTCCACCGGCCGACGCAAGCGCTCCGTTGCACGAGTGCGGATCCGCAGCGGCGATGGCCAGGTCACCGTCAACGGGCGCGACCTCGCCGACTACTTCTGCGCACAGACCCATCGCATGAGCGTGCTGGAGCCGCTGCAGGTCAGCGGCTTCGAGGGCCACTACGACATCGACGCCACCATCCACGGCGGCGGCGTGTCGGGTCAGGCAGGCGCCCTGCGCCTCGGCATCGCCCGCGGCATCGTCGCCATCGACCCCGAGCATCGCGACGTGCTCAAGAGAGCCGGATTCCTCACCCGAGACCCCCGCAAGAAGGAATCCAAGAAGTACGGGCTCAAGAAGGCCCGCAAGGCGCCGCAGTACAGCAAGCGCTGAGCTGACCCGGCTGCCGATGGGGCCTTCGTCTCAGCCCGACCAGCCGCTGTCAGACAAGACCGGCACGCCCGGCAGTTCTGCGGGGACCCGCAGCAGCGGCGAGGACGCCGACGGACCCGACAGCAGCGGCCCAGAGGCAGACATGACGCCCGGCGCTGCGCCGCTGCGTTTCGGCACCGACGGGATCCGCGGCGATGCGCGCAGCGTGCTCAACGCGCCGCTGGTCCGGGCGCTGGCCGCCGCAGCAGCGGAGATCCTCGGCGCCGACGGCTTCGCGGTGGGCCGCGACCCGCGCGAGTCCGGGCCTGAGCTGGCCGCAGCGGTGCATGCAGGAGTGGCCGCGGCCCGAGGCTCGTCCGTCGACCTCGGCGTGCTGGCGACCCCGGCGGTCGCCTTGTGGTGCGCCAGCCGCCAGGTCGCCGGGGCCATGGTGTCGGCCTCGCACAACCCGTGGCACGACAACGGCGTGAAGCTGTTCGCCCCCGGCGGCGCCAAGCCCGGCCCGGAGCTGCAGGACCGGATCCAGGCGCGCTTCGACGAGCTCTGGGCCACAGGCGCCGCGAGGTCTGCGGCGGCGGCCAGCACGGTCGACCGCCACGCCGAAGCCCTCGCCGCTCACGTGGACTCGGTGTACGCAGCCGTGGCGCCCGAGGCCCTGGCCGGGCTGAGGATCGTGGTCGACGCCGCCAACGGGGCGGCCTCGGAGGCTGCGCCGCAGGCCCTGCGCCGGCTGGGCGCCGAGGTGAGCGTGATCTGCGCCGCCCCCGACGGCCGCAACATCAACGCCGACTGCGGCTCGACCGACACGACGCGGCTGCAGGCCGCGGTGACAGCCGCAGGCGCCGATGCAGGGCTGGCCTTCGACGGCGACGCCGACCGGGTGCTGGCCGTGGACCACCGCGGATCACTCGTCGACGGCGACGAGATCATGGCGATATGCGCACTCGACGCCAAGCGCCGCGGCGAGCTCGCAGGCGATGCCGTGGTGGTCACCAAGATGACCAACCTCGGGTTCCGCCGTTCCATGGCAGCCGCCGGCATCGAGGTGATCGAGACGGAGGTGGGGGACCGCCACGTGCTCGCGGCGCTGCACGAGCGGGGCCTGGCCCTCGGCGGCGAGCAGAGCGGCCACATCATCTTCGCGGACCTCGCCCCCGGCGGCGACGGCCTGCTCAGCGCGGTCGTCCTCGCCGGGATCGTGGCCCGCTCGCAGCGGCGGTTGGCCGACCTTGCCGCCGAGGCGATGACCAAGTTCCCCCAGGTGCTCGTCAACGTCGCCGTGAGCGAGCGGCCCGCAGACCTCGACGTGCGCCTGAGCCCCGTGACGGCCGCTGCCCAGCAGCGCCTCAGCGGACGCGGCCGGGTGCTGGTGCGCGCCTCGGGGACCGAGCCCGTGGTGCGGGTCATGGTGGAGGCCGAGACTCAGGCCGAAGCCGCCATGGAAGCCGACGCCCTCGCCGCCGCGATCACCGGGCTGCTTCGCTGAGCACGGGTCGCTGCCGCGAGCGCGGGCCGGCATGCGTCGCCGGGCTGGGGCGCTGAGCGCCGGCGCCGAGGTGCGGTGCCTCCGCGCCGCCGGCTCTTAGACTGAGCGCACATCGTTGCCGCTCAGGCACCCGAGCACGCTTCATGCAGACACCGGAGACACCATGTGCGGAATAATCGCCGTCGTCCGGCGGCCCTGGACCCGGCCCGTGCCCACCGCCGACCAGGTCGTCGGCCTTGTCTCTGATCTCCCGGCTCTGCTCGACGCCGAAGCCCAAGCCGACAGCAGCCCTGCTGCCGGGGCTCAGGAGCTTGCCGTCGCAGCCGACCGCCTCAGCGAAGCCGACCGCCTGCTGCGCGGCATGCCGGGCCTGCTCCTGCTGCTCGAAGACCCCGCGGTCGGGCCGCAGCTCGCACACCACTGCGAGCGGATCGGCCAGGCACTGGACCGGCTTGAGCAAGCCAACGAGGCCGGCCGGCTCGACTCGGCGGGACTCGAGCTTCGCAACCGCGAGCTGATCCGGGTCCGCGACGCCGCATGGTCGATCACCCGCGACCGGCTGCGCGCCGCTGAGGGGGTGGCCGCCCTGGCTGCAGGCGCAGAGTCCCACGGGGCCATCGGCGCGTACCTGTCGGTGCATCAGGCGCTGTCGTCGCTGGACCGCCTCGAGGTCCGAGGCCGCGACTCCGCCGGGCTGCACCTGCTCATCAGCGACCACGCCCTGGACCTCGCGGATCCCGCCGTGGCCGACGAGATCGCCCGCCGCGCCGCCGACCCCAGCTACGGCAGCGGCTCGGTGCGCGCGGTCGACGGCGTGCTGAGCGTCGTCTACAAGGTGGCCGCGGAGATCGGCGAGCTCGGCGACAACACCGCCGCCCTCCGCGAGGCCGTCACCGCCGACGAGCTGCTGCGCGCCGCCCTCGCCGGCGACACGGCCCGCACGACCGTGCTGGGCCACACCCGCTGGGCATCGATCGGCATCATCTCCGAGCCCAACGCCCACCCGCTCAACAGCGAGCTGATCGACGAGACCGGCCCGTATGCGGCGGCCGCCCTCAACGGCGACGTCGACAACTTCGCGGACCTGATCGCCGCCGAGCGCCTGGCGATACCCGAGGCGATCACCACCGACGCCAAGGTGATCCCCGCCATCATGAGCCGCCGCCTCGGCGAGGGGCTCGACTCCGCTGAGGCCTTCCGCTCCACGGTCGCCGCCTTCGAGGGCTCGGTGGCCATCGCGGCATGCACCGCGGCCGCCCCGGACCGCCTGCAGCTCGCCCTGCGCGGCAGTGGCCAGGCCCTGTACGTGGGCCTCGCCGAGGACAGCTACGTGGTGGCCAGCGAGCTCTACGGGCTGATCGAGGAGACCGACCGCTGCATCCGCATGGACGGCGAGACCACCGCCAATCCCGACAACCCCAACGCCGGCCGCGGCCAGATCGTCGAGCTCGATGCGAGCCTGGCCGGCAGCCTCGAAGGCATCCGCCGCCAGGCCTACGACGGCACTGCGCTGCCGGTCAGCGAAGCCGATGTGACGACCGCGGAGATCACCACCCGCGACATCGACCGCGGCGACCACCCCCACTACCTGATGAAGGAGATCGGCGAGGCCCCCAGGTCGTTCCGCAAGACCCTTCGAGGCCGGATCGCCGAGACCGCCGACGGCCACGTCACCGCCCTGGGTCCCGAGAACGTCCCCGAGTCGGTGCGCGCCGGCCTGCGCGACGCCGTCATCACCCAGGTGCTGGTGATCGGCCAGGGCACCGCCGCCATCGCCGGCCAGGCCCTGGCGTCCACGCTGGCGAGCCTGGTGCCAGACCGCCGGATCGCGGCGCAGGCGATGCTGGCCACCGAGCTGTCCGGCTTCGCCCTGCGCACCGACATGAGCGACACCCTGGTGGTGGCCATCAGCCAGTCCGGCACCACCACCGACACCAACCGCACGGTGGACATCGTGCGCAGCCGCGGCGCCAAGGTGATCGCCATCGTCAACCGCCGCGGCAGCGACCTCACCGAGCGCAGCGACGGCGTGCTCTACACCTCCGACGGGCGCGATGTGGAGATGAGCGTGGCCTCCACCAAGGCCTTCTACTCCCAGATCGCAGCCGGCCTGCTGCTGGCGACGACGATCGCCGACGAGCTGCTCGGCGAGGAGGGGGCGGCCGACCGGCGATCTTTGGTCGAGGCCATCAGCGAGATGCCCGAGGCCATGGAGACGCTGCTGGCCCGCCGCTCCGAGATCGGCCGGGCGGCCCGCCAGCTCGCCCCCGACCGGCGCTACTGGGCGCTGGTCGGCAACGGCATGAACCGCATCGCCGCCGAGGAGGTGCGCATCAAGCTCTCTGAGCTCTGCTACAAGGCGATCGCCTGTGACGCCACCGAGGACAAGAAGCACATCGACTTGTCGTCGGAGCCGCTGATCATCGTGTGCGCGGCGGGCCTGTCGGGCTCGACCGCCGACGACGTGGCCAAGGAGGTCGCCATCTTCCGGGCCCACAAGGCCGCCGCGGTGGTGATCGCCGATGACGGCGAGACCCGCTTCGACGCGGCCCAGGCGGTGCTGGGGGTGCCCGCCGTGGACCCTCGCCTGGGGTTCATCCTGTCTGCGCTGGCCGGGCACCTCTTCGGCTACGAGGTGGCCTGTGCCATCGACGCCCAGGCGCTGCCGCTGCGCGAGGCCCACAGTGCCATCGAGCAGGCCGCGGCGCGCTCGGACGTGACCGGCGAGCAGGCGCTGGCGGGGGTCAAGGGCGTGCTGGCCCGCGCCGGAGGGGTGTTCTTCGACGGCCTGCGCACCGGTGCCTACAACGGCCACCTCGAAGCCTCCACCGCCGTGCGGATCGCCTCGCTGCTGCGCTTCGCGCTGGGCAGCTCGCCCTTGGAGGCCTACCAGATCGAGTACGGCAAGGTCGGCACGCCCGCCGTCGTGCTCGACGACCTCGCGGCCGCGCTGACGCTGGGCATCGAGGAGCTGACACGGCCGATCGACGCCATCAAGCACCAGGCAAAGACCGTCACCGTGGGCATCAGCCGTAGCGACGACACGCTGCTGCAGGCCGACCTGGCACGTGCCGCCCTCGAGGCGGGGGCGCCGCGGGACCGCCTCAGCTACGCCTCGCTGCGCACCCTGGCCGACCTCGATCCCGCCGTGATCGCGGTGATCGGGCACACCCGCTACCGCATCGAGGGTCTCGACGAGCACGGCGACGGCGATGCCACGGCAGTGGTGATCGACCGCGGCGGCATCTCGCGCCATCTGGTGTCGCGCACCGACCGCAACCCGGCGCTGCGCGGCACCAAGCACCAGGTCGCCGTGGAGCGCAGGGTGTTCGTGGCCCACGGTCGCAGCGACGGGCGCTGCGTCGTCATCATCCCCGAGGTCAAGGACAACGTGACCACCGGGATGACGCTGCTGCACGTGCGCCTCGCCTCGCGGCTCAGCGCGGCCGCGGCCCGAGGGGTGCTGCAGGGCTACCGCAACCGCTACTCGGCGCTGCGCGACGCGGTCACCGAGACCGAGCCGACGTTCCGCGAGGATCTGCTGGTCGCTCAGCCGGTCAGCGACCTGCTGACCCTGGCGATCAACGCCCTCGCCGACCGCTGGCGAGCGACCTGAGCCCGGAGTCGCCATGAGGCTGACCGCCCGGCTGAGCCGACAGGAGCGCCTGTGCTCGGCATAGGCACCGACCTCGTCGACATCGACCGCCTGCGCGCGGTGCTGGATCGCACTCCCGGGATGCGGGACCGTCTCTTCACCGACGGCGAGCAGGCCTACGCCGAGAGCTCCGCGGACCCGGCGCGCCCTTATGCGGCTCGCTTCGCTGCCAAGGAGGCCGTGCTGAAATCGCTCGGCCTGGGCCTGGGTGCCATGCGCTTCACCGAGATCGAGGTGCTGCGCCACGCGGATGGCCGCCCCGAGCTGGCGCTTTGCGGCAAGGCCGCCGAGGTCGCCCGCAGCCACGGCGCGAGCCGCTTTCTGGTGAGCCTCTCGCACACCGGCACGCTGGCCACGGCCGTCGTGGTGGCGCTGGCAGCGTGACGGGGGCTGCGTGATCCCGATCCTGACGCCTGCGGAGATGGCAGCCGTGGACGCAGCCGCGCCTGAGCCCGTGGAGGTGCTGATCGACCGGGCCGGCCGGGCCGTGGCGGGCGCCGCTCTGAGGCTGACCGGCGGCGCCTACGGACGCCGCGTGCTGATCGTGGCCGGGCCGGGCAACAACGGCGCCGACGGACGCAGTGCTGCCGGCCATCTGCGGAGGCGAGGCGTGCGCGCCCATGTGATCGCACCCGGCGACCCGGTGCCGGCCGGCAGCGACTTCGACCTGGTGATCGACGCCGCCTTCGGCACCGGCCTGCGGCGGCCGTATTGCTTCCCGGCGGTGCCCACGGGCGTGCCGGTGCTTGCCGTGGACATACCCTCGGGGGTCGACGGGCTGACCGGCGAGCTGCTGGGCAGGCCTGTGGCAGCCACGGCGACGGTGACATTCGCTGCGCTCAAGCCGGGCCTCGTGCTGGAGCCCGGGCGCAGCTTCAGCGGCACCCTGAGCGTGGCCGACATCGGCCTCGACGTCGGCGCCGCTGCCGCGGGCGTGGTGGAGCGCTCCGATGTGGCGGCGGTGCTGCCGCGGCGGGCTTCAGACGCCCACAAGTGGCGCTCGGCGCTGCGGGTGATCGGCGGCAGCGCCTCGATGCCCGGCGCGGCGTCGCTGGCGGCGAGCGCGGCGCTGCGGGCGGGCGCCGGCCTGGTGCAGCTTGCGACGCCGGGCAGCGCCGAGCCCGGCGCGTCCGCTGTTGTTCGGCCCACCGAGGCCGTGGGCCATCCGTTGCCGGCGAGCCGCTGGGGCAGCCAAGCCGTCGCCGGCAGCGAGCGGCTGCGGGCGATCCTGGCAGGCCCCGGACTGGGCCGCGGCCACGCGGCCTGTGAGCCCGGCTCTTCGGGCGATGCCGGCGATGACGGCAGCTCGGGCGTTGTCGGCGAACTGGCGGCGGTCTGCGATACCGGCCTTGCCCTGGTGCTCGACGGTGACGCGCTGCAGCCCGGGATCCTGGACCGCGTGGCGGCGCGCAAGGCCCCCACGGTGCTCACACCGCACGAAGGGGAGTGGCG
Organism: Acidimicrobiales bacterium; assembly: GCA_965214285.1. Taxonomy (GTDB): domain Bacteria; phylum Actinomycetota; class Acidimicrobiia; order Acidimicrobiales; family Aldehydirespiratoraceae. Next base: position 1,559,477 of record OZ243946.1, read on the forward strand.
GCGGCTCGGCGGCTCGACCGACCCGGACCGGCTCAGCGCCGCCCGCGAGCTGGCCCGGTCCTGCGGGGCTGTGGTCGTGCGCAAGGGCCCCAGCACCGTCGTGGCCGCGCCCGACGGCAGGGTCCGGGTGGTGGCCGACGGCTCGCCGGTCCTGGCCACCGCCGGCACCGGCGACGTGCTCGCAGGGGCGATCGTCGGGCTGATCGCCCAGGGCGCCGACGCCTTCGACGCCGCCTGGGCGGGCGCCTGGCTGCACGCCGCGGCCGGCAACGCCGGAGGACCCGGCACCCTGGCGGGCGACCTGCCCGCCCTGCTGGCGAGCGAGGCTGCCGCTGTCTCCGAGGACGCCGAGGCATCCCCGGCCCCGAACAAGGCGGCTCGATGAGCACCAAGCCCGCCAAGCCGCCCGGCCCTCGTGCCGAGATCGACCTCGCAGCCCTGCAGGCCAACGTGCGGGCCGTGGCCGCAGCGGTGCAGACGCCGATCTGCGCGGTCGTCAAGGCCGACGCCTACGGCCACGGCGCTGCCGACGTTGCCCCCGCAGCCCTGGCAGCCGGCGCACAGTGGCTGGCCGTGGCCACGCTGTCCGAAGCCTGCGCCGTCGGCGCTGCGGTCCCGCCCGACACGCCGATCCTCGTGCTCTCCCAGCGGCTCGGCGCTGAGCTGCAGGAGCACGCGCAGTCCCTGCCGTCGGGCGTCCGGCTCAGCGTCAGCACCCCGGACGGCATCGCCGAGGCCGCCAGGCTCGCCGGTGTCGACAGCCCGATCCCGGTTCATCTGGCCGTGGACACCGGGATGCGCCGGGCGGGCGCCGAGCCCGGCCACGCGCTCGATCTCGCAGAAGCGCTCGCTGCCAGTCCGAGCCTGCGCTGGGAGGGAACCTGGACGCACATGGCATGCGCGGACCAGCCCGCCGATCCCTACACCGACGAACAGCTCGACCGCTTCGACCGGGTGCTGGCGGAGCTGCGGGCCGCCGGCCTCGACCCGGGAATCGTGCACGCCGCCAACTCCGCCACCGCCCTGTTGCACCCGCGGGGCCGCTGCGACATGGCGCGCATCGGCATCGCCATGTACGGCGTGCCGCCCTGTGCCGAGGCCGCCCGGGCGGTGGAGCTGAAGCCGGTGATGACCCTCGTCGCCCCGGTCTCGGAGCTGCGCAGCATCGACGCCGGCGAGAGCGTCTCCTACGGCCGGCGCTACGCCGCCCTGATGCCCGAGCGGATCGCCACCATCGGGGTCGGCTACGCAGACGGGGTCAGGCGCTCCAGCGGGATCCTCGGCGTCGACGTGCTGATCGGGGGCCGGCGCTGCCCGATCGTGGGCAACGTGACCATGGACCAGACCATGGCGGCTGTCGCCGAGGACGCGAGCGTCTCCGACGAGTGCGTGCTGATCGGGACCCAGGGCGACGAGACGATCACCGCCTCCGAGGTCGCCGAGCGGCTCGGCACCATCGGCTACGAGGTGCTGACCTCGGTCGGCGAGCGGGTCCGCCGCGTCCACATCGAGCCTGTGCAGGACAACGACCCCGCGGACGACCCAGGCCACGCCGAGGGCCCAGGCCCGGCACAAGGCCCGGCCGCGCACTCAGACTCGGGGCGGCGGGCGTGAGGATCACGATCCCAGGCGTGCTGGTCGGCCACCACAGCGACCACGAGGCCCGCACCGGCTGCACGGTGCTGCGCCTGCCCGAAGGCGCCGTGGCCTCAGGCGAGGTACGCGGCGGCGCGCCTGCCACCCGCGAGTTCGCGCTGCTGGACCCGTCGCGCGCCGTCGACCGCCTCGATGCAGTCGTGCTGAGCGGCGGCTCGGCGTTCGGGCTGCGCGCCGCCGAGGGCGTCGTCGACCGCCTCGAAGCGCAGGGCATCGGCTTCGCCACCGAGCACGGGCCGGTGCCGATCGTGGTGGCCATGGCGCTCTATGACCTGGGGGTCGGCCGAGCCGACGTGCGCCCCGAGGCGAGCCACGGCGCAGCAGCGTTCGACGCCGCAACCCAGCGGCCCGAGACCGGCCGGGTCGGCGCCGGGACGGGCGCGACCACCGGCAAGTGGCGTGGCGGCGACCCGCAGCCCGGAGGCGTCGGCATGGCCGTGACCAAAGGCTCGGGGTTCGAGGTGCTCGCCGTGGTGGCCGTGAACGCCGCGGGCGACATCCGCGACGGCGCAGCCGAGGCCGAGGTCGAAGCGGGCGTGTTCTCCTGGCCCGATCCCCCTGTGTTCGCAGGCCGCGCCGCTGCCGGCAACCCAAGCCCCGAGCCCGGCCACGGCAGCCTCAACACCGTGATCGGCGTCGTCGTCACCGACGCGGCCTTTGACAAGGCGGCCTGCCACGTGCTCGCCCAAGGCGCCCACGACGGGCTGGCCCGTGCCGTCAGCCCGCCGCATTCCCGCCGCGACGGCGACGCATTCGTGGCCGCTTCCACCGCCTCGGCGCAGCGAGCCGTCCCCCTCGACGAGGCGCGGTTCCATGCAGTGTGCGCCGTTGAGCAGGCCATTCGCAACTCGACCGCCGGGGAGCGTCCGTGATCGTCTGTGCCACCCACGGAGTCGAGGCCACCAGGGCGCTTGCCGCGGAACTGGCCCGCCACGCCGGGCCGGGCGACGTGGTGGTGCTCGCAGGCGACCTCGGGGCCGGCAAGACCGCCTTCGTCCAGGGGTACGCGGCAGCCCTGGCCGTGTGCGATCCCGTCACCAGCCCGACCTTCACCCTCGCCAACCGCTACGTAGGCGCCCTCGTCGTGAACCACCTCGACGCCTACCGACTGGAATCTGCTGCCGAGGTCGAGGATCTGGCAATCGGCGAGCTGCTCGACGACGGCGTGACCCTGGTCGAGTGGGGCGACCGGATCCTGGCTGCACTGCCCGAGGACCGTCTCGAGATCCGCATCGAGCTCGGCGGCGGCGACGACGAGCGCCGCTTCGAGATCACCCTGCCTGGCCTGTCGTGGCAGGCCCGCGAGCACGCCCTCGGCGAAGCGCTCGCCGCCTGGAGGCAGCCGTGCTGATACTGGGCATAGAGTCCGCCACCAGCAGGGTCGGCTGCGCCGTCGGCGGCCACGAAGGCGTCTTGGCCAGCGCCTGCTCGGCCCGCCCCCGCCGTCACGCCGAGTCGCTGGCGCCCCAGGTCCGCTTCGTCACCGAGCAGGCCGGCGTGAGCCTGCACGACGTCTCAGCGGTGGCCGTCGATGTCGGCCCCGGCCTCTACACCGGGCTGCGGGTGGGGATCGCCACGGCCCTGGCCATCGCCCACACCCTGCGGGTGCCGGTGGTGCCGATCCGCTCGCTCGACCTGCTGGCCTTCTCGATGGCGCACTGCGAGCGCAGGATCGTGGCCGCCCTCGACGCTCGCCGAGGCGAGGTGTTTTATGCGTCGTACTGCCCGGTGCCCGGCGGCGTGCAGCTCATCGACGGGCCCTCGATCTCGTCGCCGGAGAACCTGCGGGCCGACCTGGTCGCCGATCCGAGCCCGGTGGTGCTCGTCGGCGACGGCGCAGCGGCGCACAGCAGCACCTTCGCCGGCGTGAGCGGCGTGGAGATCGCGGATGAGGGCAAGGCCCACCCCTCGCCCGAGTCGCTGGTGCTCTTGGCGCATGCCCAGGCACTGCGCGAGGAGTTCGTGCCGCCGGACCGGGTGCGCCCCTTCTACATGCGCAAGCCCGACGCCGAGGCCCGCTGGGCGCCGCCCGAGCCGCTGTGGGAGTCGCTGTCCGAGCCATGGGATCCAGGCTCGTGACCAGGCTTGCCGATGCTGTGAATGCTGACGCCGTGCGTGCTGATGCTGTGCGTGCTGACGCCGTACCGGTCGACGCTGTGGCGGTCGCGCCGATGAACGCGGCCGACATCGACGCCGTGACGGCCATAGACGGCCTCTGCTACTCCGAGCCCTGGCCCGCCGAGACCTGGCGCGACGAGTTGGACTACCCCTACAGCCGCCACCTGGTGGCACGGATGCCCGCCGGCAGCGGCGCCCGCCCCGGCGAGGTCGTCGGCCATGCGGGCCTGCTGCTCGACGGCGACACCGCGCACGTGACCACACTGGCCGTGCATCCCCGCCGACGCGCCGCCGGGATCGCCACCACGCTGCTGAGGGAGCTGCTCGGCTGTGCCCGCTCCGCTGGTGCGACCTCGGCGATGCTGGAGGTTCGGGCATCGGCACGCGGGGTACAGCGCCTCTACGGGAGACTCGGGTTCGTGCCGGTCGCTGTCGAGCGCTCCTATTACGTCCGCCCCAGCGAGAATGCCGTGGTGATGTGGCTGCCCGATCTGGATGACGCCGCGGCCGAGAGCCCAGTGGCCTGTGCCGCGACTGACGGCCCGGTCATCGCCGCAGCAGCCGACCGAGGAGGACCGTCGTGAGCGACGCGACCGCCGAGACCGCAGCGCCCGCGTCGCTCATCCTGGGCATCGAGACCTCCTGCGACGAGACCGCAGCGGCGCTGGTCAGCGACGGCGTCGACGTGTGGAGCAACGTGGTGTCCTCGCAGGTTGATCTGCACGCCCGCTACGGCGGCGTGGTGCCCGAGGTCGCCTCCCGTGCCCATGTGGAGTCGCTGTTCGGCGTCGTCACCCAGGCCCTGGTGGAGGCCGCCGTCGACGACAGCGACGTGGAGGCGGTGGCGGCCACCCACGGCCCCGGCCTGGTCGGGGCGCTGCTGGTCGGCGTGTCCGCGGCCAAGGCGATGTCGCTGGTCTGGGACGTGCCTTTCGTGGCCGTCAACCACCTCGAGGCGCACCTCTATGCCGCCTTCCTGGAGGAGACGGATCTGGAGATGCCGCTGGCGTTCCTGCTGGTCTCGGGCGGCCACACCATGCTCGTCGTCATGGACGACCACCTCAGCTACCGGGTGCTCGGGGCCACGCTCGACGACGCCGCGGGGGAGGCCTTCGACAAGGTCGCCCGCGTGCTCGGGCTCGGCTACCCCGGCGGTCCCGCCATCGACCGCCTGGCCACCGAGGGCGACCCCGAGGCCGTCGCCTTCCCGCGGGCCATGGCCGGTGAGGGCTGGGACTTCTCGTTCAGCGGGGTCAAGACCGCCGTCATCAACCACCTGCGCCGCAACCCCGACACGTCCGCTGCGGACGTGGCCGCATCGTTTCAGGAAGCAGTGGTCGACGTGCTGATCGACAAGGCCCGCAAGGCCGCCCGCGAAGCCGGCGCCACCGCGCTGTGCCTGGCCGGCGGCGTGGCCGCCAACTCGCGGCTGCGCGAAAAAGCGCTCGGCGTCTGCAGCGCCGACGGCCTGCGGCCGGTGCTGCCGAGCCGCGCCATGTGCACCGACAACGCAGCCATGGTGGCCGCTGCCGCCTGGTGGAGGCTGCGCGCGGACGGTCCCTCGCCGCTGGACACCGGCGCCGAGCCGTCGCTGCGCCTGCCCGCCGGCTGAGGCACGGCCAGTTTGGGCAGAGCCACCGGCTGCCGGTGACACAGCGACACGGCGACACCGCGATCCCGTGATCGGCGACACCGCGATTTCGGGAGGCGCCGAGGTTGTCGGCCGGACCGGCGCGCCCTATCGTTAGCACTCGGCCTGTCTGAGTGCTAACGCGCCGGCGGGTCGTCCAATCAACAGAAGCCAAACCCAACGATCTCGGAGGATCGAATGAGCTTGCATCCCCTCGAGGACCGCATCGTGGTCCGCTCCAGCGACGCGGAGTCCACCACCGCCAGCGGCCTTGTCATTCCCGACACCGCACAGGAAAAGCCCCAGCAGGGCGAAGTGATCGCCGTCGGACCCGGCCGGCGCTCCGACAGCGGCGAACTCGTCCCCATGGACATCGCCGTCGGCGACACCGTCGTCTACAGCAAGTACGGCGGCACCGAGATCACCGTCGAGGGCGAGGATCTGCTGATCCTCAACGCCCGCGACGTGCTGGCGAAGGTCGCCTGAGCCGATGGCGAAGATCCTCAAGTTCAACGAAGAGGCCCGCCGCGGCCTCGAGTCCGGCGTCAACAAGCTCGCCGACGCCGTCAAGGTCACGCTCGGCCCCAAGGGCCGCAACGTGGTGCTCGACAAGAAGTTCGGTGCCCCGACGATCACCAACGACGGCGTGTCGATCGCCCGTGAGGTCGAGCTGGAGGACCAGTTCGAGAACATGGGCGCCCAGCTCGTGAAGGAGGTGGCCACCAAGACCAACGACATCGCGGGCGACGGCACCACCACCGCCACCGTGCTGGCCCAGGCCCTGGTGCGCCAGGGCCTGCGCAACGTCGCCGCGGGCGCCAACCCGATGGGCCTCAAGCGGGGCATCGAGAAGGCCGTCGCAGTGTCGGTGGACGATCTCGCCGGCCAGGCCGTGCAGGTCGACGACAGCAAGGACAAGATCGCCCAGGTCGCCTCGATCTCGGCAGCCGACGACGCCATCGGCGACGTCATCGCCGAGGCCATCGACAAGGTCGGCAAGGACGGCGTGGTCACCGTCGAGGAGTCCAACACCTTCGGCATGGACCTCGATTTCGTCGAGGGCATGCAGTTCGACAAGGGCTACCTGTCGCCGTACTTCGTCACCGACCCCGAGCGCCAGGAAGCAGTGCTCGACGAGCCTTACATCCTGTTGCATCAAGGCAAGATCTCCAATGTGGCAGACCTGCTGCCTGCGCTGGAGAAGGTCATGCAGTCGGGCAAGCCGCTGCTGATCGTCGCCGAGGACGTGGAGGGCGAGGCCCTGGCCACCCTGGTCGTCAACAAGATCCGCGGCACCTTCAACTCCGTTGCGGTGAAGGCCCCCGGCTTCGGCGAGCGGCGCAAGGCGATGCTGCAGGACATGGCCATCCTCACCGGCGGTCAGGTCATCGCCGAGGAGGTCGGCCTGAAGCTCGACACCGCGGACCTGTCGCTGTTGGGCTCGGCCCGCAAGATCGTGGTCACCAAGGACGACACCACCATCGTCGAAGGCGCCGGGACCAGCGCCGACGTGGAGGGCCGTGTCAACCAGATCAAGGCCGAGATCGACAACACCGACTCCGACTGGGACCGCGAGAAGCTCCAGGAGCGGCTCGCCAAGCTCGCAGGCGGCGTGGCCGTCGTGCAGGTCGGCGCCGCCACCGAGGTGGAGCTCAAGGAGAAGAAGCACCGCATCGAGGACGCCCTCTCGGCCACCCGTGCCGCCATCGAGGAGGGCATCGTCTCCGGCGGGGGCACCGCCCTGCTGCGCTGCCGCGACGCCCTGGACTCCCTCGTCGACACCCTCTCGGGCGACGAGGCCACCGGCGCGAGGATCATCCACCACGCCTTGAGCGAGCCCACCAAGCTGATCGCGGCCAACGCAGGCCACGAAGGCGCGGTCGTGGTGCGCGAGGTGTCCGACGAGTCCGGCCCGACCGGCTTCAACGCCGCCACCGGCGAGATGACCGACCTCATCGAGGCGGGCGTGATCGACCCGGTGAAGGTCACCCGTGCGGCGCTGCAGAACGCGGCGTCGATCGCCGGCCTGCTGCTCACCACCGAGGCGCTGGTCGCCGACAAGCCCGAGGAGACCCCGCCTGTGCCGATGGGCGGCGGCGACCCGATGGGCGGCATGGGCGGAATGGGCATGATGTAGCCCTCGGCGCCGGTCATCGGGCATTGTCTCGATGTGACCGACGCGGGCAACGACGATCCAGAAGATCCACTCCACGGGGCCGCGGTCGAAAGACCCGGCCCCGTCCGCGTCGGCGGCGAGGCTGGTGTGCTCAGCATCTCGGGCAGCGCCGGAGTCCCCGGCGAGCCTGGTGCTGCCGGCGGGTTCGCCATGTCCGAGCCGGTCCTGGCAAGCGGGGAGCCCGGGGCGCCCGGTCGGGGCATCCGGGTTGCCGTTGCGGTGCTCGTCGCCGCGCTGGCCGGCCTCGGCGGCTGTCTGCTGCTGGCCGACGGCGACGAGCCGCCCGCCGCTGCCGGCGGCGCCGACACGCCCAGCGAGGCCCTGGCCGGGATCGTCGAGGCGATCCTCGCAGGCGACCCCGAGGCGGCCAGCGCTCTGCTGGAACCCGCCGAGAGCGCCTGGATCACAGGCGCCGGCCTGGACCCGATCGCAGAGCTCGCCCCGCTGACAGTGCTCGAAGGCGGCTCGTCGATAGCGGACCTAGCAGGTCGCAGCGTGGAGGCCATCGGCCTGCAGATCGACTCCGAGCCGCTGCGGCCCGGCCTGCAGAGCCTCTCGCTGAGCGTCGGCGGCTCGCTGCAGGGCACGGTGGACATCGCCAGGCTGCGGCCGGCCGCGGTGCTCAGCAGCTGGCTGCCCGTCGCCCGGCTCGATGACGCCGCCGTCCAGGCCGACCAGGCAGTCCAGGCCGGGCCGGTGCCGATCGTCGCCGTGCGGCGTGACGGCCGCTGGTACGTCAGCGTCTGGTACACCTTCGCCGAGCACGTCCGCACGATCAGCGGATCAGAGCTGCCCGATCGCTCCGAGCGGCCCCCGGCCATCGGGGCGGCGACGGTGGGCGAGGCGGCCGAGGCGGTCATGGAAGAGATGCTCGCCCTCGACGCCCGGCGGCTCGTCGGCATGCTCGACCCCACAGAGGCATCGGCCGTCTACGACTATGCGCCGCTGCTGCTCGGCGCGGCGGACGCCGCGGCCAACAGGGTGCTGGCCGAAAGGGAGGCCGACGAGTGGGCCTGGGAGGCTGCCGCCCTGCAGTCCGCGGTCAGCATCGACGGCGACGAAGCGCTGGTGACCCCGACACGCTTGGCGGTCCGCGGCGCGGGCAGCACGTCGCATGTGGAGATCGACTTCGGCCCCGACGGCCTGCGGGCTGCCCGCAGCGGCCTGGATTTCTGGGGCGAGCCTGTCGCTGTGGAGCTCAGCGCAGGCCGCGACGGCGCATGCGAGGTCGTCTTCGGCGACGGCACGCAGCCCGCCCAGCCTGGGGCGCCTGCTGCGGGCCATCCGCTGTGCTCGGCCGGCCTGGCGCTGCCGGGAACCATGGTGTTCCGCCAAGTCGACGACAGGTGGTATCTGGCGCCTACCCGGTCGGCGCTGCGCAAGTCGCTCGGGCTCCTCGACCTGCTCGGCCTGACGGGCATGAACGAGGTGATCTCCGCCGCGCTCGCCGACGCCGGCCTACCGGCTGCGCCCGCGATCCTGGACCTGGACGCCGCGCCGGGCGGAGCTGTGGCAGGCCAACGGCTGCCGGCCGGCGACAGCGGCGGGCTGCTGGCGCCCGGGCTGGGCGAGCCGGACTGGGCCTACGCCATGAACAGCGCCGGCGAGGTCGAATACGAGATGTCGCAGTGGTTCCCCGGCGGCTTGGGCATCGACGCCGACTCGGGGATCTACGCCTATTTCGAGGCATCCGAGACCGGCTCGGGCGGCGCGGCCGTCGTGGTCCTGGAGACGGGCGGCGAAGCTGCCGCCACCGCTGTCGTGGCCGACCTTGCGGCCCGCGAGGGCAGCGAGCCCGTGGAGGGACTCGGCGGGCGGGCAACCCGGGTCGTCGACACGCTCGGCCCGCCGGTGCTGGTGGCCGTCGACGGGCCGCTGTTCGTGCTCGCCGGCAGCCTCGGCGCAGACGAGAGCACGGTCCGGGCGCTGTTCGAGGCCCAGCTCCGGAGCAGCGGTGCCGCTGCGACACAGCCGTGAGATCAGCCACAGCCGCGCTATTCGCGATGCCAGGCCCAATACCCTGTAAGTTGCCTGCTGGGACCGCCCGCGCCCGCGGGTGCTGACTCAAGCCGAGCGAACGGAGAGAGGATCAAGCGGTGACGTCGTCCGAGCCGATCATCTCCCGATCGGACACGCCTTCCCCCGTCGAGAGCAGCACCACCGTCGCGCCGAGCGCCTACGAGACCGTCGAGACCGGCGAGATCGCCCCGTCCGCCGGGGCTGCGCAACCGCTCGCCCAAGCCGCCCCGTCCGTCGAGGCTGCGAACAGCGCGCTGCCCGTCGAGGCTTCCGAGGGCGCCGCGGCAACCGCTGGGGCCCCGAACCGCTACGAGTATCTGCTGGTGATCGGCCCCGGTCGTTCAGGGAGCGACTTCCTGTACCGCAATCTCAAGGGCCATCCGCTGTTCGCCTGCCCCGAGATCAAGGAGGGCCACTACTACCAGTCGCAGGCGCGTTACGCCAAGATCCGCTCGGGGCTGCCCGCGGGCAAGATCCTGGCCGACGTAGCCAACCCGGCGTACGCCGATCCCGGCTTGCGCGGCGGCGTGGCGGGCATCCGCCGAAGCGGCGACCGCACGCTGATGGTGCTGCTGATGCGGCACCACCGCGACAGGGCCGCATCGATCGTCAGGTTCGACCGGGCCCGAGGCCGTCCCAGCGCCATGAGATCGATGCAGCACCGCAAGGAGACGGCCATGGCCAGGGGCCTGACCGTCCGCCATCTCGCAAGCATCTTCGACATGCCTGCCGACGTCGTGGTCATGGACTTCGACGCCCTCACGCACGACCCGGAGCTCGTGATGAAGGAGCTGAGTCGTTTGTGCGGCGGCCAGGCGCGTGCGGCAACAGTCCGCGAGGCGACAAACGTGAGCATGAAGGCCCGCTTCATCCCGCTGTCGGTGATCGCCTTCTGGATCGCCCGGGCCTTGAGAGCGCTCGGCATGCGCAATCTGCTGCAACGTCTCAAGGATCAACGCCAGCTCAAGAGGATGATGTTCGTTCCCACTGACGAGCACATCGAGTTCTCCGAGAAGGAGCTGTGGGCAATGAATGCACAATGGCAGGTGTGCTGCGATTTCGTCGCCGCGAACACCGTGGAGACTGCGAGCGGGATTCGCATCAGACGGTCTCAGAGCTGAGCCTTGGCCTTCGACGCTGAGCCTGCGAGCGGCAAAGACCTGAGCGGCGCAGGCAGCGACGGCCCTCACGACACAGATCCCGAGAGCGCAAGACGCGGCGGCGGCGAGGATCCTGCCGATGGCGGTGCCCGCCACGGTGACTCCAGGACCGGCGGCAGCGATCTCGTCTTCGCCTACCTGCCCCAGGTCTGGGTCTACACCGTGGGTCTCTTCAGCTACTCGGTCCTTACCCGCGTGCTGGAGCCCGAGGGCATGGGGGCCTACGCCACATGCACGGTGTTCGTGCTCTTGCTGGCCCAGCTGTTCCTGCTGGGCTCGGAGATCGGCACCCAGTACTTCATGGTGTCCAAGCAGATCACGATCGACGAGGCCTCCACCCTCAACATCATCTACGCAACCGTGGGGGCGACCCTGGCGGTGCTGTGCGGCTATGCGCTCGTCCGCACCGACGTGGGGTTCCTCAGCCACCTGTTCGGCCAGGCGCCCGCGGAGACGTTGTACCTGTCGCTGGTGATGATGCTTCCCCTGTCGATCGGCGTCTCGCTTTCCATTCAACTGTCGGGCCTGCGGCGCTTCGATCTGCTGGCCCGCACGCAGCTGATGCGCACGGTCACTGTTGCCGTGTCGGTGGTCGTTCTGGTCTGGATCCTGGACATCGGCGTCAACGGCGGCATTATCGCCCTGACGCTCAGCCACTTCGTGACCGTCACGGTGTTGTTCTGGGATCTGAGACGCGAGTACAAGACCCGGCCGCGCATCCCCGAGAGGCGCTGGTTCGGCCGTACCCTGGGCTATGGGCTCAAGGCTCAGCCCTTCAACCTCGGCATCAACCTAGAGCGGCGGATGGGCATCATCGGGCTCGGCCTGGTTGCCAGCGGCGTGGAGGTCGGCCTGTTCGCAGTGGCGATCAGCCTGTTCGGCCGCCTCGCCGAGCTGCCCCACATAGTCGGCAACGTGGCCTATCCACGGCTCTTCGCAGACAGCGGGGAAGTGGACGAGACAGGCGAGAGGGCCTCGACGATGGGCACCTGGCTGCGACTGACCGGCGGAACCATGACTCTGCTGGTGGCGATGCTGTTCCCTCTCGTCTGGCCCGCCATCTTCATTCTCAACGGCAGAAAATACCTCGACGTCGTCCCCTCCCTGTGGATCCTCGCGCCCGGTCTGGTTGCGCTGGCCCTGGCCTCGCTTCTAGTGCCCTGGTTCAACAGCATCTCCAAGCCCGCCGTGGCCTCGTGGGCGATGGGCGCTGGCGTCCTGGCCCACCTGCTGTGCCTGGTGATCCTGCTGCCCCGCATCGGGCTCGAAGGAGCGGCGATTGCGCTCACCGTGGGGGCGTCGTGTCGCACGCTGGTTCTGGCGACACTGTTCCACCGGCTGACCGGCCTCGGTCTCCGGGCGGTCTGGATGCCCCACCGAGGCGACATCGCCTACCTGCGAGCCACGCTTCGCAACGCGCGCAGCGTGGTCCCCATCCGCAAGGCGCACTGAGCCCGCCGCCGGGCGCGCTGCTCGCAGCCCTTCCCGGCTCGCTCCCTGCCGGCTGGCTCCCTGCCGGCTGGCATCTCTCGGGCAAGGAGGCTCTGGGCAGCCGGCTAGGATGCAGCGCATGGAGCGCCCGCCGCCGGATCCCGAGAAGCTGCTCGCCCACTGGGAGGAGTGGGAGCGGGGCGAGACCCCGCCAGGTCGGGTGATGAGCAGCCTCAAGACAGGCGGCCTGCGCGAGCTGCTCCGCCGGCTGGCCGAGTCGGGCTCCTGAGGGACGCGGGCCGGCTGCCTGGCCGGGGCGGCGCCCAGCGAGCCGGCGGTTCGCCTGGCAGGGGCGGCGCCCAGCGCATTCCCCGTCCGCCGACGGCCCGAGCCGGCGGGCCCGCGCCGTGGTCCGGGCTCAGCGACGAGCAGCGCCGCCTGAGCCTCGACTCCGTCGTCGACGCCCTGGCGACGGCAGCGCCGCTGCCGCTGCGAGGCAGGCCCGTCCCAGGTGCCCGCCAGGCCGCAGTGCTGGTGGTCCTCTACCCCGACACTGTGCCTGCCCCCGAGCCTGCCGAGAGCCGATCCGGCCCCGAGGGCGCTGCGCCGCCGGGCTCGGGAGGCAGCGAGACGGCCCACGTGCTGTTGACCCGGCGAGCGGCCGGCCTGCGCAGCCATGCCCACGAGGTCTCGTTTCCCGGCGGCCATGTCGACGCCGGCGACGCTGATCTCTACGGGGCCGCCTTGCGGGAGGCCCACGAGGAGATCGGGCTCGACCCGGCCTCGGTGCGAGAGGCAGGCATGCTCGGCCGCTACGCCACGTTCTCCTCGGCGACGCTGATCCACCCGTTCGTCGCCGTCTGCGACACGGTGCCCGAGGTGCACGTCGCCTCGCCGGCGGAGGTGGAGGCGATCATCGCGGTGTCGCTTGCGGAGCTGCTGGCCGACGATGCCTGGCGGGAGGAGATCTGGCCCTTCCCGCCGGCCGGCGAGGAGCGGGCCGTGACCTTCTTCGAGGTGCCCGGCGACACCATCTGGGGCGCCACCGCCGCCATGCTGCGCGACCTGCTCAGCGTCGCCACCGCAGGCATCGACGCAGCAGGCACCGCCGGCGCAAGCGCCGACGCGATCACCGTGCCCACGGCCCGTGAGCGCTGACGGCCCTGCGCTAGGCTCGCGCCTTTGGCGGCCCAGCGCCGAGGCCCCTTGTCGCACAGCAGTCCGAGCAGCCCTACACCGCAGCGATCTGAGACCAACGTGAGCGAGATCAAGATCGGGCGGGGCAAGACCGCCAGGCAGGCCTTCGGGCTCGACGACACGGCGATCGTGCCCAGCCGGCGCACCCGCGACACCCACGACGTGGACCTGTCCTGGAAGATCGACGCCTTCAAGCTGGGCCTGCCGCTGATCGCTGCGGGACTCGAGTCGCCGCTGTCGGATGACGACGCAGCAGCCGCAGGCGCCGCGGGCGCTCTGGCGCTGATCGACCTGGAGGCGCTGTGGGCCGAACACCCCGATGCCGCCCGGCTGCGGGCACGACTCGAGCCGCTGCGCGCAGGCGGCGCGCCGCTGGCGGCGAGCGTGTCGCCCAAGTCGGCGGCCGCCCTCGCCGATCACGCCCTCGCCGCCGAGGTCGACGTGCTGGTCATCCGCGGCGAGATCGTGTCCGCCGAGCACGTCAGCTCACAGACCGAGCCGCTCAACCTCAAGACCTTCATCCGCACGCTCGACATCCCGGTGATCGTCGGCGGCTGCGCCAGTTTCCATGCCGCCCTTCACCTGATGCGCACCGGCGCGGCGGGGGTGCTCGTCGGCGTGTCGCGGCCCGGGCTCGGGGTGGACGTGCCGCTGGCGACCGCCGTCGCCGATGCCCGGGCGGCTCGCGTCCGCCATCTGGACGAGACCTCGGTGTACTGCCACGTGATCGCCGCAGGCGGCATCGGCGACGGCGTGGCGCTGGCCAAGGCGCTGGCCATCGGGGCCGACGCCGCCATGGTCGACGCCTCGCTGCTGCTGCGCCCCGACGACCACGGCATCGCAGAGATCGGCGGGGTCCTCAGGCGCTGCCTGGCCACCTGCGGCTACACCGACCCCAAGACCTTCCAGCGGGCCGAAGTCGTGGTCGCCCCCGGCGCCATCGGATGAGCCCGCAGAGCCCCCCGGCCAGCGGCTTTGCCACGGTGCTGGTGGTCGACTTCGGCGCCCAGTACGCCCAGCTGATCGCCCGCCGGGTCCGCGAGGCCCACGTGTACTGCGAGATCGTGGCGCCGACGATCAGCGCGGCGGAGATCGCCGAGCGGTCAGCAGACGGCATCGTGCTCAGCGGCGGCCCGGCATCGGTGCACGTCGAGGGGGCGCCGTCGATCGACCCGGCCGTCTTCGACCTGGGCGTGCCGATCCTGGGCATCTGCTACGGCGCTCAGCTGATCGTTGCGCAGAACGGCGGTGTCGTCGACCGCACCGACCGCGGCGAGTACGGGCGCACCACCATGGCCGTGCACGGCGACGGCGGCTGCCTGCTCGCGGGCACGCCTGCCGAGCAGCCCGTGTGGATGAGCCATTTCGACGCCATCGTCACCACCCCGCCGGGCATGACCGCCACCGCATCCACCCCCGACGCCCCGGTGGCCGCCTTCGAGGATCGGGGCCGGGGCCTCTACGGCGTGCAGTTCCACCCCGAGGTGATCCACACCCCCCACGGGCGTCAGGTGTTCGAGCGTTTCCTGCACGACGCCTGTCGCATCGAGCCGGACTGGACCATGGCCTCGATCATCGACTCCGGAGTGGAGGCCGTGCGCGCCCAGGTCGGCGACGGGCGGGCCATCTGCGGTCTCTCCGGAGGCGTCGACTCAGCGGTGGCCGCGGCGCTCGTGCACCGTGCCATCGGCGACCGGCTCACCTGCGTGTTCGTCGACACCGGCCTGATGCGCCGCAACGAGGGCGAGCAGGTGGTGGAGACGTTCCGCCGCCATCTGGGCCTGGAGCTGATCCACGTCGACGCCGGCGAGCGCTTCTTCGAGGCCCTGGCTCAGATCACCGAGCCCGAGGCCAAGCGCAAGGCCATCGGCGAGCTGTTCATCCGGGTCTTCGAGGACGCCGAGGCGCAGGTCCGAGGCGCCGAGTACCTGGTGCAGGGCACGCTGTACCCGGATGTGATCGAGTCCGGCAGCGAGCACGCCGCCACCATCAAGAGCCACCACAACGTCGGCGGCATCCCCGCCGACATCGCCTTCGAGCTGGTGGAGCCGCTGCGCATGCTCTTCAAGGACGAGGTACGCCGGGTCGGCAGCGAGCTGGGCCTGCCTGATGAGATCGTGATGCGCCAGCCCTTCCCCGGTCCCGGCCTGGCGGTGCGGATCATCGGCGAGGTCACCCCCGACAAGGTGGCCACGCTCCAGCACGCCGATGCGATCGTGCGCGAGGAGCTGCGCATCGCCGGGCTGGAGCCGATGATCTGGCAGTCCTTCGCGGTGCTCGCCGACATCCGCACCGTCGGGGTGATGGGCGACGAGCGCACCTACGGCCATCCGGTGATCATCCGGGCCGTCACCAGCGAGGACGCCATGACCGCCGACTGGGCTCGCATTCCCTACGACGTGCTGGAGTCGATGAGCGGGCGCATCATCGGCGAGGTGCCGGGCGTGAACAGGGTGGCCTACGACATCACCTCCAAGCCGCCGGGCACCATCGAATGGGAATGATCAGCGCGTTGGCTGCGGTTCCCCAGCCACGGAGGAGGGGGTCCGCGGGAGCCCCGGCCGCCACTTCACAAGAACCGAGAGGCCCCAGCGATGAGCGCGACCGGCAGGTGCCTCAGCCGGACTGCGCCAACAGCCGGATGAAGCGGACCGAGCCGACGGCCAGCAGTTCTTCGAGCCCGGTCGGGGAGGCGATCACCAGCGCGCCGGTCTCGCGGACCCGAATAGGCGTGCCCCGCGTGATGCCGTGAGGCAGCAGGCCGATCTCTGCAGGCTCGTTGATCTGGATGCAGCGTGCGCTATATGCCGCTGCCAGGGCGGCTGGGTCCTCGAGCATCCCTGCAGCAGCACGAAGCTCGGCAACGAATGCGTCTTCGAGTGACGTCCTAGCCGTATCGGCTGACAGAGGTGCCATGTGCATCGAGAGGGCCGTGCCCTCTGAGGGGGCCTTGCCAACAGAGAGCGACATTCCCGCAGGAAGGGCCATGCGCACAGTGAGGATCGCGAACTCGACTTGCCCGGGGCCGAGCGTCGAAATGGCTGTTGCCGCGACCTCGACAGCGGCCTCGGCTGCGGTCCCGCCTTCGGATTCGGGGCCTGCCGCTACCGAGTCCGGCCACACGACGCCGTGACGAGTGCCCAGCACCCTGTCCAGGGCTCTCGCCGCAGCCAGACCAGCAGCAAGCCATCCGGCCTCGCGGGCTCCCACGTCCAGATTCCGGGGGCGGGCAAGCACCGCTACCGCAACGGCCTCGGGATGGCGCCAGTCGACACCGCCGCGGACCCTGGCCGCGATCTCGGTGCCCACGACCACAGCCGTGCCGTGAGGCGCCTGATCCTGACGTGCCCACTGTTGCAGGAGCGCATCCGCTGAGATGGCGACAGCCGCCCGCCGGGTCAAGGGCGTCGCCGTGCTCTCGCTCATGGGATCCTGCTCACTCGACGATCCTGGTTTGGAGCCGATGGACCCTCCACGAGGCATCACCGACGCGACCCAGGGTCAGCTCGCCGACCGGCCACGCACCCGTGCCCGGGATCTCAGAAGCCGCAGCCAAGCCGACCACGACTGAGCCGTCATCGAGCGTCCTGATGTCGGTGCTCGGAGCGACCTGGGTGAGATCGACATGACGAAAGTCGCGGCGCAGGCCATGCGTCAGCTCTCGGAGAAAGGCCTCCCGGTCGGCGGGCCCGCATTGGTCCTGGCGCAGTCGACTGGCTGTCACGCGGTCGAGTCCCCTGTCCACGGCTACTGCCAGGACGGCGTCGCGGCCGAGCTTGCTGAGCAGGTCCCACACGGTCGTGTGCGCCCCCCACAGGACTGCCTCCAGAAAGGCCCGGGCACAGGCGACCGGATCGTCTGGCGAAGAAGTCACCAGCGTCTCCAGCCGTAGGACTCGAGCAGGTCGCGCACCCGCACTCGCTGAGGCCCGAACAGCGTGTCGTGGATCGCTTCGTCGAGGGCGCGGTCGAGCGATTCGGTATCGCTGCTCGCCTGGTGAGCCTGGCATACAGATGCAGCCGCGGCGTCGAGCATCGCTTCGGGCAGCTCCATCAGGACACCGAGCAGCTCCGGAAGAACCTTGCGATAGCCGTCGAGCGGCAGCTCGGCCAGACTGTCGGCGAGTGCGTCTGCTGCTGAGCACATTGCGGAATCGGGCAGGTCCGTCAGCCTGCCCAGACGCTCTCTCAGCAGATCGGTGCGCTCGGTGGGGGAGGCGTCGGTCAGGTGACGCGCCACATGGGCCATCCGCGGTCGGGGCCCGTGCAAGGCGTCCAGGGCGGCCGTGACACGGGCCAGGGCATCATTGGCAGTCTGCCACTGGGTTGCATGCAGCCTTGGATCGAGGATCGTCAGGGCGGCCTCGAGATGATGCAGCGCCCGAGGGAGGTCTTCGGTCCTGCCGCTGCGCTCGACGGCGACTGCCAGGCTGTGTCGGGCGATGGCGTGCTGGAACGGGAACGCCGAAGCGGTGAACACGCTGAGAGCCTTCTGCAGAGCCCTGACTGCGGCGTCCAGCGACTCCGGCGACGCCGAACGTCGATGCTGCTCCAGGTGAGCCGTGCCCAGCCCGTGGGAGGCCATGGCTGCCTGAGCGCTGTCGGGCTCGAAGATCGCCAGGGCCTTGCCGTAGTCGGCGATGGCGTCGAGCAGCTCGGTGGCGCCGCCGGAAGCCTGAAGCGCCTGGGCGCGGTTCACGAGCGCAGCGCCCAGCAGCCGCGACGCTTCTGCCCCTCCGTCAACTCGGTCAGCGACTATGTCAGCTCCGTCAACGCGGTCAGCTCTGTCAACGTGGTCGACCTGCGCCGTGAGCAGCTCGATCGCTCGGTTCAGCGGCTCCAGCGCAGCGCTCGTCCTCCCAGCCTCGGAGTGAATAAGCCCGACGTTCAGCAGCGTGCTCGCGACCTCGCTCGGGCTGGTCCGCGACTCGGCCAGTCCGGCGGCTTCGGCGAACAGCTCCGCGGCACGATCTCGCCGCCCGAGCATTCGCAGGCAGTTGGCCGCAACCGTGAGGATCCGGCTGTGTTCGAGGGGAGCACGCTCGGCGGTCAGGATCCGTCCCGCTTGGTCGAGCATCGCCAGGGCCGAGGTGATCTCGTCGGGCGTGGAGGCCGTCTCGCTGCGAGCCAGCCCCAGGCGGTACTGCGCCATTGCCCAGCGGTCGGGATCGTCCTTGCGGCTCAGGTCTGCGACTGCGGCCTCGAGTCGGGCGAGGTCATCCACGGCGAGTCCGCTCTTGACCCGTCGCCTGCACCCCAGGACGAGCCCCGAGCCCGCGGATGCAGCGCTCGATCTCGGCCAGTGCTGTCTCCACGGCATGCTCGACCACGGGAGTGAGGCCGATCTCGAGGGAATCCAGTTCGAGCGGCTGACAGCCGATGATGAAGGTCTGCTCGGGCAGCACTCCAACCGCACGGGCGACCATGAGGGCTCGTTCAGGCGTGGCCAGGTGGATGTCCGCGAGCTTGTCGTGGCGGTGCTCGACCGTCATCTCGGCGACATCGACCACGTCGGCCTCGATCACCATGACCGTCCCCGGCCGGCGTCCGCGGTCGACGGTGTCGACCACCAGCAAGGCGTCGTATCCGGCCATCAACTCGTGGACGAGATGGATGCCGCCTATGCCCGTCTCGGCGATGCTCACGCCCTCGGGCAACGCCTTGGACGCCAGCCTGCGAACGACCGCCACCCCGAACCCGTCGTCGCCGTGCAGCACGTTGCCGACGCCTGCCACCAGCACGCGCAATGCGCTCACGGACATGGGCGCTCGGCTGCCCGGACAGCGTATCCGTGGGTCACCCACCATGCGATGTAGTCCTCGAGCTCGGCCCAGGCAGCATCGTCGAGCTGCTCGCGCACGTGCTCGTGGCGCTTGTCCAGCTCGGCGGCGATGATCCGGTCGAGAGCCGCGATGGTCGCCTCGGCTGACAGCAGGGTGACACTGCTGGCGTCGCCGCATCTCAGTGCCTCGGCAAGCGTCGCGGCTGCGGTCTCGTAGTCGTCGACGGAGTGCTCCTCGGGGTCGATGGAGGTGCCATCCACGACCTGCTCCTCGGCGCGTCGCAGGCAGTATCCGACGAGCATGGCCGTGCCGGCCCAGTCGGCGATCTCGGAGACCGGCTGGCGGCCGCGCTCTTGCTCGAAGCGGGCCTGGCGGTAGCGGTGAGCGGGCTGGGTCATCGGATGGGTCTGGGCGAGGGCCCGCGCCCTGAAGCAGAGCTCGTCGATGTCGGCAGCGCCTTGGTCGCTCACGACACCGGCGGAGGAGACGACAGCGAGTCCTTCCTCTGAATCCCTAGCCCGCTGACGATCTGGCCGTCGGCAGGCGGGGGGTGCGGGGCCTCGGTGGCATCTTCGAGCTCCACTCGGCGGAAATCGATCCACTGCTCGCGCAGGGCGACCTCGATGCGGTGCCTGACGGTTTCGTCGGCGGCTGTGCAGCCGTTGCAGGTTCCGTGCATCCGCAGGTGCACCACGCCGTCCTCCACCGAGCGAACCTCCACGTCGCCTCCGTGGGAGTGAATGTAGGGGCGCACGGTGTCCAGAGCCTGCTGCACGGTGCGCTCGACTGCGGACGCGTCGACGTCGACCCCGAGGCCGTAGGTGTCCAGCAGCTCGCCGACCACGGGATCGAGCGCGGCTTGCTCGAGGAACAGATCGCCCCGCCACTGCCGCAC
Source organism: Acidimicrobiales bacterium (assembly GCA_965214285.1). GTDB lineage: Bacteria > Actinomycetota > Acidimicrobiia > Acidimicrobiales > Aldehydirespiratoraceae. The sequence continues at coordinate 1,579,541 of OZ243946.1, forward strand.
CATCTCCACGAAACGGCCGAGGCCTTCGCGGTGGAAGGCATCGAGCCAGTCGAGCAGCTCCTCGAGGTCCTCTCGCACGTCTGCGTGAGGCTGGGTCATGAGGTCGCCGGTCAGGGCGGCGACCCGGTCCAGGATCTCGCCGTAGGCCAGCTCAGCGGGCGGCGGGGTGCTTCCGGGCTGGAGCGAGCCGCTCTGGGCAGGCGGCGAGACGGCCTCGGACTGCGGGGAGACTTCGGGCCTTGTCGGGCTGTCTCGGCTCACCGGGCTGTCTCGGCTTGCACGATGGCCAGCACCTCGGCCACGGCGTCCTCCACGGACGCCGAAAACCCCCAGCCGAAGTCGCGTTCAGCCGGTTCGACCTCGATCACCACGGTGTCTTCGGGCAGGGCGTCCCAGTGACGACATACCGCCAGGGTGTGGTCAAGGTCGATGATCCCGCCCACGGACTCGGCGAGCCGCTCGTGGATCTCCGCGGCGTCGGGGCGAGGTGCGTCTCGAAGGGCATAGCGGCGAATGGTGCCGGCTGGGTCGGCACCGCGCGGCATGCAGCCCAGCAGGATGACGCGGCGCGGCTCCAGTTCCTGAAGCCGGTGCAGGACCCGATGAGCGGCATAGGACAGGTCTTCGAGGATCACGTCGTCAGCCCAGGCCAGCTTTGCTGCACGGGTCAGCCAGTTGGTCCCGAAGTCGAGGTCGCGCAGCCAGGGAAGGCCGATCCCGCCTACCAGAACGCAGCCTTTGGATGCTGTGCTGCCCGAGCGGACCTGTGATCCCGGGCCCAGCAGGGCGTCGAGGATGCGATCCCGCTCCTCTGTCACTCCAGCGTGCACCCGCACGAGTTGACCTCGCGGCTGATGATGCCCCGGCCGGTGTCCATGTGGGTCGTGCACGGCATGCACGGGTCGAAGCTGCGAATGGCCCGCAGGATGTCGATTCCCTTGATGTCGTCGTCGGCGACGCTCTCGAGAATCGGGGTGCCGACGATGGCCTCTTCGTATGGCCCCGGGCCGTCGAATGGGTCACGTGGCGAGGCGTTCCAGGTGGAGGGCGTGTTGATCTGGTAGTTCAGGAGCCGGCCCTTGTCCATGTGCATGTGGTGCGTGAGGTAGCCGCGCCCGGCTTCCCAGACGCCCACCGAGACCCGCTCGTCCTGCGGCACCTTGAACTTGGTGGACACCGCCGTCTCGCCCTTGCGCCAGTACTCGAAAGCCTGCATCAGACAGATCATGCCGATGGCAGCGGTGAAGCCGACGCCGTAGGCCCGTCCCCGGTTGCGCTCGAACGCATTGAGCTTCTCGGGCACCTTCCACTCGAGCTCCGTCTCGGGGAGGTCGTGAGCCGGCAGCAGGATCCGGAGCCCGTCGCCGGTCGCTTCGAGGTAGGGGTTCTCAGGCAGCTGCCTGGCGGCAGCGGTAGTCCACATGCGCCCGTAGACGCCTGTCTCCATTGCGATCCGGTCCCATCGCGGGGCCGTGCTCCAGGAGTACTTCTCCTTGAAGTTCTTGCCCTCGGGGCGCGGGATCGTCTCCTTGTTCCAGGCGTGGTACGGCGACAGCGGGTTGCCGAGTTCGTCGGTCCGAAAACGGCGCTGCCCGTTGGCGGTGGTCCAGTCGTCGTAGTAGGAGTGCTCCACGAACTCCTCGATCCCCATGTTGATCTCGGTGATCTTGGTGGTCAGCAACTCGCCGTCGTTGATCACGCCAGGTGCCGAGTAGCGGGCCTGGCCCCACTCGTCGATGTTGGCGAAAGTGGCGTCGTAGACCTCGGGGTTGTCCCAGATCCCGGTCTGGATCACATTGGACGCACGGGCGCCCACCTCCGCGTAGGCGGGGTCGGCTTCGAGGAAGAAGTCGCAGATGTCGTCCCAGATTCCGGCAAGTCGCTTGGCGTAGTCGAAGATCCTGCCCAGATTGGCGTAGTACTCGTTGAAGGTGCTGGTGCTCACCGTGGTGGACACGCCGCCGGGCACCAGGGTGGACGGGTGCGGGTACTTGCCGAACATGAGGGTGCACATGGTCCGGGCGATGCGGGTGTACTCCAGCGCCTCCAGGTAGATCGAGCCCTCCAGCGGGTTGAACCCGTCCATGAGGTCCTTGACCGTCCGGTAGCCGTGGACGTCGGCGTGCGCGGCGGGCGTGTTCTCGGCGCGCCTGACGAGCTCCGGGTTGGTGACCGACACGATCGCCGTGGAGTAGTCCGGCCCGGCGAGCAGGCCAAGGTGCAGCGGGTGGTCGTAGAACATCTCGGCGACCTCGCCGAGATTGCGGACGCAGACCCCGAGCGGCGGAGGCTTGATCCCGAAGGCCATCTCGATGCCCAGCGAGGAGACCGTCGAGTGAACGCCGCCGCAGACGCCGCACGCACGGCTGGAGATGTCGATGGCGTCACGAGGATCGCGGCCCGCGAGGATGATCTCGTAGCCCCGGAAGAGCATCGCCATCGAATGGGCGTCGACAGCGGTGCGCGTCTCGAGATCGAGCACCGTGTGCACGGCCAGAGCGCCTGCGACCCGGGTGACAGGGTCGATGCTCCATTCGCGCAGCCTCGGCGGAGCAGCCGGCGCACCGGCGCTGCCCCGGTTCTGTGCGCTGCGGACGTAGTCGCGTGGCTCGGCTACGGCCACGGCATAAGGGTCCGCCATGCCCTCGACGAGCCTGGCTCGGCCGTTCGAGTCGAATTCGATGGGCAGATTCTTGAAGCACATGGCGCTCAGCGCCCTCCTTGGTGCGAGTGCTGCTTGCGGGAGTAGAGCCTGTGGACGAGCCGCTCCGCACCGACGGGCCTGGTGTTGTAGCGGCCCCAGCCGCTGGGCAGGTCACGGGTGTCATCCCAGCGCTTCGAGCGCATCTTGTCCCGCTGGGACAGGTAGCGCATCCGGCGGATGAAGCCGCCGAGGACGCGGTTGGTGTTGGTGGAAAGCAGGGCGCCAGGCGGGCGCTCGTAGATCGGGGAGAACTTGTCGGGGAACCCGGGCATCGTGCAGCCGATGCAGATGCCGCCCATGTTCATGCAGCCCCCATGGCCGTCGACGATGCCGCGCTCGGCGATGTTGCACTGCACCACCGGACCCCAGCAGCCCAGCTCGACCAGGCACTCCTTGTCCCCGTAGGAGTGGGCGAACACGCCCTCCTCGTAGTAGCCGGCACGCGGGCAGTGCCGGTGAACCGTCTCGGTGAACAGCCAGGCCGGTCGGCCGAGCTCGTCGAACTCGGGCAGCGGGGCCAGGCCGTTGAGGAAGAGCAGGGCCGCTGCCGCCGTCTCGGTGATGTTGTCGCCGATGGGCGAGCAGCCGGGGATGTTGACGACGGGCAGCCCCAGCGTCGAGCGGTAGTCCTTGCCGAGGTGGTCCATCACGCCCATGGCGTTGGTCGGGTTGCCCGCTGCCGCCGGTATGCCGCCCCAGGTGGCGCAGGTGCCGATGGCGAGCACCGCGGCCGCGCCCGGCGCCATCCTGTCGAGCCATTCGAGGCTGGTGATCTGGCGACCGTCGTGGGGGTCCTCTCCCAGGCCCATCCAGTAGCCGTGCTCGCCGGAGACGGTCTCGTCCATGATCGAGCCCTCCCAGGCGATGATGTAGGGAGCGTCGAGCTGCCCATCGGCGGCCATGCGGAGGTTCTCGGTCCACTCCGGGCCCGATTCCACCGACAGCACAGTGTGGACCAGCTCCACTCGGGGAAGGCCCGGAACGCGGCCGTTGAGCAGATCCTCCACTCGGGGGTGCGTTGCGCCGGAGATGGCGATGGTGCAGCCGTCGCAGCTCGCGCCGACGATCCAGAACAGGTAGACCTTCTCGAGCGGCCCTTGGGACACCCGCTCGTCGCGCTTGGGAGTCCGTCTGCTTCGCAAGGCGACAGGGGCCAAGGGGTCGCTGCTGTCGGTGATGAGCGGCTTGGGCTCGATCGTCCGGTGCGCAACACCTGGCATGGTCTTGGTGTACTGGGTCACTCGACACTCCCCTCGGCGGGCCTGCTCGGATCCTTCGGACGAGCCTAATCGCTAGATGCAGCTAGCATATAGCGCAGTTGTGGTCTATGCTGGATGCACACGAGACCAGGGGGTCAAATGTCCGCAGGCTGGGTTGTCGGCTACACCGTGGGCGGTGCGCTCATCGCCGTGGTGGTGGTGCTGCTGTTGCTCATGATTCGCGGCGCCAGGCGCGCCGCCGTCAAGGCCGAGTCGATCTTGACGGCTCTCGAGGAGTCCCGCGACAACACCGCCCCGCTTTGGGCCGTGAACGATGTCAACAACGCCGTCGAGCGCATCACCGACTCAGCAGCGGCTGTCCGCGGGCATCTGGCTTCGAAGGGCGCCGAGTCGTGAGCACCCACGCCCTCTGGTGGATGACGCTGGGCATCGGCCTGGTGGTGGCGCTTGTCGCAGTGGGGCTCCTGCAGATCTTCTACCGCCAGGTACGGCGGATCGAGTCGGGATCGGGCGCCATATGGAAGACCGGCAAGCAGGTGGCCCGCAACACCGCCACCACCTGGATGCTGCAGCAGACGACGGTCCGTCTCGACGGGCTGACCGAGGAGGCGATGCTTCACGACGCATTCCTCGACGACGCCCTGGCCCCGGCGTCGGGCGGCGCGGACTCGCCAAGCGAGACAGGACCCGAGACAGCCCCCGAGACAGGAGCACCGCACTGATGCGTACCCTGCTTGTCGTGCTCACGGTCGCAGAGGTGGTGATCCTGGTCGCAGCGCTGGCCGCCTACCTGCAGGCCATCGCCCGCTCGCTCGCTCGGATCTCGGCGAACCTGGCAAGGGTTACCTTCGGGGTGCGCGCCATCGAGACGCAGTGCTCGTCCATCGGGCCGTCGGTGACCCGCATCAACGAGCAGCTCACTGCGATCGCAGGCGCCTTGACGGTTGTCACCGGCAAGGCAGAGCGGCTGGGGAAGGGTGCGTGAGCGCCGCCGCGCCGAAGTCGGTCGCCTTGGCTGCCCTGTACTGGCGCAGCGAGATCCTCCAGGTCATGTACTGGCTGCGCGGCGAGGGATTCGGCGATGTCGTCGATCCCGGCCTGATAGAGCGGTTCCTCGGCGTGGATGCCGCCATCGGCATGACCTACCTGGATCGGCTCGCAGACGAGGGCTACCTGGTCCGTGACGGCGACTGGTACGCGCTTTCGGACTTCGGGCTCGAACAGGGCGCTCGCGAGTTCGCCGACGCATTCGCGGACCTGACCAAGCCCGCCCACGGCGAGTGCAGCGACGACTGCTGGTGTCACGCCTCGGTCGACGAGGCCGAAGCCTGCCTGGCCCACAGATTCGGCCACGACCACCCTGGACACCTCAATGGGCACTGAGCGACCCGCCTCCACAGGCGCAGAGCAACCTGCCTCGACGGGCCCCGAGCGGCACAGAGGGCCTGTGCCCCGGCGCTACCTCGAGGCCTACCTGCTGCTGACCTTGCGGCGCGACGGCCGCTCCTATGGCTACGAGCTCTGTGAGACCGTCAGGGCCCTTGGCCTCAATGTCGACCTCGCCGGCGTCTACCGGGCACTTCGCCGCATGGATCGCAGCGAGCTGGTGAGCGCCGCCTGGGTGCCCTCGGACAACGGTCCCGACCGTCGGGAATACGTGCTGACCGAAATCGGCCGGGCCGCGGCGACAGAGGCAGCCGGCGAGCTGGCCGGTCTGCGGGACGTGCTCACCGCTGCCTTGACGGCTCTCGACGTGAGCGTCGCGGAGTCATCGTGAAGCTGGCAGTCGCCGGCAAGGGAGGCGCGGGCAAGACCACGTTCTGTGCCACCGCGGCCAGGCTGCTAGCACGGCGCGGCTATCGGGTAGTCGCCATCGACGGCGACACCAACCCCAACCTCCACGCAGCGATCGGGCTCAGCGACGAGCCGGCCATGCCCCCGTTCCTTCCGGCGAGTCTGATCTCGCGGCGCTTCGACGGCCCTCGCCTCAGTGTGCCCGTCAGCGATGTGCTCGCCGAGTTCGCAGCCGTGGCGCCCGACGGCGTTCAGGTGATGCGGATGGGCGTCCCCGAACACCCAGACGAAGGCTGCATGTGCTCCGCTCACGCCACCGTCGCCGCGGTCATGGCCGAGCTCGGCGCCGACCCCGCGATCCTGACACTGCTCGATCTCGAAGCCTCGCCCGAGCATCTCAGTCGCGGCACGGCCCGTCACGCGGACGTGCTGGCTCTCATCGCCGAGCCGTACTTCCGATCGCTCGAAGCGGTCCGCTTGCAGGCGTCTCTGGCTTCGGAGTCGTCCATCGAGCGGGTCTGCGTCGTTGCCAACAAGTGCCGGACCGAGACCGACGCTGCGGCGATCGCCGAGTTCTGCGCGGGCCACGGCCTGCACCTGATCGGGCAGATGCCATGGTCGGACAGCGTGGTCGATGCCGACGCCCTCGGTCGCCCTCTGCTGGACCACGCCCCGGTCGACCCGGTGGTCGACTCGGTGGCCGCAGTGCTCGACGCAGTCGGCCTCCCTGAGCCGGCGGGAGTCCCGAGCTGATGTGCGTGGGCATCCCTGCACGGGTGGTGGAGCTGGCGCCGTCCGGCCCTCACACGGCCATCGTCGACGTGGAAGGAGTGCAGCGCGAGGTCAACACCCTCGTCGTCGACGGCGACGGAGAGCCTCTGGAGGTGGGGGACTGGGTGCTCCTGCACGTCGGCTTTGCCATGTCGCGCATCGACCCCCAAGAGGCTTCAGAGACCCTGGCGTTCATGCGCGAACTCGGGTCGGTCTACGAAGACGAGGTCGAGGCCTTCGGGATCGACCTCCGGTGACAGAGCCCCGATGCGCACCGGCGACTCCGCCATCGACGCCCGCCAGTGCCCGCTGGATGCGGCGCTGTGGCTGGCACGGGCCTTCGCCGCTGGCAGCCGGCTCGCGGTAGCGGCACCGGGACTGCAGGATCACGCTCACCACATCGCCGTCGAGTTCATCCACCCCGTGGTCACAGGCACTCAGGCCCTGCCGGCATCGGTCGTGCGCGACCTCGAATCCGTTGCCGATGCCCGCACGGCGTGCATCTTCGTCGGTCGCAGAGAAGCGGCCGCAGGCGCCGATGTCGTGATCTCCGCCGAGGGTCCTGAGGCCGAGATCGTCCGCGCCTATCACTTGCTGTGGGAGCTGGTGCAGGTAGCCATGGAGCACCCCGGCCTGGTGGGTGCCTCGGCGGTTGCGGGGGGCGACAGCACCGGTTTCCTGTATCCCTTCCTGGATGCCGCCGAGACAGACCCCGAGGCGCTCATCGAGGCGCTGGCATCCTCAGCCGAGGCCAAGACCGCCGAGTCCGAGCGCATCGTCGCCCAAGCCCTGGCCGACAACGCGGCTGCGCTTGACGCCGCAGCCGCCGCAGTCGCCGACGCCGTCTCGCGCGGCGGCCGGGTACACGCCATGGGCAACGGCGGCAGCGCAACGGATGCCGCCCGCCTGGCTCGCCTGCTGGGGCTGCTGGGGATCGAAGCGGCTGCCCTCACGGACGACTACGCCGTGCTCACTGCCCTGGCCAACGACATAGGCGTCGATGCCGTCTTCGCGCGTCAGGTCGAGGCCCTGGCCGCCCCCGGCGACCTGCTGGTCGGCTACAGCACCAGCGGAGCGTCACCGAACCTGCTGAGGGCGTTCGAGGCGGCTCACTCCGGCGAAGTGACCACCGTCGGCTTCAGCGGCCGCCACGGAAGCCACTTCGCATCCGCCCCTGCGGTCCAGCATTGTCTGACGGTGGACGCCAGCTCGATTCACCGCATCCAGGAGGCCCAGGCAGCGCTCTCTGATGCGCTCTGCGCCGCACTCGCGCAGCGGCTCGGCCTGCCCTCGCGCCCACAAGCACCCCACGCCCAGCGCGCCGGAGATGAGAACGCCGGAGCCAGGCGATGAAGTACGTCGATGAGTTCCGCGACCCCGAAGCCGCCCGCCTCCTGCTCGCCGAGATCGCCGAATCGGCGGCAGGTCAGCCGCCGCGCAAGTTCATGGAGGTCTGTGGGGGCCACACCCATGCCATCTACCGCCACGGCATCGAGGCACTGCTCCCTGCCCGCATCGAGCTGGTGCACGGCCCCGGCTGTCCGGTCTGCGTCATCCCCATGGGCCGCATCGACGATGCCATCGCCGTCGCCGAGACCCCCGGGACGACTTTGTGCTGCTTCGGCGACATGCTGAGGGTGCCGGGCGGGTCGTCGAACCTGCTCGAGGCGAAAGCCCGCGGCGCCGACGTCCGAGTCGTCTACTCGCCGCTGGACGCACTGCGCCTGGCGGAGGGCCGAGCGGACCTGAACGTGGTCTTCTTGGCCGTCGGGTTCGAGACCACAGCGCCGTCGACGGCGATCACGCTGCTGCAGGCCCGCGAGCGCCAGGTGGCCAACTTCAGCGTCTTCTGCAATCACGTGACCATCGTCCCGCCGCTCAAGGCCATCCTCGACTCGCCCGGCCTCGACCTTGCCGGGTTCCTGGGACCAGGTCACGTGTCGACGGTCATCGGCACTCGTCCGTACCGGTTCGTCCCACGGCAGTACGGGCGCCCGCTGGTCACAGCCGGGTTCGAGCCGGTGGACATCCTCCAAGGCGTGCTGATGCTGCTGCACCAGCTCGCCGAGGGCCGCTGCGAAGTGGAGAACCAGTACCGGCGAGTGGTGAGCGAGTCGGGCAACGCGCGCGCTCTGAGCCTGCTGCAAGAGGTTTTCGTCCTGCGGCCGCACTTCGAGTGGCGAGGCCTCGGGTTCATCGCCCAGAGCGCCTTGGCGCTGGCCCCGGCATTCGCCGACTGGGACGCCGAGCTGCGCTTCGAGGTGCCCGGCGTCCGGGTCGCCGATCCGAAGGCCTGTCAATGTGGGGAGGTGCTCAAGGGAGCGCTGCGCCCCTGGGAATGCAAGGTGTTCGGTACCGCCTGCACTCCCGAGACACCCATCGGGACCTGCATGGTCTCCTCTGAGGGAGCGTGCGCGGCTTACTACAGCTACGGCCGCTACAGCGCTCGCGACCGGATCCCGGTGTCGGCCGTCTGAGCGAGTGTCGCCCGTGGCATCCGACGACGACGTGGCCCGGCGCGAGGCGGTCCTGGCCCGCGTCGAGGCATGGCGATCACGGGCGCCGGTCCTGCGCGAAGACACCATCACCATGGCCCACGGCGCGGGCGGCCAGGCCTCCCAGTCGCTCATCGAGGCGGTCATCCGACCAGCCCTGTCAAACCCCGAGCTCGACCGCCTGGCTGACGCGGCGATGCTCGATTGCCCGTCCGGCTGCCGGGTCGCCATCAGCTGCGACGCCTTCGTCGTGACCCCGCGGCGGTTCCCGGGCGGCTCGATCGGAGACCTTGCCGTAAACGGAACCCTGAACGACCTCGCCTGCGTGGGCGCCGCTCCAGCCGGGATCTCCCTGTCACTGGTGATCGAGGAGGGATTTGCGGTGGCCGAGCTCCAGGCGATCATCGACGACGTGGCCGCCGCCGCCGCCGAGGCGGGCATCCCGGTCGTTACCGGCGACACCAAGGTCGTCGAGCGCGGGGCGGCGGACGGCTGCTATCTCACCACCAGCGGCGTCGGCTTCGTGCCGCAGGGGACCGAGCTCGGCGTCGGCAAGGTCGAGCCGGGCGACGCCGTGATCGTCTCGGGGAGCATCGGCGACCACGGCATCGCAGTCACTGTGGCCCGCGGCGATCTTGCGCTGTCGGCGGAGGTCTCATCGGACACGGCGGCGCTTCACCGCCTGGCGGCGGACCTCTTGAGTGCAGTGCCCGAGACCCGCTGGCTCCGGGATCCCACGCGTGGCGGCGTGGCCTCGACCTGCAACGAGCTGGCTTCGGGCTGCGGGCTCGGCATCGACCTCAGCGAAGCCGACATCGGAGTGCGGCCGGCGGTCGCCGGGGCCTGCGAGATGCTCGGGCTTGATCCGCTGCACATCGCCAACGAGGGCAAGCTGGTAGCGGTGGTGCCCGCCGGGCAGGCCGATGCTGCGCTGAATGCCATGCGCCGACATCGCCATGGCGCCGAGGCGTGCCGAATCGGCACCGTCAGCGACGACCACCCGGGCCTTGTCGTGGTTCACAACTCCTTCGGCGGCAGTCGGATCCTGGACATGCTGGTGGGCGATCCTCTGCCGCGCATCTGCTGAAACGCCGTCCGCAGACCCGCTTGGGCCTGTCTGCTGACCGCCCTGTCAGCTGACGCGCTGCGTGCTTGCGCCCTGCCCCGCTCGGGCGCTGCCGGCGAGCGGGCCTCAGGCCGGCGCGCCCACCCCGAGCAGGCGCTCCGCGAGGTGCCCGACGACAGCCCAGGCCTGAGGCGCAGCATCAAGCGGGACCGGCGAGCCCAGGCGGTCGGCAGCCACCAGGTCGGCATCTGCGCCCAGCACGAAGTCGACCGGCACCTCGTACTCGGCGCAGAGCTCGGCCAGAAGCCCGTCCTGGTCGGCGGCGACCTTGTTGCCCACCCCGACCCACGAGGCGATGCCGAGCTCGTCGGCAAGTCTGATCGTGCGCTGCGCCGTGATGACTGCCTTCCTGCTGGGCTCGAAGACCAGCACCAGCACGTCGGCGTGCGCCAAGGTGCCGCCGGATCGGCTCAGGTGCTCGATGCCCGCCTCCATGTCGATCACGGTGTCGTCGACCTCGGAGTCCAGTGCCTCCGCGAGCAGGCTTCGCACGGTCGCATGACCGCCGCAGGTGCATCCGGCGCCGGCTTCGCTGACCCGCAGCGCCGACATGAGGTGAACGCCTTCGGGGGTGGGCACGGCGTAGTCGGCCATCAGCTCGTCGATGGTCATGTCGCCCCGACGGCCGACGACGATCGAACGGGGCACCGTCAGGATCTGCTCGGTCTGACGTGTGTCGAGCCCCAGGGACAGGCCCAGGTTCGGGTTCGAGTCGGTGTCCACGGCCAGGACCCTGCGGCCCTTGGCTCGCAGCGTCCTCGCCAGCAGAGCGCTGAGCGTCGTCTTGCCCACTCCGCCCTTGCCGACTACGCCGATCTTCACCTGTGGACTCCCTGTTGCTTGGTGATGCTTGGCTCGGTGGTGAGTTCTGCTGTGCGATTCTGTTGTGCGGCGCGATCTGCGCGGCACGATCGCCGGGCACGCCAGGCTAGTCGCCGCGGCTCAGCAGGGCCCGCCCGATGGCTGCCTGGCCCAAGGCGATGCCGCCGTCATTGGGCGGGACCTGGCGATGCCGGAGCACGCGGAGCCTCTCGTTGCTCAGGCCTGCAACGGCGAGCTCGCTCAGCAGCCGGTTCTGGAATACGCCTCCGGACAGGGCCACCGTGCGCAGCCCCGACTCCTCGGCAAGCCTCGCGGAGACGAGCACGATCACGTCTGCCAGCCAGCGGTGAAAGGCCCCGGCAATCGAGCCCGCGCTCGTGCCCGCTTCGAGATCTGCGACGACGGCGGCAATCAGGTCGGCAACGTCGACGCGCAGCGGCATACCCTCGATCAAGCCGACCGGGTAGCGGGCCTCAGGCGATCCTGCAGCCTGTTCCAGGCGCTGTGCTGCCTGGCCTTCGTAGCGGGCGAAGTCGCCGAGGCCGCAAAGGGCGGCGACTGCGTCGAAGAGACGACCGACCGAGGAGGTCGACAGCCCCCGGTCCGCCTCGCACTGGGCTGCGACGGCGGGAATCTCGTTGTGATGGCGATCCAGGAACGACAGCTCCGGCAGGCAGCCGGCGAAGGCTTTGTGAAGGTGGGCGACGGCCATGCGCCAGGGCTCCTTGATGGTCGTGTTGCCACCCGGCATCGGCACGGCGTCGAGGTGGGCTGCCCGCTCGACCGCAGCGGCGTCTCCCACCAGGAACTCGCCGCCCCAGAGCGTGCCGTCGCTGCCCCAGCCCAAGCCGTCGAAGATCACCCCGACTGCGCGCTCGCCCCAGGCGTTGTCCTCGAGGCACGACGCAAGATGCGCATGGTGGTGCTGGGCGGACTCGGCGGGCGCAAGGCCGGCAGCGAGCGCGAACTTCGTAGAGAGGTACTCCGGATGGGCGTCGTGGACAACCAGGTCGGGAACAGCCTGTGCCATCGTGAGCAGGTCGGCCACTGCTGTCTCGAAGGCCTCGAGTGCTGCGGGATGCTCCAGGTCGCCTAGATGCACCGACAAGTGAGCGCTGTCGCCGACAGCGAGGCAAACGGTGCTCTTGAGCTCGGCGCCGACGGCCAGCAGCGTCGGGCCGGATCCTGTCATCCGGATCGGTCGCGGGGCCAGACCCCTCGCCCTCCGCAGCAGCTGAAGCTCCCCGGCGACTGCCTGTGTGACGCTGTCGTCGGCACGGCGCTCGATGCGCCGGTCGTGGCTGAGCACGGCGTCGCACATGGGACCGAGCCGGCGCTCGGCCTCGTCGTCGTCGATCACGATCGGCTCATCCGAGAGGTTGCCGCTGGTGCACACCAACGCGTCGCAGCCTGCCTGCTCGGCCAGCAGCGCGTGCAGCGGGGTGGCGGGCAGCATCACGCCGAGCAGACGAGTGGCGGGCGCCACCGATGAAGCGATACCCCCCTCGCCGTCGACTCGACGAGGCACCAGGACGATCGGGGCTGCGGGACTCGCCAGTGCCGCCTCGGCCACGGCATCGAGCTCGGCGAGGCGCCGAGCCGCAGCGATGCCGGGAACCAGCAGAGCAAACGGCTTCTCCTCGCGCCGCTTGCGGGCACGCAGCCGGGCGACCGATTGCTCGCGGTCCGCGCGGCAGACGAGCTGGTAGCCGCCGGCGCCCTTCAGGGTGACGATCCCGCCGGCGGCGATGCACTTCGCCGCCCCCAGGATCGGGTCGCCGGCGACCGCTGTGCCGTTGATGCGCAGCGTGAGCGTGGGACCGCACTGCGGACAGCAGACGGCCTCGGCGTGGTAGCGGCGATCCGCCGGGTCACAGTACTCAGCGCAGCACTCTGCGCACAGCCCGAACGCCGCCATGGAGGTGCGCTCGCGGTCATAGGGCAGCCCGCGGATCACCGTGTAGCGGGGGCCGCAGTCGGTGCAGCATGTGAAGGCGTAGCCGTGCCGCCGATCCCCGGGAGTCTCGATCTCGGCTAGGCAGGCCTTGCATGGAGCGACGTCGGGCGGCACCGACATCGAGACCTCCCCCTCGCGGAGGTCGCTGTCGGCGATCTCGAATGCAGCCTCGCCAGGCCGCAGCGCCATGGCGCGGACCTCGACGGAATCGACCTGTGCCAGCGGTGGCGCTTCGTCTCGGACTCGGGCGACGAAGGCCTCGAGAACCAGCTCGGGTCCTTGGACCTCGCACCACACGCCGTCGGCGTCGTTGCCCACGGCCCCGGTCAGCTCCAGCCGATCGGCCAGGCGATGCACGAAGGGACGGAAGCCGACTCCTTGCACGGTGCCGGTTATCCTCAGCCGACTGCGGCGCATGACGGCGAGGCTAGCGACCTTGCTAGATGCGTCTTGCAGATAGGCCGCTTACGGCGTTACCCTCGCCGGCCATGAAGCTCCGTCTCCTCCTCTCCGGTCTCGCAATCCTCCTGCTCGCAGCGGCTCTCGGTCCCGCCGTCGTCGCTCAGGACGACGATGAGGTCGTGGTCCGCGTCGGGCTCCACGCTGCCGAGAAGAACCTGAACCCGTTCATCGTCCCCCAGGCGCTGCCGATCACCCACGACTTCACGATGCTGGTGTACGACTCCCTGTTCTGGTCGCAGAGCAGGCTCGATCCCGAACCCTGGCTGGCGACCAGCGCCGAGCCCTCCGAGGACTATCGGGTCTGGACCGTCAAGCTGCGCGACGACGTGACCTGGCACGACGGCGAGCCGTTCAGCGCCGAGGACGTCGCCTTCACCTTCGGGTACTTCAGCGACGACGCCGGTCCGGGCCGCTACGGCCACCACGTCTATGACCATCCGATCTTCGAGTCGGCGAGGGTGATCGACGACACCACCGTGGAGCTGACCTTCGCCGATCCCGCCCCCACCTTCGAGCTGCTGCCCGGGGGTGATCTCCCGATCCTGCCCATGCACGTCTGGGAGGGAGTCGAGGATCCCCGCGCCGATGCCACGTCGCTGCCGGTGGGCACCGGGCCGTTCAAGATGGTCGAGTACGAACCCGGCACCTCGTATCGCCTCGAGGCCAACGAGGACTACTTCGGGGGCGCACCGCTGGTGGACAGGCTGCTTATGCCCGTGGTCGCTGATGCCGGGACGGCCTTCGCCGGCCTGCAGACAGGCGAGCTCGACTTCGTCACCCGCAACCTGCCCGTGCCGCTGATCGAGCAGGCGCAGGACAACGACGAGCTGGAGATCATCGAGGGCAGCCGCTTCCAGTCGGTCTACTTGATGTTCAACACCCGCAAGCCGGCCCTCAACGATGCAGCGGTCCGCAAGGCCATGAGCAAGGCGCTCGACCTGCAGACGATTGTCGACATCGTCGAAGGCGGCCGGGCCGATCCCGGCAACGACACCTGGACGCACCCCGAATCGCCGTGGGCGCATCCCACAGGGGGCCACGAGTTCGACCGTGATGCTGCCAACGCCATGCTCGATGAGGCCGGCTATCCCGCAGACGACAGCGGCAGCCGCGTGAATGCGGACGGTGTCGCCTTGGAGTTCACGCTGCTCGTCAACGCCGCAGCGCCTCCACAGGTCCGAGCCGGCGAGCTGGTCGCCGAGCAGCTGGCCGAGGTGGGGGTCGATGTCAGCGTCGAGCCGCTGGACGCGCCTGCGATTACCGCAGCACGCCGTCCCTCGCCGGACGGTCCCCCGACGGTCGACATGTTCATCGCTGTGTTCGAGTCGCACGCCCACGTCGATCCCGATCACCTCTTCTTCTTCTTCCACACCCCGGGGCGGGGAGTGGGCGGGATCTTCAGCGGCTACGCCAATGCCGACTTCGACGCCCTTCTCGACGAGGCCCTCGGCGAGCCGGTCGAGTCGAAGCAGGCGCTGATCCAACAGGCCCAGGAGCTGTTCGCCGAGGAGGCGCCGGCGGTGACGTTGTTCTACCCGAAGGGCCGCTGGGCATACCGTCCGGCCGCCTATGACGGCTGGATCGCAGACCCCGGCCACGGTGCGTTCACCAAGCGGTCGTTCCTGGCCCCTTACGCGGCCGTCTCCGAGCCGGAGCCTGCGGAGACCTCAGACGACGAATCGGCACCCGAGCAGCCGTCCGAGGAGCCATCTGACGAGGCGCCCGAGACAGACGACGCCGAAGCAGACGTCCAGAGCGTGCAACCAGCGTCGGAGGGCGAGGCCGGCGATGACGACGCAGGACTCGGCGGCGCTGCCGTCGCCGGGCTCGTGGTCGCAGCGCTCGTGGTGATCGGCGTCGTCGGCTTCGCGGTCATGCGACGGCGAGCCGCCGGCACCGTGCGGGACTGACACCGTGGGCGGGCCGGCCGCCCGGCGCGCCCTGCTGGGCGGCATTCGCCGCAGCGGCGCCGATCTCGGCTCGGGCCTGTGGAGATGGGCGAGGCTGCTCGCCCAGTACAGCCTTGTCGTCTTCGCCGCCGTGATCCTGAACTTCGCCCTGCCCAGGCTTGCCGCAGGCGATCCGGTGGACTACCTGGTGCCCCCGGCATCTGGCGTAGTCGACGCTGAGCTGCGAGCCCAGACACTCCAGCGTTTCGATCTCGACGGATCGGGCTGGAGTCAGTTCGGCTCGTATGTCGTCAACCTGGCACAGGGCGACCTGGGCATCTCGGTGGTCGACGGCAGAGCGGTCTCCGACGTGGTGATCCACCGGCTGGGCTGGTCGGTGCTGCTCGTGGGAACCGCAGTCGTGATCTCGACGGTAGTGGGCGTCGGCCTCGGCTTCGCGGCCGCCTGGCGTCGCGGATCGCGCCGCGACGTGGTCCTGCTGTCCGGCGTGCTGGCCGTTGACGCCCTGCCGGCGTTCTTCGTGGGGCTCATGGGGCTGCTCGTGTTCTCCGTGCACCTCGGCTGGTTCCCGGTCTACGGAGCGACGGCGCTGGAGGATCTCTCGGGCTGGGCCTGGCTCGCCGATGTGGGGCAGCGTCTCGTCCTCCCGGCCACCACGCTGACGCTTGTCGGGATCGGCTCGGTGTTCGTCGTCGCACGATCGGCGATGATCTCCGAGCTGGGCCAGGACTACGTGTTCATGGCACGAGCCAAGGGGCTGACCGAGAGGCGCGTGCGCGCTCACGCTGCCCGCAATGCCCTGATCCCGGTGTCGACCGTTGCGCTCCTGGGGTTCTCCACGCTGGTCGCCGCCGCCACGGTGGTGGAGACCGTGTTCTCTTACCCCGGCCTGGGATCACTGGCCTTCGGCGCGGTGCGCGCCCGCGACTACCCGGTGCTGCAGGCGGTGTTCCTCTTGCTGTCGCTCATGGCGATCCTCGCGAACCTCGTCGCCGACCTGCTCTATCCCGTCTTCGATCCCCGTGTCAGGCGGATCGGGGAGCGATGAGGCGCCTGCGCCGGCGGCTGCGGCCCGGCACTTTCGGGCTGGCTCTGGTCGGTGCCTTGTTCTTGCTGGCCGTGATCGGCGCCGCGGCCTTTGCGGACCTGCTCGCCGAGCATCCCCCTGACCGGACTGTCGGTCCGGCATACGCCAGGCCGTCGGGCGAGCACCTACTGGGCACCGACGACCTCGGACGTGACCTGTGGTCGCAGCTGCTCTTCGGTGCCCGCGTGACCCTGCTCGTAGGGGTCGTGGCGGCGGTCGCAGCGACGGTGACCGGCACCGCTGTCGCCCTGATCGCGGGACGACGCGGCGGCTGGGTCGATGCTGTTGCCATGCGCATCGTGGACCTGGTGCTCTCGCTGCCGTTCCTGGTGCTTGTCCTGGTGCTGGCCGCCTACTTCGGGCGCGGCATCGGCGTGCTGATTGGCCTCATTGCAGGGATTCTGTGGGCCAGGCCGGCTCGCCTGCTGCGAGGCCAGGTTCTCAAGCTCCGTGAACTGGGCCACGTGGTCGCCGCCGATGCCATGGGAGCGTCGACCGCCCGCATCCTGTGGCATCACCTCCTGTCGAGGCTCGTGCCGCTGGTGCTGAGCCAGTTCGTGCGTGCCGCGGCTGTGGCCGTCCTCGTCCAGTCGGGAGTGGCATTCCTGGGCCTGGGAGACCCGGACCGGGTGAGCTGGGGCTCGACCCTGTACTTCGCCAACAACGGCAATGCCATCCTGACCGATGCCTGGCTGTGGTGGATCGTGCCGCCCGGCGTCGGCCTCACGCTGTTGATCGTGGGGCTCGCCTTCGTCGGCTATGCGTTCGAGGAACTGGCCGAGCCTCAGCTCGTCAGCCACGGCTGGCGGGCGCCCGTCCGGCGACGCCTCGACGACGACCCTGCTGCTCCCGAGCAAGCAGACGCAGTCCTGGAGATGCGCGAGATCTCCGTGGACTTCGACGGGGTGGACGTCGTGCGCCAAGTAGACCTGACCGTCAGGCGAGGGTGCATGCTCGGCCTGGTAGGCGAGTCCGGCGGCGGCAAGTCGACCCTGGCGCTGGCCACCATCGGCCTGGTCGGGCATCCAGGCCGGATTCGAGGCCGAGCCGTGTTCCTCGGAGACGTCGACCTCCGCCGGCTCGGGCGGCGCGGCCTGCAGAGCGTCCGCGGCCAAGACATCGCCATCGTCCCCCAGGCTGCCATGAACGTGCTGGACCCGACGATGACAGTGCTGCGCCAGGTGGCCGAGTCGGCTGCGCTCGGCGGTGCCGGCGAAGCGTCGGCGGCAGCGGCTGACCTGCTGTCGAGGGCCGGCCTCCCGCCCGATCGTCACAGCGCCTATCCACACGAGCTGAGCGGCGGGCAGCGTCAGCGGGTTGTGATTGCCATGGCGATCGCCAATCGGCCGCGACTGCTGATCGCCGACGAGCCGACCAACGGCCTCGACGTCGTCACCCAGCAGCAGATCCTCGACCTCCTCGACTCCCTG
Organism: Acidimicrobiales bacterium; assembly: GCA_965214285.1. Classification (GTDB taxonomy): domain Bacteria; phylum Actinomycetota; class Acidimicrobiia; order Acidimicrobiales; family Aldehydirespiratoraceae. The sequence goes on from OZ243946.1 coordinate 1,597,319, forward strand.
CGGTACGAGCTGGACCTCGACGTGTGGCTCATCTCGCACGACTTGCCAGTGGTGGCATCGCGGGCGGACGACCTGGCGGTCATGTACGCCGGCCGCATCGTAGAAGCCGGCCCGACCGAGCTACTCCTGCACGCGCCTGAGCACCCGTACACCGAGCTGCTGCTAGACGCCCTGCCGCCCCTGGCGGGCCCGCCGGGCGGCCTGCGCCCTGTCACGGGGGAGGCGCCCGATCCGTCGGCCTTGCCGCCGGGATGCTCGTTCGCCCCGCGTTGTGACCACAAGACGCAAGCCTGCACGACGGACAGGCCGCAACTGAGGCTCGTGGACGAGCGCTGGGTCGCCTGTCACCTGGCGCCGCTGACGTCGCCCGCGGATGCAGTGGTGCCGGCCAGAGGCGCTTCACAGGGCTCGCCATGAGCGCCATCAGGCTCGACCGGGTTGACGTCTCCTACGCCGCAGGCCGCCGCGATCGCCGGCCTGTGGAGGCCCTCTCTGCGTTGTCCCTGGAGGTGGAGCTGGGTCAGCGGGTCGCTCTGGTCGGTCGAAGCGGCACCGGCAAGAGCACTATCGCACGTCTCGTGACCGGGCTCGTGAGGCCTTCCTCGGGCACCGTCGAAGTGCTGGGCGAGGATCTCCAAAGCTGCACTGGACCCGCACTGCGCCGGCTGCGCAGGAGGATGCATTTGGTCTTCCAGGATCCCTACAACTCGCTGCATCCGGGAATGAAGGTTTGCGACCTGGTGTCCGAGCCGCTGGCCATCGGCGGCATGGGCCGTGCCGAGCGCCGCCACAGGGCAGCCGAGGCGCTGGCCGATCTCGGCCTTCGCCCTGTCGAGCCCTTCCTGGACCGCTACCCCGGTTCGCTCAGCGGGGGTCAGCGACAGCGCGTCGCCATTGCACGCACCCTGGTTGCCCAGCCTGAGCTGATCGTCGCCGACGAGCCGGCGTCAATGCTGGACGCTTCGCTGCGAGTCGCCGTGGCAGCACAGATCCTGGAGGTCCGCGAGAGGCTCGGCGCAACCCTGGTCTTCATCACCCACGACCTCGCCCTGGCCCGCCACGCAGCAGAGCAGATCGTCGTGCTGAGCAACGGAACAGTGATCGAGGCCGGGCCGACCGAGCGGGTGCTGAACCAGCCGGCTCACGCCGAGACCCGGCTGCTGCTGGACGCAGCCCGCTCACTCGATCCTCGCCCTCAGACCGCGCTCGGTTAGCGTCGTCGCCTGATCGCCAGAGACCCTGATCGCAAGGAGAGGCAAGTCGGAGCATGGCCCGCCGCAAGCTGATCTTCTTCACTGCCGCCGATCCGGCCAAGGATCCTGGGGCTCTGTTCAGGGCATACCACTTTGCAGGCGTGGCCGGCGCCAGCGGGCTCGAGGCCGAGGTCCGGCTCGCCGGCGATGCAGTGTCGGTCACCGATCCTCAGCGGCTTCCCGACGACGACCTGGGCCGAGACGTGCGCGCCAAGGTGGCCCAGGGGGCAGAAAGCCCGTTTCTGGTGTCGCTTTGACCGTTCTCTAGCGACGCCCGTGGGGTGTCGGCTGACGATGCAGCAGGCATCGGCGCTTCGTTCCGGGTTCTCGCCGACATCCTGGTCGAGGTCGCCGAGGGCGAGTCAGAGCTGATCTACATCAACGGATGACCCCACGGCTTCGCGTGGCGTTCGTCGGCAAGGGCGGAGCGGGCAAGTCCACCATCGCGGGCACATTCGCCAGGCTGCTGGCCAGAGCAGGCGAGCCGGTGCTCGCGCTCGACTCCGATCCGCTGCCAGGGATGCCCTACGCCCTCGGCATTGCCGTCGACGACCAGCCCATACCCGAAGACGTGGTCGTTGCTGGTCCCGCGGACGGGCCGCGCTGGGTCCTGCGCCCCGACTTGGATGCGGCAACGGTCGTCGACCGCTACGCCGTCAGCACGCCCGACGGCGTCCGCTACCTCCAGTTCGGGAACCTCTGGGGGCACGCCACCACGCTGCAACGCGCCCAGCATGCCTGGAGCCAGGTGGTACGAGACATCGAGCCCGATGCCTATCACCTTGTCGGCGACCTGCCCGGGGGGACTCGCCAGGCCATGTTCGGCTGGGGCAAGTACGCCGAGGTTGTGTGCGTGGTCGTGGAGCCCACCGCCAAGTCGCTTCACTCGGCGCGACGCCTGTTGAGGCTCCGGGACGCCGCCTGGGCGCCTCGCAACATGATGGTGCTGGCCAACAAGGTCGCCCACGAAGACGAACCGACGCGCATTGCGCAGCGCTTGCAACGCCCTGTTGACCTCACCGTGCCCCTCGACCCCGCGGTGGCGAACGCCGACAGGTCGGGCCTGGCACCGCTGGACGCAGCGCCCGGAGGCGGTTTCGTGACGGCCGTGAGGGGTTTGGCCGATGCGATCCAGGGCCTTTACCCTGCCGCTGAGGAGGTACGGCCATGAAGGTTGCCGTTGTCGGCAAGGGCGGCTCCGGCAAGACCACGACCAGCGCTGTGCTGGCCCGGACCCTGGCACGCGGCGGAGCCTCGGTCATCGCGCTCGACTGCGACACGAACCCCAACCTCGGCCTGTCGCTGGGGGTCGGCGACTCGGAGACCGAGCGCTTGACGACCCTGCGGGAAGAAGTCGACTCCGGCTCCGCGGATCATGCTGTGACCTGGGCGGACATCCTCGACGTCTACGGCAGCGACGCCCCCGACGGGGTTCGCCTCTCGGTCATCACCCGGATCGAGAACCCCGAGCCCGGTTGACCTTGATGCGGCCTGTCGGCCGAGCAGTTGCTCGGCTCCGTGAACCCCGAGGAGTCCACCGTCGTCGCCGATCTGGAGGCTGGGATCGGCACGCTCGGCAGGCTCGCCGATGCTGCGGTAGACGTGACCGTGGTCGTGGTCGAGCCCACGCCGCGCTCGATCGACGTGGCAAGGCGTGCTGTGGCCGTGGCCACCGACCGATGCCAAGGAAGGGTCGTGATCGTGGCCAACAAGCTGACCTCCGACGACGACCGGAGTCGGGTCCGAGCGGCATTCGGCGAGTTTCCGATCGTCGAGGTGCCCGTCGACGAGGCCATCGACACCGCTGACCGGCTTGGCGTGTCGCCTCTCGACCATGCCCCGGGCTGTCCTGCCGTGCTGGCGCTGAGCCGTCTCAGCGAGCTCGTCTGACGACGGCGCCGTGCCCGCAGGCCTGCCAGTCCACCACTAGATGCATCCGGCATCTAGCGCGTGCTATGGTGGACACCACACTGAAGGAGGTCCCGAGCATGTGGCTCTGGTGGATCGGCAACGCGGTCCTGTTGCTGGCGGTCGTGCCGCTTGTGCTGTTGCTGGCCAACCGCGTCCTCAGGCCCGCCGTGGAGATCCAGCGCTACGCCGAGGACATCCTCGAGCACGCCGTCGGCCTCGCCGAGAACCTGGAGCCGGTCCCCGCCGTGGCCGAGACGCGCAGCCTGGTCTCCTCGGCCAAGGATCTGTCCGTCGGCTACGTGGGTGCCGTGGCGCCCCTGCTGTGAGCGAAGGAGACCGTCGATGACCGCTGCAGGGATCGTGACCATCGTCATAGCGCTGGTCGTCGCAGCCGCGCTGGCCTACTACCTGATCCGCGTGGTGATCGTGCTGCGGGCTGTCAACGACTCTCTGGGCAAGATCACCTTCGGGGTCCGTGGTATCGCCGACCAGACGGAGCCACTCGGCGAGCTGCTCACGCCGATCAAGACCGACCTAGAGGCCGTGGCCGACACCCTCGACGGGGTCGTAGCAAGCCTCGACAGCAGCAGCTCAGCTGCCTGAGCCGGCCAACGTCGCTGCGTAGGCCGGCAGTCGCGCGCGGTCTGTCAGATTCGGGTGATCTGGCCGCCGTCGACGGCGAGCACGTGGCCGGTGATCCAGCCCGCCTCCGGCGAGAGCAGGAACAGCAGCGGTCCGACGTGATCGGCCGGCGTGCCCAGGCGCTTGATGGCCAGGCTCGCCACGATCGGGTCGCGGAACTCTGCCGGCACCTGCTTGTTGAGCGCCTCGGTGTCGGTGGGGCCCGGTGCGATGGCGTTGACCCGGATGCCGCGCGGCGCCAGCTCCTGGGCCAGCGACGCCGTGAGGAAGTTCACGCCCGCCTTGGCCAGCCCGTAGAAGCCGCTGATGCCCATCCAGGCGGCGGTCGAGGACTGGTTGACGACAGCGCCCCCGCCGCGCTCGGTCATCGAGGCCATCACCGAACGGGTGCAGTGCAGCACGCCCAGCAGGTTCACCCGCATGAACTTCTCCAGGTAGCCGTAGTCGACGCTGGTGAGGCCGGCGAGCTCCATGTTGCCGAAGATGGCGGCGTTGTTCACCAGGTGGTCGATGCCCCCGAAGCGCTCGGCGGCCGCCGCGGCCATGGCGTCGGTGCTTGCCGGGTCGCCCACGTCGGTGCGCACATAGAGCGCCCGCTCGCCCAGCGAGTCGGCGACGCTGCGGCCCCGTGCGTCGTCGATCTCGGCGACGACCACGTTGGCCCCGGCGGCGTGCAGCCCCCTGGCATACGCCTCGCCGATTCCGCCCCCGGCACCGGTGACGACGGCGGTTCGGTCGGTGAAGTCCATGCGGTGATCCTCCTGGCTCAGGGCTCAGATCGACGGGGCGACTGCGGACGGGTCGGCCCGTTCGGATCGATGGCACGGTTGCGGACTGGCGGCCGGCTCATGCGGACTCGTCGTCGGTCTCTTGGCGCACGTTGCTGATCGCTTCCTCGACCGGGCCGATCAGCGCAGCCACGTTCGGGTAGCCGGCATAGGGGGCCAGCATGATCAGGCACTCGCGCAGCTCGTCGGCAGACAGCTCGCCGCGGCGCAGCGCCGCCTGGGCCTGGATGGCGAAGACGTCGGCCTGGCCCTGCGCCGCGATCACCCCCATCAGGAGCAGCCGGCGGTCGCGGATCGACAGCACGTCGCGGTCCCAGACCTCGGCGAACAGGGTCCGCATCATCACGTCGTAGAACGGCATCGTGCCCTCGGGCAGCGCGGCCACGTCGCCTGCGTACACCTCGGCGATCTTGGCCGCGCCGCGCTCATAGGCCGAGGGCTGCGCCGCGTCGTCGCCTTGGGTTGTGGTCGCCTGTGCCTCGTACGCCGCTCGGGCTGCGGCCTCGGCGGCAGCTCGCAGTGCATTAGCTCTGGCCTCGGCTGCTTGCGCTGGGCCTTGCGCCCGGGCTGCGTCGTAAGCGGCTCGCAGTGCGTCGGCGTCGTCAGACTGCGCGGCGTCGGATGGGCCGGGATCGTCGCTCATGGGTGGTTTGCCGCCTCCAGCGTTGCGCGTCACCGCACCACGGCGGCGCGATCCAGCAGAACGCCACAACTATGGCCGCTGCGAGCCGGCGACTTAGCATCGGCTCGATGGCACCGGCAGACCTGCACTTCAACCCGTACTCGTTCGCCGTGCACGACGACCCGTATGCCACCTACCGGCGGCTCCGCGAAGAGGCCCCTGCCTACTGGAACCCCGAGCTGCGCTTCTGGGCGCTGAGCCGCTTCGACGACGTGCTCGAGGCCTTCCGAGACACCGCCACCTACTCCTCGGCCAACGGCGTCGCCCTGGAGCAGCGCGGCAAGGTCGGCAGCGGCTTCCGCTCGATGATCGACATGGACCCGCCCGAGCACACCGTGCTGCGCAAGCTGGTCAGCCGCGTCTTCACCGGCAGGCGGGTGGCGGCTATGGAGGACGACACGCGGCGCATCGTCGACGGCTACATCGACGGCTTCGTCGAGTCCGGCGCCTGCGATCTGGTCGCCGATCTCACCGGCCCGTTCCCGATGGACGTGATCTCGGCGGTGCTGGGCATCCCCGCCGCCGACCGCGCCGAGCTGCGCGGCCACGCCGAGACGATCCTGATCCGCACCGACGGCTCGATGGAGATCCCCGCCGAAGCCGCGGCGGGGATGTTCGAGCTGCTCGCCTACTTCATCGACGACCTCCCGGCGCGGCGGGCCGGCGAGGGCAGCGGGCTGCTGACCGACCTGGCGGGCATCGACGACCTGGCCGACGACGAGCTGCTCGGCTTCTGCGTGCTCTTCGTGATCGCAGGGCATGAGACGACCACCAAGATGGTCGCCAACTCCGTCGAGCTGCTGAGCCGCCACCCCGACCAGCGGGCCGAGATCGTCGCCGACCCGACGCTGATCGGTGGCGCCCTAGAAGAGGTGCTGCGCTTCCACAACTCCACGCAGTACATGCACCGCACGCTGATGTGCCCCGTGGAGATGCACGGCGAGGTCATGGCCGAAGGCGACTCGGTGCTGCTGCTGATCGGCGCGGCCAATCACGACGAGCGGGAGTTCGGCCCGACCGCCGAGGCCTTCGACATAGCGCGCCGCCCCGAGCGCCATCTCGGCTTCGGCCACGGTGCCCATTTCTGCCTGGGCGCCGCGCTGGCCCGGCTGGAGGGCAAGGTCGCCCTGGAGCAGATCCACGCACGGCTCGGCGACTACGAGGTCGACCACGAGCACAAGGTGCGCTTCCACAGCAGCAACGTCACCGGCTGGACCAGCCTGCCGATCTCTTTCACCCCTGGCCGGCGCCTCGCCTGAGCGCCGCCCGCAGCGCCGCCGGCTGCCGACTCGGGCGGGCCGAGCGGGGGACACATGCCCGTGCCGGCCCGCGCGGCCGGGCTCGGCGACCTCCCACGAACGGGCCGTGGTCAGGGCACGTCGAGGGCTTGCTGTTCTGCTTCGCGTTGGAGGGCTGCGGCGATGCGGGAGAAGTCGCTCCAGACGTTGATGAGGTTGTTGTACACCGCGGCTTCCTCGGGCCAGCCGATGGCGTTGGCTTTGTCGTAGAGCACGTAGGCGAGCCAGCGCGCCCGCTCGCCGACCCCGCCGAGGCGTTCGGCGAGCACAGCGGCCTGGCTCTCGGAGCGCCACAGGGTCGCCGCGAGGTGCTGGGTGGCCTCCCACACGGTCAGGCGCTTGTCCTGGAGCGGGTCCCACTCTTCGTCGAGTTCTTCGCGCGAATACAGCCGGAACTTGCCGGCGCTGGCCTCGCCGATTCCCGATTGCAGGATGCCCGTCAGCGACGTGTTCTTGGCCCGGGCCACGGAGTCGGCATCGCCCGATGGCCCTGGCTCGAAGCGGTGCTGTTCGAACCAGGTGATCGCGAAACGCGAGTCTGCGTCGAGCTCGGTCTCCTCGCCGTCGACGATCTCTCCCAGCACGGCGTTGATGAGCGTCAGAGCCTCCGATACCGGCATGGTCCTGCCGTCGGCATAGATGATCCTGGCGTACCGCGAGAAGATGCTGATGCCAGGCCCGATGGTCGACTGGGCCATGTCGACAGGCGCGATGTTGCCGGTCTGGAGCAGCCGCACCGCTTCGGGAAGCTCGTCTCGCAGGGCGTTCACGAACTCGCCGCGCGATCCCAACGCGGCATCCGCAGGACGTGGCCGGCAGGCCAGCACCACCGACGACGCCAAAGCGTTCGACTTCATGGCGCGCATCCGCCCACTCATCTCCGTACGCATGGGCCAGGTTGCGGTCACCTGCATGCCGGAGTCGATCACGCCCTGCAGGAACGTGTCCCAGCCCGTGGAGCGGACCCCGCCTTCGTCGGTCTCGGTCGCCTTGTAGGCGTAGAAGATCGTCGCCGGCACATCCGCGGTCGCTGATTTGGCCACTTCGGCCATGAAGCTCTTCATGCCCTCCTCGAAATGCGCCTCCGCCTTCTCCTTCGACCCGGCCCGGTAGCGATCGGCGACCATCTCCTCGGCCTTGGGGGTCAGCAGCGTGGCGCACTCGTCTGGCCAGATCCCGCCGACGTTGCGGCGCAGCCACACGAAGAAGAAGTCCGACAGGTCCGCATAGGGAACATTGTCGTAGTAGGGCGGATCGGTGCAGACAACCGAGCCCGGGTTCTCGCGCACACACGCCCGGGCATCGCGCTGAACTGCCTCGCCAGGCACCGCGGCCGGCAGGCGCTCCAGTACCTTGCGTACCCAGTCCAATTGGCCCATCCAGTTGCCGCTGGAGTCCGAGAACGGGTTGGCCTCCGCGAAGTCCCAGGTCATGGGTATGGCCTGGCGGCCAAAGGTGTGCGCAACCGTACTCCTGGTCTTCTCCCAAGTGCTGATGGTGGACCAGCGGTCGGCGCATCGGTCCAGGGCAAATGCCAGATAGGTGACCACAGCGTCCGCGTACGCCTCTGCCCCAGCACCACTATTTCGCAGCCGCACCCCGTCGTCGGCCATTCCCGCCGCCTCAGCGTCGGCTTCCACCATCTTGCGAACATCCGTCAGCAGATCGGAAAAGGTCGTCAGGGCGGTGAGCTGGCGCGGGGTGAACAGCTTTTGCCATTCATCGAGCCCGTAGGCAGGGGTCGTGAAGGCCCGAGGGCTATCGGGGAGCGACCCCAGTTCCAGATCGAGAACGACCGAGGCGGTCTCCCTGTCGGCGTCGGTTGCCTGGCAGTAGACGCGGCCGCGTTCGCCTTCTGCCACGACGGCCATGAGATGGGTGCCCATGCGCCCGGCCTTGCCTTCGGATTTGATGTAGTCGCTGGTGATGGCTGCATGGGTGGCGATGCAGCGCCCGCTGCCGCGCCCGGCCGTGCGATCGAGAGCCGGTTCGCCTCCTGTACGGACCTCGTAGCTGATGGTCCGGGTTTCGCGGTGGATGACCGGCTCGACCCACACCGGCGGCTTGCTGGCTCGTCTGGCCAGGTGCCACGAGGCCACCAGCGGCACATGGCCTCGCCACGCCGGATCAGGCGAGTCGACGGTGCGCGCCCAGATCCAGGCGATCGGCGTCAGCTTCTCGCCGTTCGGGCCGGTGGCATCGGGGTACAGGTGCCCGATGCGTCGCTGGGCCTCGTCGCGCATCCACCGCCCGTAGGCCTCCACGTCCGCGGCCAGGCCCTGGGCACGTTCCCAGGTGCCGATCTCGGTGCGCAGCTCCGGGTGAACCGGCGGCAGGCCTCCAAACCGGGGGGGGGTCTCGACCATGGCTTTTTGGATCAGCACCGCCACCGGGTTCAGGTCGCCAGAGAGCGCCTTCAGGCCCAGCCGCTGCGCCTCCAGCGGGATAGCCCCACCCCCTGCGAACGGATCCAGGATGGGGGGGGGTCCCTCAGGGAAGCAGCGGTCTACTTCAGCCTTGGCCTCGGCCAGCACGTCGGCGGCGTTGGAGCTTTCCCATGGCACCAGCCGCTCCAGGATCCCGAACAGCCGCAGCCGTTCCGCCTGCTGCTCCTCGGCGCTCAGGGTCTCGTCGCCGGACGGGTCGTCGACCAGCGACGCCCAGATCACCGCCCGCGCCGCCGCCAACGGCCGCCGCGCCCACCACAGATGCAACGTCGACGGGTGGCCGTGGCGTATCGACTTCTCCCGCGCCGCCTCAGCGCTGATCGCCGCCAGCGGCAACGCCACCTCGATCAGCTTCGGCCTGCGCCCGCTCACCACGGCCCGCCAACCTAGCCCACCACCACAGCCCCGCCAGCCTCGCCTTCGGTGGCCCCACCGCCGAGAGCTTCCCCTGAGAATTGGGCAACCCCGGCCGTTTGCCAGAGGCAGGGACGGTTCCGGGGTGTATGGCGACGACCATAGCAGCCGCCGCCGGCAGCCGTCGACACGCAGACGCCGGGCCGCTCGCGGCATCCGCCGACACCTCCCCGCCGGACTTCCTCCAGAAAGCCGAGACCTTCCCCTGAGAATTGGGCAACCCCGGCCGTTTGCCGAAGGCAGGGACGGTTCCGGGGTTTACGAGGGGAACTATAGGCCCCCTGCTGGAGGAAATCAACCGATGTCGACTCTCGATCATCGCATCATCGCCGAGCGCCTCACCCTCGACCGTCTCGGTCCGTGGCGGGTGAGGGCCGATGTCGAGGCCCGCATGAAGCGCCAGCACTTCCTGCGCAACCGGATCGCTCACCACGAGCCCATCCACGAGCGCGACCTCGCCAGCGACCACAGGGAACTCCTCGAGGTCGTCGGCTGGATCTGCGCCGACAGCCGCGCCTGGGTCGAATCGGCCAGCCGGACCCCCACGGTACTCAGCAACCGGCCGCCCCTGGCGTAGCGCTCGGTCAGCAGGGGAGTCCGGGGCGGCTGCGGGTCATCCGCCGCCGTCCTTGCGGCCCCGGTTCATCAGCTTGCCGCCGAGCCACCAGCCGGCGGCGATGGCCGCCATGATCTTCACTGCGCTGCCGCGCTTCGCAGGCCCGCCCGCTGCGCCTTCGTCGTCGCTGCCGTAGTTGACGGTGGTGATGAAGACGATGACGACCCCGAGAAGCAGCCAGCTGAAGCCGCCGCCCACGATGGCGACGATCAGGCCGATGAAGGCAATCAGGATGCCCGCCAGGAAAGCCAGGATCCTGACAGCCTCTAGAAGGCCCATCGTCTGTGCGCCGATGTTGACCTGGATGCCAGAGGCCTTCTCGTCTGCGCTCTCGTTGTCTCCCATGATGGTCGCGCCTCCTTAGGGTCGTCGGCCCATCGTAGGGCAAGCGGCCGGCCGGCGCCGCCCTAGCGCTCAGCCGTTGACGCCGACGGGCCGAGCGTCGAGCTTGATCTCGGTGGCGTCGATGTCTGGGTGATCGAGCGCCACGGCGAGCGTGTCGACGAGCTGCGAGCCCACGTCGTCGACGTGCATCATGCCGCCGGGGATGCCCTGGCGCCCCCAGAGATCGAGCGCATCGCCGATCAGCTCCAGGCCCATGTGGTCGGAGAACTCGGTCGGTCCGCAGTTGCCCATCACGATGCGCACGAAGCGCCGGTCGGGATGCTCGACCCGCCAGGTGCGGATGCACAGGTCGAGGGCCGCCTTCGACGCCGCGTAGCTGGCGAACAGGCCGTTGGCGTCGGAGACGGTGCGCGACGAGACGAACGCCATGATGCCGCTCGGCCCCAGGTGATCGACGGCTGCGCCGGCGACCAGGTTGGCGCCGATCACGTTGACGGCGTAGACCGACTGCCAGGCGGCGGGGTCGCACTCCGCCAGCGGCTGAAGCACGCCGAAGCCCGCCGCGTACACCACCAGATCGAGTCCGCCGAGCTGTGCCGCTGCGCCGTCGACCACGGCCTTGGCGGCTGCGGGGTCGGTTGCGTCGCCCGGCAGCACGCAGGCCCCGCCGATGTCGGAGGCGAGCGCTTCGAGGCGGTCGGCACGTCGGGCCGAGACGGCGACCACCGCACCTGAGCGCCGGGCGGCTCGGGCGACGGCAGCGCCGATGCCAGACGACGCCCCGACCACCAGCACCCGCCGCCCGCACATGACGCCCCCAGGCGTGGGCTCGTCCGGCTGCGCGCTGTCGGTCATGGCGCGGCCAGAATCGGGCGCCGGCTGCGGAACACGGTGATCAGATTACGGTTTCGCCCAGCCGGCGCTGAACGGAGAAGCCGGCGCCGGACGGAGGAGCCATGACGACGACCTACGGCTACATCGGCCTCGGCGACATGGGCTCGGCCATGGCCGAACGGCTGCTGTCCACCGGCGCGGCGACCCGCGTCTTCGACCTCGACCAGGCCAGGGTCCGCACTGCCGTGGATCAGGGGGCCACAGCCGCGGCCTCGGCGGCAGAGGCAGCTGCGACCGCCGACGTGGTGAGCGTCTGCGTGCCCGCGGCGAGCCACGTGGAGACGGTGATCAACGGCCCCGACGGCATCGCCGCGGCGGGCCGCGCCGGGCTCACGGTGCTGATCCATTCGACCGTGGGGCCCGAGGCCGTGCAGGCCCAGGCCGCAGCGGCGCAGCCCTGGGGCGGGCGGGTCTTCGACGCCTGCGTGGCCGGCGGCGCCCACAACGCCCGCGCAGGCACCCTGGCGATCCTCGCGGGCGGCCTCGCCGACATGGGCGACCAGGCACGGGAGCTGCTGGAGGTCTACGGCTCGATCGTGATCGACGGCGGGCCGGTCGGCGCGGGCGCGGCGCTCAAGATCGGCGTCAACGTGATGACCTACTTCCAGCAGGCCGCGGCGCGCACCAGCTTCGCCCTGATGGAGGCCAACGGCGCGGATCCGGCGGGGCTCGTCGACGCCTGGCGCCACACCGGCCAGCTCGGCGCGCTCACCGAGCAGTACCTGGCGCTGTTGTCGTTGGGCGAGGCCGACATCGCAGGAGGCCTGCGCGCCTATCTGGAGACGGTCGCAGAGATCACCGCCAAGGATCTGCGCCTGGCGCGGGGGCTCGGCTCGGCCGGCCAAGGGCTCGACAAGGTGCTGGAGGCGCTGGCGGATGCCGCGCCGAGCCTGGCTCGGGTCGCCGAACCGGAGGCCTGACGGCTCAGTCGAAGGGCAGGCCGAACAGCTCAATGGCGTTGCCGCGGGCGATCTTGGCGACCGACTCGTCGTCGAGATGGCCGAAATGGGCCTCGGCGACGGCCCGGCTGTGAGGGAACGTGCCGTCGCTGTGCGGGTAGTCCGTCTCGAAGAGCACGTTGTCGATCCCCACCTCGTCGAGCAGCTTCATGCCCGCGGCGTCCTTGAAGAAGCAGCTGTGGATCTGGCGGAAGTAGTAGTGCGACGGCGGCTCGGGGAGGCGCTGCTCGCCCTGCGCCCAGCGGTGGGTCTTGTAGCTGTCGTCGGCCCGCTCCAGGTAGTAGGGGATCCAGCCGATCTGGCTCTCGGCGTACATCAGCTTCAGATCCGGGTGGCGCACCAGCACCCCCGAGAACAGGAAGTCGATCATCGAGGCTGCGCTGTTGGCCGAGATCAGCGCCGCGGTGACCAGCGTCGGGGCGTCGTCCGCGGTCTTGACGGTCTTGGTGCCCGAGCCGATGTGCATGCACACGACGGTGCCGGTCTCGGCGCAGGCCGCGAAGAACGGGTCCCAGTAGCCGCCGTGTATCGAGGGCAGGCCCAGCCAGGCGGGCAACTCCGAGAAGGCGACGGCGCGCACCCCGCGGGCGGCGTTGCGGCGCACCTCGGCCGCGGCCAGCCCCACGTCCCAGAGCGGCACCAGGCACAACGGCAGCAGCCGGCCGCCGGAGTCGCCACACCACTCCTCGACCATCCAGTCGTTGTAGGCCTCCACGCAGAGCTTGGCCAGCGCCTTGTCGTTGCGCTCGGCGAAGAGCTGCCCGCAGAAGCGGGGGTAGTTCGGGAAGCACAGCGACGCCTGGGTGTGGTTGGCGTCCATGTCGGTGAGGCGGGCCTTGGGCTCGTAGCAGCCGGGCCGCATGTCGTCGTAGGTGATGCCCTGCATGGTCACCTCTTCAGGGGCCTTGCCGGCGCAGGCGATCATCTCCTTGATCTGGTAGCGGTGGTCCTCGTAGTGCCACCAGGCGGCCATCTTGTCGCCGTCGCCGGGCGTCTCGACCCAGGCGCCGTCCACCAGGGCCATGTCGCCCTGCGGGGCGATCACCACACGCGGGCCTCGGTCTCTGAGCCTGGCCGGCAGCCGCTCCTGCCAGAGATGCGCCGGCTCCACCACGTGGTCGTCGACGCTGATGATCTTCGGGAAGCCGCTCACGGCCTCACAGCGTAGGTCCGACGGCCCCGCGGGAGAGCCGGCCGCCTGCAAACCGCCGGCCGCTCGCCGAGAGCCGGCCGGCGCGGCCGGTGATGTAGCTTCGCCACAGCCATGATCGAGCGCACCACAGACATCGCCACGCCCGACGGCACGATGAAGACGTTCATCCGCCATCCGTCCCACGGCGGGCCGTCGCCGGTGGTGCTGTATCTGATGGACGCCCCGAGCATCCGCCCGGCGCTGCACGACATGTCGACGCGGCTCGCCACCGCCGGCTACTACGTGATGATGCCGTTCCTGTTCTACCGGGGCAGCGAGTTCCGCGAGTTCGGCACCAGCGACGCCGACATGCACCGCCGCTCCGAGCTGATGGCCACCGTGAACCCGACCAACATCGTCGGCGACGCCGAGGCGCTGCTGGCGCACGCCGACGGCGATCCCGCAGCCGCCGGCGGGCCGATCGGCGCGGTCGGCTTTTGCATGAGCGGCGGCCTGGTGGTGTCGCTGGCGCGGGCCATGCCCGAGCGGGTCGCCGCGGCGGCCTCGATACACGGCGCCTGGATGGTGCGCGACTCCGCCGACTCGCCGCACCTGGGGCTCGACGCCGTGCGCGCCGAGCTCTACCTGGGCTGGTGCGACAACGACGCCACCGCCCCGCCCGAGACGGCCACGGTGTTCCGGGAAGCGCTGGACGACGCCGGCGCTCACTACACGCTGGACTGGATCGACTGGGCCGAGCACGGCTACGCCCCGCCCGGTGGCCCGCGTCATGACCGCCGGGCCTCGGAGCTGCACTGGGAGCGGGTTCACAGCCTGCTGCGCCGCCGGCTCTGGCAGTGTTGAGCCGCGGCCCGCGATCCGGCAGGCCCGAGCCAGGCCGGTCCGCTTGTGGTGATTGTCGGGGCGAGATGCCAGGCAGGTCCGGCCCGATGCCGAACCGACCTCGCTACAGCGCCGAGCCGCTCAGCGCGGGGCCACCCACCAGTCGTTGTTGCCGGTGACGCACACCTTGTTCCCGTTGGCCATGGTGTAGGGCCGCACCTGCTCGCAGGGGAACTCCCAGTTCATGGACTGCAAGGCGTCGGGCGACTGGCCCTTGCCCGGCAGGATCGACGACGGGGTCATGGGTCCGAGATCGATCGGCCCGAGGCTCGCCAGCGCCCAATGCACGTCCTCGAGAGTCGGGTTGTCGCCCGCGTCATACAGCGCCCGCAGGGCGATGCGCAGGATCGAGCACACCGAGGCCGTCATGCCGTACGCCGAGTCGCCCAGGTCGTCCCACGCATGGCTGTTCCCGTCGGGGTTGCGGGTGTTGTAGAGGTCCGCGCAGGTCGCCTGCCAGACCGTCGGCTGGTAGTCGGGGGCCCGGTAGTCGCCGGTGGCGCGGTAGTCCACCATGGTGGCGCCGTTGTAGAGGGCGCCCGCGTCGGGATTGTTGGCGATCTGGCCCGAGACCAGCTCGCTGGTGGCCGAGTTGAAGTCCGAGGCGTAGAAGTCGACATCACCGGGCTCAAAACCCTGGGCCGCCATCTCGGCGATGTAGCCGGGAGCGCTGAGGATGTTGAGCACGTTGAAGAAGGCGCCGATCTCCTCGGAGCGCATCCTGGTCACCGACTCGCCGACGCCGCTGGAGCACGATGTGCCGCCGTCGCAGCCGATGATGTCGAAGATCACCTCGATGCCGGCGTCGCGCAGCGGCTGCACCAGCCCCTCCTCGACCGACTCGGGCTGGCCGGGCGTGTCGGGGGCGGCCACGCCGACCACCTTGCCTTCGAGAGCGCCCGACTCCAGCAGCCAGGCAGCCAGGAACTGCAGGCTCTCCTCGTTGGTCATCGACAGCGACACCAGCCGGCCCTCGCCGCGACCCATCCACTCTCCCTTCTGGCCCTGCGTGGAGATGAACGCCGACTGCTGTTCCTCGACGAGGCACAGGGTCGCCGTGCCCTGGAAGCCACTGGAGTTCATGGTGATCACGGCGTTGTGGTCCTCGGTGGCCTCGATGCAGGCCGCGTTGCGGTCCTCGTCGACGGTGTTGCCGAAGAGCGGCACCTCGATGGTGGTCAGCTCCAGTTGGCGCCCGCGCACGCCGCCGCATTCTTCGTTCACGTAGTCGACGAAGGTCTCGAACATCCCCTCCGGGTCGCCGACGGGCACGCCGAAGCCGATGGCGGCCGCGTCCTCGAGGCGGGAGCGGATGTGAACCAGCGAGATCGTGTCGGCGGTGATGCCGGGAGCGGTGTCCTCGCGGTTCTCCGCGGCTGGGTGCGACAGGCAGAAGGCGTCGACCTGGGTGAAGGGGTGGTCGCCGCGGTCGTATGTGGCCTGGAACTCGGCGAAGATGCCGCCGCGGGGGTCCTCGTAGATGTTGGGTCCGGCGGGCTCGTCGGCAGCGTCGTCGCCGTCCGCGTCGTCGGCCGAATCGCCGGCTGTCGTGGTGTCGTCGCCCGAGTCGTCGCTGTCGTCGGTGGCTGCGGTGCCGTCAGCCGAGTCGTCGCTGTCGTCGGTGGCTGCGGTGCCGTCAGCCGAGTCGTCGTCACCGTCGTCGGAGGCGTCGTCTGAGACCTCGCCGCCGCAGGCCGTGGCCAGCAAGGCCAGCACGGCGAGAACGGCGCCGAGGCGAAGGACGGATTTGCGAAGAGCAGTCATGGTTTCCCCTGTGATCGTGAGCGGCGGTTTGCCCGCAGACTCGAGACGACCTGAAGTCTTCTCGCGATTGCCCGCCTCGCGCAAGTCCGCGCGGGACGCCCGCGTCGGCTCGGTCGGTGCAGGCTGGTTTCACACGAGGCAAGCCAGCCGATGCGAGCCGTGGGGCAGCCCACGCCGGCGCGATGGGGCGGGTCCGCTGCGGGTGGGCAAAGCTGTGGGCCGCACATCGCCCGACAGGCCCCGGCTGCAAGCCGCGCCACGGCGCTGTGCTTCAATATCGCTTCGATCACGCAACACGCACGCAGCACTCGGGGGCGCTGCGCCGGACCCGAGCCGAGGAGCCCGCAGCCAGACATGAGCTCACCAGACGAGTCCTCGGCCCAACCCGACGGCGAAGCCTCGGCGCAGCCCGTGAGCGCGGCCGGCGAAGGCGCTGATCAGTCCGCCAGCGCAGCCTCGCTGGTCACCGCGGTGCTCGACGAGGAGGCCAAGCGTCAGGCCATGCAGGCCGAGCGCGACCAGGCCGTGGTGCTGCCCGATGACCTGCTGCCCGGCGTGGGCGACGACCCGATGCCGCTGCGCGAGGCCCTGCGCACCGGCGGGCGCTCCACGCTGGTGATGCTGTTCCTGCTGGGCATGATCGTGGAGTTCCCCCGTGCCGTGCGGGTGCTGGCGCCCGACATCCAGGACAGCCTGCAGATATCGGACACCGTGCTCTTCGGGGTGCTCGGCATCTCAGGCGTCGCCCTGGTGCTCGGCGCGGTGCCCATGGCCGCCCTGGCCGACCGCATCAACCGGGTGGCGATCATCCCCGCCGCCAACTGGTTCTGGGCGGTGTGCACGTTCCTGATGGCGCTGGTGGTCAACCCCTTCCAGCTCTTCTGGGCCAGCGCCGGCAGCGGCCTGGGCCAGTCGTATCGCATCCCGCTGTCGAACTCGCTGCTGACCGACACCTACCCGATCGCCGCCCGGGCGCGCATCTTCGCGGTGGAGAGCATGAGCCGCCCGTTCGGCCAGCTGTTGGGCCCGATCATCGTGGGCGGTGTGGCAGCCCTGGCAGGCGGCGACGAAGGCTGGCGCTGGGCGCTGGTGGCGGTCTCGCTGCCGCCGGTGCTGCTGGGCGTGATCGCCATGCGCATGAAGGAGCCCGAGCGGGGTCGCTTCGATCAGGCCGCCATCCTGGCGGGCCGCGACCAGGAGGTTCACGAGGTCGACGAGCTCGACCCCTCGATGAGCACCGCCCTGGCACGGCTGCGCAAGATCCGCACCTTCTACTTCCTGGCGGTGGGCGTGGGCGTGCTCGGCTTCGCCCTGATCGCCATCCCGCTGCAGTTCAACCTGCTGCTGGAGGACCGCTACGCCCTCGACGCCTTCGACCGCGGCCTGGTGGAGTCGCTGATGTGGATCGGCTCGCTGATCTCGATGCCGCTGGCCGGGCGCTACTTCGACCGGCGCTTTCGCACCAACCCCGAGGGCATGGTGCGCGACGCCGGGGCGCTGATCATGCTCGCCGGCGCCATCTACCTCATCGGCCTGCCGATCAGGCTGCTCGGCGGCCTGCTGCTGGTGATGACCCTCGCCCAGGCGGCGATCTCGGCGGCCTTCGTGGCCGCCCCGACGATCATCGCCGCGGTGTCGCCGTATCGCATCCGCTCCCAGGCGTTCGCGCTGCTGCCGGTGTTCATCTTCTTGATGGGCGGCTTCTTCGGCGGGCTGATAACCGGCCAGATTTCCGACGCCTACAGCGAGCGCACCGCCATGCTGGTGATGGCCCCGCCGGCGGCGCTGCTCGGCGGCTGGCTGATCCGCCAGAGCGCCCGCTACATCCGCCGCGACATCTCCCTGGCCGTGGAGGAGATGCGCGAGGAGCAAGACGAGATGGCCCACATCGCGGCCGACCCCGACTCGGTGCCCGCCCTGCAGGTGCGCAACCTCGACTTCAGCTACGGGCCGGTCCAGGTGCTCTTCGACGTGGCCCTCGACGTCAACAAGGGCGAGACGGTGGCGCTGCTGGGCACCAACGGGGCCGGCAAGTCCACGCTGCTGCGGGCCATCTCGGGGCTGGGCATCCCGGATCGGGGAGTGGTGCGCCTCAACGGACGCACCATCACCTACGCCGAGGCCGAGACCCGCTTCAAGATCGGCATCGTGCAGCTGCGCGGCGGGGCCGGGATCTTCCGCGACCTGCCCATCGGCGACAACCTCAAGGCCGCCCTGCTGGGCACCAGCCTGGACGCGGCGGAGGTGCAGCGCCGCGTGGACAGCGTGGTGGAGAAGTTCCCGGCGCTGGCCGGCCGGCTGGAGGAGAGCGCCGGCGACCTGTCCGGCGGCCAGCAGCAGATGCTGGCGCTGGCCATGGCGCTGATGCACGAGCCCGAGGTGCTGCTCATCGACGAGCTCAGCCTGGGCCTGGCCCCGCTGGTGGTGCAGGAACTGCTCGGCGTGGTCGAGGGCCTGCGCGAGCGGGGCCAGACGATGATCGTCGTCGAGCAGTCGCTCAACATCGCCCTGGCCTTCGCCGACCGGGCGATCTTCATGGAGAAGGGCCAGGTGCGCTTCACCGGCCCGGCGCACGAGCTCGCCGAGCAGGACGAGCTGGTGCGGGCCGTGTTCCTCGGAGGCGAGGGCGGATGAGCAGCCCGAGGCGCGCCGGCATGACGGCGGCTCGATCCGCACGACCCGCAGGCAGGCGCTCGTGATCGAGGTGCGCCGATGATCGAGGTGCTCGGCATCGAGCTCGGCCAGCAGGCGGTGATCGTCGGGCTGATCACCGGGCTGACCTATGCCGCCCTGGCCGCCGGCTTCGTGCTCATCTACCGCTCCACCGGGGTGCTCAACTTCGCCCACGGCGAGGTCGGCGCATTCGGCCTGGCCCTGTTCGTGCTGCTCATCGTCAACTACGGCGTCAACTGGTGGCTGGCCTTCGGGCTGGCGCTGGCGGGGTGCGGCGCCTGCGGGATGCTGATCGAGCTGATCGTGATCCGGCGGCTGTTCACCTCGCCGCGCCTGGTGCTGCTGATCGCCACCATCGGCATCGGCCAGATCATGCTGCTGGCGCGTGTCGAGTGGCTGCCCAACATCACCGCGGGCGGCTCGATCCCGACCGCCTTCGACGTCACCTGGACCCCCACCGACCACATCCGCCTGCAGGCCCGCGAGCTTGTGGTGCTGATCGTGGTGCCCGCTCTGGTGGGGCTGCTGGCGCTGTTTTTGACCCGCACCCGCTTCGGCCTGGCGGTGCGCGCCGCTGCCTCCAACCCCGACACGGCACGGGTCTACGGCATCTCGCCGCGCCGGGTCTCCACCATCGTGTGGACCATCTCGGCGGTGTTCGCCGCGGCCACGGCGATCCTCTCGGCGCCACTGTCGGGCGTGCAGGCGGCGCTGGTGGACGACACCGGCCAGGCCCTCGCGGAGGTGCTGCTGCTGCGGGTGCTGATCGTGTCGCTGCTGGCTCGCATGCACTCCCTGCCCGGCGTGCTGGTCGCCGGGCTCGGCGTGGGCCTGATCGAGAAGGTCATCCGCTCCAACGTGTCGTCCACCAACCAGGACGTGGTCGACCTGGTCTTCTTCGTCGCCGTGCTGTTCGTGGTGCTGTGGCTGGCCCGCTCCCAGCGCGAGGAGGCGAGCTGGTCGCTGTCGCCGCGGGTCAGCGCCATACCCGAGGCGCTGCGGCGCATCTGGTGGGTGCGCCACATCAACCGCATCGGCTTCGTGGTGCTGTTCGGCCTGCTTGCCGCGGTGCCGCTGGTGGTCACCTCCGCCTCGGGCACCTTCACCTGGACGGTGATCCTGTTGTGGGCCATGATCGCCTTCTCGCTGACCATCCTCACCGGCTGGTCCGGGCAGGTGTCGCTCGGGCAGTTCGCCTTCGTGGGGGTCGGCGGGCTGACCACCGTGGCGCTGACCCGCGGCCACGACATCCCGATCCCGTTCGACCTCTTCGACGCCTCCGTCGAGCTGCCCTGGGGCCTGGCCGTGGCCTGCGGCACGCTGCTGGGCACCGTGTTCGCCATCTTCATCGGGCTGCCGGCGCTGCGGGTGCGCGGCCTGTTCCTGGCCGTCACCACGCTGGCCTTCGCGGTGGCCGCCGGGCGCTGGATGTTCAGCCAGGACTTCTTCGACGGCGGCTCCAGCGCGCCCCGGCCCGCGGTGCCGCCGGCGGTGCTCGGCGTCGACTTCGGCGAGAGCCGCCGCAGCCTCTACTACCTGTGCCTGGGGGCGCTGATCCTCACCGTCTACGTGGGCGGGCGCATCCGGGCCAGCGGCATCGGCCGCACCCTGATCGCGGTGCGCGACAACGAGGAGATGGCCGCCGCCTCCACGGTGTCGCCCGCCCGCGCCAAGCTCTCGGCGTTCGCGGTCAGCGGCGCCATCGCGGCGCTCGCCGGGGGGCTGCTGGTCAGCGTGCTGCCATCGCTGTCGGCGCGCACCACCTTCGGCGCGGTCGAGTCGCTGGAGGTGATCGTGATCGCCATCATCGGCGGTCTGGGCTCTCTGGCCGGTCCGATCCTGGGGTCGCTGTGGGTGCGGGGCCTGCCCGAGGTCACCCCCGAGAAGCTCCACAACCTGCAGAGCTTCTTCACCTCCAACGTGGGCCTGCTGGTGCTGTTGATGTACTTCCCCGGCGGGCTGTTGCAGATCGCCTACGCGGTGCGCGATTGGCTGCTGAAGCTGGCCGCGGCCCGCCAGCCCGCCGCGGAGGCTGTGCCCGCGGCGCCGGCGGTGGCGCGCAAGGTGCCGACCCGCAGCGAGCAGCTTATGGACCTCGGCGACGCCGCCGTGCTGAGCGCCAGCGACATCACCGTGCGCTTCGGCGGCAACGTGGCCGTGGACGCAGTGAGCTTTCATGTGCAGCCCTCGGAGATGGTCGGCCTGATCGGCACCAACGGGGCAGGCAAGTCCACGCTGCTCAATGCCATCAGCGGCTTCCTGCCCTCTGAGGGCACCGTCGAGGTGCTCGGCCGCGACATCACGTCCATGAGCGCCGCGGCACGGCATCGGGTCGGGCTGGGCCGGGGCTTCCAGGCGGCCCGGCTGTATCCGGACCTGACCGTGCGCGAGACCCTGCAGGTGGCCCTGGAGGCACGCCGGCGGTCGCTGCTGCTGCCCTCGATGCTCGGCGTGCCGCCCTCGCCGGGCCACGAGCGCCGCAACCGCGCCGAGGCCGACGAGATCGTCGACTACCTGGGCCTGGGCCGCTACGCCGACCAGTTCATCGCCAACCTGTCCACCGGCACGCGGCGCATCGTGGAGCTCGGCAGCCTGCTGGCGGTGGACGCCAGGGTGCTGTTGCTGGATGAGCCGACCGGCGGGGTGGCCCAGCGCGAGACCGAGGCGTTCGGGCCGCTGATCAAGCGCATCCAGGGCGAGCTCGACGCCGCCGTGGTGGTGATCGAGCACGACATGCCGCTGGTGATGAGCATCAGCGACCGGGTGTACTGCCTGGAGTCGGGCTCGGTGATCGCCGAGGGCAGCCCTGACGAGGTGCGCAACGACCCTAAGGTGATCGCCGGCTACCTCGGCACCGACGAGCGGGCCATCCAGCGCTCCGGCCCCGCCCAGGACGCCTGACCGGTCTGGCTGGTCTGCCGGGTCTGGCCGGCCGGGGCTGGGCTAGGCGGCTGCGGCGGACTGGATCTTGATCTCGTGGTAGCCCTCGGCGCCGTCGGGGGCGACGCCCTTGGGTCCCACGAGCTGCGCCTCGCCGTCGCCGTTTACAGCCCTGACCCGAATGGCGTGCAGGCCAGGCTCCAGCACCCGCATGGTGCGCCACTGAACCCAGGCCTCGTCGCTGCCGGGCACCGCCAGGTCGCAGGGCGCCCAGTCGCCGCCGTCCACGCTCACCTCCACCGCCGAGATGCCCCGCGTCGGCTGCCAGGCGACCCCGGCGATCACCGTCGCGCCGGCGGGCACGCGGCTGTTGGCACGGGGCACGTCGATGCGCGACGTGGTCTTCATCGGGCCGGTCTTGGACCAGCCTCGGGGTATCCAGTAGCCGTCGAAGCCCTCCCAGGTGGTCAGGTGAACCTCCGAGAGCCACTTCACGGCTGAGACGTAGCCGTAGAGGCCGGCCACCACCAGCCGGGCCGGGAAGCCGTTGCGGATCGGCAGCGGCTCGCCGTTCATGCCCACCGCCAGCAGGGCGTTGCGGCCGTCGCTGAGCACCTCGGTGGGGAAGCCGGCGGTGAAGTCGTCGACGCTGATCCCCACCGTCTGGGTGGCGCCTGGCTGCACGCCGGCCTGGTCGAGCAGGTCCAGCAGCGGGATGCCGGTCCAGACGGCGTTGCCCACCAGGTCGCCGCCGATCGGGTTCGACACGCACGACAAGGTGATGGTGTGCTCGCTCAGCGGCATGGCGAGCAGGTCGTCGTAGCTGAGCTCGATCTCGTTGTCGACCATGCCCGTGAAGCGCAGCCGCCAGTCCGCCGGGTCCACCTGGGGCACCGAGATCGCCGTGTCGATCCGGTAGAAGTCCTCGTTGGGGGTTATCCACGGCGACAGGCCCTCCACGCCTTGGAACTCGCCGTCGACGACCGCAGCCGCTCCCGGTGCGGGGGCCGCCGTCTCGGGCGGTGCGGAGGTGGTGCCGCCCGGGGTCTGCGCGGACGGCAGGCTGACCGCCTCTCGGGCCAGCTCCGCCTTGGACGCCCGGCTCGATGCGCGTCGGCCCAGGCCCCATCCCGTCAGCGCCACTGCGCCGGCGCCGGTCGACCAGCCGACGAACGCCCGTCGGCTGTGGGCCGGGCTGAGCGGGCTCTCGGTCGGCACTGCCGGCTCGGTCGGATCGCTTGGACCTGCCTCGGCAGCATCGGCGGCCTGGGCGGTGCCGCCGCTTCGCTGGGCAAGCCCGATCAGCCAGTACAGCACGGCCATGGCCAGCCCGGCGGCGAGCAGCGACGAGACGACCGAGGCGAATCCCGGCGAGAACGGGTTGCGGGCGGTGGCGTAGGCGCCGAACACGCCGAAGGCGGCGAAGCCGACGAGTCCGGCTCGCAGCGACCGCCGGTGGGCGATGTCGCCGAGCACGGCCGCCGTCAGGAAGGCGACGGCCGCGATTCCCGGCAGCAGGCTGCCCTTGCCGGCGGAGCCGAGATCCTCGATGGACCACTCCGCCACCCATCCCGGCGTGTAGTCGACGACCAGCTCGCCGACGGCGAGGACCAGGCCCGGGATGTCGCTGATCCCCTCGACGAACTGCCCGAAGCCAAGCGCCACCCCGGCCGCGGCGAGCCCCGCCACCGCGCCCATCCAGCGCGTCCGGCTTGCCGGCCGGCTTGCCGGCTGGTCGGGTGTCTCGGTGCTCTGAGGGGGCTGGTCTGGGGGGCTCACGGGGTCGCCTGCGGAGGTACCGGCTTCATCGACGGCCAGCGTAGTTGCCGATCAGTGCATTGTGGGCCGGTGTGATTGTGGGCCAGCGTAGTTGCCTATCAGCGCAGTTGTGGGCCGGTGTGATTGTGGGCCGGCGTAGTTGCCGATCAGCGCAGTTGTGGGCCGGACCGTCGCTGCGCTCAGAGCGCCAAGCCGGACCGCCAAGCCGGGCCTCGGCGCTCGGGCTGAGGCAGACTGGTGCCGTGTGAACGACCCGAGCAGCCCCAGCGACCCGACCCGCCCGAGCAGCCCGAGCAGCCCCGGCGTTCTCGACCGGCTGACCCCTTGGGGGCTGCGGCGCGTGCCGGCCGCCGAGCGCTGGGCCGCCGGCGAGCGGATCGCCCGGGTGACCCAGGTGCATCGAGGCGAGTGCGACGTGATCACCGCTCACGGCATGCGCCGTGTGCTCTCCGACGCCCAGCGCTCCCAAGGCGCCGTGGCGCCGGTGACCGGCGACTGGGCGGAGATCGCCGAGCCGGGCGCTGCCGAGACCGCCGGCACTTCCGGCGCGTCCGGCACAGAGCCGCTGATCGCCAGGGTGCTGCCGAGGCGCACTCGGCTGGCCCGCCGCGATCCCGCCGAGGCCGACATCGAGCAGGTGCTGGCGGCCAACGTAGAGCTGGTCGCCGTGGTCCACGGGCTCGACCGGCCGCTCACGCCGGGCCGCCTGGAGCGCCTCCTGGTGCTGGCCATCGACAGCGGCGCAGAGCCGGTGGTGGTGCTCTCCAAGAGCGACATCGCCGGCGACGCCGGGATCGAGGCGACCGCACGCTCGCTGGCGCCGGGCCGTCGGGTCGTGGCCACATCGATCATCGACGGCAGCGGGCTCGCCGAGCTGCGCTCGCTGATCTCCCCTGGAGCGACGATGGCGCTGATCGGCGCCAGCGGCGTCGGCAAGTCGTCGCTGGTCAACGCCCTGGCAGGCACCGAGATTCAGGCGGTGGGCGAGGTGCGGGAGTCAGACGCCAGGGGCCGTTACACCACCGACGTGCGCCGCCTGGTGCTGCTGCCGCCGCCGGGCGGGCTGCTGCTCGACACGCCCGGCATCCGCACGCTCGGTCTCTGGGAGGCCGAGCAGGCGCTGGACCTGGTGTTCGCCGACCTGGTCGAGATCGCACGGGCCTGTCGGTTCCGCGACTGCTCGCATCGCCGCGAGCCCGGCTGTGCCCTGGTCGCCGCCGTGGCCGGAGGTACTGCCGACAGGCGCCGGGTGAAACGCTTCGCCGCCCTCGCAGCCGAGCTCGAGACCCAGCGTGAGCGCCTAGAAGCGCGCACCCGCCGCGACCCGCCCCCACCTCCACGCCCACCCCGCCACCAACCCTGAGCCGACGCGCTCCGCGGCGTGGGTCGATGTCCTGTTGATGAGGGGGCGAGAGGGCTAGAAGGCGGCTGTGGGGCTCCGCTGTGTCTGTAGGGTGAGCAGATGGGCAACGGCCGAGCGCGAACCGACGAGAAGGTGCTGAACACGAAGCTGGCGGACGCTTTGCACCGCCTGCATCCGCGCTGGGACGCGAAGGCCGAACAGTCCGGGGTGTTGGCCGGCCAGCGGGCAAGGAAGCCCGACATCGTGATCTGGCCTCAGGGTCCCAAGCAGGGCAGTCCTCTGCTCATCGAGGTCGAGTACGCACCAGCGCGCAGCGTGGAGGCCGACGCTGAGGGGCGTCTGGGGGCGCAACTGGCAGGGGCTTCTGGCACGGTCGATCAGGCAGTGGCAGTCAAGGCGCCCCAGAACCTGCAGACGACCGCTTCGCCCGCCATGGCCTCGGCCATTGTCAGCGCCGAGTTCGAGTATGCGCTGCTGCGCCGCAACGGCGACCGCATGGTGAGGTTCCCGGAGTCGGGTGGGATCGCGGGCAGCGTCGAGGATCTGGCCGGGTTCTGCGAGAGGGCCGCTCTCAGCGACCACCTGCTCGAAGACGCAGCCGACGCCATGGAGACGATGATCCGACGCGTCACAGGAGATCTTGGTCGCACGTATGCCGAGGTGCCGGCAATGCGAGCCGATCTTGCCGATGCGCTGCATCAGGAGGACAACGAGCAGACGACCATGATGGGCGTGGCGATAGTCGCCAATGCCTTTCTGTTTCAGACGGCGCTGGAGGGCCGGACGCTGCGGACGCGCGACGGCACGCGGACCGTCAAGGTTCGGCCGTCTGTGGATGAGGAGGATCCTCTGTCGGCGAACCGATCGCATGTGCAAAGGCATTGGAACGAGATTCTCGCCGTCAACTACTACCCGATCTTCGACATCGCCAATCAGGTGATGAGCTGCATCCCCCATCGGGTAGCGATGCCGATAATCAACGCCTTGGCATCGCTGGCGGCGCAGCTTTCCGGGCTCGGGGTCACCTCGACGGGAGACATGGCGGGGCAGATGTTCGGCAAGCTGATCACGGACCGCAAGTTCCTGGCGACCTTCTACACGCTGCCCTCCTCGGCTGCGCTGCTGGCAGAGCTGGCGGCGGCCCGGCTAGACACGGATTGGGCCAGCGGCGACAGCCTGAAGGCGCTGCGCGTCGCCGACCTGGCCTGCGGCACCGGGGCGCTGCTGACCGCCGCCTACCAGCGCATCCTGGCCCGTGCCCGGCGGGCCGGCCTGAACGACGAAGAACTGCACCCGGCGATGATGCAGGACGCGCTGATCGGGGCGGACATCATGCCCGCAGCGGTGCATCTGACGGCCACGCTGCTGTCGTCGGTGTTCCCGAGGGCGCCGTTCGCCGACACGGGGATCCACCTGATGCCATACGGCGACAGCGGGACCGGCTCCGAGATCGGGTCGCTTGAACTGCTCGAGCCCGGACGTCAGGTCCCGCTGTGGGTCAGACAGCAGCAGATCAGCGGCCACGGCGTCGAGCAGACGCATCACGTGATCGATCACCACGCCGCCGACCTGGTGATAATGAACCCGCCGTTCACCCGGCCGACCAACCATGAAGCCGACGCCGCGGACGTGCGGGTGCCGTCGTTCGCCGGGTTCAGCACCACGGATGATGAGCAGCACGCCATGGCGCAAAGGCTCAAGGATCTTCTGACGGCGCTCAAGAAGATCAGCGCCAATGGGAAGGCCAACGGGAGGCAGATCGATTCCATGGTCGCCGGCCACGGCAACGTAGGCTTGGGGTCGAACTTCTTGGACCTGGCTCACGCCAAGGTGAAGCCGGGAGGCACGATCGCTTTCGTGCTGCCGTTCACGGTGATGTCCGGCAAGGACTGGGCCAGAGCGCGAGCACTGCTGCAACAGGCCTACCGCAACATCTGCGTGTTGGCCATCGCCACCCACGGCAAGACCGACCGGGCATTCTCTGCCGACACCGGCATGGCCGAAGTGCTGATCATCGCCGATCGGCGACAACCCGGCGACCCGGCCGCCGAAGACAAGGTGCTCTACGTGAACCTCGCCAAGAGGCCCGCAACCACTGTCGAGGGTGTCGAGATCGCGCGCTGCATCAAGCAGATTCCTGAGTGTTCGATGGTGGGCCCGTTGGAGGTGGGGGACACGCGTGCCGGCTTCTACGTCCGCTCAAGTCTCGACCACGGCGGCTGCGCAGGGGTGGTCGAGATGGGCTTGGCAAGATGCGGGCACGCCATGTCCGACGGGCGACTGTACCTGCCACGGATCGGGGAGTTCGGGTCCGGCACCTTCACACGACTGGGCGAATTGGGGCAACGAGGCCCGGTGCATCGAGACGTCAACGGCAAGCCTCCGCGCGCCGACAAATCGCCGCGTGGACCGTTCGATATCGAGGAGCTAAGCGGTGACTGGGGGACAGCGGAATATCCGATGCTCTGGGGGCACGACCACAGGCGAGAAACTCAGATGACTGTGGCCCCCGACAGGCAGGGCACCGTCAGAGCCGGCATGGGCGACAAGGCGCTGCGCATCTGGGCCACAAGCTCCAGGCTGCACTTCAGCAGCGATTTCCGGCTCAACTCGCAGCCGCTGGCGGCGTGCCTCACCCCCAAGCACAGCATCGGAGGCAGAGCTTGGCCGTCGTTCACGGCCGAGGTGGAGGACTGGGAGAAGCCGCTGGCGCTCTGGGCCAACTCCACCCTCGGGCTGATTGCCTGGTGGTGGATCGGCACACGACAGCAAGAGGGCCGGGCGACGGTCACGATCTCGCGCCTGCCGGATCTGCCGGTGCTCGATGTTCGCAAGCTCACAGCCGGCCAGATCCGCCAGGCGGCAGAGATCTTCGACGATTTCGAGAACCGCGAGCTCCTGCCCGCCAACGAGGCCTACCGAGATGAGACCCGCAAGGCGCTCGACGAGGCAGTGATGACCGACCTGCTGCACACCTATGACCACTCACCCGCAGGCCGCACAGCCGTCCTCAACGCTCTCGAGACGCTGCGCAACCAGTGGTGCAGCGAGCCGTCGGTCCACGGCGGCCAGCCCACAGGCCTCGGCATCACCGCCTAAGCGCCCACCCCCTGTGCCGGGGGCTTTGACGTCTTGGATTGCTGTCAGAATGCGATGTCGAGGGCATAGCGCAAGGCGTGGTCGAGCGCTGCCCGGGTGACCTCGTCGATGTCGTTGCGGGCTACCACGCAGGCCCGGTCTCTGATGCGAATCGCATCGCAGACCGGACCAGCAGGGGATCGGGGGGATGCCGGCGGTAGGCCTCCAGAAGCTGACGATCGGCATCTGCAAGATCCTCGGCCTCGAGCACCGCCACCGCACCACGCCGGAGCAGATCCGACCGGTTCGTCTCGAGGTCGGCAGCGAGTTCGTCCAGCCGCTGGACCACGTCTTCGTCGAGTTGGACTCGGACCTCGCGTCTTGCCATGGAGCGCACACTACCAACTGGGACATACAGCCGGCAAGGGAGGTCGGGCGCTTCGCTCCGGCGGGCTTGGCGGTGGGAGGGGTTGCGGCGGGCGTGGCTTGTCGCCATGGGAGCGCTGTTCGGCCTGCCGGCGTCGCTGAGCATCACCACCATCGAGTTCTGCGGACGGCGCATCACCAACGAAATCGGCCCGGTGGTGGCCGCCAGCGTCACCAGCTTCCTCGCTACCTTTACGGCGCTGGCAGTGGCGCTCACGACGCAGGGCGACCTCGGCCTGGGCGCGCTCTCCGGGATCGGCTTCGGCCTGGGGATCAGCACCTGTCCCTGAGCGGACGCGTTCCCCAGCGTGCGGCCGGTGCCTGCTGATCAGCCGCGGCGTCGAGCGCTGGCGTAACTGCTGGCTGCTGCCCTCGGGCGGGGGACAGCGGCCGAGCCTAAGGTTGGGCTATGTCGGGTGCTGGATCTCGACAAGACGACGCCCCGGGCCCTGGGAGCGAAGCCGGGGACGGCCCCGGTGCCGAGAAGGGCCGCGGTGACGTGGCTGGCCATGGTGACGCCGATGGCCGGGGTTCGGAGGATCTGAGCGGGCTGGCGGAGCAGGCCGTCGCATTGGTGGACGGCTGGCTGGCCAAGGCTGCAGCCGCCGAGACTGCCGGGGAGCGGCGCAGGGCCGGGCGTCTGGCCGGGTTGCTGGCCGACCCGGCGGGGGTGCGTTTCGCGATGGGTTTCGTGGATCGGGTGATTCGGGCCGAGGACGACCGGGTGGCTGCCCGTCAGCTCGCCGACATCGCGGGGCGCGGCGGGCTGCCGCGGTTCCTGTCGAGAGTGGATCGGCTGCTGCTGCGGGCAGGGGCGGCGCTTGCGCCGCTGGCGCCGGGCCTGGTGATGGGACCTGCCCGCAGGCGCCTGCGCAGCCTGGTGGGCCATCTGGTGGTGGACGCCGACGAGGCGGCCATGGCCGATCACCTCAGCAGGCGCAGGAGCGAGGGCTTCGCTCTCAACGTGAACCTGCTGGGCGAGGCTGTGCTGGGCCGCCAGGAAGCCCAGCGCCGCCACGCCGAGGCTGTGCGCCTGCTGGATCAGCCCCACGTGGACTACGTGTCGGTCAAGGTCTCCTCGGTGGTCTCGCAGCTCAACCACTGGGACTTCGAGGGCTCCCTGCAGCGGGTGACCGAAGCGCTGCGGCCGCTGTTGTCCCATGCCCAGGCCGGCGACCCGCCGATCTTCGTCAACCTCGACATGGAGGAGTACCACGACCTGGAGCTGACCAAGGCGGCGTTCATGGAGCTGCTCGACGAGCCCCGCTTTCGCGGTCTCGATGCCGGGATCGTGCTGCAGGCCTACCTTCCGGACTCCTTCGAGGCGCTGCGCGAGATCACAGCCTGGGCAGCCGAGCGAGGCGCAAGCCAGGCAAGCCAGGCAGACGGCTGGCCCGGCGGCACCGTGAAGGTGAGGCTCGTCAAGGGCGCCAACCTGGCCATGGAACGCGTGGACGCGGCCATGCACGGCTGGCCGCAGGCGCCGTATGCGACCAAGGCCGAGACCGACGCCAACTACAAGCGCTGCCTGGACTGGCTGATGACCCCCGCACGCATGCAGTCGATGCACCTCGGCGTGGCCAGCCACAACCTCTACGACCTGGCCTTCGCCAAGCTGCTGGCACAGCGCCGGGGTGTGACCAACAAGGTCTCCTTCGAGATGCTGGAGGGCATGGCGCCGGCGCAGGCCCGGCTGCTGCGCGCCGATGACGGCATGCTGCTTTACACCCCGGTGGTGCGCCCCGACGACTTCGACGTGGCCATCAGCTACCTGTTTCGCCGCCTCGAGGAGAACGCCACCGAGGAGAACTTCATCCACCGGCTGTTCACGCTGCGCCCCGGCGAGCCCGACACCGTCGCCGAGGCCGACCGCTTCCGCGCCTCGGTGCGCGACCGCTGGTCCGTGAGCGCGGCCCCGAACCGCCGCCAGGACCGCCGCAGCCCGCCCGAGCCGAGATCGCCCGGCCGGGGCTTCGTCAACGCCTGCGACACCGACCCGGCGCTGGCGGCCAACCGCAGCTGGGCCGCCCAGGCCCTCGCATCCCCCGAGACGACGCCGACTGCGGCGCTGACCCGTGACCCCGCCGCGGTCGACGCCGCCGTGGTCGCCGCACGCCGTGGCCAGCAGGCCTGGGCACAGCGCAGCGCCGAGCAGCGCCGCGAGACGCTGTACCGCGCAGCCGACGAGCTGGAGCGCAACCGAGGCAAGCTGATCTCGGCCATGGCGCACGAGGCCCGCAAGACGCTGGCCCAGGCAGACCCCGAGGTGTCCGAGGCGGTCGACTTCGCCCGCTACTACGGCGAGCGGGCGCTGGACCTCGAAGGCTTCGAGCACGCCCGCTTCGAGCCGCTGGGCGTGGTCGTGGTGGCCTCGCCGTGGAACTTCCCGGTGGCGATCCCCGCGGGCGGCGTGTTCGCGGCGCTGGCCGCGGGCAACTCGGTGCTGGCCAAGCCCGCCCCGCAGACGCCGCGCTGTGCGGAGCTGATCGCCGAGTGCGCCTGGGCGGCGGGGGTGCCGGCCGATGCGCTGGGCCTGTTGCGGGTGCCCGACGACGACACCGGCCGCCGCCTGATCGCCCACCCGGATGTGGACGCGGTGATCCTCACCGGGGCGCACGAGACCGCCGAGCTGTTCCGCTCCTGGCGGCCCGAGCTGGCGATCCTGGCGGAGACCTCCGGCAAGAACGCCATGGTGATCACGCCCAGCGCCGACATGGACCAAGCCGTCGCCGATCTGGTGACCTCGGCCTTCGGGGCGGCGGGCCAGAAATGCTCGGCGGCGAGCCTGGCGATCCTGGTCGGCGAGGCGGCCGAGTCGCAGCGCTTCGGGCGCCAGCTGGTAGACGCCGTGACCAGCCTGGAGGTCGGCCCGGCCCACCGGCTCGCCACCACCATGGGGCCGGTCATCGAGGCCCCGGCGCCCAAGCTGCGCAGGGCGCTGACCGAGCTGGCGCCCGGCGAGCGCTGGCTGGTGGCGCCCGCCGAGCTCGACGAGGCCACCTGGACCCCCGGCGTGCGCCAATGGGTGCAGCCCGGCTCGTGGTTTCACCTCACCGAGTGCTTCGGGCCGGTGCTCGGGCTGATGCGAGCCGCCGATCTGGCCGAGGCGCTGAGGCTGCAGAACGCCACCGGCTACGGGCTCACCGGCGGCATCCACTCGCTCGACCCCGCCGAGGTCGCCTGGTGGCTCCAGCGGGTCGAGGTGGGCAATGCCTATGTCAACCGGCCGACCACCGGGTCGATCGTGGGCCGTCAGCCCTTCGGGGGCTGGAAGCGCTCGTCGGTCGGCCCCGGCGCCAAGGCCGGCGGGCCGAACTACGTGGCGCAGCTCGGTCGCTGGCAGCCGGCGGAGGCCGGGCGGGACCGCGACGAGGCCTGGCTGGCCGCGGCGACAGCCGACGACGAGCAGGCCTGGCAGGCCGAGTTCGGCGCCGAGCACGATCCCGCCGGGCTGTTCTGCGAGTCGAACCGCTTCCGGTACCGGCCGCTGGGGCGCATCGCGGTGCGCGACGAGACCGGCGGTGCTGCCGGGTCAGCCGGAGGAGGGATCGCCCTGCGGCGCTTTGTGGCCGCGGCCCAGCGCTGCGGCTGCGAGGCGATCGTGTCCACCGCAGCCGACGAGTCGCCCGAGGACTTCGCACAGCGCCTCGCAGGCATCGACGCCGAGCGGGTGAGGGTGATCGGCGAGACCCACCCGGCGATCCGGGCGGCGGCAGGCGAGCTCGGGATCCACGTGGCGGATGCGCCGGTCGTGCGCCACGGGCGCATCGAGATGCTGCACTGCCTGCGCGAGCAGACCGTCAGCGTGACCGCCCACCGCTACGGCAACCTGATATCGGCCTGAGCCTGGGCTGTGTCGGCGCAGCCGTGGCACGGGGCTGTCGGCTTGTCCTGCGGTGAATCGCCGAGCTGTGTCGGCGCAGCCGTGGCACGCCCGATGACCGCCGCGATCTGGCACAGCACGGCAATGCCGCCACCGGGGGCGTTGTCGTGTGGCATGATGGCGCAGCGCAAAGGACCAGCCGAGCATGAGATCGATCCCCCAATTTCCAACCGGAGCAGGCCCCAGCAGCCGCAGTGCCGCGGCGGCAGCCGCGTTCGTGGTCGCGGTGCTGCTGATCCTCCTGGCACCGGCCGCGGGCGCTGAGACCAGCCTGGAGGTTCAGACCTCGGCGGGGAACTTCGGCGCCGGCAACTCCGGCACGGTTGTGCTGCTGGTCACGATCACAGCCGACGGGGCAGTCGAGGGCGAACTGAAGGTGTCCGCGGCCCAGGTGCTGGTGGCCAGCCAGCCCGTCGAGGTGCCCGGGGGGAGCTCCAAGACCGTTGCGCTCACTGTGCCCTCCACAACCTGGGAGGGCTACGAGGTGAGCTTCGCGGCCCCCGATGCCGACGACAGCGCCACGGTGCGCTTCAACCTGCGTGAGGCCGAAGGCAACGAGATCGTGGCCGTGTTCCCGGCCGTGGCAGGCCGCGGGATGCCCGAGACCGCCGATCTCAGCGTCGACGTCGGCCAGGCTCGCCTGTTCGCCTTCGATCCGAGGCTGCTGGACTTCGGCGGGGGAGTGCTGAACGCGTTCAGCTACGCGATAGCCGCCCCGGCCGATCTCCAGCAGCTGTCCGAGACCGCCCTCGCCGACTTCTTCGAGTGGGTCAGCCTCGACGGCGGCAGCCTTGTGCTAACCGCTGAGCCCGGCGACCTGACCCTGCCTGCGGGACTCGCCCTGGAATTCCCGGGCGACGACCAGCGCCTGGCATGGCTCGGCCTGGGCAATGTGGTCTTCGCAGGCGACGAGCTCGACGGCGGCTACGACGGCTTCCTGGCGCCTCTTCCCACAGGACCCAACGACGAAGGGCAGTACTGGGTGGACTCGTGGATCCGCACCGAGGGCCTGGCCCGAGACGCCGGGGTGCGGGTGGCATCCATCGGCGTGCTGGTGATCGTGCTGGGCGTATATGCGATCCTGGCCGGCCCGGTGCTGTGGCTGGCGCTTCGCCGCCGCAGCCGCGAACCGCTGCTGTGGCTGGCGCTGCCGGTGCTGGCGATCGTGGTCACAGGAGTCCTCTACGGGGTCGGCCGGCAGCTTCGCGACGCTGCCAGCACTGCCCACGCCAGCATCGCCGTGGATGTCGGGGGCCGCCAGTACTCAGCCAGCTACGTGCTGGTGACCTCGCCCCACGGGGGATCCGCCGGGGTGACCCTGGCACCGGGCTGGTCGCCCTTGACGATCACGGGGTCCGGTCTGGAAGTCGGCTTCGACAGTTTCGGCCCGGATGTCGCCGTCTCCTCTGCGGGCGGGTCTGTCGGCAGCGACCGGCGCCTGCTCCTCGACCTGGAGCCTGGGGGGATAGGCATCGTGCCGGCCCAGGCTTCCGCTCCGGCGAGCGGATCGGCGTTCTCGGTGACGACCCGGATCGAGGACAACGTGCTGGTGGCCGATGTGGTCAACCAGTCTCCCTACCACCTTCACGAGGTGGTGATCGGCACGTCCGGCGACGCTCGCAAGCGCGCCGAGAGCATGGCGCCGGGCGAGAGCTGGAGCGTGCGCCTGCCCTTGGGGGTCAGGTTCGGAGGCTTCGGGGATCCGTTCTTCGAGCAGGTCATGTGGGGCGCCTCCCTCTTCGAGGACGAGTTCCTCGAGGAGGGCGGGTCCGGCCCCGACGACCCGGCCCAGGGCCGCACGAGTCCGGCGATCCTGGGCGACTTCCTGATCGCCAACCTGCACC
Organism: Acidimicrobiales bacterium; assembly: GCA_965214285.1. GTDB lineage: Bacteria > Actinomycetota > Acidimicrobiia > Acidimicrobiales > Aldehydirespiratoraceae. The sequence goes on from OZ243946.1 coordinate 1,631,293, forward strand.
TGCGACGCGACGGGCTGATCAGCGTGGTCGGCTGGACCCGCGAGCCCGAAGGACCGCTGAAGACCCACAACGGCGAGACGGTGGAGACCGGCAGCACCGCGCTGATGACCGTGCAGCGCTACGACACGGCCGGCAGTGACGGGTCCAACGAGGTGAGCGTGCTGCGGGACCATTCCGAGACGTCGGTCATCGACGAGCCGGGCGTCGGCGGCTGCGCAGGCCCCAGCGTGACCTTGCGGATCGGCCTGGTCGGAGGCTTCGCTACCGGCGAGATCCCGGTGCTTGACCTGTTCAGGTCACGGGTGACGAGTCTCGACGTCTGGGTCGGCGATTCCTGGGTGCCTGCAGGGCTCTCCGAGCTGGCCCCGGACTCGGTGATCGAGCTGCCGGCGGAATCGGTCGTCGACGATGCGGTGCATGTGCGGCTGGTGACCCCCTGCGACTTCTTCGACGGCCAGGCAAACACCGCCGCACCCGAGCTGCGCCCCCGCCGCAGCGACGACGACACCGTGGTCCTCGGCGAACTGCCCGCAGACTCCGACCAGGCCGAGCAGGAAGCCCAGTGACCGCTCAGGCCGGCACCGACAGCGAGAGCGCCGCCGCGTCCGACAGCGAGAGCGCAGCCGGCGCCGCCAAGGCGGTGTCGACGCGGGGGCTCACGAAGCACTACGGCAAGCTGACCGCGCTTGACAGCCTCGACCTCGACGTGGAGACGGGCTCGGTGTTCGGGGTCATCGGCCCGAACGGGGCAGGCAAGTCCACAACGTTCGCCATCCTGGCCACCTTGCTGCGCCCCAGCTCGGGCAGCGCCGAGGTCTGCGGATTCGACCCGGTCGGCAACCCCCGTGAGGTGCGCCGGCGGATGGGCTTCATGCCCGACGTGATGGGCGTCTACGACCGGCTCAGCGTCGCCGAGTACCTGCAGTTCCACGCGGCTGCCTACCGGGTGCCACGCCGCGAGTGGGCCGAGCTGATCGCCGGCCTGCTGGCGCTCGTGGATCTCGACGTGAAGGCCGACGCCATGGTCGACGACCTGAGCCGCGGAATGAAGCAGCGGCTGTCGCTGGCCCGCTGCCTGGTGCACGACCCGGATCTGCTGATCCTCGACGAGCCCGCCTCGGGCCTCGACCCGCGTGCCCGCATCGAGTTCCGCGAGCTGCTCGGCGAGCTGCAGCGCATGGGCAAGACCATCCTGGTGAGCTCGCACATCCTCGCCGAGCTGCAGCAGATGTGCACCGACATCGCCGTGATCGAGGCGGGCAGGCTGCTGGCCGCGGGCGAGCCGAACGCCATCCTGGAGCGGCTCGGCACCGCCAGGCGGGTCACGGTGCGCTTCGTGGGCGGCGAGACGGCCCAGTACCCGGTGGCCGACGAGTCCGAGCAGGCGGCACTGCTGCGCCGCCTGGTGGACGAGGGCATGGAGGTGGCCGAGTTCACCCTCGAACAGCACGGCCTGGAGGAGATGTTCCTGCAGATCACCGAGGGGATCGTCCAGTGAACGACCGGCCGAGCGACGCGGCCGGCGCGGGTGCTCTTGCAGCGGGCGGCATCCGCGAACGGCTGCGCACCTTCAACCCGGTGTTGGACCGCGAGCTGCGCCAGCGCAGCAGGTCGATGCGCTCGATGTGGATGATCTTCACGGCTCTGGCGTTCTTGACGCTGGTGCTGTGGCTGGCCTACAGCGGCGAGTCCTCCCAGCCCGGCTTCAGCAGTCCGCTTCAGTCCCTGGCGACCCAGGTCGGGCAGATCACTTTCGAGTGGGTCCTGGCGGTCGAGCTGACGGTCCTGCTGTTCTTGATCCCCGGCGTCAGCTCAGGCGCGATCGCCGGCGAGCGAGACCGTCAGACGCTGATGCCGCTGCAGATCACCCTGATGAGGCCCACCGGCATCTTCGTCGGCATGGTGCTGGCATCCAGCGGGTTCGTGCTGCTGCTGGTGGCGGCATCGGTTCCGGTGATGACCGTCCCTTTCCTGCTCGGCGGCGTCTCGCTGGCCGACGTGATCGCCTCGCTGCTGTGCCTGCTGGCAGTGGGACTGCTGATCGCGGTGATCAGCGTGGGCTGTTCTGCGATCTTCAGGCGGGCCACAACGGCGACGCTTGCGGCTTACGGGACGATGCTGGCGCTGACCCTGGGCACAGCGCTGATCGCCTGGTTCACTGCGCTCATCGACGGCGCCAGGGGGTTCGACGAGGCAAAGCCGCTTCCGGCGACGCTGTATCCCAACCCGTTCGCTGCTCTCAGCGACATCGGCGGCAAGGCGAGGACTACGACGACGGGCCGCTCGGCGCGCTCAAGGACAACTTCACACAGGCGCGGCCTCGGGGCTTCGCTGTTGAAGGCCTCTTCTTCGTGGACGACTTCGGAGGCGGAGCGCCCGAAGAGGCAGTCAGCGGCTGGCTGGGCCTTCCGGTGTGGCTCTGGTCGCTCGGCTCGCTGGCGGTGATCGCAGCGCTGTTCGCCTGGGCCGGAATACGCCGGCTGCGAGCCCCCAGCGCGGAGTTGAGCAGCTAGCCGATGAACCTCAGCGCCTTCATGGCCGCCATGGCACGGCGGCTGCGCCTGGTCTGGGCATGGGCGATGCTGAGCCTGCTGGCGCCTTTCGTGGCAGCGGCGGCGCTGCTGCTGGCGGCGCTGGGCTGGGCGGTGGCCTGGTGGTGGCCCGATCCGGCGGCACTGTGGCTGACCGCGGCCGTGACGCTTGCGGTGGCGATCTGGGCGCTGATTCAGCCGCTGAAGGCGCCCGCGGTGGCCCGCGCTGCCGATCGCGGCCTGCGCACCGCGGACGGCTTCGGGGCGGCGGTTTGCTTCCGCGGCCTCGAGGGGCCGTTCGGCTCGCGGGTCGCCGAGCGGGCCGAGGCCCTGGCGTCGAGCGCCTCGCCTGCCGAGGCGGCGCCGCTTCGCCCCTACGGCCGCCGCTGGGCGGTCGCCGCGGTGATCGCCCTGGTCGCTGTGGTGCTGGCGGTCGGCCCCAATCCCCAGGACGAGCGCCGCGCCGAGCGCGAGCTGCTGGCCCAGCAGCTCGACGCCGAGGCCGACCTGCTGGAAGCCATCGCCGAGGACTTGGCGCCCACCGACGCCGAGGCCGAGACGCCTGGGGACTCCGCGGCCGAGGCGCTGCGGGCCGCGGCGGACGAGCTGCGCAGCGCCACCAGCCTCGCCGATGCACGGGAGGCGCTGCAGCAGGCCCTCGACGAGCTCTCGGCGGCACGGCCGGCGGACTTCGCTGCCCGCCAGGCCGCGGCGGAGGGCCTGCAGCGCTCGCTTCAGGCGCGTCCGCTGGGGGAGGCCTCGGGCTCGGCGGCGGAACAGCTGTCCGAGACGGCCGAGTCGCTGGACGAGCTCGACGAGGGCGCCCAAGCAGACCTGGCAGAGCGCCTGGAGTCGCTGGCGGCCACCCAGGCGGCCGGCAACCCGGCGCTGGCAGCGGCTCTGAACAGCGCTGCGGCGAGTCTCGCCGCCGGCGACCAGCAGGGGGCGGCCGAGGCTTTGTCGCAGGCCGCGGCGGCACAGCAGGCCATGTCCGGCGCGGTCAGCGCCCAGCTCGCATCCGACGCCGCCGCCTCGGCGCTCGGCTCGTCGCAGAGCCGCCTCGCCAACGTCGGCCAGTCGCAGGGATCGGCCCAGTCTCAGGGGTCCGGCCAGGGCCAAGGTGAGGGCCAGGGGTCCGGCCAGGGGTCCGGCCAGGGTCAGGGTCAGGGCCAGGGGTCCGGCCAGGGCCAGGGTCCAGGGGCCGGTCAGGGCGGAGGCCAGCAGGCCGGGGCTGCTTCGGGTCAGGTCGCCGGCGCCGATGCGTCATTGGGCGGCCAGAGCCAGGGAGGCGTCGGCACTCCGGGCGGGATCGACCAGGGCCGTGTGGAGATGGAGCCGCCGACGATCGTCGACCCCGAGTCCGTGGCCGACGGCGAGGACGTCAACCTCGGCGGGCAGTCAACCGGCAACGCGGGCGAGGTGATCGGCGAAGCCGACGGGCCCACCACCGCGGGGCTCGCCCAGGTGCCGGTGTCGGATCTCGTGGCCGAGTACTCCGAGCGCGCCGTGTCGGCGCTCTCCAAGTCGCCACTGCCGCCGAGCCGCCAGGCCCTGGTGGGAAGCTACTTCGACATCCTGGCAAGCAACTCGTAGACGACCGCCGGCAAGCCGGCCGACCAGACAACCAAGCCAGCCGACCAGACAACGCCGACCAGACAACACGGCCAAAGCAGCCACCGGCAAAGGAGCCAACGCAGATGACACCAGAAGAATGCGCCGAGACCGTCGAGGGGGTGGTCGACGAGATCGGCAAGGTCATCGTCGGCCAGCGCGCCCTCGTGGACGAGGTGATCCTTTGCCTGCTCGCCGAGGGCCACGTGCTGCTGGAGGGCGTGCCGGGGCTCGGCAAGACGATGCTGCTCAAGACCCTGGCCGAGTCGCTGGACCTGCCGTGGTCGCGCATCCAGTTCACGCCCGACCTGATGCCGGCGGACATCGTGGGCACCCAGGTGCTGCACCAGAGCCCGACCGGCGAACGCGAGCTGCGCTTCCGGGAGGGGCCGATCACCGCCAACCTGGTGCTCGCGGACGAGGTCAACCGGGCCACGCCCAAGACCCAGTCGGCGATGCTGGAGGCCATGCAGGAGCGGGCCGTGACCGTCGGCGGCGAGACCCGCCCGCTGCCCAGGCCGTTCATGGTGATGGCCACCCAGAACCCGCTGGAGATGGAGGGCACCTACCCGCTGCCCGAGGCCCAGCTCGACCGCTTCATGCTCAAGGTGCACGTGCCGTTCCCCAGCGCGGACGAGCTTGTGACCATCGTCGAGCGCACCACCTCGCCGAGCGTGCCGGTGCCCGAGCCGCGTTGCGACGCAACGACGCTGCAGCAGATCGTGGCGCTGACCCGCGAGGTGCCGGTGCCGGACTTCGTGGTGCGCCACGCGGTGGACCTGGTGCGCGCCACCCACCCCGACAGCGAGACGGCGCCTGCGATCGTGGCGCGCTACGTGCGCTTCGGTGCCTCTCCCCGGGGCGTGCAGGCGATGATCCTCACCGGCAAGGCGCGTGCGCTGATGGACGCCCGCCCGTCGGTGGCGGTGTCCGACGTGCGGGCCGTGGCGGCCTCCGCGCTGCGCCACCGCCTGGTGGTCGGCTATCAGGCCACAGCGGACGGCACCGGCACCGATGCCATCGTCAGCGCCGTGCTCGAAGCGGTGCCCGAGCCCCCCTCGGGGATCCGGGGGGCGCCGTGAGCCGGCCGGGCCTCCGCCGGTGAGCCCGGCCCTGCCAAAGGGGGAGGCCCTGCCGATGGGGGAGGGCAGCCTGCGGTGAGCGAAGACGGCCCGGCGGCGCTGCTCTCGCCGGGTTTCCTGGCGCAGCTCGAGCGCCTGCAGCTCGTCAACCGCCGCAGGCTGACCGGCACCCTGATGGGCGAGCACCGCTCGCCGCGCCACGGCCCGTCGCTGGACTTCGCGGACTTCCGCGACTACTACCCCGGCGACGACCTGCGGCGCCTCGACACCGCCGCGCTGGCCCGCCTCGACAAGCTGCTGCTGAAGCTCTATGACGCCGAGGACGACCTCACGCTGCGCCTGCTGGTGGACGTGTCGGCCTCGATGGCCGGCGAGAAGCTGCAGCGGGCCAAGGAGCTGGCCGCGGCGCTGGGCTTCGTGGCGCTGACCCGCCGTGACGAAGTGGTGATCAGCGAGTTCCCGCCCGTCGGGCCTGCGCGGCGCTTCCGAGGCCGCGGCGCTGCGGCGGAGATGTTCGAGCATCTCGGGGGCCTGGAGGCGGCAGGCGAGACCCGCCTGAGCAACGCCGCGGACCGGCTGTTGACCCAGAGCGGCAACGCAGGCCTGGTGGCGGTGATCTCGGACCTGCTGGCCGCGGATGCCGACGACGGGCTGCGCAGGCTGCCCGCCCGAGGCGCCGAGCTGGCCGTGGTACACCTGCTGCACCCCGGCGATCTCGACCCCGACCTGGAAGGCGACCTCGAGCTGGTAGACGCCGAGACCTCCGAGCGAGTCGAGGTGTCGCTGGACGCCGCGGCGCTGGCCGACTACCGCAAGGCCGCTGCCGCCTGGGCCGACGACGTGGCCGCCAGGGTCCGCAGCCGCGGCGGCGCCTATGTGCGGGTGCTCAGCAGCGAGCCGGTCGAGACCATGCTCTTGCAACGCGCCCGCGACGCCGAGGTGCTGCGGTGACCCTGCGCCGGGGGGCCGGCAACGCGCAGGTGCTGAGATGAGCTTCGCAGGCTGGGGGCTGGCCAACCCCGCGGGCCTCTGGTGGGCACTGACGGCCGTGCCCATCCTGTTGCTGCACGTGCTGCGGCCGCGACGCATCCAGGCAGCGGTGTCGGCGGTGTTGCTGTGGCGGCGGGTGGCCCGCCCGGTGTCCGCGGCGCGTCCCTGGCAGCGGCTGATCCCGAGCTGGCTGCTGGCGGCGCAGCTCCTGGTGGCTCTGGGCCTGGCCGTGCTGCTCGCCGAGCCGGTCCGTCTCACCGACACGCCCGTGGCCGACCACACCGTCTTCGTGATCGACGCGTCGGGGTCGATGCAGGCAACCGACGGCTCGCCGACCCGCCTCGACGAGGCCACACAGCGCGCCTTGCAGCTCCGGGACCGCATACCCGCGGGCGGCCGGGCCAGCATCGTGAGCGCCGGGCAAGACGCCAGGGCCCTGCTCACCCACTCCACCGACCGCGACGACTTCGCCGCGGCCCTGGAGAGGATCACGGCCTCGCCGGGCAGCGGCGACGCCGCCGGGGCGTTCGCCCTGGCATCGGGGCTCGACACCGGCGAGGGCACCACGTCGACGGTGTTCGTGTCCGACGGCGGGGTCAGCGCGGCCGACCTGCGCGCCGCTCCCACCGGCACCCGCTACGAGCGGGTCGGCTCGTCGTCGGCCAACCGGGCGCTGACGCGCATCAGCGTGGCCCCCGCGGACTCCGGGATGGTCGTGCATCTGGCGGTCACCCACCACGGCGGGCCGCCCAGCACCCAGACGGTGCGCATCGACGTGGACGGGATCACCGCAGCGGTGCGCGAAGTCGAGCTGGCCGCAGGCGACGTGGCCAACCTCTCGGTGCCGGTGCGCAGCGGGGAGCTGATCGAGGCCTTCCTGGAAGGCGAGGACGCCCTGGCGCTGGACAACCGGGCGGTGGCGACCGTGGCCCGCCGGCCGTCGTTGCAGGTGCTGTGGGCAGGCCCGGACAACGTGTTCCTGGACGCCGCGCTGAGCGCCATCGAAGGCCTCGAGATCGTGCGGGCAGCCGATCTCAGCGAGCCGGTTCCCGCCGGGATCGACGTGGTGGTGGCCGACCGGGTGGCGGTGCCTGCGGAGCTGAGCGAGCCGCTGCTGGCGATCGCCGTGCCCGGCGGCGCGCGCACGGTGGGCGTGGTCGGCGCGGTCGGCTCGCCGGCGCTGACGCTGGTGCGCGCAGCCGAGCCGCTGCTGGCCGACCTCGACTTCAGCGACGTGTTCTTCGCCGACGCGCAGCGCCTGGCGCCGTCGCCGGTCGACGAGGTGCTGCTCGGCGCCGAGGACGCGCCGCTGCTGGTGCTCGGCAGCGAAGGCGACATGGTCTATTTCGCGGCGCCGCTGGACCGCACCACGCTGCCGCTGCAGGTCGCCTTCCCGCTGCTGATGGACCGGGCGATCCAGGATCTGGCAGGCGCCACCATACCGCCGGCGCGCATCGAGGTGGGCGAGGCGCTGCCGATCGACCCTCGGCTGGAGGCGACCGTGACCTCGCCTCTGGGCACCTCGGCGTCGGTGGCCCCGGCGTCGGGATCGGTGCGAGCCGACCGCATCGGCTTCTGGCGGGTCTCCCAGCCCGGACGGCCCCCGCTCACGGTCGGGGTCAACGCCTCGCATGCCGAGTCGTCGATAGCCCCGCTGCCGGACCTGCCTTTCGCCGAGGCATTCGAGGGCGCCCCCGGCGCCGAGACCCGCCTGGGGGCAGAGCCGTGGCTGTGGCCGCTGGTGTTGGCGCTGCTGGCGCTGATCGGTGCCGAATGGCTGCTGGCGCGCAGGCGCCGCGGCGTCGGGCGACGCCAGTGGCGGCTCGCCGGGGGCCTGCGGGTGGCGGTCTGCGCGGCGCTGGCGGCGGTGCTGTTGGCCCCTTCGCTCAGCCTCGCCACCGACCGGCTCGGCGTGGTCTTCGTGATCGACGCCAGCGACTCGATGGGCGGCGACGGCCGGGCCGAGGCCGTGGCTTTCGTGCGCCAGGCGCTGGCCGAACAGCCCCAGGGATCCCGTGCGGGGGTGGTCGTGTTCGGCAGCGACGCCCGCCTCGAGAACCTGGTGCGCGCCGATCCGGCCTTTGCGGGCATCACCGTCAACGTCGACCGCACCGCGACCGACATCGCCGCCGCGCTGCGACTCGGCGCGGCCGCCCTGCCGCCGGACGCTCGCGGCCGCCTGGTGATGATCAGCGACGGCCGCGCCACCGACGGCGACGCCGACGACGAGGCCCAGCGGCTGGCCGACGACTCGGTGCCAGTCGATGCGCTGGTGATCCGCCCGCTTGCAGGCGACGACGTGTCGGTGCTGGCGGTGCAGGCCCCTTCGTCGGTCGCCGCGGGAGACCTCGTGGAGATCACAGCCACCGTGCAGGCCCCGGTCGCAGGCCCCGCCGAGCTGAGCCTGTGGCGCGGCGACCAGCGGCTGTCGACCCGGCAGGTCGAGCTGGCCGCCGGCGCCAACACCGTGACCTTCACCGACGAGGCGCCCAACGAGGCGGTGCTGCGCTACCGGGTGGAGGTGAGCTCGCCGGGCGACCGGGTGGGCGAGAACGACTTCGGCTTCGCGGCGGTGCCCGTCGTCGGCGCCCAGCGGGTGCTGCTGGTCGAGTCCGTCGACGGCATCGGCGACCATCTGGCCGCGGCCCTCGCCTCGGTGGGCCTCGATACCGACCGCACCCGTCCCGACCGGCTGCCCGCGCTCGACGAGCTGTCGCGCTATTCGTCGATCGTGCTGCTCGACGTGGACCGCCGCGACCTCTCCGAGCACCAGATCGGCGACCTGAGCGCGGCCGTGCGCGACCTCGGCGGGGGACTGGTGGTGCTGGGCGGGACCAGCTCCTATGCCCTCGGCGGCTACCGCGAGAGCGCTCTGGAGGAACTGCTGCCGGTCATCAGCGAGATCACCGACCCGCTGCGCCGCCAGACCGTCGCCGAGGTTCTCGCCATCGACACCAGCGGCTCCATGGATGCCTGCCACTGCGACGAAGAGGGCCGCAACGGCCTCGGCGGGGGCAACAGGATCGGCGGCGGCGTCGCCAAGACCTCGATCGCCCGCAACGCCACGGCACGGGTGATCTCCACTTTGGCCGCCACCGACGAGGTGGGGGTGCTGTCGATGGACTCCGACGACGAATGGCTGCTCGACCTGCAGGCGTCGCCGCCCCAGGGTCTGGTCGACGAGGCGCTCGACGCCATCGCGCCGGCCGGCCCGACGTTCATCGACACCGGCCTGCTGACCGCCGCGGACGCCCTGCGGGAATCCAACGCCAGCCTCAAGCACATCATCTTCTTCAGCGACGGCTTCACCGAGCCGGCGCATCTGGCCCGTGCCGCCGAGCAGGCCGCCGATCTGGCCGCCGAGGGCATCACCGTGTCGGTGGTGGCCACCGGCGAGGGAGCCGCCGAGGATCTGCGGCCCATCGCCGAGGCGGGCGGCGGGCGCTTCTACCCGGGCCGCAACCTCGACGAGGTGCCCGACCTGATCGTGCAGGAGGCCGTGCTGGCCTCGCGGGACTTCGTCAACGAAGGCGAGTTCTGGCCGCTGGTCACCTCCAACGCGCCGGTCGTGGCCGGTCTGGACGAGGCGCCGCTGCTCAACGGCTACATCGCCACCACGGCCAAGGCCACGGCCAGGGTGCACCTGCGCATCGGCGAGGACCAGGATCCGCTGCTGGCTTCTTGGCAGGCCGGCCTGGGCAAGGTCGCCGCTTGGACCAGCGACGCCGGCGAGCGCTGGGCCGCGACGTGGGCGGCCTGGGACGGCGCCCCGGAGTTCTGGAGCCGGGTGGTGCGCGACAGTTTCCCGGTGGTCGGCGACGGCGGCGTGGTGACGACCCGCGTGGAGGGCTCGCAGCTTCAGATCCGCCTGGAAGGCAGCGACGACTGGCCGCTCGACAGCGACGCCGTCGCCCGCGTGGCAGGCCCCGACGGCGCCTCGACGGAAGTTCAGCTCGAGCGCATCGACGGCACCACGTTCGCCGCTTCGCTGCCGGCCGAGGCGGCGGGCACCTACGCGGTCGGGGCCACCGTCAGCGCCTCGGGCGAGCCCGTGTGGGCCGGCACCGGCCTGGCGTCTCGCTCCTATCCCGCCGAGTACGAGGCCCGCCCGGTCGACGAGCGTCGTCTGGCGGCGCTGGCAGCGGCCACCGGCGGACGCCTAAACGTGGCCCCCGAGGCGGTGTTCGACGCCGCCGGCACCGCCGCGGGCAGCCGCCGCTTCGATCTGGTGGCGCCTCTGCTGGTGCTGGCGGCGCTCGGCTGGCTGGCGGCGGTGGCGCTCAGCCGCCTGGCCTGGCGGCGCGGCCTGCTCGCCGTCGGCACGGCCACCGCGGCCTCGACGGTGGCTGAGCTGCGGCGTCGTCTGCCCAAGATGACCGACCCCGACCGCCTGCGGCCCCGGCGGGCGGCTCCGGATGGCGGCGAGCCGCTCGTGGCGGGTGCTTCCCGGCCGCGTTCAGATGCCGAGAGCGCCGATGCCGGCGCTGCGGCTCAGCCCGAGCCACCCGACGCCGCAGCCCCGAGCCCCGACGACGGCGGCTCGACGGTGGACCGGCTGCTGGAGCGCAAGCGCCGCAGGCAGTGAGCCAGGCAGTGAGCCAGCAGAGCGAGCGGCACCATGGCGCCGCCCAGCCAGACCAGCATCACCCCCGGCACCCGGTTGAGCCGGTAGGAGGCGGTCTCGGAGTCGGCGTCGACCAGGATCAGCTGCACCTCGTCGAGGCCGTCGATGCGGTGGGCGATCTCGGTGGTGGACGTGCCTCGCAGTGGGAACGAGCGCAAGGCGGGCCGCATGACCGCGCCGTCCACGACCGCCGTGGCCGTCACCGTCGGGATCTCGCCCTCCTGGAGCACTACGCCCTCGTGGCGGATCTGCATGCCGGCGACCTCGACGGTCTCGCCTGCGTCGACGGCGAAGCCGGCGCGCTGCGTGGCGAACGTGGAGGCGACGCCGATGAGCAGCACGCAGCAGCCCACGTGGGCCGCGCTGCGCGACCAGTCCGGGCGGTAGCGGCCCAGCGTCAGCACGATCACGGCGCCGCTGCCGGCGGCCAGCAGCAGGCCGAAAGCCCCCGCCTCGGCGGGCACGATCAGCATGGCCACGACCGCGCCCGCACAGGCCGCCGCCGAGGTGAGCACCGGCCGGCGCCGTATCGCCTCGATGCGGATCAGCAGCGCCAGGCCGGCCATCACCAGAGGCCAGGCGGTCACTGAGAAGTAGCGGCCGGTCACCGCCAGGCGGTCGCCGCCGATCCCAGCCTCCAGCAGCGGCCGGTAGGTGCCCAGCGCCGCGACCACCCCCAGGCCCAGCAGGACCGCAGTGGCTGCGGCCCGCCCGCGAGCGAGGCCTGTCGACTGGCCGGCTGACAGACCGGCGGTTGGGGCTCGCTCTGGGGACGCAGCGGCGGCGGCAGACCGGACCGGGTCTGAGGACGCAGTGGCGGTGGCCGGCCGGGTGGGCCACAGCGCGCAGCCGATCAGCGCGGCAGACCCGGCCACGGCCGTGACCAGCAGCGCCGTGCGCAGCCCGGGCCTGTCAGCGAAGGCGTGTACCGAGTTCACCAGGCCGACCCTGGTGAGCGTGGTGGCCCAGATCGCGGCCACCCCCGGCAGCACCCATGCGATCGGGTGGCGGATGCCGCGGTGCAGCGCCGCGGCGCCTGCCAACAAGGCCACCAGCCCCGAGGTCTCGATCGGGTCCCAGGCCCAGTAGCCGCCCCAGCCGACCTCGGCGTAGGCCCAGCGGGCGCCCGTCACCAGGCCGCCGGCCAGCAGGGCCAGCGGCAGGGCGATCGAGGCCGCCGAGGGCCTCGGGTCGCGCCTCGCAGGCGCAGCGCCGGCGCTGGTGAACGCCGGCAGCAGCAGCCCCACCAGGCCCGCGTACAGCAGCGGCGGGTGCCACAGCATGGCCGGGTGCTCCAGCACCGGCTGCAGGCCCAGGCCGTCGACCGCAGGGATGCCGGGGCGCTCGAACGGATAAGCCTGGGTGAGCGCGGCGATGCCGTAGGCCCCGGCGAAGCCCGCGCCCAGCCGAGCGGTCCAGGCGCTCGACGAGCCCGGCCCGTCTCGGCGCACCGCCAGCCAGGCGACCGTGGCGACCAGCGCCGTCCACAACAGCAGCGACCCCTCGGGGCCGGCCCAGAGCCCGGCGAGGCGCTCGGCGCCCGAGATGCCCGAGCGGGCATGGCCGGCCACATAGGCGTACTCCCAGCGACGGCTGACCAGGGCCTCGCCGAGGACCGCCACGGCCGCCCACCAGCCCAGCGCGGCTGCGCCGAGCAGCAGGCGGGGCGCACGGCCGCGGCCTGCGGTGACCAGAGCCGCCGCGGCGCAAAGCAGCGCCATCCACATCAGCGCGCCCGGCAGCGTCATCTCAGCACCCCGGGCAGCAGCGCCTGGCGGCTACGGGTCCGTGCCGCTGGCGGCTTCGGGCGCCTCGTCGATGAGCCTCGCCAGGTGCGCGCCCAGGGCCAGGTCGTCGACGTGGCCGAAGCTGTGCGAGCGGATGCGCCCGGCCCGGTCGATGGTGATCAGGCTGGGCGTGCCGCGCAGCCCGAAACGCTGCATGGTCACCGGCGTCGGGTTGTCGGGCTCGTGGCGGTCGACTGCCACCGGGAAGCCGATGCGGTACTCGAACAGGAATGCCTCCAGCGACACCGGCGTCATCGCCTCGTGATGCTCGAACACGGTGTGCAGGCCGAGCACCGTCAGCTCCGAGCCGAAGCTGCGGGCGATGCGAAGCGCCTGGGGGAGCCCCTGGCTCACACATCCCGGGCACAGCATCTGGAAGGCCTCGATCACCACCACCTGGCCTCGCAGTTCGGCCAGCGTGATCGGCTCGGAGGCGTTGAGCCAGCGGTCCACCGCCAGCTCCGGCGCCTGCGGGGCCCCCTCGCCGGGTTGGGTGACAAAGGACATGGCGAGCGCCGTTCGCTCGGGGATCCGCGGCCGATCCGGGATCGCTGCCGGCCAGCGTAGGCCACGAGCCGCCGTGGCGCCGCTGCCGCGCGCAAACCCACAGAACGCACACACGGCGCAGACCTAGGATGGGCCGGCCAGAGCCGCTCATCTGGGCGCCCTGGCAGCCGGGCCGGATGCCCCTGATGCCCTGTCGAGGAGGTCGAGCACGTGATTCACGAGGTGCAGCGGCGCCGCAAGCGCATCGCCGCCTATCACGTGGCCTCCTCGCACGCCGAGGCGTGCCGGCTGCTCGACGAGCTTGGCCCGAGGGCGCGGGTGATCGCAGGCGGCTCCGACCTGCTGCTGGAGCTCGAGCGCGGCGACCGGCCGGGGGTCGACACCCTGGTCGACGTCTCGCAGATCCCCGGCGCGTCGGAGATCGTCGCCGAGGGCTCCATGGTCTGGATCGGCAGCGCCGTGACCCATGCGCAGGTGGTGCGCTCGGCGCTGTGCCGCACGGCGCTCACCCCGCTGGCGCAGGCCTGCCTGGAGGTCGGGGCGGCGCAGCTTCGCAACACGGCCACCGTGGTCGGAAACGTGGTCACCGCCAGCCCGGCCAACGACACCCTGTCGGCGCTGTCGGTGCTCGACACGGTGGTGGAGATCGTCTCCGCGAGCGGGCGCAGGACGGTGCCGCTGGCTGAGTTCACGACCGGCTATCGCAGCGTCGACCTGCGGCCCGGCGAGCTGGTGAGCCGCCTGGGCGTGCGACGCCTGCGAGACGACGAGACGGCGATGTTCGCCAAGAGCGGGCTGCGTCGCGCCCAGGCCATCTCGGTGGTCCATCTGGCGGCCCGCCTGCGCAGGCGCGCCGGCGTGGTCGACGACCTGGTGATAGCGGTGGGCAGCATCGCGGAGACCGTGGTCGTCTTCGACGATCTCGACGAGCTGGTCGTCGACCGGGAGCTCGACGATGTGGTCATTGCGCTGACAGCGGCCGCGCTGTCCGTCGTCTCGGCGCCCATCGACGACCTGCGCGCCACCGCGGCGTACCGCAAGGCGGTGCTGGCGGCCATGGTCCGCCGGGTGCTGGTGTGCCTGCGCGACGGCCGACAGCTCGAAGCCTGGCCCGACGACCCGCCCACCCTGGCCACCGCTGCCCAGGCGCCCGCCGCCGGCCCCCTGACCGCCCGGCATGCCGGCTACGGCGGCTCGGCTGTCTCTGCCGGCTCTGTTGCCTCGATGATGTCGATGACCGTCAACGGCACGGCCTGCAGCGGCCCCAGAGACGCCGACAGCACGCTGCTGGAGTGGCTGCGCGACCATGCGGGCACGCTCGGCGTGAAGGAGGGCTGCGCCGAGGGCGAGTGCGGCGCCTGCACCGTCATCTGCGACGGCAGCGCCGTGCTCTCGTGCATCGTGGCCGCGCCGCGCATGGCCGGCGCAGAGGTGCTCACCGTGGAGGGCCTCGCAGACGGGTCCGGCCTGAGCGGTGTCCAGCAGGCGTTCGTGGATGCCGGCGCAGTGCAGTGCGGGTTCTGCACCCCGGGCTTCGTGATGGCCGCCACGGCTTTGCTCGACGAGCAGCCCGAGCCGTCCGCCGAGCAGATCCGCGAGGCGCTGGCGGGGAACCTGTGCCGCTGCACCGGATACGACTCGATCATGCGGGCAGTGCGCGCCGCTGCAGCCGCCGCGCAGCAAGCGGAACAGGCCGGACAGCAACAGGCGCAGCCCGCAGGGCGAGCAAGAGGCCAGGCATCGTGAGCGTCGGCGCCTCGATTCCGCGCTCGGATGCGCCGGCCAAGGTGAGCGGCGCCGCTGCGTTCCCAGCCGACCGCATCGGCGCAGACGCCGTGTGGGCAAAGGTCGTGTTCACCGACCAGCCCCACGCCCGCCTGCTCGCCCTCGACGTCAGCGCGGCTCGCAGCGCGCCCGGCGTTCATGCGGTGCTCACCGCAGAAGACGTGGCCGTCAACGAGTACGGGCTCACCATGTTCGACCAGCCGGTGCTCGTCGGCGTGTCGCAGTGCCCGCGCAGCGCTGTCGCGAGCGACGTGAGCCGCTGGGAGGCCGACCACCTCGCCGTGGTCGTGGCCGACACGCCCCGCCACGCTGACGACGCCGCCGAGCTGATCCGCGCAGACTGGGAGGAGCTGGCGGTGATCAGCGACATCGACGCGGCGCTGGCGGCCGACGCTGCGCTGATCCACCCCGAGAACGGGCTCCAGGGCAACGCCTACTACTCGCTGCGCATCCGCAAGGGCGACATGGCCGCCGGCTGGGCAGCGGCCGCGGCGACGGTCGAGGCCGTCTACGAGCTGCCCCATCAGGAGCACGCCTACCTGCAGCCCGAGGCAGCCCTGGCCTATGTCGACGACGCCGGCCGTGTGACCGTGGAGGTCGCCGGGCAGTGGACCCACGAGGACCGCCGGCAGATCGCACATGCCCTGGACCTGCCTGAGGATGAAGTGCGGGTGATCTACCCGGCCATCGGCGGCGCTTTCGGCGGCCGCGAGGACATGTCGCTGCAGATCGTGCTCGCACTGGCAGCCCGCAAGCTCCGCGAGCAGGGCGTCAGCCGTCCCGTGGCCGCGGTGTGGTCACGCGAGGAGTCGATCGTCGGGCACCACAAGCGCCACCGGGGCCGCATCCGGGCCCGCTGGGGGGCCGACGCCTCTGGCCTGCTGGTCGCAGTCGAGAGCTCCGCCACCCTCGATGCGGGCGCCTACAACTACACGTCCAACAAGGTGATCGGGAACTGCCATCTCGGTCAGGCCGGGCCGTATTTCGTGCCCAACGCACGCATCGACAGCCGGGTCGTCTACACCAACACCGTGCCCGGCGGCGCCTTCCGGGGCTTCGGCGCTCCCCAGGCCGCCTTCGTGGCCGAGAGCCAGATGAACAAGCTCGCCGCGGCGCTGGGCATCGACCCGGTGGAGATGCGCCGCCGCAACCTGCTCGACGACCGCAAGGCCGGCATCACCCAGACGTACCTGCCCGCGCCGGTGACTCTGGCCGAGGTGGTCGATGCCTGCGCGCAGCGTGCCGGCGGGTCGCCGAGCCCGGTGGCGTTCAGCTCGTTCCGCTCGCTGCCGCCGCCCGTGCCAACCGCCCCGGTCGCGGTCAACGGCACCGATGCCTCGGTTGGCAGCGCGTCGGCGTCGTCGGGGCATGGGGACACGGCTCGGCCTTTGCGGGCAGGCCGCGGCTTCGCCTGCGCCTTCAAGAACGTGGGCTTCTCGTTCGGCTTCCCGGAGCGTTGCGAGGCCCGCATCGTGCTGCACGGCGACCCGGGCGACGAGCGCCCCGGCAGCGCCGAGCTGTTCCATGCCGGCGCGGAGGTCGGCCAGGGCGCCCACACCGTGTTCGCCCAGATGGCAGCGGAGGCGCTGGGCCTGCCGGTCGAGGCCGTGCGCTGCCATTTCTCGGACACCGCAACCTCCGGGGACTCTGGATCGGCCTCGGCGTCGCGGCTCACCTGGATGGCAGGCAACGCCATCGGCGGCGCGGCCGAGGAGGCCGACAAGGCCTGGCTCGACGGCGAGCGGCCCGCCGAGGGCAGCTTCCGCTTCGTGCCGCCGCCCACCGAGGCGCTCGATCCCACGACCGGCGCAGGCCGGCCCAACTTCGCCTACGGATACGTGGCCCAGGCGGTGGACGTGACCGTCGACACGGAGACCGGCCAGGTGGTGGTGGACCGGGTGGTCTCGGCTCACGACGTGGGGCGCGCCGTCAACCCCGAGCTGGTGGTCGGCCAGATCCACGGCGCGGTCGCCCAGGGCCACGGCTATGTGATGAGCGAGGATCTGCGGGTGTCCGACGGGCGGATCGCCAACCCCCGCCTGAGCGGCTATCTGATCCCCGGCATCGGCGACGTGCCCGCCGAGGTCGACCCGGTGGTGCTGGAGCTTGCCGATCCCGGCGGGCCCTGGGGGGCTCGCGGCATGGCGGAGATGCCGATGATCCCCTATGCGCCGGCGGTCGTGGCGGCGGTGTACGACGCCACCGGGGTGTGGATCGACGCCTTCCCGCTGACGCCCAGCCGGGTGCTGGCCGCCCTGGTGCAGGCCTAGCCCCCGGGTGATGATGCGGTCTGGCGGATGACTCGGGACTCCCGTGCCGCCGGCCTCTGCGGATCCTGCGGTTTGGTGGGTTTCCGGGGTGCCGCGGCGGTAGGCTGCCCCGTCCAACCGGACCACGGTGCCGGCGCTGCTTGATCGTTCACAGCGTCGGCACCGCTGACAGCGGCAGCGCTTCGGGGGTCCGTGTTGCCTGCGGCCGCTCAGCTCTGGCTGGGTTGAGGCGCTGCGATGTCGAACACCGCAGGCTCGGCGGCCCGGGCCAGGCTGGAGCGCAGCCGCTCGAGATCGAGGGGGACGGCATGCGAGTCCGAGCGCAGCTCCACCTCGGCGGTGTGAGGGTCTCGGATGGCCACCCGCTGAAGGCGGACGCCCTCGGCGAGCCTGGCGTCGGCGAGCCCGGCGAGCCCGAAGCCGCTCGGCAGGCGGACCTGGCGCCTGAGCACCCGCAGGCTCTCGATCACGAAGGCCACGCTGCGATCGGCGGCCTGGGGCACGAGGCTCGCCTCGAAGCCGACCCGCCTGCGGCGGTGCCGGACCCGCGCACGGTTGCCGGGGCCGATCTCGAGCACCTCGATGCGGGCGTCTGTGAGCCAGCGTTCGAGGCTCGACACGGCGATCTCGGCGTGGATCTCCAGCGGCCCGGTGAGCAGCGTCGGCCGTGCGCCGCCGGTCATGCGCAGGCCGTGCGCCGCCAGCGCCGCCCGCGGGCACTCGATCTCGCCCAGCGTGACTGCGCTCAGGGCGACGCTGACCCGTGCGGAGAGGTCGAGGCCGCCCTCTGCGGGGCGGGGGAGCGGCAGGCCGCTGTGCTGGATCTCGAACCCCTCGATGGTCCCCGAGACGGGCAGCGATCCGTTCACGACCTCAAAGCGCCTGCCCTCGGCGGCAGCCAGCAGCTCGTTGAGCGGGCCGTCCACGATCCCGGCCAGGCCGGCGAGGCCTGCTGCACTGCCGAGGCTGCCCAGCACGTTGAGCGGGCCGGCGAGCCGACGGGTCCACTTGCGCGGGTCGAGCCAGTCGGAGCCGAACCACGCAGACATGATGCTCGGTCACGCTAACCGGACCGACACGACCGTGCCTGGCCGGTCCGAGAGCGGTCGCTTGCCGACATCAGGACCGCTGGCGACAGCAGAACCGCAGCAGGCGAGAGCCGCAGCCGAGCCGGCTCCGACCCATGACGGTTCGGCGTTGCCGATGTCGTGCCGCGCATCGCTCGGAGCGGACGAGGAGAATCGAACTCCCATCATCAGCTTGGAAGGCTGAGGTTCTGGCCGTTGAACTACGTCCGCGTGCGCAAATCCTAGCCCGCTGTGCCGAGAGCCACCCGTGCCACCCGGCCGTGTGTGGGCCGGGGCGGTGCCGAAAACGCTGCCGGGTGTGGGCGGGCCTGTGATCGCTCGCCGTTAGGCTGCGCCGCGATGAAGAGCACCGTCTCCGCCGTGGGCGACAACCGGGTCAAGCTGTCCGTGGAGGTTCCCGAGGCAGACCTCGACAAGCAGATCGACGCCGCCTTCAAGCGCATCGCCAAGCAGGTCCGGATCCGGGGATTCCGTCCCGGCAAGGCCCCGCGGCGGGTGCTCGAAGCCCAGCTCGGCCCCGAGATCGGCCGCGAGGAGGCGCTGCGCACGGCGCTGCCGGACTATTACGCCGAGGCGGTCATCGCCCACGACGTCGATGTTATCGACTCGCCCGAACTCGAGATCGTCAGCGGCGCCGATGAGGGTCCGCTGCTGTTCGATGCCGTGGTCCAGACCCGCCCCGCCGTCAACGCCGGGGGCTACGACAGCCTCAGGGTCCAGATCCCGAGCCCAGAGCCCAGCGAGGAGATGTTCAACGAAGAGCTGCAGAACCGGCTAGCAGCGCATGCCGAGCTGGTCGAGGTCGACCGGCCCGCCGACGACGGCGATCACGTCACCATCGACATCCTGGCGGTTCACGACGGCGAGGAAGTGCCGGGACTGACCACGCTCAGCTACGACTACGCCCTAGGCAGCGGCTTCATGGACGGCGTGCTCGACGAGAACCTTCGAGACGCCTCGGCAGGCGACCTGCTGAAGTTCGTGGCGGACCATCCCGACACGGACGAGCCCGAGCCGATCAGCTTCGAGGTGCAGGTCCACGAGGTGGCATCGCCGGTGCTGCCGGTGATCGACGACGCCTGGGTCGACGCCAACACCGAGTTCGCCACGGTCGCCGAGTTCCGCGCCGACATCAGCGAGCGCCTGCGCTTGGACTGCGTGATGCGCGCCGCCATCATGGTGCAGCCGAACATGGCCGAGGCGCTCGTGAAGCTGGTCACCGACGAGATCCCCGAGACGCTGGTGCAGCAGCGAGCCTCCGAGATCGTCGAGCAGCATCTGAAGCGGGTGGAGGCCCAGGGCCACGACGTCGACGAGTTCCTCGCCGACACCTCCCGGACCCGCGAGTCGCTGATGGACGACGTCAGCCCGCAGGCGGCCAAGGACGTGAAGTTCGACCTGGCGCTGCGCTATGTGGCCGAACAGGAAGACCTGATCCCCGACGACCAGGCACTCGACGAGCATCTCGCAGAGCTCGCAGCCCAACAGGGCGAGAGCTTCGACAAGCTCAAGGCCCGTCTCGCCAAGACAGGCTGGCTCTCGGATCTGCGTGCCGGTCTCGCCAAGCAGGCAGCCGGCGAGTGGCTCGCCGAGCACGTGGAGCTGGTCGACCCCGACGGCAACGAGATCGACCGCGAGAGCCTGAAGATGCCGTCGGCAGACGCCGAGGCCGACGCTGCTGCAGACGTCGAGGCAGGCGCCGATGTCGCCGCGGCCGGCGAAGACCCGGCCGATTTCCCCGATTCCGAGGCCGCCGTCGGCAAGGCTGATGGCGGCCAGGCCGACCCCGACCCCGCAGAGAAGGCGTGATGCAGATCAACCCACGGAACTACCTGGTGCCCACCGTCGTCGAGCAGACCAACCGCGGCGAGAGGGCGTTCGACCTCTACAGCAGGCTGCTCAAGGAGAACATCATCTTCCTGGGCACCCCCATCGACGACACCATCGCCAACCTGATCTGCGCCCAGCTGCTGCACCTGGAGTCCGAGAACCCCGACAAGGACATCAACCTCTACATCAACTCGCCCGGCGGCGACATCAACTCGCTGTTCGCCATCTACGACACGATGTCTTACATCAAGCCCGACATCACCACCATCTGCTTCGGCCAGGCCGCCTCGGCCGCGGCGGTGCTGCTGGCCGCCGGCTCAAAGGGCAAGCGCCTGGCCCTGCCCCATGCCCGCATCCTCTTGCACCAGCCTTATGCCGGCGCCTCGGGCCAGGCGTCGGACATCGAGCTGGTGGCCGCCGAGGTGGCCCGCCTGAAGAAGTCGCTGGAGGAGGTGCTGGCGGCCCACACCGGCCAGTCAATCGACAAGATCGCAGCCGACACCGACCGCGACTTCGTGATGACCGCCGCGGAGGCCCAGGAATACGGCATCATCGACGAGGTGATCGAAAACCGGGATCTGGCCGACAAAGCCGGCACAATCACGGCCATAGGCTGAGCGCCGGGAGGGGGTAGCGCAGTGGCGAAGTTCGGAGAGGGGGGAGAGCTTCTCACCTGCTCGTTCTGCAGCAAGTCCCAGAAGCAGGTCAAGAAGCTGATCGCCGGCCCGGGCGTCTACATCTGCGACGAGTGCATCGACCTCTGCACCGAGATCATCGAGGAGGAGCTGAGCGAGCGCTCCGAGAGCGGCCTCGGCGACCTGCCCTCGCCGCGGGAGATCTTCGACTTCCTCAACGACTACGTGGTCGGCCAGCACAACGCCAAGCGGATCCTCTCCGTGGCCGTCTACAACCACTACAAGCGCATCGAGGTCGGCGCCTCGCTCGACGACGACGTGGAGCTGTCCAAGTCCAACATCCTGCTGATCGGCCCCACCGGCTGCGGCAAGACGCTGATGGCCCAGACCCTGGCCCGCATGCTCAGCGTGCCCTTCGCCATCGTCGACGCCACCGCCTTGACCGAGGCCGGCTACGTGGGCGAGGACGTGGAGAACATCCTGCTCAAGCTGATCCAGGCCGCCGAATACGACGTGAAGAAGGCCGAGACCGGCATCATCTACATCGACGAGATCGACAAGGTGGCCCGCAAGGGGGAGAACCCCTCGATCACCCGTGACGTGTCCGGCGAGGGCGTCCAGCAGGCGCTGCTGAAGATCCTGGAGGGCACCACCGCCGCGGTGCCGCCCCAGGGGGGCCGCAAGCACCCCCACCAGGAGTTCCTGCAGATCGACACCACCAACATCCTGTTCATCTGCGGCGGCGCCTTCGCAGGCGTCGAGAAGATCGTGGAGCGCCGCATCGGCACCCGAGGAGTCGGCTTCGGGGCAGACATCCGCCGTCCCGAGGACAAGGATCTCGGCGCCATCTTCGAAGAGGCGCTGCCCGAGGATCTCGTCAAGTTCGGCCTGATCCCGGAGTTCATCGGCCGCCTGCCGGTGGTCGGGGCGGTGCGCCACCTCGAACGCGAGGCCCTGATCGAGATCCTCACCGAGCCCCGCAACGCCCTGACCCGCCAGTACGCCAAGATCTTCGAGTTCGAGGGCGTCGCCTTGTCCTTCACCCCCAAGGCGCTGGAGGCCGTGGCCGATGAGGCCATCAAGCGCAACACCGGCGCCCGAGGGCTGCGGGCGATACTGGAGGAGACGCTGCTGGAGACCATGTACGAGATCCCCGGCCGCTCAGACGTGGCCAAGGTGATCGTCACCCCCGAGTCGGTGCTCACCGACAAGCTGCCCAAGATCGTGACCACCGCCGAGGGCCGGCGGGCGAGCTGAGCCGCCCCGAGGCGAGCCGCCCGGACCAGCCCCGCACTCCCGAGCGCAGCGATGCGTTACCAAGAGGCGCTTGACCATCTCGATTCGCTGATCGACTACGAGGTGATGCCTCGTGCCGGCGCGATCGAGGGGCTGTCGCTGGCGCCGATGCAGCGGCTCATGGCCGCCATGGGCGACCCGCAGCTCAGCTACCCGGTGCTGCACGTGACCGGCACGAACGGCAAGGGCTCGGTGGTGGCGATGGCCGAGGCGCTGCTGGGCGCCATGGGCCTGCGAGTCGGCGCCTACACCAGCCCGCACTTGCAGCGGGTCAACGAGCGCATCCGCATCGCAGGCAGCGCCATCGACGACGAGACCTTCGCCGCCGAGATCGCCGGCGTCGCCAGGGTCGCCGCGGCCTCGGGCTGCGTGGCGCCCACCTGGTTCGAGACGCTCAGCGCGGCGGCCCTGTCGGTTTTCGCCGGCGAGGGGGTCGACGTGGCGGTGGTGGAGGTCGGCATGCTCGGCCGCTACGACGCCACCAACGTGGTGCACGGCGAGGTGGCCGTGATCACCAACGTCGGCCTCGACCACAGCCTTGGCGGGCCGGGCTGGGAACGCGAGGTCGCCTCGGAGAAGGCCGGGATCATCGAAGGAGGCGCAACGCTGGTGCTCGGCGAGGACAACCCGGGCCTCGCCGACATCTTCGCGGCACAGGACCCGGCACGGACGCTGCGCGCCGGCAGCGACTTCTCGCTCGGCGCCAACAGGCTCGCGGTCGGAGGGCGGCTGGTCGACATGGCTACCCCCAGGGCCTGCCACGACGAGGTGTTCGTGGCCCTGCACGGCGCCCATCAGGGTCGCAATGCGCTCACCGCGGTCGTGGCCGTGGAGGAGTTCTTCGACGCAGCGCTGCCCGCGGACGTGATCGTCGAGGCGTTCGCCGCGGTCGAGCTGCCCGGACGCCTGGAGGTGGTGGCCCGCTCGCCGCTGGTGATCCTCGACACCGCACACAACGTGCCCGCGGCGGAGGCGCTGGTCGCCGCGCTGGACGACTTCGGCGCCGGGCGCCGGGTGCTGGTCGTGGGCATGCAGGACGGCCGCGACCCGACGGCTGTCTTCGCGGCCCTCGATGCGCCCAAGCACCACCTGATCGTGACCACGCGGGCGCCGACTCCACGGGGCCTGCCCGCCGAGGAGCTGGCTCGGGCGGCTGCGGCCGCGGGCGGCACAGCCGAGCCGGTTCACGACGTGGAGGCGGCACTGGACCATGCGCTGTCGGTGGCCGAGAGCGACGACGTGGTGGTGGTCGCTGGCTCCAACACCGTGGTGGGGGCGATAAGCCGGATCGCAGACGAGCTCTGACGGCGGGGCAAGGCCCTGGCTTCAGGGCGCGGGCGCGGCGCTAGCCTGCCTCGGATGAACCGGACCCTGGTGATCTTCAAGCCCGACTCCGTCGAGCGCGGCCTGGTGGGGGAGCTGCTCGGGCGCTTCGAGCGCAAGGGCCTGAGGATCGTCGCCGCCGAGCTGCGCGTCCTCGACGCCGAGACCCTTGCCCGTCACTATGCGGAGCACGTCGGCAAGCCGTTCTACGACGACCTCGTGGCCTTCATGAGCAGAGGCCCGGCCCTGACGGCCGTCGTCGAGGGTCCCGACGACACGCCTGCGGTGGTGCGCAAGATGATGGGCGCCACCAATCCGGCAGATGCCGCGCCGGGCACGATCCGCGGCGACTGTGCCACCGATCTCACCGAGAACCTGGTCCACGGCTCGGACTCCGCGGCGTCCGCAGCCCGCGAGATCGCCATCTTCTTTCCCGGGCTGTGAGCGCCGAGCCCGGCGCTGCGGGCAGTCCGCCGCGGTCCCCGCCCTGCGGCCACAGAATCTCGGTGTTGCAATCCTGTTACGATGCGGGCCACAATCTCTGTGATGCGAAGCACACGGCTCACGTCGTTGCCTGCGCAGCCCGACTTGCACCCGAGGCGCTCTGATGCCCGCTAACCCGTTGTTGTCCTCGTTCGGTGCGGTTGTCGGCCGCGACATGGCCGTCGACCTGGGCACGGCCAACACGCTGGTCTACGGGCGCGGCGACGGCGTGCTGCTGGACGAGCCGTCGGTGGTGGCCGTCCACACCCACACCGGCCAGACCCTCGCCGTCGGCAGCGAGGCCAAGCGGATGATCGGCCGCGCCCCCAACAACATCTCGGTCATCCGCCCGCTCAAGGACGGCGTGATCGCGGACTTCGAGATCTGCGAGGTGATGCTGCGCCACTTCATCAACAAGGTGCACAACCACCGCTGGGCCAAGCCCCGCATGGTCATCGCCGTGCCCTCGGGCGTCACCGGCGTGGAGAAGCGGGCGGTGCAAGAGGCCGCCGCCCTGGCAGGCGCCCGCAAGCCCGTCTACATCATCGAGGAGCCCATGGCCGCGGCCATCGGCGTCGGCCTGCGAGTGCAGGATCCCGCGGGCAACATGATCGTGGACATCGGCGGCGGCACCACCGACGTGGCCGTCATCTCCCTGGGCGGGGTGGTGGCCAGCCAGACCACCCGCGTCGGCGGCGACGAGCTTGACAACGCCATCGTGGCGTGGGCCAAGAAGGAGCACTCGCTGGCGCTCGGCGAGCGCACCGCCGAGCAGATCAAGATCCAGCTCGGCAGCGCCTGGCCGCTGGAGCGCGAGCTCCACGCCGAGATCCGGGGCCGCAACATCGTCACCGGCCTGCCCCGCACGATCCGGGTCAGCACGCCGGAGATCCGCGAATACCTGGAGGAGCCGGTGTCGAGCATCTGCGACGCCGTCAAGTCGACGCTTGACCGCACGCCGCCCGAGCTGGCCGCCGACGTGATGGAACGCGGCATCGTGATCGCAGGTGGCGGCGCCCTGCTGACCGGCATCGACCAGCGGCTGATGGACCTCACCGGCATCTCGGTGCGGGTGGCGCCGCAGCCGCTCAACTCGGTGGTGGTCGGCGCGGGCCAGGTGATCGAGGAGTTCGAGGCGTTGCGCGGGTTGGCCCTGAGCGCGGGCGAGCACTGACGCATCGGCGATGGCGCTCGCCCAGCGCATCGGGCGATCCCGCCGCCGGCTCATCCTGCTGGCGCTCACTGCCGTCACCCTGCTGACCCTGGATCTGCGCGGCTTCGGGCCGATCGAGACCGCCCAGTCGGCGCTGCGCGACGCCGTTCACCCCGCGGCCGAGCTGCTCGCCACGCTGGCCTCGCCGTTCACGGACGCCTGGAACAGCCTCTTCGACTACGACGACCTCAAGGCCGAGAACCTGCGGCTCGAGGCTGAGATCGCCCGGCTCGAGGGCGAGAGCCTCTCCGCCGAGGCCGCCCGCGCCGCCTTCGACGCCCTGCGGGACGCCACCGGCATCGCCTATGTGGACGACTTCGAGACCGTGGCGGCGACCGTGGTGAGCGCCGCGCCGGGCAACTTCTCTGAGCACACCGTGGTCATCGACCGGGGCCGCCGGCACGGCATCGAGCCGGGAATGGCGGTGGTCACCGGGCGGGGCATGGTCGGCCGCGTGGAGCGGGTCGATCTCGCCGGCGCCACGGTGAGCCTCATCACCGACCCGTCCGTGGCGATCGGGGTGCGCATCGTCTCCAACGGCGAGGTCGGGCTGGGCCGCGCCGATGGCGATCTGTGGCAGATCAGCGAGGGCATCAGCCACCCCGAGACGGGCGCGGCGCTGCCCGAGATCGGCTCGGCGGTGGTCACCGCGGCAGCGAGCCGCTATCCGCCGGAGATCCCGATAGGCCGGGTGAGCGAGGTGTTCGTCGACGACACCCTGTCGACGGTCACGGTCAGCGTCGAGCTGGCAAACGACGTGAGCGACCTGGGCTACGTGTCGGTGATCCTCGCCGAGGGGATCGACGAGGTGCCGCTGCACGACCCGGCCCCCGCCCCCGAGACGCCCCAGAGCGACGAGACCGATCACGGCGCCGACGGGACGGCACCGTGATCGGCGCCAAGCTGGCCGCCGTCGTCGTCGGCGCCTTGCTGTTGCAGCTCACGCTGTTCACCGAGCTGCGGTTCTTCGGCGTGGTTCCCGAGCTGCTGGCGCTGGTGGCCGTGCTCGCCGGCTACTACCTCGACACCGAGCGCGGCCCGCTGGTGGCATTCTGCGCGGGCCTGCCGGCAGACGTGTACCTGCCCACGCCGCTGGGCACAGCCGCCCTCGCCTTCGCCCTGGTCGCCTTCTCGGTCGCCGCACTGGAGGAGGGCATGTTCCACGACACCCGCCGCCAGGTGGTCGCCTTGGCCGCGGTGGGCAGCGCCGCCTGCGTGATCGGCTACGGGCTGTTCGCAGCCCTGCTGGGCCACGGCGGGATCGTCGACGCCGACCTGCTGCGGGTGGCGGCGATCGTGGCCGTGCTCAATGGGGCGTTGACCCCGCTGTTCATGCCGGCGATGCGCTGGGCGCTGGTCCCCAGCGAGCGCGATCTCCCCGGGGGACGCTGAGCGCCGTGGCCGAGACCCAGCACCCCGACGAGGAGACCCACGGGGTCCGTCTCGGGATCTTCTTCTTCGTCGGCATCGTGCTCTTCGGGGCGCTCGGCGCCCGCCTGTGGTACCTGCAGACCATCGAGCACGAGCAGCTGCGGGTGGAGGCCGAGACCAACGTGCTGGAGGCGGTCTTCGAGGAGGCTCCCAGGGGGCGCATCCTGGACCGCAACGGCAAGGTGCTCGTGGACAACAAGGCGGTGCACGTGGTCACCGTCGACCGCAACGTGCTCGACGAGCTCGACGTGGGTGCCCGCGAGGAGCTGTACCTGCGCCTGGCCACGGCCGTCAGCCGCTCCGGGCGGCTCACCAAGGTCGCCGACATCACCGACGCTCTGGCGGACCGCGACTACGGGCCGCTGGAGAGGGTCCCGGTGGCGGTCGACGTGGATCCCGACCTGGCGGTGTTCACCGGCGAGCGCCCCGAGCTGTTCCCCGGGGTGCAGGTCTCGCGCCAGACGATCCGCGTCTACCCCTACGGCGGCCTCGCTGCGCACCTGCTGGGCTATGTGGGGCCGATCACCCGAGCCGAGTGGGAGGCCACCCACAGCGACGTCGACGACGCCGAGCCGTCGACGATCTACCAGCTCAACCACGAGATCGGCAAGAGCGGCATCGAGCGGCTCTTCGAGGCCGACCTGCGCGGCACACCCGGCGTTCGCTACATCGAGGTCAAGGCGACCGGCAAGCCGGTGCGCGAGTGGACCGAGCGCCACCGCCCGCCGGTGCCCGGCAAGGACGTGTGGCTGACCATCGACATCGACCTGCAGGCCCTCGCCGAGGCCGAGCTCGACCGCGGTCTGGCCCAGGCCCGTGCCCGCGAGCCCGCCTCGCCAGGCGACCCGCCGTTCGTGGCCTCGGCCGGCTCGGTGGTGATGCTGGACCCCGCAGACGGCTCGCTGCTGGCGATGGCGTCGTATCCCAGCTACGAGCCCAGCGAGTTCGCGGACGGCATCTCCGTGGAGCAGTTCGAGACGCTGACCAGCGAGGACAACCACTCGCCGATCATCAACCGGGCCATCCAGGGCAGCTACGCCCCGGGCTCGACGTTCAAGCTGGTCACGGCCTATGCGGCGCTGCAGGAGGGCGTGATCGGCCCCGAGGGCATCAGGGGCATCCGCGAGGGCTACCGCGACACCGGCGACTACACCTACTCGCGCTG
The DNA here is from genome assembly GCA_965214285.1 of Acidimicrobiales bacterium. GTDB lineage: Bacteria > Actinomycetota > Acidimicrobiia > Acidimicrobiales > Aldehydirespiratoraceae. The sequence goes on from OZ243946.1 coordinate 1,658,944, forward strand.
CTTCGACGAGTCCGACACCTGCATCTACTCCAGCCCCTATGACGGGCCGGGCCGCTGGGTGGACCTGCAGGCCGCCATCACCGTCTCCAGCGACACCTACTTCTACGAGATCGGCGGCGAGGGGTTCTGGCGGCGCTCCAGCGACGATCTCGACGACGACGGCGTCAGCGAGGACGAGGATCTGCAGAAGTGGGCGCGGATCATGGGCCTGGGAAGCGAGACCGGGATCCAGCTGCCGTATGAGCGCAGCGGGGCGGTGCCGGACCGGGAGTATTACCAGCGCCAGTTCGACCTCGGCGTGTTCGGCACCAGCCAGTGGTTCGGCGGCTCCACCATCAACCTCTCGATCGGCCAGGGCGAGCTGCTGGTCACGCCGCTGCAGCTCGTGAACACCTATGCCGCTTTCGCCAACGGCGGCAGGCTGCACCAGCCCAACGCAGTGTGGAAGGTGACCGAGGCAGGCCGGCCCGCAGAAGTGGTGCGCGAGATCGGGCCGCGGGTGCTGCGCGAGCTCGAGATCGCCCCTGAGCACCGCGAGCCGATCGAGCAGGGGCTGCTGTTCGTGCCCCGCTCCGACGGGGCGCACCGGGGAACGGCCGCCCAGGCCTTCGCGGATGTGGGCTTCCCGCTGGTCGCCTGGCCGGTGGCCGCCAAGACGGGCACCGCCGAGGTGCGCGACAAGGCCGACACGTCGGTGTTCGTCGCCTACGGGCCGGTGCGCGACTCCGCCGAGCCCGAGGTGGCCGTGGCCGCGGTGCTCGAGGAGGCGGGCTTCGGCAGCCGCTCCGCCGCGCCGGTGGTGGCGCGCATTCTTGATCGCATTGCCCGCGACAGCGTGGCGCCCGCCCAGCTTGTCGATGCGAGCCCGGCGGTGCCCGGGGCCGCGGCGGGGGACGCCGAGGCTGGGGCCGCGGACGCTGCCGGGCAGGGCCAGGAGGCCGGCGGATGACCGATCTGTGGGTCCGGCCCGGTCGCTACAGCGACGAGCCGCAGCGCTGGTGGCTGGTGGTCGATCCGCTCTTGATCGTGTGCACGCTGGCGGTGACCGCAATCGGCGCCCTGCTGGTGTACTCGGCCACGCGAGGCCCGGTGAGCGAGCTGGTGCCGCCGGACACCTCGTTCCTGCGGCGCCAGGTCGCCTTCGCGGCGATCGGGCTGGCCTTCGCCGCGGCGGCGTCCTGGCTGGACGTGCGCCGGCTGCGCTCCTGGGTGCCCTTGGCCTACGGGGCCCTGGTGATCGGGCTGGCCGCCGTTCAGCACTTCGGCACCCCGATCCGCGGGGCGCAGTCCTGGTTCCGCCTCGGCGGCATCTCGTTCCAGCCCTCGGAGCCCGGCAAGCTGGTGCTGATCGCCGTGCTGGCAACGGTGCTGTCCGCTGAGGTCGTGTCGTTTCGCCGCATGCTCGTCGCCCTGGGACTGGCCGGCGTCCCGATGGGGCTGATCCTGCTGCAGCCCGACCTCGGAACCATCCTGGTCTACGTGGTGATCGCCGCGGTGATGGTGTCGCTGAGCTCGCTGAGGTTCCGCTACCTGGTGCTGCTGGTGCTGGCGACGGTGACGGTCGTCACCATGATCTTCCAGTCGGATCTGCTCAAGGACTTCCAGAAGGACCGCCTGACCGTGTTCGTGCTCGACGACGAGGCGCTGTCCGCGCTCGGCGCCGATGCCATCCGCGTGGCCTACAACGCCGAGCAGTCCCAGATCGCCATCGGCAACGGCGGCCTCAGGGGCCGGGGGCTGTTCGAGGGGACCCAGACCAGCTCCAACCTGGTGCCCGAGCAGCGCACCGACTTCATCTTCTCGGTGGCGGGGGAGGAGCTGGGCTTCAGGGGCGCCGGGCTGTTGCTGGCGCTGTTCGCCGTCGTCTTCTCGCGGATCTGGCGGGTGGCGGCGCGGGCCACGGACCGCTTCGACCGGATGCTGGCGGTCGGCGTGATGGCCATGCTCGTCTTCCAGGTCTTCCAGAGTGCAGGCATGACCATGGGCATCATGCCGGTGACGGGGATACCGATGCCGCTGGTGAGCTACGGGGGCTCGTCGATGCTCACCTCGCTGGTGGCCATCGGCCTGGTGCTGGGCGTGCACCGCCGCCGCTTCGACTACTCCAGCCGCTAGCTGTACTCGGCAGAGCCCACGCCCCTGTGCTCCGGCGGATGCGACATGGCCGGTTCCGGGTCTGCGGAGACGACCCGAGCGCCGTCCCTGGCGCCGTCGCCAAGACTGCTCCGGAGAAAGGCGAAACCCCGGCCGTTTGCCAGAGGCAGGGACGGTTCCGGGGTGTAGGCCACCCACTATAGGGCGGCTGTCCGACGAAATCAACACCTGCCTTCAGACTCTTCCAGCGGCCTGAACTGAGCGGCGAACCCGGCTGAGACGGCGGTGCCTGCGATCGCAGGTCCTTGACTCGCAGACCCGCCCCGTTCGGCACGCCGGCCCTAAGGTTCGTCGTGCGGCTTGCGCCTGGTACCGGCGGAGGCTGGAGGCGCTGGGGCCGCCTTGCGGCATTGGCCGATACCCTCCCCGCCGGACTTCCTCCCGAGCACCGAGAGCTTTCCCTGAGAATTGGGCAACCCCGGCCGTTTGCCAGAGGCCGGGACGGTTCCGGGGTCTAGGCGGCCAACTGTTGGGCCGCTGCTGGAGGAAATCAACACGATGTCGACTTTTGATCATCGCGTCATCGCCGAGCGTCTTGCCCCGGACCGGCTCGGCTCCTACCTGAAGGCGACAGAGGGAGAGCTGCACGCCGCTCTCGATCTCTACGGCTGGAACACCCGGATATCGGCAGCTCTCTACGAGGATCTCGGCGGTCTGGAGGTCGTCTTCCGCAACGCCGTTGACGCTGCGCTGGTCGCCCATGGCCAAGCCTGCGGCTGGCCCCAGGTCTGGCACGAGAGACAACAACTGTTCACGGTCAAGACATGGGACACGATCGAGGTGGCACGCCATCGAGCTTCCCGGCACGGCGGACCGGACGCCCACGGCCAGGTCATCGCTGACCTGAACTTCGGGATCTGGAGGTTCCTCTGCACGCCCCACTACCTCACATCGCTCTGGGTCCCGGCACTTGTCGGGGTGTTCCCAGACCACCCCGACGCAGGTGATCCGCGCCGGGTGAGGGCCGACGTCGAGGACCGCATACAGCGCCTGCACTTCCTGCGCAACCGGATCGCCCACCACAAGCCCATCCACGAACGCGACCTGGCCCGTGACTACAGGGAGTTCCTCGAGGTCGTCGGGTGGATCTGCGCCGACAGCCGTGCCTGGGTCGAATCGGATAGCCGGACACCCACAGTCCTCGCCAACCGGCCGTGACGGAGACGCGGGCCGAGCCTTCGGGCCTTGCCGGCGCTGACTGTGCCCGTGCAGGCAGGCGCGGCGATGCCGGCCGGGGCCGCTGCGGCACAGCCGGCTTGTCGGCGGCGGTAGATTGCCGGCGATGGCAGCCACTTCAGTCTCCGAGCAGGCGTCGATCTGGCAGCGCCTTGAGCCCTTGCTGCCGCGGGTGGCCAAGCCTGCTCGCTACATCGGCTGCGAGGACGGCGCGGTGACGCCCGAGCACCGCCCGCAGGAGGTGTCGTGGCTGCTGACCTACCCCGACACCTACGAGATCGGCCTGCCAAACCAGGGCCTGCAGATCCTCTATGGGATCCTCAACGAGCGCCCCGACGCCGCGGCCGAGCGCGCCTATGCCCCCTGGGTCGACCTCGAGGCGCTGCTGCGCAGCAACGGGCTGCCGCTGTTCTCCGTCGACACCCACCGCCCCGCCGGCGCCTTCGACGTGATCGCCTTCAACCTCTCCGCCGAGCTCACCTACACCAACCTGCTGAACTGCATCGACCTGGCAGGCCTGGCGGTGCGCGCCGAGCAGCGCAGCGACGACGACCCGCTGATCGGGGTGGGCGGCCACTGCACCTACAACCCCGAGCCGATAGCCGATTTCGTCGACTTCGTGGTGCTCGGCGACGGCGAGGAGGCCGTCGGCGAGATCAGCGAGCTGCTTGGCGCCTGGAAGGCCGCCGGCAAGAACCCCGGCACCCGCGAGGGCGTGCTTCGGGAGCTGACCCGCATCGCCGGCGTCTATGTGCCGTCCATGTACGAGGTGGCCTACGACGGCACCCGCATCGCAGCCGTCACACCCCGCCACCGTGATGTGCCCGCGGTGGTCGAGAAGCGCACCGTGGCCGACCTTGCCGAGTGGCCCTACCCGAAGCGCCAGCTCGTGCCCTTGACCGAGGTGGTGCATGACCGCCTCGCGGTGGAGGTGTTCAGGGGCTGCACACGGGGCTGTCGCTTCTGCCAGGCCGGGATGATCACCCGCCCGGTGCGCGAGCGCCCCGCCGAGCAGGTGCGCACCATGATCGCCGACGGCCTGGCCCGTACCGGCTACGACGAGGTGGCGCTCACCAGCCTGTCGACCGCTGACTTCTCGGGCATCGAATCGGTGATCGCCGACACGGTCGCCGATGCCGGCTGCAACCAGGTCTCTGTGGCGCTGCCGAGCCTGCGCGTCGACGCCTTCACGGTCGGCATCGCCGCGCAGCTCCAGCGCGCCCGGCGCACCGGGCTGACCTTCGCCCCCGAGGCCGGCAGCTGGCGGATGCGCCAGGTGATCAACAAGCTGATCCGCGAAGAGGATCTCTACGGCGCGGTCGAGAGCGCCTACAGCCAGGGCTGGCGGCGCATGAAGCTCTACTTCCTCACCGGGCTGCCGACCGAGACCGACGTCGACACCGCCGGCATCGCCGAGCTGGCCCGCAACTGCGTGCAGCTGGGCCGCGCCCATCATCGCTCGCCGTCGGTGACGGTTTCCGTCGGCGGCTTCGTGCCCAAGCCGTTCACGCCGTTCCAGTGGTTCGGCCAGAACACCGTCGCCGAGCTGAGCCGCAAGATCGGCCTGCTCCGCGACGAGCTGCGCCGGGTCCGCGGCGTGCAGCTCAAATGGCACGACCCGCGGGCCACCCTCGTCGAGGGCATCGCCAGCCGCGGCGACCGCCGGCTCGGGCCGGTGATCGAGTACGTGTGGCGCCGCGGCGGGACCTTCCAGGAATGGTCCGAGCACTTCGACTACGAGCTGTGGATCGAGGCGATGGCCGCCAACGGCTGCGACGTGGACTGGTACGTCCACCGCCACCGCGACCAGCACGAGCTACTGCCCTGGGGCCATCTCTCCGCCGGCCTGCACCCCGACTTCCTGTGGCAGGACTGGCGCGACGCGCTCGACGAGCTGGGCCTGGAGGACTGCCGCTGGACGCCGTGTTATGACTGCGGCGCCTGCACCGGATACGGCATCGAGCACCGGGTGGCGGCGGCCACGCCGCCGGCAGGGGGCAGCCAGGGCACCGGCGTGGACCTCAGCGCAGGCGGCGCGGTGCCCGTGAGCCTCGGGCCGCGGCCCCGCACGCAGGCATCCGCTGCGGCCGGGGTGCCGGCACCAGCGCCCGCGTGAGGCGACTGCGGATCGAGTTCGCCAAGCACGGCAAGGTGCGCTTCGTCTCGCACCGCGACGTGGCGCGCATCTGGGAGCGGGCGCTGCGCCGCGCAGGCGTGCCGGTCGCCTACAGCGAGGGCTTCTCGCCGCGGCCTCGGCTGTCGTTCGGCCTGGCCCTGCCGACCGGATACGAGTCCGACGCCGAGTACCTCGACGTCCACATCTCAACCGACGACCGCGACAGGCCCGACGGCGGAGACGGCTGCGACGACGGAGACAGGCCCGTTGCGGCGGACCCGTATGCCGCTGCAGGCACAGACGCTCTCGGCGATGTGCTCAGCGGGCATCTGCCGACGGGCATGACCGTGAGCCGGGTGCGCGAGATCGAGCGCCGTCTGCCGTCGCTGCAGGAGGCCGTCACGAGCTGCACCTGGCGCATCTCCATCGCCGATGCCGACGCCGCGGCCGTCGAGGCTGCGGCCGCGCAGGCGCTGCGGGCCGAGCAGCTGGTTGTCACCCGCATTCGCAAGGGCAAGGAGGTCACAGACGACATCCGACCCCTCGTGCTGAGCCTCGAAATCGCCGAATCCGAGGATTTCGGCTCGCTTCACGGTAGACATGAGGCATGTGTACTGCTGATCGCCGAGCTCGGGACTCAGCCGCGTGCGGTTCGCGTCCCCGAGCTGCTGGCGGCGCTCGATCCTGCGATTTCCGAGCAGCGCGTACACCGCACTCATCAATGGACACTCACCCCCAACGGCATGCGGATCGACCCCATGGGCGTCGAAGCGCCGTTGCCTGCCGCCCCGGAAGCGAAATGAGCGCTCACCCCGGGGTGCACAAGACGAAAGATTCGACCGATGGCCGAAAAACAGGCCCCTTCGACCGGCTCGTCCGGTCGCTCTACCCGCCGGGGCCGCCGGGACGGCTCAGCTTCTGCTGACGCCGAGGCGGCCCAAAAGAGAGACAAGCCGGGCACGACCAAGCCCGCCCCCGACAAGACCTCTGCCAAGGCGGGCGGTTCGCGTCGGCCCCCGAAGGTCGGCGATTCGCGACCCGCGCCGAAAGCGGGCGACGCCAAGCCTGCTGCCGCCGGCAAGGGCGGCTCGCGTGCTGCCGACGCCCAGGGCGACAGCGGGCCCGCCAAGCCCAAGATCGGCGATTCCAGGCCGGCCCCCAGGGTCGGCGATTCCAGGCCGGCCCCCAGGGTCGGCGATTCGCGGCCTGCGGCCAAGGTGGGCGATTCGCGGCCTGCGGCCAAGGTGGGCGATTCGCGGCCTGCGCCCACCGCAGCCGACGCCAGGCTCGCTGCCGACAAGGGCAGCTCCCGCTCCCGCGAGGACCGCGCCGACGGCGGATCCTCCAAGCCCAAGGTCGGCGACTCCAAGCCGGCGCCCAACGGCTCGGGCGGCGGATCGCGCAGGCGTCGCAGGCGCGGCGGGCGTGGCCGAGGCGGCGCGAAGTCGTCCGCCGGCGCGCCGGTGGAGGCCATAACCGAGGACAAGGCCGTCGAGCTCGACGACGCCACCCTGAAGCGCCGGCGCGGGCGCACCCGCAAGGGCCAGGCGGTCGGTCGCTACCTGATGTGCGTCCACGTCGGGCCTCACGCAACCCAGATCGCCACTCTCGAGGGCCGCAGCCTGGTGGAGCACCAGGTGTCGCGCCCCGCCGACGACGTCAGCCAGATCCACGGCAACATCTACATGGGACGGGTCCAGAACGTGCTGCCCGGCATGGAGGCGGCGTTCATCGACATCGGCACCCCCAAGAACGCGGTGATGTACCGGGGCGACGTGCAGTACGACCCGGCCGAGTTCGAGGGGACCCGAGGCGGCGAACGACCCCGCATCGAGGACATGCTGGTGCCGGGCCAGTCGATCCTCTGCCAGGTCACCAAGAACCCGATCGCCCACAAGGGCGCCCGTCTGGGCCAGGAGGTGTCGCTGCCGGGCCGCTTCGTGGTCATGGTGCCCAACTCGGGAGTCTTCGGCATCTCCAAGCGCCTGCCCGAGAGCGAGCGCAAGCGGCTGCGCGGCATCCTCGAGAAGGTCAAGCCGCCCGAGCACGGCGTGATCGTGCGCACTGCCGCCGAGAGCGTCACGGCCGAGGAGATCCGCCGCGACGTGGGCCGCCTGCTGGCCCAGTGGGAAGGCGTGGAGAAGCTCGCCAAGCAGTCCAAGGCGCCTGCGCTGCTGTACCGCGAGCCCGAAGCGGCGGTGCGCATCATCCGCGAGGAGTTCACCAAGCACTACCGCGGCGTGATCATCGACGACCGGGCGCTCTACGAAGAGATCCGGGGCTATGTGGAATCGGTCACGCCCGAGATGGCCGACCGGATCGAGTACTACGACCCCACCGCCGAGAACCTGCCGCTGTTCGAGCGCCGCCACGTCGAGGAGCAGGTCCGCAAGGCGCTGGACCCCAAGGTCTGGCTGCCGTCGGGAGGCTCGCTGGTCATCGAGCACACCGAGGCGCTCACGGTGATCGACGTGAACACCGGCAAGAACGTGGGCAGATCCAGCCTCGAGGAGACCGTCTACAAGAACAACCTCGAGGCCGCCGAGGCCGTGGCCTACCAGCTGCGCCTGCGCGACATCGGCGGGATCATCGTGATCGACTTCGTGGACATGGAGGTGGCCAAGCACCGCGACGACGTGATCGGCACGTTCAGGGCCGCCCTGGCCCGCGACAAGACCCGCACCCAGGTGTCCAACATCTCGACCCTGGGCCTCGTGGAGATGACCCGCAAGCGCATCGGCGAGGGCCTGCTCGACTCGGTCTCGACGGCCTGCGATGCCTGCGACGGCCAGGGCCGCCTGACGCTGGCCGAGGTGCTCCAGTGACCTCCGGGGCCGCCGGGCGCGGCCTGCGGATCTCGCGTGCCCCGGGCCGAGCCGTCCGCGGCCGGGCGCCATTAGGCTGAGCGCCCTATGTACGCAGTGGTCAAGACCGGCGGACGCCAGTACCGGGTCGCAGCCGGCGACACCCTCGAGGTCGACCGCGCAGGCGCGCCCGGCAGCGAGCTGTCGCTGCCCGCGGTGCTCGTGGTCGACGGCGACACCGTGCTCGCCACCCCTGACGAGCTCGGCACGGCGCACGCCAAGGCACGGGTGGTCGCCGAGACCAAGGGCCCCAAGATCGACGGCTTCGTCTACAAGAACAAGTCCAACAACCGCAGGCGCTGGGGCCATCGCCAGCCGCTGGCGGTCATCGAGATCCTCGAGATCGTGAAAGGCTGAACAGCGATGTCCAAGACCAAGGGCGGCGGCTCCACCCGCAACGGCCGCGACTCCAACAGCAAGCGGTTGGGCGTGAAGGTCTACGACGGCACTCGGGTGCCGGCCGGGGCGATCATCGTGCGCCAGCGGGGCACGGCCTTTCATCCCGGCGACAACGTGATGCGCGGCCGTGACGACACCCTGTTCGCCACCGCGGACGGCACCGTGAAGTTCGGGCGCCGCAAGGGCCGCAAGCTCGTCGACGTGGTCGCCTCCGCAGACAGCGCCTGAGCGGCACCGGGGCGTCCCGCTGCCGTCGGCGGGCCTGACGGTCGGGCTTCCGGCTGCCGGCAGAGCCTGGCGACGCAGCCTGGCGATGCAGCCTGGCAACGCAGCCGGCGACACGTCGGGGGGGGGGGGGGGGCAACTCGTAGCCTCTCGGCGTGGCTTTCGTCGACGAGTGCAACATCCACGTCACCGCAGGCGACGGCGGCGCGGGCTGCGTGGCGTTTCGACGCGAGGCCAGGGTGTCGCGCGGCGGGCCTGACGGCGGTGACGGTGGCGACGGCGGCAATGTCTGGCTCGTGGCCGACCGCAACACGGCCTCGCTGCTGTCGTTTCGCGACCACCCCCACCGCAAGGCCGCAGACGGCGCCCACGGCAAGGGCAGCAGCCGCCACGGGATGCGCGGCAGCGACCTGGAGGTGGCGGTGCCCGAGGGCACCACGGTCCGCGACCACCAGAGCTCAGAGGTGCTCGCCGATCTCGTCGCCCACGGCGACCGCTGGCTGGCTGCGGAGGCCGGCGAGGGCGGGCGCGGCAACGCCAGGTTCCTGAGCAACCGCCGCCGCGCCCCGGCCTTCGCCGAGCAAGGCGAGCGCGGCGAGCAGCGCTGGCTGCGCCTGGAGCTCAAGCTGCTGGCCGACGTGGCCATCGTGGGCTTCCCCAACGTCGGCAAGTCCACCTTCATCAGCCGGGTCTCCGCGGCCAAGCCCAAGATCGCCGACTACCCGTTCACCACGCTCGAGCCCAACCTGGGCGTGGTTCGCACCGACGACGGCTTCGAGATGGTGCTGGCCGACATCCCCGGCCTGGTCGCAGGCGCCAGCGAGGGCCGCGGCCTCGGGCACCGCTTCCTGCGCCACACCGAGCGCGCCAGGGTGCTGTTGATGCTGGTCGACTTGGCCCCCTATGACCGCACGCCGCCCGCCGAGCAGCTCGAAGTCCTGCTGCACGAGCTCGGTACCTACCGGCCCGACCTGCTGGAGCGCCCCCGCCTGGTGATCGGCAGCCGAGCCGACCTGGCCGCGGCGCCCGAGGGCTTCGACGGCCCGTGCGTCTCGGCGGTCACCGGATCGGGGATCGCCGCGGTGGTGGGTCGCCTGGTGCGCCTCGTCGAGGAGGCCCGCAGCGCCGCGCCGAGCGCGCCCTCTGCTGTGGTGCACCGCCCGTCGGGCAGCGAGATCGACATCGAGCGCCTCGACGACGGCTCGCTGCGCGTAAGCGGGCGCGCTGCGCTGCGAGCCGTGGCGCTCAGCGACCTCACCGACGCAGGCGCCCTGTCCTACGCCCAGCAGCGCCTGCGGGCCCTCGGCGTGGAGAGGGCGCTGCTGCGCGCCGGCGTCGCTGAGGGGGATACCGTGCGCATCGGCGACTTCACCTTCGAATACGAGGCAGACGAGTAGATGACCGGCCCCGCTGTTGTGGTCAAGATCGGCACCTCGTCGATCACCGATGGCGCAGGCGTCGTGCAGCGCTCGGTGGTGGCGAAGCTGTGCGCCGAGGTGGCCGGGCTGCGAGACGCCGGCTGTCGGCCGGTCGTGGTCACCTCAGGGGCGATCGCGGCCGGCCTGCCCGAGCTGGGCCTGTCGGGCACGCAGCGGCCGGCGGACTCGATCGCCCTGCAGGCGATCGCCACGGTCGGCCAGAGCGCCCTCATGGGCGTCTACCGAGAGGAGTTCGCCTCGCAGGGGATCGTGGCCGGCCAGGTTCTGCTGGTTCCCCAGGACTTCATCGTGCGCTCGCAGTACCTGCACGCCCGCCGCACTCTCAACAAGCTGCTCGAGCTCGGCGTGGTGCCGGTGGTCAACGAGAACGACGCCCTGGCTGACGACGAGATCCGCTGGGGCGACAACGACCGCATAGCGGCGTTGGTAGCCAACCTCACCGACGCCGAGCGCCTGATCCTGCTCACCGACACCGCCGGCGTGCTGACCGCGGACCCGAAGATCGACACCTCGGCCGGCTTGATCGCAGAGATCGTGGAGATCGACCATCAGCACGAGGCCCTCGCCGGGCCGGCGGGAACGGCTCGCGGCAGCGGCGGCATGGCCTCCAAGCTCAGCGCGGCGAAGATCGCGGCCTGGTCGGGCATCACCACGGTGATCGCCGATGCCGAGCGTGCCGATGTGCTGCGCGACGCCGTTGCCTCCGCTCCCGGCGTGGGCACCATCGTGCGCGGCCGCGACGTGCGACTGCCCGCGCGCAAGCTGTGGATCGCATTCGCGGTGGTGGCCCGCGGCAGGATCGTGGTCGACGCCGGCGCACGGGCGGCCCTGGAGCGCGGCAGCTCGCTCTTGGCTGCGGGGGTGCGCGCCGTGGATGGCGCATTCGACACGGGCTCGCCCGTGGAGGTGGTCGACGCCGAGGGCTCGGTCTTCGCCAAGGGTCTGGTGCGCCACACCGCCGGCGACCTGGCCGCAGTGGCCGGTCTGCGCTCGGATCAGCTGCCTGCCGGCGCGCCCCGCGTGGTCATACACGCAGACGACCTGGTGACCGTCCCGGCCTAGGCAGGGTCCTCGCTGGCGCCCAGCATCTTGGGCTCGTCGCCGCCAGGCAGGCCCAGGTCGCTCTTGATCTGGTCGAGCCGCTGGCGGGCCTGGACGTTGCGAGCTGCTTCTTCGATCTCGAGGGCACTGCTGTCGGTCTTGGACTCGGTCAGTTCCGCCACGGCCAGCGCCTTGGCGTAGCGGGCCTCGATCTTCTGGCGCACCTCGTCGAAGCTGGGCACGTCGTCGCCGACCGACTCGTTGAGGGTGTTGTAGGCGGCGTTCACGGTCTCTTGCATCCTGGCCTGGTCGAGCTTGCCGAGCAGCGCCTGGCGCTCGCCGAGTCGCTTCTGCAGCAGTGCGGCGTTCTGCCTCAGCGCCGCCTTGGCCTGATCGGCGGCCTCGGTGGCCTGGAGGTGCAGCGCCTTGAGGGTCTCGAGCTCCTCCTCGATCGACAGCAGGCGGCCGGCGAACTGCTCGGCTGCCTCGGTGTAGGAGGCGACCTTGGCCGCGTCGCCCGCCGTCTCGGCTTCTGTGGCCAGCAGCAGCGCCTGACGGGCATTGGCAGCGGTCGTCTCCAGGCGCTCGAAGGTCTCGTTGATGCGCATCTCGGTGCGCTTCTGGTTGGCGACCACGTTGGCCGCCTGCTCGCGCAGCAGCCGCTGCTGGTCCTTGGCCTCGGACACGGCCTGCTCGAGCTGCACCTTGGGATCGGCGGTCTCCTCGTGACGGCTCGACAACAGCGCCGTCAGGTACCTCCAGCGTCGCTTGAGATAGTTCAGCATGCCGCCGATGGTAGTTCGCAGAGGCCCGCTTGTGCCGACTTGGCCTCCCTGATCGGCCGGGCGGTGCTGCCGGGGCGCCTGCCGGCGGCGCCTTGGGGCCTGTGCGCCGAGCGCAGGCCGAGCACGGCTAGCGCCGCCAGAGCAACCGCCGGACCGGCCCCAGCAGCATGTCGGCCTCGGCCACGCCGCTGCGATGCGCCGCGAACACGTACACCGACCCGCCGATGCCGACGCTCAGCAGCGCCGCCAGCGGCGAGACCAGGTCGTCGACGGCGAATTTGACGCCCGCGGCGACCGCGAAGGCCACGGCTGCAGCCAGGATCGGGGGCCGCAGCGCAGCGGCCACGCCGCTGATCCTCGGAAGGCGCACCTGCACCAGGCGGCGCAGCAGGAACAGCTCGACCCAGGCCCCGATGGCCGAGCCGGCAGCCAGGCCGATCGCGCCGAGCCGCACCGCCGTCTTTGCCGAGCGCTCAGCGGCGTCCAGCGGGCCTGCGGGGCCAAGCGCATCGCCGAGGCCCTCTATTCCGTCGGCGCCGATGAACGCCCGGTCCAGCGGGAACATCAGCGCCAGGCCGATCGCCGCTGCGATCAGCACCCGGATCAGCGCAATGCGGGCCGGCCCGGTGGTGTCGCCGAGGGCGTAGCTGGCGTTTTGCATCATGCGGCTCAGGCCGATGGCGGGAAGCCCCAGCGCATAGACCGCCGCGACCAGCCACACCAGCGTGGTGTCCGCCGCGGAGAACTCGCCTCCCTCGAAGAGCAGCCGCACCAGCGGCTCGCCGGCGGCGATCAGCACCACGCACGAGCCGAGCATCCAAAAGGCGATGCGGCGCATGGCCGCGTTGGTGCGCTCGGCGACGTGGCGGGCCTCGCCTCGAAGGCGCGACAGCTCGGGCAGCTCTGCGGCCGCCAGGCTCATGGCGAACAGGCTCACCGGCAGCATGTAGAGCATCTGCGCCCGGAACAGCGCCGCCAGGCCGCCTGCTGCCAGAAACGACGCCAGGATCAGATCCCCGAAGGCCGAGAGCTGCAGCGCCCCGCGGCCCACCACGGCAGGCCCGAAGCGGCGCCGGATGTCGCGTACCCGCGGATGGCGGTGGTCCCAGCGCAGGCGCAGGCCCCGCAGGAAACCGCTGACCGCCCGGAGCTGCACTGCAAGCTGCGCGAACGCCCCGACGGTCAGCGCCACCGCCATGCCGCGCGCCGCGTCGTCGATGGCCCAGTCGCGCTGCCAGGCGACCAGCAGCACCGCGAGCTGCACGGCGTTCCAGGCCACCGGCGCCACATAGGGCAAGAAGAAGCGGCGGTGGCTGTTGAGGATGCCCAGGCACCAGGCCGACATCACCAGGAAGCCGACGCCGAGGGCGATCACCCGGGTCAGGTCCACCGCCAGCTCGAAGGTGTCGCCGGTGAGCCCCCAGGCGAGCAGGCGGGTCAGCGGCCGGGCGGCGAGCACCAGGATCAGCACGGCGACCGCGGTGACGACCATGAGCAGCGCACCGACCGCGCCGGCCACATGCGCGGCCTGGCGGCTGCTGGTTCTGGGGTCGTGCTCCTCGGAGTCGAGCATCTCGCTGTAGACGGGCACGAACGACGCCGAGAGCACCCCCTCGCCGAGCAGGTTCTGCAACAGGTTGGGTATGCGCAGCGCCGCCACCAGGGCATCGGCGGCTCCGGTGTTGCCGAGCACCCGTCCCGCCACCGTCTCGCGCAGCAGCCCCGAGAGGCGCGACAGCCCGATCCCGGCGCCTGCGAGGGCCGATCCGCTGCGTGGCCTCACGGGCTTCACTCAGGCCCCGGGGCTGCGGTCGGGCCTCAGGAACACACGGCGAGGATAGTTGCTCGGCCCGCCCGCGCAGGGTTGGCCGGTCCGCATCCTGCCGACCGGCTGCGGCACTGAGAACCGGGCGGCAAGCCTGCTGCGGTGCGCCGGTCCGCTCTCATGAGCGCCTCGGTCGGCACTGCGGACTCTGCTGTGACGTCGGGTTGCCTGGGCGCGCTGCGGGCTGTGCTCGGCAGTGCGTCGACGATGAGCGTCTTTGGGGTCGCAGGGGTCGTCGGCTGCGCGCGAAGCGTTGGTAGCCTCAGGGCTTGTGAGCTCGCATACGCCCGCAGACGCCCAGACAGCCCACGAGACCGACGCTGCCACAGACGCCCAGCCCGCCGTGAGCGAGCTGGCCGCTCGGGCCAAGGCCGCGGCGCCCGCCTTGGCGAGAGCGTCCACGGACACCAAGAACGCAGCCCTGCACACCGCGGCAGACCTCCTGGTGGCCCGCGCAGAGGCGATCCTGGAGGCCAACGCCGCGGATGTGGCCCGCGCCGAGGCCGACGGCATGGCGGCCCCGCTGGTGGACCGGCTGCGCCTCGACCGCGGCCGCATCGAGGCCATGGCCGGTGGCCTGCGCCAGGTGGCCGCCCTGGCCGACCCCGTCGGCGAGATCACCGACGGCTGGGTGCGTCCCAACGGCCTGCGCATACAGAAGACCCGGGTGCCCCTGGGCGTGGTGGCGATCATCTACGAGAGCCGCCCCAATGTGACCAGCGACGCCTTCGGGCTGTGCCTGAAGTCCGGCAACGCGGCCTTCCTGCGCGGCTCGTCCTCCGCGGTCTGCTCCAACATCGCCATCTCCGAGGCGCTGCGCGAGGCGCTGGTGAAGGAGGGCCTGCCGGCCGATGCGCTGGTCGTGGTGGCGCAGACCTCCCGCTCAGCCGCCGTGGAGTTCATGTGCCAGCGAGGCTTCGTCGACTGCCTGATCCCGCGCGGCGGGCCGGCGCTGATCCAGTCGGTCCTCGACCACGCCACGGTGCCCTATGTGATCGACGGCGCCGGCAACTGCCACGTGTACGTCGACGCCGACTGCGACCTGGAGATGGCCCGCGAGATCCTGTTCAACGCCAAGACCCAGCGCACCGGGGTGTGCAACGCAGCCGAGTCGCTGGTGGTGCACGCCGACGTCGCGGCCGACTTCCTGCCGATGGCGGTGGGGGCGCTGGCCGGCGTGGAGCTGGTCGGCGATCCCGTGTCACGGGCCTTGGCGCCGACCATCGGCACGGCGGTCGAGAGCGACTACAGCACCGAGTACCTCGACATGAAGATGAGCGTGAAGATCGTCGAGTCCCTCGACGAGGCCATCGACCACGTCAACCGCACCGGCTCGGGCCACTCCGAGGCGATCGTCACCTCGAGCCTGGCCGCTGCGGACCGCTTCGCCCGAGAGGTCGACGCCGCGGTGGTGCTGGTCAACGCCAGCACCCGCTTTGTGGACGGCGAGGAGTTCGGCTTTGGCGCCGAGATCGGCATCTCCACCCAGAAGCTGCACGCCCGCGGGCCGCTGGGCCTCGCCGAGCTGACCACCCAGAAATACGTAGTCCACGGCGACGGCCACGTCCGAGGGTGAGCTGAGCAGCGGCCGGTGCCTCTGGGGGGTCGGCTGCGGCCGGCGCCGGGCGGCCAGCCGAGGCCCGGCGGCCGGTTAGGGGCGCAGGCGGAGCGTCGGTAGCCTCAACGGCTATGTCAAACCGCTTCTACGACGTGGCGTCGGTTCGCGACGAGCTGCGCTCCGTCGACTATCTCTGCGACGACGGGATCGCCGGCGTCGTCTACCTCGCCGACCGTCTCGACAAGCCGGTGCTCATCGAGGGGCCCGCGGGCACCGGCAAGACCCAGCTCGGCAAGAGCGTGGCCGAGATCACCGGCGCCCGCCTGATCCGCCTGCAGTGCTACGAGGGGCTGGACGAGGCCAAGGCGCTGTACGAGTGGAACTACAAGAAGCAGCTGCTGCGCATCCAGGCCGAGCGCGGCGACGAGCACGAGTGGGACGATGTGAGCGACGACATCTTCTCCGACGAGTTCCTGCTGACCCGGCCGCTGCTGGAGGCCATCCGCGCCGATGAGCCGGTGGTGCTGCTCATCGACGAGGTGGACCGGGTGGAGGTCGAGACCGAGGCGCTGCTGCTGGAGATCCTCTCGGACTACCAGGTGTCGATACCCGAGCTCGGCACCATCGAGGCCAAGCAGGTGCCGCTGGTGTTCCTGACCTCCAACAACACCCGCGAGCTGTCCGAGGCGCTCAAGCGGCGCTGCCTGTACCTCCACGTCGACTACCCCGACCTCGAACGCGAGAAGGAGATCGTGGTCACCAAGGTGCCCGACATCACCGCCAACCTCGCCGATCAGGTCGCCCGCGTGGTGCGATCGATACGGGGGATCGAGCTCAAGAAGGCGCCGTCGGTGTCCGAGACGCTGGACTGGGCGCGCACCCTGGTGCTGCTCGGCGTGGACAAGATCGACGAGCAGACCGCCGCGGAGACGCTCAACATCCTGCTCAAGTACCAAACCGACATCACCAAGACGCTCAAGGATCTGGGCACCGCCGACGGGGTGTCGGGCTGAGAGGCGCAGGGCAGTGCAGTGCTGAGCAGTGCCGTGCCGAGGGGCGCCGGCTGAGGTGAGCATCGCCGACCCGCAAGCGGCCACGGCCGATGCTGCGCCTGGCCGGCACGGCGACGAACCGCTGCTGCCGGCCGCGGCAGGGGAGCCGCTGCTCGACCTGATCAACGGCTTCATCATCGCCCTGCGCGGCGCCGGGCTGCCGGTGAGCCTCACCGAGAACCTCGATGCCATCGAGGCGATCAAGCACATACCGATCGAGGAGCGCGACACCTTCAAGTACGCCCTGGCGGCCACCCTGGTCAAGCACTACAACCACTGGAAGGCCTTCGAGACCGTCTTCGAGGTCTACTTCTCGCTGCGCGGCCCCGAGTACGCCATCGACACCGAGCCCGATCCCGACGACGAGCCGCCGCCCGACGGCGAGCTGTCACAGGGCGCAGGCGACCAGCCCGGCGGAGGCGGCGAGAACCTCAGCCCAGAAGAGCTCGCCGAGATGCTCTACCGGGCGCTGATGCGCGGCGACTCCCAGATGATGCGCGGCGTGGCCCGCCAGGCGGTCAAGCGCTACGCCGGGATGGAGCCGGGCCGCCCCGTCGGGGGCACCTATTACCTGTATCGCACGCTGCGCAACCTCGACCTCGACGGGGTGCTCGAACGGCTGCTGTCCCAGGAACAAGCCGAAGACGGCGAGCCGCCCAGCGACCTCGACCAGCGCCTGGCCCGAGACGAGTACCAGAGCCGCATCGATGCGCTCCAAAAGGAGATCGAGGCCGAGATCCGGCGCCGGCTGGTGGCGGATCGGGGCGTGGAGGCGATGGCCAAGACGCTGCGCAAGCCGCTGCCCGAGGACGTCGACTTCATGCACGCCTCACGCGAGGAGATGGCCGGCCTGCGCCGGGCCATAGCGCCGCTGACCCGCAAGCTGGCCTCCCGCCTGCAGCGCAAGCGCCGCCACGGGCGCAGAGGCCCGCTGGACTTCCGGCGAACCGTGCGCGCCTCGCTGAGCTACGGCGGCGTGCCGGTGGAGCCCAGGTTCCGCCACCCCCGCCCCCACAAGCCCGAGATCATGGTGATCGCCGACATCTCAGGCTCGGTGGCGGCGTTCGCCCGCTTCACCCTGCACCTCGTGTACGCCATCAGCGGCCAGTTCTCCAAGGTGCGCTCCTTCGTGTTCATCGACGGCCTCGACGAGGTCACGCCGTTCTTCGAGGGGGTCGAGGACATCAACGCAGCCGTGCACCGGGTGAACACCGAGGCCGACGTGGTCTGGGTCGACGGCCACTCCGACTACGGCCACGCCCTGGGCGTGTTCTGGGAGAAGTACGGCGCCGACATCGGCCCGCGCACCTCGATCATGATCCTCGGCGACGCCCGCAACAACTACCACGCAGCCGAGAGCTGGACGCTCAAGGAGATGCACAAGAAGGCCCGCGCCCTGTACTGGCTCAACCCCGAGCCGCGCTCCTACTGGGACACCGGCGACTCGATCGTGGGCGAGTACTCGCCGCACTGCGACGGCACCTTCGAGGTGCGCAACCTGCGCCAGCTCGAGGCCTTCGTGGAGAACCTCGCCTGAGCCCGGCTGCCCTGGCGAGCCCGGCCCGGCTGCCCTGGCGGGTGTGGTTGCTCCGGCTGCCCTGGCGAGCCCGGCTCGGCGCGCTAGCGGCCTGCGGTGTCGTCGTGGAGCAGCTCGGCCACCCGGAAGGCCAGGTCGACGCTCTGGCGGCCGTTGAGCCGCGGGTCGCACATCGTCTCGTAGGCCTCGTCGAGCGCCTCCTCGCCGAGATCGTCGCCGCCGCCGACGCACTCGGTGACCGAGTCGCCGGTCAGCTCCACGTGGATGCCGCCCGGCCAGGTGCCCTCGGCGCGGTGCGCGGAGAAGAAGCCGCTGATCTCGCCCAGCACGCTGTCGAAATGGCGCGTCTTGCGCCCCGACTCCGACGTGTAGGTGTTGCCGTGCATCGGGTCGCACGCCCAGACCACGCTGTGGCCGGCGTCGCGCACCGCGGCCAGCAGCGGCGGCAGCGCGCTGCGCACCCGCTCGGCGCCGAGGCGGGTGATCAGGGTGAGCCGACCGGGCACCCGGTCACCGTTGAGCGCCTCGCAGATCCCCAGCACCTCTGAGGCATCCGCGGTCGGGCCGATCTTGGCGCCCAGCGGGTTCTGCACGCCGCGCAGGAACTCCAGGTGGGCGCCGTCGAGCTGGCGGGTGCGCTCGCCGATCCAGAGCATGTGCGCCGAGCAGTCGTACCAGTCGCCGCTGATCGAGTCGCGCCGGGTAAGGGCCTCCTCGTAGTTCAGCAGCAGGGCCTCGTGGCTGGTGTAGAAGTCGACCTCGTGCAGGGTCGGCGTGTTGGCGCTGTTGATGCCGCAGGCGGCCATGAAGGTGAGCGCCCGGTCGATCTCGTCGGCCATCTTCGAGTAGCGCTCGCCGGCAGGCGAGGACGCCACGAACTCGCGGTTCCAGCTCGACACCTGCGACAGGTCGGCGTAGCCGCCCCTCGTGAAGGCCCGCAGCAGGTTCAGCGTGGAGGCGGCCCGGTGATAGGCGGTGAGCAGCCGCTCGGGGTCGGGGCGCCGCTCGTCGGCCGAGAAGCCGGGGTCGTTGACGATCTGGCCCAGGAACGACGGCAGCTCGGTGCCGTCCTGGGTCTCGGTGGGGCTGGAGCGGGGCTTGGCGAACTGGCCGGCGATGCGGCCGACCTTCACCAGCGGCAGGCCGCCCGAGTAGATGAGCACGATCGCCATTTGCAGGATGACGCGCAGCTTGTCGCGGATCGAGTCCGCCGAGGTGTCGAACGACTCGGCGCAGTCGCCTGCCTGCAGCAGGAAGGCCTTGCCCTCGGCCACCGCGCCTAGCTGGGCGGTGAGGTTGCGGGCCTCGCCTGCGAACACCAGCGGCGGCAGCTCGCCGAGCTGCTCACAGACGCGGTCCAGCTCCGCCTGGTCGGGCCACGCCGGCTGCTGGCGGGCCTCGAAGCGGCGCCACGATGTCGGGGTCCAGGTGGAGGTCACCCCGCAAGTGTGGTCCGGCCCGGCGACGATGCCAACCGCCGGGCGTGCGTGCTGCGGGGCGCAGATGTGGTGAAATGGCATCCCTGTGAGCGGTGCAGACGACTTCGGCCGGGCGTTGCGCAGCGGTGTCCGGTCGCCGCTGGCTTGGTTGATCGCGGCGGCCGCGGCGGCGGGCGTAGTGCTGCGCTTCGTGACAGCTTCGCCGCTGTGGCTGGACGAGGCGCTGTCGGTACACATCGCCGCAGGCGACGAGCCGCTGACCACCGCCCTGCGCCGCGACGGCCATCCTGGCCTGTACTACCTGCTGCTGCGAGTCTGGATCGACGCCTTCGGCTCGACCGATGCCTCGGTGCGCGCCATGTCGGGCGTGCTCTCGCTGGCCGCGGTGCCGTTCGTCGTGCTGGCGGCCCGCCGCCACAGCGCAGAGCTGGCCGGCGCGGCTGCGGTGCTGGCGCTCACCTCGCCGTACCTGATGCGCTACGGCAGCGAGGCCCGCATGTACGCGCTGCTCGTGGCCCTCACGGCGCTGGGCTGGTGGCTGCTGGAACGGGCCCTGGAGCGCCCGAGCGCCTTGCGGCTCGCGGCAGTCGCGGCCGTGAGCGGCGCCATGCTGCACACCCACTACTGGGCGGTGTTCGTGATCGTTGCGGTGCCGGCACTGCTTGCATTCACCGCAGCGACCGAGCCAGAGACGCGCCGCAGCTCGCTGCGCGTCGGCGCCGCGGTGCTGGCAGGCCCGGTGACTCTGGTGCCCTGGATCGGCGTGCTCGCAGAGCAGGCGACCGACACCGGCACGCCCTGGGCCGAGCCCGCGCGCCCCACCGAGGTGCTGGTCGAGACCGCCCAGGCGATCGGCGGCAGCAACCGCTTCGAGGGCCAGACCCTCGGGTTCTGGCTGCTCGTGCTGGCCGGGCTCGGCGCCTTGGCGGCGGGCCGCGCCGAGAGCTCGGTGCTGCGCCTCGACTTCGCCCAGCGGGGCCGCGCCCAGGCGCTCGGCTTCATCGCCGCGGGCGCCCTGGTGCTGGGCTCAGCGGTGGCACTGGCCACGCGAAGCGCTTTCGAGGGCCGCTACGCCGCCATCGTGGTGCCCCTCGTGCTGGTGCTGGCCGCCAGGGGAGTGCTCTCGCTGCCTGAGCGTGCGGCGCCGGCCGTGCTGTGCCTGCTGGCCATGTTCGGCGCGGCCATCGGGGTCGACGAGGCGCGCCGGGACCGCACCCAGGGTCGCGAAGTCGCCGAGGCGATCAACGCCGCAGCCGAGCCCGGTGACGCGGTGGCTTTCTGCCCGGATCAGCTCGGCCCGGCGACGCTGCACTACCTCGACGCCGAGGTCGCCACGCTCGCCTATCCCAGAGGCAACGGCTGGCTCGTGGACTGGCGCGGCTACTTCGATGCGATCGCGCAACGCGACCCGCTGGCGTTCGCCGGCGACCTGGAGCAAGCAGCGGGCAACGGCGACGTGTGGCTGGTGGCGGCCGACGACTACGAGGGCTTCGGCGACCGCTGCAAGACGCTGATGGCCGAGTTCGGCCGCACTCGCACGGCCACAGAGGTCGTCGCCGAGCGGATGGTCTTCGAGCCGATGACCCTGATCCGCTACGCGCCCCGCTGAGGGGCGCGGCGTCAGGCTGCGTCGACGGTGTCGGCCATGCTGGCCGCGTGCTCGCGCACCGAGTGCAGCGCTCGCTTCACCAGCCGGCGGGCGGCCTCGGCGGTTACCCCGAGCTCCTCGCCGACCTCGCGGTAGGAGCGCTTGCGGCCGTCGCCGAGCCCGAAGCGCTGCTCCACGGCCTGCTTGGCCCGGGGCTCGAGGATGTCGAGCAGGCCGGTGACCATCTCCTCTTCGACCTTGGCCATCACCTCGGTCTCAGGCCCGGGGTTGGAGTCGGGCAGCAGATCGACGAGCTCGTTGGAGTCGTCGTCGCCGATGGTGCGGTCGAGGCTGGTGGGCGTGGTGAGGCGATGCAGCCGTGCGTGCTCGTCGTCGAGCTCGTCGCCGTCGCCGGACACTGCGCGCAGCGCCGAGCGCAGCGAGGCCGAGCGGTCTCCGGGGAGCCGCACCAGGCTGGCCTTCTGGTCGAGCGCCCGGCCGATGGCCTGGCGGATCCAGAAGGTGGCGTAGGTGGAGAACTTGAAGCCCTTGCGCCAGTCGAACTTGTCGACGGCGTGCTCGAGCCCCAGGTTGCCCTCCTGGATCAGGTCGAGCAGCTCCATGCCGGGCGGCAGGGGATAGCGCCGGGCGACGCTGACCACGAGGCGCAGGTTGGCCCTGATGAAGCGGTCCTTGGCCGCAGCGGCGTCGCGGATGGCACGCCTGATCTCGCGGCCGTTCTCGCCTGCCTCCTTGCGGGCGCGGGCCTCGAAGCCCTTCTCGATGAGCTTGCTCAGCTCGCGCTCCTCCTGGGCGTTGAGCAGGGGCACAACGCCGATCTCGTTCAGGTATTGTCCTACGGAATCACTCATGGCAATCTCACTCAACGGAACCCGCGTGCGCGGTATTCCTGGTCGTTGGGGTGTTCGGGGGAAGTCGGCGGTTCTCGTGTGCCCGCCATTACGCAGACGCGCCGCGCTTCATCCAGCGGAGACAGTAAACTACAGATCCAGTGCCCAAGTCCAGCCCATCTCGTGTGACATCCGTCACATTTTCCGACACGGATAATCCTGAGATTGATCAGAACAGCATGAATCGCAAGCTCGTCAAGCCCAGCCTCGTCGGGTGCGGCATCCTCAAGCACAGCCGGCGAGCCGGGCAGGCGGCGTGAGCGATCGCTGCCCGACACGCCTCGGGGTCTTCGGCGGGACCTTCGACCCGCCGCACTTCGGCCACCTGGCCGCAGCTCTGGAGGTCCGCCATCTGCTGCGCCTGGACTGCATGCTGCTGGTGGTGGCCAACGACCCCTGGCAGAAGTCCGCGCTGGCGCCGGTGACTGCTGCGGGGGACCGACTGGCGCTCAGCGCCGAGGCGGCTGCCGGCTTCGACGGGCTCGAGGTGTCCGATCTCGAGATTCGCAGAGGAGGGCCGTCCTCGACTGCGGAGACCCTCGATGAGCTGCGGGCCGCCCACCCGCACGCCGAGCTGTTCATGGTCGTCGGCTCGGACGCTGCCGCGGGGCTCGACACCTGGAAGCGGCCTGCCGACATCCGCCGTCTGGCCACGACGGTGGTCATGGACCGGCTCGGCCGCCACGGCGGCCGCCCGCCGAGCGGCTGGGAGCACATCGTGGTAGACGTCCCGGCCCTTGAGATCTCCTCGGCCGATCTGCGCGCCCGCTTTGCAGACGGCCGTCCGGTGGATGCGCTCACCCCCCGGGCGGTGATCGAGGGCGTGCGTTCGCGCGGCCTCTACGGGAGCGGCCGGTGACCGGTCCGATGCCAGGCCCTGGGCACGGCGGGCCGGTGAGTCGCCGGCCTGCAGATGGTCGTGTGGCGGGACATGGAGGGCCTGGCGGGCCTGCCGGGCCGGGTTGGCAGCGGCCGGTGCCTGGTCGTGCGGCGGGGTCTGGAGGCTCTGGATGGGAGCGGCCGGCGCCTGGTCGGATGCCTGGGCCTGGGCCCGGCGGGTCTGTGCAGGGGCAGCCCGCGGGCCATCGCATGGCTGATCCCGCCGGGCCGCAGCAGGCCGTGGGTCTCTTGGGCCAGCCCATGCGCCACCGCATAGCAAGCAGGGCCAACGTGGTCTGGCTGGCATTGTTCGTCGTGTTCCTGGTCGCCGCCGCGGTGATGGTGGCCCGACTGTGGGCAGAGGGCACAAAGGCAGCCCTGAACTCCACGGAAGGCCAGCTCATCGAAGTCATCACTGACCCCGAGCAGCCCGGTTTCGAGGCGCTTCTCGATCCCACGCCGACCCTGCTCATCGCCCACACCGACAACGGCGAGCTGATAGGCGTGACCGTGATGGCCCGGACGGCAGTGGAGGGCGGCGGCCACATGATCCTGATTGGACCCAACGTGCTGGTGGAGGCAGTCCCGGGCTCAGGGGAGGGCAGGTTCGTCAACGATGCGTACATTGAGAACGGGCTCGGAGGGGTCGAGGAGATCCTGGGGCAGATGTTCGGCTTCGGATTCGTGAATGCGATCGAGATGTCGACGCCCGAGCTCGGGGCGTCGCTGGGCCTGGTGCAGCCGATTCAGATGGAGCTGCTCGATGACCTCGGCCCGGAGGCGGACTCCGACAGCATCGAGGTGTGGCTTGAGCGCGGCATCACAGAGCTCGACGGCCCCACAGCAGCAGAGGTCTACAGCCATCTCGGCGCCGATGAGGCGGAGGTGAACCGTCAGGAACGCCAAGCAGATCTGTGGCAGGACTGGATCGACAAGATCGGCACTGCAGCAGATCCGGACTCTGCGGCGGCAGTCAGCGACCGGGTGCTGGCCGCCTATCTGCTGGCCTTCTCCAGAGGCGAGGTGCAGGTGCAGACCTTGCCGACCCGGATGGCGGTGTTCGACGACAACAAGCCGTTCTATGTGCTCGACGCCGAGGACTTGACGTGGATCTCAGAGCTGTCCGAGGCAATCGTTCCCGTTCCGGTGCCGCCTGCGGGGGAGTCCTGGCCACGAATCCGGCTTCTCGACGGCACCGGCAGCAGCGCAACCCGCGATGCCGCCCTGGCGGCACTGTTCGATCTCGAGATGCAGGCGGTGATCCTCGGCAATGCGGACGAGTTCAGCGTGGAGACCTCGCGGGTGATCCATTACGAGCCTGATGACGCAGCCGAAGCGGCCGAAGACGTCGTCGATGACGCGGATGCCCAAGCGGTTGTCGATGCAACCGATGCGCAGGCTGTCGCTGACCGGCTGGGCATCGAGCTGGAGATCGCCGAAGGCCCCGATCAGGCGGGGATCCTCACGGTGGTGATCGGCACCGACTGGCCGCTGTCGTGAGCGAGCGCGAGAGCGAGACCGGGAGCGGACCGGACGGCAGATCACAAGGGCCTGTGGCAGAACCTGACCTCCTGAGCCTGGTTCGCCAGGCTGCTGCGGTGGCTGATCACAACCACGGTGCCGACACCTTGATCATCGACGTCGCCGATGTGCTGGCCGTGTCGGACTACTTCGTGATCACCAGTGCCTCGAATCGACGGCTCGTGGCGGCGATCGCAGCTGAGGTAGAGGAGAAGCTGCGCGCCATGGGCGGGCCGAAGCCGATCCATGTCGAGGGGCTCGGCGAATGCGAATGGGTCCTCATGGACTACGGCGGATTCGTGGTTCACGTCTTCCGCCGGCCTGAGCGCGAGTTCTACCGCCTGGAGAAGATCTGGCAGGACTGCCCTGGCGTCTCCTGGACGCCGCTGGTCAGGGCCGGGCCACCGCCTGGCGCGGCCTCCGGGTCAAGTCCGGACACCGCACTTTCAGGCTGATCCCAAGTCGGGGTTGACATATTGCGCGCGACAGCCCATACTGTGCGCCATGGACAACACCCAACACACAATCACCGTTGACGACGACGTCTTCAGCGCCTTGCAAGCTCGTGCCGAGCCCTTGGTGGACGACGCCAATTCGGTGCTGCGCAAGCTGCTTGCCTCGTCCAGTCAGGCCCCCGCGCCTGCCCGCGGGCGCCCTGCAGCGAAGAAGCGTGCAGCGAAGAAGCGTGCAGCGAAGAAGCCTGCGGCCAAGCGCACGAGGAAGGCTGCGGCAAAGAAGTCGGTGGCAAAGGCCCAGCCCAAGGCCCAGCCAAAGGCCCAGCCCAAGGCCAAGCGTGCACAACGGGGCAGCCTGCTGCCGGAGTCGGAGTTCGAGGTCCCGCTGCTGGAGGCAATCCAGGAGAGGGGCGGCTCGGCCAAGGCCAAGGATGTCATCACAGCCATCGGCGAGAAGCTCGGCGGCAAGCTGGGCCAGATCGACAAGGAGTCGACATCCAGCGGAGTCCGCTGGCAGAGCCGGGTCAGCTTCGTTCGCATGAGGCTGATCAAGGACGGCCAACTGAAGTCCGACTCGCCGCGTGGAATCTGGGAGATCACCGAAGCCGGACGGGCACGTCTGCGCCCGGCAGGGGGCTTCGCTATGGGACCCGGCAGCTCTGCTCCAAGCAGCTCCGCTCCGTTCAGTTCCGCTCCCAGCGACTCTTAGGCGACACAAGACAGTCTCGACCGTCTCGGCGGATCTGCCTCGGCGGATCCGCCCAGACGGAGGCTCCAGGCGAATCGACATGCCTCGGCCTGAACGCGCCCGGCGCGCTTTGCCGACGGTGCCGCATCGGGCTGCTGCCCAAGTCAGAGCGGCAGTCCCTCGCAGCGCCCAAAGCGGCACAGTGCAACGGGGGCGACCAGCTGACGGCAGGTTTCCGGGACGGCTCGGCCGGTCCTAGACTGGCGTCCTTGTGCTTCTGTCGTTGTCGGTCATGACCCCGTTTGCGTTGCCGGCTGGCCGGTCCGACCGCTACCCGCTGAGCGCCGAGGCCGAGCACAATGGCGCTGTCTCCTCGGCTGGCGTCGTTGGCCGTTTGGCTGTCGCTGCGGGGGGGGGGGGGGTGCCGGTCGACGCCGAGGCATCGGCGATGCCGTGCACAGCGCTCGGCGTCCTTGTCGGGATCGTCCGCTGCTCGAAGGGAACCGCGTTGTCGATGAGCCTTTCCCGATATGGCCCCCCAGGCGTAGTCCCCGGCCAGGCTGACCGCGACTTCAGCCGATTCCAGGAGCCAGTCGCCGGGGTTGGACATGTCTGAGCAGAGGATCCTCTATCTCTCCGGCAATCTCTCGCACCCGATGAACACAAGGCGCGTCGGCATGCTGAGGGACGCGGGCTTCGAGATCGAAGCAGCCGGCTTCGACAGGTCGAAATACGGCACCGACACATCGGTCGATCGGTTCAAGACGCTGGGCCACATCGAGGATGGCTCCTACTTCAAGAGGCTTTCGAGATTCCTGGCTTCGCTGCCGAGGATGCGGCGAGCGATCCGGCGAAACGACTTGGTCTACGTCGTGGCCCCTGACATGGCCGGCGTGGCGCTGCTCGCGAGACTGGCGATCAGAAAGCCGGTCGTCCTGGAGGTCCCCGACCTCCTGATGGTGCTCGGCGCACCAGGCCTGATCGGCTGGACCCGGCGCAGGATCGACCGGTTCGTCGTCGGCCGCTGTCGGCTGCTGGTGCTGACTGCGTCTGAGTACCAGACCTACTATCGCGGTTGGCTTGGCGCAACCACCCCCAGCCTGGTCTTCGAGAACAAGCCCGATGCAGCGCTCGCATCGGCCTGGCGAGAGCTGCCCAAGCAGAACCCCGGTGTGCCCTTACAGGACCGCCCCATGCGCGTCGGCTGGTTTGCGGGGATTCGGGATCAGTGGTCCATGGAGCTGATCGAGCACGCCGTCACAGCCTTCGGGGACAAGTTCGAGTTCGTCATCGCCGGCTTGGTGACGTCGCGCATCGAGGGCTTCGACGAGTTTCTCTCACGGAACGGCGCCGTCGAGTACCGGGGGGTCTTTCAGCGTCCAGACGACCTGCCCCGGCTCTATTCGGACGTGGACATGGCGCTGGCTTGCTACGACCCGACGTTCCCCAACGGCTTGTCCCGGTCGTACCGCTCCTACGACGCCTGTGCCTTCAGGACCCCCGTGATCGCCAGAGCCGACACCGGGGACGCCCTCTGGGTGCAGCACCACCAGGTAGGCAAGGTGCTCCACAGCTCTGAAGCGTCGGACGCGGCCGATGAGCTCGCCGGGATCACCAGCGCTGACTGGCTTCGCTGGCGGGACAGCCTGGAGGCGCTGCAGCCTCAGGTCTACACGTTCACCGATGAGCCCGACAGGCTGGCTGCAGCCCTGCGGGATCTCCTGGCGGACTGAGGACCCGCAGCCTGCTCCTTGTCGTCTGGCTGCTGCTCGGTTCCCGGCACAGGCCCGAGCAGCAGGCCTTCGCCGCGCGCCGGCGCGCAGTGCAAGGGCGACCAGCGGCCGGCAGGTTTACGGGATGGCACGACCGGTCCTACACTGGCGTCCTTGCGCCTCTGTCGTTCTCGCCCGTGATCGTGTCCGCGTTGCAGGCCGCCCCGACGGCGAGCCGCGTTCCACCGAGCAGCGCCCAGCAAGGGGCATCGTCCTCGTGAACGGGGGCCTGGCAGCTCTCGAGCGCTCTGCCGGCTCGTCTCGGGAAGTCCCTTCGCTTGCCACGCTCGTCGCTGTGGGCCGCGAGAAGGCGGTCCCCTGGATGCTCAGCCTGTTTCTGGTGCTGGGCCCGGTCCACTGGCTGCCCGGCATCCCCCAGGGCGTCGTGCGGGTGGCGGAATGGCTGCTGATCGTGCCGGCACTGGGCCTGGTGTTCGCGAGCGAGTTCTTCGAAGGCAGACGGCCCTGGCCGCGCGGCCTGCTGGGGCCGGTTGGCTTCGGCGCTCTGCTGGTGCTGTGGATCCCGGGACTGGCACGGGCAGCGACGCTCTCCGACGTCGTCGACTTCCTGATCGCCTTGTGCAGTTCCTGGGCCTTCTTCTGGTGCTTCTTCTGCGTGGCCAGGGACAGCGGCGTGGTATGGGTCGTCTTGCGGCGCTCGGTCGCGATCATGAGTGTGCTGGCGGCCGTAGCCTTGATCAAGGACGCCGACTGGAACAACGTCGGCTACGGGGTGTACAGGGTCAAGGAGACCAGCGGCGGCTTGGCCGCAAGCAGCACTGCTTGGGCGATGGGCTTGGCTTTGTTCCTGCCCTTGACAGCGCTCCCCTTTGCGGCCATTCGGAGGCACAGGCCGCCGGGATGGAAGAGCCTCAGCATCATCGGGGCTCTGCTGATCATCAGCAGCCAGTTCGTCGTCGGCGGCCGAAGCGGACTGCTGGCAAGCCTGTTCGTGATCGTCGGCCTCGTGCTGTTCCGCTCGTCGAGAGAGCTCGCGGTGATCGTCGTTCTGGCCTTGCTCCTGGGCGGCACCTTTGTGTGTCTCGGCCAGTCTTGCACGGCCCACTTCGGGATCGATCGTCTGCTGGACGACCACAACAAGGCCGTCGAGACCGAGCCAGGCGGCCCTGCAGAGGTCGCTGCGGCGGTTGACCGCTTCTCGACCAAGCGAGTTCAGGGCTATGCCCTGGGCGTAGAGGAGTTCGCGAAGAGCCCGCTCGTCGGGCATGGGCTCAGGCAGTTCCTGGTGCGCAAGACCGCGCAAGGCAGCGTCGAGATCCATCATGTCTGGCTGAGCTGGGCCCTGTACGCGGGCGTGCTTCCGCCTCTGGTGTTGCTGGCCATGGTCGTGGCCATTCTGCGAACCGGACGACAGGTCCTGCGAGATCTGTGCAGGCCACAGAGCGAGCGAACCGCCGCCACGCTGCTGGTCCTGATCGTGACGACAGGCCTGTTCTTGTCGTTGTTCGAGGTACAGGTCCCGATCACCTACTTCCACGTGTCGGCGATCTGGTGGGCGGCAGCAGGTGCCCTGGTCGGGATCGCCGGCCGCTCTCCGGGTGCTGTCCTTCCGGTGAGCCGATTCGACGTGGGCCCCGATATGGTCACCGAGTGGAGTCGCCCGACCAGGCTCTCCGAGATTCCAGCCGGCCCCTGGAGCCTGTCCGTAGGAGTTGAGCGTGCCTGAGCAGAGGATTCTCTACCTGTCCAGCCACATCTCGCATCCGAGGGATGCAACGCGCATCGGCATGCTCAGGGGCTTGGGCTTCGAGATCGAAGCCGTGGGCTTCGACAGATCGAGCTTTGGCGCCGACAGATCAGGCGATCACTTCGAGATTCTGGGCCACCTCGAGGACGGGGCCTACTGGCAGAGGATTCCGAGGTTCCTGGCTTCGCTGCCGAGGATTCGGCGAGCCATCCGGCGAGGCGATTTGGTCTACGTCATGGCCCCCGACATGGCTGCCGTCGTTCTGCTCGCGGGGCTGGCGATCGACAAGCCCGTGGTTCTCGAGGTCCCCGACGTCCCGGCGATGGTCGGCGCGCCTGGCGTGATCGGCTGGTTCCGCCGCAGGATCGACCGCTTCGTCGTCGCTCGCTGCCGGATGCTGGTGCTGACCACCTCGGAATACCAGGTCTACTATCACGATCGGATGGGGGCCGGCACTCCCAGCCTCGTCGTCGAGAACAGGGTCGATGCAGCGATCGCAGCGGGCTGGCGAGAGCTGTCCGAGCAGAACCCCGACGTGCCTCTGGTGGATCGGCCAATGCGAATAGGCTGGTTCGCCCACATCCGGGACCAGTGGTCGATGGAGCTGATCGAGCATGTCGTCGAGGGATTCGGGGACAGGTTCGAGTTCGTCATCGTGGGAGCGGTGGCATCGAATATCGAGGGCTTCGAAGAGTTCTTGGCGCGGAACCCCGCGGTGGAGTACCGGGGGGCCTTCCGGCGCCCCGACGACCTGCCCCGGCTTTATTCGGACGTGGACATGGCGCTGATCTGCTATGTCCCTTCGTTCCCCACCGGCTTGGCCCAGTCCTATCGCTTCTACGACTCCTGCGCCTTCAAGACACCCATGATCGTCCGACGCGACACCGGGGATGCTCGGCGGGTGCAGTTCCACCAGCTCGGCAAGGTGCTCCGCGGCTCCAGCGCCAAGGACGCGGCGCTCGATCTCGGCAGCATCAGCAGTGCAGACTGGCTCCGCTGGCGGGACAACATGGAGGCGCTGAAGCCTCAGGTCTACACGCTCACCGATGAGCCCGACAGGCTGGCTGCAGCCCTGCGGGAGCTCCTCGAGGACTGAAGCTGAGCGGCCCGCTGTTCGCCGCCGCGGGCGTTGGGGAGCCGAGGGTGTGGTGGAGCTAAGGGTGTGGTGGAGCTAAGGGGAATCGAACCCCTGACCTCTTCCATGCCATGGAAGCGCTCTGCCAACTGAGCTATAGCCCCGCTCCTGTGGCGAGCCTAGCAGCGCCCCCTCGGGCCGACACCCGCGATCTTCCTGGCCGGGCCGGCTCCCCGGCGGCGTAGCGACGACGGCGTAGCGTCAACAGAGATGACCCGTCCGATCCCGGCACTTGCGGCGCTCACCGCGGTCTGTTTCGTGGCGGGCGTCGTGGTGGCCACAGCCACGCCGGGGCCGCTCTGGGCGGTCGACGACGTCGCCTACCTGGCGCTGGCCCGGACCCTCGCCGGCGAGGGCGCCGCGCCGCTCGGCCCGCAGGCGCCTTACGGGACCCTGTATCCGGCGCTGCTGGCGCCGGGGTGGTTCTTCGGGCTCGGCTCCGACGCCATGGTCGCCTATGCGCGCACGGTGAACGCAGCCTGCGGCGCGCTGCTGCTGCCGACCCTCTATGCGCTGGTTCGCCGCCTGACGGGCGAGCCGCCGCGCAGGGCGCTCGCGGCCGCGCTGATCGGCGCCGCGTTGCCGGCTCTGTGGCTGACCGCCTCGATTGTCTGGACCGAGCGGCTGCTCGCCCTGCTGACCGCTGCGGCGCTGCTGGCTGTCGTCGAGATGTCGCAGCGACCCTCGACCGGGCGCGCCGTGGCCGCAGCAGCCTCCGCAGTGGCGCTGTTCGCGGCCCATCCACGGGCCGGTCCCGCAGCAGTGGTCGTGATCGCCGCGCTGTGGCTGCCAAGCGAGGCGGCCGGCCCGCCGGGGCCAGGAACAGGCCGGCAGCGCAGGCTCAAGGCGGCTCGGCTCACCGCGACCGCACTCGGCGCCGTCGGCCTGGTGCTGGTCGAGCTGGGCCGCCGGGCGCTCGCCACCGCGGCCTTCGCGAGCACCGGCACCTACGACGTGTTCTTCCTGGCGGAGCGGCGCGGCATCGGCCGGCTCGACGAGATGGCCCAGCGCGCCGGCGGCACGCTGGCCTATCTGGTGCTGGCCACCGCGGCGCTGGCGGTGCCGGGGGCGATCTGGCTGGCCCGCAAACGGGGCGCCCGCCATGCGGTGCTGGCGATGACCGCAGCGTGTGTGGCCACGGCAGGCTGGTTCCTGACCGGCGCCGAGCGGGCCGACACCTGGCTGCACGGACGCTACGTGGAGGTGACGGCGCCGGTTTTGGTGGCCTTGGGCGTGGTCGCGCTCGGCCGACTCTCCAGACGGGCATGCCTGACCGCTGTGGTCTGTGCCCCGACAGCCGCCGGCATCTACGCAGCCTGGGCCGGTCCCGGCGACAACTGGGAGAACTACCGCTCCCCGCCGATGATGTTCGGCGTCGAGCCGGCCGGTGCGCCCTTCGGCGCGGAGGTGTTCGAGCCGGGCGCCGCCGCCGCGGTGGCGCTGGCGGTCGGCCTCGCCATGTGGCTCGGGCTGCGCTCACGGGCGGCGAACTGGGTCCCGGCGCTGTTCGCGGTGCTGGCCGGCATCGGCGTGGCGAGCGGGCTGGCGTCGCTCGACGGGCACTACGAGGGACGCATCACCGGCAGGATCGCCGCCACCGGCGTCGACCTCGACGAGGTGGGCGAGCTGCACATCGACCTCGCCAGCGCCTCGGCCTACATGGCCTCGGGCGTGGCCTGGGAGGTGGGCCTCGACCAGACCACCGTCACGGCTACCGAGAACACCACCCACGTGCTGTTGGGGCCCGACGCCGAGCCGCCGCCGGGAGCGTCGGCGGTGATCACCTTCGGCGAGGGAACGCTATGGCTGCTCGGCTGACGGGTTCTCGCCGCTCTCGTCGTGGCTGCGCAGGAAGCGCTCGATCTCGGCCGTGAGATCCTCGGCCATGGGCAGCGCATTCGGTTCGCCGGTCTGATCGAAGGCCCGCTCGATCTCGGCGAGCATCCGGCTGTGCTCGTCGTCCTGGCGGACCAGCTCGTCGAGGCGGTTGCGCACGGCCAGGGACTCCGTGGCGAGATCGGCCGTGTCGAAGCGCAGCCCGGCAACCTGCTCCAGCCTGTCGACGAGCGCCAGGGCGCCTGCCGGGTACGGGGCGAACGGCACGTAGTGCGGCACCTGCGCCCACAGCCCCAGGGCCTGGATCCCGGCCTGATCCATGGCCTTGGAGATGACCGACTCGACCCCGGCGGGCACGTCGAGGGTCACATCGGCGAGCTGCAGGCCGAGAGGCTCGCCCGACGCCGCGGTGAGCGACAGGCGGGCCGGGCGGGTGTGCGGCGCCGCTGCCGGGTAGGCGCCGAGCCCCACCATGCGGGTCACGCCGAAGCGCTGCGCCAGCTCGACGACAGCCTCGGCAAAGCTGCGCCAGTTGTGGTCAGGCTCGGCGCCGTGCAGCACCAGCAGGTCGTGGCCGTCGGCGTCGCGGCCCACATCGACACGGATCGACGGCCAGTCGAGCCCGGCGTTCACGCCGTCGACGATGTGCATCGTGGGACGACGCGAGCGATGGTCAAGCAGCCACTCCGTGGAGAATGTCGCCAGCGTTGAGCTGCCCATCTGGGCGACGATCCGCTCTGTCGCCAGGGAAGCGCAGCCCGCAGCGTCGATCCAGCCCTCGAAGTGCACGAGCAGCACCGGGTCCACCAGATCGGGCCGGCGCAGCAAGGTCACCAGATCGTCGGGGCTCGCCGGACGGCTCACAGCCGTGAGGGTACGGCACCGGGCCGCCGCGAGCCCAAGCCGAGGCGCCGGGCACATGGCGCCAGGCACGCCGCGGCTGCCGGGTCTCCGAACGGCGCCGCGGGCCGATACCTTGCACGGGCGATGGCCGACGTGACCGACGCGAGCTTCGAGACTGCCGTCGTCGAGCGATCCAAGCAGGTGCCGGTGGTCGTGGATCTGTGGGCGCAGTGGTGCGGCCCGTGCAAGCAGCTCGGCCCGATACTCGAGAAGGTGATCGCCGAGACCGAGGGCGCAGTCGAGCTCGCCAAGGTCGACATCGACGCCAATCCCGGCATTGCCCAGGCGTTCAAGGTGCAGTCGATCCCCGCGGTGTACGCCATGTCCGGCGGCCAGGTGGTCGACGGCTTCATGGGCGCCCTCGGCGAGGCCCAGGTCCGCGAGTTCGTGCAGAAGCTGCTGCCCGACGAGCAGCCCAGCGCCGTCGAGGGGCTGATCGCCGCCGGTGACGAGGCGTCGTTGCGCGAGGCGCTGGCGGCCGAGCCCGACAACGCATCCGCCGTGCTCGCCCTCGCCGAGCTGCTGATCACGACGGACCGCGCCGGCGAAGGGCTCGACCTGCTGGAACGGATCGGTGAGTCGGCCCAGTCGCGGCGGCTGGCGGCGCTGGCCCGCACCGGCCCTGCAGCCGCCGACGACATCGAGGCGCAGCTCGCCGGGCTGCTGGCGACCGTGAAGGCCGACGACGACGCCCGCCGGCGCTTCGTGGACCTACTGGAGCTGCTCGGCGCGGACGACCCGCGCACTGCGCACTGGCGGCGCAAGCTCTCCGCCGAGCTGTTCTGAGCCGGGCCTGGCTTCATTCGAGGTTCACGCTGTCGCCGTTCGCCGCAGTCTCGTCGCCCGTGTCGCCGATGGCGCCGATGTTACGATCCGCATCTGGTGACCTGAAGTGGCGAGGCCTTACGACAACCCTGACGACAAGCCCGCCTTCGAGCCGCCCGGGCTGACTCTCCGAGACGCGCCGGGCCGGCTCGCCGACCGGCTCGGGGTCTCGCCGACTGCCGTGGTGATCGGCGTGCTGGCCGTGGCCGCTGCCGCCATCGGCGCCTGGTGGGCTTTCGCCACGCCGGCGCCTGCGCCCGAGGTGGTGCTGCCGAGCGCCTCGGAGGTGTCGATCCCCATTGAGGCTCCTCTTGAGCCCGAGCCCGTGGCGATCTGGGTCGATGTGGGCGGGGCGGTGCGCTCGCCTGGCCTGCACGAGCTGCCCGCCGGTTCTCGGGTAGACGACGCCATCGAAGCCGCCGGGGGCCTGGCCGCCGATGCCGACCTCTCGCGCCTCAACCGCGCCCTGATCCTCGCCGACCAGCAACGGGTCTGGGTGCCCAGGCTGGGCGAGGATCTGCCTGAGGGCGTGGCCGGCGACGTGGGAACCTCGACGGGCAGCTCGGGATCGGGTGCCGGCGCCGGGCAGTGCCCGGTCAACGTCAACACCGCCGGTGCCGCAGCCCTGGAGTCGCTGCCGGGCATCGGCCCCGTCCTGGCCGCGGCGATCGTCGAGCACCGCAACAGCCACGGCAGCTTCTCGACCCTCGACGACCTTCTCGACGTCTCCGGCATCGGGCCGGCCAAACTGGAACAGCTTCGCCCCTGCGCCGCCACGTGAGAGCGCAATGAGGGCCCATGCCGCCGGCTTGGGCGCGCTGGCCGGTGCTCTGCTGGCATGGCCGTTCGGGTTGTGGCTGGGAGTGGTCGCCGTGCTCGCCGCCGCGGCGCTCGCGGTGGCGCGCCGCACGGCGCTGTTCGTCGGCCTCGCATTGCTGGTGCTCGCCAGCACGCTCTCGGCGCTGGCCCTGGATGGCATCGAGCCCGCCGAGGCGGGCCGCTTCGAGGGCTGGGCGACCCTGCTGGACGACCCCCGCTCGACCGGGCCGTTCAGCGTGCGGGCCACCGCCCGGGTGAACGAGCATCGCATGGCGGTGTCGGTCCACGGCCCGCTGGCGGGGCGCTTCGACGACCGGCTCTCGGGCGAGCGGGTGTGGCTGGAGGGCGCGATCCGCCCGACCGATGCCGACGACGAATGGGCCAGATGGCGCCACGTGACCGGGCGGCTCAGCGTGGACGAGGTGGGCGGCCACGGCGAGGGATCGCCGATCACGAGGGCGGCGAATGCGATCCGCAGGCTGTTGTCGCGTGGCGCGGAGGCACTGCCGGACGAGCAGCGAGCCCTGTTCCTGGGCATGGTCATCGGCGACGACCGCGACCAGACCCCGGTGGTGGCCGACGACTTCCGAGCCGCCGGGCTCGGCCACCTGCTGGTGGTCTCGGGCCAGAACGTGGCCTTCGTGCTGGCGCTGGCCGCGCCGCTGCTCGCCTGGGCCAGGCCGGGGCTGCGCCTGGTGCTGCTGGGGATACTGCTGCTGTTCTTCGCGGTGCTCACCCGCTTCGAGCCCTCGGTGCTGCGCGCTGTGGTCATGGCCGCCGTCGGCGTGGGCGGGCTGGCGATAGGCCAGCCAGTCAACGGCCGCCGTGCCCTGTCGGTGGCGGTGGCCGTGCTGTTGTGCGTCGACCCGTTCCTGGTGCACGTGCTGGCCTTTCAGCTCTCCGCGGCGGCGACCGCGGCGATCGTGTGGCTGGCCGTCCCGATCGCCGACCGCCTGCCGGGACCGCTGGCGTTTCGGATCGCCGTGGCCACCACAGGCGCCGCTCAGCTCGGCGTGGCCCCGCTGCTGCTGGCCACCTTCGGGCCGATGCCGCTGGCGACGCTGCCCGCCAACCTGCTGGCCGGGCCGCTGTCGGGGCCGGTGATGGTCTGGGGCTGCTCGGCAGGGCTCGCCGCCGGCGTGCTCGGCGGCGCGGCGGCCGCGGTGATCCACTTCCCGACCCGGCTGATGATCGGCTGGATCGCGGGCGTCGCCTCGGCGGCCGCGGCCGCGCCCCAGGCCCAGATCGGGGTCGTCGCCGTGGTCGCGGTGGCCCTGGCGATCGCGGTCGCGGTGCTGAGCCGCAAGCGGTCGGCGCAGGCCGCCGCGCTGGGGGCGCTCTGCTTCGCCCTGGCGGTGTCGCTGCGGGCTGCGCCGAGCCTGAGCCAAGGCGCCCAGGCTGTGGGCTCGGGCGCAGTGGCGCATCGCTCAGGCGACGCCGTTGTGGTCGTGCTCGACGACCCGGCGCGGCCCCGCGACCTGCTCGAGGACCTGCGCCTGGCCGGCGTGCGCCGCATCGACCTGGTGGTGGCAGCCGACGGCGACCTCAGCGACGCCCTGGCGGTGGTCTCGCTCAACGAGCGCTACGACACCGTCGTCGTGGCGCCGCCGATGCACCGGGTGCCCAGCGCCCGCACCGTCTCAGCCGGCGACAGCGTGCAGGTCGGCGAGACGACGGTCACCTTCGGCGACGCCTCGGGCAAGCTCGTGGTCGACGTGCACGCATAGCGTCGGCCGGCCGGGCGCGGCGGTAGTGTCGCCGCGATGATCATCGAGCTCGGGGAGACTCGCTTCGACGTGAGCGTCCGGGCACTGGTGATGGGCATCTTGAACCGCACGCCGGACTCGTTCTTCGACGGCGGCGAGTACTGGTCCTTCGACGACTTCCTGCGCCAGGCCGAGCATCTGGCGGCATCCGGCGCCGATTGCCTGGACGTGGGCGGCGTGAAGGCCGGCCCTGGCCCCGAGGTGAACACCGAGGCCGAGATCGAGCGGGTGGCGCCGGCGATAGAGGCGCTGCGCAGCCGCTTCGACCTGCCGGTCACGGTCGACACCTTCCGAGCCGCGGTGCTGCGCGAGGCACTGGCGGCCGGGGCCTGCGCCGGCAACGACATCAGCGGCTTCGCCGACCCCGGGTACCTGCGGGTGGCAGCCGAGCACGGTGCCTCGGTGGTGGCTACCCACATCCGCATCGGCCCCCGCATCGCCGACCCCGAGCCGGTCTACGGCGACCTGCGAGCCGAGGTCGCGGGCTTCCTGCGATGCCGCGGCCAGGCGGCGCTGGCGGCGGGCATCCCGGCGAGCCGCATCATGATCGACGCCGGGCTGGATCTGGGCAAGACGCCCGCAATGTCGCTGGAGCTGCTGCGCCACAGCGACGAGCTGGCCGCTCTGGGCTTCGGGCTGCTGCTGTCGGCCAGCAACAAGGGCTTCTTGGGCGAAGCCGTCGGCGGCAGCGAGGTCGACGACCGCTGGGCGCCCACGGTCGGCGCCCACGCCCTGGGCATCGTCCTGGGGTGCCGGGTGCTGCGGGCACACGACGTGAGAGCCGCGAGGCGCACCGCCGATGTGATGGCCGCCGTGCTCGAACACCGCGCAGCCCGACAGCCAGGGCAGCCGGCACAGCGCCAGGCAGTGGCGGGGGGTGGCTGAGGTGGCGGTGCGGCTGATCGTGGGCAGCGACCCGGTTCTGGTTGGCGACGCGCTGACCCGGGTGGTGGACGAGCTCGTCGGCGACGGCGACCGCAGCCTGGTGCTCGAGACACTCAGCGAGGACGACTACCGCAGCGACGACGGCGGCTGGGACCCGGCCCGCCTCCTCGACGCAGCCCGCACGCCGCCGTTCCTCAGCGACAGGCGGGTGGTGGTGGGCCGCCACCTCAGCCGCTTCTCCCGCGCAGCCGACTGCGCGCCGCTCGTGGCGCTGCTCGGCGATCTGCCGGAGAGCACCGATTTGGTGCTGGTCTTCGAGCCCGGCATCGACCCCAAGGTCGAGCGCCTGCCGAGGCTGCCCAAGGCGCTCAAAGACGCCGCCGAGGCAGCCGGCGCCCTGGTGGTGCAAGCCGAGGCGCCCTCCAGGGCAGCCGACGGCATGGCCTGGCTGCGCGACCAGATCGCCTTGTCGTCGCTGACCTTCGAGCGCAGCGCGCTGGCCGCCACCGAGGATCTGCTCGGCGAGGATCGCAGCCGGGTGGTCGGCCTGCTGCGCACCCTGGAGGGCGCCCTCGGCACCGGCGCCACGGTCAGCTCAGACGACATCGCCGACTTCGGCGGCGGCGTGGGCTCGACCGTGCCCTGGGCGCTCGACGACGCCATCGACGCGGGCAAGGTCTCCGAGGCCCTGAGACTGCTGCCGCGCCTGATCCCCTACGACGGGACGCCCGCCGATCGCTCCAATGCGGTGTTCAGGCTGGTGTCGGTGCTGCACCGCCGCTACGCCAACATGCTGCGCCTCGACGGAGCGGACGTTCGCAACGAGCGCCAGGCCGCCGAGCTGCTCGGCATGAAGGGCTCGTCGTTCCCCGCCAAGAAGGCCATGCAGGCCGCCCGCCGCCTGGGCAGCGCCAACATCGCACGCGCCATAGAGCTGCTCGCCGAGGCCGACCTGTCGCTGCGCGGCACCAAGGACTGGCCTCCGGAACTGGTGGCCGAGGTGCTGGTGGCCCGCCTGGCCCAGCTCGCACGGCTGCGCTGACGCCGGCGGGCTGCCGCAGCCTCAGCCTAAGTCTCAGCCGTCGGCGAGGCGTCGGGCCAGACGGCTCTTCTTGCGCGCTGCCGTGTTGGCGTGCAGCACCCCGCGCTGGGCGGCCTTGTCGATGCGCTTGACGGCTTCGCGCACGGCTTCCTCGGCGTCGTCAGAACCCTCGTCGATCAGCGCCAGCGCCGTCTTGGTGCGGGTCTGGATCTCCGAGCGGACCTTGCGGTTGGCGAGGTTGCGCTTGACGTTCTGGCGGTTGCGCTTGATCTGCGACTTGATGTTGGCCACGGCTGTCCCTGTCGGCTCTGCGTTCTCTGCGTGCTGCGCTCTCGGTCGTGCGCTGCGTGTGCTGCTTGGTCTTCACGGCCCGCAGCCGAGCGGCAAGGCTAGCGCCGACGCAGGCTGTTCAGCGCGGCGAGCCCCATCGAGCGGCGCTCGGCTGCGGCTCCTCGGCGTCGGCCCCGGCCCGGCGCGGCGTGGCCCATGCGGCGCGTCGCTAGCGTCACACACGGCATGGATCCCAAGCGCATCCGCAACACCTCGATCATCGCCCACATCGACCACGGCAAGTCCACCCTCGCCGACCGCATGCTGGAGCTCACAGGGGCCGTCGACGCCCGGACGATGCGCGCCCAGTACCTCGACTCGATGGACCTGGAACGCGAGCGGGGCATCACCATCAAGCTCCAGTCGGTGCGCCTGACCTGGCAGGACCACGTCGTCAACCTGATCGACACCCCCGGCCACGTGGACTTCGGATACGAGGTGAGCCGCTCGCTGGCGGCGTGCGAGAGCGTGATCCTGGTGGTCGACGCCGCTCAGGGCATCGAGGCCCAGACCCTCGCCAACTGCTGCCTGGCCATGGAGAACAACCTCGAGATCGTGGCCTGCGTGAACAAGATCGACCTCGATGCGGCCGACCCCGAGCGCTGCGCGGCCGAGATCGAGAAGGTGCTCGGCGTGCCGGCGGGCGACATCCACCGCATCTCGGCCAAGACCGGCGAGGGGGTGCCAGAGCTGCTCGATGCCGTCATCGAGCGCACGCCCGCCCCGGCAGGCGACCCCGAGGCCCCGCTGCGGGCGCTGATCTTCGACTCGCACTTCGACCAGTACCGAGGCGTGGTGTCGTCTGTCCGGGTGGTCGACGGCGTGCTGGCCACAGGCGACAGGCTGCGCTTCATGCAGGCCGGCACCAGCCACGGGGCGGACGAGATCGGGGTGCGCACACCTGAGAACTCCGTCGTCGAGCGGCTTGGCGCAGGCGAGACCGGCTACCTGATCGCGGGCATCAAGGACGTGGGCGAGGCCCGCTCGGGCGAGACGGTCACCACAGCCCGCGACGGCGCGCCCGAGCCGCTGCAGGGCTACGCCGAGCCCAAGCCGATGGTCTTCGCCGGGCTCTACCCGATCGACGGCGACGAGTTCTCGGACCTGCGCGAGGCCCTCGAGCGGCTGCGCCTCAACGACTCGTCGTTCAGCTACGAGCCCGAGACCTCCGGGGCGCTCGGCTTCGGGTTCCGCTGCGGCTTTTTGGGCTTGCTGCACATGGAGATCGTCCGCGAGCGCCTGGAGCGCGAGTTCGACCTGTCGCTGATCTCCACGGCGC
This sequence comes from Acidimicrobiales bacterium, assembly GCA_965214285.1. GTDB lineage: Bacteria > Actinomycetota > Acidimicrobiia > Acidimicrobiales > Aldehydirespiratoraceae. The sequence goes on from OZ243946.1 coordinate 1,698,896, forward strand.
CGTCGGTCGAGTACCGCGTGACCCGCACCAACCGCGCCGTCGAGGTGGTGTCGAACCCCTCGGAGATGCCGCCGGCCGGCGAGATCGAGGCCATCGCCGAGCCCTTCCTGCGTGCGGGGGTGCTGACGCCCGCCGACTACACCGGCACGGTCATGGATCTCTGCCAGCGCCGCCGCGGCGAGCTGCTCGGCATCCAGTACCTGTCCGCCGAGCGGGTCGAGATCAGCTACCGGCTGCCGCTGGCCGAGGTGGTGGTGGACTTCTTCGACCAGCTCAAGAGCCGCACCCAGGGATATGCCAGCTTCGACTACGAGCCCGACGGCTACTCCGCCGGCGATCTGGTGAAGGTGGACCTGCTCCTGCAGGGCGAGCCGGTCGACGCTTTCTCCACGATCGTCCACACCGACAAGGCCTACGACTACGGGCGCAGGATGTCCGAGAAGCTCCGCGAGCTGATTCCCCGCCAGCAGTTCGAGGTGCCGATCCAGGCGGCCATCGGTGGGCGCATCATCGCCCGCGAGACGGTGCGGGCCTACCGCAAGGACGTGACCGCCAAGCTCTACGGCGGCGACGTGACCCGCAAGAACAAGCTGCTCAAGAAGCAGAAGGCGGGCAAGAAGCGCATGAAGTCGATCGGCAGGGTCGACATCCCCCAGGAGGCCTTCGTCAGCGCCCTGCGCCTCGACGACTGAGGGCACGGCGGCCCACAGCCGGCGCTGCGGCGTAGCCTGAGCGCCATGCTCGACGACCGCAAAGCCGCCATCCTGGCCGCGGTCGTGCGCGAGCACACCCAGACCGCTCAGCCGGTCGGCAGCGCCCGCGTCGCCGCCTCGCCGGAGGTCCGCGTGTCGTCGGCCACGGTGCGCAACGAGATGGTCGCCCTCGAGGAAGCCGGCTACCTCGCCCAGCCCCACACCAGCGCCGGGCGGGTCCCAACCGACAAGGGCTACCGCTTCTTCGTCGACCTGCTGCGCTCGCGTGAGAGCGACGCCGACGCCGCGGCCGACATCGACGCCATGGCCCCCCAGACCGTCGGCAACTTCTTCGACGGGGTCCACGGCCAGCTCGAATCGGCGCTGGCGCGCACCAGCGACCTGCTGATCGCCCTCACCGACTGGACGGCGGTCGTGGTGGCGCCGTCGGCCGATGCGGCCACCGTGCGCTCGGTGCAGCTGACGGACCTCGCCAGCCATGTGGCCATGGTCGTCGCCGTGCTGTCCAACGGCGTGATCGAGAAGCGGACCATGGAGATCGACGTCGAGCTGACGCCGGGGATCGTGTCCGAGGCCGGCCGGCGCCTGGCCGAGACGGTGGTCGGCAAGACCCTCGGCGAGCTCGCCGACTCGCTCGACGAGGGAAGCGACGACCCGCTGCTGCTGGCGGCGCTGACGGCGCTGAGCGAAGCGGCGCGCCTCGTCGAGCTCTACGTGGGCGGCGCATCGCGCCTGGCCTCGGCGTTCGAGGCGACGGACCAGGTGCGCGAGGTGCTGGCCCTGCTAGAGGAGCAGATCGTGGTGGTGTCGCTGATCCGCGACGTGCTCGACCGCGGCATGCGAGTGGCGATCGGCGCCGAGACCGGCGTCGGCCCGCTGGCGGAGTGCTCGCTGGTGCTGGCCCCGTACCGTGCCGAGGACCAGACCCAGGGCACCATCGGGGTCCTGGGACCGACCCGCATGGACTACTCGCAGGCGCTCTCGGCTGTGGCCGTGGTGAGCAACCGCCTGGAGAAAGCCTTGACCGAGGGCTGAGCGGTGGCAGCGGATCACTACCAGACCCTGGGCGTCGCCCCGGATGCCACGGACGAGGAGATCAAGCGGGCCTACAAGAAACTCGCCCGCCTGCACCATCCGGACCTGAACCCCGGCGACGCCGAGTCCGAGATCCGCTTCAAGGAGGTCGGCGCCGCCTATGAGGTGCTCGCCGACCGCGAGCGCCGTGCCCGCTATGACCGCTTCGGCACCGACGACCCGAGGGCCGCCGACCCCTTCGCCGGCGGCATCGGCGACATCTTCGAGGCCTTCTTCGGGTCCGGCTCGGCCTTTGGCGGCTCGGGCTTCGGCGGGTCCCGCAGCGGCCCGCCCCGTGGCGAGGATCTGCAGGCGCACGTCGACCTGGACCTCGAGGAGGTGGTGTTCGGCGGCGAGCACGACGTGACGGTGCGCACCGCGGTGCGCTGCGAGGACTGCGACGGCACAGGCGCCGCGGCCGGCACCGTGCCTGAGACCTGCGCGGAGTGCGGAGGCGCCGGGCAGGTGCGCCGGGTGCGCCAGTCCGTCCTCGGCCAGATGGTCACCGCCGGGGCCTGCCAGCGCTGCGGCGGCATCGGCCAGGTGATCGACACGCCGTGCGGGGCCTGTGACTCGCAGGGCCGCACCATCGAGACCCGCACCTACTCGGTCGACGTGCCGCCCGGGGTCGACGACGGCTCCACGCTGCGGCTCTCCGGCCGCGGGGCGGCAGGCCCCCGCGGCGGCAGCCACGGCGACCTCTACGTGAACGTGCGGGTGCGGCCCCATCCGGTGTTCCACCGCGACGGGCCGGACCTGCGCCACGACCTCTACGTCGCCTACACCCAGGCGGCGCTCGGCGCTCGCATCGACTACGAGACCCTCGACGGCACCGAGGAGCTGGCGATCCCGCGCGGCACCGAGTCCGGCACCGTGTTCCGGCTGCGCGGGCTGGGGGTGCCGCGGGTGCGCAGCCGCGGCCGGGGCGACCTGCTGGTGCGCGTCGTGGTCGACGTGGCCGACGATCTCGATCCCGAGCAGGAGACGCTGCTGCGCAAGCTCGCCGAGCTGCGTGGCGAGGATGTCGCCGAGCCCCCCGAGGGGCTGTTCTCGCGGATCAAGTCGACGTTCTCGTGAACGCGCCCAGGGCAGGGCGAGCCGGCGACTGCGCGAGCCGAGCTGTCGTCTCCGCGAGCCGAGCCGTCGTCTGCGTGATCCGGGCGACGGCGTCCAGGTGAGCGACAGCAGCGCGCTGCCGGACGGGTCGCACGGCCCCCATGTGCTGGTCGCTCGGCTCGACCGCCCTGAGATCGCAGCCGCCGACCGCCATCACGTCGAGCGGGTGCTGCGCCTGCGCCGCGGCGACCCTGCCACCCTCGGCGACGGGCGAGGCCGCTGGCAGCCGGTCCGCTGGGGCGACCCGCCCGAGCCTGCGGGGGAGCTGCGCCGCGTGGCTGCGCCCGAGCCGCGCCTGGGGATCGGCTTCGCTGTGGTCAAGGGCGGCAGCAGCGAGAGCCTGGTGCGCAAGCTGACCGAGCTCGGCATCGACGACATCCGCCCCTTCGAGGCGGCCCGCTCGGTGGTTCGCTGGGACGACACCAAGGCCCGCCGCCGCCATGAACGGCTCGCCGAGGCGGCGCGTCAGGCGCTGATGCAGTGCCGCCGTGCCTGGCTGCCGACGGTGCATCCGCTGACCGGCTTCGCCGAGGTGGCGGCCATGGCCGGCGCCGCCCTGGCCCAGCCGGGCGCCGAGGCGCTGCCTGGGACCCTGGCGCAGCGGTCCGCGGCACAGCCGGCCGGCGCGCCGACTCTGCTGCTGGTCGGCCCCGAGGGAGGCTGGGATCCGGCCGAGGCCGCCTGCGGCCTGCCGCTGGTGGGGCTGTCGTCGGCGGTGCTACGCGCCGACACCGCGGCGATCGCCGCAGCAGCCCTGCTGGCCGCAGGGCGCGACCTGCGCTGAGCCGGCGGCTGTCCGCGTTCATGTTCCGGCCGGCCCGGGCGCCACGGCTGTGACGCCCAAGCCGGCCGGTCCTGGGTTCCCCGCGCCTGCCCCTCAGGACGCGGGGAGACTGATCCGGGTTCCCGGGTGGATCACATCGGGGTTGTCGTCGAGCGCCTGCGAGTTGGCGGCGATGAGCGAGCGCCAGTAGCGCCAGACGTCATCGGTGTCGGCGCTGCCGGTCCGCTCGGCGACGGTCTCAGCGGCGATGGACCACAGGTGATCCCCGGGCCGCACCGTCCAGACCTCCGCTTCGTCGGCGTCCGCAGCCAGAGCCGAGGCGCTGTCGTCGGCTTCGGACAGCGGCCTCAGTTCGAAGTCACCCGATGCCGCCTGGCCTGTCGTCGGGCCGAGGTCGCCAGGCACGGCGGCTCTGGCCGGCCCGGGACCGCCGGGTACGGCCTGGGTGGCGACGGGTCCCATGTCGACGAGCGCAAAGTCCGCAGACGGTGCCTCGGGACCTGCCAACGCGGAAGCGGTCGAAGCCGCTGCTGCCGTCGGCGCGGCCACGATCCCGGCCACGGCGGCGCCGACCAGCCAGCGGCGCAGCGACGCGGGCAGCCCGCGCAGCAGCCCGTCGGGCAGGCGCACACGCAACAGCGCGGCGACCGTCGCCAGCGCACCGGTCGCGCTGACGTAGATCGTGGCGGCCAGGACGCCGAGGCGCAGCATCGCCACGGTCGCGGTCGGCGTGCCCTCGGCGGCCCACCAGTCGAGGAACTCGCCGGGCACAGCCGGCGGGTAGGGAATCGGCATCGCCAAGAACAGCGACGTGGCGACAGCCGCCGTCAAGGTGATGGTCAAGGGTCTGATTGGGTTCATTGCTCCTCCAGTGTCAGGAGTCGGGATCCGTCGGGGGTGTGTACTCGCAGCCGGTCGCAGCCGGCGGACTCGTCCACCGCGAGGCGGACGGCGCCGTCGACGACTTCGACGCGATCGGGCCGCAGGGCGCTGCCGTCGCTCGGCCAGCGAGCGAAGACGGCGACTTCTGCGGTGGCGGCGCGCAGCACCGCCGGGGTCTCGATGCCGTCACAGGACCAGTCGCCCATGACGACGAGGTCGCCGGGCCTGCCCACGGCATAGCGGCGTCCGTTGTGCTCGACCTCAGGCGTGCCCACCGCCACCTCGGGCTGGTCTGTGATCTCCAGGCGATCCGGCCCGGTCACAGCTCCGCCGGCACCGGTTGAGGCTGAGCCCGAGAACCCTCCGCCGACGGCATCGCCGGCATCGCCGCTCGGGCCGCCGTTGTCGCCGGCGCCGGCCTGCACAGACACCGCGGTGTCGGTGCCGCCCCCGGTCAGCGTCACCGCCGCCAGGCCCAGCAGCGCCACCACGCCCGCCCCGGCCAGCACAGCACCGACCCGTCGTCTCGCGCCCGATCCCTCGCCCGCTGCGCCCGAGGCCCGGCCCGGCATCGAGGCGGCGAGCCGAGCCCGCAGCGCTGCGCCGGCGGAGCGGGCCTCGTCGCCGGAGGTCTGGCCGTCGATGCGCCGGCGGCCCGCAGGCTGCCTCGCCCGGGAGCGCCCGGCGAAGCCTCGCAGGCCCGGGGAGCGGCCGCGCCCGGATCGCTGGCCCAGGCGGTCGAGGCGCAGCGTGGCCGAGCGGGCGTTGAGCTTGCCGGAGCGCAAGTCGCGGCTCACCGATCCGAGAGCCGAGCTCGTGTGCACAGATCCAGTGGCCGAGAGCTCGCCTGCGAGGTCTGCCAGGGCGGCGAGATCGGCGGCCAGCGCCTCGGGCGTCGCCTCCCCGGAGTCGCCGAACCCGCAGATCACCGAGCGGCCGTCGCCGCGCACGAGCACATGGCGGCTCTGCAGCGAGCCGTGGGCGATGTCCGCTTCGTGCAGGTCGGCCAGCACCGAGCAGAGCTGGGCGAAGGCGGCCGTGGCGTCCGCGTCGTCGGGCGGGTGGTCCGCCCAGGACTCGGCGGACACGAAGCCGGTGGCCAGCCGCACCGTCGGCCCGGTCTGCACCTCGACCAGCTCGACCACGCAGGGATGGCTGATGCGCCCCAGCGTCTCGGCGGCCCTGAGGAGCCGCTCGGCCTCAGCGCTGTGAGCCTCGGCCTCCTGCACGGCCACCACGTGGTCGCCGATGCGGGAGATCGTAACGCCACTCATGACTGCGAAGGAGCGTCGAATAGATTCATGACATATGAAATAGCACTGAAAATCGACAAATGCAACCAAAGTGATCTCGGCAATTCGATCTGCGGCGCTAGCCTGGAGGCCATGTCGTCTCGGAGGGCCCTTCCCACGGTGGTCGCCGTGGACGCAGCGTCGCCCGCGGCACGGTCCGGTCTGCAGCCCGGCGACGAGATCGTCGCCATCGACGGCGAGATGCCCCGTGACGTGATCCGCTGGCAGCTGCTGACCGACGCCGCGGACCCCAGCCTGCTGGTCGAGCGGCCCGGCGGGCGGGTCGAGCTGACCGTGGCCAAGGCCGAAGGCGAGCCGCTCGGGGCCGAGGTGCATGCGGCGGTCTTCGACCGGGTGCAGACCTGTGACAACCACTGCGAGTTCTGCTTCATTCACCAGCTCCCCAAGGGGATGCGGCGCTCGCTGTATCTCAAGGACGACGACTACCGGCTGTCGTTCCTCTACGGCAACTTCACCACGCTCACCCGCTTCACCGAGCTCGACTTCGAGCGGGTGATCACCGAGAGGCTCTCGCCGCTGCACGTCTCGATCCACGCCGCCGATCCGGCGCTGCGGGCGGAGATCCTGCACAACCGGCGGGGCGCGGTGTCGCTGCGCTGGCTGCGCCTGCTGCTCGATCACGGCATCGAGGTGCACGGCCAGATCGTGGTCTGCCCGGGCCTCAACGACGCCGCGGCGCTAGAGGACACCCTCTGCGGGGTGCTTGAGCGCTTCAGCGAGCTGCTGACGGTGTGCGTGGTTCCCCTCGGCGTGTCGAGGTTCTCGACGCAGCCGCGGATGCGCCCCCACACCGGCGCCGAGGCCCGCCGGGTGCTGGAGACGGTGCATCGCTGGCAGGAGGTCTTCCTGCGCGCTCTGGGCCGGCGGGTCGTGTTCGCCGCCGACGAGTACTACCTGGCCGCCGGGATGGGGTTCCCCGATGCCGAGGCCTACGAGGGTTTCTTGATGCACGAGGACGGGATCGGCATGGCCCGCACCCTCGCCGCCGAGTTCGACAGCGCGGCCCACGGCACCGCCGACGGCGAGCCGAGCAGGCCGCGGGCGGGCTTCTTCGCCTGGGTCGACGGTGCCCCGGCCGACGGCTACCGGGCGCCAAGGTCGGGCTCGCCGGCTGCCGCGGTCGCCCAGCCGGGCTGTGTGGCCGTGGACACGCCTGCGGCTGGTCGCGGTGCTGTGAGCGGAGAGCCCGATGCTGTTGTTGTGGACGGTCATGGCGTAGCCGCGGGCTCGCCTTGCGGGGCCAGAGAGGGCCCAGCCGATGCCGGCAGGGCCGCGCCGGCCGCGCTGGCCGCGCCGGTTAGGGTCGGCCCCGGCCCCGGCGCGCCGGTCGGGGTGCTGACCGGAACGCTGGGGGCGCAGGTGATCGAGCCGCTCGTGAGGCGCTCCGGGCACCCTGATGCCCGCGTGATCGCCGTCGACAACCGCTTCTTCGGCGGCAACATCGGCGTCACCGGGCTCATGGTCGGCTCCGACGTCGCCCGGGTGCTCGCCGGCGAGCCCGAGGGCCACCGCTACCTGCTGCCCGACGTGTGCCTGAGCCGCGGCGTGTTCCTGGACTCGATGACGCCTGCGGATCTGCCCCGCCCGGTCGAGGTGGTGCCCACCGACGGCTTCGCCCTGCACCAGGCGCTGCAGCGGCGATGAGCGAGCAGGGCGCCTTTGGGCCGGGCAGCGCCGGGCCGCCTGCTGCGGGGCCTGCTGCTGCCGTGCCCGGTGTTTCCGGTACGGGCGCCGGCGGGCCGAGCGTGGCGATCGTGGGGCGGCCCAACGTGGGCAAGTCCACGCTGGTGAACCGCATCGTGGGCCGCCGCCTGGCGATCGTGCAGGAGCTGCCCGGCGTCACCCGCGACCGCAAGGCCGTCGACGCCGAATGGCTCGGCCGCCGCTTCACCCTGGTCGACACCGGCGGCTGGATCACCGACGGCGACAGCCTCGACGACAAGGTGACCGCCCAGTCCGAGCTGGCGATGGCCGACGCGGATGCCGTCGTGCTGGTGGTCGATGCGGTGGTCGGGATCACTCCCGAGGAGGAGCGGCTGGCAGGCCGCCTGCGCCGCATCGACGCGCCCGTGCTGGTGGCGGCCAACAAGGTCGACAACGCCGGCATGGAGGCGGCCAAATGGGAGTTCATGGCGCTGGGCCTCGGCGAGCCCCATCCCGTCTCCGCGCTTCACGGCAGGGGAACCGGCGACCTGCTCGACGCCCTGCTGGTGGCTATCGGCGGTCCCGACGGCGATGAGCCCAGCCTGCCCGACCAGCCCGGCAGTTCCGCCGGTCCCGAGTCGCCGGGGGACCCAGACTCGCCGCTCGGCTCCGCAACAGCCGAGGCAGCCGGCGATCCCGCAGCCCGCGACCGGGGCGCCGTGGCGGCGACAGCAGACCGCGAGTCGTTCTCGGTGGCCATCGTGGGCCGCCCCAACGTCGGCAAGTCGACCCTGTTCAACCGCCTGATCGGCGCCGAGCGCGCCGTCGTCCACGACCGGCCCGGCACCACCCGCGACGCCGTCGACACGATCGTGCAGACCATCGCCGGCCCGATCCGCTTCGTGGACACAGCGGGCATGCGCCGCCGGGCGCGCATCGACGACGACACCGAGTACTACTCGCTGGTGCGGGCGCTCAAGGCGGTCGACGAATCCGACGTGGCCCTGCTGGTGATCGACGCCGGCGAAGGCGTCACCCACCAGGACCAGAGGCTCGCCGAGCGGGTGGACGCGGCGGGCTGCCCGATCGTGATCCTGTTGAACAAATGGGAGCTGCTCAGCACCGAGCAGCGCCTGGCTATCGCCGCCGACGTCGAGCGCAAGCTGGGCTTTCTGGGCGGCCCGCCGCTGCTGCGGATCTCGGCGCTGAGCGGCAAGGGCGTCAACCGGCTGTGGCCGTCGCTGACCGAGGCGGTGCGCGACTACCGGACCAGGATCCCTACCCGCAGCGTGAACAAGGTGCTGAGGGCGGCCCAGGCCGCGCACCCCGCCCCGCACGGCGCCAAGGTGATCTACGCCACCCAGGGCGCCACCGACCCGCCGACGTTCACGCTGTTCGTCAACCGCGAGCTTCCCAAGACCTACCTGCGCTACCTGCAGCGCTCGCTGCGGGAGGCATTCGACCTGCAGTCCACCCCCGTCAAGCTGCGGGTCCGCCGCCGCAACGACTGACCGCAGGGCAACCCAAGGCGCCCCCGCCGACTGGCAGACGACCGGGTTCGGGCCTCAGTCGCGGCGGATGGCCATGATGGCCGTGTCGTCGTCGATCACTCCGCCTGCGTGGTCCTTGGCGGCATCCAGCAGCGCCTTGCAGAGCACGTCGGTGGGCGCGTTGAGCTCGCGCTCTGCGGTCTTGATGATGCGATCCTCGCCGAACTCGACAGCCCCGGAGCGGGCCTCGGCGAGGCCGTCAGTGTACATCAGCACCAGGTCGCCGGACTCCAGGCGAAGCTCGCGGGAGAAGTAGCCCGACGCCGGGTCGAGCATCAGCAGCGGGCCGGTGGAGCGCAGCGGCTCCGTGCCCTCCTCTCGGAACAGGAACACCGCCGGGTGCCCGGCCGAGGTGTAGCGCAGGGTGCCGGCCTCGGTGTCGAACACGATGACCGCCAGCGAGATGAACTCCTCGTCGCGCTCGCCGGCGGCGAGCTGGGAGTTGAGCTCCTCCACCGCCTGGGCAGGGTCGCGGAACTGGCGCAGGAAGACCCGCAGCAGGTACTTGGCCTGAAATGCCGTGATCGACGACTCGATGCCGTGGCCGGCCACGTCGCCGATGACCGCGGCCACACGGGTCGGGCCCACCCGGCTCACGTCGAAGAAGTCGCCTGCCATCAGGCCCGAGCCGGCCTGGTAGACCCGCCCGATCTCGAAGCCGGCGAAGTCGGGCACTTCCTCGGGCGCCAGCCTTGCCGCCCAGGCCTTGGGGGCGAGCTGCTCCTGCTCGAGCGCCTCGCCTGCCCGGCGCTCGATGTCGTAGCGGTTGCGGGCCATACGGGCCTCGTCGACCGCCCGCCGAGCCACCCACAGCGAGGCGATGGCCGGGAACGCCAGCAGCGCCAGCAGCAGTTCTGCGTCGGTGTTGTCCACGAAGGCGATGCCCAGCAATACGGGGACCAGCAGGGTGTAGACGATCGCCGTGTGGACTTCCTTGCGGTAGGCGGCATAAGCCAGCGAATGGGCCTCGATGTCGGCGCCTTCGAGCCCGCTGGCCTGCTCGTCTTGGATCAGGCGCACCAGCGGCCAGCGGGCGCGCGCCGAGCGCACCGACGCCAGCGCCGCGACCAGGCACAGCACCGCCAGCGCAATGAGAACGAAACCGGTCATCGAAACCTCCTCCAGGGAGTTCGCATGGCCAATGCTACCCAGCCCCCGCACCGTTGTCGGACGAATTCGGCTGCTCTGGCGAGGCGCTGTCAGGAGCCGAGGCCCGCGCCGTCGGTCATATCCTCGGCATGTGCCCTGGTGCATTGCCTGCGAGCGGAACTGGACGCCCACCTCGGTGGGGGCCGATGGCGGCTGCCCTGACTGCGGCGGCATCCTGGAGCCGACGCCCGGGGTGGATCACACTCCCGGCCCGGGCCGCACGCCAGGCGTAGCCGACAGCTCCGATGCGGGCCGCAGCCCCGGCGTCGACGCCGGCCCGAGCCCGGTGCCAGCCGAGGTGCCGAATGCGGTCGAAGGGCCTCCCTGGCACTTCTGGGTGGGCGTGGCCGCGGCGGGCGGCTACCTGCTGTGGCGGGCGGTTCAGGGCGTGGTCTGGCTCTTCTGACTGCTACGATCCTCGGCTCACGGGCTGTGGCGCAGCTTGGTTAGCGCGTCGGTCTGGGGGACCGAAGGTCGGGAGTTCAAATCTCCCCAGCCCGACAACACGGCGGCTCGGCATCGTGGCCGGCAGGACTCCGGCCGCATAGCTGGCGGGTCGCGCTGTCTGGCCGATGGTCCGATGACCGCTGTCGGATCGCTGAGGGTCCGCTTGCGGACGCGAGACGGGGGCGGGCCGGGAGCCCGCCCCCGCTTCGGGTTGCTTTGCCTCGACCGGTCTGGCGGCTCAGTGCCTTCAGGCCGGGCTCAGCAGATCAGCGCGTGCCGATCAGGATGTGGCGTCGTAGGCGGCCTGCAGCCAGCCGTCGACGGCGTCGGCGTTGGTTTCCATCCAGGCGCCGGCGATTCTGACCACGTCATCCTCGGTCTTCTCGCCGTTGTCGTACTCGAGGATCGCCGAGGCGATGTCGAGGACGTTGAGCACCACCAGCTTGAACAGCTCGTCGAGGAACGGGTTCTCGGCGATGAAGTCGTTGCTGGCGGTGACCAGGATGTCGGCGGCCTCCCAGCCGAGCTGGCAGGGCTGCGTGCAGAACTCCTCGCCGAAGCCGCTGAAGCCTTCGCCCTGATCCCAGCCTGAGCCGCCTTCGAGGTCGAGCGGGTTGGAGTCGTCGAGGACTTCGTCCGGGTGGGCGGTGAGCCACAGCACGTTGTCGCCGGGCCTGAGCTGGGCGACGTAGCCCGAGGGCTGCCAGGTGTAGATGATCACCGGCTCTTCGGCGCCCACGTTGTCGATCGCCTGGGCGATCATGGCGTCGTAGCCGGCCTTGGTCTGCTCGATGTTGTCCCAGCCGTGGAAGGCGATCATCGACTCGGTGATGTCGTCGCACGTCCAGCTCTCGGGGCAGCCGAGGATCTCAGCCTTGCCGTTGTCGTCGCTGTCGAACAGGGCGACCAGGTCCGGATCGCCGTTGATCTGGTTGATCGAGCTGATGCCGTTCGCCTCAGCCACCGACTTGGTGATCAGGAAGCCCTGCAGGCCCTGATCGGGCAGCGGGCCTTCCTCGTAGATGGTCACATGCTCTTCCACCAAGCTGCCGTCGGGCAGCTCAGTCTCGAGCCACGAGAAGTGGCCGGGGTACCAGCTGTTGGCCCAGAAGTCGATGTCGCGGTCGGCCATCGCGATGTAGCCCAGTGCCGGGGCGAGCTCCTGCAGAGACGGAGACTCGACGGTGTAGCCCGCCTGCTCCAGGATCTGCTTGTAGATCTCGGCCTGCACGTAGCCGGTCGACCAGTTGGCACGACCCATCTTGACCGTGACGCCCTCGCCGACGCTGCCATAGCCCATGTCGTCGGCCATGTCGTCGGCGGCGTCGTCGCCGTCGTCGGCCATGTCGTCACCGTCGTCGGCGGCGGCGTCGCCGTCATCGGCGGCGTCGTCACCGTCGTCGGCAGCGGCGTCGTCACCGGCACCGGCATCGGTGTCGTCGTCGTCGCCGCAAGCCGCTGCGATCAGCGCAAACACGGCTAGCAGGGCAAGAAGCATCTTCATGCTCTTGTTCATGTGTCTCCCCTCCCAGGAAGTTGATGGAGTCGTGCGACGCATGCCGCACGACGCTGTCCGACACCGGAGTGGCACCGAACCCCTAATGGGTGAGCGGCACCATAGTCGGCTCCGAGCCGGCCTGCAACAGGCAATTCGATCCGGCCCGGATCGCCTCGTCGTGCGCCTGAGTCGCATCGCGGCGAGATTCAGGCCACGCTTGTGGCCGTGAGCGAGCGCATTTCAGGGTCCGGGCCTGCCGACGGCGTGACCTCGGGGCCGGGATCGGTGCCTGCACCCGAACCGGACTGCGAGCCGGCCGGCGAGCCCAGCCTCGATCTGGCTCAGGACTTCGCGGGGCGGCCCGGCTGCGCGCTGGTCATCGGAGGCACCGGCGGCATCGGCTCGGTGATCTGCACCGAGCTGGCCCGGCGCGGCAGCGACGTGGCGTTCACCTACCGCAGCGCCGAGGCCCGGGCGGCCGAGCTGGCCGAGCACATCCGCGGCCACGGCCGGCAGGCATGGGCAAGCGCCGTCGACCTTGCCGACCACCGCGCCGCGGCCGCAGCCGTCGACGCCGCGGCCGAAGCCGCCGCCGGCCTGCACACCGTCGTCTACGCGGCCGGACCCGAGGTGCCCCAGCGCCATCTGAGCAGCGTCGACCCTGCGCTGGCCGGGCGCTTCCTGCAGGTCGACGCAGCCGCCTTCGTGGCGCTCGCCCAGGCAGCGATCCCGCAGCTCCGCCGCAGCCAGGGCTCGATCGTGGCGGTCACCACCGCGGCGATCCGCCGTCACCCGGTGCGTGACGCCCTGTCGACGATCCCCAAGGCCGCCGTCGAGGCCGCCGTGCGGGCCATCGCAGCCGAGGAGGGCCGCTTCGGGGTGCGCGCCAACACGGTGGGCCCGGGCATGCTCACCGACGGCATGGCCCGGCGGCTCATGGCCTCCGGCGACCTCGACAGCGAAGCCCTGGAGGCAGCCCGCGCCGCCATCGCGCTGCGCCGCTTCGGACGGGCCGCAGACATCGCCGAGGCGGTGTGCTTCCTGGCCTCAGACCGGGCCGGCTTCGTGAGCGGCCAGCACCTCGCCGTCGACGGCGGCTACACCGTCTGAGCAGCCGCCTGCCCTGCCCGAGCCGCGACCGACAAGGATCGCCCGCTCTGAGCCCGGCCTGCCCTGCCCGGGCCGCAGAGCCGAGGCGGGCGCCGGGACCGCTCGGGCCTAGGTTGTAGGCGTGTACCCAGGGGTCTTCGCAGAGTCCAGGCCGGATCATCCCGCCGTCGTCATGGCACACAGCGGCGAGGTCGTCAGCTACGCCGAGCTCGACGAGGAGGCCAACCGCTTGTCCCGCGCCTTCCACGACCTCGGGCTGCGCCCCGGCGACCACGTGTCGCTGTGCCTGGAGAACCATCCCCGCTTCCTGTCGGTGTGCTGGGGCGCGTACTACGCGGGGCTGGCCTACACCGCCATCAGCAGCCGGCTGCAGACCGACGAGATGCGCTACATCCTCGCCAACTCCGGGGCCAGGGCGTTCATCACCTCCCGGCACAAGGCCGCCCAGGCCGCCGAGCTGATAACCGAGGCACCCGGCCTCGAGGCCCGCTGGATGATCGACGGCGCCATCGACGGCTACGACGCCTACGAGGACGTGATCGCCGCCGCCTCGCCAGAGCCGCTCCCGGACCGCATCGCCGGCTACGACATGCTCTACAGCTCGGGCACCACCGGGCGCCCCAAGGGCATCGTCAGCGCCGCTACCCACGAGCCAAAGCCCCTCGAGGAGGCCATGGGCACGGTCGGGCCGATGCTGAACCTGCTGTTCGGCGCCGACTCCGACACCGTGTACCTGTCGCCCGCGCCGCTCTATCACGCCGCCCCGCTGCGCTTCAACATGGCGATCCTGGCCATGGGCGCAACCACCGTGGTGATGGAGCGCTTCGACGCCGAGGAGTTCCTGGCCCTCGTCGAGCGCCACGGCGTCACCTTCTCGCAGCTCGTGCCCACCATGTTCGTGCGCATGCTGAAGCTGCCCGAGCAGACCAGGGCCGCCTACGACCTGTCGTCGCTTCAGGTCGCCTTGCACGCCGCCGCGCCGTGCCCGCAGGAGGTCAAGCGCCAGATGATCGACTGGTGGGGGCCGATCCTGCACGAGTACTACGCAGGCACCGAGGGCAACGGCTTCGTGTACTGCGACAGCGAGCAGTGGCTGGCGCATCCCGGCACCGTGGGCACTGCGCTGCTGGGCACCGTCCACATCGTCGACGACGACGGCAACGAGCTGCCGGCGGGCGCCGAGGGCATGGTGTACTTCTCCGACGGCGGCGAGTTCTCCTACCACGGCGACCCCGAGCAGACCGCAGGCGCCCGGCTCGCCAACGGCTGGTCGACGCTGGGCGACATCGGCCGCCTCGACGAAGACGGCTTCTTGTACCTGACCGATCGCAAGTCGCACATGATCATCTCCGGCGGGGTCAACATCTACCCGCAGGAGACCGAGGACGTGCTCACCATGCACCCCGAGGTGATCGACGTGGCCGTGATCGGGGTGCCCGACGAGGAGTTCGGCGAGCAGGTCAAGGCCGTGGTGCAGCCGACGAGGATGCCCGCCGACGACGCAGCCGCGGCGCTGCTGGAGCGCGAGCTGATCGCCTTGTGCCGCGAGCGCCTGGCCGACGTGAAGTGCCCGCGCAGCGTGGACTTCCGGGCCGAGCTGCCGCGCCATCCCACTGGCAAGCTCTACAAGCGGCTGCTGCGCGACGAGTACTGGAGCGACACGGGCCGCAGCATCTGAGCCGGGCCTGGGGCTGTGGGCTGGTCTGGCAGGACGGCTTGGAGCGGCCGGAGGACGGCGAACGGCGCCGGGCTGCCGGCGTTGCGGGTCAGGCGATCTTCAGCACGCAGACGGCGCTGCGGGTCAGGCGATCTTCAGCAGGCGGGCGGCGTTGTGGCGCAGGAACTTGGGCCACACGTCGTCCTTGAAGCCCACCCCGCCCATGTCGCCCATGATCCGCTCGAGGCTGAGGCCCATCGGGAAGTAGCCCGCGTAGATGATCTTGTCGGCGCCGCGCGTGTTGGCGTAGTCCACGATGGCGGTGGGGTAGTACTTGGGAGCGAACGCCGAGGTCGAGTAGTGCAGGCCCGGCCACTTCAGCATCAGCTTCACGGCCAGCGCCTCCCAGGGCTCGCAGCCGTGGCGGGTCACGAAGGTCAGCTCGGGGAAGTCGTACATCACCCGGTCGATGCGCTCGACGTGCTGGGGCGACATCGGCAGCCTGGGGCCCGGCACCCCGGCGCACACGAAGATCGGCAGGCCCAGCTCACAGCACAGGGCGTAGATCGGGTAGAACTTGGCGTCGTCGATGGGGACCTGGGGCTCGCAGCCCGCCGGGAAGGCGGTCACCGCCCGCAGGTCGAAGGTCTCCGAGAGCTGCCGCACCCGGCGGACCTCGCCCATCACGTCGTTGGGGTCGACCGACGCCGAGGCGACGAAGCGGTCGGGATGGTCGCGCAAGGCCCGTTCGGACTGCTCCCCTTCGCAGCCGATGAGCCCGATCTCGATGCCGAAGCGGTCCATCTCGCCGAGTGTCACGGCCACCGGGTCGTCGTCCGCGCCGTAGAGCTTCTTGGGCACGTTCTTGAACATGTACTCCACCGGGAAGTCGAACTCGGCGGACTCGGCGTCCTTGACCTGGCGCAGGATGAAGTCGTACACCCCGAAGTCGGGGCCGGGGAACCCGATCATGGTGTCGATGATCCCGACGTCGCTCGGCATGGCCATCCGCCGATGCTATGGCCGCCCCCGCCACCAGACCAAAGCCGCCCACGGCATGTGGCTAATGGGGGCCTCGGGGAGTTGCGCTCAGTGCCTCGAATGCCTGCGAGAGAGTTCCGCCG
Organism: Acidimicrobiales bacterium; assembly: GCA_965214285.1. Taxonomy (GTDB): domain Bacteria; phylum Actinomycetota; class Acidimicrobiia; order Acidimicrobiales; family Aldehydirespiratoraceae. Next base: position 1,714,957 of record OZ243946.1, read on the forward strand.
TGGGGCGTCATCCAGTCGTAGGGCGAGTTCGCCTCGAAGCTGAGCCAAGCCGTGTCGGTGCCGCTCGATCCGGTGTGCTGGCCCATGCGGCCGATCACGTGCTGCAGCAGGATCGTCTTGGGCAGCACCCAAGCGTGAGCGTCGAAAGGCGAGATTCCGAGGCAGAACAGACAGTCGTACGCCTGGTCTCTGATCTGCTGGAACGTGTAGACGCCGCTGTGCCACAGCGTCGAGAACTTGATCTCGACCCGTTGGCCGTTGATCACGCGGTCCGCCTCGGAGCTCGGGCTCCGTGTGACGTCGAATCCCTTCGATGCGCACCAGCCGGCAACGAGCTGCTCGCCGATCGCCCCGACCTGGCGAGAAGGTCGCGACTTGATCCATCCGAAGGGGCTGCCTTCCCAGGGATCGTCGCCGTCGTCTGCGTAGTCTGCCTCCAAGCCGCCGGCCAGCCCGGCGAGCAACACGACCTCTGGGTCTCGGATCGAGCTGTTCACGTGCAGGGCCTAGAACAGCGAGCTGGGTTCGTCGGCAGGGATGGCCGGCACCAGCGGGGCTCCTGCGGCGTCGACGTAGGAGACCTGCTGCGAGCCGAGCCGCCTGCGCATGACCTCCACGGCGTCGGGGTTCTCGTCGATCATGACGAAGCGCCGGCCCATCTGCCGGGCCACGGCAGCAGTGGTGCCGGACCCGGCGAAGAAGTCCAGCACCCAGCGCCCCTCGCTCGAGGACGGCGCGATGACGCGCCGCAGCACCCCTTCGGGCTTCTGGTTCGGATAGCCAGTCTTCTCCTTGCCGTTGGTCGGCACGATCGTGTGCCACCAGACGTCGGTCGGGAGCTTGCCTCGTGCCCGCTTCTCGGCCGACACCAGGTCCGGCGCCATGTAGGGGATCCGCTCGATGCGGTCCTGGTCGAAGCAGTGGCTGCCCATCTCCTTGACGTACACGAGGATGGTGTCGTGCTTGCGCGGCCAGCGGTCGCGGCCCCGCCCTCCGTAGTCATAGGCCCAGATCACCTCGTTGAGGAAGCAGTCCCGCCCGAAGATCTGATCCAGGGCCACCTTGCAGTAGTGAGCCTCGCGCTGATCGAGGTGCAGGTAGAGGGTGCCGTCCGCGGCGAGCAGTCGGCGGGCCTCCTCCAGCTTCGGCCAGATGAACTCGAGATAGTCGTCGTAGGCGTCGAGGTACGACAGTCGTGACACCTCCGTGGTCCGATAGGAGCGCCCCTGGAAGCCGATCCGGTCCCCGGCGTCGTCATCACGCACGGTCTTGAGGGTGCGTCGCTGCTGAGACTTGCCGGTGTTGAACGGCGGATCGACGTAGATCAGCTGGAAGGACCCGTCCGCGAACTTGGGCAGGACTTCGGAACAATCGCCCTCGATGACCAGATCCTCGCCACGCAAGTCGTGCACCTCAGCGACTATAGGAGAGCCGCGGCGCCCAGCGGTGCAGTCGGGTGCGGGGACCCGGCGGTGGGTGCCGGGTGCGCGTCCGCCGTAAGGTGAGACGATGGCCGACGGCCCGCTCAGCACTGCCGCCGATAGCGCCGACAGCACTGCCGCCGACTTCGAGCCTGTCGATCGAGCGGACTGGCTCGCCGCGGTCGCCGACGTGCTGCAGGGCCGCCCCTTTGACGAGGCGCTGGTGTCGCGGACCCGCGACGGGCTGGAGATCCAGCCGCTCTACACCGCAGACGACGCAGCCGCGGACCTCGCGGACCCCGACGCCTTCGCCGTGCCCGCCGACGCCGAACGCATCCGCAAAGGCTGGGACATCCGCCAGCGCCACCACGTCGGCGACACGGCGGCTGCGAACGCGGCGATCATCGACGACCTCGCCAACGGGGTGACCTCCATCGAGCTAGCGCCCGCAGCTTCGGCGGCAGGGTCGGCTGTGTGGGACTGCGACCTCGGGGCTCTGTTCGACGGCGTGGATCTGGCCGAGACGCCGGTGGCCCTGGCCCCGCACAGCAGCCTGGAGACGGCGCGCGCCCTTGCCGATCTGCTCGCCTCCCAGTCCGCGCAGCCAACGCAGTCAGGAGAGTCGACATCGCCAACGACGCCGACCGAGCCAACGCAGCCGGCGCAGGCAGCCGCGCCGGGGGAGTCGGGCCTGTCATCGGGCGTCTGGCTGGGCCTGGATCCCATCGGGCACGCTGCCTCGGCCGGAGATACGCCTGGCCAGGGCGGTCCCGCCGAAGACGGCGTGCAGGCCGGTCGGTCTGCGGCTCTGGCCGACGCCGCGGCGCTGGCTGTCGAGCAGCTACGGCGGTTCGGGGTGGTCCGCGCCTTCACCGTCGACGGCGTGCGCTACGCCAACGCCGGGGCCACGCCCGCGCAGGAGCTGGGCTGGATGCTGGCGACCGGGGCATGCTGCCTGCGAGCACTGGAGCAGGCCGGGGCGGACCTGGCCGAGGCGGCGTCCGCGATCGGGCTGCGGGTGAGCGCCGGCTGTGACCAGTTCGCCACGACCGCCGCCACAAGGGCGTTGCGCGGCGCCTGGGCGCGGGTGCTCGACGCCTGCGGGGTGGCCCGCCCCCAGCAGTCGATTCGCATCCATGCGGTCACCTGCGAGGCAGTGTTCGGGCGGCGCGACCCGTGGGCCAACATGCTGCGCTCCACCTCTGCGGTGCTGGGCGCGGTGATCGGCGGCGCCGATGCCGTCACCGTGCTGCCCCACGACGTGATGGCGCACCAGGATGCGCGGCGCGGCGGGGCCGGTCCCGGCGATGCGTTCTCCCGGCGCGCGGCCCGCAACGTGCAGCTGCTGCTCGCCGAGGAGTCAGGCATCGCTCGCCTGGCCGATCCCGCGGCCGGGTCGTGGTTCGCGGAGTCGCTCACCGCCCGGCTCGCCCAGGCCGCATGGGCGGTGTTCGGGCAAGTCGAAGCGGCCGGGGGCATGGAGGCCGCCGTGCGCTCTGGCAGCGTTGCCGTCGCAGCCGGCCAGGCAGCCGACGAGCGGCTGGAGGCGCTGGCCACACGGCGACAGATCCTCACCGGCGTCACCGACTACCCGGAACTGACCGGGTTCTCCGCAGAGCCGTCGCCGTCGGGCGCCCATGTCGGCGAACCGGCCGAGACCGAGCAATCTCCAGGGCTGCCGCTGCGTCGCCTGGCGGCGCCGTTCGAGGCGCTTCAGGACGCCGCCGAGCGCGCCCGGCAGCGGCCCATGGTGTTCGCCGCAGCGCTGGGCGACCTGGACACCCACACGCCGCGGTCCGCCTGGACGGCGAACATGCTGGCCGTCGGGGGAGTGGAGCTAGTCGGTGCTGACGGCGACGGGTCGTTCAGCCCGCTCGAGGCCGCGGCGTCGTTCGTCGGCTCGGGCTGCGAGGCGGCGGTCATCTGCTCCTCGGACGGCTTCTACGCCCAGCGCGGTGCAGCCACCGCCACCGCGCTCAAGGAGGCCGGCGCGCAGTTCGTGGCCCTGGCCGGGTCGCCCCGAAACCCCGAATACAGCGCGGCCGACCTCGACGCCGCCGGAGTCGACGAGTACTGGCACGCCGGCGTCGACGTGCTGGCCCTGCTGAGGCGGCTGCACGACTTGCTCGGCGTGGCCGGCCCAGCCGCCGACCGTGGCGTCGTCATCGGAGAGGCCGTCAGCCAAGAGGAAGCCACGCCGTGAGCGCCGTGCCCGACTTCTCGACGGTCCCGCTGCGGCCCGCACCCCCGTCAGGCACCGGGGCACCCGATGCCGCAGCCGACCAGGCCCAGCCCCCGGCCTGGGCAACCCCGGAGGGAATCGACATACCAGCAGTGCTGGCCCCCCACGACATCGCCGGCCTCGACTTCGTGCACGGCTACCCGGGCTTCGCGCCTTTCGTGCGCGGCCCGTACCCGACCATGTACGTCACCCGGCCCTGGACGATCCGCCAGTACGCCGGCTACTCCACCGCCGAGGAGTCCAACGCCTTCTACCGCCGCAACCTGGCAGCCGGCCAGAAGGGCCTGTCGATCGCCTTCGACCTGCCCACCCACCGCGGCTACGACTCCGACAACCCCAGGGTGGCCGGCGACGTTGGCATGGCGGGCGTGGCCATCGACTCGATCATCGACATGCGCCGGCTCTTCGAGGGCATCCCGCTGGACCGCATGAGCGTGTCGATGACCATGAACGGGGCGGTGCTGCCGATCCTGGCGCTGTTTGTGGTGGCCGCCGAGGAGCAGGGGGTGAGGCCCGCCCAGCTCGCCGGCACCATCCAGAACGACATCCTCAAGGAGTTCATGGTCCGCAACACCTACATCTACCCGCCCGCGGCCAGCATGCGCATCGTCGCCGACATCCTCGCCTTCACCAGCGCCGAGATACCCAAGTTCAACTCGGTGTCGATCTCGGGCTACCACATGCAAGAGGCCGGGGCCACAGCCGACCTGGAGCTGGCCTACACCCTCGCCGACGGCCTGGAGTACGTGCGCGCCGGCGTGGAGGCAGGCCTCGGAATCGACCGCTTCGCGCCCCGCCTGAGCTTCTTCTTCGGCATAGGCATGAACTACTTCACCGAGATCGCCAAGCTGCGAGCCGCCCGCCTGCTGTGGGCCAGGCTGATGAAGCCGTTCGGCCCGACCGACCCCAGGTCGCTGTCGCTGCGCACCCACTGCCAGACCAGCGGCTGGTCGCTGACCGCCCAGGACGTGTTCAACAACGTCACCCGCACCTGCGTGGAGGCGACCGCCGCGGTCCACGGCCACACCCAGTCGCTGCACACCAACGCCCTCGACGAGGCGCTGGCCTTGCCGACGGACTTCTCGGCGCGCATCGCCCGCAACACGCAGCTGTTCCTGCAGTCCGAGAGCGGGGCAACCGCCACCGTGGACCCATGGGGCGGGTCGCGTCACGTGGAGTGGCTCACCGCCGAGCTGGCCAGGCGGGCCTTGCAGCACATCGCCGAGATCGAGTCGCTCGGCGGCATGGCCGCGGCGATCCAGGCCGGGATCCCCAAGCTGCGCATCGAGGAGGCCGCCACCCGCACCCAGGCGCGCATCGATTCCGGCCGCCAGCCGTTGATCGGCGTCACCCGCTACGCGCCCGACGACGACGAGCCGCCGGAGGTGCTGCGCATCGACAACGCCGAGGTCCGCTCCGCCCAGATCGCCAAGCTGGCCCGCCTGCGCGCCGAGCGCGACCCGCAGGCCTGCGAGCGTGCCCTGGAGGCGCTCACCGCCGGCGCAGCCGCAGTCCGCAACGGCGCTGCCGACGGCGCGCCCAACCTGCTGGCGCTGTCGGTGGACGCCGCACGGGCGCACGCCAGCGTGGGGGAGATCAGCGATGCTCTGGAGAAGGTCTACGGTCGTCATGTCGCAGCCGTGCAGACGATCCAGGGGGTGTACCGAGCCGAGATGGACCACGACAGCGAATCCGTCGACCGGGTGCGCGCCGCCGCGGAGCGCTTCGCCGAGGCCGCCGGGCGCCGGCCGCGCATCCTGGTCGCCAAGATGGGCCAGGACGGCCACGACCGGGGCCAGCGGGTGGTGGCGACCGCCTATGCCGATCTCGGTTTCGACACCGACATCGGGCCGCTGTTCCAGACCCCGGCCGAGGTCGCCAAGCAGGCGGTGGAGAACGACGTCCACGTGGTGGGCGTGTCGTCGCTGGCCGCCGGGCACCTCACGCTGGTGCCGCAGCTGCGCGACGAGCTCACCGGGCTCGGGCGGCCCGACATCCGCATCGTGGTGGGCGGCGTGATCCCGCCCGCCGACGTGCCGACGCTGCTGGAGATGGGCGCCAGCGCCGTATACCCGCCGGGCACGGTGATCCCCGACGCCGCCCTCGACCTGCTCGCCCTGCTGGCCCGCGACGCCGAGTAGCGCTGTGCCGAGCGCTCTCTGTGGCACGAAATACAGTCGCCTCGCAGAGAGTGTCACACCCCCTGCGTAGGTTGCCGGCCATGAGATACACAGACCAAGAATCAGCCGACACCGACGACAGCGCGGATGACACCGCGGAGGGCATCGTCTGTCCCGCCTGCCTTGAGATAGACCGCATGGAGAAGATGGGCGACCTCGGCGGCGACATCTTCGACTGCCGGATCGTCAAGGTCAGACAGCTCTGGTCACCGCTCGGCAGCCAGGAGCGTGCCCTCGTGGAGGACTACTGCTCACAGACCGGCTTCGAGCTGGACCTCGACGGCTTCATCGGATGGTCCGTCGACTTCGACCGCGGGAAGGCGCTGCTGCTCGCGGGAGGGGAGCCGGAGCCCATCGAGGTGGACACCCCTGCCGGGCCCCACTTCTGGTGCCCGGACTACGACTATCTGTCGGGGCTCGCGGCGCCTGCCGAGGACGCGGACCACGCCCGCCACGTCGGCAGGCTCATCGAGGATCTGTACCGGCTGACCGAAGCGGACCCCTATCCCTGGAAAGGATGCGAGGTCGGCTACCGCTCCGACGTCCGCTCCAGGATGCGCGGCTTCGACAGGGCCGCCGCCGAGAGGCGCGCCGACGACATCGAGCGGGCACTGCTCCTCGGCAATGCCCGGCTGCTGCGGCGCAGGCTGCAGGAGTGCCGCCGCCCGTTCAACCGCTAGCCGTACTCGGCGGAGAGGTTGGTGACAGGCTGAGGGGGTTGAGGGCGAAGATCTCCTGGGATCGTGGTGCCGCTTGACGGCGTCGCCGGACCCTGGTGCCGCTTGGCCTCGCCGGGTCCTGGTGCCGGTTAGCGTCGGGGCGTGGCAGATCACTCCGAAGGCTCGGCATCTGCCGGCTCGGCATCCGAAGAAGCGGCATCGGAAGACGCGGCCTCGGCCGGACCAGGTCGGGAAGACGCAGCGTCCGCAGACATCGCAGCCCTCGTGGCTGGGGTGCTGGCCGGCGACCGCAGCAGCGTCGGGCGGGCCATAACGCTGGTCGAGTCCGCCCGGCCCGAGCACCGCGCCCAGGCCGCCGCGCTGCTCGAAGCGCTGCTGCCCCACAGCGGCAGCGCCCTGCGGGTCGGCGTCAGCGGCATGCCCGGAGTCGGCAAGTCCACTTTCATCGAGACGCTCGGCCTGCGCCTCACCGAAGCCGGCCGCAAGGTGGCCGTGCTGGCCGTCGACCCGTCCAGCGCGCGCAGCGGCGGCTCGATACTCGGCGACAAGACCCGCATGAGCGAGCTGTCGATCGACCCAAACGCCTTCATCCGTCCCACGCCCGCGGCGGGAGCGCTCGGCGGCGTGGCCCGTGCCACCAGGGAGGTGATGACGGTGCTCGAAGCGGCCGGCCACGACGTGGTGCTGACCGAGACCGTCGGCGTGGGCCAGAGCGAGACCGCCGTGGCCGGCATGGTCGACTTCCTGCTGGTGCTGGTGCCGCCCGGCGCGGGCGACGAGCTGCAGGGCATCAAGAAGGGCCTGCTCGAATCCGCCGACATGGTGGCCGTCAACAAGGCCGACGGCCCGGGCGCCGAAGCCGCCCGCCAGACGGCGCTGGACTACCGCCGCGCCCTGAGCCTCACCATGCCCGAGTCCGACACCTGGGCCCCGCCGGTGCTGTGCTGCTCGGCGCTGGAGGGCTCAGGCATCGACGAGCTGTGGGCCGAGATCGAGCGCCACCGCGAGCTGAGCGCCGCGAGCGGCGAGCTCGACCGGCGCCGCAGCGCCCAGGCCGGGCTGTGGATGCAGGCTCTGCTGACCGACCGGCTGCTGGACCGCTTTGACGCCGACCCGGAGCTTCAGGCGGCTCGCCGGTCCGCCGAGGCGGACGTGATCGCCGGGCGCCTGTCCCCGGCGGCGGCTGTCGACGCCCTGATAGTGCGCCTGGCAGACACCGAGACCCCCTGACGACACGGCGACCCGAACCCAAGCCGACTGCGGTCTGCGCTGCGGCCGGCTCGGGCACGGGGGCGTCCGCGGTGGCGGCCGCGGCCTGGAGCTTGGGCGGGCTGCTGAGCGCACGGCCCGCGCCGCTAGCTTGACGGCGATGAGCGCCGAACAGGCCGAACCGGCCGAGCCGACCGTCCCGCCAGGGCTCAAGGGACTGAAGGTCGCCGACACCGTGCTCGGCGCGGTCCGCGGCGAGGAGGGCTTCTTCCACTACCGCCAATACGACGCCGCCGCCCTGGCCCGCACCCGCCGCCTCGAGGACGTGTGGGCGCTGCAGCTCAACGGCGCCCTGCCCCCTGAGGGCGCCGAGATACCCGCAGGCCCCGCCCGCGCCCTGCCCGCCGCCGCAGCCGCCCTGGTCGACGCCGCGGCTGAGACCCTCGACGACCCGCTCAACACCCTGCGGGTCGGCCTGCTGGCCGTCGGCGACGTCGAAGGCCGCGGCCCCAGCATCGACCGCACCGGAGCCCAGCTCCACGACGACGCCATCCGCCTCGCAGCGGTCGTGCCCACGATCCTGGCCCGTCACCACCGCCGCCGCCTCGGCGAAGCGGCCGTCGACCCCGACCCAGCCCTCGGCCATGCCGCTGACTACATGCGAATGTGCAACGGCGAGACCCCAGCGCCCGACGAGGCCCGCGCCGTGGAGCAGTACCTGGTGGCCACCGTCGACCACGGCTTCAACGCATCCACCTTCACCGGCCGGGTGGCGGTCAGCACCGGCGCCGACATGGCCGGATCGCTGGTCGCCGCCATCGGCGCCCTCAGCGGCCCGCTGCACGGCGGCGCGCCGAGCCGCTGCATCGAGATGATCGACGAGATCGAGACCCCCGGCCGGGCCGCGCCCTGGGCGCGCCGGGCGCTGGACCGCGGCGACAAGATCATGGGCTTCGGCCACGCCGTGTACCGCGCCGAGGACCCCCGCGGCATCGTGCTGCGCGCCGCCGCCGAGCGTCTCGGGGCCGACCGCGGAGGCGATCTCGTGGAGCGCGCCGCGGGCATCGAGGCCGAGATCCTGGCGACCCTGGCGGCCTGGCGGCCCGGGCAGCGCATCGTCACCAACGTCGAGTTCTGGGCCGGGGTGGTGCTGGAGCTGGCGGGCCTGCCGCGGGCCATGTTCACCCCCACGTTCTCGGTGAGCCGCTCCATCGGCTGGTCCGCCCATCTGATCGAGCAGGCCGCCGAGGCCAAGATCATCCGCCCGAGCGCACGCTACGTGGGTCCGCCCGCCGGCAGAGACGACAGCGATCTCGTCTAACGTCGGGCCATGGCACTCTCCACAGATCCCCACGCCCCCCACGACACGCACAGCGAGCTGCAGAGCCTGGCCGACCAGCCCGACCTCTGGGACTTCGACGCCTTCCAGCGCCAGGAGCACCACGGCATGCTGGAGCAGCTCCGCGAGACCGAGCCCGGCGTGCATTTCATCGACGAGGGCGACCGCGGCCCCGGCTTCTGGGCCGTCACCCGCCTGGAGCATCTGCGCGAGGTCAACCGCCAGCCGGCGGTGTTCTCCTCCAACGCCCGCGGCACCCAGATGCAAGAGCCCGACGAGAGCAGCGTCACCGACGAGTTCCAGCGCGACGCCCTGATGCTGTCGATGGACCCGCCCAAGCACACCCGCTACCGCCGCATCGTGAGCCGTGGCTTCACGCCCCGCATGATCGGCCTGCTGGAGGACTACCTGCAGAACCGCACCGACATGATCATCGACCGGGTCTGCGAGCAGGGCCGCGCCGAGTTCGTGACCGACATATCCGCCGAGCTGCCGCTGCAGGCGATCGCCGAGATGGTCGGCATCCCCATCGAAGACCGCGCCAAGATCTTCGACTGGACCAACTCGATGATCGGCGCGGACGACCCCGACTTCGCGGCCACCGAGGACGACGTGACCGCGGCGTTCACCGAGCTGTTCATGTACAGCAGGGAGCTGCAGACCAAGCGCCGCAACGAGCCCGCGGATGACATCATCACCACGCTGCTGTCGGCGGACGTGGACGGCGAGCGCCTGGATGAGACCGAGTTCGACATGTTCTTTTTGCTGCTGTGCGTGGCGGGCAACGAGACCACCCGCAACTCGATCACCCGCGGCATGCACGCCTTCTTCGAGTTCCCCGCACAGTGGGACAAGTACCGCAGCGACCCGGACCGCTACGCCGACTCCGCCGTGGAGGAGATCGTGCGCTGGGCCACGCCGGTGCTCAACTTCCGCCGTCAGGCGATGAGCGACTACGAGCTCGGCGGGGCGAGGATCGCAGCCGGCGACAAGGTCGTGATGTGGCACGTGGCGGCCAACCGCGACCCCAGGGCGTTCGACGACCCGTGGGCCTTCGACATCGAGCGCAGCCCCAACGACCACGTGGGCTTCGGCGGCGGCGGGCCGCACTTCTGCCTGGGCGCCAACCTGGCACGCATGGAGATCAGGCTGATGTTCGCCGCCATCGCTGAGCGCCTCGGCGACATCGCCCTGGCCGGCGACGTCGAGTACCTGCGCTCCAACTTCATCGGCGGCGTGAAGAAGATGCCGGTGACGTTCACGCCGAGCCCCTCGACGCACACCAAGCCCCTGGAGCGGCTGGGCTCGGCCGCGGGCGTCTCGACGACCGCCGGCTACGGCGGGCAGGTGGAACGCCAGGCGTCGCCGTGAGCCCCCGACCGTGAGCGGCGTCGCCGTGAACACCCTGAGGCTAGAGGCGGCGTCGTGAACACCCTGATGCTGATCGACGGCAAGCGCCTCGAGGGCAGCGACGGCGAGCGCATCGAGGTGATCGACCCCGCCACAGGCGAGCCGATAGCCGAGGTGGCCGCGGCCACTCCCGCCGACGCCCACGCGGCCGTCAGCGCGGCCGAGACCGCCCAGCGATCCTGGGCCGCCACCGCCCCCAGGGTGCGCAGCGAGGTGCTGCGAAGCTGCTGGCAGATCCTGTGCGAGCACAGCGACGAGCTGGCCCGCCTGATAACCGCCGAGCACGGCAAGCCGCTCGCCGACGCCGCGGGCGAGGTCGCCTACGCCGCGGAGTTCTTCCGCTGGAACGCCGAGGAGGCAGTGCGCATCGAGGGCTCGGTCACCACCGCCCCCAGCGGCGCCCACCGCATCATCGTGCATCACCCGCCGGTCGGCGTGGTGGCGATGGTCACCCCCTGGAACTTCCCGGCCGCCATGATTGCCCGCAAGGTGGCGCCCGCCCTGGCCGCCGGCAATGCCTGCGTGATCAAGCCCGCCCGCGACACGCCGCTCACCGCGCTGCGGGTGGCCGAGCTCTGGGAGACCGCAGGCCTGCCGCCGGGGCTCGTCAACGTCACGCCCTCAGCCGCCTCTGGCGCCTGGTTCGACGCCGCGGTGGACCACCGGGCCACCCGCATGGTGTCGTTCACCGGCTCCACCGAGGTCGGCAAGCAGCTGCTGCGGCGCTGCGCGGACCGGGTGCTGAAGGTCGGCATGGAGCTCGGCGGCAACGCGCCGTTCGTGGTGTTCGAGGACGCCGACCTCGACGCCGCGGTCGACGGGGCCATGATCGCCAAGATGCGCCACTCCGCCGAGGTCTGCACCGCCGCCAACCGCCTCTTCGTGCACGCCGAGGTGGCCGACGAGTTCACCCGGCGGCTCGCCGAGCGTATGGGCGCCATGAAGGTCGGCGCGGGCACAGAGCCCGGCGTGGCCTGCGGCCCGATGATCAACGCAGGCGCAGTGGCCTCCATCGACGCCATGGTCAGCGAAGCCGTGGCCGCAGGCGCCGGCACCGCGGTCGGCGGAGGCCCGCTGGACCGGCCGGGCTTCTTCTATGAGCCCACCGTGCTGGCCGGCGTGACCATGGAGTCGCCGATCACCCGCCAGGAGATCTTCGGCCCCGTCGCCCCAGTCATCGCCTTCACCGACACCGAGCAGGTCATCGGCTGGGCGAACGACACCGAGATGGGCCTGGCCGCCTACGTGTACTCCGGCGACGTGGCCCGGGCCATGGCGGTCGCCGAGCGCATCGAGGCGGGGATGGTCGGCGTCAACCGGGGCGCCATGTCGGACCCGGCTGCGCCGTTCGGGGGCATGAAGCAGAGCGGCCTGGGCCGCGAGGGCGCGCACGAGGGCATCTTCGAGTTCTGCGAGACCCAGTACATCGCGGCGGACTGGCAGGTGTAGCCGCGGCGCCCCGGATCCTGGTCAGCGGCTGGGCCGGCGCCGGCAACATCGGCGACGAGCTGCTCGCACGGGCCGCGGTCGCCATGGTGCGCCAGGCCGGAGGCGAGCCGGTATTGGCGAGCCGCGACCCTGCGGCCACGGCTGCTCTGCACGGCGTGGAGGCGGTCGCCTTCGGGCCTCGGGGGCTGTGGGCCGCGGCGCGTTGCGACGGCGTGTGCGTGGGACCCGGCGGCATCGTGCAGGACGCCACCAGCATCTGGAGCCTGCCCGCCCATCTCGGCGCGGCGCTCACGGCACGGGCGCTGCGCAAGCCTGTGATCGGCCTGGGCCTGGGCGCCGCGCCTCTGAGACGGGGCTGGTCGCGGCGGCTGCTGCGCCGGGCGCTGGCAGGCTGGCCGGTCACGGTGCGCGACCGGGCCTCGGCCGATGCGCTGGCCGCTGCCGGCGTCGCCGCTGAGATCGCGCCTGACCTTGCGTTCTCGCTGGGCCTGGAGCCGCGCCCGCAAAGCGGCGAGCTGGTGGTGGCCGTCGGCCCCGAGGCCGGCGCCGGGCTGCTGAGCACCGCAGCAAGGCGGCTCAGACGAGCGGAGTCGTCCGGCGGTGCTGTGGCCGACGGCGAGGTTCGTGCTTGCGCCGCGGCGCTCGACCGGCTTGCGCTCGGCCACGGCCTGCGGGTGGTGTTCACGGCGTTCAGAGGCGAACGCGACCGCCGTCACGCCGAGCGGGTCGCCGCGGCCATGTCCCAGCCCTCCACGCTTGCGTCCTGCACCGATGCCGGCACCGGCAGCAGCACCGCCGTGGATGCCGTCGTCGAGCGAGTCCTCGGAGCGGCCGCGCTGGTCGCCGGCCGCTATCACGCCGCCGTGGTCGGCTTGTGCGGCGGCGTGCCCGTCGTAGCGATCGGCCCGCACGAGGCCCCGACGCAGGCCAAGCTCGCTGCTCTGGCCTCCGAGGTCGTCGATCCGGCCCGGATCAGCACGGCGCACGACTGGGCGTCGCTGGAGATCGCGCCGGGCCGCCTCGGGCCATACCGCCCACAACACGCCCGGCCCCACGGCACCCGCCCCGACAGCGGCGAACCCGACGACGACCCCAGCCGACGCGCCGTGGCCGAGCTGGTGCAGGCCGCCGCAGCCGCCGGGGCGGACGGAGGCCGGCGGCAGGGCTAGCTCAGCAGGGCTAGCTCAGCGTGGTGCGGGCGGCGTGCAGGTCGTCTGCGCTGATGACCAGGCGGTTGGCGGTGGCCATGTAGATGAGGTCGATGTTGATGCCCGCCTCGCCGAGCCGGCGGGCGATCTCGCCCATCGCCCCGGGCCGGTCGTCCACCTCCACGATCAGCACCTCCTGATCCAAGTCGATCGGGATCCCCGCAGCCGCCAGCGCACGATATGCGGGCTCGGCCTCCTCGATCAGCAGATGCACGTGAGCGGTCGGCCCGCCCCCGGCCACGGCGCACAGACCCAGCAGGTTCACGCCCGCGTCGCCCAGCGCCGTCCCCAGGCGGCCCAGCTCGCCCGCGGTGTTGTCCATCTCGATCGTCAGGTCCACGGCCATGGCCTGATCTTCGCACACCGCGCACGGCTTCGCCCATTGGCGCAGCAGCCCATCAGGGGCTCAGCGAGCGCCGTTAGCCTTGCCGGCGATGAGCCAGCAGGGGCAGAGATGAGCCGGCAGGGCGACCAGCAGCCGGCGCAGCGCCCGCCGCAGAGCCCGCAGGCGACCGGGGCGTCCGGCCGCGAGCGGGCGAGCCACGAGCAGGCGCCGCCGTACCCGCCGGTCGCCGGAAGCCCCGACCTGCCCGCCATCGAGCGCCGCGTCCTGCGCCGCTGGGCCGAGAACCGCACCTTCGAGCGCAGCGTCGAGCAGCGCCCGGTCACCGACGAGTACGTCTTCTACGACGGCCCGCCTTTCGCCAACGGCCTGCCCCATCACGGCCATCTGCTGACCGGCTACGTGAAGGACGTGGTGCCCCGCTACCAGACCATGCGGGGCAAGAGGGTGGAGCGCCGCTTCGGCTGGGACTGCCACGGCCTGCCCGCGGAGATGGAGGCCGAGAAGGAGCTGCCGGTCAGCGGGCGGGCCTCGATCGTCGACTACGGCATCGAGCGCTTCAACGAGCACTGCCGCAGCTCCGTGCTGCGCTACACCAAGGAGTGGGAGAAGATCGTCACCCGCCAGGCTCGCTGGGTCGATTTCGACAACGACTACAAGACCATGGACCTCCACTACATGGAGTCGGTCATGTGGGCCTTCAAGCAGCTCTGGGACAAGGGCCTGATCTATGAGGCCAACCGGGTGCTGCCCTACAGCTGGGGTGCCGAGACCCCGCTGTCGAACCACGAGATCCGCCTCGACGACGCCACCAGGCCCCGTCAGGACCCCGCCATCACCGTGGCCTTCCGGCTCGACGATCCCGAGGGCCTCCCCGCCAGGGCTGGCGATGCCGGCGGCTCGGGCGGTGACAGCCCGGTCCTCGTCCTTGCCTGGACGACCACGCCGTGGACGCTGCCCTCCAACCTGGCCCTGGCCGTGGGGGCAGGCATCGACTACGCCGTGATGGGCATGGCCGACGGCGCCCGCTGGATCCTGGCCGAGGCCGCCCTCGACAAGTACGCCGCGCAGCTCTCCCACGCCGAGCGCCTCGGCACCGTCAAGGGCGCAGACCTGGTCGGGCGCAGCTACGCGCCGCTGTTCGACTTCTTCGCCCACATGGCCGTCGTCGACCCTGCAAAGCCCCGCCACGGCAGCAGCCGGGCCTTCGTCGTCCTCGAAGGCGAGTTCGTCGACACCGCCGAGGGCACCGGCGTGGTCCACATGGCACCGGGGTTCGGCGAGGACGACCAGCGCCTGGCCGAGGCCGCCGGCATCGCCATGGTGGTGCCCGTCGACGAGTCGGGCCGCTTCACAGACGAGGTGGCCGACTTCGCCGGGCAGAACGTGCTCGATGCCAACCCCGCCGTCATCCGCCGCCTGCGAGACGACGGCAGCCTGATCCGCCACGACAGCCACACCCACAACTACCCGCACTGCTGGCGCACCGACACGCCGATCATCTACCGGGCCATGCCGTCGTGGTACGTGAAAGTGTCAGAGATCCGCGACCGGATGCTCGCCACGAACAAAGAGATCAACTGGATCCCGTCGCACATCGCAGACGGCCGCTTCGGGATGTGGCTCGCCGGCGCACGCGACTGGTCGATCAGCCGCAACCGCTTCTGGGGCTCGCCGATCCCGGTGTGGGTGAGCGACGACCCCGACCACCCGCGCACCGACGTGTACGGCTCGCTCGACGAGATCGAGGCCGATTTCGGGGTGCGCCCGAACAACCTGCACCGGCCCTTCATCGACGAGCTGGTGCGGCCCAACCCCGACGACCCCAGCGGCCGCTCGATGATGCGCCGCGTGCCCGAGGTGCTCGACTGCTGGTTCGAGTCCGGCGCCATGCCGTTCGCCTCGGTCCATTACCCGTTCGAGAACTCCGAGTGGTTCGACGAGCACTTCCCGGCGGACTTCATAGTGGAATACATAAACCAGTCCCGTGGCTGGTTCTACACGCTGCACGTGCTGGCCACTGCGCTGTTCGACCGCCCGGCTTTCCAGAACGTGATCTGTCACGGCATCCTGCTCGCCGAGGACGGCCAGAAGCTCTCCAAGAAGCTGCGCAACTACACCGAGCCGGGCCTGATCTTCGAGCGGCAGGGATCGGATGCGCTGCGCTGGTACTTCATGTCCGCCGGGATCGTGCGCGGCGGCGACATGCGCATCTCCGACCGCGGCATCGACGACGTGGTGCGCTCGGTGATCCTGCCGATCTACAACGCCTTCAGCTTCTTCGTTCTGTATGCCAACGTGGAGGGCCGCCGGGCTTCCTTCAGGCCCGACCCCGGCCCCGATGCGGCTCTGCTGGACCGCTACATCCTCGCCAAGACGGCTGCGCTGGTGAGCGAGGCGACGCAGCGCATGGACGCCTACGACCTGCCCGGCGCTGCGGCTTCGATCCTGGGTTTCGTGGACGCGCTCAACAACTGGTACATCCGCCGCTCCAGGGACCGCTTCTGGGGCACCTCGGCCGCTGGTGCGGCGGACGGAGCGCCTGCCGGCTCCGGCGGGTCTGCGGACCCCGCCGCGCTCGACACGCTCTACACGGTGCTGGTCACCCTGGCCAAGACCGCCGCGCCGTTCCTGCCGATGATCGCCGAGGAGATCTACACGGCGCTGACACCCGAGGCCGGTCCCGAGTCGTCGGTGCACCTCGCGGACTGGCCCGACCCCGGCGAGTTCGCGAGCGACCCGGAGCTGGTGGCCGCCATGGACCGCCTGCGCGCTGTGGCCTCCACGGCGCTGGCGCTGCGCGAGGAGCACGGCCTGCGGGTGCGCCTGCCGCTGCCGTCGGTCACCGTCGCCGGGCGCGGCGCCGCGGCGCTGGCCCCGTTCGCCGATCTGCTGGGCGAGGAGATCAACGTCAAGCAGGTTCACGTGACCGACGAGATCGGCTCGCAGGCGGAGTTCGTGCTGCGCCCCGACGGCAAGCTGCTCGGCCCTCGGCTCGGCGCCGACATGCAGGCCGTGTTCGCCGCTGCCCGTGCCGGCGACTGGTCCGCCGGACCCGACGGCACCGTGGAGGTGGCGGGCCACACGCTCGCAGAAGGCGAGTACCGGCTCGACCTGCAGTCGCCCGAGGGCGTGACCGCGGCTGCGCTGCCCACGAATGACGCCGTGGTCACCCTCGACACCGCGCTCACGCCCGAGCTCGAAGCCGAGGGCCTGGCCCGCGACGTGGTGCGCGAGATCCAGAACGCCCGCAAGGTCGAGGATCTGGTGGTTACCGACCGGATCAGGGTGCGTATCGCCGCGGCGGACGCTGTGCGCGCCGCCGTCGAGGCTCACCGCGGCTACATCGCAGGCGAGGTGCTGGCCACCGACCTCGCCGTGGCCGCCGCTGACGCTGACTTTGCAGGCGACGCCGCCGACTCAGCCGACGGCCACGCTGGCCCCGGTGAGGACTCCGGGTCCGCCGACTTCACCGACGGCCGCAGGGTCCACGAGGCGGAGCTGGAGGCAGGCCTGCTGCGCTTCACCATCGAACCGACCCGACCCGCCGACCCCGCCGACCCCCCGCCAGGCCCCTGAGCCGCCGGGCGGCCCAAGCCCCGGCCGCTCTCGCCCGCCGACCCAGTCGCGCCCCTGGCCATCCAGCGGCTGCTGCGAGATGAGCTGTGAGCCTTGCCGGGTGCGCTACCTTGGACCAGGAGAGTTGACAGTGGCTGTCGTTGCCCTTGAGGATCTGACCTTCCAGTTCGGCGCACGCGGGTGGATCCCAACGCGTGGGCATGGCGATTCGTCGTTTGTGCTGGGGCCGTTGTCGCTGGAGTTCGATTCGGGAGTGGTTTGCCTGGTCGGCCCCAACGGGGCGGGCAAGTCGACGCTGATGAATCTGATCGTGGGGCTGTTGCCCGCAACGTCGGGGTCGGTTGCGCTGGACGGCGGGCACGGCGTGGGCTTCGTGCCTCAGCAGTACCGGCTGCCGCTGAGGGCCAGTTGCAGGGAGTTCCTGGACTACGCAGCCTGGACGCACAGAATGCCTGCTCGGTCACGCCCTGAAGCAGTCGAAGCCGCTCTGGAGGCTGTCGGCCTCAGCGAACGGGCCGATGATCGTATAGCCAGGCTGTCGGGGGGCATGGTGCGCAGGCTGGGCGTGGCTCAGGCGATCGTCCACAGGCCTGGCGTGGTCGTGCTCGACGAGCCGAGCGCGGGCTTGGATCCGCTGCAGCGGGCGTCGCTGCGCGAGGTGATCCCGGATCTGGCCGAGGACCGGCTTGTGCTGGTGTCCACGCATTTGGTGGAGGACGTTCGCGGCCTGCATGCGCGGGTGGTGGTGCTCAACGAAGGCCGCGCGGTCTTCGACGGTGGTGTGGCCGAGCTAGAGGCGTTGGACGATCCCGATGCGCCCGGTGATTCCGCCCTGGAGCGGGCGGTCAGCGCACTGATGCGCTCTGCCGTCTGAGAACGGGAGCGATTGGGATGCTCTCCAGATACGCCTTGAAGACGCTGTGGGGGCCGCGGCTGGCGCTGGTCCTGGTCGTGTTGGAGGCAGCGAACCTGTGGCAGTTGGGAAGGCCCTGGCGGGGCGAGCTGCTGTGGACCGTGGAGTGGATGGGGATCGTGCATTTCGTGGTCGGTCCGCTGTTGGCGGGCGTGGCAGCGGTGGACGCCTCCCGGATGGCTCAGCCCGGCGCTCTCGAGTTCCTCGCCGTCTCCAGGCGCCGCCACGGGGCGTTCGCCTGGGCGGCAGCATGGACTGCGCTTCCGGCTTGTCTGGTTCACTCCGCAGGGCTGGCCGCGGCTTTGCTGTGGGCGCAGAGATACTGGGACGGACCTGAAACAAGCTCTGCGGCGCTGGCGTTCGCGGTTCAGCTCGTGGCCTTCTGCTGGTACAGCGCGCTGGGATCGGCCATCGGTCGCTTCATGCCGGTGCTGGCCGCGGGGCCGGTGGCGGCCGTGGCGGCGATGGGTCTGTTCTTCAGGCTGGCCGACGGCGACGGATTCCTGCTGATGGATTTCGGGGCCGCCACAGTGAGCCGGGTGGGCTATGTGCTGAGCGCCGACTACCTGGGGCTGCAGTTCGTGGTGTTCGGCGCAACCGCTGCGCTCCTCGTGGCACCGCGGGTTTGGCCATCTACGACCCGCATCCGCCGCTCGCCGCACCTGGCGGGGGTGGCGATGCTGGCTCTGGCCCTGGTCGTCTTGGTATCGGTGGGCAGCTGGGGTCCTGATGAGCGAAAGCTTGCCGATCCCTCCCCGCCCGACCGTTGCTTCGGCGAGAGCCCGACAGTCTGCTACTACCCGCAGCACCTGCGGATGGCAGGCCCGTCGCTGGAGGCCATCGAGGACTTTGCCGAGCGCGCCCGCCGGGCGGGCTACGACGACCTGGTGCCGGAGACCATCCATGAGACAAGCCGCACGTACATTCCCTCGAATCCTGCCATTCGGGGCCTCCACATTGATAGCTGGGAGTTCGAGGGCAAGCCCCCACGCCCAGGGTCGCTAGTTCAGCGCCTTGCCTCTCCGCATCATTGTCTTCAGCCTGACCGTCCAGAAGGGCCAATCGACGAGGTTCTCGTGGACGGGTACCTCGATTTCCGCTTGACCCTCGCTTGGCAGCTGCAGTGGCTCTACGTGATCGAAGGGCCTGACGGCGATGCATACTTCGACCTGGGTGACGAAGATGGACCTCGGCATGCCGGGACTCCCTACTTCGACATCAGTAGCGGAGAGAAGCCTCAGTGGTATGACCAGGAGGGCGATCCCTATCGGGCAGAGCCTCTCACGCCCGAGGAGGCATCGGAGGCAGCGGCTCGGATGCGTGCTTGCGACTTCTGAGAGCGCCTCTGCCAGCCGGTTTATGAACGGGCGCGTTGCTCTGGTCAGGGCCTGGACTCGGGTCCACAGCTCCCGTGTCGCAGCCGCGGAGCTCGCCTTTGCCGGTCTGCTGGCCGTCCTCTGGCACGACTCGGTCGTCGAGAAGTTCGGCCCGATATTCCTGCCGATCCCGGTCTCGGTCCTGTTGCTGCTCCCGGCCCTCGGGGCCACGGCGGCCGCCACAGCCGGCTTGCGTGAGCACAACGTCCCGCTGCCAGACCCCACGGCGGCGCGCCTCGCCCGGGTCGGCTGGGGTGTCGTGTGGCTGGCGCTGGCAGCCGCGGTAGCCCTGCTGGGCACGCTGATCGCCGGTGACGGCCTGGCCCCGGCCCTGGTCCGCAACACGGCGATCTACTACGCCACGGCGTGCCTGCTCTCACGGGCAGGCGGCGGGCAGTTCATCTGGATCGGCCCTCTCGGCTACATGCTGGCCGCCATGCTCTTCGGTGCCGGTTTCGATTCCAGCGCCTACCGCTGGTGGGCGGTGGTCCTCTCCGAGCACGCATCCGGCGCCCAGCTCGCCGTCGCCGCTGCCCTGGCCGCGGTGGCCCTTGCCAGCAGAGCCGCCACCCCGAAGTAAGCCAGGCGCCTTCCCGAGCGCGGCACCTTCAGCCGGGACGCTGATCCTGGCTGTTGTCGGTCCGTGCCCCTCACACCCGAGCAGGCGTCAGGGGCGGTCGGCCGTCGGCGGCTTGGCTGCGCGCTTGCCGTTTCTGAGCCTGCGTCTGTCAGAGTGTGCCCATGACCGCCGACCGTTTCGAGGGCTACGAGGGCCTGCGCTTCGAGCGCCGCGGCGAGGGCGTGCTGTGGATGTTCCTCGACCGCCCCGAGGCTCTCAACGCCACATCCGCCGCCATGCATGCCGGGCTGTCCCGCGTCTGGGACGACATCGACGACGACCCCGAGACCAAGGTGGTCGTGGTCACCGGCTCCGGCGACGCCTTCTCCGCGGGCGGCGATCTCGACTGGATTCGCAGCTTCGTGGGCGATCCCGGGCAGACCCAGCAGGTGATGCGCGAGGCGGGCGACCTGGTGCAGCGGATGCTGCGCTGCGAGAAGGTCATCATCTCAGCGATCAACGGCATCGCCGTCGGGGCGGGCCTGGCGGTGGCGCTCATGGCCGACATCAGCCTGATTGACGAGGACGCCCGCCTCACCGACGGCCATCTGCGCATCGGCGTTGCCGCAGGCGACCATGCGGTGATCTGCTGGCCGTTGCTGTGCGGGCTGGCCAAGGCCAAGTACTACCTGCTGACCGCGGATTTCGTCGACGGCCGCACCGCGGATCGGATCGGCCTGGTGAGCAAGGCCGTGCCCGGCGACCGCCTGCTGGACGAGGCCGATGCGTTGGCCCGCAGGCTCGCCGCCGGCCCACAGCAGGCGCTGCGGCTCACCAAGCGGGCGCTGAACCTGTGGATGACCCAGGCGGCCCCTGCCTTCGACGCCGGCCTGGCCTTCGAGATGCTCGGCTTCCTCGGCAGCGAAGGCGCCGAGGGCGTGGCTGCGCTGACCGAGAAGCGCCCACCCGACTTCCCCTGACCCCGCACGTCGGAGCCCCCCCCCCGCAGCCGCCGCGCCGGTGGGTTGCATTGCGGATGCGGGTGGCCCACAATGGACGTGCCGAGGGCAGTAGCCCGAGGAAGTGGGCCCGGCTCCTCTCCGGACGGTGAGCAGCCGGGTCTTCCGCGTCCCGGCCACTGCGCAAGCCGTCGAAGAGAGTGGTGGCTAGCTGTCGAGCTTGTCCAGCACAGCCCGACAGCTGTCCACCGCGAGCATGTGCATCTCGGACATGTGCTGCTCCCATCGGGCGTCTCGTGCCCAGCGGGCCGCGATCTCTGGGGCGTCCGCACGATGGGACTCGCCCTGCGCGTAGTCCACGTTCTCCAGGCACTCCTCGGCGCGGTCCTGATGGATGGCGACCCATTCGAGCAGCGCCGCCCGGCGGGCATCCCCGTTGGGCATCTCCGGCGGCGGGAACGGCAGCAAGTCGAATGGGTCGGCGGTCACTGCGCCTCCTCGGTAGTCAGGTCTCGGTCCAGTGCCCCAACTCTACGGGCTCGTATCGCCCAGCAGTCCGCCGGCCTGCCGAAGGGGCTGGTCGCGCCCGGGGCGAATCGCCCTCCGAGTTCGGCTGATCTCCGGCAGTGGGTTGTGCTAGGCCGCGGGTGGTCTAGGGTGGAGCGTGCCGAGGGCAGTAGCCCGAGGAAGTGGGCCCGGCTCCTCTCCGGACGGAGAGCGGTCGGGTCTCGCGCGTAAGGGCCTCTACGCGGGGGGGGGTCTGTTAGGGTCGTGGGGTGGTCGGCCGCACTGCTGAGACGGCGTTCAATGCGGTGCTGGCGCAGGCGCTCGACCAGCGGCATCCCCGCTGGGACGTGACCGCCGAGCAGACCCAGGTGCTCGCCGGCGAGGGCGAGAGGGGCAAGCAGCCCGACATCGTGATCACGCCCCAGGGCAGGGCCGGCGAGCCGGTGGTCATCGAGACCGAGTACGAGCCGGCCAGGACGGTGGACGCCGATGCCGCCTCCCGGCTGGGCTCGGTGCTCGAACACAGCGACCACACCATCGAGAAGGTCGTCGCCGTGAGCATCCCCGAGAGCCTGCGCACCCTGAGCAGCGCCGACCTCCCGGCCGGGATCGCCGGCGCCGAGTTCGACTACCGGCTGCTGCAATGCGACGCAAGCGCTGAAACACGGGAGAACAACGCGCCGGGGGGGGGGTCCGGAGCCAATCCGCTTCCCCGAGGCGGGCTGGATCACCGGGACCGTCGATGACCTGGCAGGTTTCTGCGAGCGCATAGCCCTCAACGAGCACCTGCTCGACAGCGCAGTCGCCACCCTCGAGCATGCCGTCAACGGAGTAGCCGAGCGGCTGCGCGGCTCGCTGGAGCCCGATCGAGCAGACGTGCTCAAGCAGATGGCGAAGGCGCTGCACCAGGAGGACGATCCGCAGACCACCCGCATGGGGATCGCCGTCATCGCCAACGCCTTGCTGTTCCAGACCGCCATCGCAGGCACCCGCCACGGGTCCGTCGTGGTGGCCACGCCCTCGGCGCAAGACAGCAAGGCCGCGGTGATGCGCAAGTGGGACGAGATTCTGAAGATCAACTACTGGCCGATCTTCGCCACCGCCCGCGAGGTGCTGGAGCCGGTTCCCGACCACTTCGCCAAGGACGTGTTGCGCAGGCTCACCGAGATGGCCTCGGAGCTTGCCGGCTACGGGGTGACTTCCACGGGCGACATGGCGGGGCAGATGTTCGGCAAGCTGATCGCGGACCGCAAGTTCCTGGCCACGTTTTACACCCGGCCCGAGTCGGCGCATCTGCTGGCCGAGCTGGCGGTGAGCCGTCTGAACCCGGACTGGTCCGACGCCGAGCAGGTGCGGGCTCTGCGGGTGGCCGACCTGGCCTGCGGAACCGGGACGCTGCTCACCGCGGCCTACCAGCGGATGATGGCCCGGGTGCGCCGAGCCGGCGCAGCGTCCCTGGGCGGCGAGGGGACAGGTGAGCCGATCGACGACAAGGCGCTGCACCAGGCGATGATCGAGTCTGCCCTGGTGGGGGCCGACATCATGCCCGCGGCCGTTCACCTCACCGCCACCCTGCTGTCGACTGCGTATCCGTCCGTTCCGTTTTCGGGAACCGGCATCCACCTGATGCCCTACGGTGCCACCGGCATGGGTGCTGAGATCGGGTCGCTGGAGCTGCTCGACGACGACTTCAAGCGGCCGCTCGACTTCGGCTCGGGACGCCAGCAGGTGAGCGGCCACGGCAACCGCCGCAGCGACTCGGTGATCGACCACGGGACTGCGGACCTGGTGATCATGAACCCGCCCTTCACCAGGCCAACCAACCACGAAGGCGGCGCTGCGGACGTGCCAGTGCCGTCGTTCGCTGGCTTCAACACCTCCGACGATGAGCAGCATGCGATGTCGCGAAGGCTCAAGGAACTGAGCAAGGGAATCCTCGAGATTGCCGGTCATGGCAACGCAGGCCTGGGCTCGAACTTCCTCGACGTGGCCCACGCCAAGGTCAGGCCCGGAGGCACGATCGCCTTCGTGCTGCCGTTCACCGTGGTGCTGGGCAAAGACTGGGCTGGGACGAGGGAGCTGCTGGCAGCCCATTATCGGGACGTCTCCGTGTTGGCCATTGCCAACACTGGGCAAGACTGCCAGTCATTTTCTGCTGACACCGGCATGGCCGAGGTGCTGATCATTGCCACCCGCCGTCAGGCCATCGACGAAGCTCGCGCGGGCGAGGTTCTCTACGTGAATCTCAGCGAGCGGCCTAGCAGCCTGGTGGATGCCGTGGAGATCGCCCGTTCCGTCGTCCGGATCGCTCCTGCAAAGCTGAATGGGTCTCTGGACGTGGGCGAAGCAAGGGTCGGTAGCTTCATTCGCGCCAGCCTCGTCGACGGCGGTTGCGCAGGCATCGTCGAGACCGACCTGGCGGCTTGCGGCCTGGCACTGGGCGCTGGCCGGTTTGTGCTGCCACAGCTCGGCGATATCGAGGATGTGCCGGTCACGCGTCTGGGTGAGCTGGGTTCGCGCGGTCCGTACCATCTGGACATACGGGGGAGAGTCCCGCGCGGCCCTTTTGATGTGGTGAGCCTGGAGGAGAACGACGACTGGCGAGCTGTGACTTACCCGATGCTGTGGGCACACGACGCCAGCAGGGAGACACGCTTTTTTGTGGAGCCAGACACGCAGGGCAGGGTGAGGCCTGGTCTCCCCGACAAGGCCCGCGCGATCTGGGCCACCGCCTCCCGGCTTCACTTCAACAGCGACTTTCGACTCAATTCGCAGCCCCTGGCAGCCTGCCTCACGCCTGAGCGCAGCATTGGGGGAGTGGCATGGCCGAGCTTCCTTGCCGGCGATCCGCGCTGGGAGAAGGTGCTGGTGCTGTGGGCCAACACCACACTCGGATTGCTCTCGTTCTGGTGGCTTGGTACCCGCCAGCAGCAAGGGCGCACTAGGCTGACGATCTCGCGTCTGCCCGAGCTGCCGGTGCTCGATCCGCGCTCCCTCAGCGAGAAGCAGCTCGACACGGCTGCCGACATCTTCGAGCTGTTCAGCGGCGAGGAGTTCCTGCCCGCCAACGAGGCCTACCGGGACGACACCCGCAAGGCCCTCGACGAGGCAGTGCTCGTCGACCTGCTGGCTGCCGGCGGGTTCTCGATGCCGCTGCGCCGAGACGTGCCAGCGGCGCTCGACATCCTGCGCCGGCAGTGGTGCGCGGAGCCCTCCGTCCACGGCGGCAAGAAAACCCGCCCCAACCACTGACCACCCAGCCCAGGCAGCCCGGAGCTGTCGGGCATCCGATGTGTTGATGAGGTGCCGTAGAGTCGGCGGCGTGATCGTCAGGCGTCTCCGGGCGTCCGTTGCTGCTGCTGTGGCGCTGGCCGGCTTGCTGCTGGCGGGCTGCGGGGTGGCAGACCAGCACAGCCTGGAGGCCGCCGTCGACGACACCAGAGAGGCGATGGACGACTTCGAAGCCGCCTTCGAGGCGTTTGGCGAGGCGTCTGCCGGCGGGGCAGGCCTGGTCGACACGACAGGCTTCCTCGGCGGCATGCGCTCAGACCTGACCGAAGTGCGTGCCGAACTCGACCGACACGAGGCGGCGATCCTGGAGGCGCTCGACGCCATCAGTGAACCCCGCCGATCCGAGCTCGCAGCGGACTGGGTCGCCGCATTCGGGATCCACACCGACGGCTTCAGGAACTTCTCGTACCTGTTGGACAGGGCCACGCAGCTCAGCGTTGACTTCGACGGCCTCGATGCCGCAGCCGTGGACGGGTGGGTCGAGCTGGAGGCCGACATCGCCGAGCTCGCCTCGTCGTTTGATGCCAGGCTCGACGACTTGAGGCTGGAGAGCCTGATACGGGACACCGGGGTGGAACTGGGGCCGTCGCTGCTGTGGGGGAGGCCGTTGGAGGCATCGGGGACCTAGCGACAGGCCCAGCCGGCGCATCAGCGCTGCCGTCGGGGTCTACTGGCCGACGAGGTTGATCTGCCAGAGCACCCGGTCGAGCGCGTCGGCGGCCGAGATCGACGAGAAGCGAAGCGGGTTCTCCGCGGTCACGGTGGACGGCATCGGCGTCAGGATCGTCCACGGCGTGGGGTGGGCGAACTGCACCACCGAGTAGCGGTCGCCGGTCTGGGTGGGCTCAGACACCACCCGATGTATCGCGGCGCGCAGCACCCCGTTGCTGATGCGTTCGAGCATCATGCCGGTGTTGATGATGGCCCGGTCCGGCGGCGGGGCGGCGTCGATCCAGCCGTCGTCGGTCAGCACCTGCAGCCCCGAGGCGGTCGCCCTCGGCAGGGCCGTGATGAGGTTGATGTCGGCGTGCTCGGCGGCCCACACGATCGGCTCGTCGGGTGCCTCGGCCATCGCCGGGTAGTGGATCGCCCGGGTGAGCGTGCCGCCGTCGGTGAGCATCTCCTCGAAGAAGCACGCATCGGCGCCCAGCCCCTCGGCGATGATCCGAAGCACCCGCCGTTGCAGGTCCGCCACCGAGTCGTGGAAGTGAAGCAGCAGGCTGCGGACGCCGGGCAGGTCGGCCTCGGGAAGCGTCGGCGGGTGATAGCGCAGCGGGAACCTGGCCCGCAGCGGGTGCGCCTCTGGCACCGGCGCCCCCCAGTTGAGCATCTCCTTCCAGTCCGCCACCTCGGCACGGGTCGCTTTCTCCACCATCAGTGGGGTATAGCCGGTCTGGCCCATGGTGCCGGCCACCACGTATGCGTCCTTGCGCTCCTGGGGCAGCGTGAAGAACGCCTCCAGCTGGGCGTAGACCTCGTCGATCATGTCGACGGACAGGTCGTGGCGCACGTAGACGAAGCCGGTCGCCAGGCTGCGCATCACGCCGTCGACCACGGCGGCCCGCCGGCTGGGGCTGCCGTTCTCGAAGGCCAGCAGGTCGATCTCGAGAATCTCCATGCCGCAACCCTAAGCCGTGCGCTGCGGGGCTCGCGGCCCCTTCCTCGGAGGTCTTGCCCAGGGCCGAGCCGTCGGGTTCATGCCTCAGGGCACCCACATATCCGAACAGGCGCAGAGAGTGTCACACCCCCTGCCTAGTGTGCACTGCATGACCGATCTCACGATTCCGTCCGGGGCTTCGGCCTTCGATCTCGCTGGCCTGGCCGCTGGTCCGGCCCTGTCGGCCCAGGGTGCGTCCGTGCCCGAAGGCGGAGGCGACGGGCAAGGCCACGGGTTCTGCCTGCAGGGTCGGGAAGCTCAGTCAGCATCAATCTGCAGTAGATTTCGTGAACAGGCGTTGAAAGAGTCACACCCCTCCGATAGAGTGCTCGACATGGATGATCTCTCGATTCCGTCCGGGGCTTCGGCCTTCGATCTCGCTGGCCTGGCCGTCGATCCGGTCGGCCCGGTGGTTGGTCCGGCCCTCTCGGCCCACGGTCTGGCGATGCTCGACGGCAGGGCAGAGGACGCGGTCGAGGGCCTGTCCGGCGCGGTAGGGCAGGCTGGGAAGTGCCAATCTCGATCAGATTCCACCAACAGGTGTAATTGTCATATCTTGCCGATAGGATGTACAGCATGAACGATCTCCCGAATCCGTCCGGGGCTCTGGCCCTCGATCCCGCTGGCGCGGTGGGTGCTGCTGGCCCGGCTGCCGGGGATGCGGTGGCGTTGTTCGGCCGGGCGGAGAGGCTGGTGCGCCAGGTGAGGCCTGGCGGGCGTTCTTTGGGGGAGCTGCGTGCTGCGGCGGGGGCGGCGAAGAGCTTGCAGGGGGGTCTGGACGCGGCGATGTGTGACATCACCGCTGAGATCGCGGCGTTGACCACCCCGGGCCGTGCCGCGGGGGTGATCTCTGAGCAGACCGGCAAGTCCAAGCGCGACGCGTCGCGGTTGGCCAAGGTCGCGCAAGGCCTGGCGGCGATGCCCAACACCAAGAAGAAGCTCTCAGAGGGCGGCTTCACGATCGACCACGCCGCAGCGCTGGTCAACACCGCGCAGACCGCAGGAGCAGAGACGGTCGACAACGACGAGGCGCTGTTGGGCCTGGCCGAGTCGAAGCCTGCGGATGTGTTCGCTGGTGACGCCAAGCGCGCCGAGTTGAAGGCCTCTCGTGATCGTGGTGAGGCGGAGTTGAAGCGTCAGCGCAAGGCCCGCAAGGCCTCGCTGGGCACCGATCGTGATTCGGGGATGGGGATCTTGCACGCCGAGCTCGACCCGGTAAGCCACGGACTGCTCGCCCAGGCCGTGCAGACCCACGCCGACAGGCTCTGGCGCCAAGACAGCCGAGCAGGCAACACCGCGGCCCGCACCGGGTCCCAGCGGATGGCCGATGCGCTGCTGGAGACGATCACCGGGCTTGACGCGCTCACCCACAAGCCCCTCCCCGCCACCAGCGGCGGCAAGGGCAGCGGGCGGCCGCAGTTGATCATCACCGCAGACATCGGCCTCATTGACGGCCGCAACCCCGACGATGCCTGCGAGGTACTCGGCACCGGCCCCGTCCCGCCGGCCATCCTCAGGCGGCTGTCGGCTGACACCCGCGTGGCGGGCATGATCTTCGGCGGTGACGGCCGGGCTCTGTGGCTCGGCACCTCCACCCGCACCCCGAATGCAGCCCAGCGGCTCGCCATAGCCGTGCGCGACAAAGGCTGCGTGCGCTGCGGCGCGCCGATGCATATGGCTGACATTCACCACATCGTCGAATGGGAGAACGGCGGGCCCACCGACATCGACAACCTCCAAGCACTCTGCGGCCCATGCCACCGCCAACACCACCACGACCAAGACCAACGCAACGGCCGACAGCCCCGCCGCCGCCGAACCGCCAAGAAGAACCGCAAGAACAACGGCACTGCCGGCGGCACCCAGGGCACCATCGCCATGAACAGCAGCGGCATCCAACACCGCATCCCCGCCGGCGAGATCCCCAGCCTCACCGGCACCAACCGCAGCCCCGGCGAGGACTCGAACCCGGCCAGCGCAACCGGCAACCCTGATGACCGAGCGCGCAGCAGTGCCTCCGGCGGCAGAAACCCCGCGGGCGGAAGCCGCAGCCGGGACGGCCCCGGCACGACTGACACGAAGCACAGCCCGGGCGAGGGCACGGACTCGGCCTGCGCAACCGGCAACCGTGATGGCAGGGCGCGCAGCGGCGCCGCCGGCGGCAAGGCCCCCGCAGGCGGAACCCGCAGCCGAGACGGCCCCGATCCGTGACCCCGTCCGAGGCGGGCCACCCGACAGCGACGCCTGTCGAGAGTCGGTGGGGAACGGCCGGCAGGTGTGTGGGCGTTGCAAGTGTTCGCGATCGGTGTATAGTCCACAGCGCGGCATCCGATTTGGCGGGAAACGCACCATGCGGACAGCGGCGGAAGGCGGCTCACAGCGGCTCTCCGGCTACGACCACCGAATTGCCGCACGGCACCCGCCGGTCCCTGAGACCCCGAGCAGAAAGGCACCACAATGGGACAACTCGACATGGAAGGGTTCAGTGCAGCCCTCAAATCCCACGTCGGAGAACACGGCTTCCACGTCCAGCACGCACGCCACTTCGTGGAGACCTACACCAACCACCAGACCTGGCAGATCAACCTCCACTCCGCGAAGGCGTGCCACTGGAGCGCCTGGGGGCCTGTGGACGTCGACATGTCCTTCGCCATGGATCCTGGCACCCTCCTCGAATTCGAGAAGGAGTTGGAGCGTGCCGGAATGGGAGAACCCGAGAGCGGGATCACCATTCCGCTGGCGATCTCCTTCATGCTCCCGCCGCTGGAGTCCGGCCCGGACCTGCTGCTGCTGGCGACCGACCTGGCCGGGATCGGCGGTACCGACCTGCCTCTGGAGGTGTCGGCTGTCGACTCGTTCGCCGTTGCGTCCGCCGGTTCCGAGCGCACGGTGAGCATCGAGTCGACGGTGGATCTGGGCCTGGACGACATCCACCTGCGCAACGACGCCGCGCTCTGCGAGATGCTCGATCGATGCGAGGAAGTCACCGACTTCCTGCTGGCGCAGGCCCCTGCCTGGCTTCCGAACCAAAACTGACGCAGCTGCGCCCTGAGCGGAGCAGAGACACGCCGCCCCTCGCCGCGCGGCGCCGCTGGCGGCATTGTCCCGATCAGCAGCGCCGGCGGCCGGCAGCGCGATCAGCGCGTCGTCGCTCGCGATCCGAGGCGGTCCCGAGAGCCGCGTCCCGGGGCCCGAGCACACCGCGGGTCCCCCGCGGACAGGGCTCGGCGACGGGGACAGGCTCGACCGGCTGATGCCAGGCCCGAACTCAGACAAGCCGGCTGGGGTGGATCCCCGTCGAGGCACTGCCAGCCGAGGCGGTCTCGGGGCGCGACCCGGACCGGCTGCGAGCTGATCCCACAGCGCCGCCGGGGTCGTTCTGCGGGCCGATCCCAGAGCGCGGACGGGGTCGTTCCAGAGGCCCAGCGGTGCTCGCTTCACGGAACCGGCCAAGCACTGGGCACCGTCGGCGAAGCTGTTCTTCGGGACATGTGCGGGCTTGCTTCGCAGGGTCTGCAATGCACTGGGCACCGTTGGCGGCTCCGAATCAGCACGTCTAGCTGCGACAACGCGGAATGCTTGCCCCAAGCCAGCGCGGGGCCTATGGTGACGGCTCTGTAATTACATGCCTGTGCTTCAGAGGGAGAGCCACGGGCAACGAAGCCTCTTGGCCATGCGGGCAACAGGGGGCAAAGGGGGGAGCATTGACCATCACCGAGCCGGCCACTCAGCAGCCGGCCGCTCAGGACACGCAGACCAAGTCGGCGGACCCGGCGGGTCCCCAGGACGCCCAAGACGCTCAGGATCCGCAGGGTCCCCAGGACGCCCCAGACGCGCAAGACGCCCAGGATGCCTCGCACGCCCAAGGCACCTCGCACACCCAAGACGCCCAAGCCCAGGACAGGCGCGAGAAGCTGGCGGCCGTAGCGCAGCCCGGCCCTGCCGAGCCCCCGACTGCCGGCATGCGGGTGCGCAAGCGCAACGGCAGCCTCGAGCCGGTCGACGTCAACAAGATCGTCGACGCCGTGGCCCGCGCCTCTGAGGGGCTGCTCGGCGTGGACCCGATGGTGGTGGCCACCCGCACCATCGCGGCCCTCGCCGACGGCGCCACCACCCGCGAGCTCGACGAGCTGTCGATCCGCACCGCCGCGGGGCTCATCGTGGAGGAGCCCAACTACTCCAAGCTCGCCGCCCGCCTGCTGTCGACGTGCATCGACAAGGAGGTGCGCAACCAGAACGTCCCCTGGTTCTCCGAGTCGGTCTCCTTCGGCCACGGCCTGGGCCTGATCGGCGACGACGTGCTCGCCTTCGTCGAGGCCCACTCCCCGGAGTTCAACGCCGCCATCGACTCCCAGCGCGACCGCAACTTCGAGTTCTTCGGCCTGCGCACCGTGTACGACCGCTACCTGCTGCGCCACCCCGAGACCCGCCAGGTGATCGAGACCCCGCAGTACTTCTTCCTGCGGGTCTGCTGCGGCCTGTCGACCGACCCCGCCGAGGCGATCCGCTTCTACGACCTGATCTCGTCGCTGGCGTACCTGCCGTCGTCGCCCACGCTGTTCAACTCCGGCACCGTTCACCCGCAGATGTCGAGCTGCTACCTGCTGGACTCGCCCGAGGACTCCCTGGAGGGAATCTACAAGCGCTACACCGACATCGCCCGGCTCTCGAAGTTCGCTGGCGGCATCGGCGTGGCCTGGCACCGCATTCGCTCCAAGAACAGCCTGATCGTGGGCACCAACGGCCTCTCCAACGGCATCGTGCCCTGGCTCAAGACGCTCGACTCGTCGGTGGCGGCGGTCAACCAGGGCGGCCGGCGCAAGGGCGCGGCCTGCGTGTACCTGGAGTCCTGGCACGCCGACATCGAGCAGTTCCTGGAGCTGCGCGACACCACCGGCGACCACACCCGGCGCACCCACAACATCAACCTCGCCAACTGGATCCCGGACCTGTTCATGGAGCGGGTCGAGAAGGACTGGCAGTGGAGCCTGTTCGACCCCAAGAAGACCCCTGAGCTGATCGACACCTACGGCGACGAGTTCCGCCGGATCTACGAGCGCGCCGAGGCCGACGGCCGCTACGAGCGCCAGGTGCCGGCCCGCCAGCTCTACCAGCGGATGATGACCACCCTCGCTGAGACCGGCAACGGCTGGATGACGTTCAAGGACTCGTCGAACTCCAAGTGCAACCAGACCGGCGACGGCGACCGCGACCGGGTGGTCCACCTGTCGAACCTGTGCACCGAGATCCTGGAGGTGACCAGCCAGGACGAGACGGCGGTCTGCAACCTGGGCTCGCTCAACGTCGGCGCCTTCGTCACCGCGGGGGACGCCTCGGGCGCGGCCGGGAACGGCCTGGCCGCGGTCAGCACGGCGGCTGGGGGCGGCTCGGCGGCGGGCGGCGGCGCTGCGCCGGCGGTGGACTACCGGCGGCTCGGCGAGGTCGTGCGCCAGGTGGTGCCGTTCCTGGACCGGGTGGTCGACGTCAACTACTACCCGACCGCCGAGTCCAGCACCTCCAACCGGCGCTGGCGCCCGGTGGGGCTGGGCATGATGGGCCTGCAGGACGCCTTCTTCAAGCTGGGCCTGCCGTTCGACTCGGAGGCGGCTCGCCAGGTGAGCCGGCGCATCTCCGAGGAGATCTACTTCAACGCCCTGTGGGCGTCCACCGAGCTGGCCGAGGCCCACGGCCCGCACCCGGCGTTCGCGCAGACCCGCGCCGCGGCGGGCGATCTGCAGTTCGACCTGTGGGGCGTGGAGCCGACCGACCAGCAGCGCTGGGACGACCTGCGTGCGCGCATCGCCGAGCACGGCCTGCGCAACTCGCTGATGATCGCCATTGCCCCCACGGCCACGATCGCCTCGATCGCGGGCTGCTACGAGTGCATCGAGCCGCAGGTGTCCAACCTGTTCAAGCGCGAGACGCTCTCGGGCGAGTTCATGCAGATCAACCGCTACCTGGTCAAGGATCTGCAGGCCCGGGACCTGTGGGACAAGGCGATGATCGCCGAGGTCAAGAAGGCCGAGGGCTCGATCCAGGGCATCGAGCGGGTGCCCGACGACCTGCGGGCCGTCTACCGCACCGCCTGGGAGATCCCGATGCGGTCGCTGATCGAGATGGCAGCCGACCGGGGCGCCTTCATCGACCAGAGCCAGTCGCTCAACCTGTTCATGGAGTCGCCCACCATCGGCAAGCTCTCGTCGATGTACATGTACGCATGGAAGGCCGGCCTCAAGACCACCTACTACCTGCGGAGCCGCCCGGCGACGCGCATCAACACGGCGACCACAGGCCAGACCGACAACGGCAGCGCCGCGCAGCCTGAGCCCGACGGCGCAGCGGACGCCGCCAGAGCCGCCGAGGCGGCCGCGGCGGAGGCTGTCGCCTGTTCGCTGGAGAACCCCGAGACCTGCGAGGCGTGCGACTGATGGCCCTCGCAGACGACCTCTCCTACACCGCCCAGACGGCGGCCGCGGCGGGCGCCGGCACTCCCGCGGGCGGTGCTGCGCCTGCGGACGGCGCCATCCCGGCAACGGCGCCGCCCGGCGGTGCTGCTGTGCCGGCGGCGGGCCAGGCCCGTCCCAACATCTTGGACCCGGGGTTCAACCTGACGCTGCGCCCGATGCGCTACCCGCGGTTCTTCGAGATGTACAAGGACGCCATCAAGAACACCTGGACCGTCGAGGAGATCGACTTCTCCGACGACATCACCGACCTCGACCGCAAGCTGATGCCGGCCGAGAAGCACCTGATCTCAAGGCTGGTGGCGTTCTTCGCCACCGGCGACTCGATCGTCGCCAACAACCTGGTGCTCAACCTCTATGAGCACATCAACGCCCCCGAGGCGAGGATGTATTTGTCGCGCCAGCTCTACGAGGAGGCGCTGCACGTCCAGTTCTACCTGAACCTGCTCGACAGCTACATCCCCGATCCCGACCAGCGGGCCGAGGCGTTCGCCGCCATCGAGAACATCCCGTCGATCCGCCGCAAGGCCGAGTTCTGCTTCAAGTGGATGGACTCGGTGGGCGCCGGGCCGCTGCGCAGCGCCGAGGACCGCCGGCGGTTCCTGCTGAACCTGGTGTGCTTCGCGGCCTGCATCGAGGGGCTGTTCTTCTTCGCTGCGTTCGCGTACGTGTACTTCCTGCGCTCCAAGGGGCTGCTCAACGGCCTCGCAGCGGGCACCAACTGGGTGTTCCGCGACGAGTCGATGCACATGAACTTCGCGTTCGCGGTGATCGAGACGGTGCGCTCCGAGGAGCCCGAGCTGTTCGACGAAGCGATGGCCGACTCCATCAGCGACATGCTGGCCGAGGCGGTGGACGCCGAGTACGCCTTCGCCGAGGATCTGCTGGGCGAGGGCGTGCCGGGAATGTCGACCGCGGACACCCGCCGCTACCTGGAGTTCGTGGCCGACCAGCGGCTCATGCAGTTAGGCCTGCCCAGGCGATTCGGGGCGTCCAACCCGTTCAGCTTCATGGAGCTCCAGGACGTGCAGGAGCTCTCCAACTTCTTCGAGCGCACCGTGTCGGCGTACCAGATCGGCGTGGAAGGCGACGTGGCCTTCGACGAGGAGTTCTGAGCGGGCTCAGCCAGGTCCAGCCAGGCCCAGCCGGATCCAGGCTGATCAGCCTCAGTCGCTGCGGGGGAAGCCCAGGTCGACAGCGGAGCCTGCCGGGTCGGGCCAGCGGGTCGAGATCGCCTGCGCCCGACTGAAGAAACGCACCCCCTCGGGGCCGTACATGTGGGTGTCGCCGAACAGCGAGCTCTTCCAGCCGCCGAAGGAGTGATAGCCCACCGGCACCGGGATCGGCACGTTCACGCCGACCATCCCCGCCGGGGCTTCCGCGCAGAAGCGCCGCGCCGCCCCGCCGTCTCGGGTGAAGATCGCCGCGCCGTTGCCATAGGGGCTGTCGGCCAGCAGGGCCATTGCCTGCTCGAAGGTCTCCACCCGCACCACAGAGAGCACCGGCCCGAACACCTCGTTGCGGTACACGTCCATGTCGGCGCTCACGTTGTCGACCACCGAGCAGCCCAGGAAGAAGCCGTCGCCGTCGAAGCTCTGGTCGCGGCCGTCGATCACCAGCGTGGCGCCCGCGGTGGCCGCGCCGTCCACGAAGCCGGCCACCCGGTCGCGGTGCTCGCGGGTGATGAGGGGCCCCATGTCGGCGTCGGGCTCGGCGCCGACCTTGAGCCGCCGGGCACGCTCGGCCACGGCGGCGACCAGGCCGTCCGCGGCTGAGCCGACCGCCACCACCACCGACACCGCCATGCAGCGCTCCCCGGCCGAGCCGAACCCGGCGGACACGGCCGCGTCGGCGGCCACGCCGAGGTCGGCGTCGGGCAGCACCACCATGTGGTTCTTGGCGCCGCCGAGGGCCTGCACCCGCTTGGCGTTCGCCGACGCGGTGCGGTGGATGTGGCGGGCCACGGGGGTCGAGCCGACGAAGCTCACCGCGGCGATGTCGGGGTGCTCCAGCAGCCGGTCCACGGCCTCGGCGTCGCCGTTGACGACGTTGAACACGCCCGGCTCGAAACCCGCCTCGGCGATCAGCTCGGCGATGAACAGCGCAGCCGACGGGGTCTTCTCGCTGGGCTTGTGCACGAAGGCGTTGCCGCAGGCCAGGGCGGTCGGGATCATCCACAGCGGCACCATGGCCGGGAAGTTGAACGGCGTGATCCCGGCCACCACCCCCAGCGGGCGGCGGATCGTGGTCACGTCGATCCCCGAGGACACCTCGCTGCTGTGGCTGCCGCGCAGCAGCTCGCCGACGTTGCAGGCGTACTCGATGTTGTCGAGGCCGCGGGCCACCTCGCCCAGGGCGTCGTCGTGGAGCTTGCCGTGCTCGGCTGAGATCCGCCGGGCCAGCTCGTCGGCGTTGGCGGCCACCAGGTTGCGCAGCCCGAACATCAGCTTGGTGCGCGTCGCCACGCTGGAAGCGCCCCAGGCCTGCTGGGCCCGCACCGCCGCGGCCACGGCAGTGTCGACCACCTCCGCGGAGGCCAGGGCCACGGCGCCGGTCTGCTCGCCGGTGGCGGGGTTGTAGACAGCGCCGAGGCGGGCGCCGTCGGCTGCGGGCACCGCGGCACCGTCGATGAAATGGCCGAGCTGTCTCACGATGCCGCGCTCTTGTTGCGGTGCCTGACGATGCGGCTCGCTGTGTCGGCTGCCGCGATCACGATGCCCCCGCCTCTGCGAGAGCGGCGTTCAGCGCGGCGATGCCCTCGTCGATCTCGGCCTCGCTCACGTTGAGCATCGGCGTGATCCGGATCACGTTGCCGTACAGGCCGCCCTTGCCGACCAGCAGGCCGTGCGCCCGGCACGACTCCATGAACGCTCCGGCGGCGGCCGCGTCGGGCTCGATGCTGCCGGGATGCACGAACTCCATCGCCTGCATCAGCCCCTTGCCGCGCAGCTCAGCCACCGCCGGGCATGCCTCGACCGCCGCGCCGATGCCGTCGACGAGCTGGCGGCCCCGCGCCAGGGCGTTGGCCTGCAGGTCGTCGTCGATGAGCACGTCGATGGTCGCCAGGCCGGCCGCAGCCGACAACGGATTGCCGCCGAACGTGGAGAACGAGATCACGTCGATCGTGTCCATGATTCGCGCAGGCGCGACCACGCCCGCCAGGGCCGCCCCGTTGCCCACGCCCTTGGCGAAGGTGAGCATGTCGGGCACCAGGTCATGGGCCTGGTAGCCCCAGAAGTGCTCGCCGGTGCGGCCCCAGCCGGTCTGCACCTCGTCTGCGATCAGCA
This sequence comes from Acidimicrobiales bacterium, assembly GCA_965214285.1. GTDB lineage: Bacteria > Actinomycetota > Acidimicrobiia > Acidimicrobiales > Aldehydirespiratoraceae. The sequence goes on from OZ243946.1 coordinate 1,751,030, forward strand.
GGATGCCGTGGGCGTCGAGCTCCTTTTGGAAGGCCCCGAAGAAACCGTCGGGCGGCAGAGCGAAGCCGCCGACGCCCTGGATCGGCTCGGCGATCAGACAGGCGATGTCGCCTGCGGACATCATGTCGAGCACCTGCGACAGGTCGTTCACGCAGGCCTCGGTGAAGGCGGCGTCGTCGAGCCCTCGGAACGGGCTGCGCAGCCGGTAGCCGCCCTGCACGAAATGCACGTCGAGGCCCGAGATCGACGTGGCCGACCAGGAGCTGTGCGAGGTGATCGCCTGGGTGGTGAACGAGCGGCCGTGGTAGCTGTTGCGCATCGCCAGCACCTGGTTGGACCTGCGCAGGCTGGTGGCGAGCAGCAGGGCGGTGTCGTTGGCCTCGGTGCCAGAGGCCGTGAAGAACACGCGGGCGTCCGGGATGCCCGAGAGCGCCGCGATCCGCTCGGCGAGGGCGATCATCGGCTCGCTGAGATACAGCGTGGAGGTGTGCATCACCTTGGCCGCCTGGGCCTGCACGGCGGCTGTCACCTGGGGGTGGTTGTGGCCGATCATGGTGGTGAGCACGCCGCCGAAGAAGTCGAGATAGCGCTCGCCCTCCACGGTCCACACCCAGCTGCCCTCGCCTCGGTCGATCGACATCGGTTGGGCGTACAGCGGCTTGAGGAACGAGGGCAGCACCGCCCGGTAGCGGCGCTCGATCTCTGCGTCGGTGGTCATCGCAGTCGGGCCGCGGTCATCGTGGGCCGGGCCGGGGCCAATCGGGTCTGGGCGTCGTCAGTCATCGCCTGAGAGTATGGATTCCCGCCGTGGTGTCTGCAACGGGCAATGCAACGCGCGGTCGCAGGCGCCTCAGTTGATCACCGCCTGGAGCTGGCCCACGTCCACCGTGGCCCTCGTGGTGAGGGCGAACATGCCCCAGTAGTGCTCGCGGGGGTTGCGGTCGGTTCGCTGCCAGATGCGCCAGCGCAGCGTGGCCTTGATCTCGGCGCGGCCCGTCGAGGAGAACGGGTAGCTGCAGTCGTTGGTCTGGCCGGGCGGGCCGGCGGGATCGTAGTAGTCGGTCGCCGGGCCGCGTGCGCAGACCACGACGTCGCCGTTTGGCATCTCGAACACCACGTCCTTGAACACCGGGCGCACCGCGGCCCACACCGGCCCCGCCGCGGCCGACACGCCCGCGTAGTCGAGGCGGCCGTCTACGCCGAGCCAGGTCGGCACGCCTGCGATCTGATTCCCGGCTGGGTTCAGCACCAGCGAGGGCCGCTCGAAGGCGATGCGGCTGACGGCCCAGCGGCTGACCTCGGTGGTGCTGGTCGGGGAGCCCGGCAGGCTCGGGCCGCGGTAGACCCGAACCAGCGGGTAGCCCGGCACGAGGGTGCTGCCGTAGCCGTACCAGCAGTACAGCAGGTAGGTGCCGCCGATCACGGGCCGTCGCACCTGCACCACCTGCACGGTCGGCCAGCCGCCGAAGACGAGGCGGAACCAGCCGCAGCGGATTCGGGGGCCGCGGCCGGGGCCGGGCCTGCCGGTCACCTGCAGGCTGGAGCTGAAGCCGGCCGTGACCAGCAGGCTGTTGTCGACGATCTGCACGCTGGTGCCCCCCGAGCCGCCGGAGCCGCCGCCCGAGCTCGGCGGGCCGCCGCCTGGGGGCTGCGCAGACGCCGGCGCTGTCGTCGGCAGGTTGGTCAGCAGCCCTGGCGGCAGCGTCGTCTGCAGTGTTGTCTGCAGCGCCGTCGGCAAGCCCGCCGGCAGGGCCAGGGCGAGCACGACCAGGATCGCCAGGGTTCTCGGGATCGCCAGGGTTCTAAGGATCGCCGGGATCCTCGGGAGCCTCGCAAGGGTCTTCATGACCGGACCTCACAGTGCCAGGGTGTCGTGGCACTGGGGTGTGCGAGGCGCCTGCGAGAGGCGTGAGGCCGAAGCTAGCGCCCGGCCGGGCCGGTTGCTACCGGCGCGAGGAAGCCGGTCACGGTCTGGCCCGGACGCTCTCTCGGAGTTCGCCGCTGGGTGAGGCCGGGTCGGCTCGGGTGGTCGTCGCTGGGTCAGGCCCGGTGCCGGCGAATCGTTCCCGGTGCGGCCGGCAGCGGCCGGTTGCGGCCCGGTTAGGGTCGCGGCGATGAGGCGCTTCGTGATCGACACCGACACCGCCAGCGACGACGCCGTGGCGCTGCTGATGGCGCTGCGCCATCCGGAGGTAAGCGTCGAGGCGATCACGGTCGTCGCCGGCAACGTCGGCCTCGACCAGGCCGTGCAGAACGCGCTCTACACGGTCGAGCTGGCAGGAGCGGAGGTGGCGGTGCATGCGGGCGCCGCCAAGCCGTTGATGCGCGACCTGCAGACCGCCACCGAGGTGCACGGCGCCGACGGCATGGGCGACTGCGGTCTGGCGCTCGCTGGCCGTGCACCGTCGCCGGGCCGCGGTGCCGATGTGCTCGTCGACGCCATCTTGGGCTCGCCAACCGAGATCACGCTGGTGGCGCTCGGCCCGCTCACCAACCTGGCCGTCGCCCTGCTGCGGGCGCCGGAGATCGCAGGCGCAGTGCAGCGGGTGGTGGTGATGGGCGGCACCGGGGTGAGCGGCCCCGGCAACGTGACCGCCATGGCCGAGTACAACTTCTGGGCCGACCCCGAGGCCGCCCGGATCGTGGCTGCCTCGGGCATGCCCCTGGAGCTCGTGGGCTGGGACATCTCGGTGGCCTCAGCGGTCGTCACGCCGGAGCGCCATCAGGCGATCAAGGCGATCGGCAGCGAGCTGTCGGCGTTCGCCATCGACATCGCCCAGGGCGTGCGCCGCTTCGCCATGGGCCACGGCATGGAAGGCGACGACCTGCCCGATCCGATCGCCATGGCCTACGCCATCGACCCGGCCTCGGCGACCGTGGTCCGCAAGCACGTGGAGGTGATGGCAGGCGACGGGCCGCAGCGCGGCGTGATGGCGGTGGACCGGCTCGGCTACGGCGGCGGCACCCCCAACGTCGACCTCGTCGCCCACTACCCCAGCGACCGCTTCTTCGAGATGCTGCACGCCGCACTCAGCGACCCCGCCGGCCCACCGACATGAGCGAAGGTGAAGGCCGTGGACGCTGAGGCCTACGAGGGGCTGTTCGACCTGACGGGCCGCGTCGCTGTGGTGACCGGCGGCTCGCGGGGGATCGGCCGGGCCGTCGCCGAGACTTTCGTGCTGGCGGGCGCGGCGGCGGTGGTCACGAGCCGCAAGGCCGAAGCCTGCGCCGAGACCGTGGCCGCACTGGAGGCGCTGGGCGGATCGGCGCTGGCGGTGCCTGCCAACATGGGCGACCCTGAGACCCCGCAGCGCCTCGTCGATGCCACCGTGGCGCGCTTCGGCGGCATCGACATCGTGGTCAACAACGCAGCCAACCCGCTGGCGGCCCCGCTCGGCGGCCAGACGCCGCAGATGTGGTCGAAGTCCTTCGACGTGAACCTGCGCGGCCCGGCGCTGCTCACCCAGGCAGCACTGCCGCAGCTCCGCGAGAGCGCTCAGGGCCGGGTGATCAACGTCATCTCGGTAGGCGCCTTCCTGCACGCGGCCGGCACCTCGATGTACGCCGCCATGAAGGCAGGGCTGCTGTCCTACACCCGCTCCGCCGCCGGCGAGCTCGCCTCAGACGGGATCCTGGTGAATGCCATCGCGCCGGGGCCGGTCGACACCACGATGGTGGCCAACACGGGCGAGGAGTCGGCTCGGCGCATGGCACAGGCCACGCTGCTGAAACGGCTGGGCCGCCCCGACGAGGTGGCCGCCATGGCCCTGTTCCTGGCCTCGGGGGCCTCCAGCTTCGTCACCGGCCAGGTGATGGTGGTCGACGGCGGGATGTTCCCGCACTGAGGGCGCCCGTCCCGTGCTGATCCCTGCCGCCTGAGCCAGAGCGTCACTGCGCGGCCGGCCCGGCTTCGGAGACTGCCATGGCCGGCTCAGCCTTGCGCTGCCGGCTCCTTCTCGGCGGGCTCGTCGGCTGGGGTCGGCTCGCCGTCGTCCGCGGCCGGCTCATCGGTTGATTCCGGTTCGGTCTTTGCGTCCGGCTTTCCGTCTGCGGAAGGCGTGTTGTCGTTCGCTGGTTGCTCGCTGTCGCCCGCTGGCTCGTCGTCTGCAGACGGCGTGTTGTCCTCCGCCGTCGGCTCGCTGTCGTCCGCCGGCTTGTCGTCTGCCCCTGCCGGTTCGGCGCCGTCGCCCGTCGCCGGATCGGCTTTGCCCTTGGGCTCGGGCTTCTCGGCGCCGGCGTCGACCTCCGTCAGGAGGCGCCAGGCAGCGGTGGCCTCACGGTAGGCGGCCTCGGCTGCGGCCTTCTCCTCTGCCGAGCCTTTCTTGGCCAGGCGGTTGATCTCCGCAGCCGCGTCGTCCTTGGCCCGCTCTGCTCTCTTGAGGCGCTGCTGCTGGGCGGTCCGCTCCTTGTCGGCGGCCACGTAGGTGTTGAACAGCGTGAGCGCGGCCGCGGTCTCCTCGTCGAGCTCAGGTCCGCCGCCGGCCTTGGCAGGCCTGGCCTTGGGAGTCTTGGCCTTGGCAGGCCTGGCCTTGGGAGTCTTGGCCTTGGCAGGCTTGGTCCTGGGCGGCTTGGCCTTGGCAGGCTCGGCTTCGGGAGGCTTGGTCACGGCGATGATTGTGGCAACCGCGCGGGCCGAATCAACCCTCGGGCAGCCCGCGGCGGCGCTCGCCGCGCATGTCGAACGCCACCCTCACCGCACCCCGCGGCCCGGCCTCGGCGGCGTGCAGCAGCGCTTCGGTGTAGCGGTCCAGCGGATACAGGGCGCTGACCAGACCCTCGAGAGGCGCCTCGCCGGCCAGCTCGATGGCCATCTCGAAGCTGTTGGCCCGGCCCGTCTCGCCGGCCCCGGCCCCATTCGCCTCGACGGACTCGGTGCCGTAGGTGTAGGCACCGAGCAGCGCGGTCTCGCGGTGCCACATCGCCGTGAGGTCGACCTCCACCACGCCGGGCATGCCCAACAGCACGACCGACCCGCGGGGCCGGCACAGCCCGATGGCGGCCTCGATCGATGACTGCGAGCCGACCGCGTCGATCACCACGTCGGCACCGCCCGACAGCCGGTCGCCGATCATGAACGAGCCGGTGGCCCGGCGCAGCACCCGCGCCAGCTCGTCGGGGGCGCAGATCACATCGGCGCCTAGCTCGGCTGCCAGGTCGCGCTGCACCGGGTACTTGGCGGCGATCACGATCGAGCGGGGGTCGGTCAGGCGGCGCAGCGCGGCCAGCGTGACCAGGCCCATCGCGCCGGCCCCGATCACGGCCACCGTGCGGCCCTCCACAGCGGTGCGCAGCGCGGCGTGAACGCCGCAGGCCAGCGGCTCGACTATCACCGCCAGCTCGTCGCTCATGGTCTCGGGCACCTCGTGGAGCTGGCTCGGGTGGGCCACGAACTCCGTCGCCCAGCCACCGCCGGTGGACTCGCAGAAACCGGTCTGCAGCCCCGGCTCCAGATGGCCGCAGGTCAGGTGCCGGTAGTCGTCGCCGTCGGCTGGGGCGGCGCCGTCGAAGGGCGGGTCGAAGCCGCGGGCGGCATGGCCGAGCACCGGCTCCAGCACGACCCGCCGGCCGTCGGCGGTGTCGGCCACTACCTCATGGCCGGGCACGAACGGGAACGACACGAAGTCCTCGAAGTAGCGAGACGCCCGGCCGTCGATGGTCACCAGGTCCGAGCCGCAGATGCCGGCCAGCCGAGGCCAGACCCGCACCCAATCCTCCGCGGGCAGGTCGGGCGGCTCGGTCTCGGTCAGGCTCAGCGGCCCCACCGAGGCCCCCGACCCCGGGCGCAGCCTCGACGTCAGCATCGCTGCCGCGTAGCGACCGGGCTTGCGGCTGAAGCGCAGCGCCTTCACGCTCGGGGATCGTAGCCGCCCCCGCCGCCGGCCTACCATCGGCTGATGCTGATCGGCCTCGGGCTCGAGCTCTACCGCAGCGCCACGCTGGAGGTGCCGCTGGAGCGCATCAAGCTCGCCGAGCGGCTCGGCTTCCACTCGGTGTGGACCGCCGAAGCCTATGGCTGCGACGCCCTGTCGCCCCTGGCCTTCCTGGCTGCGCACACGTCTGAGATCAAGCTGGCGACCGCGGTGGTGCAGGTATCGGCGCGCACCCCGGCCGCCACCGCCATGCACGCACTGACCATCGACCACCTCGCCGGCGGCGGCCGGGTGATCATCGGGCTCGGCGTGTCGGGCCCGCAGGTGGTGGAGGGCTGGTACGGCATGGCCTGGGGGTCGCCGACGGCGAGGCTGCGCGACTATGTGGCGATCATGCGCAAGGTCTGCGAGCGCAAGGCGCCGGTCGCCCACGACGGGGCGGAGCTGTCGCTGCCTTACGTGGGCCCCGGGGCGATAGGCGAGGGCAAGGCGCTCAAGTCGATCCTGCATCCCGCGGGGCCGGTGGAGATCTGGATCGCCTCGGGAGGGCCGCTCAACACCGCGTTGGCCGCCGAGACGGCTGACGGCTGGTTGCCGATGGGCTACGGCGCCGACGGCGCGGAGGTGTACGGCCCGGCCCTGAGGCGGGGTTTCGAGCGCCGCGGCGGGCGGCCCGAGAGCTTCGAGATCATGGGCAGCCTCAGCGTGGAGATCTCAGACGACGTGCTGGCGTCGATCGATGCTCGCAAGCCGCTCACGGCCGCCTATGTGGGCGGCATGGGCAGCGAGGACAACAACTTCCACCGAGACGCCATGGTCCGCCGCGGCTTCCCCGAGGCGGCGGCTCGCATCTGCGAGCTGTGGAGGGCGGGGCGCCGCGACGAGGCGGCCTCCGCCGTGCCGGATGACTACATCGACTCCGGCGCACTCATCGGCTCACCGCAGCGGATCCGCTCACGCTGGCACGAGGCGGTCCCGGCGGGGCTGACCGGGGTGATCCTGCGCACAGACGACGACGAGGCGCTGCGGCTCGCAGCGGAGATGACCGGCAGCCGCGACCTTGCAGAGGCCCAGGCGCGATGACTGCCGACGCTTCGCAGGGCGACGAGGGCGACCCAGCCGAGCCGGCTGATGCTGTGGTAGACGCCGAGCGCGCAGACGCCGGGGACGAAGCCGCCGGGTCAGACGCCGACGAGCTGGTCACGGTGCAGCACGCCGCCGAGCACGTGCGTTGGGTGACCCTGAACCGGCCCGACAAGCGCAACGCCATCTCCACGCCGCTGCGCGCCCGGCTGCTGGAGATCCTCGAAGCCCACGACCACGACCCCGAGGTGCGCGTCTCGATCGTGCGCGGCGCGGGGGAGTGCTTCTCGTCGGGCTACGACCTGTCGTCGTCGCTGATGGACGACACGCCGTACCACACGGCGCCCGGCGACGGTGCCTGGACCCGCCAGGCGAGCCACGGCTGGTTCTCGATCTGGGACCTCGCCAAGCCGGTGATCGCCCAGGTCCACGGCTACGCCATCGCGGGCGCCTCAGAGCTGGCGGCGGCGTGCGATCTGGTCTACATCGCCAGCGACGCCCTGGTCTCGTATCCGGTGGTGCGGGTGGCGTCGCCGCCTGACTGGCAGTACCACGAGCCGCTGCTGGGGCTGCGCCACGCCATGGAGATGATGCTGACCGGCGACGGGATCGACGGCGCCGAGGCGGCCCGGCGGGGCTGGGCCAACCGGGCATTCCCGCCCGAGCGCCTCGAGGCCGAGGTGCTGGGGATCGCCCAGCGGGTCGCGGGCGTGCCCGGCGAGCTGGCCCAGATCGCCAAGCGCATGGTTCACCGCCAGTTCGACGTGCGGGGCGGGCGGGCCGCCATCAGAGCGGGCCAGGAGTTCCAGGCGCTGGCCGCGCACCAGCCGGCGGCGCAGGCCTTCAGGGCCGACCCGTTGGGCAGCATGCGCAGCGCCGTCGCCGACGCCCAGCGCCGCGACCCCGCCCGCCCGCCCGACGCCTGACCCGCCGCCCGCACCAGGGCGACGACCGCGAAGCCGAGCAGGCCGACGGAGCTGCTGAGGGAGCCCACGCAGCGAAAGCCGGCCAGGACCGGGCGACAGCAGAGCCGCACTGGCTGCTGCTCGCAAGGCGCCGGGGCTGGTTCTGTCCGACAGAGACGTGCTGGGACACGCTTCGGCTTGGCGGGGCGCGGCTCGCTGCGCAAGGCTCTGGGGCCATGAGCGAGACCAGCGCCGAAGACTCCCAGCCTGCCCAGCCCGCCCAGCCCGCCCCGCCCGAGCAACCCGCCCAGCCCAAGCAGGCCTTCGACGACGAGCGCCGCGAGCGGCTGCTCGACGGGCGAGCCTGGAGCGACTTCTGCGACACCCTCAAGGCCGCCGGCGAGATCGTGCTGCGCGAGACCCCCGACGGCGACCCGCAGGACCGAGTGGAGGGCTTCCGCTACCTCACCCGCATGATGCTGATGGCCAACGGGCGGGTCATCGAGCGCCGCACGCCCAGCGCCCGTGGCAACCGCATCGGCGTGATACCGCCGCCGCTGCGAGGCGGCATGGGGGTGCAGTCGCCCAACCAGGACCACATCGTGCAGCCCGTCGACTCCCGTTTCCGCTACCGCATAACCGGCACCGCGGGCGACGTGTACTGCCACCTGTCGGCCTGGTCGCCGCCGATCCCGCCCGACGTGGGGGCCTTCGACTGCGGGCTCGACGCCGAGTCGCAGCTCGGCCGCTTCAACCCCAACAACGCCAAGACCCCCCACACCGCCTACCTCAGCGACTTCGCCGCCGAAGACGGCACGGTCGACTTCGTGCTCTCGGTCGAGCCGCCAGACGACGGCAGCGCCTGGATGTCGATGGCGCCCACCACCAGGGAGCTGATGGGCCGGGTGGTGTACGACGACCGCAGCGCCCAGAGCCCGCCACGGCTGCGCATCGCCTGCCTCGACCACCACGACCAGCCCGAGCCGCCGGAGCCTGCGGACATGGCCGAGCGCCTGGCGGTCGCCGGCCAGCTCATCCTGGGCCTGCAGTCCGACTACGGCGCCTGGACCCGTGACCTGCTGACGCGGGAGAACCGCACCGAGTTCACCCGCGAGCTCTACGAGCGCATCGGCGGCTCGCCGGATGACCGCCATTTCGAGTTCGGCTACTGGCGGGTGCCCGACGACATGGCGCTGCTGGTCGAGTTCGACGAGATGCCCGCCCAGCACTGGAACTTCCAGCTCTGCAACCACTGGATGGAGAACCTGGCCGACTACGCCGCGGGCGAGGGCTACATCGACACCGACAACGCCGTGCGCGACGGCGGGCGGGTCGTGATCGCGGTGGCTGAGCGCGACCCCGGCGTCGCCAACTGGATCAAGCCCGACGGCCGCGACCACGGCGTGATGGGGCTGCGCTTCGTGCGCCCCGCCACCGAGCCGCAGGTCAGCGCCCGGCTGGTGCCGCTCGACGAGCTGCGCGCCGGCCCGGCCGGGCAGGCTTGATCCGCCCGGAGACGCCGGCACTGCAGCGCCCACAGAATTTCGGGCAGGCTTGACCGGGCCTGGGCGGGCGGACCAACATCGCGAGATGACAACCATGAGCGGCCCGCTGCCGCAGATGCTGGCCGACATCACCCCGGAGTGGCTCACAGCCGCCCTGCGCGACAACGGCTTCGACTGCCCCGACGCGGCGTCGGTAGACCTCGTGCCGATCGATGGCATCATCGGCGCAACCGGCCAGATCGGAAGGCTGCTGGTCACATGGAGCGGTCCGACCGACCTGCCGGAGAGCTTCGTCGCCAAGGCGCCCAACCACGACGAGTTCGCCAAGCTCGCCAACCAGACGATGCGCTTCTACGAGCGCGAGGCGGGCTTCTACCGGGAGGTCGCCGAGCGCATCGACCTGCCCAAGCCGCGGGGCTACGTCAACCTCTTCGACCCTGCGACCGACCACAACCTGCTGATCATCGAGGACATCTCGCCCGCGGCCGACGGCGACGTGACCGTGGGCACCGACCCCGACACCGCGGCGCGCCTGCTGGAGCTCCTCGCCCGCCTGCACGGCCACTTCTGGATGGATCCCGGGATCGTGCAGCCGTGGCTGCACACCTGGGACCGGGAGAGCTTCTGGTCCAACGCCTGGATCGGCCAGCTCGGCTGGGACGCCCTGGCCGAGCGGGAGCCGGACCTCTACCCGCCGGAGCTGGCCGAGGTCATCACCCGCCGCTACCTGTACGACACCCAGGCGTGGTGCGCCGAGATTGACGCCCGGCCCTGGACGTACTGCCACGGCGACTACCAGCTCGACAACATGCTGTTCCGGCCCGACGGCTCGATCGTGATCGTCGACTGGCAGCTCGGCCTGCGCAACTGCCCCGGCAACGACGTGGCCTGGTTCCTGGCGACGTCATGCTGGAACATCGTCGAGCACGAGCGGGACCTGCTGGACGGCTACCGGGCTGCGCTGGCCGCCGCGGGCGGGCCGTCGTGGAGCCACGACGAGCTGATGGAAGACGTGGCCTACGGGCTGATGTACTGGGTGGCGGGCCAGCCGGTGACGGCCACCATGGACCTGTCGCACTACGGCGACCACGCCGAGCGCATGGGCCGGCGCTTCCGGGCCTTCCTGGAGGGCACCCGCGACGCCGCGGTGCGCTGGGACATCGCCTCGATCCTCGGCTGAGACGCAGCCCGCGGCCGGCCCACGCCGGCCCGGCTCGCCAGCGCCGCCTCGAGACAGAACCGGCTAGGCAGCCGCCGGCTAGGCAGCGCCGGCTACAGCGGCTGGAGCGAGTCCCAGAAGCTGCTGCGGATCAGGTACTTGTAGTTGTCGGGGACTTCCTTGTCGATCGCGAAGCTGACTGCCTGCAGCAGCCGGCTGTCGACCCACTTGGGGATGTAGGGCCGCGAGGCATGGGCGTTGGCGAGCTCCTCGTAGCTGACCTCGGCGCCCCAGGTCCTGGCGAACTCGGCGGCCGCGGCGATGGCGTCGGTGAGGTCGTGGTCCAGGTGGATCAGCCCCGACAGGTCCGTCTCGTCGAGCTCGAGGGTCTCGTCGGCCTCGTTGAGCAGATCGGGCGACTGGTTGGGCTCGTCGTCTGAGGAGGCGATCCCGGCTACCACCACCCGCACGCCCATCTCCTGGACCAGGCGCACGCCCTCGCGGAGATCCTCGTCGCCTGCCAGCAGCAGGGCGTCGGAGATGGCGCGGTTCTGGGCGAGGGTTATCAGATCCCGGTAGACGAGCACGTCCACGCCCTTCTGCTTGCTGTCGACCAGCTTGCCCAGGCGCAGCTTGACGTTCGGCAGGGCTGCGATCTCGTCCTGGTCGGCGTCGCGGATGCGCTGGAATGCGGCGTCGTACCAGTAGGTGCGCAGCAGCGACAGCCCTCCGCTGCGTGCCTGTGCGACGCCGGCCAGCAGATCGACTATGCCCTGGGCGTCGACGTGCAGCCTGCGCCGCTCGCGGGTGTCGCAGCACAAGAGCCCGCCCGCGGCATACAGGTAGCCCGCATCCACGAACACCGCACAGCGATCCATCGGGTGCATTCCTAGCCCAAGCCGGCGCGATCGGCCAATCACGCCCCGGGCCAGGCCGGCAGGCCCCTCAGCGGGCGCTCAGCCGTGGAATCCAGCCGGGGAACTCAGCCGTGGAGCAACGCTGCTCAGGCGACGGAGTCGTCGCGGATCATCAGCGTCTTCAGGTCGGAGTGGAAGTCGAGGGCGTGGTCGCCGCCCTCGCGGCCGATGCCTGAGATGCCACAGCCCCCGAAGGGCGCCGTGAGGTCGCGCACCAGGAAGGTGTTGACCCAGACCAGCCCGGCCCGCAGCGCCCGCCCCACGCGCTCGGCCCGCTCCGCCGAGCCGGTGTAGACCACCGCGCTGAGCCCGTAGCTCGTCGAGTTGGCCAAGGCGACCGCCTCGGCCTCGGATGCGAAGGTCTGCAGGGTCAGCACCGGGCCGAAGATCTCGCTCTGCACCACCTCGCTGCGATTCGACGCCGGCTCGATCAGGGTCGGCTCGTAGTGCAGCGAGCCGTCCAACATCCGCCCGCCGCGCAGGATCGTGTCGCCTGCGGCGCGGGCACGTTCGACGAAGCCGTGCACCCGGCGGCGCTGCTCGGGGTGCGCCATGGGTGCGATGTCGGTGGCGGGGTCGCGGGGGTCGCCGAGAACCAGGGCGTCGGCGGCGGCGCCGAAGCGCTCCAGGAACGGCTCGCGGACGGACTCCTGCACCAGCAGGCGGGTGCCTGCCAAACACACCTGGCCGGAGTCGTCGTACTGCCAGGCCGCCTTGGCCGCGGCGGCGTCGAGGTCGCAGTCGGCGAACACGATCAGCGGGCCCTTGCCGCCCAGCTCGGCGGTGAAGGGCACGATGTTGGCGGCTGCGGCGGCGCCGATGCTGCGGCCGGTCGCGGGCGAGCCTGTGAAGCTGATGCGCCGCACCCTCGGATCGGCGACCAGGGCTGCGCCGACCTCGGACCCGATGCCCTGCACGAGGTTGTAGGCCCCGGCGGGGATGCCGGCCTCGGTGGCCAGCTCGGCCAGCAGCGCGGCCGACAGCGGCGACCACTCGGCGGGCTTGTGGATCACGGAGTTGCCCGCGGCCAGCGCCGGGGCCAGTTTCCAGGTCGCCAGCATGAACGGCGCGTTCCAGGGCGTGATCACCACCGCCGGGCCGGCGGGCATGCGCTGCACGCGGTTGTCCATGTCCTTGGCCCGCCAGCGGCGCTCGGCATGGGCCGCGGCGAGGTCGGCGTAGAGCCTGAAGTTCTCGGCGCCGCGGGCGACCAGGCGCAGCCTCATCGACTCCTCCAGGAAGCCCATGTCGAGGCATTCCACGCGGGCGATCTCGGCGGTGCTGTCCTCGATCAGGTCGGCCAGGCGGTGCAGCGTCTCGGCCCTCTCCGCTGTGCCGAGGCTGCTCCAGGCGGCGAAGCCGTCGACAGCGGCGGCCACGGCGGCATCCGCGGTGCGGGGGTCGCCGCGGGCCACCTCGGCGAGCAGCATGTTGTCCCAGTCAAGCGGCGAGCGGGTCTCGAAGGTGCGCTCCGAGGCTCTCCAGCGGCCGCCGATCAGATGCGCCGTGGGCACCGACACGCCGTCGACGTCGGCTCGCCACTCCTTGTTGCTTTCGTCGCTGCGGACGGTTTGGCCGCTGTGGGCCTCGGCTGTCGCCTGCTCAGCCATCGGCTGGGCTTTCTTGGGCCGGGCTCTCAGCGGCGGCGTGGACGGCTGGCCTGTCTTCGAGGGTGCTCTGGTAGTGCTTGGCGCCGGGGCCGGCCGGGGCGCGGATGCCCCGGAACTCCCAGTCGCCTCCCAGGGCCGTGGAGCGCACCTCCTCGGAGCGGCTGACCTGGGCGCCCACGTCGGTGCGGATCGGCGTGGGGCCGCTCACGACGGTGTTGGCGAGCGTGCCCAGGCCCTCGACGCTCACGCTGACCACGTCGCCGGGCGAGACCGGGCGGGAGCCCGCCGGCGTCCCCGACAGCAGGATGTCGCCGGGCACCAGGGTGATGGTGCGGGCGATGTCGGCCACGATGTAGTGCATGTCCCATTGCATCTCGGCGGTGGAGGCGTCCTGGCGGACCTCGCCGTTGACGAGGGTTCGGATGCGCTTGTCGCGGAAGTCCCAGTCGGTCACCAGGCCAGGCCCGACCGGGCACAGGGTGTCGCTGCCCTTGACCCGCAGCATCGAGCCGGCGTCGGTGTCGCGGAAGTCGTGCAGCCCGTAGTCGTTGGCCACGGAGTAGCCGGCGATGTAGTCGCCAGCGTCGGAGGGGGCCACGTTGCGGCAGGTGCGCCCGATCACGATGGCGATCTCGCCCTCGTAGTTGAGCCACTCGCAGCCCTCGGGGCGCACCACCTCCGCGCCGTGGCCGCACAGTGCGCTGACCGGCTTGTGGAAGTAGGTGGGCGCCGGCGGCAGGCGGGTCATGAACTCGGTGACCCGGCTGGCGTAGTTGAGGTGGATGCAGACGATCTTGGTGGGCTGCACCGGGGCGAGGTGCAGCGCCTCGTCGACGCCGACCCGCCGGCCGTCGCCCGCGACCAGCTCGTCGCCGTCGCGGGTCGCCTCGACTGCGCAGCCGTCGAGCAGGATCCGGCGGTACTCGGCCATGACCGGCGACGCTAGCCGCGCCCGCCGCTGTCGCCGGCCTGGTCGCCGGAGCGGTCGTCGGATCGGGAGCGGGCTCTGCGGCGCAGCTCGGCGATCAGCTCCGGGTCGTAGCGACCGAGCTCGGGCACCGCGGCGGCAGGGCCTGCGGGTCCGGCGTGGCCGTCGATGTTGAACGGCGGCAGATACGTCTCGAAGCTGCCGGCGGGCAGGGCGGTGGGCACGAAGCGGCCGCGGGCGCGCAGCTGCTCGTGATCCCAGAGGCTCAGCGGGTCGTTGACAGAGCCCCAGGCGATGCGGGCCGCGTCGAGGCGTGCGAGCATCTCGGGAGCGGGCGCCGAGGCGAGCCCGGCACGCAGAGCCAGCTCAAGGTCGTCGATGTTGGCGATGCGATCGGCGTTGGCTGCGAAGCGGGGGTCGTCGGCCAGGCCTGGATCGTCGAACACCTCGGCGCACAGCGCCCGCCACTCGGCCTGGTTCTGCACGGCGATCACGATCTCGGCGCCGTCGGCGAGCGGGTAGATGCCGTACGGGGCGATGAGGGCGTGACGGTGCCCGGACCGCTGCGGCACGGCGCCGGTCCCGACCGCGGAGTAGACAGGCGCGGCGGTCCACTCGGCGAGGCACTCCAGCATCGACAGCTCGATGCAGGCGCCCTCGCCGCTGCGCTGTCGCCGGTGCAGCGCCGCCAGGATCGCCGACAGGGCGTACATGGCCGCGGCGATGTCGGCCACCGAGAAGCCGATCTTGCTGGGTGTGTCCGCCGAGCCGGTGAGGGCGACCGCCCCGGCCTCGGCCTGGATTATCAGGTCGTAGGCCTTGTGGTCGGTGCGGGGGCCGTCGAGGCCGTAGCCGGAGATGTCGCAGGCCACGAGGCCGCGATGACGCTCGCGCACCTGAGCGGCGAGCAGCCCGGCCCGCTCGGCGGCGGCCGGCGCAAGGTTCTGCACGAACACGTCGGCCCCGGCGAGCAGCTCGTCGAGACCGGCCCGCTGCGCGGGGTCGTGCAGGTCGAGCACCAGGCTGTCTTTGCCTCGGTTGGCCCACACGAAGAACGCCGAGGTGCCGCCGGCGTTGGCGTCGTAGTGGCGGGCGAAGTCGCCGCCGTCGGGCCGCTCGATCTTGAGCACCCTGGCCCCGAGGTCGGCGAGCTGGCGGGTGGCGAACGGCGCGGCGATCGCCTGCTCCACGGCCACCACCAGCACGCCTTCGAGCGGCGCGCTCATCGGGCTGCGCTCATCGGCTCTCGGGCAGGGTCATTGCTGCTCGGGGTCGTCGGCCAGGAAGGCGCCGCGGCCCTGCGGCAGCTTCATGCCCAGGATGCGCGACGCCACCACGGTGCGCAGGATCTGGGCGGTGCCGCCGCCGATGGTGAACATGCGCACGTCGCGGTACATGCGCTCCAGCGGGTTGCGGCGGCTGTAGCCGGCCGCGCCGTGGAGCTGCAGGGCGTCCGAGACCACCTCGACGGCGGTCTCCGACGCGAAGATCTTGGCCTGGGCGGCGAGCGCGGCATCCGGGAAGCCGCCCGCCGGCGCCGAGGCGGCGGCGCGGTGGATCAGCCCGCGGGCGGCCTCGAGCTTCACCGACATGTCCGCCAGCATCCACTGCAGGCCCTGGAACTCCGCCAGCGGGCGCCCGAACTGCTCGCGCTGCTTCACGAAGCCCAGCGCCAGCTCGTATGCGCCCTGGGCCAGGCCGAGGGCCACCGCGGCCGCTCCCACCCGCTGGGTGTTGTAGGCGCTCATCAGATCGGCGAAGCCCCGGCGCAGGCCCGACGGCGGCAGCAGCGCCATCTCGGCGCTCACCGCCATGTCGTGCATCAGCACCTCGGTCTCGGGTATCGCCCGCAGGCCCATGGTCGGCTCGCGCCGCCCGAAGCTCAGGCCCGGCGTCTGGTCGCGCAGCGCCAGGAAGCCGCCGATGCCCTCCTCGCGGCCGTCGGTGTCGAAGACCCTGGCGAAGATCAGATGCAGCCTGCTGACGGTGGCGCCGGTGATCCAATGCTTGACGCCGTTGATCACGAAGCCGTCGCCGCGGCGGTCGGCCCGGCTGGTCATCTCCGAGGCGGCCGAGCCTGCGCCGGGCTCGGTGATGCAGATGGCGGGCTTGTCGCCTGAGAGCACCAACTCGGCCGCCAGGCGCCGCTGGGAGTCGCGGCCGTAGGCCAGCACCGCGGAGACGGCGCCCATGTTTGCCTCCACGGCGATGCGCCCGGTCACGCCGCAGACCTTGGCCATCTCCTCGACCACGAGCACCGCTTCGAGAAGCGACGCGCCCGGTCCGCCGAGGTCGCCGGGCACGGTCATGCCGGTGAAGCCTGCGTCGCGCAGCGCCTCCACGTTGGGCCACGGGTACTGCTCGGCCTCGTCGACCGCCGCGGCGCGCGGCCCGATCACATCGCGCGCCAGGCGGCGGGCGCGGGCCTGCAACCGGAGCTGGTCGTCGCTGAGCTGCCAGGTCATCGGAGGTGCCCGTTGGCCTGCGCCGGGTCGCCGGGCCCCGATTCGGTCACCCAGACGCCGGGATCACAGTCGTCGGGCGCCTGGTCGTCGGGTGTCGAGCCGTCGGCCGGCCGGTCGAGGGTCAGGTCTACGACGCGGCGCTGGGCCTCGCTGCCGCCGATGCGCCGCACGCCGGCCAGCAGGTCGTCGCTCACGGCCGCTGCGGGGTCGTCGCTGCGCAGGGCGTCGATGAGGGGGACCGCCACGTCGTCGAAGATGTCGTCGATCTCGCGGCGGCCGCGGGGATCGGCCGGCGCACGGGCCGCCAGCCCTGCGAACCAGCGCTCGGCGCCGGAGTGGCCGGGGCGGCGGATCCAGGCGAGCGCGGCGTGCAGGTCCACGAAGGCGCAGGTGTGGCGCTCCGCGACCTGGTCCCAGCGGTCGGCCACGGCATCCCAGCGGTCGCCGACACAGAACCCGGCGCACTCGGCGCGCCACAGCAGCGAGGTCTGGTCGCAGAGCTCGAACGCCGTGTCGGCATCGGCCATCTGCTGATCGAGGATCTGGAGCACGGTGGCGATGTCGCCCGCTGCCAGCAGGCGCAGCCCCAGATGCCACCACATGTGAACGGCCAGCAGATCCTGGTCCTCCCAGACGTCGATCTCGTCGGCCAGCAGCTTCAGCGAGCGAGCGGTGTCGTCGGTGTTCTCGAAGACATGGGCCAGCGCGTGGCGCGCCCACATATCCTCGGGGTCGGCCGCCAGCGCCGCCTCGCCGAGCCGGCGAGCCTGGTCGTGTAGGCCGATCTCGGTGAGGCTGAAGGCGTGCATGCCCTCTGCGAGGTGCCGCTGCGGGTCGTCGGAGGGCCAGCGGGCCAGCAGCTCCGCCTCGCGCTCGAAACGGCGTTGCGCAGCGCCGACGTGCAGGTACAGGTCGTGGGCGAAGCGCAGCGCCGCGAAGTCCGTGCCGGCATCGCCGGCCAGGGCCATGAAGGCATCTGCGCCCGCGGTGAAGTCGCCGCGGCAGACGTGCTCGACGGCTTGCAGGTGGCCGCGTTCGCGACGGCTGGCACCGGACTGCAGGCCTGCGCAGCGCGCTCGGGCACGGGCCAGGTTGTCGACCACGACCGCGGCGTCCAGAGCCGTGCCCGCCAGCACCGAGTACAGCGCCGTCATCACCGGGCCCATCACGAACCCGTCGTCGTGGCGGTTGGCATCGGCGAGAGCGTCGAGCGGCGAGCCGCGGAAGTGCGTGTAGCGCTCCCAGGCGGTTTCCCAGGCGGCCAGCGACGCCTCGCTGCCGGCCGTCTCGCAGCCGAAGCGGTCGATCAGCACAGGCGCACCTGCAGGTGCTCGATGCCGTTCACGAAGTTGGAGTCCACGTACTCGGGCTCGCCCAGCACCTCCACGCGCAGGCCCCGCTCGCAGATCTCGTCGATCAGCTCGGCCAGCTCCAGACGGGCCAGCGACGCGCCCAGGCAGAAGTGCGCCCCGCCTCCGCCGAAGGCCACATTCGGCGGCGTCGGCGGGCGGTCCACCCAAAAGCTCAGCGGATCAACAAACACGGCCTCGTCGAAGTCCGCCGAGGCGTACCACATCACCACCCGCTCGCCGGGTGCGATCTGCGTTCCGGACAGCTCGGCGGGCCGGGTGGCGGTGCGCCGGAAATACAGGATCGGCGACGAGTAGCGCACCACCTCCTCGGCTGCGCCCTCCAGCAGCGAGCGATCGGCGCGCACCCGCTCGAACTCCGAGGCGAAGTCGCGCAGGTGCAGGGCGAGGTGGCTCATCGCCGAGCGGGTGGTCTCGTTGCCGGCGAAGATCATCAGCCGGAAGAAGTTGGCGAGCTCGGGGTCGCTGAGCTTCTCGCCGTCCACCTCGGCTTCGATCAGCCGCGTCACCAGGTCGCCGGCGGGGCGGCGGCGGCGCTGCTCGGCGAGGTCGAGCGCGTAGGCGGCCATGCCGTGCGCCGCGGGGGAGTTGAACGGCAGCATCCGCAGCGGCGTGGTGTTGCCATAGGCCGCTGGGTCGAGCGGCTCGCTGCTGGTGCCCGCCACCAGGTGGTCCGACAGCTCGATCATGTAGTCGTGGTCGGCCTCGGGCACGCCCATGATGTCGCAGATCACGCCGATCGGTATCGGCTTGGCGACCTCGGTCACCCAGTCGCCGCCGCCTGCGGCGCAGATGCGGTCCAGCGCAGCGCGCACCCTGGCGCGGACCTGGGGCCGGTAGCCCTGCACGTGGCGGGGGGTGAACGCCGAGCTGACCAGGCGGCGCAGCCGGGTGTGGATCGGCGGGTCCATGTCGATCATCGAGGCGCGGGCTTCCAGGGCGTCGGAGTCGATGTCGTAGATCTGGATGTGGCCCACGGCCGAGGAGTAGGTCTCGGTGTCGCGGCTCACGGTCACGATGTCGGCGTGGCGGGCGACCGCCCAGAAGCCGTCGTCGGGGTCGCCGCCGATGGCGTTCCAGGCCAGGCCCGGCGTCGCTCGCAGCTCGGCGAACACCTCGTGGGGGATGCCGCGGTCATACAGCGCAGGGTCGGCCAGGTCGACGCCGGCGGCGACGCTCATCGGGCGGCCTCGCTGCCGGCCGCGGGCGGCTCTGGGTCGGGGGCATCCGGGCCGGCCGCCGGATCGGCCAGGCCGATGGCGCCGCTCGGGCACTTGTCGACCAGCAGCTCGGCCTGCGCGGCAGCGACCCACGGCGAGCCCACCAGCTCAGAGGTGCCCTCGTCGTCGTCGAGGCGGAACACTTCCGGCGCCATCAGCTCGCACTGGCCGACGCCGATGCACAGCTCGGCGTCCAGCGCCAGGCGCACAACCCCCGGCGGTGCCGGCTCGGGCGACAGCGAATCGGGCGACGGAGCGCCGGGCCCGCTCACGACGCGTCTCTCATGAGCCGGCGGCCTCCAGGCCCACCGAGAGCACGCCGTGCACGAAGTTCGACGGCGCCCGCACGGCGGGCTCGGCCGGGCGCAGGCGGATGCCGCGGGCCAGCATCTCGGTCAGCAGCACCTGCACCTCCATGCGGGCCAGAAAGGCGCCCAGGCAGAAGTGCGGCCCGCCGCCCCCGAAGGCGAAGTGGGGATTCTCGGCACGGGCGATGTCGAACGCGAAGGGGTCGTCGAACACGTCCGGGTCGCGGTTGGCCGCGGCGTACCACATGACGACCTTGTCGCCTGCGGCGACGGGCGTGCCGGCCAGCTCGGTGTCGGCCGCCGCGGTGCGCCGCATGTGCAGCACCGGCGTGGCCCAGCGGATCACCTCCTCAACCGCCGTGTCGAGCAGGGTCGGATCGCCCGCCAGCCTGTCGTGCTGGTCGCCGAATTCCGCGAAGGCCATGGCGCCGTGGGTGATGGCGGTGCGGGTGGTCTCGTTGCCGGCGAACACCAGCACGTGGAAGAAGTTGCGGAACTCCTCAGGCGACAGATGGTCGTCGTGGCGGGCTTGGGCGAGCAGGCTCACGATGTCGTCTCGTGGGTCGGCGAGGCGCTCGGCGCCCAGCCGTTCGCCGTACTCGTAGAGCGCATGGCTCGCAGGCGAGCCGAACGGCAGCAGGCGCAGCGGCGTGGTGTTGCCGTAGGCGTCCGCGGGCAGCGACGGCCGGTCGCCGGTGCCCTCGACGAGATGGTTGCTCAGCTCCACCAGGAAGTCGGCGTCGGCGATCGGCACGCCCAGGATCGACAGGATCACCCGGATCGGCAGCGGCGCGGCCACCTTGGCCACCCAGTCGCCTCCGCCGTCGGACGCGAAGGCATCCAGCAGCTCGGCTGCGATTTCCCTGGTGGTGGCCTCCCAGCGGCGGATGTTGCGCGGCGTGAACTCGCGGCTCACCAGGCGGCGCAGCCGGGTGTGGTCCGGGGCGTCGGTGTCGATGATCGAGCGCCGCGCCTCCAGGGCGTCAGCTTCGAGGTCCCAGAGGTTGGTGTGGCCGATGGCAGACGAGAAGACCTCGGGCCGCTTGGAGACCTCCTTCACGTCGCCGTGGCGGGTCACCGCCCAAAAGCCGTCCTCGGCGTAGGGGTGCCACATCAGCCCCGGCGTGTCGCGGATCACGGCGAAGCGGTCATGCGGGATCTGCTCGGCGTACAGCGAAGGCGAGGCGATGTCC
This sequence comes from Acidimicrobiales bacterium, assembly GCA_965214285.1. Classification (GTDB taxonomy): domain Bacteria; phylum Actinomycetota; class Acidimicrobiia; order Acidimicrobiales; family Aldehydirespiratoraceae. Next base: position 1,771,563 of record OZ243946.1, read on the forward strand.
GGCGCCTGCGGGGCCTTGGAGGGATGCGGCGACTGCGGGGGCTCGGGCGGCTCCGGCGACTGCGGGGGCTCGGGCGGCTCCGGCGATTGCGGGGGCTGCGGGGTCTCGGTGGCGGTCATGGCGAAGCCGGCTGGCGTCTCGGGCGGTCTCTGTGTGTCAAGCGGTCTCGTGGTCTGGGCCGGTCGGGCTAGCTGTGCTCGATGTAGCGCTCGCGTTCGGTGTCGTTGACCTCGTCTGGGTCGGCCGCGCTGTTCTCGGCGGCGAGCGCACCCTCGGCTCTGGCCAGCGACAAGAAGCTGGCCGAGTACATGTCGCCCAGCAGGCCCGCCAGCGCCGAGCCCTCGAAAGCGGCCAGCGCGGCGTCGAAGTCGGCGGGCAGGGCCTCGCTGTCGCCCGGGTCGGTGTACATGTCGCCCGTGCCCATCGCCGGCAGAGCCCGCCTGTGGGCCACGCCGTCGGCGCCTGCGGCCAGGATGGCGGCGATCATCAGGTACGGGTTGGCATCCGCGCCCGCCGAGCGGTACTCGACCCGGTTGGCGCTGCCGCCCTCGCAGATGCAGCGGGCCAGCACCGTGCGGTTGTCGAGCCCCCAGTGGATGTGGGTAGGGGCGAACGTGTAGGGGCGGATGCGGCGCGGCCCGTTGGGGGTCGGCGCCCCGATCAGGGTCATGGCCGCGGCGTGCTCCAGCAGGCCGCCCAGCCAGGCTGCCATCAGCTCGTTCGGCGAGCCCTGCGAGCTTGCGAAGGCGTTCGCGCCGTCGGCGTTCAGCGAGGTGTGGACGTGCATCCCCGAGCCCGACGGCTCGCTCCACGGCTTGGGCATGAACGTCGCCCTGAGCCCGTGCGCTGCGGCCACCTGCTTGACGATCGACTTGAACAGGGCGGTGTTGTCGGCGGTGCGCATGGCGTCCGCCGGGCCGCAGTTGATCTCCATCTGGCCGGGGCCGTACTCGAAGTTCGACGACTCCACCTCGATGCCGGCTGCTGCCAGCGCCTCGCGCATGTCCGCCAGCACCGGCTCGAGGTGGATCATGTCGGTCAGCGAGCTGTACTGGATGTGGTTCTGGATCGGCGTCCAGTCGGCGTTGCACAGGTAGAACTCCATCTCGGTGGCCACCACCGGCTCGAGGCCCTGCTCTTGAAGGCGCTGGACCTGGCGGGCCAGCACGGTGCGCGGCGCCAGCGGGTGCGGTTCGCCCTCGGAGTCGGCCACCTCGGCGAACGCCAGGGCGTAGCCGGGCCGGTGCCCCAGCAGCCGGCCGCTGCTCGGATCCGGCATCAGCCGGCAGTCGAGATAGCCGGTGTCCATGTTGATGAACTCGTTGTCGGGCAGGTCGTTGGCCATGTCGAACACGAAGATCGCATCGGCGATGTTGACGCCGCTGTCGAGCGCGGTGTCGAAGAAGCGCCCCACGGGCACGCGCTTGCCGCGCAGGTGCCCCTGGGTGTCGGGCGTGGCGATCTCCACGGTGTGCACGCCGGCCTCCCGGCAGCGGCGTCGGAAGTCGTCGGCGGTCTGGGTCATGGAAGTCACCTCTCGGGTTGCGGTGCTGGGTCAGTAGCTCTTGGGCAGGCCCAGGCATTTCTGGGCCACGAATGCCAGGACGAGATTGTTGTTGACGGGGGCGACCTGGTACAGGCGGGTCTCGCGCAGCTTGCGCTCGATGTCGTACTCGGCGGCGAAGCCGAAGCCGCCGTGGGTGTTCAGCGCGGCGTTGCCCGCCTCCCAGGAGGCCTCCGAGGCCAGCATCTTGGCCATGTTGGCCTCGGCTCCGCAGGGCCGGCGGCCGTCGAAGAGGTTGGCTGCCTTCCAGCGCATCAGGTTCGCCGCCTCCAGGTTGGCATATGCCTTGGCCAAGGGGAACTGCACGCCCTGGTTCATGCCGATCGGCCGGCCGAACACCTGGCGCTCGCGGGCATACGCCGAGGCGCGGTCCAGGAAGAAGCGCCCGTCGCCGATGCACTCGGCCGCGATCAGGATGCGCTCGGCGTTCATGCCGTCGAGGATGTGCGAGAAGCCCCGGTCCTCGCTGCCGATCAGGGAGTCGCCGGGTATCTCCACGTCGTCGAAGAACACCTCGGTGGTGCTGTGGTTCATCATCGTGGGGATCGGCTTGATGGTCAGTCCCGGTATCAGCTCGCCTGAGCCGTCGCGCATCTCGAACACGAAGACCGACAGGCCCTCCAGGCGGCTCGCCGCCTCGGCGGCGGAGGTGGTGCGGGCCAGCAGGATCATCAGGTCAGAGTGCAGGGCGCGGCTGGTCCAGATCTTCTGGCCGTTGACCCGCCAGACGTCGCCGTCGCGCACCGCCCGGGTGCTGATCGCGGTGGTCTCGGAGCCGGCGCCGGGCTCGGTCACGCCGAAGGCCTGCAGGCGCTTGCGGCCGGCGGCGATCTCGGGCAGCCAGCGGCGCTTCTGGGCGTCCGAGCCGTGGCGCAGCAGGGTGCCCATCACGTACATCTGGGCGTGGCAGGCCGACGGGTTGCCGCCCGATGCCGAGATCTCCTCGAGGATCACCGACGCCCCGGCCAGGCTCAGCCCGCCGCCGCCGTACTCCTCGGGGATCAGAGACCCGAGCCAGCCTTGGCGGCTGAGATCCTCGACGAACTCGGTGGGGTAGGTGGCCGGCTCCAGGCTGCGCCAGTACTCGTTGCCGTAGGCGTCGCAGAGCCGGCGCAGCTCGCTGCGGATGTCGTCGAAGTCCTCGGGCTGTTGCTCGCGGCCTGCGCCGTCGTCAGCCGTCATGGTCAACCTTCCGTGCCTTCGTTCTCGGTTGCTTGCCCGTCGGTCGCTCGCTGTTTCAGGCGCATGCTCATCAGTCCTCGGCGGCCCCGCTCGGCGCTGCTGACCCGAGATAGGCGGCCTGCACCGCCGGGTGGGCCTGGATCTCCGCCGGCGTGCCCACGGCGATCACGGCACCCCGGTCGAAGGCGTAGATGCGGTCGCTGATGCCGGTGATGAAGCCCAGGTCGTGGTCGATCACCACCACGCCTGCGCCGACGGTGGCCGCCATGTGGCGCACCTGCTCGATCATCTCCAGCGACTCGCTGTCGCTCATGCCGCTGGTGGGCTCGTCGAGCAGCAAGAACGCCGGGGCGAGCGCGGCGGCGCGTGCCAGCTCCAGGCGCCGCGAGTTGCCGTAGTCGAGCTGGCCGGCGCGGCGGTCGCGCTGGTCCCACAGCCCTGCCTCGGCGATCACGGCGTCGATGTCGGGGATCGAGCGGCGGCCGCGGTGGCGTGCCGCGATCAGCGAGGAGACGGCCACGTTCTCGCGCACCGTGAGCGCCGAGAAGAGCCGCAGGTTCTGGAAGGTGCGCACCACGCCGCGCCGTGCCAGCTCATGGGTGGCCATGTCGGTCACGTCCCCGCCGTCGAGGGTCACGCTGCCCGCCGAGGGCGCCACCAGGCTGGTGATGGCGTTGACGAAGGTCGTCTTGCCTGCGCCGTTGGGCCCGATGATGCCGACCACCTCGCCGGCGCTCGCCGCAAGCGCCGCGCTGCGCAGCGCCACGAAGCCGCCGAAGGCGACCTCCACGTCCGCGGCGGTCAGCGTCGAGGCCGAGTCGGCTGCGACCTCGGGCAGCGGGTCGGGCCTGGCCTCGTCGGGGTGCCGGCGTCGCCAGCGCCGGCGCAGCCAGGTGTCGAGCTCCCAGTCGTCGATCAGCCCGGCCGGCCGCCAGATCATGAACCCCAGCATCGCCAGGCCCAGGAACACCGTCTGCAGGTTCTCGCGGAAGACCCAGTCCAGCGGCGCGCTGTCCAGGCCGAGGCCGAACACCTCGAAGTCGTCCTGGCCGAGGCGCCGTGCCAGTTCGCGGCCTGCGGTGATCACGGCCACCCCGACCACGGCGCCGGTGACGCTGTTGCGCCCCCCGACGATCAGCATCACCAGCGTGAGCAGCGTGTAGTTGAAGAAGAAGTTGCCCGGCAGCAGCGAGCCGTCCTCGTAGACGCGCAGGCTGGCCCCCACCGACACCACCGCCACCGAGATCAGCAGCGCGGCCATCTGCTGCACCAGCGGGTTCACGCCCATCGCCCGAGCGGCGAGGTTGTCCTCGCGGGCGGCCGCCGCGAGGCGCCCCGAGCGGCTGCGCGCATAGACGCGGGCCACTATCAGCGCTGTGAGCAGAGCCGCGTAGATCGGGGCGCGGGTGTCCAGCGAGCCGCGGATCGGGAAGGTGAGCCCGGCCCGCTCGCCGCCGGTCAGCTCGGTCCAGTTGCGCGCCACCTCGTGGGTGACGAACAGCAGCGCCAGGGTGATCACCGTGGCCGACACCGCCCCGGACTGGGCGCCGGAGCGGGCCAGGCCGATGCCCACCACGAAGGCCACGGCGCAGGTGACGACGACCGCGGCCAGCATCGAGAGGCTGCTGGAGAGCTCCACGTCGGCCAGCCCGAACGGCGCATCGGGGATCCGCTTGGCCTTCTCGGCGGGGGCGATGGCGAGCACCGCGAAGGCGTAGCCGGCGATGGCCCCGAAGCCGATGTGGCCGAACGAGAGCACGCCGCTGTTGCCCACGTAGATCTGGATGCCCAGCACGATCACGGCGTCGATCAGCATCACCGTGACCAGCCGCTCGGCGGCGCCGCCCAGGACGCTCTGATAGGCGAGGCCCCCGGCGACGAGCGCGCCGAACAGGATCAGCGAGCCGATCAGCGGCCAGGCCACGTCTCGTTCCAGGCTTGTGAACATCAGACCCGCTCCGCGTGGGCGACGGTGACCAGGCCCTGAGGCCGGAAGATGAACAGCAGGGCGATCAGCAAGAAGACGAAGCCGTCGGTGAGGCTGGCGATGCTGTCGGGCAGCCGCGAGCGCAGCAGCACCTCGGCCAGGCCCAGCGCGAAGCCGCCGATCACGGCGCCCCGCAGGCTGCCCAGGCCGCCGATGAGCGCCGCCAGGACGCCCTTGAGCATCGGATCGATCCCGGCGCTCGGCGAGATGCTGCCCGAGCGCATCAGCCAGAACACCCCGGCGATGCCCGCCAGCAGCCCCGAGAGCACGAAAGCCCCACGGATCACCGAGTCGGAGTTGACGCCCATCAGCCGTGCCGTGTCGAAGTCGTCCGCCGCGGCGCGCAGCGACAGGCCGAACATGGTCCGCTGCAGCAGCACGCTGGTGGCCACGAGGGCGATCACGGTGACCACGATCACCACGGTGTCGAAGACCTCGATGCGCAGCGGCCCGACCGAGTAGGTGTCGGTCACCCAGCCGGGGCGCGGGAAGGTCTTCACCGATGCCGACACGTACAGCAAGAAGATCGCCGACACCACGAAGTGCACGCCGAAGGACGTCAAGAGCAGCGTGAAGTCCGAGCCGCCCCGCACCCGGCTGAAGGCGACCCGCTCGATGGCCAGCGAGGTGAGCACGGCCACGACCACGATCAGCGGCGCCACCAGGTACCACGACCAGCCCTGGTTGAACGCCGCCAGCGCCGCGTAGCCGCTCACGGTGATCAGCTCGCCGTGGGCGAAGTTGAGCAGGTGCATCACCCCGAAGATCACGGCCACGCCCAGAGCGAGCAGGGCGTAGATGCTGCCCCGGCCCAGGCCGTCGATGAGGTTCTGCGCCAGCTCGGTCACGGCTGACCCCGCCGGGCGTCGTCCACGGGGTGCTTCGTCGGGGCGGTCACGACTTGCCCACGAACGTCTCGAAGAGGTCGTCACGGCCGCGCAGCTCGGCGCCGCTGCCCTCCGCTACCACCTCGCCGCTGCGCAGCACGTAGGCCCGGTCGGCGGCCTCGAGCATGCGCTGGGCGTTCTGCTCGACCACCAGCAGGGTGCGGCCCGTGGAGCGCAGCGAGGCGATGAGCTCGAACACCACGTCCACCAGCACCGGCGCCAGGCCCAGCGACGGCTCGTCCATCATCAGCAGCCGCGGGCGCGACATCAGCGCCCGGGCGATAGCCAACTGCTGGGCCTCGCCGCCCGAGAGATAGCCGCCCGCAGTCGTCCACTTGGCGGCCAGCGCCGGGAAAAGCTCGAGGGTCTCGTCGAGGCTCTCGGCGCGCGCCGCAGCCTTCTGGGTGACGCCGCCGATGCGCAGGTTCTCCTCCACGGTCATGTCCACGAAGATGCGGCGGTGCTCGGGAACCAGCGCCAGCCCCTTGCGCAGCAGCTTGTCGGGAGCTGCGCCGGTGACGTCGGCGCCGTCGAAGGTCACGCTGCCCGCGGCGGGGGAGAGCAGCCCGGCGATCGTGTTGAGCAGCGTGGTCTTGCCCGCGCCGTTGGGCCCGATGAGGCCGACGACCTCACCGGAGGAGACGGTCAGGCTCACGTTGCGCAGGGCCGAGATCGCCCCGTATCTCGTGGTCAGTCCCGAGACTTCGAGCAAGGCGGTCTCACGCCCTGACGGGTCTTGCCGCAGCCGTGCCGGCTGGGCGGCGGCTCAGCCGCCGATGGTGTCGACCAGGGTGTCGACCCCGTCGACGATCTGGTGGACGGGCACCGCCTTGTCCGGGATGCCGGTGGTGCCGGCATAGCCGATCGTGCCCGAGAGGCCCTCGAAGCCGTCGATGGCCGCCACGGCGTCGCCGATCATGGCGCGGTCGTCGCAGTCGCAGTCGAGCATGGCCTGGATGCCCAGGAACATCGAGTCGACATAGAGGGCCATGAAGCCCTGGCTTTCCAGCGCTTCGCCCTTGGCCGCCTCGTATCCGGCGAGCAGGCTGTGGATGCGGTCGCCTTCGGTGATCGAGGTGTGCGGCGTGTGCACGATGCCCTCGTTGTTGGTCTCGAACTGGATGCCGGTGGCGTCGAGGGCGTCGGTGCCCGCATAGGCGAGCCCGTCGAGTCCCTGGCCTTCGAGCTGGCCTCGCAGGGCCGTGACCTGGAAGCCGAGGGCGGCTGAGAACACGATCTCGTTGTTCTCCGAGAGCCCGGCTATCTCGTTGACCTGCGCGGAGAAGTCGGTGTCGGCGCCCCACACGTAGGTCTGCGAGCTGACGACGGTTCCGCCGTTGGCCTCGAAGTGCGCAGCGAAGGCGTCGGGGTTGACCCCGGTGTAGGGGATGCCCTCGCCCTCGGTGAACAGGATCGCCCGGTCGATGCCGTTGTCGAGCGCCCACTGGGCGGCCGCGGCCGACATCTGGTGGTCGTCGAAGGTCACCAGATACGAGTTGTTCGAGGCGTCTGCCAGGGTGGGCTCGGTGGAGGCGGCCACGAACAGCGCCACCTCGCCTTCGGTGGCCTGCAGGATGGGCAGGGCGAAATCGGCGAAGGGCGGGCCGATCAGGAAGTGCGCGCCCCAGTCCAGCAGCTCCACAGCCGCGAGCTGGGCGTCGTCGCCGACCTCGGAGACCCGCACCTCCACAGGCCGCCCGCCGATGCCGCCGGCGCAGTTGGCAAGCTCGGCCACATAGGGCACCAGGTTGGATCCCGGGATGTCGACGAAGCCGACCACTTCGGAGAAGTCCATCGCCATGCCGACCCTGACGGGATCGCCGTCGGGCGCATCGGCGCAGTCGGCGAGATCGGCGCCGAGTAAGGCGTCGATGTCGAGCGTGTAGTCGGCTGCGAAGCCCGCCTCGCTCGTCTCCTCGTCGTCGCCGCAGGCCGCGGCCACGAGCCCGAAGACCGCCAGCACGGCGATAAGCCACTTGATTCTCATTGTTGTTTCCCCTCCCGGGAGTTTGCGGTTGCACCTGGCCCACGGACGCGGGGCCAGGCAGTTTGCATGCGCTACAGAGTCTCACGGCACGGCCTCGCCGGCAAATCCCGTTGCCCGGCGCTGCAAGGCCGGCTTGGGTGCGCATGCACGGTCGGCACCCTGCCCGCTCCGCCCGGCGCGGCCGGCCCAGAGACGCGCGGCTAGCTCGGTGCGAGATGGGCGGTGGCGCCCGCGCCGAGCACCCGCAGGAAGATCCCCGATCGGGGCTTGGGCGACACGTAGCTCGACTTGGGAGGCATCAGCTCGCCCGCGTCGGCCACGGCCATCAGATCGGAGATGGAGGTCGGGTACATGAAGAAGCCGACCCGCCCGCCGGCATCGCTGCGGCGGATCACCTCGTCGAGCCCGGCCGGGTTGGGGATGTAGTCCACCCCGCTGCGCTCGGCGAGCTCGTCGACGCCGAGCACATGGCCGATCACGTCGCGTCGCATCCGCTCCACGTCGAGGTGCGACAGCGCTCCAGGCCGCTGCACCGGGTCGAGGCTGAGGCGCCACCAGCGCCCGTGGCTGTACACGCCCACCTGGCCCTTGACGCTCGGCAGGGCCTGATCGAGGCCCGACACCTCGTCGACGGCGCCCACTGTGCCGAGAGCCTCGGCGAGCGCATCGGGCGAGCGGCCGGCGTGGTCGGGACAGACCCGGTGGAACGGCTCGATATGGAGATGGTCGTCGGGGAACAGCACCGCCATGGTGCGCTCGAAGGGGGCTTCGCCCCGGCGTTCGTCGGCGCCCGCCAGAGCCGCCGCGCAGCGGTGATGGCCGTCGGTCAGGTACACGACCGCATCGGCGAGCCGATCCGCGATGCGGGCGCAGCCGTCATCGGGGATCGTCCAAACCTGATGGCGCACGCCCTCCACGAGGTGATCGACCTGCGCTTGGCCGGTCGCGGCATCCTCGAGCACGGCCGCCACCTGCGGATCGGCTCTGTGGGCGAGCGCCACCGGCGACGAAGTCGCACCGACCCGCTGCAGGTGCCTGCTGAGCAGGCGGGCCCGGCCCGGGCGCACGTTCTCGTGCATCAGCACCCGCCCGTCGCGCAGGCCCTCGGCGTGCATGGCGCCGACCACGCCGGTCTGCTGGTGGTCGGGCGCGGTGAGCCGGTAGGCGTAGAGGGACCTGCGGCCCGTGGGCGTGAACGCCCCGGCTTCCAGGATCGTCGTCAGGGTGCCGGCGCCGCGGCGGAGCAGCTCGTCCTCGTCGGCGTTGTCGCCCGGCGCCAGGTCCTCTTCGGAGCGGGTGACCCCCAGGAACGAGACCGGGTTCTCGGCCACGATGCGGCGCCGTTCCGCCGGCGTCTTGGAGTCATACGCCCCGGCGATCACCCGCGACGCCCAGTCGGGCTTGATCAGCCAGCTCTCGAAGGGGGCGAAGAGCGGCGGGCGGCTCACGATCTGCTCACGTTCTGCTCGCGGCCGCGCCGATCACGGCGCCGAGGGCCGGCTTCGGCGCCCCGCCTCGCGCCTTGCTCGTAGACCGTCAGGCACCCGGTGGCGGCAGCGGAGGGTGAGTCGGCCGGCGGTACCTTCACTTGTCGCTCCAGGGATGCGCCGAGACTCGTGCTGCGGGTCGCGCCTGAGCAGCTGTCGGCTGGGTGTTCTGTATCGTGGAACAGTTCCGGATTTCGGAACTCATCCTATCCGGACGCCCTTGGCCAGTTGGAGTCGCGTGATCGACAGCCCGGCAGCTTTCTCCGAGTGGCTCTACGGATTCGTGCGCGACCGGGCGCCGCGGGGCAAACAGGGGCTGCTGTCCTCGGCTGCGCTGTTCGCCGCCCTGGGCGACCCGCAGGACCGGCTCCCGGCGGTGCACGTGGTCGGCACGGCCGGCAAGGGCACCGTGGCAGCTGCGGTCACCGCCGGCCTGGTCGCCTCGGGGGAGCGGGTGGCGACGCACCTGTCGCCCCACGTGCACGACATCCGCGAGCGCTTCTGGCTCGACGGCGAGCTGCCTGACTGGGACCTGGTGCAGGCCGCGGGTCGCGAGGTCGCCGCCGCCGCGGCGACCCTCGACGAGCCGCCGACGTTCTTCGCGGCCACAGCCGCGGTGCTGGTGACGCTCGGGGTGCGCGGCGGCGCCGACCGCCTGGTCGTGGAGGCCGGGATCGGCGGGCGCCTCGATGCCACCAACGTCTTTGCCCGCAGCGACGTGCTCACCGTGGTCACCGGCATCGGCATCGACCACACCGACGTGCTGGGCACGACCGTCGAGGCCATCGCGGCCGAGAAGGCCGCGGTGCTCAGCGGCCGCGGCCTCGGGGTGCTCGCCCCCCAGGACTTCGCTGCTGCCGCCGACGCGGTCCGCTCGGTCGCAGCCGCGGCGGGCGCGGAGCTGATCGAGGTCGACCGCCACGAGACCACCCAGGCCCCCGCGTCCGCGGCCGCCCCGGTGACCGCGGCCCCCGAGTCCGCGGATGCCTGGCCGCCGGGGCCTGCCGAGCTCGACGCCCTGGCCACCGCCAACGCCGCGCTGGCCGCTCTGGGGGTCGCAGGCGTCGATGCCTTGCCGGCGCTGCCCGGCCGCTTCGAGATCGTCGGCGCCTCGGATCGCCTGGTGGTGCTCGACGGTGCCCACAATCCGATGAAGCTCACAGCCCTGCGCCGCCGGATGGCGGGCCGTCCCCCCGCGGCAGCGGTCTTCGCGGTGGGCGCCGGCAAGGATCTCCAGGCGTGCGCGGCCGCCCTGCTCGGCCCGCCGCCTCACCCGCTGGTCGTGGCGACCGAGTTCGGGCCTCCCGCGGGCGAGCTCGGGCCTCGCGGGCACCGCGCCTCGGAGACAGCCGCCGCGCTGCGAGCCCTGGGCGCCGAGGCTCACGCAGAGCCCGACGCCGGCGCGGCGCTGGATCTCGCCTGGCGCCGTTCGCCGCCGGGCTCGACGGTCCTCGTGACCGGCAGCTTCATGCACCTCAGCGCTGGGCGCGACGCCACTCGTCGGTGGCCGCCACCTGATTGAACGTGAAAACGTGCAGGCCCGCCACGTCGTGGGCGGCCATGTCCTCGCTCAAGGGCACCAGCAGGTCGTTGGGGTCATACGACAGCGAGGTCATCATCGAGGCGATGGCCTTGCGGTTCTTGCGCAGATACGCCAGCGAGTCGCCGATCCCCAGCCGCGCGCCCATGGTCAGCAGCTTGGCCCGGTCGACCACGCCGCTGAGCCCGAGATGGATCGGCAGGCTCATGCCGGCGTCCCGCTCGGCGCGAATCCAGCGCGAGATCGTGGACGGGTCGAAGCACATCTGGGTGGAGCAGAAGCCGTCGATGCCGGCCTCGGCAAGCAGCGCCTGCTTGTCGTGCAGCGCCTTGTGCAGCTTGTCGGTCGGTATGAAGGCGTGGCCGTCGGGATAGGCGGTGACGCCGATCACGTCCAGCCCGTGGTCGAAGCCCAGCAGGTCCGCCAGGAACTCCACCGCGTCGTGGTAGCCGCCGGGCGGGTCGGCGTCGCCGCCCACGATGAACAGCGTCGACACCCCGGCCTGGCGGAACCAGGCTGCCAGCTCCTGGGTGTGGGCGCGGTCTCGCACCATGCGCGCCGAGATGTGGGGGACGGCGCGCATGCCGTCGGCCAGCAGCCGCTCGGTGATCTCCTGGGTGACCGCCAGCCCCTTCGCGGGCGACGCCGTGACCGAGACCCTGGCCCCGGCCGGCAGGGCGGCCTCGGCCTCGGCCAGGCTCTTGAGCGGGATCACCTCGAAGGTCAGGTCCGCGGTGAGCGCCAGGCGATGAGCGCGCGCCTGCGCCGACTCCGCGGCAGCGCCCGCAAGGCGCCGCCCGGCTGTCGACAGCTTCGGCAAGATCATCCCGGCACCGTTCCTCGGCTCAGACTTGTTGGCTCTTGTTCGGCTTGGTTGCTGATGCCGGCTACGAGAGGTTGACGATCTCCCCGTCGGCGTCGATGTCGATCTTGACGGCCGCGGGGGTCCGCCCGAGGCCGGGCATGGTTCGCATGTCGCCGCAGATCGGGTAGACGAACCCCGCGCCGACGCTGGCGCGCACCTCGCGCACCGGCAGCGTCCAGCCGGTCGGCGCGCCCTTCAGAGTCGGGTCGGAGCTGATCGACAGGTGGGTCTTGGCGATGCACACCGGCAGCCGCCCGAAGCCCGCATCGGTGTAGGTGGCGAGCTGCTTGGCGGCGGCCGCGGAGTACTCGACCCCATCCGCACCGTAGACCCGGGTGGCCACGGCGTGGATCTTGTCGCGCAGCGACATGTCGTCGTCGTAGAGCACCTCGAAGCTGCTCGGCTCCTCCGCAGCGGCCTTCACCGCCTCGGCCAGCTCGGCAGCGCCGCGGCCGCCGTCGGCGAAATGGGTGGAGGCGGCGGCGAACGCCCCGTACTCGGCTGCGATCTCGTGAACCGCGGCGATGTCGGCGTCGTGGTCGCCGGGGAACACGTTGATCGCGACGACCGGGGTGACCCCGTGGACCTTCATGTTCTCGAGCTGCTTGCGCAGGTTGTCGCCGCCCTGGTGGACCTCGTCGGGGTTGGCCTCCAGCAGGGCCTCGGGCAGCGGCTGGCCGGCCACGATGCGATGGTTGCCCGAGTGGGCCTTGAGGCCGCGCACCGTGGCCACGAGCACCGCAGCGTCGGGGGCCAGGCCCGAGTAGCGGCACTTGATGTTGAAGAAGCGTTCGGCGCCCATGTCGGCGCCGAACCCGGCCTCGGTCAGCAGGAAGTCCGAGGTGTGGATGCCGATGCGGTCGGCGACGATCGAGCTGTTGCCGGTGGCGATGTTGCCGAACGGACCGGTGTGCACCAGAGCCGGGGTGTTCTCCAGGGTCTGCATCAGGTTGGGCTTGATCGCCTCGCGCAGGATCACCGTCATCGAGCCCGCCGCGCCGATCTGCTCGGCGGTGATCGGCTCGCCCTGGCGGGTGTAGCCCAGCACGATGCGGCCCATGCGCGCCCGCAGGTCGAACAGGTCCGTCGACAGCGCCAGGGCCGCCATCACCTCCGAAGCCGCGGTGATGTCGAAGCCGGTCTCGCGTGGCACCCCGTCGAGGCGCCCGCCGAGCCCGATCACGCAGTTGCGCAGAGCCCGGTCGTTGACGTCGATGACCCGCCGCCAGGTGATGTTGTGGAGGTCGAAGCCGGCCTCGTTGCCGTGGAAGACGTGGGCGTCGACCATCGCCGAGCAGAGGTTGTGCGCCGCGGTCACGGCGTGCATGTCGCCTGTGAGGTGCAGGTTGAACAGCTCCATCGGCACCACCTGGCTGTAGCCGCCGCCCGCGGCGCCGCCCTTGATGCCGAAGGTCGGCCCCATGGAGGGCTGGCGGATGGCGATGGTGGCCGACGAGCCGATGTGCTGGAACGCCTGGCCGAGCCCGACGGTGGTGGTGGTCTTGCCCTCGCCCAGCGGGGTGGGGGTGATCGCCGAGACGACCACGTAGCGCGCCTTGGGCCGCTCGGCCATCTTGTCGATGGCGTCGAGGGTGATCTTGGCCGCGCCGGAGCCGTAGGGCTCGAGGCACTCGGCCGGGATGCCGGCGTCGCCTGCGATGTCGGCCAGCGGCTTCAGCTTGGCCTGCGAGGCGATTTCCAGATCGGACGGAAAGGACATCTGAACCCCCTGGGGCGTTTGGCAGGCCCGTCCCCCGGGCCCTGCGGAATCCTAGCAGGCGTTCCGCATCACGGAAGCGTTCCGCATCTCGGAACAGGTTTCTCGGGAAGCGGGTCTGCGGTCGGTCATGGTCATCGTCGCCGGCACGGTCTCGGTCTCGGGCTCGGTATCGGGCAGGGTCTCGGGCACTGCGTCAGGCCCCGGCCGCTGCCAGCGGCGAGGCGAGCCGGCCGGTCACCGCCGAGCGGATCTCGGCGTCGAAGCTGCGGACGTGGGCCTCGATGAGGTCCGCCGCCGTCTCGCCTTCGCCGGCCCGCAAGGCGTCGAGGATGGCGGCGTGCTCGGCGACGGCTGTGCGCATGTCGGCCACGTCGGCGAGGTACAGGTGCCAGAGGCGGTCGGACTGCGCATAGAGCATGTCGAGCGTGTCGAGCAGGAAGCGGTTGCCCGCAGCCTGCCAGAGCAGCTCGTGGCAGCGGCGGTCGACCGAAAGCAGGTGCTCGGCGCTGCCGTCGGCTGTGCTGGCGGCGGTCTGGGCTGTCGTGCCCGCGCTGTTGCCCGTGTTGCCGGTGCCGTTGCTGCTGCTGGCGCGGCGACCGGCTCTGTCGTCGTCGGCTTCGGCAGTGTCGCCGGCTGCGCCGCCGGCGCTGCCCGCCACTTCGTCGAGGGCGGCCTGCATGGCCGACCAGTGCTCGGCGCTGCCGCGGGCAGCCGCGAGGCGCGCCGCGTAGGGCTCGAGCACCATGCGGGTCTCGAAGAGCATCGACAGCTCGGCCACGTCGATGCCGCTCACGTACATGCCCCGCCGCGGGATCACGGTCACGAAGTGCTCGCGGGCGAGCCGCTGCAGCGACTCCCGCACCGGCGTGCGGCCGATCCCGGTGCGCTCGCACAGCTCGGTGTCGCGCAGGATGTCGCCGGGGGCCAGCTCCAGGCGCACGATCATCGAGCGGATGGCCTCATAGGCCTGCTCGCTGAGGTTGGGCTTGCTTGGCGGCACTGCGGGTCTCTGTCGTGGGCTTGCGGCGGATGGTCGGGACAAGAGCGGGCCAGGGGCCGGGGAGCGAGGCGCGGCCCGGGTTGGCCAGGTGTGATATGCGTGTAATATATCAACCGTCAGGCTAGCGTCTGCGTTCGAGACGCCAGACCGAGAAAGAGAGCATCCGTGAGCGAATTCCCGAGCAGCGCCAAGTGCGTCGTCATCGGCGCCGGCATCGTCGGCAACTGCGTGGTCGGGCACCTGGCCCGGCTCGGCTGGAGCGACCTCGTCCTCTTGGACAAGGGCCCCTTGCCGAACCCCGGCGGATCGACCGGCCATGCGTCCAACTTCATCTTCCCCGTCGACCACAACAAGGAGATGGCCCTGCTGGGCGAGCAGTCCGCCAACCAGTACCGCGACCTGAACCTGTCGGTCGACTCCGGCGGCATCGAGGTCGCCCGCACCCAAGAGCGCATGAACGAGCTCGACCGGCGCATGACCTCCGCGAAGGCCTGGGGCATCGAGGCTCACCTGCTCAGCCCCGCCGAGGTGCAGGAGCTGGTGCCGTTCATCAGCACCGACGTGATCAAGGGCGGCTTCTACTGCCCGACGGTCAGCGTGGTCGACTCGCTGGAGACCGGCACCGTGATGCGCCGCGAGGCCATCGAGTCCGCGGGCTGCCGGGTGTTCGCCAACACCGAGGTGCTCGACCTCGTCACCGACGACGGCGACCGCCCCAACGGGCGGCGCAGGGTCAGCGCCGTGGTCACCGACAAGGGAACGATCCAAGCCGAGCACGTCGTGATCGCCTGCGGCGTGTGGTCGAACCGCATCGCCGGCATGGCCGACACCTACATCCCGCTGGTGCCGGCCGTGCACCAGATGGCCGACGTCGGCCCCATCGACATCCTCGCCGAGACCAACAACGAGATCGGCTACCCGATCGTGCGCGACATGGACACCTTCTGCTACGAGCGCCAGTCGGCCGGCTCGATGGAGGTCGGCTCCTACGCCCACCGCCCGATCCTGCACCACCCCGACGAGATCCCCTCCAACGAGGAGGCGGCGCTGTCGCCCACCGAGATGCCGTTCACGCCGGATGACTTCGACCAGCAGATGGAAGAGGCGATCGAGCTGATGGAGATGCTCGGCGACGCCGAGATCAAGTACGCCATCAACGGCCTGCTGTCGCTGACGCCCGACGGCATGCCGTGCCTGGGCGAGATCCCTGACGTGGAGAACCTCTGGTCGGCGGCCGCGGTGTGGGTCAAGGAAGGCCCCGGCATGGGCCAGGTCGTCGCCGAGTGGATGACGTATGGCTACCCGCGGGTGATCGACGCCCACGGCGCGGACGTGGCCCGCTTCTACGACGAGGAGCGCAGCGACGACCACATCTGGTCCCGTGCCGAGGAGAGCTTCAACAAGACCTACGGCATCGTGCACCCCGCCGAGCAGTGGGAGAACCGCCGGCACCTGGTCGAGTCGCCCTACCGCTCGCGCCAGGAGGCGCTGGAGGCCGAGTTTTTCCAGGCCCGGGTGTGGGAGCGCCCGCAGTGGTACGACTCCAACCGCGACCTCGTGGAGCGCTACGACCTCGCCGAGCGCGAAGTCGAGTGGGACAACCGCTGGTGGAGCCCGATCACCATCGGCGAGCACCTGAACCTGCGCGACAACTGCGGCCTGGTCGACCTCTCGGCGTTCCAGATATACGAGCTGTCCGGCCCCGGTGCGGTGGAGTTCGCGGAGCGCCTGGCGGTCAACAAGGTCGACGTGGCCGTGGGCCGCTCGGTGTACACGCCGTGGCTCACCCCCGACGGCGGCTTCCACTCCGACCTCACCATGATGCGCACCGGTGAGCAGACCGTGCAGATCGTGACCGGCGTGTTCGACGGCGGCCGCGACGAGTTCTGGGTGCGCAAGCACATGCCCAACGACGGCTCGGTGGCGTTCGCGAACCGCACCATGCAGATCAGCACCCTCGGCTTGTGGGGGCCCAACGCAGCGGCGGTGCTCGGCGAGCTGACCGACCACGACCTGAGCCAGGCCGGCTCGCCGTATGGCGCCTATCTGCCGGCCACCGTGGCCGGGGTCGACGTGGAGCTGTTCCGCATCTCCTATGTGGGCGACGCCGGCTGGGAGATCTACATCCCCTGGACCCGCGCCCCCGGCGTGTGGGATGCGCTCGTCGAGGCGGGCAGCGCTCACGGCCTGCGCCCCACCGGCGGCGGCGTCTACGGCACCTCGGGCCGTTTGGAGAAGGGCTACCGGCTGATGGGCGCCGAGCTCGAGAGCGAGTACAACCCGCTGGAGGCCGGCCTCGCCCGGCCCAAGGTCAAGGCCGCGGACTTCATCGGCAAGGCGCCCTACCTGGCGGCCCGGGAGGCTGGCGCCGAGGTGCAGTGCGTCACCCTCACCGTGGAGGACAACACCGACTCGGCGGGCCGTGAGCGCTGGATGCAGGGCGGCAACGAGCCGATCCTCGACTCTTCCGGCGGGCGCATCGTCGACTCGCACGGCCGGGCATCGCGGGTGACCTCCGCCGGCTACGGCCCCTCGGTCGGCAAGATGCTGCTGATGGGCTACGTGCCCAACGAGCTGGCCGCCGCCGGCACCGACCTGCAGGTGATGTACATGAACGAGCTCTTTGGGTGCAAGGTGGTCGGCACGGGCTCGGCGTTCGATCCCGACGACACCCGGATGAAGAGCTGAGCGGATGCGGATCCTCTGCTGCGTGAAGCGGGTGCCCGCGCCGGGCGCCCGGATCAACGTCACAGCCGACGGCGGCGACATCGACTCGGCGCACCTCGGCTTCACCACCAGCCCCCACGAGGAGTGCGCCGTGGAGGGCGCCGTGCAGCTCGTCGAGGAGCACGGGGGAGAGGTAACGGTGCTCACGCTGGGCCTCGCCGCCGCCTCCGAGCAGCTGCGCTATGCGGTGTCCGTCGGGGCGCACCACGCCGTGCTGGTGAACGTCGACTCCAACGCCTGGGATCCTCAGCGGACCGCTGCCGCTTTGACCGAGGCCATCTCCGGGATCGAGGAGACCGACGGGGTCTTCGACCTGCTGCTGTTCGGCAACGAGTCCGCCGACAGCGGGGGCTTCCAGGTCGGCGTGCGGGTCGCCCACGCCCTGGGCCGTCCCATGGTTCAGGGCATCAAGGGCATCACCGTCGCCGGGGAGTCCGCGATCACCGCCCGCCGCGAGATCGACGGCGGCTTCGAGGTGTACGAACTGGCCCGGCCCTGCGCGCTGGGAGTGATGGAAGGGCTCAACCTGCCCCGTTATCCGACCATGAAGGGCAGGCTGGCATCCAAGAAGGCCGAGATCGCCGAGCTGGCGGGCGACGCCGCGCCCGGCGCCCAGCAGCGAGTGAGGCTGCACCGCCCGACCGAGGCGGTGTCCGAGACGGTGATCCTGGGCACGGGCCCCGAGGCTGCGCCGGCCGTGGTCGACGTGCTCGACGAGCTGGGGGTGCTGTGATGCTGCTGGTCGTGCTGGAACACGACGACGGAGCGCTGGTCGAGGCCGCCCGCGAGGCGCTGACTTTCGGGCGCAGCCTGGCCGAGGAGATCGACTGTGAGCTCCACGCCGCGGTGATCGGCGCCGATGCCGACTCCGGCATCGAGTCCGAGGCGGGCAGCTTCGGCGCTGAGGTCGTGCATGCGGCGACGCCTGAGGAGCTGACCGACTACAGCCCCGCCGCCTACGGCTCGATCGTGGCGCAGATGGTTGCCGAGCTCGAGCCTGAGGCCGTGCTGGCCTGCGGATCGAGCCGCGGCAACGAGGTGATGGCCACCGCGGCGGCTGTCCTCGATGCTCCGTTTGTGGCCAACTGCACTGCGGTCGCGGCCGGGTCCGGCTCGGGCGGCGGGGCGGGCTGGCAGATCACGCGGGTGCAGTGGGGCGGCTCGCTGCTCGAGGACGTGACCCTCGACGCCGACCCGGCGCTGCTGACCTGCGGCCTGCACGCCGTGGCAGCCGAGCCTCTCGACCCCGCGGATGCGGTCGACGCCGATGTCGAGTCCTTCGACGCCGAGCTCGCTGCGGGGGCGCTGGCGACCATGGTGCGTGACCGGGTGGTGTCCGAGGCCGGCGTCACCTTGCCCACGGCGCCGGTGGTCTGCGGAGGCGGCCGAGGGGTCGGCTCAGCCGAGGGCTTCGCCCAGCTCGAGGAACTGGCCGGCCTGCTCAACGGCCGGGTGGGCTGCTCGCGGGCCGTGACCAACCTCGGCTGGCGGCCTCATTCGGATCAGGTCGGCCAGACCGGCACCCGCATCGCCCCGGAGATCTACATCGCCTCGGGCATCTCCGGCGCCATCCAGCACTGGGTGGGCGCCATGGCCAGCAAGCACATCCTGGCGATCAACACCGACCGCGAGGCCAACATGGTCACCAAGGCCGACTGGGCCGTGATCGGCGACCTGCACGAGGTGATCCCGGCGGTCATCGCCGAGATCAAGGCCCGCAGATCCCCCTGACCGCCCCGCGGTGATGCGGGGTGCTCGGGCGACGGCGCGCTCAGGCGACGGCGGTGTTGAAGCGCTCTACCGCCTCGGCCAAGAGATCCTCGGCCTCGGCAGGGTCCACCGGCAGCGGCCATCGTTCTCAGCTCGTGCCTGGCCCGGCAGGCCGGTGCGCCGCCGGGGCTGTGGCTGCGAGCGTCTTCAGACGCCGGTCGGCTGTGGGCGCAGGGTCCATGGCGGCAGGGTAGTCGGCACCTCCGCAGCCGGCCGGATCGCGAGTGATCTCGCGGTCGGGTTGTGATCGGTCGTTCGCTGCGGCTACGGTGGTGGCGCTTCCCCTCCCGTACATCGAACCCTGGGAGGATCAATGCCCGTCACCACCGAACACCGTGAGCAGTACCGCCAGTGGCTGCTCGATCGTGAATTGCAGCCCGATGTGGCTGCTGCCATACTTGAGTCCATGCCTCCTTTCGACTGGTCGGAGATCGCTCGTCGCAGCGACCTGGCTGAGGTCGAAGGCCGTCTGGACAACCGCCTCGACGGGGTGGACAAGCGCCTTGACGGGGTGGACAAGCGCCTTGACGGGGTGGACAAGCGCCTTGACGGGGTGGACAAGCGCCTCGACAAGGTCGAGAACCGCCTCGATGGCATTGACGGTCGTCTCGATGGCGTCGACGGTCGTCTCGATTTGCTGACCGATCGTGTCGACAAAGTGGCGGACGGCCTGATCCACATGACCCAGCGCATCGATTCCCTGGGTGATTCTCTGAATGGGCGCATCGATTCGCTGAGTCAGGCGTTGACTGCCCATGGGTCCCAGATGGTCGTCACCATGCTCCTGGGGTTCACCGCCATAATCACCGCCACGATCGTGAGCCTGCTGACACTGGCGTGAGCCCCTTCTGACAGAGATCAAGGCCCGCAGATCCCCCTGACCGCCCCGCGGTTCGGCCGGGTGCTCAGGCGACGGCGGTGTTGAAGCGCTGCACGGCGTCGGCGAGGAGATCCTCGGCCTCGGCCGGGTCCGCCGGCAGCGGCAGGTAGGCCCTGAAGTCGACCACACCGGCTTCCAGCAGCGGATCCAGCCCGGCCATGGAGGCGTCGAGGTCGATGCCGGCGGAGGTGCGCTTCAGCGGCAGCACGCCCTGAACCGCGATCTCGGCGGGATCGCGGCCGTGGGCGGCCACGGCGGCGCGCATCTCGGCAATGGCTTGCGTGCTGGCCACCGCCGGGCCCCAGGGGATCCAGCCCGACCCGAAGCGGGCAAGGCGCCGCATCGCTGCGGGGTTGACCGTGCCGCTCACCCAGACCGGCAGACCGGCCCGCTCGCTTGAGGATGGGTCCCCGGCGGCGTCCTGGATCGGCTTGGGAGCGGAGTGGATGCGGCAAAACGTCAGCTCGTCGGCCGAGTAGTCCGCTGGCTGTCGGCCCCACAGCGTCTCGCACACTTCGAGGGTGTGGTCCAGCAGGCGGCCCCGCTTGTCGAAGTCGAGCCCGCAGGCCTCGTATTCCTCGCGCTGCCAGCCCACGCCCACGCCCACGTCTACCCGGCCGCCGCTGAGCACGTCGAGGGTGGCCAGGGTCTTGGCCAGCACCGTCGGCCTGCGCAGCGCCGCCAGCAGGATCCCCGTGCCCAGGCGAACCGAGTCGGTCCGTCCGGCGATCACCGATAGCACCGTGAGCGGCTCCAGCCAGTGCCCGTCGGGCCCGGTGGGCTGACGTCCGCCATCGGTGCCGCCCAGCTTCGGGTCGGCGTAGGCATGGAGGTTCTCGCCGAAGGCCACGTGGTCGCTGACCACCACCTTGCCGATCCCGGCGCGGTCCGCAGCACACGCCAGCTCGACCAGCGCATCCCACGACGCAGGTGCCTGCGCCGCGAAGTTCCAGAGCTGCAGCGACAGGTACGGCTCGGCGGTGGCCATCGATCTCAGCCCGTGCCTGGCCCGGCAGGCCGGTGCGCCGCCGAGGCTGTGGCTGCGAGCGCCTTCAGACGCCGGTCGGCTGTGGGCGCAGGGTCCATGGCGGCAGGGTAGTCGGCACCTCCGCAGCCGGCCGGATCGCGATTGACCTCGCGGTCGGGTTGTGATCGGTCGTTCGCTGCGGCTACGGTGGTGGCACTTCCCCTCCCGTACATCGAAATCCTGGGAGGACAAATGCCCTTGACCCCTGAGCACAGTGAGCAGTACCGCCAGTGGCTGCTCGATCGTGACTTGCATCCCGAGGCGGCTGCAGCCATCATAGAGTCCATGCCGCCCTACGACTGGTCGGAGATCGCTCGCCGCAGCGACCTGGCTGAGGTCGAAGGCCGTTTGGACAAGCGTCTCGACGGCGTGGACAAGCGTCTCGACGGCGTGGACAAGCGCCTCGACGGGGTGGACAAGCGTCTCAACGGCGTGGACAAGCGTCTCGACGGCGTCGAGAACCGTCTGGACCTCGTGGACGGACGTCTGGACATGCTGAACGACCGTGTCGGCAGGGTGGAGGACGGCCTGCTCAGCCTGGGCGAGCGCATCGCATCGCTGCACCAGGCGGTCATGTTCCAGGGCGTCGGCTTGATCATCACCCTCATCCTGGGGTTCAGTGCCGTCTTCACCGGCTTGATTCTGAGCATCTGAGCAACCGCGGCCGCCCGGCCGGGGCTCTGAGACAGGGTCTCGGCGGGGCTGCGCACTGGCGCAGCAGGTGGCGCTAGCCGGCTAGCTGTTCGCCGATGGCTGTCGCCGCAGACACCGCCATGAGGCCGATGTCGTGGCTGCGGTCGCGGTTGGGGAACCGGTACGCCGGGCCGTGGATGTGGACTGCGGCCACCACCGAGCCGCCCGCCTCCAGGACGGGCGCTGCCACGGAGTTGATCCCCTCCACGCCCTCCTCGTAGCCCCACGAGTAGCCCAGGCTCCTGATGGTGACCAGGCGCTCCCGGATGGCGTCGGGGTCGGTGAGGGTGTGAGCGGTGACAGCGGGCAGCGGCTTGGCCAGAAACGCCTCGAGGACGCTCGCGTCCCAGTGCGCCATCATCACCAGGCCGCTGGTCACCGAGTGGATCGGCAGCGACTCGCCGGTCCAGCTTCGCACCTGCACGTCGGCCTCGGCTTCGGTGTGGTCGAGGTAGTAGACGTCGCGGCCCGACTCGGCCTCCACCGACAGACCCGCCGTCTCGCCCACCAAGTCGGTCAGCTCGAGCAGATACGGCCGGGCGGTCGCCACCAGGTTGCGGCCTGGCTGGGCGGCGCCTGCGATGTCGATCAGCCCGTGCGCCAGGCGGTACTGGCTGCTGCCGGAGATCTGCTCAACGGCTTCCTCGGCCTCCAGAGCCGCGAGCAGCCGGGCGACGGTCGACTTGGGCAGATCGACCCGCTCGGCCAGCTCGGTTACGCCCAGAGGCCCGACCGCGAGCGTGCGCAGCAGGGCGAAGGCCCGCTCGATTGACTGCACGGCCATTTT
Organism: Acidimicrobiales bacterium; assembly: GCA_965214285.1. Lineage (GTDB taxonomy): Bacteria > Actinomycetota > Acidimicrobiia > Acidimicrobiales > Aldehydirespiratoraceae. The sequence goes on from OZ243946.1 coordinate 1,793,666, forward strand.
CAGACCCTAGCCCAGATTGCGGAACGATTCCACGATGCGGAACGCCCCAAACGGCACGATCCGGCAGCCCAGAGGGTCACCACGGCACGCCCTCAGGCCCGCCCGGTCAGATCTGCCGTGCGCTCGCGACGGCCTCCGCCAGTGCCTCCGCCGCGCCGTCGAGCGACACCCGCGAGGTGCGCTCAGCCGACCGCGAAGTGAACTCCGCCTCGCCGTCGGCGAGCGCCCGAGGCCCGATCGTGAGCCGGAACGGCACGCCGATCAGCTCGGCGTCGTTGAACTTCACCCCGGCTCGCACGTCACGGTCGTCGAGGAGTGCATCGACCCCTGAAGCCCGCAGCGACTCGTAGACCGACTCGGCGGCAGCCGCAGACGCCTCGTCGCCTACGTTGACGACGGTGATCACCGCCTCGAAGGGCGCGACCGCCACCGGCCAGGCGAGGCCCTTGTCGTCGTGATGGGTCTCGGCCACAGCCGCGACGGCACGCTCGATGCCGATGCCGTAGGACCCCATCTCCAGCGGCCGCTGCACGCCGTCGGGATCGAGCACCACCGCGCCCATGGCCTCCGCATAGCGGGTGCCGAGCTTGAAGATGTGGCCGACCTCGATGCAGCGCACGATCTCCAGCGCCTCCCCGCAGGTCGCGCAGGCCTCGCCCGCGGCGACCTCCCGCAGGTCGAGCCAGGCGTCCACGGCGATGTCGCGCTCGACCGACACGCCGGTGTAGTGCCAGTCGTCGACGTTGGCGCCGGTGACCAGGCCGCTGCGGCCGCCCAGCGCCGGGTCGGCCACGATTCGCAGGCCGCTCACGCCGACCGCGCCCAGCGATCCGGGCATCGCCCCGAGCGTCTCGCGGGCCTCCTCAGGGGTCGCCGGCCGCAGGGCCGCAGCCCCGCTGCCGTCGGCGAGCTTCTGCAGGTTGAGCTGATGATCGCCGCGCAACAGAGCCAGCACCATGTCGCCGTCGAGCATCATCGCCATCGTCTTGATCTGGTGCTCGGCAGCGGCGCCGCCTTCGACCTGCTCCAGGGCTGCGATGGTGCGCACCCCCGGTGTCGGGAAGCGCCTCAGCTCGGCGATGTCGCGGTCGGCCACAGGCGCCAGCGCGGAGGTCGCCCGCTCGATGTTGGCCGCGTAGCCGCAGGCGGCGCAGAGGACCACGTCGTCCTCGCCCGCGGGCGACGGGACCATGAACTCCACCGATCCCGGCCCGCCCATGGCGCCCGAGGAAGCCTCCACGGCGATGGCCGACATGCCCATGCGCTCGAAGATGCGCGTATAGGCCCGGTGGTGCAGATCGAAGGCGTCGTCGAGGCCGGCCCGGTCGACGTCGAAGGAGTAGGAGTCCTTCATCTTGAACTCGCGCACCCGCAGCAGGCCGCTCTTGGGGCGCGGCTCGTCGCGGAACTTGGTCTGGATCTGGTACCAGATCTGCGGCAGCGCTTTGTAGGAGGCGATCTCTGTGGCGAGCTGGGCGAAGACCTCCTCATGGGTCATGCCCAGCGCCAGGTCGCTGCCCTTGCGGTCGACGAGCCGGAACATCTCCTCGCCCATCAGCTCCCAGCGTCCCGACTTCTGCCAGATCGACGCCGGGTGCATGGCCGGCAGCAGGAACTCCTGGGCGCCGATGGCGTCCATCTCCTGGCGCACGATCTGCTCGACCTTGGCGAACACCCGCCAGCCCAGCGGCAGCAGCGAGTAGTGACCGGCGTGCAGCCTGCGGATGAAGCCGCCCCGGATCAGCAGGCGGTGGCTGGCGGCCTCGGCATCCGCGGGCGTGTCGCGCAGTGTGGGCGTGTGCAGGTTCGACCAGCGCATGGGCGCAACCGTACCGACGGGCCGGGCCTTTGATGGGGGATTGCCCGGCTCGGCCGGCCGCTGCTGCTGTATGATCCGGCCCATGACAACGGCAGGCCCGAGCCGCAGCCGCAAGCCGCGTCCGCAGGCTCTTCCCCGCCTCACCACGCCCATGGTCCGCGACGACGGCGAGCTGCGTCCGGCGAGCTGGGACGAGGCGCTGCAGCGGGCCGCGGCCGGCTTCAGGCAGGTGCGCGAGCAGCGAGGCGGCGAGGGATTCGCCATGTTCAGCTGCTCGAAGTCGACCAACGAGATGAACTACGCGGCCCAGAAGTTCATCCGCACCGCCATGGGGTCCAACAACATCGACTCCTGCAATCGAACTTGACACGCGCCCAGCGTCGTCGGTCTGGCGACAGTGTTCGGAGCAGGAGGGGGGACCTCGTCATATGAGGAGGTCGTCGAGGCCGACGTCGTCCTGCTGTGGGGGTCCAACGCCCGCGAGGCGCACCCCATCTACTTCCACCACGTGCTGAGGGGCCTCGACAACGGGGCGCGCATGTACGCGGTGGACCCGCGGCGCACCGCCTCGGCGCAGTTCGCAGACGTCTGGCTGGGCCTCGACGTGGGCACCGACGTGGGCCTGGCCAACGCCGTGGGCCGCGAGATCATCGCAGCGGGCCTGCACGACCCCGAGTTCATCGCCCACTCCACGCAGGGCTTCGAGGAGTACCAGGCCCACGTGGAGCCCTACACGCTTGAATTCGCCGAGCAGGCCACCGGCGTGCCCGCCGAGGCGATCCGCGAGATGGCTCATGCCTACGCCACCGCCGACAAGGCGCAGATCCTGTGGACGCTGGGCATCACCGAGCACCACAACGGCGTCGACAACGTGAAGTCGCTGTGCAACCTGGCGCTGCTGACCGGCCACGTGGGCCGCTGGGGGTCGGGCCTGGTGCCGCTGCGAGGCCAGAACAACGTGCAGGGAGGCGGCGACATGGGCGCCCTGCCCAACAAGCTGCCCGGCTTCCAGGATGTGGCCGACCCCGCCGCCAGAGCCAAGTTCGAGTCCGTCTACGGCACCGACATCAACGGCGTGCCGGGGCTGCACCTCACCTTGATGTTCGAGGCCATGGCCGAAGGCGTGATCACAGGCGCATACATAATCGGCGAGAACCCCGCCGACTCCGAGGCCGACGTCGACCACGCCCGCAAGCTCCTGGCCGGGCTCGACATCCTGGTCGTGCAGGACATCTTCATGACCCGCACCGCCGAGCTGGCCGACGTGGTGCTGCCGTCGTCGCTGGCCTGGGCCGAATGCGACGGCACCGTCACCAACTCCGAGCGCCGGGTGCAGCGGGTCCGCGGCGCGGTGACGCCCCCCGGCGAGTGCCGCCACGACCACGAGATCATCGGCGATCTGGCGCGGCGCTTGGGCGTCGACTGGGGCGACCCCAGCCCCGAGCAGCTCTGGGACGAGCTGCGCTCGCTGTCGCCGATGCACGCCGGGATGCGCTGGGACCGCCTCGAAGCAGAGGGCGGACTGCAGTGGCCCTGCCCGTCCGAGGACCACCCCGGCAGCCCGTTCCTGCACGGCTGGCTCTGGGAACAGGATCTCGGCGGCCGCGACCCGGCGCCGTTCTCGATCACCCACCACGAAGGCCCCAAGGAGCAGCTCAGCGAGCGCTTCCCGCTGCGGCTCACCACCGGCCGGGCGTTGGACTCCTACAACACCGGCGTGCAGTCCGGCGGCTTCGACAGCCCGATCCGCTACGGCGACGCCCTCGACATCAACCCCGCGGACGCCTCCGAGCTCGGCATCGACGACGGCGAGCGGGTGCTGGTGACCTCGCCGCGCGGCGCCGTGGAGATGCCGGTGCGGATCCAGCCCGACATCCCCGTCGGGCTGACCTTCACCACCTTCCATTTCCCCGAGCTGGTCGACATCAACCGGGTCACCAACGACGAATGGGACCCCGACTCGGGCACCGCCGAGTTCAAGGCGGCCGCCATCCGCGTGGAGAAGATCCCCGTCTGATGCCTGACCGACATCTCGCCGGCGGCCGTGGTCAGAGCCGTCATCGGGCCTCGCCGGCCCGGGCCTCGCTGGTCCGGGACCCGTCGGTTCGGGCCCTGTTGGTCCGGGACTCGCTAGCACGCTCCGGCGCCGATGTCTGACCTGTACTTCTCAGACGACGCCGCGGACGCAGCCGAGATCGCTGCCGTGGACGACGCCATCGGCGACCGCAGCGTCGTGGTCGTCGAGTCCGAGCGGCTGGTGCGGGCGGGAACGGCCAAGCGCCGCGACCACCGCCATCTGCTGTTGCCGGCCCTGCACGCATTGCAGAACGCCAAGGGCTGGATCAGCCCCGGCGGCTTGAACCACGTGTGCCGCGAGCTGCAGGTGCCCCCGGCCGAGGCATACGGGGTGGCCACGTTCTACGACCTGTTCCGGGTGACCGAGCCCGACCGCACCGACGACGTGACCCATGTGTGCGTCGACGCGGCCTGTCAGATAGCGGGATCGGCCGAGCGGATCGCCGAGCTGCGAGCCGCGGGCGTCAACGTGCACGAGTCGCCCTGCCTGGGCCAGTGCGAGCGCCCGCCGGCGAGCTTCGTGCAGGGCGTCGGCGGCCCGGACCGGGTGGACGCCGACGACGACCCGCCGGCGATTCACCAGGCAGGCGACCCCTCGCTGCGGCTGCTGCGCCGCATCGGCGTGGCCGACCCCGAGTCGCTTGATTCCTACCGCGCCCACGACGGCTACGAGGCGCTCGCCGCGGCCGTCGCCATGGGCCCCGAGGCCGTGTGCGCCGCGGTGGCCGACTCGGGCCTGTCGGGGCGAGGCGGCGCAGCCTTCCCGACCGGCGTGAAGTGGCGGGCCGTGGCCGCCGAGCAGGGCCGAGCGAAGCACGTCGTCGCCAACTGCGACGAGTCCGAGCCCGGCACCTTCAAGGACCGCCTGCTGATGGAGAACGACCCGTTCGCGGTGATCGAGGCGCTCACGATCGCGGGCTTCGCCACCGGCGCCGAAAACGGCTGGATCTACATCCGCGGCGAGTACCCGCTGGCCACCCGGCGCCTGCACAACGCCATCGACCAGGCCCGCCGGGCCGGTCTGCTGGGGCCGGATGCGGCAGGCTCGGGCCACGCCTTCGACATCGAGATCCGGCGCGGCGCGGGCGCCTACATCTGCGGCGAGGAGACCGCCCTGTTCGCGTCGCTTGAGGGATTCAGAGGCGAGCCGCGCTCCAAGCCGCCGTTCCCCACCACCCACGGCCTGTTCCGCGAGCCGACCGCCATCAACAACCCCGAGACCCTCGTCAACGTGCTCGACATCATGGCCATCGGCGCCGACGGCTACCGCAGCCGCGGCACCGAGCGCTCGCCGGGCACCAAGCTGCTGTGCCTGAGCGGCCGGGTCGCCCGCCCGGGGCTGTATGAGGTCGAGTTCGGCACCACCCTCGGCGAGGTGCTCGAGCTCGCCGGCGGCATCACCGGCAACGGCGAGCTGGCGGCGGTGCTGATGGGCGGCGCGGCCGGCTCTTTCGTCGGCCCGGATCACCTCGACATGCCGCTCACACTCGAGGACGCCCGCGAGCGCGGCACCACTCTGGGCTCGGGCGTGGTGATGGCGTTCACCACCGAGATCGACATGCTCGACGTGCTGGTGCGCATCGCCGAGTTCTTCCGAGACGAGTCGTGCGGGCAGTGCGTGCCCTGCCGGGTCGGCACCGTCCGCCAGCACGAGACGATGGTGCAGCTTCAGCGCAGAGGGTCGATCAGCCCGCAACGGCGCGGCCTCATCGACGACATCTCCAAGGTGATGGGCGACGCCTCGATCTGCGGCCTGGGCCATACTGCTGCCTCGGCAATCGATTCCGCCATCCGGCTGGGCCTGGTCCCGGAGGTGAGCTCATGACCATTCCTGCGACGGCTGCGCCCGTTTCCGAGACGGCGGTGTCGGTGCGCAGCGTGTCGCTCACCATCGACGGCCAGACGGTGGAGGTCCCCGAGGGCACCTCGATCCACAAGGCCTGCGAGGCGGCCGGGATCGCCACGCCGACGCTGTGCTGGGCCGAGAACCTGACGCCCGTGAACGTCTGCCGGGTGTGCGTGGTGGAGGTGGAGAACAGCCGGGTGCTTGTGCCGTCGTGCGCCCGTGCCGCCGAGGACGACATGGTGGTGCACACCGACTCCGAGCGGGTCCGCCACAGCCGCAAGATGGTGCTGGAGTTCCTCGGCTCGGGCGTCGACCTGAGCCAGGCCGACGAGCTGGCGCCCTGGATGGAGCACTACGGCTGCGACCCGGACCGCTACGACCAACACGGCCTGGCTGCCCAGCGCATGGACGAGGCCCCCAAGGTGCAGGACAACCTCTACATCCGCGACTACGACCGCTGCGTGCTCTGCTACAAGTGCGTGGAGGCCTGCGGCGACGACGCCCAGCACACCTACGCCATCGCCGTGAGCGGCCGCGGCTTCGACGCCCGGATCTCCACCGAGTTCGACGCCGTCCTGCCGGAGTCGGCTTGCGTGTACTGCGGCAACTGCATCGGCGTCTGCCCGACCGGGGCGATCCAGTTCAAGACCGAGTTCGACATGCGCAACGCCGGCGACTGGCGCCCCGAGGACCAGGACGTCACCCGCACCGTGTGCTCCTACTGCGGGGTGGGCTGCAACCTGGATCTGCACACCCAGGACAACCGCATCGTCAAGGTCACCTCGCCCGACGACCACTCCGTGAGCAGCGGCATGCTCTGCATCAAAGGCCGCTTCGGCTGGCAGTACGTGCACCCCGAAGAGCAGGCACAGCCCTAGGCCCGGACCCAGTCCTAGGCCCACAGGCGCGGCCCGGCCGCGGCTACTGCGACCTGAGGCGGCTACTGCGACTTGAGGTCGTCGAGCAGCGACTGACGGGGCTGCAGCGCCGCCAGCAGCGGCAACAGCAGCAGCACGGCGCCCAGCGTGAGCAGCTGGGTGTCGACGGCGAGCCGATGAACGAGCGGGTAGTGCGGATGGCCGCCTGCGTTGTGCCACTGCAGGGCGAGCGCCGAGCACACGATCCCCGGCACGATCACCGTGAGGGCGACCTCGGTCAGCGACATCAGATAGGCCTCGGCGCGGGTGAGCCCGACCGTCACGTACACCGCCTGCTCGCCCTTGCGGCTGTGCAGGATCATCACATACAGCAGGGCCAGAAGCCCGATGGCGCCCGCCGGGCCCCATTGCGACCAGCGCCCGGCGAACTCGCCCGAAGGGTCCCTGGTGAGGGCGCTGTCGCGGATCACCGGCCTCACCTGCGGCTGGAAGAGGCCTGCGAGCGACGCCTCGAGGTGCGCCGTGTGCTCGGCCTCGACGGGCTCGTCGAACTCCACCCAGCACTGGTCGATCCCGTCGTGGACAGCGAGCGGCTCGATCAGCCAGTTCGCCGCCGGGGCGAACGGGCGGCCGTCGCCGAGCACCGAGCCGACGCGCAGCAACCTGTCCGGCATCGCTTCGAGGCGGAGCGCGTCGCCTTCGAGCATGCCGACGCGCGCGGCGAGCTGCGAGCCAGCGGCCACGCCCTCCAGCGGCACGGCCGAGTCGGGAAACCAGATCCCCCATGCGGCCTCGTCGAGCCCGGCCAGCCTGGTCCCCACCCCTGGATAGCTGGCCAGCGACTGCTGCCGGGGATGGCGCAGCCCGCCCGCCGCTGCGACTCCGGAATGGGATGCCAAGGCGGTGCACGCCGTTCGCAACAGCGGCTGCTCGTTGGCGAAGCCGGTCTCGGCCACGAGGATGCCGCGGCCCTGCCACATCTGCTCGCGCCGGAAGCTCTCGATGTCCTCGACGACGATCAGCTCGCTGAGCAGCATGACCGCGAACAGCACGCCGCTGGCCGCAGCCAGCAGCGAGGCGCGCACCGGCGAGGCCAGCGACCGCCTGACGGCCTCGCTGCAAAGAGCCGGCAGCCGCCAGTGGTCAGCGTCGGGTCTCATGGCCGGGTCTCACGGAGAGGTCTCATGGCCGGGTCTCATGCAGAGGTCTCATGGCCGGGCCTCACAGGCGGATGACCGAATCGCACATGGAGACGATCTCGAGGTCGTGGGTGGCGATCAGCAGCGTTGCGTCGAACTGGGCGGCCGCGTCGAGGAAGGCCCGGATGACCGTCACCGAGGTGGCGCTGTCGAGCTGTCCGGTCGGCTCGTCCGCGAGCAGCAGCCGGGGCCGCGAGGCGATGGCACGAGCGATGCAGACGCGCTGCAGCTGCCCTCCCGACATCTGCTCCGCCTTGCGGTCGGCGAACTCCGCGAGGCCGACAGCAGCGAGGCTCTCGACGGCCACGGCCTCGGCACGGCTGCGCCGCTCGCCCTGAGCCAGCACGGCCACCCCGACATTGTCGACGGCGGTGCGCGAGCTCAGCGACCGCAGGTTCTGGTGAACCCAGCCCACCCGGCTGGAGGAATGGCGCCGCCAGCGGCTCGTCGACATGGTTACGCCTGCCACTCTCACGGTGCCGGCATCGGGTCTCAGCAGGCCCCCGACCAGAGCCAGCAGGGTCGACTTGCCGACCCCCGAAGGCCCCACCACCGCCGCGGACTCTGCTTGGGCCAACGACATCGAGAAATCCGAGAAGATCTGCCGCGTCGTCCCCGGATACGCATAGGACAGCCCCTCGACCTCTAGGGACAATACGGATCCTCCAGCACCGCCGCGGGGTTGAACAGCACCTCCCGGTCAGCCAGCTCGGGCATGCCGGCGATGACGACGCTGGCGCCGGGGGCGTCCTCGGGCGTCACCGCCAGCGCCGTCCACGGCTCGCCGTCGCCGCTGCGCACGAACACGCACAGCGTCGTCCCGTCGATCGAGCCCCGCAGGCTCGTCGCTGGCACGCTCAGCACCTCCCGGTCGACCGTCGAGTCTCCGTCGATGGTGAACGAGTAGCTACCCTCGGCCCCGAGATCGATCGTCTCGGCCCCGTCGGCGGCCTCCAGCAGCCCGGTCAGGGCGTCGTCGGCGATGGCGCCGTCTTGCGCGGACAGCTCGTGGCCCCGGATCCCGTCGTCGAGGACGACCAGCAGCCAGCTGCCGTCGAGACGTGCGCTCGTGCCCTCGGACTCCAGCGAATAGCCGACGATGCCGAAGTCCGACTCGATGATCGTGGCAGCCAGCCCAGGCGCGGCTTCGCCCACAGCCAGGCCCAGCCCGGCAACGGCGAACTCCTCGGCCGTCGGCAGCCAGATCAGCCAGGCCGGATCGAAGAATCGGGTCCTGGAGTCGCCGCCGAGCTCTGCGGCGAGGCTGCGCACGGCCACCGTGGTCCGGTACAGGAACCGGTCGGGGCTGCTCGGCATCTCCGCGAGATGGCCCCAGCGGACCAGCAGCTCGTGGAGCTGTTCGACGTCGGCGCCTCTGTCGTAAGACGTCAGCGCCCGGTGGAACGGGAACTCCGTCAGCGCCGCCCTTCGCAGGATCCCGTCGATCGTCACGACGTCGGCGCCGTCGCCGAGAGTGTCGCCCGGCGCCAGGTGGACGGCGGTGACGAGGCCGTTCCAGGAGGGTGCCTTCACCTGCACGGACCGGCCTGTCTGCACCGTGAGGACGCCCGAGAAGGAGTCCTGCACCGCCACCTGCGTCGGCTGACCGGCGCGCACGGCAGGCACCGGCTCTGCCAGCTCGGCCTCGGTGTCGTCCCTGTCGGCCCACAGCAGCGCCCCGGCGGCGACTGCTGCCAGCACCACCACAACGGCCAGGATCGTGCTCTTCATCGCCTCGTCCTATCCGCTGTCGCAGCCGGTCGATGCCGGTGTGATTGCCTTCGTCATGGGTGGCCTCCTGGCTGGTCAGGCCGCGACGACGATCGCTGCGAGCTGTCCAACCTGTCTATGGCCGGCACAGCGCCGGATCTCTCACCCGCCGCAGGATTTCTCGGATTCCGGCTTCGGCGGGCTCGCTCAGCCGAAGCCGTCGACGATCACCGCCCGGCCGTTCTCGGTGGCCCCGTGGCGGATGCCCACGATCGCCTGGTAGGCGTCGGACTCATACGCGGCGAGGGCGTCGGCCTTGGTCGGGTACTCGATGACCACGGTCTGGGCGCCGGCTGAGCCTTCCTTGGCGACCGATTCGCGGTCGAGCACCAGCAGCTTGCCGTTCTCCATGATCGGGGCGGATTGTCGCTGGTACGCCTTGTAGGCGTCGATGTCGACGACGTCGTAGTTGGCGATGAGGTATGCAGTCATGCCGACATCTTCGCAGACGCCAGGCCCAGCCGCCGATTCGCGCGCCCGGGCTCAGCCCGGCTCCAGCACCTCGGCTGCGAGGCGGGCCGCCAGCACGACAGGCGAGGCCCCCGCAGGGATCTCCAGGCGCCCCAGCGCAGCATCGACCCGCTCAGCGACGGCGGCATTGAGCAGGCTTCGCACCTCGAAGCGCAGCCGCCGCTCCGCCCGCACCGCTAGCTCCCCGCTGTCCTGGAGATGGCGGCGGTGGGCGAGCGCCGCCTCCCACACGTCGGCCACGCCTGCGCCCTCGGTGGCCGTCGTCGTCAGGATCTCAGGCCGTCTCCCGATGCGGTCCTCTCGCCCGCTCACGTGGCCCAGGTCCAGCATCAGCTCCAGGTCGCGTCGGGCGTCCGCGGCGCCTGCCCGGTCGGCCTTGTTGACCACGAAGACGTCGGCCAGCTCCAGCAGCCCGGCCTTGTTGGCCTGCACGGCGTCGCCCCAGCCGGGGTTGACCACGACCACGACGGTGTCGGCCACCGCCACCACGTCGAGCTCGACCTGGCCGACGCCGACCGTCTCGACGATCACCGGATCGAAGCCGCAGGCATCCAGCAGACGGATGCATCCCGGCACCGCCAGGGCGAGCCCGCCGCTGTTGCCGCGGGCGGCCAGCGACCTGATGAAGGCGCGCTGAGCGGCCGTGGCCGCCGAGCTGTCAGCCGACGAGTCAGGCGGCGGGTCCATGCGGATCCGGTCGCCGAGGATGGCGCCCCCCGACAGCGGCGACGACGGATCGACCGCCAGCACCGCCGGCGTGCGTCCCTGCGCGCAGAGCACGCCCAGCAAGGCGCCGACGAGCGTCGACTTGCCCGTCCCCGGGGCGCCGCTGACGCCGATCACCTGCGCCGAGCCGGCCGGCGGGTGGCACAGCTCAGCGATCTCGGAGGCTTCGGGGCCGCCCTGTTCGACGAGCGTCAGCAGCCGCCCGACAGCGCGCCGCTCCCCGCCACGCGCCGCTTCCAGCAAGGCCTCGGTCCCGGCCGCCGCTGCGGCGCTCACCCCTGCACGGCGTTGCGCACGGCCGCGACCACCTCGGCTGCCGACGCGCCCGGCCCCAGCACCGCGGCCACCCCCGCGTCGAGCAGCTCCGTCTCGTCCTCGGCAGGGATGATCCCGCCCAGGATCAGCGGCACATCGCCGAGGCCCGCTTGGCCCAGCGCGGCGAGCATGTCCGGGGCCAGGGTCAGATGGCCCGCGTTGTGCATCGACAAGCCGATGGCGTCGGCGTCTTCCTGCTCGGCCACGGCCACGATCGAGTCCGTGGTCTGGCGCAGGCCCAGGTAGATCACTTCCATGCCCGCGTCGCGCAGGATGCGAGCCACCACCTTCACGCCCCGGTCGTGGCCGTCGAGCCCGAGCTTGGCCAGCACGATCCGGATCGGCTGACCCTGCCCGCCGCCCGGCCCTGGCGCCTCGCTGTCCTGCCCGCCGGATCCTGCATCGCCGGGAGCAGGTCCGCCCGGCCCAGGCTCGCCGTCAGCGTCGGGCATCAGACGATCGCCCGCTCGACGTAGCGGCCGAACACGCTCTCCATTGCCGTGGTGATCTCCTCGAGCGTGGCGCCGGCCCGCACGGCCTCGATCACCGGGGGCATCAGGTTGACGCCCGCATCGGCGGCCGCAGCGGCGACCCCGGCCAGCGTCTGCTGCACCGCAGCAGCGTCGCGGTGGCGCTTGGCCTCCGCCAGCCGTTTGCGCTGCAGCGCCTCGACCTCAGCAGAGATGCGCAGCGTGTTCAGCTCCTCGTCGCCTGCACCGGAGGCGAAGGCGTTGACGCCCACGATCACCCTGCGCCCGGCGTTCACCTCGCGCTCGAACCGGTAGGCCGAGTCGGCGATCTCGCCGACGAAATAGCCGTCGTCGATCCCGGCGTACACGCCTTCCAGCATCGACCCGTCGCCGAGCTCGTCGAGATGGACGAAGATCGCCTCGGCCCGCTGCTCGAGCTCGTCGGTCATCCACTCCACATACGCCGAGCCGCCGAGCGGGTCAGCCACGCTGGCCACCCCGGTCTCGTGGGCGATGATCTGCTGGGTCCGCAAGGCGATCCGGGCCGCCTTCTCGGTGGGCAGAGCCAGCGCCTCGTCGTAGCCGTCGGTGTGCAGGCTCTGGGTGCCGCCGAGCACCCCGGCGAGGGCCTGGATCGCGACCCTTGCGATGTTGATCTCGGGCTGCTGGGCGGTGAGCGACACGCCGGCGGTCTGGGTGTGGAAGCGGCACAGCAGCGAGCGCTCCCGCTCGGCGCCGTAGCGGTCCTTCATCCAGCGAGCCCAGATGCGCCGGGCGGCACGGAACTTGCCGATCTCCTCGAAGAAGTCCGAGTGCGAGTTGAAGAAGAACGAGAGCCTGCCGGCGAAGTCGTCCACGTCGATGCCGGCCGCGGTGGCCGCCTCCACGTAGGCGAAGCCGTTGGCCAGCGTGAAGGCCAGCTCCTGGGCCGCGGTGCTGCCCGCCTCGCGGATGTGGTAGCCCGAGATCGACACCGGATGCCAGCGCGGCATCTCCGCCGCGGTGTAGCGGATCATGTCGGTGACGATCCGCATGCTCGGCCGCGGCGGGTAGATGTACTCCTTTTGGGCCTGGTACTCCTTGAGGATGTCGTTTTGGATGGTGCCCGAGAGCTGATCCGGGGACCAGCCGTTCTCGGCGGCGACGCTGACGTACATGGCCAGCAGCACGATGGCGGGGCCGTTCACCGTCATCGAGGTCGACACCTTCGACAGGTCTATCCCCGCATACAGGTCGCGCATGTCCGCGAGCGTGTCGACGGCGACCCCGCAGTGGCCGACCTCGCCCTTGGCCCAGGCGCTGTCGGAGTCGCGGCCCATCAGCGTCGGCATGTCGAACGCGGTGGACAGCCCGGTGCCGCCGTTGCGCAGGATCTCCGCGAAGCGGGCGTTGGTGTCCTCGGCCGTGCCGAAGCCCGCGAACATGCGCATCGTCCACAGCCGGCTGCGGTACATGTCGGCATACGCGCCGCGGGTGTAGGGGTACTCGCCGGGATACGGGCCGTCGCCGTACACCGGCTCGACGGGGACTCCCGACATCGTCTCGAAAGGCACCTCTCGCATCTGGGGCGCAGGATAGCCGTGCGCTGCCGGGGGGCTGGCAGCGGTAGCTTCGCCTGATGCTCGACTTCCGCCTCGGCCCGCAGCTCGAAGCGCTGCGGGAGCGGGCGGCTGCGCTGGCCGCCGAGGGCGTGGCCGCTCACGGCAGCCACGACGACTCGTGGATCAACGGCTACTCCAGGGAGTTCTCGGCCCGCCTCGCCGCCGAGGGCTTCATGGGCATGACCTGGCTGGTCGAGCACGGCGGCGGCGGGCGGCCGCAGATCGAGCGGGTGATCATGGGCGAGGAGATGATCTCCGCCGGGGCGCCGATCGCCGCGAGCTGGTTCGCCGACCGCCAGATGGGGCCGTCGCTGATCCGCTACGGCACGCCGGACCAGCAGGCCGAGTACCTGCCCAAGATGCTCTCGGGCGAGACCACCTGGTGCATCGGCATGAGCGAGCCCGACGCCGGCTCCGACCTGGCGGGCCTGCGCACCGCAGCCCGCCGCGACGGCGACGCCTACGTGGTCGACGGCCAGAAGATCTGGACGTCGTTTGCCGCGAGGGCCGACTACGTCTACCTGATCTGTCGCACCTCAGATGCCGGTCCGCCGCACCGTGGCATCAGCGAGCTGATCGTGCCCATGAACCTGCCCGGAATCGAGGTGCGCCCGATAGTCGACATGACCCGGAACCGACACTTCTGCGAGGTCTTCTTCGACAGCGTGCGGGTGCCGGCGGAGAACCTCGTGGGTGCCGAGGGGGCGGCCTTCAAGCAGACGATGACCCAACTGGAGCACGAGAGGGGAGGGATCGACCGGCTGGTGTCCAACAGGCCGCTGTACGACCGGGCGCTGGCTGCCGCCGACACCTCCGATCCGCTGATCCGCCGGCAGATCGCCGCGCTCGAGGCGGGCTATCGGATCGGCAGGATCCTGGTCTACCGGGAGGCGCTGGGCCAGGCGCCGCCGCATTTCTCCGCGGCTACCAAGTGCTACTGCACCGAGCATCAGCAGCGGGTCGCGGGCTTCGCGGCTCGGGTGCTGGGGCCGAGCGCTGTGGCCGGGCTCGACAGCGACCGCGTGATGTCGGCGATCGCCTATGCGCCTGCCTACACCATCATGGGCGGCACCTCCAGCGTGATGCGCAACATCCTCGGCGAGCGCCTGCTGGGACTGCCCCGCCCGCCTCGCTAGCTGTACTCGGCAGTTAGGTTGGTGACACTCGGCTGATGGGTGGGTGTCCTCCGAGGGCGTGGTGCCATCGGTGGTGATTGTAGTCGTGGAGGAAGGGTTCGAGGGCTTGGCTGCGTTGGTGGTTGGTGGTGTAGACGCGGCGGTAGGCCCATTCGGTTTGCAGGGTGCGGTGGAAGCGTTCGACTTTGCCGTTCTGCCAGGGGCAGTGGGGTTTGATGAGCCTGTGTTTGGCGCCGATCTGGTCCAGGGCGTCGGCGAAGGCGAAGCTGGTGCGGTAGGCGAAGGCGTTGTCGGTCATGACCTCTTCGATGCGTTCGATGCCGTGTGAGGCGAAGAACTCGCGTGCGCGCAGCGCGAACCCGGCGCAGGCCTCGGCGGTCTCGCTGTCGAGGATCTCGGTGTAGGCGAGGCGGCTGTGGTCGTCGACTGCCGAGTGCAGGTAGTCGAAGCCGACCTTCTGGCGTTTGGGGGCTTTGCCGCGTCCGTGGGCTTTCCAGCCGCCCCCGTCGGGGATGCGCCCGAGCTTCTTGACGTCGACGTGGACCAGCTCGCCTGGCCGTTCGCGCTCATAGCGCAGCGCCGTGGTCCTCGAGGCGCGCATCGGCTGCCCGGTGATCGGGTCGAGCTGGTACAGCCTGGGCATCCCCGCCCGCTGCAAGATCGCGGTGACCGTGCGCGCCGGCACGCCGGTGAACCGGCTCAGCCACTCAGGGCCCCGCCGGTGCTCGATGCGCGCAGCGAGCACCTTCTCCTCGACGTCGGGCGGCGTCTGACGCGCACAGAAATGCGGGCGAGACGACCGGTCATGAAGACCCTCATAGCCCTCCTCGTCGAAGCGCTTCAGCCACCTGTGCACGCACTGGCGGCTCACCATCGACATCCGCGCCACATGAGCCACAGGCAGCCCATCGACACGGACCCGATCCACCAGCCTGCAACGGCCCTCATAGGCCAAAGGGGCATTACGATGTGACATTGAAGACCTCCTGGCCTCGGTAGCTGTCATTGAACGACACCACGATCCCAGGAGGTCTTCACCCCCGTCAACCTGTCACCAACCTCTCTGCCGAGTACAGCTAGCGCCCGGCAAAGGCCGTCCCCCTCCCATGGTGGCTGCTGCTCCGTCTGGTGGCTGATGCGTTGCTCGCTGCGCGCTCCTGCGGCTACCGCACCATTCTGTCCATCACCGCCTTGATCTCATCCTGCAGGCGGAGGATCCGGCTCTCGTATTCGGCCAGGATCGGCATGCGGGCGTCCTCTTGAATCTGCTCGAATCGTTCCAGTATCCTGAGTTCCCGACCGCATTGCACGTAGGCGAGCGCGAAGTCGATCTCCGAGGCTGTCGGCTCGTATCGCGGCTCCTCGATTGGCATGACCACCTTGATCCCTTCAACCGGCGGTTCGTAGCGGCCCGGGTCGTAAGCTGCCTCTTCTTTGGGACTGTCCGGTGCGACCTCTATTCCCGAGAAGGTGAGGATCAGTCTCCAGGACGGCTGACTTTTTGGGTCATCGAGATGAAGAAGCGAGTCATCGACGTCAAGCAGCGGATAGCCGGCGTCGCTGGCGCAAGCGAGTTGATCGTTGAGCAAGTCCGCAAGTGGCTGGGCAGTTGCGTCAGTGAAGTCTCTCTCCATGTCCCAGTACAAGTCCCAATAGTCTGATTCGAAGGCGCTGATCTCATCGTAGAGGGTTTCCCCGTGTTGGTTCTCGTCATAGATGCCGACATCGAATTGAGGCGAATGGGTCCGTCCGCATGATTCGAGGGCCGTCGGATAGCCGCGTTCATTTGTGACTACCTCACCCGAGGCAATCTGAGGCGGCCAGACATCTCGAATGCCGATCATTCCGAAGGTACGGGCCTGTTCCTCGTTGTGGGGAGCGATCTGCATCTGGCTTCTCGCCAGAGGATCTTGTGTGTCAGCATCCAATGCGTCGAGGGCCTCAGACCACGCCTCGAGATACTGAGGATAGCCCGCGTCGTTCATGCACTCACCCACGTCTCTGGGATCGGCTACCGAGAGTGCTAGGATCTGGTGATAGATCTCCTTCATAGGAGATTCCGTGAGCACCACTGGTTGCGGAGTGGTTGTGGTCGGGCCAGCGCCCTCAGCATCCGTGGACAGCTGATCATCAGCACCCGGCGCCGGATGCTGTTCGAGTTCGGGAGGAGCCTCTGACTCGGCCTCGGAATCATTCGTCGACCGATCGGCAGGATCCTGAGCGGCCTCTTGGGCGGGTCCCGCACAGGACGCAGCCAGCAACGCCGCGGCCAGCAGGGATTCGATTACGGCACGGTAAGAATGCATGCTGCTTCTTCGTTCAGGGTGTCGGAGTGATCGGAAAGTCGCGAAGGCTATTGCGAGACGATGGCCAGCACCTTTTCCTGCAGGCCGAGGATCTGGGTCTCATACCGCTCCAGGATCGGAACCCTGGCATCGTGCTGGATCTGCTCGAAGCGCTCCAGAACCCCGAGTTCTTGCCCGCAGTCCACGTAAGTGAGAGCGAACTCGACCTCTGAGGCTGATGGCTGGTAGCTCGGACCGACTGCATCGCTGGGCAAGATGACCCGGTAGCCCTCGACCTCGGGTTCTGCGACCTCATACACTGGATCGTCAGCCTCGAGCTGCTCAGGCATGATCTCCTGGCCGATCTCGACCCCTGCAGCCTCGAGGATCGGCTCCCAGGACGGCTGCTCAACCGCCTCGTCCACATCAATTGACGGGTAGCCGCTGTCTCTCATGCACGTCAACTTGTCGCGCAGCGAGTCGTACAGAGGTTCTGATATAGCACGGGTGAACGCCCGGTGCATCTCGTTGTACATGTCCCAGAACACGCTGGTGACGGACTGCATCTCAGCCTGCTGCTCGGCGCTGTAGTCGCCCCTGACCTGTGACTTGCAAGTCTCTAGGGCCGCGAAGTAGGCCCGGTCGTAGGTGATCACGTTGCCGATCTGGCTCCTGCGCGGCCACACGTACCGCCTGCCGATCATCCCCAGAGTCCGAGCCTGTTCCTCGGTGTAGGGAGCGATCTGCATCGGGCTGATCCGCAGGGGATCCGAAATCCTTGCGTAGCCGGCTTCCATCTCCGACATCGACTCCAGATACTGCGGGAAGCCCGCGTCGTACATGCACTCGCCCACCCTGTTGACGTCTGGGTTGTTGAAGCCATCCACGAGCCGGCCCAACTCCAGCATCGCTGACGCCCCAAGCGCCGACCGAGTAGCCGAATTCGACCCGGGTGCGCTGTCCGAGGACGACAGATCGGAGCCCTCCGGATCCTGGCCTGCGTCTGACGGGGAGGCGGCGGTCGCAGAATCCGGAGGACTCTCAGCATCCTGAGCCGGCCCGGCACACGACGCAACCGCCAAGACCACGACCAGAACCAGCAGCGGCCTGAGCGAAAGTCGCATCAGTAGCTCCGGGGCAGGCCCAGCACGTTCTGGGCGATGAAGTTGAGGGTCATCTCCTGGGTCACCGGGGCGATCCGCAGCAGGCGCGCCTCGCGCCAGTAGCGCTCCACGTGGTACTCGCTGGCGTAGCCGAGCCCGCCGTGGGTCTGCATCGCCTGATCCGCCGCGAAGAAGCACGCCTCGGCTGCCAGGTACTTGGCGGTGTTGGCCAGCTCGCCGCACTCGTGGTCGTTGTCGTAGAGCCAGGCGGCGCGCATCATCATCGTCATGGCGGCGCTGAGGTCCATGTGGGCCTTGGCCAGCGGATGCGACACCGCCTGGTTGGCGCCGATCAGCCGCCCGAACACCTCCCGTTCGCCGGCGTACGCCACGGCCCGGCGCAGCGCCGCCTCGCCGATCCCGCAGGCCATGCCCGCCAGCAGGATGCGCTCGGGGTTGAGGCCGTGCAGGATGTGGTGGAAGCCGCGCCCCCGCTCGCCGACCAGGCGCCAGCCCTCCACGGGCAGGTCGTCGTAGGCCACCTCGCACGACGCCACGGCGTTGCGGCCCAGCTTGGGGATCGCCGAGATGTCGCAGTGCTCGGGATCGAGGTCGACCAGGAACAGGCTGAGCCCGTTGAACTGCCCAGGCTCGCCGTCGGTGCGGGCCAGCAGCAGGCACACCTCGGACTCCAGGGCCTTGGTGGTCCAGATCTTGCGCCCGTTGACGATCCAGCCGCCCATGCCGTCGCCGACGGCGCGGGTGGCGATGCGGCTGGTGTCGGTGCCGGCGTCGGGCTCGGTCACCCCGAACGCCACGTGCAGGTCGCCGGCCGCGGCCCGCGGCAGGAACGCCTCCTTGAGCCGGTCGTTGCCGAAGCGCACCACCGGATTGAGCCCGAACATCGTCAGGTGCAGGGCGCTGGAGCCGTTCATGGCGGCCCCCGAGGCGGCCACCCGGTTCAGCACCAGGGCGCCCTCGGCGATGCCCCGCCCGCCGCCGCCGTAGGCCTCGGGGATGGCGATGCCCACCCAGCCGCCGTCGGCCATGGCCCGGTAGAACTCCCAGGGGAACTCGTGGCCGGCGTCCTTGGCGCGCCAGTAGTCGTCGTCGAAGCGGGCGCACACCGAGTCGACCGCCTCAACGATGAGGGCGTGGTCGGCGTCCAGGGAGAAGTCCACGAGCCCGATGCTAGATCCCGAGGGTGCCGCGCAGCGCCCGATTCTGCGCCGGCTCCGGCGGGCTCGGCCCAGGGCACGGGGGTCGGCCCCATGGCATTGGGCCAAGGGGTTACGCCAAGGGGTTGCAAGGGGCATGGCGCCACGGCGGCACGAGGACGCTGCGCCGAATGCGTGATTCGCGGCGCGGCGTGGCATGATCTTCGCCGTCGCCAGACGACTGCCCTCGAACCCGACCCGGAGCACCAGATGAAATACGCGGCACCCACCACCGTGGACGAGGCCCGTGCGCTGCTCGCCGACAACCCCGACTCGCGGGTGTTCGCCGGAGCGACCGACCTCGTCCCCCAGATGCGCGCCGGCCGCCCCCAGCCCTCGATGCTGGTCGACCTCAAGCACGTCGAGCGGCTCATGGCCGTCTCCCACGCCGACGGCTGCTGGGTGATCGGCGCCGCCGTGCCCACAGCCGACCTCACAGCCCACGCAGAGTTCAGCGCCGCCTTCCCCGGCATCTCCGAAGGCGCAGGCCTGATCGGCTCGGACCAGATCCAGAACCGCTGCAGCCTCGGCGGCAACCTGTGCAACGCCTCGCCCGCGGCGGACTCGGTGCCCGCCCTGATCGCCTCGCAGGCGCAGGCGGTGATCGCCTCGCACGACGGCGAGCGCACCATACCGGTGGCCGAAGTGGTGACCGGCCCCGGCCAGACCTCCCTCGACGACGACGAGTTCGTGATCGAGCTCCGCATCGACGACCCGCCGCCCGCCACCGGCGACGCCTACCTGCGGCTGATCCCCCGCACCGAGATGGACATCGCCGTGGTCGGCGCCGCGGTGCGGCTCAGCCTCGACGGCGACACCGTGAGCGACGCCCGCGTGGTGCTCGGGGCGGTGGCGCCCACAGCGGTGCGGGTGCCCGACGCCGAGGCCGCCCTCGTCGGAGCGACCCTCACCGGCACCGCCGACAACGGCCACGACGGACCGCTCGACGACGACACCCTCGCCGCCGTGTCCGCAGCCGCATCGGCGGCCTGTGACCCGATAGACGACAAGCGCGGCACGATCGCCTACCGCACCAAGGTGGCGGGCGTGCTCGCCAAGCGCGCCGCGGCGATCGCGGCGACACGAGCCCAACAGAGAGCCTGAACATGCACAGAACCCACGTTTCCTGCACCGTCAACGGCGACGACGTCGACTTCCTCTGCGACGACTCCACCTCGCTGCTCGACGCCCTGCGAGACGAGCTCGGCCTCACCGGGGCCAAGGAGGGCTGCGGCACCGGCGACTGTGGCGCCTGCACAGTGCTCGTCGACGGCAAGGTCAACTGCTCGTGCCTGATGTTCGCCCCCGAGGCGCAGGGCCGCGTCATCGCCACCGTGGAGGGCCTGGCCGGCGTCGACAGCCTCCATCCGCTGCAGCAGGCCTTCCTCGAGGGCGCTGCGCTGCAGTGCGGGGTGTGCACCCCCGGCTTCCTGATGACGGCCAAGGCGCTGCTGGACGACAACCCCGACCCCACCGAGACCGAGATCCGCTACGCGCTGGCGGGCAACCTCTGCCGCTGCACCGGCTACGACAAGATCGTCCGCTCCGTGCAGGAAGCGGCCGTGGCGCTGAAAGGAGCCTGACAATGGCCATCACCGAATCCCGTCCCGAGACCGCCGAGGACCGCAAGCCCGCATACAAGTACGTGGGCACCCGGCCGATCCGCCACGACGGCTACGACAAGGTCATCGGCAAGGCCCGCTTCGCCGCGGACCTGAGCCTGCCCGGGCAGCTGCACGGGGCGTTCCTGCGCTCGCCGCACGCCCACGCCCGCATCGTGTCGGTCGACACCTCCGCCGCTGAGGCCATGCCCGGCGTGCGTGCGGTGGTCACCGGCGACGACTTCCCGATGCTCGACGCGACCCATCCCGAGTTCGACGTGTCGGTCAACGTGATGGCCCGCGACACCGTGTTCTACAACGGCCACCCGCTGGCGGCGGTGGCGGCGACCAGCAAGGCCGAGGCCGAGGCGGCCGCGGCAGCCATCGAAGTGCAATACGAGCTGCTGCCCGCGGTGCTCAGCATCGACGAGTCGATGGCCGACGGTGCCCCGCTGGCCAACCACAACAACCAGACCAAGTTCCAGCCGCCCGGCGACCCGTCGAACCTGTCCACGATCACCGCCCTGGAGCGAGGCGACGTGGAGGAGGCGATGGCCGCGGCCGACGTGGTCGTGGAGCGCGAGTTCGACTGCGCCCACGTGCATCAGGGCTACATCGAGCCCCACGCCTGCGTGGCCGACACCGGGCCCGACGGCCGCTCCAGCGTGTGGTGCTCGTCGCAGGGCCACTTCCGGGTGCGCGCCATCACCGCGGACGTGCTCGGCTGGGACAAGTCCCGCGTGAAGGTGGTGCCCGCGGAGATCGGCGGCGGCTTCGGCGGCAAGACCACCGTCTACCTGGAGCCGGTGGCGGTACGGCTCTCGGAGAAGGCGGGCCGGCCCGTCAAGATCGTGATGTCACGCGAGGAGGTGCTGCGCGCCACCGGCCCCGCCCCGAGCGCCAAGGTGCGCGTCAGGATCGGCGCCACCGCCGAAGGCGAGCTCAGCGCCATCGACGGCTGGCTGGCCTACGGGATCGGCGGCTTCGGCGACTTCACCGGGATGATCGGGGCGATGTCGGTCGCCTCCTACAAGTTCCCCAGCCTCAAGCTCGAGAGCTACGGGGCGCTCACCAACACCCCCAAGACGGCGGCCTACCGTGCGCCGTCGGCGCCGCACGCGGCATTCGGGATCGAGTCGGTGATCGACGAGATCTCCCAGCGACTCGACATCGACTCGATCGAGCTGCGCCTGCGCAACGCCGCCGTGGAGGGCGACCTCACCGCCATGGGCATGCCCCATCCCAGGATCGGCCTGGTCGAGTGCCTGGAGGCGATGCGAGACAGCGACCACTACCGCTCCGAGGTGCCAGACGGTGCCGCCCGTGGCCTGGCCGTGGGCTTCTGGTTCAACATCGGCGAGGAGTCCAGCGCCACCGTCAACCTCAACGAGGACGGCACCGCCACTGTGATCACCGGCTCGCCTGACATCGGCGGCTCGCGTGCCTCGATGGCGCTGATGGCAGCCGAGACCCTGGGGATCGACGTGTATGCGATCACCCCGGTCGTGGCCGACACCGAGGCCGTGGGCTTCACCGACGTGACCGAGGGCTCGCGTGCCACGTTCGCCACCGGCAAGGCGGTGGTCGAGGCTTGCCAGGACATGATCGGCCAGCTCCGAGAGCGAGCGGCGTCGATCATGGGCGTCGAGCTCGACGAGGTGGACTGGGTCGACGGCGAGGCCAGGGCCGAGGGCAAGGACCCGCTGCCGCTGGCGGCCATCACCGCCCAGGCGAAGCGCACCGGGGGGCCGCTGACGGCCACGGCGTCGCTGAACGCCGCCGGCGCGGGTCCTTCGTTCGCGGTCCACTGCGCGGACGTGGCCGTGGACGCCGAGACCGGCGAGGTCGACGTGCTGCGCTACACCGCCGTGCAGGACGCCGGTACGGCCATCCACCCCAGCTACGTGGAGGGCCAGCTGCAGGGCGGCACCGCCCAGGGCATCGGCTGGGCGCTGAATGAGGAATACGTCTTCACCGAAGACGGTGCCCTCGACAACGCCTCGTTCCTCGACTACCGGATCCCGGTGGCCTCTGACCTGCCGATGATCGAGACGATCATCGTTGAGGTGCCCAACCCGGCGCATCCCTACGGCGTGCGCGGCGTGGGCGAGACCGGCATCGTGCCTCCCATGGCCACGATCGCCAACGCCATCAACCGGGCGACCGGGGTGCGCCTGACGTCGCTGCCGATGTCGCCGCCGAAAGTGCTCGCGGCCATCGACGCAGCCGGGTAGCGTCGCTGCCATGGCCACGGTTCACCTGATGAGCGATCACCGGGTGTTCACCGCAGGAGAGGCCGTGGTGCAGGCGACGGGCGCCACGGTGGGCCAGGTGATCGACGATCTCGACGCCCGCTTCCCGGGGCTCGGCGATCTGCTGCGCCACGGCGCCTCGGCGGGCATCGACGGCGAGATCCACGCCGAGCCCGAGTACCTGGCCGTGGACGCCGACACGGTGATCTACTTCGTGGCGCCGCTCACCGGCGGCTAGGTTCGTGCTGTGTCTGACTCCGGCTCGGCTGTGCCGAGCACCTCGCGGCCCAAGGCGACGGTCGTCGCTGTATGGCTCACAGGAGTTGCAGTGGCTGTCGTGGCTGGGTTACTGTGGGCGAGTGGCGACGAGAACGCGAGCGGCAGCGACGATGAGATCGTGAGCGCATCAGATCTCGATCCGAGGATCGCCGAGTTGTTCGACGACGAGTCCCTGATCTCGCCGCTGAGCGCCCTGCTGGGCATCGAGATCGGCGAGGACGACTTCGCCGAGACGGAGCTGCGTGCGCAGCTGGTGCTAGAGGAGTGCATGGCCGAGAGGGGGTTCGTCTACGTGCCCGTGACCGACCTGGCTGAGCCGGCCATGCCGCAGTCTGGCAACCCCTTGGATCTGCCGCCACTCACGCAGGTCCAGCAGGCCGGCTACGGCATTGCCGACTCGATCGAGCACGAGCTGGCCGCAGCGGGCGGCGATGCCGGCCCTGCGGCGGACCCCAACGACCAGATCCGTGCTGGCTTGTCCGAGGCCGAGCTGAGCGAGTACGAGCGGGCACTCAACGGCTTCTCCATGTCAGACCTCGAAGCTCTCACCGCCGACGCCGAATCCGCGGATGCGGAAGGCGGGTCCGCCATTTCACAAGGCGACCTCCAGGCGCTTGCCTCTGAGGGCTGTCTCTTTGAGGCCTATCTCGAAGATGCCGATGTTCCCGGCCCACTAGCGACGGAGATGCTCTTCAGCGATGCCTTTGCCGAGTTTCAGGCAGGGATCGCGGCCGATCCCGCACTCGTCGAGCTCGAAAGAGGCTGGTCCGAGTGCATGGCATCCGAAGGCTACGACTACGAGCTGCCAGATGACCCCTGGGCTGATATCCGAGAGCAGTCGGATCTGATCGTGGCCCATGCGTTGGAGATGAACCTCGCCTCCGCCGCGCCAGCCGTTGACGCCCAGATCGACGAGCTCAGGACCCAAGAGATCGAGGTCGCCGTCGCAGACTGGCACTGCAGCCAAGACCTGGCGGCGGGTTTCTCCGAGATCAGCCGACGCCACGAGTTCGAATTCATCCAAGCCAACGAAGGCCATATCCTGGCCATCCTCGAAGAAAGGGAACCCAATGACCACAACTAGAAGAAACCGTAGCATTCTCCTGATCCTCGCGATCTTGACACTGCTGTACGTTCCCTCGGGATCGAATGCGCATACGGATCGATGGGCCGACTCTCACAGCGGAAATGACAGACCATCAGACGTGTGGGATCAGGAAGATAGAGAGTACAAGCACGCAGGCCGTTGGGGTTGGGGGGTGAATGGCTGCACGAAGGTGCCAGACAGTATCAGAGGTGTCTTTCATTTTGGGCATGCCTGCGATCACCACGATGGCTGCTACGGAGGACACTGGGCCTCGCGTCTTGGTTGCGACAATGAGTTCTGGCGCAATATGAGTGCTTCCTGCAATCACGATTGGCCGTGGTACAATTTCGTCTCCCGTCGCGCCTGCCGTAGGGTCAGGAATGTCTACTATGCCGGCGTCCGTGCGCTCGGGTACTGGGCGTACAACGGGTGGAGTATCTCAGGGCCAAGCGGCTGGTAAGGCAGGGACTGTCGAGTGAGGCGGTGGTTGGCGCTCGGGCTTCTGGCGGCGGCGCTCGTCGCTGGCGCGGCTTGCGCTGACATAGACCCTGACACGCGGCCTTACGCAAAGTCGTCTCGCGATAACGCGGATCTGTCGACGGCGAGTGTGTTGGTCCCGCGGGATGAGCGATTCCGCAAGACGTGGAAGTTCCATGTTCTCGACTCACCCAACAACTATTCCTACAGCTCCAACTCGTCGGTCTCCTATAATCCGGACGTAAACCGTGAACTCTCCACGGGCGGAATCATGGTAAACGACAGCGCGGCGTGGGGGAGGAGAACGGATCGCGGCAGGTCGGAAGTCTCTGTTGACGTGCAGCGTGCAGCTTGGATGGACTCAGTGGATCCCGTGAACGCGAGCGCCTGTAAGGTTGTGGATGCTGAATTGCAGATCACGACGTGCAGGTATGGGGCCAGAAGCGATGGACCGTACTCTCCGGTGGCGGTACGGCGATTCGACGACATTGACACTGTCATTGTGGTGGAGACTGGGCATTATGTGGCCATAGATTACCTGTCCGGTGAATTCGACATCGTGCCGTTCGAGGAGGCCGCGAAGCGGTGGCTGGCGAATCCAATCTGAAGGACTTCCTCAGTCGCCCCGCGGGCTGGCTCGTTGGCGGGCTGGGATTGCTGGTCGTCGGTGCCGTCGCGTTTGCGTTCTCAGGGATCGGCTTGTCGCATCCTCCAACGGCTGAGGAGATGAACGGGACGGCTCGGCTGAACGCAGAGCAATCGGTCGCAGATGTGCTGGTGCCCATAGACGAGCGCTTCAGGGAGACTTGGGACTTCCATGTGCTCGATTCTCCGGACAACTACACCTACAGCGCCAACGCCAACTCTGTCGAAGGTGTTGTGCCGGATCGCAAGCTGATGGCCTATGGCTACCTCGTCAACGACGTCGACAACTGGTCGGGCGGCTCCGTGCATGGTGTACGGGACATTGGGTTGGAATTGCACGAGTCGGCCCTGAGAGACTCGGCTGATCCGGATAGTTCGGACAAGTGCAGATGGTGGGATGCCGAGTTGCGGATTGTGCGCTGCGATTACGGCGGTCCTCCTGTATCCTTTGATCCGACGATCACTGCTGTGCGGCGCTTCGACGAGATCGGGACGGTGATGATCGCTGCCACCTCAAACAAGGCCTCCCTGGAGTACCTCTTCGGGGAGTTCGAGATTGTGCCTATCGAGGAGGCCAGGGAGAAGTGGCTGGTCGACGCTCGATGACTGCTTATGACGGCCGGGGTTCTGAAGCAGAAACTGCCGAATTGCCCGGACGGTTCGCCACCCGACGCCACCCAAGCGGCTGGTGAACGATGGGGGTATCGGTGAGACGCTGCTTGGGGCTTGCGTTTCTCGTGGCCGTGCTCGCCGCTGGTGTGGCTTGCGGGGACATAGACCCGGACACTCGTCCCTACACTAAGTCGTCTCGTGAGAATGCGGATCTGTCGACGGCGAGCGTGTTGGTCCCGCGGGACGAGAGATTCCGCAAGACATGGGAGTTCTTCGTTCTCGACTCGCCTAACAACTACACCTACAGGTCCAACGTGTCGGTCTCCTATGACCCGGATGTGATTCGCGAGCTATCCACAGGCGGATCACTTGTAAACGACATTGAGACGTGGGGGAAAGGCACGGCACGTGGCAGAGCCGAAGTCTCTCTTGACTTGAAACGGGCGGCTCGGATCGATTCGGCGGAACCCGTTAACGCGACTGCCTGCGAGGTGGTGGACCCCGAGTTGCAGATTGCGGTGTGCGAGTATACGGTCAGGGACAATGAGCCTGATCAACGGTTGGCAGTAAGGCGATTCGAGGGCATCGACACTGTAATGGTCGTGGTATTCTCAGATGATGTCGGTCTCGAATACGTATCCGGTGAGTTCGACATCGTGCCATTCGAGGAAGCGGCAAAGCGATGGCTGGTGAATCCACTCTGACCAACATTTCTAATGGAGTTCGAGATGGTGCCGATCGCAGAGGCCAGTGGATGCTCGATGACGGTCGAGGGCGGGCGGGCCCGGCTGTGAAGCCGGCTCAGGTGGGGCGCAGGCGCGCCCCGCTGCGTGAGATCAGCGGGTACAGGCCCGCTGCCAGCAGCGACAGGGCCGAGACGCCGGCCCAATGGCTCAGGAAGTGGTAGTCCCAGGCCTCCACGATCACGCCCGACATCAGCCCCGCCACAGCGCCCGCCATTACCATCGTGAAGTCCGCGGCGCCTTGAACCGAGGCGCGCGACTCAACGCCGAACGAAGCGATGAGCAGCGCCGAGCCCGACAGGGTGGCGATCGACCAGCCCAGCCCCACCAGGAACAGCCCGACGAACACGCCGGCGCTGTCCTCGGGGTCGGTGTGCGATGCCATCTCGCCGCCGACGAACAGCGTCACCCCAGCGGCCGCCACCATCACCCCGGGCGGGAGCCTGTCGACCACCCAGCCCACCAGCGGCGCGAGCATGAACATGCCCACGATGTGCAGCGAGATCACGTAGCCGATGACCCGCACCTCGTGGTTGCCGTCGTCCATGTGCAGCGGCGTGACCGTCATGATCGCCACCATCACCGCCTGGCCCAGCGCCATGGCGAACACGGCCACAGCGGCAGGCGGGTAGCCCGCCAGCTTGGCGAACGACTCCCGAAGCGACGGCCCGGCCCGGCCGCCAGGCGCGTCTTGCGCGGCCTGGCCCGTCGCGGTGTCCCCGGCCGGCTCCCCAACGCGCTGCTGTGCCAGGATCAGCGGATCGGGCCGCAGCCGCCAATGGACGAAGGCCGAAGCCGCGGCGAACACCACGATGCCCATCAGGTAAGGCCCGGCCAGCTCGTCGAGCCCCAGCCAACGAGCCACGCGGCCGGTGCCGTCGAGGGCCACGGTGGGGCCGAGCACCGCGCCGATCGAGCTCGCCCAGACCACGATGCCGATGTCGCGGCCGCGGTTGTGCGGCTCGGCGAGGTCCGCCGCCGCGTAGCGGGCAGCGAGATTGGCGGCCTGGCCCACGCCGATGCCCACCACGCCCACCAGCAGCAGCGGGTAGATGCCCCAGACCACGGCCAGGAAAGCGCAGAGCGCGCCGAAGCCGCCCACCACCCAGGCGCCGAACAGGCCCGGCCTGCGCCCGTGGCGGGCCATGTAGCGGCCCAGCGGCACGGCTGCGATCGCTGCGCCGATGGCGATCATGGTGGCCGCCAGGGTCGACAGGGCGTCGTTGTCGGTGATGTCCTTGGCGGCCAGGCTGGAGGCCGCGAAGCCCGCCGCCATCCCCATCCCGGCGGGCAGCACCGAGCCGATCAGCACCCAGCGCGTGCGGGCGTGAATGCGGGCGGTGTCGGCTGGGGTGTCGGCTGCGGTGCCGGCGCTGGCGGTCACCGGCGCAGTCTGACAGGTAGCAGCGCAATCCAGGGGATCAGCACAGGCGGCAAGGCCCTGTCGCGAGCCGACGCCGGCCGAGCAAGCCGGCCCACCGCCGGCGCTAGCCGATGGCTTGCGGGTGCGGAGACGGGCCCTCGGCGGTGGCATGCTTCTGGCGTGGAGCGTGCCGAGGCTGAGCAAGCGGTGAGAGTGTGGCGCTCGCCGAAGGTCGAGCTGCGTCGGAGCCGCTTCGGCGGACGAGCGGCGTTCGCCGCGGAGCCCATCGAGCGCGACGAGCGGGTGGCCGTGAAGGTCGGCCACGTCGTCGGCTTCGACGAGGCGCAGCGGCTCACCGCCGAGATCGGCGACTACTCGCTGCAGATCGACGACGAGCTGTTCCTGTCGCCTCGCAGCGCGGACGAGTACGAGACCATGGTCGTTCACATGAACCATTCCTGTGAGGCCAACGTGGGCTTCGCGGGCAACGTGGTCTACGTGGCGATGCGCGACATCGCCGCTGGCGAGGAGCTGTGCCACGACTACGCCCTGGCCCGCACCAAGCCCTATCGGCTCGACTGCGACTGCGGGACCCCATCGTGCCGCGGCCAGGTCACCGGCGCCGACTGGCGGCTCGCCGAGGTGCAGGACCGCTACCGCGGCTACTTCATGCCCCACGTGCAGGCACTCATCGACTCGCTGCGCTCAGGCCCGGGCGCCCCGCAGACGTGACCGAGCCGCCCGAGCGCCCCGGCGAACCCGCCCGACGGCCCCGCCGCCGCACCAGGCGACCCGCCGCGCCAGCCGGCCCGACCCAGCCTCCGTGGCGGCTCCACAGGCGCGGCTTCGAGCCGACCAGGGTGGTCTCCGACGACGAGCTCGAGGCGATCCACGCGGCGTCGCTTGAGGTGCTGCGCACTACCGGCATGGACTTCTTGCATCCCGAGGCGCTGCGGCTCTGGGCCGACGCCGGCGCCAGAGTCGACGACCAGCGGGTGCGCATCGAGCCGGAGCTGATCCTGGAGCTGATCGCATCCGCGCCCGGCGAGTTCACGATGCACGCACCGGACCCCCGCCACGACCTCGCCGTGGGCGGCGACAACGTGGTGTTCACAGCCGTGGCCAGCGCCCCCAACTGCAGCGACCGCCAAGACGGGCGGCGCAGCGGCAACCGAGACGACTTCCGCATGCTGCTGAAGCTCAGCGAGCAGCTCAACGTGGTGCAGGCCAACGGCGGCTACCCGGTCGAGCCGACCGACATCCACCCGTCGGTCCGCCACCTGGAGGCCACCCGCGACATCCTCACCCTCACCAGCAAGGCCCTCAACGTCTACAGCCTCGGACGCATGCGCAACCTCGACTGCCTGGAGATGGCGCGCATCCGCCGCGGCCTGAGCCCCGAAGACCTCGACAGCCACCCGATCGTCCACACCGTCATCAACGTGTCGTCGCCGCTGCGCCTCGACACGCCGATGCTCGAGGGGATCATCCAGTACTCGGCGCGCAACCAGGTCGTCATCCTGACCCCGTTCACCCTGGCCGGGGCGATGGCGCCGGTCACGATCCCCGGCGCCGTGGTGCAACAGAACGCCGAGGCGCTCGGCGGGATCGCCTTCACCCAGCTCGTGCGCCGTGGCGCGCCGGTGGTCTACGGCGGCTTCACGTCCAATGTCGACATGCAGTCGGGCGCCCCCGCCTTCGGCACGCCCGAGTACATGAAGGCGGCCATGCTCGGGGGCCAGCTCGCACGGCGCTACGGCCTGCCGTACCGGTCCTCCAACGTGTGCGCCGCCAACGCCGTGGACGCCCAGGCGGGATACGAGAGCACTTTCGCCCTCTGGGGGGCGCTGATGGGCGGCGCCAACATCGTGTTCCACGGCGCAGGCTGGATGGAGGGCGGCCTGCACGCCTCGCCCGAGAAGATGGTGCTCGACGCCGACCTGCTGCAGATGGCCGCCGCCTTCCTAGAGCCGCTCGCCGTGGACGACGACGCCCTGGCCGTGGACGCCATCGCCGAGGTCGGGCCGGGCGGCCACCACTTCGGCACCAGCCACACCCAGGACCGCTACCGCGACGCCTTCTACCGGCCGATGATCTCGGACTGGCGCAACTTCGAGACCTGGGACGAGGCCGGGCGGCCCACGTCGCTGGACCACGCCGAGCGGGTGGCCCGCGAGCTGCTCGGCAGCTACGAGCCGCCGCCTATCGCAGACGAGGTCGCCGCCGAGCTCGACGATTTCGTGGACAGGCGCATCGCCGAGGGAGGCGTCGAGACCGACTTCTGAGCGCAGCCTCCGATGGGGCTCTGAGCGGAGCCTCCGATGGATCACTGCCGTGAGCCGAAGGCCGAATAGTGTCTTGCGAACTCAGAGACGCCGACCCGGGAGTCTGCCCGTGCGCCGCACCGTCACCCAGCCCGTGCACCGGCCCTTCGGCCCCGTCCCGCGAGCCGCAGCCGTGCGCTACAGAGTGAGCTGCACGCCATGAGCCACTGCGGGAGACGCACGCCGTGAGCAGCGCCGTCGACTGGACCGGCGACGACACCTGGGCCGCCAGCCGCGCCCCGCTGCGCGAGGCCACAGGGCTCGACCCGGCCTGCTACGCAGACGAGCAGTTCTTCGCGCTGGAGCAGCAGCGGGTCTTCGAGCGCGGCTGGGTGATGGTCGGCATGGCCTCGGAGGTCGCCGAGCCGGGCCGGCTGCTGGTGCGCAGGCTCGGCGCCAGGTCGATCCTGGTCACCCGCGGCGACGACGGCGTGCTGCGGGGCTTTCGCAACTCGTGTCGGCACCGCGGCACCGAGCTGGCCGACGCCGACTGCGACATCGCAGGCACGATCCGCTGCCCGTATCACCGCTGGGGCTACCGCAGCGACGGCGCCCTGGTCTCCGTCCCGCGGTTCGACGAGATCCCCCGCAGCGTCTTCGACATGGCCGAGCACTCGCTGCTGGAGGTGCGGGTGGCGACCTGGGGCGCCCTGCTGTTCGCCTGCGCCGACCCGCGGACCATGCCCCTGGGCGAATGGCTGGGCGACCTGCCCACGCGCATGGCCGGGTACGGCTTCGAGCGCTGGCGCATCCAGGAGAGCGCAGCCGTGGACGTGGCCGCCAACTGGAAGCTGATCTCGGAGAACTTCGCCGAGTACTACCACCTGCCCTGGGTGCATCCCGAGCTCGCCAAGGTGAGCCGGGTGCGCGACCACTACCGCTACCAGGGTCCGGGCATGTACTGCGGCCAGACCACCACGCCAGTGTCCGGCGACGAGCGAGACGACTGGCTGCTGCTGGCCCCCGCGGCGGGGCTCGACGACTCCGATCTCGTGAGCGGCCGGTTCGTGGCCGTGTACCCCAACGCCCTGTTGGCGGTGCTGCCCAGCCACGCCTTCGTGATCCGCCTTGAGCCGCTCGCCGCCGGCGCCACCCGCGAGCACTGCACGTTCCTGCTGCCGCCGTCGACCCCGGCGCTGAGCAGCGACGACATGGCCGTCACGCGCAGGTTCTGGCTCGACGTCAACGACGAGGACATCGACATCTGCGAACGCGCCCAGCGGGGCCTGGCCCTGGGCCGGGTGCCCCCCGGCCCGCTGGCGCCGCGGTTCGAGGAGCCGCTGCACCGCTTCCACAACATGCTGGCCGACTGCCTCACCGCCGAGTCGCTGACCGCTCAGGACGGGCTGAGGATCCCGCCAGGCGACGACGGCAGCGAGGCGTCCCGCCTGGGCAGCGGGGCGAACCCGTCGCCGCCCGCCGTCGACTGCCCGAGCCGGTGAAGTGCGCCCGTCGACCGTGATGCCCAGCCCGTCGCCCGCCCGAGCCCGTGAAGGCACGCCCGTGAGGAAGCGCCGGTGAAGACCCAGGCCCGGGTCGTCGTCGTCGGCGGGGGCGTGGTCGGCGCGTCGGTGCTGTACCACCTCGCCAAGGCCGGCTGGACCGACGTGATGCTGCTGGAGCGCCGCGAGCTCACGGCTGGCTCGACCTGGCACTCCGCTGGCGGCATGCACACCCTCAACGGCGACCCCAACGTGGCCAAGCTGCAGCAGTACACAATCGGCCTGTACCGCCAACTCGAGGAGGAGTCCGGCATCGACGCCTCCATGCACATCACCGGCGGGGTGATGCTCGCCGACACGCCCGAGCGCATGGACTGGCTCAAGATGAGCCACGCACGGGGCCGCTACCTGGGCATGGAGACCGAGCTGATCAGCGTCGCCGAGGCCAAGGAGATGATGCCGCTGCTCGACGAGCGCTACTTCGTGGGCGCCATGTGGGACGCCAACGAGGGCCATCTCGACCCCAGCCAGATCACCCATGCCTATGCGGCCTGCGCCCGCCGGCTAGGCACCGAGGTGTACCGCAACCGCTGGGTGCGCGCCATCGAGCGCGCGCCCGACGGCGGCTGGGATCTCAGCGTCTACGACACCGCCAACGGCGAGCCCGCCGGCACGGTCCACTGCGAGCACGTGGTCAACGCGGGCGGCCTGTGGGCACGCGAGGTGGGCCGCATGGTCGGCCTGGAGCTGCCGCTGTTGGCCATGGAGCACATGTACCTGCTCACCGACGAGATCCCCGAGGTCACCGAGCACAGCCGCCGCCTGGGCCGCCAGATGGTTCACACCATCGACTTCGGCGGCGAGATCTACACCCGCCAGGAGGGCAACGGGATGCTGCTGGGCACCTACGAGGCCGCAGGCCGGCCCTGGTCGCCGAGGCGCACCCCCTGGGACTTCGACAAGCGCCTGCTCGCCCCGGACCTGGATCGCATAGCCGACTCGCTGGAGACCGGCTTCCGCCACTTCCCGCCGTTCGCCGAGGCGGGGATCAAGACGGTGGTCAACGGGCCGTTCACGTTCGCCCCCGACGGCAACCCGCTGCTGGGCCCGGTGCGGGGCCTGCGGGGCTACTGGTCGGCGTGCGCGGTGATGGCCGGGCTGTCGCAGGGCGGCGGGGTAGGGCTGGCGCTGGCCAACTGGATCGTCGACGGCGACCCCGGCCACGACATCTGGGCCATGGACATCGCCCGCTACGGCGACTACGCCACCATGGCCTACACCGACGCCAAGGTGCGCGAGAACTACGGGCGGCGCTTCCGGATCACGTTCCCCAACGAGTTCCTGCCCGAGGGCCGCTTCGTGCAGACCTCGCCGATACACGACCGCCTGACGTCCCACAACGCAGTGTTCGGCGACAGCTTCGGGCTGGAGTCGGCCCTGTGGTTCCAGGCGCCGGGGCTGGAGCCGACCGAGCAGGTCACGTTCGGGCGCTCCAACGCCTGGGAGCGGGTGCGCGCCGAGACCCTGGCCGTGCGCGCCGCCGTCGGCATGATCGAGACCACCGGCTTCTGCAAGTTCCGCTTCTCGGGCCCGGGGGCCAGGGCGTTTTTGGACCGGGTGCTCGCCGGGCGGGTGCCGATAGCGGGCCGCATGGCGCTCACCCCGATGACCAACGAGTCCGGCAGGCTGACGGGCGACCTCACCGTGGCCGCTCTGGGCGCTGCGACCGGCGAGGCCGAGGGCCCGCCGTCGGCTCTCACCGGAGGCGCCACCGCCAACGTGCGCCACGGCGAGACCTTCGTCGTCTTCGGCTCCGGCGTGGCCGAGCGCTACTACGAGCGCTGGTTCGACTCGTGGCTGCCCGACGACGGCTCGGTTCGCTTCGAGACGCTGGGCGCGGAGCTGTGCGGCTTGTCGATAGCCGGGCCCAACTCGCGGGCGCTGCTGGAGAAGGTGACCGACGCCGACGTGTCGCCCGCCGGGATGCGCTTCATGGCCTTCGCCGAGATCAACATCGGCATGGCGCCGGTGCTGTGCGGCCGGCTCACCTTCACCGGCGACCTCGGCTACGAGTTCTGGATGCCGGCGCGCTACCAGCGCTACGTGTTCGAGACGCTGCGCCAGGCCGGCAGCGACCTGGGCCTGGAGCTGTTCGGGCTGCACGCCCTGAACTCGCTGCGCCTCGAAAAGAGCTTCGGCTCCTGGGCACGCGAGTACCGGCCCATCTACGACCCGTTCGAGGCCGGGCTGGAGCGCTTCGTGCGCATGGAGAAGGACTTCGTCGGCCGCGACGCCCTCGCTGCCACCCACGGCGACGGCGGCGCGGGCGGCTCGCTGCGGCTGGTGACCTTCACGCTGGACTGCGAGCCCGGCCCCGCCGGCTTCGACGTGATCGGCGACGAGCCTGTCTGGCTCGACGGCATGGTCGTCGGCTGGGTCACCTCCGGCGGCTACGCCCACCACAGCGAGGCGTCGGTGGCGCTGGGCTACGTACCCGCGGATCTGGCCGCGTCCGACGGCCGCTTTGAGATCGAGATCGTCGGCGAGCGCAGGGAAGCAGCCCTGGTGGAGGGCTGTCTGTGGGACCCCGACGGCGAGCGGATGCGATCATGACGGCGCCGGGCGAGGCCGGCCTGACGGGCGAGGCCGCCGCGAGCCTGCCGAGACCGGCGTGACCGGCGTGACGAACCCGGCCGTGGCTGCTGTCCTCGACGGCACCCCCGAGGCTGCGGCCGCGGCCGGCGAGGGCCACCGTCACGTGCTCGGCCCCGGCGAGGCGCTCACCGCCCAGTGGGTCGCGGACGGCCTGGAGCTGCCCGACCTGGCGGCCATGCGCCGCTACCGCCTGGGGCGCATCGTCGCCAAGCTGGCCGAGCTCGACTACGCCGGGATCATCCTGTTCGACCCGCTCAATGTTCGCTACGCCACCGACTCGACCAACATGCAGCTCTGGGTGATGCACAACGCCGCCCGCTACGCCTTCGTGTCCGCCGCGGGGCACGTGATCGTCTGGGACTACCGCGAGTGTGAGTTCCTGTCCGGGCACAGCCAGGTGATCGACGAGGTGCGCCCGGCGATCGGCTCGACGTTCTTTTTGGGCGGGCGCCGGCTGCTGGAGCACGCCCGGCGCTGGTCCGCGGAGATGATCGACGTGCTGACCGAGCACTGCGGCCCCGGCGCCCGCATAGCCGTCGACCAGTGCCACCGCACCGGGTATCGGATGCTCGCAGAGGCCGGGTTCACGCTCGGCGAGGGCACCGAGGTGATGGAGCTGGCGCGGCTCGTCAAGTCGCCCGATGAGATCAAGGCGATGCGCTGCGTGGCCCATGCCTGCGGGGCTGCGATGGCCGAGATGCGTGAGCAGATCCGTCCGGGCATGACCGAGATCGAGGCCTGGTCGATCCTTCACGCCGGCAACATCAAGCGGGGAGGGGAGTGGCTGGAGACCCAGCTAGTGGCCAGCGGGCCGCGCACCAACCCGTGGATGCAGGAGGCCAGCTCGCGGGTCATCGAGCCCGGCGACATGTTCGCCTTCGACACCGACATGGTGGGCGCCTACGGGATGATGGTCGACATCAGCCGCACCTGGGTGGTCGGCGCCAGGCCGTCTCCCGCCCAGCAGAGCCTGTTCGGCATGGCCGCCGACATGATCGTCGGCAACGCCGAGCTGCTGACGCCGGGCCGCAGCTTCCGCGAGCTCGCCTTCGAGGCCTGGTCTCCCGACATCGACCAGTACCGGCATTATTCGGTGCTGTTCCACGGCGTGGGCCAGTGCGACGAGTACCCCGCCATCTACTTCCCGCACGTCTGGGACGACTGGGGCCACGACGGCGTGCTGGAGCCGGGCATGGTGCTCACCAGCGAGTGCTTCGTCGGTTCCCGCCACGGCGGCGAGGGCGTGAAGCTGGAGGACCAGTACCTGGTGACCGACAACGGCCCCGAGAAGCTCACCGGCTTTCCGCTGACGCTGATCGGCGACTAGCCGTCGAGCAGCTCCTGATTCGGGGATTCACTGAGCGGGCCACGCAAGCCGAGCAAGGTCTCGGAACCACAGTGGCTCACGGCACCGTAGCACACGGCCAGAGCGGCCCGCCCGGGATACCTGGCCCGGCTGCAGCCCCGGGCAGGGGAAGGCTTTGCTGCGGGCCGGGTCAGCGGCGCAGGGCGTCCACGGGTTGGATGCGCACGGCGCGCCAGGCCGGGCCTGTGCCGGCGATCATCCCCGAGGCTGCCGACAGCGCCAGCACCAGCGTGACCGAGGCGAGGTCGACCGCCGGTGCCCATCCCTGCCACACCCCGATGGCGTACACCGATGCGATGCCGAGCATGGTGCCCAGGATCCCGCCGAGCACGCCCAGGAAGGTGGTCTCCAGCAGGAGCTGGGCGAAGATCAGCCGTGCGGGGGCCCCGATGGCGGAGCGCAGGCCGATCTCGGGCGTGCGGGCGTACACCGAGGCGGTGGCGGAGTTGGCGATTGTGACGGTGCCCATGGCCATGGCGATGATGCTCATGGTCAGGGTCAGCTCCTGGATGGTGCCCTCGATGCGGCGCCGGAAGTTGCGCGGGTCCGGCGGGGAGGAGGCCACGATCGAGAACGGCGACTCCGGCGCCAGCGCCAGGCGTGCCTGTGGGGCGATCCCGTCGGCGGTGCCGATCAGGATCTCGGCGAGCACCTCCCTCTCGCTCGGGTGATCGCTTGACACGAGGGAGTCGACGAGGGACTCCGGAACCAGGACGTCGAAGCTGAGATCCTTGCGCCTCTCTACGTCGTCGAAGATGCCGATGACGGTGATCGAGTGGTCGTCCGTGGTGATCTGCTCTCCCGGGGTCACCACCCCGATCTGCGATGCCACCGACAGCGGCAGCAGCGCCACCGGGGCCGCCGATGCCTGGTGGAAGGCGTTGAAGTAGGCGCCCGCCACCAGCACCGGCTCGACGACCTCCAGCGTGTCGGGGTGGACGCCGCGGAACTGGACGCTCACGGGCGCCTGGCGGAACCGCCTCTGGACCTGGAGCGAGCGCGACTCGGTGAGGGTCCCCACCTCCACCACGCCCTCGATCTCGGCGAGCGACTCGAGTCGTGCGGGCTGGGTCCAGTCGATCTCGTCGTCGAGGCCGCCTTCGAGGCGCATCGTGAGCTGGGTGGCCTGGATCTGGTCGAACTCGTCGCTGACCTGGCCGTCGAGGGTCGAGGCGAGACCGGTCGTGGCGACGAACACCGTGGCGCCGATCAGCGTGCCCAGCAGGTTGACCGCGGTGCGCATCGGGTTGGACGCGATCGACGTCCATGCCTCCCAGGTCAGCGCCAGCGGCGACACGAAAGACCTGCTCACGGCCGTGCCTCGCTCATCGCTGAGCCTCGGTCACGACTGCACCGCCCCGTCACGCAGGGTGACGACCCGCTGGGCCTCCGCGGCGACGGTGGGGTCGTGCGTCACCGCCACGATCGTCTTGCCCGAGCGGTGCAGCTCGCGCAGCAGTTCCAGGATCGAGCGGCCGGTGTCCTGGTCGAGGTTGCCGGTGGGCTCGTCGCAGAGCAGCACCTCCGCGTCCGCGGCGAGCGCCCGGGCGATCGCGGCGCGCTGGCGTTCCCCGCCCGAGAGCGTGCGCGCGAAGGCGGTGCGGCGGTCCGCCAGGCCGACGGCTTCGAGCACCTCGTCGGCTCGGTGAGCGCGCTCGCGCCGGCGGGCGCCCTGGTAGAGCAGCCCGAGCTCCACGTTGGCCCGCACCGTGCGCTCTTCGAGCAGATGGAACGCCTGGAACACGAAGCCGATGTTGCGGCCCCGCAGCCGGGTCCGCCTGCCGGTCGACAGCGAGGCGGTCGGCGTGTCCTGGATGTAGACCTCGCCGGTCGTCGGCGAGTCCAGCAGCCCGATCAGGTTCAGCAGCGTCGACTTGCCGCTTCCCGACGGCCCCACCACTGCGCTGTAGCTGCCGTGCTCGAACACCAGGTCGGTCGGGCGCAGTGCGTGGACGACCGGCCCGCTGCCGTAGGAGCGCGAGGCGCCCTGCAGTCGTATGGCGGCATCGCTGGTCATGGTCGGCATGGCGTGGTCGCTGCTCGCTGGAGGGTCGAGGCCACTGGGCTGGGCGTCAACTGTCCTCGTCGCCCGACTCCTCCGATTCGGAGCCGATCCCCGCGGCGACCCGCCTGCCAGGCACGACCTGGCCCGTGGGGTCATCGACGACGACCCACCCTCGGGCGCTTGCGCCGGTCGTGACGGGAACCTGGACCGCTCCGTCGTCGGTCTCGAGGATGACGAAGAACTCGCCGTCCGGCCCCTGGCCGACAGCGGTGACCGGCACCGCCGTCGACGGCACCGACTCCTCCGCTTCGATGGTGCGGACCCCATAAGAGCGGTCCGCGGACAGCTCCGAGCCCACCGGCATGGCAAGAGTCACCGTGGACGAGGTTCCCTCGCTGTACTGCAGATCCGTGATGGTGGCGCTGTGGGTCTGTTCAGCGACGTTGT
The DNA here is from genome assembly GCA_965214285.1 of Acidimicrobiales bacterium. Classification (GTDB taxonomy): domain Bacteria; phylum Actinomycetota; class Acidimicrobiia; order Acidimicrobiales; family Aldehydirespiratoraceae. The sequence continues at coordinate 1,831,876 of OZ243946.1, forward strand.
CGGACACCTCCACCGTCTGGCCGATCTGCAGCAGCAGCGAGTCGCTGGAGGCCACGGAGCCCAGGAGCTTGAGCTGGTCGGGCCGTCGGGTGCCCAGCGGCTGACCGCCGGGATCGAGCTCCGTGCCGACCTCGACGCTCACCGAGGTCAAGGGCCGAGGCGGCTCGCCGAGCGCCCAGAACTCGCTCTGGCGGAGAATCGCCCGCGACTCGCCGAGGGTGTCGGCGAGGGTCTCGCGGGCGGACCTGAGGGCTCGTTGGGCGTCCTTGATGGCCGGATCGGCGGCGCGCAGGGCTGCCTCCACCTCGGCGAGCCGCTCGGTCTCGGGCGGATCGGCGGCCTTGAGCCTGGTCTGCTCCGCGGTCAGCTCGGTCTTGGTGCGCTTGGCCTCGTCGACCGCCCGCTGAGCCAGGTCGACCTGGTCCCTGGCCGCTCTCACGTCTCGGTCGTCGGCCGATCCTGTGGGGGCGTCGTAGCCGTGATCGGAGTACCACGAAGCCAGCGCTGCCTGGGTCTTCGGCCCGAAGTCGCCGTCCACGGTCAGCTCGTGGCCTGCGGAGTTCAGCAGGGCCTGCAGCGCCTCCACGTCGGGGCCGGTGTCGCCCGAGCGGATGTCGCGGTAGAACCCGAAGGGGGTGACGACGACGAACAGCGGCCTGCCGTTGATCTCCAGGATGGGCCGCAGGGGCTCGATCGCCGTGTCCTGGCTGACGAAGACGTCGGTGACCACGCCGGAGAGCCCTGCCGGCAGGCTCTGCTCCTCCTCCTCCACGAACACGTTGACCCGGAAGCGGATCTCGTCGGAGACGACCCGCTCCTCGACCTGCACGAACACGAGGCTCGCCGAGGGGTCGGCATCCGCGGACTCGCCGGCGTCGGGGTCGAGCGAGTCGACCCGGTTGCCCAGCACCAGCACGGCCACGATGGCGCCGAGCAGGCAACCGCTGAGCAGCAGCGGTATGGCCCACGAGGCCCGCACGGTGATTTGGCGCATTGCCGGGCGACCCTAGCCCCTACCGCGTCCGCTCGCGGGGCATTCTCGACCGAGGTCCGGCAGCCACCGCCCGAGGACGCCCCTGCGCCTCTCGCGGGGCGGATCCGAGCCAGGGCAAGCCCGGCGGGGGAGGCGGGTCATCGTCGGCTGCTGGGTGATCCTGGGTCTACGGCGAGATCTTGGCGTGCAGGTCTTCGACCTCTTGCCTCAGGCTCAGGATGCGGGTCTCGTATTCCGCGAGGAGCGGGAGGCGGGCGTCGAGCTGGAGCTGCTCGAATCGCTCCAGGACTCCGAGCTCCTGCCCGCACTGCACGTAGGCGAGCGCGAAGTCGATCTCTGAGGCTGTCGGCTCATATGCGGGCCTCTTCCAGTTGCCGATGATCTGGATCTCCTCGGTCGTCGGCTTGTAGCGGTCCGGATTGTCAGGTGCTTCTTCTTCCAGGCCGCCGGGTGCGATCTCCACTCCCGCGGACGCGAGGATCAGCGCCCAGTGCGGTCGATTCCGCGGCTCGTAGACGTTGAGCAACGCTCCGGCGACATCGAGCAGCGGATAGCCGTTGTCCTTGACGCAGGCGAGCTGTTCTCTGAGCAGATCCGAGAGCGGCTGGACGATGGCATTGGCGAACAGTTCCTGCAGTTCGCCGTACAGCGCCCCGTAGTTCCTAGAGAGGTCGCGTACCTCCTCCTCCACAGCGGGCTCCCTTGGGGTAATGGCCACCCCCCAACACGCATCTTGGGCTGCCAGGTAGCCGCGGTGGTAGGTTTCCACCGCCGGTTTGCCTGCTGGAAGCGGCCAGATGTCACGAATCCCGATCATTCCGTGGACCCGGGCCTGTTCGTCCGTGTGGGGAGCGGTTTGCATCAGGTCTCTGTGCAGAGGGTCAGGAGGCCCGTCCAGCAGGTGCATGCTCTCAGACCACGATTCCTCGTACTGGGGATAGCCCGCGTCGGTCATGCACGTGATCATGACCCTGACGTCGAAGCCGTCGAGTTCGTAGATCAAGACGTCAATCTCCGGCATCATCGATTCCGTGAGCCCGGGCGGCAAGGGAACAGTCGTGTCCACGCCAACGCTCTCGCCGTCCGTGGCTGGCTGATCCGCAGCATCCGGCTTGTCTTGCTGGCCCGTGCCGGGAGGATCCTGCTCCGTTTCGACTGCGGAACTGATGCCCTGGCGATCCTCGGGTTCTTGGGCATCCCCTCGGAGGCCGGATCCTGAACAGGCGGCAAGCGCCAATGCCACTGCCACGAGTGACCCGATTGCGGCGGAGGAGGATTTCATGCTCTTGGCCAGATTGGTCCGAAGGGTCGGAATGTCGGGGGCGTTATGGCGAGACGATCGCCAGCACCCTTTCTTGCAGGCCTAGGATCTGGGTCTCGTATTCGGCGAGCAATGTCGCGCGTGGCGGAATCTGAAGCTCCCGCAGGCGATTCACGAGATCGACCTGCTCGCCGCAGTCCACGAAATCGAGGGCGAACTCCACCTCCGCAGGCGACGGAACGTAGGTCTCCCTGGGCATCTGGCTGGGGCGAATGGCCCGTGTCTCTCCGGGCTTGAGCGGTGCCTGTATGGCCGGGTCAGGTTCAGTAGTGCCCATCTCTCCGAGCTCGATGTCCAATGACTCCAGCATCATCTCACGGCCGCGCGCCAGCTCCAGGTCATGGTCCAGTATCGGATGGCCCGCCTCTCGCACACATGCCATCTGCTCTCCGACCAGCGAGGCGGCCGTAGGCCGAATGGCCGAAGAAAACTGTGCAGACAGAGAATTGTATAGATCGAAGTAGGCTGCAGACAGCTGCTCCATCTCGGCACGTTGAGCCTCGTTGTAGGTCCCGCCCACAGATTCCTTGCACCTGTCGAGCTCGGAATAGTATGCGGGATCGTTCGACATCACGTTCCCCACGCCTTGTCCGATGTAACTGAATGTCGTCCAAAGGCCGAGCATGCCCGCCTGTCGGGCTTGCTCCTCGGTGTGTGGCCCGAAGAAGTGCAAGGGCTCGATCAAGGGACTGCCAAGCCCCGTGTATTGCTGTTCCGCCTCCGACATCGACTCCAAGAGCTGCGGAAAACCCGAGTCGTGCATGCATTCTCCGACTTTCTGGATGTCGGGATTGCGCCACTGATCGATGATGGAGCCCAGTTCCACGAAGACCGACTCCGTCGCGACCAGCTCGTCGCTCAGGTTGGCATCAGCCTGCTCGTCGTCCTCATCGCCAGCCGAATCGGCTCCATCGTCCGGCAGCTCAGCGGCATCTGAGCCGTCCGAGGCAGGCGAGGATTCTGGATCGCTCGAACCTGAGCCGCCCGATGAGTCGTCTGCGTCGCCTGCAGGAGAGTCCGCGTCCTCGCCGGCCTCTCCTGGCCGGTCAGCGTTGCTGCCGCAGCCGGCGACCAGCAGCAAGCAGAGGATCGCCAGCGTCCATGCTCTAACCGGCACTTAGGCAGCTCCCGAGATCAGGCACGCCCTGAGGCGGCGCGCTGGGGGGGGGGGGGGGGGAGCCTAGTTGCTGCGTCTGCCCGGTCACCGGGACTTTCTCGGGATGGTGGGTCTCGCCGTGCTGGCCAAGTGAAACGCAGCATGGAGGGGCAGAGACCGGGCGACTGAGGGTCGGCGCCATCCGGCCGGAGCGGGCCAGGAGGCGGGGGGGGGGGGGGGGGGGCGGCGATGCGGCCGACCTCCAAGCGTCAGCGTGAACGGGGCGAGGTCGAAAACGGGCACCCCGATTGGGACGGCGCAGCGGTCAGTAAGAGTCAGTCGAGGAGGGCGTCGGAGCGGACCCGGCGGCGTTCGGCGGCTTCGTGGTCGGCCAGCACCCTGCCGAAGAGCTGGCGGGTGCGGGCGACCCGGCCGATCACCCCGGGCGCCTCGGTGTAGGCGAAGATGGCGGCGTGGCGGGGCCTGGACTGCGCGCCGACACGTGACACCCGGTGCAGGCTGTGGCGGCCCCGGAAGATCTGCAGGTCGCCCGGCTGCAGGTCCAGCGTGCGCACCCCGTCACGACCGCCCTCCAGCACGGCCTGGACCCGCTCGAAGCCCTCGTCGTCGGCATCGCGGATCGCGGGCACGTACTCGAACAGGCCGCCGTCGTCCGCGGGCTGCACCAGCACGGTGACCGCGAAGTCGTTGGTGTCGAAGTGCCAGCTGAACTGCTGGCCCGGCTCGAGGATGTTGGCGGTGAGCCCGGCCAGGGGATCGGCGTAGCAGTGCAGCTCGGGCAGCTCCAGGCAGGCCGCCAGGAACCCGGTCAGCTCCGGCGCCCGGAACACCGTGTCGGTGGCGCAGCTCGGCTCCCAGGAGTCGCCGGGGATGAACCCGCTGGATCGCTCCAGGAATGTGTTGACCGGGTGGCGCTGCGGGTAGGCGGGGTCGGGCTCGGTGTGGAAGTAGGGGTTCATGGTCGTCGTGGAGAAGTGGGTGGTGTGCTTGCGCTGCACGATCTCGGCGTTGAGCGTCTCTGTCGCCTCGGGCCGCACCAGGCCCTTGAGGACCGCGCAGCCGGTCTCGCGCAGCCCCGCCCGGCAGGAGTCCACCATGGCCGAGTAGCCCGCCGAGTCGGGTTCGTGCAGAGGATGGCGCTGCAGATCCACCATGTCGGCCAGGGTGTGTGACCTCACCGGGCACAGTATGCCAGCCCGCCGCGCCAGCCTCAGAAGTCCCGCACCGGCGCTTTCGGTGGCCTCAGCGGGTTGGCCTGCGGCCTGGCTCGCTCGGTCAGCGTGCGGCGGTCAACGTGCGCCGGTCAGGATGAGGCGTCGTAGGCGGATGACGAGGCCTCGGAGGGTCGGTCGAGGAGGGCGTCGGTGCGGACCCGGCGGTGGTCGGGCGGTTAGGCCTGGGGCTCAGTAGGCGGCGATGAGGTCGCCGGCGAGCGACGGCCGGGTGGCGCTGAGGTCGAGGTCTGCCATGTGGTCCGGCATGGCGCCGCGGGCGATCAGCGAGCCGGTCGCACGGCCCATCGACTCGACGGTGTGGATGCCGTAGCCGCCCTGGCCGACTAGCCAGAAGAACCCCTCGGCGTCTGGGGCGAACCCGGCGACGGGTGTGCGGTCGGCGGTGAAGGTGCGCAGCCCGGCCCAGGTCGTGCGCACACGGGTGATTTGCAGGGTGGTGAACTCGGCGAGCACGGCCAGGCCGCGGGCCACGTCGAGCTCCTCGGGCTTGGCGTCGCAGGGCGGCGACGGGGTCTCGTCGGCGGGCGACACCATCAGCCCTCCGGGCTCGGGCTTGCAGTAGCCGGTCATCGGCCCCGAGACGGACTCGAAGGACGTCAGCGGCCAAGCGGCGACCGCTGCGGGGTCCCAGCCCGCAGGCAGGGCGGCAACGGCGATGGTGCGGCGCAACGGACGCAGCCCCAGAGGCACCACACCGGCGAGCGCCGCGACCCGGTCGCCCCAGGCCCCGGCTGCGTTCACCACCACAGCGGCATCGATGCGCTCGCCGGCCGCCGAGCCGATCCGCCAGGCCGAGCCCGCCCGCTCGATCGAGCCGACCGGCCACGACCTGCGGATCTCGCCGCCGCCGGCGCGCATGCGACGCACGTAGACCTGGTGCAGCCCGGCCACGTCGATGTCCATGGAGTCCGGCTCGTAGAGGGCGCCCTCGATGTCGTCTCGCAGGATCGGCAGGATCCGGCGGGCCTCGTCGCCGTCTACGAACACCGTGCTCGGCACCAGATCCTTGGCGCGCTCCACGTCGGCCTGCAGCTTGGCCAGCGCGTCAGCCCGCCCTGCCTGAAGCAGCGGCCGAGGCCCCAGCAGCGAACGCCCCTCGCCGAGCTCGCCGGGGTCCTCCAGGAATGGGCGGCTCGCCATGGTGAGACGGCGCACCGTGTCGTTGCCGTAGTTCTCCAGGTACTGCGCGGCGGAGCGGCCGGTGGTGTGGTAGGCGAGCGTCGGCTCGGCCTCCAGCAGCACGGTCGAGAGTCCGGCCTCGGCGAGATGCGCCCCTGCGGACACTCCGGCGATGCCTCCGCCCACTATCGCCACATCGAACGTGGACGGGCCGGGCACGCTGGGCTCGGTCCTCCGCCGTCAGTCCGGGGCGATCCGGATGCGGCCGCTGCCTGTGCCGGACGCCGATCCGCCAACCTCGCCGATGACCGCCGCGGTGTGGCCCGTGGCCGTCAGCTCGGCCAGCACATCGCCCGCACGATCCGGGGCGACGCCGAACACCAGGCCGCCGCTGGTCTGGGCGTCGGCCAACACGGTCACATCGACTTCTTCGACCCCGGCATCCACGTCGAGCCAGTCGGTTATCCATGCCAGGTTGCGCTCCGTGCCGCCCGGCGCCATGCCCGCAGCCGCAAGCTGCCGTGCGCCTGCGATCACAGGCACGTCCGCCGCCCGCAGGCGCACGTCTACCGCCGACTCCTGGGCCATGCGCCCCAGATGGCCCAACAGCCCGAAGCCGGTCACGTCGGTGGCGCCGGTCGCGCCCGCCCCCACGGCGATGCGGGCAGCGGCGGCGTTGGTGCGGGTCATCGAGGCGACCGCAGCCGCCACGGCAGCGCCGTCGGCCTGGCCGCGCTTGAGCGCCGTGGTGATCACGCCGATGCCCAGCGGCTTGGTGAGCACCAGCGCCTGACCGGCCCGCAGCCCGGTGTTGGCCAGCATCCGAGCCGGGTGAACCTCGCCGATCACGGCCATGCCGTACTTGGGCTCGGGGTCGTCGACGGTGTGGCCGCCGGCCACCACGAAGCCGCACTCGGCGGCGATGTCGAGCCCGCCCCCGAGCACCTCGGAGAGCAGGTCGTTGCTCAGCTCCTCGGTGTTCCAGCACACCAGGTTGAGTGCCAGCAGCGGCACCGCGCCCATGGCATAGACGTCGGACACGGCGTTGGCCGCGGCGACCCGGCCCCAGTCGCGGGCGTCGTCGACCACGGGCGTGATGAAATCGGCGGTGACCACCAGGGCGCGGTCGTCGCTGAGCCGCCAGACCGCGGCGTCGTCGCCGCTGGCAGCGCCGATCAGCAGGCGGTCATCGAGCGGCTGGTCAGCCGAGAGGCGGCGCACGACCTGCGCCAGCTCGCCGGGAGCGAGCTTGCAGCCTCAACCGGCGCCGTGGCTGAACTCCGTCAGGCGTCTTGGCATGTCACCCCCCTTCTGCGGGCGGCACCCGTGCTTGTCGCCCGGGGCCGGTTGGCCATGACCATCATCGAGATCGGCTTCCGAGGTCGCTCCCCGGAGGCCGCTCCCGAACGGCTCAACACTACGGCTTAGGCTGCTGCCGATGGCCGATCCCCGACTGCAGACCCGAGCGACCGAGCTGTTCGGCGTGCGATGGCCGATCGTGCAGACCGGCATGGGCTGGGTGTCGGGGCCGTCGCTGGTGGCCGGCACCGCCAACGCGGGCGGGCTCGGGATCCTGGCGTCGGCCACCATGACCCTGGCCGAGACCGCCGCCGCCGTCGCCGAGGTGAAGGACCGCAGCGAGGCCCCGTTCGGGGTGAACCTGCGCGCCGACGCCGCCGACGTCGACGAGCGCATCGGCCTGCTGATCCGCGAGGGCGTGCGGGTGGCGAGCTTCGCAGGTGCGCCCCGGCCCGAGATCGTGGCCCGCCTTCGCGACAGCGGCGTGGTCACAGTGCCCACGGTGGGCGCGCCCCGCCATGCCGCCAAGGTCGCCGAGTGGGGGGTGGACGCGGTGATCTGCCAGGGCGGCGAGGGCGGGGGACACACCGGCGCTATACCCACGTCGCTGCTGCTGCCCCAGGTGCTCGAGACGGTCGACATCCCGGTGATCGCCGCGGGCGGGTTCCACGACGGGCGGGGCCTTGCCGCGGCGCTGGCTTGGGGCGCGGACGGCATCGCCATGGGGACGCGCTTCTTGCTGACGGCGGACTCGCGGGTGCCCAATGAGGTGAAGGCGCGGTACCTGGCCACGCCAGCGACGGGCACGGTGGTCTCGAGCGCCATCGACGGGGTGCCCCAGCGGGTGATCCGCACGCCGACCGTGGAGGGCTTGGAGCGGGGGCGGCTGCTGCGGTTCCCGAGGGCGGCGGCGAATGCCCTGCGCTTCCGCAAGACCACCGGGGTCTCGCTGCGGGACCTGCTGCGGGAGGGCCTGGCCATGCGCAGGAGCCAGGATCTGAGCTGGGCGCAGCTTGCGCTGGCGGCCAACGCGCCGATGCTGACCAGGGCGTCGATGGTGGAGGGCAACCTGGAGGTGGGCATCCTCCCGGCGGGGCAGTGCGTGGGGGTGGTGGACGACCTGCCGACGTGCGCGGAGCTGATCGAGCGGATCGTGGCCGAGGCAATCGACCGCCTGGACGCCCTCAGCGCCTAGCCAGTGCCGCGCAGGCTGGCGATCCCGGCTCCACTGGCGGCTCAGGCGAGATTCGCAGCCTGGCACTGAGGCCCGGCGGTGCGGCCCTGCGTGCCGGCATGACGGCGGTTGGCTCCGGGCTGTCGCTGAGCGACATCCAAGGGTGTCAAAAAGCGGGAGTCAAAGGTGTCGCAAACCGGTAGTCGTAGCTGTCGAAAACCAGTAGCCTGAGGCTGTGACCGAGTATCGCCAACGCCTTGTGGACCCACTCATCGCGGAGCTGCTCACCGAGCTTCCGGCGTTGTCGCTGGTAGGCCCGAGGGCTTCAGGGAAGACGACCACCGCCCGGCGTCATGCCCGCACCGTCATCAGGCTGGACCGCCCTGCCGTGGCATCGGTCGTGGCCGCAGACCCCGACGCCGCCATCGAAGGGCTGGAGGAGCCGGTGCTTCTCGACGAGTGGCAGGAGGTGCCCGAGGTGCTGGGCGCGGTCAAGCGGGCCTGCGACGACGAGCCTCGCCCCGGCCGGTTCATCCTCACGGGCTCGATCCGCACCGAGGCGCAGACCGAGACCTGGCCGGGCACCGGCCGCGTGACGAGGCTCTCGGTGTACCCGATGACGGTGGGGGAGCAGCTCGCCGTGCCCGAGGTTCCGTTGGTCGACCGCATCGCAGCGGGGGAGTTGGAGTCGCTTGCGCCAAGGGTCGCAGCGGAGGACAGCGCGAATCTGCGCGACTACCTCGACATGGCTCTGCGGGGAGGGTTTCCCCAAGCCGCCTTGGAGCTCTCGGATCGTGCCAGGCGGCGCTGGCTCGAGACCTACATGGACGAGATCGTCACCCGCGATTCCAAGCATGCGGACGGCAGCTACGACAGCGTCAGGCTGGCCCGCTTCTGCGAGGCCTATGCGCTCAACTCGGCGGGCATCACTGGTGACAGCACCCTCTACGAGGCCGCCGGCATCGATCGTCGCACGGCGCAGCGCTACCTGGATCTGCTCAGCCGCCTCCATGTCATCGACGAGCTGCCCGCCTGGACCTCGAACCGGCTGAAGCGGCTGACGCTTGCCCCCAAGCGGTTCCTTGTCGATGCGTCTCTGCTGGCCTCGGTGACCGGTGCCACGGCGGATACGACAATGCGCGATGGCAACCTGCTCGGTCGGCTGCTGGAGACGCTGGTGGTGGCGCAGTTGCGTGCCCAGGCTACTGTCAGCGAGCGTCGCTGTCGCCTGTATCACCTCCGCCAGCATCACGGCCGTCATGAGGTGGACGTGATCGCCGAGTTGGATGCCCGGCACCTGGTGGCCTTCGAGATCAAGGCAACCGCCGCACCCGGCATCGACGACGCTCGTCACCTGGCATGGCTGCGCGACAACACGGGGGAGCAACTGCTGGCAGGAGTGGTGTTGCACACGGGGCCTTCGGCGTTCTCGCTGGGCGAGCGCCTCTGGGCACTCCCCATCAGCACCGTCTGGAGTTCTTTACCCTCTTAGCCCGAATCTGCAACTTCGTTGGTTACTGCGACACGTCGGCCTGTACGATTTTGACATCACCTTGCAGGTCGATGATTCTGTTTTCATACTTGGCCAAGACTGAGATCCGGGCATCGTTTTGGATCTGTTCGAACCGATCCAGGACGCCGATTTGCTCTCCGCAATGCACGTAGGCGAGCGCAAAATCGATCTCTGAATCAGCCGGTTGGTAGCCGGTCGCATCATCGTCGCCTGGAACGCTCTCCAGCGTGATCTCAACACCAGCCGATACGAGGATAGGTGCCCATGCAGGTCGCTTGAATGCCTCATACAGGTTGAACAGCGCACCGTCAACATCAATCATGGGGAAGCCGCTGTGCTTGACGCACGCTAGTTGCTCTCGTAGCAAGTCTGATAGCGGTTGCACCAGTGCGTTGTCAAACGCCCTGACCAAATCATCATAAAGTTTCGAGTAGACCATGCCCAGGTCAAAGATCTTCTCGACCGCAACTAGGTGTACTCGGCAGAGAGGTTGGTGACAGGTTTGACGGGGGTGAAGACCTCCTGGGATCGTGGTGTCGTCAAGGACAGCTACCCGGGACCAGGAGGTCTTCAATGTCACATCGTAATGCCCCTTTGGCCTATGAGGGCCGTTGCAGGCTGGTGGATCGGGTCCGTGTCGATGGGCTGCCTGTGGCTCATGTGGCGCGGATGTCGGCGGTGAGCCGCCAGTGCGTGCACAAGTGGCTGAAGCGCTTTGACGAGGAGGGCTACGAGGGTCTTCATGACCGGTCGTCTCGCCCGCATTTCTGTGCGCTTCAGACGCCGCCCGATGTCGAGGAGAAGGTGATCGCTGCGCGCATCGAGCACCGCCGGGGCCCTGAGTGGCTGAGCCGGGTCACCGGGGTGCCGGCGCGCACGGTCACCGCGATCTTGCAGCGGGCCAGGATGCCCAGGCTGGCCCAGCTCGACCCGCTCACCGGGCAGGTGATGAGAGCCTCCAAGACCACGACGCTGCGATATGAGCGCGACCGGCCAGGCGAGCTGGTGCACGTCGACGTCAAGAAGCTCGGCCGCATCCCCGACGGGGGCGGCTGGAAAGCCCACGGCCGAGCCGGCGCCCCCAAACGCCAGCGGGTCGGCCTCGACTACCTGCACTCAGCAGTCGACGACCACAGCCGCCTGGCCTACACCGAGATCCGCCCCGACGAAACCGCCGAGTCCTGCGCCGAGTTCATGCTGAACGCAAACGAGTTCTTCGCCTCACACGGCATCGCCGTCGAAGAGGTCATGACCGACAACGCCTTCGCCTACCGCACCAGCCTCGCCTTCGCCGACGCCCTCGACCGCATCAGCGCCGAACACAGGCTCATCAAACCCCACTGCCCCTGGCAAAACGGCAAAGTCGAACGCTTCCACCGCACCCTGCAAACCGAATGGGCCTACCGCCGCGTCTACACCAGCAACCACGAACGCAGCCAAACCCTCGACGCCTTCCTCCACGACTACAATCACCACCGATGGCACCACGCCCTCGGAGGACACCCACCCATCAGCCGAGTGTCACCAACCTAACTGCCGAGTACAGCTAGACCCAGAACGGAGGCACCGGCGAGGCCCTCGAGGTCCATGGCTATGCCGCGGTCCAGCAACAAACCTGTTGCGAACTGGAGGGGTACCGACAGAAGTCTGAAGAAGGCGGTTGCGAGAAGCGTCACGTAGACCTCTTGGAGGTAATGCTTCTCATTGGCAGGGCTGGCTATAGGTCCGTCTGTCGAAGAGGTGTAGGTTCTTTGACTGAGCCTGTTGTGTATAATCCGGCCTAACGTAATTGTTCCGACGATTCCTACGGCGTCGAGAATCGCGGCCATAGCTGCGAGTGCCATGCCCAGCAAAGCCTGAAGCGACCAGACGGCTCCGAAATGCCCGACCTGGCTGAGCAGCATAAGGAATAGGCCCACAACGGCAATGGCCGATAGCGAGATGTGCTCTGCCTTTGTTGATCTGCTGTCGACTGATTGAATCCTATTGTACCTGTCGTACATGCGGTTTGCACCGGTTAGACCGATCATGAGCCATATCGGCCACGTTTCGAATATGGCTGCAGCGATCGCGGTTTCGACGAATTGAGCGGCCAGCGCAAGCAGTGCGAAATTTCCACTTCCCACGAGAATCAGGACTAGCGGCAATCTGAAGAAATCCTTGAGACTGGTGGCGTCTGCTAGGATTACAGTCGAAGATCCTTCCTTCAGCGTCGCAGTGTCCGTGGTAGCGGTTCTATTGGTGTCTTGATGATATGGTGGGTCTTCTCGAAAGCACAATCGCCAATATTCTCTTGGCCTGATCGCTTTCAACTTTGGAATCGCTACAGCCTTCTGCACTAGTCGGCCTCTTATTGCTACTACTATGAGCACCAGGGCAACGCATTCGACGAGTTGTATGATCGATCCAAATATGAAGGCGCTGTTCGCGTGCAATGTCTCGTGTATGATTGCTGGAGCGAATGCCCACGCTATGGCGCCTGTCAAGATGGAGACGAGTGCAGTGCTGTCAGTCGCTTTGGTCGTGGTCTGGCTCATCGAGGACGGTTTCTCGAGTACTGACTGGCGGCCAAGGGACCAGAGGGCTTTAGATCGCCGGAAGTGGGCGCAGAGGGGTTCGTACGAGGCGTCGACGGGGTTGGTACGCGACCGGACTCGGTGGCCGGCTTCAGGCGGCTTGGGGCACGCTGCCTTGGAGCGCTAACTCGTGGGGTTAAGTGTACTCGTTGGGGGGTGGCGGCGGCGGACGTAAGGTGGTCGGGGTCAGGCGCTTCTGGCTTTGGTGGGGGGGGGGTCCCGCAACCAGCGGCACGGCGTGAACCGAGTAGGGCACTGGCGCGACTGGGCCGATGGCGCTCTGGGCGAGCAGACGGACGGGCACAAGGCTCCTCAGCACGGGCGGCACTCTACACGGACGGTCGACTACGTCAAATCGAGCCATCGCCAGGTCTTGCCGAGTCAAGCGGGCAGGACGACGCTCCAGCGTTCTGCGCCGGCACCGCCACGCCAGGATGATCTGCGGCGGGAGCTGGGCCGGGGTGGTGAGGACGGAGGGGAGGTCGGGCAGGCGGACGACGGAGCTAGGGGTGGGGGGAGTGCCAGAGGGTGTCGAGGGGCAGGGAGTAGAGGCGGTCGCCCAGCTTGAAGCCCTGTTTCCCGGTGTGCAGCAGGACGCCAGCGCGGAACAGGCCTGGCGCGGCGGCGTCGAGGCGGTCTCGGAGCCAGGCGACGTGGCGGAGGTGATCGGGGTGAGGCGAGGCGGTGGCCTTGATCTCCACAGCGATCACGGGGCCGTCAGCCCGCTCGAGCACCAGGTCGATCTCGTGGCCCGCTCCGTCCCTGTAGTGGTGCAGGTACAACGACCTGTCGGCGGCAGACATCTGGCGGGCGATCTCGCTGACGGCGAAGGTCTCCAGCAAGGGTCCGGCAGCGACAGCGGTGTGCGGACGAAGCGCCTCGGCATCGACGTTGACGAGCGCGGCCGCAAGGCCCGCATCGGTCAGGTGGAGCTTGGGCCGCCGCACCGCTCGGGTGGTCAGGTTGCGCGACCAAACGGGCAGCTCGTGGACCAGAAAGACCATCCGCAGCCAGCCGAGGTAGGACTCCAGCGTGGCACGGTCGATGCCCAGCTTGCGGCACCAGTCGGCGACGTTGGCCTCGCTGGCTGTGCGAGCGGCAGCGAAGCGGAGCGTCTCGTGCAAGGCGTCGGAACGGCGCACGTCGGCCAGGTCGCCCACATCGCGCTTTAGAACCGTGGCCGCATGGCTCTCGAACCACATGCGCCGCTCCGAAGGGCTTAGCTCGACCGCCTCCGGGTAGCCGCCCGCACAGGCCATCTCCATGTAGTCGGCCCGAGCCAAGGGCGAGTCCGAACCCAACGGGATCCGTCCCTCGAACCAGTCGAGAAGAGTGCAGCCCCCACTGCCGACCGCCTCAGTGCTGGCCATCTCAGCCGCGGAAATCGGCCAGAGCCGCAGGATGGCGGCCCGCCCGGCCAGCGACTCGCTGATCGTGGGCACCGTGAGGAAGTCGCTGGAGCCGGTCATCAGGAAGCGACCAGTCGCGTTGTCCTCGTCGATGACCATCTTGAGGGCACGGACCAGGCGGTCGCCGCCGCGCTGGATCTCGTCGATCACCAGCGGGTGCCGCTGTTCGAGCAGGAAGGTGCGGGGATCGTCCAGGGCAGCGATGCGGGTCTGCTCATCGTCGAGGGAGGTGTAGGTGCCTCCCCTCTCCGCGGCGATCTGCTGGACGAGGGTGGTCTTGCCGCTCTGGCGGGCGCCGTGCAGCACAACCGACCTGAAGGAGTCCAGCGCCTGGCGGACCCGAGGTCCGAGATGGCGGTCGACATGCCTCACAACAGGCATCCTAGGCCCTAATCCGAGAATTGCAAGGCCACTAATCCGAATTTTGCATGTCCACTAATCTAAGATTTGCATAGCCACTAATCCAAGATTTGTACGGTCGCTCGCCTTCGGGTTGGTCAGGCTCTGCTGGTCCCGTTGGGAGGGTGGTGGCTGAGTCGGCGGTTGGCGTCACGGGCGGCGGGAGTTCGTGGGGTGCGGCACGGCGGATCGGTGGGTGTGGGCGGTGGGGGTGGTCGGGGAGCAGGTGCTGCGCGCGGCACGGGGTGGCGGGGTCGGCGGGTGGTGGGGCTAGGATGGCCGGGCTCGTTGTAGCGAAGTCCGGTGTGATCCCGGCGCTGTCCCGCAACGGTGATGTCGTCCGCCTCGGCGGGCGAACGAGTCCGGTCGCCTCGACGTGCGTACGAACCAACCCTCGTGGAAGGGAAGGCTCGTGCGACCGGTTCTCCTGTCGCTCGTGCCCGACCCGAGCGACAAAGGAGCAAACCGATGAAGACCCTGAGAGCCCTGGCCCTGCTGGCAGCCCTGCTGCTGACGGCGGCCACAGCGTGCGGCAGCGACGACGCCGCGGAGCCCGATGCGCCGGTACAGCCCAGCCGCATCCTGTCGATCTCGCCGACGGCGACCGAGACCCTTTGGGCCATCGGCGCAGGCGACCAGGTGATCGCCGTCGACTCGCTGTCGACCTATCCCGAAGGCACGCCCGTCACCGACATCGAGGCCTGGAACCCCAACATCGAGGTGATCGCCGGCTACGAGCCCGACCTGGTGGTGATGCAGACCAGCGCCGAGGTGCAAGCCGCCTTCGAGGCCATCGGCATCGAAGTGCTGGCCCAGCCTGCGGCGGCGTCCATCGACGACGTGTACGCCCAGATCGCCGAGATCGGCGGAGCCGTGGGGCGCCCCGACGAAGCCGTCGAGCTGGCCGGGCAGATGCGCAGCGCAATCGACGGCCTGATCGCGGGCGCAGCCGACGGCAGCGAGTTCAGCTTCTACCACGAGCTCGACAACACCCTGTACTCGGTCACCTCGGGCACCTTCATCGGCGAGGTCTACTCGCTGTTCGGGCTGCGCAACGTGGCCGACCCCGCCGACCCCGACGGCGCCTCGTTCGGCTACCCGCAGCTCAGCGACGAGTTCCTCCTCGACGCCGACCCGGACCTGATCTTCCTGGCCGACACGCTGTGCTGCGCCCAGGACGCCTCCACGGTGGCGGCCCGGCCCGGCTGGGACCAGCTCGCAGCGGTGCGCAACGGCAACGTGATCGAGCTCGACGACGACGTGGCCTCCCGCTGGGGGCCGCGCATCGTCGACTTCGTGGACGCCATCGCCGCAGCGCTGGCCGAGCTCGTTGAGGCCTCCTGATCCGGCGTCGCCCGGACCACGCGTCGTCCGAGCCTGCAGTGTCGCCGAGCGCATCGTCATGAGTCCGCAGCGGCCGGTCCGTCGTCGTGCGAGCCTGGAAGATCCGGGCTCGCGTCGTCTGAGGCGGTGTGGCCCGAGCAGCGGGCGGGGGCTTCGCCTGTGAGCGGGCAAGGACAACCCGAGCAAGCGGCCGCGCTCTCGCCGTCGCGGCTGACGCCGGCCGCGGCTGCGGGAGCGGCGGCCTGTGTGGTGGCAGCGGCCGTGGCCGGGCTGACGCTCGGGCCGGTGCACATCGCCCCTTCAGACGTGGCCCAGGAGCTCGCCGACATGATCCCCGGCATCGACGTCGACTCGGGCCTGTCGCCGCTGCATTCGGGCATCGTGCGCGACCTGCGCCTGCCCCGTGTCGTGCTCGGCTTCCTGGTGGGCGCCACGCTGGCGCTCTCGGGCGGTGCCTACCAGGGGGCGTTCCGCAACCCGCTGGCAGACCCGTACCTGCTCGGCGTCGCCGCAGGAGCAGGCCTGGGCGCGACCGTCGCCATCACCGGCGGGCTCGGCGACGGCATCGGCGTGTTCGACTCGGTGCCGCTGGCCGCCTTCGTCGGCGCCGTGGCCGCAGTGACCATCTCTTACTTCGCCGGCCACATCGGCGGGCGATCCACGGCCTCGCTGCTGCTCGCAGGGGTGGCCGTCGCCAGCTTCCTCACGGCCTGCCAGACCTATGTGCTGCAGGCCCACAGCGACAGCTTCCGGGAGGTGTACTCGTGGATCCTGGGCCGGGTCGCCACCAGCGGCTGGACCGAGCCTGCCCTGCTGGCGCCGTACTTCGCGCTCTGCGCCGTGGTGGTGCTGCGCTACCGGCGGGCGCTCGACGTGCTGGCGGTGGGCGACGAGGAGGCCCGCGCCCTGGGCCTGAACCCCACACGGGTGCGCGCGGTGGTGGTGGTGGCCGCCTCGCTGGGCGCCGCCGCGGCGGTCTCGGTCTCCGGTCTCATCGGCTTCGTGGGCATCATCGTGCCCCATGCGGTGCGGCTCGTGGTCGGCACCGCCAACCGGGTGGTGCTGCCGCTCAGCGTGCTGCTCGGCGGCGCCTTCATGGTGCTTGCCGACCTGACGGCGCGCACCGTGGTCAGCCCGGCGGAGCTGCCGATCGGGGTGGTGACGGCGTTCATCGGCGCGCCGTTCTTCGTGGTCGTGCTGCGGGCGTCGCGCCGGGAGATCTGGTGAACCCGCAGACCCCGCCGGGCGCGCACACCTCGCCGAGCGCGACGACGGCGGGCGCGGGCATCAGCATCCGCGGCCTGCGGGTGCGATTCGACGGCAGCGTGGTGCTCGCAGGCGTCGACCTCGACGTGGGGCCGGGCGAGTGGGTGAACGTGATCGGCCCCAACGGCGCAGGCAAGACCACGCTGCTGCGCTCGATGCTCGGAGCGGTCCGCCACGACGGCAGCATCAGCATCGAAGGCCGCAACGGCCTGCGCCCGATGGCCCGGGCCCGCTCGCTGGCCTACGTGCCGCAGAGCCCGGTGATGCCGCCGGCGATGCTGGTGGTCGACTACGTGCTGCTGGGCCGAACGCCGCACCGGGGCGTGTTCTCCGCCGACACCGCCGAGGATCTGGCGGTAGCAGCCGAGGTGCTGGAGCGCCTCGACCTCGCGGGGCTCGCCGAGCGGCACGTGGGCTCGCTCTCGGGCGGCGAACGCCAGCGGGCCGTGCTGGCGAGGGCACTGGCCCAGCAGGCGCCGATCCTGTTGCTCGACGAGCCCACCACGGCGCTGGACCTCGGCCATCAGCAGGCGGTGCTCGACCTCGTGGACCAGCTGCGCGGCGAGCGCAGGCTCACGGTGCTGGCCACCCTGCACGACCTCACGCTGGCCGCCCGCTACGGCGACCGGGTGGCGCTGCTCGCAGCCGGCAGAATCACAGCCGATGGACCGCCACGAGATGTGCTCAGCGAAGAATCGATCCGCCGGCGCTTCGGCGCGGAGGTGAAGGTGCTCGACGACCCCGACGGCCCGGTGATCGTGCCCCGCCGCAGCACCGCCGGCGAGCCCGACAGCACCGCAAGCCCAGGCGAGTCAGGCAGCACCGCCGGCGAAGGGGGGCAGCGATGAGCGACACGCCCACCGCCGAAGACCCCGCCGCGGGCGATCCGCCCGCCGCCGAGCCCCCGACCGAGGACCCCCGGCCCTCGGGGCTGCGGACGGCGCGCAGCCTGGTGCTGGTCAACACCGGCGACGGCAAGGGCAAGTCCACGGCAGCTTTCGGGGTGGCCATGCGGGCGCGTGCCCGGGACTGGCCGGTGGCGGTGGTGCAGTTCCTCAAGAGCGACGATTGGGTGACCGGCGAGCAGCTCACCGCCGAGCGGCTCGGCATTGACTTCATGTCGCTGGGCGAGGGCTTCACCTGGGACAGCGACGACCTCGACAAAGACGAGGCCGAGGCCCGCGAGGCCTGGCGCATCGGCAGGGGACTGGTGGAGGCGGGCGAGCACCGGCTGGTGGTGTTCGACGAGATCACCTACCCGCTCAACTGGGGCTGGATCGACGCGGCCGAGGCCGAGGCGGTGTTCCGGGCTCGCCCGGAGCGGGTGTCGCTGGTGCTCACCGGGCGCGACGCGCCGCAGTGGATGATCGACATGGCCGACACCGTCACCGAGATGCGCAGCGTCAAGCACGCCTACGAATCCGGCATCGCCGCCAAGAAGGGCATCGACTTCTGAGCGGCGGCCTTGCCTGTGCCGTCGCACGGACCCCGCCGGCGGCGAGCGACCGGCGGGAACGGCTCAGTCGAGCAGCCCCCACTCCTCGCGGCCGTAGCGCTCGATCAGCTCCAGCATGATGTCGGCCTCGGCGGTGCCGGTGCGGGGGCTCATGAAGATCAGCCGGAAGCAGTTCACGCCGTTGACGGGCTGAAAGCCGATCAGGGAGCTGCCGTCGGCCTGCATCCGGGCCTTGACCCGCGGTGCCAGGGCGTTCAGCCTGCCGAGCGCCTGGGCCGACAGCCCGCCGGGCAGCCCGTCGGGCGATTCGTCGCACGACTCAGAGCCGGCCAGAGCAGCACCGGTCTCGGCGGCACTGCCGAAGCGCAGCGGACGCAGCTCGGGCGGCACCCAGACCACGCAGACGTTGGCGAACGAGCCCTCGACCACCGCTGCGAAGCGCCCGCCGCCGGCACGGATCCGACGGCGCACGTGGTCGGCCACCGAAACGGCATGGTCGATGCGCGCCGCAAAGCCGGCATCGCCGCGGGCCTTCCAGGCGAGCCAGAGCTTCAGCACGTCGGCCCGGCGGCCGCACATGAAGCCGGAGTCGCCGGGGTCGTAGTCGCCGTGCAGCTTGTCGGGCTGGAACAGGTAGTCGGCGCCGACGGCGAAGGCCTCCGCCAGGCACCGCGGCTCGCGCACCAGCAGCACCGAGCACTGCTGGGTCATGCCCATCATCTTGTGGAGGTTCCAGTTCAGCGAATCGGCCCGCTCGACGCCCGCGAGCAGATGGCGCAGGCGCGGCGAGAACAGGGCGGACGCCCCGTAGGCGCCGTCCACGTGCAGCCACACGCCGGCCTCCGCGCAGGCCTCCGCGATCGGCTCCAGCGGGTCAAAGGCCCCGGTCACGGTCGTGCCCGCCGTCGCCACCACCGCCACTGTGTCGTCGTGAGCGGCGAGCAGGCCGGCCAGCGCCTCGGGGCGCATGGCGCCTGAGGCGTCGCAGGGCACGGGCACCACCCGGTCAAGCCCGATCCCCATCACCGCAGCGGCCTTGGAGGTTGCGTAGTGGCCGCTCTGGCCGACCAGGATCGTCTCGGTGCTGCCTGCGGTGCCCTGGGTGAGCGACTCGGGCCGGGCACGGTGACGAGCGAGCTGCAGCGCATGCAACAGCGCCAGCGACCCCCCGGCGGTGAAGATGCCCGGCGGCGGGCCTGCGCTGACGGCGCCGGCGGGGCTGACCGGGCCTGCGGGGACGGCAGGTTCGGCGGGGCTGACCGGGCCTGCGGGGACGGCAGGTTCGGCGGGGCCGGCGACTCGGCCGTCTGATGCCGGGAAGCCTGCGAGGCGGGCCAGCTTGTCGAGCACAGCCCGCTCCAGCAGCGTGAACACCGGAGCGATCTCATATGTCGCCGCGGAGGTGTTGAGGGCCGCGCCCAGCCAGTCGCCCGCCACCGCCAGCGGATCGGCGGCGGCGAAGTTCTGGTTGACGAACAGCGGGTGATCGGTGCGCACCGAGCGACCCACGATGCTCTCGACTGCGGCCAGCACGGCATCGCCTGCGTGAGCCGGGGCGTCGTCGGCAAAGCCCAGCCCGACCGAGGAGGCCAGCTCGGCTGCAATGACCTCGGGCGATGCGAGGCGCACCACCGGGCACCCGTCGCCGGCCTGGGGCTGCTCGGCCGCCAGGGCCTGCGCCTTGCGGGCGATCCCCTCGAAGAGGCGCCGGGCCGGCTCGTCGAGCTGCTCTGGCATCAGCGCCCCGCCGTGCACGCCCTGCGCAGCGATCTGTGCAGCGATCTGTGCAGCGATCCGAGCGGCACCGAACCGAGAGTGCTTCCAGGGCTGCTCAAGGTGCCATTTGCGGTCATTGCGCGCAGCCTAGAGTTGGCCCATCGACGACTCCACGCCACCCCCGGACCCCACGGCGCCTCGGCAGGACTCGTGGCCATCCCCCGAAGCCGAGGATCCTGTCACTCAGGACTCCGAGACAGACCCGCAGGATTCCGCTGCTACCGGGCATGACATGTGGTCGTCGCAGGGCAACCGCGATCCTGCCGCCCGGGATTCCGAGACGGATCCGCAGCCGTGGTGGTCGTCGCCGGACCCTGAGGCCGGCCAGCAGGGGCAGTCGTCGGACCCTGCGCCGTCCTGGGATGCCGGGGACTTCACGGCCCAGCAGGCCCCGGCCCCGCAGCACGCACACGGGCAGTTCCTCGCAGCCGATCCGGCCCCGGTCGAGCTGCCCCGCGCCGAACCAGGGCCCGAGTACAGCTACCACGAGGCCGACCGAGAGGCGCATCGTTTCCTCGCGGCCCTGGCTGCCGGGCGCGAGACCGAGCGCCGCGAGGACCCGCTGGAGCACGTGCTGGACAATCAGCTCCTGATGCTGTTCTCGCCCGAGGTGACGGCGGCGTTTGCCGGCTTCATGGAGCGCATGCCCGAGCCCCGCCGGCAAGCCTGGGCCGAGCTGCTCTCGGGCGGCGTGCGAGCCGATGCGTTCGGCCCGCTCACCCTCGCCGAGCGGCGCGACGAGCGAGAAGTGGCGATTGCCTT
The DNA here is from genome assembly GCA_965214285.1 of Acidimicrobiales bacterium. Taxonomy (GTDB): domain Bacteria; phylum Actinomycetota; class Acidimicrobiia; order Acidimicrobiales; family Aldehydirespiratoraceae. Next base: position 1,852,636 of record OZ243946.1, read on the forward strand.
GGCGAAGGCCCGCCGGGTCCTGATCGTCAACACCGCCCTCGGCGTGATCGCGCTGGCCGTCGTGGCCGTCGGCGGCTGGTTCGGCTACCGAACCTTTATCGCCGAGGAGGCCCGCACCGCGGGCGCCATCCGCTTCGCCGAGCCCGCCGACGCCGGCGGCGACAACGGCGCTTCGGGCGGCGCCGTGGCGGGCGGAGCGCCCGTGGCCGACCCGGAGCTGACCGTGAGCCTCACCGAGAGCATCGCCGTGCTGCGCGGCCAAGGCACGGTCGAGGAGCGGGTCGTGGTGCCGCCGCTGGACCGCCTGCCGTACCCGCCCGGCTCTCTGCGGGTCTCGCTGTTCGAGTACGCGGGTGACGGCTATGCGGCCATCGTCGGCCCGGACGGGTTCGCCCACGACGCCTGCCTGCGGGTCAGCGTGGTCACCGAGGATCTGCGGCCCTTGGACACCGTGACCCACGGCCCCTGCGATGATCCGGTGGGCCGCGCCCCGGTGGTCGCCTGCATCGGCCCGACGGCGCTGCTGGTCGGCATCGACATCCCGAGCGGCGCCGTGGAGCTGCCTGAGGGCGGCACGGGATTCGCCGACGCGGTGCGGGTCCAGCTGGTGGCCGATCCCGGCGACGACTACGAGTCGCTCACCCTGCGGGGCGCCATCGAGGTGTCGGCCGAGAACGTTGCGGTGATCCCGCGCTTCGGGGGCGCGCCGGGAGAGCGGATCGTCTTCGACCTCCCCAGCGGCGGCACGTCCCGCACGGGGGAGTGCACCTTGACCGCGCCGGCGGCCTGAATCCCCGCCGGTCTGAACCACCGGCTCAGCCTCCGGCTGCCGAGCGTGGCCGCGGGGGCCGCGGGGCCGCGAAGATGCCGCTCAGCCGGCGGCCAGCATGGCCGAGAGCTGCTCGCAGAGCCAGTCGAGGTCGTCGGGATCGGGCGAGGGGTCGGCCTTGCGGAAGTCGAAGTCGGCCATCGAGTTCACCGGCACCACGTGCACATGCGTGTGGGGCACCTCGAAGCCGGCGATGACCAGGCCGATGCGCGCGGGCGAGAGCAGTTCCATCTGGGCGTTGCCGACCCGCTGGGCCACGGCCATCAGGTGCGAGGCGACCTCGGGCGGCAGGTCGGTCCACTGGTCGATCTCGGCGCGCGGCACCACCAGCGCATGGCCGCGCGCGAGGGGGCGCGCGTCCATGAACGACACGCAGGTGTCGTCGCGGAAGATGAAACGCGCGGGGATGTCGCCTGAGATGATGCTCGCGAAGATGCCGGCCATCGCCGGATCGTAGGCTGCGAGCATGGACGATGCCGGCCAGGGCGCCGACGGCGGGGCCGACTCGGCCGGCAACGGGGCCGGCGGGGCCGGTGCGGAGGGCAAGAGGCCGTGCAGCGCTTGCGAGACGGGCAACGACGCCCACAGCCCCAAGCCGCCGGGGATCTTCGAGGACCGGATCCTGACCGTCCCCAACCTGATCTCGGTGGCCCGCCTGGCCTGCATCCCCTGGTTCCTGTGGCTGTTGTTCGCAGACGAGAACCGCTGGGCGGCGGCCTGGCTGTGGGGCGCGGTCGGCGCAACCGACTGGGTGGACGGCTGGTGGGCGCGCCGCTTCGACGTGATCAGCGAGCTGGGCAAGCTCATCGACCCGGTGACCGATCGGGCCGTGCTTATCACAGCCGTCGTGGCCGTCGGCATCGACGGCTCGGTGCCGTGGTGGCTGGTGGTGCTCACCCTGGCCCGCGAGGTGCTGGTCGCCATTGCGGGCCTGGCGCTGGGCGCCCTCGGAGCGCGGCGGATCGACGTCACCTGGTGGGGCAAGTGCGCCACCTTCGGCCTCTACTTCGCCTTCCCGTGCCTGCTGGCAGGCGCCAGCGGTCACGCTACCGCCGAGGCCTTCCGCCTGGCCGGCTGGGTCTTCGCTGTGCCTTCGCTGGCCTACAGCTACCTGTCCGCCGCCCAGTACGTCCCGCTGGCCCGCACAGCCCTGCGCCAGGGCCGCAGCGACCGAGACCGCGCCTGACCCGCCAGGCAGGCCTACCGAGGCCTTGGCTGAAGCGGGCAGGCTAGGGCGGCGGGCCGGATCGCCACGCCGGGCCGCTGAGCGGACGAACCCGCCAGTGGTCGGTCCGGCCGCCGGGCGCCCGCTGCCCGACCCGTCTCTGCGGGGCTCACCGGCCGGGGGATGGCCCATTCCAGCCTGTCGCTTGGGGCCTCCAAGCGGGATCTGACGAAACCCCTTTGCACGCATCGCGCATCGTGTACTATGCACATGACCTAGGTCATCCGACCGAGGCCAACCCTTCCGATCAAGGGGCAAGATCATGAGATTCCTGAGAGCCCTGAGCGGCGTGATTGCCGCTCTGTCGCTGGTGGTCGCCACAGCAGCACCCGTCAGCACACACAGCGGCCCAAACCACCAGGAGGACGTCTGGGGCCTGTTGGTGAACTTTCACGAGCATGTCGACGAGGACACCGTCTGGGGCAAATGGCGCATACAGTTCCCCGGTACCTACAACTGGGACGGCATCATCTCTGCCAGTGTCCGTGATGTGCACACCGACGGGAACTGTGTGTGGGCCGTCTACAGGGATGGAGGCCAGAACTTCCATCAGGCACAGTCCTGCCGGCATTGGACGAACCATCTGTTCTTCGACCAGACGGGCAACTCGTGGGCGCAGGTTCGGGTTAATCGACCTGGCATCAACGATCCGGTCGACTGGCGCGTCATTGTCGCCTACTGACCCCGTCTCGCTGGGGGTCTGGCCTGATGATGGGGTGGAGGCCTGACGCGCTTGGCGTGTGGTGGCTGCTGGCTGCGTTTGTCGTGGTTGCAGGGGTGGCTTGTACTGGCACGGGTTCGGAGTCGGCGGAGGATCCGGTCGCTGCTGAGGCCGCGTCTGGAGGGGCCGAGAGGGACGGCGCTGAGGTGACGGCGACGGTCTCGGAGGCCGGGTCGCAGGCCGCCGACGGTGCCGATCTCGAAGGGGCCGATCCAGAGTTGAGCGATGCCGATGACGGGGAGCCGGAGTGGTTCACGCCTTATGAGGAGCGGGTCTACCCGCTGTCGGCCTTCATCGGGGAACTGGAAGCAGAGCTGTTTCCCGAGCAGCACGCGGCTTCCTCCGAGCCGATGGTCGCGAAAGAGGCGATGACCCTTGAGTGCATGACCGAGCAGGGGTTCCGCTATGAGGTGGTTGACTACGCTGCCATTGAGGCCGACATCGACGCTGCGAGGCCGAGGATGTCCGACGAGGAAGTCATGACGACGCAGGGCTACGGGTTCGCTGCCAGCCTTGGCGTGCCGCACGTGACCGAGTCCAGCTATGTGGATCCCAACGATGCGATCAAAGCCGGGTTGTCCGCCGAGGAATTGGAAGCATGGGAACGGCAATGGGTGGTGTGCCGTCTCCGCGCAGACGCCTGGTTTGACTCGCCCGGGATCGTCCACAACGTGCTCTGGGAGGACAGACAGGCTCTGCGGGAGCGGATAGATGCGGATCCCAGGGTGGTGGAGGCCCACGCGGCGTGGTCCGGGTGCATGGCAGAGCGCGGCCACAACTACGTCACCCAGGACGAGATCGGCGAGTATCTCGACGGCATCGCGAGTCCCTTGCTGGATCGTCTGCGGGCGTTGGGCGGGCCGGATCATATTGACGCGGCCTTCCAGGCAGACCTAGATGCCTTGCTGGCCATAGAGGTCGAGATAGCGGCAGCGGACGTGGCCTGCAGCAAGCGGTTGGACCAGGTGGTCTACGAGGCCACCCGGGACCATCAGCAGAGGTTTGTGGACGAGAACCAGGACAGGCTGGCGCTGCTGCGCGAGGAGATCCCTACCATGACAGTCCCCATCCCTCCGCCTGAGGTCATCTGGCAGGAGATCTGGGGGAGCAACTGACAGCCGATCTGCGAATCAGCGCGAGCATCGGCCTTCTAGGCACCGCCGAGGGCGCCATCTTCTCGCCCCTTGAACTCGACAGGCTGCTTGATCTTGCCGCTGCGGGATATCGCGCATCGTGGACGGCCAGCGCGAGCCGCTGGCGAGCCCGCCCGGGCCGCGCCCGGTCGCTGGCTGAGCACTTGTCTCAGTCGTCTTGCTGGCCGGCGCTGGTGTGTGCCAGTGCCAACCCCGACAAGGCAGCCGAGGCGGTCCCGACCCATAACCGCCCGCGGGGGCAGGGCTGCGGATGCTGCGGTGGCCCGGCTGCGCTTTCTGGCGGCTCGTCGGGTGACGCATCCCCGCCGCGGGGTCTCAGCCTTGCCGATGCCCTGAACCGTCACATGCCGATGTCCCACAACCTCACGACGGTTTGGGTTTGAGCCGCTGGGCTCCGGCCTGGTTGGGCCGGCTACAGCGGCGGACGGCGCTGGTGCAGCGGGTTGGCCGCTTCCAGGGCGGCCGCGATCTCCAGCAGGCGCCGCTCAGAGCGCACCGGCGCCACGAGCTGCACCCCGGCGGGCAGCCCGTCGGCGGTGAAGCCGGCCGGGATCGAGATGGCCGGGCAGCCCGTCGGCGTGATCACGCAGTTCGACATCATCGGGCTCAAGTAATCCGCCATCGGCTCTCCCTCGATCTCGGTCGGGTACTCGACCTCGACGGGGAACGGCGCCACCTGGGTGGCGGGCAGCGCCAGGACGTCGACCTCGGCGAACACCCGGGTCATCTCGTTGTGAAGGCCCACCCTGAGCCGCTCGGCGGTCAGCACGTCGTCGACCGTCAGGCGCCGGCCGTAGGCGATGTTGTCGCGCACGGTCTGCTTGAGCAGATGATGGCTGTCGGCGGCGATGTCTGCGCCGAGGTTGGCATAGCCGAGGCCGCGCATCACCCGGAACACGTACTCCGCGTCGGAGAGGTCGACCTGCGTCTCGGCGAGGCTCCCGCCGACTTCGGTCACCCGCTCGGCGGCGGCGCGTGCCAAGGCGAGCTGCTCGGGCTCACATGCCAAGAGGCCCAGGTCGCCCGCCCAGCCGAGTGTGGCATCAGTCGCGCCAGGCAGCGGATCCGCGAAGACCGAAGGGTCGTCGCTGAGGCTGATCGGGTCGCGGGGATCGGCCCCGGCCAGCACCGACAGCAACAAGGCGGCGTCGCTCACGCTGCGCCCCATCGGGCCCTGCACGCCGAGGCGCAGGTAGTGGCTCGACGCCAGGGGCTCCGCCGGCACCCGGCCCAGCGAGGGGCGCAGCCCGACCACGTTGTTCCAGGATGCGGGGTTGCGAAGCGACCCGCCGAGGTCCGAGCCGTCGGCCAGAGGCAGCATGCGCGCCGCCAGCGCCGCCGCTGCGCCGCCCGAGGAGCCGCCTGCGCTGCGGGTCAGGTCCCAGGGGTTGCGCGTCACGCCGTAGACGGCGTTGAAGGTGTGGGACCCGGTGCCGAACTCAGGCGTGTTGGTCTTGGCGACGATCACCGCTCCGGCCGCCCGCAGGCGCTCGGCCACGATGCCGTCGCGGGCCGCGGGCGCGGCCGGCGTGAGCAGCGAGCCCATGCGGGTCGGCAGGCCGGCCACTGCCTCGAGATCCTTGACGGCCACCGCCAGCCCGTGGAGCGGGCCGCGCTGAGCCGGGTCCAGCGAGTCGGCAGCCTCGGCGTCGGCGAGCGCCTCGCTGCGGGGCCGCATCGCCACCAAGGCGTTGACGGCGCCGTTGACCTCCTCGATGCGGTCCAGGTGGGCGGCGACCGCCGCTCGGGCGCTGACTTCGCCTGAGCGGGTGAGGCTCGCCAGCTCCGTCGCAGAGAGCCAGATCAGGTCGTCGCTCATCGCCGGGGAATCGTCGCCGCTTCGTCGCTCACCCGCGGAGTATCGCAGGCCGTCTGCGCTGCGGGCGAGATCGAGGGCAGGCTGCTGCCGGCGCTGCGGGCGAGCCGTCTGCCAGTGCGGGCGAGCCGTCTGCGGCATCGAGCGAGCCCAAACGGGGCCGGCGGCCGGACAGGGGATGCGCCAAGAGCCGCGGATGCGTTATCTTCACGCCATGAACGTGCCCGAAGACCTGCGCTACTCCACGGATCACGAATGGGTCCGGGTCATCGACGACTGCGAAGTCCTAGTGGGCATCACCGACTACGCCCAGGACGCCCTCGGCGACGTGGTGTACGTGGACCTGCCGGCCACTCGTGCCGTCGTCGAAGCGGGGGAGGTCTTCGGCGAGATCGAGTCCACCAAGTCGGTGTCGGAGCTGTACGCCCCGGTGTCGGGCCGGATCCTCGATTCCAACGACGACTTGGACATCGAGCCCGCGCGCGTGAACTCCGATCCCTACGGCGAGGGCTGGATGGTCCAGATGGACATGAGCGACCCCTCCGAGCTCGACGACCTGCTCGACGCGGCCGCTTACGCGGCCCTGATCGAGGGCTGAGCGGGCGGCGATGCTCAAGCTCTGCCTGGCCTGCGGTCACGGCAACGCCGCCGATGCCCTCTACTGCTCGTCGTGCGGGATAGCGATCGAGGCATCGTCGCCTCCGCCGGCGGCGTCGTCGGGGCCGCCCGACGATCCGACAACGGAGGTGAGCGCCGTGGCAGACGGTGACGACGACAACGCCGGCAGCGACGGCGCTGCTCAGGCCGGCGCAGGCACAGCCGGCCCCGGCGCAGGCTCGCAAGAGACCCCCGCAGCATCCGGCAGGGCGGCATTCGGGGCGGACCAGGGCCTGTTCGTGGTGCGCCAGGGTCCCAAGGCAGGTGCCCGCTATGCCCTCGACGACGATCTGGTCACCGTGGGCCGTCACCCGCAGAGCACCATCTTCCTCGACGACATCACCGTGTCGCGGCGCCATGCCGAGGTCCGCCGCAGCCAGTCCGTCTATGCGGTGCGAGACGTGGGATCGCTCAACGGCACCTACGTCAACCGCAAGCGGGTCGAGGAGGCAGCCCTGACCGACGGCGACGAGATCCAGATCGGCAGGTTCAAGCTCGTGTTCATGCACGGCACCCGCCGATGAGCGACGGCCCATGAGCGACGATCCGTACTACTCGATCGGGGAGGTGCTGAGCCTGTTGCAGGCCGAGCATCCCGAGCTCACTTTGTACCGGATCCGGGCGATGGAGGAGGAGGGGCTCATAGAACCCGAGCGCACTCCGTCGGGCTACCGCAAGTACAGCGCGGAGGACGTGGAGCGGCTGCGCTGGGTGCTCAGCGGGCGAGCCGACGAGCAGCGTGCCGAGCAGCAGGTCTTCGTGGGCGCCGTGAGCATGACCGCCGGCGAGCTGGCCTCGGCTGTGGGGACCGACCAGCGCTTCGTGGCTGAGCTGACCCGGCTCGGCATCATCGAGGCCATCGATACCGAGAACGGCGATGTCTACGACGAGCACTCGCTGGTCATCGCCAAGGCTGCCGTCCGGCTCAACAGCCACGGCCTCGAGCCGCGTCACCTGCGCATGTACAAGGTGGCGACCGACCGCGAGGCAGGGATCCTGCGCCAGCTCTTCGGGGCCAGGCTGTCACGGCGCGGGGCCAGGCGCGACCAGGCCCGTGCCGAGCTCGGCGAGATGGTGCTGCTGGGGGAGTCGCTGCGGCGTGCGCTGATGCGACGCGACTTCGGCGAGGAGATCGGCTGAGCGCAGCGCCCTGCCAGTTCGGGCACCGCCCAGACCAGCCCAGACGCAGACGCCGGCCTCGCCTCGGCGTCCCTGCCGAGCGAGCCGCAGCGCCCTACACTGGCGGGCGTGGATTCGCAGATCATCGAGCTGGAGCTCATCGGCGTGCGCGTCGAGGTGCCCGCCAACGCCCCGATGGTCCTGCTGCGCGAACGCCCCGACAGCAGGCGGATCCTGCCGATCTTCATAGGCGCCGCAGAGGCCCAGGCCATCGCCTTGGCCCTCGACGGCATCGAGACGCCCCGCCCGATGACCCACGACCTGATGAGCGAGATGCTCGCCGAGCTGGGGGCGCGGCTCGAACGCGTGGTGATCACCGAGATCCAGGAGAAGACCTTCTTCGCCCAGCTGCACCTGCGCAGAGCCGACGAGGAGCAGCTCGTCGTCAACAGCCGCTCCTCTGACGCCATCGCCCTGGCCGTGCGGGTCGGCTGCAAGATCTACGCCGATGCCGAGGTCGTCGAGGAGGCGGGCTTCTTGGAGGACTCCGCCGGCCCGCCCGTCGAGCGGCCCGAGGAGGTCGTCGAGGAGTTCAAGGAGTTCCTCGAGAACCTCTCTCCCGAGGACTTCTCGGACTGACCACGGCCGATTCTGCGTCTGCCTGACGGGCCTGGACGGGTCTGACCGGAGGCTGAGAAATGGCCTTGCGGACGGCAGGGGAAGCCTCGAGTTGACTCTCAGCCGTCGGTTCCGTAAGGTTTGGGTCTGCGTCACACGCGCGTAATTGCGCTTGCGTGACCAAGAATCAAGGGGGGAACCATGTACGAGGCCGGATTCAGCGGGCCGCAGACCGCCAAGATCGTCGGCATCACGTACCGCCAGCTCGACTACTGGACCCGGACCGACCTGATCCGCTCGTCGCTCAACGACGCAGCCGGCTCGGGCAGCCGCCGGGTCTACAGCTACAGCGACCTGCTCGAGATCAAGGTCGTCAAGAAGCTGCTCGACTCGGGCATCCGCCTGGAGGTGGTGCGCAAGGTGTTCGACTACATCACCGACCAGCTCGACGCCGACATCGCCACAGCCAGCCTCGTGATCAGCGGGTCGAGCTGCGTGCTGGTGCACTCGGGCCAGGAGCTCTGGGACGTCACCCAGAGCGGCCAGGGCGTCTTCAACACGGTGATGCCGCTGGCGCCGGTGAAGTCCGACGTCGACGACCAGATCGTGTCGCTGTATCCCGAGGTCGCCTTCGAGGCCGCCGCGGAGGACGAGGCCCTGGCGCCCGCAGCGAGCCAAGCCTGAGCCAGCCCCCGCCGTCGGCTGCCGAGGGCTGCCAGGCCCGATGACAGGCGCCGACTCGCCGCCGGCTGAGCTGCGGCGCTCGCCGCTTCATCACCTGCATTTGGCCCTGGGCGCCAAGATGGTGCCCTTCGGCGGCTGGGAGATGCCGCTGAGCTACCCGACGGGCACCATCGCCGAGCATCTGGGCTGCCGGGGCGACTCGGCGATCTTCGACGTGAGCCATCTAGGCACTGTGCGTGTCGACGGCCCGGGCGCCTTCGAGGCGCTGCAGCGGGCGTTCAGCAACGACCTCGGGCGCATCGGGGCGGGCCGCGCCCAGTACACGCACCTGCTCGATCCCGACGACGCCTCGGTGCTCGACGACGTGATCGTCTGGTGGCTCGACGACGGGCGCTTCGAGGCGATGCCCAACGCCTCCAACACGGCCCGCGTGAGCGAGGCGCTCAGCGAGACGCTCGGCGAGAGCGGCATGGCCGGGGAGGGCGCGGCCGTCGATGTCGAGGACGTGACCTCGCAGCGTGCGCTGCTGGCGGTCCAGGGCCCGCAGGCGATCCCGCGGCTGGCAGGCGTGGCGCCGGCGGTCGCCGGCATCGGGCGCTTCGACGTGGCGGAGATCGACTTCGGCGGCATCGCCTGCCTGGCGGCGGGCACCGGCTACACCGGCGAGCCGGGCGTGGAGATATCGGTGCCGGTCGGCCACGCCGAGGCGCTGTGGCGGCTGATCGCCGACGCGGGCGTGGCCCCGGCAGGCCTGGGGGCGCGAGACACGCTGCGCCTCGAGGCGGGCCTGCCGCTGCACGGCCACGAGCTCGGCCCGGGCATCACCTCGCTGATGGCAGGCCTCGGCTGGGTGGTGCGCTTCGACAAGGGCGACTTCCGGGGCCGCAGCGCTGCGCTCAAAGAGGCCGAGACCGGGCCGGCACGCCTGCTGCGCGGGCTGGTGGTCGACGGCCGGCGGCCGCCCCGCCAGGGCCAGCGGGTGCTGATCGACGGCGAGGCGGCGGGCGAGGTGTCCAGCGGCAACTTCTCGCCGGTGCTGGGGTCGGGCGTGGCGCTGGCCTTCCTGGCGCCTGCGATCGGCGAGGGCACACAGGTGGAGATAGACGTGCGAGGCAAGCCGGTCAGCGCCGTGGTCAGCGCCCCGCCGTTTCACCGCTGAAGCCCGCCCGGCCGAGCCCGCCCGGTTGCAGCCCGCGGCTCGGCTCAGGGAAGGCTCAGGCGAGAGGCGCCAGCACGTCGACGGCGCGTTGGCGCAGCCAGTGGTCGGCCAGCGTGATCAGCACCATCGCCTCGGCCATCGGCACTGCACGGGGCAGCACGCAGGGGTCGTGACGGCCCCGCGCCGCGATCACCGCGGCCTCGCCGCTTGTGGTGACGGTGTCCTGTTCGGCCGCGACCGTGGAGGTGGGCTTGAAGGCCACCCGGATGTCGATGACCTCGCCGTTGGAGATGCCGCCCTGGATGCCGCCGCTGCGGTTGGTGCGGGTGCGGATGCCGCCCTGGCCGTCGGGCTCGAAGGCGTCGTTGTGCTCCAGGCCGGTCATGCGGGTGCCGGCGAAGCCGCTGCCGATCTCGATCCCCTTGGCCGCGGGCAGCGACATCAGCCCGCCGGCCAGGGTGGCGTCGAGCTTGTCGAACACCGGGTCGCCCAGGCCCGCGGGCACCCCGCGGGCCGTGCAGCGCACCACGCCGCCGAGGCTGTCGCCTTGCTTGCGGGCGGCTTCGATGGCCTCGGCGATCGCCGCCGCGGCAGCGGGGTCGGGGCAGCGGGTCGGGTCGGCCTCCACGTCGGCGGCCGTCACCGCCTCGGCGTCCACCGAGGAGTCGACCGTGCCGACGCTCTGCACCCAGGCGAGCACCTCGATGCCCGCCGTAGCCAGCAGCTTGCGGGCCACCGCGCCCGCGGCGACCCGGCCGATGGTCTCGCGCGCCGAGGCGCGCCCGCCGCCTGAGCGGCTGCGCAGGCCGTACTTGGCGTCGTAGGTGAAGTCGGCGTGCGAGGGCCGGTACAGGTCGCTCAGGTGGTCATACGCCCCCGGCCGGTGGTCGGTGTTGCGCACCAGCACCGCCAGTGGCGTGCCGGTGGTGAGCCCGTCGGCTACGCCGCTGAGGATCTCGGCGCGGTCGGCTTCGTCTCGCTGGCTGACCAGGCGGCTCTGGCCGGGCCGGCGGCGGTCGAGGTCGGCTTGGATGTCGGCGGCGTCGATGGCCAGGCGCGGCGGGCAGCCGTCGATCACCGCCCCCACGCCGGGGCCGTGCGACTCGCCGAAGGTGGTGACCCGAAAGTGCGTTCCGTGGCTGCTGGACATCGCCGTGGAGTGTACGACGGGCGGGCGGGCGCTGTCGGCGCCGGGGCTCAGAGCCCCAGCAGGGCCTGCTCGACCACCTCGGGCAGCGCCGGGTGGATCCAGTACGGCCCGCGGGCGATCTCGTCGACGGTCTGGCCGAAGGTCATGGCCTGAACCAGCGGCTGGATCAGCGTGGACGCCTGCGGGCCGAGGATGTGAGCGCCGAGCAGCAGCCGGTCCTCCGCGCCGCAGATCAGCTTGATGAAGCCCGTGGTGTCCTCCATCGCCCAGCCGTAGGCAGCCGACGAGTACGGCTGGGAGTGGACGCTCACCGCGAGCCCGGCGGCCTCGACCTGGCGCTGGCTGAGCCCCACGGAAGCCACCTGGGGATGGCCGAACACCGCATGGGGGACGAAGCGGTGGTCGACGCAGCGCAGGTCGTCGGGGTGCAGCAGGTTGTGTGCCACCACCCTGGCCTCGTGGTTGGCGACGTGCTTGAGCTGGATCGGGTTGGCCACGTCGCCCAGCGCCCACACCCCGGGCACAGAGGTGCGCAGCTGCTCGTCGGTGACGACGTAGCCGCGCTCGTCGACGGCGATCCCGCAGTCCTCGACGGCCAGCAGGTCGCCGTTGGGCACCCGCCCGGTGGCCACCAGCAGGGCGTCGACTCGCAGCTCGCCGGCGTGGCTGCCCGCCAGGGTCAGCACGGTGTCGGCGCCGTCGCGGCTCACCGCTTCGATGACGGTCCCGTCCAGCACCCGGTGCTTGGCGGCATACGCCTCGGTCGCCGCGGCGCTGATGTCGTCGTCCTCGTTGCGCAGGAAACGGCTGCCCCGCACGATGAAGCTCACCTCGGACCCGAACGCGCCGAAGGCGTCGCCGAGCTCGGCGGCGATGTAGCCGCTGCCGAGCACCGCCAGGCGGGCGGGCAGCTCGTCGATGCGCATGATCGTGTCGGAGGTGTGAAAGCCGCTCTCGGCGAGGCCCGCGATCTCGGGCACGAAGGGCCGGGCGCCGGCGGCGACCACGACCTGGTCGGCGCTGATCGTCTCGGTGCCCACAGTCAGCTCTCTGGGGCCGACGAAGCGGGCGGTGTCGGCAAAGACCGTGACGTTGGGCGACGACTCGCGGTAGTCGGCGCCGCCCGCCGCGATCGGGTCGATGCGCCCGAACACCCGGTCGCGGATGGCCGGCCAGTCGGCGCCGTCGCAGCGGGTGCGCACGCCCAGGCGCGGGCCGGTGTCGGCCGCGAGCTGGGCCACCTCGGCCGCGTAGACGAGCATCTTGGAGGGGATGCAGCCGACGTTGAGGCAGGTGCCGCCGAACAGGCCACGCTCGACGATGGCGCAGCGCAGGTGGTCGTGCTCGGGGCCGAGGATCGAGTTGCCCGACCCGGCGCCGATGATGATCAGGTCGAAGTGCTGCACCCGCCGGAGGCTAGCCGTGGGCTGCGACCCGCCGGCTCAGGCGGACAGCTCGGCGAGCCGGGCCCGGAAGCGCTCCACGCCGGCCAGCTTGATCTCCTCGTAGCCGCGGACCAGCTCGGGGCTGCCGGCGATCTCGACGGCCCGCTCGAAGCTCTCGGCGCTCAGCGAGGCGACCGCGGCCGCCAGCGCGCTGCGGTACTCGTCGATAACGGCCCGCTCTACCCGGCGCACCGCAGCCCGCCCGAACGGGTCCCATCGGGTGCCGCGCAGCCGCTTGCCCTTCGCCAGCAGCCGCATCAGCGGCCTGCCCCAAGCCAGCCCGACCGACAGCTTGGTGCTGCGGCCCATGGCGCGCAGCGTCGGCGGGTGCAGCCGCCAGGCGACCTTGTCGCCGCGCGCGGCCACCTCGGCCAGCGCCGGGTCGTCCAGCAGCAGCAGCCTGGCCACCTCGTACTCGTCCTTGTAGGCGCAGAGCTTGTGCAGGCCGCGGGCTGCGGCCAGGGTGAGCCGCTCGCTGGTGGGATCCACGGCCTGCTCGGCTTCGCGCACCGGCGCCAAGTCCGCCAGGAAGCGCCGCGCCAGCCCGAGATCCTGGAAGGCGACCAGCTCTGTGGCCAGCAGCGTCAGCGTGTCGCGCAGCCTGCCGGGGTGAGGCGCCAGCTCCTCGATGTCGACCACCAGCTCCGGCGGCGCTTGGGCCGCGGGCTCAGCGGAACCCGCCGCCGCAGCCGCGGCCACCGCGTCGGGATCGGCCGTCTGGGCGCGGCCCCAGCGGAAGGCGGCCACGTTGCGCTCCACGGCCACGCCGTTGAGCCGGATCGCCTCCTCGGTGCTGCCGGGGCTGATCGGCAGCAGCCCGGCCTGCACCGCCATGCCGACCACGAAGACGTTGGCGGCCACGCTGTCGCCGACCAGCGCCTCGCAGAGCGCCCCGGCGTCGGCCCAGTGGCGGCGCTCGGGGAGCGTGGCGCCCGCGATGCGCTCCAGCAGCTCGTCGACCTCGGGCATCTGCAGGCCCGGCTCGGCGACCTTGCTGCCCGGCGGGGCCAGAGCGGTCGAGCCGACCACGGCGGTGCGCTGCGGGTCCGCGGCGGCCAGCCCGGTCCACGACGCCGCCACCAGCAGGTCGAACGCCAGCAGCAGGTCGGCCTGGCCCGATCCTACCCGGCTCGAATCGGCGGGCGCCGAGCGGGCAATGCGCAGGTCCGAGACGACCGGCCCGGCCTTCTGGGAGAGCCCGATCTGGTCCAGGCTGGTCGCCTGGGCGCCGTCGAGCATGGCCGCGGTGCCCAGTATCTGGCTGACGGTCACCACGCCGGTGCCGCCGACGCCGGTGATGTGCACGTTCACCTCTTCGTGGGCCGCCGCGGGCGGCTCGGGAAGCTCGGGTGGCTCGAGCACCTGTCCGCCGCCGGCCGCCGTGCCGTTCTGCGAGCGAGCGCCGCGGCGGCCCCAGAGGCCCCAGCGCCGCCTGCGGGCGGTGACCGTCGTGAACGCCGGGCAGTCGCCCTCCAGGCACGACAGATCCAGGTTGCAGCTGTGCTGGTCGATGCGGGTCTTGCGCCCGAACGCGGTCTCCACGGGCTGCACCGACAGGCAGTTCGAGATCGAGGCGCAGTCGCCGCAGCCCTCGCAGACACGCTCGTTGATCACCACCCGCACCGACGGCTCGGCCAGGCGCCCCCGCTTGCGGTCGCGGCGCAGCTCCGCCGCGCAGCGCTGGTCGTGTATCAACACGGTCACGCCCTCGATGCCGGCGAGGACCCTCTGGGCTTCGTCGAGGCGCTCGCGGGGCCACACGTCCACGCCGTAGGGCACGCCCTCGGCCAGGGTGCGGTCCACGTCGTCGGAGGTGAGCAGCACCCGCTTGACTCCCTGGCTCAACAAGATCGAGGCCACGTCGCCCAGCGGCAGCCGGCCGGTCGGGTCCTGGCCGCCGGTCATGGCCACGGCGCCGTTCCAGAGCAGCTTGTAGGTGATGTCGACCCCGGCTGCCACGGCTGCGGCCACCGCCAGGCGGCCCGAGTGGAAATAGGTGCCGTCGCCGATGTTCTGGACCATGTGGCCGGTTTCGATGAACGGCGCCATGCCGATCCACTGGGTGCCCTCGTTGCCCATGCAGGTGAGCCCGGCGATCTCGCCGAAACGCTCGCCGCCCTGCAGCATCACCATCGTGTGACAGCCGATCCCCGCGCCGACCAGGGTGCCGGGGTTGACCACGGCGGAGCGGTTGTGCGGGCAGCCAGAGCAGAAGAACGGGGTGCGCGCCACGCCCAGCGGTATCTGTGACCGCTCGGGCCGGGCAGGGATCAGGCGATGCCCGAGCCGAGGCGACAGGCGCCGCCGGATCGGCTCGATCAGGTTGTCGGCGGTGAGGCTGCCGTGGCCGGGGGTGATGGTCTCGCCGTGCTCGTCGAACTTGCCGACCACCAGCGGGTGGTGCGACTGGTTGTAGAGGGCGTCCTTGACGAGGCTCTCCACGTTGGGGTGCTTCTCCTCGAGCACCACGATCTCGGCGAGCCCCTTGGCGAAGTCGCGGATCGTGGAGGCGTTGAACGGGATCGGCATCTGCAGCTTCAGCAGCCTGATGCCCGCGGCGGCGACCTCGGCGTCGCCGGCCAGCCCGAGCCGGCTGAGCGCCTCGCGCACCTCGCCGTAGGTGATGCCGCCCGACACCAGGCCGATCCAGGCGTCGGGCGGGTCCACGGTCACCTGGTTGAGATGGTTGAGCGCCGCGTAGTCGAGCACCAGCGGGTAGCGCACCTCGTAGATCTCGCGTTCGAGGCTGATTACGTGAGGCGGCACCAGGGTCGCATCAGGCAGATGCGCGTAGGGCCGGCCGTCGATCTCGGGCACCACCGGGCGCACCCGGTTGGGGTCGAGCTCCACGTTGCCGCCGCCGTCGGCCACATCGGCGACGATCTTGAGCCCGGTCCAGAGCCCTGAGGCGCGGCTCATGGCGATGGCGTGGCGCCCCAGGTCCAGCGCCTCGGCGGGGCTGGCGGGATACAGCACCGGGATGTGCTTGTCCGCCAGCGAGCCCGCAGACGACGACGGCACGGTGGACGACTTGGCGAGCGGGTCGTCGCCCACCAGGGCCACCGCCCCGCCGTTGGGGTCGGTGCCCGCGAAGACGGCGTGGCGGATGGCGTCGCCCGCCCGGTCGATGCCGGGCGCCTTGCCGTACCAGAGCCCGATCACGCCGTCATAGGCCGCGTCGGGACGGGTGCAGGCGAGCTGGCTGCCCATCACCGCGGTGGCGGCGTGCTCCTCGTTGACCCCCGGCTGGTGTACGAACGGCAACTCGGGCACCTGGGCCGCGGCGGCGTCGAAAGCACCGTCGAGCCCGCCGAGCGGCGATCCCGGATAGCCCGAGGCGAACGCCGCGGTGCGCAGCCCGGCGGCCCGGTCCACGCGGAGCTGTTCGATCGGCAGGCGGGCCAGCGCCTGGATGCCGGTCATGAAGACGGTGCCCGCGTCCTGGGTGTAGCGGTCGCTGAGTCGGTAGGTATCGGTCAAGGCGCCCTCTCTGTGGTCCTCACCAGTATCCGCCGCCCGCGCAGGCGATGCGGGGCGCAGCGCTCAGATGCTGACCGGGAAGTCCGGCGGCTCGGCGGTGTCCACCACCGGGTCGACCTCGCCGTTGAACACCGGGTAGCGGGGCTGCGCGTCCTGGCGGTAGCGGGTGGTGCTGTGCACGGGGTCGGAGTCGAACTCGGGGATCACGTGCTTGCCGAACACCTCGATCATCTCCAGCGTCTGGTCATGGGTGTAGCCCTCGTCGGGCGTGCCGAACACCACCTGGTCGCAGCCCACGTCCTGATAGGCCACGACCTGCTCGCAGACCTCCTCGGGGTTGCCGCAGAGCATGTAGCCCCCGGCGATGGCCGCGTCGAGCATGTCGTCGTCGAGCTCGAAACGCGGCCTCGGATTCGGCCAGACCACCGCGTCGGGGCTCTTGGGCATCGAGTCGTGGTAGAGGTTGACCATCGTCACCCTGTAGCCGCGGGCGTTGCGCTTGGCCATGGCCCGGGCCTCCTCGCGGTCCTCCAGGCAGATCACGGCATTGGTCATCATCACGTTGTCGTTCTGGTACTGGCCGATCTGGTCGCCCACGTCCGCCGCGGCCTGCTTGTAGGCCTCGACCCGGCCCTTGAGGTTGTGGATCGGCTCGAAGTTGAAGGCGATGGCGCCGATGCCGTGGTTGCCCGCCTTGGCGAACGTCTCGGGGTTGCCGCAGGCCACCCAGATCGGCGGATGGCCCTTGCCGTAGGGCTTGGGCAGGACGTTGTGCGGGCCGGGCACCGAGAAGTGCTCGCCGTGGAACTGGTAGTCCTTCTGCTCCCACATGCGAGGGATCTCGTGAATCGCCTCGTTCCACATGGCCTTGGTCTCAGAGAGCTGGGTGCCGTTGAAGGTGGCCACCTCGTGGCTGCCGGCGCCGCGCCCGGTGCCGAACTCGAAGCGGTTCTCGGTGATGTGGTCCATCATGGCGGCCCGCTCGGCGATGCGGACCGGGTGGATCTTGGTGGTGGGGAACGAGGTGATCGCCGAGCCCACGTGGATCCGCTCGGTGCGCGCCGCCACGAAGGCCATCGGCCCGTAGGGGGCGGACATGTGGCTGTACTCGGTGAGCGTGTGGTGCTCGCCGAACCAGGCGTACTTCCAGTTGAAGGCATCGGCGTGGACCGCGTACTGCAGCTCGCGCATCAGCATCAGGTGCTCGGCGTCGCTGTCGTGCGCTGCCGGGCCGGGGAGGTAACCGTTGAAGAAGAGTCCGAATTCCATGCGTCGATGCTCCTTGCGGGTTGTCGGGGATCGGGGTCAGGGTCTGTGCGGTCAGGTCAGGGTCGGGGCCGGGTTCGCTCCATCATGCCCGCTGCGTGGCCAGCACCTCCATCGGCGGACACGAGCACATCAGGTTGCGGTCGCCGTAGGCGCCGTCGATGCGGCTCACCGGCGGCCAGTACTTGTTGTGGCGGGTCGACTCGGTGGGGTGCACGGCCAGGTCGCGGCCATAGGCGCGGCTCCAGTCGTCGCCGATCACGTCCTCCGCGGTGTGCGGGGCGTTGACCAGGGGGTTGTCGTCCGCGGGCCAGCGGCCGTCGCGCAGCGCGAGGGCCTCGGCGTGGATCGCGATCATGGCCTCGCAGAAGCGGTCGAGCTCGCCGAGGCTCTCGCTCTCGGTGGGCTCCACCATCAGCGTGCCGGCCACCGGGAACGACATCGTCGGTGCGTGGAAGCCGTAGTCGATGAGCCGCTTGGCGATGTCGTCCACGGTGATGCCGGCGCTCTCGCACACGGCGCGGGTGTCGAGGATGCACTCGTGGGCCACATAGCCCAGTGCGCCCTTGTAGAGCACCGGGAAGTAGGGATCGAGGCGGGCCGCGATGTAGTTGGCGTTGAGGATCGCCACCTCGGTGGCCTGGCGCAGCCCCGAGCCGCCCATCATGCGGATGTACATCCAGGGTATGCACAGGATCCCCGCCGATCCCCACGGCGCGGCGGCGATCGGGCCGGGCCCGGTCGGCGGCCCGGCCACCGGGTTGAGCGGATGGTTGGGCATGAACGGGGCCAGGTGCTCCGCCACGCCGATCGGCCCGACCCCGGGGCCGCCCCCGCCGTGAGGGATGCAGAACGTCTTGTGCAGGTTGAGGTGCGACACGTCGGCGCCGAAGCGCCCCGGCCGGGCCAGGCCGACCATGGCGTTGAGGTTGGCGCCGTCGAGGTACACCTGGCCGCCGGCTTCGTGCACCAGGTCGCAGATGCGCCGTATCTCCACCTCGAACACGCCGTGGGTGGACGGGTAGGTGATCATCAGCGCCGCCAGGCGGTCGCGGTGCGCCTCGACGACCTCGGCGAGATCGCCCACGTCGACGTTGCCGTGTGCGTCGCAGCCGACCACCGCCACCCGCATGCCTGCCATCACGGCGCTGGCCGCGTTGGTGCCGTGGGCGGAGCTGGGGATCACGCACACGTCGCGGCCGCTCTCGCCGCGTGAGCGGTGGTAGGCGCGGATCGCCAGCAGCCCGGCCAGCTCGCCCTGGGCGCCGGAGTTCGGCTGCAGCGACACCCGGCTGTAGCCGGTGATCTCCACCAGCCAGCGCTCGAGCTGGTCGATCATCTGCTGGTAGCCGACGGTCTGGTCGACCGGGGCGAAAGGGTGGATGCCCGCGAACTCCGGCCAGCTCACCGGCTCCATCTCGGTGGCCGCGTTGAGCTTCATGGTGCACGAGCCCAGCGGGATCATCGAGCGGTCCAGGGCGATGTCGCGGTTGACGAGGCGGCGCATGTAGCGCACCAGCTCGGTCTCGGAGTGGTAGGCGCGGAAGATCGGGTGGCGCAGCACCGGCGACGTGCGCCGCAGGCTCTCGGGGCGGGGGTCGCCGACGGTCGCCTCGAGGCGGTCGAGGTCGGCCTCCACGCCGAAGGCATGCCAGACCTTCTCCATGACAGCCCGGCTGGTCCGCTGGTCGAGCGAGGCGGCCACGGTGTCCTCGTCGACCCGGCGCAGGTTCACGCCGTTGGCCAGCGCGATGGCCATCACCTTGGCGGCGCGGCCCGGCACCCGTGCGCACACGGTGTCGAAGAAGTGGTCGTGCACCACCTCGACGCCGCCCTCGCGCAGCCCCTGGGCCACCACCGCGGCCAGGCGGTTGACCCGGTTGGCGATCGCCCGCAGGCCCCGCGCCCCGTGGTAGATCGCGAAGAACGAGGCCATCACCGCCAGCAGCACCTGCGACGTGCAGATGTTGGACGTGGCCTTCTCGCGGCGGATGTGCTGCTCGCGGGTCTGCAGCGCCAGGCGCAGCGCCGGGCGGCCCGCGGCGTCCACGCTCACGCCGACCACCCGGCCTGGCAGCGAGCGCTGATAGGCCTCCCGCGAGGCGAAGAAGGCGGCGTGCGGGCCGCCGAAGCTCATCGGCACCCCGAAGCGCTGCGACGAGCCGACCACCACGTCCGCGCCGAGCTCGCCGGGCGGGGTCAGCACCGCCAGCGCCAGCGGGTCCGCGGCCACCGCCACCAGTACGCCCGCCGCGTGGGCGCGCTCGATCACCGCGGCGAGGTCTCCGATCCTGCCGGTGGTGCCGGGGTACTGCACGACCAGCCCGAAGGCGTCGTCGAGGTCGGCTGTGAGCGGGTCACAGACGACGGCGTCGAGGCCGATCGGCTCGGCGCGGGTCTGCACCACGCCGATCGTCTGCGGGTGGCATTCGCTGTCGATCACGAAGCGGCTGCCCTTGGCCTTGCGGTTGACCCGGCGCAGCATGGTCATGGCCTCGGCGACCGCGGTCGGCTCGTCGAGCAGCGAGGCGTTGGCCACCTCCATGCCGGTCAGCTCGATGGTCATCGTCTGGTAGTTGAGCAGCGCCTCCAGGCGGCCTTGGGAGATCTCGGGCTGATAGGGCGTGTAGGCGGTGTACCAGCCGGGGTTCTCGAGCACGTTGCGCCGGATCACCGGCGGCACGACGGTCTCGTAGTAGCCCATCCCGATCAGCGAGACGACGTTGCGGTTGGCCTCGGCCAGCTTGCGCAGCTGCACCTGGGCGTCGAGCTGGCCGACCGGCTCGGGCAGATCCAGGGCGTCGCTGGTGCGGATGTCGGCGGGCACGGTGCGGTCGATCAGCTCAGCGAGGTCGGCCACGCCGATGACCTCGAGCATCTTGTCGCGCTCGGACTGCGGCGGGCCGATGTGGCGGCTCTCGAAGGTGTCGCGATCGTGCAGGTCGGCCAGTGATCGAGACTCGGGGCTCATGTCCTGCGAAACTATCGCGCCCTCGCCGGCGGAATTCAGCCGGCGTCGTCTGCGGGGTCCGGGCTGTCGGAGGGATGCAGGTCGCCGCGGTCGAAGAGCCCCATCTTGGGGAACGGCCCGAAGAAGCCGTGCTCGTAGAGCCCGTGGCCGGTGTTGTCGCCGTAGGAGAACTCGCCCACCGAGTCGACCACCCCGTACTGGGCGAGGCCCTCGATCTCGGTGGTGTCCCAGTCGAGGGCCTGCACGACCTCGCTGTCGCCCTGGTACATGCCGTGGCGCCAGTCGGCGTCCATTCCGTAGCCGGTGCCCAGCGAGACGTAGTTTGTCAAGAGCGGGCGCCCCTCGATGGTGATCGGCCCCTCGGGCGCATCGGGCAGGGTGATCCTGCTGGACCGCAGCAGGCGGGTGCCCGGTTCCATGTCGTGCTCCCACTGCGGCTCGCCGAGCCATTCCAGCTCCCGCTGAGGATCCGCCCAGATGCGCACCGCCTCCTGCAGCGGGCGGTTGCCGGAGGGTTCCTCGTGGCACATGTAGACGATGCTGTGGTCGCCGAAGTCGATGGGGAAGTAGTTCCACATGCCGGCCATCACGCTGATGCCCTCGCGGATGCCGTCGGGCTGTTTCTCGCCGACCGGGCGCACCCCCCAGGAGCGGTCCCGCGAGCCGCCGCAGACGTCGGGGGTCACCGCCAGGGTCTCGCCGGCGACGCTGAGCGTGCCCTCCCAGCGGCCGAGCTGGGCGAAGCGCTGGGTGTCGAAGACCACCGCGCCTTTCACACGCAGGTACTGGCGGGGCTCCTCGAACGGCGGGTGCGAGCCGGTCCAGGTCACGTCCATGGCCAGGTCGGCCTCGTTGGGCTCGACCACCACCCGCAGCTTGTGCAGCGGCTCGATCACCTCGATGCGCAGCGGGCCGACCGAGATGTCCATGCGGTCGCCGAGCGGCTTGGAGGCGCGCATGATGCGCTGGCGGCCGTTGCGGGTGACCGCCAGGAAGGCGTCGGTCACGCCCAGGTTGGGGTACTGGCCGAGCCCGAAGATGGCGAAGTAGTCCGCCGAGGAGGCGTGGAGGTTGAAGTAGTAGCGGTCGTAGAAGTTGCGGTCCGAGGTGGCCGCGTGGCGCACGAACTCCGAGGCCTGATGGATCGGGAAGTCGTCGCCTGCGGAGATCTGGTCGCTGAACTGAGGCTTCGAGGTCATGGCTGGGGACCGTAGCCGGTACGGTGAGGGCATGGCCAAGACGAGAGTGCCGGCGGTCGAGGGCCTGTTCACGATGGACGCCGAGGCGCCGTGCCTGATCGGCGGCAAGGTGCCCGGCCGCGAGTCCTACTTCTTCCCCAAGGATCTCGCCGGCGGCGACCCGGCGGTGCAGGGGCCGGTCGAGCTGGAGACGGTGGAGCTTTCGCGCCGTGGCGAGGTGTGGAGCTACACCACCAGCCACTATCAGCCGCCGCCGCCGTTCACGGCGGCCGCCGATCCCTATGAGCCGATCACGATCGCCGCGGTGAAGCTTCGCCGCGAGCAGCTGGTGGTGCTCGGCCAGTGCGTGCACGGCGTGAGCTGCGACGACCTGCGCATCGGCGACGAGATGGAGCTGGTGCTCGACGTGCTCTGCAGCGACGACGACCACGACTACATGGTCTGGAAATGGCGCCCGTTGACCAGCGTCGGCAGCGCCGACGGCGGGTCCGCCGATACCGCCGACAAGGCTGCGGCCGCCGATACCGCCGACGCAGCGGCGACCGGCCCGGCCGACAGCTAGCAACAGGGGACTGCAATGGAGGAGATCGCGATCATCGGGGTGGGGATGCACCCCTGGGGCAAGTGGGGCCGCAACTTCGTCGAGTACGGCACCGCCGCGGCGCACGCGGCTCTAGCCGATGCAGGCGTGGACTGGAACGACGTGGGCTTCGTGTCCGGCGCGGTCACCGTGCGCTGCGGCTACCCCGGCTACGTGGCCGGCTCCACCTTCGCCCGGGCGCTGGGCTTCAACGGCGCACAGGTGGCCTCCACCTACTCGGCGTGCGCCTCTGGTGTGTCGGCGATGCAGGTGGCCCGAGGCCAGATCCTCTCCGGCGCCGCGGAGGTGGCCCTGGTGGTTGGCGCCGACACCACGCCCAAGGGCTTCCTCAAGCCCAACGAGGGCGACCGCCCCGACGACATGGACTGGCTGCGCTTCAAGCTGGTGGGCGCAACCAACCCGGTGTACTTCGGACTCAATGCGCGGCGCCGCATGGATCTCTACGGCGCGACCGCCGAGGACTTCGCACGGGTGAAGGTCAAGAACTCGCGCCACTCGGTGCACAACCCGCTGGCGCGCTTCACCAAGGAGTACGGCATCGAAGACGTGCTCGCCTCGCCGATCGTCTCGGACCCGCTGCACCTGCTCGACATCTGCACCACCTCCGACGGCGGGGCTGCTGTGGTGCTGTCCTCGATGCGCTTCGCCAAGGCCCACGGGCATGGCGACCCGGTGCGGGTGGCGGGCATGTCGACGGTGCTGCCCACCTACCCCGACACGGTGATCGACCTGCCGTACCTGGCGACCGACTCGGCCGCGGCCACGCCCGAGCCCGAGCGGGGATTCAAGCAGTCGATCGGCGACAAGGTGTACGCCGAGGCGGGCCTGGGCCCCGACGACATCGACGTGGCCGAGGTGTACGACCTGTCCTCGGCGCTGGAGCTCGACTGGTACGAGCAGCTCGGCTTCTGCGCCGAGGGCGAGGCCGAGAAGCTGGTGCGCGACGGCGTGACCGAGATCGGCGGCCGGCTTCCCGTCAACCCCAGCGGCGGGCTCGGCGCCTTCGGCGAGGCGGTCCCCGCTCAGGCGCTGGCCCAGGTGTGCGAGCTGGTGTGGCAGCTGCGCGGCACGGCAGGCAAGCGCCAGGTCGACGGCGCAAGGGTGGGCGTCACCGCCAACCAGGGACTCTTCGGCCACGGCTCGTCGGTGCTGGTCCGGCGATGACGATTCACAGCGAGTTCGGCGCGTCCGGCGTGCTGGAGCTGACCATGGACAACCCCAAGGTCAACGCCCTGCCCATCGCCGACACCGACGAGCTGGCCGCCGTCCTCGACGGCGTCGCTGCCAGGCCCGAGATCAGAGCGGTGATCCTCACAGCCACGGGCAGCGGCTTCTGCGCGGGCGTCGACATCTCCGAGATGCAGGCGCTGCCCGGCCATCAGGGGATCCTGGAGGTCAACCGGGCCTGCTTCGAGGCGTTCCGGGCGGTGCGGGAGTGCGCGGTGCCGGTGATCTGCGCCGTCAACGACTTCTGCCTGGGCACGGGCATCGGCCTGGCGGGCTCCGCCGACGTGGTGCTGGCGGCGCAGGGCGCGCAGTTCGGGCTGCCCGAGGTCGACAACGGCGCTCTCGGCGCGGCCACCCACCTCGGCCGGCTGGTGCCCGAGAAGCAGCTGCGCTGGATGCTCTACAGCTGCGAGACGGTCGCCGCCGAGCGGCTGGCTGAGTGGGGCACCGTGCACAAGGTCGTGGCGGCCGAGGATCTGATGGACGCAGCCCGCCAGACGGCCGCGGCCATAGCCGCCAAGGCGCCGGAGGTGATCCGCGCCGCCAAGCGCTCGCTGAACGGCATCGACGCCGACCCGCTGCGCTCGTACCGCTACGAGCAGGGCTTCACCTTCGAGCTCAACCTCGCCGGCCACGGCGACGAGGCCCGCGACGCCTTCCTGCGAGGCGAGCGATGAGCGACCCCTGCGACGGCGCGGGCTCGACGCGAAGCGCGGCCGATCGAGGCGGGCAGGCCGTGCCGATTTCGGCCCCGATCGGAAAAAATGGCGGAAATGCTTGACTCGCGGCCAGTTTTGGACTCGCGTACCCTGCCGAGCCGCGAAGGTCGTGGACACAACCAAGGAGAAATCCAATGAACAAGAGCGAACTTGTCGAGGCAATGGCCGAGTCGGCCGGTGTGTCGCAAAGCGCCGCAGCGAGCTGTCTCGACGCCATGTTCGAGACGATCGCCGCTCAGGTGGCTGCCGGCAACTCGGTGCAGATCACCGGTTGGCTGAAGGCCGAGCGTGCCGCCACGTCGGCCCGCATGGGCCGCAACCCGGCCACCGGGGAAGCCATCCACGTGCCCGCCGGCACGCGCACCAAGCTGACCGCCGGGGCCAAGCTCAAGGCTGCCGGCAAGGGCTGACGGCCCCCGTCGGCCGGCGCAGCGACGCTGACGACGCCGACGCACAGCACGATGCCGTTGAACGGCCTGCACCGTTGAGCGGCTTGCCGCGCCCGACGGAGGTCATCGCGCACCGGGCGCCGTTCCTCTTCGTCGACGAGATAACCGAGCTGATCCCGGGCGAGCGGGTGGCCGGCATCTGGCGTCTGCGCGGCGACGAGCCGTTCTTCGCCGGGCACTTCCCCGGCCGGCCCACCCTGCCCGGGGTGCTGATGTGCGAGGCCGTCGGCCAGGTCGGCGCGGTCGGCCTGCTCAGCGACGAGCGCTTCGCCGGGTCGCTGCCGCTGTTCGCGGGTATCGACAAGGCCCGCTTCCGCCGCCAGGTCGTGCCCGGCGACACCCTGACCATGGAGGTCTCCTTCGGCCGGCTCTCGGCGCGCGCCGGCCGGGGCCGGGGCCGGGCGCACGTCGACGGCGAGACCGCGGTGGAGCTGGAGCTGCTCTTCGTGATCGCCCCCGAGCCCGAGGCTTGCTGACGGAGCAAGGCTCGCGCCGTGGGTGCCTGGGCGCCTGTCGGCGGTCGCTGTCACAGGCGGCCACTACCATGAGCGCATGAGCGAAGGGCCCACCATCCACGTCGACATGAGCGAGGCGTTGCTGCACTACCAGTGGCTGCGCGCCACCAACGGAGAAGAGGCCGCGGACGAGTTCAGGGAGCAGGCCCTGGGCGACCTGCAGGATCAGCTTGCAGGCTGGGACTGGAAGGAAACGCCGCAGGCGACGCCTGAGCAGGACGCGAGGCGGCCAGCTCCCCAGCCCGCGGACGGCATCCAGCAGGTGATGGCGAGCGTCGGGAGCGCTTCGCGAACGCTCATGCGGATGCTGTACCTCTTCCTGATGGCATTCGTCGTCGGCCTCATCTTCTTCCTGCTGGTCGGCTGAGGGCGAACCGACCGGCGACACAGGCGGTCAGGCCCGAGCAATCAGCCGTCCGGCAAGTCGGTCAGGTGCCGGGGCCGATGACCACAGTGCCGTTGTGGCCGCCGAAGCCGAAGCTGTTCGACAGCGACGGTCCCGGCGTCCAGGGCCGCGGCTCGCCCATCACCAGGTCGATGGCCGGCAGCTCCGGGTCGGGCGTCTCCAGCCCCGAGGTGGGAGGTATCCGGCTGTGCTCGATGGCCAGCAGCACCGCCGCGGCCTCCAGCGCCCCCGCCGCGCCGAGGGCGTGGCCGGTGATGCCCTTGGTGCTGGTGACGGCCGGCCCGCCGTCGGTGCCGAACACCTTGGCGATGGCCTCGGCCTCCGCCGCGTCGTTCTTGTCGGTGGAGGTGCCGTGGGCGTTCACGTGGGTGATGTCGGCCGGGGTCAGCCCGGCGTCCTCGATGGCGAGCTGCATGCAGGCCACCGCCCCGCTGCCGCCGGGGGCGGGCGCGGTGATGTGGTGCGCGTCGGCGGTGCTCGCCGAGCCGAGAACCTCGCCGATCACCGCAGCGCCGCGCTCGGCGGCGGTGTCCCAGTCCTCGAGCACCAGCAGGGCGCAGCCCTCGCCCATCACGAAGCCGTCGCGGCGCACGTCGAATGGCATGCTGACGCCGCTGCCCGACAGCGCCGTCATGTTGGAGAAGCCGGCGATGGCGGTGGGCGTGAACGGCGCCTCTGCGCCGCCCGCGATGACCACGTCGCAGCGGCCGTCGGCGACCATGCGTGCGCCGTTGCCGATGGCATGGGTGCCGGCCGCGCAGGCCGTGGCTGTGTTCTCGCACGGACCCTGCCAGCCGTAGCGCATCGACACCGCCGCGGGCGCGGCGTTGGGCATCATCATCGGGACCAGGAACGGCGAGACCCGCCGGTCGCCGCGGCTGAGCCGGATCTCGATCTGCTGCTCCAGGGTGCCGATGCCGCCGATGCCGGTGCCGATGCAGGTGCCGCGCCGGGCCGGATCCGCTGTGATCTCGCCCGCCTGTTCGAGGGCCTCGGCCGCTGCCGCGAGGGCGTACTGGGCATAGGGATCGCTGCGGCGGGCTTCCTTGGGGTTGGCGAAGTACGGGCTCGGGTCCCAGTCGGGGATCTGGCGCGGCCCGTCGGGGGCGGGGCCGATCAGCCCCTGCCAGAAGGCGTGGCGGCCGATCCCGGCGTGCGCCACCACGCCGAGGCCGGTGACGGCGACCCGTCGCCGCTGCATCAGAGCTTGGAGGTGACCAGGTCGAAGGCCGCCCCGATGGTGTCGACGCCCTCGAGCTCTTCCTCCTCGACGTTGACGTCGAACTCCTCCTCCAGCGCCATCACCAGCTCCACCAGGTCGAGGCTGTCGGCGTCGAGGGACTCGAAGGTCGCATCGGGCACGATGACGGCCTCGTCGACCGACAGCACCTCCACGGCGCAGCGCTTGAAGCGCTCGAAATTGTCGTCACTCACTGGTCTTCTCCATGGTTGTCTTGCGGGTTCTGAGATCCTGTGCGGCCCTTGTCTTGGCCCCTGGGCGGCCCTTGGGTGCGGCCAAGGCGAGGCTAGCCGAGGCTAGCGGTCGCTCAGCCCATCGAGAGGCCGCCGTCGACGGGCAGCACCACGCCCGTCACGTAGCCGGCATCGTCGGAGGCCAGGTAGGCCACCGCCGCGGCGATCTCGTCCGGGCTGCCGAGCCTGCCCAGCGGCACGGCTGCGGTCATGGCGGCGAGCCGGCGCTCGTCGAGCTCGGCGAGCATGTCGGTCTCGATAGGCCCGGGCGCCACCACGTTGGCGGTCACGCCGCGGCTCGCGAACTCCTTGGCCAGCGACCGGGCCAGGCCGGTGAGCCCGGCCTTGGAGGCCGCGTAGTTGGCCTGGCCGGCGTTGCCGCCGATGCCTGCCACCGACGAGACGAACACCATGCGGCCGAAGCGGGCGCGCATCATGGCCCGCACGCAGCGCCGAGCGACCCGGAAGCCGCCGGCGAGGTTGGCGTCGATCACCTCGGCGAAGGCGTCGTCGCTCATCTTCAACGTCAGGCCGTCGCGGGTGATGCCTGCGTTGGACACCAGCACCTCCACGGCGCCCAGGCGCTCCTCGATCTCGGAGACGGCCGCGTCGATCGAGTCGCTGTCGGTCACGTCGCAGCGCACCACCAGCAGGCCCTCGGCGTCGGGGGCCTCGCCTGAGCGCGACGTGATCGCCACCTTGTGGCCGTCGGCTGCGAACCTGCGGGCCACCGCATGGCCGATGCCGCGGTTGCCGCCGGTGACCAGCACGACCCGCTGCGCCGCGGCCTGGGCGCCGGGCTGTCCGGTGTCGGTGCTCACCATTGCAGGACGGCGCTCACCATCGCAGGACGACGCTGGCCCAGGTCATGCCCGCGCCGAACCCGGTGAGCAGCACCGTGCGGCCGGGGTGCAGGGCGCCGTCGTCGGAGGCTTTCTTGAGGCACAGCGGGATGGTGGCGCTGGAGGTGTTGCCGGTGTACTCGATCACGTTGTGGGTCTTGGCGATGTCGAGGCCGGTGCGATTGCAGACCGCCTCGATGATGCGCATGTTGGCCTGGTGGAAGATGACCACATCGACGTCGTTGGCGCCGATGCCGGCCCGTTCCAGGGCGGCCTTGGCGGATCCCGAGACGGCCCGCACGGCGCGCTTGAAGACCTCCCGGCCCTCCATCTTGATGGTGTCGCCGTGATCCGCGTACAGGATCGACCGGAGCGCACCGTCGGCGCCGAGGTCGAACGACAGCATCTCGCCCTGGTCGTGTCGCTCCATGACCACCGCCGCCCCGGCGTCGCCGAAGAGGATGGCGGTGCCGCGGTCGGTCCAGTCGGTGAGCTTGGAGAGCGCCTCGGCGCCCACCAGCAGCACCCGCTCGGGGCCGCCGGGAAGCTGCATGAGCCCGTAGGCGGCCACGTACCCGTAGGCGAAGCCCGCGCAGGCGGCGTTGAGGTCGAAGGCGCCGCAGCTCAGCCCGATGTCGTGCTGCACGACCGCCGAGCTGCCCGGCAGCATCTGATCGGCGCTGGTGGTCGACAGGATCAGCAGGTCGATGTCGTCGGGGCTGAGCCCGGCGGCCTCGATGGCGGCGCTGCCGGCCTGGGCGCCGAGCTCGCCGGTGTGGCCGCCCACCCGGCGCTCGGTGATGCCGGAGCGCTCGCGTATCCAGGCGTCGCTGGTGTCCATCGCCTGGGCCAGGTCGTCGTTGGTGACGATCTTGTCGGGAAGTGCGGTGCCGATCCCGGCGATGCGGATCGTCACGGCTCGATCCTCAGGTCGATCCTCAGCCAAGCGATGGGCTGGCGCGGGCCGACCCGTTCCCCGTCCAGTGCGAGCACGCCCATGATCTGACCGGCGAACGAGCTGAGCACCTGCTGGGCGCCGACCGTGCCGAGCTCGCTGCCGACCTCGATGGCGGCGCCCTCCCGGCAGGCCTCGCCGGGGCGGAAGACGCCAGCGCCGGGCGACACCACCATGCGCTCGGTGGTGAAGAGGTGCTCGCCCTCCGCGGCGGTCGTGCCGGCGGGCCGGGTGCTGGTCCCCGAGAGGCTCTCGATGAGGCCGTCGAGGTCGGCCGGGGTGCTCACCGTGATGCGCTTGGCGGTCCGCGATGCCCGCTTGACGAGCCCGCTGAGCACGTTGCCGGGGCCGAGCTCCACGAAGGTGGCGAAGCCGTCGTCGGCGAGCCGGCGCAGGGTCTGGCGCCAGCGGACCGGCGAGGTGAGCTGGGCGCCGAGCAGGTCGGGCCAGTCCTCGGGGTCGTCGTGCGGGCAGGCGTCGACGTTGGCGTAGACGGGTTGTTCGGGGGAGCGGAACTCGGTCTGGTCGATGGCCTTGCGGAGACGGTCCCGCGCGGGGGCCATCAGCGGCGTGTGGAAGGCCCCGCCGACGGGAATCCGCATGGCCCGCTTGGCGCCGAGCTGCTTGGCGATGCCGCACGCCCGGTCCAAGTCGTCGGGGTCGCCTGCGATCACCACCTGGCCGGGTGCGTTGTAGTTGGCGATCCAGACGTCGCCGGCGGTGCGGCTGCAGGCGATGTCGACCTGGTCGTCGTCGAGCCCGAGGACCGCCGCCATGGTGCCGTCGTGCTCCTCGGCGGCGGCCTGCATGGCGTTGCCGCGTTCGTTGACGAGGGCGACGGCGTCGGTGAAGTCCAGCGCTCCCGATGCGGTCAGTGCGCTGTACTCGCCCAGCGAGTGGCCCGCATGGGCGACGGCCTCGGCGCCGGTGCGGCTGACCGCGTCGAGCACCACCATCGAGGTGACGAAGGTGGCGAGCTGGGCGTTGGCCGTCATCGTGAGCTCGTCTGCCTCGGTGTGCAGCAGCAGCCCGGCGATGTCGCGGTCGACGGCGTCGGAGGCCTCCTGCACGAGCTCCCAGGAGGGATGGTCCACCCACTCGGCGCCCATCTGGGGCTTCTGGGACCCCTGGCCGGGGTAGGTGAAGACGATCATCGCTGCGACGCCCTGTGGCTCTCTGGGGCGTTGCGGCTCGGCCGGCCCCTCCGGTTCACCAGGCTCAGACCCTGCGGCGTGCGATTCGGTTTCATCGTCCCGCCGAGCCCGCCGATCGCCCGCCCGCGTGCGGGCTGCCTGCCGGCCCGCTTGGCGCTGTGCTCGCCTGTCCGCCCGGCGGTGCGAGGGTCATTGACGCGGCCAGTCGTGGAGGTCGTCGGCGTGACGGCGGATCGACCACTCGCGGATGGCGGCGACCAGCGCGGCGAGCAGCCCCCAGCGGATGAGCCGCTTGACCGCGTTTTTGAGCATGGCGGCAAGGCTACGCTGTCGGAGCGCCCATTCGCCCGCCCGGGTGGTGGAACTGGAAGACACGACGGACTCAAAATCCGTTGCTCGCGAGAGCGTGCGGGTTCGAGCCCCGCCCCGGGCACACGCGCGCGCGACCCGTGCCGCCGGCGCCGGCCCTGCCAGGGTCAGTCGGGGCCGGGGGCGGCCTGGCGGCGCTGCTCGGCGAAGGCGGTGATGGCGTCGAGATCGACGGCTGAGCACTCCAGCCTCCAGGTCCACGCTGTCGCCACGACCTGCGCATCGAGATCGTCGGGACCGGGCGCCACGACCAGGCGGTCTGTGGCCAGCGGCGCAAGCTCTGCCAGGGCGGCGGGATCGGCGGTCTGCACCAGCACGCCGCCGGATTCGAGGACGCGGACCTGCAACGGCAGCGGCAGCAGTGCCTCCTGCATGCCTGTCGGCGCATCGACGGCCCAGTGCGGGCCCGAGGTGGGCGGATCGGAGTCGTAGGCCACGTCGTCGCCGATCACGTGGAGGCCGCTCTGGGGGTGCTCGGGCTCGCGCAGCTCGCTGCAGACGCTCTCAGCCGCCCCGCACGCCGCCAGCATCGCCAGAAGCACCGCCGCAAGCAGCACTGCGGGGACAGTCGACCGGAGCGCTCGGTCGGCCGTGGAGGTGCACCGCGCCACCGCCCTGAGAGTCCGCCGCAGCGCCCTGCCGACCAGGGAGGCCCCCTGAGCGACAATCGAACCGGCCCGCTGCACGCCTTAGGATACCCGCCATGTCACGGGCGCTCATCGAACGGAAGCTGCGTTCGGTCGCCGCCGAGCTGAAGGCTCTGCGAGCCGAGCTGCAGGTGTCTTCCGAGCAGCTTGTGCAGTTCGACGACGAGGCCGACGATGCCCGGCTGCGGGCCCTGGTGTCGGACAACCCGGCGGCGCAGCGACAGCATCGCCGGGCCGCACGCCATGCCGAGCGGCTGCGCCGGCACCGCGATCGTCTCGCCGAGCGCATCGCCGCGCTCGAAGCCGAACAGGACGGGCTGCTCGACCGGCTGAGCGCCGCGCAATGAGCCTGCGGGTGCTCGTTGCCGAGGACGAAGCGATCATCCGCCTCGACCTGGTGGAGACCCTGACCGCCGAGGGCTACACCGTGGTGGGCGACTGCGGGAGCGGCGACCGGGCCGTGGAGCTGGCCGGCGAGCTGGCCCCCGACATCGTGATGCTCGACATCAAGATGCCAGGTCTCGACGGCATCAGCGCAGCCCGCCGCATCAGCGAGTCCGGCGACGCCGCCGTCGTCATGCTCACCGCCTTCGGCCAGCGCGAGCTGATCTCCGAGGCCGGCGAAGCAGGCGCCATGGCCTATCTCACCAAGCCCTTCCGTCGTGCCGACCTGGTGGCCGCCCTGGAGCTGGCCACGACCCGTCGCCGGGAAGCGGCCGAGCTGGCAGCCAAGGCTGACGACCTCGAGTCGCGCTTCGAGCAGCGCAAGCTCGTCGACCGGGCAAAGGGCAGGCTCATGGACGACCACGGCCTGAGCGAGGACCAGGCGCACGGCCTGCTGCGCCGGTCCGCCATGGGCAGACGGCTGCGCATGGCCGACGTGGCAGCAGAGGTGCTCAGCGGCAGGCATCCCGACGAGCTGCCCGGCGGCGCGCTGTCAGTCGGCGAGCAGGCCGCCGGGGCGGCAGAGGCCTGAAGCGATGCCCACACAGATGCTGATCGACGGCAACTCGCTGACCTACCGGGCGTTCTACGCACTGCCGACCGACATGGCCACCGCATCGGGCCAGGTAACCAATGCCGTGTACGGCTTCACCGCCATGCTCATCAACCTGATGCGAGACCACGAGCCCGACAACATCGTGGTGGCCTTCGACCGTCCCGAGCCGACCTTCCGCCATAAGCTCACCCCCAGCTACAAGGCGCAGCGCGAGGCAGCGCCGGACATCCTGCGCCAGCAGCTCGGGCTGGTGCGCCAGGTGCTCGAGGCGCTGGCCATCCCGGTGCTGGACTCGCCGGGCATCGAGGCCGACGACATCTTGGCCACACTGGCCACCCGGGCACGCGACAACGGCGACGACGCCATCATCGTCAGCGGCGACCGCGACGTCTTCCAGCTCGTGGAGGACCCGCACGTCACGGTGTCGTACCCGATGCGCGGCGTGAGCGAGGCCGCCGTGTACGACGAGGCGGGCATCGAGGAGCGCACCGGCGTCAAGCCCGCCGACTACGTGAACTACGCGGCGCTGCGGGGCGACAGCTCCGACAACCTGCCCGGCGTTCCCGGCGTGGGCGAGAAGACGGCCGCCAAGCTGGTCAACGAGCACGGCGACATCGACGGCGTCTACGCCGGCATCGACGGATTCACGCCCAAGCTGCGCCAGAACCTGGCCGAGGGCGAGGCCAACGTGCGCAACAACGTGGAGATGATGCGCCTGGTGCGCGACGCCGATCTGGGCGAGCCGGACGGCGCCGAGGGCCCGCTGGTGCAGGGCAACGCGGACATCGACGAGGTGCGCCGCCTGTTCGACTTCCTGGAGTTCCGCAGCCTCTGGGACCGCATCGCCCCGCTGCTCGGCGAGGAGTCGTCTCACCAGGCGGCGGTGCTCACGGCGGAGACCGCCGTCTGCGAGACCGCAGCAGAGGCCACGGCGGCCATCGAGGAGGCGGCTGCGGGCAGCGGCATCCTGGCCGTGGCCGCGGCCAAGACCGGCGTGGAGGACGGCCTGGCGCTGGTGATCCCGCCGTCGCAGGACTCGCAGCGGGCGACCGATGCCGTCTTCGTGCCCGGCAGGCTGCTGTCCGACCCTGCGGTGAGCGCTGCTTTGAGCGGCCTCTTCGGCGCCGGGGGCCGGCCGGTCGCCATGCACGGCGCCAAGCAGACGATGCACGACCTGCTCGGCCTCGGAATCGACCTGCGCGACCTGGCATTCGACTCCCGCCTGGCGGCTTATCTGCTGGACCCGGCGGACCGCCGCTACGACCTGGCCGAGCTGCTGTTGCGCCACGCCGGCCTGGAGCTGTCCGTGGCAGCCGAGCCGGAGGGCATGCTCGATTTCGGCGGAGACGACCCCGACGACCACGGCGACCCGGCCGCGGAGCCGGCTGCCCGGGCGCTGGCCGTGGAACGGCTGGTGGCCCCGCTGCGCGAGGCGCTGCAGGCACAGGGCCTGCTGCACCTCCACGACGACATGGAAGTGCCGCTGGTGCGGGTGCTGGCCAAGATGCAACAGCGCGGCATCGGCGTGGACCCCGCCGTGCTGAGGCGCATCCGCGACGAGCTCACAACCGAGGCCGACGCGCTGCGCGCCCGGGTGATCGGCCATGCCGGCCGCCCGTTCAACGTCAACTCCCCCAAGCAGCTCGGCGAGGTGCTCTTCGACGAGCTCGGCCTGACCCCGCTGAAGAGGACCAAGCGCGGCTACTCGACCGACGCCCAGACCCTTGAGAAGATGCGCGGCGAGCATCCGATCGTCGACGACCTGCTGAGCTACCGGGAGACGGAGAAGCTGCGCTCGACCTACGGCGAGGGCCTGCTGGCCGAGGTCGGCGAGGGCGACCGCATCCGGGCCACGTTCAACCAGACCGTGGCCCGCACCGGCCGGCTTTCCTCCGATCGGCCCAACCTCCACAACATCCCGGTGCGCAGCGAGCGCGGAAGGGTGTTCCGCACGGCCTTCGTGGCGCCTGAGGGCTGCAGGCTGCTGATCGCCGACTACGACCAGATCGAGCTGCGCTGCATAGCGCATCTGGCCGAGGATCCGGGCCTCATCGAGGCGTTCGAGGCGGGCGACGACATCCACACCGCCACCGCCGCCAAGGTGTTCGGCATCGACCCCGGCGACGTTGGCGTGGGCGAGCGCTCGCAGGCGAAGATGATCAGCTACGGCCTGGCCTACGGCATGGAGGCCTACGGGCTCTCGCAGCGGCTCGGCATCGGCGTGCCAGAGGCCGAGACGATCCTCGACAGCTACTTCGAGGCCTTCCCGGCGGTCAGGCGCTACATGCACGACGCCGTGGCCGAGGCCCGCAAGCGCGGCTACACAGAGACCCTCTTCGGGCGCCGCCGCCAGATCCCCGAGCTGGCCGCCGGCAGCCGCCAGGTCCGCCAGGCCGGGGAGCGCCAGGCCATGAACGCCGGCATCCAGGGCCTGGCCGCCGACATCTTCAAGGTGGCGCTGGTGCGCCTGGACCGCGCCCTGGAGGAGCGGGACCTGCAGGCGGGCATCGTGTTGCAGGTACACGACGAGATCATCGTCGAGGCGCCCGAGGCCGAGGTGGGCACCGCGGCGGAGCTGATGCGCTCCATCATGGCCGAGGCCTTCGAGCTGCGGGTGCCGCTGGAGGTCGACTTGCAGGTGACCGCCACCTGGGCCGAGGCCAAGGGCTGACCCGGCACTGAACCGGAGTCTGCGCCGCTAGCCTTGCGGCGCTGTCTTGCCGACAGGGCGGGCCGGTCCGTGCCGTCCCGTCACCTCTATTGACCAAAGCAGATTTCGTGTCCGACCTCGCTCTTGCCGCCGAGGAGTCCCAGTTCGGGACTTTCGACGATGACGGCAACTACATCCCCCGCCAGTTCGCAGCCCCAGACGTCGACAGCATCGACTTGGACCAGGCATATGCCGCCACCATGGTCCTCGTCGAGGACGGCCAGATCGTGGAGGGCACCGTCGTCCGGGTCGACCAGGACGAAGTGCTGCTCGACATCGGCTTCAAGTCCGAAGGCGTCATACCCAGCCGTGAGCTCGACATGCGCAACGACGTGGTGCCCGACGAGATCGTGTCGCTCGGCCAGGCGGTCGAGGCTCTCGTCATCACCAAGGAGGACAAGGAGGGCCGTCTGGTCCTGTCCAAGAAGCGCGCTCAGTACGAGCGGGCCTGGGGCACCGTCAAGGAGATCAAGGAGGCCGAGGGGATGGTCAAGGGCCAGGTGATCGAGGTCGTCAAGGGCGGCCTGATCGTCGACATCGGCCTGCGCGGCTTCCTGCCGGCGTCGCTGGTGGAGCTGCGCCGGGTGCGCGACC
This sequence comes from Acidimicrobiales bacterium, assembly GCA_965214285.1. Lineage (GTDB taxonomy): Bacteria > Actinomycetota > Acidimicrobiia > Acidimicrobiales > Aldehydirespiratoraceae. The sequence continues at coordinate 1,887,790 of OZ243946.1, forward strand.
TGCAGCCCTATGTGGGCCGCGAGCTCGAGGCCAAGATCATCGAGCTCGACAAGAACCGCAACAACGTCGTGCTGTCGCGCCGCAAGTGGCTCGAGGAGACCCAGCGCGAGCAGCGCAGCGCCTTCCTCGACAACCTCAAGCCGGGGGAGCGGCGCTCGGGCGTGATCTCGTCGGTGGTGAACTTCGGGGCCTTCGTGGACATCGGCGGCATGGACGGCCTCATCCATGTGTCGGAGCTGTCGTGGAAGCACGTCGATCACCCGTCCAGCGTGGTCAGCGTGGGCGACGAGATCGACGTGGAGGTGCTCGACGTCGACCTCGACCGCGAGCGGATCAGCCTCTCGCTCAAGGCCACCCAGCAGGACCCCTGGCAGGAGTTCGCGACCGGCCACCGGGTCGGCGAGCTGGTCTACGGAAGAGTCACCAAGCTGGTGCCGTTCGGCTCGTTCGTGCAGGTGGGCGACGGCATCGAGGGCCTGGTCCACATCTCGGAGATGTCGGCTCACCACGTGAACGCGCCCGAGCAGGTGGTCACGTCCGGCGAGGAGCTCTGGGTCAAGATCATCGACCTCGACCTGCAGCGCCGGCGCATCAGCCTCTCCATCAAGCAGGCCGCCGAGGGCGGCGTGGTGGCTGCGGAGTACCAGGAGCAGTTCGGCGATCACGCCTATGACGACGAGGGCAACTACGTCGGCGGGGCCGACCCGGAGTCCGAGGGGCAGGCGGCCTGGGAGGAGTACTACCTGGAAGGCGAGGAGGGCGAAGAGTCCGCCGAGGCCGCCGATGCGGGCGAGGACGAAGAAGGCGTGGAGTACGAGTACGTCGAGGTGGAGCTGCCCCCCGACGACGAGCAGGCCTGAGCGCCGGGGCTGGGCGGCCGTCGAAGCCGTGATCGGCGTGATCGGGTCCGGGTCGATCTCGGCCGGGCTCGGCGGCGGGCTGGTCTGGCCGGCGTGATCGAGATCGGCCTGACCGGGGGCATCGGCTCGGGCAAGTCGACCGTAGGCGAGGCCCTGGTCCGGCGGGGCGCGGTGCTCATCGACGCCGACCGGATCGTGCACGAGCTGCAGCAGCCCGGCGAGCCGGTCTTCGAGGCGATGGTCGAGCGCTTCGGCACCGGCATCGTGGCCGCCGACGGCACCCTGGACCGCTCCCAGGTGGCCGCCATCGTGTTCGCCGACGAAGCCGAGCTGAAGGCCCTGAACGACATCGTGCACCCGGCGGTAGCCACCGAGATGAAGGCGCGGCGCTTGGGGCTGGAGGGCAGCGACGCCATAGCAGTGCTCGACATCCCGCTGCTGGTCTCGCCCGACGGCGGATCGGTGGCCGAGCGCTACGCCAACCTCGCAGGCGTGATCGTGGTGGACGTCGATCCCGAGATCGCCATCGAGCGGCTGGTGGCCCAGCGGGGATTCGACCCCGCCGACGCCCGCAGCCGCATCGCCAGGCAGGCCGGCCGCGCCGACCGACTGGCCGTGGCGGATGTGGTGATCGACAACTCGGGCAGCCTCGACGACCTGGCGCCCCAGGTCGACGCAGCCTGGCAGTGGGCACAAGGACTGGCCCAGGCCGCGCGCGTCGAGCCGGCCGGCGGCTGAGCGTCGACAGCCGGCGTATCTGAGGCCGGCGGCTGAGCGCCAGGCCCGCGAGCCGCACAAGCCGAGCACCTGCTGGCGGGTAGGTTGAGGCCGTGGCGCCCGTCACGACTCCCTTGGCCAAGACCCTGCACGTCAGCTCGGCTTTCGAGCCCGCCGGCGACCAGCCCAAGGCCATCGACGCCCTCGCCGCCGGCATAGAGCGCGGCGACCGCTTCCAGACGCTGCTGGGCATCACCGGCTCGGGCAAGAGCGCCACCATCGCCTGGACCATCGAGCGGGTGCAGCGGCCCACCCTGGTGCTGGCGCCCAACAAGTCGCTGGCGGCCCAGCTCGCCAACGAGCTGCGGGAGTTCTTCCCCGACAACCGGGTCGAGTACTTCGTGAGCTACTACGACTACTACCAGCCCGAGGCCTACATGCCCTCGAGCGACACCTACATCGAGAAGGACTCGTCGATCAACGACGAGATCGACCGGCTGCGCCACTCGGCCACGTCGTCGCTGCTCACCCGGCGCGACACCATCGTGGTGGCGTCGGTGTCGGCCATCTACGGCCTCGGCTCGCCCGAGGAGTACGAGACCCAGCTATTGGTGCTGCGGGTCGGCGAGGAGTACGACCTGCGCTCGATGCTGCGCCGGCTGGTGGAGATGCAGTACGAGCGCAACGACGCCAACCTGGTGCGCGGCCGTTTCAGGGTGCGCGGCGACACCGTGGAGATCCATCCCGCCTATGACGAGACGGCGGTGCGGGTCGAGATGTTCGGCGACGAGATCGAGCGCATCTCGGTGGTCGACACCCTCACCGGCGAGCGGCTCGAGACCCGCGACGACCTGGTGGTCTTCCCGGCCACGCACTACGCCACCAGCGAACAGCGCATGACCGAGGCCATCGCCCGCATCGAGGTCGAGCTGCGCGAGCGGCTCGCCTGCTTCGAGGAGGAGGGCAAGCTGCTGGAGGCGCAGCGGCTGCGCATGCGCACCGAGTACGACCTGGAGATGATGGCCGAGGTCGGCTACTGCAACGGCATCGAGAACTACTCGGGGCCGATCGACGGCCGAAGCCCCGGCGAGGCCCCCTACACCCTGCTCGACTACTTCCCCGACGACTTCCTGATGGTCATCGACGAGTCGCATGTGGCCGTCCCCCAGCTGCACGGCCAGTACGAGGGCGACCGCAGCCGCAAGGAGACGCTGATCGAGCACGGCTTCCGCCTGCCCTCCGCGGCGGACAACCGGCCGCTGCGCTTCGAGGAGGTGATGGAGCGGCTCAACCAGGTGGTGTTCCTGTCGGCCACGCCGGGGCGCTACGAGATCGAGGTGTCGACCCAGGTGGTCGAGCAGATCGTGCGGCCCACCGGGCTGATCGACCCGGAGGTGATCGTCAAGCCGACCAAGGGCCAGATCGACGACCTGCACGAGCTGATCTCGCAGCGCGTGGCCGCCGGCGAGCGGGTGCTGGTCACCACCCTCACCAAGAAGATGGCCGAGGATCTCACCGATTACCTGCTGGAGCTGGGCGTGCGGGTGCGCTACCTGCACAGCGAGGTCGACACCATCGCCCGCATCGAGATCCTGCGCGACCTGCGCCTCGGCGAGTTCGACGTGCTGGTCGGCATCAACCTGCTGCGCGAGGGCCTCGACCTGCCCGAGGTGTCGCTGGTGGCGATCCTCGATGCCGACAAGGAGGGCTTCCTGCGCAGCGACACCTCGCTGATCCAGATGATCGGGCGAGCCGCCCGCAACGTGGCCGGGCAGGTGGTCATGTACGCCGACCAGGTGACCGACTCGATGCGCCGGGCGATCACCGAGACGATGCGCCGGCGCGGCCTGCAGCAGGCCTACAACCTCGAGCACGGCATCGACCCGACGACCATCCGCAAGGAGATCACCGACATCCTGTCGATGATCCGTCCCGCCGAGGCGACCGCGCCGCTGCCCGAGCAGCTCAGCGACATCCCCACGCGCAGGCGGGCGGCCCAGCGCTCCGGCCGCGGCGGCGCCCGCGTGCCCGGAGTCGGCAGCGAGGTCGTGGCTGCCGACACGGGCGAGGGCGAGCTGCAGCGGCTCATCGCAGCGCTGGAGGCCGAGATGCGCGACGCAGCGGTGGACCTGCGCTTCGAGTACGCCGCCCGCCTGCGAGACGAGGTCAAGGATCTCAGGCGCGAGCTGCGCGAGCTGGTCTGAGCGCTGTCGCAGCGTGTGGGTAGAGTGCCGCGGGTGACGGATCGGCTGGTCATAAGGGGCGCCCGCGAGCACAACCTCTGCGAAGTCGACCTCGACCTTCCCCGCGACAGGCTCATCGTGTTCACCGGCCTGTCCGGCAGCGGCAAGTCGAGCCTGGCCTTCGACACCATCTACGCCGAGGGCCAGCGCCGCTACGTGGAGTCGCTGAGCGCCTACGCCCGACAGTTCCTGGGCCAGATGGACAAGCCCGACGTCGACTTCATCGAGGGCCTGTCGCCGGCCATATCCATCGACCAGAAGTCGGCCGGGCGCAACCCCCGCTCGACCGTGGGCACCGTCACCGAGGTCTACGACTACCTGCGCCTGCTGTTCGCCCGCATCGGCGTGCCGCATGATCCCGAGACCGGCGAGCGGCTGGTGCGCCAGACCCCCCAGCAGATCGTCGACCGCATCCTGGCGATGCCCGAGGGCATCCGCTTCCAGGTGCTGGCGCCGGTGGTGCGGGGCCGCAAGGGCACCTACGACACCATGCTCTCGGACCTCGCCGGCCAGGGCTTCGCCAGGGCGATCGTGGACGGCGAGCCGGTGGAGCTGGCGGACCGCATGGCCATGGAGCTCGAGCGCTACGAGACGCACGACATCTCGGTGGTGGTGGACCGGCTGGTGCTGCGCGAGGGGCTGGAGCGTCGCCTGACGGACTCCGTGGAGACGGCGCTGAACCTGGCCGGCGGCGTGGCCGAGATCCAGGTGGTCCCCCGAGACGGCGGCCCCGGCAGCGAAGCCGCCGGCACTGCGCCCGAGACGATCGTGTTCAGCCGCCACCTGGCGCGCCCCAGCGACGGCAAGTCGTTCGAGGAGCTGGCGCCGCGCAACTTCTCGTTCAACTCGCCCTACGGGGCGTGCAGCCACTGCGACGGCCTCGGCACCGTGTTCGAGGTGGACCCGCAGCTCGTGGTGCCCGACCCGTCGGCCAGCATCGCCTCCGGCGCCATCCGCCCCTGGGCGGGCGGGCGCAGCCGCTACTACGGGCGGCTCGTGGAGGCCGTCTGCGAGCAGTACGACATCGACATGCACACCCCCTGGCAGCGGCTCGGCAAGCGCCGCCAGGACATGCTGCTCTATGCCAAGGGCGTGAACGGCCGCGTGCAGGTCCGCTACCGCAACCGCTACGGCCGCATCCGCACCTACCAGGCCAACTTCGAGGGCGCCGTGCCGCACCTGCGGCGGCGTCACAACGACACCGACTCCGACGCCTCGCGCGCCCATCTCGAGGGCTACATGCGGCTGGTGCCATGTGCGGGCTGCGGCGGCTCGCGGCTCAACCCGATGTCGCTGGCGGTGACCGTCGACGGCCACACCATCGGCGACCTGTGCGACATGTCGATCGCCGATGCCGCCAAGACGCTGGGGGAGCTGCAGCTCTCCGAGCGCGACGCCCTGATCGCCGAGCAGGTGCTCAAGGAGATCCTGTCGCGGCTCGGCTTCCTGCTCGACGTGGGGCTGGACTACCTCACCATGTCGCGCGGGGCGGCCACCCTCGCAGGCGGCGAGGCGCAGCGGATCCGCCTGGCGTCGCAGGTCGGCTCGGGGCTGGTCGGCGTGCTCTACGTGCTCGACGAGCCGTCGATCGGCCTGCACCAGCGCGACAACCGCCGCCTGATCGACACCCTGCTTCGCATGCGCGACCTCGGCAACACCGTGCTGGTGGTCGAGCACGACGAGGAGACGATGCGCGTGGCGGACCACATCGTCGACATCGGCCCCGGCGCGGGCGAGCACGGCGGCAGGATCGTCCACTCCGGGACCTTCAAGGATCTGCTCGACAACGACGCCTCGATCACCGGCCGCTACCTGGCAGGCGAGCGGGAGATCCCGGTCCCGGCGGCTCGCCGGCCCGGTGACGGCACCGCCCTGGTCGTGCGCGGCGCCCGCCAGAACAACCTGGCCGACATCGACGTGGAGTTCCCGCTGGCCAAGTTCGTGTGCGTCACCGGGGTCAGCGGCTCGGGCAAGTCGACCCTGGTCAACGAGATCCTGCAACGGTCGCTGATGTCGCAGATCTACTCCTCCAAGCTGCCGCCGGGGCTGCACACCCGCATCGAGGGCGTCGAGCTGCTCGACAAGGTGATCGCCATCGACCAGTCGCCGATCGGGCGCACGCCGCGCTCCAACCCGGCCACCTACACCGGTGTCTTCGACCACGTGCGCAGGCTGTTCGCCCAGACGAATGAGGCCAAGGTGCGCGGCTACCTGCCGGGGCGCTTCTCGTTCAACGTTGCCGGCGGGCGCTGCGAGGCCTGCAAGGGCGACGGCACCATCAAGATCGAGATGCACTTCCTGCCCGATGTGTACGTGCCCTGCGAGGTGTGCAAGGGCAAGCGCTACAACCGCGACACCCTCGACATCGCCTTCAAGGGCCGCCACATCTCCGAGGTGCTCGACATGTCGTGCGAGAACGCGCTGGAGTTCTTCGCCAACCAGCCCGCCATCGCCCGCCACATGCAGACCCTGGTCGACGTGGGGCTCGGCTACGTGCGCCTGGGACAGCCCGCGCCCACCCTGTCCGGCGGCGAGGCGCAGCGGGTCAAGCTGGCCTCCGAGCTAGCCAAGCGCTCGACCGGCCACACCATCTACATCCTCGACGAGCCCACCACCGGGCTTCACTTCGAGGACATCCGCAAGCTGCTCGGCGTGCTCGGCCGCCTGGTCGACCAGGGCAACACGGTGGTGGTGATCGAGCACAACCTCGACGTGATCAAGACCGCCGACTGGCTGATCGACCTCGGCCCCGAGGGAGGTTCGGGCGGCGGGCAGGTGGTCGCCGTCGGCACACCCGAGGCGGTGGCCGAGGCGCCCGAGAGCTTCACCGGGGCGTTCCTGGCGCCCATGCTGGCGCCCTGGCCGAGCCCGGATGCGCCGAACGGCACGGCCGGCCCGGCGGTTCTCAGCGGCGCGGCAGCGGGGGCCGTCGGCACGCTGAGGGCGTAATCTCGGCTGCGATGCTGCAGCGACCGCCTGCGGGGACCATCCCCGAGGCCCCGGGCTCCTATCAGTTCTCCGACGCCGACGGGCGGGTGATCTACGTCGGCAAGGCCAAGAACCTGCGGGCGCGGCTGTCGAGCTACTTCGGCAGCCCCCGCAGCCTGGCGCTGCGCACCCGCCAGATGACCGAGGCCGCCGAGTCGCTGGACTGGATCCAGGTCGGCAACGAGGTCGAGGCGCTGATGCTGGAGTACGCCCTGATCCAGCGCCACCGGCCGCGCTTCAACGTGCGCTACACCGACGACAAGTCGTACCCGTTCCTGTGCGTGACGATGGTCGACGAATGGCCCCGGGCGATGGTGATGCGCGGCCGGCGACGCAAGGGCAACCGCTACTTCGGGCCTTACGGCCATGCCTACGCGATCCGCGAGACGCTCGACCTGCTGCTGCGCACCTTCCCGATCCGCACCTGCACCGACGGCAAGTTCGCCCGCCACGAGCGGCTCGGCAAGCCCTGCCTGCTGTACCACATCGAGAAGTGCGCGGCGCCCTGCGTCGGCGAGATCGACAAGGCCGGCTACGACAGCCTGGTGGCGGAGCTGCTGTCGTTCCTGGAGGGCGACACCGACGAGATCGTCAGCCGGCTCGAGGCCCAGATGCACGAGGCGTCCGAGGCGCTGGAGTTCGAGCTGGCAGCGCACCGGCGCGACCGGCTGGCATCGGTGCGCAAGGCGTCCGAGAAGCAGCAGATGGTGCTGGCAGGCAGGGTGGACGCCGACGTGATCGGCGTCTTCGACGACGACCTGGAGGCCGCTGTGCAGGTGTTCTTCGTGCGCAAGGGCCGGGTGCTGGGCCGGCGCGGCTTCGTGGTCGACAAGGCCGAGGAGCTCGACGCCGGCGAGCTGGTGGGCCGGGTGCTGGAGCGGATCTACCACGACGACAACCCGCTGGGCAGCCCCAAGGAGGTGCTGGTGCCGGACCTGCCCGACGACGGGGGCCTCTACGAGGCATGGCTGTCGGAGCTGAGAGGCTCGAAGGTCGCCGTGCGGGTTCCGCAGCGCGGCGACAAGCGCACGCTGCTGGCGACGGTCACCCGCAACGCCGAGGAGTCCTTCACACGGCACCGCCTGAAGCGCTCCACCGATCACAACAGCCGGGCGCGGGCGCTGAACGAGCTGCAGCAGCATCTCGGCCTGGCCGTCGCCCCGCTGCGGATCGAGTGCTACGACATGAGCCACGTGCAGGGCAGCGACTACGTGGGCTCGATGGTGGTGATGGAGGACGCCCTGCCCAAGAAGTCCGACTACCGCCGCTTCAAGATCCGCTCGCTGGGCGGCAGCGACGACGTGGCCGCAATGGAGGAGGTGCTGACCCGGCGCTTCTCGGCGTATCTGGCCGACCGGGCCGCTGCGGCTGGGGAGCGCAATCGGCGCTTCGCCTATCCGCCGCAGCTCGTGGTGGTCGACGGCGGCAAACCCCAGCTTGGCGCCGCTGTGCGGGTGCTGGAGGGCCTGGGCCTGGGCTCTGAGATCCCGGTGGTCGCTTTGGCCAAGCGCTTCGAGGAGGTGTACGTGCCGGGGCGCTCCGAGCCGATCAGGCTGCCGCGCCGCGGCGAGGCGCTTTATCTGCTGCAGCGCATACGCGACGAGTCGCATCGCTTCGCGGTCGACTATCACCGCTCGCTGCGCGACAAGCGCATGACCCGCAGCGCGCTCGACGGCATCTCAGGCCTCGGCCCGGTGCGTCGCAAGCGGCTGGTGAAGGAGCTGGGCGGGGTGAACGCCGTGAAACGCGCCGAGCTGGCGGAGCTGACGGGCCTGTCGTGGCTGCCCGACGAGGTGGCCTCGAACGTCTACGAGGCGCTGCACACCCCCGGCCGAAACAGCTAGCGCGAGCGCGTTGCCGGTCGGGCCTGAGCCGGCGAGCGCGGTCGGGCTAGAACAGCGTCAGGTACTGCTCGATCTCGCCGGGCGTCACCTCGTGGTGATGGGCCAGGAACTCGGCGCGCTTCACGGCGGCGAAGTAGTCGCGGTAAGCGCCGTCGGGCGTGTCGCCGAGGCCCGCGCCGAGCACCTCGCTGGCCGCCAGGTTGTCCGCCGCGTGCAGCAGCGTCGGCGGCAGCGTCACGATGCCCCGCTCGGCCACCTCCGCCGCGCTGAGGGTGAACAGATTGTCGACATTGGGCGGCCCGGGGTCCATCTCGTTGTCGATCCCGTCGAGCCCGCAGGCGAGCATGGCCGCGAACGCCAGGTACGGGTTGGCGGCGCCGTCCATCAGGCGCACCTCGATGCGGTCCGGCTCGGGCACCCGGATCATCTGGGTGCGGTTGTTGCCTCCGTAGGCCGCATATGCGGGCGCCCAGGTGGCGCCCGAGGTGGGCGCGCCCACGCCCATGCGCTTGTAGGAGTTGGCGATCGGGCAGGTGACGGCCACCAGCGCCGGGGCGTGGGCGATGAGCCCGGCGATGAAGCGGTATGCCATCTCGCTCAGGCCGAGGCCCTTGGAGTCGTCGCCCTCGCCGGCTGGGAACAGCGGCTCGTCGGTGTCCGCAGTCCAGAGGCTCATGTGGGCGTGCAGGCCGTTGCCGGTGCGGTCCGAGAACGGCTTGGGCATGAACGTCGCAAAGCGGTTGCCCTGCTCGTGGCGCTCGGCCAGGGTGTGGACCATGAGGCGGAACAGGATCAGCCGGTCTGCGGTAGTGAGCGCGTCGGAGTACTGCCAGTTCTGCTCGTACTGGCCGTTGGCGTCCTCGTGGTCATTCGCGTAGTTGCCCCAGCCCATGGCGTCGAGGTTCTTCGACACCGCCTCGAGATGGGGCAGCATCCGGGTCAGGCCGCGGGCGTCGTAACACGGGAGCGGGGCGGTGTCGCGCTCGTCGGCCACGGTGATCGTGCCGTCGTCGCTGCGCGTCACCAGCGAGTACTCGGCCTCCACTCCGGCCTTGAGCACCAGGTTGCGCTCGGCGAGCCGCTGCATGGCGTTCGCCAGGATCACCCGCGGCGCATAGGGCCAGAGCTCGCCCTCCACGGTCGGGTTGCACTGCATGGCGGCCACGTTGGGCTGCCAGGGCAGGCGGGTGTACGACGCCGGATCCGGGATCGCCAGGATGTCGGGATGCGACGGGTCCTGGCCGATCGGCCCGGCCGCGAAGCCGGCGAACCCGGCGCCGTCGGTCAGCAGCGCGTCCAGCGCCGACACCGGCACCAGCTTGGCGCACGGCTTGCCGTGCATCTCCACGAACATGGCGTAGATGAACTCCACGCCGTCGTCTTGCACCCGCTGGTGCAGGTCGTCTCCCATGATGCTCCCCCTCGCAGGCGATCTCGGAACTTGCGCACCGAATCCGGGGTTTCGCGTCCCCCGATGCCTTCACTACTGTAGGTGAAGGACGTTTCCCCGTGTCAAAAAGCGCGGGGCGTGTCCGCTGCCCGGCCCACGCCGACCGGCCGAGCGCCGGGCGGCTGAGGCGACGAACAGCCACCCGGGAGACAACATGTGCGGAATCGTCGGCCTGTTCTGCAAGACAGCCAGGCATCGCCATGAGCTGGGGCGGCTGGCCGCGGTCATGCTGCACGAGATGCGCGAGCGCGGCCCCGACAGCGCAGGCTTCGCGGTCTACGACGACCCAGGCACAGCCGGCACTACCAGGCTGACGGTGCTCGCCGAGCACACCCGCCCCGACTGGGGCCGCATCGCTGCGGGGCTGGAGGAGGCCCTCGGCGCCGAGGCGAGCGTGCGGCAGCTGCGCGACCACGCGGTGTTCGAGACCTCGGGCGACGGGCGGCTCGCCAGGCAGTGGCTGATCGACAACGCGCCCGAGCTCGACGTGCTCAGCTACGGCGAGCGCATCGAGCTCTACAAGGCCGTCGGCGACCCCGACCTGGTGGCGGTGGACTACGACCTCGCCTCGCGCAGCGGCACCCATGCGGTGGCGCACACCCGGATGGCCACCGAGTCGGCGGTCACCACCAACGGCTCGCACCCGTTTGTGACCGGCGCCGACACCTGCCTGGTGCACAACGGCTCGCTGTCGAACCACAACCAGATGCGCGAGCGGCTGGTGCACGTCGGCGAGTCGTTCCAGACCGAGAACGACTCCGAGGTCGCGGCCGGCTATCTGTCGTGGCGGCTGCGCGAGGGCGACACGCTGGAGCAGGCCCTGCACCGCTCGCTGGACGACCTCGACGGCTTCTACACGTTCGCCATCGGCACCCGCGACGGCTTCGCCGTGCTGCGCGACCCGATCGCCTGCAAGCCGGCGGTGATCGCCGAGACCGACGACTGGGTGGCCATGTCGTCTGAGTACCGGGCGATTGCCGTGCTGCCCGGCGTGGAGCAAGCCGAGCTGTTCGAGCCCGAGCCGGCACGGGTCTACACCTGGAGCCTGGCCGCATGACGGCGCAGCGAGCCGTGCAGGGCCAGGCCCCGCAGCAGACGGCCCGAGTCCTCGACCTCGGCGAGCTGACGCTGCGAGAGGTCAACGCGCTGCTGCACGAGACGCAGCAGGGCAGTTTCCGGATCGTCAACCCCCGTGGCGCCCATGCCCTGGCGGTCGGCATCACCAGCGATCTAGTGGTGGACGTCGAGGGCTCGGTCGGCTACTTCGCGGCCGGCATGAACCAGCTCGCCGCTGTGACCGTCCACGGCAACGCCGGCACCGGCGCCGGCGAGAACATCATGTCGGGAAGCCTGCGGGTGACCGGCAGCGTCACCATGTCCGCAGGCGCGACCGGCTGCGGCGGCCTGCTGGTGGTAGAGGGCAACGCCGGCGCGCGCTGCGGGATCTCCATGAAGGGCGTCGACATCGTGGTGGGCGGCGACATCGGGCAGCTCGGGGCGTTCATGGCCCAGGCCGGCTCGCTGGCGGTGCTCGGCGACGCCGACCATCACCTGGGCGACTCGATCTACGAGGCCGAGGTGTTCGTGCGCGGCGAGGTGGCGTCGCTCGGCGCGGACTGCATTCAGACCGACATGACCGCCGAGGCCGCCGAACGGCTCGCCGCGTTGTTGGACCGCGCCGGCATGACCGCCGACCCCGGCGACTTCCGCCGCTACGGCTCGGCCCGCGAGCTCTACAACTTCCACGTAGACGACATCGACGCCGAGCTCGCCGAGGCCGCCGGGCTTGCTGCCTCTGGGGCCGGCCAGGCAGCCGCGTCAGCCGACGCAGAGCAGCCGCCCGCCGACACAGCGCCGCCGCCCGCCGACACAGCCCGGCCGCAGGAAGGGACCAGGCGATGACCTCCCACGACTGGCACCATCGCGAGTCCTACACCTTCGACCGCAACGTCATCGCCGAGATCCAGCGTGCGGCCAACACCGGCATCTACCGGATACGGGGTTTCGGCGCCAAGCGCAGGCTGCCGACGCTGGACGACCTGGTGTTCCTGGGGGCGTCGATGTCGCGCTACCCCCTGGAGGGCTACCGGGAGAGCTGCGGCACCGACGTGGTGATCGGCGAGGAGCGGGCCGCGCGGCCCGTGCGGCTCGATATCCCGATCACGATCGCCGGGATGAGCTTCGGCTCGCTGTCCGCTGAGGCCAAGGAGGCGCTCGGGCGGGGCGCCAACGCCGCCGGCACGTCGACCACGACCGGCGACGGCGGCATGACCCCCGAGGAGCGCGGCCACTCCAAGACGCTGGTGTACCAGTACCTGCCGTCCCGCTACGGCATGAACCCCGACCACATCCGCCAGGCCGACGCCATCGAGGTGGTGGTCGGCCAGGGCGCTAAGCCCGGCGGCGGGGGGATGCTGCTGGGCCAGAAGATCACCGAGCGGGTGGCCGAGATGCGCACCCTGCCCGAGGGCATCGACCAGCGCTCGGCGTGCCGTCACCCCGACTGGACCGGCCCCGACGACCTGATGATCAAGATCATCGAGCTGCGCGAGATCGTCGACTGGCAGATTCCCGTGTACGTCAAGGTGGGCGCGGCCCGGCCCTACTACGACTCGGCGCTGGCCGTGAAGGCCGGCGCGGATGCCATCGTGGTCGACGGCATGCAGGGCGGCACGGCGGCGACCCAGGACGTGTTCATCGAGCACGTCGGCATCCCCACCATCGCGGCGATCCCCGAGGCGGTGCGGGCGCTGAAGGAGCTTCAGGTCCATCGCAAGGTCAAGCTGATCGCCGCGGGCGGGATCCGCTCGGGCGCCGATGTCGCCAAGGCGCTGGCGCTGGGCGCAGACGCGGTGTCGATCGGCACGGCCGCGCTGATCGCCATCGGCGACAACTCCCCCTCGCTCGACGACGAGTATCGGGCGCTGGGCAGCGCGGCGGGCTGCTGGGAGGACTACCAGGCCGGCAACGACCCGGCGGGCATCACCACCCAGGACCCGACGCTCGCCGGGCGGCTGGATCCGGTGATCGCAGGCCGCCGCCTGGCCAATTACCTGCAGGTGCTCACCCTGGAGGTGCAGACGCTGGCCCGCGCCAACGGCAAGTCGCATGTACACAACCTCGAGCCCGAGGATCTGGCGGCGCTCACCGTGGAGGCCGCCGCCATGGCCAAGGTGCCCCTGGCCGGCACCTCCTGGATCCCCGGCACCTGACCACCCCGACCCTCGCTCCACCCAGCCAGCCGACTCTGACGCTGCTCGGGCGACGTCAAGCCACCGTCGGAGGTCGGTGGAGATCTTTGTCAGCGATAGGGACGAAAGTCGCAGGCCTCGGGCGGCTCGGCGGCGAAGGAGCCGGTCTCGCCCTCAGTGCACCCGGTCTCGCTGAGGCACAACAGTTGGACGTCTGCGGACATCAGCTCAAGGTCGCGCGGCTCCAAGGTTCGGATGCTCCTCCAGTCCGTCTCTCTGCCGCGCAATTGGTAGCGCCACTGAGGCCACACAAGATGCACGACCGAGTATTCGTCGAAAGTCTGCGAGAAGTGGCCCGAGACGGTCGCCGAGGGCATGTCCTTGGGTCGCAGCTCGACTTTCACTCCGGGATCGACGCCAACCGCCAACGAGGTGCCGGCATAGTCCTCGAACAGGATTGCGGGGTCATCCCAGTTGGTCCACCCTTCCTGATCGTTGCCGTAACGCACCTCATACTCAGTCAGGTCATTCCAGACAGCTCCAAACCGGCCGCGGACGTCAATTTGCACCGAACCTTCGATGATCTCACCGGTCCAGTCGCCATGGTACGGCCAGATTCGATAGTCGTAGGTCCACCCAGGCGTGAGCTCGTAGAGGCGCAGCCCGAAATCGTGTTCCGAGAGTTGTTCCTCAAACTCGTTGTCGAGTTCGTCGACGAAGGCCTGGTTGGCCTCCTTTCCGAACCATCTGAGCCAGTTGAGAGTCCCGGCATCCGCCGACGTGAGGCTGAAGACCAGGCTCGTGGCCACCATGGCCGTGACGCAAAGCCCGGCAAGCAGCAGCGTGGCCCGGCGCGATACGCGGCTCTTTCTGATGAGAGCCTCTATTGGATCAGGCAGCCTCAAGACTGACCTCTGGTTGCGGCTGCCAACTCGGCGTCTTTGCACAGGCTGCCCCACGCGTGAAGGCGGCGCTTGGCGAGCATGAACACTGTCCCTACTGTCGCAGCCCTGAACACGGCTGTCCTCCCGAGAGCCCCGCAGGGCATTGAGCCTAGCGGGCCGGAGTGTAGTGGGTCAGCCGGCGCCGGCGGCGCCATCCTCGGATCCGCAGACGCGGCTCAGGTCGGCAGCGAAGCGGTCGTACAAGCGGTCGCTGCGAAAATCGTCGCCTCGGCGTCTCGCGCCTTCGCAGAGACGGCGGTACCGCTCTGGATCCTCGATGAGCCCGCGGATCGCGGCCTCGAGGTCCGGGACCGAGCGTGGCTCGACGAGCAGCCCGGTGACCTCGGGCTCGACGAGCTCGGGGATGCCGCCGACTGGGGTCGAGATGACCGGCAGTCCGGCCTGGAAGGCCTCCACGATGGCGCCGGTCTGTCCTTCGTTGGCATGATAGGTGGGCAGCAGCATCAGATCGTGCTCGGCGAGGATGCCCGGAACGTCGGCAGGCTCGGCGACTCCCCGGTATGTGGCATTCGGGTACTGTTCGATCTCGGCCAGGTCGACTCCTGTGTGAGCGGCGCCGTAGATGCTGAGCTCGCAGCCCTCGGGCAGGCGCCGGCATGCCTGAAGGCTCTCCCGCATGCCCTTCGTGGTCTTGATCTTCGACAGGAACAGCAGCTTGCGGGCCTCGCGCCGGTCTCTGCGGGCACTCTCGGGGGTCTGCCTGGAGTTCGGGAGGTGCCGCAAGTTGTCCCTCGCTGGCAGCGCTTCGAGCGATGCGCGGGTCTCCACGCAGACGAGGTCGGCCCGCATGAAGGTGCGATCGGCGAGCAGGCGGCGCAATCGACCGGCATCGGCATAGATCGTGTGCAACATCCCGCCGGCGACGCGAAGCACCAGGGGACGCCTGAAGAGCCTGCACATCAGCCACAGGACGACACCGAAGTCGAACATGCGCTCAGGCAGGTGTATGGCGCAGACGACGTCGTTGCGCCGCAGTCTGGGAGCTGTCTGCCCGATCACGCGCACGGACCTGAACGCGGCCAGCAGCGCCAGGACGGCCGCAGGCAGATTGGTCATCGCGCCTGAGGTGTCCACCGTCTCCGGCCGAAAGCCCCTGGCAGCAAGCTCGCGTTCCTGCTCCAACATCACCATCGACATGCCGCCGAAGACGTTGGTCTTCGTGGTGCCTCGTCGATGCGTCGGACCGATCAGCAGCACCCTCAGGCCTGCGCCGACTCCGCGATCGTCGTTCACGGGACCGCACTCATCGTTCACTTGAGTCAACCCGTGGGTGCTGCGGACATGGACTGCGAAGCATAGCCTCTCCCCGGAGGCAGCCGGGCGCGCTGCGCATCAAGGGGATTCTCAGTCCGCTCGCAGCGGGCGGGCGCCGGGGCGAGCAGCAGGGCACCACCAGAGGGCGGCCAGAGGGAGAGCAGCATCGGGCCACTAGGATCGCTTCATGGCCAGGCCGCGATCGCCGAGAGGGCGCGCCCGCCTGACCCACCAGCGGCTCGCCGAGGAATACCCCGGCGCCGAGTGCGAGCTCGACCACCGCAACGCCTTCGAGCTGCTGGCCGCCACGATCCTGTCCGCCCAGGCCACCGACGTCGGCGTCAACAAGGCCACGCCCGCCCTGTTCGCCCGCTTCGCAGACCCCTGGGAGCTGGCCGCAGCGGAGCCTGCCGACGTGGAGCCCTACGTCGACAGCATCGGTCTCTTCCGCCAGAAGTCCAAGAGCCTGGTGGGCATGGCCCGGATGCTGGTCGAGAACCACGACGGCGAGGTGCCCCGTGCCATGAAGGATCTGGTGGCGCTGCCGGGCGTGGGCCGCAAGACCGCCAACGTGGTCCGTAGCGTCGCCCTCGGTGAGCCCGGCCTGCCGGTGGACACCCACGTCATCCGGCTGTCGAATCTGCTGGGCCTCACCACCGAGCAGGACCCGGTCCGCATCGAGCTCGAGCTCAACCCCCTGGTCCCCGCAGCCGAGCGAGGCGAGTTAAGCCTGCGGATGATCCTGCACGGCCGGAGAGTGTGCGTGGCCCGCCGCCCTCGCTGCGAGGACTGCGTGCTCAACGACTTCTGCCCCAGCGCAGGCCTCTGAGAGCAGTTCGAGGCGATCGGTCAGTCGGCGCCGCCAGGTGCCTGACCGGATCCGCAGATTAGGCTCAGGTCGGAGGCGAAGCGGTCGTACCAGCGGTCGCTGCGGAAGTCGTCGCCTCGGCGTTTGGCGCCTTCGCAGAGGCGGCGGTACAGCTCTGGTTCTTCGATCAGCCTTCGGATTGCCGCGGTGAGATCGGGGACCGAGCGGGGCTCGACGAGCAGCCCGGTGACCTCGTGCTCGACGAGCTCGGGGATGCCGCCGACTGGGGTCGAGATGACGGGCATGGCTGTCTGGAAGGCCTCCAGGATCGTGCCCGGCAGTCCTTCGTCGTGGAAATAGGTGGGGAGCAGCATGAGGTCGTGTTCGGCGAGGAGGCCCGGCACCTCCTCGGGTTTGGCGATGCCGCGATACGAGGCGAGGGGGTATTGGTCGATCTCGGCAAGGTCGAACCCAGTGTGCGCTGCGCCGTAGATGCTGAGCTTGCAGTCCTCGGGCAGGCTCAGGCTTGCCTGCAGGCACTCTCGCAGGCCCTTGTCCGGCCGGATTCTCGACAGGAACAGCAGCTTGCGGACTTCGCTGCGGTCTCCTTGGGCGTTTTGGAGGAGCCGGCGGGTGTTGGGGAAGTGCTTCAGATTGTCCCTGCGGGGCAGCTTGTCGAGTGCATCCAGGGTTTCGATGTAGACGATTTCAGCTCGCATGGCAGTGCGGTCAGCGATCCAGCGCCGCCGGCGACCGGATTCGCTGAAGGCCGTGCCGAAGCTGCCGCCGCTGACGCGAAGCACCAGCGGACGCCGCAGCGCCCTGCTCAGCAGCCACAGAGCCGCGCCGAAGTCGAACATGCGCTCAGGCCGAAGGATGGAGCAGACGACATCGTTGCGCCGCATCCTGCGGGCTGTCTGGAAGCTCACGCGCAGGAATCTGAGCAGGGCCGCGAACGCCAGAACCGCCGAGGGCAGGTTGGTCACCGGCCCGGAGGTGTCGACCGTCTCGGGTCGACAGCCCCTGGCAGCCAGCTCGCGTTGCTGTTCTCTCAACATCACGGCGTTGCCTGCCCAGATGTTGGTGTCGGCCTTGCCTCGCCGGTGTGTCGGACCGAGCTGCAGCACCCGCAGGTCGGGGCGAACGCTGCGCTCGCCGCTCACCGGGACAGTGCCCTCATCCTTCATCTCCGGCCTCCCGGCGTACGGCGGGCATCAAGTATCAGAGCATAGCCTCTAGCGAGCCCGCAGCAGTCCATCCTGCCCGAACTAGGCCTCAAGGCTACGCTCCAAGCCAAGGTCCCTGAGCGCCTCGGGATCGGCCTGCAGCAGGTAGACGACCGTGTCGAAGTAGTCGGTTCGGCTGACGATCTCGCCGTCGGCGACCACGAGGTGCTGCACGCCGCGCACCTCCACGGGCCGGCCGTCGGGGCCGTCGGCGCTGAGCAGGTAGAACACCGCAACGTGGCCGGCGTCGCCGACGACCAACCGCTCGACGGTGTAGGCGAGTCCCGGCATGGCGCCAAGGAACTCAGTGAGCCGCTCTCGGTAGGCATCTCGGCCGTCGGAGCCCGCGCCCAGAGGGGAGGTGTTGCGGTTGACGAAGCCCTTCGACACGTGGGCCGCGATAGCCTCGGGATCACGGCCTTCGAAGGAAGCCAGGTACGAGCGGACCAGCCGTTGGACATCTGAAGACGAGTATTCAACAGCGGACCTGCTGCCGAAGAGCCGCTGGCGTGTCGCCAGAGCCATCCTGGTTCCCCAGGCGGGCACGACGGGAACGGCGAGGCTGTCTGCGAGGGCAGCGGTAAGGCCCAGGATGACCATGAACAACGGCAGACTGGCCAAGTGGTGAAAGGCCATGCCGTAGCCGGCGATCAGCACCAGGCTCAGGGCCAGGAAGTCCCTTGTGAAAGAGGGCGTCCTTGCGAGAACCGTCTTGCAGATCCCGTACAGGAAGAACAGGTAGAGGATCAGCGGCAAGGCGCCTGCCTCGCTGACGAGGGAGATGTACAGATTGTGCGCTCCCGGCCTCTCAGGCTCGCTGTCGGCTGCTTGGGCACTGTCGAACTCGCCTCGAACGTAGCCTGCGCCGAACAGGGGATTGTCTGCTGCGACCTCGAGCCCTTCGCCCCAGAGATCCAGGCGCCGTGCGATATCGTCAGAGGCAGTCCTGTGAGCGTCTGTCGAGCTCTCGTCCAGGGAATCATCTCCGGACCCTGCCTCAGCCAAGACCTCTGTCTCTGGTTCGCCCAAGGCAACAATGCGGAGCTGATCGCATCCGGATTGGTCGACGCATTCAAGATTCACTTCGAGATCAAGGGGGTCGTACTCGCTCGCCGCAACTGTCGGGTCGAGCTTGCGGGGCGAGAATCTTCTGATGCGTCGCCATTGGTCGTCGCGTGCGCCGCGTATCTGAAACTTCCATTGCGGCCATTGCAGCAAGACGAGCGCTTGGTCGTCGGTCTCGTATCTGAAAAGGCCTGACGGGATCGCGTTGGGGTCGTCGGCGGGGCGCATCTGTACGTCGGTGTCGCGGCTGACGCCCAGCGCCAGCGCGCCTTCGAGGGCCTGATCGAACAGCTCCTCGGGTTGTCGCCAGTCAGACCATCCGTCGGTGTCGTTGCCGTAGCGCACGAGGTAGCTGTTGGGGTCTTCCCAGGACCAGTCGATGACGCCTTCGGAGTCCGCTACCTCGGAGCTCTCGACTGGGGCGCCGGCCCAGTCTCCCAGCGCCGGCCAGGCCCGGACGTCGTAGCCGCCGCCAGGGTACAGCCCGATCAACTCCGACCGGAAGACGCCAGGCAGCGTCGCCACCGGCGGGATCCTGAGCAGGGTCAGGGCAATCGAGGGCAGCTGGTGGCATCCTGTTGGGTCGATGCATGTGAGGTTGACGTCGGGGTAGAGGGGCTCGTCTTCGGTTGCGGAGCCGGCTGGGTCGAGCTTGCGGGGCGAGAATCTTCTGATGCGTCGCCATTGGTCGTCGCGTGCGCCGCGTATCTGAAACTTCCATTGCGGCCATTGCAGCAAGACGAGCGCTTGGTCGTCGGTCTCGTATCTGAAAAGGCCTGACGGGATCGCGTTGGGGTCGTCGGCGGGGCGCATCTGTACGTCGGTGTCGCGGCTGACGCCCAGCGCCAGCGCGCCTTCGAGGGCCTGATCGAACAGCTCCTCGGGTTGTCGCCAGTCAGACCATCCGTCGGTGTCGTTGCCGTAGCGCACGAGGTAGCTGTTGGGGTCTTCCCAGGACCAGTCGATGACGCCTTCGGAGTCCGCTACCTCGGAGCTCTCGACTGGGGCGCCGGCCCAGTCTCCCAGCGCCGGCCAGGCCCGGACGTCGTAGCCGCCGCCAGGGTACAGCCCGATCAACTCCGACCGGAACACTCCTGAAGTCTGTGGCCCAGCGAACGGGTCGAACTTCACCAGGTCAAGCGCCGTCAGCGCCCCGTACACGCCGGCCAGCAGGACAATGCCCCCGGTTGCAACCTGCATGGACCGTGGGCTGCCCAGCCAGTAGGTCGTCAGCGCGACTGCGGTCGCGGCGCCCGCCACGGCCAGCGCGGCATACGCGAGAGTGTACCAGGTGAGGTACAGCGAGGTCAGGCTCAAGGCGAGATACGCTCCGATCAGCGACGCGAGCGCAGCTAACGTGATCTGCAATGCCCGGGTCGCGTCACGGCGCAGGCTGAGGACCAGCCCGCATACCACAGCGATGCCTGCCACGACGGCTGCGGTGTACGAGAACGTCGCGAAGACTGCGCCGAGCGCCACGGCCAGGCCGGTGTAGCCTCGGCGCCTGTAATCCGCGTTGTCGTAGTGCTGAAGCAGCACCGCGATAGCCAGCACAGTCGTCAAGGCCGCAAGCAGGCCGGCATCACTGGGATCAAGAAACGTACCCGCCCAGCGGGCCGGATCGCCGGGCTCGGGCAAGAGTCTCAGGCTCACCAGAGTCGGTGTCAGAAGAATCACGGTACAGCCCGCGGCTAGCACGCCGAGACAGGGAAGCAGCAGGCGTTCTGGCCGGCCGGAGCGGATCAGCGAAGTCGCGCCCAGCGCAACCGCCGCGAAGACCGCCGTGTCGCATGCCTGCCCGGCGATGTCGAGCCAGCCGATCGCCCCCGAGCTTGCAAGCGAGGATGCGCTGCCGATCACGAGATAGGCCCCGAGAGCAGACAAGACTGATCTCGTCAGCGGCAGACGCCAAAGACGACGCAGATGAGAGCGGGTGGAGAGGATCACGACCAGGCAGGCCACGAAAGTCGCGCCCTGAGCCAAGGGCGTCGAAACCGGTCCCGAAAGCGTCACGAGGGAGGAGGCGACGATGATCAGCAAGAAGGGCAGCACGACCCTGGGCGAGGAACCCGCGTGTCGTACATCGTAGACGACCGGAGCCGCCAGCCTGCGAGCCGTGGCCAGGGAGACTAGCTGGTCCTTCGCCGGAAGAGGACTTGACGCCAGGAGCCGGTCCGACAAGCCGGCCGATATGCCAAAGATCACCAAGAAGAGAGCGAAGTAGGTCAGATGATGGAAGACCATGCCATACAGAATGATCAGCGGCACGGTCAGCAGCAGCGCGTCCTTGGCTAATGAGGGACCTGCCCGCCGTGAAGCTGACACAATCTGAGCCAAGAATCCAAGGTAGAGCAAGAGCGGGAGCAATCCGGCTTGTACGACCAGGAGAAGATAGAGATTGTGGACCCCGACAAAGCTGTCAGACTCGACAACACCGGCCCCAGTGTGCGGACTTCCGACGTTGCCCAAGCCGAAGCCATAAAGGGGCTGGTCGAGGGCCGTCTCCAAGCCGATCTGCCACAAGTCGATCCGATCCTGAGCGCTGTCGAGAAAAGTAAATTCGCTCTGCCGCAGGTCGCTTGCCGATGCAATGGTCTCGGCCAGTTCTGTCGATTCCGGCGTACCCTCCGCGTCGTCCTGCTCCACCTGATTGTCTTGAGGCAGTAAGTCAGCAAGCCTGGCAAAGTCAAAGGATGTGATGATCAGGAACAAGGCTACAGCGACCACCGCGATCGCCGAGCCGATTGTGGTCAACAGTGGAACTGACCGTCGAAGACTCTTAGCCTTCACGAGCGCGACCAACAGAGTGACTCCCAAGATGAGGATGGCTGTGTAAGAGACGCTGAGGAAGGCTGCAAGCAGAGCCAGGGCGAGGCCAGTGCATGCTGTCTTCTTGTAGGCGGCGTGAAGCAACATGGCAAGCGAGAGAGCGGCTGTGAAGGCGGCCAGGAGACCGGCATCGTTCGGGTCGCTGAACAGTCCGGTCATTCGTCGAGATGGATGGAAGTCAGCCAAGATTCCGAGCCTGATCAGCAGGGGGCTCAGTACTACGATCAGGCAGCCGGTGCTGAGCACCGCCAGACAGCGAATCAGCAGCCGTTCTGTCTTCTCGGTTCTGAGTGCGGAGGCCATTGCAACTGTGATGGCCGTGACGATGACGAAGTGGTAGACTTGACGGGCGATTTCGTTGAGTACGTCAGGCTGCGAGTTTACTATAGCGACTATGCTCCCGATCGCCAGGTGCGTGCCTAGGGCTGCCAGCAACAAGCTCGCAGTAGGTTGGCCTGCGAGCGCCCAGAGTTGTGTCCGCAAGGCGACGATCAGGATCAGACAGGCAATGACAATGGCGCCTTGAACGATCTGCTCGATTGGGGAGTCCTGGAACGTCACCAAGGACAGGCCGATGACGACCAGCAAGAAGGGCAGGATGAGGTCAATCGCCTTGAGGTGCCGGACGAGCATGGCGGGGAGATGCAACGCCTTTCGACCTGCGGTCAGTATCCGCACTGGTCAGCCGGCGCCGGCGGAGGCCCGACCGGTTCGCCGGATGCGGTACAGGTCGGAGGTGAAGCGGTGCCCCGCCGGTGTGTCGGACCGATCAACAGCACCCGTGGGCCTTTGCGGTTGCTGCGCTCGCTGCTCATGGGGCGTCCACTCGCTGGTCACTCGGAGCATTCCCCGGGGATGCCGTGGGCATCGAGGTGCGGAGCATGGCACGGAGCATAGCATGGCCTATTGCAGGTCTCGGATTGTCCTGGGGCCAGCCTGCAGCAAGTAGGCAGCGCTGTCGAAGTAGTCGGTTCGGCTGACGATCTCGCCGTCGGCGACCACGAGGTGCTGCACGCCGCGCACCTCCACGGGTCGGCCGTCGGGGCCGTCGGCGCTGAGCAGGTAGAACACCGCAACGTGGCCGTCGTCGCCGCCCACCAGGCGCTCGACGGTGTAGGCGAGTCCCGGCATGGCACCAAGGAACTCAGTGAGCCGCTCTCGGTAGGCATCTCGGCCGTCGGAGCCCGCGCCCAGAGGGGAGGTGTGGCGGTTGACGAAGCCCTTCGACACGTGGGCCGCGATAGCCTCGGGATCACGGCCTTCGTAGGAAGCCAGGTACGAGCGGACCAGCCGCTCGACCTCAGGAGGCGGGGCTTCAGCAGCGAGATCGTCCACACTGGGCTGCCTGTGTACATGCACGAGTCTGGATCTCGCCAGCGCGAACGCAGATCTCGCCGGCGCAAGTCTGGGCTTCACAGCCAGAGCCATCCTGGTTCCCCAGGCGGGCACGACGGGAACGGCGAGGCTGTCTGCGAGGGCAGCGGTAAGGCCCAGGATGACCATGAACAACGGCAGACTGGCCAAGTGGTGAAAGGCCATGCCGTAGCCGGCGATCAGCACCAGGCTCAGGGCCAGGAAGTCCCGTGTGAAAGAGGGCGTCCTTGCGAGAACCGTCTTGCAGATCCCGTACAGGAAGAACAGGTAGAGGATCAGCGGCAAGGCGCCTGCCTCGCTGACGAGGGAGATGTACAGATTGTGCGCTCCCGGCCTCTCAGGCTCGCTGTCGGCTGCTTGGGCACTGTCGAACTCGCCTCGAACGTAGCCTGCGCCGAACAGGGGATTGTCTGCTGCGACCTCGAGCCCTTCGCCCCAGAGATCCAGGCGCCGTGCGATATCGTCAGAGGCACTGGAGGATGTGCCATTCAGGTTCTCTTCGGACGCGGGTTCGGGCTCGGCCTGCAGAAGTGTCTCGGCCTGCAGAAGTGTCAAGAGAGCACGGAGTTGGTGGCATCCTGTTGGGTCGATGCATGTGAGGTTGACGTCGGGGTAGAGGGGCTCGTCTTCGGTTGCGGAGCCGGCTGGGTCGAGCTTGCGGGGCGAGAATCTTCTGATGCGTCGCCATTGGTCGTCGCGTGCGCCGCGTATCTGAAACTTCCATTGCGGCCATTGCAGCAAGACGAGCGCTTGGTCGTCGGTCTCGTATCTGAAAAGGCCTGACGGGATCGCGTTGGGGTCGTCGGCGGGGCGCATCTGTACGTCGGTGTCGCGGCTGACGCCCAGCGCCAGCGCGCCTTCGAGGGCCTGATCGAACAGCTCCTCGGGTTGTCGCCAGTCAGACCATCCGTCGGTGTCGTTGCCGTAGCGCACGAGGTAGCTGTTGGGGTCTTCCCAGGACCAGTCGATGACGCCTTCGGAGTCCGCTACCTCGGAGCTCTCGACTGGGGCGCCGGCCCAGTCTCCCAGCGCCGGCCAGGCCCGGACGTCGTAGCCGCCGCCAGGGTACAGCCCGATCAACTCCGACCGGAACACTCCTGAAGTCTGTGGCCCAGCGAACGGGTCGAACTTCACCAGGTCAAGCGCCGTCAGCGCCCCGTACACGCCGGCCAGCAGGACAATGCCCCCGGTTGCAACCTGCATGGACCGTGGGCTGCCCAGCCAGTAGGTCGTCAGCGCGACTGCGGTCGCGGCGCCCGCCACGGCCAGCGCGGCATACGCGAGAGTGTACCAGGTGAGGTACAGCGAGGTCAGGCTCAAGGCGAGATACGCTCCGATCAGCGACGCGAGCGCAGCTAACGTGATCTGCAATGCCCGGGTCGCGTCACGGCGCAGGCTGAGGACCAGCCCGCATACCACAGCGATGCCTGCCACGACGGCTGCGGTGTACGAGAACGTCGCGAAGACTGCGCCGAGCGCCACGGCCAGGCCGGTGTAGCCTCGGCGCCTGTAATCCGCGTTGTCGTAGTGCTGAAGCAGCACCGCGATAGCCAGCACAGTCGTCAAGGCCGCAAGCAGGCCGGCATCACTGGGATCAAGAAACGTACCCGCCCAGCGGGCCGGATCGCCGGGCTCGGGCAAGAGTCTCAGGCTCACCAGAGTCGGTGTCAGAAGAATCACGGTACAGCCCGCGGCTAGCACGCCGAGACAGGGAAGCAGCAGGCGTTCTGGCCGGCCGGAGCGGATCAGCGAAGTCGCGCCCAGCGCAACCGCCGCGAAGACCGCCGTGTCGAATGCCTGCCCGGCGATGTCGAGCCAACCAATTGAGCCGGAGCCGAAAAGCGAGGATGCGCTGCCGACGGCAAGATACGCGATCAGCATGGCCAGAAGCAGTCTAGTCAGAGGCAGGCGTGAAATTCGTCGAAGATCAGAGCGAGTAGAAAGGATGAGGAGCAGGCTGGCCAAGAAAATCGTGCCTTTGGTCAAGGGCTCCACGACGGGCCCGGCAAGGGTGACCGAGGAAAGGGCCACGATGACCAGCAGGGACGCTACCATGACCCTGGGCGAGGAAGCCGCTTGTCTGAGGTAGTGGGTAATCGATGCTAGCAGTCGGCAGATCGCCGTCGATGTCCTCCGGACACCGGTCTTGAGGCGTCCGAAGAGCCTGCGGGCCGATTCCCAGGAGCGGGCGCAGAGTGTGCGGGCCGTTGCCCAGGAGCGGGCGCAGAGTGTGCGGGCCGTTGCCCAGGAGCGGGCGCAGAGTGTGCGGGCCGTTGCCCAGGAGCGGGCGCAGAGTGTGCGGGCCGTGGCCCAGGACATTAGCCGATCTTTCGCCGGAGAAGGGCGAGACGCCAGCAGAGTGTCCGCAAAGCCGGCTGCGAAGCCGAGGATCACCATGAACAAAGCGAAGTAGGCCAGATGATGGAAGGTCAGGCCGTAGAGGATGATCAGAGGCAGACTGAGCAACAGTGCGTCTCGGGTCAGTGGAGATCCTGCCACAAGCGATGCAGACGAAATCCGAACGATAAATCCGAGATAGAGCAAGAGCGACAAGAGACCAGCCTCGCCGACCAACAGAATGTAGAGACTGTGGACCCCGAGAAAGCCCCGCCAGTCAGTCTCGCTCGCGCCGGCTCGTGGATTCTCGAGGCTACGCAAACCCGAGCCGTAGATCGGTTCCTGGAAGGCAATCTCGACTCCTTCCTGCCAGAGCTCGATTCGTCTTCGAGCGTTGTCGAAGACCGTATCCGCGGTACCTCGGAGGTCGCTGGCCGAGGCAACGGTCTCAGGCGGAATGTCCAGTTCAGCAACGGCAAGAGCAAGTGCCTCAGCGCAGCCAGCGGCGCTCAGGCACACAAGGTGGACATCTGACATGTCCATCCTCAGGACTTCCGCCTCCAGTCTCCACGCGTCGCGCCACTCCGTTTCGCCTTCGATGCGCAGCTCGAGCTCCCATCGAGACCAGTACGGGCTCACCACGGCGTGATCAAGAGCCTCGTGTCGGTAGCGGCCTGACTGAATGGATGCCTGTTCATCCAGGGGACGCAGTTGGACGTCGTCTTCGATGTCCACCCCCAGTGCCCGGGAGCTGCCCAGGCCGGCATCGAACAACTCATCAATACCCAGCCACTGCGACCACCCGGAATCGTCGTTGCCGTAGCGAATGAGGTAGTCGTTAGGGTCATTCAGCCTTATGCCGACCTCGCCAATCTGGTCAGCGACGAACGATCCCTCCACGGCTTCACCAGTCCACTCCGGGCCTACCGGCAACAGTCTGTAGTCATACGCTGCATCGATTGTGAGTCCTCCGATCTTGAAGTACAGGTCGCCCTCCTCCTGGTCATGTTGTGTCGAACCTGTCGGATCCAAGAAATCGACAACTCTGGCAAAGTCAAAGGAGATGGCGCTCAAGAAAAAGGCCAGGCCCACTATCGCGCCGGCTGAGGCGAGTGACGCCAGGACTGGCCGCGAAACCCGGCGATGACGCGCTGTCAACAGCGCGATCGCCAGCGTGATGCCCAAGACGATGACGGCGGTGTAGGACACGGTGAGGAAGGCTGCGCATACGGCTGAGGCGAGGCCCGCGTACGCAGCCTTCGTGTGGCTTCTCCGCAGCAACATGGCGAGGGCAAGTGCGGCTGTGAGCGTTGCCAACAGGCCGGCGTCGTTTGGGTTGGTGAACAGCCCGGTCATTCGCTGAGTGTTCCCGTACTCGGATCTGACTCCGAGCTCGATCAACAGAGGACTCAGAATGACTGCTAGACAGCCGGCGCTGAGCACCGTCAGGGTTCGGACGAGCAGGCGTTCCGTCTTGCCGGCTTGAACTGTCGAGATGACTGCGACGGCGACAGTTGCAGCTATGGCGAAGTGGTAGATTTGACGGAGGATTTCGTGGAGTGCATTGGGCTGCGAGTTGAGGAGCGACACAACGCTCCCGATCAGGAGGTAGGAGCCCAGGGCGCCAAGCAGCAGGCTCGTCGAAGGTTGGCGGACCAGCGTCCACAGCTGTGTCCGCAAGGCTGCCAGGATGAGAAGGCAGGCGATTACGACGGTGCCCTGAACGACTTGTTCGACTGGAAAGCCCTGATGCGTCACCAAGGACATGGCGACTATGGCCAGCAGAGCAAGCAGACAGAGGTCGGCCGACCTCAGGCGGCCACGGGCAACCGTTTTCGCCTTGCGGGCATCGGCGAATCGTGTCATCCGCCGGCAGGAATCGGAGGGCGGTCCTGTGAGGTAAGGTGTCTGGCCGGCACGAAGAAGCCGATGCCCCAGGAGAGGTGAATTGCAGGCAGGACGATTGGCAGGAGCAGGGCAGCGGGATCCTTGCGGGCAACGAGATGGGCGACGGTCGTCGCGAGGAGCAGCCCGCTGTAGAGGACCGAGATGGCGATGATGGGCAGGGTCTGGCCCAGCGACCCCAGGACGGCGGAGGCTGCCAGCGACAGGGCGAACAGCGGTGCCACGAGGTGTCGGATTCTGGTCGATCGCGGCTGTTCGGCGATGACCCGTGACTTGCTGCGCCCGTATCGGAAATATTGCTTGACGAGCGCTCGGATGCTCGATCTGGGCGAGTAGCGAACGACCAGGTCCGGGTCGAACCAGACTGTGAGGCCGTTGGCCCTGAATCGCCAGTTGAGCTCGTAGTCCTCGTTGCGGATGTAGCGCTGCGAGTATCCACCGACCGCGTCGTAGAGCTTCCGGCTGAAGGTGCCGAGGTAAGCGGTGTCCGCAGGCCCTTCCTGGTTGCGGTTGCTGCGATGCAGCGCACCGCCCGTCCCGGCCCAGGCGTTCAGAGCCATGGCGATCCCCCGCTGCAGGAAGGTGTCGCCTGCGGCGACCTGGCGCCCGCCTACATTGGCCGCGCCGGTGCGCTCCAGCGTTGCAATGGCGGTGCTGATGTAGTCCGGCGGGAGGATCGAATGAGCATCGCAGCGCACCAGGTACTCTCCGTTCGATTCCTCGATTGCGGTCAGCAGCGCGAAAACTGTCTCCTTGCGGGGGTTCGGCACGATCTTGGCGTTCGGGAGAACCGAGGTGGCGAGCTCCGCGATTCCCTCGGGATCGTCAGCTTCGCCGATGACGACCTCGACCGGGCCTCGGTAGTCCTGGCACGCCAAGGCTCTCAGGCACTCGGCGATGATGCCGCGGGCGTCACGCGTGGGGAGGATGACCGACACCGACGGAGGGGTCCTGCTGTCGTCGTGGTGCTGATCTGCGGTCTCGGCGCAGGGATCAGTGCACTGGCTCTCGGCCTTCATCGATCTGGCATTCTGCAAGCGCTGCTCCCCGGCAGTCCTGAGCTATCGGGGCTCGTCGGGCTGGGCTTGGGCCGACTCCACCTGTGCAGCCAGTTCCGCCATGAGCCTGCAGTTGTCCAGGCCTGCCGAGGCAGGCACCAAGGGAGGCTCACCGTCGATGGTTCTGCGCACGAAGCTGCGGATTGTGCGTTCATGAGGGCTGCGAAAGCGGCGGCCCAGATAGTCGGCGGCGTTTCGGGCTGTCCCCTTCACGACTTGGGCGACGTCTAGGAGCGACGAAGCGCCGATTCCCCAAGGGCTCGTGTTCTGGCGGCGGTGGCTCACCAGGATCTTGGACTGCATATCGAGCCGCAGCAGGCCGTTGGTGCCCCACAGGTCCACGAAGTAGCCGCCCTGGTCGAGCGTGTAGGTAAGCACGGCGCTGCACTGGATCCGCTCTCCGAACAGTTCGATCCGGTAGTCCTCATAAGGCGACCACGGATACTCCGCGAGCAGCTTGCTGGCCGTGACCCGGCAGTGTTGGATCGGACCGATGAACGACCGGGCGAGGTACACCACGTGGGGCCCGGTCTCGCCGATGGAGCCGCCTGGCAGGTGGTTCGCGAAGTGGTCCGGGTCGGTGATCCACAGCGACTTGGGCGTTACGTACAGCAGGCGCATGCCGGTGACCTCGCCGATATCGCCGCGGTCGATTCGCCTGTGGGCCTCGACGACGACCGGGTTGAAGAGGTCGGTGTGGGCTACTTCGACATGGCCACGGGACTGGCTCTCGGCGTCGACGATCCTCTGGCAGTCCGCCAGGTTGAGGGCCAGGGGCTTCTCGATGAGCACCGCGGCACCCGCCTCGAGGGCGGTGATCGCGATATCCGCGTGCGAGGCTGGCGGGGTGCAGATGTCGACGAAGTCGGGCTGCTCGGCGGCGATCAGCTCCTCTGCGCTGCTGTAGGTGGCGGCGACCCCGAAGCGGCGAGCTGCGGCCCCTGCGCTGGCCGGGTCGGTGTCGCACACGGCGACCAGCTCTACGTCGTTCTTGAGACCGGCCCAGGCCGGAAGGTGGTGCTTGACTGAGATGAATCCCGTGCCGATGACGGCAGCCTTGTACACAGTGTTGCTCCTGTGGCCCATGCGTGGATCGAGTACGGCCCTGCTTTCAGGTTCAGGCCGGATGGAGTGTAGCCCGGAGGACTCCCGGCCCCCACGGGTTGCGCAGCCCCTGATGGCGTCGTCCTCAGCGTCGACGACGCCGGCATCCCCGCGCGGATCGTCGAGAAGAAGCGCGCCTCCGCTGCGGCCATCAGGCACCCGGCGACAGTTGCCTCAGCCGCAGCGGCTGGTGCAAGGTCAGCGACCGCCGCGGGGTGAAGGGATGGTCTTGTGGGGCTGCGCGGCGCGGCGGCGGACGACTCTGGCGATGCGCGCCGCGGCCTCGTCGGGATCCTCGTGCTCCCAGACCCGGATCACCCGCCAGCCTGCGGCTTCGAGGCGGCGGTCGGTGTCGCGGTCTCTGGTCACGTTGCCGTCGAGCTTGGCCTGCCAGTAGTCCACGTTGACCGACGGCGTGGTGCCGTGCTCGGGGCAGCGATGCCAGAAGCAGCCGTCCACGAACACCGCCACCTTGGGGCTGACGAACACGATGTCGGCCACCCGGCGCACGCTCGGATCAGGACGGCGGTGCAGCCGGTAGCGCAGCCCGAGGCGAAACAGCGCCTGGCGGAGTTGCAGCTCCGGGCCGGTGTCCTGGCTGCGCTGACGGCTCATCCGCTGCCTCACGGCTTCGCTGGTCGCGAACCCGCCGGCCGCGGGCCGCTCAGCCATGCCGTCGACGGTCGGGCCGGTCACCCATCCCTCAAGCATCGCGCAGCGACAGCCGGCTCCGCACAGGCACAGCAAGGTCACACGACAGGCGCGGGAGCCCAGCGCCGACCGCAGCGGGCTGGCACGGCCTGGGCCGGGATCGCGGATTCGGGGCGGGCGGGGCTGCGGCGGTAAGGTCTGAGCCGATCCCCGTCGAAAGGTGTGCCAGTGTCCGTGATCCCGTTGGTCGACTATCTCGAGCTCGGCGACTCCCCGCGGCTCATGGCCCGTGAGTGCAACGCCTGCGGGGCGCGCTACTTCGACCGCCGCAACGCCTGCGCCGCCTGCTTCGGCAGCGACTTCACCGAGGTGGCGGTGGCCCGCGAGGGGACCCTGCGCTCGTTCACGATCGTGGCCCACGCCGCGCCTGGCATCCCTGTGCCGTTCGTGGCCGGGGTGATCGACTGCGACGGCACCAGCGTGAAGGCCAACGTCATCAACACCCCGCCCGATCCCGAGCACGTCAAGCTCGGCATGGCGCTGCGCCTCGCCACCTACGCGGTGGGCACCGACGACGAGGGCACCGAGGCCATCGGCTTCGGCTTCGAGCCCGCCGACAATCCGACCGACTAAACCGACCCAACCGAGCCGACCCGGCCGGCGCTACACGACAAGCCCACGACAACGCCCACGACAACAAGGACATGACTGACATGGCAAACGACGACATCTGGATCCTCGGGATCAACATGACGAAGTTCGGCAAGCACTTCGAGCTCGACACCATCGACCTCGCCGCCGAGGCGTCCATGGCGGCCCTCGCGGATGCCGATGTGACCATGGCCGACATCGGCATGCTCGCCTTCGGCAACCTGCGCGGCAACGCCACCGGCCAGACGCTGCTCAAGCAGATCGGCCAGACCGGCGTGCCGGTGTTCAACGTCACCAACGCCTGCGCCACCGGCGCAACGGCGCTGCGCACCGCGATCATGGCGATCAAGTCCGGCGAGTGCGACATGGGCCTCGCCGTCGGCGTGGAGAAGCTCGCCGGGGCGGGCCTGCTGGTCGGCGGCTCTGCCAAGAGCGACGAGAACGTGTACCGGCCCAGCGGCCGCCACGGCGCGGTGGCGCCCCTCGATGGCAGGGTCGGCACCGTCACCATGCCCGGCGTGTTCGCCCAGGTCGGCATGGAGTACCTCTACGAGCACGACTACAGCGGTGCCGAGTTCGAGCTGTTCGCCCGCATCTCCGAGAAGAACCACCGCCACTCCACGCTCAACCCGCTGGCCGCTTACAGCATGGAGATGTCGCTGTCCCAGATCATGGGCGACGTGATGATCGCCTACCCCAACACCCGCCCGATGTGCTCGGCCAACTGCGACGGCGCGGCGGCTGCGGTGCTGGTGTCGGGCGAGAAGCTGCGCTCGCTGTCGCCCGAGCAGCAGCGCCGGGCGGTGCGGGTGCGGGCCTCGGTGCTGACCAGCGACCCCTGGCAGGAGGCCTGCCATGTGCTGCCCGATGTCAACACCTTGACCCGCAACGCCGCCACCCAGGCATACGAGGCCGCGGGCGTCGGCCCCGAAGACCTCGACCTGGTGGAGCTGCACGACTGCTTCGCCACCGCCGAGCTGGTCCACTACGACAACCTCATGCTGTGCGAGCCTGGGGGAGCGGTCGACCTGTTCGAGTCCGGCGCCACCACCCGGGACGGCAGCGTGCCGGTCAACGTGTCGGGCGGCCTGGAGTCCAAGGGCCATCCGATCTCGGCCACCGGCATCGCCAACGTGTGGGAGATCTGCCATCACGTCCGCGGCGAGGCCGGGGACCGCCAGATCGAAGGCGCTCGCATCGGCCTGGCGCACGTGATCGGCCTCGGCTCGGCCTGCGGCGTCCACATCCTCGAAGCCGCCTGACACACAGGCGCCGGCCGTGGAAGCGCGCCGCGGCGTTCGCTTACGATGCGGTCGATGATGCTGACCGGCAACAGCCCGCTTCGCCGCTACTGGCATCCGGTGGCGGAGCCAGCCGACCTCGATGCCGGGCCGCTTGGCGTGACCCTGCTCGGCGAGCCGCTGGTGCTGTATCGCAGCGGCGAGAGCATCGTGGCGGCGCCGGATCGCTGCCCGCACCGCCAGGCGCCGCTGTCGGCCGGCTCGATGCGCGACGGCACCCTCGTCTGCGCATACCACGGCTGGGGTTTCGGCGCAGCCGGCAGATGCGTGACGGTGCCGTCGTCGGGCGCCGATGCCCGCATCCCGCCTGCGGCCCACCTGAGCTGCGCACACGTCGCCGAGCGCTACGGGCTGATCTGGGTCGCCCTCGACGAGCCGGCAGAGCCGATCCCGGCCATCGCCCAGGATGCCGATCCGGCGTTTCGCCGCATCAACACCGGCGTGGAGACCTGGCACACCGCCGCCACCCGCATGGTCGACAACTTCTTGGACATCGCCCACTTCCCGTGGGTGCACGTGGGCACTTTCGGACGCGGCCAGGCAACCGAGGTGCCGCCGATCGACATCGTCGAGCTCGACGAGCACTTCACCGGCTACGCCTACGAGGTGGACGCCGCCAATCCCGCTGAGGCGGTCTCCACCAGCGGCAGCGACGCCGAGGTCGTGCATCGCCACATGAGCACCGGCTACGCCCTGCCGCTGCTGGTGCGCAGCACGATCCGCTACGCCGACGGGCTGGAGCACATCTTGCTGCTGTGCTCTACGCCGGCCGACGACGACACCTCGCTGTTCACGTTCGTGGTCTGGCGCAACGACGACCACAGCGTGCCCGCCGAGGAGGTGGTCTCCTTCGACCGGGCCATCGGCGCAGAGGACAAGGCCATGCTGGAGCGACTCGACGGCCCGCTGCCCTTGGAGCAGACCGGCCTGGTGAGCGTGCAGTCCGACAAGGCGTCGGTTCACTGGCGGCGCCGCTTCGCCGAACTCGCCTGAGCCGCGGGGCTCGCCTGAGCCGCAGAGCAAGCCCGAGAGGAGGTCTGAGGCCCGATTTCGGCGGCGGGCGGGCTGATCGGGCACAATCAGAGCAAGCGACAGGCGACAGGGCCAGGCACGAAAGGGGCACAGCGATGACGATCCGGGGCATGAACCACGCGGTGCTCTACGTGACCGACCAGCAGCGTCACCGGCGCTTCTACGCGGATGTGCTGGGCTTCGAGACGGTGATCGACGGCCCCGGCCCGTATGTGTTCATGCGCGCCCCGGCGTCGGACAACCATCACGACATCGCCTTCTTCGGCATCGGCGAGGCCGCCGGGCCTTCCGAGGCGGGGCGGCGCACGGTGGGCCTGTACCACCTGGCCTGGGAGGTGGGCAGCCTCGACGAGCTGGCCGAGATGCAACAGCGCCTCACCGCAGCCGGAGCGCTGGTCGGGGCATCTGATCACGGGGTGAACAAGTCGCTGTACGCCAAGGACCCCGACGGGATCGAGTTCGAAGTGATGTGGCTCGCGCCGGCCGAGCATTGGGGCGACGAGGAGCACGAAGCGGTGATCCGCCCGCTCGACATCGACGCCGACCGCCGCCGTTTCGCCGAGCTGCAAGGCCCGGCGGGGGGTGCTGCGTGATTCCCGCCGAGCACTACTGCCACTTCCTCGACGACGCCGAGTTCTCCGACACCGACCGGCCGGGGTTCCGCCGCCGGGTGATCACCGGCGAGCACCTGCAGCTCTGCTTCTGGCGCATCGACGGCGGCGCCGAGGGCTCGTTCCTGCACCGCCACGACGACCACGAGCAGCTCGGCATCATCGCCAGAGGCAAGCTCGACTTCCGCATCGGCGACAGCGAGGACGCCAAGCGGGTGGTGCTCGGCGAAAACGAGTGCTACCTGGCCTCGGCGGGGGTGTGGCACGGCGACAGCGTGTTCATCGGCGACGACGAATACGGCGAGTGCTGGATCCTCGACATCTTCAGCCCGCCACGCGACGACCTCCGAGAGTCCTGATGGCCGACTGGCGCCTGGCTGTCGACATCGGCGGCACCTTCACCGATGCCGTGCTGCTTGATGCCGCCTCCGGGCGGGTCTTCGTGGACAAGACCCTGACCACGCCCGCGGCGCCGCTGAACGGCGTGCGCAGCGCTTTGCGCGAGCTGCTGGCCAAGGCCGAGGTGTCGCCGGCGGAGATCACCAAGCCGATCGTTCACGCCACGACCCTGGTGACCAACGCACTCATCGAGGCCAAGACCGGCAAGGCCGCCCTGGTGACCACCAAGGGCTTCGGCGACACGCTGCTGATCCGCGACGAGCACCGCTACGACATGTACGACCTGCAGATCGAGTTCCCCGCACCGCCGATCCCCAGAGCGCTCACCTTCGAGATCGACGAACGGGTCAGCGCCGCGGGCACGGTGCTCACAGAGCCGTCGGACGAGGCCCTCGCAGCGCTGGCCGACGAGCTGCGGGCGGCCCAAGCCGAGGCGGTCGCGGTCTGTCTGCTCAACTCCTATGTGAACGCCGCCAACGAGCACGCCGTGGCCGACCACCTGAGCAGCGAGCTGGGCGTGGCGGTGTGTGCCTCTGCGGACATCTCGCCGCAGATACGCGAGTACCCGCGGATGATCACCGCCGCCTGCAACGCCGCCACCATGCCCGTCATCGGTCCGTATCTGGGCGAGCTTCAGGCGTGGCTGACCGCCGAGGGCTTCGGCGGCTCGGTGCTGATGATGCTCTCCAACGGCGGCGTGGTCTCCGCCGACGATGCCGCTCGCGCGCCGATACGCCTTGTCGAGTCCGGCCCGGCCGCCGGGGCGCTGGCCGGGAGCTGGTTTGCCCGCCGTTTCGGCGAGGAACGGATGCTGTGCTTCGACATGGGCGGCACCACCGCCAAGGCCTGCCTGATCGAAGACGGCGAGCCCAGCCTGGTCAACACCTTCGAGGTGGCCCGCGCCTACCGCTTCAAGAAGGGCTCGGGATTCCCGGTGTCGACGCCGTCGGTCGATCTGGTGGAGATCGGCGCGGGCGGCGGCAGCCTCGCCCACACCGACCAGTTCGGCCTGCTGAAGGTCGGCCCCGAGTCCGCCGGCGCGGAGCCCGGCCCTGCCAGCTACGGCCAGGGCGGCGATGCGGCCGCGGTCACCGACGCCGATCTGCTGCTGGGCCTGCTGGACCCGGATGCGTTCCTGGGCGGCGACATGCCCCTCGATGCCGGCGCCGCCCAGGAGGCGCTGGACTCTGTGGCCGCGGCGCTTGACCTGCCGTCGCTTGAGACCGCAGCCGGCGTGTACGAGGTCGTCAACCAGAACATGGCCGCAGCGGCGCGGATGCACGCCGTGGAGATGGGCGTGGACCTGCGGGGCGTGACGCTTTTGGCCTTCGGCGGCGCGGGGCCGGTGCACGCCTGCGCGGTGGCCGACCTGCTGGAGTCGCCACGGGTGATCTTCCCGGTCAACGCCAGCGTGCTCTCGGCGTTCGGCACGCTGGTGTCGCCGGTGCGCATCGACCTGGCCCGCTCGATGCCGCGCCTGATCGACGAGGTGAGCGACGCCGAGCGCGACGGGCTGCTCGACGAGCTTCGACAGCAGGGTCGCCGGGTGCTGCTCGCCGCAGGAGTCGACGACGAGGCCATCGTGTTCCGCTACGGGGTGGACGCCCGCTACGCAGGCCAGGGCAACGAGATCACGGTATGGGTCGGCGAAGGCGACCAGTGGCCGGCGGGCGCCGAGGAGGTGAAGGCGCGTTTCGAGGCCGAGTACAAGCGCATCTACGGCCTCGCCATCTCCGATGTGGCCGTCGAGGCGGTGACCTGGCGGCTGTCGGCGCTTGCGCCCGCGGCGGCGCTCGAACCGGTGCCCCTGAGCGCAGCGGCTGCGGGCCCTGAGCCGGTCAGCGTGCGCGAGGTGGTGTTTGCCCGCCACAGCGAGCCGCTGGGCACGCCGGTGTACCGCCGCGCCGATCTGGGGGCGGGCGCCCGCTTCGCCGGCCCCGCGATCGTGGAGGAACGCGAGACCACCAGCGTGATCCGGCCGGGCTGGGCCGTGGAGGTCGCCCCGGACGGCTCGCTGATAGCCGAGAGGAGCACGCCATGAGCAGCGCCTTCGACCCGGTGGAGCTGGAGATCTTGTGGCAGTCGCTGATCTCCACGGTCAACGAGCAGGCCCGCGCCTTGCAGCGCTCGGCGTTCTCGCCGATCGTGCGCGAGGCCGGCGATCTCGCCAACGCCGTCTTCGACCGCCGCGGCCGCATGGTCGCCCAGGCCGTCACCGGCACCCCCGGCCACATCAACTCGCTGGCCATCGGCGCCGTCAACATCCTCGAGGAGTATCCCGTCGACGAGCTGGCGCCCGGCGACGTGCTGATCACCAACGACCCCTACAAGACCGCCGGCCAGCTGCTCGATGTCACCGTGCTGGTGCCCGCCTGGCGCAACGGCAAGGTGATCGCCCTGTTCGGCTCCACCATCCACCACACCGACGTGGGCGGCTACGGCATCGGCGCGGGTGGCCGCGACGTGTTCGAGGAAGGGCTCTGGATCCCGATCTGCAAGCTCATGACGGCCGGGGAGCGCAACGCCGACGTGTGGCGCTTCATCCTCGCCAACGTCCGCCAGCCCGACCACATGGCAGGCGACCTGCACGCCCAGATGGCATCAGGCGAGGTGGGCGCCCAGCGGCTGGCGACGCTGTGCGACGCCCACGGCCTCGACGACATCGAGACGCTGGCAGACGAGATCATCGAGCGCTCCGAGGCGGCCACCCGAGACAGCATCCGCGCCCTGCCCGCCGGCAGCTACGACGCCT
Organism: Acidimicrobiales bacterium; assembly: GCA_965214285.1. Lineage (GTDB taxonomy): Bacteria > Actinomycetota > Acidimicrobiia > Acidimicrobiales > Aldehydirespiratoraceae. The sequence goes on from OZ243946.1 coordinate 1,924,405, forward strand.
CGGCGGTGCTCGACCTCGCCGACGGCTCGACGATCGACATCGTCTGCCGGGTCGTCGTCGACCCCGAAGCAGGCGACATCACCGTCGACTACGAAGGCACGTCCGAGGCCAGCCCGTGGGGCATCAACGTGGTCAAGAACTACACGCACGCCTACACCACGTTCACGGTGCGATCGGTGCTCAACCCCGACATACCCAACAACCACGGCAGCCTGGCTCCGATCCGGGTGGAGGCCCCGCCGGGCTCCATCGTCAACGCCATCAGCCCGCAGCCCGGCACCGCACGCCATGTGGTCGGCATGTTCTTGCCCAATGCGCTGCTCAAGGCGCTGGCGCAGGTGGCGCCCGCCGAGGCGATGGCCGAGGGATCGGGGGCGGTGTGGACCATGCAGGTCAACGGCAGCCACCCCGACGGCAGCCCTTTCATCACCGCCATGTTCACCTACGCAGGCGGGGTCGGCGCCCGTGCCGCCAAGCCCGGCCTCGACGCATGCTCGTATCCCACCGGCGTCTCGGCGGTGCCCATCGAGGTGGTGGAGGCCTCGGCGCCGATCCGCTTCCACGAGAAATCGCTGCGCGCCGGCTCAGGGGGCGTCGGGCGCCAGCAGGGCGGGCGCGGCCAGAGCATCGAGTTCTCCGTGGACACCGAGCGGCCGTGGCAGCTCAACGCCGTGACCAGCCGCCTGGCCGAAGCCCCGCAGGGCCTGTTCGGCGGCGAGCCCGGCGCGGCCGGCAGCTTCATGGTCAACGGCGAGAAGGTGCAGACCCAGGCGCGCATCACCTTGGATGGCGACGACGTGGTGCGCCTGGAGCTGCCCGGCGGTGGGGGCTACGGACCGGCGCCGCCGTGAACATGGCCGTGAGCGCTGCCGCGACCCCGGCCACGACCAGCGCCAGGGCCAGGGCACGGCCATGAGGGCTGCCTGGGACGACCCGGTTGCCTTCGCGGATGTCTGGCGGCGCAGCGTCGAGGACCACGGCGAGCGCAGCTTCCTGGCCTTCGAAGCCCCCGACGGCGCGGTTGCGCACTGGACCTATGCCGAATTCGACAGCGTGGTCGATGCCGTGGCCCGCGAACTGCGCAGCCGAGGAGTCGAGCCGGGCCGCGCTGTGCATCTGTGCCTGGCCAACTCGCCGGCCTTCGTGGCCTTCTGGCTGGCGGCGACCAGGATCGGCGCCTGGATCGTGCCGTCGGACCCGCACGGGCGCACCCCCGAGCTTGCCGACCACATTGCCCGCACCGACCCGGCGCTGTGCGTCGGCGCGGCGTCTCGCGTCGACGTCTACTCCCCGGCGTGCGGCGAGCGGCCGCTGATCGCCCTCGACGAGCACGACACCGGCTTTGCCTGGCTCGGCGACCCTGTCGGCGGCGCTGTGTCGCCTGACACAGGGCAGCCGGGCCCGCATCGGCCGGGGCTGCGGGACCGGGCGGCGGTGATGTTCACCAGCGGCACCACCGGCAGGCCCAAGGGCGTGGAGATCACCCAGGCCAACTACGCCTTCGCCGGCAAGACCATGGCCGAAGCCGCGGGCCTCACCGCAGACGACCGCCAGATCGTGGTGCTGCCGCTGTTTCACGCCAACGCCCAGTACTACTCGTTCGCCTCGGCCATCTGGGCGGGCGCGAGCGTGGCGCTGATGCACGCCTTCAGCGCTGGCGGCTTCATCGGTCAGTGCGCCCGCCACAAGGCGACCTGCGCCAGCCTGTTCGGCGCCCCGATCCGCATGATCCTGGCCCGCGGCAAGCCCGCAGGCGGGCTGATGCTGCGCCACTGCTGGTTCGCCCAGAACATCTCCGACGACCAGTACGCCACCATCTCGGCCTGGCTGGGCACCAAGCCCCGCCAGATCTACGGCATGACCGAGACGATCCCCGCAGTGCTCAGCGACTCAGCAGGCGACCCCGCGCACCACACCATGGGCAGGGCCACGCCGGGCTGCGTGGTAGACCTCCACGACGCCGCTGGCAACCCGGTCCCCGACGGCGAGGTGGGCGAGATCGTGGTCGGCGGCGAGCCTGGGATCACCCTGTTCGCCGGCTACCTCGACGACCCGCAGACCACAGAGGCGAGTTTCCGCGACGGCTGGTTCCGCACCGGCGACCGGGCATGGCGCAACCCCGGCGGCCGCTTCGTCTTCGACGGGCGCCGCTCCGATGTGCTCAAGGTCGCAGGCGAGAACGTGTCGGTCACCGAGGTGGAGGCCGTGCTGAGCGCACATCCCGACGTGCTGGAGGCGGCGGTCGTGGGCCGTGCCGATCCGATCCGCGACGAGGTGCCGGTGGTCTTCGCGGTGCCCGCCGACCCGGACCGCCCGCCGAGCCCAGACGAGCTGTTGGCCTGGTGCCGCCAGCGGCTCTCAAAGGCCAAGGTGCCGGCCGAGGTGACCTTGATCTCTGAGCTGCCGCGCACAAGTGTGGGCAAGATCCGTAAGTACGTCCTGCGCCAGGGCGAGCCAGGCGCAGCGCCCGCCAGACCAGCCGCGGAGCCCCAGGAGCCCGAGGAAGCCGAAGCATCACAAGAGTCAGTGGAGGTGCCTACATGACCGTCTTCAGCAAAACGCTGCGCGCCGATCTCGACGGCTCGGTGCTCGACGTGAGCCGCGCCGTCACCCTGCCCAGCGAGCTGTACACCAGCCCCGAAGCGTTCGCCTTCGAGCGCGAAGCGGTGTTCATGAGCGAGTGGCTCGCCGTCGGCCGGGTCGAGCGCATCGCCGAGCCCGGCGACTGGTTCACCGTCGACCTGCTCGGCGAGCCGATCGTGGTGCTGCGCGACAAGGTCGGCGAGCTGCGGGCGATGAGCGCCGTCTGCCAGCACCGGGCCATGCAGATCTGCGAAGGCGAGGGCAACTCGACCACCTTCAAGTGCCCCTACCACCACTGGATCTACGCCTCCGACGGGCGGCTGCTGGGGGCGCCCGCCATGGAGCGCACCGAGGACTTCGCCAAGGCCGACTACGGGTTGCCGTCGCTGGCCGTGGAGGAGTGGATGGGCTTCGTGTTCGTCAGCTTCGACCCCGCCGCCGAGCCGCTGGCGCCCACCCTGGCCCGCTACGAGCCCTACATCGCCAGCTACGACCTGCCCACGGCGGTCTGCCCCGGCACTTTCACGCTCACGGGCATGCCCTGGAACTGGAAGGTCATGTTCGAGAACTTCAACGACGGCTACCACGCCAACCGGCTGCATCAGTACGTGCAGGACTTCTGCCCGTCGCACATGTCGGCGTTCCCCGAGCCCTGGGACGACGACTCCAACGTGGTGTTCCGCACCGCCGGCTACACCCACATCGACGGCGGCTTCAACGCCACCCACCGGGTCATCATGGACGTGTTCCCCGGCCTCAGCGAAGCCGAGCGGAGCCGCTCCACGTTCGCTCTGGTGCCGCCGATGCTGTGCTTGGGCACCGCCCCGGACCAGTGCTTCTTCTTCCTGGTGCGGCCCACCGGCGCCGAGACCATCGACGTGGAGATCGGCTACATCTTCCACCCGGCGACCCTCGAAGACCCGCTGTTCGAGGCCAAGCTGAAGCTGTCCGACGCCGGGGTGCAGGTGTTCGTCGAGCAGGACCAGGACGCCACCACCAAGGTGCAGCGCGGCCTGCGCTCCCGGTTCGCCCCACGCGGGCGCTACTCGTGGCAGGAGGAGAGCCACGTGCAGTTCAACCGCTGGCTGGTGAAGCGCTACCTGGCCAACTGGCCCGGCGACTCCAGCCGCGATTCCGCCAGCGATGCGGCCCGCGTTTCCCCCGAGACCTGAGCGCTGACTAGAGTCGTAGCCGGAGGGGTCGGTTCGCCTGAGCCGGCGACTCGCTGTCCATCGACCTTGAGGGGAAGGCAAATCCGATGACCGACAAACTGAAGTGGCTCTCGGCCATGTTCGTCGTGCTTGCGCTCGTGGCCGCAGGCTGCGGCGGCGACGACGACGACGATTCCGATGCAGGCGGGGCGTCGCCAGAGATGGACGACGATTCCGATGCAGACGAGGCGGCCTCGGAGACCGATGACGGTGACGATGCAGACGAGGCGGCCTCGGAGACGGATGACGGTGACGATGCAGGCGAAGAGCCTTCGGAGTTGATCCAGCAGTTCGACGCCGACGGCGACGGCAAGGTGACCATCGGCGTGGCCGCTGCCGGGCCTCGTGACGACAACGGCTACTACCAGTCGCTGGTCGACTTCGCCGAGCAGTTCTCGGCCGACAACGGCTTCGAGACGCCGATAGTCAGGGACCAGATCGGCTCCGAGGAGGCCGCCCAAGCGATGTCGGACCTCGCCCAGCAAGGCGTGGACATCATCTTCGTTGGCGCCTCTGAGATCGCCGAGCCGCTGGCCGACCTCACCGAGCAGTACCCCGACATCTTCTGGTACTGCAACTGCGGCGCCGGCTACGCCGAGCTGCCCGGGCTCGCCCAGGCCACCGACTGGGGCGCGGCCATCCACTACACCGCAGGCGTCGCCATGGGCCAGGTTCTGGCTGAGAACGGCGGCACCAAGGCGGTGTTCCTGGGCTGCTGCGAGCTCGGCTTCGAAAAGGAGGCGTACAACGCCACGGTGTACGGACTGCAGTCGGTCGATGCGAGCTTCGAGATGGCCTATGTGTCGACCGGAGACTTCCCGTACGACTTCGACAACTCCGGCAACGCCACGGCAGCGCTGCAGACCGCCATCGCGGACGGCGTCACGCTCGCATACGCCTATCTGGGCGGCGCGCTCGATCCTGTCGGCCAGCTCGCGACCGAGGAGGGCATCGCCGTGTTCGCGGCGGGGCCTGTCGACATCTGCTCGCGCGACGACGGCATCGACTGGACCGGGTCGATCGTGTTCGACGGCGGCCGCTACGCGGCTCAGGCCCTGCGCCTGATCGTTGACGGCGCTCTCGGCGAAGGCGGGACCTTCCAGTTCCCGACCGAGATAGGCCTCAACGGCGCAGAGCTGTGCGACCCCTCGGCGGACGCCACAGCTGCGCTCGCAGAGGCCTTCGAGGCGGCGGGCAGCGACGGCGAGCTGCTCGGCGCGTTGGGCCAGATCTCCGCCGACGCCTACGCCGGGGGGTGAGCGCCCGTCAGCTCGCTGAGGCTGGGACTGATTCGTCGGCCCCGGCTGTTCAGTTCCACGCAGTCAGCAAGCGCTTCGGGTCGATCGTCGCCTGCGACGGGGTCGACCTGACGCTGCGGCGCGGCCGGATACAGGGAATCCTGGGCGAGAACGGGGCGGGCAAGTCCACGCTGATGAAGATCCTCATCGGCTTGGTTCTGCCCGACGGGGGGCACATCGAAATCGACGGCGAACGCCGCCAGATCAACGACCCTCTCGCTGCCGCCGGGCTAGGGATCGGCATGGTGCATCAGCACCTCAGCCTGGTCGACGCGCTCAGCGTGGCCGAGAACGTGGCCCTCGGCGAGGCCAGCCGCCTGGATTTGGCCGAGGTCACCCGGCGTATTCGAGAGATCGGCGACAACTACGGGCTGGAGATCGACCCTGCGGCCCGGGTCGGCGACCTGCCGGCGGGGCTGCGCCAGCGGGTGGAGATCATCAAGTGCCTCAGGCGAGATCCGTCGATAGTGATCTTCGACGAGCCCACGTCGGTGCTCACGCCTGAGGAGTCGCGCAGGCTCTTCGCCACGTTTCGCAGCGTGGTGGCGGCCGAGGGCAGGGCGGTCGTGCTGGTCAGCCACAAGCTGGACGAGGTGCTGGCCGCCACCGACGACATCACGATCATGCGCAACGGCGCGGTCGTGGACCGGGTGCTCACCTCCGAGACGGACGCGGCGTCTCTGGCGCGCGCCATGGTCGGCCGGGAGGTCACGCTGCGCGAAGAACGCGCCGCGCTCGGCTTCGCGGTGCGTCCTGCTGCCGCCGAGCCGGCCCCGGTTGGCGACGTTGACGACGTTGCCAGCGAGGAGACTCCCCGAGACGACACCGCTCATCAAGCCGCAGCCGCTGACGAGGCAGGCGAATCCGCAGCAGCCGCCGCGCCTGTGCTGGAGATCCGCGACGCGGTTGCCGCAGCCCGCGGCGCACGCGGGCTCGACGGGCTGTCGCTGGAGGTCTGGCCCTGCGAGATCCTCGGCATCGCAGGCGTGGAGGGCAACGGCCAGCGGGTGCTGGCCGACATGCTGTCGTCGCTGGTGCCGCTGCAGTCAGGCTCGGTGACCGTCAACGGCAGCGAGGTCTCGACTCGAGCCCCGGGCGCCATGGCCGCAGCCGGCGTGGGCGTGATCGGCGAGGACCGCCACGACAGCGGCGTTATCGGCGACATGACCGTGGAGGAGAACCTGGCGCTGGTCCACCCGCCGGCTCACCGCGGCATCATCGACTCCGCAGCCCAGCGCGCCAAGGCCGAGCGCCTGATCAGCGAGTTCGAGATCCAGTGCGCCGGACCCGATGCGCCGCTCTGGTCGCTCTCGGGCGGCAACCAGCAGCGCATGGTGCTGGCCCGCGAGCTCGACCACCGGCCGCTGGTGCTGGTGGCCGCCCAGCCCACCCGCGGGCTCGACGTGGGCGCCATCGAGTACATGAGCAGGCGGCTGCGCGCCGTCGCCGACTCGGGAGTGGCGATCCTGCTGATCTCCAGCGAGATCGAGGAGATCCTGGAGCTCAGCGACCGGATCGTGGTGATATCGGACGGGCGGATCGTCGGCGAGATGCCTCGAGAAGAAGCCGACCTGGAACGACTCGGCCTGCTCATGGGCGGCACAGCGGCATGACACCCCGAGCACGGGACAGGGGCGGGTGAAACTCAAGCCGCCGAGCTCCCGCAGCGGCGAGTGGCTGGGCCTCTATGCGATCAGCATCGCCGTGGCGCTGGTCGCCTCGGGCGTGCTGGTCGAGGCCACCGGCGGGCACCCGCCCTCGGTGCTCGACGCGCTGGTCGAGGGCAGCATCGGCGGGCCGGGCCGCTGGGGGCAGACACTGGGCGCCGCAGCGCCGATCCTGCTGGTGGCCGTCGGCACGATCGTGGCCGCCCGCGCCGGGCTGGTCAACATCGGACAGGAAGGCCAGCTGATCATCGGCGCCGCCTGCGCGGTCTACTTCGGCTTCCTGATCGGCGGCCCTGGACCGCTCAACGTGGTGCTGCTGTTGGTGTTCGGCTTCATCGGCGGGGCCTTCTGGGCGTCGCTGGCAGGTGGGCTGCTCTACTGGCGGGGGGTGCCCGAGGTGCTCTCCACGCTGCTGCTGGTGACCGTCGCAGGCCAGGTGGTCGCCTTCGGGCTCAAGCGCCGCTCGCTGCTGCTGGCGGACGAGGCCAGCCGCGGCAACCGCAACCAGGTCAGCGCCCAGCTCGCCGAGGACAACCGGCTCGGCAGCCTCGACATCTTCGGCAACCAGATCCCCGTCTCGGTGTTCATCGCCGTGGCCGCGGCGCTGCTCTGCAGCTACGCGCTGGCCCGCACGCTTTGGGGATTCCGCACCCGGATGCTCGGTCGCAGCCAGCGGGTGGCGCAGCGGGTCGGCGTGTCGCGTGCCCGCTACGGCCTCGGGGCCATGGCCGTCAGCGGCGGACTTGCCGGCCTGGCGGGCGCGGCGATGCTCGCAGGCGGAGGCTTCCAGTTCGGCAACTTTCGGCTGGTGCCGGGGTTCTCGGCCAACATCGGCTGGACCGGCCTGCTGGTGGCCCTCGTCGCCCGAGAGCGGGCGGTCGCGGCCATCGGCGTGGCCTTCGTGTTCGGAGGCCTTCGCACCGGGTCGGGCTTCGTGGCCGGCACCGGCGTGGAGGGGCGCATCACCGACGTGATCCAGGGCCTGCTGGTGCTGGCGCTGCTGCTGCCGCCCGCGGTGATGGGCATCCGCGACCGGCGCCGGGCCCAGGCCGCCACCATGGCGAGGACCTGACATGGACTTCCTGAACGCCGTCTGGGACATCTTCACCAGCGACTCCACCTACGTCAACGGCGCCCTGGCCGCCGGCCTGCTGGTGTTCGCCGCATCGGGGGAGTGGGTGGCCGAACGCGCCGGCACCATCAACATCTCGGTGGAGGCGATGCTGCTCTCGGGCGCCTTCACGAGCGCCGTGGGCTTCGGTGTGAGCGGCTCGGTCGCCGTCGGGCTGCTCACCGGCGCTGCGGGCGGCCTCATCGTGGCCGTGGTGCAGGCTCAGATGAGCCATCGCCTCGCGGCGGATCAGTTCGTGGTGGGCCTGACGCTCAACATCCTGGTGCTGGGCCTGGCCGGCTTCCTGGACCGGGTGGTCGACGTGAGCACCCGCAAGGCCTCCGCGCTCACGCTGCCGCTGCTGGCCGACATCCCGCTGGTCGGCGAGGCGCTGTTCGCCCAGCCCTGGCCGTTCCTGCTGCTGTACGCGCTGGTGCCGCTGAGCTGGTTGCTGGTGTTCCGCACCCGCTGGGGCCTGGAAGTGCGCGCCTCGGGCGAGGACCCCCAGGCCGCCGACGTGTCGGGCATCGACGTCAACAAGCGCCGCCGCCAGAGCATCTACTACGCCGGGCTCACCTCGGGCCTCGGCGGCGCGTTCCTGATCTTCGTGAGCATCGGCCGTTTCGACGACGGCATCGTCAGCGGGCGCGGCTTCATCGCCATCGCAGCCGTCATCTTCGGCGGCTGGACGCTGGGCGGCACGGTGGCCGGCTGCGTGGTCTTCGCGGGCGCCCTGTCGTTTCGCATCTCGCTGCAGGTGCTGGGCTACGAAGGCATCGACAGCGACGTGCTGCAGGCGCTGCCGTTCGTGCTCACCGTGGTCGGCATGGCAGTGTTCGCCAAGCGGGTCCGCGCCCCCGCAGCCCTGGCCCGCCCGTTCATCCGCGGCCTGAAATAGCCCCGAACACATCGCCAAGGCCTCGACCAGCCGCCGCCAAGACCTCGATCACATAGCCCCGAACACCTCGAAAGGACGCCCGCCGTGAAGGCAATGCTCTATGACAACCCCGGCGAGCCGCTGCGCTGCGCCGAGGTGCCCGACCCCGAGCCCGGCCCGGCCGACGTGGTGATCGACGTGGAGGCCGCCGCGCTCAACCGCCTCGACGTGGTACAGCGCAACGGCTGGTTCCTGATGCCGGGCTTCAGCTGCCCCCACATCGCCGGCATGGACGTGGCCGGCACGGTCAGCGCCGTCGGTACCGCGGTGCGCGGGGTGGCGGTGGGCGAGCGGGTGGTGGTCGATCCGTCGCTGGCCGGGGTGGCCGAGGACTCCAAGCTCGCCGGCATGGGCGACCTCTACGGCGAGCTGGGCATCATCGGCGCAACCGTCGACGGCGGCTACGCCGAGAAGTGCCTGGCTCCCGCCTCGCACGTGCATGCGGTGCCCGACGACATGCCCATCGAGCACGCCGCCGCCTTCCCGACCTGCTTTCTGACCGCGGCGCACGCCCTGTTCGACGTCGGCGGGCTCAGCGCCGGGGAGACGGTGATGATCCACGCCGCCGGCTCGGGCGTGTCCACCGCCGGGATCCAGCTCGCCAAGGCAGCAGGCGCCGTGGTGCTCGCCACCGCCGGCAGCGACGCCAAGTGCGAGCGGGCGCTGGCGCTCGGCGCCGATCACGTGCTCAACAACCGCAGCGGCGACGTGGCCGCCTGGGGGCGCGGGCTCACCGCCGGCAGAGGCGTCGACATGGTCTTCGACCACGTGGGCACGGCGCTGTTCGGGCCGTCGCTGTTCGCCATCGGCGTGCGCGGCCGGCTCGTCAACTGCGGCAACTCCTCAGGCGACGAGGCCACCATCCCGTCGCTGGGCTACCTGTTCCACAGCGGCATCTCGATCATCGGCTCGGACCCGTATCGCCCCGACGAGATGGCCCCGCTGTGGGAGAGCTTCTGTGCGGGCTATGCCGAGGGCCGCTACCAGATGATCATCGACTCGGAGTTCGACCTGGAATCGGCCGCTGCCGCCCAGGACAAGATGCTGTCCAACGACGTGTTCGGCAAGATCGTGCTGCGCCCCTGAGCGGGCTGTGGCTGCGATGCGCCTGCGGCCCGGCGTCTGAGGATCCTGAGGAAGGCACCGAGCGACATTGTGAGCGAACCCCGCGACCCGCCGTATCCGGAGCTGAAGCGCTCGCACACCATGGCCCGCACCGGTCGCCCGTTCAGCGACCACAAGCCGCCGTCGTCGGCGCCGGTGTGGGCGGCCGTGGAAGGCCTGGGCCGCTACTACATCCTCCTGGCCGCGGTCGATCTCGGCGTGTTCGACGCCCTGGACCGCCGCGGTCCCTGCAGCGCCGAAGCACTGGCCGGCGAGCTGGGCTGCCCGGTCGATCACCTGCGCACCCTGCTCGACGGCGTGGTGACCCAGGGTTTCTTGGAACGCCACCTCGACGCCGGCGGCGACATTGCCGGCAGCGGCGGCGCTGACTCTGATGGCGCTGTCGGCAGCGCCGGCGTTGCCTACGACCTGAACGACACCGCACGGCGCTACCTCGTCAGCAACAGCCCGGCGTCGATGGCGGCGCTGATCGGCGTGGCGCCCGGCCCGCACGAGAACTGGACCCGCCTGGCCGAGACCGTCCGCGACGGACGCCCAGCCACGCCCATCGACGACGACCCGGCGGCGTTCTATGTGCCCCTCGTGGAAGGCACATTCGCAACCATGCTGCGCTGCGCCGGCCGAGCCGACCTGAAGCTGCGCTACTCGGCGCTGACCGCACCGCGGCTGCTGGACCTGGGCGCGGGCGGCGCGCCCTGGACGATTGCCGTCCTGGCGGCCTGCGATCAGGCGACGGCCACGGTCAACGACCTCGAAGGCGTGATCGAGGTGGCCCGCGCCAAGACCGCCGAGCACGGCGTGGCCGACCGCTGCGAGTTCCGGGCTGGCGACTACCACGAGATCCCGATCGAGTCCGCGGCCTACGACATCGCCGTGCTGGGCCACGTGTGCCGTGCCGAGGGCGCCGCCGGGGCGCGCCGTCTAATCGCCCGAGCGCACGAAGCCCTGGCCCTCGGCGGGCAGCTGCTGCTGGCCGACTACTTCGTGGACCCCGAGCGCAGATCGCCCGCGGTGGTGATGGGCGCGACCATGATGGCCAGCACCGTCCGCGGCTTCACCTACACCCACGCCGAGGTCTCGCAGTGGCTCGCCGAGGCCGGCTTCACGAATCTGCGGCTCATAGAGCCGATCGGCTTCCAGCAGGTGTTCGTCGCACGCAAGCCGAGCAGCGGCCGGGCGCCCGAGCCGAGCCAGGACTAGGCCCGCAAGCCGAGCCGGCATTAGTAAGGACCACAACGACCGCAAGGACCGCAAGGACCACAAGGGAGGACTGCCGGCAACATGGAAGCGATCGATCTGCTCATCGAGGCGTGGTACGTCGTCACCATGAACGAGACCCGCGACATCATCCGAGACGGCGCCGTGGCGGTGCGCGGCAACCGCATCGTCGACGTCGGCAAGGCCGCCGACCTGCAGCAGCGCTACCAGCCGGCGCGGACCGTCGGCGGCAAGCGCTTCGTGGCCACGCCGGGGCTCGTCAACAGCCACATCCACGTGACCGGCGAGCCGCTCACCAGGGGATACGTGCCCGACGACACCCCGTTCGAGGAGAACGTGTTCATGTGGCTCTGTCCGCTGTATTCGGTCTACGACGCCGAGCAGGAGCGCCTGTCCGCGCAGCTCGCGGCCACCGAGATGCTCAAGTCCGGCACCACCACGTTCCTCGAAGCGGGCACCATCCGCTTCCTCGACGAGGTGATCGACGGTCTCGACGCCGCGGGCATCCGCGGCCGGGTCGGGCGCTGGGTGTGGGACCTGCCGCCCGAGCCGTCGGTCTACAAGCAGAGCACCGAGGCGGCCATCGGCCACCTGCAGCGCCAGCTCGAGGCCTACCCGTCGTCGCCTCAGCGCCGGCTCGGCGCATCGGCGATCCTGGTCGGCCACACCACCTGCTCGGACCCGCTTTGGTCCGCTGCTCGGGAGCTCGCCGACGAGCACGGCTGCGCTATGAGCTTTCACATGTCGCCGGCCAAGGGTGACCCGGAGGGCTTCGTGGCGGAGTTCGGGCAGCGGCCGATGGTGCATCTCGCCGAGATCGGCGTGCTCGGCCCGGATGTGTGCATGACGCATTGCGTGCAGGTCGACGACCGGGAGCTGCAGGTCATCGCCGAGACCGGCGCGCACGTGGCGCACTGCCCGACGACCGCCTTGAAGGTGAGCTACGGCGTCACCCAGGTCGGCAAGATGCCCGAGATGGTCACCGCCGGGATCAACGTCGCCATCGGCACCGACGGCAACAACGCCTCCAACTACTCCGACCTGATGCGCGCCACCTATCTGGTGGCCGGGCTCTTCAAGGACGCCCGCCAGGACCCGCAGATGTTCCCCGCCGAGAAGGCCTACGAGATGGCGACCCTCGGCGGCGCTGAGGCCATGCAGCTCGGCGGCCACGTCGGCTCGCTGGAACCTGGCAAGCTCGCCGACGTGGTGCTGCACGACACCGACCGCCCCGAGTGGCGGCCCTTGCTCAACGTGATGAACCAGCTCGTGTGGTCAGCGGACGGCAGGGGAGTCCACACCGTCGTCTGCGACGGGGCGGTGGTCGTGGAGAACGGCGCCATGACGACCATCGACGAAGCTGAGCTGTACGCCGCCGCCCAGCGCTCCGGCGAGACGATCGTGGCCCGCTCGGGCCTGCCCGACAAGGCCAAGTACCCGGTCTGGTGACAGCCGCGGCGCGTCTGTCCGGGCGCCGGCAGGTCAGCGTCGGCAGCCCGGACGGGGTGCGGCTTATTCGATGGTCCAGCCGTCGGGCAGGCGGGCGTCGCCGACGAGCTCGTGGGTCTCGGGGTCCTGCTCGATGCCTTCGAGGTGCTGCCAGCACATGATCTGGTTGCCCCAGGGATCCAGGAACGAGGCATTGGCACCGCCGAACTCGGTCCAGAAGTGATGCCGCCACAGCTCGCTGGCGCCGTTGGCCACGGCTGCGTCCATGATGCGGTCCATGTTGTCGTCGTCGGACACCAGGATCCAGGCCCGGATGGTGCGCCCGCCGCCGTCGTGCAGCCGGGTCGGCCCGCGCTCGGCGGGGTCGCGTGGATCGGGCCGTGAGTCGGTCGCCAGCGAGATGCCCATGTGCAGGTTGCCGGTCGGGCCCTGGCTGCCGTCGTCGAGCTTGAAGAACTGGCCGGGCACGATGCGGTTGAACACGTCGTCGATGCGGTCCTCGATCTCCCAGCCGAACACGTTGCGGTAGAACTCGGTGCCTGCGGCGACGTCGCCGACGGGTATGTCGACGAACACCAGGATGTTGGGATAGGGCTCGGTCACGGTTGCTCCTTGAGTGGATCGTGGGTGGATTGTCGGTCGGCCGCTCACAGGCTGCCTGGACACCCTCGGCGGGTCGGCGGGCCTGCGGGCTTGCGGCGGCCTCCACAATCCCACCCCAGCGGCGTTCTTGCCAGACGAGCTGTGAGCGGCGGGGCTCTGCGCGGCCGGCTGCCTGGTGTTCAGCGTGCCGGCCAGGCCGGGCGCGGCTCGATCCCGGCTCGGCGCAGCAACGACGCTCGGGCCTGTTCGGCCGCGGCTGCCAGCTCGGCCTCATCGACGCCCAGCACTGCGCCGTCGGCCACGACCTGTTGGCCTGCTACCCACACGTCGCGCACGCTGCGCCCGTCGCTGCCCCACACGAGCTGACGGACCGCGTCGTCGGCATGCGGCTGCCAGGCCAGGCCCGAGCGGTCGTGGACCACGATGTCGGCCTGCTTGCCCGCCTCCAGCGAGCCGATCCGATCAGCCATGCCGATGGCCTCGGCCCCGCCGATGGTCAACAGCTCGAACGCCGCATGGGCGCCGAAGCCCGTCGGGTCGGCGGTCACGTCCTTGGCGAGCCCCGCCAACAGCGCCGCGGCGCGCAGCGGGTCCACCGCGTCGCCTGCGTTCTCGGTGTCGCAGCCGAGAGCCAGTCGCCCGCCGCGCTTCCAGAGGTCGAGGTGGCGCAGCTCGCCGGTGACGCCCTGGCCGAGGCGCAGATAGGCCCACGGGCAGGCAGCCACGGCCGCCCGCTGCTCAACGATCAGCTCCGCCTCGGAGTCGTCGAGATGCACCCCGTGGGCGATGAGCAGCTCAGGGCCGAGCACGCCGAGGTCCCCGAGATGAACGATGGGCCGCTTGCCGGTGCGTGCCAGGTAGCGCCGTGCGTCGTCGGGGCCAGGCGACATGTGGAACGTGAGGCCGGTGCCGCGCTCGCGGGCCAGCGCCGATGCCGCGCACACCAGCTCGTCGGTCATCAGGTCATGGCCGACCAAGCTCACCCAGCCCGTGACCAGCGTGCCGTGGTCGGCATCCAGCACGCTGCGCTGGCGGTCGATCACCTCGTCGACCGTGCCCGCCAACGGCAGGCCCTCGGTGTCCGATCCCCAGGTGCCCAGCGTGATCCTGGCGCCGACCATGCGGGCGGCCGCGGCCACCTGCTCGGGATGGGCGACGGTGCCCGCCTCCACCGTGGTGGTGATGCCGTTGCCCAGCGCCTCGCACAGCGAGAGCGTCGCCGAGAGCAGATCGTCGTCAGGGCCATGGGCTGCGTGTGCGGGAACGGCCCAGTCGAAGATCGCCTGCTGGGCTTCGATGTCGTCGGGGATCGACGACTGGATCAGGCGGTCGCCGGTGAGATGCTGATGGGCGTTCACGCAGCCGGGCGTCACCAGGTCGCCGGGCTTGCCGAACACGGCGGCGTCGGGATGGGCGGCGACGATCTCGGATCGCTTGCCGACGCCGACGATCCGGTCGCCTGCGATGGCCAGCGCGCCGTCGGCGATCACCGCACGCTCGGCGTCCATGGTGACCACCGTGCCGCAGACCACGCTGCCGGCGCGAGACACGTCGTCGTTCAACTCAGGCACCGCCGGAGCCGCGGCGGGCCGAAGGCTGGGGCCGGCTCAGCCCCACCGCTGCTTGGCGGTGGCGTAGACGCCCTGATCCCAGGAGAACTCGACGGTGTTGCCGTCGGGGTCGCGCAGCATGCAGATGTAGCCGATCGGCGGGGGCATCATCGTGGGCGGCATCCCCAGGCAGCCGGCTGCCTTGCCCCGCTCGGCGACGGCGTCCACGTCGGCGCGCTCGGGCAGCTCGATTCCGAGGTGGGCGAAGGGCGCCAGCGTCGCCATCGGCGAGTCCTTGAAGGGGTCCTGCTCGGGGTAGAACTGGGCCAGCACCAGCAGGAACGGGTTGTCGGGGTCGCGCATGCCGAGCCATGCGCCCCGGCCCATGTCGTCGGAGCGCTCGTCAAGCAGCTCCAACGGCGTGAACTCGCCGTACCAGGCGATGGTGGCATCGAGATCGTGTACCCGCAGGGCGATGTGGGTCCATCTCGGTTCGCTGGGCGCCACGTCGTAGGTCGGCACCGTGTCGGTGGTCGGCTCGCTCATCAATCCCCCGGTTCAGATCAGGCCGTCTTGGTCTTGTCTTGCAACTTCGCTCGGGTTGACGCTAGCTCTTGCAACTCAGCTAGTCACCAACGCCCATTCTCGGCTCAGCGCATCACGAACGGGTTGGCGACCGACGATTCCTGGGCCATCCACACCGACTTGGTCTGCAGGTACTCCATCATCCCCTCGACGCCGCTCTCGCGTCCGATGCCGCTCTGCTTCCAGCCGCCGAAGGGCGAGTTGAAGCCGACCGCCCGGTAGGTGTTGACCCACACCGTGCCCGCATCGAGAGCGTCCGATACCCGCATGGCACGAGCCAGGTTCTGGGTCCAGACCCCCGCAGCGAGGCCGAAGTCGATGTCGTTGGCGATCTCGATGGCCTCTTCCTCGGTGTCGAATCCCAGCACCGCCAGAACCGGCCCGAACACCTCCTCGCGAGCGATCCGCATGTCGTTGCTGACCCCGGTGAACACCGTCGGCTGCACGAAGCGGCTGCCCGCGGCCCCGGGGCCGGTGTAGACATCGCCGCCCAGCACGCACTCAGCGCCGCCGTCGCGGGCGACATCGATGTAGTCGAGCACCTTGCGGAACTGCGGCTCGGTGGTCACCGGACCCACATGCGTGTCATATGACATCGGGTCGCCGATCACTGCAGAGCCGGCCACCTCGGTGAGCCGCTCCACGAAACGGTCGTGGATCGAGCGTTGCACCAGGGCCCGCGACCCGGCGATGCAGGTCTGGCCGGTGGCCGCGAAGATGCCCGAGATCACCCCCATCACGGACGCCTCGAACTCGGCGTCGTCGAACACGATGTTGGGCGACTTGCCGCCCAGCTCCAGGGTCACCCGCTTGAGGCGAGCAGCCGCAGCGGCGTAGATGCGCCGGCCGACCTGGTCCGAGCCGGTGAAGGCGATCTTGACGATGTCGGGATGATCGACGATGGCCGCGCCGCACTCGTCGCCGAAGCCGCTGACCACGTTGACGACGCCCGGCGGGAAGCCGGCCTCGTCGAACAGCGAGGCGAACTCCAGCGTGGAGACCGAGGCGTGCTCAGAGGGCTTGATCACGCAGGTGTTGCCTGCGGCGAGCGCAGCGGCCAGCTTCCAGGCCAGCAGCAGCAGCGGCGAGTTCCAGGCGGTGATCAGCCCGACCACGCCGAGCGGCTCGCGGGTGGTGTAGTTGAGCACGCCTGGCCGGTCCAGCGGGATCACCGACCCCTCGATCTTGTCGGCCAGGCCCCCGTAGTAGCGGTACCAGCCGGCACAGGCCGCGGTCTGGGCGGCCATCTCGGCGATTAGCTTGCCGTTGTCTCGCACCTCGATCTCGGCGAGCCTCGGGGCTTCGCGCTCGATGATGTCGGCCAGGCCCGTCAGCAGCCTGCCGCGGGTGCTCGGCGAGGTTCCCGCCCAGCCGGCGAAGGCCTGTCGCGCCGCGGCGGCCGCGGCGTCCACATCCGCGGCGCCGGCGCGGGCGACCTGCGCCCAGATCTCGCCGGTGTAGGGGTTGTCGCTGTGGAAGTACTCGCCGGAGACCGCCGGCACGCGCCGGCCGCCGATGTAGAGGTCGTGTTTCTCCATGGGTCTGGTTCTAGCGCCTGTGGCGGCGCCTGACCGCAAGCCGGGCTCAGCCGTGACGCGCCGCCGAGAGCCTGCGGATCCGCTCGGTGATCTGCCTGTCGCCGTCGGGCCCGCCGTCGTGCCAGGTGCCGATCAGGTCGTCGAGGGGCGACTCGGGGCCGCCGTAGTTGCACTCCACGAAGCGGTGGTGGAGCTGATGGTGGAAGTCGCCGAAGTCGAAGCGCAGCCTGCGCCCCAGCAGCAGGGCGTCGTATCCGGTGTGCGACAGCGGAGCGCCGAGCCCGTGGTGCAGCATGATGAAGTACAGGTGGATCGGGTGGCTGGGCACCACCAGCAGCAGCACAACGTCGCCGAACAGCACCACATGCTCAAGCGGGTGCATGGCCAGCCCCGACCAGGGGCCGAGGTTGTCGTTGCGGTGGTGCCACGAGTGAACGCGGCGGTAGACCGGCCCGAAGTGCAGCATCCGGTGCGTGACCGAGAACCAGGCGATGCTCCAATAAGGCACCGCCACGACGAAGGCGACGAAGACGACCGGGTTGTCGCTGGGGGCCAGCCTCGGCGCGACGCCGTTGGCCCAGGCCCACAGGATGGCGCTCTCGGCCAGCGTCCACACGGCCACCGCGGACACCAGCGTGAGCGTCATGTTGTCCTTGACCTGGTCGCCGAAGAGGAACTTGCGCTTGTTGACGCCCAGCGGCCGGGTGTCGTAGCGCAGCCCGTCGCCCTGGCGGCCCCAGCGAAAGAGCCACAGGTGAACGCCGCCCGCCACCACGCTCACCAGTGCCAGGTTGCGCAGCCAGATGCCTGCGACCCAGCCTGGCGCAAGCGACTGGGCGGTCTCTGCCGAGGGCATCAGCCAGGCCCACACCGCGACGGCCACGGCCAGCATGAACACGCGAGGCCGCAGCGGCTGCCAGGTCTTTGCCAGGTGCCGGCCGATCGCGCCCGGCTTGGGCGGCCAGTGCCACAACGGCGCCGAGCGCAGCGGCAGCTCAGGCGTGTGGTTCCAGACCGTCCTAGCCATCCGCGAATTATTGAACGAACGTCCAGTCCAGGTCAAGCCATTCGCCGCCCGAGTCTCACGCTGCGGCCGACCCGTGGCGTCGGGCGTGTTGGAGGAGCTGTGGGCTACCCGCTAATGCCTGCAGCACGACTCGTGGTACAGGCGGCTGCGGATTCGAGGTGCTGGGTCACGGACCCCAGAGGGCGGTGGCGTGGGCGGCGGCGTCGTCGATCACCCGCAGCACACGGGCTCGCATGGCCTCTAGCTCATCGGACGCGATGGCCTTCTGGCCCCGCCGGTAGCGGGCGTAGACGCCGAGCAGGATGCAGGCCGTCTTGAAGCGGTTGAAGGCGCGGTAGTAGTCGAGGTTCGACACGTCTCGCCCGGTGCGCTCGGCGTAGCGGGCGACCAGGTAGTCCCTGCTGGGGAAGCCCGTCGCCAGGCTGGGGGCGTCGAGGGTCTCCAGGAAGCGGTCGCCGGGCTGCACCCAGGCGTTCATCGAGTAGCCCAGGTCCGCCAGCGGGTCGCCGAGGGTGGCGATCTCCCAGTCCAGCACCGCCGCCACCCGTGCCTCGCTGTCGAACATCACGTTGTGGGTGCCGTAGTCGCCGTGCACGACCGTGGCCGGCCCCTGCTCGGGGATCTCAGCCGTCAGCCGGTCGTGCATCGCATGGATCCGGGGGTCGTCGATCTCCGCGGCCTCCACGCAGGAGGTCCACGAGCGGTACCAGGTGCGGGCCTGGCGCTGCAGGTAGCCCTCGCGCTTGCCCAGCGAGCCGAGGCCGATCTCGTCGATGTCGGCGGAATGGATGTCGGCGAGGGTGTCGATCCAAGACTCGGCCGCGGCCAGCCGCTGGTCGTCGGGGATGCAGCGCTGCACGTCTTGCACGGAGTACAGCGCCTGGCCGTCCACCAGGCCCATCACGTAGAACGGCGCGCCGGTCACCGAGGCGTCCTCGCACAGCGCCAGCGGCTCGGCCACCGGCACCCGGCCCCACATCGCTGAGATGCAGGCCCACTCGCGGGTCATGTCGTGAGCTCCCGGCAACAGGTCGCCCAGCGGCGGGCGGCGGATCACCGCGCTGCGGGCGCCATCCGCGCTGTCGATCCGGTAGGTGAGGTTGGAGTGCCCGCCGACGAGCCTGGACCAGGCGAACGGGGCCTGCAGCTGAGCCAGCCGGTCCGTCACCCATTCCTCTACCGCCGCGACGTCGTAGCCGGCGACGTCGCGGCTGCTCACTTGCGGTCGCCGATCTGGAAGCGGCTCAGCCGTTCGGCGCCGACCCAGCCCGCCAAGGCCACGATGGTCAGCGTGCCGATCACCGAGGCCGTCAGGCCCAGGCTGGGCCGGTAGGGCGCCTCGAACCAGAGGTCGCTGTCTTCGACTCTGACCGAGATCTCCTCGGTGGAGATGAAGGCATTGCCCCAGCCGTAGGCGTAGTCGCTGATCGACACCCAGCTCAGGCCTGGGAACAGGTTCGTGACCAGTGCCTCCCACAAGAAGACATAGCCGAGCCCGATGAGGATGGAGCGGTGGGTGACCGCGCTGAGCGCCACGAAGACCACGGTGTACATGACCGCTGCCATGAGCACCGTAAGGCCGAACCCGAGCATCAGGCCGTCGGTGGTGGGGCTGCCGACCACGAGCCATGTGGAGATCAGCGAGGCGGGCGTCACCAGGATCACGCAGACTGCGACCGCGATCAGGGTCTTCACGGCGAAAATCCTCGTGCGCCCGACCGGCTTGGACAGCAGGAACACGGCGGTGCCGTCCTCCATCTCCGAGCCGAGCGCAGCGGTGCCGACCACCAGGGCCATGATCGGCACCAGCAGCCCCAGCATCAGGGACTGGGCGCCGTCAGCCGCGAAGTTCGCGGCGTCCGTGGCCGCCCTCACGCGTTCCAGCTCGGGATTCGCTGCGATCTCGGCGGCCTCCAGCGACGGCTCGGCGAACAGCGCGTAGAACACTCCGATCACGATCGGCAACAGCATCACCGCAGCGGCCAGCAGCGTGCGGCGCTTGCCGAGCAGCTGGCGGGCCGTGAGGCGGGCGAGCACGCGGTTCATCCGGCCACCAGGTAGCTGAAGACGTTCTCCAGCGAGTCGTCCGCTGGCTGAAGCTCGAACAGGTCCACGCCGCTTGAGCGGATCACCGTGGCCACGGCCTTGGTGAACTCCCCGTAATCGGTGGTCTGCACCTGCATGGCGTCGCTGTCGAACGAGACCGCCGCGATGAAGTCGCGGCTCACGAACTGCGAGGCCAGCGCCCGGTTGTCGCTGGTGCGCAGCGTGAAGGCGTGCGGCCGGTTGGTCATCAGGCGGCGGATGCGCCGGAAGTTGCCCGATGCGGCCAGGCGGCCGTTGATCACCAGCAGCACGTCCTCGGCGAGGTGCTCCACGTCTTCGAGGATGTGCGAGCTGAACACCACGGTGCGGCCCTCGGCGCCGAAGCCTTTGAGCATCTCCGTCATCTGCAAGCGCTGGCGCGGGTCGGTGCCGTTGAAAGGCTCGTCGAGGATCAGGATGCGCGGGTCGTGAACCAGCGCGGCGGCGACCTTGGCCCGCTGCTTCATGCCCTTGGAGTAGCCGCCCATCTTGCGCCCCATGGCGTCGGTCAGCTCGACCATCTCCAGCGCCCGGGTCGCTGCCGCCTCGGGGTCGGCGAGCCGGTGAAGCTCCGCGGACGCCAGGGCGTACTCCCAGCCCGTCAAGTGCGGATACAGCGTGTCGCGTTCGGGGACGAGCCCGACCTGGTTCCACATGGCGCTGTTGGCCCAGGTCTTCTCGCCGGCCACGGTCAGCATCCCCGAGGACGGCCTCAAGAGCCCGGCGATCATGTGCAACAGCGTGGTCTTGCCGGCGCCGTTGGGCCCGAGCAGGCCGGTGACGCCGCCGCGCAGGTCGAAGGAGATGTCGTTGACGGCCACCACGTCGCCGAACCAGCGGGTCACCGAGCGCAGCGAGATCGCCGCATCAGGGTCGGGGGCCGAGCCGGCGCGGCCGCCTGCCGCCGATCCGGCCGGGGGCGGCGGAGGCGGCGGCGGTGGCGGGGGAGAGGGCGGCGGGGCAGCTCCTCTCGACTCGGCGGGCAGCAGCGCCTCGGGGGAGTCGCTCGCGGCGCTCACAGCGAGGTCTTCCGGTAGCGGCGCAGGGCCACGCCCAAGGCGAGCGCGACATGGGCCAGCGGCGCTGCGATCCACAGCAGCTTCGGGGTGTCGTCTACCAGGTCGTAGAAGCGCTGGTCGAAGTCCGGGCCGCCGATGGCGCCCTCGAAGAGCACCCGCACGGTTCCGTCGGTGGTGGTCACCGGGCTCAGCAGGGCGGCGATGGTCGCCCACCGCGAGTCGACGGTCTCGATCACGATGCCTGCGATGGTGGCGGCGACGAGCATGCCGCCGAGCACCGCCATCAAGGCGAAGGCCCTGCGGGTGGTGAACATCGAGATCGCCAGGCCGACGGCTGATAGCTGAGCGCACACCAGCACAGACGCCACGAGGATCGGCCACAGATCGCTGATGTTGTCGCTGAGCCATTCGCTGGTGTCGTCGGCGCCCAGCCAGTTGCCCACGAAGAGCAGCAGCTGCGGCAGCAGGGTCAGCGGCAGCAGCCCGATCGTCAAGGCGGCCATCTTGGCCAGCACGTAGTCGTCGCGTTCGACGGGTCGAGAGAAGTAGAGCGGGAGGATGTTGTGGCGCCGGTCGTTGCCCACGAGGTCCGATGCCATCGCAGCCACGAACAGCACCAGGATCACCTGCACCCAGCCGAAGAAGTCGTCATAGCGCGGCCCTTCGTCGATGCCGACCAGGATCAGGATCATCATGGAGATGACGGCGGGCAGCATGGCGGCCGCTGCCAGGCCGAACGCGATGAACTTCGGGAACACGCCCCGTCCCAGTCCGTAGGTGTTGCGCAGGCTGAGGATCAGCAGCGACATAAAGGCCGCCCGCCGGCCGAGCCGTTCGCCGTCGTAGTTGCGGTAGCCGAGGTCGTAGATCTCGCCGCCGGCCTGGTCGCCGGCTGTCGCCTGGTTGCCGCCTGTCGCTGCTTCCGTGGCGGGTCCCTGATCGCTCACGGCGCCGGGTCCTGGCCTGTTGCGACCGGGTCGGCCTGGAACAGCTCGTCGAGCCGTCGACGCTGGCGTGCGACGCGCACCAGCGGCACGTCGGCCTCGATGGCGGCGTCGAGAACGGCCTGGGTGACGGCGGGATGCCCGGCCTCCTCGGCCGCCAGCTCCACGGAGATGGTGCGGCCGTCGAGAGCGGCCGTCAGCCCGCGGCGGCGCAGGCCGGCGACGACCGTCTCGGAGTCGCGCTCCACCTCCACGGCGAGGATGTTGCCCAGCGCGGTGAGCTCGCCCACGGTGCTGGCCCGCACCAGCCGCCCTTCGTCGATGAGCACGATCGAGTCGCAGACCGCCTCGATCTCGCCGAGCAGATGCGACGACATGATCACCGAGATGCCGAACTCCTTGCCGGTGCGCTCTATGAGGGCGAGCATGTCGTCTCGGCCGCCGGGGTCCAAGCCGTTGGTCGGCTCGTCGAGCACCAGCAGCTTGGGGTCATGCACCAGGGCCTGGGCGAGCTTGACCCGCTGCTTCATGCCGGTGGAGTAGCCGCCGATGTGGCGGTAGCGCTCCTCGAAGAGGCCCACGTGGCGCAGCGTCTCAGCGGCGCGCTCGCGTGCCGAGACGGCGGGCAGCCCGCTCATGCGCGCCATGTGGATCACGAACTGGGTGGCCGACAGGTCGGCGGGCAGGCAGTCGTGCTCGGGCATGTAGCCGATCAGCTCGCGGATGCTGATGCTCTCGGAGCGGGCGTCGAGGCCGAACACCTCTGCCTCGCCCGAGGTCGGCGGCACCAGCCCCAGCAGGATCTTGATGAGCGTGCTCTTGCCGGCGCCGTTGGGCCCGACCAGGCCGGTGACGCCGCGGCCGATGTCGACCGTGAGCCGGTCGAGGGCGGTGACCGACGGGTACTGCTTGACGAGCGATTCTGTGCTCACCACCGCATCGGCAACCATGGCGCGCAGCCTAACCCGGCGCCTTGTCGGGCGACGGGTCGATTCCGGGGCGGCCTGAGGCGGTTCTCAGCCTCGCCGTGTGCCGGGCCGCTTGGGCCGGCCGGGTGCTGGCGGCGCTGCTGCTCGTGCATGCGGCCGGTCTCCCGGTTGCGGTGGTCGCAGGCTGTCAGGTGCTACAACCTCAGGCGTGCCCGACGACGCTCTCGACGCCTTCGCCGACATCGCCGAGGCCAACCGGGCCTACGCCGCCGCCGGCCACAGAGCCGGAGTGCGGGGCGGCGCGGCCCGCGGCCTCGCCGTGGTCACCTGCATCGACTCGCGCATCGACCCGCCGGCCGTCCTCGGCCTGGGTCTGGGCGACGCCAAGATCGTGCGCAACGCCGGGGCGCGGGTGACCGACGACGCGCTGCGCTCGCTGGTGATGGCAGTCAACTACCTGGGCGTCGAGCGGATCTGCATCGTGGCCCACACCGACTGCGCCATGACCTCACGCAGCGAAGCCGAGATCCGCGCCGATCTCGCAGAGCGCCACGGCGTCGACACCAGCTCAGAGACCTTCCTGGCTGGCGTCGATCAGCGCCAGGCCGCAGCCGTCGATCTGCAGACGCTGCGCGACTGCCCGCTGATCGACGACTCGGTGGCGCTGGCCGCCTTCCTGCTCGACCTCGACACCGGCCTGCTGAACCCGCTCTGACCCGCACCGTTCAGGTCACTCCGCGGCTGGGCGCTGCCTGCTCAGGCAGGCTCCGGCATCGCTCCCAAGTTGGCTTCGTATGCGAGCTTGATCAGCTCCAAGGGCCGTTCGGCAGGACCAACCGCGGCGCTCTCGATCCGTTCGATGTAGCCCACATCCATGCCACAACGCGCAGCGACCTCAGCCTGGGTCAAGTCGAGGCCCACACGCCAACCGATGACGTCGCTGGCGATCTTGCACCCGCGCCTGAACGCCTCGCTGTGCTCAGATGGCGCATCCGAGCCAGCCTCTGCCCGGCACTCTGCGATCACGTCCTCGTAGGACTTCGGCATCTCACGGAGCCTATAGTGCGGATGTCCCGCTGCCCGGAGCGACGAGCAACCCATGGCACAGACACACACGTGAACAGTGCCGCAGTGGTAAATGCAGTCCGGGCAGCGGGGTATTGCTAGAAGCGGTCGAGGGGGATGCCCAGGGCGAGGCGGCCCACCTGGTGGGTGACACGATCCCGGTGGGCGTTGATGTGCAGCGGCATTGCCGCGAAGTCGCGCCTGCGCCGCTCGAAGCTGCCGCCCTCGCGCAGGCCGTTGCCGCCGTAGGTGCGGGCCAGGATGCTCATGGCCTCGCCGAGCTGCTCCAGCGCCATCGAGATCACCGCCTGCTGGCGGTAGTAGTCGGCGGCGTCGGGCACCACGCAGCCCGCGATCCGGGCGTCGACCTCACGGCAGGCCTCGGTCACCGCGGCCCGCGCCGCGCCCGTCAGCGCCAGCGCATGGCCCACGTTGATCTGCACCGTGGGCCGCTCGATCATGGCGCTGCCCATGATCGCCTTGCGATGGCGGAATTCTGCCGCGGCCTCTGCCAGGGCCTCGCGCACCAGCCCGACCGCCATCCAGCCGAGCCACAGGTCCGACAGGCCCACCCAGTCCTCGCGGTAGCGGTGGTCCACCACCTCCACGCTGCGCAGGCTCTCGGCCCGGTTTGCGCCGTGCCAGGCGACACAGCGCTCCAGCGGCACCCTGACGCTGCGGTAGTGCACGTGGTCGGTGGCCGAGGCCCGCAGCCCCGAGCCGTCCCAGGTCGCATCCACCTCCACGCCGGGCGAGTCGACCCTCACCATCGTGAAGCGCAGGTCAGGAGGCGTCGCTGCCGTGCCGTCGGCGTCGGTGACAGCGAAGACCACGCCGCACCAGTCGCCGTAGCGGGCGCCGGTGCCGAAAGTCGCCACGCCGTCGAGCACCGCATGATCGACGTCGATGCGCCCGTGGACCCGCGAGCCGGCCCCCGCGGGAAACGACACCCACTCGCCGGCCTCGACGATCCCTCTCAGAAAGGCCCGCTGCTGTGGCCCCAAACAGCCCACGAACAGGTGGAACACGCAGAGATGGTTCCACAGCGTCCAGGCCAGGTTCGGGCAGCGGGCGGCCACGGCTTCGAGCTCGCGGCCGATGTGGCACACCGAGCATTCGATGCCGCCGATCCCCGCAGTCGCCGACATGCGCATCACGTCGCTGCCTTTGATCGCCGCGATCAGCGCCGGGTCGATCTCACGGCTGCGGTCCGCGGCGACCGCCTGGGCGGCTATGGCATCGAGATGCCCGGCGACCAGCAGCCCGTCCACAGGCGCCGCCAGGAAATGCGCCACCTGGTCTTGCGGTGCATGGTCTTCGCTGTGGGCTTCTGCGGTCATGACAGGCGGCGAGCCTACGTCAGCCGCGGACGCCGGCTTGAATGGGTGCCCTGGATAGGCGGCCCGCAACAGCGCCGCTACGGTCGCCCGCCATGGACCTGAGCCAGGGCAACCAGATGGTGGCGATACCCGGGCCTTCGATCGTGCCGGACCGGGTCCGCAGGGCCATGGCCCAGCCGATGCCTAACATCTACGGAGGCGCTCTCGTGGATCTGTGCTTCGAGCTGCTCGGCAGGCTGCCAGCGCTCGCCCACAGCGAAGCCACGGCGTTCATGGCGGTGGCCAACGGCCATGGCGCATGGCAGATGGCGTTGTGCAACACCTTGCGCCCCGGCGAGAAGGTGCTGGTGCTCGAATCGGGGCTGTTCGCCGTGCTCTGGGGCGAATACGCGGCTCTGGCCGGCGTGGAAGCGGAGCTGCTGCCCGCCGGCCCGCGCAGCCCGGTCGATCCCGAGGCGCTGCGGCGGCGCCTCGAAGCCGACTCCCACGCCACGATCAAGGCGGTGCTGGTGGCTCACTCGGACACCATGAGCTCCGTGCGCAACGACATCGCGGCGATCCGGGCTGCCATCGACCGTGCCGGTCATCCGGCTTTGCTGTACGCGGACTGCATCGCCTCGCTCGCCTGCGACCCGTTCGAGATGGACGAATGGGGCGTGGACCTCGCCGTCGCTGCCTCGCAAAAGGGCCTGATGTGCCCGCCGGGCCTGGCGTTCGTGTGGGCCAACGACAAGGCGCTCGCAGAATTCGACGCCGAGGCGCCCCGGGTCGGCTTCTTCGACTGGGCGAGCCGCAACGACCTCAAGTTCGCATACGACATATTCGCGGGCACGCCGCCGGTGTCGCATGTCTACGCGCTCAGCGAGGCGCTGGACATGATCGACGAGGAAGGAGGCCTGGAGGCCGTGTGGCTGCGCCATGGCGTTCTGGCCGACGCGGTGCGCGCCGCTGTGCAGGCCTGGTCGACACCCGGCGGGATCGAGCTCAACGTCGTCTCGCCCGATCATCGTTCTAACGCCGTCACCACGGTGCGCACCGGCAGCATCGACGCCGACGAGCTGCGTCGCCGTTGCGAGCAACAGGCAGGGCTGATCCTCGGGGTTGGCATGGCGCCGATTCGTGACCGCTCATTTCGCATCGGCCACATGGGTTGGCTCAACCCGCCGATGATCCTGGGCACGATCGCCACGATCGAGGCGGCGCTGCGGTCCATGGGAGCGCCGCTCGGCGCCGGCGGAGCGCAAGCCGCTGCGGTGAGCATCGGCCGGGCGCTGGCGCAGTGATCTGCGCCACGAAGCTCGGAGCGCGCCGCTGTTCGCCGCCGAGCCGTCCGTCCGGAACGAGACGGTCAGACCGCCATGCCGCCGTCCACGACGAACTCGTGGCCCGTGCAGTACGCCGACTCGTCGGAGGCCAGGAACAGCACCAGCTCCGCAACCTCGTCGGGTTCCGCATAGCGGCCCATGGGGACCCTGGCCAGCACGGTCTCGCGGCTGTCGCCCAGCACGTCGAGCATCGGCGTCTCGATCATGCCGGGATGCACGCTGTTGGCGCGCACCCCGAACGGCGCCAGCTCAAGCGCCGCGCCCTTGGTCATGCCCCTAACCGCCCACTTCGAGGCCGTGTAGGCCATGGCCATCGGCGAGCCCATCAGGGCCGCGACCGAGGAGATGTTGATGATGGAGCCGCTGCCCTGTTCGCGCATGATCGGCGCCACCGCCTGCATCCCCAGGAACACCCCGGTCTGGTTGACGGCGATCACCCGGTTCCAGTCGCCCAGCGGCGTGTCGATGCCGCCCAGCTCGAAGATGCCTGCGTTGTTGACGAGCACGTCGATCCGCCCGAACTCGGCGGTGGCGTGCTGCACCACGTCCTTCCACTGGCCGTCGTCGGTCACGTCGAGGCTCAGGTAGCTCGCCCGGGCGCCGATATCGGCTGCGGTCTGCGCTCCCAGCTCGTCTCGCACGTCGGTGAGCACCACCGTGGCGCCCTCTGCGGCGAAGCGCCGTGCCTCCGCAGCCCCCTGGCCGCGGGCCGCCCCGGTGATGACCGCCACCTTGTCAACGAGTCTTCCCATGGCCGCCGACCGTAGCCGTGCGCCCCGGACGCCGGCGAAACCCGACTGCGGGGCCGGTCCCTCAAGCGCTAGCGTCGCCTGGTCGTATTGGGCGCCTGGGAATAGGGGAGACGTCGAATGGCCGATGATGCTGGTTCGACCTGGGACTTCGTGATCGTCGGCGGCGGCTCGGCGGGCTGCGCCCTGGCCAACCGGCTCAGCGCCGACCCCGACAACAGCGTGCTGGTGCTGGAGGCCGGGCGCATGGACTGGCGCTGGGACGTCTTCATCCACATGCCGGCGGCGCTGACGTATCCGATCGGCAACCGCTTCTACGACTGGAAGTACGAGAGCGAGCCCGAGCCGCACATGAACGGACGGCGCGTCTACCACGCTCGCGGCAAGGTGCTCGGCGGGTCCAGCAGCATCAACGGCATGATCTTCCAGCGCGGCAACCCGATGGACTTCGACAAATGGGCCACCGCCCCTGGCATGGGCCGCTGGGACTATGCCCACTGCCTGCCGTACTTCAAGCGGATGGAGAACCGCCTGGTCGGCGGCGACCAGTGGCGGGGCGACCAAGGCCCGCTGCGGCTCGAGACCGGCCCCGCCGCCAGCCCGCTCTTCGACGCCTGGCTGCAGGCCGGCCCGCAGGCGGGCTATGCGTCCACGACCGACGTGAACGGGTTCCGCCAGGAGGGCTTCGCCGTCTTCGACAAGAACGTGGAGCGGGGGCGCAGGCTCAGCGCGGCGCGGGCCTACCTGCATCCCGTGCTGAAGCGCCCCAACCTGAGGCTCGTCACCGGCATCCAGGCGAACCGCATCCTCTTCGAAGGCAGCCGTGCGGTGGGCGTGGAATGCCGCCGCAACCGCAGGCGCACGAGCCGGGTGTTCCGAGGCGCCGAGATCATCGTCTGCGGCGGCGCCTTCAACTCGCCGCAGCTGCTTCAGCTCTCCGGCATCGGCGAGCCCGCCCATCTCGAAGGCCTCGGCATCGACGTGATCAGCGCCCTGCCGGGCGTGGGCGAGAACCTGCAGGACCACCTCGAGGTCTACATCCAGTACGCCTGCACCCAGCCGGTGTCGATGCAGCCCCATCTCGCCAAGTGGCGGATGCCGCTCATCGGGCTGCAGTGGCTGTTTCGGCGCGGCCCTGCCGCCACCAACCACTTCGAGGCGGGCGCCTTCGTGCGCAGCAACCCCGAGGTCGACTACCCGAACCTGATGCTGCACTTCCTGCCGGTGGCGATCCGCTACGACGGCTCGTCGCCAGCCGGCGGGCACGGCTACCAGGTCCACATCGGCCCCATGTACTCCGACGTGCGCGGCACCGTGAAGATCCGCTCGGTGGACCCCAGGGCCCATCCGGCGGTGCAGTTCAACTACCTGAGCACGCCCAATGACCGCAAGGAATGGGTCGAGGCCGTGCGCACCGCCCGCAAGATCCTCAACCAGCCGGCATTCGCCCCCTACAACGGCGGCGAGCTGTCGCCGGGCCCCGGGGTGCAGACCGACGACGAGATCGTCGACTGGGTGGCCCGCGAGGCCGAGACCGCCCTGCACCCTTCGTGCACGGCGCGGATGGGGACCGACGACGCGGCGGTGGTCGACCCCGACAACATGCGGGTCCACGGGGTTCACGGGCTGCGGGTGGTCGACGCCTCGGTGATGCCGAACGTGAGCAACGGCAACATCTACGCCCCCACGATGATGATCGCCGAGAGGGCCGCCGACATGATCCTCGGCAACACGCCGCTGCCCGCGGATCACACCGAGGTGTACCGGGCGCCTGCCGCCCAGCCAGCCGCCGGGCCTGTCGCTCAGCCCGCCGGGGTGCCCGAGCCCGATCACGAGCCGGCACCCGAATCCGACTGAGCCGGGACTGATCGCTGTGGGCTGGGCAGAAGCGCTGGCCCTGCTGGGCGGGGGACTGGCTGCCGGGGTGTTCAACACCATGGCCGGCGGCGGCTCGTCGCTGACCGTCCCGCTGCTGGTGATCGCCGGGGTGCCCGGCAACGCCGCCAACGGCTCCAACCGCATCGGCGTGCTGACCTCGAATGTGGCCGCGGCGGGCTCGTTCCGGCGGCTCGGCGTGGACGGCCTGAGCCGCGCTTGGCCGCACCTGGCCCCGATCGCTGCCGGCTCGCTGGTGGGCGCCTACGGCATCAGCAGGCTGACCGACGACGCCTTCGAGACGCTGTTCGGCCTGCTGCTGGTCCCGATCGTGCTTGCAGCGGCCTGGCCCAAACGCGACGCAGCCGACGGCCCCTCCGCCCGCGGCGACGATCTCGAAGCGCCGGTCGTCGCTGACAGGGAACAAGGCCCCGGTGGGGCGGCATCGACTGCCCGCCGCAGCCCTGTCCGCCCGCCCGTCGGCGCCGGATGGAACCCGTTGGCGGCTGCCGCGGCCTTTTTTTCCATCGGCGTCTACGGCGGGGCGATCCAGGCCGGTCTGGGGCTGTTGCTGCTGGCTGCGCTCAACCGCAGCGGCCTCGATCTGGTGGTCGCCAACAGCGTGAAGGTGGTGACCAACGTGGTCATCACAGCCCTGGCCCTGCCGGTGTTCATCGTCTCGGGCCACGTCCACTGGGGGCCGGCGCTGGTGCTGGCGGCCGGCTTCACGCTCGGCGGCTGGCTGGGAGCGCCCGCTGTGGTGCGCGGCGGGGAGCGCTGGATCCGCGTCGCCATGGTGCTCGCGTCTGTGGTGCTGGCGGCCAGGCTCCTAGGGTTTCTCCGATGACCACCCCGCTGGACCGCAGCTCCGCCATGCCGGGCTACTGGCGGGACTCGCCCTGGCCGGTGGAGTGCGGCGGCAACCGCCGCCAGAAGGCCCGCAGCGGACGTCTCGACGCCGCCGGCGCATCGACGGAGGTGACCACTCGCCGCAGCGACCGCTGGGAGGTGATGGCGGTGCGGCGCGAGCCCGGCGAGTGGTACGTCGGCGGCACCATGCCGGCCTTCCGCGCGGACGGGCCGGCGCCCTGGGGCTGGGTGCAGCGCATCGACCCCGAGAGCCTCGAGCCGCTGGCGGAGTCGCCGCCGCTGCCGTGCGGCGATCACGTGTGGTGCGGGGCGATCCTGGTGCACGCCAACGGCTCGGTCTACTCGGTCAACGGCTCCCACGTCCACCGTCTCGACCCGCACGATCTGAGCATCGAGGCCGAGCGCCTGCTGGTGGACTGCAGTCACAACGGCATGCTCGTCTTGTCCGACGGCAGCCTCGTCACCAAGGATCTGCGCCTGGTCGGCCAGGGGCGCTCTACGGTGACCCGCCTCGATCCCGAGACCCTGGAGACCGTCGGCGAGCCGCTGCTGCTGCCCGAGGGCTCGATGGGCCGCATCGCCGCCGATGCCTCAGGGCATGGCGATGCCGCCGGAGACACGCTGGGAGACGTCGTCTACGTGCCCGGCACCGAGCATCTCTTCCGGATCGTGCTCGACGGCGACGAGCTGGTCGTCGATCCCGACTGGCGGCCCCGCTACCGCGACGAGGGCGGGGAGCAGGGGATGGCCTGGGACGTGTGCCTCTCGGACGGCTGGTGCTGGCTGATGGACAACGGGAACATCCCGGCTGTGCGCCACATCCACACCACCTTTCCCAACGGCCGTTTCAGCTCGGTCCCGGACCTCTCGTGGCGTCAGCCCGCGCCCTGGACCGGCCCGCAGCGCCTGATCCGGGTGCGCCTCGACGACCCCGGCGAGATCGAGGACATGGCGCCGTTCGGCGCCCCTGGCGGCGGGATCATCGCCCCGCCGCTGCACGTTGCCGAGCACGACCGCGCCATCGCCTGGGACAGCGTGAACGGCGGCCTGGCCGGCATCGACACCTCAGGCGACACGCTGGAGCCCGTCTGGGAGCTGCCGATCCGGCCCACCATGCAGCCGGTAGTGTTCCCCGACTCCGGCGAGCTGGTGATCAACGACTTCATCGCCGAGGGCAGCGACGAGATCGTGGTGGTCGACCTGGCCGGCGGCGAGATCGTCTCGCGGGTCGCCAGCGGATCGCGCATCGCCAACGGCATGTTCCTGAGCGCCGGCGACGACCGCGACGTGTACTACTGCACCACCACCGCCCGAGCCCGCATCCGCTGGTCCTGACCGCCCCGCCGCCTCAGCCCGAAGGTGCAGCGGCGGGGGTGGAGGCGAAGGTCATCACGCCGTCGTCCAGCGGGCCCTTGCCGATCAGCTTGCGGTCGGCCCGGTAGTTCTGGGTGTTGAGCCAGGGCTCGCGGTCGCCCTGGCGGGGCAGCAGATGCATGCTGCGCTGCATGTAGCCCGAGGTGAAGTCGTCGATCCAGGGACGGCTCGCCATTGTGTCGCCGTCGGCGCCCAGCACCGGCACGAACACGTCGCTGCCGGTGGCGCGCATGTGGTTCAGGAGCCTGCACAGATAGTGCGAGGTCAGGTCGGCCTTCAGCGTCCACGAGGCGTTCACGTAGCCGAACGTCGCCACCAGGTTCGGGATGTCCGAATAGGCCATGCTCTTGTAGGTCCAGCGTTTCGAGAAGTCCACCGGCGCGCCGTCGATCTCGAAGTCCATCTCGCCGAGGGTCACCAGGCGCAGCCCGGTCGCGGCGACGATGATGTCGGCGTCGACGTGCGTGCCCTCCTCCATCAGCACGCCGCTCTCGGTGATGGTGTCGATGGCCCCGGTCGCCACCGATGCCTTGCCGGCGTTGATCGCCTCGAAGAGGTCGCCGTCGGGGATCAGGCAGAGCCGCTGGTCCCAGGGGTTGTAGCTGGGCGTGAAGTGCTCGTCCACGTAGTCGGGCCCGACGGCATCGCGGGCCGCCTGGAGCAGCAAGCCCTTCACCTTGTCGGGATCGGTGCGGGTCTTGCGGTACACCAGATCCTGGCGCCAGATGTTCTTGATGCGGGTCAGCCGGTAGGCGAGCCACTCGGGCAGCAAGCGGCGCAGGCGGTTGGCCGTCTTGTCCACCGCCGGCCGAGCCGCCACATAGGTGGGGGAGCGCTGGATCATGGTGATGTGCGCCACATCGGCCGCCATCGCCGGCACCAGCGTCATCGCCGTGGCGCCCGAGCCGATCACCGCCACCCGCTTGCCGGCGTAATCCAGATCCTCGGGCCATTCCTGGGGATGCACGAAACGCCCGGCGAAGCGCTCCCGGCCCTCGATCTCGGGCAGGTAGCCGCTCTCGTAGCTGTAGTAACCGGCGCACATGAACAGCACCGAGCCCTGCGCCTGCACCGGCTCGCCGGTCACGCTGTGGTTGCCCCGAACGGTCCAGCAGCCCTGCTCGGAGCTCCAGGAGGCGCTGTGCAGGCGCTGCCCGAAGCGGATGTGGGGCCCCAGGCCGTACTCGTCGACCGTCTCGCGCAGGTAGTCCATGATCGCAGGCCCGTCCGCGATGGCCTTGTGGTGCTTCCAGGGCTTGAAGTCGAAGCCGAGGGTGTGCATGTCGCTGTCGGAGCGCACCCCGGGGTAGCGGAACAGGTCCCAGGTGCCGCCGATGTCGGCTCGGCCTTCGAGGATGACGAAGGAGCGGTCGCCGCATTCCCGCAGCAGGTGACAGGCCGCGCTGATCCCCGAGATGCCCGCGCCGACGATGACGACGTCGAAGCGCTCGGTGTCGTCGGCTTGGCCGGGCTCTGCTGACGCTGCGGCTTCGCCGGGCTGATCGAGGCGCTCGGCGTCTGCTTTGTGGCCCAGGACTGCGGTCGCTGCTCCGTGGCGTCGGGCCGCGGGCTCTGTGTCGGTCGTGATTCCATCGGCCATGGCTGCCATTGTGCCGGATGCGGCCACGCTCCCGCGAACGCCCCGCCCGTGTGCCCGGCAGCGTCGCCCGGCAGCGACCGGACGGCGACCCGGCAGCGTTCAGCGGCGACGCGACCGGCCGGCGCGGCCTGCAGGGCACGCAAGGCGTAGAATCCGCGCTGATGTGCGCAGCGGCGACGACCGATCATCGGCTCAGCCATCTGGAACAGCTCGAGTCCGAGAGCATCGAGATCATCCGCGAGGTCGTCGCCCAGTCCGAGCGCCCGGTGATGATGTACTCGATCGGCAAGGACAGCTCGGTGATGCTGCACCTCGCCCGCAAGGCCTTCTTCCCGGCCCGCCCGCCGTTCCCGCTGCTGCACATCGACACCACCTGGAAGTTCCGCGAGATGATCGCTTTCCGGGACCGCACGGCGTCGCAGACAGGCCTGGAGCTGATCGTGCACACCAACCCCGACGGCCTGGCCGCAGGCGTCAACCCCTTCGACCACGACCCCGCCTACTACACCGACGTGATGAAGACCCAGGCCCTCAAGCAGGCCCTCGACGCTGGCGGCTTCGACGCGGCCTTCGGCGGCGCCCGCCGCGACGAGGAGAAGTCCCGGGCCAAGGAGCGGGTGTTCAGCTTCCGCAACCGCTACCACCGCTGGGAGCCCAAGGACCAGCGCCCGGAGCTGTGGAGCCTCTACAACGGCCGGGTCAACAAGGGCGAGAGCATCCGGGTGTTCCCGCTGTCGAACTGGACCGAGCTCGACGTGTGGGCCTACATCGCCGGCGAGGGCATCGAGATCGTGCCGCTGTACCTGGCCGCCGAGCGCCCGGTGGTGCGCCGCGACGGCACCCTGCTGATGGTCGACGACGACCGTTTCCGCCTTGAGCCCGGCGAGCGGCCCGAGATGCGCTCGGTGCGCTTCCGCACCCTCGGCTGCTACCCGCTGACCGGGGCCGTGGAGAGCTCAGCGTCCACGGTCGCCGAGATCGTCGACGAGCAGCGGCGGGCCACCCGCTCCGAGCGCCAGGGACGGCTGATCGACCACGACCGTAGCGCCTCGATGGAGCACAAGAAACGCGAGGGCTACTTCTGATGGGCAAGGATCTGCTGCGGTTTATGGCCTGCGGCTCGGTCGACGACGGCAAGTCCACCCTGATCGGCCGCCTGCTGCACGACTCCGAGCTGATCTACGAGGACCAGCTCGCCGAGCTGCACGCCGACTCTGCGCGGGTCCCGGGCGGCAACGGCCTCGACCTGGCCCTGCTGCTCGACGGCCTGGAGTCCGAACGCGAGCAGGGCATCACCATCGACGTGGCCTACCGCAGCTTCTCCACGGCCCGCCGCCGCTTCATCATCGCGGACACGCCCGGCCACCCCCAGTACACCCGCAACATGGCGACCGGCGCCAGCAACTGCGCCCTGGCTGTCATCCTGGTCGACGCCCGCAACGGAGTGCTGGAGCAGACCAAGCGCCACAGCTACATCGCCCGCCTGCTGGGCATCCGCCACATGGTCGTGGCCGTCAACAAGATGGACCTCCTCGGCTGGTCGCAGGCCCGCTTCGAGGAGATCTGCGCCGAGTACCGCAGCTTCGCCAAGCGCCTCGACCCGCTGGATCTGTACTGCCTGCCGATGGCCGCCGCTCACGGCGACAACGTGGTTCATCCCGGCGACAACCTCGCCTGGTTCGACGGCCCGCCGCTGCTGGAGCACCTCGAGACCGTCGACATCGCCGCCGATGACGACCTGGGCGTCTTCCGGATGGCGGTGCAGAACGTGATCCGAGCCGACGGCGACTTCCGTGGGCTGGCCGGCACCGTCGCCTCGGGCGTCGTCCGTCCCGGCGACGAGCTGGTGGCGCTGCCCTCGGGAGTGGCCTCCGCCGTCGAGCGGATCGTGACCTTCGACGGCGACCTCGACGCCGCAGGGCCGGGCCGTGCGATCGCAGTGTCTCTGAGCGACGAGATCGACGTGAGCCGCGGCGACTGGCTGGTCTCGGATCGCAATGCGCCGCTGCGATCTCACGACGTGGAGGCGATGGTCGTGTGGATGAGCCAGGATCCGCTGGAGCCGGGCCGCAGCTATCTGATGCAGACCTGCGGGGGCATCACCAATGCAACGGTGAGCGCCATCCGCCACCGCATCGACGTCAACACCCTCGACGAGCAGCCGGCCGCGTCGTTGGCCCTCAACGACATCGCCTGCTGCGGCGTCTCCGCGGACCGCGAGCTGCTGTTCGACCCGTACTCGGTCAACCGCCGGACGGGCTCGTTCATCTTCGTGGACCGCCTCAGCAACGCCACCGTCGGCGCGGGCATGATCCTGGGCGCCTCGTCGTCGTGGGACCGCACGCCGCAGTCCAGCCTGGTGCGCCGGTTGTCGGGCATCGATGCCCAGGAGCGCTCGATCCGCCACGGCCAGCAGCCATGCACGGTGCTGATCACCGGGCTCACCGCGGCCGGCAAGTCGACCATCGCGACGGCGGTGGAGCGCGAGCTGTTCGACCGGGGCAAGGTGACGGTGCGCCTCGACGGCGAGAACGTGCGCCTCGGCATCAGCCGCGACCTCGGCTTCAGCGCCCCGGAGCGCTCCGAGAACCTGCGGCGGATATCGGAGGTCGCCAGGCTGGTCAACGGCCAGGGCCTCATCGCCATCGCCGCGGTGGTCGCGCCGGATGCGGCGGTGCGCTCACGGGCCAGGGACCTGCTCACGCCCGAGCGTTTCGTGGAGGTGTTCGTCGACACGCCCATCGAGGTCTGCCGCGAACGCGACCCCGACGGCATGTACTCCGCCGCGGACCGCGGCGAGATCGAGTCGTTCCCCGGCGTGTCGGCGCCCTATGACCGCCCCGTCAACATGGATTTGCGCCTCGACACGTCGGTGCAGTCGATCGAGGAGTGCGTGGCAGCGGTCACCGACCTGCTCACGGCACGGGGCTTCCTGCGTGGCTGACGGCCTGCCTGGGCACCCGGTCGTGGCTGAAGGCCCGCCTCAGAGCCCGGCCGCGGCCGACGACGGGCCGGAGTCGACCGGGCGTACCGTCTGGCTCACCGGGCTGTCGGGCTCGGGAAAGACCACCCTGGCCGTCGCAGTGAAGCAGGCGCTGAGCGAGCGGGGCGTGGCGGCCTATGTGCTCGACGGCGACGTGATCCGAGAGGGACTCAATGCCGACCTGGGCTTCTCGCCTGAGGATCGCAGCGAGAACATCCGCCGTATCGGCGAGGTGTGCGCCCTGTTCTGCGACGCCGGCCTGGTGGTGCTGAGCGCCTTCATCTCGCCGTATGCAGCCGACCGAGATCGGGTGCGCGGCCTTCACCCGCCGGGCCGCTTCGTCGAGGTGCATGTGGCCACGCCGCTTGAGGTGTGCGAGCAGCGCGACGTGAAAGGGCTCTATGCCAAGGCCCGCCGCGGCGAGATCCCGGACTTCAGCGGGATCAGCGCGCCCTACGAGGCGCCCGACTCGCCTGAGCTGGTGGTCGACACCAGCCGCCCGCTGGCCGAATGCGTGCGCTCGGTGCTGGAGGTGCTCGGCCTAGAGCCCTGAGCCCGGCGGTCGGCCCGGCTCGTCAGCAAGACCAGCGTCAGTGTCGGGGCCAACGCCGGTGTCGGGGGCCGGCTCGCCGGCGAAGCCGAGCCGTTCCTTGGTCACATACAGCGGGCGGCGCTTGACCTCGCTGTAGATGCGCCCGATGTACTCGCCGAGCACGCCTATGCACACG
The DNA here is from genome assembly GCA_965214285.1 of Acidimicrobiales bacterium. Taxonomy (GTDB): domain Bacteria; phylum Actinomycetota; class Acidimicrobiia; order Acidimicrobiales; family Aldehydirespiratoraceae. The sequence continues at coordinate 1,961,193 of OZ243946.1, forward strand.
AGCTGCGTGCCGCCCAGGAACATCACCGCGATGAACATCGAGGCCCAGCCGCCGACGCTGGCGTCGTTGAAGATGCGCCCCACGAGCGCGAAGACGATTCCCAGCAGAGCCACGAACGCCGCCAGCAGCCCGAGCCAGGTGGCGAGGCGCAGCGGCGCGTTCGAGAACGACGAGATGGCCGTGGCGGCCAGCGACCAGCGGCGGCCGAGCGAGTAGTTGGTGCGCCCGCCTGAGCGCTTGGCGCGCTCGAACGGCACCGCTGCCCGGCGGTAGCCGGTCCAGTCCACCATGGCGCGCACGAAGCGGTTGTACTCGGGCATCGCCACAAAGGCGTCGACCACCACCCGGTCCATGAGCCGGAAGTCTCCCGTGTCGCGCGACACCGGGGTGTCGCTGAGCCATTCCAGCACCCGGTAGAAGACCCGCGAGGTGAGCCGCTTGGACAAGGGCTCGCCGTCGCGGCCCAGGCGCACCCCGTAGGCGATCTCTGCGCCATCCCGCCAGCGCTCGACCATCTCTGCGATCACCTCGGGCGGGTCCTGCCCGTCGGCGTCGATCAGCACCACGGCGTCGCCTGAGGCGTGCTCGATGCCGGCGGTGCTGGCCGTCTCGTGGCCGAAGTTGCGCGACAGCGAGATCACCCGCACACGGTCATCGCTGCGCTGGATGCCTCGCAGCAGATCCAGGGTGCCGTCGCTGCTGCCGTCGTCGACGTAGATCAGCTCGAAGCCCAGCGCCGGTATCTGTTCCAAGGTGGCCGTGAGCCGGGCATGGGTCTCGGCCAGGCAGGCCTGCTCGTCGAAGCAGGGGACGACGACGGAGAGCAACTCGCTCATGGCTTCATCTGTGGCGCCACCGAGCGCTCCCTTCGGCGCTGTCTGAGCGCAACGGCCTAGGCAGACGGGTTCAGACGATAGACGGCGCCGTCGGCGAACTCCAGTTGCAGCTCAAGAGTCGGGTTGTCGGCGGCGAGAGCCGGAATGTCGCAGTATTCGACCGTATCACCTGGGTCGAGATTGGCGAACCAGACGACCCAGCGCGGGCGGTCGAGCCTCTCAAGCTGCTCGCGGCAAGAGAACGCTTCGGACGTCTCGATACTTTCGAGCGGCTGCAAGCCCAGCAGGAAGAATGCGGCCCACTTGCGATTCGTGATCACAGGCCTGCCTCCGGCTGCCAGATCGAGGTCGCTCTGCTGCAGATGGTCGATCATCGGCGAATCGCGCAGGTCGGTCAGGTTGTCCACCAGATTGCCATACCGCACCACTCCATGGGCGCTCACCAGGCCGTGCCTCCCGATGCCGACGAGCGGAACCAGGCAGACAAGCACGACTGCCACGACAGAAAACTGTCGGATGAGCGGTACTGGCGCGTCCCGATCCCGTGAACGCCGCAGCACCGCGCCCCAGGCCTCGACGAAGACGAACAGCAGCGCCACGTAAACGGGCAGAAAGTAGCGAGGGCTCGGTGGCTCTCTGGTCCATGCCTGGGTGAACAGGATCGCCAGCGAGCACACCACCGCAAAGGCAGCGAATGGCGTGCTGCGGGCGGCAGCCAGCGCTCGCCACGGCATACGGATGCGCAAGCCGAGCGCCGCTGCGACCACGGACAGCACGAGAATCGTCCCGACCCGGTACTCCATGCGCCCGAACAGCCCCAACAGATCCCCTGCGGCTTCCGGGAACGAACGGCCGGTGTCATGGCTCGAACGATCTCCTGTCAAGGTGCCGTCGGCGGCCAGATTGCGGGCGAGAACAAGGCCTATCGGCAGGGATCCGGCAGCACCGAAGAGAACCGCTGGCAGCAGGCGCTGCGTCCATGCCGCTTTCCGCTGGGCGCAGGCAAGCAACAAGACGATGGTGCCGCTGACCACCAATGCCACGCCGATGTAGCGCGTAGACGCGGCCAAGCCCGCCAGCAGCCCGGATGCCAGCAGCATCTTCAGGCAGGGGGGGGGTCTGCCAGAAGCAGGGTCCCCGCTGCGTCGGAGCAGCTCAGAGAGCAGGATCAGCGAGCTGATCGCGAGGAACACATAGAGCGGTTCTGAGAGGTACGAGCTGGCGACCCGGTGGTACGTCCTCGATCCTGCGATGGCGAGAGTCGCCACGACGACGATCCCGACCGATCGGCACACGCTCCCCATCCACAGCCCCGCCATCAGCACAGTCGAGCCGAACAGCAGCGCGTTGAGAAGGCGGCTGGCCTCCCTGGCACCGATGCCGAGCCACTCGAAGGGCGCAAGCATCATCGGGTAGCCAGGCGGAAAGATGGTGAGCGGCATTCCGCCGTGCTGGCTCAGGCCTCGGCCGTGGGCCAGGTTCTCCGCTGTCGATATGTACACGAGCGAGTCGCCTGAGACTCCCGCCCCGTGGTGGGTTCGAAGCAGGACCAAGACCGCCGTGCCCAGAGCAATGCCGCCTATGAGCAGGGGCAGCGCTCTCAAGGCGATCGCGCGCACTCTGGCGACGAGCCCAGCCAGTATCGAGACAGGTTTCGGAACGGCCATGAGGGCTTAATCGAGGAACTCCGGCTCGTCTCGGGTCAGCTCGTCCCACCAGGGCTGGAACTGGAACCAGCCCGCCAGGTCGTGCCCCTGGGCCTCGTAGCCCTCCTTGCAGAGATGGGCGGGTATCTCGATCGGCTCGCCTGCGGCCTCGGCCAGCAGTTGCGACTGGCAGCAGCGCTCCAGGGCCACGAACCACCACACCGCGGCGTCCACCGATCCGCCGCAGGTGATCAGCCCGTGGTTCTGGTGGATGAGCGCCTTGCGATCGCCCAGCGCTGCGGCCATGGCGCCGGAGACCTCCAGGTCGAGCACCACGGCGCCGCTGCCGGCGTCGCACAGCGCCACGTCGTCGTAGAACATGGTGGCGTCCTGGCTGATCATCTTCAGCGGCTTGCCCAGCGCCGAGAACGTCTTGCCGTACATCGAGTGCGAGTGCGCCGCGGCGGTCACGTCGGGCCGGGCCGCGTGAAGCTGCGAGTGGATGGCGAACGCCGCCTTGTTGACGGGCTTGTCGCCCACGACCACCTCGCCCGTGTGATCCACGCAGATCAGATCCGACACGGTCATCAGCTTGAAGTTGAGCCCGAACGGGTTCACCCAGAAGCGGTCCTCGAACTCGGGGTCGCGCACCGTGACGTGCCCGGCCACCCCCTCGGCGAGGCGCAGCCTGCCCATGACCCGCAGGCCCGCTGCCAGGCGCTGCTTGCGGTGGAGCCGCTCGGCCTCGATGTCGGCCGGCTGGGGCGGGCCGTCGAGGCTCAGGCCGTCCTGTTCGGGCGTGAAGGCCCCGAGGTCGAGCTCGGTGCTGGTGTCGGTCATCGGCGGGTCCTTGGCTCAGTCGGTCGGTGGCTCAGTCGGTCGGCGGCTCAGCCGAGGCTGGCGTGGAAGAAGTCGATGGTCAGCGGCCACAGCTCGGCGGCGAGGTCTGCGTCGTACACGCCGAAGGGGTCGGTCTCGTTCATCCAGGCGTGGCCCGCGTCGTGAAAGGCGATCTCCACGTCCTTGCCCATCGCCTGAAGGCGGGCCTGCAGGTCGCGGGCCGCCTCGGCGGGGAAGAAGTCGTCATCGGCGGCGAAATGGCCGCGCACCACGGCGCTCAGCCCGTCCCAGGAAGGCTCGCTGTCGGGCATCGGGAAGCCGTAGAACGGCACCGCCGCCTTGACCAGGTCGCCGCGCAGCGCCGCCACCAGGAAGGCGAGCATCCCGCCCATGCAAAAGCCGACCACGCCTATGCCGTCGCCGCTCGTGGCCTCATGGCCTGCCAGGGCGTCGACCGCGGCCGACATGTCCGCCGCGGCGCGCTCGGGCGGCAGGCTGGTCATCAGCTCGCCCGCCTTGTCCATCTCGTCGTGGCCGGCCAGCTCGCCCCGGTACAGGTCGGGCGCCAGGGCGACGAAGCCGTGGCCTGCGAGCATGTCCGCGGTGCCCTTGATCTGGGGGTTCAGGCCCCACCATTCCTGCAGCACCAGCAGGCCGGGGCCGCTGCCCGAATCGGGTATCGCCAGATAGCCGCGGGCGCCGTCGGGTTCTCGGAGGTCGATCATCGTTCCCATGGCCCGCGACCCTAGCGCACGGCGCGGCGCGGCCCTAAGCCGCAGCGCAGCCCCGAGATGCCGGCAGTCCCGACAGGCTGCTCAGCCGGAGGGGTCGAAGCGGTAGATCGCCCCGTCTCCGAAGTCCTCGACCAGCTCCAGCTCCGGGGACTCCGCTGCGAGGGCCGGGATGTCGCAGTACGTCTTGATGTCGCCTTGCCTGAGTTCGTCGAACCATGCGATCTGCAGGGTTCCGTGCCCTGGCGGGTCGGCGTCGGCAGCGCCGGCGCGGAGCAGGTCGAGACACTCCGAGTCGGTCAAGGGCTTGTCCGACTGGCCGCGAGGAAGCCTGTGTACCGGCTGGATGTGCGACACTAGGTAGACCCCGATCGGCCTGTTGCTGTAGAGCCGGTCTGTACCGTGATCATGAAGGCGTTCGATCAGAGGCGATTCGGCAATCCCGCGGATTGCGGCGCCGGCGGGTTGGTCCAGGCTGAGCGCGTCGCGTGTGTTCTGAGCCGACAGGTAGGAAGCAGCTGCCAGCGTGACGATCACCGCAGCACCCGTGCCGGCTAGCAGGAACCTCAGCGTCAGATCGCGTGGAGCGTCCGAGAGGCTGCTGCGGTCGATCGCCGTGTCCAGCGCATCGCAGCCCACGAATACCAGGGCGATCGCGGCCGGCAGCCACAGACGAGCGATGACCGGTCCGGCATTCAAGGGTTGTGTGAAGACCAAGGCGGCAACATAGAACACCACGAACACCGCGAACGGGGCACTGCTCTTGGTGCCTAGTCGGTTGCGGGGGGGGGGTCTCGCCATCTGCCTGCTTGGCGCCCAGCAGATGACGGCGGCTGCGAGCAGCATGATCCACCCGATGGCGAAACTGGGCTGGCTCGGTCCATGAAGCCCGAGGATGATCTCGACCGCGTCCAGCATGGAGTGACCGCTGCCGTGATCCAGGCGATCTCCCAGGAGCCTGCCCGCCACGACGAGATTGCGTCCCAAGACGGCCAACACTGGCAGTGATGCCGTAAGGCCGAAGAGCGTCGCGGCCTGTAGGCGGGTCCGCAGAGATGTTCTCGATGGCTGCCTCAACAACACGAGCAGTAGACTGCTCGCTATGGCCACGATGCCGACGTAGCGAACGGCTGCGGACAGCCCTGCCAGCAGGCCTGCGAGCGCTAGAAGCCGCTGTGCCCGCCTACTGATGCCTGGTCGTTTGCAGAATTCGCTGACCAACATCAGCGAGCCGATTGTCAGCAACAGGAACAGGGACTCAGGGTAGAGGCTGGCAACGATGTATTGGAGTATGCGCGAGCTCGCTACGGCGAGCACTCCCGCCAACACGACAACGCCAGACCGACAGACCGTCTTGAGCCACAGGCCCGAGACGCCGATGGTGAGACCGAACAGGACCGCATTCAGCCAGCGGCTGGCGTCCTTGGCCCCGATGCCGACGAGCTCGAAGCCGGCCAGGACGATCGAGAAGCCAGGCGGGAACCAGGTCAGTTCGTCGCCCTCGAAGTCAATCAGGCCTTTGCCGGCTGCCAGATTCTCAGCCGCGGACAAGTATGAAGCAGAATCTATAGTAAGGCGGATTCCATGGCGTGTTCGCAGCAGGAGAAGAGCCGTGCCGACAGCGGCAATTGCCACGATAACTGTCATCAGGTGCCGCGAGAGCTGCGTCATCAACTTCGTATGCATGGCCTGTATCCTATCACCCGGAAGGGTCGAAGCGGTAGATCGCCCCGTCGGGGAAGTCCTCGACCAGCGTCAGCTCCGAGTAGTGGGCTGCGAGTGTCGGAATGTCGCAGTAGATCCTGGCGTCGTCCAGGTGGAGTGAATCGAACCATGCGATCTGGAGTTTGCCGCTCTCTGAGCGGTTCGAGAAGGAGGTGAGATTGTCGAGACAGTCCGCTTCTGTGAACGGCGAAGTCCAGGGCACCCATGCCGGAATATACAGCGCCGGTTGGATTCCGGTCTTCAGGTAGACGCCCATCGGGCGGTTGCTGTAGAGGTGGTCGTCGGTGGCGTGGTGCTGAAGATTTGCGATCAGAGGCGATTCGGCGATTCCCTCGACAATGGTGTAGGGGTGGTGGCCGTTGACGAGTGAGCTGTACGTCCGGTACGCATTGCGGTACGAGGACGCGGCCAGCGCGACGACGATTGCGGCGCCAGTGCATGCCAAGAGGAGGCTTCGCCCCAGGCGGCTTGCCGTCTCTTTCCGCGCTCCACCGTGAAGCGCGGAGTCCAGCGCCTCGCAGCCCACGAAGACCAAGGCGAGCGCAGCCGGGAGGTACAGTCGGGGAAGGACACCCGGTCCTGAGTTCCACGGCTGAGAGATGACGAGGGTCGGGACGTAGATCAGCGCGAATGCAGCGAACGGGGCGCTGCGCTCGATGCCGAGCCTGGGGAGGGCAGGCTGGGGGGGGGGATGCCGCTACCCTCTGGGCCGTCCACCCGAGTAAAGCCGCCGCGAGCAGCATGATCAATCCAACAAAGAAGATGGGTTGGCCACGCCCGTGAAGCCTGAAGATGGTCTCGATTGCGTCCAGCATAGTGTGGCCGGTGCTGTGATCCAGACGATCCGCGAGAAGCTGGCCCGTGTCTGCGAGATTGCGGGCCAAGAGTGCTGCCACAGGCAACGATGCTGCCAGCCCGAACACAGTCGCAGCCTGCAGCCGGGTCCGCAGGGATGATCTGGAGGGCCGCCAGAACAGAATGATCGGGAGGTTGCTCGCAATGGCAACTACGCCGACGTAGCGAACCGCTACGGACAGTCCTGCCAGCAGGCCTGCTGCTGCCAGCAGGAGATTTGCTCGACGGCTCTGCTCAGGATGCTTGAGGAACTCGCTGACAAGGACCAGCGAGCCGATTGTCAGAAGCAAATACAGCGGGTCAGAGAGGAGGCAGCCGGCAATGTAGTTGAACACGCGGGAGGAGGCGATCGCAAGCACTCCCGCCATCACAATCAAAGGAGACCGGCACACCGTCTTGAGCCACAGGCCCGAGATGAGGATTGTTGTGCCGAAAACGACCGCGTTCAGCCAGCGGCCGCCTTCGGCAGCTCCGACACCGACAAGCTCGAACAGGGCGAGGCTGATCGAGAACCCGGGCGGAAACCAGTACATCTCGTCGCCCCTGAAATCGATCAGGCCTCTTCCCGCACCAAGATTCTCGCCTGCCGACAAGTAGAAGACGGCGTCGGTGTTGGCGCAGGCGCCGTGCCAGGTCTGCAGCAGAATCCAGGCCGTGCCGCCTGCGGCGACGGCCACGATGAGCGCCGTTAGGTGCCGCGATAGCTGCGTCATCAACTTCGTATGCATGGCCTGCGTCCTATCACCCGGAAGGGTCGAAGCGGTAGATCGCCCCGTCGGGGAAGTCCTCGACCAGCTCCAGCTCCGGGGACTCCGCTGCGAGGGCCGGGATGTCGCAGTACCAGCGGGGGCGCGCCGGTTTGACCTCGAACCATGCAATCGAGAAGCCTGTATTCCCAGTCGGGATGTCGTGGGTCGAGATGCGGCCGAGCCGTTCAAGGCACTCCGAGTCGGTCAGGGTCTGCCCCGCCGGCCGCCACGGGAGCAGATGCACCGGTTGGATGCCGGTCAGCAAGTAGACCCCGTGCATCCGGTTGGTTGTGAGGTGGCCGTCAGTGGCTTCATCCTGGAGATGGGCGATCACAGGCGACCCGACGAGTTCGCGGATGATCACGCCGTCGGCATGGCCCAGGCTGAGAGCGTCGCGCGTGTTCTGCGCCGAGTAGTACACGGCTGCCGCCAGCCCGACGACGATCACAGCGCCCGTGCCGGCGGCTAGAGCGAGCCGGCGCCCTTGCCCGGAGGCATCCTGTGGCGAACTGCGCTGCAGTGCCGCATCGAGCGCCTCGCAGCCCACGAAGACCAGGGCGATCGCAGCCGGAAGCCACAGCCGGGCATTGATCGGGTCCGCGTTCAAGGGTTGCGTGACCACGGAGACACCGGCGTAGAGCGCCACGAACGCCGCGAACGGTGCGCTGCGCGCTCTGCCGAGCCGGCGGGGAAAGGATCGGGGCCGGGGTCGCCCGCCGGCAGCCCAGCAGATCAGAGCGGCGCCGAAGAGCATGATCCAGCCGATCGCGAATGTCGGCCGGGTTGTGCGGTGAAGCTCGGTGATGATCCCGACGGCGTCCAGCATCGAATGCCCGGCGTGGATGTCGAGGCGGTCTCCGAGCAGCCTGCCCGTGGCGACGAGATTGCGGGCCAGCACGGCAACCACCGGCAGCGCCGCGGCCACCCCGAAGAGCGCCGCAGCCTGCAGCCGGATCCGCAGGAAGGTCCGGGCTGGCCGCCAGGACAGGATGAGCAAGGAGCTGCTCGCAATGGCGACCAGGCCCACGTAGCGAACGGCGAAGGAAAGCCCTGCCAGCAGGCCCGCCGTCGCCAGCAGCCGCAGTGCCCGACGGCCTGTGCCCGCCGGCTGTCGGTTCAGGAACTCGCTGACCGCAATCAGCGAGCCGGTCGTCAGCAGCAGATACAACGGCTCGGAGTGAGGGCTGACGGCGTTGACGTGAAGAGTGGGGGAGCAGGCGATGGCCGCCACGCCTGCCAGCACGACCGCGCTCGACCGGCAGACCGTCTTGAGCCACAGGCCCGCGATGCCGACGGTGAGGCCGAACAGGACGGCGTTCAGCCAGCGGCTGGCTTCTGCGGCCCCGATGCCTGCTATCTCGAAGCCGGCCAGCACGATCGGGTATCCGGGCGGGAACCAGGTCAGCTCGTCGCCCTCGAAGTCGACCAGCCCGTTGCCCGAGGCGAGGTTCTCCGCTCCTGACAAGTAGGCAGCGGCATCGCTGGTCAGGCGGGCGCCGTACCAGGTCCGCAGCAGGATCCAGGCCGTGCTGAGGGCGGCTATGGCCACGATGAGCACGGTCAGGCGCCTCGGGCTCTGCATCTGCAGCGCCGCTGCCGGCAGTCCGTCGGCGTCGTTCACGGGGAAGGATCGAAGCGGTAGATGGCCCCGTCGGGGAAGTCCTGGACCAGCGTCAGCTCGCTCCAGAGCGATGCGAGATCCTCCAGGTCGCAGTAGACCCTGGGATTGAGCCGCACGGTCCCGTCGAACCATGCGATCTGGAGCACGGGGCTCTGTGTCCGAGTGTGCCGGTCAGCGGCTTTGTTGAATTGGTTGAGACACTCCGATTCCGTCCATGTCTGCCCGGGCGCCCGCGCCGGCAGGTGATTTACAGGCTGAATGCCTGTCAGCAGATAGACCTCCTGAACGCGGTTGGTGTAGACGCCGTCGTCGGTGGCGTTCTGCTCGAGATAGGCGATCACCGGCGACTCGACGATCCCGCGGACGTCCTCGCCGTCGGGGTGGCCCAGGCTGAGCGCGTTGCGCATGTGCAGCGCCGCATGGTACGAGGAGGCGAGCAGCGCAACGACTATCACAGCGCCCGCGCCGGCCGCCAGGACCCTCAGCCTCGGGATTCTCGGTGCCTTCAGCAACTCCCCGCCGTCGAGCGCCGAGTCCAGAGCCTCGCAGCCCACGAAGAGCATGCCGATCGCAGCGGGCAGCCACAGACGGGCGTTGATCGGCCCCTGGTTCCACGGCTGGGTGATGACCAGGGTGGGGACGTACAGCAGCACGAACGCCGCGAACGGGGCGCTGCGGGCTATGCGTGACGGAGCGCCGCCAGCCGTGCCGGTCCTGCTGTCCTCGATGCCGGTCCTGCTGTCGTAGGCCGGAGACAAGGATCGGCTTCGGACAGTCCAGGAGATCAAGGCGGCTGCAGCGAGGATGACCAGGGGAATCGCGAAGGCGGGACGAGTTTGGAGCCTGACGGTGGTCTCGAGTGCGTCCAGCATGGTGTCGCCGCTGCTGCGATCCAGGCGGTCTCCCAGGACCCTGCCTGTCTCGCTGAGATTGCGGGCCACGACGGCGGCTGTCGGCAGCGCCGCGGCCAGGCCGAAGACTGTCGCAGCCTGCAGCCGGATTCGCATGGCAGAGCGCGAGGGACGCCAGACCAGCAGGACCAAGAAGCTGCTCACGATGGCCACGACACCCACGTAGCGAACGGCGAAGGAAAGCCCTACCAGCAGGCCTGCCGTCGCCAGCAGTCTCGGTCCCTTCGGGCCAGCGACAGCAGGGTGTCGGTTCAAGACCTCGCCGACCAGGATCAGCGAGCCGATCGTGAGCAGCAGGTACAGCGGCTCGGAGTGAAGGCTGACGGCGTCGGTGTGGAATGTGGAGGAACAGGCGATTGCGATCACGCCTGCCAGCACGACCGCGCTCGACCGGCAGACCGTCTTGAGCCACAGGCCCGAGATGCCGACGATGACGCCGAACAGGACGGCGTTCAGCCAGCGGCCGCCCTCCGCCGCCCCGATGCCTGCTATCTCGAAGCCGGCCAGCACGATCGAATAGCCGGGCGGAAACCAGGTCAGCTCACGTCCCTGATAGTCCGTCAGACCGTTGCCGGCAGCGAGGTTCTCTGCCCCGGACAAGTAGGAGGCGGCGTCGATAGTCAGGCGGGCGCCGTAGTAGGTCCGCAGCAGGATCCAGGCCGTGCTGAGGGCGGCTATGGCCACGATGAGAACGGTCAGGCGCCTCGGGTCCAGTGTCGGGGCCGTCGCCTGCAACCTCGACCGCATCGTCTGCATCATCTCAGTCGGAGGGGCCAAAGCGGTAGATCACCCCGTCCGGGAGATCCTCGACCAGTTCCAGATGTGAGGAGCCCGCCGCTAGGGCCTCGAGGTCGCAATAGATCCTGCTGTCGTGTATCCGGCGTGCGTCGAACCATACGATCTGGAGTCTGCCGCTCTCTGAGCGGTTCGAGAAGGAAGTGAGCCATCGGAGACAGTCCTCTTGCGTCAAGGGCGAAGTCCAAGGCCACCACGCCGGAAGGTGGCGTATCGGCTGGATGCCTGCCAGCAGGTAGATGCTCGCCGGTCGGTTGCTGTAGATGTCGTCGTCTGTGGGGTGTTGCCGGAGGTAGTCGAGCACAGGCGAATCGACGACCTCGTGAACGACGTCGCCGGCGGGGTGACCCCGGAGAATCCCCGCGCGTGCTCTGACCGAATTGAAGTACGACGAATAGGCCAGGGCGAGGACGAACGCAGCGCCTACGCCGGCCAGCAGGATGTTCAGCCTCGGCTCGCGTGGCGCCTTCAGGAGGCTGCTGCGGCTGACCGCAGCGTCGAGCCCTTCGCAGCCCACCAGGAGCAAGGCGATCGCAGCCGGCAGCCACAGGCGGGGGACAACCGGCCCGGAGTTCCATGGCTGAGTGACGACGAGGGTGACTACATAGAGCAGCCAGAATGCCGCAAACGGGGCACTGCGGTCGATGCCGAGCCAACGCGGAGACGACCGCGGCCGGTCCCGTCGGGCGGTCGTGCAGAGGATCGCAGCGGCTGTGATCAGCATGACCCAGCCGATGAGGAAAGTGGGACGGTTGGTGCCGTGAAAGCGGATGATGAGCTCGATTGCGTCCAGCATGGTGTGGCCGGTGCTGTGATCGAGGCGTTCTCCGAAGATGCTGCCGGTCCCTGCGTGGTTGTTCGCCAGGACGGCGGCGACCGGCAGCGCTGTCGCCAGGCCGAAGACGGTCGCAGCCTGCAGCCTTGCCCGCGGAGCCGTGAGCGACCGCTGCCAGAACAAAACCACCAGCGAGCTGCTCGCAATGGCCACGACGCCGACGTAGCGGACGGTCAAGGAAAGCCCTGCCAGCAGTCCTGCCGCCGACAGCAGCCACAGTGCGCGACGGCGTGTCAAGTCATGCTGGAGAGCCGCGCTCACCAGGATGAGCGAGCCCACCATGAGCGCCAGGTACAAGGGCTCGGAATGGATGCAGCCGGCACTGTCGTGAAATGCCTGGGAACAGGCGATCGTCAGCACTCCCGCCATCACGATCACCGGCGACCGGCACACCGTCTTGAGCCATAGACCACAGATCAGGATCGTGACGCCGAACAGGGCGGCGTTCAGCCAGCGCCCGCCTTCGACCCCCCCGATGCCCAGAAGCTCGAAGCCGGCCAGGCTGACCGGGTACCCGGGCGGAAACCAGTGCAGACCGTCTCCTCTGAAGTCGGTCAGGCCCTTGCCTGCCGCGAGATTGTCGGCCGCGGACAAGTAGAAGACGGCGTCGGTGTTCATGCACGGACCGTGCCAGGTCTGCACCAGAATCCAGGCCGTGGTGCCTGCGGCCACGGCCACGATGAGCGCCGTTATGCGTCGCTGGACCTGCGTCGACAACGCTGTCAGCACAGCCTGCATCATCTCAGGGCGAGGGCTCGAAGCGGTAGATTGCGCCGTCTGGGAATTCCTCGACCAGCTCCAGCTCCGCGGAGACAGACGCAAGGGCCTCGATGTCGCAATATTCTTTGATGTCGCCGGTCCTGATTTCGTCGAACCATGCGATTCGAAGTCTTGTGTTCTCTGGGTCGTCAGCACCTCTCGCCAGGGAAGCGAGTTGGCCGAGACACTCCGAGCCAGTCAGCGACCGCTCCCCGGCCCGCCACGCCGGAAGCTGCAGTGTCGGCTGGATGCCGGTCAGAACGTAGGCGCCCGCGGGGCGGTTGCTGTAGACGAGGTCGTCCGTGGGGTGCTGCTGGAGGTGTGCGATCACAGGCGACTCGACGATCCCGCTGACGACGACGCCGGCGGGATGGCCGATGGAGAGCTGGGCGCGCACGTTCCTCATGCTGGCTAGGGACGAAGCAGCCAGGGCGAGGACGACTACAGCACCTGTTGCGGCCAACAGAAGGCTCAGCCGTGAGTCGCCTAGGGCTTGTGAGGCGCTGCGGTCGATTGCGGTGTCCAGCGTCTCGCAGCCCACGAAGAGCAGGGCGACCGCAGCCGGCAGCCACAGACGAGGGACAATGGGTCCCGAGTTCCACGGCTGCGCAAGGACCAGGGTGGCGGCATAGAGCAGCACGAATGCCGCGAACGGGGCGCTGCTCTCGATGCCGAGCCTGCGCCTGCGCGGCAGGGATCGCGGCCGATCCCGCCCGCTGGCCGTCCAGAAGATCAGGGCGGCCGCAACGAGCATGACCCACGGAATGACGAAACTCGGCCAACCCGAAGCGTGAATGCTGATGATGGTCTCGATCGCCCCCAGCACGGAGTCGCCAGTGCTGGAACCAAGGCGTTGTCCGAGAAGGTCGCCGGTCCCGGCGACATTGCGAGCCAGGACGACGACGACTGGAAGCGCTGCTGCCAGGCCGAAGATCGTCGCAGCCTGCAGCCGATCCTGCGCAGGCCTGCGTTCCGGACGCCAGAACAACAGGAGCAGAAAGCTGCTCGCTGCCGCCACAGCGCCGACGTAGCGAACGGCCGCGGACAGCCCTGCCAACAAGCCCGCTGCCGGCAGCATCCACAGGCCCGCCGCCGACAGCAGTTCCTGTGCTCGGCGGCTCTGCTCGGGATGCTTGAGGAACTTGCTGACCAGGATCAGCGAGCCGACAGTGAGCAGCAGATACAAGGACTCGGAGTGGATGCGGACGGCGCTGTAGTGAAATGAGCGGGAGCAGGCGACGGTGAGCACGCCGGCCAGCACGATCGCAGGCGACCGGCACACCCCCTTGAGCCAGAGGCCCGAGATCCCGATCGTGGCGCCGAACGCGACAGCGTTCAGCCAGCGGCCGCCTTCATGTGCCCCGATGCCGACGAGCTCGAAGCCGGCCAGGCTGATTGGGTAACCGGGAGCGAACCAATGCAGTCTCTCTCCTTTGAAGTTGACCAGGCCATTGCCGGCCGCGAGATTCTCGGCCGCGGACAGATACCAGGCCGAGTCGGGCGAGATGCCGGCGCCGTGCCAGGTCCGCACCAGGATCCATGCTGCGCCGCCGGCGGCTATAGCCACGATGAGCGCCGTCAGGCGTCGCGAGAGCAGTGTCGTCGCCGTCGTGCGCATCTCCTGGACCGTCTGCGTCATCTCAGGATGAGGGCTCGAGGCGGTAGATCGACCCGTCGGGGAAGTCCTGGACCAGCACCAGCTCCGCAGAGCTCGACGCAAGGGCACCGATGTCGCAGTACCAGCTCGGGTCGTCCTGCGTGGGCTCTTTGAACCATGCGATTCGGATCTCCTTGCGCCCTGACCCTACGGCAGCCGCTGAGATCTCGCTGAGCCGATCCAGGCACTCCGAGTCCGTCCAGGTCTGTCCGGCCGGCCGCCTCGGAAGGAGCTGCACCGGCTGTATGCCTGTCAGAATGTAGATCCCCACCGGGCGGTTGCTGAATAGGTAGGCGCCGTCTGTCGCCTGGTGCTCGAGATAGGCGAGCACAGGCGAGTCGATGCTGTCTCCGACGACGTAGGCGTCGGCATGATCCAGGCTGCGGGCGTGACGAGTGTTGCGCACCGACAGATACGAAGCAGCTGTCAGCGCGACGACGACCGCAGTGATCGTTCCCGCCGTCACAACCCGGAGCAACGGCGAGTCGCCTGCCGTCTGCGTTCGTCTGCGATGCAGTGCCGCATCGAGTGCTTCGCAGCCCACGAAGACCAGGCCGATCGCAGCCGGCAGCCACAGACGGGCGTTGACCGGTCCCTGGTTCCAGGGCTGCGTGAACACCACAGTGGCGATGTAGAGCGCAGTGAACGCCGCGAACGGGGCGCTGCGCTCCAGGCCGCAGGCAGGGCCTCTCACGATCCGAGCCTGTTGCCGGGGGGGGGGTCTGGGGACCTGGCTGCCTGCGAGCCGCCCAGCAGATCAGAGCCGCGCCGGCGAGCATGATCCAGCCGATCCCGATGGACGGGCGAAACTGGAGCAAGACGCTGATCTCGACTGCGTCAAGGAGGGTGTGGCCGGTGCTGCGATCCAGGCGGCCCGCGAAGATGCTGCCCGTCTCGGCGATATTGCGGGCCAGGACGACGGCGACCGACAGCGCTGCGGCCAGCCCGAACACCGTCGCAGCCCGCAGCCTGGCCCGCAGGGAGCTGCGCGACGAATTCCACCACAACAGGAGCACGAGGCTGCTCGCAATGGCCACGACGCCGACATAGCGAACCGCAACGGACAGTCCCGCCAGCAACCCTGCTGTCGCCAGCAGGCACCACGATCGGCGGTCGCGATCGGTTTGCTTGAGGAATTCGCTGACCAGGATCAGGCAGCCGATCGTGAGCAGCAGATACAACGGATCGGAATGAAGGTTGGCGGCAGTGCCCTGGAGCTTGGGGGAGCAGGCGATCGCGAGGGTGCCCGCCAACACGATCGGCGTCGATCGGCACAGCGTCTTGAGCCACAGACCCGATATGGCGATCGTGGCGCCGAACAGGGCCGCGTTCAGCCAGCGGCCGCCCTCTGCGGCTCCGAGGCCGACGAGCTCGAATCCGGCCAACACGATCGGGTACCCCGGCGGAAACCAACCCGACGTTGAGATGTGCCATTGCGGCGCGACGATCTCGCTGCCCCAGAAGCTGATCAGCCCTTTGCCGGCCGCAAGATTCTCGGCTAAGGACTGGTAGGCAGCACCGTCACCGTGTAGGCGCGGGCCGTTGGGGGTCAGCAGGAGGATCCAGGCTGCACCGAGGACCGAGATGGCCACGATGGCCGCCGTCAGTCGCCTGGGGCTCGGCGCCTGCTGCATCGTCTGCATCATCTCAGGAGGCCATGCCGAGACGGGGCGGCGTCGCCAGGCACACGATCATCCGATGCACGCCGCGACTGTAGTGAGCCGGCGGCCCAGGCCGAGGTGATCCAGGCCAGGATCGCCCGGCCGTCGCCCCTTCAGTCCATGAGCGTGGCGGCGCTGACCGCCCCGAGCTCCCGGCAGGCCTCCAAGCCGGCCGCGTCCGGCGGGCCGATCAGCGACAGCGGTGCCTGGACCGCATGCCACCCGAGCCCTGTCGTGATCTTGGCGATCGCCAGCACCGCCCCGGTGGTGTCGGACTCGCCGTGCACGTATGCGCCGAACGGCCGCCCCGAAGTGCGCTCCAGCGCCCCGTTGTAGACGGTGTCGAAGAAGTGCTTGAGCGCGCCGCTGATGTAGCCCAGGTTGGCAGGCGTGCCCAGCAGGTAGCCGTCGGCGGCGAGCACGTCGTCGAGGGTCGCCTCCAGGGCCGGGAGCGCAACCGTCTCCACGCCCTCGATCCCCTCGGCGATCGTGCCCTCCAGCACCGCTTCGAGCATGGCGGTCAGCGATCCGGGCGGGGAGTGGTGCACCACCAGGAGCCGGGCCATCGCTCAGCACAGCGCGTCGTCGGCCACGCCGAGGATTCCCAAGCAGCTCTCGAGACGCGCGCCCACGACCCTCACGCTAATCGCAGCCCCGGGGCGCTGAGCCGATTTCGTGCCAGCAGCATCCGGCGCTGAGCCGATTCGCCCAGGCAACAGTCCCGGCTTGCCTCGGCAGTAGCCTCAGCGGCCATGGACGATCCTCAGCGCTTCGACGCGGTCATCATCGGTGCCGGGGTCATCGGCTGCGCCATCGGTCACGAGCTGGCCGGCCGCGGCTGGCGCACGCTCAACATCGAAAAGGCCCCGTCCGCAGGCTCGGGGTCCACGGTGAACTCGTGTGCCATCGTGCGCTTCAGCTACTCCACGCCCGACGGCGTGATGCTGGCCTGGGAGGGCTACCACTACTGGGCGGACTGGCCCGCCTACATCGGCGCCGACGACGAGGCCGGGCTCATCGAGTACCACCAGGTCGGTCAGCTCTTGGTGCGCTCGGCTGACGACAACAGCCACGCCGAGCGGGTCAAGGCGATCTGGGACCAGCTCGGCATCCCGCACGAGACCTGGAGCTCCGCGACGCTGCGCATCCGGCTGCCTGTGCTCGACATGGGCCTGTACGGCCCGCCGAAGCGCCCTTCGGACCCCCGCTTCTGGGACGACCCCGACGGCGAGATCACCGGTGCCTACTACTCCCCGCATGCCGGCTACGTGAGCGACCCGCAGCTCTCGTGCCACAACCTGCAGCGCGGCGCCGAGGCCCGCGGCGCGAAGTTCTGGTTCAACGCCGAGGTGACCGCCATCACCACCGCCGACGGCAGGGTGAGCGGCGTGGAGCTCGCCGACGGCCGGCGTGTTGCCGCCGACGTGGTGGTCAACGTGGCCGGGCCGCACTCGGCGCTGATCAACGACCTCGCCGGGGTGCGCGACTCGATGAACATCAAGACACGTGCGCTGCGCCACGAGGTGCACCACGTGCCCGCGCCCGACGGCTTCGACTTCGAGGCCCACGGCGTGGTGGCCGCAGACGACGACCTGGGCATCTACTTCCGTCCCGAGGTGGGCAACCACATCCTGATCGGCTCGGGCGACCCGGCCTGCGACCCTCGCGAGTGGGTCGACCCCGACGACTACGACCCCGCGGTGAGCGACTCGCAGTGGGACGCCCAGGTGCTGCGGGCCAACCGCCGGATCCCCGGCATCGGAGTGCCGGCCCGCAAGAAGGGGATCGTGGACCTCTACGACGTGTCAGACGACTGGATCCCGATATACGACCGCACCGACCTGCCGGGCTTCTACGTGGCCATCGGCACCAGCGGAAACCAGTACAAGAACGCGGGCGTGGCCGGGCAACTCATGGCGGATCTGATCAGCGCCGTGGAAGACGGCCACGACCACGACGCCGACCCGCTGGTGTGCGTCGGCCGCTACACCCGGAGCCCGATCAACGTCGGCACCTTCAGCCGCAACCGCGAGATCAACCCGCACTCGTCGATGTCGGTGCACGGCTGATGGCCAGCGAGGCCCGATTCGGGGTGCGCCCCGCGGTCGCCGCCATGGGGGCGTATGTGCCGGGCCGCAACCCTCGCCAGGCCGAGGCCGACCACGGCGTGCGCGACGCCGTCAAGCTGGCCTCCAACGAGAACCCCTACCCGCCGATCCCCGCCGTGGCCTCGGCGATCGCCGTCGCAGCGTCTGGCGTCAACCGCTACGGCGACCCCGGCGCCTCGGCGCTGCGCGAGCGGCTGGCCGGCCACCTCGGCGTGGACATCGAGCGGGTGGCCGTGGGCTGCGGGTCGGTCGGGCTGCTGCAGCAGCTCTGCCTGGCGTTACTGGATCCCGGCGACGAGGTGGTGACCCCGTGGCTGTCTTTCGAGGCGTATCCGATACTGGTGCAGACCATGGGCGCCACGCTGGTGCGGACCCCGTTGCGCGACCACGCCGCCGATCTCGATGCCGTGGCCGCCGCCGTGGGAGAGCGCACCAAGATGGTGATGCTGGCCACGCCCAACAACCCGACCGGCACGGCGCTGAGCACTGCGGAGATCGAGACGCTGCTTTACCGCATCGGCGACGGCGTGCTGGTGGTGGTCGACGAGGCCTACCGGGAGTTCGCAGATCCCGCCCTGGGCGACCCGGTCCGCGACCTGGCGCCTCGGTTCGCCAACCTGGTCGTCACCCGCACCTTCTCCAAGGCCTATTCGATGGCCGGCCTGCGGGTCGGCTACATGGCGGCGGACCCGGAGCTGGTGGCTGCCGCCCAGAAGGTGCTGCTGCCGTTCTCGGTGAACGCTGCCGCCCAGGCCGCGGCGCTGGCCGTGCTGAAGCATCTCGACAAGGCCCGGCCCGTGATCGAGGCCCTGATCGCCGAGCGGGGACGGGTGCTGGGGGCAGTGCGCGGCCTCGGCGCGGAGGCGCCCGACTCCGAGGGCAACTTCGTGTGGCTGCCGCTGGGTGCTCAGGCCGCCGAGGTCGGGCTCGCCATGGAGCGCCTGGGGGTGATCGCCAGGGTCTTCGCAGGCGACGGCATCCGGGCCACCATCGGCACGCCCGCCGAGAACGACCGCTTCCTGGCAGCCCTCGCTGCCTCCCTGCCCGGCTAGGCCCAGCCGGCCGAGCCGCCGCCTGGACGCTCGCCGCCCGGACGTAGAGCGAGTCAGGGTCGCCGCGTCGGCGGGTCAGCGAGATGTGGCAGCACGCCGACTCCGCCACTGTCGTAGCCAGGAGGAGAAGCGGTCGGCCATCGTCTTCCTGTCCTTCTGCTCAGCCGGCTTGACGTTCCGCCTGAGAGAGTCTTCTGTGGCTTTCCCGGGGACCAGGAAGGGCTTCATCCCTTCGGGGATGTGGGCATCCAGGTACCTGTCTGGTGGCCTTGACGTTTCAGCGTCTCGCTCGAGCGCCTCTGTGGCCTTCCCCGTGACCAGGAAGGGCTTCGTCTCCTGGCCGGCACCAGCCAGGGCCTCGTCGGCTGGATCAGGCGGCTCGAGGTGCCGCTTGAGAGAGTCTTCTGTGGCTTTCCCGGGGACCAGGAAGGGCTTCATCCCTTCGGGGATGTGGGCATCCAGGTACCTGTCTGGTGGCCTTGACGTTTCAGCGTCTCGCTCGAGCGCCTCTGTGGCCTTCCCCGTGACCAGGAAGGGCTTCGTCTCCTGGCCGGCACCAGCCAGGGCATCGTCAACCTGCTCGGCGTCTTCGCTGATGGATGGTGGCATGGCCATGCTGCACCTTACCTCTCAGACGGCCAGGGGCAAGGCCACCAGGATCAGGAGTCCAAGCACGCCGAGCTGACAGGCGAAGAGCCATTGAATGTGGGGGATGCGTGCAGCGTTGTTCTCGACGTCCTGGGCGTAGCCGTCGGCCAGCCGCAGATACCCCTGGCTCCGTTCCAGAGCGTTGCCGCTGTTCTCGATGATCCGTACCGCTCTCTCCGTGTGCAGTCCCACGTTCCAGTCCCAGCCTGACCACAGGATGCAGATGGCGAGGATTACGGATGCGGCGAACAGCCAGGGCACTGCCCACACGGCAAATGGCCCGAGTCCGTTGCCGCCGGTGACCGCGGCCGTGAACGCAGCAGCGAGCGTGGTGATCGTCAGGACAACGCCTGTCCGGTCGCGGAGTTCCCTGAGGTACACCGTCTGGCCATCGACCTTGACACAGGTCCGCTCGAAGATGGACTTGGCTAGATCCCAGTCGATGTCACTGATGATCAGATCGGGCATTACTTCGGCAGTGGCGGTCTGCCAAGGGCGCAGCCTCTTCCGTAGGAGCCATCCGGCTCCTGTTGCCGTGCCCGCTGCCGCGCAGCCGACGATCCAACGCCCAGGAGAGCCGCCGCTCTCCAGTCCGGCGACGCCGCCCGTCAAGGTCCGCACCGCCACGACCGGCGATGCCGAGGCCAGTGCCAAGAGAAAGAGAAACCGCCAGCGCCCCGAGGTCTTCATGCATGCTCCGATTCGTTCAGGATGAGTCAAGTCGGGGAGAGTGTCTGCAGTATAGGGGCGAAAATCCTCTCGCCAACAGTTAGTACAGCGAACCTATGTACGTTAACTCCGGTCGTGCTCTTCTATGGCAGCAACTGTGCAAAGGCCGTTCTGTGCACGATGTTGCAAGCACCGTCAAGTTGTCCGCAACTCCGGCTCCCGGTTGGCTGCGCCTGCATGGCGTCCCGGGCAGAACAGGCTCGCCGGACGTAGGAGCGCTGGGCCACCACAGCTCAACGCCATGGCTCTGTTGTCTCGTGGTCGCAGTGCCCTCAGGCGGGGCCTGGTCTGCGGAGCTTCGGTCTGGGTCGGCGCAGGGTGATGTGGTCGGCGAACTGGTACAGCACGGCACCGGTGACGGTGAGGGCGATCACGTAGGCGGCTGCGAGGGCGCCGAGGTCGGGCTCGTCGGCCACGCCGAGCTCGGCGATGACGATCGAGAACTCGCCGCGGGCGATCAGGGCTGCGCCGGCGCGAACCCGCCCCGGCGCGGCGATGCCGGCTCGCTTGGCGGCGATCCAGCCGGTGGCCATCTTGGTGGCGGCTGTGACCGCGGCCAGGGCTGCGGCGACCAGGGCGACGTCCGCGATGAGGCCGGGGTCGACCTGCAGGCCGAAGAACACGAAGAACACCGCCGCGAACAGGTTGCGCAGAGGCAGCAGCAGCCCGCGGGCGTGCGAGACGATCTCGCCGGACAGGGCCACGCCGACCACAAATGCCCCGACGGCGCTGGAGACGTTGATGCGCTCGGCCAGGCCCGCCACCAGCAGCGTGATCCCCAGCAGAGTCAGCAGCAGAGCCTCGCTGGACTGGCTCAAGGCGAAGGCGCTGAGCCGGTCGCCGAACACCCAGGCGATCCCCAGCACCACGAACACGGCCGCCAGCGAGATGCCCACGGCCAGGATCGTGGAGGGCACCGAGCTGCCGAACAGCACTCCCGACACGATCGGCAGGTAGAACACCATCGCCAGATCCTCGATGACCAGCAGGCTGAGCACGACCGAGGTCTCGTGGTTGCCGATGCGGTTGAGGTCGGCCACCAACTTGGCCACGATTCCCGACGACGAGATGTAGGTCACGCCGCCCAGCAGCACCGCCACGATCGGCTCGAAGCCGAGCAGCAGCCCGGCCGCCAGACCGGGCAGGAAGTTCAGGGCGAAGTCGGCGAACCCGGCGAGCGCCGAGCTGCGCACGTTCGACAGCAGCTCTCGCACCGAGAACTCGACCCCGAGCATCAGCAGCATCAGGATCAGCCCGATCTCGGCGCCGCTCTCGATGAACTCCGCCGAGGCGGGCAGCTCGATCAGCCCGCCCTCGCCGAAGGCCAGCCCGATGAGCAGATAGAGCGGCAGCGCCGGCATGCCGACCCGTCTCGCCAGGCGGGCGACGACCGCCAGGCCCAGGACGATCGCCCCGAGCTCGATCAGCAGAAGGTCGGTCTGATGGGTCACTCTCGGGACGGTTCGGGGGAGGCCTCGGCGGAGGACCCCGCTGGCAGCTCCGAGGACGGCTCGGCGGAGAGCAGGCCGCTGGCGGCCTCCACCGCGGAGGGCAGCCCTACCAGCACGGCGGTGTCGCCTGCGCTCAGGCGCTCGCTCCCGCCCGGCACCGGAATCGACCCCGACTCGCAGAGCAGGGCGACGACGCCCGCGCCGGTGCGCTTGCGCAGCTCGGTCTCGGCGATGGTCAGGCCCGCCAGGGGAGAGCCGGCGTCGACGCGGACCCAGGCGATCACCAGATCCTCCAGGCGGTGGATGGCGTCGCCGAGGCGGTCCAGCAGCGGGCTGCCGCCGAGCAGCTCGCCGACGGTGTGGCCTTCGTCCTCGCTGAGCTCCACGCTCTCGCCGGCCCGGTCGGGGTCCTGCTCGTCGTAGATCAGCAGGTCCCGCCGGCCGGTCTGGTGGACAATCACGCCGACCCGGCGGCCGCTGTCGGTCTGGAGCTCGAAGCGGGCTCCGACGCCGGGAAGGTCGGTTTCGGTGATGTTGCGCATGCGGCTCACAGTACGCGCCCTTGCGAGGCCGATGCCGGAGACGATCGAGACTGGATATCGGCAGCGGGTGTCGGCTCCGGGTGTCGGACGATGCATCGGTTGCAGGGGTGGACTGCTCGGTCCTGCGCGGCGACTGATGTTCGTGCGCGGAGAGAGTGTCACACCCCCTGCGTAGTGTCTTGACCATGGATCAGCAGACGATTCTCACCCAGACCGACGGGCCTTCCGCGCAGGCCGGCGACGGGCTTGACGGCTACGCCAACGGACCCGCCGCCGGGTCCTCCGCCGTGGGCGGCAGTGGGGTTTCCGTGCGGGGCAGCGAGGCGCTTGGGTCTGCGGGCGAGCAGGCCCCGACCAGCCCGGTCGATGAGGCGCGCGGGCATCTGGCGGGGGATGTGCCGGTGGTGGGCATGGGTGTGAGGCCAGCGGCGGGTGAGCTGCGCGACGCGTTGGCCTGCATGGGCCGGGTCGATGTGCACGGCATGTCGATTCCGGAGCTCAAGCAGCTCTCGGGGCTGGCCGGGCGGGTCAAGACCACCGCGGAGTCGCTGCTGGTGCGCATCGCAGCCCAAGTGCAGGCCTCTGGCACCAATGCCAGCCCGCAGAAGGTGCTCCAGGATGCCACCAAGATGTCCAAGCACGACGCCAGGCGCATGGGCAAGGTCGCCGAGGCGCTGGAGGCGTTGCCGAATGTGGCCGAGCGGTTCGGCGCCGGGAAGCTGACCTTCGATCACGCGGCGGCCCTGGTCGACACGGCACGCCAGACCGGCGCCGCGGCGGTGGACGCCAACACGGCTCTGTTGGATCGTGCGGGCGAGGCGCCTGCTGATCTGTTCGCCGCGGAGGCGCGCAGCTTCGCCGACCAGCACGCAGCCGACCGCGGCGAACAGCGCCTGAAGAACCAGCGCCGCAGGCGGCGGGCGTCGCTGTTCGTAGACGAAGAAACCGGCATGGGCCGCATCAGCGGCTGGTTCGACCCGCTCAGCTTCGGGCTCATCCGCCAGGCCGTGGAAGGCCACGCCGACCTGCTGCGCCGCGACGACAACACCCACCGCGCCAACGGCGCCGACCCTGGAGGCGCCGGCATTTTCGCCGGAATCGACGACACCGGGCGGCGCAGCCTGCAACAGCTCCGAGCCGACGTCTTCTTCGAGCTCGCCACCCAACGCCACGCACTCACCCACCAGCCCCTCAACGACGACCCGAACACCAGCACCGGCGACCCGGACAATGGCGACCACGCCGCCGGCGGCGGCAAGAGCAAGGGCGGGCGCAAGGCGGCCAGGGCCGACACCCAGCTCGTGATCGTCGCCGACATCGGCATCCTCGACGGCGAGAACCCCGACGGGCGCTGCGAGATACCCGGCACCGGCCCCGTCCCGCCGTCGATCCTCAAGCGACTCTCCCCCGACGCCAAGCTCGCCGGGATCATCTTCGCAGGCAACGGCCGCACCCTGTGGCTCGGACGCAACCGCCGCTACGCCAACGCAGCCCAACACCTCGCCCTCACCGCACGCGACCGCGGCTGCGTGCAATGCGCAGCCCCCATGCACCAAACCGACACCCACCACATAACCCCCTGGGAACAAGGCGGCCCCACCGACATCGACAACCTCCAAGCCATCTGCACAGAACACCACCGCCACCACCACGGCCCCAACCAGTACCGCTCCAGCAAGAACACCGCCCAAGACGCCGGACACCTCGAACCAGGCGGCAGACCGTCAGACGAGGAACCGCTCACCCGGCCCGGCCCCAGCCGCGGCAACCGAACGGGCAGATCGTCCGGCAGCAGGCCAGGCGAGACCGCCACCACCGACAGCGGCGACGACCCACCCTGACCACTCAGCGCCGACCTTCCTGGCCGTCCTCAGGCCGCTGGAGTGATGCAGACCGCTGGCGCTACCGCCAAGCACGTCCAGTCAACCGCGGCGATGATCCTCTGTGATCTGCGGCCTCGTGTTTCTTGACAACAGAATGCCTCGGAAAAGGCCAGGCATGGGTCACGTGCCCGGGATCCTGTCCACCTGTTGGGAGGCATCTCCCGCGGCGCGGTCTGAGCGGCTGCAGAATCTCGGGTCGATACTGGGGACATGATCGTGGTGGCTGTCGACAGCGGTGAGGTCGATCGGATCTGCGGACGGCTGCGAGCGCTGGGCGCCACGCCGCGCGAGGCAGTGGCACCGGGCGGGCTGGGCTGTCAGAGCCGCTGCCTGGTGCTCGCTGACGCTCATGGCCCCGATGTTCACGGCCATGCCGACAGCGGGGCAGCCCAGGCGAGGATCGCCGCCGTCCTGCGAGACGAAGGCGAGCTTGCGGTGGCGCGCCCCGATGGCGGAGCGGCGCTGCGGGCCTGGCAGCGAGACACCGCCCCGGTTGTCTTCGGCAATCGGGTCAGCGTCTGCCTGGCCCACAGCGAGCACGACCGCTCAGGCCTGCCCGCGGTCGTCGAGCTCGGCACCGGGGGCTTCGGCAACGGGCATCACCCCAGCACCCGTCTGGCGATCGAGACGCTGGCGGACCGTCTGCAGGGCGGCGAGCGGGTGCTCGATGTCGGCTGCGGCAGCGGCGTCCTCGGGCTGGTCGCCCTCGCGTTCGGCGCCGGCGAGGTGGTCGCCGTGGACCGCAAGCCCGAGGCGGTCGAGGCGGCCCGGCGCAATGCCGCCATCAACGGCTGGGCGCATCGTCTGCGCACAGCCGACGAACTGCAGACAGTCGGCAGCGGCTTCGAGGTGGTCGCAGCCAACATCGCCCGGGCGGGGATCGTGGAGCTGGCGACCGAGCTGGTCCGCTGCACCGCGGCCGGCGGCAGCCTGATCCTCAGCGGCCTCTCGCCGGGCCAGTGCTCGCAGGCCGCAGGCTTCTTGAGCCCGCTGACCGTCGCAGAAAGCCGTGTCGCCGGCGACTGGGCGCTGCTGGTGATGACCCGCAGCCGCGGCTGAGCCGGCGGGGGCCTTGCGCCGTGGCGCTGGGTGCGTGACAGTGGTCGCGTGAGCGCCTCGATCGACAACCTCACCGGCGAGACCGTCGAGCTTCTCCAGCAGCTGATCCGCAACCGCTGCGTGAACGACGGCACCCCGCAGTCCGGCCACGAGCAGCGCAGCGCCGAGCTGCTGCGCAACGAGATCGAAGGCCTGGGTCTCGACTTCGAGCTGTTCGAGCCAGAGCCGGGCCGCACCTCGCTGCTCACCCGCTACGAGGGCACCGACCCCAGCGCGCCCTCGCTGTGCCTGATGGCCCACACCGACGTGGTGCCGGTGGACCCCGCCGGCTGGGAGCATGACCCTTTCGGCGGCGAGCTGATCTCAGCAGCCGACGGCACCCAGGAGGTCTGGGGCCGCGGCGCGGTCGACATGTTGAACCTCACGTCGTCGATGTTCGTGGCCTTCCGCGATGCGGTGCGCTCGCAGAGGCGCTACCCCGGAGACATCCTGTTCTTCGCTGTCGCCGACGAGGAGGCGGCCGGCATCCTCGGCGCCAAGCACATCGTCGAGAACCACTGGGAGCACCTGCGCTGCGACTACGTGCTCACCGAGTACGGCGGCGTGCCGTCGCACACCGCAGACGGCACACGGGTGCTGCTCACGACCGGCGAGAAGCAAGGCGCGGGGCGGGTCATCAAGGTGAGCGGCACGCCGGGCCACGGCTCGATGCCCTACGGCACCGACAATGCGCTGGTCAAGGCGGCCGCCATCGTGGGCCGCATCGCCGAGCACCAGGCAGAGCCGCGCATCGACGAGCTGTTCGCCCAGCGGGTGCGGGCCATGGGCCTCGATGCGGACCTGGAGGCGATGCTGCTCGACCCCGCCCGCATCGCCGAAGGCCTGGCCCGGCTGCCGCCCGGCCTGGCCCGCAACACCCATTCGTGTGCGCACGTCACGATGAGCCCCAACCTGATGACCGCCGGCGACAAGGCCAACATCGTGGCCTCAGCGGCTGAGGTGGTGGTCGACATACGGATGCTGCAGGGCGACACCCAGGCAGGCATCGACGCCATGCTCGAAGAGATCATCGGGCCGGAGCTGATGGCGTCTGTGGTCATCGAGCCGATATACGAAGACATGCCCGACGGCACGCCGCACTCGGGCACCGACACGCCGCTGTGGGACGCCCTGGCGGGCTCGATTCGGCGGGCCTACCCCGACGCCGAGGTGCTGCCGAGCCTGGTGACCGGCGGAACCGACGCCCGCTTTTTCCGCCAGCGCGGGGTGACCGCCTACGGGGCGGGGCTGCTGAGCCGCAAGGTGTCTCTCGACGACTTCCTCAACCGCTTCCACGGCCACAACGAGCGCATCGACATCGACTCGCTGGCGCTCACCACCCGGCTCTGGTCAGACGTGTTCGAGCGGCTCTGGCGCTGACCCTGCCGCCGGGCCGGCCCCCAGCAGCCGGGCTTCAGCGTCGCACCCAGTCCTCGATGTTCCAGAGCTCGCTGTCCCAGGGGTTCAGCTCGCCCACACCGTCGATGCTGTGGTGCACCGCCGAGGCCAGGCCCCGGTGGACCAGCGGGATCGCGGCGCCTGAGCGGGCCGAGACGATGCCGTTGAGCTCGGCGATCAGCTCCGCTCGCTGCGGGTCGTCGAGGGGCAGCGACGCCAGCCGCTCCCAGCGGTCGTCGAAGGCCGCGTCGGCGAGGCGCACGATGTTGGCGCCGGTCCAGTCGTTGGCCGAGGAGGGGATCAGCGCCGAGCGCCAGCCGCCGAAGAAGCCCAGCGGGTCCGGCGACACCGGGTCGTGGGTGAACATCAAGATGTCTGTGGCGAAGCGCCACATCGACTCCGGGTTGCCGTCGGGGCCGGCGAAGAGCCGGTCCGGATCCACGTGGCGCATCGTGGCCTCGACGCCGATCGCAGCCCAGTCCTCAGCGATCTGGTCCTGGCCGGCCTGGCGGACCGCGTTGGTGGAGGTGACGAACTCCCAGGCCAAGGCAGTGCCGTCGGGCAGCTCGCGCACGCCGTCGCCGTCGCTGTCGAGATAGCCGAGATCGTCGAGGATGCGGTTGGCCCCGGCGGGGTCGGGGGTCAGGCACCAGTCGTCATCGGCAGGGGCCTGGCCGGCCAGCGGCCACACGCCGCACGTCGGCCTGCCGGTCGGGCCGTAGCCGGCATCCACGAGCGCCTGGCGGTCGATGGCCAGCGACAAGGCCCGCGCCAGCCGCGGGTTGTCGACGAAGAACGGGTGCGGGTTGGCGCCGTCTGCGTAGTCCGAGGGAGGGTCGCCTGCTGGGTCGGTCTGGTTCAGCAGGATCGTCTCGACGTGGGCACCGAAGGAGACGAGCACCCGGCCGTTGCCGAAGGCCTCCATGCCGGCGAGCACCTCCGGCGCGACCTGGACGTTCCAGGCGTAGTCGGCCTCGGCGATCACCAGCACCGAGCGGGCCGCCTCCTCGGCGTCTCCGCCGGAGGACAGGGTCGCAGAGCCGAAGAAGGGCTTGCCCTCGAGGACGCCCCGGTAGCGGGGGTTCAGCTCGTAACGGACGAAGTCGTCTGGGACGAACTCGCTGACCGCGAACGGCCCGGTGCCCATCGGCGCCAGGCTCGCCTCGTGGCAAGGGTCCTGGTCCTGCTCGTCGGCAGTGTCGTCGGGCTGGGCTGCTTCGGCTTGCTCCAGGGCTGCCAGGCAGTCGGCGAACTGGGCCTCGGAGATGATCGGCTGTGAGTAGCCGACGAAGACGTCGAAGGGCCAAGGCCTCGGCTCGGAGAAGGTGATCGTGACCTGGTGGTCGCCGACCGCCTCGACTGACTCCACGAAGCCGAAGTCCGCAGCGCAGCCGCTGTCGGGCGCCGTGCAATAGGCAAAGCTGAACTCCACGTCGGCGTTGCTCAGCGGCGTGCCGTCGGACCACACGATGTCGTCGCGCAGCGTCCAGGTGATCTGGGTGAGATCGGTGGAGATGCCGCTGCCGAGGCTGGGGATCTCGGTCGCGAGGACCGGGACCAGCTCGCCGTCGGGGGCGAACTCGGCCAGCGGCTCCAGCACCAGCGACGCTGCCAGCAGATCCTTGGCGCTGCCCGCCAGGTACGGATTGAGCAGCGAAGGCGCCTGCCACGACAGCAGCAGGATGTGGCCTCCCTCGCCGGCCGGGCGCGGCTCAGTGGGATCGTCGCCGGGATCGTCGCCGTTGCCAGGATCGCCCTCTGCGCCGGTGTCGTCGGTCTCGCCGGAGTCCGGGTCTGTCCTGTCGCCGTTGTCTCCGCTTGCCCCGGCGCTGCCTGTCGGGTCCTCAGAGCCGCCGTCGGCGTCCGCAGGCGAGTCGCCGCCGCTGCTGCAGGCCGCTGCGAGCATCCCGACAGCGACGACAGCCGCCGCCAGTGCGCCGAGCCGCGGCATGGGCGACTTGTCCATGACCGCCGTTCGGCTGCGGTCGGCGGGCTCGGAGGAGCGCGATGCACGCACTGCGCGAGAGATTACTCGGGGCGGTGGGCGAGGGCCCGGTTCGCTACTGTGCCGCGATGGCCAATCCCAGACCGTTCAGATTCGGACTTCAGCTGCACAGCCCGCTGGAAGGCATGAGCTGGCTCGACAGCGCCCGCCACGCCGAGGACCAGGGCTACGACAGCATCCTGATGCCCGACCACTTCCACCACCAGTACGGCCCGCTCACCTCGCTGGCCGCGGCCGCGGCGGTGACCACCACGCTGAAGGTCGGGGCGCTGGTCTTCGGCAACGACTACCGCCATCCCGTGACCCTCGCCAAGGAGATGGCCACGCTGGATGTGATCAGCGAGGGCCGGGCCGAGTTCGGCCTCGGCGCGGGCTGGATGCGCAGCGACTACACGCAGGCCGGCATGGCCTACGACCGGCCCGGCGCCCGCATCGAGCGCTTCGAGGAGAGCCTGGAGATCATCCGGCTCTGCTGGGCGGGCGAGCCCTTCGACTACCACGGCGAGCACTACACGATCGACGGCTACGAGGCCCGGCCCAAGCCGCACACTCCCGGCGGCCCGCCTGTGATCATCGGCGGCGGCGGCCCTCGGATGCTGGGCGTGGCCGCCCGCAACGCCGACATCGTGGCCGTGACCGCCAACCTGCGAGCCGGGGAGGTGGGCGTCGATGCCATCGCGGACTCCATGGGCGACGCTTATGACGCCAAGCTGGCCAGGGTCCGCCAGGCCGCCGGCGAACGCGCCGACGACATCGAGCTCAGCTCGCTGACCATGAACGCCTCGGTCACCGACGACCGCGACGGCGTGCTGGCGCTGTTCGCCGAGATGTTCCAGAACCCGCCCGAGGTGATAGCGGAGTCGCCTGCGCTGCTGATCGGCTCGGTCTCGGAGATCGTGGAGACCCTGCAGGCCCGCCGTGAGCGCTGGGGCTTCAGCTACGTGGTGGTGCAGGCCGACGGCAGCCAGGGGATGGACCGCTTCGCGGAGGTGAACGGCGCCCTCAGCGGCACCTGAGCAAGCCCGGACGATCCCGCAGTCGGGCCGGCCCCGCAGCGGGTCAGCGGCTCCTGAGGGTGACGACGACGAGGTCGGTGCCGGGCTGATCCTCGGCGTGGGGCAGCGCCGAGATGCGCCGCCGCCTGCCGACCTGCTGCACCAGCATCCGCCGGCCGGCGGGGTCCACGGCGATGCCCTTGACACGCACCACGCCGGGGCCGAGGCTGTCGAGCAGAGCCTCCAGATCTGCCGTCCCGATCCTCTCGGGAAGCGCCACAGAAGAAACCTCGTGTGGGTCGAAGAGGCTCGGCTCGGCGGTGGCCGCCACGCCCCCTGGGCGGCGCGTGGCGAGATCCAGCAGCGCCGCGGGCGCCTGGCTGCCGTCGAGCACGATCACCTCCAGATCGGCAGCGATCCGCCGCACTCGCTCGATCGCATCGGCGACCGTCTCGGGGTCGGCGAGGTCGGCCTTGGTCACCAGCGCCACATCCCCCGAGGCGATCTGGCGGCTCACCAGCGCCGCCTGCAGCGGGTCTGCGAGCTGGGAGCGCAGGCTCGAGGCGTCGACCAGCACCACCACCGAGTCGAGGCGGAAACCGTCGGAGTCCGCCAGGCCCGCCACCCGGCTCGGGTCGGCCACGCCGCTCAGCTCTATCAGCAGATGGTCCGGCGGCTCGGGCCGGGCCCGCAGCCCGTCGAGCGTCGCCGCCAGGCTGCCGGCGATGGAGCAGCACACGCAGCCGTCGGTCAGCTCGATCGTGTCGCTGCTGCGCTGGCGCACCAGGGCGGCGTCGATGTTGACCTCGCCCACGTCGTTGACCAGCACCGTCAGCGGGCGGTCGGCAACGCGCAGCAGCTCGTTCAGCAGGGTGGTCTTGCCCGCGCCGAGATAGCCGCCGAGCAAGGTGACCGGCACCCGCCGCCCGTCCCAGGGGGCGATGGCATCCGCTGACTCGTTGTCGGCCTTGTCTGCGCCCTCGTCCGCGGCCTGTTCGGCGAAGTTCATCGGCTGCGACGGTAACGCCGCAGCAACGCTGTTTCAGCGACCGCGTCTGCGTTTGCGCTTGGGCTTGGGCGTGCCGCGGAGGTCGTCGCCGAGCTCGTCGTAGGGGTCGGTGTAGCTGACGTCGGCGTCCCAGTCCTCCACGCAGCGCTCGCAGAGAGGCACTGCAGGGCGGCGGCGCACCGAGTCGCGGTGCGAGATGTGAATCGACGGCGGGATCTTCGGCTCGAAGGACTTGTTGAAGGCATCGGCGCCCTCGGCGTAGCGGTCCCAGCCGCGCGAGAACATGTTGCCGGTGGGGCCGATGATGTGCCGTGCCGAGCGGAACCGCGGCGAGCCGCGGCGCGAGCGACGAGCCGATGTCTGGGCGAGGAACTCCCGCCAGAGGCGTCTCACGGCGTATGCCATGCAGCCGATCCTAGGTCCGGCCCGGCGGTCAGGTCAACGGTCGCCCGCGACGGATGCCGACAGCCGCGGCGGGCCGCGGGAGCAATCGAAGGCCCCGGCCGGCTGCGCTACGCTGCCGCGCCGAATGCAGGCGAGCCGCATGGCACAACCTCACATGGCACAAAGCGCCCCGGCGCACCAGTCCAAGGAGCATCCGTGACCACCATCCACCGCAGCACCTTCGCAGACGTGGCCATCCCGGAAGTCTCGATCGCCGAGCACGTGCTGGCCCCCGCGGACGACACCCCCGGCGCACTGGCGATCTACGACGGCGCCCAGAGCCGCTACAGCTTCGCCGAGCTGCGCGACTCGGTGCGAAGCCTGGCCGGGGGCCTGGCGAGCCGCGGCTACGGGCCGGGCCGCTGCGTGGGCCTGATGGCGCCCAACATGCCCGAGTACGCAGTGGTGTTCCACGCCGTGGCCACCGCCGCGGCCACGCTGACCACGATCAACCCCACCTACGGCGCAGAGGAGGTCCGCTTCCAGCTCAACGACGCCGGCGCCGAGATGCTGATCACGATCCCGATGTTCCTGCCCACCGCGCTGGAGGCGGTCGAGGGCACCGAGGTGAGCGAGGTGGTGGTGATCGGCCACGCCGAAACAGCCCAGGGGGCGACCCCGCTCGCCGAGCTGATGGGCAACCCGATCGATCAGGTCCCGGTGAACGTGCACTCCGACGTGATGGTGCTGCCGTACTCCTCGGGCACCACCGGCCTGCCCAAGGGCGTGATGCTCACCCACCGCAACCTGGTGTCCAACATCTGCCAGATGAAGCACGTGCTCAGCTACGGGCCGGGCGAGATCGGCCTGGCGGCGCTGCCGTTCTTCCACATCTACGGCATGCAGGTGCTGCTCAACGGCATGCTCGCCAACGGCGCGGCCGTGCTCACCATGGCCCGCTTCGACATGGCTGAGGCCCTGGGGCTGATCCAGAGCGAGGGGGTGACCCGCTTCTTCGCGGTGCCGCCGATGGTGCTGGGCCTGGCCAAGGCGCCGATCGTGGACGACTACGACCTGTCGTCGCTGCGCCAGATCTTCTCGGGGGCGGCCCCGCTGGGCGCGGAGCTGCAGGTTGAGGCCTCCGATCGGGTGGGCTGTGAGATCGTGCAGGGCTACGGCATGACCGAGATGAGCCCGGTGAGCCACGCCACCCCCGAGGGCGTCAACCGGCCCGGGACCAGCGGCATGGCGATCTCCAACGTGGAGTGCCGCATCGTCGATCCCGTCACCGGCGCCGATCAGCCGGTCGGCGAGCGCGGCGAGCTGTGGGTGCGCGGCCCGATGGTGATGAAGGGCTACCTCAACAACCCCGAGGCCACCGCCGAGACCCTCGACGCCGACGGCTGGCTGCACACCGGCGACGTGGCCATCCTCGACGACGAGGGCCATTACTCGATCGTCGACCGCATCAAGGAGCTGATCAAGTACAAGGGCTTCCAGGTGCCGCCCGCCGAACTCGAGGCGCTGATCGTCTCGCACCCGGCGGTGTCCGACGTGGCCGTGATCGGGGTGGAGGACCTCGAGGCAGGGGAGCTGCCCAAGGCCTTCGTGGTGCTGGCGCCCGGGGCGGCGCTGACGCTGCGGGAACTGCAGGAGTTCGTGGGCGAGCACCTCGTCTCCTACAAGCAGATCCGCCTGCTGGAGGAGATCGAGGCGATCCCAAAGAGCGCCAGCGGCAAGATCCTGCGCCGCGAGCTGCGAGACCGCGAACAGGCCTAGCCGGGTCGCTCGGCGGGGCGGGCGAGGCCGGTTGCACCGACCCTGCATCGGCGGACGGGGGCCGCTTTAGGCGGTTAGCGTCGCGCCTGCATGATCGAGACGCTCAAGCGCAACGTGCTGGCCGAGCTGGTCGCCGAACGCGGCCACCTGGTGATCGACGGCGGCACCGGCACCGAGCTGTTCGCGCGCGGCCTCAAGCCCGGCGACGCGCCCGAGCGCATGAACCTCGACCAGCCCGAGGCGGTGCTGGGCCTGCACCGGAGCTACCTGGAGGTCGGCGCCGACATCGTGCTGACCAACACCTTTGGTGCCAACCGCCACCGGCTGAGGCTGCACGGCCTCGACGCCAGGGTCGCCGAGATCAACGCCAGGGCCGCGGCCCACGCCCGCAGCGCCGCTGACGGCTCCGGCCGGCGGGTGCTGGTCGCGGGCTCGATCGGCCCGACCGGCGAGCTGCTGGCGCCGCTGGGCACGCTGAGCGCGGAGCAGGCGGCCGAGTCTTTCGCCGAGCAGGCGCGCGGGCTCGCCGAGGGCGGCGCCGACCTGGCCTGGGTGGAGACGATGAGCGCCCTGGAAGAGGTCGAGACTGCTGTCTGTGGCATCGGCTCGGTGACGGACCTGCCGGTGGTGGTGACCATGAGCTTCGACACGGCCGGGCGCACCATGATGGGCGTCACCGGCAGCGATGCCGGCTCACGGCTCGTCGAGCTGGGCGCGGCCGGCATCGGCGCCAACTGCGGCAACAACCTCGCCGACACCGAGGCCGCCCTGGCCGAGATCCGTGCCGCTGCCGGGGGCGTACCGGTGGTGGCCAAGGCCAACGCGGGCATACCCCGATGGGAGGGCAGCGAGCTGGTCTACGACGGCACGCCCGAGGCGATGGCAGCGCACGCCCATCGGGTGCGCAGCGCCGGGGTGGCTGTTATCGGCGGCTGCTGCGGCAACACGCCGGCGCACATCGCGGCGATCCGGGCGGTGCTCGACGGCGCCGTGGAGCCGCCCGACATCGAAGCCGCTGCGCCAGAGCGCGCCACGCCGGGCGAGCGACAGCCCGCAGGCGGGGGTCGTCGCCGCAGCGGCCGCAGGCGCAGCCGCTAGCCGGCGGGCCCGCCGCCGCGGCCGTCCGCGGCAGAGCCCGAGGCGCGCAGCAAGGCGATCAGGCGCTCCCGGGTCTCCGCCGGGTCGATCACGTCGTCTATCTCGCCGTGCACGGCTGCGTTGAGCGCCTTGGAGCCCTCGTACATCTCAGCCACCAGCCGCTCCCACAGCGCCTGGCGCTCGTCGGGATCGTCGACCGCCTCCAGCCGGCGGCGGGCGCCCAGCGTGACCGCACCCTCGATCCCCATGCCGCTGAACTCGCCGGTCGGCCAGGCGACCGACAGCAGGTTGGCGTGGAACGAGCCGCCCACCATGGCCATCGCGCCGAGCCCGACGGCCTTGCGCAGCACCACCGCCGCGGTCGGCACGCGCAGCGCAGCGCCGGTCGTGAACATGTCGCCGAAGCTGCGCACCTGCCCCGAGCGCTCGGCCTCGGGGCCGACCATGAAGCCCGGCGTGTCGCACAGCGTGACCAGCGGCAGGCCGAAGGCGTCGCAGAGCCGCATGAAGCGGGCCGCGCTCCGGGCGCTTTCGTCGTCGACCGCACCGCCGAGGTGCAGCGGGTCGTTGGCCAGGATCCCCACAGGCCGGCCGGCCAGGCGGCCCAGCACGGTCACCACCGAGCCCCCGAAGTCCGGGCGCAGCTCCAGGGTCGAGCCCACGTCGCAGAGCAGCTCCACCACCCGGCGCACGTCGTAGGCGCGCTTGCGGTTCTCGGGGACGATGCTGCGCAGCTCGTCCTGGGGATGCGCCTGCCAGTCGTGATACGAGCCCTGGAAGTAGGCCAGGTACTTGCGGGTCACGGCCACGGCCTGGGCCTCGTCTTCGGCCAGCACGTCGATCACGCCGTTGGCGGTCTGCACGCCGACCGGCCCGATCTCCTCTGGTGCATACACGCCGAGCCCGCCGCCTTCGATCATGGCCGGCCCGGCCATGCCAAGGTTGGCGTCGGGGGTGGCCACGATCAGGTCGCACACCGCCACCAGCGCGGCGTTGCCCGCGAAGCAGCGGCCCGACACGATCGCAACCGTGGGCACCCGCCCGCTGAGCCGGCTCATCCAGGCGAACGACATCAGATGCAGGCCCGCCAGCGCCGACTGGTCGGTGTCGCCTGGCCGCCCGCCTCCGCCCTCGGCGAACAGCACCACCGGGCAGCGGAGCCGGTCGACCACCTCCAGCAGGCGGTCCTTCTTCTCGTGGCCGCGGAACCCCTGGGTGCCGGCCAGCACCGTGTAGTCATAGGACATCACCGCGCAGGCCGCGGCGTCGCCGAAGTCCGCGGCGTTGATCGTGGCCAGGCCGCCGACGATGCCGTCGCCGACGGTGTTGACCATCAGGTCGTGGCGATCGCGGCGCCGGGTCTGGGCGGCGAACATGAAGCGGCCGTACTCCTCGAAGGAGCCGGGGTCCACCAGGTCGGCAAGGTTCTCGCGGGCGCTGCGCCGGCCGCGGGCGTGGACCCTGGCGATGGCGTCGGGCCGGGCGGCGTCTTCGAGCAGGCTGCGTCGCTGGGCCAGCTCGGCGAGATCAGCGCGCTCGTCGCCGCGGGCGGCGGGTTCGTCGGCGGTGGATGCGACGGGCTTCGCAGCGCTGCGGGCGGGGGAATCCTCGGTGCCGGCGGCGTCGGACTGAGCGGCAGCGGTCTGGGCCGCGGTCTCGGCGTCGGCAGCGACGGGTGCATCGGCGACGGCGACCTCGATGGCCACCAGCTCGGCGCCCTTGGCGACCACCTCGCCTGGCTCGACGCAGACAGCCGCGACCGTGCCGGCCTGCGGTGCCGTTACCAGGTGCTCGATCTTCATCATCTCCACCACGGCCACAGCAGCGCCGGCGGCCACCCGGTCGCCGACAGCCACCTCCACGGACACCAGGGTGCAGTCCGTGGGCGCGCAAGCAAAGACGATCTCGCCTGCCGGCTGCGCTGCGGGTGCTTGGCTCACGTGCGGATCGTATGCGCCGGGCGGCCGCGGCCATGAAGCGGGCACAGGACTTCAAGGCAGCCCGGGGCGCTCACTACCCTGGGCCGACAGCCGGGACCAGGGGAGAAGCACACAGTGAGCGCCAACCGCAGAGCCGCGATCCGCATGACCCACGCCGAGGTGGAGGCCTTCATCGAGGCCCAGAAGAGCCTGCAGGTAGGCACCGTCGAGCGAGACGGCAGCGTTCACCTCTCAACGCTGTGGTTCGCAGTGGTAGACGGCCGGGTGGTGTTCGAGACCTACACCAAGAGCCAGAAGATCAAGAACCTCCAGCGCGACCCTCGGATCACCCTGCTCCTCGAAGACGGCCTGACCTATGAGACCCTGCGCGGCGTGATGATCAAGGGCACGGCCAGGCTCACGAGCGACCCGGCCGAGGTGCATCCGCTGGCCTTGGCGGTCATGGAGCGCAACAACCCCGACCTGCCCCCCGAGATGCTGTCGCAGGCCGCCGAGGCGATGGCCGCCAAGCGGACCGCGGTGATCACCGAGCCGAGCGCCGTTATCAGCTGGGACCACACCAAGCTCTGAGAGGCATCACCGGAGCTCGTCCGCCGAGCTGCGCCGCCTGAGCGTCGTTGCCACGCACAGGACGGGCCAAACCCGATCAGAGAGCCGGCCGGGCGCGGTAGGTTGCAGGCGTGGGCAGCATCCTCGGGCTTGCACGGATGGTCGTGCGGTCCCTCAGCCTGGGCACCATCCTCGTCGGCGGGGGAGTCGCGCTCGCCTTCTCCGTGGCTGCCCTGGCGCCCCGGCTAGGCGAGTTCATCTCCGCCAACCAGTCCTCGTCTGCTCTGATCGACCTCGGCGAGCTGCGCGAGCGCTCCACGGTCTACGACGCCTACGGCAACGAGTTCGACGTGCTCTACGACGTGGAGAACCGCGAGTACGCACCGCTCGACGAGATAGCCGACGAGCTGGTCAATGCGGTGATCGCTGTGGAGGACAAGGGCTTCTGGAACCACCACGGTGTGGACGCCGAGGCGATCGGCCGCGCCTTCATGCAAAACGTCAGCGCGGGCGGCATCGAGCAGGGCGGCTCGACGATCACCCAGCAGCTCATCAAGAACGTCGTCGTCGGCGGCGATCTCAACCTGGACCGCAAGATCCCCGAGGCGGCGATGGCGATGCGCCTGGAGGACCAGCTCAGCAAGGAGGAGATCCTCGAGGCCTATCTCAACACCGTCTACTTCGGGGCCGGGGCCTATGGCGTGCGTGCCGCCGCCGAGGTGTACTTCGGGGAGGACGCGGCGGATCTCGACTGGGCCCAGTCAGCCCTGCTGGCAGGGCTGATCGCCAATCCCGCGGCCGCCGACCCAACCCGTCATCCCCGGGATGCCGCCAACCGCCGGGCCATCGTCCTGGCGGCGCTGCTGGACCAGGGCTTCATCCGCCAGTGGCAGCACGACGCCTACAACGACGTGCCGCTGCCCACGGAGCGTCAGGTGCCGGCGGAGTGGGAGCCGACGAACTACTTCATCGAGGAGGTGCGTCGTCGCCTGCTCGACGACGAGCGCCTCGGCGAGACCCGCGAGGAGCGCACCGAGGCGCTGTTCGCCAACGGCCTGCGGGTCTACACCACCTACGACCCGATCGCCCAGGCCCAGGCCGAGGCAGCCGTGGCCGAGTACCTGCCCGACGACGAGCGCAACTTCGCCATCGCCCTGGCCGCAGTGGAGCCGGGCACCGGCAAGGTGCGGGCGCTGATCGGCGGTCCGGGATTCGACAGCTTCGAATTCAACATCGCCACCCAGAAGGGCAGGCCCACGGGGTCGGCCTTCAAGACGTTCGTGCTGGCCGCGGCCATGGAGAAGGGCATCGGGCCCTACGACATCATCAACGGCGTCGGCCATTGCACGTTCCGCAATCCCAACGGCTTCCCGAACCCCTATCGCGTCAGCAACTTCGGCGGCGGCGAGGGCTCGGTCAGCAGCATCCGCGGACAGACGCTGAGATCGTCGAACTGCGCCTTCGTGCGGCTCGGCATCATCGTCGGCCTGGCGAATGTGGCCAACGCGGCCAATGCCATGGGCATCACCACCGATCTCTCGGACCTGCCGCTGTCGATGCCGCTGGGCCCCAAGGACGTCACCCCCCTCGACATGGCAAACGCCTATGCCACGCTCCCCAACGACGGCCTGAAGGTGGATCCCGTCTTCATCGAGAGGGTCGAGGACGCAGACGGCAACGTCTTGTTGGAGAACCTCCCGCAGCCCGAGCGCGCCATCTCCGAACGGTCGGCCCGCCTGGTCGCCTGGATGCTGGAGGCAAACGTGCGCGCCGGCACCGGACAGCGGGCCAAGCTGCGCAACCAGGAGGCGGCCGGCAAGACCGGCACCGGCCAGGACTTCTACGACGCCTGGTTCGTCGGCTTCACGCCTTATCTCTCGACTGCGGTGTGGATCGGCAATCCCGACGAGCAGATCGAGATGCGCAACGTGTCGGGCTTCAGGACGGTGACGGGCGGCTCGATCCCCGCACAGGTCTGGGGGCACTTCAACACGGCCTACCACGAGACCCGCGAGCCGCGGTCGTTCACCGATCCCGCCAGGCCGGGCGGCGGCCGCTTCCTGCGCACCGACCAGGAGGAGGACGACTACGAGGAGCTGATCGAGAGCTTCTGCGGTCCCGACGACGAGGCAGCCGCGGTGGACACCGACGAGGACGGCGAGCCCGACTGGTGCGACCCTGAGCTGTCGGAGTACGAGTTCGACAAGGGCCTGTCGGGGTGTCCGAAGCTGTACGAGCCGGTGTACGGCAGCTCCAGGTCGATCGTCCTGGAGTGCACGCCGCCGACGACGACGACCACGACCACCACCACGACGCTGCCCGAAGACGCCATCCCGCCCGACGGCGAGACGCCGACGACGGTGCCCGGAGACCTGACCGCGACAACCCTGCCCGACAGCACGACGCCGACGACGCTGCCCGACGACGGCACGACGCCGACGACGCTGCCCACGGCGCCGAGCACCACGCAGCCCAGAACGTCAGAGGCATCGACTCCCGGGACCGGCTCGAGCGACGAGAGGTCGCCGCTCTCGCCTCCCGTGCCTGCAAGCACGCTCCCCCAGAGGCCATGATGCTCAGATGACCATTCGGAGCCTTCGATGAGCGGCGCAAGCCACGACGACCTCCTGGCGATCCAGCGCCTCGACATCGAGGCCCGACGACTGCGCCACCGCCGCGAGCATCTCGAGCAGCGCGCCGATCTGGCTTCGGCGGGCACAGACCGTGACAGGCTCGGCGCCGAGATCGAGGCCTTCGGCGGCGCCCGCCTGGAGGCGACCTCGCGTGCCAAGCGCTTCGAGGACGAGGCGACGCTGGTCTCCGAGCGGGCCGATCTCGACGAGCAGCGCCTCTACTCCGGTGAGATCAGCGCGGCCGGCGACCTGCAGGCCCTGCAGCGAGAGATCAAGGGGCTGCGCCGCCGCCAGAGCGACCTTGAGGACAAGGCGCTGGAGGCAATGGGCGAAGGCGAGGAGATCGCGGCCCGCCTCGCCGCACTGGAAACCGAGCGTGCGGGCCTCGACGGCCGCATCATCGAGCTCAGCGGCGAGCTGGCCTCCGCCGAAGCCGAGATCGACGAGCGGCTCACAGGGTGCGAAGCCGAGCGTCACGAGGCCGCGGGGCGGGTCGAGGAGTCCCTGCTCGGCGAGTACGAGAAGCTCAGGGCCTGGCTGGCCGACGACTTCGTGGGCGACGCCGTGGTGAGTTTCGCCGGCGGCAACTGCGTCGGCTGCCCGTCGAGCATGCCCGCCGTGGAAGCCGACCGCATCCATCGCACAGAGGCGGGCTCGGTGCAGAGTTGCGGCGAATGCGGCCGCATGGTGCTGCGCTGAGCTGAGCCGTGTTCTTCTGGTTCATCGCCGTCGCTGTGTGCATCGTGCTGTTCGTATTCGACAGCCCGGCATTCGACTACCGCTTCGTGGCGGCGGGCGCGGTGCTGCCGCTGGCAGAGGCGTTCATCGCCGGATCGAGGCTGCTGCACACCCTGACGGGCTCGGTTGTGCTGCTGGCGGCGGTGATGGCGGCCACGCTCGGCCGCAGGCTTTGGCGGCGGCGCCTGCTGGGGCTGCCGATCGGCACACTGGTGTTCCTGGTGGCAGGCGGCGTGTGGATCAACCAGACCCTGTTCTGGTGGCCTCTGCTGGGCGCCGACGACGGTGCCGGCGGGCCGTTCTTCGGGTCCGGCCCCGATCTCGGCTCGCTGTTCCCGGCATACGACCGCCCGTTTTGGGTGCTGGCCGCGCTGGAGCTGGTCGGCATCGCCGTGCTGGCGTGGCTGTGGCAGCGCTTCGAGCTGGACCGCCCTGAGCATCGTCAGGCGCTGCTCGCCCAGGGTCGCCTGCCAAGAGACCGCATGCGGCGACGTGGCCGACCGCGACCGGGCGAGTGAGCGAGGCGCCCGCACCGTGCTGATCGTGGTCCGCCACGGGCGTACCGCCGGCAACGCCGCGCACAGGCTGCTCGGTCGCAGCGACGAGCCTCTCGACGATCACGGCGTCGCCCAGGCCGCGGCTCTGGCGGCGGCGCTGCCCGACGATGCCAGGGTGATCTCGAGCCCGCTGTCGCGCTGTCGCCAGACCGCCGAGGCCGTCGCCGCGGATCACGCGGTGGACGGGCGCATCGCCGAGATCGCCTACGGCGAGCTGGAAGGCGTGCCGCTGGGCGAGGTGCCCGCGGCCACCTGGGAGCGCTGGCGCAGCGACACCTCGTGGGCGCCTCGGGGCGGCGAGAGCCACGACAGTCTGGCGGCCCGAGTGTGGGAGCTGCTCGACGAGGTGGCCGCCGAGGCCGCAGAATCCGACGTGGTGCTGGTCAGCCATGTGTCGCCGATCAAGGCGGCGCTCGCCTGGGCGCTCGGCGTTGGCATCGAGATCAGCTGGCGCAGCTATGTGGCCCAGGCCTCGATCTGTCGCATCTCGGTGGCCGGGCCGGCCCCGAGCCTGCGAAGCTGGAACGAGACAGCCCATCTGGGCAGCCTCGCCTGAGCTGGGCGCGTCCGTCTCGGCCGAGCGGGCGGGCAGCCTGGCCTAGCCGGCTGAGCGAGCCGAGCGGGCGGTGCGCCTGCGACGGGGAGCCGGCCTGTAAGCGGGATTCTGTCCGGGCCGGCCGGTGCGGCCGGCCCTGGATGACCATCCATCTTTGCGATCTACCCGGGAGTGCCTGCGGACGGACCGCCCTCTCCCTGCTTGATCTTGCTCCGGGCGGGGTTTGCCTAGCCATCCCGGTCGCCCGGGATGCTGGTGCGCTCTTACCGCACCGTTTCACCCTTGCCGGACGGCGGGCCGTCCGGCGGTCTGCTCTCTGTTGCACTTTCCTGCGAGTCGCCTCGACTGGCTGTGCCAGCGCCCTGTCCTGTGGAGTCCCGACTTTCCTCAGCCCGCCGAAGCGGGCCGCGGCCATCCGGACGACTCCCCGTCGCCACCAGTGTGCCGCGCCGGGCCGCCTGCGGCCACCGCAAACGGCGCAGGCGTAGAATCGACGTTGATGGACAAGCCCGCCGCGTCGCAGCACGACCGCACACGGGTCGCCTGCCCATTGGGCCGCGTCCAGCCCGCGCCGCCCGCGGGGCCATGAGCGGCATCGAGGACCACGGCGGCTGGCCGCAGATTCTCAGCGCCCTGAAGGCCCGCCAGGATCTGTCCGCCGAACAATGTCGGGCCGTGCTGGGCGCAATCCTGGCCGGAGAGGCCGGCGACGCCCAGATCGCGGCGTTCATCTTCGGCATCGGCCTCAAGGGCGAGACCGTCGAGGAGCTCGCCGGGCTGCAGGCCGCCATGCTCGACGCCGCCACGCCGCTGGAGGTGCCCGCCGACACCATCGACATCGTGGGCGTGGGCGGGGCGCCGAGCCGCCGACGGCACGCCCTCAACGTGTCCACCATGGCCGCCTTCGTGGCATCCGGCGCCGGCGCGACGGTCTGCAAGCACGGCAACCGCAAGGCGTCGTCCACATCGGGCAGCTTCGACCTGCTCGAAGCCCTCGGCGTGGACGTCTCCGTGGATCCCGCCACGCTGGCACGGCAGGTCCGCGAGGTCGGCATCGGCTTCGCCTTCGCCCGTGCCTTTCACCCGGCGATGCGCCACGTCGGCCCGGTCCGCGCCGAGCTGGGAGTGCCCACGGTCTTCAACGTCTTGGGGCCGCTGTCGCACCCGGGCCGCCTGGTCCGCCAGGTGGTCGGCATTGCCGACTGGTCGCTGGCGGCCAAGATGGCCGAGGTGTTGCGCCGCACCGGGTCGCTGCGCTCGCTGGTGGTCAACGGCTTCGGCGGGCTCGACGAGCTGACCACAAGCGGACCGTCGCGCCTGCTGATGCTGGTCGACGACGAGATCACCGAGTGGCAGCTCGACGCCGAGCAGCTCGGCCTGGCCAGGGTGAGCGAACACGACCTGGCCGGCGGCGACGCGGCCGCCAACGCGGTGATCGCCCGGCGTGTGCTGGCAGGCGAGCACGTGGCCGCACGCGGGATCGTGGCGCTCAACGCCGGGGCCGGGCTCTGGGCAGCAGGCCTGGCAGACGACCTCGGCATCGGAGTGGCCGCGGCGCTGGCAGCCATCGACGACGGCCGGGCGCAGGCCAAGCTCGACGACCTCATCGCCTTTGGCTGAGGCCATGACGCCGGCGAAGCGATGACCCTGGATCTGCAAGCGCTGCGGGCGGTGGGCATCGACGCAGGGCTCACAGCAGTGGGAGCGACCACCGCCGAGCCGTTCGGCGAGGTGCGGGTGGAGCTCGAGCGCCGCCGCGGCGAGGGACTGCACGCCGGCATGCAGTTCACCTACCGCAACCCGGCCCGCTCGACCGACCCGAGCCGCACCCTCGCCGATGCCCGCACGCTCGTCGTCGGCGCCTATGCGTTTGCAGGCGCCCGGTCGCCAAGCCCCGCCGGCGGTCCCGGCCGCAGCGGCGCGGGCGACCCGGCGGTCAGCCGTGCGGTGGGCAGTCCCCGCAGGCCCACTGCCAGGGTGGCTGCCTACGCAGCCGAGGACCACTACGCCGCGCTGCGAGCGGCGCTGACGGTGATCGCCGAGCGGATCCGAGCCGAGGGGCATCGCGCAGTGGTGCTCGCGGATGAGAACAACCTCGTGGACCGTGCCGCCGCGCACCGCGCAGGGCTCGGCTGGTGGGGCAAGAGCAGCAACATCCTGGTGCCGGGGCTGGGCAGCATGGTCGTGCTGGGCTCGGTGATGACCGACGCCGAGATCGCGCTGCCCGAAGGCCAATCACCGCTTGCCGACGGCTGCGGGGCCTGCAGCGCCTGCATGGCGGGCTGCCCCACGGGTGCCATCGTGGCCCCGGGCACCGTGGACGCCAACCGCTGCCTGGCCTGGCTGCTGCAGGCCGAGGGGGTCTTTCCCGTGCAGTACCGCGAGGCGCTCGGGGATCGCATCTACGGCTGCGACGACTGCCAGGACGTGTGCCCTCCGAACCGGGCGCGAGCGGCCAGAGCAGTGAACGACTCGGCTGGGACGCCCCACGCCAATGGGGGAGCAGCCCCCCTGGTCAACCGGAAACAGGAGGTAGTCGGGCTGCTCCCCGACGCCGACACTAGCACTGCACTCGGCTCCCGTGTCGATGTGATCGAGATGCTCGACCTGGACGACGAGGCCCTGATGGCACGCTTCGGGCGCTGGTACGTGGCCCGGCGCGACCCCGTTTATCTGCGCCGCAACGCCCTGGTGGTGCTCGCCAACATCGGCTCCGGCGACGACGCCGACGTGCAGCGCGTGCTGCGCGAGGCGCTGGCGCATCCCAGCCCGATCGTGCGCTCCCATGCCGTGTGGGCGGCCCGCCGGCTCGGCCTGGAGCGTCTCTGCGCCGCCGTGCACAGCGACCCCGACTCGCAGGTGCAACTCGAGCTGGCGCGGGCCTGACGGCGCCGTGGCCCGCCACCTGCTCGTCACCAACGACTTCCCGCCCAAGGTCGGCGGCATCCAGAACTACCTCTTCGAGCTCTGGCGGCGCCTGCCGGCAGACGACTTCGCCGTCCACACGACGCCGTATGCCCGCGCAGCGGCCTTCGACGCTGGCCACGGCCTGGAGGTGATCCGCAGCCGCGAGTTCTGGCTGGCGCCGCACCCGCTGCTGGTGCGGCGAGTCGAGCGCCTCGCCGCCGAGCACGACGCCGAGCTGGTGCTGATCGACCCGGCGCTGCCGGCCGGGCTGATCGGCCCGCATCTGAGCCGCCCCTACGGGGTGATCCTGCACGGCGCAGAGGCGGCGATACCGGCCAGGCTGCCGCTGGCACGGGGGTTGTTGAGGCGGGTGCTCGGCGGCGCCTCAGGCGTGATCGCGGCAGGCGCGTATCCCGCAGCCGAGGCGCAGCGCGCCATGCCGGGCGCGCCGCCGATCACGGTCATCCCGCCCGGGGTAGACCTGGAGCGCTTCAGGCCGCTCGCGGCCGGCGAGCGCCGCGAAGCCCGCCTGCGCCTGGGCCTCGACCCCGATGCGCCGCTGGTGCTGTCGGTGTCGAGGCTGATCCCCCGCAAGGGCATGGACACCCTGGTCCGGGCTGCGCCTGAGATCCGCCGCCGACACCCCGACGCGGTGGTGGCCATTGCCGGGACCGGCCGCGACCAGCGCCGCCTGCGACGCCTCATCGACGAGCTCGATGCGCCGGTGAGGCTGCTGGGCCGGGTGCCCGAGGACTACCTGGCGGACCTCTACGGATCCGCGGACGTCTTCGCCATGCTGTGCTACGACCGCTGGGGAGGGCTGGAGCAGGAGGGCTTCGGGATCGTCTTCGTGGAGGCCGCGGCCGCAGGCGTGCCCGTG
Source organism: Acidimicrobiales bacterium (assembly GCA_965214285.1). Lineage (GTDB taxonomy): Bacteria > Actinomycetota > Acidimicrobiia > Acidimicrobiales > Aldehydirespiratoraceae. Next base: position 2,005,753 of record OZ243946.1, read on the forward strand.
GTGGCGGGGCGCAGCGGCGGGGCAACCGACGCGGTGGCCCACGGCGAGACCGGCACAGTCCTCGACGACCCACGCGACGCCTCCGCCGTGGCCGCAGCCGTCTGCGACCTGCTCGCCGACGACGCCGGCCGTGCTGCGATGGGCCGCCGCTCCCGTGAACGAGCCGAGGCCGAGTACTCCTATGACCTCCTGGCCGCCCGCCTGGCCGCGGCCATCGACTCCATGGCGGCGTCGTGAAGCCGCCCGAAGGCCCCGGCGGCGGCCTGCTGCGCGTCAGCCGCTGGTGCACCGCGGTCTTCGTGGCCGCGGCGATCGCAGCGGTGATCGACCCCGAGCGGCTCAGCGGGCCTCTGGTGGCGGTCTCGCTGACGCTGTTCGCGGCGGGCGTGATCGGGATGCTCATGGCCTTCGCCCGTGCCGTGGAGCGCAGCCGCGCCGAGACCATCGGCATCGGCGGCCTGTTCTTCGGAGCGGGCAGCGCCCCGGCGGTTGTGCGCCGCGAGCTGCTCGGCGCGCTGGCAGTTCAGGTGGCGGTGGGCCTCACGGCGGCGGGCATCCGCGTCTTCACGGCGGTGGCCTTCGCCACCCTGGTGCCCACATTCGGCATCGCCATGATGGGCCTGTGGTGCGCCCGCCACGGCGTATTCGAGCCCCGCAAGCCGAGCCCGAGCAATCACAGCCCCGAGCCGCCCGACGAGCAGCGACCCAACCCGCAGCGGGACTGCTAGCTTCACAAGCAGCGGCCAAGAGCCCGCCGTCGCAGAGCGCCCGGCGAGTCGCCGGGAATCGAGTTGAGATGGTCGATCAAGCCACAGAGCGCACAGTCGTAGCGGCCCCGCCCGATGCCTGCTTCGCCGCCGCCGTGGACTTCGCCGGCTACCCGCAATGGGCATCCGACATCAAGTCCGCCCGGATCCTCTCGCTCGACGACGAGGGCCGCGCAGTCGACGTCGAGTACCGGGCCGCGGCCATGGGCCGATCCACCACCTACACCCTGCGCTACTTCTACGGGGCCAATCCCCGCCGGCTCGCCTGGCGCCTCAAGTCCGGCGACATCGTGCGCCGTCTCGACGGCGAGTACGAATTCCTGCCGGTCGCCGACGAGCCCGGATCCTGCGAGGTGCTCTACCACCTGGCGGTGGACCTGTCGGTGCCGCTGCCGGGCTTCGTCAAGCGGCGGGCCGAGGCCCGCATCGTGCGCACCGCCCTCGACGACTTCACCCGCCACGTCGAAAGCACCGTGGCCTGAGCGGCTGAGGCCTAGTCTCGATCCGTGGAGTTCCGGCGCGTCAACGGCCTGCCGCCGTATGTGTTCACGATCATCGACACCCTGAAGGTGCAGGCCCGCCGGGAAGGCCGGGACGTGGTCGACCTGGGGTTCGGCAACCCCGACCTGCCCTCTCCGCCGGTGGCCGTCGACAAGCTGGCCGAGGCCGCCCGCAACCCCCGCAACCATCGCTACTCGGCCAGCCGCGGGCTGCCCAAGCTGCGCCAGGCGGCCGCCGCGCTCTACGAGCGCAAGTTCGGCGTGCGGCTCGACCCCGAGCGCGAGGTGATCAACACCATCGGCGCCAAGGAGGGCTTCGGCCATCTCATGTGGGTGCTGCTGGCGCCCGGCGACTCGGCGCTGGTGCCCGCCCCGTCGTACCCGATCCACCTTTTCGCGCCGTTGTTCGCTGGGGCCAACGTGCGCGAGACGCCGCTCACCGCGGACCAGGACGACTTCTTCGAGATCCTCACCCAGCGCTTCGACTACTCCTGGCCGCGGCCCCGCGTGATCGTGCTGTCGTTCCCGCACAACCCGACCACCACCTGCGTGGACCGGTCGTTCATGCAGCGCGTGGTCGACTTCGCCCGCGAGCGCGAAGTGGTCGTGGTCCACGACTTCGCCTATGCGGACCTCGGCTTCGACGGCTACCAGCCGCCCTCGATCCTGCAGGCCGACGGCGCCATCGACGTGGCCGTGGAGATGTACTCGATGACCAAGTCGTTCTCGATGGCCGGCTGGCGGGTCGCCTTCATGGTCGGCAACGCCGAGATCGTCGCCGCTCTGGCCAAGCTCAAGAGCTACCTCGACTACGGCACCTTCCAGCCGATCCAGATCGCCGCCACGGTCACCCTCAACGAGGCCGCCGATCACCCCGCCGAGGTCAATGCTGTGTACCAGAGCCGCCGCGACGCCCTCTGCAGCGGCCTGGCCCGCATCGGCTGGGAGGTGGAGCCGCCCAAGGGGACCATGTTCGTATGGGCGCCGATACCCGAGCCCTATGCGCACATGGGCTCGGTGGAGTTCGCCTCGATGCTGGTGACCGAAACCGACGTGGCCCTGTCGCCCGGCGTGGGCTTCGGGCCCGGCGGCGAGGGCCACGTGCGCTTCGCGTTGATCGAGAACGAGCAGCGCATCAGCCAGGCGATCCGCAACCTCAGGGCCGGCCTGGACCGCCTGTCGGCCTGAAGACGCCCGCAAGCCCTGAACCTGCTGCGGGCCCGGCACCGCGGCTCGCCGCGTCGCCTACAAGCAGCGGGGATGGCCTAGGCGTCCCAGCCGCGGGAACGCTGGACGCCGCGCAGCCAGGCCGCGTAGCCGGCGTCGGCTGCGGCGGCTGTGGCGCTGTCGGTTGCGGGATCGAAGCGACCGCCTTGGGACCACAGCCCGGCTATCTCCGCCGTCGAGTCCCAGACTCCCTCGGCCAGCCCGGCCAGATAGGCAGCGCCCAATGCGGTGGTCTCGGCAACCGCCGAGCGGACCACGGGCACGCCGAGCTGGTCGGCCTGGATCTGCAGCAGCAGGTCCATCACCGATGCGCCGCCGTCGACGCGCAGCTCGCTGATCGCAACGCCGCTGGCCGCCGACATCGCCTCGACCACGTCGCGGGTGGCGAAGGCCATCGACTCCACCGCGGCGCGTGCCAGCTCGGCCCGGCCGGCGCCGCGGGTCAGTCCAAGGATCGTGCCCCGCGCACGGGGGTCCCACCAGGGGCTGCCGAGCCCGGTCAAAGCGGGCACGAAGACCACGCCGGCGCTGTCGGCGACCGAAGCGGCCAGGGGACCGACCTCGGCTGCGGCGCCGATGATGCCGAGGCCGTCGCGCAGCCACTGGATCGCCGCGCCGGTCGCCAGGATTGCGCCCTCACAGGCGTAGACGGTCTCGGTCCCGCCCCCGCCGTCCAGCGCCCAGGCGACCGTGGTCAACAGCCCCTCGGCGGGCTCGGGGCAGGTGCTGCCGACGTTCATCAGCACGAACGAGCCGGTCCCGTAGGTGTTCTTGGCCTGACCCACCTCGAAGCAGGCCTGGCCGAACAGCGCGGCCTGCTGATCGCCGGCCACGCCGCTCACCGGGATCCCCGCCCCGACGGGTGCCTCGTCGGTGGTCACGCCGAAGCGCCCAGACGACGCCCGCACCTCGGGCAGCATCGCCTGAGGCACCCCCAGCAGCTCGCACATCTCGTCGCTCCAGGCGCCGCTGCGGATGTCGAAGAGCATGGTGCGCGAGGCGTTGGTGACATCCGTTGCGTGCACGCCGCCGCAGAGGTTCCAGATCAGCCAGGAGTCGACGGTGCCGAAGACCAGGCTCTCGGCCCCGCCGAGGCCCCCTTCGCGCAGCAGCCACTCCAGCTTGGTGCCCGAGAAGTACGGGTCGAGCACCAGCCCCGTGGTGTTGCGCACCAGGTCGCCATGGCCTGCCTCGGCGAGCTCGTCGCAGCGGGCGGCGGTGCGCCGGTCCTGCCAGACGATCGCCCGGCAGGCGGGCCGGCCCGACACCCGGTCCCAGACCACGGTCGTCTCGCGCTGGTTGGTGATGCCGATGGCGGCGACCGGCTCGTCGAGGGCGCCGGCCAGCTCGGCGAGGGTGGCGCAGGTGGCGTCGAGGATCTCCGTCGCGTCGTGCTCGACCCAGCCGGGGCGGGGGAAGTGCTGGGCGAACTCGCGGTAGGCGAAGCCCGCAGGCCTGCCCTCGGAGTCGACCGCCGCCGAGCGCACCCCGCTGGTGCCGGCGTCGATTGCGATCACCACCCCCATGGGCGGCGAGGCTAATCGCTAGGGTCTGAGCGTCCTGCGAGCAAAATGATGCGAGGAGAACGATGCGTGTCGGCGTGCTCACCGGCGGAGGCGACTGCCCAGGCCTGAACGCTGTGATCCGCGGCGTGGTGCGCAAGGCCGAGCGCCATTACGGCGTCGAGGTGCTCGGCTTCCTCGACGGCTGGCGCGGCCTGCTAGAGGACCGCTGCGTCGAGCTAACCGTGGAGTCGTGCCGGGGCATCCTGCCCCGCGGCGGCACCGTCATCGGCACCAGCCGCGACCAGCCGTTCATGCACGCCGACGGCATGGCGCGCCTCGCCGACACAATGGCCCGCCGCGAGGTCGACGCCCTGATCGTGATCGGCGGCGAGGGCACCCTGTCGGCTGCTCACCAGGTGTCGCTGCGGGGCGTGCCGCTGGTGGGCGTGCCCAAGACCATCGACAACGACATCGGCGCCACCGAGCGGACCTTCGGCTTCGACACCGCCGTGCAGATCGCCAGCGACGCCATCGACCGGCTGCACACCACCGCCGAGAGCCACGACCGGGTGATGGTGGTGGAGGTCATGGGCCGCCACGTGGGCCACATCGCCACCTGGGCGGGGATCGCCGGGGGAGCGACCTTCACGCTGGTGCCCGAGGTCCCATTCGACATCGCCGAGGTGTGCGATGCGCTGAAGCGGCGCCACGGCCGGGGCCGCTACGCGTCGATCGTGGTCGTGGCCGAAGGCGCCCTGCCCATCGCGGGAACCCTGGAGGTCGCCGAGCCCGAGATCGACCGCTACGGCCACAAGCGCCTCGGCGGCATCGGCACCACGGTCGCCGCCGAGATCGAGCGGCGCACCGGCTTCGAGACGCGGGTCACCGTGCTGGGCCACGTCCAGCGCGGCGGCACCCCCAGCGCCTTCGACCGGGTGCTGTCGACCTGGTACGGGGTGGCCGCCATGGATGCCGTCCACGACGGCGACTTCGCCAAGATGGTGGCGTTCCGCGACGGCGAGGTGGTGCGGGTGTCGCTGGCGGAGGCCACGGCCTCGCTCAAGTACGTGAGCGACGACCTGCTGGGCGTGGCGCGCAGCTTCTTCGCCTGAGCGCCTGGCCCCTCGGCCGCCCTGGTTCGCCAGAGGCCGGCCGTGCCCGTCGGGCTGCTCAGACGTCGTCGGCTTCGGCGGATCCCTCGTCGGCGGCGGGATCGTCCTCGGGAGCGGATCCGTCGTCGTTTGGTGGAGCATCGTCAGTGGGCTCGGGCTCGGGCTCAGGCTCGGGCAACGGCTCCGGTTCTGGCGCCTCGGGGAGCGTCTCCAGCGTCTCGATCTCGGACTCGGGGTCATAGAGCGGATAGTCCGCCGTGGTCAGCAGCCGGTCGGTGTCGCCCTCGGTGCCCTGGGTGGGCAGGATCCTGCGCTCGCCGTCATAGAGCAGGCGGACCCGGTCGATCTCCTCGAAGCTCGTCGCCGTGTAGACGAGCTGAGCGGCGGCGTCGCGCAGGGCGTCGTTGTCGAGGGCCACGACCTCGCCGTCGACGTCGCGCTGCACGATGTCGATCACGGCGATGCCGCCCTCGTTTGCCTCGGCCCGGGTCAGCTCCAGCGACGCCAGGGCGTTCTGGTACTCGGCCTCGGCGTCGTTCTCGACGAACAGGTCGCTGACGAACATCAGCGACAGGCGCATGAACAGATCGGCGCGGGGGTCGATCTCGCGTTGGATGGGGGCCACCACGTGGCGCTCAGTGAGCGGGGCGATCACGTACAAGGTGATCGGCACGGCGCTGGGCGACTCCACGGGAGCGGCGGTGGTGCTGGGGGGAATGTCGGTCCGCAGCTGGTCGGGCAGCTCGGTCGGGTCGATCACAGACGCCGTCTGCTCCGAGGGAACCGTGCAGCCGAGGCCGACCAGCAAGACGGCCGCGGCCGCGAGCCGCAGGGCGGCTCTCACTGCGGCTCCTGGCCCAGAGAGGGGTCGTCGCGGCGAGGCAGATGCACCACGAAACGCGCCCCGCCGCCTTCGCGGTCCTCCACCGACACCCGCCCGCCGTGCAGCGACACGTGCTCGGCCACCAGCGACAGGCCCAGTCCCGAGCCGGTGGCACGCCCGCGGCGGCGGCCCGCCGAGCCCCGCGAGAAACGGTCGAAGATCAGCGTGCGCTCCTCGGCGGGAACGCCGGGCCCTGAGTCCTCCACCGTCAGCAGCGCGCCGGCCTCGGATGCCGCGATCTGAACCCTCAGGTCGCTGCCGTACTTGGCGCCGTTGTCCAACAAGTTGGTCAGCACCTGGCGCAGGCGCCGCTTGTCGCCGATCACCGACAGCGAGCCCAGGCCGCCGCTGTCGAGCTCGGCATCGTGGGGGCTGCGGTCGATGCACTGGCGCACGAACTCCACGAGGTCGATGCGCTCGGCGTCGAGGGAGGCCGTGCCGACGTCGTAGCGGTTGATCTCCAGCAGGTCCTCGATGAGGTCGGTGAAGCGCTGGGCGTCGTCGGCCAGCAGGTCCAAGGCCACGCTGCTGCGCTCGCTCAGCTCCGAGCGGTTGTTCTGAAGCACCTCGATCGAGGCGTTCAGCGTCATCAGCGGCGAGCGCAGCTCGTGGCTGACCGCAGAGGCGAAGCGGGCGTCGCGGGCTATGCGGTCCTGCAGCGAGCCGGCCATGCGGTTGAACGACGCCGTGAGCGAGGCCAGGTCGGCATCGGCCGGAGGGTCCAGGCGGGTGTCGAGCTCGCCGGCGGCCAGGGACTCCGCAGCGCCGCGGATCTCAGCCAGTGGCGTGAGCGTGCGCCGCGACGCCCAGGCCCCGGTGGCCGCCGCGAGCACTGTGGTGGTCAGCGCCGCGCCGATCACGATGATGCCCAGCGTGCTGAGCGACTCCTCCACGTCGTCGGCCAGGGCCGCCTCGTAGTAGAAGGCGTCGACTCCGGGGATCGGGATGCCGGTGATGAACGCCGGCTTGTCCTCCAGGCGGGTCGAGATGCGCGCCGCCTGGCCGTCCTGCACCTTGTCCACCAGCGCCTGGGGGATGTTGTCCTCGTTGAACACCAGGGTCTGCTCGGACGTCCAGCGGCCCTGGAAGTTCAGCAGCGGGAACGACCGCTCGGTGACCGTGAGCGTGTCGAAGACCAGGTTGATGTCCTCGGGGTCGGTGTTGTCGTCGATGCGGTCGTTCACCGCGTTGGCGTTGCGCACCACCACCGCGAAGGCGCGGTTCTGACGGTCTTCGATGAGGTTGCTGCGGGCGAAGCCGAGGGTGGCGGCGGCCATCAGCGTCGACAGCAGCAGCCCGCCGACGGCGAACAGCAGGGTGATCCGGGCACGCAGGCCCAGCCGGCGCCAGACCGACGGCATCAGCTCTGCAGCTTGTAGCCCAGGCCCCTCACCGTGACCACATGGCGGGGATTGGCCGGATCGGACTCGATCTTGATGCGAAGCCGTCGGATGTGCACGTCGACGATGCGGTTGTCGCCGAAGTAGCCGTAGTCCCAGACCGCCTCGAGCAGATCCTCGCGGCTGAGCACCCGCCCCGGGTTGAGGGCGAACTCCATCAGCAGGCGGAACTCGGTCTTGGTGACGTGAACCTCGGCGCCGCCGACCCGCACTACGCCTTCGTCGGGCAGGATCTCCAGGTCGCCGAAGACCATGTGCAGCGGGGCGGGCAAAGCGGCGCGGGTGCGGCGCAGCAGTGCCCGGATGCGAGCCGACAGCTCCTTGGGGGCGAACGGCTTGGTGAGGTAGTCATCGGCGCCTGCTTCGAGGCCTGCCACCACGTCGTGGGTGTCGGAGCGGGCGGTGACCATCACGATCGGCACGTCGCTGATCTGGCGGATGGAGCGGCACACCTCGAAGCCGTCGACGCCGGGAAGCATGATGTCCACAAGCACCACATCCGCGGCGGTGCGGTTGAACAGGCGCAGCGCCTCCTCGCCGGAGTCGGCCTCCTCGACGGTCCAGCCCTCGTCCTCTAAGGCGAGCTTCACCGCCGTGCGGATGCGCTCGTCGTCCTCGACGGTGAGAATCCGGGTCCCCATGCGGCTCCTATGTTGCCACGCGTCAGCGGCCGCGGCGCGCCGTGCTGTCCCACTCGGCCATGGCGCGCAATGTCAGGACCACGATGACGGCGACGCCGATCGAGGCCGCGGCCGCGCCGGCCACGCCGACGATGCCGGCCAACACGGTGCAGTCGCATTGCAGGTCGGTGACTGCGTAGCCGATCAGCCCGCCGCATCCCCCGGCGACCAGGATGGCCCCCAGAGCGAGCACCCGGCTCGCCACGGAGGGGGCGGCAGTTCCGTCGGAGGACCGCTGCATCGCCGTTCAGCCTACGCCGCCCATGCCGGCCAGGGAGGACGGGGCGGCCCGGCACGCCGCGGCGTCTGGCGCTGAGCCGAGCGCTGAGCCGGCTCGGGGGCGAGCCGGCATGCTGAGCGCATGCGTCGCTGGAGAGTCGCGGGCGGGCTGCTGGCCGATCAGCGCGGCCTGCTGCTGGTGGCGAACCGGCGCCGCAACGGCAGCATCGACTGGTCGACGCCGGGCGGGGTGATCGATCCCGGCGAGTCGCCGCTGGAGGCCCTGGGGCGGGAGGTGACCGAGGAGACCGGCCTGGTCGTGGCGGCCTGGGAGCAGCTCTGCTGGACCGTGGCCGTCGACTTCGCCGACCTCGACATGGACCTGCACGTCGAGGTCCACCGGGCCGGCCCGTTCTCAGGCGAGCTAGCGACCGACGACCCCGACGGCATCGTCACCGAGGCTCAGTTCCTGGATCGCCGCGGCGCCGTCGAGCGTCTCCACAGCGCGCCGCGCTGGGTGGCCGAGCCGATCAGCGAATGGCTGCACGCGCCCTGGGCGACGCAGCGCAGCTTCCGCTTCGCGGCCCATGGCCACAGCCCCTACGAGCTGAGCGTCGAACGTCTCGACGACGACCCCCGGCGATGACGGCGCCCTGGCGATGACCCAGGGGCGGCCGCCGGATGGCACCCTGGGCTTCCTGCACGTCGACATGGACGCCTTCTTCGCATCTGTCGAGCTGCTGCGCCGCCCCGAGCTGCGCAACCTTCCCGTGGTGGTCGGCGGCACCGGCAGCCGTGGCGTGGTGGCCGCGGCGAGCTACATCGCCCGCGCCTATGGCATCCGCTCGGCAATGCCCACCGCCACCGCCCGCCGGCTCTGCGCCGACGCGGTGTTTCTCGGAGGCGACCACGCCCACTACGCCGAGGTCTCCGAGCGCCTCATGGCCCTGTTCGCCGATGTCACGCCCCTGGTCGAGCCGCTGTCGCTCGACGAGGCCTTCCTCGATGTGCGCGGTGCCCTGCACGGCGAGGACCGTGCCGGAGCCATCGCCGCCGAGCTGCGCCGGCGGGTGCTGGAGGAGACCGGGCTGACCTGCTCGGTGGGCGTGGCCGTCAACAAGTTCCTGGCCAAGCTGGCAGGCGAGCGGGCCAAGCCGCAGCCGAGCCTGCAGGGCCCCGTGTTCGGCTCTGGCGTGCACGCCATCCGCCCTGGCAGCGAGCTCGAGTTCCTGCACCCGCTGCCGGTGAGGGCACTGTGGGGGGTCGGCCCGGCAACCGAGGCCAAGCTCGCGCAGTTGGGCATCGCCACGGTCGGCGAGCTGGCAGCACAGCACGAGCCGCGCCTCGCACGGGCGCTGGGGGAGGCATCGGCCCGGCACCTGCACAGCCTCGCCAACGGCATCGACGAGCGCCCGGTCACCCCGGACCGCGAGCTGAAGTCGATCGGCCACGAGGAGACCTTCGGAAGCGATCTCTTCGACCGGGAGCTGCTGGCGAATCGCCTGCGGCGCATGGCCGACGCCGTGGCCTCCAGGCTGCGCTCGCACCACACGGCGGGGCGTACCGTCACCGTGAAGGTGCGCTTTGCGGACTTCGCCACCGTGACCCGCTCGCTGACCCTCGCAGAGCCGGTCAACAGCGCGCCGCTGATCGCCCGGACGGCCTGCAAGCTCTTCGACGGCGTGGTCGACGAGCGAGGCATCCGGCTGCTCGGCGTGAGCGTGAGCCGTCTAGGCGAGGCCGCCTCAGAGCAGCTCAGCTTCGACGACATCGCCGCCACAGACGACAAAGCCGAGGGCGGTCAGCGCCAGATCGACGAGGCCATCGACGAGATCCGCAGCCGCTTCGGCGACGACGCGGTCGGCCCCGCCAGCCTGGTGCGCCCGGGCGCGGGGCTCGACCGCATGACCAAGGACCGACAGCCGTGGGGTCCCGACGAGAATCGCTGAGCTATGCTGGGGCACGCTCGCATCCGTCCGCCAAGCGACGAGCAAGCCGCTGAGCAAGAAGTCCCGTGAGAACCAGAACTCGACCGTTGAGAACAGGGAGTCAACTGTGCCGCTGAGCGAGGACGAGCAACGGATCCTCTCAGAGATCGAGGACCACCTCTATGAGTCTGATCCCGCTTTGGCACGCGAGGTCGCCCAGACCACCGTGTACACCCACGCTTTCCGCAACCTCAAGTGGGCGACGGTGGGCCTGATCCTCGGCGTGGTGGTGATGGTGGCCTCGCTGGCCGCCACCTTCCTGCTCTCCTTCATCGGGTTCCTGCTGATGCTCGCCAGCCTGTTGTGGTTCGAGCGCAACGCACGCCGCCTGGGCCGGGCCGGGCTGGAGCAGATGACCGCCGGCAAGCGCGGCAGCGGCTTGCGCGACATGGTGGGAGGCGCCGGGTCCCGGATGCGCGAGCGCTTCATCCGCCCCGACGACGAACGACCCGACTGAGCCCAGCCGAGCCGGCTCTCAGAGGCGGGCTGTCAGGGCCGGCTGTCAGAGCCGGCAGTCAGAGGCGCCGCAGCCTGAGCGTGCGCGGGTCCAGCAGCGCCAGCAGCACCCGCCGTCTGCCGGCGGCGGCCCGACAGGATCCGCGGATTGTCGCCGCGGCCCGCTGCGCCGCGGCGGCCGGGTCCACTTCAGCCCTCCAGTAGCGCAGCACGGTGATCGCCTCGGCCAGCTCGCGGAGCGGTCCGGGATCGAGCGGCGCCTGCTGCGCCCGGCGGGCGAACTCCAGCGGCGTCTCGTGGGCAGCGGGCTCGATGCCCACCAGCCGCAGGGCCTCCACGGCGTCGTCGTAGGCCAGCTCGCCCGAGGCAACGGGGTCGCCGGCCGCGGCCCTGAGCCTGCGCCTGCGCAGCAGCCGCTTGGCTGTCGGGACGCTCAGCACCAGCGCGGCTGCCGCCGCGCCTGCCACCGCAGCCCGCGCCAGGATCCGAGCGGCCCGGCTCGGGCCGGGCTCTGCGACGGGTACGACTGCGGCCTCTCCGCCGGACGCCTCGGGAGGGCTCGGAGGCGCCGCCAGCCCGCTGCCGGCGTCGGGGCGGTCCGCGCCGAAGCTGGGCACGGTGCCAGGCGGCGTCACCACGACCTCGCCTGCACCGGCGACGACGCTGTCGCCGTGCTGGGCCGGCGCCAGCCCGCTGATCCCGTGCGCCGGTCCCCGCCCCGGCGTGGGGTCGAAGACGATCCAGCCCGCCTCGGCGAAGTACAGCTCTGCCCAGGCATGAGCGTGGCGGCCCTTGACCACGTACTCGCCGCGGCCGGCGTCCCAGTCGCCCCAGGTGAAGCCCACCGCGACGCGGGAGGGAATGCCCAGCGAGCGGGCCATCGCCGCGAAGGCAGTGGCGAACTGCTCGCAGTAGCCGCGCCTGGTGCCGAACAGGAAGTCCGAGATCGTGGCGATGTCGTGCGAGCGGGCGACAGCGAGGTCGTATGAGAAATCCGATCCAGGCCCCGCGAAGAAGGCCTGCAGCGCCAAGGCCCGCTCGTAGTCCGTCGTCGCCGACTCGGTGACCTGGCGGGCCAGCGCCGTCACCCGCTCGGGCCAGCAGGCCTCGTCGTCGGCGTCGGCGCACGGCGGGGGCAGCCGGGTGTGCTCGGCGGCCAGGTCGCCGTCCGCGCCCTCAGCGGCGACCGCGGGCAGCAGCGTCGGGTCGTGGCCGGGCACCGCGGACTCCACCACATAGCTGAAGCCCCGCGCCGCCGCCTCGGCCGAGTCGCGGTCTACCACCAAGGCCCCAGTGGAGGCCTCGTACTCCAGCACGATCTCGCCGCTGTCGACCACGCTGTGCAGCTCGAAGGCCGCGGGCAGATAGACGTTGCCGAGCCGGCGGGTGGTGATCTCCTGGCGGACGATGCGCCGCGTCGCGTTGTCATGGTCGCCTGTGGGCACCGGGCCTCTCACGTCGCGGAAGCTGCTGTGGCGCCGCCAGACGGCGCCGTCGAACTCGGTCAGGGCCATGAGCCGCCAGTAGTCGCGGTCCGCGGGATCGACGCTCACCGAGAAGAGCTCGAAGTTGGACTGGTCCACCAGCATGGTGCCGATCTCGACCAGCGGGCTGAGGACCGCCCGGGCCGCGGGGCGGTCGTCGAGATCGCTCACGTCGACGATGGGCTCGCCCGCCCCGGGCACCGACGGGCCCACCACAGCCCCCAGCGTCACGGCCGTCAGCATCGTCACAGCGCCGACCGCCGCCGCGGAGGCCACGCCCCTGGCAGCCTCGTCGGCGACCCACACCTCGTCGTCTGCGCGCCGCGAGGCCCGCGCTGCGAGGATCATGGCGGCGACGGAGGCGGCGAACATCGCCCCGTATGCCACCTGGCGGTTGTCGGTGCTCAGCAGCGAGGCGAACGCGAAGACCGCGCTGGCGGGGATCAGCGTCTCAAAGACCGAGCGCAGCCGGAAGGCCGCCCAGTCCGCAACCAATGCGCCTACCGCCAGCGTCGCTGCCGCCACCGCCACCAGCCCCCGGACCGGCTCGACCGGCGCCTTCTCGGCCTGGAACAGATCCCAGGCGAGCGCCAGGTCGTCGCCGAGCAGCGAGAACGTCTCGCGCAGCCCTTCGGGGCTGAGCCCCGTCTCGGGGTACAGCAGCAGCTTGACGGCCAGCGCCGACACCGCCAGGGTCAGCGGTGCCGCCAGCCAGGTGCGCAGCCCGGCGCGGCGCGCCACGCTCGCCTCCACGTGAGCGAGCAGTGCGACCGTCAGCAGCTCGGCGAGAAAACCGCTGTCGCTGAACAGGCGCTGCACGTTGAGCACCGCCACCACGCTGAGCGCGGCGACCGCCAGCTCCGCGGCGACGGTGCTGACCTGGCGCGTCATCGGCTGCTCACACGGCGCTCAGGGCGGGATCGGCCCGCCGCTGTCGGGCAGCCGCGGCCCGGCGCCGGTCCCAGCAGGCGCCGAGCTGGCCCGGCCCGGTCACGTGGATCCAGTTGCCGGAGCTGTGGGGCTCAGAGGTCGCCCTCCGCCACGCCTCGGCGTCGACGGTCACGACCACATCGGCTCGCAGGCGCAGGGCGAAACTGCGGCGAGCCGCTTCGTCGGCGGCGATCCGCGGGTCAGCCGACACCGCGATCACGGTGCCATCCGCGTCGGGCACCGACGGGTGGATCTGCTCGGCACCGCCTGCCAGCAACGCCAGGAACTCCAACGCCACGTCCAGCCGGCCGGCACCGCTGACGGCGGGCGTGCCGCGGCCGTCGCCGGCCTGCACCCGCACCGCGTGGCTCTCGGCGAGCCCCGCAGCCGCGATCGAAGCGGCCATCGAGGTCGTGATGTCGAGAACCCGGCGCTGATCGCCCGGCGGGCGGGTGTCGATGACGACCGAGAGCCGCCCGTGGTGCGGCGGGCGGAACTGGCGTACCTGCAGGTCGTCCATGCGCGCCGAGCTGCGCCAGTGGATCTTGCGCAGGTCGTCGCCGGGCACGTACTCGCGCAGGCCGTCGAACTCCTCGTCGCTCATGCCCAGCGACGGGCGCAGCTCGGGGCCCTGGAACGGGTCGGCTCCCGCGGGCAGCCCTCTCAGGCGCAGCGCTTCGACAGGGGGGTGCACCAGCAGGCGGGCACGGTTCTCGATGCGATGCTTGCGCCGGACCAGGCCCACGGCATCGACGTCGTCGATACGGACCGGCCCGAGCGCGATCACGCCGCGCCGGGCCGTGGGCAGGCGGTATGCGGCTCGGGCGCTTGCGCGTCCGCCGATCGGCGCCAACGACAGCGTCACGCCGCCGGACTCGCTCACTGCGTCGTGGAGGACCAGCAGCGGGCTGGCGGTCGTCGCGAGGTTGCGGACCACCAGCTCGACCGCCGCCGAGTCGCCGGCGGCAACCCTCGGCGGCGCCAGGCGACGCGAGACCGACAGCCGCGACGGCCGCAGCAGGCGCACCAGCACGGCCATCGCCATGGCGGCCAACCCGGCCACGCCGACCACGAGGAACTCGACCGTCCCGAAGATGCGCCCGGCTGCGACGAAGACCATCCCGCCGGTCAGGACACCCCAGCCGCTGAGCGTCGGCACCGCCTCAGCGCCCGCCGGGACGGGGAACCGGGACGCCGTCGATGATCTCGGTGACTATGTCGTGGATGCCCAGGCCCCGCATGCGGCTCTCGGCGGTGAGCAGCAGGCGATGCGGCAGCACATACGGCGCCAGCAGCTTCACGTCGTCGGGGGTCGCGAAGAGCCGCCCCTCGGCGGACGCATTGGCCCTCACCACCCGCTGCAGGGCCACCAGGCCCCGAGGCGACAGTCCCAGGGTCAGCGCGGGGTGCCTGCGGGTGGCGTCGGCAAGGTCGAGCAGGTACTCGCGCAGCGCCGGGGCCAGATAGACGTCGGCGAGCGAGTCGGCCAGCCGGCTCACCTCGGCCGCGCTGATCACCGGATGCAGGCTGTCGACCGGCTCAGCGGTGTCGCCGTGGCTCTCCAGGATCTCGATGGCCGCAGGGCGGTCCGGGTAGCCGATGGCGATGCGCATGATGAAGCGGTCGAGCTGTGCCTCCGGCAGCGGGTAGGTGCCTTCGTGCTCGATCGGATTCTGGGTGGCGATGACCATGAACGGCGGGCCCAGCGGGTGGGTCACCCCGTCGGATGTGACCTGGCGCTCGCCCATGGCCTCCAGCAAAGCCGACTGGGTCTTGGGCGAGGCGCGGTTGATCTCGTCAGCCAGCAGGATCTGCGAGAACACCGGGCCGGGCCGGAACTCGAAGCTCCCCGAGGCCCGGTTCCAGACGCTCACGCCGGTCACGTCGGTGGGCAGCAGGTCCGGCGTGAACTGGATCCGCCCGAAGCGCCCCTCGATGCTGTGCGCAAGGGCCTTGGCGAGGCTGGTCTTGCCCACCCCGGGAACGTCCTCGACCAGCACATGCCCGTCGCTGAACAGCGCAAGGCACAGCAGGCGCACGATCTCGGACTTGCCGCGGATGGCGGTGTTGATGTTGGCGGTGAGCGCCGCGAAGCGCTCGGCGAAACCGGTCTCGCTGCTGCGGCCGTCGGGGACCGCTGCGATCGTCTGGGAGCTTGGTTGCTGCATGGCGCCTTGCGTCTCACCTGCCCGCTGGGGGTCGTCTCGTTGCTGCCGGTTGGCCCGCCCGCAAGGCTAGGGCCTTGCATGAGGCTCTGTGGCCGATTGGCCCAAGCCTAGGATCGCCCCATGGGTCAGGCCCTGGCGATCGACATCGGCGGCACCAAGTGCGAGGCGGCGATCGTGAACGGCGACGGGGCGATCTGCCGGCGCGAACGCGTGGACTCGACCGGGGCCCGCGACGGCGAGGAGCTCTGGCAGCGGCTGGCGACGGCCGTGGAGCGCCTGGACCGCTCCGGCGCCGTGGTCTGCGGTGCGGGTTCGGGCGGGCCGATGCGCCGCGGGGGAGAGGCGGTCTCGCCGCTCAACATCGCCGTGTGGCGCGACTTCCCGCTGCGGGCCCGCCTGGCCGAGCTCAGCGGGCTGCCGACCTTCGTCGACAACGACGCCAAGGCGCTGGCTCTGGCCGAGGCCTGGAAGGGCGCCGCTGTGGGCGAGGCGAACTTCATCGCCATGGTGGTGTCCACCGGCGTGGGCGGCGGGATCGTGCTCGACGGACGCCTGCTGGAGGGCGCCGAGGGCAACGCCGGCCACATCGGGCACGTGGTGGTGGCACCCGAGGGCACCTGCCTGCCCGACCACGTGCAGGGCGTGCTCGAGGCCGAGGCGTCGGGCACCGCCATCGCCTGGCGCACCGGCCGGCCCGCCGCCTCCGCCGATGCCTGCGAGATCAGCCGGGCCGGGCGCATGGTGGGGCGCGCTGTGGGCTCGGTGGCCAACCTCTTGGACCTGCCGCTGGCGGTCGTGGCCGGATCGGTCGCCATCGGCTTCGGCGAGCCGTTCTTCGCCGCCGCCCAGGCCGAGGTCGACAGGGTGGCGGCCCTGCAGCACAGCATCGGCACCCGCATCATCGCGGCAGCCCTCGGGTCCGACGGCCCGATCGTCGGCGCAGCCGCGGTCGGCTTCCGGGGCCTCGGGCGAGACGTGGGCGTGCTGTGAGGCGCCTGCGCGCCCACGGCCGCGCCGCACTGGCCGTCGCCGGGCGGCCTCGCCTGTGGCTGACCGCATTGCGGGCAGCGGGCCGTTTCGCTCCCGACGGCTGGTGGCGCCGCTTTCCCTGGCTCCCCCTGCCGACACGCGCCCTGCTGCATTGGCGGTCCGAGACCAACTACGGCGACCCGCACAGGCCCGTCGAAGCAGCAGACCTGGTTGCCTGGCTCGACTGGTGCCGCGCCGAGCAGCGCCGGCAGCGCCGGCTGCGCTGATCCCGCTGAGCCCGGCCGCGACGGCCTCGCAGACACCGCGGAGCCGACCGCTGAGCCGACAACGACGGCAGGCGCCCACAGCGCTGATCGGGGGTTCGAGGACGACGGATCGCGGGGCCTGATCGCGCCAAGGGGTCCGGGAACGGGGTTTTGGGCAGTACGGTCATCAGATGGCCAGGGTGCTCGTACTCAACGCGACCTATGAGCCGCTGGCCGTCGTCAGCGCTCGGCGCGCCGTGTGCCTGCTGCTGGCCGACAAGGTGAAGATGGTCGCCAACAGCGGACGCCTGGTCCGCTCCGAACGCCTCTGCCTTGACGAGCCGGCGGTGGTGCGGCTCGGACGCTACGTGTCGGTGCCCTACAACCGTCATCGGACTCCGACCCGGCGCAGCGTGTTCGTGCGCGACGACTACCGCTGCCAGTACTGCAACGAGATCGCCGAGACGCTCGACCACGTGGTTCCGCGCAGCCGAGGCGGTGCGCACAGTTGGGACAACGTGGTGGCCGCCTGCCGTGGGTGCAACGCCCGCAAGCGAGACCGCCTGCTGGCGGACACGCCGCTGCGCCTGCGCAAGCTCCCCGGCCCGCCGCCGCCCTCGGCATGGATCGAGGTGGCAGCAGGCTCGATCCCCGCTGTCTGGGCGCCGTACCTGGTCGATTACCGAGAGCTGGGCCGGCGCCGCTCGGCATGACCGCGGGCTCGCCGGCGGCGCCGGAGGGCTGGCGGGTTGAAGCGCACCGCGGCTCCGCCGGCAGGCTGCATTCCCGGCCTGCGCCGAGCAGCCGCGAGCCGGCCATGTGGGTGCTCGAGGCCGAGCTGCCCGCGCTCGTGCTGGGCAGCACCAGCGACCCCAGCGCCGTCGACGCCCAGCGTGCCGCCGAGCGCGGTTTTGAGATCGTGAGGCGCCGATCGGGCGGCGGGGCCGTGCTGCTGGTCCCCGGCGAGCATCTCTGGGTCGACTTCTGGGTGCCGCGCGGCCACGTGCTCGCATCCGACGACGTGGCCCGCGGCGCATTCTGGGCAGGCGAGGCCTTTGCCGGCGCTGCTGAGACGGTCCTCGGCCGGCCGGCCACGGTGCGCCGGCAGGGGCTGGACAATGGCGACCACGGCGCCGCGGTCTGCTTCGCCGGGGCCGGGCCGGGCGAGGTGTTCGCCGGCGATCGCAAGCTGGTGGGCATCAGCCAGCGACGCACCCGCGACTGGACCCGCATCCAGACGCTGGTGCATCAGCGCTGGCAGCCGGAGCTGCTCGTGGATCTGCTCGCCGTCGAGGGCCCCGCAGCCGAGGCGCTGAAGGCGGACCTCGCGGACACGGTCGCCACAGCCCCGCGTGAGCCGCTGCTGGCCGCGTTGGGCGAGACCCTGGCTGCCCAGGCGATCAGCTAGCGCCGCGGGCCGGGCTGTCCGGCCGGGCCCGGCCAACCGCCCCGGCGCAGAGATCACCGACGGGCGCGGCCCGTCGCTGTCGCAGAGCGAACCCCGTTCCCGTTGCACAGCGTGAGTGATCCGCGCCCGTGACCGGCAGTTCGCGGCCCAGCGCAAACGATCCGTCGGATTAGTTGCATCTGTGCGGTGGGGTGGAGTACAGTGTCATGCAGTGGAGTGAAAGGGAGTGATTCGGAGGACCACCTAGGTCCCTCTGGGTCACCCTTGACACTCCCGGCTCGATGCATCACATGAAGCGTCACGCCGCCACATCCGCCGGCCGGCACGGCCATTCGACGCAAGGGGACAAAGGGGGGAGACATGGCTCGGTTCCTGGGCACCTTCGAGCACACCCTCGACCCCAAGGGCAGGCTGATCCTCCCGGCTGCGTTTCGGGCCAAGCTCGCAGACGGCGCGGTGATCACGCCTCTGGACCACTGCCTGGCGATCCTGCCCACCGACGAGTTCGATGCCATGGCCGACCGCCTCGAGCTCCAGGTGTCTGAAGGCATCGTGGATGTCAACGCCTTGCGCCACTTCGCCGGCAAGGCCGACGAGGTGGTGCCCGACTCTCAGGGACGGGTGCGCATCCTGGCCCATCTGCGCGAGCTCGCCGGGCTGGACCGCAGCGTGATCGTCAACGGGGCGCTGCGCCGCGTCGAGGTGTGGAATCCCGAGCGCTGGAACGGCATCGCCCCGGTCGGCGCCGAGCGTCTCACTGCTGCCATCGAGAAGGGCCATGGCTTCGGTGGCCGCTGAGGTCGATTTCCACGAGCCGGCGATGCTCGCCGAGGTGCTGGAGGTGTTCTCCGGCGTGCCCGACGGCTGGCTGGTCGATGCCACAGTCGGCGGCGGCGGCCACAGCGACGCCCTGCTCGACGCCCACCGAACGCTGAGCGTGCTGGGCATCGACGCCGACGACGAAGCCATAGCCGCAGCCGGCGCCCGGCTGGCCCGCCACGGCGAGCGGGTCAGGCTGTGCAGGCGCCGCTTCGACGAGATCGCCGAGGCGGTGGGGTCCTTGCCCGCCGACTCGCTGGCCGGGGCGCTGTTCGACCTCGGCGTCAGCTCGCATCAGTTAGACGCCCCGGAGCGCGGCTTCGGCTTCCGAGTCGACGGCCCCCTCGACATGCGCATGGACCGCAGCCGTGGCACGGATGCCTCCCGGCTGGTCAACCGCGCCGAAGAGCAGTCCCTGGCCCGGATCCTGCGTGACAACGCCGACGAACAGCACGCCCGCCGCATCGCCGCGGCGATCGTGGCCGCCCGGCCCATCAACGGAACGGCCCATCTGGCCGAGGTGGTCGCCGCTGCCGTGCCCGCCAGGGCCCGCCGCCGGCGCGGCCACAGCGCCCGCAAGACCTTCCAGGCGCTGCGCATCGAGGTCAACTCCGAGCTGGCGATCCTCGGCGACGCTCTGAGCGCGGCTCTGGGGCTGCTGGCGCCGCGGGGCCGCTGCGCGGTGCTCAGCTATCACTCCGGCGAGGACCGCATCGTCAAGCGGATCTTTCGCGAGGCAGCCGGGGAGGCGCCGCGGCCCCGGCCCGACCTGCCGCCGCCGCCCGGCACGGCTGCCACGGTGCGGCTGCTCTGGCGGGGGGTGCGCACCCCGTGCCCAGCCGAGATCGCCCGCAATCCGAGGGCGTCCGCGGCGCGTCTGCGTGCCGTCGAGAAGCTCCCCGAGGATCTCTGATGGCAGGCGCCAACCCTTCGGGTGGGGCTTCGCGGCCTTCGCTGCGTCAGGCCCCGCGCCCCGTGGCGGGCCGCTCGCATCTCCGGGTCGTCGGCGACGCCGAGCGCCTGGCCAAGCCTCGCTGGCGCAGCATCGCCACGCTGCTCGTGGTGTCCACCCTGATCGTCATGGGCACTCTGGGGATCCTGGCCGCCCTGCACGCCCTTCAGGTGGAGGTGCAGGTGCAGATCGACAGCACCCGCTCCGAGATCGTCGAGCTCGAGACCCAGCTCAACAGGAGCCTGACGTCGCTGGCCGAGATCGACTCGCCCCAGGGACTCGCGGAGGCCGCCCAGGCTCAGGGCCTGGTCGAGCCCGCAGACCTGGTGATGCTGCCGCAGGCCCCCGAGGGCATGCTCGATCCCCCAATCGGGGCCGACCCCTTCGCCGGAGCTGGGTAGGCGAGGGTGCGGGGCCGACATCGCCGCCGTTCCCGCGGGCATCGCGGCATCGGGGGATCACGCCGCGGCCCAGGCCTGCGGCGTCGCGGCTGGGGTGCGTCGCGCCGAACCAAGGCGGGTCATCCCGAGCTGAGCCACTATCGCCTGCTGGCGGTCGGTTTGGCGTTCACGCTGATCATCGGGGCCTTCGGCGTCCGTCTTCTCGATCTCCAGCTCAGCCCCGACCCTGCGCTGAGCGAGGGGTTCAGCCACCGCTACCGTCAGGACGAGCTGGTGGCGCCCCGCGGCAGGATCCTCGACCGCCGGGGCCGTTCGCTGGCCGTGTCGCTGCCGTCCCCCACGATCGTGGCCGACCCCAGGCTGGTCGCCGACCACGAGGTGGAGGCAGTGGTCGCCCAGCTCGCCCCGCTGGTGAGCACCTCGCCCGAGGTGCTCAGCGAGCGCCTCGACTGGGACAAGCAGTTCGCCTACGTGGAGCGCCAGGTCGACGCCGAGGTCGGCGAGGCCGTGATGGCGCTGGGCATCCGCGGCATCCGCATCGACTCCGAGCTGCGCCGCGAGCACCCCGTGGGGGAGTGCTCAGGGCTCGGCGTGGTCGGTCGCGTCGACGTCGACCACAAGGGCATCAGCGGCCTCGAGCTGGCCTATGACGAGTCGCTCACCGGCACCAACGGGAGGATCGTGCGCGAGGCCAGCTCCAACGGGCGCATCACCATTCCCGAGGGCCACGAGATCATCCAGCCGGCCGTGCCGGGCGAGGACCTGCGCCTGACGCTGGACCGCAACGTGCAGTTCCGCGCCGAGCACATCCTCGCAGACCACGTCGCCGCCGCCGCAGCCGACAGCGGCATGGTGGTGATCTCGATACCGGCGACCGGCGAGGTGATCGCCGCAGCCAGCGTGACGCGCGATCCCCGCACCGGCTTCGTGACCTGCAGCACCACCAACCACGCCCTGGTCTCCAGCTACGAGCCGGGCTCGATCATGAAGCCGATCACCATGGCGGCCGTGCTCGACGCAGGCCTGGTCATGCCCCATGAGCCCGTGAATCTGCCCGAAGAGCTGATCTACGACATCGAGGACGACGAGACCAAGTCCTACGTCGACTGGTTCGATCACACCAAGACCCACTACAGCGCCACCGAGATCATGGTGAAGTCCTCCAACATCGGCGTCATCACCCTGGCCAATCGCCTCGGCCCGCACAGTTTCGACGACGTGCTGCACGAGTTCGGCTTCGGTGCCTCCACGGCGCTCAACTTCAGAGGCGAGAGCGCCGGGATCCTGCGCGATCTCGCGAGCAACCTCCTGGAGCTGCCCGCAGTCTCCATCGGCCAGAGCATCGCCGTCACCTCGATCCAGATGCTGCAGGCCTTCAACGTCATCGCCAACGGCGGCGTGTTCGTCGACCCAGTGCTGCTCGTCGACGACATCGGCGCCGGCGAGACCCGTCGGGTGGTCAGCGAGGAGGCCGCGGCCGACGTGATGGAGATGATGCGCGCCGTGGTGAGCGAGGGCACCGGCAAGCTCGCCGCCGTGGACGGCTACGACGTGGCCGGCAAGACAGGCACGGCCTGGCAGCCCTGCGGCGACGACGGCGGCTATGACTGCGACGGCCTGGGCTCGCGGCACTACACCCCAGGCTTCGTGGGGATCGTGTCCAACGACGACGGCCCGGCGCTGAGCATCCTCGTGGTCATCGACAATCCCCAGGGCGGCAGCTACGGCGGAGGCGCCATTGCGGCGCCTGCGTTCGCGGAGATCGCGGCCGACGTGCTGCCCCAGCTGCAGATCCCCCCGCTGGGCGCCAGCACGGTCAGCGGACGGGTCCGCGCCCAGCCGGCTGTCGGGCTGGCAGCGCCGGCCGGCGGCGCAGGCGAGCAAGTTGCACAGCAATGAGCGCCCGCCTCGCAGACGTGGTCAGCGCCGTCGGCGGGGTCATCGCCGGCACCGGGCCAGGCGTCGCCGCGACTGCGGCCGGCAGGCCCCGAGCCGACCCTGCGTCGCTCGTGGTGAGCGACGTGATCCACGATTCGCGCACCGCCGCCGCAGCCGATCAGGCGCTGTTCGCCTGCATCACCGGAGACCGCTTCGACGGCCACGACTTCGCCGCCCCCTCCCTGCAGGGCGGCGGGGTCGTGGCCCTGCTGACGAGCCGCCGGCTGGACCTGGGCGTGCCCGAGATCACAGTGCCGGACGTGCGGGCTGTGCTCGGCGCAGCCGCGGCGGAGGTCCACGGGCATCCCAGCCGTTCGCTGCGCGTCGTCGGCGTGACCGGCACCAACGGCAAGACCACCACGGTGCGCATCGCGGCGCGCGCGGCCGCCGAGCTGGGCCTGGCCGCCGCCGAGATCGGCACGCTAACCGGGGCGCGCACCACGCCCGAGGCGCCTGAGCTTCAGCGGTCCCTGGCAGCCGCGCGCCGCAGCGGAGCGGACCTCGTGGCCATGGAGGTGAGCAGCCACGCCCTCGATCAGCGGCGCGTGGACGGCACCCGCTTCGCTGCCGTGGGCTTCACCAACCTGGGAGTGGACCACCTCGACCACCACGGCGACGCCGAGGCCTACTACCAGGCCAAGGCGCGCCTGTTCACCAGCGACTTCGCGCAGCGCTGCGTGATCGACACCGGATCGGCCGCAGGGCGCAGGCTGGCCGCAGAGACCACCCTGCCCACCACGCTCATCGACCGCTCCTGCATCGAGGAGCTGCGCTTCGACGCCCGCTCGGCGAGGTTTCGCTGGCGAGGCCAGCGCGCACGGCTCGGGATCGGCGGCGCTTTCAATGTCGCCAACGCAGTGCTGGCAGCGGAACTGCTGGTCTGCGCGGGTCAGGACCCCGAACAGGTCGCCGGCGCACTGGCCTCGGTCGGGCCGATACCGGGCCGCTTCGAGGTGGTCGACGCCGACGCAGCCGACAGCGAGGTCACCGTGATCGTCGACTACGCCCACACCCCCGACGGCCTGGAGTCGCTCTTGGGGGCAGCCAGGGCTATCACCGAGGGGCGCCTGACCGTGGTGTTCGGCGCAGGCGGCGACCGCGACCGCTCCAAACGGCCCCTGATGGGCGCAGTCGCCGAGCGTCTCGCCGACCGCGTGGTGCTGACCAGCGACAACCCCCGAGGCGAGCCGCCGGCGACGATAATCGAGCAGATCAGTGCCGGGATGAGCCGGCCCCCGGACTCAGCGACAGCCGACCGGCGCCTGGCCATCCGCGACGCCATCGCATCCGCAGGCGCAGGCGATGTGGTCGTCATCGCCGGCAAGGGCCACGAGAAGACGCAGACAACGGGCGCGGATGTGGTCGAATTCGACGACCGAGCCGTGGCTCGCGAGGAACTGCAGCGCCGACTGGGAGCTGAGCAATGACACGACTGCTGATCGCAGGGGCGATCTCGATGGTGGTCTCGCTGTTCGGCACCAAGCTGCTCATGGACACGCTCACCAGGCACCGCATCGGCCAGCCGATCCGCGACGACGGCCCCGACGGCCACAAGCTGAAGGCCGGCACCCCCACCATGGGAGGCCTGGCCATCGTGGTCGGCGCAGTGGCCGGCTACGCCATCTCGCACGTCTTCGGCGGCATCTTCACCCGCACCGGCATCTTCGTGATGCTCGCCATCGTGGGCGCCGGTGCGGTGGGCCTGATGGACGATTGGATCAAGGTCGTCGCGGCGCGCAACCTGGGCCTGTCCAAGAAGGCCAAGATGCTCGGCCTGCTGGTCGTGGCCGTCGGCTTCGCCTTCTTGATGAGCGAGTTCACCCAGGTCGAGACCACGATCTCGTTCACCCGCTTCGACAGCCCCGGCTGGGAGCTCGGGCGCATCGCCTGGATGATCTGGGTGGTGGTGCTGATCGCCGCCACCACCAACGCCGTGAACCTCACCGACGGCCTCGACGGCCTCGCCGCAGGGGCAGGCGCCTTCGCCTTCGGCGCTTTCGTGCTGATCGGCTTCTGGCAGTTCCGCAACCCCGAGGCCTACGCCAACTCCCACGCCCTGGACCAGGCAGTCGTGGCCATCGCCATGGTCGGCGCAATCATCGGCTTCCTGTGGTGGAATGCCGCGCCCGCCCAGATCTTCATGGGCGACACCGGCTCGCTGGCCATCGGCAGCGGCCTGGCCGCGCTGGCGCTGGGCACCAACACCCATCTGCTGCTCCCGGTGATCGGCGGGCTGTTCGTGGCCGAGACCGCCTCGGTGATCGTGCAGGTGGTGGTCTTTAGGCGCTTCGGCGGCCGGCGCCTGTTCCGCATGGCGCCGGTGCACCATCATTTCGAGCTGGCCGGCTGGCCCGAGACCACTGTCATCATCCGCTTCTGGATCATGTCGGGCCTGTGCACCGCGATGGGCCTCGGCCTGTTCTACGCAGACGCCATCCGCGAAGGGATCACCCAGTGAGGCGGCGCGCCCGGCGATGAGCCTGGACGAGCTGCTTGCAGAGTCGGCGCCTGCGCTGCTGGTGGGCCTGGGCGCAGCCAACCGCGCCGTGGCCGCCGCCCTGGTCCGCCGCGGGCATGCGGTCTCGGTGATCGACGACCGCGCCGACGACACGATCCGCGAGGCTGCCGAGTCGCTGGGAGCGGTCTTCGTCTCCGGCGCAGACAGCCCCGCGGACACCGAGGCGCTGCTGGGCGGCGTCGGCTTCGTGGTGCCCACACCGGGCCTGCCCGAGACGCATCGGGCATTCGCGGCAGCGGACCGCCTGAGGGTGCCGGTCGTCTCCGAGCTGGACCTGGCGGCGCTCTGGGACCGCCGGCCGACGCTGGCAGTGACCGGCACCAACGGCAAGACCACCGTCGTGGAGCTGGCCGTGGCGGGCCTGCGCGCCGCCGGCCGGGCCACAGCCGCGGCCGGCAACACCGACACGCCGCTGGTCGCCGCCATCGACGACGTTGGCCCGGAGCTGTTCGTGGTGGAAGCGTCGTCGTTTCGCCTGGCCCGGGCTGCGCGCTTCGCGCCGCTGGTCGGCGCCTGGCTCAACTTCGCCCCCGACCATCTCGACGTGCACCGCGATCTCGCCTCCTACGAGGCCGCCAAGGCCCGGCTCTTCGAGCTCAGCCGGGTCGCCGTCGTCGCCAACGCCGCCGACCCGGTGACCATGGCCCACGCCGAGCGAGCCGCCCGCCGCGGCCTGCAGCTCGTCAGCTTCGGCAGCGGCGGCCAGTGGTTCGAGCGCGACGGCGAGCTCTGGGGACCCGACGGGCCTTTCGCGAGCACCTCCGAGCTCTGGCGCAGCCTGCCCCACGACATCTCCGACACGCTCGCCGCGGCCGCCACGCTGGCCGTGCTCGGCGTGGAGCCCGAGGCGCTGGCGGTCGCCGCGGCCACCTTCTCGGGCCTGGCGCACCGGGTCAGCGAGGCGGGCGAGATCGACGGCGTCGCCTTCTACGACGACTCCAAGGCCACCACCCCGCATGCCACCGTGGCGGCGCTGCAGGGCTTCGAGCGGGCCGTGCTCATAGCCGGGGGGCGCAACAAGGGAATCGACCTGTCGCAACTGCGCAGCGGGTCCGCACGGATCAGCGCTGTGGTCGCCATCGGCGAGGCTGCGCCTGAGATCCGTGCGCTGTTCGAGCCGACGCATGTGGTGCGCGTCGCTGCCGACATGGCCGACGCGGTGCGCCAGGCCCACGCCCTGGCCGACGCCCGCACCCCGGTCCTGCTTTCGCCTGCGTGCGCGTCCTTCGACTGGTACTGCGGCTACGGCCAGCGCGGCGACGACTTCGTGCGCAGCGTGGCCGACCTTGCCGCCGACCTTGCCGCCGACCCTCCCGCCGATCCTGCAGCCGGGCAGTCAGCCGAAGTCGCAGCCGAGCCTGGGGCCGAGCGTGGCGCGAAAGGCGCCCGGTGAGCGCCGGCACGCGCCCCGCCACGCGGCGCCTGCAGCCCGCGGCCCGCCGCCCGCCCCCACGGCGTGCGCTGCCCGCCGCCCGCAGGCGCCCGGCCGGACACCACAGAGGGCTCCTGGCAGCACTGCTGGCGCTGGTCCTCGGCCTGCTGTCCCTCGGCGTGGTCATGGTGCTCTCGGCGTCTGCCTCGCTGAGCATCACCACCTTCGACAGCGCCTGGAGCCTGTTCCGCGGCCAGCTGATCTGGGCTGCGGTCGGCTGCCTGGCGATGCTGCTGGCCATGTTCTGCGACTACCGGCTGCTGCGCCCGCTGGCGGTGCCGCTGACAGTCCTGGCAGCGTTGTTGATGCTGGCGGTGCAGGTCACCGGCTACGGGCTCTCCTTCAACGGAGCGACTCGCTGGCTGGCCGTCGGGCCGCTGTCGCTGCAGCCTTCCGAGCTCGCCAAAATCGCCCTGGTGCTCTTCGTCGCCGACCTGCTGTCGCGGCCCGAGCGCAGCATCGCGGATCACCGGGCCACGATTCGCCCTGTGCTGGTGGTCAGCGCCTTCTTCCTGGGTCTGCTGATCCTGCAGCCGCACCTGGGTGCGATCCTGGTGACTGGGGCGCTGGTCACCGTGATGATGTTCATGGCGGGCGCCTCGCTCGTTCAGCTGACCCTGATCGTCTCGGGGGGCCTGATGCTGACAGGGTTCATGGTGCTCAACGCCGGCTGGCGACGGGCACGCCTGCTGGCCTTCCTCGATCCCTGGTCCGACCCGACCGCCAGCGGCTACCAGCAGATCCAGTCGCTGCACGCCATCACCGTGGGCGGGATCGACGGCGTGGGCCTCGGCGACAGCCGGGCCAAGTGGGGATTTCTGCCCTACGCGCACTCCGACTTCATCTTCGCCATCATCGGCGAGGAGCTCGGCTTCATCGGCTCGCTGATCGTGGTGCTCGCCTACGGGGTGATCGCGGTCCTGGGCCTGATGGCAGCGCTGCGCGCCCCGGACCGCTTCGGCATGCTGATCGCCATCGGGATCACCACCTGGATCACCGTCCAGGCCCTGATCAACCTCGGCGGCGTGCTCGCCCTGATGCCCGTGACCGGGGTGACCCTGCCGTTCCTGTCCTTCGGCGGCTCGTCGCTGGTGGTCACCCTCGCTGCCGCCGGGGTGCTGCTCAACGTCGTCAGACAGGGCGTGCCCCCGCCGAGCATCGCGCAGCGCCGATGAAGCCGCGTCCCAGTCGCTGTTGGGTGCTGATCGCAGGCGGCGGTACCGCCGGGCACGTCAACCCCGGCCTGGCGGTCGCAGCCGAGGTCGTCTCGCGCGGCGCGGCGGCCGACCGGCTCCACTGGGCGGGCAGCCGCCGCGGCATCGAGACCCGCCTGGTGCCCGAGGCCGGCCTGGCGCTGACCGTGCTGCCGGGCAGGGGCATCCGCCGCAGTCTCACGCCCGCCAACATCGCCGCCGCCACAGGCATCGCCGCGGCCTTCGCTGTGGCCCTGAGGCTGCTGCGCCGCCTGCGGCCTGCCGTGGTGCTGGGGCTCGGCGGCTACGCATCGGTTCCCTGCGTGGCAGCCGCCCGGGTGCTGCGCATCCCGGTGGTGGTGCTCGAGGAGAACGCCGTGCCGGGCCTCGCCAATCGCCTGGCCGGGCGCTTCGCCGCCGCCTCGGCTGTGGCCTTCGCAGACACCGCGCTGCCGCGTGCTGTCTGGACCGGCAACCCGGTGCGCCCCGAGATGCTCGCAGAACGCGCCCCGGCCAAACCGGATCCCGAGCGCGCCGTGCTGGCGGTCTTCGGAGGGTCGCTGGGTGCCCGGCGCATCAACGAGGCCCTCTTCGCCGCCCTGCCCGCCTGGCGGAGTCGCCGCGACCTCGCAGTGCGACATGTCTGCGGCGCCCGCGACTACCCCGACCTGGCCCAGCGCGTGCCCGTCAGCGAAGACGACGAGCTGCGCTTCGAGCTCGTGGAGTACGAAGACGACATGGCAGGCGTGTACGCAGCGGCGGACCTGGTGCTGTGCCGTGCCGGGGCGGCGTCGGTCGCCGAGCTGGCGGTCTCGGGGGTTCCCTCGGTGCTGGTGCCGCTGCCGGGATCGCCCGGCGACCACCAGGGCGCCAACGCCCGGGCCATGGCCGCAGCAGGCGCGGCGGTGATCGTCGACGACGCCGAGCTGGACCCGCAGCGCCTGATCGCCGAAGTCGACGCCCTGCTCGGCGACCCGCAGCGCCTCGCCGCCATGGGAAGCGCCGCCACGAGCCTGGCCCGTCCCGACGCCGCCGCGGTGGTGGTGGACCTCATGTGCCGACACGCCGACCGCCCGCTGCCCACCGAGCACGAGCCTGGCGAGCCTCAGGCTGCCGCCGACGCCAGCGCCGACATCAGCGCCGAGGCCAGAGCCTCAGAGCACCAGCATGGAAGCTGACACCGTCGACCTGAGCAAGCCCCGCCGGATCCACCTGGTGGGCGCAGGCGGCGCAGGCATGGGCGCCATCGCCGCGGTGCTGCACGCCATGGGCCACACCGTGACCGGCAGCGACCTCAAGGACGGTGCCGTCGCCCAGCGGCTGCGGGTGACGGGAGTTCCCGTGGAGATCGGCCACGACCCGGCGCACGGCGCGGACGCTGATCTGGTTGCCATCAGCAGCGCCGTGCCCGAGCGCAATCCCGAGGTGGTCGCCGCCCGCGAGCGGGGCATACCCGTCCTCTGGCGCCGCGACCTGCTGCCCGCCATCGCCGCGCAGCGCCGCACGATCGTGGTGGCCGGCACCCACGGCAAGACCACCACCGCCTCGATGCTGGCCCTGGTGCTGGTAGAGGCAGAGCTGCGCCCGTCGTTCATCATCGGCGGCGACGTCAACGAGATCGGCTCCGGCGCGGTCTGGGACGACGGCGAGTGGTTCGTGATCGAAGGCGACGAGTCCGACCGCACCTTCCTGTCGCTCGCCGGCGAGATAGCGGTCATCACCAACGTCGAGCCCGACCACCTCGAGACCTACGGCAACGACCCCGCCGCGCTGCACGCGGCCTTCGCCGAGTTCGCAGCCACAGCCCCGCACTGCGTGTGCTGCGCCGACGACGCCGGCGCGGCCCGCATCGCCGAGCAGGTCGGCGCCGTCACCTACGGCACCTCGCCGGGCGCCGAGTACCGCATGGTCGACGTCGACCGCGGGCAGGCCGGCATCGCATTCACGCTGCGCCGCGACGGCGACGACCTGACCCGCCTGGCGCTGCCCACCCCGGGGCTGCACAACGCCCGCAACGCCGCGGCGGCGATAGTCGCCGGGCTCGTGGCCGGCTCTCCCGCGGACGCCGCCCAGCGGGCGCTCGAGCGCTTCGGCGGGGTGGCCCGGCGCTTCGAGTTCCGCGGCGAGGTCGACGGCGTCACCTTCGTCGACGACTACGCGCATCTGCCCAGCGAGGTCGAAGCCGCCCTCGGGGCTGCCCGCGACGGCGCCTGGGAGCGGGTCGTCTGCGTCTTCCAGCCGCACCGCTATTCGCGCACAGCCGCTTTGTGGCGCGACTTTGACCACTGCTTTGCCGCTGCCGACGAGCTGGTCGTGTCCGAGATCTACCCCGCGGGCGAGACCCCGCGGCCGGGAGTGTCGGGCAAGCTGATCGCCGACGCGGCAGCCGACGCCGATCCCTCGATGACAGTGACCTGGCTGCCTCGCCTGGAGCAGGTCGCAGACTGGCTCAGCGAAGAGCTGCGGCCCGGCGACCTCTGTCTCACCCTCGGCCCCGGCGACCTCACCGGGATAGTTGACCAGGTCATCGCCCGGCTCGCCGAGCGCAGCGGGCGATGACCGCCCGCGCCGCTGCCGTCGACCGGGTCGCCGACGAGCTGGCCGCCCGCCTGCCCGCAGGCCGAGTGCAGCGCGACGCGCCGCTCGGCGCCCTCACCACCTACCGGGTCGGCGGCACGGCCCGCGCCCTGGCGACCCCGCAGACACCGCAGGAGCTCGACGTCGTGGCCTCTGCTGCCGCGGGCAGCGGCATTGCCGTGCTGGTTGTCGGGCTGGGCAGCAACCTGCTGGTCGCCGACGAAGGCTTCGACGGGCTGGCCGTGATGCTGGGACGGGGATTTTGCGACATCGCCGTCGAGGGCGCCGAGGTACGCGCCGGCGGCGCCGCCAAGCTGCCCGTCGTGGCCCGCGCCAGCGTGCGTAACGGGCTGACCGGCTTCGAGTGGGCAGTCGGCGTGCCCGGCTCGGTCGGCGGTGCGGTGCGCATGAACGCAGGAGGCCATGGCGCCGAGATGGTCGACGTGCTGAGCAGCGCCGAGGTTCTGGACCTGGCCTCAGCCCGGCGCAGCCGCCGCCCGGTCGCAGAGCTCGGTCTCGGCTACCGGCGCTCGGCCCTGGGTCCTGCGGAGCTGGTGGTGTCCGCGGAGCTGACCTTGCGTCCCGGCGATGCCGAGGCCTCCGAGGCGCTGCTGGCGGAGATCGTGCAGTGGCGCCGCGACAACCAGCCCGGAGGCCAGAACGCGGGCTCGGTGTTCGCCAATCCCGACGGCGACAGCGCCGGGCGGCTCATCGAGTCGGCCGGGCTCAAGGGCCTGCGCGTCGGCACTGCGGAGATATCGCCCAAGCACGCCAACTTCATCCAGGCCGACCCCGGCGGGCGGGCCGCGGACGTGGCCGCGCTGATGGCCGAGGTCAGACGCCGGGTCAGCGATGCCCACGGCGTGGAGCTGACCGCTGAGACGCACCTAGTCGGCTTCGGGCACGGCGTCAGCAGCCACCTCGGCGTCGGCAGCGACCTCGGCGGGGGCCTCGGCACGCAGGGACGGCCTCCGAGCGAGGGAGCGCCGTCGTGACCACCACCATGAGCCGCTCCGCTGTGGACCCCCGCCTGCGCCGGCGCAGGATCGAGGTGCAGCGCGCCCAGGGCCGCAGGAGGCTCAAATGGGCAGCCGCAGTCCTGGCCGTGGTGCTGGCAGGCGTCGGCGTCTACTCCCTCACCAAGTCCCGATTCCTGGATCTGGACGCGGTCGAGATCGGCGGCGTGTCGGTACAGCGCCAGGCCATGGTCGAAGGCGCCGTGACCGTCGAGCTGGGAACGCCGCTGGTCGACCTGGACACCGCTCAGATCGCGGCCTCGGTGAGCGCCCTGCCCTGGGTTCACAGCGTCGAGGTCCGCCGCCGCTGGCCGTCGTCGCTGCACATCGATGTCACCGAGCGCACACCTGTGGCCGTGCTGCCCGACGGCAGGGGCGGGCTCGTGCTGGTCGACAGCGAGGGCATCGCCATGGCCACGGCGAGGTTCCAGACCGGCACCAGGCTGCCGTTGATCGATGTCGTCGCCACGGGCGTCCTCGGCGACGAGCAGACAGCGGTGCTGGGTGCCCTGGCCGTGGTGGACGCCATGCCGGCCGACCTCGCCCCGTGGGTCGATGCCGTCACCCTCTCAGCGGACCAGCGGCTCGGCATCGACCTCACGGGCTCGGCCCGCGCCGAGCTCGGCGACGCCTCCCACGCCGCCGACAAACTGGCCGCGCTTCGCTCCGTGCTCGCCTCGGTGGAGCTGCGCTGCATCGACGTGATCGACGTGCGGGTGGCCGACCTGGCGACTGTGAGACGCGACCCGGTGTGCGTGCTGGACACGCTGCAGTGAGCCGCGCAGCCTTGCCGTCGTCTGTGCCGCTGTCCGGGTGCCTGCGCGGCGCTGCTCACATGTCGCCTGCAATACCGACCTCAGGCGCGGCCAAAGGGTACGGTTGTCGTCGTCGTGCTGTGGCGCACGCTGCCAGGACATCACACGATGCCTGTTGACCTTCCCAACGAGGATGCTCACCCATGACTGAACCACAGAACTATCTCGCCATGATCAAGATCGTCGGCGTCGGCGGCGGCGGCGTCAACGCCGTCAACCGCATGATCGACGCGGGCCTCAAGGGCGTCGAGTTCATCGCCGTCAACACCGACGCCCAGGCGCTGGTGCTGAGCGACGCCCACGAGAAGCTCGACATCGGCCAGGATCTCACGAGGGGGCTGGGCGCAGGCTCGGACCCCGAGATCGGCCGCGAAGCAGCCGAGGCCCATGTCGACGAGATCCGCGAGATGCTCGCCAGCGCCGACATGGTGTTCATCGCCGCGGGCGAGGGCGGCGGCACCGGCACCGGGGCCGCGCCGGTGATCGCCGAGATCGCCAAGAGCCAGGGGGCGCTGACCATCGGCGTCGTCACCAGGCCTTTCGCCTTCGAGGGGCGGCGCCGGTCGGTGCAGGCCGAACAGGGCATCCACAAGCTCAAGGAGAAGGTCGACACCACGATCGTCATCCCCAACGAGCGCCTGCTGGGGGTGGCCAACAGCGAGACATCGGTGATCAGCGCCTTCAAGATGGCCGACGAGATCCTCCTGCAGGGCGTGCAGGGCATAACCGATCTGGTCACCACGCCGGGCCTGATCAACACCGACTTCGCCGATGTGCGCACCGTGATGTCCGACGCCGGCTCGGCCCTGATGGGCATCGGCACCGGACGCGGCGAGGGCCGGGCCCTGACCGCGGCTCGTGCCGCCATCTCCAGCCCGCTTCTGGAGGCCTCCATCGAGAACGCCCGCGGCGTGCTGCTCAACATCTCCGGCGGTCCCGACCTGGGGCTGCTGGAGGTCAACGAAGCCGCCGAGATCATCCACGGGGTGGCTCACCAGGACGCCAACATCATCTTCGGCGCGGTGATCGACAACAACATGGAGGACGACGTGCGGGTCACGGTCATCGCAGCGGGCTTCGACCGCTGGGACGACTCCGACGCAGCGCCCTCGGTCGGCTCGGTCCTGCAGTCCGAGTCCCAGGGCGCCGGGCTGACCGGCGAGGTGCCCATCGCCGACGTCTTCGCCACCGACGACGACCTGGATCTCGACGACGACTTCGACGTGCCGTCGTTCCTGAAATAGCGAAGTGCTCGTTCGGCGTGTCCCCGCCGGACGGGACATGCTCGCCGAGATCTGCTTCACCGAGCGCTCCGACGGCGACTTCCGCATCGACGCTCCGGCCGGCGCTCTCGCGGCGCGGCGCCAGGCGGTGATGCCCGGCGGCTGGACCTGGCTGCGACAGGTCCACGGCAGCGCCGTGCAGATCGTGGCCGCGCCCGGCGACCGCGCCGGCTCACAGGCCGACGTGGCGCTCACCCGCTGTGCCGAGGCGGTGCTGGCTGTGCAGACCGCCGACTGTGCCCCTGTGTGCCTGGTCGGCGACGCCGAGATAGCGGTCGCCCACGCGGGCTGGCGCGGCCTGGTGGCGGGCGTGCTCGGTGCTGCGGTCGACGCCATGGCGACCCCGGCTCACGAGCTGCGCGTGCTGATCGGCCCCTGCATCCGCCCCGCCCGCTACGA
The DNA here is from genome assembly GCA_965214285.1 of Acidimicrobiales bacterium. Classification (GTDB taxonomy): domain Bacteria; phylum Actinomycetota; class Acidimicrobiia; order Acidimicrobiales; family Aldehydirespiratoraceae. The sequence goes on from OZ243946.1 coordinate 2,039,058, forward strand.
GTTCGGCCTCGCAGAGCTGGCCGAGGTGGCCGCCGTCGCCGGGGAGGCTGCCCGCTCGCTCACCTCGCAGGGTGCGCCGGCGCTCGATGTGGCCGCCGCGGCGGTCTCGATCCTGAAACGAGCCGGAGTGTCCGACATCGAGGATCTGGGACACGACACGGCCGACGAGCGCTGGTTCTCGCATCGCGTACGCGGCGACAGCGCCCGCCAGGCAACGGCGCTGCGCCTGATCGCCCCATGACTGCCGACGCCGCCCTCAGCACCGAGATAGCCGAGCGCCTGGCCAAGGTGCGTACGCGCATCGAGTCCGCAGGCGGCAGCGACGTCACGCTGGTCGGCGTCACCAAGGCCTTCGGCATCGAGGCGATCGAGGCCGCGATGCACGCGGGCCTCAGCGACATCGGCGAGAGCTACGCCCAGGAAGCCCTGGCCAAACTGTCCGAATTGGCCGAACTGGTCGAGCCGGCTCGTCTCGAGGCGCTGCCTCGGGTGCATTTCGTGGGCCGCCTGCAGCGCAACAAGGTGCGCCGCCTGGCCGGTCTCGTCGACGTCTGGCAGTCCGTGGACCGCGCCGAGCTGGGCGCCGAGATCGCCAAGCGGGCGCCGGGGGCGACGGTGCTCATTCAGGTCGACATCAGCGGAGAGCCCGCCAAGGGGGGAGTGGCGCCCGACGAGGCGCCGCGGCTGCTGCACACGCTGCGCACTCAGGGCCTCGACGTCGCGGGCGTGATGGGCATCGCAGCGCTGGGGCCCCCCGGCGAAGCGCGTCGGGGATTCCGGATGCTGCGGCGCCTGCGCGACCAGCTCGGCCTGGCGGAGTGCTCGATGGGCATGAGCGCCGATCTGGAGATCGCCGTCGACGAGGGCGCCACGATGGTGCGCGTCGGAACCGACGTTTTCGGGCCGCGGCCCGCAATCCGCCCGCCGCGCAGCGCCAGGCATTAGCCTCGCTGCCAGCGAAGGGAGGCAATCGTGTCCATGTTCAAGAAGACGATGATCTATCTGGGTCTGGGCCCCGACTCCGAGTACGAGCAGCACGACGACTTCATGCACGCCCATGCCGCTGAGCCTGCTGACCCCGGCGACTACCGGGGCGTCGACAGCCCGGCCGTCGCGGCCCCTCCGCCGGGAACGGCGACCGTGCGCCCGCTGCAGCGCGCCGAGGATCCTGTGAAGGCAGGGCCTGTCGGCTTCGGCAGCGAGCAAGCTCCCGGTGGCCGCGCCGGCGCGCCGCGCTCCGAGACTCATCCCTCCACCTTCTCGGGCCAGGCGGTGCGCATTGTGGAGACCCCGACCGTGAAGCCCCACGCGGTGAGCCCGACCTCCTTCAATGACGCCCAGTCCATCGGCGACCGCTTCAAGTCGGGCCAGCCGGTGATCATCAACCTGCAGGGCGTGAACCGCGATGTCCGCCGGCGCATCGTCGACTTCGCCAGCGGTCTCTGTTACGCGCTCGCAGGCAAGATGGACCGGGTCGCTGATCAGGTGTACCTGCTCACGCCCAGCGACGTGGTGGTCAGCCGGGCCGACGCCCGTGACGCCCTGCACTGACCCGGTGCCCGCGCCCGCTGATCCCGCGCACGTCGAGTCAACGGACGCCTGATGCTGGAGATCATCTGCACGCTGCTGCGGCTGTACCTGATCGCCATCTTCGTCAGGGTCGTCCTCAGCTGGTTCCCGATCAACCCCCACGGGGGCTTCGCGGCGATCGCCGGCTTCTTCTACACGATCACCGACGTGGTACTCGGGCCGCTGCGGCGCGCCGTTCCGGTGCTGCGCCTCGGCGGCATGGGGCTCGACCTCTCGCCGATCATCGTGATCTTCGGGATCATCATCCTCCAGGACATCATCGGCTGCTGATCCTGCAGGGCGTCATCTGCCGCTGATCCTGCAGGCCCGGCGCTGGCGATCCCGGCAGGGCCGCTTCTGAATCAGACGGCGAAGGTCCGCCAATCGCAGGTCGGCGCGTCCTACTATCCCGCGCATGGATGGCATGCCAGATACATCAGATCCCTTAGCAGAGCCCGCGGCGGACCCCGTCGAGTTCAGCGTCGTGCGCAAGGGATACGACCGCAGCGAGGTCGATTCCTACATGTGGAGCGTCTCTCGCAAGCAGATGGTTTTCGAGACCCAGCTGGCCGCCTACCGGGACCGGGCCCGCGCGGCGGAGGAACAGCTCAGCAAGGCCGCAGACGCCGAGCCCCAGGTGTCCGAGGAGACCATCGCCCGCGCCCTGGTGCTCGCCCAGCACACTGCGGACACGCTCATCGCCGAGGCCAAGCTGAAGGCCAAGAAGATGTTCGCGGAAGCTCGCAGCAGGGCCGGCGACGCTGCCGCCAAGGGCGACAACCACGCCGCTCGCGTGGTGGCGGAGGCCGAGTTCGACAGCAAGCGCATCCTCGATGAGGCAGCAGAGGCCGCCAAGGCCGCCGCCATCGAGGAGCGGGAGCAGATGGCAGCCGCTATCGACGAGCTCGCCGGGAAGCGCGACATACTCCTGGAAGACGTGAGGCTTCTGGAGGAGCACCTCAGCAAACAGCGGTCGGCACTGCTGGAGTCGCTGCGCGAACTGCAAGACCTGGCCGAGCACCCGGAAGCCCTGCGGTTGGCTGCACCGCCGGAGACGTCGAACCTGCAGGCGCCCTCCGTTCCCCTCACTGCCGAGGCGCCCGACCCTGTTGCCGCGCCCGCCCCTGTTGCTGCGCCCGCTGTGCCTGTCGACGCCGAAGCAGTCGACACCCCCGATCTTGCCATCGTGTCCGACGCATCCGAGACAGCCGAGGCCCCTGACCCTGGTGCGCCGGCCGACGCGCCCGACGCCTCAGAGGTGCTCGAGACTCCTGGCGCTGCTGCGCATGCAGAGTCCGCCGGGCCGGTCGACAATGTCGTGCCCGAGGACATCGGCGCGTCTGGCGAGCCTGCTGCGCCTGCTCCGCGGGCCGGGCCTGTCGACCCCGTTGAGCCGGCCGGCCCGTTCGCGGCTCTCAGCCGTCTGCACAACGCCGAGACTGCGGAGCCTGCCGGCGCCGTCGACACTGCCGGCTCGCCTGGCGCCGAGACGGAGACCAGGGGCGACGATCTCTTCTCCGCCTATGCGCTCCGCACCGAAGAGGTGCCGACGGCGGATCCGGCTGTCCGGCCGGTGGCAGCGCCGCAGCCTCTGGCCCCGCCTGGGCCTGCGCCTTCCGCCGAGCAGCAGTCGCTTCCGCCGGTGATGCTCACCATGCCAGAGGTCGAGGGAGGCGTGACCGCAGGCGCCGAGTTCGACCTGGGGGCCACAGCCCCCTTCCCGGTGATCGAAGTACCCGACGACGGCCCTGCCGCCGATGCTCAGCGCCCAGCTCCGCCCGCCAGATCAGGGCAGTCTGCCAGATCAGGGCAGTCTGCCGGTTCAGCGCCGCCCGCCGGCTCAGCGCAGTCTGATGAGCAGGATCCGCCATATGCGGCCGACAGCTTTCTCGAGCAGCTCCGTGAGGCCGTGTCCTCCCCGGGTGCTCAGCCGGTCGAGGACCCATTCACGGCATTCTTCGAGCAGGACGACGACCACAAGGAGCGCTCCTGGTTCGGTCGACGGCGCTGACCGGCTGAGCTTGGGGTTCAGCAGCGCAGAAGTCCGCGCTGACGCTTAGACTCCCGGCACGCGATCCCCGGCATGGCGGATCGCGCAAGGGGAGAGGACCACCTCGATGGCCACAAGCAAGAAGTCGGCAGCCCCCGCCGATAACGCACCCGCCAAGCGACCAGCCAAGAAAGCCCCGGCGAAGAAGGCCCCAGCCAAGAGAGCCGCCCCGGCGAAGAAGGCTGCCCCTGCAAAGAAGGCTGCGCCAGCCAAGAAGGCCCCGGCGAAGAGGGCTGCGCCGGTCAAGAAGGCCCCGGCCAAGAAGGCTCCGGCGAAGAAGGCACCCGCCAAGCGTGCTGCGCCGAAGAAGGCTGCGCCCGCCAAGAAGGCCCCGGCCAAGAAGGCGCCCGCCAAGCGGCCCACCCGAGCCAAGAAGGCTGCGCCGGTCAAGAAGGCGCCCGCCAAGCGGCCCACCCGAGCCAAGAAGGCTGCGCCCGCCAAGAAGGCCGCCCCGGCCAAGAAGGCTCCGGCGAAGAAGGCAGCAGCTAAGCGCCCTGCACCGAAGAAGGCTGCCCCCGCCAAGAAGGCGGTGAAGAAGGCGCCCGCCAAGCGGCCCACCCGAGCCAAGAAGGCTGCGCCGGTCAAGAAGGCACCGGCCAAGCGCCCTGCGCCGAAGAAGGCCCCGGTCAAGAAGGCGGCCCCGGCCAAGAAGAAGGCGCCCGTCAAGCGTGCTGCGCCGAAGAAGGCTGCCCCCGCCAAGAAGGCTCCGGCGAAGAAGGCTGCCCCCGCAAAGAAGGCGGTGAAGAAGGCGCCCGCCAAGCGGCCAGCGCCGAAGAAGGCGGCTGCGGCCAAGAAGGCCCCGGCCAAGAAGGTCCCGGCGAAGAGGGCGGCCCCGGCGAAGAAGGCGGTGAAGAAGGCGCCCGCCAAGCGGCCAGCGCCGAAGAAGGCGGCTGCGGCCAAGAAGGCCCCGGCGAAGAAGGTCCCGGCGAAGAGGGCGGCCCCGGCGAAGAAGGCCCCTGCAAAGCGTGCTGCGCCGAAGAAGGCTGCCCCCGCAAAGAAGGCGGTGAAGAAGGCGCCAGCCAAGCGCTCTGCGCCGAAGAAGGCTGCCCCCGCAAAGAAGGCGGTGAAGAAGGCGCCCGCCAAGCGCCCTGCGCCCAAGAAGGCGGTCAAGAAGGCGCCCGCCAAGCGCCCAGCGCCGAAGAAGGCGGTCAAGAAAGCCCCTGCCAAGAAGAAGGCCCCCAAGAAGAAGAAGGCCGCCAAGAAGAAGCCCGCCAAGCCGAAGTTCTCGGCGAAGTTCATCGCCTCGATGAAGGAGAAGCTGCTGATCGAGCGCGGCAAGTACCAGCACTCCGAGGAGAGCTACCGCGCCGAGGCCGAGTCGCTTCTCGAGGCCCGAGAGCCCGGCGACACCGTGTTCGACGAGGAGTCAGGCGAGGGCGACAGCCTGGCAGTGGAGCGCGAGCGCGACCTCGCCCTCTCCGCCCAGGCCCACAACACCGTCGACCAGATCGACGCAGCCCTGGCGCGAATCGAGTCCGGCAGCTACGGGATCTGCGTCGTCTCCGGCCTCCCCATCCCCAAGGAACGCCTCGAGGCGATCCCCTGGGCGGCCGAGCGGGTGGAATACAAGGTGGGCCGTCTGGGCGGGTTCTGAGCGCCCGGCAAGTTCTGGGTGCCCGGCAAGACAGTGACCGCTGTCAGCGAGACAGTCCCGTCCGGCTTCGACGGCGAGCGGGTCGACCGTTTCGTGGCGGCTCTGACCGGTCGTAGCCGCTCGGCAGTCGCCGCGCTGCTCGACGGCGGCGCCATCAGCGTCGACGGCCGGGCCGTCAGCACCGCCTCGCTGCGCCTGCACAGCGGCCAGCAGGTGAGCGTGGAGGTTCCCCCAGAGCTGCGAGCCGTCCCCGAGCCCGATCCGGCTGTCGACTTCACGGTCGTGTACAGCGACGAGCACATCGTGGTGGTCGACAAGCCCCCGGGCCTGGTGGTTCACCCGGGCCCGGGCCATCCTCACGGCACCCTGGTCAACGGCCTGCTGGCCCGCTTCGCAGAGATCGCGTCGGTCGGCGACCCGCAGCGTCCCGGCATCGTTCACCGGCTCGACAAGGACACCTCGGGGCTGCTGGTCGTGGCCCGCACCAGCGCGGCCCATTCCGCTCTGGTGAAAGCCCTGGCGGCGCACCTGCCGGAGCGGGTCTACACAACCCTTGTCTGGGGGCGCCTCTACGCCGACGAAGGCACGATCGACGCCCCGATCGGGCGCTCGGTGCGCAACCGGGTCCGCATGACCGTCAGCGACAGCGGGCGGGCGGCGATCACCCGCTACCGGGTGCTGCGGCGCTTCGAGCGGCCCTGCGAGCTGACGCTGCTGGAGTGCCGCCTGGAGACCGGCAGGACGCATCAGATCCGTGTGCATCTGCGTGCCATCGGGCATCCGGTGGCGGGCGATCGCAGCTACGACGGCGCACGGCCCGGCATCGAGGTGCCACGGCCCTTCCTGCATGCCTGCAGGCTGGGCTTCGCCCACCCGATCAGCGGCGGGGCCGTCGCCTTCAGCTCGGCTCTGCCCGATGACCTGGCCGCAGTCCTCGCGCAGTGCAGCGACGCCGGATCAGGGGCCTGAGGCGACCGCCGGCGCGTCCGACTGGTCTTGCGCCTGGGCATCGGCGGGCCAGGGCGCCTCGCCGCGGGCCATGCAGGCGATGTCGGCGAGGCTGAAGGACTCCAGGAAGCTCTGCATGTGACACCCGGCAGCGCCCCAGATGGCCAGCAGCACGCATTGCCCCTCGTGGTCGCAGGCCCCGTCGGTGTGAGGATCGCCGAAGTCGCCGGCGGTGATCGGCCCGTCGACCGCACGCACGATCTCGCTCAGCCTGATCGCCTCAGGGGGACGGGCCAGCACGTAGCCGCCGCCCACGCCGCGCTTTGAGCGCACGATGCCGGCGCCCTTCAGTGCCAGCAGGATCTGCTCCAGATACGGCTGGGGCAGGGCGGTGCGCTCGGCTATCTCACGCACCGAGGTGGGGGTCTGCGCAGTGTGCAGCGCCAGCGAGAGCAGCGCTCTGGCCGCATAGTCCCCCCGAGTCGAGACGCGCATGACAGGACTCTAGGCCGTCAGGCCGGCCGTGATCCCGCCCGGGTCTGCCACGACCGGCGCCGCGATCCCGGCGGGTGGCGCGGCTGGTCCGCGCGATCCGATGAGAGTGTCGCCGGCCGTCGCTAGGGTGAAGCGATGGCGTCGCCCGAACCGATCCTCCCCGCATGGGACCGGGGCTGCATCACCGATGTGGTGCCTGCCCTGCTCGGCGACGGCCCGCGCCCCGAGGCGCTGCCCGAAGCGGCCCAGCAGGCAGGCGCAGTGGTGCTGCTGCTGCTCGACGGTCTCGGCTGGGAACAGCTCAAGGCGCGTCCCAAGGTGGCGCCCACCCTCAACGAGCTGCACGGGTCTGTGATCACCACCGTCGTGCCGTCCACTACCGCAGTGGCGCTCACCTCGCTGGTCACGGGCGCCGCGCCGGGCCGCCACGGCATGGTCGGCTACCGCATGGCCGTGGGCGACGAGGTTCTCAACGCGCTCTCCTGGCGCACTTCGCGCGGCGACGCCCGCAACGAGATCGTCCCCGAGGACTTCACCGAAGTCGTGCCCTTCGCCGACACCTGTCCGGTGGTGGTGCAAAACGCCCCGTTCCTGGGCAGCGGGTTCAGCCGTGCCTATCTGCGCAACACCCGCGCTGCGCCCTGGCCGACCCCGGCCTGCCTGGTGGTGGAGGTGCGCGCCGCACTGAGCGCGGCCGAGCCGTTCGTCTACGCCTACTACGACGGGCTCGACAAGGTCGCCCACGTGCACGGGTTCGATGCCCGCTACGACGCCGAGCTGGCGGCCTGCGACCGGCTGGTGGCCGAGCTGATGAGCGACCTGCCGCGGGGCGCGGTGCTGGTGGTCACCGGCGATCACGGCCTCGTCGACTGCAGCGAAGGGCGCTGCGAGATCGACAAGGCGCTCAAGCCGCTGGTCGCCGGCGAGTCCGGCGAGGCCAGGTTCCGCTGGCTGCACGCCCGCCCCGGGCGGGCCAGAGAGCTCGGCGAGGCGGCAGCCGAGGCCCACGGCGAGCAGGCCTGGGTGGCGACGATCGAGCAAATCCTCGACGAGGGCTGGTTCGGGCACAGCGTCAGCTACAAGGCCAGGCAGCGGCTCGGCGACGTGGCCCTGGCCGCCAAGGCCGACTGGTGGTTCGACGAGCGCTCCGAGGAGGACCGCAAGAAGCGCAAGCAGCTCGTCGGCCGGCACGGCTCGCTGACCTCGGCGGAGATGCTCGTGCCATTGCTCACATTCGCCGCCTGAATCGGGCATGATCTCCACACAGCACGCGCCAGATCAGGAGATCGCCTTGACAGACCCGCATGCCCAGAGGGCCGAGGCGATCCCCGGCGAGGACGTGGAGATCGTCGGCGCAGCCGGCGCCGCCGAGGACGACGCCGACCAAGAGCGCAACGAGTCGATCGACCACCCCGCCAAGGTGATGCGCATCGGCACCATGATGAGACAGCTCCTCGAGGAGCTGCGCTCGTCCGAGCTCGACGAGCCCAGCCGCGACCGCCTGCGCGACATCTACGACACCTCCGTCAGCGAGCTGGGCTCGGCGCTGTCGCCGGACCTGAAGGACGAGCTCGGGCGCCTGGCTCTGCCGTTCAGCGACGACCCGCCCTCAGCCGCCGAGCTGCAGATCGCCAAGGCCCAGCTCGTCGGCTGGCTCGAGGGCCTCGTCCAGGGCATCCAGGCCATGCTGTTCGCCCAGCAGATGGCCGCCCAGGAGCAGCTGCGCTCGATGCGGGGCCAGATCGGGCCGGGCAGGCCTCCCGACGGCGAGCCGGCGCACGACGGCAGAGACCGACCGGGCACCTACCTGTGAGCGACCCCTTCGTCCACCTCCACGTCCACACCGAGTACTCGATGCTCGACGGCGCGTCGCGGGTGCCCGAGGCCGTCGCCTCCGCGGTCGCCGACCGCCAGCCCGCCATGGCGATCACCGACCACGGCAACATGTACGGCGTACTCGACTTCTACCGGAGCTGCCGCGACTCCGGCGTCAAGCCGATAATCGGCACCGAGATCTACCTGGCCCACGAGTCACGCCACGAGCGCCCCAACCGTCGGGGCCGCATCGACGACTCCGGCGGCGACACCGGCGGCGGCCAGAAGCTCTACTACCACGCCATCCTGCTGGCCGAGAACCAGGTCGGCTACCGCAACCTGATCCAGCTCTCCAGCCAGGCGTTCCTCAGCGGCTACCACTACAAGCCCCGTGCGGACTTCGAGCTGCTCGAGCGCTACTCCGAGGGCATCATCGCCACCACGGGCTGCCTCGGCGGCCATGTGACCCAGGCGCTCATGCAAGGCGACGACGCCGCCGCGCTCGAGCACGCGGCCCGCTTCCAGGACATCTTCGGGCGCGACAACTTCTTCATCGAGCTGCAGGACCACGGCATCGACGAGCAGCGCATGACCAACCCGAAGCTGCTGGAGATCGCGGCGGCGATCAAGGCGCCGCTGCTGGCCACCAACGACTCGCACTACACCCACCGCGGCGACCAGGAGGCCCACGACGCCCTGCTGTGCGTGCAGACCGGCGCCCTGCTCGACGACGAGAACCGCTTCCGCTTCCACGGCAAGGAGCACTACATCAAGTCCGCGGCCGAGATGCGCCAGCTCTTCGCCGAGCTCCCCGAGGCCTGCGACAACACCCTGTGGGTCGCCGAGCGCTGCGACGTGGAGATCGAGTTCGGCAAGCCACGGCTGCCGGCGTTCCCGCTGCCCGAGGGCTTCGCCTCCGACATCGACTACCTGCGCCATCTCGCCATGGAGGGGGCACGGCAGAGATGGGGGGCGGAGCTGTCCGCCGAGGTGGTCCAGCGCATCGAGTTCGAGCTCGACGTGATCGAGAGCATGGGCTTCTCGGCCTACTTCCTGATCACCTGGGACCTGGTGCGCTACGCCCGCGAGAACGGCGTGCGGGTCGGCCCCGGCCGGGGCTCCGCGGCGGGCTGCGCCGTGGCCTACTCGCTGCGCATAACCGACCTGGACCCGATCCGCTACGACCTGTTGTTCGAGCGCTTCCTGAACCCGTCGAGGATCTCGATGCCAGACATCGACATCGACTTCGACACCCGCCACCGCGACGACCTGATCCGCTACCTGGCCGAGTGCTACGGGCGCGACAACGTGGCCCAGATCGTCACCTTCTCGCAGATCAAGGCCCGTGCCGCGGTGCGCGACGCAGCCCGCGTGCTGGGCTGCGCCTACTCGGTCGGCGACAGGCTCGCCAAGGCGATGCCGCCGCTGGTGATGGGCCGCGACACCCCCCTCAAGTACTGCCTGGAGAAGCACCCCAAGCACGAGGACGGCTACCGGGCGGCTTCCCAGCTGCGCGAGATGGCCGCAGCCGACGACGAGGTCGCCAAGGTCCTGGACGTGGCTCTGGGACTGGAGGGCCTGCGCCGCCAGGACGGGATCCACGCCGCGGCGGTGGTGATCACCGACGAGCCGCTCACCGAGTACCTGCCGATCCAGCGCAAGCCCGAGTCCGGCAAGCCCCTGGAGGAAGCGCCGATCGTCACCCAGTACGAGATGCACGGGGTGGAGGATCTCGGGCTGCTGAAGATGGACCTGTTGGGGCTGCGCAACCTCGACGTGATCTCGAACTGCCTGGAGCTGATCGCCGAGACCCGGGGCGAGACGGTCGACATCGACGACGTGCCTCTCGACGACGAGACCACCTTCGAGCTGCTCAGGCGCGGCGACACCATCGGGGTGTTCCAGCTCGAGTCGCCGCCGATGCGCGCCCTGATCCGCTCGCTGGCGCCCAGCTCCTTCGACGACGTGGCAGCGCTGGTCGCCCTCTACCGGCCGGGGCCGATGGGCGCCAACATGCACCACGACTACGCCGACCGCAAGAACGGCCGGGCGCCGGTGAAGTACTTCCACGACGATGCCGAGGATCTGCTCGGCGACACCTACGGCCTGATGATCTATCAGGAGTCGGTGATGCGGGTGGCCCAGCGCTTCGCCGGCTACTCGCTCGCCCAGGCCGACAACCTCCGCAAGGCCTGCGGCAAGAAGGACCGCGAGATCATGGCGGCCGAGCGCGAGGGCTTCGTGGCCGGCTGCAAGGCCACCGGCTACGGAGAGAAACTCGGCACAGACCTGTTCAACGTGATCGAGCAGTTCGCCGACTACGCGTTCAACAAGTCCCACTCCTACGGCTACGGCCTGATCGCCTACCAGATCGCCTACCTCAAGGCGCACTATCCCGTCGAGTACCTCTCGGCGCTGCTCACCAGCGTCAAGGCCAAGCTCGACTCCGCCGCGGTCTACCTCAACGAGTGCCGCGCAATGGGGATCGAGGTGACGGTGCCTGACGTCAACCGCTCGACCTCGGACTTCACCCCGCTGCCCGATCTTTCCGCGAACCCGGAAGGGCCGGGGCGGATCGTCTTCGGGCTGTCCGCGGTGCGCCACGTGGGCGAGGGCGTCGTCGCCAAGATCATCGAGGCCCGCACCGCAGACGGCCCCTTCGTGTCGTTCGCGGACTTCGCCGAGCGGGTCGACGCCGAGGTGCTCAACAAGCGGGTCGTCGAGTCGCTCATCAAGGCGGGCGCCTTCGATTCGCTGGGCCATCCCCGCCGGGGCCTGATGGAGGTGAGCGAGGCGATCACCTCGGTGACCCTGAGCCGGCGCCGCGAGCACGACTTGGGGGTGATGTCGCTGTTCGGCGAGGTCGGCGAGGCCCCCGCCTTCGACGAGCGGCCCGAGGTCCCCGGCATCGAGTACGACAAGGCGGAGATGCTGGCCCACGAGCGGGAGATGCTGGGCCTCTACATCTCCGATCACCCGCTGCGCGGCTTCGAGACCCGCCTGGAGCGCAACGTCGACTCGACCATCGCCGAGCTGGCCGACCTAGCCGATCGCAGCCCCGCGAAGGTGGGCGGGGTGATCACCTCGGTGACCCGCAAGTTCACCCGCAGGGGCGACCTGATGGCGGTGCTCGAGCTGGAGGACTTCAGCGGGACCGTCGAGGTGATGGTCTTCCCGCGCACCATGGCCGTCGAGGGCCACAAGCTCGCCGACGACGCCGTGGCGGTGATCACCGGGCGCGTCGATCTCGGCGACGACCTCCCCAAGCTGTTCGCCGAGGAGATCGAGATCCTCACCGAGGTCAACCCCGACAGGCCGATCCGGGTGCGGCTGCCCGCGCGCGGCCGGCCCGAGAGCTGGCTGGGCGAGCTGAGCGACACCCTGGCCGAGCACCCCGGCGACACGCCGGTGGTGCTGCTGCTCGGCGACGGCAGCTCCGTGTCGCTGCCCGCCGACTGCGCCGTGGACACCGGCAACGGCCTGATCAGCGAGCTCCGGGTGATGTTCGGGCCTGAGGCTGTGCTCGTCTGAGCCCGACTGACCTCGCCTCACCGGCGAACGCCTGCAGCTGACCCGTTCGGTGCGCTGTCTGCCGCCTGTCGCCGCTCGCCGGGCCGCTCAGAGCCGGGCTCGGGAGCCGCAGCCGGTGCCTGGAGGCCCGCGGAGTTGCGAAAACCGCTCGCATCGCTGAGACTAGTAGGGCTGCGAAACGACAGAGGCGCCCGGAGGTGAAGCACAGGCATGGCTATCGAAGTGGAGACCAAGGACTGCACGGCGCTGAGCGATGCAGAGCTGGCCGACATGGCCGACTTGTGCGCCGGGTCACCCAATGCCTTCGAGGTGGGGATGCTCTCCAAGCAGGCAGAGGCCTGGGTGCTGTGCAGCGTCGCCTCCGAGAAAGGGCGCATACGCGGCTTTTCGTTCTGCACCCTGGAGCGCATCGGCGGCACGCCCAGCGTGATCATCGGCGCAGGCCACGTGTGTCGCACCACCCGCCGCTCCACGGTGCTGCGGGCCATCGTCAAGGACCAGATGCGCCGCTCGGTGCTCGCCTTCCCCGACGAGGACGTGCTGATCGGCGCCCAGATGAACGACCCGGCTGCCTTCGAGGCCTTCGAGCCGCTTCACGACGTGGTGCCCCGGCCCGATCACAAGGCCAGCGGCGAGGAGCGGGCCTGGGGGCGCCGCCTCGCCAAGCGCTACGGCATCGGCGCCTCGCGCTACAAGGACCGCGACTTCGTGATCCGAGGCGACGGCAGCCGCCCGCCGGTGCTCGACCACCAGGCGCTCAAGCCCGACAAGGTGCCTGCCGGCGTCGCCGAGCAGTTCAGCGCAGTCGACCTCGACAACGGCGACGCCCTGATCGGCTTCGGCTGGGCGATGTCCGAGGATCTCGAGAAGCTCCTCTAGGGCGCATCCGGCACTCGTCGTCTGCCGGCCAGGTCTGCATGTCTGCTGAGGCGCGGGCGTGAGCCCCGAGGACTTCGACCGGCTGGTGCGGCGGCGCGCCATGACCAGGGCCTTCAGCGCCGAGCCGCTGGCCCCAGAGACCCTGGATCGCATCCTGGACCTGGCCCGCCGCGGCCCCTCCGCCGGCAACACCATGGCCCTGGAGTTCCTGGTGCTCAGCGGCGCAGAGCAGACGCAGCGCTACTGGGCCACGACCCTGAGCGACCCCGACGAGCTGCCGTGGCCGGAGCTGCCCGCGGCGCCGGTGCTGGTGACGCTCTGGGTGCGCCCGCAGGCTTACCCGGAGCGCTACGCCGAGCCCGACAAGGCCCGCACCGGCCTGGGGGAGGGCCTCGGCGCCTGGCCAGTGCCGTACTGGTGGGTGGACGGCGGGGCCGCGGTGATGACCATGCTGCTCGCTGCCGAGTCCGAGGGCCTCGGCGCCCTGTTCTTCTCCATGTTCGACCACGAGCCGGCGGTCAGGGAGGCCTTCGGGGTGCCCGACGACCGCCGCTGCGTCGGCGTGGTGGCGCTCGGCCGGCGGGTCCCGCACCGGCGGTCGCGCAGCGCCGGGCGCCCCAGGCCCGACCTAGCGGAGATCGTGCACTACGGCGCCTGGTGAGCCGGTGCCGGGCGACTGCGCAGCCAGGCTGATCCGCTGCAGGTCCGCCCTTATCCGCTTGGCGCTAACAGGCCCGGACGCGCCCACCGACTGGGCGAACAGGCTCACCCGCAGCTCCTGGATCTGCCAGGCGAGATCCTCGAGCTCAGGCGTCAGCCCCAGCGCCTCGGCCAGCGACTCGTGCTCGGCCTCGATGGCGCGGATCACCACGCTGCGGTCGCGGTCCCGTGCGCCCTTGTCGGCCAGGCTCTCGGCGCGCACGCAAGCCGCCCGCAGATAGCGGCACACGTCGGCGAGCCGCTCGGTGCCCACGGCGCTCACGAAGCCGTCGTACACCAGGCGCTGGAGCTGCTCGCCGAGGTCGGCCACCGAGAACGCCAGAGCCGCGGCGCCGGTGTCGTCGAGGCGCCTGCGCAGCCGTCTGGCGTGTACCAGCGCCTCGACGCTGAGGCCGGCCAGCCGGTGCAGCGTCTCGGGGAGCTCGGCACGAAAGCTCTCCAGCAGCTCCAGGTGCGACTCGCGGCTTGACAGCGGGCCGTCGTGGCCTGCGATCGCAGCATCGGCGGCCGCGGCCAGGCAGTCGTCGAGCCAGGCTGCGGGGTCCGCATAGGGGCTGGTGACGATGGCGGCCTTCACCCGGTCGCTGAGCAGCTCGCGCAGCACGCCCCCCAGGGCGGGCCGCCCCAACAGCAGCAGCCGCCGGGTGCCCAGCCACATCGCCTCGGCCTGCTCGGCCTCGCCGGCGAGGAGGCGCAGCGCCACCGAGTCGCCCTCGTCGACCAGCGCCGGGTAGAAGCGCACCGTCTGGCCGAGCCCGCGGCGGACGACCACCTGCGGGATGTCGTCGTCGGGAAAGGCCCGCAGCCCGCTCCGTTCCAGCTCGCCCGCCGCGCTCGAGAGCAGCTCGCGGGCTTGCTGGGCGAACCAGCCCTGCAGCACCACGAGGTCGTCGTCCTCGGCGAGCGGGTTGTTGTGATCCATCACCCGGTAGTGGGGCCGCAGCCAGGGCGGCAGAGTCGACCGGTCGAACATGGCAGGCGACACCTCGGTGCCGGCGATCCGCGCCACCGCCTCGGCGAGCTTGACCTCCAGCGGCTCGCCGTCGGCCGGATCCAGCGCCGCGAGCACCGTGCCGGCCGTGTCGGCGACCGGCACCACCCTGCGGCGCACCGTCTTCGGCAGGCTGCGCAGCAGCGCCTCCACCAGCGCCCGCCGATAGCCCGGGACCAGCCACTCGAAGCGGCTCGCATCGAGCTGGCCGACAAGGCTCAGCGGGATCTCGATCGTGATGCCGTCGTCGACCGCCCCAGGCTCGAAGCGATAGGAGATGGCAAGCCGGCGGTCACCGAGGGGCCAGAGCACCGGATGGGTGACGCCATGGTCGTCGGGAACCTCGCCCGCTGTCAGCTCGGCGGGCCCGAAGCACAGCAGGCTCGGGTCGTCGCCGTCTCGCAGCCAGCGCTCGAGATGTCTCTCGCTGACCACGCTGTCGGCGATCACGGCCTCGTAGCGGGCGATCAGCTCTTCCTCGCCGATCAGCAGGTCGTCGCGGCGCAGGCGGGTCTGCAGCGCGGCGACCTCGGCCAGCGAGGCGCGGTTGTGCTGTGCGAAGGCGAAGCCCCGGTCGCTGTCGCCCTCGACGATCCCGTGGCGGATCAGCAGATGACGGGCCAGGCCGGGATCGATGCGCTGCAGCTGGATCGTGCGCTCGTCGATCACGCCCAGGCCGTACAGCGACGCCCGCTCCGAGCACAGCGCCGCGCCCTGTCTGCGGTCCCACCACGGCGCCGAGTACTCCCAGCGCAGCAGATGCGACGCAGCCGCCTCCAGCCACCCCGGGTCGATCGGCGCGCAGACCCGAGCCAGCACCCGCTCGGTCTCGACCATCTCCGCCGCCATCAGCCAGCGCGGCCGCCGCTCGGCCAGGGCGCTGCCGGAGGCAACCGTGAAGCGCCCGCTGCGGGTGCCCCGGTAGTCGCCCCGGCGCGCATCGAAGACCCCGACATGTGTCAGCAGGCCCGCCAGCACCGCCTGATGGACGGCCTCGGGCGGGGCCTGGTTGTCGTTGACGCTCAGCCCCATGCGCCTGGCCTCGCGGCTGAGCTGGGCGTGCAGATCCTGCCACTCGCGGATCCGCAGCCAGTGCAGCAGCTCGTCGCGGCACATGCGGCGAAAGCCGTTGCCCGACAGCTCGGCGCGCCGTCGGGCTACGTAGTCCCAGAGCCCCAGATACGACATGAAATCCGAGTCCTCGGCAGCGAAGCGCCCATGCAGGGCCTCCGCTGTCTGGCGGGCGTCGCTCCCCTCGGCGGCGCTGGGCCTGATCCGAGGGTCCTGGATCGCCAGGCCCGAGGCGATCACCAGCAGCTCGCGCACGCAGCCGTGGTCCTCGGCGGCCAGCAGCATCCTCGCCAGGCGCAGGTCGATCCCCAGCTCGGCGAGCTGGGCGCCCAGCGGCGTCAGCCAGAGGCGGGTCCCCTCGTGACGGGGATTCACGGCGTCGAGCTCCTCCAGCAGGCGGATCCCGTCACGCACCGCAGAGGGCTGGGGCGCATCGATGAACGGGAACTGCAGCGGATCGCCGAGCCCCAGCGCCGCCATCGCCAGGATCACCGACGCCAGGCTGGTGCGGCGGATCTCGGGGTCGGTGAACTCGGGGCGGCTCAGGTAGTCGTCCTCGGAGTACAGACGGATGCAGACCCCGGGGCCGAGCCTTCCGCAGCGGCCCGCCCGCTGGTCCGCCGAGGCCCGCGAGATCGCCTCGATCGGCAGGCGCTGCACCTTGGTGCGCCGGTTGAAACGCGAGATGCGAGCGGTTCCGGCGTCCACCACCGAAGCGATGCCCGGCACGGTCAGCGAGGTCTCGGCCACGTTGGTGGCCACCACCACCCGTCTGCGGTCGTGCGCGGCGAACACCCGCTGCTGCTCGGCAGGGGAGAGGCGGGCGAACAGCGGCAGCACCTCGGTGTCGCGCAGCGCTGCTTGGAGCTGCTCCACGGTGTCTCGGATCTCGCGCTCCCCGCTGCAGAACACCAGCACATCGCCGGGCTGGTCGGTCAGCAGCTCGCGCACCGCGGCCTCGATGCCGGCTGTCTGGTCGGCCTGGTCGCCGCCGGGCCGGCCTGCGGTCGTGTCGCCTGTGTCGCCTGTGTCGGCGGGGTCGCCGCCGAGCGGTCGCCAGCGGATCTCCACGGGATGGCCGCGCCCGCTCACCTCGATCACCGGGGCGTCGTCGAAGTAGGCGGCGAAGCGGGCGGTGTCGATGGTGGCCGAGGTGACGATCAGCTTCAGGTCGCTGCGCTCGCCGGAGATGAGCCGCCGCAGGATGCCCAGCAGGAAGTCGATGTTGAGGGTCCGCTCGTGGGCCTCGTCGACGATGATCGCCTCGTAGCGGCTCAGCTCGGCATCGCGGGCGACCTCGGCGAGCAGGATCCCGTCGGTCATCGTCTTGATGATCGTGTCGGGGCCGGTCTGGTCGTCGAAGCGCACCGCGTAGCCCACGAGACCGCCCAGCGGCGTGCCCAGCTCGTGGGCGACCCGCTCGGCGATGGTGCGCGCCGCCAGGCGGCGGGGCTGGGTGTGACCGATCCAGCCCGTCGCCCCGAGGCCGGCCTCCAGGCACAGCTTGGGGAGCTGGGTGCTCTTGCCAGAGCCGGTCTCGCCGGAGACGATCACCACCGGATGGGCTGCGATGGCAGCCACGAGATCGCTGCGGCGCTCGCTGATCGGCAGCTCGGCCGGACAGCTGATCTCTGGGATCGAGGCTCGCCGCCGTTCGGTCTCGGGGGCAGACATGGCGTCGATCCTATGGCGCGGAGTCGGCTAGGATTCCGGCACGTGATCCAGCGCATCGACGTGACGGCGGAAGGCGACCCGGAGGCTCGCCGGGTGACCGCCGACGCCTCGCTGATCGGCGTCGAGGGCCTCACGGGTTGCAGCTTCACGCGGGTGTACCACCTGCGAGGCGAGCTGAGCCGTGCCGACGTGGGGCGGCTCTGCGCGGAGCTGCTGGTCGACCCGGTGGTCGACCGTTTCACGCTGTCGCAGATCGCCGACTCCGCCGATGCCGACTCCTATGCCGACTCCGACACCGCCGCGGCTTTCGACGACTCAGGCGACCACGACGGCGCGGTGGTGGAGGTGGCCGCGCTGCCCGGCGTGACCGACACCGCCGCACGCGAGCTCCAGCGAGCCGCCGAGCTGCTCGGCCTGCCCGCCGTGGAGGTCACCACCGCCAGGCGCTATGTGCTGCACGGCGCCCTGAGCGCCGACGACACAGCCGTCGTCGCCCGCCGGCTGCTTGCCAACGCCACCATCGAGCGCTTCGCGCTGGGTCGCCTGGCGCCGGTGTTCGCGGCGTCCGCAGCAGCCCGCAGCGATGTCGAGAGCGTCGGGATCCGCGACCTCGACGACGACGAGCTGCTGGCCCTGAGCCGCCGCCGGATCCTCTCGCTCGACCTCGCCGAGCTGCACGCCATCAGGGACCACTTCGCCGCCGAGGGCCGCGAGCCCAGCGACGCCGAGCTGGAGACGCTCGCTCAGACCTGGTCCGAGCACTGCGTGCACAAGACCTTCCGGGCCGACATCACGCTCACCCGCACCCATGCCGACGGCACCGTCACGCGCAGCCGCCACGACGGCCTGCTGGCGTCGCTGCGCCAGGCCACCGAAGAGCTTGCCCCGGCATGGCTGCGCTCGGCCTTCGTCGACGACGCAGGCATCGTGGCCTTCGACGAGCGCTTCGACTTGGCATTCAAGGTCGAGACCCACAACCACCCCAGCGCCCTGGAGCCATTCGGCGGCGCCAACACCGGCGTCGGCGGCGTGGTGCGCGACGTGCTGGGCGTGTCGGCGAGGCCCATTGCCTGCACAGACGTGCTGTGCTTCGGCCCGCCCGAGACCGGCTTCGACGAGCTGCCCGCAGGCGTGCTGCACCCGCGGCGCATCCGCGAGGGCGTGGTGGCGGGCATCGCCGACTACGGCAACAAGCTCGGCCTGCCCACCGTCAACGGCGCGGTGCTCTACGACCGCGGCTACACCGCCAACCCGCTGGTCTTCTGCGGCGCCCTGGGCCTGCTGCCGCACGGCTCGCACCCCACACAGGCCGAAGAAGGGGACCTGGTCGTGTGCATCGGCGGGCGGGTCGGCCGCGACGGCATCCACGGGGCGACCTTCTCGTCTGCGGCCATGGACGCAGGCACCGTCACCACCGTCGGCGCGGCCGTGCAGATCGGCGACCCGATCACCGAGAAAGGCCTGATCGAGGTGGTCGAGGCAGCCCGCGACGCGGGCCTCTACAACGCCATAACCGACTGCGGCGCAGGCGGGCTCAGCTCGGCGGTGGGGGAGATGGGCGAGCGCCTGGGTGTCGACGTCGACCTCGCCGGCGTGCCGCTGAAGTACCCCGGCCTGGCGCCCTGGGAGATCTGGGTGTCGGAGGCCCAGGAGCGCATGGTGCTTGCCGTGCCGCCCGAGCGTCTCGACGCCCTGGCGCAGCTCTGCGCCGCCTGGGACGTGGAGCTGACTTGCCTCGGGCGCTTCACCGGCGATCGCCGCCTTCGGGTGCGCCACGGCGAGGTGCCTGTCGTGGACCTGCCCATGGGCTTGCTGCACGACGGCCTGCCCCGCAAGACGATGAGCGCCGTCTGGCACGACCCGGCGCCGGTGGCGGTGGAGCCGCCCGCCGCGGACGGCGACGCCCTGCTGGCGCTGCTGGCGGATCCCGACGTGGCCTCCAAGGAAGACATCGTGCGGCGCTACGACCACGAGGTCCGCGGCGGCACCGTGGTGCGCCCCTGCGTCGGGGTCCGCGCAGACGGGCCCGGCGACGCGGCGGTGCTCAAGCCGCTGGGCACCGACGGCATGCGCGCCGTGGTGCTTGCCAACGGCATCTGCGGGCGGGTCGGCAAGGTCGCGCCATACGAGATGGCCCTGTTCGCCATCGACGAGGCGGTGCGCAACCTGGTGGCCGTCGGCGGCGACCCCGACCAGGTGGCGCTGCTCGACAACTTCTGCTGGGGCGACCCGACCAAGCCCGACCGGCTCGGCTCGCTGGTGCTGGCCGCCCAAGGCTGCGCCGACGGCTCGCGCCTGTACCGGATGCCTTTCGTGTCCGGCAAGGACAGCCTGCACAACGAGTTCGACGGCACGCCGATACCCGGCACGCTGCTGATCTCGGCGCTGGGCATCGTGACGGACCTGCGCCGGGCGGTCCACTCGGCCGGCATGCGAGCGGGCGACGACCTATGGCTCGTCGGCAGCGGCTCCGGCGCTCTGGGGGGATCGCTGGCCGACGAGGTGTTCTCGCTGGGCGCAACCGCCGTGCCCGAGCCGCTCAACGATCCGCTGCCGCGCTACCGGGCGGTTCACGCCGCCATCTCGGCCGGCCTGGTCAGCGCCGCGCACGACTGCAGCGACGGCGGCGTCGCCGTTGCGCTGGCGGAGATGGCCATCGGGGCGCGCATCGGGATGGACGTGGCCGTGCCGGCCGACGGCGCCGGCGGCTTCGAGGCGCTCTTCAACGAGGCCCCCGGCCGGCTGGTGCTGGCCGCCGCACCCGAGGACCGCGACGAGCTGGCGAGCCTGCTGGGCGCCTGGGGACGGCTCGTCGGCACCGTGACCGACGACGACCGCCTGACCCTGACGGTCGCCGACGACGGCGGCGAACGCGCCCGGATCGAGATCGTCGTTGCCGACGCCGTGGACGCATTCGTTCACGGCTCGCCCGGAGGCGCTCGGCGATGAGGCCGCCGGTGCTGATCCTGCATGCCTCGGGCGCCAACCGCGACGCCGAGGCGGCCGCGGCGGTCGAGCTGGCCGGCGGCGACCCGCGCATCGTTCACGTGAACCGCTTGCGCTCAGGCGAGGCGCGCATCGCGGATCATGCTGCGCTGTTGCTGCCGGGCGGGTTCAGCTACGGCGACGCCTTGGGCGCGGGCGGGCGCCTGGGCCTGGAGCTGCGCACCTGGTTCGCCGACGAGCTGGCCGCCGCCGTCACGGCGGGGCGACCTCTGCTGGGCATCTGCAACGGCTTCCAGGCGCTGGTCAAGGCGGGACTGCTGCCCGGCCGCGAGCCGCGCCGGGTGACGCTCACCGTCAACGCCAACGGCCGCTTCGAGTGCCGCTGGGTGACCCTGCGCGTGGAGCCCGGCGTCCGGCCGGGCTGGCTGGACGGCCTGCGAGGCTCGCTGATCCGCTGCCCGGTCGCCCATGGCGAGGGCCGCCTGGCCGTCAGCGGGGACCCCGGCGAGCTGGACGCGGCCGGCCTGGTTGCCTTCCGCTACCTGGCCGCAGGCGCAGCCGGTCCTGGCGCAGCCGGCAATGGCACATCCGATCATGGCGTAGCCAGCGACGAGCCTGGCGGCGACGATCCCGAGGCGGCCGCCGGCGGCGCCTATCCCGCCAACCCCAACGGATCCGCGGCCGACATCGCAGGCCTGACCGACCACAGCGGCACAGTCGTGGGCCTGATGCCCCACCCCGAGGACCACGTGTTCGACTGGCAGCGCCCCTCAGGCACGCCGGGAGGTCTGGGTCTCGTCCTGTTCGAGGCGTTCGTGGGCGCAGCGCGATGAGCGTCGACCTCGGCCCGGCGACGGCCGCGCCGTTCGAGGGACTCGACGAGGCCTCCTTGGCCGGCCTCGGCCCCCTGCGGCGCGGCAAGGTACGTGACATCGTCGACCTGGGCGATGCCCTGGCGCTGATCGCCACGGACCGGGTGTCGGCGTTCGATCACGTGCTGGGCACCGTGCCCTGCCGGGGCCAGATCCTCAACCAGCTTTCCGCCTGGTGGTTCGAGCAGCTCGCCGACGTGGCTGCAGGCCATGTGCTGGCCGTGCCCGACGCCAACCTCACGATCGCCGTGCGCTGCCGTCCGCTGCCGGTGGAGGTGGTGGTGCGCGGCAGGCTGTCGGGCTCCACGTCCACCTCGCTGTGGACCGCCTACGCCGCAGGCGAGCGCCGGATCTACGGCCTGCGCTTCGCGGACGGCATGGCCAAGAACGACCCGCTGCCGCAGCCCGTCATCACGCCCACCACCAAGGCAGCCCAGGGCTTTCACGACGAGCCGATCTCCGAGCGCGAGATCGTGGCCTCGGGCCTGGTCGAGGCGGGCCTCTGGGATCAGGTGCGCAGCACTGCCCTGGCGGTCTTCGCCAAGGGCGCCGAGTTCGCCGAGCGGGCGGGCCTGGTGCTGGTCGACACCAAGTACGAGTTCGGCATCGACGACTCCGGCACGCTGCGCCTCATCGACGAGCTGCACACCCCCGACAGCTCCCGCTTCTGGCGACAGTCCTCAGTCGCCGAGCGCCGCCGAGCGGGCCTCGAGCCCGAGAACCTCGACAAGGAGCACATCCGCCTCGCCTATGCGCGGGCCGGCTACCGCGGCGACGGCCCGCCGCCCCCGCTGAGCCCCGAGCTGGCAGCCGAAGCGGCCGCTATCTACATCGAGGCCTTTGAGGCGCTGACCCGAAGCACCTTCGAGCCGGCCGCCTATCCCGCAGCGCCCCGGGTCTTCGCCGCCCTGGCGGCTCATGTCGGTCATGTCGGCTCAGGTGGCCAAGGCAGCCGTGTCGGCCCAAGCAGCAATGTCGGCCAGGGTGGCGATGTCGTCCAAGGCGGCGCAGGATGAACAGGACGGCCGAGGGTCGGTCCCACACACGCGTGGTTCGGCGCGCCATGATGCAAACTGAGAGGGCCATGAGGTCGATTCGGCAGCCGAGCGCCGGCTCAGCAGCCGGGCCGAAGGGGGAGGCAATCAGGTGAGCAAGGCTCCGCTGGTCGGCGTGATCATGGGCAGCGACTCCGACTGGGAGACGATGCGCCACGCAGCCGCCGTGCTCGACGACTTCGGCGTCGGCCACGAGTGCCGGGTGGTCTCGGCGCACCGCACGCCCGCCCTGATGGCCACCTACGCAGCCGAAGCCGAGCAGCGCGGCCTGCAGGCCGTGATCGCAGGCGCAGGCGGCGCGGCCCATCTGCCCGGCATGGTGGCCGCCCAGACGATCGTGCCGGTGATCGGGGTGCCGGTGCAGAGCCCGGCGCTCGACGGCATGGACTCGCTGCTGTCGATAGTGCAGATGCCCGGCGGGGTGCCGGTTGCGACCATGGCCATAGGCAAGGCCGGCGCGGTCAATGCCGGGCTGCTGGCCGTGGCCATGCTGGCCCGCCACGACCCCGAGCTGGCCGCTGCGCTGCAGCGTTTCCGAAGCGAACGCGAAGCGCAGGTCCGAGCCGCCGAGCTGGACTTCCGAGCCGTCGAGCATGGCTGATTCTCCCGACGGCAAGCCCATGCAGGTGCCCGCGCATCCCCTGGTGCCCACAGCCCCCGCTGCCCCCAAAGCCCCCGCCCGGCGCCCGATCCCGCCGGGTGCGACCGTGGGCATCGTCGGCGGCGGCCAACTCGGCCGCATGCTGGCCATGTGCGCCCGGCGTTTCGGCTACAAAGTAGCGGTGCTCACCGGCGGCCCCGAGAACACGCCCGCGGGGGTGCTGGCCGATGTCGAGATCGCCGCGCCGTTCAGCGACGCCGAGGCCATCGGGCGCTTCGTGGCCGCGGCCGACGTGATCACCTGGGAGTTCGAGAACGTCGACGTGTCGCTGGCCGAGGTTGCCGCTGCGGCTCAGGTGCCGGTGCGCCCGGCTGGTGCTCTCATCGCCATTGCCCAGGACCGCCAGAACGAGAAGCTCGCCCTAGAGAACGCAGGGCTGACCGTTGCGCCGTGGCGTGTGGCGGAGTCGTTCTTCGAGCTGCGCACCGCAGTCGAGGAGCTGGGCGTGCCCGTGATCGCCAAGGCCGCCCGCTTCGGCTACGACGGCAAGGCCCAGGCGCGCATCGACCACCCCAACCAGGCCGCCGGGGCCTGGAGCCGCCTCGGCGGGCAGCGCATGGTCGTGGAGTCCGTTGTCGGCTTCACAGCCGAGCTGTCGGTGGTGGTTGCCCGTGGGCTGGACGGCTCGATGGCCGACCACGGCGTCATGCAAAACGATCACGTGAACCACATCCTGGATCTCACCACCGTGCCCGCGGACATCAGCGAGGCCACCGCCGCCGAGGCGACGGCGATCGCCCGCAGCGTCGCCGAGGCTCTCGACCTCGTAGGGGTGCTCTGCGTGGAGCTCTTCGCCACGCCCGACGGCCTGGTCGTCAACGAGATCGCGCCGCGGCCTCACAACAGCGGCCACTGCACCATCGAAGCCGCGCCCGCCAGTCAGTTCGAGCAGCAGCTCAGAGCCGTCTGCGGGCTGCCCCTGGGCGACGGGCGGTGCCGCCCGGCCGCCATGGCGCAACTACTCGGCGACCTCTGGGACCGCGGCGAGCCGCCGTTCGCCGAGATACTCGACGAGAGTGTGAGCCTGCACCTCTACGGCAAGGCCGAGGCCCGGCCCGGTCGCAAGATGGGCCACATCACAGCGCTGGGCGACTCGCCCGAGCAGGCACGCCGGCGTGTGCTGGATGCCCGCGCCAGGATCAGCCCGCCCGCTCAGCGGCAGTCGTCGCTGCCTGCTCCGCCGCCGGTGCCCGCGGAGGCCGCGCTGTGAGCGCCTCGCCCTTCGAGGCCGCCGGCGCCCTGTCCTTCGAGGCCCCAGGCGCCGATCGGCCACGCGAAGAGTGCGGCGTCGTCGGCATCCACGCCGCCGGCGGCGAGGCGGCCCGGCTGTCGTTCTTCGCCCTGCACACCCTGCAGCACCGCGGCCAGGAGTCCGCCGGCATCGCCACCAGCGACCAGGGCAGCGTTCACGTCCACAAGGGCCAGGGCCTGGTGGCGGCCGTCTTCAACGAGGACAACGTGTCCACCCTCAAAGGCGAGTTCGCGGTCGGCCACACCCGCTACAGCACCACAGGCGGCACAGGTCTGCGCAACGCCCAGCCGGTGGTGATCGAGACCCTCGACGGCCCGCTCGGCCTGGCCCACAACGGCAACCTCATCAACGCCAACGTGCTGCGCCTCAGGCTGCTGGAGCGCGGCGTGGGCCTGCAGACATCCTCGGACACCGAGGTGATGCTGCACATGCTGGCCGGGGCACGCGGCGACTGGCTGAGCCGGCTGAGCTGGCTGATGGGCGAGGCCGAGGGCGCTTTCGCCCTGACCGTGCTCACCAAGGACGCCGTCTACGGGGTGCGCGACCCGTGGGGGTTCCGCCCGCTGGTCGTCGGCGAGTTCGACGGCGGCCACATCCTGGCCTCGGAGACCTGCGCCTTCTCGGCCATCGGCGCCGAGTTCGTCCGCGAGCTCGAGCCCGGCGAGATCGTGCGCATCGACGCCGACGGCCTGCACGTGCAGTCCGGCCCGGTCAGCCGCCAGCACGCCTTCTGCACCTTCGAGGAGATCTACTTCAGCCGGCCCGACAGCGTGCACCGCGGCCGCCTGGTCCACTCCACCCGCCAGCGCCTGGGCCGAGAGCTGGCCCGCGAGGCGCCCGTGGATGCCGACCTGGTGGTGCCCGTGCCCGACTCGGGCACCCCCCACGCCGTCGGCTTCGCCCAGGAGTCCGGCATTCCATACACCGACGGCCTGATCAAGAACCGCTACGTGGGGCGCACCTTCATCGAGCCCACCCAGCGCGGGCGCGAAGCCGCCGTGCGCATGAAGTTCAACCCGCTCGGCGACAACCTCATCGGCAAGCGCCTGGTGATGGTCGACGACTCGATCGTGCGCGGCACCACCTCGGGGCCGCTGGTGCAGATGATGCGAGACGCCGGGGCCAGCGAGGTTCACGTGCGGGTGGCCTGCCCGACCATCGTCAGCGGCTGTTACATGGGCGTCGACATGGCGTCTCAGGACGAGCTGATCGCCGGCCACAAGTCCGTGGAGGAGATCCGCCAGTACATCGGCGCCGACTCGCTGGCGTTCCTTTCGATCGAGGCGATGATGAGCGCTCTGGAGTCCGGCGACGGCTACTGCAACGCCTGCTTCACCGGCGACTACCCGTTCGAGTCCGAGCGCTTCGTGCAGCTCGAGCTGCGCCCCAAGGCCAAGTTCGCCGACGTCTGGGGGGACTGATGGCCGGCCGCGTGCTGGTGGTGGGCTCAGGCGGACGCGAGCACGCCATCGTCTGGGCGCTGGCCCGCTCGGACGGCGTCGACGAGGTGATCGCCGCGCCTGGCAACCCCGGCATGGCCGCAGAAGGCGCGCGCCTGGCGCCCGAGGTCGCCGCGGGCGATGTGGACGGCATCGTGGAGCTGGCCAGAGCCGAGGCCGTGACCCTGGCTGTGATCGGCCCCGAGGATCCGCTGGTGGCAGGCGCGGCCGACCGTCTCGCAGCGGCGGGCATCGCAGCGTTCGGGCCTTCCGCGGCGGCGGCGCGCCTGGAGGGCTCCAAGGTGTACTGCAAGGAGTTCTGCGTCCGCCACGGCATCCCGACCGCCGACGCAACCGTCTTCGACGACCACGATACCGCCCTGGCGCATCTGGGCGGCCTCGAGAACGTGCCGGTCGTGAAGGCCGACGGCCTGGCTGCCGGCAAGGGCGTGATCGTCGCCGACAGCTTCGACGAAGCCGCAGCGGCCGTCCGCTCGATGATGGTCGAGAACCGTTTCGGCGAAGCCGGCGCGAAGGTGCTGCTCGAGGAGCGGCTGCACGGCGCAGAGCTGTCGGTGATGTGTGTGGCCGCCGGCACCGACTGGCGGCTGATCCCTCCCGCCGTCGACCACAAGCGGCTCCAGGCCGGCGACCGAGGCCCCAACACCGGCGGCATGGGGGCGTTTCACCCCTCGCCGCTGGCAAGCGACGGGCTGCTGGCCGAGATCGGCCGCCGGATCATCGACCCGACCCTGGCGGCGCTGGCCGCCGAGGGCAACGAGTACCGAGGCGTGCTCTATGCGGGCCTGATGCTCACCGCCCACGGCCCCAAGCTGATCGAGTTCAACTGCCGCTTCGGCGACCCCGAGACCCAGGTCGTGCTGCCTCTGCTGCGAAGCGACGCGCTGGAGGTGTTCGAGGCCACCGCGAGCGGCCGCCTCGGCGAGCTGACGCCGCAATGGGCGCCGCAGGCCTCGGTCAGCGTGGTGATGGCCTCCGCCGGCTACCCGTCGGGCGGCTCGCCGCCCGTGCCGATCAGCGGTGTGGGCGACGTGGGTGGTGACTGCACGGTCTTTCAGGCCGGCACGTCTCTGATCGACGGCGTGCTGCACGCATCCGGGGGCCGGGTGCTTGCGGTCACGGCGACAGCCCCGTCGCTGAGCGACGCCGCCGACGCCGCCTACGCAGGCGTCGCCGAGATCAGCTTCGAGGGCGCCCAGTACCGTGCCGACATCGCCCGGCCCGCGCCGACGCCCTGATCGTGAGGCCCGAGCCGTGAGGACGAGCTGCCGATGACCCGCTACGCAGACGCCGGGGTCGACATCGACGCCGCAAACGAGGCGGTGCGCATGATGGCCGACGCGGTCGCCTCCACCACGACCCCGTCGGTGCGCTCCGAGCTGGGGTCCTTCGGCGGGCTCTACTCGGTGGAGAATCTCGGTCTGCACGCCGTGCTGGCGGCATCCATCGACGGCGTCGGCACCAAGACCGAGCTGGCCGCCCGCTACGGGCGCTGGCGCGGCCTCGGCATCGACGTGGTCAACCACTGCGTCGGCGACATCCTGGTGCAGGGTGCCCGCCCGCTGTTCGTGCTGGACTACATCGCCTGCGACCGCCTCGTGCCCGAGACCGTTGCCGAGATCGTGGGGGGCATGGCCTCGGCCTGCCGTGCCGCCGGCGCGGCCCTGCTGGGCGGCGAGACCGCCGAGATGCCCGGCGTCTACACCCAGGGCTCGGTCGACGTGGCAGCCGCCATCGTGGGCGCAGTGGAGCCGGCAGACCTGCTGCCGCGCAGCGAGGCGATGCGCCCCGGCGACGCCGTGATCGGCCTGGCCAGCGACAGCCCCCACACCAACGGCTACTCGCTGATCCGCCTGATCCTCGACCGCCTCGAAGACGGCGGGCAGCCCGTCGACGAGGCGATGATCGACTGGCTGCTGACCCCGCACCGCAGCTACCTGGCCGACGTGGCAGGCCTGCAGAACGCAGGCGTCGTGCTCAAGGGCCTGGCCCACATCACCGGCGGCGGCCTCTTCGAGAACCTGCCCCGCGTGCTGCCCGAGGGCCTGGGCGCCGAGATCGAGCTGGGTTCCTGGGATGTGCCCGAGGGCTTCCGGCGGCTGGTGGACTGGGGCAGCGTGGCCGACGACGAGGCCTTCCGAGCCTGGAACATGGGCATCGGCATGACCGCTGTCGTCGACGAGGCCCAGGCGGCCGCTGCCGAAAGGCCGGGGCACCGCAGGATCGGCGTCCTGACCCCCCACGACGAGGCCGCCGGCGAGTCCCGGGTGAAGCTGGCGGGGGAGTGGCGGTGACTGCCCGGCGTGCGGTGAGCGCTGCCTGCCAACTGAAGCTCGCCAGGGGATCGCCGGTGACCGCCGCCCCGACCAGGGACCGCCGGTGACAGCCCGGCTCGTGGTGCTGGCCTCCGGCAGCGGCAGCAACCTCGGCACAATCCTCGACGCCTGCGCTGCGGGCCGCATGGACGCTCAGGTGGTGCTGGTCGCCTACAACCGTGCCGGCGCCTATGCCGCGGAGCGGGCAGAACAGCACGGCGTGCCTGCTCACTACGCACCCCTCGGCCCCTACCGCAGAGGACCCGGCAGCGCCGCCGAGCAGCGCCGCGCCTACGACGCCGACCTGGCCGCAGCCGTCGCCGCAGCCGAGCCCGACCTGGTGATCCTCGCCGGCTGGATGCACCTGCTCAGCGACGCTTTCCTGGGTCGCTTCGCGGGCCGCGTCGTCAACCTGCATCCGGCCCTGCCCGGCTGCTTCCCAGGCGCCAACGCCATCGACGACGCCTGGGCGGCGCACCTGCGCGACGGCCTCGACCACACCGGCGTGATGATCCACCTGGTGCCAGACGAGGGCATCGACGACGGCCCGGTGCTCGCCACGGAGCGAGTCGACATCCGCTCCGACGACACCCGCGAGTCGCTGGAGGAGCGCATCCACTCCGTGGAGCACCGGCTGCTGGTCAACACCCTCACGGCGCTCATCGCCGACCTGGGCCTCACCGCGCCGGGCTGGCGAGACCCCGCCCCCCGATGAGCGACCGACCTGCCGGCTGGCGGCTCTGGGTCGCCGGGGCCAGGCCGCGCACCCTGTCCGCGGCGCTAGTGCCGGTCGCGGTCGGCACCGCCGCAGCGGTCGGCCAGACCCCCGACTCCGGCGATCCCGTCGCCTGGTGGCGCGCCGGTGCGGCGCTGATCGTGGCCGTCGCCTTGCAGGTCGGGGTCAACTACGCCAACGACTACAGCGACGGCGTGCGCGGCACCGACGGCGCTGCCCGCGTCGGCCCGCTCCGCCTGGTCGGCTCGGGCCTGGCGTCGCCGCAGGCCGTACGCCGTGCCGCGGCGTTCTCGTTCGCAGTTGCCGCAGCAGCAGGTGCCGTGCTGGCATTCGTTGTCGGCCCGGAGCTGTGGGCGGTAGGCGCGGCCTCGCTGGCGGCGGGCTGGGCCTACACCGGCGGCCCCCGCCCCTATGCGCACCGGGGGCTCGGTGAGCTGTTCGTTTTCGTGTTCTTCGGGCTGGTCGCCACCGCCGGCACCTCCTACGTGCTGCTGGAGCGCCTCGACGGCCTCGCCGTTGCTTGCGGCGCAGTGGTCGGGCTCTGGGCGGTGGCCCTGCTGGTTGTCAACAACTTGCGCGACATCCCAGGCGACACCCAGGCCGCCAAGATCACCCTGGCGGTGCGCCTCGGCGACGCCCGCACCCGCAGCCTCTATGCGCTGGTCCAGATCCTGGCCGGGTTGGGCGCAGTCGCCATAACGGTCGCATGGCAGCGGCCTGCTGCGTTGGCACTGCTGGGTGCGCCGTTG
Source organism: Acidimicrobiales bacterium (assembly GCA_965214285.1). Taxonomy (GTDB): domain Bacteria; phylum Actinomycetota; class Acidimicrobiia; order Acidimicrobiales; family Aldehydirespiratoraceae. The sequence continues at coordinate 2,068,441 of OZ243946.1, forward strand.
GCTGTGAAGGCCGTCAGCTCGCTGCGCTGCGGGGCGACGGGGGAGGCACTGATCGGCGTGCTCGGCCTGACCGCGGGCGTCCAACTCGTCAGCGGCCTGGCGATGGCCGTCGGCCTGGCCCTCTGATCCCCCGGGCGCAGCCGGGCGGCCGCTGACGGCCACGGCGAGCCGCTCGCTGACCCGCTGACGCCAGCCGCAGGCGTCGTCTATCGGTGGGTGGCGGTGATGAGTTGAGCGCCGCTGAACACCTCTCGCTCCACATCGCGGAAGCCCGCTGTCTCGAGCTCGGCACGAAGCTGCTTGGGCGGCGGCAGATACGCCATCGACTTCGGCAGGTAGGCATACGCCCGCCGATCCGACAACACCCCGCCGATTAGCGGCACGACCCGGTTGAAGTAGACACGGTGCGCCACACCCAGCACCCGGCCCTCGGGCGGCGAGGCATCCAGCAGGGCGATCCGCCCGCCGGGCCGCAGCACCCGTGCGGTCTCGGCGAAGAACGCAGGCAGGTCCACCAGGTTGCGCAACGCGAAGCCGCAGACGGCGCCGTCGAGACGGCCCGCGGGCAGCGGCAGCGCCGCGATGTCGGCGTGGACCAGCGGCGCACTGCAGCGCGCAGCCTGCAGCATCCCCATCGACAGGTCGAAGCCGATCGGGCGCATGCCGGCCTTCGCCAGCTCCCGGCAGAGGTCGCCGGTCCCGCATGCCAGGTCCGCGACCACGCTGCCCGGAGCCAGCCCGAGGCGTTTGACGGCGTTGCGGCGCCAGCGCACGTCGAGCCCGAAGGTCATCACCCGGTTCACCAGGTCATAGCGCCCGGCGATGGAGTCGAACATGGCGCGCACAACCCTGCGCTTCTCGTCGCCGCTGGGCAGCCGCGCAGGGTCGATCGCCTCGCCCGCCTCGCCGGCCTCGGCGCCTCGGCGCAGCGGCGAGCCCGAGCCCGCAGCCGATGCCCGCCGGCGCGCCCGGCGCTTCACCTGAAGAAGTAGCGCTGGTGCTGGCGGCTCATCGGGTGCAACAGCAGCGCCAGCAGGGCGACGTCGAACAGCAGCGATATCGGGTCATACAGCAGCGACCTGGTCGAGCCGAAGGCGACCAGCAGGCCGCGCAGCACGAACGGCGCCGACGCCGCGGCGATGGCCAGCCGGTAGCCCCAGCGGCGCTCGTTGGCGATCCCGAACGCCCCGGCGAGCATGCCGATCGTGTCGAGCAGCACGAAGATTGCCCCGAGCTGTGCGCTGCCGAAGATCGAGATGCGCACCGAGCCGAAGATCAGCGTGAACAGCACCGCGAAGCCGCCGCGCCAATACAGCAGGAGCTGGGCGATGTAGAGGGTCTGCGGCTGACGGGGGTTGACCCACACCTGGCCTGTCATGGCCCTCAGTATGGTGCTGCGCCGTCGCTGCGCGGCATCAGGCGGTAGGCGCGGTCCACGTGGTGACGCACGAAGCCGATGGCCGCGTACACGGCGTTGGCGGGGTCGTTGTCGGACTCCACATACAGCATCCCGTCGGCCAGGCCCGCGTCCGCGAGCCAGGCGAGCCCGGCCAGCGTCATCGGCCGGCCCAGCCCCTTTCCGTGGTGGTCGGGGTCCACCGCGATCACGTAGATCTCGCCCAGCGGCGGATCCTGGTCGGCATGGATCTTCGTCCAGCAGAAGCCGACCAGCTCGTCGCCCTCGTGGTGCAGCCGCAGCCCGTCGGGATCGAACCACGGCTCGCTCATGGATGCGCGCATCGCCTCGGGCGTCAGCGAGCCCTGCTCTGGGTGCCAGTGAAAGGCACGGTTGTTGAGCCTGATCACGTCGTCGATGTCGGCGTCGTCAAAACCGCGGGTCGCAAGCGGCGCCCCGGCGGCGGGCAGGCCGCAGCGGAGCTGCCAGAGGTCGCGGTAGGCGTCGAAGCCGAGCCCGCGGGCCGCGGCGTCCGCGTCGTCGTCAACCTGGCGGATCCAGAGCTGCACGGCACCCGCATGAGCCTGCAGCGCCGCGGCGAGATCGCCGGCGAGCGTGGCGTTGTCGCGCTCCTCGGCCACGATCACGCGCCAGGCGAACTCGCCGCCGAGCGGCCCCTCGACGCTGACCGTCATGCCCGCAGGCTATGGCCGGCCCGGCCGAGCCGGCGGCCTGGCCCGGTACGTCGCCTGCAGGGCCGAGAGCCGCTCAGTCCCAGGCGACATGCAGTTCCGTCGGGCCTCGGAAGGTGATGTTGGGGAAGTAGCCGAAGCGCTGCCCCTCGACCAGCCGCAGGCTCGGGACCCGCTCGGCGAGGGCCTCGATCACGAGCTGCGTCTCCACCTTGGCGAAGCGCGCTCCCAGGCAGTAGTGAACGCCCTTGCCGAAGGAGATGTGGCGGTTGGCGTTGGGCCGGCGGATGTCGAAGCTGTCGGGCTGCTCCCAGATGTCGCCCTGGCGGTTGGCCGAGGCGAAGTTCAAGAACACCGCCGTGCCCGCCGGCACCTCCCAGCCGCCGACCACCGTGTCGCAGGTGGTGATGCGCCGCCACGACACCTGGCTGGAGTTGAAGCGCAGCACCTCCTCGATGGCGTTGGGGATCAGCGACGGGTCGGCGCACACCTCGTCCCACAGCGAGCGCCGCGGCAGCAGGCATTGCAGGGTGTTGCAGATCAGCGCCGTCACCGCCTCGTGGCCCGCGAACGAAAGGCCGTACACCACCGACTCAACCTCGCGGTAGCTGAGGTCGTCGGGGTTGGCCTCGTGGGCGTCGATCAGCTCCGAGGCGAAGTCGTCGCCTCGCCGGTCGCGCTTGGAGGCGACGAAGTCCCGGCAGTAGCGCCAGTAGGCGAGCATGTGCTCGGCGATCTCGGCCTGCTCGGCGGGCGTCGGCTTGCCCCACGAGAACGCCTTGCGGTCGCCGCACCAGCCCTTGAGCATCTCGTCGTCGCCCTCGGGGAAGCCGATGAATCGGAACACCGTCTCGCCCGGCAGCGGGAAGGCGAACGCCTCGATGAACTCCGCCGGCGACCCTGCGGCCAGCATGGCGTCGATCAGCTCGCGCGAGCGGCGCTCGATGTAGGGCATCAAGGTCTTGATTCGGCGGTTGGAGAAGCCGGCCCGGGTGTAGACCCGGATGCGCCCGTGGTCGGGCTCGGGACGGTTCGACATCACCGCCACCGGGTCGAAGTCCTCGGCGGCGAGCACGGCATGAGCCTCAGGCGCCAGCGGGAACACCGGGTCCTGCACGTTGACCGAGGCGAAGGTCTCGTGGTCGGTGAAGATGCGCTCGATCTCGTCCATCTCGGTGACGACCAGATATCCCAGCGACTCCGCGTAGAACACGCCGTGGCGCTCCCGCAGATCCGCGGCGATCGGGTAGGGATCGGCGAGGTAGTCGCTGTCGAGCGGGCTCCAGGATGCATGCACCGGGCAGCCCGCGGGCGGCGCCGGGGGAGCGTCGCGCTCCGTGTGATAGCTGCGCTGAGCGGGCGCAGCGCCCTCCGGTGCAGGCGCGTCTGCCTGCGCCGGGGCCGGGCTCTTCAGATCGGTCATCGTGCAGACCCTAGTTGCGCCGCGGCGCTCGTGTCGGGCCATGCCGACAGGCCTCGGCGTCCAGCGCACGCCCGGCAGCGCAGGACTCGCGCCTGCGACCGATCCGCCCGACGCGCCTCAGCGGCGCAGCGGGCGGGGCCGATTGCCGATTCCAGACTGGTTGGCGACGACTCCCGCCAGGGCGGCGACCACCACGGCCATTGCCGCCATCTGCACCACCGTCACCGCCTCGCCGAGGAACACCCAGGCCGCTGCCGCCGACACCACAGGGATGAACAGCGTGAACGTCGATCCCAGCCACAGCGGGATCCGCTGCAGCGACCAGTTCATCGCCGAGTGGCCGAAGAACCCTGCCACGCCGACCAGCACCGCCAGCCACAGCCAGCTCTCGGCGCTCGGCGATGTCACGTCCTGGCCGAAGGCGAGCGCCAGCGGCAGGTTCACCAGCGCCGTCCACAAGGCGGTGCCTGCGGTGTACTCGCTGGGGGAGATCACGCCCTTGGCCTGGCGCGAGAAGATGAAGTAGCTCGACCAAGCGAACAGGGCGCCGACCGCGAACAGGTTGCCGGCCAGCGAGGCGTCGGCCGACGGCGCCGAGTTGGTGATGACCACGATCACCCCCGCCAACGAGATCGCCCCCAGCAGCAGGTCACGCCGGCGGATCGACTCGCCGAAGAAGCGGTGAGCGACGATCGCCACCACCACCGGCTGCAGCGCCCCGATCACGGTGGCGTTGGCGATGCTGGTGAGCTTCAGCGCCGAGAAGAACATGGCCGCGTCCGCGGCCAGCGACAGCCCGCCCCACATCGAGCTGCGCATCGTGGCCCAGGTGACCCTGGTGCCTCGCAGCCACAGGAACCCGCTGAGCAGGATCCCGTAGAGCCCGAAGCGGTAGGCACCGAGCGCCATGGCGCCCATGTCGATGTGCTTGTTGACGACGGTGCCCAGGCCCCACGCCGACACGGCCACCAGGGCACCTGCGATCCTAGCGCTTTGCTGCGAAGCCTCGGCTGCTGGTGCGGCCGGCTCGGCGGCATCGGGCATCGGCGGACCCTAGCGCCGCCGCTGTCTGCCCAAGCCGGCCCGGCCGGTCAGGCCTGCGCTGCGGCTATGTCGGCTGTGTCGTCGTCGGCCTTGGCGCTGTTCTCGGCCACGAACGACTCGTACACCCGGATCAGCACCCGCCGCTGGTCCGCGCTGAGGCCGCTTTGGGCACGGATCGCCGACACCAGGTCCGACTCTCGTTCCTCGTCGAGGATCCCGGCCTGCACGTACAGCGACTCCGCGGACACCTCCAGGGTGCGGGCCAGCTTCTGCAGGATGCCCGCGCTCGGGCGCTTCAGGCCGCGCTCGATCTGGCTCATGTAGGTGTTGGAGACGCCGGCGAGGTCGGCGAGCTTGCGGACCGACAGCTTGGCCTGCCGTCGCTGGGCCCTTATGTGCTCGCCGAGCTCGTGCCAGGCCTCCCGAGGATCAGACGGCATCTCCCGCGGACGCCTTGGCGGCGTCGTCGTCGGATGCGTCGTCAGCGTCGGCGCCGTCGGCAGCGTCGTCGGATGTGTCATCGCCCGCGTCGGCGTCGCCGGAAGCATTGCCGTCGGCGTCGGCCTCGGCAGACGCAGCCTCGGCATCGCCGTCGGCTTCAGCAGACGCGGCCTCGCCGGGCGGCTCGATGCCGAGCCGGTCCCACACGGCGATCCGGCCTTTGGTGATGGCCTCGGCCGCACGGTCCGGCAGCTTGGCCACCAGGTCGTCGGTTCGCGGCTCGGTGTGGTGCCGCAGGCTCGTGAGGGCCGTGCCTGCCTGCTTGCGTGCGGACTGCACGTGCTCGGCCGCGAAGTCCGGCGTGGGCACCTCGCGGCCAGCGATGGCATCGCCGACGAGCAGCGGGATGCCTGCGGTGGCATACGCTGCCGTGCGCAGCGACGACTTCACCTTGTCGAGTGTTTCGGTCATTTCGGGGGACTCCCTTTCTGTGGAGACGCTTGGCTTGGCGCACACAATTGTATGCGCTGGCTGTAAACAATAGTGCGCACTCTCGGAGAACGCAACGCTTTCGCGACACGAATTTTCGGCCACCCGGCCGCGTGGCAGGCATCCGCGCGGCGTCCGCGCTCGAAGCGGCGCGGCAGCGCAACCGCAGCCGAGAATCGCAGGCCGGCGCCGTTGAGGCCGTAGGCTCAACGGCAGCTCCCGACCCCGCAAGCCCCATGCCCCAGCCGATCACAACCCACGTCTACGGCGAGTACTGGAGCAACGACGGCCGGCGCAGCGAGCTGGGGCTGTTGATCCACGGTCTGTTCGAGCAGCCCGATGCCGACGCTCTGGACACCCTGGTCGGCCTGCTCGCCCGCTGGATCGAGACGCTCGACCTGCCCGACGACGCCGTGATGGTGGCCGTTCCTGCCGCCGAGCCGCGCAACGCCGCCGGCGAGAATCTGCCCACGCGTCTCGCCGAGGAGCTGGCCGTCGCCACCGGCCGGCCCTTCGAGGCGACCTGGCTCAGCAGGGCCAGGACCGGCCCGCGCCTGCGTGATCTGCCCGCCGACGGGCGAGCCGAGGTGGTCCAGGAGGCCGGCTATCGGGCCGATCCGGCAGTGGCGGGCCGCGACCTGGTGCTGGTCGACGACGTGCTGCTCACCGGCACGACCATCTCGCATCTCGCGGACCTGGCGCTGCAGGCAGGCGCCGCCTCGGTCACCGCGGTGGTGGCGGCCCGCACCCGCCGAGTCTGAGGGCCACAGAGAGCCAAGGCTCCGCCCTAGTACAAGCGAACCCGTGTCGAGCCGCTTCGGGCAGAGCAGTTGGACGTAGTCAGGCCACGAGCCCTACGGCTCAGGCGGAGCGTTTGGCGAGCAGGCGGTCGATCCAGGTCACGTAGCTGTCGACCTCCTGGGCGCCTGCGATCGGCAGCACCCCGTCGATCAGCACCGTGGGCACCGCGGTGATGCCTGCCTCCCAGGCCTCGTTGTGCTCGTCGATCACCTGGCCGGCCGCGGCGGGCCGGCCCTGCCGCAGCGCCTCGGCGAAGCCGTCGCGGTCCTCGCCCACCTCGGCGGCGAGGTCGGCCAGCACCTCGGGGTCCGAGATCGTGCGGTTCTCCGAGAAGTAGGCCTCCAGCAGCCGCCAGTGGAAGGCGTCGGCAGACCCAGGCGCGAAGTCGTCCATCACCTTCGCCGCCACCTGGGCGCCCATGCTGCCCGACGGCCCCAGGTCGTCGCTCGCCCAGACCCGGAACACGGCCTCGGGCTCCAGCGCCGCGGGCCGCTGCCACGACTTGGTGTACTCCACGAAGCGGGCCTGGTCGGCGCGTTGCTCGTCGGGGGTCTTCTCCTGCGGGCGCAACAGGAACGCCTTCCAGCCGATCTGGATCCGGTCCCCGAAGTGCGCTGCCAGCTTCTCGACACGGACCGTGCCGACGTAGCACCACGGTCAGAGGAAGTCCGACCAGACCGTGAGGCGCAGCGGGCGAGCCATCAGGCGACCCTAGCGCCGCCATGGGCAGCCAACGCCTGCGCTGGGCAGCCCAAGCCGGCGTGGACAACCAAACCGGCGCTGGACAGCTATTGCCAGGCATGGCGACGGCACGCAGCCAGTGTCGGAGATGGCTGGAGATGGGCGCGCAGCAGGCCGCTTGTGACAAGGTGAGCACCGTGGCCAAGTGCGCTTTCATAGGGCTGGGGGCGATGGGCTACCCGATGGCCGGTCACCTGGCGGCCGCCGGGCACGAGGTCTGCGTTCACAACCGCACCCCGGCCCGTGCCGAGCAGTGGCTCAGCGAGCACCGCGGCGAGTCTGCGCCCACGCCGGCCGAGGCCGCAGCCGGCGCCGAGATCGCCTTCGTCTGCGTGGGCGACGATCCCGACGTGCGGGCCGTGGTGGCCAGCGACGACGGGGCGCTGCGCGCTATGGCGCCCGGGTCGCTGCTCGTCGACCACACCACCACCTCGGCGGGCCTGGCCCGCGAGCTGCACGCCGCAGCCGCCGCAGCCGGGGTCGGCTTCGTGGACGCCCCGATATCGGGCGGCGAGGCCGGCGCCGTCAACGGCGTCCTCACCGTGATGTGCGGCGGCACGCAAGCCGACTTCGACAGAGCCGCTCCGGTGATCGCCTGCTACGCCCGCGCCTGCAACCTGCTCGGCGGGCCGGGCTCGGGCCAGCTCACCAAGATGGTCAACCAGATCTGCATCGCCGGGCTGCTCCAGGGACTCAGCGAGGGCGTCGACTTCGCGTTGCGGGCAGGCCTCGACATCAGCGACGTGATCGACACCATCTCGCTGGGCGCAGCGGGCTCCTGGCAGATGCAGAACCGGGCGCTGACCATGGCCGAGGACCGCTTCGACTTCGGTTTCGCCGTGGACTGGATGCTCAAGGATCTGCGCATCTGCTCTGCCGAGGCGGCACGGGTCGGCGCGGCCCTGCCGGTGACCAGGCTCGTCGAGGGCTTCTACGAGCGCCTCCAGCAGCAGGGCCACGGCCGTCTCGACTCCAGTTCGCTGATCAAGCTGCTCGCCGACGATGCGCGAGCATGAGACGCCGCAGAGAACCGAGGAGAGCGCCATGAGCCTGCCCATACCCGCCACAGCAGCCGAGATCACCCCGAGCTGGCTGTCGGCCGCCCTGGGCACGACCGTCGACGATGTCGCCCTGACCCATATAGGCGAGGGCATCGGCGTGTCGAGCGCCGTCTACCGGGCAAGCCTCGCCGGCCACGACCCGGCCGTGCTGCCCGACACGCTGGTGGTCAAGCTCCCCGCCCTGGCCGAAGAGGCGGTGTTCACCTCGACCGTGCTGTCGATGTACCGCCGAGAGGTGGCCTTTTTCGCCGAGCTGGCCGACGAGTCGCCGATCCGCGTGCCGAAGGGCTACTACGGAGCGGTAGCAGACGAGGGCAGCCCGTTCGTGCAGGTGATGGCCGACATGAGCGGCCTGCGCGTCGTCGACCAGCTGGAGCCGATGGAGACCGCCGACGTGGAGACCGCCGTCGACGAGCTGGCCGGCTGGCACGCCCACTGGTGGAACGCCGCCGACCACCTGGTGGAGCGGGGCACCGCCATGGCGCTCACCGACCCGATCTACCCGGCGGTGCTGCCCATGGTGTTCGCCGAGGGCTGGGACAAGATCAACGGCGTCATGGACATCGCCGAGCCGATCGCCGCGGTCGGCCCGTCGTGGGCCGAGCGGATGCCTGAGCTGATCGCCGGCCTCTGCAGCGGTGCCCGCACCCTGCTGCACGGCGACTACCGGGCCGACAACATGCTCTTCGGCCACGACGGCAGCATCGTGCTGCTGGACTTCCAGCTCACCGGCGTCGGCAGTGCCGCGTATGACCTCGCCTACTTCGTCACCCAGAGCCTCGATGCCGAGACCGCGTCGGCCCACGAGGCTGCGCTGTTCGAGCGCTGGCTGGGCGGGCTCGCAGCCGGCGGCGTGGCCGAGGCCGACACAGCGGACCTGTGGCAGCGCTACCGCGAGGCCGCCTACTTCTGTCTGGTGTACCCGGTGGTGGCATCGCGAGGCGTCGACTTCGACGACCCCCGCCAGTACCAGCTCATCGACAACATGAACACCCGCATCGCCCGCGCCATCGACGAGCTCGGCCTGGCCGACCTCGCCTGAGCCCTCGCGGCGGTCGCCCAGCCGCGTCAGCGCTGATGACAGAGCCGGCGCGGCACCTAAGCTGCGCTCTCTGAGTCGTGTACCGGCCCAGGTACCGGTCGAAACCTGAGGTGGACCTCATGCCCAGCGTCTTCATCACCTGCGCCGTCACCGGCGGCGGCGACACCGTCGGCAAGTCGGTCCACGTGCCGGTCACGCCCCAGCAGATCGCGGACGCCGCCATCGACTCTGCCAAGGCCGGCGCGGCGGTCGTGCACTGCCACGTGCGCGATCTCGACACCGGCCGCCAGAGCCGCGACCTCGACCTCTACAAGGAGCTCACCGACCGCATCCGCTCCGCGGGCACCGACGTGGTGCTCAACCTCACCGGCGGCACCGGCGCCGACCTGACCCTCGGCCCGCCGGACCGGCCGCTGCCCTTCGACCCCGCCGGCACCGACCTGGCGCCCGTGGAGGAGCGCATGGCCCACATCCGCGAGTGCAGGCCCGAGATCGCCACCATCGACATGGGCACCATGAACTTCGGCGAGAGCGACTACATCATGACCAACTCGACCAGCCAGCTCGACGAGATCGCCCGCGCCTTTGGGGGCCTCGACACACAGCCCGAACTGGAGTGCTTCGACACCGGCCATCTCTGGTACGCCAAGAGCCAGGAGGAACGCGGCCTCTATGAGGGCAAGACCATGCTGGCCCAGCTCTGCATGGGCGTCCCCTGGGGCGCGCCCGACGACATGAACACGCTGATGGCGATGGTCAACAACGTGCCCGACCACTGGCACTGCTCGGCGTTCTCGATCGGCCGCCGCCAGTTCGCCTACGTGGCCGCCGCGGCGCTGGTGGGTGCCAACGTCCGGGTCGGCCTCGAGGACAACCTGTACCTGTCCAAGGGCGTCAAGGCCACCAACGTCGACCTCGTGGAGCGGGCCGTGCAGATCCTCGCGGCGCTCAACGTCGACATCATGGGCCCCGCCGAGGTGCGCGACATGCTGAGCCTCACCAAGCACGGCTGAGCCCGGCCCCGCCAGCCCCGCAGCCTCGCCCGGCCCCAAGCCCCCGCCAAGCCTGCCGAAGCCGGCTTGGCCCCGGCGGCCTGTGCCCATATAGGCTGGCCGGCAGATGAGCGAGCGCTACACCGTCATCACCGCCGACGCCCACGCGGGCGGCAACATGGCCATGTACGAGCAGTACCTGCCCGCCGAGTGGCAAGACGAGTACCAGCGCTGGCGCGGCGCCTACCGCAACCCCTACCGAGACCTCCAAGACGACGGCCGCAGCCGCAATTGGGACGACGAGCGGCGCACCAGCGAGCAGTACGCCGACGGGATCGTCGCCGAGATCACCTTCCCCAACACCGTGCCGCCGTTCTACCCGACCGGCGCCCTGCTGGCCCGCTCGCCCCGCAACGCCGAGGAGTACCGCCGCCGCAAAGCCGGCCTCGACTGCCACAACCTCTGGCTCAAGGACTTCTGCGACCGCCTGCCCGGCCAGCGCTGCGGCCTGCCCCAGATCTTCCTGGAGGACATCGACGACGCCATCGCCACCCTGCAATGGGCCGCGGCGGAGGGCTTCAAGAGCTTCCTGCTGCCCCACGTGGCGCCCGACATCGACCTGCCCGGCTTCTGGTCGCCGCACTGGGAGCGCCTCTGGGCGGCCATAGCGGACCTCGATCTGGTCGTCACCCACCACGGCGGCAACGGCGCGCCCGACTACGGCAAGGATCCCGCATCGGGGATCATCTTCTTGATGGAGGTGCCGTTCTTCGCCCACCGCAACCTGGCGCATCTGGTGATGAGCGGCGTGTTCGAGCGCCACCCCACGCTGCGCTACGTGATGACCGAGCAGGGCGTCGCCTGGGCCGTGGAGGAGCTGCGCCGCATGGACGGCTACCACGCCCAGATGCGCCACGGCCGGGTCGGCGAGCTCGGCTTCTCCGCCGACATCGTGCTGCCGCTGCGGCCCAGCGAGTACTTCGAGCGCAACGTGTGGATCGGCGCCAGCTTCCCGTCGCCCGGCGAGGCCGCCGCGATCCGCGCCCTCGGCGTGCACAAGGTGATGTGGGGCTCGGACTACCCGCACCACGAGGGCACCTACCCGTTCAGCACCGAGGCGCTGCGCCGCTCGTTCAGCGACTGGCCCGAGGCCGACATGCGCAGCCTGCTCGCCGGCAACGCGGCGGCCGTCTACGGCTTCGACCTTCAGCACCTCGCCCCGCTGGGAGACGCCCACGGCCCGCTCGTCGCCGAGGTCGCAACCCCCCTGGATGCCACCCCCAAGGGGGCCACCAGCCCGGCCTTCTTCAAGGCCTGAGATCCGGGTGTTGCAATTGCCGCGCAGTCGTGTATAGTTCTGCGTCAGAACTCAAGGTCTCCGAATTGGGGGATTCGGACGAGGATGGTGCCGTCTACGGATGGCACCATCCTCGCGTTCTCCCCAGGCATCGGTGAGCGCTGAGGGCGGCTCTGAGGGCGGCGACGAGAGCGGCGGCGCCTACGAGGGCTTCGAGGGCCGCGTGGGGCGGGTCTTCTCCACCTCCGAGCCGGCCTGGCCGACCCCGCCCACGGCGCCGCCGGGCGCGCCCAACGTGGTCGTCATGCTCGCGGACGACCTGGGCTTCGCCGATCTCGGCTGCTACGGGTCCGAGATCGACACCCCCAGCCTCGACCGGCTCGCCGCCGAGGGCCTGCGCTTCACGAACTTCCACGTCAACCCGATGTGCTCGCCCACGAGGGCGTCGCTGCTGACCGGGCTCAACCACCACCTCGCCGGCATGGGCCACGTGGCCCACAGCGACCCGGGCTTCCCCGGCTACGCGCACGAGCTGCGCGACAACGCCGTCACCATGGCCGAGCTGTTCCGAGACGCCGGCTGGGCGTCGCTGATGGTCGGCAAGTGGCATCTCTGCAAGGACTCGGACCTGCACGAGGCCGCCTCGCGCCGGAGCTGGCCGCTGCAGAGCGGCTTCGACCGCTACTACGGGATCCTCGACGGCTTCACCAACTTCCACCAGCCGCACCGGCTCTATGAGGACAACCACCACGTGGCCGTCGACCGCTACCCCGACGGCTACTACTTCACCGACGACCTCACCGACCGGGCCATCGCCATGATCGACGACCTGCGCTCCTCGCACCCGCGCAAGCCGTTCTTCTTGTACTTCGCCCACGGCGCGGTCCACGCCCCGCTGCAGGCCAAGGCAGCCGACATCGCCAAGTACGCGGGCGCCTATGCCGCCGGCTGGGACGCAGTGCGCGCCCGCCGCTACCAGCGCCAGCTCGATCTCGGCGTGATCGCGCCGCACACCGTGCTGCCGCCGCGCAACAGCGAGGAGCTCCACGAGGTGCGGCCCTGGGACGACCTCAGCGGCATCGAACGCGAGACCTTCGCCCGCTACATGGAGATCTTCGCCGGCATGGTCGACAACGTCGACCAGAACTTCGCCCGCCTGCGCGCCCATCTGGAGGCCCTCGGCGAGTGGGACAACACCATCGTGGTGTTCACCTCCGACAACGGCGGCTCCCGCGAGGGCCTGCACAACGGCACCTCCGCCTACTTCCGCACGCTGCTCTCGCAGGTCCGCGCCACCGAGCTGGAGGACATCGCCGTCGACCACTCGCGCCTGGACCTGCTGGGCGGGCCGCGCACGCTGGCGCACTACCCGATGGGCTGGGCGATGGTGTCGGGCACGCCGTTCCGGCTCTACAAGACCAACACGCATCAGGGCGGCCATCAGGTGCCGTTCATCGTGTGCTGGCCCGCCGGGATCGCAGCCCGCGGCGAGATCCGCAGCCAGTACCAGCACGTGACAGACCTGCTGCCGACCCTGGCGGAGATGGCCGGCCTGCGGATCCCCGCCGAGCGCGGGGGCCGGGCGCTGCCGCCTCCCGCCGGGGCCTCGATGACCGCAGGCATCGCGGATGGCTCCGCGCCGTCGAGCCACATCGAGCAGTACTACGAGATGACCGGCCACCGCGGCTTCTACCGCGACGGCTGGTCGGCGGTGACGTGTCACCGTCCCCGCCGGCCGTTCGCAGACGACCGCTGGGAGCTGCACAACCTGGCGGAGGATCCCAGCGAGTCGCGCGACCTCGCCGCCGAGCATCCCGACAGGCTGGCTGAGCTCTGTGACGCCTGGGAGTCCGCCGCCTGGGCCAACCAGGTGTTCCCCCTCGACGAGGGCAACGCGGTGAAGATGATCACCAAGCCGCCCTGGCATGCCGATTATTCCGAGCCGGTGGTGCTGCGGCCGGGCAACGCCACCCTGGAGCGCTGGCGTGCGCTGCAGCTGATCACCGGGCGCGACTTCGCGGTGGAGATCGCCCTGGCCTGGGCGCCCGGCGACTCCGGCATGCTGGTCGCCCACGGCGATCAGGGAGGCGGCTACGCCCTCTACGTCGAAGACGGGCGGGTCTTCTTCGTCCACAACGGCTACGGCGACATGACCGTCGCCGACTGCGGGCCGATCGACGAGAGCGTGGCGCGGGTGCGCCTTGAGGTGGCCCAGCCGGGCAACCTGGTCTGGCGGCCCACGATCACCGTCGGCGAGGCCTCGGGGGTGGCCGCGCCGGAGTGCGTGGCGCTGTTCGCCATGGCCCCGTTCGAGGGCATCGACGTGGGCATCGACCGCCGCTCGCCGGTGAGCTGGGACGTCTTCGAGCGCCACGGCACGTTCGCCTACAGCGGCGCGATCCATTCCGTGACCTATGTGCCCGGCGAGCCGGCGCCCGACGCGGGGGAGCGCTTCCTGGAGATGCTGCGCACCTCGGGGGCGGCGTTCGAGTGAGCGGTTGGGCCTCGGCCGCTGCCGGCGAGTAGAAACACGGCTATGTACGTCGGCTACAACGAGCACCAGCAGGCACTGCGCGCCGAGCTGCGCGCCTATTACGCCGAGCTGCTCACCGACGAGGTGCGCGAGCAGCTCGCCGCCGAGGACGGCACCGGCCCGGTTCACCGCGAGATCGTCGGGCGGATGGGCCGAGACGGCTGGCTGACCGTCGGCTGGCCCGTCGAGTACGGGGGCCGCGGCTACTCCGCCGTGGAGCAGTTCGTGATGTTCGACGAGTCCGTGGCGCTCGGCGCGCCGATCCCGATGCTCACCATCAACACGGTCGGCCCGACCCTGATGCAGTACGGCACCGACGAGCAGAAGGACTTCTTCCTGCCGCGAATCTCGCGCGGCGAGCTGGTGTTCTGCATCGGCTACTCCGAGCCCGACGCCGGCACCGACCTGGCTTCGCTGACCACCAGGGCGGTGCGCGACGGCGACGAGTACGTGATCAACGGCCAGAAGACCTGGACCTCGCTCGCCAAGGGCGCCGATTACATCTGGCTGGCGGCGCGCACCAACCCCGACGTGAAGAAGCACAAGGGCATCTCGCTGTTCTGCATCCCCATGGACACCCCGGGGCTGTCGATCGAGCCGCTGTCGCTGCTCTCCAGCCACGACATCAACCACACCTTCTTCGACGACGTGCGTGTGCCGGCGTCGACCATGATCGGCGACGAGAACGGCGGCTGGGGGCTCATCACCAGCCAGCTCAACCGGGAGCGGGTCACCATCTGCTCAAGCGGCATGGTCACCAAGGCGCTGGACGAGACGATCGAGCACGCCCGCACCACCAAGCTCGCCGACGGCACCATGCTGATCGACGCGCCGTGGGTGCAGCGCAACCTGGCAGAGGTGACCGCCGGGGTGGAGTTCCTGCGGCTCATGAACTGGAAGGTCGCCTGGGAGGTGGCCACCCGCATCGACGGCCGCGAGCCGGCCGAGCTCGACATGGCCGACATGGGCCGTTTCATCGCCGACTCGTCGTCGGTGAAGGTGTTTGGCACCGAGTTCTTCCTGCGCGCCTACCGCCAGATGATGGAGATCTACGGCCCGCAGGCGGCCGTCGCCAAGGGCTCGATCGGGCACCTGACCCGCCTGGAGATGATGTACCGCTCCACGCCGATCCTGACCTTCGGCGGCGGCACCAACGAGATGCAGCGCGACCTGATCTCCCAGTTCGGCCTCGGCTATCCCCGAGCCGACCGCTAGCGAGCCAGGGCGGCAGCGGGCATGGACTTCGACCTCAACGACGAGCAGCAGGCGCTCTTCGACCTCGCCGAGCAGATCATCGGCGACCACTCCAGCCACGAGCGCCTGCGCCGCATCGCCGCCGAGGGCGACGGGGCCGACCGCGAGTGCTGGGCCGCGCTTGCGGGCGCCGGGG
This sequence comes from Acidimicrobiales bacterium, assembly GCA_965214285.1. GTDB lineage: Bacteria > Actinomycetota > Acidimicrobiia > Acidimicrobiales > Aldehydirespiratoraceae. Next base: position 2,083,783 of record OZ243946.1, read on the forward strand.
TGGTCGGCGCTGCGATTCCCGAGGCCCACGGCGGTCTGGGGCTGGGTTTTTTGGCAACGGCCATGGCGTTGCAGGTGGCCGGCGCCCACGCCTCGCCGGTGCCGCTGCTGTGGACGGCTGTGGCCGCCGCCATGCCGATCGCCGAGTTCGGCACGCCTGCACAGCAGGCACGCTGGCTGCCCGGCATCGCCGCCGGCGACGTGCTGGGCAGCGCCTGTCTGTACGAGCCGGGGACCACCGCGGCTGAGCCGACCGCCACTGCACGCAGCGATTCCAGCGGCGGCTTCGTGCTCGACGGCTTCAAGCCGCTGGTCGACTACGGCGCCGAGGCGGACGTGCTGGTGGTGCCGGCCCGCCTCGACGACGGCACGACCGCGGTGCTGCTAGTGCCCGGCGACGCCGACGGCGTTGCCCGCGAGCCCGTGGAGGTGACAACCGGGCGGCCGACGGCTGCGGTCAGCTTCGCCGGCGTGCGCCTCGGCGCCGATGCCGTGCTGGGCGCCGGGCGGGGGAGCGAGGTGGTCGCCTGGATCGCCCAGCGGGTGAATGTGGGCATCTGCATGCTGATGGCCGGCGCTGCCGGCTCCGCGATCCGGCTGGCTGCGGACTACACCAAGCAGCGCCATCAGTTCGACCGACCCATCGCCACCTTCCAGGCGGTCAGCAACCGGGCGGGCGACAGCTACATCGACACCGAGGCGATCACGCTCACGGCCTGGCAGGCGGCTTGGCGGCTCGACGCAGGCCTGCCCGCGGAGGACCAGATCGCGATTGCCCGCTTCTGGGCCGCCGAGGCGGGCTTTCGGGTGGTCCACGCCGCGGTTCACGTGCACGGCGGGGTCGGGGTGGACCGCGACTACCCGCTGCACCGCCACTTCCTGCTGGCCCGCCAGCTCGAGCTCACCCTGGGCAACGGCGAGGAGCACCTGGCAGCCCTGGGCCGCTCCATCGCAGCAGCCGGCTGAACTGTCACCGCGGCTGTCGGCTGTCCTGGCCGTGTTGCGGCCTGGTCATCTTGCCTCCATGCACTGACGGCTCTCGGCACCACTGGAGTCGCAACACGTCCAGAGCCTTCGCGATCTCGGCGCGTCGGTCGGCGGACCCTCGATGCACTCCCAGCAGGTCGAACAGGATCGCCTCGTCGAGCGTCCGGCGGGTGTCGTCGGCCCAGGCCTCGTTGGCCGGCTTGAACTCCTCGCCCTCGAACAGGTCGAAGATCTCTGCGGTCTTGTCGATCTGCTCGTCGGTGAGCTTGCGGACGTCGAGGACCGGCAGCTCGGGCAGTCGCGTCAGCGTCATAATCGAGCGGCCCTGCTGCTGACGGCTCCCGAGCCACCAGAAGGAGATCAGGCCGAAGGCGGTGTTGGCCCACAGAGCCAGCGCCTTCTCGTGTCGCTCGTCAGGGCTGTCGAGCTTGAGGGTGGGCCAAGCTCTTCCGCCGATGGAGACCTCAGCAGTGATACAGGCCGCGAGCGGCTGCGAGTTGAGACGGAAATCAAGGTTGAAGTGAAGCCGCGACGCCGTTGCCCAGATCTGCTTGGCCTTTGCGTCCATACCCTCCCTGACTCGGCCCTGAGAATCGGGTTCCACGACGAGGCGGGTCTCCTTGGTGGCATCGTGTGCCCAGAGCATCGGGAAGGTCGCAGCCCGCCAGTCGTCGTCCTTGCCCAGCGTCACCTTGTCGAACGGGCCCCGCGGGACTCTGCCCCTGATGTCCAGGTGATACGGACCGCGGGTCCCCAACTCACCCAGGCGGGTGATCGGCAACTCCTTGATCTCGCCGATTTGTGGAATCGCAAGCTGTCCGTTGCCCAGCGCAAGACCGCAAGCCGCCAGATCTGTCTCGACTACGCCTGCGCAGCCGCCGTCGTCGAGGCCTGCGCGGACGAAGCTGCCGATCCTGGCCTCGCCTATTTCCAATGTGCCGGTCTGCCTGGTCGGGTCGATCCGGTTGACGGATCGGGCGATCTCCACGGCATCCACAGGGTCTCGCGGTCGCTCGGTCAGGTTCACGTAGAGCACCTCGTCCGAGGCGGCTTTGTCGTCGGGATGACGCCGGGTGGCGATGACCAGCGCCTCGGCCATGCCGGTGTCCGCCGAGAAGGCTTGGGCGTCTTGCCCTTCGGTGCCGATCGCTACGACGCAGATGTCGCTGTATCCGGCTGCCAGCAGATCCCGCGCTCCAGACCAGTCCTTGCCCTGCACCACGGTGAATGGCAACACGAAGGCGATCGTGCCTCCGCGCTTGACCTTGGCGTTGGCCACGTCGAGGAAGTTCGAGCCGAGCCCCGCGTTGCCGTGACCAGCAGGCCCCGAGAGTCCCTTGTTCAGATCCTTGAGCCTGAGCGCCATCGCATGCTGCTCGTCGGCGGAGGTGTCGAAGCCCGCGAACGACGGCACGGGCACGCCCTCCGCGCCGGCCTCGTGGTTGGTGGGCCGGGTGAACGGCGGGTTCATGATCACCAGGTCAGCCGAGCCGTGGTCGATCACCGTGCCGGACTCCTCGGTGCCGTGACCGCCGATCTGCTGGCGGTCCTGGCCCCACAGCAGCACCTGCTGGTAGCTCTGGTCGATGAGCTCCAGCGAGCCGACCTGCACCCCCGAGGCAGGGTTGTCGGGGTCTTTGCCGTAGGGCATCAGGTGAATGCCGGTGTCGGCGAACGGCTTGGCAGGGAACACCGACGACAGCAGCGTGGCGGTGAGATGCACCGCTGCGGGCATGATGTCCGCCCCGATCAGGGCGTTCTCCATCATCGCCGGGTGCAGCGCTTCGTCATCTGACCCGGTGCGGCGGACCCGGGCCAGGATCCGGTGGTAGGCGGCGGTGAGCAGCGCCCCGGTGCCGCAGGCCAGGTCAGCGACCCGCAGTGCCTCGACGGCCTGGCGGTCCGACCAGTCCGTGCCCAGCCGGGCCACGGCGATCTCGGCCAGCAACGCGGCGGACTCGGGCAGCGTGTAGAAGGTCGCCAGGAATTTCTTGTCGGTGATCAGCTTGCCGAACATCTGCCCCGCCATGTCGCCGGTGGATGTGATGCCGAAGCGGGCCAGGTCGGCGGCGAGCAGCGACAGCGGCTTGATGACCATGTGGGCGTGCCTGTTGGGGACGTGCTGCAGCACCGACCCTGCGATGTGGAAGATCGGGTAGTAGTTGACCTCCAGGATCTCCCGCCAGTGATTCTCGATGACAGCCCGGCTGGCCCACGGGTCCGGGGCCTGCACGATGACGGTTCTCGTGTCGTCTCTGGTGCTCAGGGTCACCGCTTCCAGAGCGACCTGGAACAGGAAAGCGTTGGCGATGATTGCCACGCCCATCGTGGTGGTCTGCTCGTTGTCCTCCTGGTGCAGAGCCGCTGCGATCTCGGCGAGTGGCTGTGGGCCGAGCTCGTTGTGCAGTTGCGCAGCGACCTTGCGGACGCTGGCCTCCAGCTTGGCGGCGGCGTCGTCGAGCAGTCGGTCGTTGAGCGACACCCGCTCCACGAACCCGGCCAGGTCGTCGACGGTGCCTTCGATCCACCCGTCGGCGGGGAACCGCTCGGCGGTGTCGGCCTCTTGGCCGCGCACCAGGGCGTAACCCAATGCGGCGGTCGAGACGTCTCCGGCCAAGTCGGCCGATGAGCGCAGCTCCTTCGGGGCCCTCACGAGCACCACCTGCTCGACCTCGCCCATCTGGTTCTCGAGAGCCGCCCCGAGCCGCCCTCTGCCCTCCTCGTCGAGATTCGCCGCCGGCTCGAACTCGACTTCAACGATCACCGGCTCCGCCTGGTTGCTTCGCGGCCTGATCACGATGTCGGGCCGCTTGCTGGCGTCGGCGAGCACCCAGGTCCGTTCGGCCTCCACCGTCCAACGCGGGTGCAGGCGGTCGAGAGCCTTGGCCAGCTCGAAGTTCAGCTCGGTCTCGCCGATTCTCGACGATTGACGGTCACTCATCGGCCCTCCTTGAGCTTCTCGATGTGCCGGCCCATCATGGCAGAGGGGTGTGACACTCCCGACGCGGACGACTGCGGTCTCGGTCTCGCGGGTGTCGTCTCGGCCCGCAACGGTAGGGCTCGTCGGCACCACGACCCCGGCAATCGCCGGCCGTGAACACCCAGCCCATCGACAGCCTGCACCGCCTCACCCCAGCCTGCCAGGCCCGACCCATCGGCACGCGCACGCCGGAGCCCGGCCCGGCAAAGCCGTCGCCAGCGGCCACCGCGCAGCCCCTGCCGGCAGGGGCGGCCTGGGCGTGGTTGGGGCAGGGAGTCTGAGGACGGGTTCGGCTAGCCGGGGTCAGGTGCCGGGCTGGGGGACCTTGCGCAGGTAGGGGAGCACCGTCTCCCAGCCGTCGGGGTACTTCTCGGCGGCCTGCTCGTTGCTCACCGCGGGCACGATGATCACGTCCTCGCCATGCTGCCAGTCCGCGGGCGTGGCCACCTGCTCGGCGGCCGTGAGCTGGCACGAGTCCAGCAGGCGCAGGATCTCGTTGAAGTTGCGGCCCGTGGTCATCGGGTAGGTGAGCGTGGCCTTGATCTTCTTGTCGGGGCCGATGATGAACACCGACCGTGCGGTGGCGTTGTCGGCCGCGGTGCGTCCCTCGGACGTGTCGCCGGCGTCGCCGGGGAGCATGTCGTAGAGCTTCACCACGTCGAGGCCGGGATCGCCGATCAGCGGGTAGTTCAAGGCGTTGCCGGTGGCGGACTCGATGTCGGCGGACCAGCCGACGTGATCGGCCACCCCGTCCACGCTGATGCCGATGATCTTGCAGTTGCGGGCCGCGAAGTCGTCCTTGAGCCCGGCCACTGCGCCGAGCTCGGTGGTGCACACCGGCGTGAAGTCCTTGGGGTGCGAGAACAGCAGCGCCCAGCCGTCGCCGATCCACTCGTGGAAGCTGATCGTGCCGTCGGTGGTCTCGGCGGTGAAGTCCGGCGCCGTGTCGTTGATCCTGAGAGCCATGAGGTTCCTCCTTGATCGGGCCTGGTCAGGCCGCTCGGCTCGGGGCTGCCTGCGGGCTTGCGGGCTGCCCGCCGCTAATCCTAAGTGATCTGGTCGGGAATTGCCACCCGCCGCGCGACGCCGATTTCCATGGCTCAGCGCGGTGGTGGCTCAGCAGCCCTGGCGATGCCTGCTGGCTGGCTGTGGAGGGTGGGGCCGTGCCCTGGACGTGGCTCAGTCGTAGAGCACCTCGAGGTCGTCGGGGTCGTAGCCGAAATGCTCCAGGAACTGCCTGGCCCGCTCCACGATGATGTAGCCGTACCAGGCGGTGCCCACATACCACCCGGTGTTTCCGACTGGCTTGGGTTGGCGGTGGCGGAGTTCAGCGGGATCCTGGCTGACGTAGGGTATTCCGCTGGTCAGCTCACGAATTCGCCCGAGGTCGTGGCCATAGCCGTGTATGGCCTCCGTCACGCCGACGAGGATCTCGTAGTAGTAGCGCACATCGTGCTGCTGGCCCCAGAGGACGAACGCCGTCGGCTTGGGCGCAGGTTGTCCCTTCTTGCGCCTCTTGGACTTGCGAGCAGGACTTGGCGTCCGGGTGTCGCCAGCTGGCTCTGGCGGAGGTTTGGCGTCGTCTGAGGGTGTCGGTGAGATCGGCCGGTCCTGAATCACGTCGGCGATCTGCTCCGGTTCCGGGCGCAGGCCGGTCTGCTCGTAGGCGTGCCTGCTTACGAGCTCGACCAGCTCAGAGTGGGGCGTGCCGCTGGGTCTGCCGAGGATCGCCTGCCACAGGGCAGGCAGCTTCTCGTTGAGCAGGTCGGTCTCGCGGCGTGCCTTCAAGACCTGGTGTGCTCGCATCTCGGCAGTGCCGCCGACCAGAGCCTCCCGGCCCAGGAACGTCTCCAGGTCGTCAGCAACCTGCTCCAGCGATCCCTCGTGGAGGTTCAGCTCGGCGAACCGGCGGTCCGTGGGCTGGCCGGCCTCCCGAGGCAGGTACAGCCACCAGTGCGGCCCGTTGGTCAGTGCGCAGATGGTGACGCCTTCGTGGAAGGCGTAGTTCAGCACCTGGCCGACGTGATCGTTCAGGTCTTGCCCAGGCGCCTTGGCCTCGATCAGGGCGACGGGCCGCTTTGGATCAGGGGCCAGCGCTATGTCGACGCGGCCGCCTCCGCCGGACCTGCGCTTCCGGCCCGAGGCGCCGACTGAGTATTCGAGGATGACCTCGGCGCCCATGTCGTCCCAGCCCAGGTCCCTGAGGATGGGCATGATGATCTTGAATTTGGCGGCCTCTTCGTTCCGGGGCACGGCCATCGACCGGACCCGCTCCAGCGTCTCCCGCAACGTCATGGCCCGACATCGTGGCACAGGCCGGCCCTGCGCGTCGAATGGAGAGCGACCGAAGGCGTCCAGCCCAGCCCGCCCAGCGTGGCGGTCAGGCAGCCGCAGTCAAGGGGAGGTGGGTTGGGTGCGCAGCCTCACCCGTGGGGCTGGCGGGCTTGCTCAGTCGTAGCGGAGCTTCAGGTCGTCGGGGTCGTAGCCGAAGTGCTCCAGCAGTTCCCTTGAGCGATCCAAGACGGTGGCACCCGATAGGTTGACCTCGACGTACCAGCCGCTTGTCCCGACTTGCTTGGCTGTGAACAGCTCCTCAGGGTTCCTGCTGGCGTGCGGTCGCTTTCTCCCTCGGAGTTCCGTGATTCGCTGGAAGTCGGACGGATGTCGGTCGTGAATGGCCTGGGCAACTCCCATGAGGATGTCCCTGAAAGAGGGGGTGTCGTGGTGCCGTCCCCAGAGTTCGAACCCGGTCGGCTTGGCGGAGGGTCGCTGCCTGCCCTTCCTGGGCTCGGTTGGCTTGGAACGACGCCGAGGGCGAGCTGTGCGCGGGGGCGGTGCGGCTGGCTCGGCAGGGGCGGAGGCTCCAGACTCGTACAGCACTTCGAGGTCGCCGGAGTCGTATCCGAACTGCTCAAGGAACTGCCTGGCGTGGCGCAGATGGTGGCTCGCATTCCAGTTGGCATTCACGTACCAGCCGCTGGTCCCGACCTTCTTCGGGCTCCTCAGCTCGCCCGGGTCCTGGTGGATGACCCTCTTCTCACTGACGCTCCCGATCCGATGGAAGTCGGTGGGATGACGGCCGTGCAGGGCCTGCGCCACCCCGACGGGAATCTCGTAGTAGTAGCGCACTTCGTGTCGTTGACCCCAGAGGACAAACGCCCGCGGCTTGGGCGAACGCCGCTTCACCGTGCGCTTCGTGGTCTCGCCTGCAGGGCTCGCTGCCCGAACGTCTCGCTCGGCCATCGCGGAGGGCTTGGCCTCGCCGGTGGGCATGAGTGACACCGGCCTGTCCTGGATCACATCGATGATCTGCTGTGAGGCCGGGCGCAGATTGAGCTTGTCGTAGGCGTGCTTGCTGACCAGCTCCACCAGCTCAGGCTCGGGATTGCCGCTTGGTTGCCCCAGCAAGGCCCGCCAGAGACCAGGCAGCTTCTCGTTCAGCAGATCGCTCTCACGCCGCGCCTTCAGAACCTGGTGTGCTCGCTTCTCGGCATCTCCGCTGACCAGAGCTCCTCGGCCCAGGAACGTATCCAGGTCGTCGGCGATGGCTTCCAGCGAGCCATCGCGCAGGTCCAGCTCCGTGAACCTGCGGTCTTCGGGCGGGCCCTTCTGGAGAGGCAGGTACAGCCACCAGTGCGCCCCGTTGGTCAGCACGCAGATGGCGACGCCGTCATGGAAGGCGTAGTTCAGCACCTGGCTGACGTGATCGCGCAGGTCTTGCCCTGGGGCCTTGGCCTCGATCAGGGCGACGGGTCGCCGTGGATCAGGGGCCAGCGCAATGTCTACCCGACCGCCACTCGCTCTGGACTTGCGCTTCCGGCCCGAGGCGCCGACTGAGTATTCGAGGATGACCTCGGCGCCCATGTCGTCCCAGCCCAGGTCCCTGAGGATGGGCATGATGATCTTGAATTTGGCGGCCTCTTCGTTGCCGGGCTCGGGCATCGACCGGACCCGCTCCAGCGTCTCCCGCAGCGTCATGGCCCTACATCCTGGCACACTCCGGCCCTCGGCGTCGAATGGAGAGCGATGGCCGGGCGCGCAGCGGTTTGGCGCCGCGGTTGAAGAGGGAGCGCGGCTGCCTCGCGGCGGGTCGCGGGATCGGCGCTGGCGAGTCAGGCCCTGATGGCCGCTGGCTGCACCGCGGCACCTGCCCGCGAGTCATCCGGGGGGATCGGTTGCCCGTGGATGCTGCTCAGTCGTAGAGCAGCTTCAGGTCGTCGGGGTCGTGGCCGAAGTGCTCCAAGAACAGCCTGGCCCGCTTGATTGCGTTTTGTCCGCTGAAATGGACGTCGATGTGCCAGCCGGTCGTCCCCACCTGCTTGGCTTGATGCAGTTCATCGGGGTTGCGGCTGGCGTAGGGCCATTTCCGGCCGCGGAGTTCGCCGATCCTCTGGAAGTCGTGCCGGTGGCGGTCGTGGATGGCCTCAGCCACTCCGACGGGGATGTCGTTGAAGCTGTGCACCGGGTAGTGCCGGCCCCAGAGCTCGAATCCCGTCGGCTTGCCCTGCTTTGGAGTCCAGGCTGGTTTGGAACGGCGCGGACGGCGAGTTGAGCGCTGGGGCGGTGCAGCTGGCTCCGGCGGGGTGGAGGCTCCCGAGTCGTACAGCACCTCCAGGTCATCGGGGTCGTAGCCGAAGTGCGCGAGGAACTGCTTGGCGCGCCTGATCGTGTCGGGACCGCCCATGTGGACATCGACGTGCCATCCGGTCGTCCCCACTTGCTTGGCCGTGTACAGCTCCACGGGCCTCTGGCTGGCGTAGGGCCACTTCTTGCCCCGGAGTTGGCCGATCCGGTGGAAGTCGCGCGGGTGTCGGTCGTGGATGGCCTCAGCCACTCCGGTAACGATCTCGCTGAAGTGCTCCACTGACCGTCGGTGACCCCAGAGCACGAACCCCGTCGGCTTCGTCGAAGGCTGCCGCTTCTTGCGCTTCTTGGGCGTGCCTGCCGGGCTAGCGGCCCGAACGTCTCGCTCGGCCATCGCGGAGGGCTTGGCCTCTGCGGTGGGCATGGGTGAGACAGGTCTGTCCTGGATCACGTCGACGATCTGCTGTGGAGCCGGGCGCAGGTTGAGCTTGTCGTATGCACGCTTGCTGACGAGCTCCACCAGTTCATCATCGGGCCTGGCGCTGCCCGCTTGGCCGAGCATTGCCCGCCAGAGGCCAGGCAGTTTCTCGTTCAGCAGATCGGTTTCGCGGCGCGCCTTCAAGACCTGGCTTGCTCGCTTCTCGGCGCTGGCGCTGATCAGAGCCTCTTGGCCCAGGAATGTCTGCAGGTCGTCCGCGATAGCTTCCAGGGAGCCCTCGAGCAGGTCCAACGCCGCGAACTTGCGATCCTCAGGCGGGCCTTTCTGGAGAGGCAGGTACAGCCACCAGTGCGCGCCATTGGTGAGCACGCAGATGCTGACACCATCGTGGAAGGCGTAATTCAGCACCTGGCTGACGTGATCGCTCAGGTCTTGCCCAGGCGCCTTCGCCTCGATCAGGGCGACGGGCCGCCTCGGATCAGGAGCCAGCGCAATGTCCACGCGGCCACCGCCTCCGCTGGACTTGCGTCTCCGGCCCGTGCTGCCGACTGAGTATTCGAGGATGACCTCGTCGCTCGTGTCGTCCCAGCCCAGATCCCTGAGGATCGGCATGATGATCTTGAACTTGGCGGCCTCTTCGTTGCCGGGCAGGGTCATCGACCGGACCCGCTCCAGCGTCTCCCGCAGAGTCATGGCCCGACATCCTGGCACAAGCGGGCCATGCGCGTCGAATGCGAGCGGCCAACGTCGGTGGCCAGTCCCGGTGCAGGCCGCGGAATCAGCCGCGCGCAGGCAGGCTCAGCCTTCGCGCAGCAGCTCAGCTTGAGCTGGCGGGTCCCGGCCTGGCGAGCGGCCTCAGCCGTGGGGGAGCAGTAGGGTCTCGGTCGGCGGGTATCAGCCGGAGGGGATCGGCCGGTGGGTTGGCTCAGCCGTGGGGGAGCAGCACGGTTCGGGCCTCGGCGCCGGTCTTCATGGCGTCGAAGGCGCCCTGCAGGCCGTTGAGGCCGGCCGTGTTGGAGATCATCTCGTCGAGCTTCAGGCGGCCCTTCATGTAGAGGTCAGCCAGCATCCTGAAGTCCTTGCGAGGCCTGGCCCCGCCGGCGCGGATGCCCATCAGGTTCTTGTTCTGATGAAGCGTCTGGAAGCCGTAGGTGACAGTGGCGGTCAGGTCAGGCACGCCCACGGCGCAGACGTTGCCGCCGGGACGGGCCATCGAGATGGCGTCGCTGAGCAGCGCAGTGCTGCCCACCACCTCGAAGGCGTGATGCACGCCGCCGCCGCTCAGCTCCTTCACCGCCGCCACGGCGTCGAGATCGTCATCGGCCACCAGGAAATCGGTCGCCCCGAAGTCCAGAGCCGTCGCCTCCTTGGCGGCCACCCGGTCGATCACGATGATCTGGCTCGCGCCCACGAGGCGGGCCGCCTGGATCACGTTGAGTCCCACCCCGCCTGCGCCGATCACTGCCACCGTGTCGCCGAGCTGCACCTTGGCCCGGTTGAACACCGCCCCCGCGCCTGTCACCACGCCGCAGCCGATCAGCGCTGCCGAGCTGAGCGGCATCTCCTTGGGGATCGGGATGCACTGGTTCTCGCCCACCACCGTCTCCTGCACGAAGGCGCCGATGTTGGCGAAGTTGTAGATCGGCCGGCCGCCCTCGGCGAAGGGCTGGCTGAGCGAGCCGAACACGCCGCAGTTCCCGGGGTCGCCGCCCTCGCAGTCGGCGCAGTGGCCGCAGTTGGCGAACGTCGACAGGATCACGTGGTCGCCGAGCTCGCAGTAGGTGACCGCCGAGCCGACCTGGGTGACCACGCCCGCCGCCTCGTGGCCGGGCACCAGCGGGGTCGGCATGTAGTACTTGCCGAGGATGCAGCTCAGGTCGCTGCCGCACACCCCGGCGGCGCGCACCTCCACCCGCACCTGGCGGGGCTGGAGGTCGCCGACGATCTCCAGGTCGTCGCTGAGGCGGACGCTGTCCTCGGTGGTTCCTTCACAGATCAGGCCTTGCATGCCTCGCATTCTTGCCGACGCCCCCCGGCCGGCCAAACGCCGCCCAGAGGCCAGTCGCTGTCGGCGTCAAACGCCTACGGGGACGATGCACGCCGCCGGGGCCAACGCCGCCCAGAGGCCACTCGCTGCCGGCGCCGAACGCCTACGGGGACGACACCCGCAGCCGGGCCAACGCCGCCTGCGCCGCGCCGCCCGGCGTGTGGCATCCTGCGGGCGTGCGCGAGCTCATGGACCGCTATCCCGGCATCGACGACCTCGAGCGCCGAGCCGCTGAGCGCCTGCCCCGCTTCGCCTGGGAGTACCTGGCCTCTGGCACCGGCGACGAAACCGCCCTGGGGCGCAACCGCGACGCCCTGGCTCAGATACGGCTGCGCCCCCGGCTGCTGAAGGGCCGCCTGGAGGTCGACACCGCCACCACGTTGTTCGGCGTCGACTACAGCACGCCCATCGGCATCGCACCCATCGGCCTGACCGGTCTGATCTGGCCCGGCACCGACGAGGCACTGGCGCGCTGCGCGGCTCGCAACCGCATCCCGCACGCCCTCAGCACCGTCGCCACCACCGCCCCCGAGCGGATCGGCCCGCTCACCGACGGCATGGGCTGGTTCCAGCTCTACCCGCCCCGTGACCTCGCCATGCGAGACGACCTGCTCAAGCGGGTCGCCGCGGCGGGCTTCACCACGCTGGTGGTCACCGTCGACATCCCCTACCCGAGCCGGCGCGAGCGCCAGCGCAAGGCGATGATCAGCGTGCAGTCGAGGATCGGCCCGAAGCTGATCGCCCAGGCGATCGCCCACCCGGCGTGGACCAGGGCGCTGGCCCGCCACGGGCTGCCTCGCTTCCGCACGGTGGAGCCCTATGTCGACACTCGCCGCAGCCTGGCGGGCGTGGCCGGGTTCGTGGGCGCCACGCTCGGGGGCACCCTGGACTGGGACTACATGAGCGAGGTGCGCGAGCGCTGGGACGGCCCGCTGGTGGTCAAGGGGATCCTCGATCCCGCCGACGCGGCGCGCTGCGTGGAGATCGGCGCGCAGGCGGTCTGGGTGTCCAACCACGGCGGGCGACAGCTCGAAGCGGCCGAGTCGCCGGTGGATGTGTTCGCCGAGGTCGCCGCGGCGGTCAGGGGTGCCGAGGCTGCCGCAGTCGCCGCGAACGCGGGTAGCACGCCGCCCGAGCCGGTCAGGCTGCTGTTCGACAGCGGGGCGCGCAGCGGCGCCGACGTGGCCAGGGCGTTGGCGCTGGGAGCGGACTTCGTGTTCTGCGGACGGGCCTTCATGTTCGGCCTCGCAGCGCTGGGCACCAGCGGCGCAGAGCACGCCTTTCAGATCCTCGCCGACGGCCTGCACAACGTGATGCACCAGACCGGCTGTGAGCGCATCGACCAGCTAGCAGACCGCCTGCAGCGGTGAGCCCAGCGCCGTGCACCCGCCGTCTCGAAGGCGCGCTGGGCTTGTCGGGCGCCGGGCGGTCGTCATCGGTGCCGCGGCCGAGCCGTCGCCGTCTCGGGGGTCGTTGCCGAAGCGCAGGGCCGGCGGCACAATGAGCGCGTGACCCGCCTCGGATTCCTGCTCGACAGCGAATCCTGCATCGGCTGTCACGCCTGCACGGTCGCCTGCAAGAGCGAGCACGACGTGCCCCTCGGCGTCAACCGCACCTGGGTGAAGTACATCGAGACCGGCGCGTTCCCCGACGCGCAGCGCCACTTCTCGGTGATGCGCTGCAACCACTGCGACAACGCCCCGTGCATCACGATCTGCCCGACCAACGCCTTGTTCCGGGCGCCCAACGGGGTGGTCGACTTCGACGACGGCAACTGCATCGGCTGCAAGGCCTGCATGAACGCCTGCCCCTATGACGCCATCTACATCAACCCGGCCACCAGCACCGCTGCCAAGTGCAACTTCTGCAACCACCGCGTCGAGGTGGGCCTGGAGCCGAGCTGCGTGGTGGTCTGCCCCACCCACGCCATCGTGGTGGCCGACCTCGACGACCCCGCCGACCCGGCGACCGCCGCCATCAGCGCCCAGGGCCTGCCGGTGCGCGCCCCCGAGCAGAACACCCTGCCCAAGGTCCACTACCGCGGCGCGGCGCCGGAGTCGCTGGATCCGCTGCGCACCGCCATCGCCGCCGACGGCATGATCTGGGCCGACACCACGCCGCACCATCCCACCATGCCGCCCGCCGCAGTGGCCGCTGCGTCGCCCGCCGCCGTGAGCGCCGAGCCTGGGACGGGTGACGCGGGGTCGTCCGACCACGCCGGACTGAGCGCCCGCACCGCCTACACCACCGCCCACCCGATGACCTGGAAGGCCAAGGTGTCGGGCTATCTGGTCACCAAGGCCGTGGCCGCGGGGATGATGCTGACGGCGGGCCTGCTGGTGCTGCTGGGCCACGCCGACTCCGCGGCCGTGGGCGTGATGGCGCCGATGGCTGCCGGCGCCTTCCTGGCGCTCACCGGGGTGCTGCTGGTGGCCGACCTGCGCCGCCCGGACCGTTTTCACTACCTGCTCACCCGATCCAACCGCCGCTCGTGGCTGGTCAAGGGCGCATACGTGCTCGGTGCCTTCGCCGGGGCTTGCGGCATCTGGTGGGTCGGCGGGCTCAACGACGCGACCTGGCTCGTGCAGGCGCTGACCGCGCCCACGGCGCTGCTGGCCGCAGCCACAGCCGGCTACACGGCGCTGCTGTTCGCACAGTGCGAGGGCCGCGACCTGTGGCAGACCCCGCTGCTCGGCCCGACGCTCTTGGCCCAGGCGCTCGCTGCGGGCGCTGCCGGCTTCGCGATCGCCGATCTGTTCATGGCCGTGCCCGAGCCGACCGTGGTCCGCTGGCTGCTGCTCGCCGCGTTGGCGGCCTGCGGCGTGCTGGTCTGGCTGGAGGTGAAGCCGAAGCGCGGCGGCCACGGCGATGCCCGAGTCACCGCGCACGTCGCCGCGGCGGTCAAGGAGATGACCCGCGGCACCGCCCGCCCGCTCTTCCTCGCAGGGGTCGTCGGAGGCCTGGCGATCCCGGCGGCGCTGACCGCTCTGGCGCTCGCCGTCGGCGGCGACGCGGCCACGGCGCTCACAGCCGTCGCAGGGGCAGCCGCCCTGGCGGGGCTGTGGTGCTACGAGGACGCCTTCGTGCGGGCAGGCCAGTCGGTGCCGCTGTCGTGAGCGCTCCCGCAGCCGCAAGGCTCCGTCGAAAGACCCTGTCGTGAACAGGCCCGCCCCCTGCCCGTCCTCCAAGGCCGCGCGATGAGCCATCTCGACGCCTACCCGCCGCCCGAGGAGTGGCACTCGTTCACGTCGCTGGATGCCAAGGCCTGGCCCGAGCGCGTCGAGCGCCACCACACGCTGGTGCCCACCACCTGCTTCAACTGCGAGGCTGCCTGCGGGCTGCTGGCCCACGTCGACAACGAGACCGGCCGCATCGACAAGATCGAGGGCAACCCGCTGCACCCGGCCAGCCGGGGCCGCAACTGCGCCAAGGGCCCGGCCACGCTCAACCAGATCGACGACCCCGAGCGCATCCTGTACCCGCTGCGCCGGGTCGGCGAGCGCGGCAGCGGACGCTGGGAGCGCATCACCTGGGATGAGGCGCTGGCCGACATCGGCGGGCGCATCGCCGCGGCCTTCGACGAGGGCCGCCGCGACGGCATCATGTACCACGTCGGGCGGCCCGGCGAGGACGGCTACGCCGAGCGGGTGCTGAAGGCCTGGGGCGTCGACGGCCACAACAGCCACACCAACATCTGCTCGGCCGCCGCCCGGCTCGGCTACCAGAGCTGGATGGGCCACGACCGGCCGTCGTCGGACTTCGCCAACGCCGAGGTGATCTTCTTGATCTCGTCGCACCTGGAGGCCGGGCACTACTTCAACCCGCACGCCCAGCGCATCATCGAGGCCCAGCAGGCCGGCGCCACCGTGATCTGCGTCGACCCGAGGCTGTCCAACACCGGCGCCAAGGCCGACCACTGGCTGGCCGCCTGGCCCGGCACCGAGCCGTTCCTGCTGTTGGCCATCGCCCGGCTGATCATCGAATCCGGCGCCTGGCAGCGCGACTTCGTGCGCCGCTGGGTCAACTGGGAGACCTACCTGGCCGAGACCCGCCCCGACCTGCCGCCGAGCCTCGACTCGCTGCAGCAGGCCTGGCTCCAGGAGTACGCGGACTACACCCCTGAGCGCGCCGAGCAGGTCTGCGGCGTGTCCGGCGAGCAGCTCCGCGAGATCGCACAGGTCATCGGCGAGCACCCGGGCCGTTTCGCATCGCACAACTGGCGCGCCGCCGCGGCCGGCAACCTCGGCGGCTGGCAGACCGCCCGCTGCCTGTTCTTCCTCAACGTGCTGACCGGCTCGGTGGCGACCGTCGGCGGCACCAGCGGCGCGGGCTGGAACAAGTTCAAGGCCGCCCAGCCCAACGGCGCCCCGCCGCTGCGCCACTGGAACGAGCTCAACTGGCCCCGCGAGTACCCGCTGTCGCATCACGAGCTGTCGATGCTGCTGCCGCACTTCCTCAACGAGGGCCGCGGCGTGCTCGACGTGTACTTCACCCGCGTCTACAACCCGATCTGGACCAACCCCGACGGCTTCGCCTGGATGGAGGCGCTCACCGACAAGTCCAAGGTGCGCTGCCATGTGGCGCTCACGCCCACCTGGTCCGAGACCGCCGCCTTCGCCGACTACGTGCTGCCGATGGGGGTGGGCGCCGAGCGTCACGACCTGGCGTCGTTCGAGACCCACGCAGGGCGCTGGATCGGCTTCCGCCAGCCGGTGATGCGCCGCTACGCCGAGCTGCAGGGCGCCCGCATCGGCCCCGAGACCCGCACGCACGAGTTCAACCCCGGCGAGGTCTGGGAGGAAAACGAGTTCTGGATCGACCTGTCGTGGCGCATCGACCCCGACGGCGCCCGCGGCATCCGCCGATGGTTCGAGTCCGCCGAGGCGCCGGGCACGCCGATCAGCGTCGACGAGTACTACGCCACCCTGTTCGCCGAATCGGTGCCGGGCCTCGCCCAGACTGCCGCGGCGGCCGGCAAGTCGCCGCTTGAGCACATGCGCGACACCGGCGCCTACGCCGTGCCCGGCGACGTGATCACGCCATATGAGCGCACGGTGCCCGCCGAGGCCGTGGCCGGCTGCGAGCTCGACGGCGACGGCGTGTACCGCAAGCCCGCCACCGCCGGCGCATGGGACGGCAGCGCGGAGAGCCTGAGCGGGATCGAGCTGGAGGGCCTCGGCGACGGCTCGCCGGGCGTGCGGGTCGACGGCGAGATCAAGGAGGGCTTCCCGACGCCGTCGCGCAAGCTGGAGCTGTACTCGACCACGCTGCGCGACTGGGGCTGGCCCGAGTACGCCACCCCCACCTGGATACCGAGCCACGTTCACCACGAGCATCTCGACATCGCAGGCGACGAGCGCATCCTGGTGCCGACGTTTCGGATCCCGACGCTGATCCACACCCGCTCGGCGAACTCGAAGTGGCTGAGCGAGCTGAGCCACCGCCATCCGCTGTGGATCCACCCCAGCGACGCCGAGGCCCTGGGCATCGAGGTCGATGGGCTGGTGCGCATCACCACCCGCATCGGGCACTTCGTGATCCGGGCCTGGCGCACCGAGGGCATCCGCCCCGGGGTGGTGGCCGCCTCGCATCACATGGGCCGCTGGCGCATCGACGGCGAGCAGGCCCGCTCGTGGCAGGGCGGCCGGGTGGATCTCGCCAGCGACGGCAGCCGCTGGAAGCTCACCCGCACCTCCGAGACGGCCGGCTTCGCCAGCGACGACCCCGACAGCGAGCGCATCTGGTGGAACGACGCAGGCGTGCACCAGAACCTGACGTTTTGCGTGCAGCCGGATCCGGTGTCGGGCATGCAGTGCTGGCATCAGCGGGTGCGGGTGAGCCCCGCCGAGCCCGGCGACCGCTACGGCGACGTGGCTGTCGACACCGCCAAGAGCCGCGAGGCGTATCTGGAGTGGCTGGCGGCCACCCGCCCCGCGCCGGGGCCCGGCGGGCTGCGCCGCCCGCTGTGGTACTCCCGCCCGCTCAAGCCCACCGCCGACACGTACCGCCTGTAGGGCTGTAAATTTTGGCCGGGAGTCGACTGCTGCGGGAACGCTGCGCAGGCGCAAGGGCCGCAAGGGCAAGGGGAGGACGATGATCGTCGGCTGTCCGACTGAGACCAAGGTCGCCGAGCGGCGGGTCGGCCTGACCCCGGCCAGCGTGCGCGAGCTGATCCGAGACCGCCACGAGGTGGTCGTGCAGTCCGGCGCCGGGGCGGGCATCGGCGCGGGCGACGAGCGCTACACCGCCGCCGGCGCATGGATCGCTCCCGACGCCGAGACGGTCTGGGCCGAGGCGGAGCTGGTGGTGAAGGTCAAGGAGCCCCAGGCCGCCGAGCGCAAGCTGATCCACGAGCGCCAGACCCTGTTCGCCTACCTGCACCTGGCGCCCGATGTCGCCCAGACCGACGACCTGGTGGCGTCCGGCGCCACCTGCATCGCCTATGAGACCGTCACCGACGGCCGCGGCGGGCTGCCGCTGCTGACGCCGATGTCGCAGGTGGCCGGGAGGCTGGCGGTGCATGCCGGGGCGCACTGCCTGGAGGCGCCCAGCGGCGGGGCCGGGCTGCTGCTGGGCGGCGTGCCCGGCGTGCCCGCGGCGCACGTGGTGGTGATCGGCGGGGGAGTGGTGGGCCAGAACGCCATCGAGATGGCGACCGGCCTCGGCGCCAGGGTCACCGTGTTGGACCGCGACCTGGCGGCGCTGGAGCGGCTTGCGCATCGCTTCGGGCCGCAGATCAGCACCGTCTACAGCACCCCCGGCACCCTGGAGGAGCAGGTGCTCGACGCCGACCTGGTGATCGGCGCGGTGCTGGTGCGGGGCGCGACTGCCCCCAAGCTGGTGACCGCGGAGATGGTGAAGCGCATGAGGCCCGGCGCGGTGCTGGTGGACGTGGCCATCGACCAGGGCGGCTGCTTCGAGACCTCGC
This sequence comes from Acidimicrobiales bacterium, assembly GCA_965214285.1. Lineage (GTDB taxonomy): Bacteria > Actinomycetota > Acidimicrobiia > Acidimicrobiales > Aldehydirespiratoraceae. Next base: position 2,101,747 of record OZ243946.1, read on the forward strand.
GGCCCACCACCCACCACGAGCCCACCTACGTGGTGCACGACGTGGTGCACTACTGCGTGGCCAACATGCCCGGCGCGGTGCCGCACACCTCCACGCATGCGCTCAACAACGCCACGCTGCCGTACACGCTGGCCCTGGCCAACAAGGGGACTCGGTCAGCCATGGTGGCGGACCCGCACCTGCTCGGCGGGCTCAACGTGTGCGGCGGCATGGTCACCGAGCGCGAGGTCGCCCGTGCTCAGGGCCGCGAGTACGTCGACCCCGTCGCCGCCCTCGAACGGGTCTACCTCTAGCCCTGCGCAGCGCGCCGGTTGCCTTTGGCAAGTCCTGTGGCTGCCTTTATGCAGCGTGGCCCAGGGGCCGAAGGCGTTAGCCTCACCCGCCGATGAAGCGTGTCGCAGCCCTGGTTTTGGCTCTCCTGGTAGGTGTGATGTCGTCGTGCGGGTCGCCGTCCGAGGAGACCCGGCCCGAGACCTTCCGCGAGATCTTCGAGCTGGAGGATGTCGAGGAATCCGCTGCGGCCGGCCTTGCGCGGGCGATGGATGGGGTCGAACGGTGCATGCGCAGGCTGGGGCACCCACCTGAGCAGTACTTGGTGGAGACTGAAGTTGACGGAGAGCAGCTCCTGTTCGGGGTGCTGTACCTGGAAGACGAGACGATCTCCCCAGAAGCCGGCTACGGAATCACCGACTTTCAGCTCCAGGTACGCGAAGCGTTCGATGCCCATCCGCGACCACCCAACAGGGGTGCCGCTGAATCGGCCGAAGAGACCATTGCCGCCGTACAACAGCACGATCACGACTATCGCTCCTGCCAAGAGGCTCAGCCAGGGCTGCTCGCGTACGTGGAACTCTCAGAGCGCATCGGAGACGCTGCATTTGCGTTGCCGCAACTCGTATTCGCGGATCCGCGCCTTGATGCCGCAAACGAGCAATGGTCGGCCTGCATGGCCGAGAGCGGATACGCCTTCGACTCGCCGTTGGATTCCTACAACCACGTTATGGGTCGTGTGGAGCAAACCTGGCAAGGCGACGCTTCCGAGCACTTCATGACCCGCGCAGAGATCGAAGAACAGAGCCGCATCGAACTGCTCGAGATCCAGAGCGCCGAGGATCGGATCGCCAGGGACGATCTGGCCTGCCGAGAACAGACCCAGGTTGACTACAGCGGAGTCGCCGAGGAGATCGAGCGTGAGCAGGTGATCCGGCATCAGGACGAGATCGACCGCCTGCTCGAACTCCTTGATCCCGACTGATCCGCCTGCCTAGTACTCGGGCCAGCCCGCCGTCGCAAGGCGGGTCAGGTGCTCGGCGGGGCCTCTTGGGGGTTGGCGCTGCGGCGGCGGGCGATCTGTCTCAGCACCAGGCTTCCTATCGCATTGAGCCCGCCAACGGCCACGGCGATCAGCAGCAGACCCGGCCCGAACGTGGTCGACGTGACCGACTCGCTGCGCTCGAAGGCCCAGACATTCACTCCCAGAAGCTCCAGCGATGTCGAGGACCAATCCGATGTGTCCGCGACGATCCCTGCGAGCAAGGCGATCGGCAGAGCGATGCCGATGCCAACGGCGAAGCCCAGAATGAACGCCTTCAGCGTGGCCAGCGCCGTCGGTCTCATCGTTGCTCCGCCCGGCTCATCTGCCACGTTGCGATCCCGAGGCCAGCGGCCATTCCGACGACGACCATGACGAACGCGACAGCCGTTTCGCTGAGAACGGCGATGGAATCGGACTGGCCGATCAAGGTCGTCGTAGCCGCAAGCCAACTGGCCCCTGCGAGGGCCGCGGTGGCGTAGGTGATGATCTGGGCGAGCACCGATGTCGTGTCCAGCGGCATGAGCACGCCGACGACGACCACCGGGCCGCTCAAAAGCAGCACGAGCAGGAGCGCGTTCCCTAGTCCAGCGATGTCGGTCCCAGTGGCGGCGAAGAGAGCCAGGGTGATGCAGGCGAACAGCCCGAGAGCGCCGGCGAGAGCGACACCGACGCGGCTCGCGGCGCGTGCAGCGGGCTTGCCCGGCGCTGAGCCCCAGAGCCACAGAGCCTCGACGTCGATCCAGAAGGAGGCCAGCGGCAGCAGCAGGGCGCCGAGCAGGGCGACAACGACTCCCAGCGACGACGCCACATCCGGATCGACGTCGGTTGTGGCAGCTGCGAAGCCGGTCGCTGCGAAGGCCAGCACCGCCACCGACAGCAGGTGGCTTCGCATGGCAGGCCTGCGCCGCAGCACGCGGCTGGTCACCGCGCAATGCACCAAGCCGGCCCGCCGGATCGGGCGGAATCTGCGAGCTGCGGTCCGGCGAGGAAGCGGCGTCGGCAGAGCCACCAGACTCACCCAGTACAGAAGGGCTACAGCGCCTGCGCCCGCGAGCAGCACGGCATGCAGCACGGCCGGACCATCGCGGATGGCGTGAGCCGCGATCGCCACGAGACCGAGCTGGGCCTCGCCGCCGACCAGGCCGGTCAAGAGCCAGACTGCGCCAGTCAGAGCACCCGCCTCGATCCAGGTTCTGGCCTGCCGGACGCGGACGGCCTCGACCACAACGCCTCCGAAGACCGCCGCGACGAAGAGGGATGCGGCGACCACCGGCGTAGCCGCCACGCCGCCCGGCGCGATCGCCATGATCGAGCCGAGGAAGACCGCGGTCGGCACAGCCAGAACCAGCGATGCCACCGCCACCGGGCCGAGAGCGTGCGCCACGGCGAGGCTGCGGGCCGGCACCGGGACCACGCGGAGCTGCTCGTCGACGGCATCCAGCCGGGGCAGAGCGCTTGAGCAGGCAACGCCGGCAAGCACCGCCACAGCGACGAAGGCAACAGCGAAGCCCTCGGCAACGCCGTCGTCTGCCAGCTGCGCCTCCAGCGATTCTGCAGTTCTCGTGGCGGCGTACCACAGGAGATACGGCACGGCGACGACGAGCAGCCCGCCGAGCACCGCCAGAGCCGGATTCTGGAGCAACAGGGCCTTGAGCCGACGCAGCGGAGCGATCAGCGATGCCCTAATCAGCGGCCAGAGCATCACGCACCTCGTCGACCATCGCGGACCGCTCAGCCACCTTGAGCAGGACGCCCTCCAGGTCTTCCGCAGCGAAGCGGCGGATCTCGTCCTCGGTCGGCCCGTCGACCTGAACTACCCCCGACAGCAGCATCACGACTCTGTCGCAGACCTTCTCGGCGAATCCCAGATCCTGGGTTGCGACGAGCACAGCCGAACCGTTGCGGGCGAGCTGGGCAACGATCGTGCGCAGGACCACGACCGCTTCGGGGTCCAAGGAGGCGGTCGCCTCGTCGACCAGCAACAGCCGCGGCCTCAGCGCCGCGGCCGCTGCGATCGTGACCTGGCGGCGCATGCCGGCCGACAGCGTCCCCAGCGAGTGGTCGGCGCGGTCGGTGAGACGGAACGCCTCCAGCAGATCGAGCGCTACGCCCATGGCGTCGGAGCGCTTGTGCAGCGCCAGGAACACGTCGATGTACTCCAGGATCGTCAGCTCGTCGAGGCCCGTGGCCTTGTCGGGGACCAGGGCGAGCGCTCGGCGGGCTGCTTCGTTGCGGGGGTCGAGGCCTTCGACTCTGGCCTCTCCGCGGTCGGGGACCAGTAGCCCGGCGATGACCCGCAGGGTCGTGCTCTTGCCCGAGCCGTTCGGGCCGACCAGGCCGGTCACCGCCCCGGCAGCGCACGAGAAGCTCACGTCGCTCAGAGCGGCGACGCTGCCGAAGGACAGCGAGACGCCCCGGACTTCAGCTACGGCGGTCATGGTCGCGCAAGATTAGGGGCCAGGCTGGGCGGGCACGGCTGACGGTCTTGTGTTGGGTAGTTTGCGGAGGTGGCTGAGCGAGCCGATGCCGTGCCGACTCCGGCGCTGGTCGTCGAGCGTGAGCCGCTGCGCCACAACATCGAGACCATCGGGCGCACGCTGCCCGGCGAGCGGCTGCGCCCGCACGTGAAGGCTTTCAAGAGCACCAGCCTGGCCCGGATGCTGGCCGAGGCGGGGCACCTGGGCTTCACCTGCGCCACGGTGCGCGAGGCCGAGGGCATGGCAGCAGCCGGGCTGGGCCACGACCTGCTGCTGGCCAACGAGGTGCTCGACCGTGCGCAACTGCGGCGCCTGGCGGCCGTGGAGGGCAACGTCACCCTGGCCGTCGACAGCTCAGAAGGCGTCGCCCGTGCCGCCGATGCTGGCATCGGCTCGGTGCTGATCGACATCGACGTCGGCCTGCCGCGCTGCGGCGCTGCGCCCTCTGAGGCCGGGCCGCTCGCCGAGACCGCAAGGCGGCGAGGGCTCAACGTGCGCGGCGTGATGGGCTACGAAGGCCATCTGATGATGGTGATCGACCGGGCCGAGCGGACCGCCAGGGTGCAAGCGGCGATGGCCAAGCTGCTCGCCGCCGCTGAGGACGCAGGCGGCGACGTGATCTCCGCGGGCGGCACCGGCACCTACGACGTCAACGTCTGGGCCACCGAGATCCAGGCAGGCAGCTTCCTGCTGGGCGACACCGACTACGCCAGGCTCGACCTGCCGTTCCGCCAGGCGATCCACGTGGAGGCCTCGGTGATCTCGCGTAGCGCCAGGGGACACATCGTGGTCAACGCCGGCCTCAAGGCTTTGGGCATGGACCACGGCAACCCGTCCTGGGACGGCGGCGAGGTGCTGTATTGCAGCGACGAGCACACCGTGCTGCGCCCAGCGGAGGCCCCTGGCCCGGGTCTCGACGAGCGGGTCAGGCTCGCCCCGGCGCATCTGGATCCCACCGTGGCCCGCCACCAGCGGATGTGGCTCGTCGACGGCGGCGAGGTGATCGGCGAGCTGCCGGTCGACCTGCGGCACTGGTGAGCCGGCAGGCTCGTTGAGATGGCCAAGCGCAACTACGTGACCAACTGGGCGGGCAACCAGGTCTTCGCGCCGCAGCGGATCGTGCACGCCGGTTCCGAGGACCAGCTCGAATCGACGGTCGCCGCGGCGGCCGCCGAGGGCCAGACGGTCAAGGCCATGGGCGCAGGCCACAGCTTCACCGCCATCGCCGCCACAAGCGGCGTGCATGTGAGGATCGACGGCCTCGACCGGCTCTTCGAGGTCGACCACGCCACACGCCAGGTCACCGTGGGGGCGGGCATCACGCTGCGGGCGCTCAACCGCGAGCTCGACCGCCACGGCCTGGCCCTGGAGAACCTCGGCGACATAGACAGCCAGACCCTCGCAGGCGCCATCTCCACCGGCACCCACGGAACCGGGCTCGGCTTCGGCGGCATCGCCACGCAGGTGATCGGCCTGCGCCTCGTCGGGCCCGACGGCGCCAGCCGCGACATCGACGCCGAGAGCGATCCCGAGCTGTTCGCCTGCGCCCGGGTGGGCCTGGGCGCTCTGGGCGTGATCTCACGGGTCAGGCTGCAATGCGTGGACGCCTTCCGGCTCGAGGTGATCGAGGAGCCCGGCCCTATCCAAGCCGCGCTCGAAGCCTGGCCCGAGACGATCCGCCGCTACGACCACGCCGAGTTCTACTGGCTGCCCGGAACCCGCACAGCGCTGTCGAAGCTGCACATGCGCACCAGCGCAGACCCCGAGCCGCTGGGCAGGGCGAGCCGCTTCCGCGACAAGATCATCGGCGAGAACATCGCCTTCGGGGCGGTCTGCCGGGCCGCCCGCATGATGCCTGCCGCGGCACCGCGCCTGGCCAGGCTGATCGCCTCAACACCCGCCCGCCGCAGCTACGTCGACAAGTCGTTCCGGGTGTTCTGCACGCCGCGCCTGGTCCGCTTCTACGAGACCGAGTGGTCGATCGAGCTCGATGCCGTGGCCGACGCCGTCAGCGAGATCGACGCGCTGACCCGCAGGCTCTCAGCGCCGATCACCTTCCCGGTCGAGGTGCGCTGCGCCGCGGCCGACGACATCGCCCTGTCGACCGCCAATGGCCGGGTCAGCGGCTACATCGCCGCTCACGTCTACCGGGGCACCTCATATGACGAGTACTTCGACGGGATCGCCGCCATCGCCCGAGCCCACGGCGGGCGCCCGCACTGGGGCAAGCTGCACCCGCTGGGCGCCGCGGAGCTGGCACCGCGCTACCCCGACTGGCAGCGCTTCCAGACGGCACGCGCCGCAGCGGACCCCGAGGGCCGCTTCGCCAACCCCTGCCTGGACAGGGTGCTCGGCCCGCCCGCCGCGTCTTGAGCCCGCCCGCCGCGCCTTGACCGGGCCGGTCAGCCTCAGGCGGTGATGCCGAAGCGCTCCAGGCCGTAGGCGCGCACCGCGTTGGCTCGCATCACCTTGTGGCACTCCTCGGCGTTCATGCCAACGGCTGCGAACATCGAGTGCGCCACCTTGCGGCTGTGCGGGAAGGTGCCGTCGGAATGCGGGTAGTCGGTCTCGAACAGGATCTGCTCCACGCCCACCTCGTGGCGCTGCTTGAGGCCCACCAGGTCGTCGAAGATGCAGCCGAACACCCGGCCCCGCACGATCTCGCTGGGCAGCGGGCCGTCGCCGCCGACCCCGCCGCGGCCCTCCTTGAACACCGAGTCCATCCGCTCGACCTGGAACGGCATCCAGCCGACCTGGCTCTCGGCGTAGGCGATCTTGATCTTCGAGAAGCGCTGCAGCGTGCCCGAGAACACCCAGTCGACCATCGAGCCCTCGGCGTTCTGGGCATACAGCGACATCGAGGTGGCCAGCGGCGCGTCGGGCGAGGTGGTGGGCATGCTCGACGACGAGCCGATGTGCATCGACACGGTGGTCTCGGTCTCCTCGCAGGCCTCCCAGAGCACGTCCCATTCGCCTGAGTACATGCTGGCGCAGCCCAGCTTGGAGGGGTTCTCCGAGAAGGCGATGGCGTGGCTGCCCTTGGCGGCGCAGCGCCGGGTCTCCTCGGCGGCCAGCGCCGGGTCCCACAGCGGCACCAGGGTGAGCGGGATCAGCCGGCTCCTGCCCGCGCCGCCGCCCCAGTCGTCGATGATCCAGTCGTTGTAGATGCGCAGGCACTGCAGGGCGAACGCCTTGTCGTCGCGCTCCAGGAAACCCTGCCCGCAGAATCGCGGGAAGATGTTGGGGTAGTTGATCGCCGCCTCCACGTGGTTGAGGTCCATGTCGGCGAGCCGGGCGGTCTGGTCGTAGGTGCCGGGCCGCAGATCCTCGTACACGGCGGCCACGTTGCGCTGCTGCTCGCGGGGCACCCCGGCAGGGCCGTGCAGGAAGCCGGTCGGCATCACCAGGTCGTCATACAGCCAGAGGTCGCAGAGCTGGCCGTCGGGGTCGTTGCGCTCGAAGCCGTAATGGCCGCCCTCGAACTTGAGCCGCACCTTCTCCTGCACCACCCGCGGGCCCCTCGGGCGCAGGCTCGGCGGGAGCTGCTGCTGCCACAGATCCTTGGGCTCCATCACGTGGTCGTCCACGGAGATGATCAGCGGCAGATCCTCAGGCTCGGGGGTGACGCCGTCGGCTATCGGAGCCGCGGGAGCTGTCGCGGCTTCGGGGGTTGCGGCGGGGTCGCTCATGGCCCGAATCTAGCCGCCGCGCCCGCAGCCGTCCTCAGCCGGCTTCAGCCGCCGCCAGCTGCAGAGACCGCCGCAGGCCTCAGGCGATCAGGGCGCCCTTGAGCAGCGCCTCGTTGGGCTCGTCGGGCAGCTCGGTCAGCGGCTCGGCCAGCTCGGCATGCGTCGGCCCGTACTGCGCCGCCATAGGCGCCAGGGCGTCCATGTCGAAGCCGTAGATCTCGGCGCAGTTGCCGCCCAGCACCTGGGCCATGTCCTGTGGCGGCAGCTCGCAGAACACCTGGCGCAGATGCTCGCGGGTGTAGGGGAACGTGCCCTCGCGGTGCGGGTAGTCCGAGCCCCACATGAACTTGTCGATGCCCAGCTCCAGGCCGGCGGCAGCGTCCTCGGGGCCGGGCTGGCTGACGCCCAGCCAGCAGTTGCGCTGGAAGTACTCGGTGGCTGAGCGGGGCAGGATGTGCGACTCGTCGTACTTCAGCTCGCCGGTGCGCCCGGTCTTGCGGATCTGCTCCAGCACGGCGTCCATGCGCGCCAGCATCGGCGGCAGCCACGCCGCGCCCTGCTCGGTCATCACGAACTTGAGCCCCGGGAAGCGCTCGAACACGCCCGACAGCAGGAACTGGGCGAACGGCCGGTGCGAGTAGTGGCTCACCTCCATGATGAACAGCAGGTCCGCGGCGGGGTACGGCCCGTAGTCGGGCGCGCCGGTGCCGCCGTGCAGGTTCACCACGACGCCGCGCTCCTCGCAGGCCCGCCAGATCGGGTCGTAGACGGGGTCGTGCAGCGGCGCCAGCCAGTCGCAGTCCGGCGGCAGGTTCGGCAGCAGCATCCCGCCGCGCAGGCCGTTGTCGGCGATCCAGTTGACGTCGTCCACGGCGTCGTCGACGTCGTTGAGGAAAATCTGGCCGATGCCGGCGCGCTGTGCGGCGAAGCGCTCGCAGAAGTCCTTGATCCAGCGGTTGTGGGCGCGGATGCCGGCGAGGCGGCGCTCGTAGTCGGCGCTGGTCGGCGGGCGGGCGAACAGCACGAAGCTCGGGAAGAACGGCGGGATCGTGTTGGGGAACACCACCTCGGCGATCACGCCGTCGCCCCAGAGGTCGCCGTTGCGGGCCTCGTCGTCCCAGTTGCGGGTGCGCCAGCCGCCCTGCAGGTCGCGCCAGGCGTTGCGGTAGCCGCCGCGCCACTCGTCGAAGTCGTCGTGCCACTTGCTCTCCAGGTACTCCCGGTACTGGGCGTGGCTGCCGCCGGCGTGGCAGTCCGAGGAAATGATCGTGTATCGCTCGCTCATGGGCCCAATCTTTGACGACAACGCGCCGCTCACGCCAACCGGCGCCGTCGGTGGCCCCGGCGAGTCAGCCGCGACGCCCTCGGCGCAGCAGCGGATCGGCCAGCGCCAGGCCGCGGTCGGCCAGCCGCAGGACCCGCCCCGCCGCGCCGGGCGTGTCGGCGTCGACCAGGTTGCCCATCACCTGCAGCGTGAGGTTCGCTATCGCCTGGGTGCCCACGGCCAGGCGCAGGCCGCTGCGCAGGATCAGCGGACGGCCGATCAGGAAGCTGAAGCGCCGCCCGGTGCGCAGGAAGGCGTCGAAGCGCTCGCCGATGGCCTTGTCGTACTGCGCCGCGGCATCCGCGGGGGAGGCCGCGAACAGATCCGCGGCGAGGATGCCGGACTCCAGGCCGTAGTCGATGCCCTCGCCGTTCATCGGGTTGATCAGCCCGGCGGCGTCGCCCACGGCCACCCAGCCCGGCCCGTGGCGGCGCTGGGCGCTCATGGGCAGCCGCCAGGCCCTGGGCCGCTCCAGGTCCGGCCCCAGGCCCCATTCGTCTTGCACCAGCGATCGGTACGACTCCAGCAGCCGGTTGAGGTTCAGCGAGGCGAAGCCCTTCATGGTCGACAGCGCGCCGACGCCGATGTTGACGGTGCCGTCGCCGGCCGGGAACATCCAGCCGTAGCCCGGCACCTGCGTGCCCTGCTGGTCGCGCAGCGTCAGGCAGGCCTCCAGGTGACGGTCGGCGTGGCGCGGCGAGGATGCGTAGGTGCGGATCGCCAGCCCGAACGGCTCAGCCGCGACCCGCTCGGTGCCCAGCATCCGCGCCACCCGACCGGGCGCGCCGCTGGCGGCCACGGTCAGGCCGGCGGTCACCGTGCGCTCCCCGACGCTCACGCCGGTCACCTTGCCGTCGTCGTCGAAGACGGGCAGCGCCTCGCTGTCGAAGCGGATTTCCGCCCCGGCCTGCTCGGCGGCTTCGATCAGGCGGGCGTCGAGACGGCGCCGTGTCCACACCGCACCGTGATCCGCGAAGCGCCCGGTGCGGGGCCAGGGCAGCTCGCGGCGGGTGCGGTTGGCGATCATGCGCAGGCCGTCGATGCGGTGGGCGTCGGAGAGGTCGATGCCAAGTTCCTCCAGGGCGCTCACCGCCCGCGGGGTCAAGCCGTCGCCGCAGACCTTGTCTCGCCCCGGGGCTGCCTTCTCGAACACCTTCACCGTCAGCCCGTGGCGTGCGGCTCGGATCGCCGTGGCAGCGCCGGCCGGCCCGGCGCCGATCACGGCGATGTCGCAGCGCTCCATGGCTCTCAGCCTGCCCGCTGGGCGGGCCGTTTCATCTGTCGGCCGTTTCGTCTGCCTGTCGGCCTGCGTTTCCTTCGCGGGCGGCGATGGGGTTTAGTCTCGGCCCATGACCCAGACCGATACAGCGGCCCGCACCTCCGAGAGCGACCCCGGCGCGGCGTCAACATCCGCGCCAGCCGAGGAAGCCCAAACAGCCGAGTCGGTGACCCGCACCCCCGAGAGCGGCGCCGACTACGCGGGCTCACGGGTCACGCCCGGACGGGTGGTGATCGAGCCCTACGGCACCGCCCTCGGCCCCTGCATCCACCTCAGCGACGAGCGCGCCAGGCTCGCCGCCCCCGTCTTCGAGCACATCACGGTCACGCCCAAAGGCGCCACCCTGGGCGCGGAGGTGTCGGGCATGCGGCTCTCGGGCGATCTCGACGAGGCCGTGATCGCCGAGATCCGCCAGGCGCTGCTCGACTACAAGGTGCTGATCTTCCGTGACCAGCCGCTCACCGCCGCCGAGCACGTGAGCTTCGCCCGGCGCTTCGGCGAGCTCGAGACGCATCCGTTCCTGCCCGGCAACACCAGCACCCCCGAGCTGGTCCGCTTCGAAAAGGACGCCGCCACCGGGGGCTTCGAGAACGGCTGGCATCACGACGTGACCTGGCGGGAGTGCCCGTCGATGGGCGCCATCCTGCGGGCCGTGCAGGTGCCCGCTACCGGCGGCGACACCGTGTTCTGCGACATGGCTGCCGCCTATGACGGCCTCAGCGCCGAGACCAGGCAGCGCATCGACGACCTGAGCGCCGTCCACGACTACATGCTGGCCTTCGGGCGGGCGGTGCCCGACGACAAGAAGCAGGAGATGCGCGAGGCCTACCCGCAGGTCACCCACCCCGTGGTGCGCACCCACCCCGAGACCGGTCGCCGGCTGATCTTCGTCAACACCTACTTCACGTCGCACATCGTGGGGCTCGACCCCGAGGAGTCGGTTGCGCTGGTCAAGCAGCTCGCCGCCGAGGCCGACACCCTGGAGTACCAGTACCGGGTGGCCTGGGAGAACGACATGGTGGTCTTCTGGGACAACCGGGTGGTGCAGCACTACGCCGTGAGCGACTACCACCCCGACGTGCGCATCATGGAGCGGGCCAGCATCATCGGCGACCGGCCCTTCTGAGGCCGCGGGCCGGCGGCGCAGGCGCAGGCTCAGGCTCAGGCTCGGAGCGGCCCGGCCATGGCGGCGCTGACCGACTGGAACCCGATCCTGCGAGGCGAGTTCGCCAAGCCCTACTGGGCGGATCTGATGAGCTTCGTGGCCGCCGAGCGGGAGCGTCACGCCGTGTACCCGCCGCACGACGAGGTGTTCGCGGCGCTGCACCTGACGCCGTATGCCCAGACCAAGGTGCTGATCCTCGGCCAGGACCCGTACCACGGCGCCGGCCAGGCACACGGGCTGTGCTTCAGCGTGCGTGATGGCGTGGAGGTACCGCCGTCGCTGCACAACATCTTCGCCGAGCTCGAGTCCGACCTGGGCATCGCTGCGCCGGCGAGCGGCAACCTGGAGCGCTGGGCGCAGGCCGGGGTGCTGCTGTTGAACACCACGCTCACGGTGCGTGCACGCAAGGCGGCCAGCCATCAGGGCCGGGGCTGGGAGACGTTCACCGACGAGGTGATCGCCGCAGTGAGCGCCAAGCCCGAGCCGGTCGTGTTCGTCCTCTGGGGCAACCCGGCGCGCCGCAAGAAGCCGCTGATCGACACGGTCCGCCACACGGTGATCGAGTCGCCGCACCCGTCGCCGCTGTCGGCGAACCGCGGCTTCTTCGGGTCACGGCCGTTCAGCCGGGTCAACGAGGCTCTGATCGCGGCGGGCCGCGAGCCCGTCGACTGGCGCCTCACCTGACCGCCGGCAACCCCGCTTGTCTCAGGCGACCCCGCTTGTCTCAGAAGTACCAGGGGAAGGGGGACCAGTCGGGCGGGCGCTTCTCCAGGAAGGCGTCGCGGCCCTCGGCGGCCTCGTCACTCATGTAGGTCAGGCGGGTGGCCTCGCCTGCGAACACCTGCTGGCCGATCAGGCCGTCGTCGATCAGGTTGAGCGCGAACTTCGCCATCCGCTGGGCCGTCGGGCTCTTCGAGTTGATCTCGGCCGCCCACTGAAGGGCCGTGGCCTCCAGCTCGGCGTGGGGCGCCACGGCGTTGCACATGCCCATGGCCAGCGCCTCCGCCGCTGAGTAGTCGCGGCCCAAAAAGAAGATCTCGCGGGCGCGCTTTTGGCCCACCTGGCGGGCCAGGTACGCCGAGCCGAAGCCGCCGTCGAAGCTGGCCACGTCGGTGTCGGTCTGCTTGAACACGGCATGCTCGGCGCTGGCGATGGTGAGATCGGCGGTGGCGTGCAGGCTGTGGCCGCCGCCGACCGCCCAGCCCGGCACCACCGCTATCACCACCTTGGGCATGGTGCGGATGAGCCGCTGCACCTCCAGGATGTGCAGCCGCCCGGCCCGTGCCGGGTCGATGGTCTCGGCGGTGTCGCCGGATGCGTACTGGTAGCCGCTGCGCCCCCGGATGCGCTGGTCGCCGCCGCTGCAGAACGCCCAGCCGCCGTCTCGGGGCGACGGCCCGTTGCCGGTCAGCAGCACGCAGCCCACGTCTGGGCTCATGCGGGCGTGGTCGAGGCAGCGATAAAGCTCGTCGACCGTGGCCGGCCTGAAGGCGTTGCGCACCTCGGGGCGGTCGAAGGCCACCCGCACCGTCCCCTGGCCGAGCGCACGGTGATAGGTGACGTCGACGAGGCCCTCGAAGCCCTCCACGGTGCGCCACGCGGACGCATCGAAGATCTCCGACACCTGGCGCTCGCTCATGGCGCGAGGCTAGGCCGAAACGCCGCGCACGGCCCGGCGCGGCGGTCTTGCCGACATTGGCATGAGCTGGTCGGGTAGCCTCGGCGACCGGGAACCGTCCCCCGCAAGACCTTTCATGCCTCACAGCCGTTCTCGTCTCCGACTGAAGCTCTGGCGACTGCTCGCCGCCTGCGCAGCCCTGGCCTTTGTGCTGCCCGCCGGCGCCCAGGACACCATCGACAGCCTGCGAGACCAGCGCGAGGAAGCCCAGGAGGAGCGGGAAGCTCTGCTGGCGAAGATCGAGACGCTGAAGAGAGTGGAGCTCCATGAGGCGGAGCGCGTCCTCGAGGAGATCGAAGCAGAGATCGAAGACCAGGAGGGGCGTGTAGCCGACGGCCGCCGGGCTCTGAGCGACGCCGAGAACGAGGTTCTCCTCCGTGACCAGGCCGCAGCCGCGGCAGCCGCGGAGATCACCCTCACCGAGGCAGCCATCCGGGTGAGGATGGTCGACGCCTACGTGGGCAGTGCCGTGCCGCCCGAGGACTGGCTCTCGTCTGGCGACCTGACCGAGACCGCCGTCAAGCAGACCCTGCTGGAGTTCGCAGCCGGCAGTGAGCGTGAGCTGCTCGACCGTCTGCGCAGCCAGCGCGCCGCTCTGGAGACGCATTTGGTGGCGGGCCAGGAAGCCAGAGCTGAAGCGGACCGGCTGCTCGCCCAGCTCAACGAGGATCTGGCCGAGCTCGAAGAGCGCAAGCAGCTCCAACAGCGCGCGATCGACGAGATCCGGGTCCGCATCGGCGATTACGACGCAAGAGCCCTGGCGCTCCAGAGAGAGTCCGAGGACATCACGGACCTGATCCTGGAGAAACAGGCCGCGCTCGCGGATGTGCCGCCGGAGTCGCGCAAGGGCTTCAGGCGACCCTTGACCGGCGGCTGGGTGTCGTCGCGGTTCGGGCCGCGGGTGCATCCGATCTTCGGGGGCACCCGCCTGCACGCCGGCATCGACTTCGCCGCCCCCACCGGCACCCCGATCTGGGCGTCCAAGGCGGGCCGGGTGATCTCCGTGGGGTCGCGCACCGGCTACGGCAACACCATCATCATCGACCACGAAGGACCCGTCGCCACCCTCTACGCGCACCTCTCGGCCTTCGCGGTGCGGACAGGCGACTGGGTCGGCAGCGGCGAGCTGATCGGCAGAGTTGGCAACACCGGCTGGAGCACCGGCCCGCACCTGCACTTCGAGGTGCGCGTCAACGGCCAGCCCAAGGACCCGGAGCTGTTCATCGACGCCTAGCTGTACTCGGCAGTTAGGTTGGTGACACTCGGCTGATGGGTGGGTGTCCTCCGAGGGCGTGGTGCCATCGGTGGTGATTGTAGTCGTGGAGGAAGGGTTCGAGGGCTTGGCTGCGTTGGTGGTTGGTGGTGTAGACGCGGCGGTAGGCCCATTCGGTTTGCAGGGTGCGGTGGAAGCGTTCGACTTTGCCGTTCTGCCAGGGGCAGTGGGGTTTGATGAGCCTGTGTTTGGCGCCGATCTGGTCCAGGGCGTCGGCGAAGGCGAAGCTGGTGCGGTAGGCGAAGGCGTTGTCGGTCATGACCTCTTCGATGCGTTCGATGCCGTGTGAGGCGAAGAACTCGCGTGCGCGCAGCGCGAACCCGGCGCAGGCCTCGGCGGTCTCGCTGTCGAGGATCTCGGTGTAGGCGAGGCGGCTGTGGTCGTCGACTGCCGAGTGCAGGTAGTCGAAGCCGACCTTCTGGCGTTTGGGGGCTTTGCCGCGTCCGTGGGCTTTCCAGCCGCCCCCGTCGGGGATGCGCCCGAGCTTCTTGACGTCGACGTGGACCAGCTCGCCTGGCCGTTCGCGCTCATAGCGCAGCGCCGTGGTCCTCGAGGCGCGCATCGGCTGCCCGGTGATCGGGTCGAGCTGGTACAGCCTGGGCATCCCCGCCCGCTGCAAGATCGCGGTGACCGTGCGCGCCGGCACGCCGGTGAACCGGCTCAGCCACTCAGGGCCCCGCCGGTGCTCGATGCGCGCAGCGAGCACCTTCTCCTCGACGTCGGGCGGCGTCTGACGCGCACAGAAATGCGGGCGAGACGACCGGTCATGAAGACCCTCATAGCCCTCCTCGTCGAAGCGCTTCAGCCACCTGTGCACGCACTGGCGGCTCACCATCGACATCCGCGCCACATGAGCCACAGGCAGCCCATCGACACGGACCCGATCCACCAGCCTGCAACGGCCCTCATAGGCCAAAGGGGCATTACGATGTGACATTGAAGACCTCCTGGCCTCGGTAGCTGTCATTGAACGACACCACGATCCCAGGAGGTCTTCACCCCCGTCAACCTGTCACCAACCTCTCTGCCGAGTACACCTAGCAGCACCCGCGTCCCCATGAGGGGCCGGAGGTCACGGGCCTTGCGGGGTCGCCGCCGAGGCGCGGCGGGGCGCTCGGCAGAGCCTGCCCTGCACGGCGGCGCGAGCGCCCGCAGGCAAACGCCGGGTCGGGCCGCAGGGTCTGTGTCCTACGATGGTGCCCGCTTGAGACCGTGGCTGAACCGACTGATCACACTGTGCCTGACGGCAGCGCTGCCGGCCGCCCTGCTGGCGACGCTGGCCGCGCTCGGCCCTGCTCAGGCACAGGACGACCCCGACCCCGAGCCTGAGGGCAGCTTCATCTTCCTGGGCGGCGGCGCCGGGCACGGCATCGGCATGAGCCAGTACGGTGCCCTGGGCCGCGCCCAGGCACACCACAGCTACGCGGAGATCCTCGGCTTCTACTACGACGGCACCAGCATCGGCGACCTCACCGATTTCAGCGACAGCACCACCGACTTCGCCGTCCACGCCGACGTGGACGTGCTGCTGGAGGTCCGCACCAGCCTGGCGCTGGCGCCGCCGACGAACCCGCCAAGCGACTGGGAGCTCGAGGTCAGCGCAGGCGGCACCGACCTGGGCTCGATCACGGCCGCCGCGCAGGTGGAGTGGGACGAGGCCGACACCCGCTGGGCCGTCACCACCGTCGCCGGCGGCCCGCCGGGATCCGAGACCGACCTGTGCGACGGCGTGGCGGCCTGCGACGAGCCCTCGGCGCTGGTGTTCGTCCTCGGCGACGCCGAGGTGGTCGTGCTCGATGACGTGGGCAGCTACCGCTCTGGGGAGATCGTCTTGCACCCCGCGGATCTGGCCGGGCCCAAGGGCAGCCTCACCGAGCTCTGCGGCAGCCCCCAGGAGCTCGACGCCGACAACGCCGTGGTCCAAGAAGGCGAGTTCTGCGTGATCCACGGCGACCTGGCCATACAGGAGTACCTCTACGGCATCTTCGAGGTGCCCCGGTCCTGGCCCGCCGAGGCGCTCAAGGCCCAGGCTGTGGCGGCCCGCAGCTTCGCCGCCCGCAAGATCCTGTCGCGCACCGCTCAGCGATCCTGGCACGCCCCGTTCGAGATCCGCTCCACCACGCAAGACCAGGTCTACGGGGGCGTGAGGGGCTGCGGCGACTGGTGCGCAGCGGTGGACGCCACCGACACCGAGATAGTCGTCTACCGCGCCGGCCCCAGCAGCAACATCGCCGAGACCCTCTACACGGCCGCAAACGGCGGCCACACCGCCAGCCCCGTGGAGGTCTGGGCCGGCGGCAGCACCAGGAGCTACCTGCAGGCCAAGCCCGACCCCTATGACAGCAACGCCCAGAACCCTCATCACATCGGTGCCACGGTCCACAGCGCCGCCGACCTCACGGCCTGGCTGGATGCCAGCGAGCACTTCGACGTGGGCACCGTGCAGTCGATCACGCTCGACGCCCCCGACTCGCGCCGCACCGACCTCGCGGAGGTCACCGTGGGAGGCTCCAAGGCGTCGGCCACCGTTGGCTGGGACGTGTTCACCGAGGCGGTCGATGCGGGCTGCGGCCAGAGAGCCGACTGCAGGCTCACCGCGCCCGCCTACCGGGTGGTGACGATCACCGACATCAGCGAGGGCCGCTACTACTACGACCCGGTGATCTGGCTGCTCGGCGAGGAGCTCACCACCGGCACTTCGCCCACCACGTTCTCGCCCGACGACACCGTCACCCGAGGCCAGCTCGCCACGTTCCTGTGGCGCTTCGCCGGCGAGCCCGAGGTGAGCCAGGACGTGCCCTTTGCCGACGTGCCCGACGGCCGCTACTACACCACCGCCGTCAAGTGGATGTTCACCGAGGGCATCACAACCGGCACTTCGCCCACTACCTTCTCGCCCAACGTCGGCGTCTCGCGCGCCCAGCTCGCCACCTTCCTGTGGCGCTTCGCCGGCGAGCCCGAGGCGTCGCAGACGCAGCCGTTCGCCGACGTGGCCGAGGGCCGCTACTACACCGACGCCGTGCAGTGGCTCGCCGAGACCGGCATCACCACCGGCACCTCGCCCACCACCTTCTCGCCGTCGCGCACGCTGACCAGAGGCCAGATCGCCACCTTCCTGTTTCGCCTGGCCGAGGCGCCCACGGCGGTCGATCCCTACGCCGGGCTGCCGCCCTACATGGACGACTACCGCCGCCCGGCCGCGGTGCCCCTCGGCATGGGCGCGCCGGTCCTGAAGCTGCTGGAAGACGGGTCCACGCAGATCTCGGTCGCCTGGGGCGAGCCCGACCACGACGGCCGCTCCGAGGTCACCGGCTACAACCTGCGCTACCGGCCCGAGGGCGGCGCCTGGCAGACCCAGGGCGTCACCATCTCCGCAGGCGACCGCACAGCCACGATCAGCGGGGTCACCGAGGGAACCCGCTACATGGTGCAGGTGCGCGCCGTCAACGACGTGGGCCACAGCGAATGGTCGATTGGCCGGCACCGCTTCGTGCGCACTGAGTTCAGCGAGCTCGTGGTGGACGTGCACGAGCGGGCGGTCAACGGCCAGTCATATGGGGTGCTGGTCACGCCCAATGGCTGGACGCTGCCGATACTCGAAGCCACCGAAAACGGCTGGACCGTGTGGACGCCGTGCGCGAATGCCGCCGAGGTGACCGCCGGCACCGTGATCGAGCAGGTGGACTTCGTGATCGACCCCGGCCACGGCGGCATCGAGACGGGCGCCGTGGGCCCTGGCGGGACCGTGGAGCGCGACCTGAACCTGGCCGTGGCCAAGCGGCTGCGCGACGAGCTGGTGGCGGCCGGCTACACGGTGGTGCTCACCCGGGAGGGCGACGTGCGGGTGCCGCTCACCACTCGTTCGGAGATCGCCCGGGCGCTGGAGCCCATAGCGATCATGTCGATCCACTTCAACGGCACGGAGGACCCGGTGACCCGCAGCACGCCGGGCACCGAGATCTACCGCCAGCGCCACTCCGACGACTCCAAGAGGCTGGCGGAGATGATCTACGCAGAGGTGATCGAGACGCTGTCGGGCCACGACATCACCTGGATCGGCCGCAACGTGGCCGGGGTGCTGATACGACCCTCGGTCGACTATCCGGGCTACGACTGGTACGGGATGCTGCGCCGGCCGGGGCCTGTGACCAGCGTGCTCATCGAGTACGGCTACCTCAACTCCAGCCCCGACGAGGAGGCCCTCTACAAGCAGGTCTCCGTGCAGCAGGCGCTGGCGCGGGCCACGGTACGGGCGCTGGAGCAGTTCGTGCCCGATCCCGACTCCGGCGTGGCTGGGCCGGACTTCGGGCCGGCCCCGGAGCCCCCCGAGGGCGTCGGCACGGTGGTCAACTGCGAGGACCCGCCCCTGCAGTAGCGGCTGGCGGCTCGCCGGGTTCTCGCTGGTGCTCGGCCGGGCTAGGCGGTCGGTCTTCGGGGAGGTCCGTCGGTGGCACGTCGGGCATTGGGGCCTTGGGCTGCCGGCGCTCGCGGCCGGCATCGGCCGGCGCCTGCGGGACCGCCTGTCGTCTAGTTGTACTCGGCAGTTAGGTTGGTGACACTCGGCTGATGGGTGGGTGTCCTCCGAGGGCGTGGTGCCATCGGTGGTGATTGTAGTCGTGGAGGAAGGGTTCGAGGGCTTGGCTGCGTTGGTGGTTGGTGGTGTAGACGCGGCGGTAGGCCCATTCGGTTTGCAGGGTGCGGTGGAAGCGTTCGACTTTGCCGTTCTGCCAGGGGCAGTGGGGTTTGATGAGCCTGTGTTTGGCGCCGATCTGGTCCAGGGCGTCGGCGAAGGCGAGGCTGGTGCGGTAGGCGAGGGCGTTGTCGGTCATGACCTCTTCGATGCGTTCGATGCCGTGTGAGGCGAAGAACTCGCGTGCGCGCAGCGCGAACCCGGCGCAGGCCTCGGCGGTCTCGCTGTCGAGGATCTCGGTGTAGGCGAGGCGGCTGTGGTCGTCGACTGCCGAGTGCAGGTAGTCGAAGCCGACCTTCTGGCGTTTGGGGGCTTTGCCGCGTCCGTGGGCTTTCCAGCCGCCCCCGTCGGGGATGCGCCCGAGCTTCTTGACGTCGACGTGGACCAGCTCGCCTGGCCGTTCGCGCTCATAGCGCAGCGCCGTGGTCCTCGAGGCGCGCATCGGCTGCCCGGTGATCGGGTCGAGCTGGTACAGCCTGGGCATCCCCGCCCGCTGCAAGATCGCGGTGACCGTGCGCGCCGGCACGCCGGTGAACCGGCTCAGCCACTCAGGGCCCCGCCGGTGCTCGATGCGCGCAGCGAGCACCTTCTCCTCGACGTCGGGCGGCGTCTGACGCGCACAGAAATGCGGGCGAGACGACCGGTCATGAAGACCCTCATAGCCCTCCTCGTCGAAGCGCTTCAGCCACCTGTGCACGCACTGGCGGCTCACCATCGACATCCGCGCCACATGAGCCACAGGCAGCCCATCGACACGGACCCGATCCACCAGCCTGCAACGGCCCTCATAGGCCAAAGGGGCATTACGATGTGACATTGAAGACCTCCTGGCCTCGGTAGCTGTCATTGAACGACACCACGATCCCAGGAGGTCTTCACCCCCGTCAACCTGTCACCAACCTCTCTGCCGAGTACATCTAGCTTTGACGGCATGCGCGCTGCGATTCACAACGAGCCGGGATCGCCCCTGGAGCTGGTCGACGACCTGGAGATCGGCAAGCCGCGCACCGGCGAGGTGCTGGTGCGGGTCGCCTACTGCGGCATCTGCCACAGCGACCAGACGATCCGTGACCTGCTGCCGGGGCCGGTGGTGCTGGGCCACGAGGCGTCCGGGGTGGTCGAGGCCGTGGGCAAGGGCGTGATGCATCTGAAGCGAGGCGATCACGTGATGCTGAGCCCGCTGGCGCCGTGCGGTCACTGCCCGGCGTGTGCTCGCAACGCCGCCACCGAGTGCGCTGAGGCGATGGGGTTCATGACCGCCCGCCGCCCCGACGGGTCCACGCCGCTGAGCCGCGCCGGCGCAGAGGTGGGCCGCGGGCTCGGCGTCGGCGCTTTCGCGGAGCGAACCGTGGTGCCGGCCTCGGGCGCGGTGCGCATAGACCCCGACGTTCCCCTCGATGTGGTGTGCGTGATCGGCTGCGCCGTGCAGACCGGGGTGGGGGCGGTGTTCAACACGGCAGGCGTGGAGCGGGGCTCGTCGGTGCTGGTGATGGGCCTCGGCGGGATCGGCCAGGCGGTGGTGCAGGGAGCGCGCATCGCAGGTGCAACGATGATCGTGGTATCGGACCCGGTGGAGGGGCGCCGTGAGGCTGCGACGGGGTTCGGCGCCACCCATGTGCTCAACCCTGCGGTCGACGACCTGCAGAGCGCCATGGCCCGGCTCACCGACGGGGCGGGCGTGGACTACGCCTTCGAGGCCGCGGGCGTGGCGTCGCTTGTGGCCGAGGGGCTGGCCGTCACCCGTGTGGGCGGCACCACGGTGCTGGTCGGCGCGCCGGGCGTGGAGCAGGCCGCGCAGATCGACAGCGTGGCCATGTTCGTGACCTTGCAGAAGCGCCTGGTCGGGTCGCTGCTGGGGGGCTGTCGTCCGGATCGCGACATCCCACTGCTGATCGACCTGTGGCGCAGCGGGCAGCTCGATCTGGAGTCGATGACCAGCCACCGCATCGGCCTCGACGACATCGAGACCGGCTTCGACCGCCTGGCCGCCGCCGACGGCATCCGCACCGTCGTCGAGATCGCCCCCTAGCCGAGCGCCCGTCGCTCCGGCTGCGCTGCCTGCCAGGCGTGGCCGTTGGCGGCAGCGGCGGGGTGGCCCGCCGCTGCGGGCGGGCTCGACTGCGTTCAGGTCGGCGAGGATTTGGCGGTTGCACATGCGGTTTGGCGCACTATGGTGCAGGGCGTGACGACCGTCGGAATCCAAGAGCTGAACGAGACGTGTGATCTCGTGGCCGCGGGAGCCCACGGCGAGACAGTCACGGTCAGCGACCCAGGGGGCATGCCGCTCGTGCAGATCACGGCAGTCCCCGAGCGGGTCGACGAGAGCACAGCGACACCCAAAGACCGCCTCGAAGTGCTCGTCGCAGCCGGCTTCATCCGGCCTTCGACCCATGACCCAGCGGATCTGCCCATGCCGAAGCCAGGACCAATCTCCCTGTCAGCGGCCTTACCGGAGATGCGAAACGAAAAGCCCTGCTGAGGTGGCATTCTTCGTCGACACCTCGGCGTTGGCCAAGCTGGTGCTGGATGAGCCGGAGACGGCTGCGATGAAGGCGTGGAGACGGGGCAAGCCGCTGGTGACGAGCGACTTCGCTCTCGTGGAGTTCATCCGCGTGGTCCGGAAGAATGCACCGGAGCGGGAGCCGGAGATCGCCGAGGTCATGGAGAGAGTCGAAGTCACCGGGACCACTCCCTCGATTCTCGCCACTGCGGCCCGGCTAGAACCGCGCAAGCTCAAGTCGTTGGACGCCATCCACCTGGCATCGGTGCTTGGTCTGGGCGACAACCTGGACGGATTCGTGACCTACGACCACGACCTCGCCGCCGCCGCGACGCTGAACGGCGTGAGGGTCGTGGCCCCGCGTGACCGGCCACTAGCGATGCAAGCGCAGTCGTTGCAGCATGAGATGAGGGTGGCGTGAGCAGGACCGGTGAGGCGCTCCAGGCGGGCGCAGGCGACGCGGAGCAGGTTTCGGGCGCTATGGTGCGTGACGTGAGGACTGTCGGAATTGCCATGCTGCAAGAGGCGACACGCGAGATGGTGATCGCGGCGGTTGCTGGCGAGACCGTCATGGTCACCGATGACAGCGGGAGGCCGATCGTGCAGCTCACTAAGCTGCCCAAGGATGTCGATCCAGGCACAGCGCCGCGCATGTACGGCCATGAAGAGCTAGTCGCAGCCGGCGTCTTTCGGTTGGCGACCGGTGATCAGGAGGATCTGCCCATGCCGGAGCCGGCACCACCCCGGCCGCCGGAGAGGGACTACCGCAACAAAACCGGCGAGCTTTGGGAAGTCGTCGCCAAGCTGCGGGAAATCGAAGAGTTCATGCGGTCGAGGGGCTGTGTCAACAACGCTCTCGAACTGGATCGGATGGCTGACTGGCTGATTGACGACGCGTTGGCCGAGGACGCCAAGAAGCGAGACGAGAGCTCCGCCGAGAGCACTGCTGAGGCGACGGTCTACGCCGATTCCTCGACCTGACAGCGGCTGCCAGTTCGACCAGCCGTGCTGGGCAGGCGGTCTTTCTGTCGTTGGCGGCTGGAATCACGGGTGTGGCGAGCCCTCACGAATGGCGAGGTGGCAGAGCGCGACCTTCACGAGCGGCGGGGTGGAAGGGCGCGGCAGGCGGGGTCGACGGCGTGCAGGTCGGCGAGGATGTCGGTAGCGAGGACGGCGATGCGAGTCCGCGTGGAGGGCGTGGGGATCAGGATCACCGGGACGGCAGCGCCCTGGTCTGACGGCCCGTGACGCAGAGGTCCGGCAGCGCCTGAGTCGCCATCACCCCGAAGGGGAGCTGCCGAGTCAACCCCATCAAGATTGCCGGCGGGGGAGAAGTCGCCCCCCCCCCCCCCCCCCTGTTGGGGCCAACGACGTTCAGATCGGTCAGTCCGCCGACCGCCACGACCGCATCCGGCGAGCCGATCTGCTGAGAGGCGACGACTATCGCCTCGGCGGCAGGACTCTGGTCTGACGTTGTCCCGCTATCGCTGCCAGGTCCGTGAGGGTTCTGGTCGCCAGGGCCTGGAAGACCATGTTGGCCGTGCCCGAGATCAGGATCGCCGGGAGGGGAGTGCTCGGCAGGCCTGGATGGTTCCTGCCCCACAGAGGTCGGTGAGCCATCGGGTGGCGAGGCTCCCGAAGATCGCCTTGTTGGACGGGCAGGTGACCAGGATCGCAGGGGGGGGGGGGGTCACTTAGTTGCCCACCGGGCGCCGACGGGTCGGTGGCAGCGCCCTCGTGCTCTGGCCGCTGGCCATGGTGTGAAGGTCCGGCAGGCAGTGCGCTGCCAGCACGCCCGGAATCGTCATGTTCGACGGGGAGGTGATCAGGATCGCCGGGCTGGTAGTGCCCGGCAGGGCTGGTTTGCTCCCGCGGCGCAGAGGTTGGGAAGTGTTCGGGTCCCGATCGGGTCGAAGATGGTCCTGTTGGATGGGGTGGGGAGCAGGATGGCTGGGGGGGGGGGGGGGGGGGGGGGGGGGTTGGGCGAAATTCGCACCTGTCTCTGCTTCAAGGTCACGCGGGAACATGGCCGAGACGGTCTTGACGCTGGAGAGGATGCGGTTGTCTTCGTAGAGCCAGAGCTTGGTGAACGGCCTGTAGAGCACTTCGCGGATGCGGGAGGGGTCGAATTCGATGCGGTCGTTGCGCTTCAGCGAAGTCTTCAGATGGCCGGTCCACTTGATCTCGGCCAGGTTGTCGTTGGCCGAGGCTTGCTCGACTCGCTGGGCTAGCCCGTCGCGGTCGGCAGCTTCTTGGCCCTCTTCTTCGGGGGGGGGTGCACGGTTTGGCGCGCCTGCTCGTAGGCGTCGATCAGCCGGCAAACGCGCTGCTCGAGCTCTTCACGCGAATACGAATAGACGTAGGGGTCACAGTTCGTCGTCAGGCCGAGGGCGTGGATTCCGACTGCGACCTTGTCGTTGCTCTTGTCCGTGTCGCAAACAGGATGCAGATGCTCAAAACTGCCATCGCCGATGTTCGTCCATTCGTGTCTGGGCGTGATCGGTACCTCCGTGAGTTCCTTACTGGTGATATCGCCGAGTCCTGTCAGCCATGCAATCTTCGCCTCCCGACTCATCGCGGTGCCGACCTGAGCGAGGCGGACGGTGGCAGGCTCGCGTTGACCGAGCTGTGGGTTGCGGACGGCGACGGTGATCGCCACGCCATTACGTGAACCCATGGCGAAGACCCCACCGCCTTCCATTCGGCGTTCCTCGCCGCTCTTGGCCGCATCTCCCAGCAAGTCGATGACGTAGACGGAAGTGAATTCGTCTCGAAGTGAGGCTCGCATTCCGGCTAGCGTAGGTGCGTTGATCAGTGAGTTGGGATGCACGAAGGCGACCACCCAGCCCTCATCGCTGGCGTTGGCGCTGGGCGGCACGAGTCGATCCGTTGCCCAGCGAAAGGCTTGGACGTAGAGGTTTCCAGCTGACTTGCCTCCGGACTTCCCTGTCATCTCCTTTTGTCTCGCCCCATACGTCTCACGTACGCGCCGGGCTACGTGTTCGTAGTCGGCTGGCGGATTGTCGTCGCTCGCCGACTTTTGGCCTGCCGACCACGGCGGGTTGGTGACGATCACCTTGATCGGCTTCTCTTCGATCTCCGAGAGTCGTTCCACGTTGCCCGTAGTGGGCACGCCGAGCTCAAGCGCTTGTTGGACGTGATCCTTCCTCGCTCTCAGCATCTCGCTGGTGACCATCTCGAACGTGTCGGCCAGCACGATGCCGCTGAATGGCTCATACTGGCTCGTGTCGAAAGCCCCCCTCGCAGCCGCGGACTCCTCGATCTGCAGCGCGGCCAGGTAGTACGGCAGCATCACGATCTCTGATGCCCACAGCTCCTCCCGATACTTGCGGGCCACGTCTCCGTCGGCGATCAGCGGGTTGCCGTCGGTGTCGGTGATTGTGAGCAGCCGTGCCAGGAAGGTGCCCGTGCCTGTGAACGGGTCCAGGATCGTCACGTCTTCGTCGGTCAAGCCCTTGCCGAACTCCTGGCGGCATACGGCGTCGACGCTGCGCAGCATGAAGTCGACGATCGGGGTGGGCGTGTAGACGATTCCCAGCCGCTTGACCACGTCGTCCAATGCGGCCGTCAGGAAGCCCTCGTAGACCTTCCGCAGCATGTCGACGCGATCTGCCGGGTCGGGGTTCAGTTCGATTGCCTGGCGGATACGGTCGTAGATGTCGTCGATGTCCGCTGTGATCCGGTCGAACTCGACGCCAGCCCGTCGCAGGCGCCTAGCCACCGTCTCGATGTGCTGTGAGATCGGATTGAGGTCTGCGAACCGGGATTCCCCGAAGAAGGCGTCGAAGATCGGCATGGTGACGATGTGCTGGCAGATCATCCCGCGTGCCTGTTTGTCCGTGAACGTGGGGATTGCGGTCTTGCGCATCGACTTGGCGAATCCAGCGACCGCCTTTGCTGTGCGCTGGTCGTTCGCCACTCGCTCGTCGAGATGCTTGCAAACACTCTGGTAGACGTCGCCTGCCTTCCGGCCCCATGTCGGCCAGTAATGCCTGTCGCCGACATTCTCGACGATAGCCGAGGCGACTGCCTTGCGGATCTGCGCATCCAAGGGAAGACCCTGCTGGGTGTACTGCAGACCGTCATGGCTGTGGTCCACGATGGAGATCTTTTGCATCACGGCTGAGCCGTCGACAGAGTTGACTTCAGCGTCGAAGCGCTCGTCGTGGGAGCGCAGGGCGCGCAGCACCTTGTAGACCTGCTTGAAGTCGGAGCCTCTGAGAACCGATTCGGAAGAGAGCAGATGCTCGTCGGGAACGAACACCGGCAACACGATGTAGCCGACCTTCTTCCCGGGCGCCTTGCGCATCACTCGCCCGACAGCCTGTACGATGTCCACCTCGGAGCGTTTCGGCGCCATGAAGATCACGGCGTCGAGCGCTGGCACGTCGATGCCCTCGCCGAGGCAGCGGGCGTTGGAGAGAATCCGAACGGCGTCCTCCGATGCGTCGGCGTCGCGCAGCCATTCCAGGCTCGCCGAGCGCTTGAATGCGTTCATTTTGCCGTCGACGTGCTGAGCGCTCAGATCCAACGGACGCTCATTTTCTGACTCCAGCTTGTGAACCACAGGCCTCCAATACTCGGTCAGCATCTTTGAAGACTTGATCGTGTTGGAGAAGGCGATGACCTTGCGGCATGGCTTTGTGCCGTCGACTATCTGGCCGGTGACCCTCCCCGAGTCGACGCCCTCGGATTGTGGGCATGCCAGGGCGTCCCAGCAGCCGAGCATCTTGACGGCGTCTTGATAGTCGATCGTTTTGGTCGTGATCTTTCCGTCAGAATCGGGAACTCTGACGGTGACGCCGTTCCTGACGTTCTCGCCGAGGAGCGGGCCGTAGTGCGACTCGGCGACGGCGATGACCAGTACCTCGTAGTCTGTCAGCAGGCCCAGGCCGACAGCAGCCGAGAAGTTCTCCTCGAACATGAGCGGCCCGTAATCCTGCTCATCATCCATCGAGTGGATGGGGCTTCGGGCCTTCTGCTTGGCTTGCTCGGTGTAGATGCGCTGTGTGGCGGTCATGTAGAGCCGCTTTCGGGCCATGAGTCCGGCGGAGTCGTGGACCTGCAAGAAGAGCCCCTCTCCCTGGCCTTCCACCCCGGTGGTGCGATGGGCCTCGTCGCAGATCACCAAGTCGAAGCCGGGACAACCATGCTCTCGTTGAGCCTCGATGATCTTCTCCAGCGACTGATAGGTGCAGAACAAGGTCCGCATGACCTCAGGCGCTTCCAGCTTCATCTCCGACGCAATCCGCCCCGCGTCGGTGGTGGCGGGCATCGCCAGCTCTGAGATGAGCATGTCCTCCGCTGCGCGGCCCACCTTCGTGTCGGAGCAGGCACCGAGATAGCGGTGCCGGAGCCGCTGCTGCCACGCCCATTCCCGCATCGTCTGGTCCATCAGCGAGATCGAAGGGACCAGATAGAGCACCCGCCCGCCGAGGCCGACCATCCTCTCGGAGAGCCACATGGCCACCACGGACTTGCCGGTGCCGCACGGCATCACCATGCGCCCACGATCCTCGGTCTCGAAGCCCTTGAGGACAGCCCTGATGGCACGCTCCTGGTCGGGCCTTGGCTCGTGCTTTACGAAATCGAAGACCGGCTTGTCGGCAGAGCGGGCGGCCAGTGCCTTCCAGTCGATCGGCCAAGCGGCCATGTCGCCACCCTTGAGAAACTGTGTGTCCGGTGCCTTGCGGAGCTTCGTCTCAGCAGGCTTGGTGTAGTCGCTGGTGGCGACGAAGATGCGACTGGCCCATTCGCGGCCAATCGATGCGGCCAAGAACTTGTCCACATCGGTGGGCGTCACCCTGGCGGTGTCGTAGAGCTTGCACTGGATCGCGCACAGCCCACCGCCGTAATCCTCGGTCTGCTTGCCCACGATGTCGATGCCGATGTCGCCAGCGTGAGAGCGCTCGTGCCGGTCGGGCCAGTCATCCCAGAGCCACAGCTTCTCGAAGCGGTTGAGGCCGTACTCGCCGGGATGCGCTTCGAGGGCGTCCCGGATCAGCTCCTCGAACCGCCGCCCCTGACTGGTTGTGGACGACGCCAACCGACAAATCCCCAGCGCCTCGTCGAACCCGCTCATCCGGCTTCTGCTGGCAGGGATGGGGGGAGTGAGGCGACGATGCGGGCGGTTTCAGTGCCCACGTAGGCGAGGCGGCGCAGGTGGCGGATCAACTCGAACGCGTCTGCGTCGTCGGCCCAGGCGTGCCAGCCGTTGGGGTCGTCGCTGATGCCCGAGGCTGGGTCGTCCTTGTGCTTGAGCTGGTCGACGGCCCACTCAAGCGGCGACCGGCCCGACACCTGGTACTCGTGCGCCTCGGCGGGGATGCCCTCCAGCCGGCAGCGCTCGTTGACCACCAGGACAGTCATGTCCTTGGCCTTGGTGGCCTTGCCGTCCTCGCCGGTGACGCGAGGCCATCGCATCTGCTTGCCGATCCGGTAGGCCTGCGGGTCTGCGTCGCCTTCGTCGGGCTCGTCGTCGACCATGCAGACCACCTCGGCGCACTCCGGGGCAGTCTCGTAGCCGGCGTGCAGGTCCATGAGTTGCCGCCCCGCGGAGCAGAAGGCGAGGAAGGCCTCGAACTCGTCGGCCAGAGGCACCCTCGGGAGCTGCCTCGACAGCTCGTGGCGGTACTTCTCCCGCCAGTCCGGGGCGTGCATCACCCCATAGAGGTACTCCCAGATGTCGTCCTTGGTGATGTCCGTCCTGTCGTAGTGGCTCTGGACACGCTCCAGGAACCAGTCCGTCACGTTGTGGTCGTCGCCGCCGCCGTCGCCGCCGCCACCGCGAGCGTCGAGCAGAGCGGCTTGGTCGTTCACGATCCGCTCCCTTGCTGCCAGGCCACGACGGCACTGTCTAGCAGGTCGGCGGGCAAACGCCAACTCCGGGCAGGCCGAGAGCAGGGAGGGGCAAATCGGAGGGGGTCGGGACGCCCGTTCGATGAGCGAGCCAGCGCGCTCCGACCCCGAGCTTGCCGGGTCCCCTCGCACCGGAGGGCGTGGCGGCCCGCACGGCCGCCGAACTCGTCGCTGTACGTGCGCCGATCTGCCGCCACGGGCTGGCATCATCAGACGAATGGGAGGCAGAACCGAGCTGGACGAGGTGGTGGCTGCGATCAGGGCGGCTGCTACCGGTAGGATGGAGACGGATCGCAGGAGAGACCTCGGCACGCGCTTCGAGCGCCTGATCCGGGAGGCCTTTGAGACCTGTCCCAGCATGGGGTTCGACAAGGTTCAGATGTGGGAGGACTGGTCCAACGCCCCGGACCTGGGCGTGGATCTGGTGGCGCGCGATGGAGAGACAGTCCAATTGACCGCCATCCAGTGCAAGTGCTGGACCAAACCGATCACCGTGGAGGCCGTCAACTCGTTCCTGGCCGAGAGCGGGCAGGCGAGGTTCGCCAAACGGATTCTGGTCCACACCGCACCAAGCATCGAGAGCTACGGCTTGCGCAAGATTCGTCAGGCCCATCCCCCATGTATGGTGATGGACCGCCGGGATTTGGCGAGACTGCCGGTGGATTGGTGGGCTGCGGCTGAAGCTGCAGGGGTCGCCCGGAGGCCGCGACGAGGAGGCAGGCAAGTCCTGGACGGGCCTGTTCCGTCTGGCGGCCGCTCCAGATACGTTGCTCCCATGAGGAGAAGCGACGCGTGGTTCTGGCTGATCTTCGCGTTGGGCGTTGCTCTCGCCATTACGGTGGTGTACGGAGGGGTTGGGCCATTTGGGAGCGACAGCCCAGGAAGCAGAGGGTCGCCTGGAGGTCCAGTCGTCGCGACAGCGGAGGCCGACGCGGCCCTTGATCCACCGGCTGAAAGCGTGGTGCTTGCCCACCCAGACGACGCGGCGCGGGACCTGCTTCGCCAAGCGCTCAGCCTCGCAGACCTGCTCTACGGCCAGCCGCGATCTGACGGATTGCATTGCTTCAGCGACGCAGAACACTGTGCCGCTGTGAGCAACCAGGGAGCAGCGATCGCCCTTGATGAACTGGCGGGCAACGCGATCGACTTCGGAGTATGGCGACGCCCCGATAACTTGCCTGAACCCGGCACCGTGAAGGTGCAGGTCAATTCAGCGTCCAACGGGAACAACCCCGCTGTTGGCCCGAGGGACCACAACGGCATTCCCGGTGACCCTGACGACGGTCAGTGGATCAGGCTGATGACCAGCTCGGCGTCCGGTGCGACCTTCTGCGCTATCAAGGTTGCACATACCGAGGATCCCCAGTACCAGGGAACCGGGTACATGAGCGTCGACTCGGCCGACTCGCTCAGCTTCGACACTGCAGCGCACTGTGGCGGGACCAGATTGGGAGGTGCGTCGGTGACCAATACTTCGTGCGTACATGGTGCAAATGGGCCGTCAATTCGCGACGACAACCAGCGTGATCTCCCGGGCGTGAATACCGCCGCGACCGCCTGCTGGACGATGCCTGACCTGGCCGAGCCTTCCGCCTACCCAACTCTGTAGCGCTGTTCCTGGCGTGGCTCAGGCGGCCAGGGAGAGGAATTGCTCCTCGTAGGCCACTGCGGCCTGAACCAGGTGGAGGTCCATGTCGTAGCCTCGGGCGATTTGCTCCAGCGACTCGCCGGCGTCGTGGAGCTCCCACAGGCGCTCGGTGGCAACGCCGTCCACGTTGGGCCTACCGAACCGCATCAGCGGATCGATGACCACAGGCGAGGCGCGCCCAGCGGGCCGAAGCCGCATGGCTGCACCTGGCAGGTCCGGGTTGAACTCGACCTTGTTGAAGAAGCGATTGGTCTCGGGTGTCAGCATGATCTCCTGTCCTGAGCGGATCACGACCGCAATCGAAGCCGGCACGCCCGTGCGCTCCTGCACCTCCAGCACCAGCTCCTTGTCGTAGACGTACGGCCTTGCCGTTGCCAGGGGATAGGGCGTCCCGAAGGCGACGCGGAGTTCGGTGATCACTGGCCGCAGGCGCTGCAGCGGGACCCGTTTGCGGCGGTACTCGCGGAGATAGCCGAGCTCCACAAATTCGCCCCAGGTCACGATCTTGTCGCCGGTTGGCTCGGGCCTGATCACGGGCTTGTAGGTGACGCCTTTGCCTTGGTAGCCGTCCAGCCAGCCGCGGGCGCGATCGGTCCGCAGGCCCAGCAGCCGTGCGGCCTCGCCGATGCCGTAGACCTGTCGGCAAAGGATCGAGGTGTCAGAGGTCGATGTCTCGGTGTCCACGTCCCCATCATGCCACCAGAGCGCGCTGGCATGGCGCAACCATGGCCGTTATCCGTCAACCGACTCGGCCGGAGAGCGCTGTGGAGTGGCAGGTGGGCAGGAGGGTAGGCCTAGGGCGCTGACGGCTTGACGTAGTGGGCTGCTCGCTTCGTGCCTTGCAGATCGAGCTTCCCCTCGTCGCGGAGGCGTCGGAGAAGGCGGCTGGCTCGCTCGGAGTCGAGCCCGCACAGATCCGAGGCCTGCCGCCGGGTGATCGAGCCGTGACGGTCAACGTGAGCGAGCACTCTCTGCTCCTGCTCGGCCTTGTCGAGACCACGAGCTTGCATCTGGCCGGGTGAGACGGCGAGCCGGCTGTAGGTGGAGGTCGAGAAGGAGTAGGCCTGGCCCCGGCGTTCGCTGCGGATCTCCACCAGGCCCTTGTCTGCCAGGCGGTTGAGCTTGGTGCGTGCCTCCTGCGGGTCGCCCTGGAACAGCTCAGCGGCCTTGGCCTCGGTGATGCTCCGCTCCAGCCGGATCTCGTGCAAGGCCAGCAAGTCCTCGAGCGAGAACACCTGGCCGTTACGACGCTCCTCGTCCAGGAAGCCCGCCAGTTCCTTATCCGCAGGCCCCGAGCGCACCCGCGCCACGACCGAGTGTGGGTTGCTCCTGGAGTAATCCGGGGCGGGCCTGCCCATAGCCAGCTGGCCGGCGAAGGCCCGGTTGACGCCCCGTCCGATCCGATCCACGATCCCGGCCCGCTTGAACGCATCGGCCAACGCAGGATTGCGCGGGCGAGGCGGTGTGGTCAGCAGATTCGAGGCGGTCACCCCAACAGGGAAGCCCCCAGGGTTCGAGACCTCCAGCGCGTCCTGGGACACCTCGACGATCGTCGGACCCTGGGCGGTGTAGTCACGATGCACCAGCGCGTTGGCGATCAGCTCCCTGATGGTCACCTCGGCGAACCTCGGCAGCGGCACCCTGAACATGCCGATGTCGAGCTCCTCCTCCGGATTGCGGGCCTGGACGCGGTCTGTGATCTCGACCATTGCCCGAAGCAGCGGCAGCGGCCCGGTCTGGCTGGCCCGCACTTCCAGGCCGTCGAGGTGCTGGAAGCCCACTTCGTAGCCCGGAACATGGCGGCCGATCATCGCCGCCTTTCCGAACAGCAGCAGCGAGCCGACGGTTAGCTGGTCGTCGGCGGTCACGAGGTTGAGTGCCCGCAGCAGGTCGGCGTCGGACAGGCTTCCCAGGACTTCGTCGCCGCGGTTGGCCTCCACGATCTCCCGGTAGCGGTCGAATTCGGTGGCGGAGAGGTCGTCGAGCGTGACTCCGGGGACGGCGACACGCGAGTAGTCGAGGACGCCAAGGCTGCCAGCGCGCCCGAGGACATCGTGGGGGCGCATGGGCAGGCACTGGGGGCGCCCGTGAACGTCGAGCGCTCGGTACACGTAGCGACCGTCGCTCATGGCGACGACGTTGCCGGGGATTCGCACCTCGATGACGATGATTTCCCGTCCGCCGATCTCGGCAACGGTGCAGGTGGTCGACACCGGTGGCTCGGTCCGGTTGGCGATCAGGGCTTCGACGCGGCGTGGTTCAGTCTTGGTGTCGTGGCGAGGTTTGGCCCCCACCACGGTGCCATCGTCGTCGACGCCGACAAGGAGCGTGCCGCCGTTGCCGTTGGCCAGGCAGGCGACCGCCTCCACCAGGTCGCCGTCGTTGATCGGCTCGGCCTTGAACTCGACGGTGAAGGTCTCGCCAGCGGCGAGAATCTGACGGAGTTCGCTCTGGTCCATGCGGGGAGTATACGCATAGATTTGCGTCTTGGTCACAGAGTTTGCGCAGATACGCAAAATGTGCGCAAAGTCGCAGGCTGGAGCAGGAAAACTCCGGGCTCACCGGCGTTAGCCAGCAAAAACAAGGAATGCGCATCAGCCGAGGGATGCACCAGAGAGCGCAAAGTCGTGCGCAATGCGCGTCCGCAATGCCGTCTTAGCCGGGTCGCTGGTGCTGGAGGGGTCAGCGGGGGTGGACTCGGCTCATCAGGGCCGCAGCGACCTCGTGGATCGGCGGGGCGGGCAGGGTCCCCAGGGGCTCGAGGGTGAAGGCAACCGGCACGCCGTCGTCGGCTGCCGGCGGGCCGGTGCCGGAGCTCGTGGCGTCTCCCGCCTCGGCGGCAGCGCCGACCTGCACGAGAAGCTGGCCTGCCCCTGTGATGGCGCTCCTCCCGGTGCTGCTGCCCGCAGTGTTGCCGACCACTACCTCCACGAGCCCGGCCTCGGGGTCGACCATGACCACCTCGCCGATGTGGTGAGCCGCCTCGGCGATGCGCAACAGCAGCTCCGCCGGATCGAGGCCCCCAGCCTTGGCGCTGCCGGCACTTACAGCAGAGCCGCCGCCAGTACCGGCAGACGAGGTGCCACGCCCGGCGGAGAACCTGTCGAAGCTGGACACCGGGCGGCCGCTCGGGCGGGGACGAGATGCAGCGCTCCCACGAGCCCCGGCCCCGGCACCGGCAGCGGACCGTCTGGCGATGGCGTCACGCAGGTGAGCGAACGCCTCGTTGACCAGGGCCGCCTGGGCGTTGGAGCCGCCCACGTCGGGATGCGCCCGGCGGATGGCAGCCCGGTGGGCGGCGCGCAAGTCCTCCAGGGAGCCGGCGGCGTCGACCTGCAGCACGGCACAGGCACGGGCGGTGTCCACGTCCCCATCATGCCCGCCTCGGCTGCGCCACGTCGCCCGCTTCGGGCACCGCATGGGCTCGCCGCCAGGCTTGCCGGAATCGGCGGCCTGATCGCTAGCGTTGCCCGCCGACCGACTCGCAAGGCCCGACTGCCAGGACACTGGCCGGCCGCCAAGCAGCCGCCGAGCACACCCAAGCACACCCAAGACCAACGACACAGGAGACACTGTGAGCGCCATTCCCTATCTGGCCATGATCTCGGCGCTCGCCGGGCTCGGGCTCGCCGGCTACTTCTACTCCGTAGTGCGGGCCGCACCCGCCGGCAACGACCGCATGGTCGCCCTGATGACCGAGATCCAGACCGGCGCCCGGGCCTTCCTCAAGCAGGAGTACACCTGGGTCTCGGTGTTCGTGCTCGCCATGTTGATCCTCATCGGCATCGTGATCGACCCGCTGGCCTCGATCTCGTATGTGATCGGCGCGGTGCTCTCCGCCAGCGCCGGGTACGCCGGAATGACCGTGGCCACCATGGCCAACGCCCGCACCACCGAGGCCGCCAAGGACGGCCCCGCAAAGGCCCTGCCCGTGGCCTTCAGGGGCGGCGCAGTGATGGGCTTCAGCGTGGCCGGCCTCGCCCTGCTGGGCCTCGCCTTCACATACGTGCTGTTCGTGGAGTGGCTCGAGGTCGACCAGGCCTTCGAGATCGTCACCGCCTACGGGCTCGGCGCGTCGAGCATCGCCTTGTTCTCTCGTGTGGGCGGCGGCATCTACACCAAGGCCGCCGACGTGGGCGCCGACCTCGTGGGCAAGGTGGAGGCCGGCATCCCCGAGGACGACCCCCGCAACCCCGCCACCATCGCCGACAACGTGGGCGACAACGTGGGCGACGTGGCCGGCATGGGCGCCGACCTGTTCGAGTCCTACGCCGGGTCGATCATCGCCCCGATCTCGGTTACCGCCTTCGCCGTGGGCCTGCACGCCCGCGGCGCGGGCGACACCGGCACGGTCGAGCTGCTGATGTTCCCCATGGCCGTCGCCTTCGTGGGGATGCTGGCGTCGATCGTCGGCTCCCTGGTGGTGCGCGGCGGCGCAAGCACCGACTCCCGTGCGCTGAGCCGGGCGCTGCACATGGGCACCAACGTGGCCATGGCGCTCACCGTGGTCGCGACCGTGGTCGTGGCCTACCTGCTCTTCGGCGACTCCGACGTGTTCGGCGAGGGCGCTCCCTACGGGCTGGCGGTCTCGGTGATCGGCGGGCTGGTGGTCGGCTGGGCGCTCGGCAAGACGGCGGAGTTCTACACCTCTGATCACTTCAAGCCGGTGCGCAAGATCGCCGCGCAGTCCGAGACCGGCCCCGCCACCACCGTGCTCAGCGGCGTGAGCACCGGCATGGTCTCGGTGGCGCTCTCTGTGGTGCTGGTGCTTGTGGGGGTCGGCGTGGCCTACTGGGGCGGCCAGACCACCCTCGGCGACGAAGGCTTCGGCGGCATCTACGGCATCGCCGTGGCGGCCATCGGCATGCTCGCCACCACCGGCGTGGTCGTGTCCGTGGACGCCTACGGCCCGATCGCCGACAACGCAGGCGGCATCGCCGAGATGGCCGAGCTCGACCCGTCGGTGCGCGAGGTGACCGACGCCCTCGACTCGCTGGGCAACACCACCGCGGCGGTCGCCAAGGGCTTCGCGGTGGGCTCGGCTGCGCTCACCGCCCTGGCGCTGTTCAAGAGCTTCGAGTTCGCGGTGGCCGAGGCCAGCGGCGGGGCCACGCTGCTGAGCCTGGATGTGGGCGAGGTCGACGTGTTCATCGGGTTGTTCCTGGGCGCAGGCCTGCCGTTCCTGTTCGCGGCGCTCACCATCGACGCCGTGGGCCGCGCCGCCAACTCGATGATCTCCGAGGTGCGCCGCCAGTTCCGCGAGATACCGGGGCTGCGGGAGGGCCTGGAGGGCGCCCGCCCCGACTCGGCTCGCTGCGTGGCCATCTCCACCGACGCCTCGCTCAAGGAGATGATCGTGCCCGGCGCGCTGGCCGTGGTCGTGCCGCTGGTGGTGGGCTTCGTGGACGTGGACGCACTCGGCGGGCTGCTCGCCGGGGCGCTCGTGACCGGCTTCGCGCTGGCGATCTTCATGGCCAACGCCGGCGGCGCCTGGGACAACGCCAAGAAGTACATCGAGGCCGGCGCCCACGGCGGCAAGGGCAGCGACCCGCACAAGGCCGCTGTGGTGGGCGACACCGTGGGCGACCCGTTCAAGGACACCTCCGGGCCGTCGATGAACATCCTGTTGAAGGTGATGACCATCGTGTCGCTGGTGTTCGCCACGGCCTTCGTCTAGGCCCGACGCCGAGAGGGGTCTAGGCCTGACGCCCAGAGGGACAGTCCCGGCGGCGACGCTGTAGTCGGCGGGTCGGGCAGCAGGGCGACGATCCGAGCGGGCTCTTGTGCGCCGGGGAGACGCGGACGGCCAGAGAGTGTCACACCCCCTGCATAGGGTCTGCCCCATGCACGATTTCCCGAATCCGCCCGAGGCTTTGGCCCCTGACTCGCCATCTGCGGTCGCTGATCCGGCCGGCCTGGTCACCGATCCCACCGGCTCGGCGCATCAGCCGGCGCATGGCATGGCCGTGACTCTCGGCGGCTCGATGGAGCCGGTTGGTGGGCAGGCTGGCTCGGCTCAGGGTCTGGCGATGCCTGCCGATGCCCGGACCAGGCCCGTCGATGGTCTGGCCGGCGGCCGGGCTGCCGGTACGGGTGACGGCCCTGGCGGTTCAGTGGGGCGGTCTGGGCGACTCGGATGCGGATTGAATATGGCATACAGGTGTGATTGTCATACTGTGCTGATAGGGTGTATACCATGAACGATCTCTCGAATCCGAGTGAGGCTCTGGCCCTCGATCCCGCTGGCCCGGTCGCTGATCCGAGCGCCCCGGCCCTCGACTCGGCTGGCCTGGCCGGTGGACGGGCTGTCGATGCGGCTGGCGGGCCTTGTGGTGCAGTGGGTCAGTCCGGGCAGCACCAATCTCGATCAGATATCACCAACAGGTGTGATTGTCGAACCCTGCCGATAGGGTGTGCAGCATGAACGGTCTCCCGAATCCGACGGGGGCTCTGACCCTCGATCCCGCTGGCGCGGCGGGTGCTGCTGCCCCGGTTGAGGGGGATGCGGTGGAGCTGTTCGGCCAGGCTGAGTGTCTGGTGCGTCAGGTGAAGCCCGGTGGGCGCTCGCTGGGGGAGCTGCGTGCTGCGGCTGGGGCGGCGAAGAGGCTGCAGGGGGGTCTGGACGCGGCGATGTGTGACATCACCGCGGAGATCGCTGCGTTGACCACCCCGGGGCGTGCTGCGGGGGTGATCTCTGAGCAGACCGGCAAGTCCAAGCGCGACGCCAGCCGGTTGGCCAAGGTCGCGCAAGGCCTGGCCGCGATGCCCAACACCAAGAAGAAGCTCGCCGAGGGCGGTTTCACGATCGACCACGCGGCTGCGCTGGTCAACACCGCGCAGACCGCCGGGGCCGAGGTGGTGGACAACGACGAGGCGCTGCTCAAGGCGGCTGAGGCCAAGCCGGCGGATGTGTTCGCCGGTGACGCCAAGCGCGCCGAGTTGAAGGCCAGCCGTGATCGTGGCGAGGCTGAGTTGAAGCGTCAGCGCAAGGCACGGCGGGCGTCGCTGGGCAAGGATCGCGATTCGGGGATGGGGATCTTGCACGCAGAGCTCGACCCGATCAGCCACGGGCTGCTCGCCCAGGCCTTGCAGACCCACGCCGACAGGCTGTGGCGCACCGACAGCAAGGCAGGCACCACCGCCAGTCGCACCGGGGCCCAGCGGATGGCCGACGCGCTGCTGGAGACGATCACCGGCCTCGACGCTCTCACCCACCAGCCCCTCCCCGCCACCAGCAGCGGCGGCAAGGGCAGCGGGCGGCCGCAGTTGATCATCACCGCAGACATCGGCCTCATCGACGGCCGCAACCCCGACGGCGCATGCGAGATGCTCGGCACCGGCCCCGTCCCGCCGGCCATCCTGGAGCGGCTGTCGGCTGACACCGCGGTGGCGGGCATGATCTTCGACGGCGACGGCAGAGCCTTGTGGCTCGGCACCTCCACCCGCACCCCGAATGCAGCCCAACGCTTGGCGATCGCAGTGCGCGACAAGGGCTGCGTCCGCTGCGGCGCGCCGATGCACATGGCTGACATTCACCACATCGTCGAATGGGAGAACGGCGGGCCAACCGACATCGACAACCTCCAAGCACTCTGCGGGCCGTGTCACCGCCAGCACCACCACGACCAAGACCAAAAGGCCGGCCGCCAACCCCGCCGCCGCCGACCCGCCAACAAGAACAGCAAGAACCGCAAGAACAACCGCACCGCCGGCGGCACCCAGGGCACCCTCGCCATGACCAGCGGCCGCAGCATCCAACACCGCATCCCAGTCGGCGCGATCCCCAGCCTCACAGACGCATACCGCGCTGGCTCAGCCGAGAAGCTCTCCTCAACCGGCACGAACAGCAGCCGGGAACGCTCGACAAGCAGCGGGCAAGACCCGAAAGGCCCCAGCACCGCCCGCGCAGAACGCCCCGGCCCGGCCCGCACGATGCGCAACCCGGGCGAGGACTTGAACCCGGCGGACATCACCGGCAGCCGGATTGACCGAGCATGCAACAGCGCCGCCGGCGACACAACCCCAGCAGGCGGAACCCGGAGCCGAGACGGTCCCGACCCCTGACCGCCTCGGAGAGCAGTCGGTCGCCTGCAGGAGTCCGGGAAGGCGGCAGCCCGTGGGCACCAGCCGTAGCCGGGACGGCCCCAACCCCTGACAGCACGTCCGTGTGGGCCTCCGGCGAACCATCCCCGAAGGCCGCCGCCGACAAGAGATCTTCCACTTCGATAACCCGCCCTGAGCGCTGGCGACAACGTCTCCAGGAACCCAGGTCAGGGACCAGCATCTTGACAACCGAATAGAGACCAACCGAGGACCGACACCGCGCCCCGGCGGCGAGGCAGCGCGGGCGGTAGCTTGTTGTCGATGGCCGACAAGGGCGAGCAAGGCGTCGGGCAACAGGGTGAGACAAGCGCGGGGCGGCAGGGCAGCCAAAGCGCGGGGCAACGCTCGGGGCGACTGGCCGGGCGGGATGGCGGGCCACGCGGCGAGGAGAGCGCAGGGCGGCGGGCCGGGAGGCGTGCTGAGCTGCGCAGCCTGCTGAGACGACGGCGGGCGGCGCTGTCCGAAGCCGAGCAGGCCGCGGCCTCTGCTGCCGTCGCCGACCGTCTTGCCCGCAGCGACCTGCTGGCGGGTGCAGGCATCGTGGCCGGCTACCTGGCAACAAGAGGCGAGCTCGACATAGACGGCGCGTTGGCCAGCCTGGTGGAGCAAGGCGTCACCGTCACCGTGCCACGGGTGGTCGGCGAGGATCTGCAGTTCGTGCGCTGGCACCCGACCACGGCGCTCTCGCACGGTGCCTACGGGATAGCCGAGCCTCTTGCCGGCGAGGTCATCGCTCTCAGCCGCCACGATGTGGTGCTGGCACCGCTGGTCGCCTTCGACAACGACGGCAACCGCCTGGGCCAGGGCGGCGGCTACTACGACCGTGCCCTCGCTGCAGTGCGAGGCCGCCCCGACTCCGAGGCTGGCGGCGACCCTGCCGAGGGTGGGGATCGCGACGGTGCGGTGGCCGGGTCCGATGGCGCCGCTGCCGAGGGCGCTGGTCGTGGAAGCCTGGCGGTGGAAGCCGGCCCTCCAGAAGACAAGGAGAACAGGGGCAGCCACGACCCTGATCGGCCCAGCCCTAGCCCTAGCCCCAGCGAAGGGCCGGTCGTGATCGGTATCGCACACAGCTTCGCCCGCCTCGACAGCCTGCCCACCGAGCCATGGGATCAGCGCCTCGATGCCGTCATCACCGACCGGCAGACGACCGGCTTCAGCCGGCAACCTAGGGTCCGGCAAATCGGACCCCGCAGGCGCTAGGTCGCTGTCGTGCGCACCGTGATGGCGAGCGCGCGGGGCTGGCTTGCGCCAGAGGCAGGGAGGTCCGGCAAATCGGCCCCCGAAGGCGCTAGGTCGCTGTCGTGCGCACCGTGATGGCGAGCACGCGGGGCTGGCTTGCGCCAGAGGCAGGGAGGTCCGGCAAATCGGCCCCCGCAGGCGCTAGAACAGGCCCGTGCACGTAGTGGTGGTAGGCGCCGGCGAGGTCGGCTCCTATGTAGCCGAGCGCCTCAGCCGCGAGGGTCACGACATCGGCGTGATCGACGTCGACCGGGCCAAGCTGCGAGCCCTCGACGACACCGTCGACGTGCTCACAGTGGAAGGCAGCGGCACCCATCCCGGCGTGCTGCGCAGAGCCGGCATCGCCGAGGCCGACCTGCTGGTGGCCGTCACCGCCAACGACGAGGTCAACCTGATCTCGTCCATGGTCGCCAAGTCGGTCGGCGTGCGCCACTCGATCGTGCGCATCGAGGCCGAGGAGCTGCGCGGCGCGGCCGCCGAGGAGCTGCGGGCCGCATCGGGAGCGGACCTGGTGATCGACCCCGATGCCGAGATCGCAGGCGAGATCCTCGAGCTGCTCGCCTTCCCCGGCGCGGACGAGATCGCCCGCATGGCCGACGGCGAGGTGGTGGTGATCGGCGCACGCCTTCCCGCCCACGCGCCGCTGGTGGGGCGCCGCCTGGAGGAGATCGCCGAGGAGTTCGAGCCCGACTGGGACTTCGTGGTCGCCGCCATCGGGCGCGGCGACGAGACCGTCATCCCCAGACGCGACCACCAGCTCCAGGCCCACGACCACGTGCGCATCGTCGCCAAGCGCCGGGCACGGCGCCTGGTGATCGAGCTGCTGGGCCTCGCCGCCGGGGCGGTCAGCCGGGTGATGCTGCTCGGCGGCGGCCGCACCGCCAGGATCCTCGCCGAGAGCCTGGCGGACCGGGGCGTGCAGGTGGTGGTAGTGGAGCGAGACCCGGCGCGGGCGCGTGAGCTCGCCGAGAAGCTGGAGGACGCCCTGGTGATGGAGGGCGACATCACAGACGCCGACCTGCTGGAGGAGGCCGACATCGGCCGCCACGAGGTGGTGGTGGCGCTCACCGGCGAGGACGACGCCAACATCCTGGCCTGCCTGTACGCCAAGTCGGTCGGGGCGGGGGAGACCATCGGGGTCGTGCACCGCCTGGCTTTGCTGCGCCTGCTCGCCGACGCGGGCATCGACGTGGCCCTGTCGCCTCGCACCGCGAGTGCCAACGGGGTGCTGCGATTCGTGCGCGGCGACGTGGCCGCGGTGGCGACGTTTCTGCAGGGCGACGTGGAGATCCTCGAGCTCGACGTGAAGGAGGACAGCCGCGCCGACGGCGAGCTGGTGCGGGAGCTGCGCCTGCCCAAGGACGCCCTGATCGCGGCCGCGGTGCGCGACGGCAAGAGCCAGATCATCCGAGGACGGAGCCGGCTGCGCGCCCGCGATCACGTGGTCGTGGTGGCCATGCCCGCAGCGGTCGATGAGGTACGGGCCGTCCTGGGCCATCGTGCAGGCTGAGAACCCCAAGCAGGCCGGTCAGGCCGACAAGAGCCAGCGGGCTCAACAGGCTGGGCGGGCCGGCCAAGCCAAACAGGCCCAACGGGCTCAACAGGGCAGTGAGGCCAACCAGGCTCAACAGCCCAGCCAGCCCCGCAAGGCTGCCGGAGGGCGCCTGGGCAAGAGGCGCTTCGTGTCGCACAAGCGCCTGGCCGTGGCCGACGCCCTCGGCGTCTTCGGGCTGATCGCCACGGCCTGCGCGCTGATCGGCGCGCCTGACGACCCGGCCGACTCGCTCGTCATGGGCTGCCTCGCAGCTCTGGCCCTGGCCCTGGGCATCGCCGGCAGGCGCCTGTTCGTGCGCCGCTCGCAGCTAACGCCCGGCCGCGTGCTGGCGGGGCTGGCCTGGGGCTGGGGCGTGCTGGTCGTCTCGGGCACCGTCGTCTATGTGGCCACAGGCACCGCAAGCTCGCTCGACGGCGCCCTGTTCGAGTCGGCGGCCGGCTTCTCCACCACCGCCCTGACCGTTGTCGACCCAGCCGAGCTGGGCACATCGATGCAGCTCTTCCGTGCCGGCACGCAGTGGATCGGCGGGGCCATCAGCCTGCTGGCGGTGACGGTGTCGCTGCCGCTGGTGCTCCGAAGCAGCATCTACGTCCCCAAGGGCCAGGGCAGGCGAGCCGACCGCCTGGCACCGTCGCTGCTGACCGGGCGCCGCCGCGTGCTGAGCCTCTACGCAGCGCTCACCACAGCATGCGGGATCGCCTATGCCGTCACCGGCATGGGGGCAACAGACGCGGCCGTGCATGCGGCCAGCACGCTCTCGACTGGGGGCTTCTCGAGCCGCGCCGACTCGCTGGCGGGCTTCGGCGCCGGCCCCCAGAGCGTGGCCATCGTCTTCATGATCCTCGGCGGCGCCTGCTATTTCCTGTTGTGGAGGCTGCTGCGAGGCCGGGCCGCTCTGGCGCTGCGCGACCCTGAGATCTGGCTGTATCTGGCAGTGATCGGCGTGGTCACCGCGGCGATCCTGGCCGCGGCGGACGGCATCGGGGTGCGCCACGCCCTGTTCACGGCGGCCTCGGCGGTCAGCACCACCGGCTATGCGGTCGTCGACTGGACCGCATTCGCGCCGGGCGCGCTGAGCGTGCTGCTGATCGCCACCGCCACCGGCGCAATGGCAGCCTCGGCCGGCGGCGGGCTGCGCATCGCCCGGGCCACGGCGCTGGTCTCTTACGCACAGCTCGTGCTGCGCCGCCACCTCGACAAGGGCAGGGTGCTGCTGGTCAAGCGCGGCGGGCGCACCATCGCGGACGAGGAGCTCGAGCGTCTCACCGGCTACCAGATCGCCCACTTCGGGCTGGTCGCCATCGGCGCCTTCCTGCTGTCGCTCACCGGCGTGGAGTGGGTGTCGGCGGCATGGGCCTCGGTGTCGGTGATCTCCACGGCCGGCCCGTCGCCGGCCACCGGGCCCTTCGGCGACGCCACGGAGCTGACGGCTGTTGCCCGCCTGCTGCTGATCCCCGGGATGCTCGCCGGCAAGCTCACGATTCTGCCGCTGCTGGCGGTCGTGGCCGCGCTGCTGCGAGCCCGCACCGTGAGCGCCATGCGGCTCAAGCGGGCCTTGAGCCGACGAGGGGCGCCGTGAGCCGGCGAGGGGCGCGGTCGCGATGATCGGCCTCGGCAGACTGCTCTCGATACGGCGAGCCACGCAGCTGCAGCGCCGCGGCGCCCGCTGGGCCAACACGCCGCTGCACGTGCTGGGCATCGCCTTGGCGTTCGTCGCTGTCGGCATGCTGGTCACCGGTGCCCAAGAACGCCTGACCACCGACCGAGACAGCGCCGCCCTGCTCGTATCGGGCGCAGCGACCCTGGCGGTCGGGGCGCTGCTGTGGCTCAAGACCACCCCCGGCGCCACCCGCAGCCGCGACGTGTTCGCGGCGGTCGGCTGGACCTGGGTGATCGTCACCGTTTTTGGGGCGCTGCCGTTCGTGCTGGCGGGCACCTTCTCGGCGGGCGGCGCGGGCTTCGCCGAGCAGGTCGTGAACTCGCTGTTCGAGTCTGCTTCGGGTTACTCGGCGTCGGGCTCCACGGTGCTCAGCGACTTCGACACGCCAGGGCGGGGCCTGATGATGTACCGCCAGGTCACCCAGTGGTACGGCGGCATGGGCATCGTGGTGCTGGCCGTGGCGGTGCTGCCGTTCCTGGGCGTCGGCGGGCTCGACCTGATGACAGCCGAGGCGCCAGGGCCGACCTCTGACCGCCTGGCGCCGAGGGTGTCCGAGACCGCCAAGCGTCTCTGGGCGGCCTATGTGCTGCTGACGGTGGGCGTGGCGCTGGCGCTGTTCGTCGCCCCCGGCCCGTCGCTGTACGACAGCATCGCGCATGCCCTGACCCTGCCGTCCACCGGCGGCTTCTCGCCGCATGCGGCGTCGATCGGCCATTTCGACAGCGTCGCCGTGGAGACCATCGTCATCGTGGGCATGGTGATCGGCGGCATCAACTTCGCGCACCATTGGCGGGCCATGCGAGGCCGCTTCGACAGCTACGCACGAGACCCCGAGCTGCGCACGTATGCGGTGCTGCTGGTCGCTGGCACGGTGATCCTGGTGGGCCTGCTGTGGCTCGACGGGGCCATGTCGCTGGGCTCGTCGCTGCGGGCGGGGGTGTTCAACGTGGTGGCGCTGGGCACCAGCACCGGCTACGCCAATGCCGCCGCAGGACCCGGCAGCCCCGCCGACTACGCACTGTGGCTGCCGGCGGGGCAGATGATCCTGCTGTTCTTCATGGTGATGGGCGCATGCACCGGCTCCACCTCCGGCGGCATCAAGGTGATGCGCGTGCAGGTGCTGTTCGGCCACAGCATCCGCAGCGTGCGCCACACCCGCCATCCCAACGCCGTGCTGCCGATCCGCCACGGGCGCAACGCCGTCGCCGAGGACATCGTCAACCGCATGGCCGGCTTCTTCGTGCTGTATTTGCTGCTGATGCTCGCCGGCGTGGTCGCCGTGAGCAGCCTGGGCGGCGGCATGGTCGAGTCGATCAGCGGGGTGGTGAGCGCCCTGGGCAACATGGGGCCGGCGCTGGGCGACGCAGGGCCGACGTCGTCGTATGCGGTGGCGTTCTCGCTGCCGGCACGCCTGGTGCTCGCGCTCTACATGATCATCGGGCGCCTCGAGATCTTCCCGATCCTGCTGATGTTCGCAGCCCCGGCGCGGGCGCTCAGCCGGCGCTTCTGAGCTGGGCCTGCCCTGGGACCGGCCGCGGGCTCAGCCTCGGAACACCTCGATCAGGGCCGCCTCGAACATCGCCGGGTCGTGGCTGCCCGACATCTCGCGGGCGCTGTGCATGGCGAGCTGGGCGCAGCCGGCGTCCACCACGGCGATGCCGAGCCGGCCGGCGGCAACCGGCCCGATGGTGGAGCCGCAGGGCATGTCGCCGCGACTCACGAACGTCTGCAACGGCACGCCTGCACGCTCGCAGGCAAGCCGGAAGGCCGCTCCGCTGAGAGCGTCGGTGGCGTAGCGCTGCGAGGCGTTGACCTTCAGCACGGGCCCGGCGTTGACGGCGATGCGGTGCTGGGGCTCATGGGCCTCGGGATAGTTCGGGTGAGTGGCATGCGCCCCGTCGGCAGACACCAGCAGGCTCCGGCTGCGGGCCGCCGAGCGCTGCGCGGCGGTCGACTCGCAGGCCGCCTCGATGCGCTCGATCACCCCGGCCAGCAACGGCGACGCCGCGCCGCTGGCAGACACGCTGCCGACCTCCTCGTGGTCGAACAGGCAGATCATCGGCACGTGATCAAGCGCCTCGCCCCGCACTGCGATCAGCGCCCGGGCCGCCAGGAAGCACGAGAGCTGATTGTCGATGCGGCCGCTCACCAGGAAATCCGAGTCGATGCCGGCCAGCGTCGCCGGAGCGAGATCGAAGGCCATCGCCTCGAAGGCCACGATGTCTGAGGGCGCTGCGCCCACGAGGTCCGCCAGGTAATCGGCGAACTCGGCGCCGTGGCCGACCCCCCACACGGGCGCCATGTGGCGCTGGCGATCCAGGAGCAGGCCCTTGGCGGCGATTTCGCGGTCGAGGTGGATGGCCAGCTGAGGCAGACGCAGGATCGGGCGGCGGTCCTCGAAGAGCCGCGCCTCCAAGCCGTCGAGGCTGTCGCCGGC
Organism: Acidimicrobiales bacterium; assembly: GCA_965214285.1. Lineage (GTDB taxonomy): Bacteria > Actinomycetota > Acidimicrobiia > Acidimicrobiales > Aldehydirespiratoraceae. The sequence goes on from OZ243946.1 coordinate 2,146,658, forward strand.
GTCGAGGCTGCGACCGCTTGCGCCGGTTTCTGGGCCGCCTGCGCCGTCTGCGCCGTTGCGGAGGACGACCCGGCCGGCCAGTCCCAGCTCGCGGTCCAGCCACGAGTTCAGGAGCGCCCCGCCGTAGACCTCCACGCCGAGCTGCCGCCAGCCGGCGGAGACGCTGTCGGGGTTGGGCTTGAGCCGCAGGTTGGGGCTGTCGGTGTGGGCGCCGACGGCCCGCAGCGAGGCCGCGCCGTGGTGGTGCTCGCCGAGCTTCCAGGCCACCAGGGCACCGCCGCTGCGCACGAAGCAAGCGCCGGCCCGTGGCACCTCGTCGCCGGCGGCCAGCTCCGCAAAGCCCGCATCGCTGAGCAGCCCGGCGACCGTGCGGACGCAGTGATACGGGGTGGGGGAGGCGTCGAAGAGGCCGAGCAGCTCTCGTGCGGTCTCGATCCCGGCGGGCTGGTCAGGCGGCTGCATCGCCCAATGATGGCCGCTGGGGCCGCTGTCGCCTACGCCTGAGCCGCGATGGGCTATAGTCGGCAGTCCACGTGTAGGGCCAACGACGTCCCGTGCACCCGGTGCCTGAGCAGCCGCGCAAGGAGACGTCGACATGAGCGCCCCGCAACATCGCCACAGCCACGGCGGCCTCGGCCGGCGCGGGCTGAATCCCGGGCTGCCGGCGGCGCAGGGCCTGTACGACCCGCGCCACGAGCACGACAGCTGCGGCGTCAACTTCGTGTGCGACATCGGCGGGCGCGCCTCGCATGACATCGTGGCCAAGGGGATCGATGCGCTGTGCAACATGGCGCACCGCGGCGCCAAGGGCGCCGACATCAACACCGGCGACGGCGCCGGGATCCTGATCCAGATCCCGGACCGCTTCTACCGCGACGTGACCGCCTTCGACCTGCCGCCGGCCGGCCAGTACGCCACCGGCATCGCCTTTTTGCCCCAGGATCGCGCCGCAGCCGAGACCTGCGCGGCCCAAGCCGAGCGCATCCTCGACTCCGAGGGCCTCGAGACCATCGGCTGGCGCGAGGTGGACATCGACGAGTCGATCCTCGGCTCGGCGTCGCTGATGACCATGCCCCGCTTCCGCCAGATCTTCGTGCGAGCCAAGGCAGCGTCAGACAGCGGCGCAGCCAAGGACAACGGCACGTCTGCCGACACCCCGCCGGCCGGCATCGAGCTCGACCGCCTGGCCTTCGTCGCCCGCAAGCGCATCGAGCACGAAGTGAGGCTCGACTCGGCACGCAGGCCGCCCGGCGAAGGCCCCGCGGCGGCCATGGGCGGGGCGTCCAAGGCGCACGAGGGCGTCTACTTCCCGTCTCTGAGCGCCCGCACCATCGTCTACAAGGGGATGCTCACCACCCCTCAGCTCAGCGCGTTTTACCCAGACCTGCTCGACGAGCGGGTCGAGAGTGCCATCGCCCTGGTACACAGCCGCTTCTCTACCAACACGTTCCCGTCGTGGCCGCTGGCGCATCCGTATCGCCTGATCGCTCACAACGGCGAGATCAACACCATCGCGGGCAACCGCAACTGGATGCGCGCCCGCGAGGCGCTGCTGGACAGCCCGCTGCTGCCCGGCATCGAGCGGGCGTTCCCGATATGCACGCCCGGCGCAAGCGACACCGCCGGCTTCGACGAGGTGCTGGAGATGCTGAGCCTGGGCGGCTACTCGCTGGCCGAGGCGATGCTGATGATGATCCCCGAGCCCTGGGAGCACCACGCCGAGATGGACGCCGAGCGGGCCGCCTTCTACCGCTACAACGCTGCCCGCATGGAGCCCTGGGACGGGCCGGCGTCGATCGCCTTCACCGACGGCACGGTGATCGGCGCGGTGCTGGACCGCAACGGCTTGCGCCCGTCTCGCTACTGGGTGAGCGACGACGGCCTGGTGGTGATGGCCAGCGAGGTCGGCGTGGTCGACCTGCCGCAGCGTCGCATCATCGAGAAGGGCCGCCTGCAGCCGGGGCGGATGTTTTTGATCGACACCGCCGAGGGCCGCATCGTGCGCGACCACGAGATCAAGGCGTCGATAGCGGGCCGTCGGCCGTATCGGGACTGGCTCGACGCCAACCTGGCCACGCTCGACGACCTGCCCCGCCCGCAGCTCAGCGCTCGCGGCTCGGGCTTGCCGCGCACGGCGACGTCCGCCCCGGAGTCACGGGAGGCTCCTGATTCGCGAGGTGCGCTTGAGTCGAGTGGCATCTCGGATTCACAAGGTTCGGAGCATGCAGAGGTCTCCGACGGCTCGCAGGCACAGGCCCACGGGCCGACGGGCGAGGCCTCCGAGCGGAGCCTGGTTCAGCGCCAGGTCGAGTTCGGCTACACGATCGAGGAGAAGAAGCTGCTGCTGGCGCCGATGGCCGCGGATGCCAAGGAAGCCATCGGCTCCATGGGCACCGACACCCCGATCGCCGTGCTCTCGGCGCGCAGCCGGGCCTTGTGGGACTACTTCCAGCAGCTCTTCGCCCAGGTAACCAACCCGCCGCTGGACGCCATCCGCGAGAAGCTGGTCACGTCGCTGTTCGCCAGGGTCGGCCCCGAGGGCAACCTGTTCGACCCCCGTCCCGAGTCGTGCCGCACGATTCACTTGGACAACCCGGTCATCACCGACGAATCGCTGGCACGCATCGTCGCCCTCGACGGTTCCGAAGGCCCGGCCGGGTTCGCGACCGCTGTGCTCAGCGCCCGCTTCGACGCTTCCGCCGGCGACGAAGCCAGAGCCGAGGACAGCACCACACACAGCGCCGAAGACGGCGACAGGCCCGGCGCCAGAGGCAACAAACGCGCAGGCGAGGCGCTAGGGCAGGCCCTGGACGAACTGCGCGCAGCAGCAGACGCCGCCATAGAAGCCGGCGCCACGATCCTGGTGATCAGCGACCGCGGCACCGACCGCGACATGGCGCCGATCCCGAGCCTGCTGGCCGTCGCCGCCGTGCACCACCACCTGGTGCGCAACAAGTCCCGCACCCGGGTCGGCCTGGTCGTCGAGAGCGGCGACGCCCGCGAGGTGCACCACGTCTGCCTGCTGCTGGGCTACGGTGCCAACGCCGTCAACCCGTACCTGGCCCTGGCCACCATCGAAGACATGGCCGCAACCGGCGAGCACGGCCTGGACCCGGCCACCCCCGTCGCCCGCCTGCACCGCAACTACATCGAGGCCCTCGGCGGCGGTGTGCTGAAGGTGATGTCGAAGATGGGCATCAGCACCGTCGCCTCCTACACAGGCGCCCAGATCTTCGAGGCGATCGGCCTGGGCCGCGCCGTCGTCGACGAGTACTTCGCAGGCACCGTCAGCCGCCTCGGCGGGGTCGGCCTCGACGTGCTCGCAGCCGAGGTGCTGCGCCGCCACCGCAGCGCCTTCGCGGTCAACCCGTCGGCCAGGGCGCACCGCACGCTGGAGGCCGGCGGCGAGTACCAGTGGCGCCGCGAAGGCGAGTACCACCTGTTCAACCCCGAGACCGTCTTCAGGCTCCAGCACGCCACCCGCGCCGGCCGCTACGACATCTTCAAGGAATACACCGCAGCCGTCGACGACCAGGCTGAGCGGCTCGGCACGCTGCGGGGCCTGTTCCGCTTCCGCTTCGGCGAGCGCCCGCCGCTGCCGCTGGAGGCCGTGGAGCCGACCGAGATGATCGTCAAGCGCTTCTCGACCGGCGCCATGAGCTACGGCTCGATATCGGCCGAGGCGCACGAGACGCTGGCCATCGCCATGAACCGCATCGGCGCCAAGTCCAACACCGGCGAGGGCGGCGAGGACGCCGAGCGCTATCTGCCCGACGCCAACGGCGACCTGCGCCGCTCCGCCATCAAGCAGGCCGCCTCGGGGCGTTTCGGGGTGACCAGCGAGTACCTGGTCAACGCCGATGACATACAGATCAAGATGGCACAGGGCGCCAAGCCCGGCGAGGGCGGCCAGCTTCCCGGCCACAAGGTGTGGCCGTGGATCGCCAAGACCCGCCACAGCACGCCCGGCGTGGGCCTGATCTCGCCGCCGCCGCACCACGACATCTACTCCATCGAGGATCTCGCCCAGCTCATCCACGACCTCAAGAACGCCAACCCCGAGGCGCGCATCCACGTGAAGCTGGTGGCCGAGGTGGGCGTGGGAACGGTGGCCGCCGGCGTCTCCAAGGCGCACGCGGACGTGGTGCTGATCTCGGGCCACGACGGCGGCACCGGAGCGTCGCCGCAGACCTCGATCAAGCACGCCGGCGCGCCCTGGGAGCTGGGCCTTGCTGAGACCCAGCAGACGCTGCTGCTCAACGACCTGCGCGACCGGATTGTGGTGCAGACCGACGGCCAGCTCAAGACCGGCCGCGACGTGATGATCGCAGCGCTGCTCGGTGCCGAGGAGTTCGGCTTCGCCACCGCCCCGCTGGTGGTCATGGGCTGCGTGATGATGAGGGTCTGCCACCTCGACACCTGCCCGGTCGGGGTGGCCACCCAGAACCCCGAGCTGCGGGCCAAGTTCACGGGCCGCCCCGAGTTCGTGGAGAACTTCTTCACCTACGTCGCCGAGGAGGTGCGCGAGCTGCTCGCCGAGCTGGGCTTCCGCACCCTCGACGAGGCGATCGGCCAGGTCGAGATGCTCGATGTGGCCCGCGCCGTGGACCACTGGAAAGCCGACGGGCTCGACCTGACCCCGATCCTGCACCTGCCCGAGATCGCCCGCGAGGCGCGCCGCCATCAGTGGCAGGAACAGGACCACGGCCTGGAGAAGGCGCTCGATCAGACCCTCATCTCACTGGCCGCGGGCGCTTTGGCCGATGCCCGCCCGGTGACTTTGGACGTGCCGATCCGCAACGTCAACCGCACCGTCGGCACGCTGCTGGGCTATGAGGTGACCAGCCGATACGGCGGCGCCGGGCTGCCCGATGACACCATCGTGGTGAACCTCACCGGATCGGCCGGCAACAGCCTCGGCGCCTTCGTGCCCCGTGGGATCACGCTGCGCCTCGAAGGCGACGCCTGCGACTACGTGGGCAAGGGGCTGTCGGGCGGGCGGATCGTGCTGCGCCCGCCGCTGGATGCGCCCTTCGCGCCCGAGCACAACGTGATCGCCGGCAACGTGGTGCTCTACGGGGCGACCGGCGGCGAGATGTTCATCCGGGGCCTGGTGGGGGAGCGCTTCTGCGTGCGCAACTCCGGGGCGGTGGCGGTGGTGGAAGGCGTGGGCGACCACGGCTGTGAGTACATGACCGGCGGGCGTGCGGTGGTGCTGGGCCCGACCGGGCGCAACTTCGCGGCGGGCATGTCCGGCGGCGTGGCTTTCGTGTACGACCCCGACGGGGCGCTGGGCCTGCGGGTCAACCCCGAGATGGTCGACCTGGAGCGTCCCGACGACGACGAGGAGGCCTGGCTGCACGAGCGCATCGCCATGCACCGCCACGAGACGGCCTCCACGCTGGCCGAGCGGCTGCTGGCGGACTGGGAGCAGACCAAGGGCGCCTTCGTGAAGGTGATGCCGACCGACTACCGGCGGGTGCTCGCCGCGCAGGAGCACGCCCGGGCCACCGGCACGGACGAGACCGAGGCCGTGATGGCCGCGGCCCGGGGCTGAGCTGCCGTGGCCGACCCGCGGGGCTTCATGCGCCACGGGCGCGAGCTGCCCGAGCGGCGGCCGGTGCCGGTGCGCCTACGCGACTGGAAGGAGGTCTACACCGACTTCGGCGAGGACCGGCTGCGGGTGCAGGCGAGCCGCTGCATGGACTGCGGCGTCCCGTTCTGCAACCAGGGCTGCCCGCTGGGCAACATCATCCCGGACTGGAACGACCTGGTGTACCGCGGCGACTGGCGCAAGGCCGCCGACCGCCTGCACGCCACCAACAACTTCCCTGAGTTCACCGGACGGCTCTGCCCGGCGCCTTGCGAGGCGGCCTGCGTGCTGGGCATCAACGAGCCGCCCGTCACCATCAAGCAGATCGAGGTGGAGATCGCCGATCGAGCCTTCGCGGAGGGCTGGGCGGCGGCCCGGCCTGCGGCGCTGAGCACCGGCAGGCGGGTGGCGGTGGTCGGCTCAGGCCCGGCGGGGCTCGCCGCGGCCCAGCAGCTCACGCGGGCGGGCCACGCCGTGACGGTCTTCGAGCGGGCCGACCGCATCGGCGGGCTGCTGCGCTACGGGATACCCGAGTTCAAGATGGAGAAGCTCCACCTCGACCGCCGCCTCGCCCAGATGACCGCCGAGGGCACCGAGTTCCGTAGCAGCGTCGAGGTGGGCGTCGACGTGAGCGCCGAGGATCTGCGAGCGGGCCACGACGCGGTGGTGCTGGCCTGCGGGGCGACGGAGGCGCGGGACCTGCCGATACCGGGCCGCGATCTGACCGGCATCCACCAGGCCATGGAGTACCTGCCCTGGGCCAACCGGGTCTGCGAGGGCGACATCGACGAGTCGCCGATCACAGCCGCCGGCAAGGACGTGATCATCATCGGCGGCGGCGACACCGGCGCGGACTGCCTGGGCACCGCGCACCGCCAGGGCGCCCGCTCGATCCACCAGTTCGAGATCATGCCCCAGCCCCCCGACGAGCGCTCCGAGGCCAACCCGTGGCCGACCTGGCCGCTGATCCATCGCACCAGCAGCGCCCACGAGGAGGGCGGCCGGCGCGAGTTCGCCATCAACACGCTGCGCTTCACCGGCAGCGAGGGCCGCCTCAGCGGGCTCGACACGGTGGCCGTGGAGCAGCAGTTCAGCGACGGGCGCATGCATTTCGAGCCGGTCCACGGCAGCGAGCGCCGCTTCGAGGCGCAGCTCGTGCTGCTCGCGCTGGGCTTCGTGAGCGCTGAACACGGCCCGATGATCGAGCAGTTCGGGGTGAGCCTCACCGAGCGCGGCGACGTGGCCCGTGATGACCGCTGGCAAAGCGACGTCGACGGCGTGTTCGTGTGCGGCGACATGGGCCGCGGCCAGAGCCTGATCGTGTGGGCCATCGCCGAGGGACGAGCCGCGGCGGCTGCGGTCGACGAGTGGCTGACGGGCGCCACGTCGCTGCCCTCGCCGATCGAGCCGACCGCGGTGCCGCTGCGCTGAGGCCTGCCCGGCGGGAGATCCGCCCAGGGCGGGCCACGGGCATCGCGCTGAGCGCCCGAACCTGGCCTCAGCTTCTGCCGGGGCGTGCGACGGCGCGGATGTACTCCACGGCCACCAGCAGGATCGTGAGCACGCCCAGGATGTGGTACGCCTCGAACTGCTCGGGCCAGTTGAAGTCCGGCGGGTGCCGGAAGCGCCGCTGCTCGACCATGATCAGCAGCGAGGCCACGCCGTAGAGCACACCGGCGTACAGCATCGTTAGCCGCCCGAAGCGCCGCGAACGCACTGCGACGAAGGCAACCGCCGCGATCAGCAGGGCCGCCCACAGATGCGAGGCCAGGTTCAGCGCTGCGAACACCGCCGCGCCCGCAGCCACCGCGCCAGCCCGCAGCGGGGTCAGCCGGGCGGAGTCGTATGCCCGCCCGTCGAGGGCGATCAGCGTCGGCTGGGTCGGCCCGTCCGCCCGCAGCACGCCCTCGGGCTCCGCGTCGGTCCGGCGGCGGCGGGCGCCGAAGGCCAGAATGACGGCGACCAGCACGGCCGCCGCCGAGACAGCCAGGGCGATGTCGACCGCACGCTGGGGTGCCCACACGATCTCCGCGGTGCCTGATGCGCCGGCGGGCAGCCACCACCCGTTGGCGAAGCCGTCGACCAGGACCGGCCCGTCGAGCGCCTCGCCGTCGAGATGCGCCATCCAGCCGTCGTCGTGGCTCTGGCCGAGCACCAGCAGCCGGTCACGCGGTGCCGGGTCGATCTGCACCCGGTAGCTGGACTCGCCGACTCGCTCAAAGACGACCTCGCCGCTGGCGGCCTGTGACCCCGCAGCGTCTGACCCGTCGGATCCGACGGCACCCGGGGCCGGCTCGGCTGCGGGGCCGGGGCTGTGCAGCACCAGGCGGTCGACCTCGAACGCCCACGGCGAACCGTCGGCCCGCTTGGCGGCGACGATCACGGCCACGTCTCCCGCTGCTGTGGGCACCTCGCCGCAGCCGGTCAGGGCGATCTCGCCTCGATTGAGCGCCGTGCCGGCGGGTGCCTGCAGGCGCACCGGCACGTCGCGCCCGTCGACCGACAGCAGGCCGCCGATGCAGCCGGTGTCGATGTCGCCAGGCGCGGGCAGCCTCGCAGCGCCGAGGTCTACCTCGGCCACGGCGATCGGCATGTCCACCAGCTCGTTGCTGTACCAGTCCCGCGTGAGGCGGCTCTCCACTTCGTCGACCTCGAGGCGCACGCTGCGGGCGCCACGCAGCTCCACCGGCAAGCGCACCCGCTGCAGCGAGCCGTAGGCCGACTCGGCGAGCTTGAGCCCGGTTCCGAACACGCCGCGGTCCTCACCGTCGACGATCACCCGAAACGCCGCGGGGACCGAGTGCAGCTCGTCGACGACCACCCACAGCGCGATCTCCTCCGCCTCGGCGCGGCCGCCCGACGGCAGGTCGATCTGCAGCCAGGCCCCGCGTTTGTCGTCGAACGGGGTGGTCCAGAACGTGTCGCTGCGACCGTCGAAAGCCGACGCCGGCAGCGAGCCCAGGTCGCCGGGCAGGAACTCCGACGCCGTGACCACCGCCAGGGCCTCGCCGCCGCGGCCTACGGCGCCTCGCCCCAGGGCCTCATCGACGACCGTGGTCGGCACGTCGCTGCGCAGCCGGGCGGTGCCGGTCACCTCGAAGCTGCGCTCGGTCGGCAGCACCACGATGCGCCGCATGGCGGTCTCGGGGTTGCGCCGCACGGCCTCTTGCGGGTCGGAGCGCTCCCGCGTGAGCACCACGGTCAGGCCGTGGTCGGCCAGCGCCGGGCCCAGCGCGTCCACGAAAGCCCGCGGCGTGCGGATCGACTCGGTGACCGGCCCCGAGACCGAGGGTGTGATCTCGGCGAAACCGACCCCGAAGACGCCGTCGTACTTGGCTCTCACGGGATGGTCGAGGTCGGTGATCTCGATGTCGAGCACCTCCACGCTGACCGGGTCGAAGGCCACGGTCTGCCCCGGCGGCAGCCGTGACTCGTCGCCCAGCGCCACCGTGGCCAGATGCGAGCCGTCTGCGCGGATGGCGATCTCGGTGATCCAGCGGTTCGGTGGCACCGCCGGGTTCAGCGCCACCTGCGGCTGCAACAAGACGATCTCGTCGATCACCGTCGGCGATGGGTACGTGAGTCGGATGACCTCGCCGCGGGCCTCCGAGAACGCCGCCACCGCCCAGCGGGTGTCGATGTCGCCGTCGGCGGCGTACACCGCCCGGTCTGCGGGGATGAACGTGACCGGGTTGCCATATGCCGTGGCGGCCACCGCATAAGGGCCGTCCTGCACCGTCACCGAGCGCATGTCGTCCGCGTCATCGCCCAGCGTCGCGGCGACGCCTGCGAAGACCGGCAGCCGGTTGTCGGTCTCGTCGAAGCGCAGCGGCGTCTCGCCCGCCGTCTCGGTCGCGCCGACGCTCTCGCGTGTCACCCCCCAGCGCCGCGCCCGGCGGCGGTTGGTGTCGGTGATCACCACCTCGGCGCCGCCGGAGGCCACCGCGGCGCGCAGAGCGTCGTCTACCGCCAGGTCCGCGCCGAAGAACACGCTGCGCTCGGGATCCAGGACGCCTGCGGCCGCGGCATGCACCAGCCCCTCGCCGTCGCCGACCACCACGGTGGCGCCGCTCAGCTCGCGCAGGCGCACGACCGGCAGCGGGTCGGCCACCTCGTAGCGCACCAGCGCCGCCGGCGCAGGGTGACCGATGACGGTGCCCAGGTGCACCTCGTCGAGCATCGTGTGCTCGGGGCCTGCCACGTTGGGCACCCCGTCGCCGAAGGTCTCGGCTCGCCGCAGGCCGGGAGCGGATGCCAGCAAGGCGTCGAAAGGCGCCGGGCGGGGGGTGCGGTAGCGCTCGTGCTTGAGGTCGGCGCGGTGCAAGATGTCGCCGACCGACATCAGGCGGGCGATCGGCGCCAGCGAGTCGGGGTCGGCGGAGTTCTCCTGCATCAGGCGGTCGATCCCGGTGAGCAGGTCGGCTGACTCGGCCGATCCGAACGGCACCAGCTCCCGTGCCACATATCCGCGCTCCATCAGCCCCGGCGTTATCGGGTCGATGGTGTTGCCCCAGCGATATGAGGCGAACGCCGTGCCGGGCACCTCCCAGACTCGGCTGCCGTCGTCGAGCTCATCGAGGCGCTCGATGGCCTCCAGCCAGTACTCGGGCAGATCCTCGGGGCGCTTCAGGTGCTCCTCCACCATGCGCACCCGCCAGATGGCCGGGTTGGCGAGCACGATCGCAGCCAGCGTCAGCAAGGCGAAGCCCGCGGCCGGAACCGGCCACTGTCGGCGCAGCGCCCGGATCAGCATGCCCAGCAGCACGGCGGTGGCCAGCACCACCAGCGGCACCGCCCGCGGCGTGGAGCGCAGCGCCAGGCCGGAGTCGCTCGCGGTGAAGTCCTTGAACAACGCGCCAAGCAGCGACGGCGAGTCGAAGGGATGGCTGCCGACGCCGACCAGCGCCCCGACCGTCAGCAGCAACAGGAAGAACGAGCGGTGCCGCCAGCGGATCGCGAACGCCGCCAGCAGCGCCAGCACCACCAGGCCGAAGCTGAGGAACAGCAGCCAGACGCCCTGGGTGTACTCGATGCTGGGCTCGATCCACTGGCCGAGCTTGTCGTTGCCGTAGAAGAACCAGTGGCCCAGGCCGCGCAGGATCTCAGGCGCCGTGGCGGCGTCGGCCACCGTCTCGTAGGTCTCGGTGTAGCGCAGCACCGGGAGGCTGTGACGGCCCTGCACCGCCAGCGCCGCCGCCCACCACAGCGACACCGCCGCGCTGAGCACCGCGATGCGCCCGGCAGTGGCCAGGGCGCGGCGGCCGCTGATGCTGCGCTCGGCGAGCCAGGCGTGCGCCAGCCACAGCAGCGGGCCGAGCCCGGCGAACGCCAGCGCCGAGGCGTTCACGCTGCCCACGGTGAACACCACCAGGGCGAACAGCGCCGGATGGCGCCAGCCGCCGCGGCGGGCGGCGAGGATTACCAGGGCGATCATCCACGGCAGGGCGGCCCAGGGCAGCAGCAGCGCCGAGATGCGAGCCGAGTAGTGCAGCAGGTAGGGGCTGAGCTGATAGGCGAGCATCGCCACCGTCACGCCGTGGCCGCGCCAGCCCAGGGTGCGCAGCAGGAGCCACACGCCTGCGCCGGCGGCGAACAGCAGCGAGCCGAGCCAGAGCCGCTGCGCCACCCAGTCGGGCAGGCCGAGTGTGTTCAGCGCCCAGTAGAACGGCCCCATCGGCCACAGGTAGCCGATGTTTTGGTGGGTGAGCGTGCCCAGGGCGTAGTCGGAGTCCCAGAGCTGCGGCGCCCTGGCCAGCAGCCTGCCGGGGTCGATGTAGAGGTAGGCCTTGGTGTTGGCGCTGACCTCGCCGGGGGAAGACAGCAGGGCGGGCAGATATGCCAGCAGCGCAGCCGGGATCAGCAGCCGCCGCCCCGGTGCTGAGCCCCGGCCCGCCGGACCCTGGCCCGCCTGAACGGCGCTGCCGCGGGCCAACAGCGTCGGGATCACCGTCGGGCCGGGTCGGGCGCGGGCGGCGCCTGGCCCACAGCGGCCCTGGGCCCCGCCGCCAGGATGGCCAGCAGGTCATAGGCGGTGCGCTCCCAGCGCAGCCCGGCGGCGCGCTGCGCGGCCGCTGCGCCGAGCCGCTCCCGTGCGGCTTGGTCTGCGAGCAACGAGGCCAAGGCCCCGGCGTAGTCGTCATCGCTGTCGACCAGCAGGCCGGTCCTGCCTTCGTCTATGGCATCGACGTGTCCGGGAATCCGGCTGGCCACGGCGGGGGTGGCGCAGGCCGCTGCCTCGGTGATCGTCATCCCCCAGCCCTCGGTCCGCGAGGCGCTGGCCAGCACCCAGGCGCTTCGGTAGCGCTCCACCAGCTCCGCCGTGCTGACCCGGCCGGCCAGCTCGACGTGCTCGGCTGCCCCGAGGTCGCCGACGAGCCTTTCGAGACGGCCGCGCTCGGGACCCTCGCCGACGATCACCAGGCGGGTGCCGGGAAGCGTCGCCTGCAGCTCGGCGACGGCGCTGATCAGCACGCCGAAGCCCTTGGTGGGCATGAGCCGGCCGACCGCCAGCACGGTCGGGGCTGGGGCGCGGCTGCCGCCGGGGGAGAAGGCGGCGTCGACGCCGGGCGGCACCACGAACACGTTGTCGGGCTGCAGGCGCACCCGCTCCAGCAGGTGGCTGCGCGCCGACTGCGACAGCGTGACCACAGGCGTGCGCCGGTACAGCGGCGGTGCCAGCCGGTGCTCGATCACGTGGCCCAGGCGGGCCATGCGCGGTCCGAGCACCAGCGGCCACACGTCGGTCTGGAGGTGATGCAGCCATGCCGCCCGAGGGCCTCTCGCCCAGAGCGGCGTCAGGAACGGCACGCCGGTCCAGATCTCCACGAGGGCGTCGCGGGGGCCGTGGCGTCGGGCCAGCTCGGCCAGCACCGCCCTGGGGTAGACGGCGATGCGCCCTCCCTTGCGGATCACCCGACAGCCGTCGCGCTCGGTCACAGCCGGCGCGCCCTGGGCATGCGAGGTCCGCAGCGTCACCTCGATCCCGGCTCTGGCCCAGATGCCGGCGACGGTCGAGGAGTGAAGCTCCGAGCCGCCCGCCTCGGGGTCGGCCAGGTCGCGCCAGGCGAGCATGTTGATGCGCCGGATGCCGGCCCCCTCGGCAAGGGAGGCAAGGTCGCCCGGGCCGCCCGGGTCGCCGGGCTGGGGGTTGGCGCTCATGGCCGGGCTATCCGGCCGCCGGGTCCGTGACGGACCGGCGCAGTTCCTCGTGGTACTCGGCCTCCACGTTTACCTCCCACACGTCATGGGAGGCGCCGTTGACGATGTTGTCGACGCTGAGCATCGCCGTGTACATCGAGTGGTCCTGGTTGTTGTAGCGGTGCATGCCGTTGCGCCCGACCGGGTGGACGTTGGCGGCGTTGGCGGCCAGCCAGCCCCGCATCACGTCCACGTTCTGCTGGTAGTGGGCGTCGTACATCGGATACGCCTTGGGCATCCGCACCACGAACCCGTGGTCCACCAGCGAGGGGTCGGCCAGGCCCAGCCGGCCCAGCTCGGCGGTGCCCAGGGCCACCAGGTCGTCGTCGGCCATGGTCCACATCTCGTCGCCCTCGGTCACGAAGTACTCAAGGCCCAGACAGGTCAGGTGGTCCACCGGGGCCATGTCGGGCGACCAGGCCGAGAAGTTCTGGATGCGGCCCACCTTCACGTCGGGGGCGTGCACGTAGATCCAGTTGTCGTCAAAGGCGGTCTCCGCCGGCACCACCAGGCCCACCGTGAGGAAGTCGCGGTAGCCCAGCGCCCTCGCCGCGGCCAGCACCGGATCGGGCGGCGGCGGGTCCATGGCGAGCACCAGAGCGCCGATCGGCATCGACGAGATCACGTCCGAGCACGCGAAGACTTCCTCGCATGTGCTGCCTGCGCCGCCTGCGCCGGCGGAGGCCACCACCTCCACGGCGAGCCCGTCGCGGTGGCGGATACGGGTGACTCGCCGGCCTAACAGCACCTCTGAGCCGGCCTCGCTGACCAGTTCGTGGCAGCGCTCCCACATCATCCCCGGGCCGAGCCGCGGGTACTCGAACTGCTCGATGAGCGAGGTGATGTCGGTCTGGTTGCGGCGCGGGGCCAGCGAGTTGAGCACCGCCCGCCACAGGTTCAGGTTCTTGATGCGCTGCGCCGCCCAGTCCGCCTGGATCTCGGCAGCGGGGACGCCCCAGACTTTCTCGGTGTAGGTCTTGAAGAACGTGCGGTACAGGCGCCAGCCGAACTTGGCGGCGGTGTAGCCCTCGAAGGTGGTCTGGTCCTTGGGCGGGCGGACCCGCGCCCACAGGTACGACAGCACGCAGCGCGCCGCCTCCACCGGGCCCAGGTTGCGCAGCGCGTTGCCGGCATTGAGCGGGTAGTCGTAGAACTTGCCCTGATAATGGATGCGGCTCTTGCGGGGGCGGGTGAGGAAGTCCTCGGCAGGCATGATCTCGTGCCACAGCTTCGTCACGGCGCCGACCTTGGTGAAGAAGCGGTGGCCGCCGATGTCGATGCGCCACTCGCCGAAGCGGGCGGTGCGCGAGATGCCGCCCACCACGTCGTCGGCTTCGAGCACCAGGCTGGTCCGGCCGTGCCTGGCGAGCTCATACGCGGCGGTGAGGCCGGCCGGTCCTGCGCCGACGATGACGTGCCTCGGCTCGGTGCTGACGTGGCTCGGCTCGGTGCTGTCCGCGGCACTGCCCGCTGTGTCCGTGTGACTGCCCATCCCACCTCCGGGAGTGCCCGAGCCTAGCCAAGCCCTCCAGCGATCCTTGGGAGCCGGCACCAGGACAGCGCCCCAGACCGGTACCCCAGGACAGCGCTTCAGGCTGGCACCCCAGGACAGCGCTTCAGGCCGGTGCCCTAGGCCTGCGCTCCAGGACGCCAAACCAGCGCCCCGGTTCGCCGGAACGAATCGAAGCCCCGAGCAGCTGCCCGCACCCCCAATAGCGGGTCAACTGCCCAGAGCTTCTGGCCGACTCGCTCCTTTTCCGAAGGAGGATCAAACCGCAAACAGGCCCTTTCGGGCTTGCCTGCGGCCACAATACAAGAGAGTCGGGTCTCTGCGGGTGTGTCGCCCCGTCGGGCCGACTCCTCGCTTCGACACGGCAATCATGGCCGCTGTTCCCGGCTTTCGCAAGCGGTATTTCGAGAATGGGCCAAATCCCCAGCACTATCCCCAGCCAGGTGCCTGCGGCCCCCGCTTGTCCACAGTTTCGGCGCTGTTTGTCCACAGCCAGGTCAGGCGTGCCAGAGGCCCCGCCGGAGGTAGACGTCCTTGAGCACCTCGGGCTGATCGGTCATCAGGCCGTCCACGCCGAGGTCCAGCAGGCGGCGCATCTCGGCGGGATCGTCCACGGTCCACACGTGCACCTGCACCCCGGCCCGGTGGGCAGCGGCCACGAAGCGCTCGCTCACGATCCGCACCCGGCCCCAGCGCACCGGCACCTGCAGCACGTCGATGCCTCGCAGCGGCAGCGGGATCCTCCAGCCCCTGGCGATGGCCGCCAGCACCTCGGCAGGGCCTGCGCCGATGCACAGCCCGGCACCTAGCTGCGCCTTCACGCGCCGGGTGCGCCGCCCGCTGAACGAGCACACGCACACCCGGTCCAGGGCGCCGCTGCGTCTCAGCACGTCCACCAGCGGGCCGACCGCCGAGTCGTGCTTGGGGTCGAGGTTGATGCGCTGCTCCGGGAAGGCTGCCAGCAGGTCGTCGAGGCGCATGATCTCCTCGGTCCCGGCCACCCTCACTTTGCGCAGCTCGGCGAACGTGCGGTCGCGGATCAGCCCGCTGCCGTCGGTGGCCCGATCCAGCGACTCATCGTGGAACACCACGGCCACACCGTCGGCCGTGGCATGCACGTCGGTCTCCAGATGCACGAAGCCCAACTCGACGGCGTGGCGAAACGCCCTCTCGGTGTTCTCGGGATGCACCCCGGCGCCGCCCTGGTGGGCGAAAGCCAGCGGGCCGGGCCAGCGCAGATACGGGTGCAGGCCCTGCTGCTGCTCGGGGCTCATGGCCGGTGCGGGTGACGGCGCCACGGCCCGACCCTAGCCATCGGCTGCTCGCGGGCCGCGCCCCGTCGGCTGCTTCAGGCTGCGCCCGGTCGAGCCAGCTCTCACAGCCGCAGCGCGGGCGCCTCGGGGTGCGTTTGCGGGCAATGCCGGCTGACGGGCGCCGCGGGCCGGTAGCGTTTCGCCCATGCGTCGGCGAACCAAGATCGTCGCCACGATCGGTCCTGCCTCCGACGACGAGGCGACGCTGGGGGCCATGATCCGGGCCGGCATGGACGTTGCCCGCATCGGCCTGGCCCACAACACCATCGACGAAGGCCTGGAGCGCTTCCGGCGGGTCCGCAAGGCGGCGACCGCCGAGGGCACAAGGGTCGGCATCCTGGTGGACCTGCCCGGCCCCAAGGTACGGGCCGGCACGTTCGGCGACGGAACGTGCGTCGCCACCGGGTCGTCTGTGGAGCTGCGCGTGGGCAACGACGCCTCCTCGGCAACCGTCATCGAGATCGACTACGAGGGCCTGCTGGACGACATCTTGCCCGGCGACCGCCTCACCATCGGCGACGGGGGAGCGGTGCTTGAGATCCTGGAGAAGGCCGAGGACAAGATCCTGGCCACGGTGCTGCACGGCGGCACGCTGCAGGGCCGCCCCGGGGTCCATATCCCCAGCAACCGGCTGCGCATGGCCACCCCCACCTCGGACGACTTCAAGGCGGTCGACGCCTTCGTGGACGCCGGGGTCGACATGCTGGCCGTGTCGTTCGTGCGCAGCGCCCATGACGTGCGCCGGGTCGGCACCGAGCCGCATCCCGCAGGCCCGCTGGTGATCGCCAAGATCGAGACCCGCGCAGCGGTCGACAACCTGGCGGGGATCATCGAGGCCGCCGGGGCGATCATGGTGGCCCGCGGCGATCTCGGCAACGAGTGCAGCCTCGAGGATCTGCCGCACCTGCAAAAGCACATCATCCGCGACTGCATCGCCGGCGGGCGCCCGGTGATCACCGCCACTCAGATGCTCGAGTCGATGCTCACCAGCCCGGCGCCGACCCGGGCGGAGACCTCCGACGTGGCCAACGCCGTGTTCGATGGGTCGTCCGCGGTGATGCTCTCGGGCGAGACAGCCATCGGCGTCGACCCGGTGAACGTGGTGCGCACCATGAGCCGCATCGCCCAGCGGGCCGACGAGGAGATGGACCACGAGGGCTGGGCACGGCGCCTTGCCGAGCTGCGCATGACCGACGACGAGGCGGAGGCGGCGTCGATCACCGACGCCATGACCATGGCCGCCTGGCGCGCCGCCGCCGAGCTCGACCTCAAGACGGTGATCTGCATCTCCGGCTCGGGGTTCACGGTCCGCTCCATGGCCCGCTTCCGCCCGACCGCGCACATCCTGGGTTTCTCGAGCAACGAGAGCACGGTGCAGCAGCTCACCCTGAGCTGGGGGACCACGCCGATGCTGATGCCTGTCGGCGGGAGCAACGAGGAGATGGCCCGCGAGGCGATCATGCTGGCCAAGAAGACCGGCCACGTGAACACCGGCGACAGGGTGGGCGTGCTCGCCGGCTCCGACAGCCGGTCGCGTTCCACCAACGTGCTGCGCGTGGAGCGCGTCCCCTAGCTGCCCCTCGCAGAGCCCTGCCCTCGCAGGGTGCGGGCGGTACTGGGTGGTAGCTGTTCTCGCAGGGCCCTAGCCGGCGGCGGAGGGCGACGGGCAGAACTGGAGGCGTTCGTCCTCGGGGATTTCCACGTCGAAGCCGTAGAGCGAGCAGCTGCAGGTCTCCACGCAGTCGGCCAGCTCGTTGCGCTGGACGAGCAGCGAGGTGCCCAGCGCTGCGATGATCACCAGCAGCAGCACCTTGGTCAGCACCTTGCGGATGATGCGCAGCACCATGAACGCCAGGACCGCCAGGACCACGAGAACGGCGAGGATGGCCCATCGCAGCAGTTCGGGATCGAGCCAGTCCGGGGTCACGGCGGGGAAGTCTACGGAGGGGGTTGCGCATCTGGCCGGCAGCGCTATGGTGCGGGGCGTGACGACCGTCGGAATCGAGGAACTGCGGCTGAGGGCGCCAGCGCTCGTAGCCGCGGCAGTCGACGGCGAGACCGTCACGGTCACCAACCACGAGGGCAGGCCGCTTGCGCAGATCACGGCAGCCCCCGATTCGGCCCACGAGAACGTGGCGGTACCCAAGAACCGCCTCGAAGAGCTCGTCGCCGCCGGCCTCGTCCGGCCCCCGACCCGTGACCTAGCCGATCTGCCCAAGCCGAAGCCAGGACCAATATCCCTGTCAGCGGCCGTAGTGGAGATGCGAAGGCAAGAGCGCTACTGAGGTGGCGTACTTCGTCGACACCTCGGCTCTCGCCAAGCTGGTGCTGGACGAGCCGGAAACAGATGCGCTGCAGGCGTGGCTACCGGGCAAGGATCTGACGACGAGCGACTTCGCCTGCATGGAGTTCACCCGCGTGGTCCGCAAGAATGCCCCGGACCGAGAGTCGGAAATCGAGGTCGCCCTGGAGGGCATCTATGTGGCTGAGACCGAGCCAGAGATTCTCGCTGCGGCGGCCCGATTGGAGCCGCGCACTGTCAAGTCGTTGGACGCTGTCCACCTGGCATCGGCGCTTCAATGGGGCATCAACCTGGACGGACTCGTCACCTATGACCGCAGCCTGGCATCCGCTGCGAGGTTCAACGGCGTCACGGTCGTGGCCCCGAATGATCGTCCGTTGGAGTTTCGAGGGCAGTCGTTGCAGATCAGTCGGCGGGTGGCATGAGCGGGCATCGTGAGGCCATCCAGGCGGACGCAGGCGATGCGGGGCAGGTTCCCCTAGCTAAGCTGCCGGGCGTGAGGATCGTCGGAATGGCCATGCTGCAGGAGAAGGCACGCGCGATGGTGGTCGCGGCGGCCGCCGGGGAGACCGTCATGGTCATCGACGACACCGGCAAGCCGATCGCGCAGATTACGGCATCGCCTTTGGCAGACCACTATCCAAAGCCCAAGAACCGCTACGAAGAGCTCGTCGCAGCCGGTCGCATCTTTCCTGGGAACAGCTTTTTTTGGGATCTGCCGATGCCGGAGCAAGTCCGCTCAGGCCCGGCGAGCGGGCAGGGCGCGGCAGGCGGGGTCGACGGCGTGGAGGTCGACGACGGTAGAGCTGGCTAGCACGGCGATCCGGGTCCGCGTGGAGGGCGTGGGGATCAGGATCGTCGCGCTGGCAGTGCCCGGCTCATCTGCGATCCCCGTATCGCTGCGCAGTCCGGCAGTTCGCGAATTGCGATCGCCTCGAAGGGCATGTTCGCTGGGGTGCTCATCAGGATTGCCGGAAGTGGATGGCTCGGCAGGCTTGGCTCGTCCCGGCTCCGCAGAAGTCGGGGAGTGTTCGTGTGGCCACGGTGCCGAAGATCGCTTTGGTGGATGGGCAAGTGACGAGGATCGGGGGGGGGGGGGGGGGGCTCTAGCGCGTCGGAGTCATGGTGCGTGTCTGTTGTCCCGAGGCCAGGGTGTGGAAGTCTGCGATCCGGGTGGTCACCAGTACCGAGAAGACCGCCATGCTCGACGGACTGGTCGTCAGAATCGCCGGTCGGGGATGGCTCGGCATGCCTGGGTCGTCCCTGCTCCCTTGAAGTCTGGGAGCGTGGTGGTGGCGAGGGCTCCGAATATGGCCATGTTGGACGGGCAGGTGACGAGAATCGTCTCTCTCTCTCTCTCTCTCTCTCTCTCTGCATCGTGTGGGAATAGTGCGGCGACTCTGTTGACCGACGTCAGGATCCGGTCGTCCTCGTAGAGCCAGAGCTTGGTGAAGGGCCGGTAGAGCACCTCGCGGATACGGGCCGGATCGAACTCGATCATGTCGCCGCGCTTCAGCGTGGCTTTCAGTCGGTCGGTCCACTTGATCTCGGCCAGATTGTCGTTGACCGTGGCCCGTTCGATTCGCTCCTCTAGGCCGCCGCCTGAGGAACTCTCTGCTTCGGGGGGGGGGTATGCGATTTGGCGCGCCCGCTCGTAGGCAGCGATCATGCGTCGAACACGATCTTCGAGGTCTGCACGGCTGTAGGAGTACACGTAGGCATCACAGGCAGTCACGAGACCCGCGGCATGATCATGGACCGCTGTCTCGACGTTGCGCTTGTTCGTATCGCAAACGGGGAAGAGATCGTTGAAGCTGCCATCGCCGATGTTGACCCAGTCGTGATGAGATGTCACCGGCACCTCGCGGAGCATGTCGCTGGTCACATCGCTGAGTTCGTCGAGCCAGGCGAACTTGTGGTCGAGGCTGGAGGCCACCGGAACCTGCGCCAAACGCAGACCCGCCGGCCTGCCACGGTTGGCTTCGGGATTGCGGACGGCGACGGTGATCGCCACACCATTTCGAGAGCCGCCGCCGAAGATCTTGTCGCCCTCCATCTGGAATTCCTTGCCGGACTTGTAAGCGTCGCCGCGCAGATCGATCACATACACTGATCTGAACTCGTCTCGCAGTACTGCTCGCATTCCCGCCAGAGTGGTGGCATTGACCAGCGAGTTGGGATGAACGAAGGCCACCACCCAGCCCTCATCGCCTGGCTCGCCATCGGGCTGCATCAACTGGTCGGTGGCCCAGCGGAAGGCCTGTACGTAGAGGTTTCCCGCTGACTTGCTGGCACTGCGGCCGGTGACCTCCTTCTGGCGCTCTCCGTAGGTCTCGCGCACCCTCTCGGCCACATGGTCGTAGTCGGCACGCTGGTTGTCGTCGCCTGAGGATTTCTGACCTGCTGACCAGGGCGGGTTGCTCACGATCACCTTGATCGGCGCATCCTGAAGGTTGGTGAGCCTTTGCGCGTTCTCTGGGACTTGGCCGCCGATGTCCAGCGTCTGCTGGGTCGAACTGCTGCGCTTCGAGCGCATCGCGTCGGTCTTGAATTCGAAGGTGTCGGCGAGAACGATGTGAGGGAATGGGATGTAGCGTCCGTCTGCGAATGCTCCGCGCGCCGCCGCTGCTTCCTCGATCTGCAGCGCCGCAATGTAGTACGGCAGCATCATGATCTCATGCGCCCGCAATTCAGCCTGGTACTTGCGGGCCACGTCGCCGTCCGCGATCAGCGGGTTGCCCTCGGCGTCGTGGATGGTGAGCAGCCGTGCCAGGAAGGTGCCGGTGCCGGTGAACGGATCCAGCACCGTCACCTGCTCGTCGGTGAGCCCCTTGCCGAACTCCTGGCGGCATACGGCGTCCACCGAGCGCAGCATGAAGTCGACGATCTCGATGGGGGTGTAGACGATGCCGAGCCGTGCCACGGCGTCGGGCACTGCGGCTTTGAGGAAGCCGTCATATACCTGGCGCAGCACGTCGAGGCGCTCTGTGGTGCTCTGGGCGCTGCGCACGAACGTGTCGCCGATGCGCCTGTAGGCGTCTTCGAGTCGCTTGGTGATCTGCTCGAAGCGCACGCCGTAGCGCTCCAGGGCGCCCAGCACCGTGTTGACGTGCCGGGAGATGGGGTTGCGCTCGGCGAATCGGCTCTCGGCGAAGAATGCGTCGAACACCGGGATGGTCACGATGTGCTGGCAGAGCATCTCGCGGGCGTCGTCCTCGGTGAACGAGGGGATGGCTGTGCTGCTCATCGCCTTGGCGAAGCCCTCCAGGGCGGCCTTCACGCGCTCGTCTGCGGCGGCGGCTTCGTCGAGGTGGGTTCTGGCGTCCTTGTAGACACGCGCAGCGCGGCGGCCCCAGGATGGCCAGTACTGGCGGTCGCCGACGTTCTCCACGATTGCCGAGGCCACCGCGTGGCGCATCTTCTCGGTCAGCGCCAGTTGCAGTTGGTCCCATTCCTCCTGGCTGCGCTGCTCGTCGTCGACCCACGGGCGCTCGGAGCGGTCGATGATCTTCAGCGGCAGATCCCTGGCCTGCGACAGCGAGTTCACCTGCACGTCGAGGCGCTCGTCATGCGATCGCAGGGCGCGCAGCACCCTGAAGACCTGCTTGAAATCGCTGCTCGCCAGCACCGAGTCGGCATCGAGCAGTTCGCCTTCGGGAATCAGCACCGGCAGCACCACATAGCCGACCTGCTTGCCCGGCGCGGTACGCATCACCCGGCCAACCGCCTGCACGATGTCGACCACCGACTGGCGCGGCGTCAAGAACACCACCGCATCAAGCGCCGGCACGTCCACGCCCTCGGTCAGGCAGCGGGCATTCGACAGCACCCGCACCTGCGGGACGCTGCTTGTCGCCGGGCTGTCGGTTGCCCGGCCTGTGCCGTGCGGGGACGTGGCCGGTCCGGCCTGGCGCAGCCACTCCAGCTTCTGGGTGCGCTGCCAGGCGTTCATGGCGCCGTCCACATGGTCGGCGTCGAGCTCCAGCAGGCGCCGATGGCCGTCTGTCGATGCCCGTTCGGCCATCGCGGCGCGCTGCTTGTCGGTGATCTGCTCCCAGCTCTCGGCGGCGCGCTTCGATGAGCGCACCGTGTTGGAGAAGGCGATCACCCGCCGGCACGGGTCGCCGTTGGCAGCGACCTCGCCGACAGCACGGTCCTCGCCGGGGCCGCGCGTGTAGGGATCGGCGAAGGCATCCCAGCAGCCCAGCAGCTTCACAGCGTCCTCGTAGTCGAGGATGTGCGTGCCGCCGGCCTTGGTGGCCACCTCCACGCCGTTGCGGCCCAGCGGCCCGAACAGCTCGCCGTAGTGCTGCTCGGACACGCCCACGACCAGCACCTCGTAGTCCGACAGCAGCCCGTTCTCGATCGCCTCGCCGAACTTCATGTCATACAGCAGCGGGCCGTAGGTGTCCGCGTCGTCCATCGAGAAGATGTCGACATCCCTCTTGCTGTGGCGGGCCTTGGCGGCGTCGGTGTAGATGCGCTGCGTGGCCGTCATGTACAAGCGCCGCTTGGCCCGCAGCTTATCCTCGTCGTGGACCAGCGTGAACAGCCCCGAGCTGTCGTCGCCCTCCACGCCCGTCGTGCGGTGCGCCTCGTCGCAGATCACCAGGTCGAACGCCGGGCAGCCGTGCTTGCGCTGGGCCTCGATCACCTTCGGCAGCGACTGATAGGTGCTGAACACCGCCCGCAGCGCCTCGGGCGCCTCGGGCTTCAGCTCTGAGGCCAGCTTCTGGGAGTCGGTCGTGACCGGCATCGCCAGCTCCGAGATCAGAATGTCCTCGTCGTTGCGCTTGCCGACCTTCACGTCCGAACACGCGCCCAGATAGCGATGGTGCAGCGACCGCTGACGCGCCCACTCGCGCATCGTCTGATCCATCAACGAGATCGACGGCACCAGATACAACACCCGCCGGCCCAACCCTGCCAGCTCCTCCGCCGCCCACAGTGCCACCACCGACTTGCCGGTGCCGCACGGCATGACCACCCGCCCCCTGACGCCGGGCGGATCCTCGCCTTCCCCATTCCCGTCGGTGCCCATGGGTCCAGCGGTGCTGCCGGGAGGGTCTTCGTCGTCCCCGTTTGCGTCAGAGCCCGTGGGTCCGGCGGGCGTGTCAGGCGGGTCGTCGTCGTCCCCGTCGTCGGTGGGGCTGAGGCGCAGGCCGTCGACGATCGCATCTACTGCCCGCTGCTGGTCGGGGCGGGGCGTGTACTTGACGGCAGAGAAGTCCGCCGGGGCGTTGCGGTCTGCTGCGAGCCTGGCCCAGTCGATCTCCCAACCCCTCAGCCGGTCAGCGCTGAGAATCTCGATGTTCCGGGCGCCATTGAGCTTCTGCTCGGCTTGCCGCGTGTAATCGCCCGTCGCGATGAAGATGCGGCTGGTCCATTCGTGACCGTCCGAGGCAGCCAGGAACTTGTCCACATCTGATGGCGTGACCTTGGCGGTGTCGTACAACTTGCACTGGATCGCGCACAGCCCGCCGCCGGTCTGCTCGCCCACGATGTCGATGCCGATGTCGCCGCTGTGGATGCGCTCATGGCGGTCCTGCCAGTCCTGCCAGAGCCACAGGTTCTTGAAGCGGGAGGGGCCGTACTCGCCAGGGTGCGCGGCCAGGGCGTCGCGGATCAGCTCCTCGAAACGCCGCCCTCGGCCAGCCGTCGACTCCGCCTGACGGCAGATCTCAAGCGCCTCGTCGAACCCGCTCATCAGGCTCCTGCGGGCAGGGACGGGGGGAATGAGGCGACGATGCGGGCGGTGCGGTCGTTCATCTGTCTTGCAGGGCGGCCGGCGCCTGGCACGGCGGCTCGTCGGCGATATCCATCCACAGCCATTGGCAGTTGCAGGAGTCGATGCAGTCCTCGAGCCGGCCGCGCTGGCTCCACAGCAGGAAACCGACCACCACGATCACCGCCAGGATCAGCACCTTGGCCATGACCCCGCGGACGAACACGACCACCAGGACCGACAGGATCGACAGGAACACCAGGGCGCCGGTGAAAGCCCAGCGCAGCCAGTCGGGGTCGATGCCCTCGCCCATCGGGCGGGAGTCTAGGCCAGACGGGCGCAACGGTAGGCTCCGGAGATGAGCAACCCGGTGCAGATGACAAGCGGCGGACCGCCCGAGACGGTGCTCGACCCCGAGCCGCCCGAGGCCCTGGCCCGCCTCGAAGCCGCCGACGGCGTTGCCGACCTGGCAGCCGTGTGCGCCGACTACCCGCGCTGCCTGCAAGCCTGGGCCGACCTCGGCGACGCCCTCGACGAGCCCGCCCTGGCCTATGCCGCATACCGCACCGGCTACCACCGGGGGCTCGACCGGCTGCGGGCCAACGGCTGGCGCGGCAGCGGCTGGGTGCGCTTCGATCACCCCGCCAACCGCGGCTTCCTGCGGTCGCTGGCTGGCTTGCAGGTCACCGCCGCGGCCATCGGCGAGGCCGACGAGGAGCAGCGCTGCGCCACGTTCCTGCGCCAGCTCGACCCGTCGTGGCCGCCGAGCCGCTGAGCTTCGAGGTTGCCATCGCCGCAGGCGGCGCAAGCCGGCGGATGGCCGCCGACAAGGCCTTCATCAGCATCGACGGCGCCACCATGATCGAGCGCATCGCCGCTGCGGCGCTGGCGGCAGGCGCGGCGGAGGTGAAGGTCGTCGGCGGCGACGCCGGGCGCATCGAGGCTCTGGGCCTGCGCTTCGTCGCCGACGAAGAGCCCGGCGCCGGGCCGCTCGGGGCGCTGGTCACCGCGCTGGGCTGCGCCGCCCGGCCGGCCGTGCTGATGCTGCCGTGCGACCTGGTGGCGCCCACGCCCGCCGCGCTGCGCGAGATCGCGGCGGCGCTCGGAGGCCATGATGCGGCTGTGCCGTGGGTGGACGGCCGTCTGCAATGGGCGACCGCTGCTTGGTCCACCCAGGCGCTGGGCGCGTTGCGGGAGGCCTTCGACGCGGGGGAGCGCAGCCTGCGGTTCGCCCTTGAAGGGCATCGGGTGCAGCGGTTCGTGCCGTCGGATCCGGCTGCCCTGGCCGATGCCGACACGCCCGACGAGCTGCCCGCCGGCGCGGAGGCAGCAGGCGTGGTGCCGGGGTGACTGGCGCGGTTGCGCCGTGAGGCACAGAGCCGCTTGATGCCGCCCAGGCCAGTGTCGCGAGCGGCACCGCGGAGCCGGCCGAGCACGCCGAGGGCAGTGCCGCTGTCCGCAGTCGGTTGGCGCTATCGCGGTGAACGGCGCCGCCGTGAGGATTAGGGTTGCGGGCCAGGAGGGCCGTGTGGAGATTCCCCAGGTCGATGTCGACGAGCTCGAGCGCCGGATCGCGACAGGCGCGCCGCTGCTGGACGTGCGCGAGGACGACGAGTTCGCCGAGGCCCGCATCGCCGGTGCGGTCCACATCCCGCTGGCAGAGGTGCCTCTGCGGGCCGGCGAGATTCCCGACGGGTCGCCGTTGTACGTGATCTGCGCACGCGGCGGGCGCAGCGCCTCGGCGGTGGAGTGGCTGCGCCACAAAGGCGTCGATGCCGTGAACGTGGCGGGCGGCATGATCGACTGGATCGACCGCGGCAAGCAGGCGACGCTCGGGAGCCGCTGACATCGGAGTGCGCCCCCACCGCTACGTGGCGCGTGACGCCGAGCTGCTCGAAGTGCTCGAGAGCCTGCAGAGCGAGCCGCGCTATGCGCTCGACACCGAGTTCCACCGCGAGCGCACCTACTGGCCCAAGGTCGCCCTGGTGCAGATCGCCTGGCCCGGCAACCTGGTGCTCATCGACCCGCTGGAGGTCGACCTGGCGCCGATGTGCCGGCTGATGCACAGCGACGCCCTGGCCACGCTGCACGCCGCCTCCCAGGATCTCGAGGTGCTGGAGCTGATCTGCGGGTCGGTGCCACGGCGCATCTTCGACACCCAGATCGCCGCCGGCTTCCTGGGCATGTCGACACCCTCGCTGGCAGCCCTGCACGAACGCGAGCTGGGCGTGCGCCTGCCCAAGGGGAGCCGCCTGACCGACTGGCTGGAGCGGCCGCTTCGCGATTCCCAGCTCGACTACGCCGCCGCCGACGTGGAGCGCCTGCTCGACATCCAAGAGCTCCAGGCCTCCCAGCTCGCCGAGCTGGGCCGGACCGCCTGGGCCGAGGAGGAGTTCAGGATCCTGTTGGAGCGAGACCGCGGGCCGCGCGATCCCTACGAGGCCTGGCGCAAGATCAAGGAGGCACGCCAGCTCAAGGGCAAGGCCCTGAGCGTGGCCCGCTCGCTGGCTGCCTGGCGCGAGCGCCGCGCCGCTGAGCACGACCAGCCGGTGCGCTATGTGCTCAGTGACATCGCCATCGTGGCCATCGCCCAGACCCAGCCTGGCGACGTCGAGGCGCTCAGCAAGGTCCGCGCCGTGGACCGGGGGCTGGCCCGGGGCGCCCTGGGCAGCCAGATACTGGATGCCATGCGAGAGGGCCTGGCCGAGAACTGGCGGCCGCCGCGGCCTGCGGGGCGCTCAGGGAAGAACACCGACCAGCGCTCGGCGGTGGCCCTGGTGTCTGCGTGGATACATCAGCTAGCCCGCGACGAGTCGCTGGACCCTGCGCTGCTGGCCACCCGTGCCGACGTGGAGGCGCTGGTGCGCGGCGACGGCGAGTCGCGCCTGGCGCACGGCTGGCGGGCCGAGATGGCGGGCGAGCCGCTGCGCCGCATGGTGCGCGGCGACCTGGCCCTGGCCTTCGACGACGACAGGGTGGTGCTCGAGGAGCGCAGCCGCAGGGGCGTCCGCTGAGAGCGGCGGGCGATGGGCAATGCTGCGCAGGCAGTCGAGTCCCCGAAATGCCCCGATTTGTGAAACAGCGTCGCTATAGTTGAAGATTGCTGAAACATCGCACGAGGACGGATGCCGTGAAAAAGGGTCGACACCGGCGATATGAGGAGGCCCGGGAGCTGAAGCGCTCCCATGACGGCGATTTCGATGCGCTGTTGGCCAGCTTCGACGACGACTACGAAGACGAGGCGCGCCCCGAGTACGAGATCAAGCCAGAGCACGCCGCCTGGGCCGACGAGTTCGAGAAGGAACTGGAGAGCGAGCTGGCAGGCGACGACCGCTCCGACTGAGATCAGCCTCAGGACTGAGCGGCCTCAGGCGCCGGTCTCGTCGAGGATCTCGTCCAGCTTGAGGATCTCGTCCTCGGTGACCACGCCGATGAAGGTGCCCTCGCCGTCGGTCACGGCCAGCACGTCCACCTGAGCGGCGCCCATGGCGGCGACTGCGTCGCGCAGCGTCCAGGAGGGCAGCGCGGTGGGCAGGTCCGTCGCCATGCACTCTGCGACGGACGTCGTCTCCCAGAGCTCGCGGTCGAGCTCGGAGATGTCGTCGAGCCGGGCCAGGCCGGCGAAGCGCACGCCGTCCACCACCGGCACCACCCGCTCGCGGCGGCCCAGCACGTGGAAGTAGACGAACTCGCTGACGGTGGCATCCGGCGGCACGGTCAGCACGTCGGTGGCCAGGATCGACGTGATGGGCAGCGTGAAGCGGCGCTCCAGGTGCCCCAGGCGGCTGTCGTGCTGGTGGTCGGCAACCGACGAGCGGCCCGCAACGAGCTGGCTCACCGCGGCGGCCACCAGCGCAGGCACCACGAAGGCGCCGACCCCGCCGGTCGACTCGGCGACGAACATCACCGCGGCGATCGGCGCCCGGTAGCCGGCGCCCAGGAACGCCGCCAGGCCCAGGATCGGGTACAGGGCGGTCTCGGAGCCCAGGGCGGTGCCCACGAACTGGCCGAGCACCACGCCGAGCGCAGCCAGCGGGATGAACAGGCCGCCGACGCCGCCTGCGAGCAGCGTGGCCAGGGTGGCCGCGATGCGCAGCGCGAACAGCAGGGCGATCAGCCCGAGCGCTCGGTCCTGCACGACCCAGGCCATGGCGTCGGTGCCCGGGCCCAGGGTGAGCGGCGTGTCGAAGGCGTGATCGGAGACGAAGGCCAGCGCCGCCAGGCAGGCGCCGCCCGCGAGCAGGCGCACCCACAGCGACAGCCGTTTGGAGTCGCGCTTGGTGCGTCGCACCAGCCAGGCGAAGCCGCGGCCGCCGAAGCCGGCGGCGACACCCAGCAGCACCGCCCCGAGCAGGTCCACGGCCTGCACGCCCAGCACCGACACGCTGCCCTCGTCGACCAGCACGCTGCGCTCGGCGAAGAACGGGATCACCGGCTCGGTGCCCACCAGGGTGACGAAGGTGGCATATCCCGCGGCGGAGGCCAGCAGCGAGGGCAGCAGGGCGTGCGGGGTCACGTCGTCGCGGTAGGGGGCCTCCATGGCGAAGATCACCCCGGTGGCGGGGGCCTTGAAGACCGCGGCGACGCCCGCAGCGGCCCCGGCGGTGAGCAGCACCCGTGCCTGGTCGCGGCGCAGCCAGGCGCCGAGCCGCTCGTGGATGCTCAGGCCCAGCGAGGAGCCCGCATAGATCGACGGCCCCTCCAGGCCGACCGCCCCGCCCATGCCGATGGTGGCCAAGCCCGCCAGCATCTTGGCAGGCAGCTGGCCGAGCGGGATGCGGGGGTGGCGCTCGTGGAAGGCCCGCACGTACTCGTCGCTGGTGGCCGAGTCGGCGCCGCGGCCAAAATAGCGCAGCACCACGATGGCGATGACCACGCCCGCGGCGGGGCCGGCCATCTGGATGCCGATGCGCTGCTCGGAGAGCCAGTCCAGGAGCAGCTCCACGGTCAAGGCGTCGAAGATCGCCACCACCAGCGCCACGGCCACGCCGGTGGCCACCGATGCGGCCAGGATGCGGATGTCGAGGCCGCGCACCACCGAGAGGCCCCGCGCCAGGGGCGAGAACTGCGGTCTCACCGGGTTGTCACCGGCTGCTCGCCGGACGCTTCTTGCCAGCGGCCCGCTTCTTGCCGGCGGCCCGGCGGACCTGGGGGTGGGGCAGCATCGTCGCCGTTCCGCCGCCCGCGAGGCGGTCCTCGATGATCGCCAGCAGGCCTTCGTATGCGCTCTCGCCGCAGAGCTCGACGATCTCCTCGCGCATCGTGAGATACACCGGGCTGGCGGCGCTGAAGGCGAGCGGGTCGTCGGTACACCACCATGCGAACTCGGCCCCGCCCTCGCCCCAGTCGCGGCGCTTCCACTCGCGCAGCACGTAGGTGGTGTGGCCGTTGTCGTCGGTCGAGTGGTCGAAGCGCAGCGGCACCTGCCAGCAGGCGTCGGGCTTCCAGTCGATGGGCCGCTCGCCGCGCCGCAAGGCGGCCTGGTGCAGGGCACAGCCCGGCCCTTCGGAGAAGCCGGGCCTGTTGGCGAGGATGCAGGCGTCGTCGACGGTGCGGGTCACCCAGTCGCCGTCGTCGTTCTTGTGGATGACGCCGCCTGACTCCTCGGCCAGCGCCGAGAACTCCCACTCCCAGGGCTCCATCTCCGAGATGCGAGCCTGCACCGACTTGCGGTCCTCGGCGTCTACGAAATGGGCGCCGTAGGTGCAGCAGCCGAGCTCGTACTCGGGCGCCGGCTCGGTGAACACGCCCAGGCAGCCCTGCCCGAAGATGCAGTGGTAGTTACTGGTCAGGAAGCTGAGGTCGAACAGCCAGGTGTCGCCGTCGTCGCTAGAGAAGGTGACCCATTCGTGGAGGTCGGCGGGAACCTCGCTCATCGCGCAGCACGGTAGCGGCGCACGGCTAGCGTCGGTCGGATGCAGGGCGAATTCGACGACATCCGATCACGGCTCGAATCGATCTCCGAGGAGCTGGCCGACCTGGCCATGGACCGGCTGCGCGAGTCGATGCACGAGAGCCCCGAGGCCGCCAAGACCGCCACTGCACAGGAGCGTCGCCTGACCAGGGCGCGGCGTGCCGTGGAGAAGGCGGCGCACCTGCTCGGCGGCCCCGACGGCTTCGACTGAGACCCCGCAGCGGCCAACGCCGCAACGGGCGCAGCCGGCTGCTGTGACACCCGGCCGGCGGCAGGGCGGCAGGGCAGCAGGCGTCAGCCGCCGGCGACGGCGATCCTGGGGCGCTGCGCCTTGGCGGGCGCAGCAGGCACCAGCGGCAGGCGATCGGGGTCGGGCCTGCCATACAGGGTGGTGCGCTGCACGAGACGGCGGCCCAGCGGCTCGACCAGCGCACGGAAGTCCTCGGCGCTCACCTGGGTCCCGTGCTCGGCGCCGGCGGCGCGGGAGATGTTCTCGTCCATCAGGGTGCCGCCGAGATCGTTTGCGCCTGCTTGCAGGAGCTGGCTGATCGAGGAGAAGCCGAGCTTCACCCAGCTTCCCTGGATGTTGTCGATGCGGCCCCGGTAGGCGATGCGGGCGACGGCGTGCATCAGCAGCACCTCGCGGAAGGTCGGGCCGCGCCGGGCCTTGCGCTGCAGGTAGATCGGCGAGGCCATGTGCACGAACGGCAGGCCCACGAACTCGGTGAAGCCGCCGGTCTCCTCCTGCAGCTCGCGGGTGGCCAGCAGATGCGCCGCCCAGTGCTCGGGTCGCTCGATCGAGCCGAACATCATGGTGACGTTCGAGCGCAGGCCGACGCCGTGCGCCACCCGGTGCGTCTCCAGCCACTCGTCGGTGGTGACCTTGTCGGGGCACAGCGTGGCCCGCACGTCGTCGTGGAGGATCTCAGCGGCCGTGCCGGGCAGGCTGCGCTGGCCGGCGTCGCGCAGCCGGGTCAGGTAGTCGGCAAGCGGCTCTTCGTTGCGCTTGGCGCCTTCGAAGACCTCCAGGGCGGTGAAGCCGTGGATGTGCATGTCGGGCACGGCGGCGTGCACCGCCCGGGCCACGTCGATGTAGTAGTCGCCGTCGAAGCTGGGGTGTATGCCGCCCTGCAGGCACACCTCGGTGGCGCCCGCGGCGGCGGCCTCCACGGAGCGCTCGGCGATGTCGTCGAGGGTCAGCAGATACGGCGTGCCGCGCAGGTTCAGCGACAGCGGCCCCTTGGAGAAGCCGCAGAAACGGCACTTGAAGGTGCAGACGTTGGTGTAGTTGATGTTGCGGTTGGCCACCCAGGTCACGTCGTCGCCGACGATCCGGCGGCGCAGCTCGTCGGCCGCTTCGGCCACGGCGCGCACCTCGGCGCCGCGGGCGGCGAACAGCGTCAGCATCTCGTCTGCGCCCACGTCCTCGCCTGCCATCACGCCGTCGAGCACCTCGGCCACCGCGCCGTTCACCGCACGCCGGGCAGGCGAGGGCGCTGTGCCGTTAGCTCTTGGCAGCAGGGTCACGGGGTCGCCGCCCGCGCCGACGTACCACTGCGTGGAGATCGTGCCGGTCAGCTCGAACTCGGCGCCGTCGTCGACCTTGGCGCGCTCCATGGTGCGCTCGGGCCACACCGAGCCGGGATCATCGCGGGCGAAGCCGGCGCTGTCGGAGCGGTCCTGCACCGCAAACCACAGGCCGGGGTCGATCCAGCGCTGCGGGTCGCGCACATAACGGGGATGCACGGTCAGGCGCGGCGCCAGGGCGTGGCCCTTGTCCTCGGTGACCGCCGCCAGGCGCTCGATCTCGGGCCAGGGCCGCTCGGGGTTCACGTGGTCGACGGTCACGGGCGACACGCCGCCCCAGTCGCTCACGCCGGCGTCCAGCAGGTCGCCGAAGTCCTCGGACAGGTTGGGCGGGGCCTGCACGGCCACCTCGGGCGGCAGGATGAGGCGTGCCAGGGCGATGGCGTCGAGGAAGTCCTCGCGTGGACACGGCGGCTCGGCGTGCATGGCGGTGCCGGGCTTGGGCAGGAAGTTCTGCACGATCACCTCCTGCACGTGGCCGTGGCGGCCATGCGACTCAGCGATGGCCTGAAGCGCCGCGATGCGGTCGCTGCGGTCCTCGCCGATGCCGACCAGGATGCCGGTGGTGAACGGGATGGCCAGCTCGCCGGCGGCCTCCAGGGTCGCCAGGCGGCGCTGCGGCGCCTTGTCGGGGGCGCCGCGGTGGCAGGCGAGATCGTCGCGCAGCGTCTCGATCATCATCCCCTGGCTCGGCGACACCTCGCGCAGCGCTGCCAGCTCGTCGCGGCTCATGGCGCCGGTGTTGGCATGGGGCAGCAGCCCGGTCTCGTCGCGCACCAGGCGCGCCATGGCGATCACGTAGTCGACGGTGCTGGCATGGCCGTGGCGGGCCAGCCAGTCCCGTGCCACCGGGTAGCGCAGCTCGGGCCGCTCGCCGAGCGTGAACAGCGCCTCGTGGCAGCCCTGCTCTGCGCCGGCCGATGCGATGGCCAGCACCTCCTCGGGCGACAGGTAGGGCGCATCGAGGCGTGCGGGCGGCTGCGCGAACGTGCAGTAGCCGCACTTGTCGCGGCACAGCATGGTGAGCGGGATGAAGACCTTGGGCGACCAGGTCACCACCGAGCCGAAATGCCGGTCGCGGATCCGGCGCGCCTGGGCTGTCAGCTCGCTCAGAGGACGGTCGAGGCTGTCGGTCGAAACGCTCACGAGGCTCCTCGGCTCGGGCGGCCGGCTGCTCGCAGTGCTCGACGGTCGGCGGCTTGTGGCATCGACCGCTGATCTTAGGAGTGCTCGCCGGCTGCGGCCTCTTCGGCGGCGTCTGCGTCGAGACCGCCGGCTGCGGCCAGCACCCCCGCCAGCACCCCGGCCCGCTCGTAGACGAGCTTCAGCCAGTGCTCGGCGGCGGTCTGGCGGCCTGCGATCGGGATTCTTCCCAGAGACGCCACCAGCGCGGTGATGTCGTCGGCGGGCTCGATCCGATCGGGCGGCTCGGGCAGCAGCGCAGGATCGCCCCAGAACTCGACGGGATCGACCTTGGGCCGTTTCGACTGGCCCTTGCCGGCCTGCTCCGCGCCGTTCTTGTGGGCGGCCGTCTTGTCGGCGGCGTCTTGCTTGGCAGCCTGTTTGCTGTCCTGTTTGGCAGCCTGCTTGCGGCGCTTCTCGCTCACGGGCGTCCCCCGTTCTCGTTGGCCCTGCCGTTCCCGTTGCCGTTGGCGACGCCCCTGCCGTTGCCGTTCCCGTTGCCGATGGGGGGCTCGCTGTCGAGCAGCGCCGCGGCGTCGATGCCGAGCGCCTGCTGAAGCTGGGAGGCGTCGAGATCGGCGATCGAGCTCGAGCGCGGCAAGGTGAGATCGGCGATGCGGCGCTTGCCGGCGACGACCTCCTCGACCCGCTCGTCGATGGTCCCCGGACAGATCAGGCGGTGGCAGATCACGGTCTTGGTCTGGCCGATCCGCCAGGCGCGGTCGCGGGCCTGGTCCTCCACGGCAGGGTTCCACCAGCGGTCGAAGAGCACCACGTGGTTGGCGGCGGTCAGGTTGAGCCCGGTGCCGCCGGCCTTCAGCGACAGCACCATTGCGCCCTTGCCGCTGCCGGTCTGGAAGGCGTTGACCATGCGGTCGCGGGCACCGCGGGCCAGCCCGCCGTGGTAGCACTCGATCGTCTCGCCGGTGCGCTCGCTCAGGTAGGCAGCGAGGCGCTCCCCCCAGGTGGCGAAGTGGGTGAAGATCAGCACCCTCTCGTCGCCGGCGAAGACCGTCTCGATGATCTCGTTGAGCCGGGCCAGCTTGCCGGAGCGCCCGTCGAGGCCGTCTTCGTCGGGGCGGTAGTTCACAGGGTGGTTGCAGATCTGCTTGAGGGCGGTGATGGCGGCGAGCACCGCGCCCTTGCGCTCGGGCGTGCCCGGCTCGCTGGCCGTGGCGGCGGCGATGAGGTTGTCGAGCACCGCCTGGTAGAGCCCGATCTGCTCGGCGGTCATGGC
This sequence comes from Acidimicrobiales bacterium, assembly GCA_965214285.1. GTDB lineage: Bacteria > Actinomycetota > Acidimicrobiia > Acidimicrobiales > Aldehydirespiratoraceae. The sequence goes on from OZ243946.1 coordinate 2,180,218, forward strand.
GCAGTGGTCGAGCTCGTCGATGCGGTCGGGCAGCTCCTCGGCGATGGCCGGCTCGTTCTTGGTGCGGCGGTAGACCAGGATGCCGTTGAGCGCCCGCAGAGCCGCCTCGCCGTGCGCCGCGGAGCCGTTGCGCGAGCCGTTGCGGGCGCCGTTGGCCGAGGACGGGCTGAGCTGGGCGATGAACTGCGCCCTCGGGCCCAGCAGGCCGGGGTTGGCCCAGTCCAGGATCGACCAGAGATCGCCGAGGCCGTTCTCGATCGGCGTGCCGGTGAGCGCCAGGCGGGTGCGGGCCTGCAGGCGACGCAGTTGCTGGGAGGTCTCCGCCGCGGGATTCTTGATGGCCTGGGCCTCGTCGATGACGACCTTGCCCCATTCGAGCTTGCTGAGCTGGTCCATGTCGCGCAGCGCCGTGCCGTAGGTGGTGATCACCAGATCGGCGTCTGCGATGGCCGCCTCGAGTGCGGCGCCCTTGGATCGCCGCGCCCCGTGATGCACCAGGAACCTCACGTCGGGCACGAAACGGCGGGACTCCGCGGCCCAGTTGCTCACCACCGCCGGCGGGGCCACGACCAACGCCGGACCGTGCTCGGTGGATCCGACGATCTCAGCGAGGGTGATCGGCGTCTTGCCGAGGCCCATGTCCAGCGCCAGGCAGCCGCCGAGCCCGGCCTCGTCCAAAAAGCCCAGCCAGGCGGCGGCATCGGCCTGGTAGGTGCGCAACTCCCCGACGAAGCCCTCCGGCACGGTGGTGGGGGCATCGGGCAGCGCCTCCACGCTGCGCAGCAGGTCCGCGGCCCAGCCGTCGCCGACGATGTTGATGCCGCCGGCGAGCTGCGAGCCCTCCAGCCCGAGTGCCTGGCGCAGCATGTCGGCGCCGCTGAGGCGGGTCAGGTCGGCCCGCTCTGCGAGCGCAGCGGCGGCTTCGGCCAGGTCGGCCTTGTCGACCTCCACCCACTGCCCGCGGCTCTTCAGCAGCGGTCGGGCCTCGGCGGCGAGTCTGGCTATGTCGGCTGCGCTCAGCTCCACGTCGTCGAAGACCGCCGACCAGCGCACGTCGGCTAGCTGGCGGGCGCCGACCATGGTCTCGTCGGCCTCGGACGTGAGGCGCAGCGAGGCCACCGCCTTGCGCCGTCTCAGCTCCGGCACCAGCACCTCGAAGCCGCATCGCCGCAGGGTGTCGCCGGCCACGGTCATCAGGTTCCAGGCCTCGTCCTGGCTGAGGATCACCTCGCCCCGGCGGCGCCCTCCGAGGCGCAGCAGCTCCGGGAAGAGACGCTCCAGGCGGGCGAGCTGGGCGGCGGTGTGCTTGGCCCGAGACTTCGAGGCGGTGACCATGGCCACCTCGACGGGCTCAAGTACTCCGTCGGCGTTGCGGGCCAGCACGGCCACGCGCCAGGCGCCGGACTCGTCGGGCGGGTCGAGCTGCACAACCAGCGTGGACTCGACCACCCCGACCACCGGCTGGCCCCACTGGCTCAGCTTGCGCACCAGCTCTGCGCCGAACTTGGTCGGGGCGTTGAACAGGGCGCCGTCGAGATGGCACAGGGCGGCCTCGGCCACGTCTGCCCGGGTCCTCGCGGTCGGCGGCGGGGCGGGGGTCTCGAGCTGGCCGGCGGCGATGGCGACGATGGCGTTGGCGATGTCGGTGATGGCGGCCGCGACGAAACGGTCGGGCAGCTGTTCGCGGCTGCCGACCATGGTCGCCGCCGGCAGGCTGCGCTCGAGGGCCTCGAAGCGCTGCGGGTCGATCAGCGCCGGCGTCCAGGTGATGCGGTAGCCGGCCTGGTTGGGCTCGCCCTTGTCCTTGCGCCGGCGCTTGGCCTGCGTCATCTGCGGGACCACCCGCCCCAGAGCCACCGATTCCACCGCCAGGGCGGTCACATGGCCCATCCACGCCATCGACACCCCGGCCCTGTCGTCATCGAGGTCGGCCAGGGATGCCAGCCAGCCCAGCGCAGCCGACAGCGGCGCCGAGACCAGCGAGACCCGACCGCAGCCGGGCGCCTTCATCGAGGCCCGCTCGTCCCACTCGATTGCGCCGCCGCCGAGGCTGTCGATCAGCTCCAGCAGCTCCTCGTGAGTGAGGCGACGGCCCCGGCCCTTGGCCCAGGCGACGATGCGCCCGTCGCGGCGCGAGATCTGCAGCGCCGTCTCGGTGCTCGGCGGGCGCTGCGGCTCGGCTGCGGCCGGGGGGGTCAGCTCGTCTGGGTCGGGCTCGCCGACGAGCGTGGTCAGGGCGGCGTCGATGCGGAAGCACTCCTCGTCGAGATCCCCCAGCACCAGCGAGCGCGCCGGCCCGTTCACGCTGGCGCGGGCTGCTGTCAGGGCACGCTCGGCATCGTCGAGCAGCCTGTACAGCGCCGCCACCCAGGCTTCGACGTCGGACTCCAGGAGGCTGATCTGGTGCTCGTCGGCGCAGCCGTCGAGGCGGGCCTGGGCGGCGCGGTCGAACTGAGCCGTCGAGGCCGACGCCGGCGCGGCGTTCGTCTTGGGTTGTGAGATCGTCTTGACGGCTGGGTTCATTCCTGGGGCTCGTCGTGATTCTCGGTTTGGGGCCAAGTATTCGATTGGCAAGCGAGGCCGGCCGGCACCCAGCACAGACAGTCGACGTCGCGGCTGTCCGGCTGCGGCTGCGGCCTCGGCAGGGTTCACGGCACTGTCAGAGGAAGCTCCGACCGCCGATGAGTGCTGCAGAGTCGTGGCCGACCCGCTCGCCGACAACGATAGAGGGGCGAAACGCCAATGCCTACACGCGACGCATATTCGAGATTTGCGGGTGCTGCCTGAGACGGCGGGGCTATTGGAGATTGCTGTGCGCTGAGTGAGCCTGAGGGGGCTTATCCGAGGCTGCGGGCCTTGTCGTCGAGCACGCCGAGCAGCTCGTCGAAGCTCTTGGTGAAGGCGGCCACGCCTTCGTCCTCGAGCTTGGCGGTCACGTCGTGGATGTCGATGCCCAGCGCTGCCAGGTCGTCGATGAGACGGCGGGCCTCGGCCACGCCGGCATCGACGGTGCGGGCGAGGCGGCCATGGTCCTCGAAGGCGGCGGCCGTGGAGTCGGGGAGCGTGTTGACGGTGTGCGGGCCTATCAGCGAGTCGACGTAGAGGGTGTCGGGATAGGCGGGGTTCTTGGTGGACGTAGACGCCCACAGCGGCCGCTGCAGACGCGCCCCGCGGGCCGCCAGCGCCTGCCAGCGCGCGCCGCTGAAGGCATCTGTGAAGATGGCGTAGGCCAGCCGGGCGTTGGCCACGGCGGCCTTGCCCCGCATGGCCAGCGCCTCGGGGCTGCCGATCGCATCGAGGCGCCGGTCGATCTCGGTGTCGACCCGGCTCACGAAGAAGCTGGCCACCGACGACACGCCCGAGAGGTCGCCCTCGGCTGCCTCAAGGCCTGCCATGTAGGCGTCGATCACCTCGGCGTAGCGGTCCAGCGAGAAGATCAGGGTGACGTTGATCGAGCGCTTCTCGGCGATCATGGCGCTGATCGGCGCCAGGCCCTCGGCGGTGCCGGGGATCTTGACCATCAGGTTGGGCTCGTCGATGCTGCGGTGCAGTTCTCGTGCTGCGTTCTCGGTGGCGGCGCTGTTGCGCGCCAGGGCCGGATCGACCTCGACGGACACATAGCCGTCGAGCCCGTCGCTTTGGTCGTAGACGGGGCGCAGGATTCCCAGCGCTGCCTTGATGTCGGAGCCGACCAGGCGCCAATAGGCGGCCTCGGTGTCGAGGCCTTCGCCGACGGCAGCACGGAACTCGTCGTCGTAGTCCGCCGAGCCGGCTATCGCCTGCTGGAAGATCGACGGGTTGGAGGTGAGCCCGCGCACGCCGCGCCGCACCCAGGCCTCCAGCTCGCCGCTGGTGATCCAGCCGCGGCGCAGGTTGTCGAGCCAGGGGCTCTGCTGATGCCGGGCGAAGAGATCGACGAGGCGGCTCACGGCCCAGGCCTGCTCATGGTTCAGACCGGCTCATGGCAGCGCCGGCTCTGCGGGCCGGGCGGCCGACTGCTCGGCGGAGCGGCCCAGCAGCGCCAGCAGGCGGGAGGCCACGTTGTCGGCGTTGATGCCCAGCTCGCGCAGCACCGTGGCACCGGGAGCGGAGGCGCCGAAGCGCTCGATCGACACCACGTCGTCGACCAGGGCGTGCCAGCCCATGGCCACGCCTGCCTCGACCGCCAGCGAGGGCAGCCCGTCCGGGAGCACCTGCCGACGGTATGCCGCGTCGGCCTCGGCGAACAGCTCCATGCACACAAGCGACACCACCCTCGCGATCACGCCCCGCTCGGCCAGCAGGTCGGCCGCCTCCAGGCACACCGAAACCTCGCTGCCGGTGCCCACCAGCACCGCATCGGGTGCCTCGGCGTCGCGCAGCACGTAGCCGCCGGCGGAGATGTCGATGCCGGCGGTGCCTTCGAGCACCGGCAGGCTCTGGCGCGAGGTCACGATCGCAGTCGGCCCCGGCGAGCCGAGCACCGTGCGCCAGGCGGCCACGGTCTCGTTGGCATCCGCGGGGCGGAACACCCGCAGCCCGGGGATGGCCCGCAGCGACGCGACGTGCTCGACGGGCTGATGGGTGGGGCCGTCCTCGCCGACGCCCACCGAGTCGTGGCTCCACACGAACACCACGCGGGCCTCCGACAGCGCCGCCAGGCGCACCGCCGGGCGCATGTAGTCGGCGAACACCAGGAACGTGCCGACCACCGGGATCGCACCGCCGTGCAGGGCCATGCCGTTGGCTATGGCGCCCATGGCGTGCTCGCGCACCCCGAAGTAGATCTGACGGCCGCCGGGATCCTCCGCGGAGAACACGCCGTGGTCCGCGATCACGGTGCCGGTGTTGCCGGTGAGGTCTGCGCCGCCGCCGCTGAGGCCCGGCACGACCGGCACCAGCGCCTGCAGCGCCGCGTTGCAGGCCTTGCGGGTGGCCACCTCCTCGCCCGCCTCGAAGACCGGCAGCGCGTCCTGCCAGCCGGCCACTCCGCTGCCGTCGAGCTGCGCTGCCAGCGAGGCGCGGTCGCCGTCGAAAGCGTCGAAGCGCTGCTGCCAAGCCTGGCGGGCGGCGCTGCCCCGTGCGGCGGCACGGCGCCGGTACTCGGCCAGCAGATCGTCGGGCACGCAGAACGGCTCGTCGGGCAGGCCGAGCCGCGCCTTGGTCTCGGATATCTCGTCGTCGAAGATGGCGTAGCCGTGCGCCGCGGGGCTGTCCGCGGAGCTGCCGGCGTCGCCTGCGATCACGGTGCGCAGGATCACCAGCGACGGCCGGTCCCTGACCGCCATGGCCTCGCGCAGGCCGGCTTCGAGGGCGTCGAGATCCTCGCCTGAGCGGCCGAGCTCGATCACGTGCCAGCCGTAGGCCCTAAAACGCGCCGCGGTGTCGTCGGAGAACGCCAGGTCGGTGCGCCCGTCGATGGTGACCCGGTTGTCGTCGTAGCAGAGCACGATGCGCCCGAGCCCCAGGTGGCCGGCCAGCGAAGCGGCCTCGTGGCTGATGCCCTCGCAGAGGTCGCCGTCGCCTGCGATGCCGAAGACGTGATGGTCGAACAGCTCGCTGCCGTAGCGGCTGCGCAGCTGCGCCTCGGCGATGGCCATGCCGGCCATGTTGGCGATGCCCTGGCCGAGCGGGCCGGTGGTCACCTCCACCCCGGGGGTGCGGCCGACCTCAGGATGGCCGGGCGTGTTGGAGCCCCATTGGCGGAAGCTGCGCAGGTCGTCACCCGATACTGCGAACCCGGCGAGGTGCAGGAAGGCGTACTGCAGGATCGAGGCGTGGCCGGCGCTGAGCACGAAGCGGTCGCGGTCGGCCCAGTCGGGTGCAGCGGGGTCATAACGCATGACCCGGCTGAACAGCACGTGCGCCAGCGGCGCCAGGGCCATGGCGGTGCCCTGATGGCCGGAGCGGGCGGCGTGCGGGGCGTCCATGGCGAGCCCCTTGGCCACGGCCACCGCACGTTCGTCGAAGTCGTGCAACGATCCCTCCTCGGGTCAGCCCCAGCTTGGCGGGCTCAGCTTGCCGGGCTCTGCTTGCCGGCGCTCGCTGGGACTATAGGCACAGAGCGAGGCCTCAGCCCGCAGGCGGCGCCAGCAGCGTGTAGGGCACGGTGACGACCGGGCCGGTGTCGAGCCGGCAGCGGGCCTCGACGCTGCCGTACTCGGCGAACTCGAGCTCGGCGCGCACCAGCCGGTAGGTGAACTTGCCGGGCTCCACGTCGAAGGGCTGCACGTTGCGGGCGATCTGCTCGTCGCCTCGGTGGTAGGTCACCTCCAGCACGCCGCGGCCGGGGCCGTCGGGCGGACAGCGGACGATCACCACAAGGTGCGGCGCCCAGGTGAGCGGCAGCGGCGCAGGGGCGACCGCGCTGAACTGGATGCCGCTGAGGTCGATGCGGGTGGAAGGCCCGGCGACCTGGCGCAGATCGATCTCGTCGATGAACAGGGCGGCGATGATCTGCACGGCCACCGAGACTAGCGACCGCGCCGGACCCCACGCTTAGCGCACGCTCAACACGGCAACGGAACCGAGCCAAAGCCCGGCTGTGCCGTCCTCCCGAAGAAAATCTGCAGCAGGTGAAAGATCGGGGCATGTGCCGGCCATAAGCCGTGTGAGCATGACGCCAAGAGAACAGGAGAACAGATCATGCCGAACAAGCTGAAGAAGCTGCCGAGAAGCGCCACCGCCCTGGTGCTAGCGGCAATGCTGGCGCTGGCGCCTCTGCCGGCAACGACCTGGAGCGGGCACTACACCGATTGGGTCGAGAACAACGGGTGCGAGTGGCGTGGCTATCACCGCTACGACGAGGTGCGAGACGGCTACGCCCGCGGCATCACCTGGGGGAGGGGCGCTTGCTCCGAGGTCAGTGTGAGAGTCTGGGTCGATGGCAACTACACCCCGGGCTACGGTCAGACCCGCGCATCAGCGTCGGTCACCGGTTGGGGCCTCGACTTCAACTACACCGACCACAACGCCGACCCGGAGGGGCCACCGCCCTATGTGGGCTTTAGGCACTGGTAGGGCAGCGCGGCTCCTCGGCCTGGGACTGGCGGTGGCTGTGCTGCTCGTTGGATGCGGCGGCACAGACACCACAGGCCCGCCTGCTCAAGGACAGCAGGAGATCGACCGACTCATCGCCGATGAGGCAACGGAGGCCCAGCGGCCATACCTCGAGGACGGCGTGGTGACCGCCGCGGAACGCGAAGCGGCCTTCCTGAGCTATGTCAGCTGCCTTGAGGACAGCGGCATCGAGGTCAAGGACTACTTCTTGAAGCCCCGCGGGGGCGAGACCCTGAGCATGTCCTCGGACGTGCTCGACAACGCCACCGTCGAGGAGGTCAACGATGACTGCCGGGAACAGCATTACAGAGTGACCGCCATCGTGTTCAGCACCCAGAATGCCCCGACCGCCCAAGAGGAGGCCCAGTGGCTGCTCGAAGTCATCGAATGCCTGCGCAAACGGGGCTTCGATGTCCCCGACGGCGCCACACGCGACGACCTGATCGACATCGCCCCGTTGGAGTCGAGCGAGTGCTACGACGCCGCCGAGGGCATCGTGAGGCCAGGCTTCGAGGTGACGCCGTGAGGCACGGGCGCCGGGCATAAGCCCTCGGGCTAGCACGGGCTCAGGGGCAGCGCAGGCCGTTACGCTCTCGCTTGATGACTGCCGACACCAAGGAGGCGATCATCGAGGCCGCCCGGCACCGCTTCGCCGAGCGGGGCTTCGATGGCACGTCGCTCAACATGATCGCCGACGAGGTGGGCATCCGTCGCCAGAGCCTGCTGCATCACTTCCCGACCAAGGAGCTGATGTACCGCGAGGTTTTCGAGCGGGCGCTGGCGGAATGGCACGAGCGGGTCGAGGCTGCGATCAGCGAGTCGCACGGCGACGGCTGGCAGAAGATGGAGCACGTGCTCACCGCGGGCTTCGACTTCTTCCGGGAGAACCCCGAGTTCGTGCGCATCGTGCGCCGCGAGGCGCTCGCCGAGGAGGGCACCGGCCACGTCGAGATCGGCGTGGCCCTGCAGCCGTTCTTCGAGCGCGCCGTGGACTACTTCGAGAAGGAGATGCAGGCCGGGCGCTTCCGTCGCCACGACCCCGAGCAGCTGCTGCTCACCGGCTACGGCGCGCTTCTCTCGTACTTCAGCGACGTGGCCTTCATCGAGGATCTGATCCGCCGCGACCCGCTGGGAACCGAGGCCATGGCCGCCCGCCTGCAGCACATCCGCGACCTGTTCTTCGCGGCCCTGCAGCCGGTGGCCGACGACGCCGCTGTCACGTCCGCTTCCACGGCCGCTTCCACGGTCGCTGCCGCGACGTCGGCGCCGAGCAGCCGGGCGGCTTCGCAATGAGACGACGAGCGCCGGGCCGGCGCGCCTAGCCTCGCGCTGATATGAGACGGATCCCCTGGGCTGCGATCAGGAGAGCCATACTCCCCGCGACCCTGCTCATCGCGGCGATCACGGCGTCCATGCTGGCGGGCCGCGCCGACCGGGTCTCCGATCCGGGCATCGCAGTGACCGTCTCGGACGACCCGGCCGCCGGCTCGCCGATTCTCAGCGCCCGCCGTGCGCCGCAATGGCTGCGCGAGCCCCTCAGCGGCCAGCTCCTGCAGAGCGCCATCGACAACGTGATCGACCAGGCGCCGGATGCCACCTGCCTGGTGCTGCACCGTGGCGACGAGGTGCTCGCCGAGCACAACATGACAGCCTCGCTGCGCCCCGGCGACCTGCACCGCCTGATCACCGTCGCCGCCCTGCATCGCCTGGGCGGCAGCGGCTACCGCACCGAGGTGGTCATCGACGACAACCCGCAGATAAGCGACGACGGCGTGCTCAGCGGCGACATCTGGATCATCGGCGGGGGAGACCCCGCTTTGTCCACCCGCGCCTACAACGAGCATCTCGGCGACGGCCGGGCCTTCTCGGATCTCGACGCCTTGTTCGCAGAGGCCGTGGCCGAGCTGCAGTCGATGGGCGTGAAGTCGATCGTGGGCCGCGTCTACGGAGACGAGACCAAGTACTCGCCGGTGGAGCGCAGCTACGTGGGCGTCACCCACCGCGACCCCGAGGAGGGCAACCTCGGAACCGTGTGGACCCGAGCCGACGCCCGCGCAGCCGGCATCGGCCCGCTGTCGGGGCTGCTGTGGAACAACGGCGTGGTGAGCTGGTCCGACGACCCCGACGAGGCGTACGAGGTCGCCTCCAACCCTGCGCTGGCCGCGGCCAACCTGCTCGACGACACCCTCGAGGCGGCCGGCTTCACGGTGCGCCGCTCGCCGCGTGCGGGAACCGCCCCCGAGCTGGCCGACCGCCGTCAGATCGCGGTGCTCGACTCGCCGCCGCTCACCGAGATCATGGCCCGCTCGCTGGTCGACGCCACCACCGCGGAGATGCTGCTCAAGGAGATAGGCATCCGCCAGGGAGAGAGCGCGCTGCGCGAGGAGGCTCTGTTCGGGCTGGTCAGCGGCGGCTTCACCGACGCCGGACTGCCCTATGCGCCGGGAGGCCCGGTCGTCTACCTCGACGGCTCTGGCACCAGCGACCTGAACCGCAACACCTGCGAGATGCTGTTCGCAGCCATCGACGACGCAGACGACGCCGCAGGGATGATCCTGCCGGCGGCAGCGCAGAGCACGGTCGCGGAATGCGCGCCGGCAGGCGACGGCGAGCTGAGCGTCTACGCCTCCTCGGACGACACCACCACGGGCCTGGTGGGGCGCTACACGGCCGCCAACGGCGACGTCCTGGCGTTCGTCATGATGGCCGAGGACCCGGGGCGCTTGAGCGTTGCCGACGACGCACCCGAGGGCACCGAGCCGGCCGGCCCGTACGAGCCCTGCAATGCGCTGCAGGCGGCGCTGCTGGCCACGGTCACCGGCTACCCCTACGGGCCAGACATCGAGGAGCTCTCGCCGCTCGACCCGGTGCCGTGAGCGCACGCTCGGGCGCTGGGCGGCTCTGAGGGTGGGTAACGTTGGGGCCGTGGAGCTCGTCGATCAGATCAAGGCATATGCCACTCAGGAGCTTGTCGACCCGCTGCGCAAGGTGCCGCGCTGGCTCGGCTACGGCATCGCCGGCAGCCTGCTGCTGATGCTCGGCTCGGTGTCGCTGAGTCTGGCGGTGCTGCGCGCCCTGCAGACCGAGACCGGGAGCTGGACCCATGGCAACCTGTCGTGGCTGCCCTATGCGATCACGCTCGTGGTGCTGCTGATCGCCATGGTGGCCCTGGCGCTGCGCATCAACCGCAAGACGCTGTGATGGCCGCGCAGCCTGGCGAGGATCCCGACGCCGAGCGGATCACCCCCGCAGACCTGGAGGACTCGTTCCGGCGCTTCGCGGGCGACGTGGAATCGACCGTGAAGTCCAAGGCGCTGCAATGGGCGCCGTTGATCGTCGGCGCTGCGGTGGGCGTGGTGGTGGTCGCCTACTTCCTGGGCCGGAGGGTCGGCGCAACTCGTTCCACGGTCGTGGAGATCAGGCGCATCTGATGGCCGTCGCGGCGATCGGCAGGTGGACCCGAGGGCTCGGCGACACCGCCAAGCGGCGAGGCCTCGTCGGCGGCAGCCGGGCCTGGCTGGCCGTGTTCGCGGGCCTGCAGGTGATCCGCTTCGCGGGGCGGGTCGCCAAGCGCGGCGAGAAGCCGGTTCACTACTCCGAGCCGCTGCGCCCCGGCGAGACCCTGGAGATCCGCCATCTTGCCCCCGACAGGTGAGGGCGACGCCTCCACTGGCGAAGACGAGCACTCACTGCCGGCGGAGCCCCGAGATCAGCCCTCGGGCGGGCACCCCGAAACGGCAGCGCTGACTGCGCTGAGCCGCCGCGGGCCGCTGCAGGCCGGCGAGCCGGTGCTGCTGGTGGACCGCAAGCGGCGCAGGTATCTCTTCGACCTCGAGACCGGCGGGCAGTTCCACTGCCACGCGGGCGTGCTCGCCCACGACGAGATCATCGGGCAAGACGAGGGCCGCACCTTGCGCAGCTCGCACGGCATGGCCTTCGTGGCGCTGCGGCCGGCGCTCACCGACGTGGTGCTGAAGATGCCCCGCGGCGCGCAGGTCGTCTACCCCAAGGACATCGGGCCGATCCTGGTGCTCGCGGACATCCATGCAGGGGTGAGGGTGCTCGAGGCCGGGGTGGGCTCGGGCGCCTTGTCGATGGCGCTGCTGCGCTCAGGCGCCGAGATCGTCGGCTACGAGCTGCGCGACGACTTCGAGCAGCGGGCACGGCGCAACGTGGAGCGCTTCTGCGGCGCCGAGGCGCTGGCGCGCTACAGCACCGAGATCCGCGACGTCTACGAGGGGATCGACGCAGCGGGCCTGGACCGCATCGTGCTGGACCTGCCCGAGCCCTGGCAGGTGGTGCCCCACGCCGAGACGGCGCTGCGGCCCGGCGGCATCTTTCTGGCCTATGTGCCCAGCATCGTGCAGGCGCAGCGGCTCCGCGAGGCGCTGGAGGACTCGCGGTTCGGCGTCGCCGAGACCCTGGAAGTGCTGCAGCGGCACTGGCACATCGAGAATGCCGCGGTGCGCCCCGACCATCGCATGGTCGCCCACACCGGCTTCTTGACCCACGCCCGCCTGCTCGCCGAATGAACGCCGCACGGTCGCGCCGGCGCGCCTGGCCTGCACGGCGTCGGCCTGGGCTGCGCCGCTCGGCTGCGCCCCGGTCGACACTGCACCGGCCGGCCATGCGTTTGCTGTGCGCCGGCGCCCTTGTTGCCGCTGCCTGCGTCGGCGGCTGCGGCAGCGGCGGGCTCGTGGATGGCAACGGCACCGCTTCGCCCGACAGAGCTGACGCGACCCCCGACGGCGGCGGCACGCTCCCGGATGCCTCGCCCGACGAAGCGCCGGACCGGGCGCCGCTCGACAACCCGCCCGACCCGGGGCCGCCGCCCGACCACGACGGGCTCAGCGACGAGCTGCGCGACGCGCTGGCGCGGTCCACGGTCCACGTGAGCGGCATCGCCTGCGGGCGGGTCTCGGAGGGCTCGGGGTTCGCCGTGGCCCCCGACCTCGTCGCCACCACCGCCCACACGATCGTGGGCCTCGGCGAGATCACCCTCAGCGGCAGCGACGGCCTGTCGATGACGGCGCTGCCCGTGGCCTTCGACGCCGCCGCCGACCTGGCGCTGCTGGAGGTGCGCTCGGCGGCCTTCGAGGCGCTGCCGCTGGGCGGCGCAGCCGACGGCGACGTGGGCGCGCTGCTGGGCTGGGACGACGAGCTGACCTTCGACCCCACGCCGTACCGCATCGACCGGCCGATCACGGTGCGCATCGAGGCGGTGGCCACAGGCGATCAGGCCGAGCGCGTCGAGCGGCGCTCCTGGCTGCTGGCCGCAGAGGTGGAGCCCGGCGACTCGGGCGCGGCCCTGGTCAACTCCGAGGGCCAGGTCGTGGGGATCGTCTTTGCCGCCACCCGCCGCGACGCAGGCGTCGGCTACGCCACCCGTGCAGAGGTGCTGGCGGAGCTCATCGCCGCGGGGCGCGATCCCGAGACGGTCGTCCCCGCCTGTTGAGCGGTGCCCCGCCTGCTGAGCCGGCGGCGGCTCAGGCTTTGCTCAGACCTCGATGAAGATGCACTCGCCGGGGCATTCCTCGGCGGACTCGATGGTCGCTTCCTCTTGGCCGGCGGGGACGTTGGCGAGGCCGTCGGGACCGCCGGGGTCCGAGAAGATGGTGTCGCCCTCGCGGACATAGGCGAGCCCGTCGTCGAGCAGCGTGAACACGTCGGGGGCGATCTCCTCGCAGAGACCGTCGCCGGTGCAGAGATCCTGGTCGATCCAAACCTTCATGTGTCCTCTTGTTGACCTCGCGGGCTGCCTGGGCCTGTTGCCCGAGCCCTGATCTGTACCCGAGTGTATAGCGCGGGCCGGACGAAACGGTGCATCCGTCGCGGCAAAGATCCCGGCACGCCTCGCGACGGGTCTATTGTGTGAGCCCGCAGGCAGCGGCCGACCGTACCGGGCCTGCACGACCGGGAGGAGCCAGTGGACGACTCAGGCGACTTGAGCGCTGCCGAGAAGCAGGCCGACGAGATCCGCGGGCTGCGCCTGAGCGTCGCCGGGCTCGAGGACGAGATCACCGAGCTGCGCCGCCGCCTGAAGGACTCGCCCAAGCGCGCCCACGAGCTCGAGGAGCGCCTCGGTGAGACCCGCAGCAAGCTCTCCAAGGCGGTGTCGCGGAACGAGAAGCTCAGCTACACGCTGCGCGAGGCCCGCGAGCAGATCGCAGCCCTGCGCGACGAGGTCGACAAGCTGATCCAGCCGCCCAGCGGCTACGGCACCGTGCTCGCCGTGAACGACGACGAGACCGTCGATGTGCACGCCGGGGGCCGCAAGATGCGGGTCTGCGTGCATCCCGACCTCGCCGGCGAGCTGGCGCCGGGCCAGGAGGTGGCGCTCAACGAGTCGTTCAACGTGGTGCTGGCCCGCGGCCCCGACCGCAGCGGCGAGATCGCCACCGTCAAGGAGCTGCTCGACGACGGCGAGCGGGTCATGATCGTGGGCCGGGCCGACGAGGAGCGCGTCGTCGAGCTCGGCGAGGCCGCCAAATCCCAGCCGCTGCGCAGCGGCGACACCGTGCTGGTCGACGTGCGCGCCCAGATGGTGCTGGAGCGCCTGCACCGCCCGCAGGTGCAGGATCTGGTGCTCGAGGAGGTGCCCGACGTCAGCTATCTCGATGTCGGCGGCCTCGACGAGCAGATCGAGCAGATTGTCGACGCCGTGGAGCTGCCGTTCATCCATCAGGCGCTGTTCGCCGACTACAGCCTGCCTGCGCCCAAGGGCATCCTGCTGTACGGCCCGCCGGGCTGCGGCAAGACGCTGATCGCCAAGGCGGTGGCCAACAGCCTCGCCGGCAAGGTGACCGAGGTCTCCGGCGACCGCGAGGCCCGCAGCTTCTTCTTGAACATCAAGGGCCCTGAGCTGCTGAACAAGTACGTCGGCGAGACCGAGCGCCAGATCCGCCTGGTCTTCCAACGGGCGCGCGAGAAGAGCGAGGAGGGCTGGCCGGTGATCGTGTTCTTCGACGAGATGGAGTCGCTGTTCCGCACCCGCGGCAGCGGCATCAGCTCCGACATCGAGAGCACCATCGTGCCCCAGCTGCTCGCCGAGATCGACGGCGTGGAGGCGCTGCGCAACGTGATCGTGATCGGTGCCTCCAACCGCGAGGATCTGATCGACCCGGCGATCCTGCGGCCCGGCCGCCTCGACGTGAAGATCAAGATCGAGCGGCCCGACGCCGAGGCCGCGGTGTCGATCTTCTCGCGCTATCTGACCAGCGATCTGCCGATCGACCCCGAGACCGTGGAGGGCATAGGCGGCGGCGACCCCGACAAGGCAGTGCAGGCCATGATCGAGGACACCGTGCGCGACATGTACGGCACGCACGAGGACAACCGCTTCCTGGAGGTCACCTACCAGAACGGCGACAAGGAGATCATGTACTTCAAGGAGTTCTCCTCGGGGGCGATGATCGAGAACATCGTGCGCCGCGCCAAGAAGCTCGCCATCAAGCGCGAGATCGGCGGCGGCAGCCGCGGCATCCGCACCGCCGACCTGCTGGCCTCGATCCGCCAGGAGTTCAAGGAGCACGAGGATCTGCCCAACACCACCAACCCCGACGACTGGGCCAAGATCTCCGGCAAGAAGGGCGAGCGGATCGTCTACGTGCGCACCCTGATCGGCAACGACGACGAGCCGGGAATCGGCGGCAAGAGCATCGACTCGGTGGCCACCGGGCAGTACCTGTAGAGCCGCCCGCAGAGCCGCCGTCGCCCAGCCGCAGAGCCGCCGTCGCCGCCCGAGCCGCCGCCAGCCCACGCAAGTCCCGCCATCACCGCAAGCACCACGAAGCCGAGGCCCAGATGAGCCGCAAGAGCAAGAGCCTGTACCGCGAAGCCGCGGCCAACGTGGAGGCCGCCGCCTCCGACATCGACATGCCCGACAAGGTGCGGCGCATCCTCTCGGAGCCGATGAACGAGATCATCGTCAACTTCCCGGTGCGGCGCGACAGCGGCGACTACGAGATCCTGCAGGGCTACCGCATCCAGCACAACAACGTGCTCGGCCCGTTCAAGGGCGGCCTGCGCTTCCACGAGTCGGTCGACCTCAACGAGGTGCGGGCGCTGGCCACCTGGATGACCTTCAAGTGCGCCCTGGTGCGCCTGCCCTTCGGCGGCGCCAAGGGCGGCGTGGCGATGCGCCCTCGGTCGTTCTCGATCGGCGAGATGGAGCGGGTGGTGCGGCGCTTCACCCACGCCCTGGGCGAGAACATCGGCCCCGAGCACGACATCCCTGCACCCGACATGGGCACCAACGCCCAGATCATGGGCTGGATCATGGACGCCTACGTCAACGGCCGCGGCCCCGGCGGGCGCACCGGCGGGCGCCGGGTGGTGACCGGCAAGCCGGTCGAGCTCGGGGGCAGCCTGGGCCGCGACTCCGCCACCGGCCGCGGCGCCGCCTATGCGCTGCGCCATCTCTACGGCGAGCTCGACCACACCCTGAGCGGCCAGAAGGTCGCCATCCAGGGCTTCGGCAACGTCGGCTCGCATGCCGCCTTGGCCCTGGCGGAGCTGGGCATGCAGATCGTGGGCATCGCCGACCTGTCGGGCTCGATCCACAACGAAGCGGGCTTCGACGTGGAGAAGCTGAAGCGCTGGTCGCTCGAGAACGGCGGCGTAGCCGGCTATCCCGACGGCGACATGATCAGCGCAGAGGAGCTATTCGCGCTCGACGTGGACGTGCTGATCCCCGCCGCCCTGGAGGCTCAGATCACCGCCGAGAACGTGGAGAAGGTGCGCGCCTCAGTGGTGCTGGAGGCCGCCAACGGTCCGGTCACCGCCGATGCGTCCGCGGTGCTCGAGGACGGCGGGGTTCACGTGATCCCCGACATCCTGTGCAACGCCGGGGGAGTGGTCGTCTCCTACTACGAGTGGGTGCAGAACAAGACCAGCGACAACTGGTCCGCGGCGGACGTGGACACCCGCCTGCGCAACACCATCTGGGATGCCTGCGACCGGGTGTCGGCCCAGCGGGAGCGGCGCGCCTGCAGCCGCCGCCACGCCGCCTACGTCGAGGCCTCCGAGCTGCTGAGCACGGTGTACTCGATGCGAGGCATCTTCCCCTAGAGCCGCGACGCCGCAGTGGCCGCGGCGCCCGGGACCGCCTGGGCACAGGGGCGGCGCCTGGGACCGCCTGGGTCCAAGGGCGGCGGCGCCTCGCAGCGGCGGCGCCGGATTCTCGCTGAGGCCGTTGCGGTTGGGCTGCGGCGGCCTTATCGTCAGCGGGGTCCGCACGAAACCCGTCGGACGCGACCTCTACAGAAAGAGATTCCATGCGCAATCGGTACCTTCTTCGCCTTCTCGCGGTGCTGCTCGGCTTCACGCTGATCGCCACAGCCTGCGGCGGCGACGACGACGAGACCAGCAGCGACGCCGACGCAGGCGACAGCGACTCCGGTGATTCCGGCGACGACGGCGACTCCGGAGACGACGGCGATGCCGCCGCTGCCGGCGACGACGGCGACTCGGGCGACTCCGAGGATGTCGTCGTCACTACCCAGGAGGGCGGCCTGCTCGACGCCATCAAGGAGCGAGGCGAGCTGAACTGCGGTGTCAGCGGTGCGGCCGTGGCCTTCTCGGAGACCCAGCCCGACGGCAGCCAGGTCGGCTTCGACGCCGACATGTGCCGTGCCGTGGCGGCTGCCATCCTCGGCGACGCCGAGGCCGTGAACTTCGTTGCCCTCACCGCAGCGGAGCGCTTCACCGCCGTGCAGACCGGCGAGGTCGACGTGCTGATGCGCAACACCACCTGGACCCAGAGCCGCGACACAGACGTGGGCATGGACTTCGGCCCGACCACCTACTACGACGGCCAGCAGCTCATGGCCCGTGCGGGAGACGACTTCTCCGGCAGCTCCGGCGTGGCCGACATCGACGGCGCGACAGTGTGCACCAACGCGGGCACCACCACCGAGAAGAACATCGCCGATGCCGCCGACGCCGCCGGCATCACGATCACCCTCACCACCTTCGAGGACTTCGACGTGGTCACCCAGAACTTCATCGACGGCGCCTGCGACGTGATCACCACCGACGGCTCGGGCCTGGTCGGCCGCAAGGCCAAGCAGCAGCCCGACGGTCAGGAATGGGTGATCTTCCCGGCGACGCCGATCTCCAAGGAGCCGCTGGGCCCGACGTACGGCCAGAACGACTCGCAGTTCGCCGATGTCGTCAACTGGACGGTCTACGCCATGATCATCGCCGATGAGAAGGGCATCGACCAGAGCAACGCCGAGGCCATGGCGGCCAGTCCGCCCGACGCCGAGGCCGGTCGCCTGCTGGGCGGCGAGGGCGAGCTGCAGACCCTGATGGGCCTCAACGCCGATGCCTTCCTGCAGGTCATCTTGCAGGTCGGCAACTACAACGACGTCTACGTGCGTCACCTGGGTCCTGTGGGCCTCACCCGCGAGGGCTCGGCGAACGCCGCCTGGACCGAGGGAGGCCTGATCTACGCGCCGCCGGCGCGCTGATCGGCCGCACCCGACCCGTTCGGGTGATCCCGGACACAACTCGACTAGAGGGCTGGGGGCCGATGCCCGCGCTCCCAGCCCTCGCGTCCATCACGAGCCGCAACGAGCCGGGGGACTCGCACGGTGAGCGACACCGCTGAGGAGACACTGGCGTCGCAGGCCTCGGCGAGACCGCCGTTCTACCGTGACGCCACAGTCGTCAAGTGGCTGGTGCAGGTCGTCACCCTGCTGCTCGTCGTCGGCGCGCTGTTCTTCTCGGTGACCCGCGCCGCGGACAACCTCGCCGCCAACGACATCAACACCGGCTACGACTTCCTCTCCGTCGACCCCGGCTTCGACCTCTCCGAGGGCATCGACACCAGCCCCAACACCGGCGGCCGGGCGCTGTGGGTCGGCATGGTCAACACCATCCGGCTGTCGATCGCGGGCATCGCCTTGGCCACCGTGCTGGGCGTGATCGTCGGCGTCAGCCGGCTGTCTAGCAACTGGATCGTCTCGCGGCTCGCCAGCGCCTACATCGAGGCGATCCGCAACGTGCCGCTGCTGGTGCAGATCGTGTTCATCTTCGCGGTGATCGCCTCGCTGGGCCGGGTGTCGCTGGACCAGGGTCCGGTACACGGCTGGATCCACCTGTCCAACAAGGGGCTGTCGATACCGCGGATCTTCATCGGCGACGGCTTCTACCAGTGGATGGTCTTCGTGATCATCGGCATGGTCGTCGGCCATTTCGTTGCCAGGCGACGCAGGGCGGTGCAGTCCGCCACCGGCCGGCTGACCTATCCGCTGCTCAGCGGCCTCGCAGTCGTCGCCGTCTTCGCTGCGGTCGGCTGGTTCGCCCATCCCGTATTCGGCTTCCTCGGCGGCGTCTTCCACGCCGTCGCCGACGGCATAGAGGCGCTGCCGCCGGGCGTGGTGCAGATCGTGCTGTGCACGGCGGCCGTCGCCGTCTGGGTCCTCTGGAGCCGCCGCTTCCTCAACCGAAGGCGGACCCCCGCGGGCCTGGCCAAGCTCAGCGACGACGACTGGTTCAGGATGATCTTCGCGGGCTTCGGCGCGCTGGCCGCGTGCGCCGTGGTGGTGTTCGGCTGGCCGGGCCTGGCGAGCTGGATCGTCAACTCCGGCAGCGACCTGTTCGTGGTGCTCGGCGACAAGTTCGGCAACGGCCGAGACGGCATCCCCGTCAACGCCATGCGCCCCGACATCGTGCAGCCCGGCAGGTTCCCCAACTACGGCCCGGCCGGTCTCAACTTCTCCCAGGGCCTGGCGTCGGTGTACTTCGGGGTGGTCCTCTACACCGCGGCGTTCATCGCCGAGATCGTGCGCGGCGGCATCCTGGCAGTGCCCAAGGGCCAGACCGAGGCGGCCCAGGCGGTCGGGCTGAGGCGCCTGACGATGCTGCGCCTGGTGGTGCTGCCCCAGGCCTTGCGGGTGATCCTGCCGCCGCTTGGCAACCAGTACCTGAACCTCACCAAGAACACCTCGCTGGCCATCGCGGTGGGCTACTCGGACCTTGTGCAGGTCGGCCAGACCGTGTTCAACCAGACCGGCAAGACCCTGGAGGTGTTCTCCATCTGGATGGGCTTCTACCTGGCCTGCTCGCTGACCATCTCGGTGGTCGTCAACTTCTTCAACGTCCGTCTGCGGATCGTGGAGCGCTGAGATGACCGACATCGGCACCTTCGGCGCAGGCCCCGGGCGCAACATCGAGGAGATCTTCGCCCACGCCGACGACGAGCCGTCGCTGCCGCCCGAGGTTCCGAGCCTGACGCCTCGCCAGTGGCTGGCCCGCAACCTGTTCTCGAGCTTCGGCAGCGGCCTGATGACGATCGTCGGCGCCTGGCTGATGCTTCTGATCGGGCGCGGCCTGCTGCAGTTCACGTTCAGCGAGCAGCGCGACTGGCCCTCGGTGCGCTTCAACCTGCGCCTGCTGTTCACCCAGGCCTATCCGTCCGAGCAGTACGCACGGGTCTGGGTGTCGATCGGCGTGGTCGCGGTGCTGGCCGGGTTGAGCCTGGGGCTGGCCCGCCGCCAGGGCATGGTCCCCGCCAAGCGCCTGGCCACGGCGCTGATGGCCGCAGGCGTAGCCGTGGCCGTCTGCATCGTGCTGCGCGAGCCCAGCGCCCATCTCGACGCAGACGGCTCGCTGATCCTGAACGAGATCCCCGATGGTGTCGACGCAGGCGGCGGGGCGGGCATCTGGGGCGTGCTGGCCGTCGTCGGGGCGCTGGCGGCCATCGCCGTGCGGCTGGCCACCGCCCGGGCGCGCAACTGGCTCGGCGTCACCCACGCCGCAACCGACCGCATCGACCGCTTCGCCGCGGCCCTCGGCGCCGCCTCGGGAGGGCTCTGGCTGGTGCTGTTCATGCTCGGGCCCTGGGCGCTGCGACCCGAGATCGAGAGCCCGTGGCGCGAGTCCTTCGGCGAGGCGATGAGAGACCGCGCCGGCTGGTGGCTGCTCGCCGTGGTGCTCTTCGCGGCGGGGGCTCTGCTCTGGTACGGCCTGGGCGAAGAGCGCCGCCGCAAGACCAGCGTGGCGGGCATCTGGGTGTTCTTCGGCGGCGCAGCGCTGGCGGTGCTGAGCGCCTGGGTATACCCCTGGGGCGCCTACACGTTCAGCGCAGACGACGGCTTCGTGGCGCTGCCCGATGCCACCGTGTCGGCCACCACCAAAGGCCCCTGGACGGTGATGCTTGTGCTGCTGGTCGGCAGCTACGCCCTGGCCCGCATGCTGCATCAGCGGACGCTCGCCGCCGCCGCCAAGCCCGTGCTCGGCCTGCTCTGGGTGCTGAGCCCGTTCGCCATCTACTGGGTGGTGCTGCGCGACCCGATGATCGACTGGGACCACGTCTACAGCACCGACCTGCCGATGGCGCTGGCCTTCGGCCTGGGCGGCGCGGCGGCGCTGTGGGCGCTGACCCGGGCGGGCATCGGCGAGCTGGGCCGGGTGATCGCCGTGGCGCTGGTGCTGTTCGCCGCCTTCAACTGGGTGGCGGCCTTCGCGGGCTGGTACCCGATGCTGCAGAAGGCCCGTATCGGCTTTGCCATCCTCGCCCTGTTCGCCCTGGCCGCGCCCAACTTCGCCAGCACCGAGCGCCGCCAGCGGATGCGCCTGGTCTGGGGCTGGCTGATCGCCAGCTCGCTGTTCCACTACCTGGTCACGCTGGTCAACTCGCCGAGCACCGTGGAGACCCCCAGCGAGGGCTTCCTCGGCGGCTTCGGGGTGACCGTGTTCGTGGCCGTGTTCACGCTCGTCTTCTCGTTCCCGCTCGGCGTGCTGCTGGCGCTGGGTCGCACCTCGAAGATGCCGATCTTCAGGGTGCTGTGCACGGCGTTCATCGAGAGCGTGCGCGGCATCCCGCTGATCACGATCCTGTTCTTCATGGCCAACATCCTCCCGCTGTTCTTGCCCGAGGGCATGGACATCGGCAACCTCGCCGCGGTCACCGTCGGCTTCGTGCTGTTCAGCGCCGCCTACCTCGCCGAGAACGTGCGCGGCGGCCTGCAGGCGGTGCGCCGCGGCCAGTACGAGGCCGCGGATGCCCTGGGGCTCACCACCGGGCAGCGCACCTCGTTCATCGTGTTGCCGCAGGGCCTGAGGGTCTCGATCCCGCCGCTGGTCGGCCAGACGATCGCCACCTTCAAGGAGACCTCGCTGCTGTCGATCATCGGCGTGTTCGACCTGCTGTTCATCGCCAACCGGGCCATACCCGCCCAGTCGGAGTTCCTGGGCTCCAAGCGCGAGGCGCTGCTGTTCATCTCCATCGTCTACTGGGTGTTCGCCTACTCGATGTCGAAGTACAGCCAGTCGCTGGAGAAGCGCCTCGGGGTGGGGGAGCGATGAAGGCGACAGGGCGACCGGCGGGGAACGGCGAGCTGCGCCCGGCGGGGGGAGCGATGAGCGCCGTGCGATCTAGTGTTGGCAGTATCCACGGGGAGGCCCGGCCATGAACATCAGCGACGCGACCACCGCGGTGTCCGACGAGCTAGCCGCGCGCGACGACATGATCGTGTGCCGCGGCGTCGACAAGTGGTTCGGCGACTTCCAAGCGCTCAACGGCGTGACCGCCACCATCAAGGAACGCGAGGTGGTGGTGGTGCTGGGGCCGTCCGGGTCGGGCAAGTCCACCTGGATCCGCTGCATCAACCGCCTCGAGGCCCACCAGGACGGCCAGATCATCGTCGACGGCGTGGAGCTCACCAACGACCTGCGCAACATCGACACCATCCGCTCCGAGGTGGGCATGGTGTTCCAGCAGTTCAACCTGTTCCCGCACCTCACCGTGATCGACAACATCACCCTGGCGCCGATCTGGGTGCGCAAGAAGCCCCGCGGGGAGGCCTTGGCGCTGGCGCAGGGCCTGCTGGAGCGCGTCGGCATCCCCGAGCAGGCCGAGAAGTACCCCGGCCAGCTCTCCGGCGGCCAGCAGCAGCGGGTGGCCATAGCGAGGGCGCTGGCCATGGAGCCCCGCGTGATGCTCTTCGACGAGCCCACCTCGGCGCTGGACCCCGAGATGATCAAGGAGGTGCTCGACGTGATGAAGGAGCTGGCGCGCTCGGGCATGACCATGATGGTCGTCACCCACGAGATGGGCTTCGCCCGCGAGGTGGCCGACCGGGTGATCTTCATGGAGGAGGGCCAGATCGTCGAGGTCGGCACGCCCGAGCACTTCTTCACCAACCCCGAAGAGGAGCGCACCAAGCTGTTCCTGTCGCAGATCCTGTAGCCCACGTCGCCCGGCACCCGATCCTGCCATCCGGCGGCGGGCGGCCTGGTGCAGCATGGCCTGGCCTGATGCTGCATTGCCGGCTGCGGGCGAGCCGGCCCGCAGCAGCGGCCCGCAGCGGCAGTAGTGTCGGGCGCGTGGCGATCGTCAAGACGCTGGGCATCGAGACCGAGTACGGCATCGTTCACCGCGGCGCGCCCGAGCCCAACCCGATCACGGCGTCGTCGGTGCTCATCAACGCCTACCTCGCCGATGCCGGCTACCGCACCGACAGCCGCTCGGACGTGATCGCCTGGGACTTCACCGACGAGAGCCCCGGCACCGACGCCCGGGGCTTCGTGCCCACCGGCGCCCTGACCCCGGCGGTGGAGACCCATCTGGTCAACGCCGTGCTGACCAACGGCGCCCGCTACTACGTGGACCACGCCCATCCCGAGATCTCCACCCCGGAGTGCGCCGATGCCCTGTCGGCGGTGCTCTACGACCGGGCCGCCGAGCTGATCGCCGTGCAGTCGATGGCCGCCGCCAACCGGCTGCTGCCCGAGGGCGAGGAGATCGTCCTCTACAAGAACAACTCCGACGGCAAGGGCAACAGCTACGGCTGCCACGAGAACTACCTCCTCGACCGTGCGGTGCCCTTCGGGCGCATCGTCACCCACGCCACCGCCCACCTGCTGACACGCCAGATCTACACCGGCGCGGGCAAGGTCGGCGCCGAGCTGCCGGGCAGGCGCACCGACGAGACCGTCTTCCAGCTCACCCAGCGAGCCGACTTCTTCGAGGAGGAAGTCGGCCTGGAGACGACCCTGAAGCGGCCCATCATCAACACCCGCGACGAGCCCCACGCCGATGCCCGCAAGTACCGCAGGCTGCACGTGATCACCGGCGACGCCAACCCGTCGCAGGTCGCCACGCTGCTCAAGGTCGGCACCACGGCGCTGGTGCTGGCGCTCATCGAGGACGACGCCATCGGGCCGGGACTGGCGATAGAGGCGCCCGTGGCCGCCATGCGCCGCATCTCGCACGACCTCAGCCTCAGCGAGCCGCTCGGGCTCGCCGACGGCAGCACCGCGACCGCCCTGGAGGTGCAGTGGGAGCTGCTGGATTTGGCCCGCAAGCACGTCGAGTCCAACGGCGCCGAGCACCTCGGCGGCGAGGTGGCCGAGCTGGTGCTGGCGCGCTGGGAGGAAGTGCTGTCGGCGCTGGAGACCGACCCGATGTCGCTGGCCGACCGCCTCGACTGGGTAGCCAAGTACCGCCTCGTGGAGGGCTACCGGGAGCGCCACGGGCTCGACTGGGGCGACGCCAGGCTGCGGGCCATCGACATCCAGTACTCAGACCTGCGGCCCGGCAAGGGACTGGCCTGGCGGGCCGGCCTGGAGCGTCTCGTCGACGACTCGGCGGCCGCCGCGGCCACGACCGAGCCTCCGCACGACACCCGCGCCTATTTCCGCGGCAAGTGCGTGGAGCACTACCCCCAGCAGGTGGTGGCGGCCAACTGGGACTCCATCGTCTTCGACGTGGGCGGCGACAGCCTGCGCAGGGTCCCGATGATGGAGCCGATGCGCGGGACCGCAGCGCACGTGGGTAACTTGTTCGACGAGGCCGGCTCGGCGCTGGACATGCTCGGGCGTCTGGGCGGCTGAACAGTCCCCAAGCCCACAACGGGAGCGCACATGGCCGAACAAGAGCAGAGGCGCAAGCCCCGGACCGCCGAGACCGAGACCGCCGATGCCGAGGCGCCGGCGGGATCCGAGCGCGGCGCCGAGATCAAGGCCGAGCTCGAGGATCTGCTCGACGAGATCGACGAGGTGCTCGAGTCCAACGCCGAGGACTTCGTCAAGAGCTACATCCAAAAGGGCGGGCAGTGAACCTGCCGCTCTTCGGGGTCTCCGACGACCCGGGGCCGGACTTCGCCGAGCTGCTGCGCCGCAGCGGCTTCGCCCAGGGCCTCGGCGCCGACGGGGTGCCCGCAGCCGAGGACTACCGCCACGGCACCACCTGCGTGGCCATCCGCTACGCAGACGGCGTGCTGCTCGCCGGCGACCGCCGGGCCACGTCGGGCAACCTGATCAGCCACCGCTCGCTGGAGAAGGTGTTCCCGGCGGACCGCCACAGCGGCGTCGCCATCGCGGGCGCGGCGGGCCCTGCCGTGGAGATGGTGCGGCTGTTTCAGCTCCAGCTGGAGCACTACGAGAAGGTCGAGGGGACGACCCTGTCGCTGATGGGCAAGGCCAACCAGCTCAGCCAGATGATCCGCTCCAACCTGCCCGCGGCCATGCGGGGCATGCTGGTGGTGCCGATCTTCGCCGGCTACGACCTGGCCCGCGGCGAGGGCCGGCTCTTCGAGTTCGACATCACCGGCGGCCGCTACGAGGAAGCCGACCACGCCGGGGCGGGCTCGGGCAGCCTGCACGCCGGCACCGTGCTCAAGCTCGGCCACCGGGCGGCGATGAGCGCGGGCGAGGCCACCGACCTGGCACTGGAGGCCCTCTACGAGGCCGCCGAGGAGGACTCCGCCACCGGCGGGCCGGACCCGGTGCGGGGCATCTACCCGGTGGTGGCCGTGATCGAGGCGTCCGGCTATGAGCGCCTCGACGACGCCGACCTGGCGGTGCGCACCGACGCCCTGATCGAGCGCCGCCGTGCCCGCACCGCCGGCGCCCGCCCGGCCCGAGACGAGGAGGCCCGGCCGTGAACATGCCCTTCTACGTCGCCCCTGAGCAGCTCATGAAGGACCGCGCAGACTACGCCCGCAAGGGCATCGCGCGGGGGCGCAGCCTGGTCGCCTTCTGCTACGACGAGGGCATCGCCATCTGCGCCGAGAACCGCTCGTCCACGCTGCGCAAGATCAGCGAGATCTACGACCGCATCGCCTTCGCCGGTGTCGGCAAGTACAACGAGTTCGACCAGCTCCGCATCGCCGGGGTGCGCCACGCCGACATGAAGGGCTACGCCTTCAGCCGCGAGGACGTCGACGCCCGCAGCCTCGCCAACCAGTACGCCCAGAGCCTGGGCCAGATCTTCACGCACGATCTCAAGCCGATGGAGGTGGAGATCCTGGTCGCCGAGATCGCAGACGACGAAGCCGGCGACCAGCTCTTCCACATCCTCTACGACGGCACCGTGATGGACGAGCACCTCTGGGTGGTGCTCGGCGGCGAGACCGAGGTGATCCGCGAGCGCTTCGGCGAGCCGGCCGAGCGCCCGAGCCTCGCCGAGGGGCTGAGCCGCGCCGTGCAGGCGCTCGCAGGCGACCGCGAGCTGACCGCCGAGGAGCTGGAGGTGGCGGTGCTGGAGCGCAACGGCGCCCGGCGCGCCTTCCGTCGCCTCGAAGACGACGAGATCGCCGCGCTCATCGCCTAGCCCGCCTGGGCGTCCGGCAAACAGCGACGTGGGCGGGGCGGGCGCGGTTAGCTTGGCGGCATGCAGCGGCGCGTCTTCGGCATCGAGAACGAGTACGGCGTCACCTGCACGCTGCGCGGCCACCGCCGGCTCAGCCCCGACGAGGTGGCCCGCTACCTGTTCCGCCGGGTGGTGTCGTGGGGGCGCAGCTCCAACGTGTTCCTCGGCAACGGGGCGCGCCTGTACCTCGACGTCGGCTCGCACCCCGAGTACGCCACCCCCGAGTGCGACTCGCTTCACGACCTCGTCGTCCACGACAAGGCAGGGGAGCGAATCCTCGAGGATCTCCTGACCGGAGCGGAGAGGCGCCTCGGCGACGAGGGCGTCCACGGCGACATCTACCTGTTCAAGAACAACACCGACTCCGCCGGCAACAGCTACGGCTGCCACGAGAACTACTGCACCAGCCGCAACGACGACTTCGGCGCCTACACCGAGGTGCTGATCCCGTTCCTGGTGAGCCGCCAGATATACGCGGGCGCGGGCAAGGTGCTGCACACCGCGCGGGGCACCCAGTTCTGCCTGAGCCAGCGGGCCGAGCACATCTGGGAGGGCGTGTCGTCGGCCACCACCCGCTCCCGGCCGATCATCAACACCCGCGACGAGCCCCACGCCGATGCCGAGCTGTACCGCAGGCTGCACGTGATCGTGGGCGACTCCAACATGAGCGAGTACGCCAACTACCTCAAGGTCGGCGCCTGCGCGCTGATGCTGCGCATGCTCGAGGAACCCCGCGTGGTGCTGCGAGACATGACCCTGGAGAACCCGATTCGGGCGATCCGCGAGATCAGCCAGGACATCACCTGCAGGCGCCGGGTGCGCCTCGCCAACGGCCGCGAGGCCAGCGCGCTTGAGATCCAGAGCGAGTACCTCAGCCGGGCGCTGCGCTTCGCGGAGCACAACGACCTCAGCGCCGAGGAGAAGCAGGCGCTGGACATGTGGGAGCACTGCCTGACCGTCATCGAGGACGACCCGCTGAAGCTCGACACCAAGGTCGACTGGGTCATCAAGCACCGCCTGATCGATGCGTACCGGGAGCGTCACGGCCTCGATCTCGCAGATCCCAAGGTCGCCCTGGTGGACCTGCAGTACCACGACGTCAACCGCTCAAGGGGGCTGTACTACCGGCTGCAGAAGCGGGGCATGGTGGAGCGCATGGTCGCCGACTCGGAGATCCACAAGGCCGTGGAGGACCCGCCCGAGACCACCCGGGCGCGCCTGCGCGGCGAGTTCATCAAGCGCGCCAAGGAGCGCAAGCGCGACTTCACCGTGGACTGGGTGCATCTCAAGCTCAACGACCAGGCCCAGCGCACCGTGCTCTGCAAGGACCCCTTCAAGGCCCATGACGAGCGGGTCTCCAAGCTCATCGAGTCGCTGTGAGCCGACGCGGGGTCGCTGTGAGCCGACGCGAGGTCGCTGTGGGCCGACGCGAGGAGGCTGCGAGCCGACGGGGGAGGCTGTGAGCTGACGTGAAGAGGCTGGAGCGCCTGTTGAACCTGACCGCAGCGCTGCGCAACGCCGAGATCCCGCTGAGCGCCGAGACCCTGCGCACCCGGCTCGGCGCGGGCGCCTATCCCGAGGACAAGGTGGCGTTCCGGCGCAGCTTCGAGCGCGACAAGGCGATCCTGCGCGCCGCGGGCATCCCGCTCCTGACGGCCCCGGTGCCCTTGACCGACCCGCCCGCGGAGGGCTACCGGATCGACAAGTCGGCCTATGCCGCGAGGCGCAGCTTCGAGCCCGACGAGCTGGCCGCCCTGCAGCTCGCGGCAGGCCTTGTCCGCCTCGAGGGCAGCGAGAGCGACCTGGCCCGCCTCGGCGCCGCGGGCGACGGCGACTCCGCAGTCCAGGGCCGGCTCGGCTACCACCCCGCCAACAACGTGCTGATACCCGCGGCAGCGGACCGCAAGGCGGTGGCGTTCGACTACAAGGGCAGGGAGCGGGTGGTGGAGCCCTGGGTCGTCGGCTTCTTCAGGGGCCACTGGTACCTGGCGGCTCACGACCGCATGCGAGGGGCCAGGCGCACCTTCCGGGTGGACCGCATCGAGGGCACGCCTCGGACCGTGGGCGACGCCGTCGAGCCGGTCGGGTCCGGGATCGACCCGTTCGCCTTCCGCCGGTCCTGGGAGTTCCCCGAACAGGCACCGGTGACGGCCCGTGTGGCGATCGACGCCGCCGTGGCCGGCATGGCGCGCAGCCTGTTGCGCCTCAGCGACGAGGAAGTCGAGCCCGGTGCCGACGGCGGCCTGGTGGCGACCCTGGAGGTCCGCGACCCTGCGGGGCTGCGCTACGGGTTGCTGGAGCTGGGCGACAGAGCGGAGATCCTGGATCCGCCGGAGCTGCGCGCAGAGATGATCGCCTGGCTGGAGGCGCTGCTGTGAGCCGTCTGGATTCCTCGGAGGCCGTGGCCCGGCTGCTGCGGATCATCCCGCTGGTGAGCGAGCAGCCCGACGGCATGGCCGTAAGCGAGATCGTGGAGCGCTTCGACTATCCCCGCGGCCAGCTGCTGCGCGACATCGAGGGCACCGTCCCCTTCGTGGGCGTCTACCCGTTCACCCCGGACGTGTTGATGTGGGCCGAGATCGCCGACGACCGGATCTACGTCGACATGCCCATGTGGTTCTCGCAGCCGCTGCGCCTCCCTCATGACTCAGCGGCCCGGGTGCTCGCCTTGTGCAAGGCGGCGCTGGAGATCAGCGGCGAGGCAGAGGCTGACTCCGAGCCTGAGGCCGAGGCCGACGGCCCCGAGCCCGAGGCTGGCTCCGAGTCCGGTGCCGGCAGCGACGAGCCCAGCGCCTTGCTGCGGGCCTTCCTGAAGCTCAGCGACGAGCTGGGCGACGCCGCGGAGACCTCGCTGGACATCCGGCTCGGGTCCGTCGAGGGCGACACTGTCGACTTGTTGCGCAGCGCCATCGAGCAGCGGCGCAGTGTGGAGCTGAGCTACTACAGCAACACCGCTGGCGAGCAGACCCGCCGCCTGGTCGATCCGCACCAGGTCTTCAGCTCCAAGGGGTTCTGGTACCTGTCGGGCTGGTGTCATCTGAGCGAGCAGCGGCGGCCCTTCCGGCTGGACCGCATTCTCTCGGCCACGCTGACTGCGCAGACCTTCGAGGCCGACTCCGAGGGCGACGACGAGGCTGTCGAGCCGACCGCCCTGGCGAGCGATCCCGAGCAGCCCCGGGTGGTGCTGCGGGTCGATCCGTCGGTCCACTGGATGCTGGAGGCCGGCTTCCCGGTGGACGAGATCGTCGAAGCCGACGGTGCGATCGAGGCCACGATTGCCGTGTTCTCGGTGCCGTGGTTCTCGAAGCTGTTGCTGCGCCTGGGCCCGCATGCCGAGATCGTGCGTGTCGATCCCGGCCTGCCCGCCGACATGCGCTCGGTCGCCGCGGCCCGCCTGCTCTCCCGCTACGCTCAGCCAGCGTGACGCTGCAGCATCCGGCAGAGCCGCAGCGCTCAGGCGAGACCCCGCCGGCACCCGACCCCGACGATCCCGCCGGCAATGCGCCTGCCGGGGATACGGCTGCCGACGACACGCCTGCAGGGGGTGCGGCTGCCGATGACAGGCCTGCAGGGGGTGCGGCTGCCGACGACAGGCCGCTGACCATCGACGACATCGCCGCCAAGGCGCGGCTTGCTGCCGGCGAAGCGGCGGCGGCCGACGAGGCCCCCGAGGCGGAGGAGGCGCCGCCGTCGAAGAGGCGCAAGATCGGCGAGTGGCTGCTGGTGCTGCTCGTCGCCGGGGTGCTCGCCCTGGGCGCACGCACCTTCGTGGTCCAGGCGTTCTACATACCCTCGGAGTCGATGGTCGCCACCTTGCAAGTCAACGACCGAGTGCTGGTCAACAAGCTGAGCTACCGCTTCGGCGAGATCGGCCGGGGCGACATCGTGGTCTTCGACTGCCCCGAGCGCACCGGCTGCCCTGTGAAGGACTTCATCAAGCGGGTCATCGCCCTGCCCGGCGAGACCGTTGAGTTCGTCCACGGCGACGTGCTGATCGACGGCCGGAGCCTGCGGGAGCCCTATCTCGACGGGCTCCCGACCTACGGCTCGGCTCTGGGGGTGCGCCAGGAGGGCTGCGAGGAGCGGCTGGTCCTCAACCGCTGCACGGTCAGAGAGGACTGGGTCTTCGTGCTGGGCGACAACCGGCCCAACAGCCGCGACAGCCGCTGGTTCGGCCCGATCCCCATCGACACCGTGGTCGGCAGGGCCTTCTTCAAGGTCTGGCCCTTCACCGACCTCGGACCTCTCTAGGACTGCCTGCACACCCCGGCCGCCCACCTCCTTGCTTGCCCGGTGCCGAGGCAGTTGCCCACCGTCGGACAGGTCGATGTCGGCGACGACCAGCGGGTGTGCGGGGCCTCAGAACTGGGCTGCGACGGCGGCCATGCGGTCGCTGTAGTCGCTGTAGAGGGCGTCGATCCCCAGGTCGATGAGGCCTGCGATCTGGCGCTCGTGCTGGGCGTCCCAGCCGAAGCAGAGCACCCCGAAGCGGTGGTACAAGGTCGTCAGGCCGCCGGTCCACTGGCCCTGGCGCAGGTTCACGGCGTCGATCCGGGCCGCTGCCAGCTCCGAAGCGTGGCGCTCGGGCGTCGAGGGCAGCTTGTCGAGCGCAGTCGAATGCACCAGGCGGGCATCAGGGTGCCGGCCGCGCCATTGCGCCAGGAGCGCCTGATCGCCGTGGCAGATCCAGAGCCGTTCGACGGCGTCGTGACGGCGCGCCAGGGCGACCAGCGGCTCGAAGGCAGCGTCGTCCTTGACGTCCACGCTGAGCGGCACGTCGGTGCCCACGGCGTCGTAGAGCTCGTCGAGACTGGGGATGTGGCCTCGCAGCTCGGCGCGCACGGTGTCGGAGATGCGGCGGCGCCCGACGCGGCTGTGCCAGCCGTCGTGATCCAAGACGAGGTGCGAGTCGGCGCTGAGCCACACGTCGGTCTCCAGGCCGCTGGCCCCGAGCCTCAGGGCCAGCTCGAACGCCTCGATCGTGTTCTCGCGCACCTGCGCCTTCGCCCCGCGGTGCGCGAACAGCACGGGCGGGTTCCACAGCGCCGGGATGCGGGTCCTCACCCCCGAAGCGTGCCACGCAGGCTGCCGGGAGACACTTCGGCATCGCTGTGTCCCGCGGCTCGCCCCACCACTCGTTCACCCAGACCGCGGCGAGCTGCGGCGCAGTGCCTCGCCTGCCGACCGCCGCGGCTCGCCGCCTATTGTGAGGGCTGTGACCTGGGTGCTCCTGGCCCCTGCCGTCGCTGTGGTCGTGGCCGTGGCGGCGATGTGGACGATCTCGGCGAGGCTGCCGAGGGAGCTGGCCGAGCTGCGGCGCTCGCTGCGTCGCCTGGGCGCCGCGGCCGTCGCGGGAGACGAGCTCAGCCGCTCGCTCGGGCAGGTCAGCGGCCGCGCATCCGCCCTGCGCCGCGAAGCGCCCCGCCGCCTGCGCCGCAACAGACGCAACAGAAGCCTTCCCGCTGATCGCTAGAGTCCGCTCCCATGGGAACGATCGGTGGGGGAGAGGTGCTGGTCCTCTTCCTGGTCGCCCTGATCGTGCTGGGGCCCCAGAAGCTGCCCGAGGCGGCGCGCCAGATCGCCAGGGTCGCAGGCGAGCTGAAGCGCATCTCCAACGGCTTCCAGCGCGAACTGCGAGAGGCGATCTCCGAGCCGGTCGACGAGTTCCGCTCGGAGATCCGCTCGCCGCTCGAGCAGATCTCCGACGACGCCTTCGCAGCGAGCCTCGCAGCACAGAACCGCCCCGTGCCGTCGGCTGCTTCGCAGAGCGGACCTGCGCCAAGCCGGCCTGCACAGGGCAAGTCAGCGTCGTCGGCTGCTTCGCAGGGCGGTCCCGCGCCAAGCCGGCCTGCACAGGGCAAGTCAGCGTCGTCGGCTGACCCCCAGCCTGAGCCGCCCTCGGACCACCCATGGCCAAGAGACCCCGAAGACGCAGGCGAGCCCAGGATCTGACCGCCGACGGCACAGCCGGCGGTCAAGCCGAGGGCGCTCGGATGCCGCTGATCGAGCACCTCGCCGAGCTGCGCCGGCGGCTCATCGTCTCCGCCGTCGCCGTGGGCGTGGGCGCGGTCGTCTGCTGGACCGTCTCGGACTGGATCATCGAGCTGCTGCTGGAGCCCTACTGCGACGTGCTCGCCGACCGCGACGACCAGGCGGAGTGCAACCTCTATGTGACCACGCCGCTGGAGCCGTTCCGGGTCAAGCTCACGGTGGCCGGCTACGGCGGCATCGCCCTCGCCGTGCCGGTGATCATGTGGCAGCTCTGGCGCTTCATCGCGCCGGGCCTGTACTCCCGCGAGAAGCGTTACGCCCTGCCCTTCGTGATCGGCGGGGTGCTGCTTTTCTTCACGGGCGCAGCCCTGGCCTACTGGAGCATCCCGCGGGCGCTGAGCTTCCTGTTGAGCCTCGGCGGCGAGAATTTCGTGGAGATTTTCAGGCCCAGCGAGTACCTCGGCTTCGTCATCAAGATGATCGTGGCCTTCGGGGTCGGCTTCGAGTTCCCGATCCTGCTGATCTTCCTGCAGCTCCTGGGCATCGTGGACAACCGGACCCTGCGCCGAGGGCGGCGCTACGCGCTGGTGGGCATCGTGGCCCTGGTGGCGGTGATCACGCCCTCGGGCGACCCGTTCACGCTGATCGTGCTGTCGGTGCCGATGTACGCGTTCTACGAGATCGCCATCCTGTTCGGCATGCTGCGGGCTCGCCGGCGGCGCAAGGCGGCCTCCGCAGGCGGTTCGGCGTGAGCATCGAGCCGTGAGCGGCGAGCCGTGAGCATCGAGCCGTGAGCGGCGAGCCATGAGCATCGCGCGAGGCGTCGACTGGGGCGAGCCGGCACCGCTGCCCGAGGGCCTGCCGTGGTTCGACGACGATGCCTCGGCGGCGGACTTCCTGGCGCCTCTGCGCCGTTCCGGCGAGGAGCTGCCGGCCATCGGGCTGAGCGGCGGCGACCTGTGCCGCACGCTCGGAGGGCGCCCCGGCGCTGCGGGCGGCCCGCCCGGGCCGGGCTTGCCAGGCCCGGAATCCGCAGCCGCCGGCAGCGAGTCGGCAGGCACCGGGCAGTCCGGCCCTGGGGAGAGCGGGGCGTGCTTCGGCGTGGATCTGGGCGCGGTGCTGCTGGACGGCCGCCTGCGCTGGTTCCTGGCGCACTGCGTGATCAGGCGGTCGTGGCTCAGGGGCCGGGTGATCGTGGCGGCCAACGCGGCCTTCGTAGGCGCCTGGAACATCGCCCCCAAGGCGCATCCCGGCGACGGCCGGCTCGACATCCTCGACGGCGACCCGCCGTTGGGCGAGCGCCTGCGGGCCCGGCGCCGTCTGCCGGCCGGCAGCCACCTGCCCCATCCCGACATCGAAGTCCGCCGGGTGCGAGCCGCCCAGTTCGAGCTCGACAGGCCGACCCCGGTGTTCCTCGACGGCCGCAGGGCCGGCGAATTCCGTCGTCTGAGCCTGCGCCTCGAGCCCGATGCGCTGCAGGTCTGGATCAGGACGCTGCCTCAGCCGAGTCCGTCGCACTGAGCCGCCCGGCCCGTCGGCTGCCCGAGCCGGGCGGCTTCGCACAGCGACCAGCCGGCGACCAGCCGAGGCCCGTCGCCGGCCGCGAAGCCCGCAGTTGAGGCTCGCGGCAGCGGCGCGCAGGCGTTTGAGGTCCGCGGGCGGCGGTCGGGCGGGCGTTACGATTCGGGCCATGACAGCCGTCATCGACACTGCCGAAGCCAGGCAGCGGGTGCGCGCCGAGATCGAGCGCCTCACGCCTGGACTGATCGCCTTGTCGCATGACATCCACGACCATCCAGAGCTCAACTTCGAGGAGCATCACGCCCACGAGGTGCTCACCGGCATGATCGAGGACAACGGCCTGGACGTGCAGCGGGGAGCCTGTGACCTGCCCACCGCCTTCGACGCCAGGGTCGGCTCAGGCGACGGGCCGCTGATCGCGGTGTGCTGCGAGTACGACGCCCTGCCCGAGATCGGCCACGCCTGCGGGCACAACGTGATCGGCGCCGCCGGGATAGGCGCGGGCCTCGCCGCGGCGGCCGTCGCCGAGGCCCTCGGCGGCAGGCTCGCCATCCTGGGCACACCCGCCGAGGAGGGAGGCGGCGGCAAGGAGTTCATGATCCGCCGCGGGGCTTTCGACGGCGTGGACGCGGCCATGATGGTGCACCCCGCGGACCGCGACCTGCGCACCATGCGAGTGGTGGCCGTCCACACCGTGGAGGTCGCCTATGCGGGCCTGGCCTCCCACGCCGCGGCAGCCCCAGAGCGGGGCCGCAACGCCCTCGACGCTGCGGTGCTCGGCTACAACGCGGTGGCGGCGCTGCGCCAGCACATCCGGGGTGACGAGCGCATCCACGGGGTGTTCACCGACGGCGGCGCCAAGCCCAACATCGTGCCCGCCTCCGCGGAGACGTTCTGGTACGTGCGCTCGCCGAAGATGGCCGGCCTGGAGGTGCTCAAGGACCGCTTCACGGCCTGCCTGCAGGGCGGCGCGGACGCTGCGGGCTGCGCCATGTCGATGAACTGGATCGACCCGCCGTTCGCGGACATGGTCGACAACGGCCCGCTGCTCGACATCTACGTCCGCAACGCCGTCGAGGTCGGGCGCCACCCGGCCGAGCCCGACGAGCGCTCGATGGTGGTCGGCTCGACCGACATGGGCAACGTCAGCCACAAGGTGCCCGCCATCCACCCGATGATCCAGTGCGCGCCCGAAGGCACCGCCATCCACACCGAGGAGTTCGCGGCCCACACCCGCACCGAGATGGCCGACAGGGCGCTGATCGACGGGGCGCTGACGATGGCGCTGTCGATAGTGGACTGCTGGGCCGATCCCGAGGCGATGGGCGCCGTGGCCGCCGAGTTCGCGGCGGCCGCGCCCGACGGCGTGTCTGGCGTGTCTGGCGCCAGCGGCGCGGCTTCGCCGGCCTAGATGTCCGCTGCGCACATGAGCGTCTACGTCGCCGAGGAGTTCAGCGCCGACGAGGCCGACATCCTGCGGCGCTACTTCACCAACCTCGACCTGCCGGTCTTCGCCCTTGTCAACCTTCCCGAGGTGGTCAAGGGGGCGCTGTTCGCCCGCTACTCGCGTACCACGCTCAGCCTGCGGCGGCTGTTCCTCAAGGAGTTCGTGGGCGAGCTCGACATCGAGGGCGACCGCTCGATCGACGCCACCATCGGGCTGCGCCGCGCCGAGGAGCTCTACGACCGGGTCTTCTTCGAGTACGGCGACGACAGCGTCGCCCAGCTCGGCGGCGTTCACCTGGCCTGCGAGCAGGCCTCGAACATCCTGACCAAGGTGCTCGAGTGGGGCCGGCTGATGGCCTATCTGGAGCAGTCGACCCGCTACATCGCATATGACCAGCGCCTCGGCGGCCGCTACCGCTACTACCGCGACCCCGAGATGCTCACCTCGATCCACGGCACCCGCTACGTGGCCGACATGGACCGCATGTTCGAGGCCTACTCGGCGCTGGTGCCCCAGATGATGGAGTTCTTCCGGGAGATGGAGCCCAAGTCGCCCGACGACAGCGACTTCGCCTACCGCATGGCGCTCAAGGCCCGGGTCTTCGACTCGATCCGGGGGATCCTGCCGGCCGCCTCGCTGTCGAACGTGGGCATCTACGGCACCGGCCAGGCCTATGAGTCGCTGCTGCTGCGGATGCGCGCCCACCCGCTGCCGGAGTCGCGGGCCTATGCGGGGCTGATGCTCGCAGAGCTGCGCAAGGTGGTGCCGTCGTTCCTCAAGCGGGTCGATCTCGCCGACCGCGGCATGCGCACCACCGGTTACCTGGCCGACACCCGCCAGAGCATGCTGGAGGTCTCCGAGCGGATCTTCGCCGGCGACACCGGGGGGAGCGTGGACGACGACTCGGTGGAGCTGGTCGACTTCGATCCTGACGGCGAGGTGAAGGTGGTGACGGCCATGCTGTACCCGTACTCGTCGCTGGCGGAGGCCGACATCGAGAAGCGGGTGCGCAAGATGACCGTCGAGGAGCGCATCGACGTGATCCGTGCCTACACCGGCAACCGCTCGAATCGCCGGCATCGTCCGGGGCGTGCCCTGGAGCGCACCGACTACCGCTTCGACGTGCTCGGCGACTACGGCGCCTTCCGGGACCTGCAGCGCCACCGGATCCTCACCATCGAGTGGCAGCCGCTGTCGACCCGGCACGGCTATGTGCGGCCAGCGGCCATCGCCGCCGCGGGCGTGAGCGACGCCTTCGACTCGGTGATGGAGCGCTCCGCGGCGCTGCACGACGCCTTGCTGGAGGACTACCCGGACCAGGCCTGCTATGCGGTGGCGCTGGCGTATCGGCTGCGCTACGTGATGCAGTTCAACGCCCGCGAGGCGATGCACATGCTGGAGCTGCGCACCACGCCGCAGGGTCACGAGGCCTACCGGCGGGTGTGTCAGCGCATGCACACCCAGATCGCCGAGAAGGCCGGGCACAAGGCGCTGGCGGCGGCGATGAGCTACGTGGATCACACGCCCGAGCCGATCCTGGGCCGTCTCGAAGCCGAGCGTGCGGCGGAGGGCAAGCGGGCGGGCCGCGCCAAGAACTGACCCGGATGCGGTTGCGCCGCGGCGTGCGAAGCCTATGATCCGCCTCCTATGACCCCGCCGACCCGCCCCAGACGGAGTTAGGGCGATGGCCGCCAAGAAAGCCCCGAAGGCCAGAACCGCCAAGAAGGCCAGGCCGACGCCGGCGAAGAAGGCTGTGCCCAAAAAGGTCCCTGCGAAGCGGCCTGCTGCCAGAACCGCCAAGAAGGCCAAGAAGGCGGCGGTGAAGAAGGCCGCGCCCGCCAAGAAGACGGCGGTGAAGAAGGCCGCTCCAGCGAAGAAGGCGGCGGTGAAGAAGGCCCCTGCCGAGCGCCTCGCGGCTAAGAGGGCTGCGCCCGTCAAGAAGGCCGCTCCTGCGAAGAAGGCCCCTGCGGCCAAGAAGACACCGAAGAAGGCCCCGGCGAAACGGCCCACGACCAAGAAGGCTGCCCCGACGAAGAAGGCCAAGCCAGCCGCCAAGAAGCAGCCCGCCAAGCGGACCGTCAAGAAGGCGACTCCGGCGAAGAAGGCCCCGGCGAAACGGCCCACGGCCAAGAAGGCGACTCCGGCGAAGAAGGCCCCGGCGAGGAAGGCCGCTCCGGCCAAGAAGACGCCAGCGAAACGGCCAGCGGCCAAGAAGGCTGCCCCGGCGAAGAAGGCCCCGGCGGCCAAGAGGACCGCCAAGAAGGCTGCTCCAGCGAAGAAGGCAGCGGTGAAGAAGGCGCCTGCGAAGCGCCCTGCGGCAAAGAAGGCTGCCCCGGTCGTCAAGAAGGCACCTGCGAAGAAGGCCCCGGCGAGGAAAGCCGCTCCGGCCAAGAAGGCTGCCCCGACGAAGAAGCAGCCCGCCAAGAGGACCGTCAAGAAGGCGACTCCGGCGAAGAAGGCCAAGCCAGCCGCCAAGAAGCAGCCTGCCAAGCCGGCGGCGGCGGACAAGGTCGCGGAGACCAAGGCTGAGGCCGCCAAGGAGGCCGAGTCGGGTGCCGCCAAGAAGGCGAAGAAGCGCCGCAAGGCCAAGGCCAAAGAGGCTGAGAAGGCCAAGGCCGCAGCCGCCGAGGAGGAGCGCAGCGACGCAGCCGAACCCGCCGACGACGACCACGATGTCGATGAGGAACTGCCAGACGATGACGGCATGGTCGCCGAGGACGGGGAGCTCGTGTCGCAGGGCGATGACGGCGGCGTCCATGGACACGGCCACGAGGACGACCAAGACGACGACTCCGACGAGGAGGAGGACAACCGCGTGGAGGTCCCGGTCGGCTCGATCGTCGATGACGACGACGAGGAGGACGAGGACGACATCGAGGCCGACCTCGACACGATCCTCAAGGACCGCATATCCGCCGGCGACGACGACGAAGAAGACGAGGACGAGCAGGAGGTGCCGGTCAAGCCCGTCTCGATCGCCGAGCTCGAGTCCGTCCGGGGCAAGCAGGCACACGAGTTCCTGTGCCAGTCGTGCTTCCTGCTGGTCGACAGCGGGTCGGTGGTCGACGGCGAATGCCCCCACTGCGGCGAGCCAGTGGGCGATTCTGCGTGAGCGACGACGAAAAGAATCTCGAGAAGCTGCTCGATGTGCTCGTCTACGCCCCGCTGGGACTGGCTCTGGAGGCCAAGGAGCTGATTCCCCAGCTGGCGGAGCGGGGCAGGGGACAAGTGGCCCTGATGCGCCTGGCCCAGAAGGTCGCTGCCCAGCGGGCCGCCGCGGGCGACGAAGGCCAGGCCGGCGGGGCCGAGCAGGTGCGCAGTGCAGTGCTGGAGGCACTCGACACGCTCTGCGCCTGGCTGGGCGGCGAGGGCAGCACCGATGCCGAGCCGGGCACCGATGCTGAGGCGGGCGGCGATGCTGTGCCTGACGGCGAGCCTGAGCATGCCGCCGAGTCGACGGAGACCGCTGAGGCTTCGGAGGCCGCCTCCACGGAGACCGAGCAGGCCGAGCTGCCCTATGCCGCCTACGACGACCAGACCGCACGGGAGATCATCGCCGACCTGGGCATGCGGGGGCCGGCCAAGC
Source organism: Acidimicrobiales bacterium (assembly GCA_965214285.1). Taxonomy (GTDB): domain Bacteria; phylum Actinomycetota; class Acidimicrobiia; order Acidimicrobiales; family Aldehydirespiratoraceae. The sequence continues at coordinate 2,218,402 of OZ243946.1, forward strand.
TGCGCCAGATCCTCGCCTACGAGCAGCAGAACCGGGCTCGCAGCACGGTGCTCAATCGCGTCGCCAGGCTCCTGGAGTAGCCGTGGACGTGGCCGCCCGCCCTGCGATGCCCGATGACCTCGATGCGGTCGTCGCTTTGGCCGAGGCGGCCATAGCAGAGCTCACCCCGAACCGGGGCGGGTCTCTGTGGTCGCAGTTCGAGGGCCGCCCGCAGCCGGTTCGGGACAGGCTCGCCGACGAGATCGCTGACGACGCCGTGCTCACTGCCGCAGGCGCCATCGACGGCGCCGTGGTCGGCTACGCGGTCGCCGCTCCGGTCACGGGCCACGACGGCGGGCGGATCGTGCGGCTCACGGACATCTACGTGCTGCCCGAGGCACGGGGCGTGGGAGTGGGGGAGTGCCTGATGGAGCACACCCTCGCCTGGGCGTCCGAGCAGGGGGCTGGCGGCGTGGACTCGCTCGCCCTGCCCGGCGACCGCGCCACCAAGAACTTCTTCGAGTCCTTCGGGCTGGTGGCGCGCGCGATAGTCGTCCACCGGGCTCTGTGAGCGCCGGGCGCCCGGACGATCCCGACCCCGGGCCCGAGCCGCCCGAGTCCGAGCCTGCCGAGCCCGGTACAAAGGTTGAGCAGCCGGTCCTGGCAGTGAGCGCCGTGGTGATCGACGACGGGCGTCTGCTGATGGTGCGCCGCGGCGGCGGCCCCGCGGCTGGCCGCTGGTCGGTGCCCGGAGGGCGAGTCGAGGCCCGCGAGGCGCTGTCCGCGGCGCTGATCCGAGAGGTACACGAGGAGACGGGCGCCGTGGTGGTCCCTGGCGGGCTGCTGGGCGCCGCCGAGGTGATAGCAGCCGGAGGCCATTGGGTGATCCTCGGCTACCGAGCCGAGATCGCCTCCCCGCCGGAAGAAGTCAGAGCAGGCGACGACGCCGCTGCCGTGGAATGGGTGCGCTTGGCAGAGGTGCTCGACAGGGAACTGGCAGGCAACCTCGCTGAGTTCCTCGTCGAGCACCGGGTCGTGCCGGCGCGGCGCTAGCCCAGCTCGCTGTGAGCCTGCGCTAACCGCCCTCCTGCGGGATCGAGGTTCAGCGGCCCTTCCAGACCGGGGCGCGTTTCTCGATGAACGCCCTGGGGCCTTCGCTGAAGTCCTCGGTGTGCGACAGCCGCTCGGTGGCCCTGCCGGCCTCCCGCATGCCCTCGGCGTCGCTCTGGCCGGGCGCGTCGAGCACCAGCCTGCGGCTCGCCTGAACGGCCAGGGGAGCGTTGGCGGTGATCCGCGCCGCAAGCGCCAGCGCCGTCTCGATCACCTCGCCGGGGGAGCAGACCGCGTTGACCAGCCCCAGGTCATAGGCGCGCTGAGCCGAGATGGTGTCGCCGGTGAGTGCCATCTCCATGGCGATCGCTGGAGGGAGCATCCGCGGCAAGCGCACCAGGCCGCCTGCAGCTGCCAGCAGCGAGCGCTTTACCTCGGGGATGCCGATCTGCGAGGCGCGGCTGGCCACCCGCAGGTCGCAAGCCAGGGCGATCTCGGCGCCGCCGGCCACGGCATGGCCGTCGATGGCGGCGATGAGGGGCTTGCTGCGCTCCCGGAGCACGATCCCGCCGAAGCCGCCACGCTCGGTGCCCAGCGAGGCACGTCGGCCCGCCGCGATCTCCTTGAGGTCGGCGCCTGCGGAGAAGACCGGGCCGTGATGGCCGAGAATCCCTACCCAGATGTCGTCGTCGCCCTCGATGCGGTCGATGGTGCTCTCGATGGCGGCTGCCATGTCGCCGTTGATGGCGTTGCGGGCCTCGACCCGGTTGAGCCGTGCGATGGCGACGTTGCCCTGTATTTCAAGGTCGATCACTTGGCGTCCTCCTTGGTTGCGGGATTGTCCTCTGCTGCCTCGCCGGCCTCGGGAGCGGCCTTGTCGTCCTCTGATGCTGGTTCGGTCTGCGGTGCCTGCGCCTCAGGCACGGCTTGATCCTGCTGTGCAGGCTCAGCCTCGGTCTCGGGCGCGGCTTCGTCGTCCTGTTGTGATTGCGCCGGCTCAGCCTCGGTGGCTTCAGAAGCAGGCTGTTCCTTTGCTGTGTCCGTCGCTTCCTCCGAGGCCGGCTGGTCGTCCTGTTGTGCCGGTGCCGGCTCATGTTCCTGTGCTTTGGAGGCTGTCTCGTCGTCCTTGGCGGCCGGCGGGGGAGGGGGCGGCTCCGGCTTACGGGCCGGGCGGCCGGTCGCCGGGGTCTCGATGTCGAACAGGCGGGCCAGTTCGGGCGTGCGCGGCGCCAGCTTGCGCATGGTGGCGAGCAGCTCCTTGCCGGGCTCTGCCGGAGCGCCCTCGGCCCTCACCTGCGCCCGCACCGGCGACAGTGCAACGGCCTCGGCCAGCATGGCCCAGCGACTGGGGGAGATGTCGGCCGTGAGTCCTTTCGAGGCCAGCGCGGAGAGCCGAGCCGCGAGGTCCACCGGCAACGGCGAGCCGGCCTTGGGCGGATGCGAACTGAGCTGCAGCGCCCGCACGGCTCGCCCGTCGGAGATGGTGGCGGCGAGCTCCTTGAGCCAGGCGCGGTGCTCCTTGTCGACACGCTCCGCCACGCCGGCCCTGAGCCGGTCCGCGAGCGCAGCCGCCTCCTCGCCTCGGGCGCCCGAGTCCGCCGCGGAGACCACGCTGCGCAGGTCGCGCAGGTCCACGGTGGCCAGCCCGGCCTCGGCGGCCTCGGCCTTGTCGCGCCACTCGGCTGCCTTGAGGACGGGCGCCATCTTCTCGGCGAGAGCGATCAGCGGCCTGCGCTTGATCTTGGGAATGCCCTCGGCGGTGGCCTTGGAATTCATCCGGTCGATGGCTTCGCGAACGCCCGGGACGCCGCCGCGCAGCACCTCCTTGGCGAGCTCCTGTTGAGCTTCGGGAAGCGCCGCCAGAGCGGCGTTGCGATGGGCGCGCTTGGCCCGCAGGCGAGGGGGTCTGGGGCCGGCCGCCTTGGCCTGGCGGCGCTCAGCGGACTGCCTGGCCCGCCTGCGGTCGCGGGAGCGCTTCTCGCTGCGCTGCCTGCGGTCGCCGCGCTCGTCCCGCTCGGGACGCTCAGGTCGCCTGCGGCGCTCGCGCTTGGCGTCACCGGACTTGCGCTCAGCACTCGGGGATCGCCTGGGGTCCTTCTTGCCCTCGCTCGTCCTGCCTCCGCCTTGCTTGTCGTGGCTTCTCTTGCCTCGCCTGCGCGTCCTGGCCTGCTCGTCGGGACCCTTGCGCCCGCGGCGCTGCACCAGGCGTGCGGTCACCCCGGCCTCGGTCGGCCTGGAGCTGATCAGCTCGATGCGCTCGGCCTCGGGCCTCGGTCCCTTCGGGGCGAACACGGTGGTGACAGTCAGGCCGTCGAGATCGGCCTCGGCCTCGACGCGCACCACGTCGCCCACGCCGATGCCGTCGGGCAGCAGACCGGCGTCGAGGTCGCCTTTGGGGTGCTTGGCGCCCGCCGCACGCCAGGTGTACTTGCCGTCGGCACGCGTCGATGTGAGTTCGACGTCGAGTCTGCGTGCCACGGTCCGAAACGCTAGCGGCCCAATCAGCGCGGAGCGACCCTCAATCGGACGCCCCGCCGGCCAGGTCCCCGCTGGATCGATGTCGGCGCCAAGGACCACGCCGGCGCTCTGCTCACCTGGGCCGATCTCCAGGCGGCGCTCTGCACAGCGGCGGACAACGCTGCGGCACCAGGCTCCACCGCCAGCTCGCAGCGCTCCCAGAACGTGCACCGGTGCGAGCCGGAACTCGTCGGTGCTGCTGCACGAATTGCGGCTGAGGACGGCGGCGCGGTGGGCGCAGAAACCGTCGTAACGGAGCTTCGAGCGGCCTTGGGCAGCAGAGCAACGCATTGGTGCTAAGCTGCCGTCCGTGACGCCCACCTTGTCTGTTCGTGCGACCTCAGGCACCTCGCTTGCACCGCGCTCTGCGGCCACAGGCAGACTCGGTGCGGTCGCGGGCGGCTCCGCGCCGACGACGGTCGCGAGCATGGCTAGCCCCATCGCGCGGGTGACCGACACGGCTTCTGTCGGGTCGCTGGCTGCGGGACCCCCCCCCCGCTTGAGAAGCTTCAGCCCGACCAGGTAACGTTCGGCACCACCCCTGAAAAGCCCGATCCGGGCACCGGGCGCGCCAGCGAGCCTGAGTCCGAGCGCAGACGGCGGACGCTGCCTGCGCAGCCACCGCCTCTCGCCCCTCGGCGGCAGAACGCCTACGGACGAGTCGTCGCCCGTCAGCAGTGCCGCAGCGGCCCAGACGACCGCCCGGCACCTCACCGCTCAAGCCCAACTCATCGGCCCAGCGGCCTAGCTAAGCGAGGCACACAGCCGTGAGGATCCGACCGACATCGAAGAGCCTGCGTCTGGCTTTGGCGGTGCTGCTGGTGCTGGCCGTGGTGATAGGCCTGTCGCTGGCGCTGCGCGGTGGCAGCGACGAGCAAGCGGTGGTCGTTGATGCGCCTCGGACTACGGGAGCGCCGGCTAGCAGCGCGCCGACGACGACGGCGTCGCCACCAGTGGCCTTCGATGACGATGAAGCGACGGTCGCCGAACCCGGCGCAGCGCCCGCGGCCGAGCCTGTCGAGCCTCTGGTGCCGCAGCCGGCCATGCCCCCCGAATTCGGCCCGCTCGCAGGCATCGCATCCCGACAGCCCACTACGACAACGACCGGGCCGACCACGACGACGAGTCCGCCGAGCGAGAATAGCGAGAATCGTGGGCCTGCGTCGCACCGCCACCCAGCCACAACCAAAGCATCTACGACGACCGCAGCGTCGTCTGCCACCCAGAATTGCGGTCTGGCTGTCGGTTATGAAGTATGCGCCGATGTGTCGGCCACGCAGGACTGCTGGCTGGATCATGGTGTCAAAAAGTGCGCCGAGCGGAAAGAACAAATGCCCGGATGCTTCATTTATAACATTTACGGCTGGTGCACAGGGCGCGTGGCTGCCGACGGCGTCAGTGAGTACAAAGCTTTCGGCCAATGGTACCGCAACGTTTATAACGGACAGAGAGACGACAGGAACGACCCTCGCTGCGCCGGGGAACGCACCGCCCCAGAGTTCCAAGCAGTTAGATGGATTGTGTGCAATTGCGATTTATTTGTAGATGAGGACAGGGAATGGTGCACGTGGGTGTCTGCACCCGGCAAGACACGCAGCGATCATCACGCCACGACGACTACCACGTCGCCGTTCGAGGTTCGGGTTCCCAACGTCGTGGGGATGTCTCCAGCCTTGGCATACCAAACTCTGCAGGAAGCGGGCCTGCATGGCTATGAAAACCCATGGAATCGGCCAGAGACCCACATAGTCAGTAGTCAATGGCCTCGTGCTGGGGTCCTCGTCGAGCCGGGCAGCCATATCGATCTATATTTCGGGCCGCCAACTACGACGACGACTACTACCACGACCGCGCCGCCGGCTACTACTGAGCCGCCGTCGACCACCGCGCCGCCGGCTACTACTGAGCCGCCGTCGACCACCGCGCCGCCGGCTACTACTGAGCCGCCGCCGACCACCGACCCGCCGGCCACTACTGAGCCGCCGCCGACCACCGACCCGCCGGCCACTACTGAGCCACCGTCGACAACCGCGCCGCCGGCTACTACTGAGCCGCCCACGACCAGCGGCGGCTAAGGCGCCGGGGGGACGTCAGGCGCGCGGGATGGTGATGGACGCCCCGGCAACGCGCGGCCAGGCAGCGACCGCGGCGTGGTGAGGATGGGGGAGCGGGCCTTAGGTGGGTGGCGCGGCGGTGAGGTCGGAGGGGTCGGTGTTGGCGCCGCAGACCACCACGGCGGCTCGCTCGCCGGGGCTGATGCCGCAGGCGCCGCTCTGCACTGCTGCGAACGCCGCGGCGGCACCGGGCTCGACTGCCAGCCCGCAGCGATCCCAGAGAGTGCGCCGGGCGGCAAGTATCGCTGCGTCGCTGACCGTGACCGACTCGCAGCGCCCCGCCAGCAGCTCCCAGGCAATCGCCCCGATCTGCGCTGCGCCGAGCGAGTCCGCAGCGACGCCTGAGACCTCGACCGGCAACGGTGCGCCGGCCTGCAGCGCATCCGCCAAGCAGCGCGCTGTCTCGGGCTCTACGCAGACCAGCCGCACATTGTCGGGCAGTGCAGCAGCGATGCCTGCGGCCAGGCCGCCGCCGCCAACCGCCACGACCACGGTGTCGAGTCCAGGCATCTGCTGGCACAGCTCGACGGCGAGGGTGCCCTGGCCGGCCACGGTCAGCGGGGCATCGTAGGGGTGGATCTCCAAGGCGTCGCTCTGTGACTTGCGGTCGTCGCAGGCTGCCTGCGCATCGGCGTATTGCCTGCCGGCCACGTGGACCACGGCCCCGAGGCTGCGGATGCGCTCGACCTTGACCGCAGAGGCCGCGCTGGGCACGAAGATCTCGGCTCGGGCCCCCAAGGCCCTCGCCACGAACGCCACGGCGATGCCGTGATTGCCGCCGGAGGCAGCGATGAGGCCGTCGGCAGGCACGCCCTGGGCCAGGGCGCTGTTGAAAGCGCCGCGAACCTTGAAGCTGCCTGCCTGTTGAAGCGATTCCAGCTTGAGCGCCAGCGTCGCCATATCGTCCTCGACCCTCTGGCCTGCGACGCTCGCAAGTTCAGCGAAGTCGACTTCGAGCACGGGTGTGCGCCGAACCCGGCCCTCGATGCGGCTGACCGCCGCCTGCACGTCGGCGAGTTTCACGCTCGGGCCGTCGCCGTCATCAGAGCCGCCGTCGCCGGAACTGTCCGGGGGAGACTGTGGTGCAGGCGCTTTCACGGCCGCGAGTCTGCCCGCAGGCGCAGACCGCTCCACATGGCTGGTTCCGGTGCGCCGGAAATCCCCGTTATGTAAAGTTGGTGATTAGGGTCAGGCATGGCTCGACCCGACCTGGCTTCTCCCGCCTGCAGGCGGCAATGCAGTCTTGCAGCGGCAAGCCCCCTCTCGCTGTCTCACGGGATTTGCGTCGGCGATCCGGGCCGCCTCGCCCAAGCTCCGTGCAGTGCTCGTGTTCCGTGCAGCTCAGCGCGCCCACAGTCACAGGCTGGGTCGCCATCCCTGGCATCTGCGTCCACAGGGCAAACTGCTGACACGACAGCGGGCTGCGGATTAGCGTTGCCAGCATGAGACGGCCAGAGCGGTCCGAGCTGACGATTCGCCTGTGGAGCACCGGCGACGAGTCCTTCGAGCGCTACATCAAGAGCCTCCTGGACCTGCTGCCGCGTCACCGAGGCCGTTTCGCCCGGCGCGTCTCCCCCGTCGGCGATGCCGGCGACGCTGCCGATGCCGTGCTGGTGCTCTCGTTCCCGGACTCGGCGTCTATCGACGGCTTCTTGCGCGATCCGCTGCGTGACGACCTCGACGAACTGGCCCGCAGCGGCGTCAGGCGGTCTGTCATCATCGACGGCAGGACCCGGCCTGCCGGCGACGTAGACGGCGAGGTTCTGGAGTTCCCCGGCAGCAAACAGCCCTAACCTTGACCGCTTGCGAACAGACGTTGCACGTTGAACCCGGGCACCCGATGCCGCCAAGCCTCCCCGGCCTGGAGGCGGCCGAGTCGCGGGTTCACGGCACCGGGGTGTTCACTCGCGACCGCATCGCTGCCGGAGACCTGATCGGCGTCTACGAGGGAACGCCCACCGACATCGACGGTACGCACGTGCTGTGGGTCTCCGACGACGACGGCGCCTGGCACGGAATCGAGGGCACCGGGGTGCTGCGCTGGCTCAACCACAGCTCCGAGCCCAACGCCGAGTTCGACGGCACCGACCTGTACGCCCTCAGAGACATCGCCGCCGGCGAGGAGCTGCTGATCCACTACGGCGCCGAGTGGGCCGACGTTCCCTGAGCGCCTCTCCCCCGGCGGGGAACAGGACGAGGACCGCCCCAGCAGAGCCGGCTGGTTGCGGCTCAGCGCCAGTGCGCCACCGGTCCCGCACCGCTGACAGGCCAGTCCGGCGTGCGGGCCAAACAGTCGTGCACGAAGCGCTTGGCGTCAGTGACCGCCTCGACGGTCCCACGGCCACAGGCGAGGCCCGCGGCGAGCGCCGCCGCGAAGGTGCAACCGCTCCCCCGCACGTGACGGGTGCGAAGAGCCGGTCCTTCGATGACCTCGACCGAGCCGTCCGGGCCGACAAGCACGTCGCTGCTGTGCTCCCAGCTCCTGCCTGTGACCACCGTCCAGGCGGCCCCCAGCGCTGCCAGGTCCGCAGCGGCGTCGACCACGGCATCCAGCGTCTCCAGCGGGCGCCCGATGAGGATCTGCGCCTCGTCGACGTTGGGCGTGATGACCTGCGCGGCGGGGATCAGCTCGGCTCGGTAGGCCGCCTCGACCTCGGGCGCCGCGAACTGCTCGCCGCGGCCGTTGACCAGCACCGGGTCGACCACCGGCGGCGGCAGGCGGCCGTCGCCCACCAGCGCGGCCACCAGGCTCGCTGTCTCGGGCGAGGCGATCAGGCCGGTCTTGACCGCCGCGGGAGCGAAGTCGGCGAGGATCCCGTCGATCTGACGGGCGATCAGGCCTGCGTCTGTGGTCTCGACCTGTGTCATCTCGGTCAGCGACTGGGCGGTGAGCGCGGTCGTCACGCTGACCCCGTGAACCCCGAAGGCGGCGAAGGTCGTGAGGTCCGCTGCGCTGCCCGCGCCGCCGAGGGGATCCTGGGCAGCGAGCGACAAGACGACAGGCGGCGGCCCGGAAGTGAGCTGAGGGCCTGAGCCTGCGGCCCACGACGCCGGCTCGCCCCGGCCAGGGTCGTCCGCTCGGCCGCCAGCCCGCCTCTCGGTGATGTCTGGTTCAGGGCTCATCGGCTGCTCGGCGCTCGATTCGACGGCGACACGCCATTATGTAGGCATGTCCACCGCCGGACGCCACCTCGTCGCCAGCCACTGGATGCTCGACCCGAACTTCGCCCGCACGGTGGTGTTCATGCTGGAGCACAATGACGACGGCGCCCTGGGCGTGGTGCTGAACCGGCCCAGCGAGCTGCCGGTGGCCGGCACCGTGGACGAGTGGGCCGGCCTCGCTGCGGCGCCGGGCGTGGTCTTCGCAGGCGGGCCGGTGTCGACACGCTCGGTCATCACCCTCGCAGCGGCCAGCCCGGAGGTGTCCTCGACCCACTTCAAGGAGATCCACCTGGGGCTGGGCACTGTCGACATCGCCATGGCACCGGAGCGGATTCCCGGCCTGCTCGCCGTCAGGCTGTTCGCCGGCTACGCGAGCTGGGCGCCGGGCCAGCTCGAAGCCGAGCTTGACGAGAACGCCTGGCACGTGGTCGACGCACTCGCGCACGACGTGCACAGCGAGGACCCCGAGGCGCTGTGGTGGACGGTGCTGGCCCGCCAGGACGGCCCGCTGTCGCGCCTCGGCAACTTCCCGCACAACCTCACCGACAACTGACGCCCAGGCTGCCCTCATCGCGGGATGGCCACGGGGGTAAGCCGCTGCGGTGGTCTTGGCGACGGCGACGGTGGCGGGCAGCAGTCCGGGCTGATGTCCGCCGCGGCGCGAGCCGTGAGCCCGCAGCGAAGGGCCGATTTGCGGTGGGGGTCAGGCGGATTCGCCGTAGGCCGGGTACTGCTTGCCTCTCGGGAGGGTCTCCTCGTCGGCCTCCAGGCCCCACGACGTCCAGCCAGGCCGGGCATACCTCGCGAAGAGCTCGAGATAGGGCCCCGGCGAGCAGGCCTCGATGATCGGGTACTGCTCGTCAGGCTTGCGCGAATGCTCCCGCTTGCGGGTCTCGATGATGTTCACCTGCCGCCGCCCAGGCGCCAGGGTGCGCATCCGGCCCTTGGTGCCGAAGAGGATCAGCTCGGTGACGTTGCGGAAGTAGAAGCCCACTCCCCTGCCGTCAGGCCCGCCGTCCTTGCGGCGCTTCGCCCACACGATGTTCGACTTGTAGGCGAAACCCCAGGCCTCCATCACTCGCAGGCCGTCGGCGATCAGTGCATTCGGCACCCACAGGTAGAGGTGGGCGTTCTCGGCTGTGACCCCCTCGACCGGCAGAGCGCAGACCTCGGCTGTGGTCATGGTGTCGTATCGCGAGAGCCGGCGGTGCTCTGGGGCGACCTTGCCCGTGCGGTTCTGGAATCTCCAGGGCGGATCGGCGAGGACGGTCGAGAACGGGCCGCCCTTCAACTCCCTGAGATCCGCCAGCGCCTCAAGCCAATCCTCGCTCTGGGAGTCCATCTCGGGACCGTACCAGCCGTGTTACGCGAGACGCTTCTGTAGTGCCTTGAGGAAAGGCAACGGTGTTGCAGCCGATTCGGGCTGACACAAGCCACAGTGCCGGTGGCAGCCAACGAAGAGAAGCGCGGGCGAGCTGGCGGAGGAAGCGGTGGGCTAGGTGGTGATGAAGATGCCCTCGGCCTCCACGAGCAGGCGGTCGCCGTCACAGAAGGTGCCCTTGGCGAAGGTCTTGCGGCCCTCGACGCTCTCGACCCAGCCCCGGATGGCGACCGGCCGGTCCAGCGGCGTCGGGCTGCGGTAGGCGACGGTAAGCGTCCCCGTGAAGCCGCCGCGCTCGTTGGCCAGGCACGCCATGCCGAGCACCTCGTCGAGCACCGCCGCGATCACGCCGCCGTGAACGGCATCGGGCGGCCCGTTGAAGGTGTGGCGGAATCGCGCCGACCCCGTGACCTCGCGGCGCCCGTCGACCTCGCTGACCTCCAGGGTCACCGGCGGCGACAGCGGGTTCAGCAGGCCGCTGTAGGGGCTGTAGGGCATCATGGCCACCGCGCCGCTGCCTGCCATGGACGCCATCTGGCGCGGCGGCATGCCGCCCGGCCCCGGCACTGCCGGGCCGTCGGACACCGCACCCCGGGAGTCGATCTCGAAGTGCAGCCCCGCCTGCATGCGAAGCCCGTGCACGACATGCGGCTCGACCAAGGCGGTCAGTTCGCGGACCTGCGCAGAGAGCGCCTCCAGGTCGACGCCGCCTAAGTCCGCGGTGCGGACTGCCTCCAGCAGGACGCGCAGATCCTCGTTGAACGATTCAGGAGCGGTCGGGGATCCAGACATCGGGCGCAAGCTACGACACCCACGCACAGCGCAGCGAGCAGAGCGATTCGAGAGCCGTCGGGGACCCAGACATCGGGCGCAAGCTACGACACCGCCGCGCAACGCAGCGAGCAGAGCGATTCGAGAGCCGTCGGGGACCCAGACATCGGGCGCAAGCTACGACACCGCCGCGCAGCACGGCGAATCGCCGGACCGCCCGCCTCGCCGGTACCGTGAGCGCCCATGAAGCGCTTCACCGACAAGGTCGCATTCCTGACCGGCGTGGCCTCGGGCGTGGGGCGGGCCACGTCGCTGCGCCTCGGCGCCGAGGGGGCCGCCGTCTTCGGGATCGACATCGACGCCGATGCCATGGCCGCCACCGCCTCCGAGGTCACCGACGCAGGCGGCGAGATGACGGTGCGCCAGACCGACGTGAGCGAGGTCGAAGCCGTGCGGGCCGCGGTGCAGGCCGCGGCGGACGCCTACGGCCGCATCGACGTGGTGGGAAACATCGCAGGCATCGCACGCCAGCAGCACCTCGCCGAGGTAAGCGAGGCCGACTGGGACCGCATGAACGCCGTCAACCTCAAGGGCCCGTTCTTCGTGGCCCAGGCCGCCATGCCGCACCTGCTTCAGACCTCGGGATGCCTCATCAACATCGCCTCCAACGCCGGCCTGATGGGCCAGGCCTACACCGTGCCCTACTGCGCCACCAAGGGGGGCATCGTCAACATGACCAGGGCGCTGGCCATGGAGTTCGCCAAGCACGACGTGCGCGTGAACGCCATCGCCCCTGGCGGGATCGACACGCCGCTGGTCCACAACTTCGAGCTCGCCGAGGGCATCGACTGGGCGCTGATGCAGAACCACATCGGCTTCCGCAAGCCGAGCTCGCCTGAGCAGATCGCGGCCTTCTTCGCCTTCCTGGCCAGCGACGAGGCGGCCAACATCCACGGCAGCATCCTCAGCGCCGACGGCGGGCTCACCGCCGCCTGAAGCCGGCAGCGAAGCGCATGCGAGCAGAGCGCCACAGAGCGGCATCGTGATCGTCGACGCCTTCGTGCTCGGCGTGGACCTCGACGGGGTGTGCGCGGATTACACCAAGGGGATTCGCTGGCTGGCGGCCCAGCATCTCGGCGTGGACGAGATCGACCTGCCCGAGCAGCGGAGCTGGGACTTCGCAGAGTGGGGGCTCGACTCAGACGCCTTCGAGAAGCTGCACCGCCAAGCGGTCACCAAGGAGCGGATGTTCCGCGGCCTGGACCTGATCGACGGCGCCGCCGAGGCGCTGTGGAGGCTGTCGGACGCGGGCGTGTGGATCAGGATCATCACCCACCGGCTCTACACCAACTGGGGCCACCAGATCGCCGTCAGCGACACCGTCGAGTGGCTCGACAACTCCCGCATCCCCTACCGCGACCTGTGCTTCTTGGGCGCCAAGCCCGAGGTGGAGGCCGACCTCTACATCGAGGACTCCCCCGCCAACATCGAGGCGCTGCGGGCTGCCGACAACGAGGTGATCGTCTTCGATCAGCCCTACAACCGGGAGCTGGCCGATCCCAGGGCCGCCAACTGGCCCGAGGTCGAGGAGCTGGTGCTGGAGCGCTACGCGGCGTGGTCGGGGCCGCTGGGCGTCCAGCCGTCCCTGCCGGGCGTGACCGAGAGCGACCGCCTGCGGGATCCGTCCCCAGGCTGAGCCCCGCCCACTCCCCGCTGGTCGACGCCGGGCTGCTGGGCTCGCTGATCCCCTCTGAGCGGCAACGGCGGCAGCGCGCAGTCTCGGAGCGCTACCGTGCGGGCGTGACAATGCCCGCCGACGACCCGTCGCAAGGCCCCGACGCGCCAGCGAGCAGCCTCGACGCAGGCCTGCGCGAGGACATCCGCCGCCTGGGCGCCCAGCTAGGCGACACCCTGGTCCGCCAGAGCGGCCCGGAGCTGCTCGAACAAGTCGAGCAGGTGCGCATGGCCGCCCGGCGCCTGCGCCGCGACGGCGGATCCAACACGGCGCTGGCGGACCTGCTCGCCGACGTGGAGGTCTTCGAGGCCATCCAGCTCGTCAGGGCCTTCACCACCTATTTCCACCTGGCCAACACCGCCGAGCAGGTTCATCGCATCGACACCCTCAGCGAAGCCCAGGCGGAGACCCGCGACCGCTTCTCGGAGATGGTCCCCAGGATGCTCGCCGAGGGCTTCACGCCCGCCAACGTGGCCGAGGCCGTGGCCGAGGCCGAGCTGCGGCCCGTGTTCACGGCGCACCCCACCGAGGCCAGCCGCCGCTCGATCCTCGACAAGCTGACCGAGATCGCCAACCTCATCGAGGCCCGCAGCGCATCGGGCCGCTCGGCGACCGAGCGCATCGACCGCCGAGTAGACGAGCTGATCGACGCCATCTGGCAGACCGACGAGCTGCGCCGCGACCAGCCCGACCCTGTCGACGAGGCCCGCTCGATCCTGTACTTCCTCGACGAGATCCTCCGCGAGGGGGTGCCCGAGCTGCTCACGGAAATGGACCTGGTGATGCGCTCCATCGGCGCCGCCATCGACGACTCCGCTCCCCCGCTGCGCTTCGGGTCATGGGTGGGCGGCGACCGCGACGGCAACCCCAACGTGACCACGGCGACCACGATGGCGGTGCTCGACCTGCAGCGCTCGCGGGCGCTGCGGCTGCTGATATCGGAGGTGGAGGCGCTGTCGTCGGAGCTGTCGGTCAGCACCGCGGTGCGCGCCATCGACGACGAGCTGGCGGCCCGGCTCGAAGCCGACCGCTCAGAGTTCCCCGGCATCAGCGCCCGTTTCGGGGCGCTCAGCGAGGGCGAGCCATACCGCCAGCGCCTGGCCGTGATGCACCGCAGGCTCAGCGAGGCAGCGGCCGAGCCCCGAGGCGCCCGCGCCTACGCCGGCCCGGACGAGCTGGCCGCCGACCTGGCCCAGATGCAGCGCTCGCTGGCCGCCAACCACGGCGAGCGGATCGCCGGGGGCCGCCTCGCCCGGCTGCAGCGACTGGTGTCGATGGTCGGCTTCCATCTGGCGGTGCTCGACATCCGCGAGCACTCGCAGCGCCATCACGAGGCCCTCGCCCGCCGCTTCGAGGTGCTCGGCGTGGACTACGACAGCCTGGAGCGCGAGCAGCGCATCGAGCTCCTGGGCGCCGAGCTGGCCAACCCCCGGCCGCTGGCCGTGCCCGGCAGCGTCACCGACAACCCCACCCTGGAGCTGTTCGCGGCGCTGCGGGCACGCCTCGCCGCCGACGGCGACCACATCATCGAGTCCTACATCGTTTCGATGACCCAGGGGGTGGACGACCTGCTGGCACCGGCGGTGCTGGCCCGCGACGTAGGCCTCGTCGACGTGGCCAACGGCATCGCCCGGATCGGCTTCGTGCCGCTGTTCGAGACCATCGACGACCTGCGCTCGATCGGGCCGATGCTGCGCCGCCTGTTCGAGATCGAGCCCTACCGGCGGCTGGTCGAGCTGCGCGGCGACCGCCAGGAGGTGATGGTCGGCTACTCCGACAGCAACAAGGACGGCGGCATCACCACCTCGCAATGGGAGATCCACCGGGCGCTGCGCACCATCGCCGAGGTGGCAGCCGACACCGGCATCGCCATCGACGTGTTCCACGGCCGTGGCGGCACCATCGGCCGCGGCGGCGGGCCCACCCACTCGTCGATCCTGGGCCAGCCGCCCGGCGCCGTGCGGGGGCTGGTGAAGGTCACCGAGCAGGGCGAGGTGGTGGCCGACAAGTACGGGCTGGCCAAGATCGCCCACCGCAACCTCGACCTGGCCGTCTCGGCGGTGGTCGAGGCGAGCCTGGCGCACCGCAGGCCGCGCACCGCGCCCGAGACCATGGCGCACTGGAACTCGGTGATGGACGAGATGTCCGCCGCTGCCTACACCGCTTACCGCTCGCTGCTGGAGCAGCCCGGCCTGGCGGAGTACTTCGTCACCTCCACCCCGGTCGAGGAACTGGCCGATCTCAACATCGGCTCCCGGCCGGCCCGACGGGCAGGAGCGGATGAGGGACTGGAGTCGCTGCGGGCCATTCCCTGGGTGTTCGGCTGGACCCAGTCGCGCCAGATCATCCCCGGCTGGTTCGGTGTCGGCAGCGGCCTGGCCGCGGCACGCCGGGCGGGCCACGGCGAGACGCTCTCGCAGATGCACGAGCACTGGCAGTTCTTCAAGACCTTCGTGTCCAACGTGGAGATGACCCTGGCCAAGACCGACCTGGCCATCGCCCGCCACTACGTGGACACCCTGGTCTCCCCGGAGCTGCACTTCCTGTTCGACCTGATCTGCGCCGAGCACGACCTGACCCTCGCCGAGCTCGAAGCGGTGACCGGAGCGGGCCTGCTCGCCCAGCACCCGATCCTGCTGCGCACCCTGCAGGTGCGCGACGTCTATTTGGATCCGATCAACGTGCTGCAGGTCGACCTGCTGGCCCGCAGCCGAGCGGGCACAGCCGACCCGGTTGAGCAGGCACGCATCCAGCGGGCGCTGCTGCTGACCGTCAACGGCGTGGCCGCGGGGATGCGCAACACCGGCTGAGCAGACGCCGGGCCAACAGACGCCGGCTGAGCGATCACCGGCTGAGGCCGGGCCGGGGCGGGCCGATCAGGCTGCGCCTCAGCGGCGACGGAACTGCGGGGTGCGCTTCTCTGCGAAGGCTCGGGGCCCTTCCTTGGCGTCTTCGCTTTGCATCACCTGCGGCGCGTAGGCGTCCTCGTGCGCCCAGGCCTCCTCCTCGGTCATGCCCGAGGTCTCGTGCAGCGTGCGCAGCACCGCCTCCACGGCCAGCGGGCCGTTGGCGGCCACCGTGTCGGCCACCTCCAGGGCGTGCTCCAGCGCTGTGCCGTCTGGCACCACCCTGCTCACCAGGCCCATCCGCAAGGCCTCCTCCGCGCTGATGTGCTTGCCGGTCAGCAGGATGTCCGCGGCGTTGGCGTAGCCGATCTGGCGGGCCAGGCGCACCGCGGAGCCGCCCATCGGGTACAGCGACCAGCGCACCTCCGACACCCCGAAACGGGCTGACTCCGCGGCGATGCGGATGTCGGTGCCCTGCAGGATCTCAGTCCCGCCGGCGATGGCCACGCCCTCCACGGCGGCCACGATCGGCTTGCTCGGGCGGGCCAGCTTGAGCAGTCCCTGCCAGATGAAGTCGGTGCCTTCTGCGGCCATGGCGCCCTTCACGTCCCAGTCGTCGGTCTCGGCCACGTCTCCGCTCAGGCCCCGCAGGTCCATCCCGGCGGAGAAGTCGCCGGCTGCGCCGGTGAGCACGATGCAGCGGATGTCGTCGTCGGCCGACGCGTCGGCCCAGGCGTCGCGCATGCGACCGAACATCTGCAGGGTCATCGCGTTCTTGCGCGCCGGGCGGTTCATGGTGGCGATCATCACCGCGCCGCGCTTCTCTGTCAGCAGGTCGGCCATGGCGGCACAGTAACGAATCAGCCGGCCTCCGGCGAAGCCGAGGCGAGCGCAGCCGGCCGCGTCCGCGGGCTCAGCCGGCCGCCTGGCTCAGCCGGCGTCGAGCGCCGCCCGAAACGAACCCACCAGCTCGCCGACGCCCTCAGGCCCGGCGCGGTCCAGCATCCGCTGCACCACCGCCGAGCCGACCACCACGCCATCGGCGACCTCGCAGGCCTCGAGGGCCTGGGCTGGCGTGCCGACGCCGACACCGACCAGCACGGCCATGTCGGTCACTGCCTTGAGACGGGCCGCGATCAGCTTCGCGGATGCTGCCAGCTCGTCTCGCACCCCGGTCACCCCTAAAAGCCCGACGGCATACACGAAGCCCCGCGAGCGCTCGCAGATCAGCCCGAGCCGCTCGTCAGGGGTGGTCGGCGCGGCCAGCAGCACCGTCTCGATGGCCGCTGAGTCCGCGGCGGCGCTCCAGGGGCCGAGCTCCTCAAGGGGGATGTCGGGCAGGATGCAGCCGCTCACACCCGCTCCGGCCAGGGTGCTGGCGAAGCGGTCCCAGCCCATGCGGTAGGCGATGTTGCCATAGGTCATCACCACGGTCGGCACGCCGATGTCGGCGTTGCGCACGGCGTCGAGGATCGCCTGCGGGGTGGCGCCTGCGGCCAGGGCCAGGTCGTTGGCTCGCTGGATGGTGGGCCCGTCCATCACCGGATCCGAGAACGGCACCCCGATCTCCAGGGCATCCGCGCCTGCGGCCGCCGCTGCCTGCATCGTGGTGAGCCAGTCGTCGCCGAGACCGCCGGTGAGATACGGCACCAGCGCCTTGCCCCCGCGGTCTCGTCGGCTCTGCAGCGCCTCGGCGACAGCACCCGCAGCGACGCTTGCGCTCACGACGAGCCAGCGCCGGCGTCGGCTGAGCCGGAGCCAGCGCCAGCGCCTGCCGCTCTGTCGCCCATGCCCAGCACGTCCATCATCTGCGCCACGTCCTTGTCGCCTCTGCCGCTGAGGTTGACCAGCACCGTCTTGCCTGCCAGCTCGCTGCGCTGCCTCGAGACCCAGGCGATGGCATGGGCGGACTCCAGGGCGGCGATGATGCCCTCGCTGCGGGCCAGCAGCCCGAACGCCTCGATCACCTCGTCGTCGGAGACCGGCTCGTAGCGGGCGCGTCCGCTGGCCGCCAGATGGGCGTGCTCGGGGCCGATGCCGGGGTAGTCGAGGCCCGCCGATATCGACTCGGCTTCGAGCACCTGTCCCCATTCGTCCTGCATCAGATACGAGTGCGAGCCGTGCACGATCCCCGGCACGGCACGGCCGACCGCTGCGCCGCCCTGGGGCTCCACGCCGATCAGCTCAACCGCAGGGTCGTCCGCGAAGCCCGAGAAGATGCCGGCCGCGTTGCTGCCGCCGCCCACACAGGCGACCACCGCATCAGGCAGGCCGTCGTCGGCCAGCGCGGCGCACTGAGCGCGTGCCTCCTCGCCGATCACCCGGTGGAACTCGCGCACCATCCACGGGTAGGGGTGCGGCCCCATCACCGAGCCCAGGCAGTAGTGGGTGTCCTCCACGGCTGCCACCCAGTAGCGCATGGCCTCGTTCACGGCGTCCTTGAGTGTGCGAGAGCCCGACTCGGCGGGGCGGACCTCGGTGCCGAGCAGCTGCATGCGGAACACGTTGAGCTTCTGGCGCTCGATGTCGACGGTGCCCATGTAGACGATGCAGTCCATGCCGAACAGCGCCGCCGCGGTCGCCGTGGCCACGCCGTGCTGGCCTGCCCCGGTCTCGGCCACCAGGCGGGTCTTGCCCATGCGCCGGGCCAGCAGCGCCTGGCCCAGCACGTTGTTGATCTTGTGGCTGCCGGTGTGGTTGAGATCCTCTCGCTTCAGCAGCACCCGGCAGCCCAGCTCGGCCGACAGGTTGGCGCACTCGGTGAGCGGCGACGGGCGCCCCGCGTAGTCGCTGAGCAGCTCGTGAAGCTCGGCCCGGAATCCGGGGTCGCCCCAGGCGTCGGCGAACGCCGCGGCCAGCTCCTGGCAGGCTGGCACCAGGGTCTCGGGCACGTACATGCCGCCGAACTCGCCGAACCGGCCGTCGACGGGGTCGGCCATGGTCATCGGTGCGGATCCTCCTCCCAGTCATACGGCGCATCGGCCGAGGGCAGCACAGGCTCGCCGGGCGGGTCGTCGGAGTCGTCGCTCTCGCCTGCCGTCTTGGCCGCCTCGATGAAGCGGCGCAGTTTCAGCGGGTCCTTCACGCCCGGCGCAGCCTCGACTCCGCTGGACACGTCCACGCCCCAGGGATGCACCCTGGCGATGGCCTCGGCAACGTTGCCCGGCGTGAGACCGCCGGCGAGCAGCAGCCGGTGGCCTGCGAGGGGCGCGTCCTCGGCGAGGCTCCAGTCGAACACCTCGCCGCTGCCGGGCCGGGCCGAGTCCACCAGGATCACGTCTGCGTTGTAGGCGGCCAGGTTCGACAGGCCGGGATGGCCCGCCGGGAAGGCCTTGATGACGGTGGGCACCTGCTCGCGCACCGCCCTGGTCTGCTCTGGGGTCTCGTGGCCGTGAAGCTGGGCGGCGCCGAGGCCGGCGCGGGTGACGACCTCGACCACCCGGTCCGGCAGGGAGTCGCGGAACACGCCCACGGTGAGAACGTCGGGCGGCAGGCGGCGCACGATGTCACGGGCCTTGTCCGTCGCGATCAGCCGGGAGCTGGGGGCGAACACGAAGCCCAGGGCGTCCGCGCCCAGCGCCACCGCGAGCAGGGCGTCGTTCTCGCGGGTGATCCCGCAGATCTTGACGAACATCGCTCTGACGCTAGCCGCCAAGCCCGCGCGGCTGCTGCCGGCTGCCGTTCGCCGCGCAGGCGGGCGATGGGCTAGCGGCCTGGCCGGCGCCCTGAGCGCGGCCGCGCGCCGCATTGGAGCATGTTCGTCTGGCTTTGTTCGGCTCGACGGGTGGGCTCAGGGGGTTGCCCTGAAGGTCTGGCGCTGAATGCCGGCTGCCTCGTCGTAGCAGTCGGCCGCTTCGAAGGCGTCGATCTCCATGATCTCATCCCGGGTCGGATCCGGGGGGACGTCGTGGCCGAGATCGCGCATGCACTGACCGGCCTGGCGGAGCCACTCGGCTTCCTGTTCGGCCGTGGGAGCGTTCTGCTCGGCGAAGACGATGCCGACCACTTCGTAGTAGTCAGCGCGACAGTCGTCGTGCACCTGGTCTTCCTCTTCTTGGTCGAGGACATCGGACATGTGGCTGATCGTGTCGCCGGTCGGCAGCAGCTCGTACCACTGGACTTTGATGCCCTTCTCCTCCATGCAAGAGACGTAGCTCAGGTAGGCGGCTTCGCGCTCCGCCGCGGTCACCACCCCGTCCTCGAGGTAGGGCCGCTCGAACTCGGAGCCGCCTTCGGCGATCATCTCAGCGATCCACTGCTGCCTCTGGGTCGCCGGGTCGGCGGTGTCGGCGTCGTCGCCGCATCCGCTCTGCAGCACAGCCACCACCGCCACCAGCCCGAGCAGGACCCGCCGCGTACTGGTCCTCGTCACGACACGTTCTCCTATTCCTTGGTGATCAGTGTCACCAGGTACATGGCCGGCACAAGCCCCGATCTTTCACCCTGGACGAGATTTCTTCTGCGCAGGCTGGGCGACGGGCTAACGGCCCCGCAGACGGCGCAGATGCGCTGCGGGATCGTCGGCGGTGACCAGGCTCTCCCCGACCAGCACCGCCTGGTAGCCGGCCTCGGTCAGCCTCGCCACGTCGTCTCGGTCGCGCACCCCGGACTCGGCTACTCGCACCACGCCTTCGGGGATCAGCGGCGCCATGCGAACGGCCCTGTCGGTGTCGACCTCGAAGCTCACCAGGTCGCGCTGGTTCACTCCGATCAGGTCCGCCCCCGCTGCCAGGGCTCGCTCCAGTTCGGCCTCGTCGTGGATCTCCACCAGGGCGTCGATGCCGATCTCGCCAGCCAGGCTGCAGAACTCGCTGAGTTCGGCGTCGTCGAGAGCCGCGGCGATGAGCAGCACGCAGTCGGCGCCCATCAGCCTCGCGTCGAGCACGTCGCGGGCATCCACCGTGAAGTCCTTGCGCAGCACCGGCAGCGCGGTGCTCTCACGGGCGGCTCGGAGATCGTCGGCGGAGCCTGCGAACCATTCGGCGTCGGTCAGCACCGACAGGCAGGCAGCGCCGCCCGATGCGTAAGCCCGTGCCAGCCCGGCCGGGTCGAGATCGGCCCACAGGTCGCCCTTGGAAGGAGAGCGCCGCTTGATCTCGGCGATCACCCCCGGGGGATCGGCAGCGGCCAGAGCCGCCCGGAACCCCCTGGCCGGAGCGGCCTCGAGCGCCTGGTTCAGCAGCGCATCGAAATCGCGCTCGTCCGCGGCCGACCGCGCGCGGTGGGCAGCCAGGATGCGGTCGAGGTAGGTGCTCAGAGGTCGATGCCCTTTGCGGCCGACGGGTCGAGCATGACCAGCTCCGGCTCGCCGCCCACCAGGTCGCCCATGGCGGCGAGCAGCGCCTGCATGGCGTCCGAGCCGGAGTGGACTGCCAAGGCGTCGGAGTCGGCGTAGACCTCGTAGACGTAGGCGGTGCTGCGGTCGCTGTCCCAGTTGAGGACGTACAGCTCGGTGCCTTCCTCTTCGGCGACGGCGTCGAACATGGCGCTCATGGCCGTATCGAAGTCGTCGGCCGATCCTGGCTTGACGGGGATCTTGGCGAGAAGTGCGACTTTGGGCATGGCGGCGATCCTATTGGGCTGGAGCGATGTCGGGCCAAGCGCCGGAGGGCTCAGCCGCTGATCGGCTCGACGACGACCGCGGCCACGCCGCCGACCTGCACCTCGGCGCCGATCTGCACCGTGCGCTTCAGCGGGGCCAAGGCGACATCGCCGCAGGCGGAGCTGACCCGCCCGACCTCGGTGCCCCCGAAGACGACCTCGTCGCCTGCTTGCACTGCGCCCTCGGCGTGCAGCACCCGCACCGGGCGGGGCACGTTGCCGCCTCTGCTGTCGATGCGGGCCACCAGCTCCTGGCCGGTGTAGCAGCCCTTGGTGAAGCTGACTGCTTGGTCGATCATGGCCTGTCCGGCCTCGGCCGGGATGGTCGACTCGGTGATCTCGGCGCCCATGCGCGGCATCAGGGCGAGTATCCGCCGGCGCTCGTCGGCTGGGTCGCTGAGGCCGGGCCAGCTCAGCGGCGCCGGGATCGCAGCGCCCGCAGGCTCGAAGCGCACGTCGGTGCGCAGCACGAAACGGCGCAGCCGATCGGCGAGCGCCTCGCCGTGGCCGGCGTCAACGTCGAGCAGGAACTCCTCGGCGGATACCCGGTGGATGCGGAACAGGGCGACCATCTTCCCCGTGGGCGCAAGCGCCAGCGACCAGGCCGTGTCGCCGTCGGCCATCGCGCACACATCGGCTGAGATCTGGCCCTGCAGGTAAGCCTCGGCGTCGCTGCCCGCGGCCCGGATCGTGTCACGCTCCGGCAACGAGCCAGCCGACCCGGCAGCCGGGTCTGGCGAGACGGCCCCGCTGGTCACGGCGCCTCGGAGAGTTCGCCGACGACCGCGGCCGCACGACGGGCTGCGGTCATGCGCCTGGCAGCGGGCACCGCGGCCAGCAGCGCCCGTGCCTTGTTGGCGCACTCCAGATGCTCGTCTTCGGCCACGGAGTCGGCCACGATCCCAGCCCCGGCCTGCACCGACGCCCGGCTGCCGCTGATGAGCATGGTGCGGATCACGATGGCCGTGTCGATGTTGCCCGAGAAGTCGAGGTAGCCGACCACTCCGCCATAGGGCCCGCGCTTGAGCGGCTCGAGCTCGTCGATGATCTCCATGGCCCGCACCTTGGGGGCGCCGCTGAGCGTGCCCGCTGGGATGGTTGCCCGCAGCACGTCGATGGCGGAGCGCCCCTCGGCCAGGCGGCCCGACACCTGCGAGGTGAGGTGCATCACGTGGCTGTAGCGCTCCAGGGTCATCATCTCGTCGACCTCCAGGCTGCCGAACTCGATCACCCGGCCGATGTCGTTGCGGGCCAGGTCCACGAGCATGACGTGCTCGGCGATCTCCTTGGGATGCTCGGCCAGCTCGGCGGCCATGCGCCGGTCCTGCTCCTCGGTGGCCCCGCGCTTGCGGGTGCCGGCGATCGGGCGCGAGATCACCCGGCCGTCGCGCAGCTGCACCAGCGGCTCGGGCGAGCCGCCGACCACCTCCAGGCCGCCGTGGCGCAAGAAGTACATGTAGGGGCTCGGGTTGAGTTGGCGCAGCACCCGGTACAGGTCGTAGGCATCCGCGTCGAGGTCGAGGTCGAAGCGCTGCGAGAGCACCACCTGGTACACGTCGCCTGCCAGGATGTGCTCGCGGGCGGCCTCCACCGCCGCGCAGTACTCGGCCTTGCTCATGGTCGCCGACGCCTCGGGGATCCCCTCGCCGGCATCAGGCGGGCTGATCAGCGGTTCGTCCAGGGGCTTGCTGCCGTCGGCGGCGAGCGCTTCGAGCCGGGCGACCGCGCTCGCATAGCCGGCGTCGAGCTCGGCAGCCGTTGCGCCCGGGGCGACGAACGCGTTGGCGATCAGCACCACCCGCTGGCGCCAGTGGTCGTACACCGCAAGCTCGCCGATCAGCGACATCACGGCGTCGGGGAAGCCTTGGTCGTCGGGAGGTACATCGGGCAGGTGCTCGACCTCGCGGACCGTGTCGTAGCCGAGGTAGCCGATCAGGCCGCCGTGCAGCGGCGGTAGGCCGTCGATGTCAGGCGCCCGGTAGTGCCCCAGCAGCACTTCCAGGGCGGCGAGAATGCCCTGCTCCAGCGGGATCTCCACGCCGAGATCGCCCTGCACTTCGAGGCGGTGGCCTCTGGCGACGATCGTGGCCTGCGGCTTGCGGCCGATGAACGACCAGCGGCTCCAGCGGTCGCCCTTGTCGACGGACTCCAGCAGGAAGCCGTCGGCGTCGCCGACCACACGGGCGAACGCCGCGACCGGGGTCGTCAGGTCGGCCAGAACCTCGGCCCACACGGGCACGACGGTGTGGCCGGCTGCCAGCGTGCGGAACTCCTCGGGCGAGGGCTGTACCTGCATCGCTCAGGAGAACTCCAGCGTCTCGGGGCCGACCACGCTGCGGTAGTAGCAAGTTTGCCGTGCCGTGCCGTCGGCGCCTGCGGTGTGGCAGACCCCGCTGCCCAGCTTGCGCACCCGGTACAGCAGGCTGTTCTGCTCGCAGTTGACCGCCACCTCGACCACCTCCAGAGCGTCGCCGGAGGTGGCCCCCTTGCGCCACAGCGTCGCCCGAGAAGTGGAGTAGAGCACCGCCAAGCCGGTGGCGAGGGTCTCGGCGAAGGCCTGCTCGTCGGCGTAGGCAACGAAGAGCACCTCGCCGGAGTCGGCGTCCTGGAGCACCACCGGCAGCACCCGGTGGCCGTCACGGGCGATGGCGGCGAGCTTGTCGAAGTCGAGCCGGAGCGCGAGGCCTTCCTCCAGGTCGTTCACGGCGGCGTCGTCGGCCATGGCCCAAGCCTACGAGCGCCGCCGTGCTCGGCAGCCTGCACAGGCCTCAGCGGCAGCGCTCAGAGGTACAGGCCCGTCGATCCCTCGTCGAGACGCTGGGCGGCCACGGCATGCACGTCGCGTTCGCGCAGGATGATGTAGTCCACGCCGCGGACCTCCACCTCGTAGCGGTCCTCGGGGTTGAACAGCACCTGGTCGCCGGTCTCCATGTTGCGCACGTTGGGGCCCACCGCGACCACCTCGGCCCAGGCGAGGCGCTTGCCGACCTGCGCAGTGGCGGGGATCAGGATGCCGCCGGTGCTGCGACGCTCGCCCTCGGCGCTGCCGACCTTCACCAGGATGCGGTCGTTGAGCATCTTGACGGGGAGCCGCTCGTCAGACGACAGCGAGCGGGCACCGTTGCTTGAGTCCTCGGAGGCCACGGCTGCCAACGTTACCGGGCCTGAGCCCCTGCAGTGCCTCGGCCCGGCGCTGGGCCTAACGGTCCTTGAGCAGCGACAGCAGCGCCTTGCGGCCCACCAGCAGCGCTGCCAGCGGTGCCAAGGCGGCCGCTGCCGCCGCAGCGATGGCCGCGCTGCGAGCCGCCAGGCCAAGCTGGCCGAGCGTGGGCGAGGCGTCGCCCGCCATGTAGACGAGCACCGCCCAGGCCATCCCGATCGGCAAGGCGAGCAGCACGACGGCCAGAACCTCGATCTGGACCAGCAGGAGCAGGGCGAGCCTGCTGGTGCCCAGCGCCCGGTAGAGGCCCAGCTCGCTGCGCCGGAACCAGATGGTGAGCCAGGCGATCAGAGCAGCGAATCCCGCCACCAGCAGCCAGCCGTAGCGTTGCGGGCGCTGCTGGAGCTCGGCGACGGGATTGCGGGCGAACTCGTCGAGCTTGATCCACGGCGAGACCGTGATCGGCCGCTCCAGAGCGACGCTGCCGTCGTCGAAGACCGTTTCCAGGTGGTCCAGCGCCGCCTCGAAGGCGCCGGGCGTGTATTCCGCCCAGCACTGGTCCACGGTGCCGGTCGGCGCGCTCACGGTGAACAGCGACCTCGTGACCGTGCTGTTGCGGGCTTCGGTGTCGGCCACGGCGCCGACGGCGAACGGCTCGTCGACGGCCAGGTCCGTGGGGTGGATGAGGGTGCCCGCAGCCAGGCCCAGCTCCTCGGCCAGATCCGAGCCGACAGCGCTGCCGCTGGCCTCGACGTTCGAGCCGCGCAGCGCCGGATCCCACACGCCGATCAGCCCTGCCGTTATCTCGTAGGTGCTGATGCTGGTGCCCGGTGCGGTCGTCAGAGCCGTCCTGCCGGAGGCGACGATGCCCCCTGCGGCTACGACTGAGGGATGGTCGTTGAGCCGCTCGCATGGCGCTGCGGGCGGCTTCGCCCCCTGGGTGGTCACGACGGCCACGTAGCCGCCTTTGCGTTCGTAGTCGCGGGTGAAGGCGATCAGGTCGTCGCTGAAGGACAGCTCGGCGATGGCAAGCGCACCGATCAGCGAGGCGAAAAGCCCGATCAGCAGCAGGCTGCGCAGCGGCGTGACCAGCAAGTTGCGGGCGGTCTCGCCCGCCAGGGTGCGCACCCGCCATCTCATCGCTCGCTGATCCCCCCTTCGCCGAGCACCAGGACACGCTCGCAGCGCCGTGCCACCTGTGGGTCGTGGGTCGCGATGACGATGGCCGTGTCGGCACCGCGGGCGGCGAGCAGGGAGTCGATCACCAGCTCGGTAGCGGCTCGGTCGAGCTGGCCGGTGGGCTCATCGGCGAGCAGGTAGCCGGGGCTGCCTGCGATGGCCCTGGCCCCGCAGACCCGCTGAACCTCGCCGCCCGAGAGGTCCCTGGTCGGCTGTCGGGCCTTGTCGCCGAGACCCACGGCGGTCAGGGCGCCGATCGCCTTGGTCTCGGCCTCGAAGCGGCCGATGCCCTGGGCGAGAAGCCCTAGGGCCACGTTGTCGAGAGCGGTCCGGTGACCGAGCACGTTGACGGTCTGGAAGATCCAGGCGATGCGGCCCGCACGGAGCCGGTCACGCCGCCGGTTGCTGTGCGACACAGCGCGGCCGTCGATGTGCACCAAGCCCTTGGCCGGGTTGAGCAGCAGACCGAGGATGCTCAGCAGCGTGGTCTTGCCCGAGCCCGACGGCCCGGTGAGCGCCACTGTCTGGCCTGCCTCGATCTCAACGGAGACGTCGTCCAAGACGACGTGGTCGTGGAAATTCTGGCTGACGTTGCGGACTTCTAGGGACATGCCGGGGCGTCCAGGACGGCGCCGGGATTGGCCAGGACCGGTGCGTCCGCGCTCACGCCGCTGACGTTGACGGTGCGGGTCTTGGCGTCGTCGATGCTGATGGGCAGAGCGCTGTAGCCGCTGCCTTCCTGGATCCAGATGCAGGTGTCGCCTGCGGCATTGGTCATGACAGCCGACGCCGGCACTACCACGACGTTGCCGGGCGCCACCCTGCGGAGCGTGATCTCCACTGCCTCGGCTTCGGTTTCCACGAGCCCGGCCACTTGCTGCGGGTCGAGCTTGCCGTCAGGCCCGACGGCGACCTCATCGTCTCCGCCAAAGACGGCGGCCCAGCCGGGGCCTTCGTCGAACGGGTCGCCTTCCACATCGATTGCCGTTGCCGACAGGAGCGGGATCTCGCCGACGAGGATCTCCTCGCCCCGCGCTGGGGCGGCCTTGCCCGGGCGCAGCCTGATCTCGGCGATCTCGAAGGCGGGGTCGGGAAGCCAGACGACCCAGCCCGGGTCGAACCCGCCGTCGGGCTTGGCTATGCCCAGCGTCTTGGCCCAGGCCTTGACCGCGGCCGCGGTGCCTCCGCCGTAGAGGCCGTCGATCTCGCCGCTGTAGTGGCCGAGTTCGCGCAGCAGCCGCTGCATCTCGACGACGTCGCCGCCCGCGGCGTTGCGCCCGAGGCGCCTGAAGAACGGGCGGGGGCTGTGCCAGGCGATGCGGTCGATGTCGTCGACCACGGCGACCACAGTGCCCGACTCGACTGCCTCGCCGGCGCTCACCGGCACCTCGACGACTGTGCCCGACCACGATGGCGCCACCAGCGAGGGAGCGGTGCCCCACAACAGTTGGGCGCTGCCGCCGAGCTCCTCGACGACGCTACGGCCCTGAGCCGCGACGACCACCGGCTCCGGCTCGAGTTCGATGTCGTCGAGCCCGTCGTCGGCAGCGAAGACGATCAGGACGATGCCTGCCAGCGGCAGGGCGAGCAGCAGCAGAGCAGCCAGCACGACCGTGGTGCCCGAGCCCGAGGCCCGTTGCGAGGCCTTCGGCTCTCGCTCGGCCGCCGAGGCCTTGCGTCTGGCGAACCGCCTGCGCACCGTCACTGGGCTTCCTCCTGCATGGCCCGTTTCTCGGCGATGGCCTGTCGCTGGAAGTAGGCGTCGAGACAGTCGCCTAGTTCGCCGGGGGCGATGTCGAGCAGATCGATCACGGAAGGCTCGTCAGTTGTCTCGATGCCCCGCTCACGCATGCAGCCGGTGATCTCAGCCAGCCACTCGGCTTCTGCCTCGGGGTTCGTCGCGTTCTGCGCCTGATATACGTGCTGGAGCACTCGGTAGTTGCTTATCCGGCACTCCTCGCCCACCCTTCGCGCGGTGAGATCGTCGAGAGATGCGTGCGTGTACGCCACCTTCTCGCCGTCGGGATTCAACTGTTCGGTGGCGATGACGAAGCCGTTCGACTCCAGGCATTCGATCCAGGCGGAGAAGGCTTCCTGCCTTTCCTCAGCGGTGATCACGCCGTCAGCGAGATAGCCACGCTGAGCCTCGGCGGCATCTTCAGCAACCTGTGGGTCGATCGCAGGCTGACTCTGGCTCAGCGAGTCGCCGGCTTCTCCGTGGTCGTGATCGTGACCATCGTCGGGACCGTGCTGGTGGTCATCCACGACAGGGCCGGAGCTCTCAGCGTCGATGCCCGCGTCAGAGGACGCGTCTTGTCCGTCCTCGCTGCAGGACGCCGACAGCACAACTACCGCCAAAACCAGCAAGGGCAACCCCCTCCCATGGCCTCTCATTGCACGTCTCCTTCACGATCCTCTGTGAGTCTCACCACAGTCGTGTGCTGACTCCCGGAACACCATGGTCGCTGTACCTGAAGTCGAGTTCCCAGCCATCGACGGACGCGATGGCAAAGCGGCGACTGTAATCCATGACAACGTAGTCGTCATACCAGATCTTCGCATGGACCTGAGTACACGATGCGCTACCAGCCGTGATGCCCCTGATGTAGCCCGGGCCTTGCTCGTCATGGGCGTGGTAGCCGCGCCATTCACAGCCGTAGCCGTGCCACGGCGACCAGTGCTGGTTCCATCCAGAGGCAGGCAAGGGTGTCAGCGCCAGCAGGACCGCCAGCAGGAGGGCCGTGGCTCTTCTCGACAGCTTCTTCAGCTTGTTCGACATGATCGTAACTCCTTCGTCTCGTGATCGCTGTCACCCGGTCCATGGCCGGCAGCGCGCCGAATCTTTCACCCCGACCATGAATTCGCTTGACGCCCGTCCCAGGCCAGCCGGACCCCGCAGCCTGACCGCCTGCGACCGACACAGTTCGATGCCTCACCCGACCTGGTTCTCCGCCCGCGGGGTTACCCGCTCGGGTCCAGCTCTCTCCGGACAAGGCTAGGCCTCTGCCGCCACCGCCGCGAGTCTCAGCAGTGAGAGGTCTTGCCGCTGCTGGCGCGGTCAGCCATCCTCGTCCTCAGTGGCAAGCTGTTGCCAGAACACGATGCCGACCGCCCTGAACTCGCGGTTGTAGCAGTCCTCCGAGACCTGGGACATGGCGGGCCCCTCCAACACCTCGGAGTCGATGGAGATCGACTCGCGTCCGTCGGGACCCAAGATGTACTCGGTGACCTCGACGCCCTGCTGCTTCATGCAGTCGACGTAGGCGAAGAAGGCCTCTTCCCGCTCCGCCTCGGTCACCACACCGTCTGCGAGATAGGGCAGCTGCTCCTCTGATGCCTCCGCGACGATGCGCTCGCGGTCTTGGCGCTCTCGCTCAGCCAGGATTGCATCGACTTCAGCAGCGGTGTCCGCTTCGTCGCTGCCGCATCCGCCCAGCAGCACTGCCGCAGCAGCCACCAGGCCCAGCACCACGAGTCTCCTCGGCGTGGGCCTGGCCGGAATCGACCTCCTCCTGAGCATCCGACCAGACCCTACCAGAGCGCAAGATCGGAGTCGGGGTCCCAGGCTCAGCGAGCGGTGCAGGGTGCTAGCATCTCCCAGCACGCCGAGCACACTGTCGCCGAGGCCCAGCAGGAGCTGCTAGGCGCCGGAATCACGGTGCGACCTCCGGGGGCCTGAGCAGGCCGAAAGGAAAAACCTGCCCAGGCGCCCGGAGCGTCACCAGTTGCGAACTGACGAGACTCTGTTGTCCCAGCCGCTGGTCATGTAGCGCTCTAAGCAGTAGGCGCTGCGACAGCCTGCGTACTGCCCGCCCCCTCCGCCGGTCCCTGCTGCGAGCGACACGCGGCACGAGCCGGCCTGATACGAGGATGTCCTGTTGTCGAAGCCATGGCTCCTCAAGTTGATCCACTGCCCTGAGCGCGAGATGGAGAGAACCGCTCCTGTGCCGCTTGCACCGGAGTAGAGCCGCAGCGGGCTGGAGCAGCGGGCGCCCCAACGGGCTGGCCCTGCATGCGCCATCTCGTAGGCGTCGAGCTCTGCGACCGTGCGGAAGCAGGTCACGCCGGTGTCGGAGACGGAGCAGGCGGTGGCGTCGCCCCAATCCTGGCCGAGGTCGATGGTCTCGCCCTCGAACACGGCCGTCGTCGTTTCGGCCGGCGCGTGGGTCTGCGCAGCGACCGGAACCGCCACGGCAGCCGGTGCGAGCAGGCCGAGAACGACCATCGCTCGCAGGATGAGCCGGATTTGCTCGGTGATTGTCATGATTGAGCCTCCTTCGTTGGCTTCGTCACAGGGCCTATGGCCGGCAACGCGGCGGATCTTTCACCTCGCGTCGCCATTTCTCCGATTGCCCCCTGGTCGACGACTGGACAGGCGCTCAGCCCGCTTCGACGAAGACGAGCTCGACCGTCTTGGCAGGCACGTCGAAGGCGAGGCTCGCGCAGGGCCGTTCTGGGCTGGCAGGCACCGTCACGATTACCCGCCAATCGCTCAGGCCGCGCTCGTCGAACTCGCCTTGGACCACAGCCGTAGCCGCCGCCAGGTCGAGGCAGCGGCCCCGGAATGGGGCGGCTATGGCGTCTGCGAGCTCGATGATCGCGCGGTTGGCGTCGATCGACGCCGGGTCGGGCTCGGCAGCACCCAGCCTGGCACAGACGTCGGCGTTCGGCAGGTGGGGGAACACGCCGATGATGCCGGTGTCCAGCACGCAGGTGGCGAGCGGAGGAACTGTGCCTCCCGTGTCCTCGGCGAACTCCCCGCCGGGCTCCCAGACCTCTCGGCACAGAACCTCAGCTGGCGTATCGACCGACGCGGGAAGCGCCACTGCATCGCTGCCAGGGAAGAGGGCCTCGCGGAAGCAGCCGATGTCGAGGGGCTCATCCACATCGCGTGTGACCACGTAGGCGGCAGCCGTTGTGACCACGGCGGCCAGCGCCAGCAGCGCCCATACCCAGCGACGGGGCGGCTCGCTGGCGGGCTCCGCGGCGGCAGCGGCGATCACCTTGTTGTAGATCGCCCAGGCCTCGTCGCTGTGCGGGGACGCCGGCTCGAAGCGCTTCGCCGGGTCGGCGGCAATCAGCCGCTCGAATGGATCCACGGCGGTCACGGCGCCTCCTCGGCGAACGGCGGCTCGTCGGTGGCTTCGGCGGTCTCGTTCCAGACGGCCTGAAAGCGCTGCCGCGCGCGGAACAGCCTGACGCTCACGACCCGGGCTGGCTTGCCGATGACCTCAGCGATCTCGGCGACGGACAGGTCTTCCCAGGCGGATAGTCGCAGGATCTCCCGATCGGCGGGTCTCATCTGCTCGAGCACGGAGCGTACCCTGTCGTCCGTGACCGTCTCCAAGCTGGGATCGGCCCGGGGCGCGGTGCGTGTGAAGTCCTCGACGCGTTCCAGGAGCCGCTGGCGGCGGGATCCAGCACGGTAGTGCTCGGAGATGACCCGTCGGGCTACGGCGTAGATCCACGGCAGGGCCTCGTCGCCTTTGGGCACTGCCTCCCAGCGCCGCCACACCACCGTGAAGACCTCGGAGACGACGTCTTCGACGTCGTTGGCGTGAACCCGGCGGCGGACAAGGGCGGTCACGTCCGGGTAACAGGCTTCGTAGACGCGCCGGAAGGCCGGGCCGTCGACTGGCCCCGATCGCTTCGGACGCGGCACAGCCGGAACGCTAGGCCAATATCTGGGTGCACTGTCATCTCATTCACCTCCAACCGGCTTATGGCCGGCACGGGCGCAAATCTTTCACCCTTCTCGAAATTCGCCTGCTCGGCTGCTGAGTCCGGGGTCTCCAGGCCGGATGCGGCGTTCTGGTAGGGACCGTGCGGGGAACAGCAGGAGCACGCTGCCGGGGCCGAGGCTGACTGACTCGCCTTGCGGGGCAGCTCTCACTCGACCACGAAGGTCGAGCTCTGGAAGCCTCGCGCCTTGTCGTAGCACGCGCTGAACTCGAAGGGATCAACCTCGACTGCTCAGGCGCCCGGGGGCCGCACCGTGATGCCGGCGTCGAGCAGCGCCTGCTTGGCATCGGCGACGGTGTGCTCGCCGTAGTGGAAGATGCTCGCGGCCAGCACGGCATCGGCCCGGCCCGCGGCCACGCCCTCGACCAGGTGCGCCAGCGTGCCCACGCCGCCGCTGGCGATCACCGGCACGCCCACGCTGTCGCTGATCACAGCAGTCAGATCCAGGTCGTAGCCGTCGCGGGTGCCGTCGCGGTCCATCGAAGTCAACAGGATCTCCCCCGCCCCCAGGCGCACCGCCTCGGTGGCCCACTGCACGGCATCGAGGCCGGTGCGGGTGCGCCCGCCATGGGTGTACACCTCGAAGCCGGCTGTTTCCGTGCAGCGCCGGGCGTCGATGGCCACCACGCAGCACTGGGCGCCGAACTCGCCGCTGATCCGGGCTATGAGGTCCGGGCTGCGCACCGCTGCCGTGTTGACGCTCACCTTGTCCGCCCCGGCCCGAAGCAGCCTGCGGGCGTCGTCGACGCTGCGGATCCCGCCGCCGATCGTGAACGGGATGAACACCCGCTCGGCCACCGCACGGGCCATCTCCACGGTTGTGTCGCGCCGGTCCGAGCTGGCCGTGATGTCGAGGAACACCAGCTCGTCGGCGCCCTGGCGGTCGTAGCGGGCTGCCAGCTCCACCGGGTCGCCCGCGTCGCGGATGTCCACGAAGTTGACGCCCTTGACCACCCGCCCGGCGTCCACGTCCAGGCACGGGATCACCCGCACGGCCCGCACGGTCATGTCGGCCTGCTCCCCGAAGCGCCCGAGTCGTCCGACTGGCCCAGCCTCTTGCACTTGTGCGCCGAAGCCAGCTCGGCGACAGCGCGGGCAACGTCGACGCGGCCTTCGTAGACGGCGCTGCCGACGATCGCCCCGGCAAGCCGCCGCCCGCCAGAGCGCAGCGCCGCCAGTGCCGCCAGGTCGTCGTGGCTGCCGACGCCGCCCGAGGCGATCACGCTCGCCTTGGTGGCGCTGAGCACGTCGGCGAGGCCCTGCAGATCCGGGCCCTCGAGCGTGCCGTCGCGGCTGATGTCGGTCACCACGAAGGCATCCACCCCGGCCGATCCGAACGCCCGGGCCACGTCGAGCGCCGAGCGGCCCGACTCGACCAGCCAGCCCTCGGTGGCCAGCATCCCCGACCTGGCGTCGAGGCCGACCGCCACCCGCCTGGTGTCGGCCAGGTCGAGCACCAAGCCGGGGTTCTGCACCGCGGCAGTGCCCAGCACCACCCGCTCCACGCCTGCACCCAACAGCACGTGGGCGTCAGACCTGCTGCGCACTCCCCCGCCTGCCTGCACAGCGACGCCGACCCCCGAGGCGATTGCGGCGATCACGTCGCGGTTCACGAGCCGGCCCTCGCGGGCGCCGTCGAGATCGACGACGTGGATCCATGAAGCGCCTGCGGCCTCGAAGGCCCTGGCCTGGGCCACCGGGTCGTCGGAGTAGACGGTCTCGGCGCCGTAGTCGCCTCGCAGCAGGCGCACGCAGCGCCCGCCGCGGATGTCGATGGCCGGGTAGAGCTCCATCAGCCTGTCAGCTTCATCAGCTCGCCGCTGCGCGGGCCGCCTGCACGAAGTTGGCCAGTATCCGCAGCCCGGCCCG
This sequence comes from Acidimicrobiales bacterium, assembly GCA_965214285.1. Taxonomy (GTDB): domain Bacteria; phylum Actinomycetota; class Acidimicrobiia; order Acidimicrobiales; family Aldehydirespiratoraceae. The sequence continues at coordinate 2,251,508 of OZ243946.1, forward strand.
CCCGGACTTCTCGGGATGGAACTGACAGGCCCACACCGGCCCGCGGGCCGCGGCCGCCACCACGTCGCCGCCGTAGTCGCAGGTGGCGATCACCTCGGCGTCGCGCAGCGTGGGCTCGGCGCCGTGGACCGCATAGGAGTGCACGAAGTAGACCCAGGCGTCGTCGTCGAGGCCTGCCAGCATCGGATGCGCCGCCTCGCCGCAGCCGGGGCCCGTGCCGGTGCGGCGCAGGCGGTTCCACTGCATCTGCGGGCGCTTCACGCTCTCGGGCAGCAGCGTGAGCCTCTCTGCGAACACGCCGAGCCCGCTGTGGCCGGGCGCTTCCTCGGATCCGGCGAACAGCATCTGCATGCCCACGCAGATCCCGAAGAACGGCGTGCCTGCGTCGATGCGGTCCAAGGCGACATCGGCCAGACCGCAGTCGTGCAGTGCGTCCATGCACGGAGCGAAGGCGCCGACGCCTGGCAGCACCACCCCGGCGGCATCCGTGATGAGCGCCGGGTCGGTGGTCAGGCGGGCATCCGCGCCGGCATGGTCGAAGCCCTTGGCGGCCGAGTGCAGGTTGCCGATGCCGTAGTCGAGTATCGCCAGCAGCGGACGGCCGTCGGCCATCTACAGGGTGCCCTTGGTGGACGGGATGGCGTCGCCCTCGGTTGCCAGCGCGTCGCGCAGCGAACGGGCCACCGCCTTGAACGAGGCCTCCACGATGTGGTGGGTGTTGCGGCCGCGCCGCCCGACGATGTGCAAGGTGACACCCGCGGCCATGACCACGGCACGCCAGAACTCCTCGACGAGCTGCGGGTCGAACGGAGGGTCGCCCAGGATCTTCTCGCCCGGGAACTCCACCTCGTAATGCAGGTAGGGCCGCCCGGACAGGTCGAGCACGACCTCCACGGCGGCCTCGTCGAGAGGCACCGTGTTGGACGCGAAGCGGCGCACGCCGCGCTTGTCGCCCCAGGCGTTGCGCAGCGTCTCGCCCAAGGCGATGCCGACGTCCTCGACGGTGTGGTGGGCGTCGACCTCCAGGTCGCCGGACGCCTCGATGCGCAGGCCCAGCCCGCCGTGGCGGCCGAGCTGGTCGAGCATGTGGTCGAAGAACGGGATGCCGGTGGAGACCGAGATGTCGCCGCCGTCGAGATCGACCGCCACGGCGATGCTGGTCTCCTTGGTGGCTCGTTCGGTGACGGCGCTGCGGGTCATGCGAGTACCTCCCTGAGGGCTGCGAGAAACCGGTCGTTCTCTGCCGGCGTGCCGACGGTAACCCGAAGCCTGCCATGCAGACGCGGCCAGGCCGCGCAGTTGCGCACCAGCACAGACCGCTCGACCAGTCCCTGCCAGACCGCCTGGCCGTCGCGGCTGCGGGGTGCGAACAGCACGAAGTTGGCGCCAGAGGGCGACACGTCCACATCGAGGGCGCCCAGGGCGCCGACCAGGCGCTCTCGCTCGGCGACCAGGCGGGCGACCCGGTCGGCCATGGCCTGCTCGTGGTCGAGGGCGACGACCCCGGCGATCTGCTTGAAGGCGTCGAGGTGATACGGCAGCACGGTCTTTTGCAGCTCGGCCACGACCCACGGCGGGGCCAGCAGGTAGCCGAGGCGCAGGCCGGCCAGTGCCCAGGTCTTGGAGTAGGTGCGGCTGACCACCAGCGGCACATCCGGCCCCAGCAGCGAGCAGGCGCTGAAGTCGCAGAACTGCCCGTAGGCCTCGTCGACGCAGAGCAGGCCGCCTGCCTGTGCCGCCAGGTCCAGCACGGCGGCGATGTCCGCAGGCGAGTCGACCACGCCGGTGGGGTTGTTGGGCGAGCACACAAAGGTCACGCTCGGCGCGGTCTCGGCGATGAGCCGCTTCGCTTCGTCGAGGTCCAGCGAGAAGTCCTCGGCCCGGGCGCCTTCGGCCACGTCCGCGCCGCTGAGCCGGGCCAGGTGGCCGTGCAGCGCATAGGTCGGCTCGAACACGGCCACCGTGCGCCCGGCGCCTCCATACGCGAGCAGCAGGGTCTGCAGAGCCTCGTTGGATCCGTTGGCGACGAAGACCTGCTCGGCGCTCACGCCGTGATGCTCGGCGATGGCGGCTCGCAGCCCGGTCGCCTGCCGGTCGGGGTAGCGGTGCCAGTCGATTCCGGCCAGCGCGTCGCGCAGCGCTGCGGTGAACGCCGCCGGCGGCGGCTCGGGGCTCTCGTTGGTGTTGAGGCGCACCTCGACGTCGAGCTGCGGCGAGTGGTAGCCCTCGCCGAGACGCACAAAGTCCCGAGGCTCGGGCCTGCCTGGGCTGTCGGAGCCGCCGAGGCCTCTGGAGCTGCGGGAGCGGTCGGTGCCGGGCTCGGCGGGCTGGGGCGCGGCCATCTCAGGCGCCCTCTGCGAGGCGCGCTGATCGCAGGCGGATCGACTCGGCGTGGGCGTCGAGCCCTTCGGCGGTGGCCAGGGCGATCACGTGGCCCGCGACGGCCGCAAAGCCCGAGGCGTCGGCGGCCACCACGTGGATGTCCTTGGCGAAGTCCGCCACCGTGAGCGCACCGGCGAAGCGGGCGCTGCCCGAGGTGGGCAGCACATGGCTCGGCCCGGCGATGTAGTCGCCCAGGGTCGCAGGCGACCACGCCCCGCAGAACACCGCCCCGGCGTCGCTCACCGAGCCGAGCAGCGCCTCGGGGTCGGCGGTCTGCAGCTCCAGGTGCTCGGGGGCGATCAGGTTCGAGACGGCGATGGCCTGCTCGGCGTCGCGGCACAAAGCGGCGATGCCGGAGGTGCGAAGCGTGGCCTCGATCTCGGCGCGGCGCGGCGCTGTCGCCAGCAGCCGGTCGATCTCGGCGACCACCTCGTCGGCGAATGCCGGGTCCCAGGCGATCAGCCAGGCGAGGCCGTCTGGCCCGTGCTCGGCCTGCACCATCAGGTCCACGGCGGCGAGGTCGGCGGGAACGGTGCCGTCGGCGACGATCACGATCTCGCTGGGCCCGGCGAACGACGACGGAACCGCCACCTTTCCTGCGACCTCGCGTTTGGCCAGCGCCACGTAGACGTTGCCCGGCCCGGCGATCACGTCGACGGGCTCGATGGTCTCGGTGCCGTAGGCGAGCGCGGCGATGGCCTGGGCGCCGCCCACGGCGAGCACCTCGCCGACGCCGGCGATGGCTGCGGCTGCGAGCACCACGTCGGGCACCGCGCCATCGGGCCCGGGCGGCACGCAGACAGCGATCTCGGCGACACCGGCCACGGCGGCGGGGATCGCGGTCATCAGCACCGTCGAGGGGTACACGGCGCGCCCGCCGGGCACGTAGCAGCCCGCTCGGCGCAGCGGGCGGTGCAGGCCGCGCACCTTCAGCCCCGGCCGCTCGACGGCGATGTCGGGCCGCAGCTGGGCCTCGTGGTAGCCGCGTATCGAGTCGGCCGCGGCCTGCAGGGCGGCGGCGGTCTCCGGCTCGGTGCGGGCCAGCCGCTCGTGCGCGGCGGCCATCTCGGCGGGATCGATCCGCGGGTCGGCGATGTCGACTCTGTCGAAGCGCTTGGTCAGCTCGCGCAGGGCCTTGTCTCCCCCGGCGCGTACCTCGGCGATGATCTCGCGCACGGCTTCGACCGGCCCGTCTGCGAGTGGCGCCGGCCTCGGCAGGCTGGCGGCGAGATCGTCGGTGACCTGGCGCAGGTCGATGCGGCGGAGCACCCGGTCACGCTAGCGCCGCAGCCCGTTGCCCGTAGGCGAGGACGCAGCCGCTGAGCGCCGGGCAGGCTCACCGCCAGAGACGTGCAAGAGGCGCCGGGGCTCGTCGGCAGGCACAGCCGAGCACCTCGACAGGCAACTCCGGCGAGCGCCCGGCCGATCCCCCAAAAAGGAGAGGGGCCACCCCCGTGCACGGAGGTGGCCCCAGGCGACACAGGGCGGCGGATCCCTTGTGTCGCCGACTGTAGCCGAGCGGCGGGTGCTCAGCGGACAGCATCGTAGCCAATGCCGCGGCGCTGCACAAACCCGAGCCAGTGGGCCATCAGATCGTCGGGCCCGTCGGCCCACTCGAGCATCGCAGCGCGGCGGTCGCGCTGCCGTGCCGCCAGGCCGTCGAGATCGCCCAGGGCGTCGTCGAGCGCGGCCAGCAGCCCGGGGGCGTCGTGGGGCTGGAAGCAAGCCGTGAGCTGCCAGCGCTCCCCCAGCTCGCACAGCAACGGGTGGCGCTGAGTCCAGGAACTGAGGTGCAACGCAGCGACGCCCAGCACGGCGGCCTCGGCGGCGACGGTCACCGAATCGCCGACGACCAAGTCGCAGGCGGCGAGCAGGTGATGGAAGCGCTGCGGGGCAACCGGCACCGCAAGCTCGGCAAGACCGGCAGGCGGCTCGGCCTCAGCCGACACCACCAGCCTGCCCCGCGCCCTGAGCCTCTCGGCGACGGTTTCGAGCAGCGGGCCGCTCAGGCCCCGCACGCGCCGGTCGTGGGTCGCAGCGAGAGCACTGAGCCGCAGCAGGAAGAGCCGCTCGCCGGGCTCGCAGCCGATCTCGGCGCGGATGCCCGGATCTGGCTGGAAGCGGCTGGGGTGCAGATACAGCAGCTCCTTGAAGCCCCGGTAGCTGCGATGCCGGCGCTCGCTGCGGCTCGGGCGGCCCGAGCGGCGCGGCCGTCGGCTGCGCAGCGAATGCAGCACGCCGTTGCGGGAGTCGGCTGAGGCAAGGGCCTCCGGGCCGGTGGTCGCGTGCGCGAACGGCGCCGCTGCCCAGTAGAGCAAGCCCGCTGCGGGGCCGTGGTCGGTGTCGTAGAGCACCGGCGTGCGGGTCAGGCGACCGGCGTGAACCCCCGCCGGCGAGCGGGTGAGGATCGCGTCCGGGCGAAACTCGCGCACCGTCTGCCACACGCGCCAGTCGCGCAGCACCAGCTCGCGGGCCAGCCCGAGCCTGCCTGCGCCTGCGGCCGGCCCTGCCGCATGCGGCCTGCCACGGGCCTCGATCAGCTCAGTCACGTGCTGCTTGTGCGGCCGCGACACCCACAGGGTCTCGTGGCCCTCGCCCAGCAGCCGGTCCTCGAGCGCTGCGAACGTCCAGACATCGGCGGCGTGGGCGGCGTCGAGCAGCACTCGCACCGGGAGCCCCTAGGGCCGGGCTGGCAGGCGCCCGGCGGCAGTGTGGTGGGCGTACTGGCGGCGCAGCAGCAACCCGGTGGCCAGCGCCCCGGCGCTCACCGCGGAGAGCAGCGCAACCTCCACCCGCAGGAACGGCTCGGCGCCGAACTGCAGCACGACCGGGAACACCAGCACGCCGATCAGATGACCCGCCGCGGCCGACCCTATGCGGTCCAGGGCGACCAGCCCGACCGACAGCGAGAGCATCACCATCAGCCCGCCGCCGCTGCCTGCGAGCAGCATCATGTCCCGGGCGCCGATCTCGTCGCCGAACATCACGCTCACCACCCACGGGCCGATCAGCCAGCCGCCTGCGGTGGCCGCGATCGCCGCCAGGGCCACGGCCCCCGACAGGCGGATCTGCAGGTTGCGGAAGCCCTTGAGGTCGCCCTTGCCTGCCAGCGATGCCAGGTTGGGCAGCAGCGAGGCTTTCACGGCCTGGAAGAAGAACAGCGGCACCCGCGAGATGATGAGGCCGTTCAGGAACACGCCTGCGGCTGCGTCGGGCAGCTCGTCGCCGACGATGCGCAGGGCCACCGGGCCTACGTTGAGCAGGAACGCCTCCGACAGCGAGGCCGCCAGCAAGAGCCCCAGGTTGGGCGTGAGCTCGCTGATCTGCGAAGGCGGGCCGGGCCGGGCGAAGGGACGCACCGTCCGGCTGGCCAGGACCGCAGCGGAGGCGAAAGCGGCGGCCAGTGCGGTGGCGTAGGCGCCGACGGTCTGCACCCCCGCCAGGGCCAGGGCCGCGGCGAACGCCAGCCGGGAGAGGCCCTCAGCAGCGAAGTAGCCGCCGTACTGGTTGAACATGTGCCTGCCCGAGAGGATCCCGCGCACGAGCTGCGAGCCGGCGAACGCGGCCAGCGCCATCAGCAGGCCGGCCAGCACCCACAGCTCGTCGTCCAGCAGCCCCGCAAGGCCCAGCGGCCAGCTCGCTGCGATGCCGACGGCGACGATGGCGAAGGCCGCGGCACCGATCTTGGCCGCGGTGTGCAGCACCGGCAGGGAGCCCTGGTTGCGGCTGCGCCGGTCGGCCGTGGCCCGGGTCACCTCCTGCTCCAGCGGCTGGAAGAGCCCCGGCCCGAGGATGTACACGAGGCTCCACAGCACCGCCAGCGACCCGTAGGCGTCGGCGTCGAGAGCGATGTCGGCGATCACCAGGAAGCCGTAGGTGGCCAGGCCGTTGATGACCAGGCCCACCGCGATCGGCGAGGTGCCGATGGGCAACGGGCTTCGACCGCGGAAGGGCTCAAGCAGACGGTTGATCGGAGGCTCCCCGAGGGCACAAGGGCCCGTAGGCCGAAGGCAGACCGAAGGAGCGTAGCGCCCGCCGCTGCCGCGACCGCGGAGCCTGCGGCCCCGAGGGTTCAGCCGGGCGTCGACGCGGCTCGGCTCAGGCCGGGGCGAGGGCTGGGCTCAGGAATCGGCGCGGGTGCTTGCGCTGAGGCCGGCGACGTCAGCCGCGCTCAGGCCGGCGTTGACAGCAAGGCTCAGGCCGGGGTGAAAGAGGGCATGCACAGTCCGTCGAGCTCGACGACCTCGATCCGATCCCGGTTGGCGTAGGTGACCTCGTTGGCCGGATCCGCGTTGAGGCGGAACTCCCGGAAGCTCATCTCCAGGGCGTCGAAAGCGACCAGCCGCCCGGCCAGGCCGTCGCCGATGCCCAGCAGCAGCTTGAGGGCCTCCAGCGCCTGGATGCTGCCGACGATGCCCGGCAGCACGCCCAGCACCCCGGCTTCGGCGCACGACGGAGCGAACTCCGCAGGCGGCGCCTCGGGCAGCATGTCGCGGTAGGTGGGGCCGTTGCGGGGGTCGAAGACGGTGATCTGGCCCTCGAAGCGGAAGATCGAGCCGTGTACCACCGGGATGCCGAGCTTCACGCTGGCGTCATTGAGCAGATAACGCGACGGGAAGTTGTCGGCGCCGTCGACCACCACGTCGTAGCCGTCGAGGATCTCGAGCACGTTGTCGGCGCCGAGCCGGGTGTCGTAGGCGACCACGTTCACGTCCGGGTTCAGCGCGGTGAGCGTCTTCTTGGCGGAGTCGACCTTGCGCTCCCCCACCCGGTCCAGGTTGTGCAGGATCTGGCGCTGCAGGTTCGACTCGTCCACGGTGTCCATGTCGACGATGCCGATGGTGCCCACGCCGGCCGCGGCGAGGTACATGGCCGCAGGCGAGCCGAGGCCGCCCGCTCCGAGCAGCAGCACCTTCGACTCCAGCAGCCGGAGCTGGCCCTCCTCGCCTACCTCGGGAACCAGCAGGTGACGCTGATAGCGGTTGCGCTGCTCGGCGCTCAGGGTCTGGGGACGGCTCCAGGGGCGGCCCTCGTCCTTCCACTTGTTAAAGCCGCCGTCCATCGACACGGCGTCTGTGTAGCCGAGCTGCTCGAGGGTCTGCACGGCGAACGCCGAGCGCACCCCGCCCGCGCACATCACCACCAGCGGCGTGGCCCGCTCGGGAATGCGATTCTCGATGCCGGACTCGAGATTGCCCCTGGGGATGTGAACCGAGCCGGCGATCGCGCCCTGCTCGTACTCGTCGGGCTCGCGCACGTCGAGCAGCGTGTGGCCCTGCGCCAGCAGCGCCTCGCCCTGTTCGGTGTCGACCTCGGTGATGACGGCCTTGGCCTGTCGCAGCAGATCTCTGAAGGTAGCCATGGCTAAATCCTACCTACTCAGTCAACAATTCCCACCACTCGCGGGAGCACTTCGCTGATCGACTGGCGCAGCACCACGTCGGCGACATGGTCATAGGGCGTGGGCTCCAGGTTGACGATGACGATGGCCGCCCCGGCGCGGCGGGCGATGTCGACGGCGCCGTTGATCGGGAACACCGTCAGCGAGGTGCCGACCGCCAGGAAGGCGTCGCATTCCGCCGCGGCACGCTCGGCCCGCGCCAGGTCCGCCGCCACCAGCGACTGGCCGAAGGAGATCGTCGCCGACTTCAGCAGCCCGCCGCATTGCCCGCAGTGCGGGTCGGCGTCGCCCGCTCGCACCCGATCCAGGATCGTCTCCATGTCGTCTCTGCGGCCGCAGTCCAGGCAGGCGGCCTTGCGGGTGGTGCCGTGGATCTCCACGACCCGGTGCGGCGAGGAGCCTGCGCGCTGGTGGAGCTCGTCGACGTTCTGGGTGATGAGCGTGTGCAGCTTGCGGCGCCGCTCCAGGTGCGCCAGGGCATAGTGGCCGGGGTTCGGCGCCACGTCGGCCCACAGCTCGCCTGAGGCACGGCTCGCCCAGTTGCGCTTGCGCACCTCGGGGTCGCTCACGTAGTAGCGGATGTTCGACGCCTTCTCGGCCTCGGGGTTCTTGGTCCACAGCCCCTGCGGGCCGCGGAAGTCGGGGATGCCGCTGTCGGTGGAGATCCCCGCCCCGGTGAGCACGGTCACCGCCTCGGCGCCGTCGATGATCTCAGCGGCTCTGGCGATCAGTGCGTCCTCGGGGTCTTCGGGATCTTCGTCTTCGGGGTTGGCGTCTTCGGGGTTGGCGTCTTCGTCTTCGGGGTCGTCGGCATCGGAGGGCATCGACGCAGCGTAGGCCACGGCCCCGGGGTACATGCCAGCGGCGTTGCCGGCTAGTCTGCCCGATCCTCCGCTGGGCCGACAGCCCAATCCGCGCGTTGCCGTGCCGACAGCCCAATCCGCCCGGTGCCGTGCCGACCGCTCAGGCGGGCTTCGCCGGGCCGAGAGCCGGTCCGCTGGGCACGGCTGCGGACTGGCCCTTGACACCGGATTTGACAGCATTGCATCATAGTTACTGAAATAGCACTGACTTCCTCTGATGCAACCGAGTGACCCGTCTGTCACGCATTTCCCAAGGAAGATCAATGTCCACTCCCGCCTCCCGCCCATCCGCCGACAGCACCCCCGGTGCGGGCGCAATGCCACCGGCGCCCGTCCCTGCCACAGCGCCACCGCTCACCGGCAACGGCACCGCGCCAAGCCCCGGCCAGCCCGGCGCCCGCATCACCGGCAACGGCACAACGCCAAGCCCCAGCCAGCCCAGCGCCCCCAGCGCCGGCAACGGCACAACGCCAAGCCCTGGCAGCGTGCAACGCCCGTCGTCGGGCAGCAGCCCGGCCCGATCCTCGTGGTCGCCGCCGATCCCCACGTCGCCGCCGCCCGGCCGGACCCGCCTCAGGCGCATCCCGCCGCCTCCCGGATACTCCGGCCACCTCCAGGGCCGGAGCCCTGCACCGGCTCGGCACCCGGGCACAGCCGCCGGCGCGATGCTACGCCAGGCGACACGGAGCAGCCATGCAGGCCCCGCAGGGCTCATCGACAGCGCCGAGAACGACATCTGCGACACCCTCAGGGTCAGCCGCTGGGTCGATCCGCTCATCGACCGGCTGGGCCACGACCCGCGCTCGCGCTACGCCGAGCTGTTCTGGCTGCCGATACTCGGGCCGAGCACGATCCTGTTTCTGCGCCACTGCGTGACCTTGCTCGACGAGGCCTGCGCCGGAGCGGACCAGGACGTCGAGATCGAGCTGACCACGACCGCCACCCGGCTGGGGCTCGGCCACAGGGGCGGCCGCAACAGCCCCATGGCGCGCACCATCGGCCGGGCTTCGCGCTTCGGCGCGGCGCGCCCCGCCGGCGCTCAGGCACTGCAGGTGCGCCGCTACATGCCGCCGCTGACCCGCGCACAGGTGAACCGCCTGCCGGCCGGGCTGCGCGCCCGTCATCAGGCCGAGACCAAACCGGCCTTGGCCGAGGAGGATGTCACCAGCGCACGGGCTCGCCGCCTCGCCCTGGGCCTGATCCAGTGCGGCGACCAGCACGACGCCGCCGAGACCCAGCTCAGCCAGTGGCAGGTGCCGCCCGCCGTGGCCGCCGATGCGGTGCGCTGGGCCTGGGACGTCTACCGGCCCGACCGTGCTCTGGGGGTCGTCGGCAACGACGCTGCCTGAGCGAGCGGCGGCTGCAGGGCCGCGGCATTAGGGCTACAGCTCCCCTGCCGCCCGCTGCCTGCGCCCGCTTCTGGGAACCTGGCGTCTCCGCGACACCCTGCAAGTGCAGTTGTCCTGACGTTGTTGGCGGCGGCCGGCTCGCCCTCTGTGAGCCCCGCCGCCGGCAGCGGCTGCCCGGCGCTTTCAGAAGCGACGCGCAACAGTCCTGCGGAGTCCTGTCGTCGTCGCTGTCCTGTCGGCCCACGGTCGGCTCTCATCCCGGCTGCCCTGACGTTGACGGCTGTCCCGGCCGTTGCGCCGGCGGCCGGTCCGCCCTCGGTGAGCCGGCCGCCGTCAGCGGCCTCCGTCTGGCGCTGCAAGCAACGGCGTCAGGCGGCGGGGACCTCGAAGTTCTCGGCAAGATGGGCAAGCAGGCGCACGCCGAAGCCGGTGCCGCCCTTGACGATCTCGGCCTCGGCTGACTCCGAGAAGGCAGGGCCTGCGATGTCGAGGTGCGCCCAGGGGATCGACTCGTCCACGAATTCCTGGAGGATCAGGCCGGCCGTCAGCGCGCCGCCTTGGGGCTTGCCGATGTTCTGCATGTCCGCCACCGCGGAGCGGATGTGCTCCTTGTACTCGGCGGGAAGCGGCAGGTGCCACACCGCCTCGCCGCTAGCCGCGGACGCGCTCCGGATCTGGTCGAGCCAGGCCCCGTTGTTGCCCATCAGGCCTGCGATCTTGGGGCCGAGCGCCACCACGCAGGCTCCGGTGAGCGTGGCGGCGTCCACGATGGCGTCCGGACCCGCCTCGCACGCCAGCGACAGCGCATCGGCGAGGATCAGGCGGCCCTCGGCGTCGGTGTTGAGCACCTCGATGGTCTTGCCGTTGCGGATCCGCAGCACGTCGCCGGGGCGGGTGGCGTCGCCGCCGAGCATGTTGTCGGTCATCGGGATGAACGCCAGCACCCGACAGCGCACGCCCAGCGCTCCGAGCGCCGACATCGCGCCGGCCACCGCAGCCGCGCCGGCCATGTCGTACTTCATGGTCATCATGCCCTGGCCGGTCTTGATCGACAGGCCGCCCGCATCGAAGGTGACCCCCTTGCCCACCAGCGCCAGCATGGGCAGCGGCTCGCAGGGATCGCCTGATCCTTCGTCCGTGTCATCCGCGCCGGCCTGGGCCGGACCGCGCCCTGAGGCACGGCCTAGGGCCGGGTCGGGGTAGTAGCTGATCTCCACCAGGCGCGCCGGGCGGTCGGAGCCCCGGTTGACCCCTGCCAGGCCGCCGAGGCCTCCCTCGGCTATGTCGTCGGCGTCCCAGATCGTGATCCCGAGCTCCTTGTCGGCCGCCATGGCCTCAAGACGCTCGGCGAAGGCCTCCGGCGTCAGCGTGCCGCCCGGCTCGTTGACCAGATCGCGGGCGAACATCTGGGCGCCGGCCAGCACCTCGCCGCGCTCGATCGCCGCCCGGTTCGCCGCCGAGGAGCCCCCGCCGATGTCCACGTAGCTCAGTGCGGGGTCGTCGGGCTCGGACTTGTAGGCGTCAAAGGAGTACGAGGCCAGGGCCAGGCCCTCGACGAGGCTCTGGCGGGCCAAGCCGGGCGCCGCTACGATGTCGGTTGGCAGTTCGATGCCGATGCGCCTGTGATGCCTGAGCTTGCGGGCGATCACCGCGCCTGCCTTGCGGAACGCGGCGCTGCCGGCCGAAGCGGCCTTGGCGGCGTCGCCGATGCCGACCAGCGCCTCGTCGCGGCCCTCCGCTGGCCAGACGTGGACGCTGTTGGGCTTGGCCGTGAAGCCAGCCCTTCGCAGCTGCTTGGGGTCTACACCGTCGAGGCCGGCGGCGGTTGCGTCGGCGGTGACGATGCGCACCACCACGCCCGTGGACTTCCCGAAGCTGCGGACTGCGCTGAACTTGATCGGCATGGCGGGCACTGTAGCCGGCAGCCTCCGGCCCGCCGCCATGTCGCCCGTGCCTCCGCCCGATTCTGCGAACGCGCCGCCGCACGCCAGTGCCGCTGCCTGGGGACCCGACAGCCCCGATGGCCGGCCCCGCGCTGTACCCGCCCGATTCAGCGAGCGCGCCCGCCGCACGCCAGTGCCGCTGCCTGGGGACCCGACAGCCCCGCTGGCCAGCCCCGCGCTGCGCGCGCCTGCCCGATTCTGCGAACACGCCGACGCACGCCAGTGCCGCTGCCTGGGGACCCGACAGCCCCGCTGGCCGGCCCCGCGCTGCGCGCGCCTGCCCGATTCTGCGAACACGCCGCCGCACGCCGGCGCCGGCAGACGCTCTCGGCCGCTCAGCCCGCTGCCGTGAGGGCGGGCAGTTCCTGGGTCACGCTGACGGTGTCCGCGAAGAGATCGCCGAGCCGCTCGGCGCGTTCGAGCACCTCGGGGGCGGTGAACACCAGCGGCTCGCCGTCGGCTGCGTCGGACACCTCGTCCCAGGCCAGCGGCGTGGACACCGAGGGCCGGTCCTCGGCCCGCAGCGAGTAAGGCGCAATGAGCGACTGCGCGGTCGCTGTGCTCAGCCCGCTGCCGTGAGGGCGGGCAGTTCCTGGGTCACGCTGACGGTGTCCGCGAAGAGATCCCCGAGCCGCTCTGCACGCTCAAGCACCTCCGGGGCGCTGAACACCAGCGGCTCGCCGTCGGCTGCATCGGACACCTCGTCCCAGGCCAGCGGCGTGGACACCGAGGGGCGGTCCTCGGCGCGCAGCGAGTAAGGCGCAATGGTGGTCTTGTGGCGGGAGTTCTGGCTCCAGTCGACGAACACCTTGCCCCGGCGGGCGGCCTTGGCCATCTTGCTGACCACTTCGCCGGGGCGCTTGCGCTCGATCAGGCCAGCGACCGCCTGGGCAAAGTCGGCGCACTGCTCGTGGCTGTGGGCGGCATTGAGTGGCACATAGACCTGCATGCCCTTGCGGCCCGAGGTCTTGGTGCAGGCGACCAGGCCCACGGCGTCGAGCAGTTCGCGGATGTCAAGCGCCGCTCGGGCGCACTCGGCCAGCCCAGCCGGGCGTCCCGGATCGAGGTCGAACACCAGCATCGACGGGTTGTCGATGTCGCCGCAGCGCGCCATCGGCGCATGGATCTCCAGGGCCGCCAGGTTGGCCGTCCAAGCCAGGGCGGCAACCGAGTCGAGCCTGCAGTACTCGATGCCGCCCCTGCGATCGCCTGGCCCCCGGCAGGTGCCGAGCCATTCCGGACGGTGCGACGGGCAGCGTTTCTCGAAGAACGACTCCCCGGTGACGCCGTCCGGCCAGCGCCTCAGGGTGACTCCCCGATCCGCGATGTGGGGCAACATCAGCGGGGCGATGCGCACGTAGTAGTCGATCACCTGCGCCTTGGTGAAGCCGAACACGGGGTACATCGCCTTGTCGAGGTTGGAGACGCTCAGCCGCCTGCCGGCGATCTCCACGCTGACCCGCTCACCCCCGACCAGACCGGCCTTGGCGCTGCCCTGGTTGGCCCTGGCGCTGCCCTGCCCGGCATCTGGACGCCCGGCCACGCCCTGGTCCGCCCTGGCGCTGCCCTGTCCGCCATCTGAACGCCCGGCCACGCCCTGGTCCGCCCTGGCGCTGCCCTGCCCGGCATCTGAACGCCCGGCCACGCCCTGGTCCGCCCTGGCGCTGTCCTGCCCGGCCTTGCCCTGCTGAGCCGGATCCCGCTTGGTCCCACCGCCGTCGACGCCGGGCACTCCGATCAGGCCGACTTCGCCGCCGGACGACTCGCCCGGGCCGACTTCGCCGCCGGCCGGGCCTTCTTGGCCGCAGGGCGGCGCTTGGCGACCTTCTTCGCGGCCGGCTTCGATGACGGATGGCGCGTGCGGGCCTTCTTGGCTGCGGCCACCGAGGCTTCGAGGGCCTCGATGAGGTCGATCACCTTGTCGGAGGTCGCAGCGGGCGCAGCAACCAGTTCCTCGCTGTCTCCCGAGGCCTTGCGCTCGATCAGATCGAGCATCGCCTCGCGGTAGGTGTCGCGGTGACGGCCCGGGTCGAAGTCGCTGTCGAGGGTGGCGATGAGCTGCTCGGCCATCGCCTGCTCGCGGGGGTCAACGTCGACCGATCCCAGCTTGTCGATGCTGTCGAGCGTGGTGGCATCGACGATCTCGTCGGCGTAGAGCATCGTCGACATCACCAGCCGCCCGCCGGCGGGCCGCAGAGCCGCCAGGTGCTGCTTGCCGCGCATCACGAAATGGCCGATGGCGACCTTCTGCGAGTTCTCCATGGCCTCGACCAGCAGCTTGTAAGGCTTGACGGCAGCCTCGTCGGGCATGAGGTGATAGGAGCTGTCGTAGTAGATCGGGTCGATGTCGGCGAGGTCCACGAACTCGTCGATGTCGATGGTGCGCACCTTGTCGGGCGCCAGGGCGGCCAGCTCCTTGTCGCTGACCGTCACGTAGTCGCCCGAGGCCAGCTCGTAGCCCTTGACGATCCGCTCTTGCGGCACCTCCTCGCCGTCGAGAGCCGACACCTTCTTGTAGCGGATGCGCGAGCCGGTGGTGGAGTCGAGCTGGTTGAAGCTGACGCTCTTGCGCGACACGGCGCTGAAGAGACGCACGGGGACGTTCACCAGCCCGAAGCTGATCGAGCCGGACCAGATGGCTCGGGGCATGCGTTCGAGTCTACTGCACCGTTGTCGAGCCCCTTCGGGAACCCATCCGTGCCTCCCTCACAGCGAGGGCCGACCCGGCCGCAGCAAGAGCTGTCCCGGTTGTCACTCGCCCTGGCAGACGGGGCGGCTTGCGGGTGAGGCCGGTTCGGCTGCGGGTTCCGCCGGCCGGGCTGTCGTCCTCGGCGGTCGTCATGCCGGAAGGGATGCCGCTTCTTCGCGGGCTGTCCTGCCGGAGACCGGCCGCGACCCGTCAGCGGCCCGTGGCTGGGCTTGCTGGGCCTTCCCGGCTGCGGACGTTGCTGTGGTGCCCGCCATCGGGTGCCGGCTCAGTTGGCGTCTATTCGGTTGTCAAGATGCGGGATCACTGACCTGCGTTTCTGGCGCCGTTGTCGCCAGCGCTCGGGTCAGTTGTCGGGGAGCAGAACCCCTCGGCAGCGGCCTTCGGGGTGGTTCCGGCGGGGGCCGATCGGGTAGGGCGGCTACGGGTCGGGGCCGTCCCGGCTGCGGCTGGTGCCCACGGGCTGCCGCCTTCCCGGTCTCCTGCAGGCGATCGACTGCTCCCCGAGGCGGTCAGGGGTCGGGGCCGTCTCGGCTGCGGCTGGTGCCCACGGGCTGCCGCCTTCCCGGTCTCCTGCAGGCGATCGACTGCTCCCCGAGGCGGTCAGGGGTCGGGGCCGTCCCGGCTGCGGGTTGCGGCTGCGGGCGTCTTGCCTGCGGCGGCGACGTGGCTTGCTCGGTCGTCACGGTTGCCGGTGATGTCCGCCGAGTTCAAGTCCTCGCCCGGGTTGCGCTTCGTGCCAGCCGCGCCAGAGCGTTCTGCGCGGGCGGTGCTGGGGCCTGTGGAGTCTTGCCTTCTGCTTGTCCAGCCTTGCTGGCTGCGGGTCGCACCGGTGGCGTTGGGGCGTGCCCGGTTCTGGCCCTCGCCGGGGCTGCGGTTGGTGTCGTTCCGGCTGGGGATCTCGTCCACGGGAATCCGACAGTTGATGCTGCGGCCGTGGTCCATGGTGATGGTGCCCTGGGTGCCGCCGGCAGCGCTGTTCTTGCGGGCGTTGCCGTTCTTCTTGGCGGGCTTGCGGCGTCGGCGGGATTGGCGGCCTGCTTTTTGGTCTTGGTCGTGGTGGTGTTGGCGGTGGCAGGGCCCGCAGAGTGCTTGGAGGTTGTCGATGTCGGTGGGCCCGCCGTTCTCCCATTCGACGATGTGGTGGATGTCAGCCAGGTGCATCGGGGCGCCGCAGCGGACGCAGCCTTTGTCGCGCACTGCGATCGCGAGCCGTTGGGCGGCATTCGGGGTGCGGGTGGCGGTGCCGAGCCACAGCGCTTGGCCGCCGCCGCCGAAGATCATGCCCGCCACACGGGTGTCAGCCGACAGCGTTTCGAGGATGGACGGCGGGACGGGGCCGGTGCCGATGATCTCGCATGCGCCGTCGGGGTTTTGGCCGTCGATGAGGCCTATGTCTGCGGTGATGATCAACTGCGGCCGCCCGCTGCCCTTGCCGCCGCCGGTGGCGGGGAGGGGCTGGTGGGTGAGCGCGTCGAGGCCGGTGATGGTCTCCAGCAGAGCGTCGGCCATCCGCTGAGGAGCAGTCCGGTTCTTGGCGTTGCCAGCCTTGCTGTCGGTGCGCCAGAGCCTGTCGGCGTGGGTCTGCACGGCCTGGGCGAGCAGGCCGTGGCTGATCGGGTCGAGCTCTGCGTGCAAAATCCCCATCCCCGAATCGCGGTCGGTGCCAAGCGACGCCTTGCGGGCCTTGCGCTGACGCTTCAACTCAGCCTCGCCACGATCACGAGAGGCCTTCAACTCGGCGCGCTTGGCGTCACCGGCGAACACATCCGCCGGCTTCGACTCGGCCAGGCCCAGCAGCGCCTCGTCGTTGTCCACCGCCTCAGCGCCGGCGGTCTCGGCGGTGTTGACCAGCGCAGCCGCGTGATCGATCGTGAAACCGCCCTCGGCGAGCCTCTTCTTCGTGTTGGGCATCGCCGCCAGGCCTTGCGCGACCTTGGCCAACCGGCTGGCGTCGCGCTTGGACTTGCCGGTCTGCTCAGAGATCACCCCCGCAGCACGACCCGGAGTGGTCAACGCAGCCATCTCCGCGGTGATGTCACACATCGCCGCGTCCAGACCCCCCTGCAACCTCTTCGCAGCCCCGGCCGCGGCGCGCAGCTCCCCCAAAGTGCGCCCGCCAGGCTTCACCTGGCGCACCAGATCCTCCGCCCGGCCGAACAACGCCACCGCATCCTCGTCAGCCGCACCAGCAGCCTGGCCGGCCCGACCACCCGCGGGATCGTCGGGGGGCTTGGCAGGGTCCGCGACAGGCACAGGCGGGCCGTCGAGAGGCGTGGCCAGGCCATGAGCCGGATCAGCGGCAGGGGCTGCCGGATCGAGGGCCGCACGGCCACACGGAATCGTTGGATCGGTCATGCGGCGCACCCTACGAAGGGGGTGTGACACTCTTCCGTCCGCTCCTCCGATCGCAGGCGGAGAGCATTGACCCGACCTGCCGGCCCGGCCCGATCTTCGGCTCTGCCGGCACGCACACCACTCGCCCGGTACACCCTGCGGCGGGGTACGGCGGCAGGGGCTGCCGGATCGAGGGCCGCACGGCCACACGGAGTCGATGGATCAGTCATGCGGCGCACCCTACGAAGGGGGTGTGACACTCTCTCGGCCTCTCCTCGCCGTCGAGCAGGACCCGAGCCTCCCGGAAAGGGACACGCCATCGGCCCGGCAGGGTCCGCGACAGGCACAGGCGGGCCGTCGAGAGGCGTGGTGAGGCCATGAGCCGGATCAGCGGCAGGGGCTGCCGGATCGAGGGCCGGACTGCCACACGGAGTCGTCGGATCGGTCATGCGGCGCACCCTACGAAGGAGGTGTGACACTCTCTCGGCCGCTCCTCGCCGTCGAGGAGGAGCCGAGCCTCCCGGAAAGGACGCGCCATCAGGCCGCTTCGGGCGGTTGGGCACGGTCATGCCAACCTCTCAGGGGGAACTGCGGGGCTTTCACGGGGACTTGCAGGTCAGGTGGACCTGCAGGCCTTTCAGGGGGACAGGAGCACCCGTGGCACCAAGTCCTGGCCGAAGCCGGTGAGGATCGCCAGGTACAGCAGCCCCGTCGCCGCCATCACCGCCGAGTAGGCCCGCTCGCGCAGCGCGGCGCGGGTCGCCACCGCCAAGCCGATCGTGGTCAGCACGCAGGCGACCCAGAACCAGCCCAGCAGGCCGTTGTAGGCGTCGTCGATGGTGCCGTCGAGCACCGACACCATGCCGGTCGGCCAGAGCATGGCCACGGTCTCGGCCGCCCACAGAGCCGGCACCCAGCGCACAAGCTGCAGCAGCGGCGCCCGTGCCAGGCCGGGCTGCACCAGATACCAGTGCCCCAACAGCATGGCGTCGCTCAGCAGGCCCAGGAACAGGGCGCTCACCAGCCCCCGCAACACCGCCAGCCCCACCGGGCCGCCCGCTGCGACCGAGGCGATGAGCACGGCGACCATCCCGACGCAGGCCGCCGCGAGGTCCAGGACCGGTGGGAACTCTGGGGCCTGTTTGTCGAAGCGCTGAGCCGCCTTGTCGATGCCGGTCATGGCCGCCACCCGTGCCGAACGCCGCTCCACCAGCTCACGTTGGCCGGCGACCCCGGCCTTGCGGCGCGCCACCGACAACGCCAGCGCCGCCACGCCTGCTGCGGCGAAGGCCATGGTGGCGATCTCGCGGGGCCATGTGGGCGAGGTGACCAGCGCCGCGGTCAGCGAGCCTGCGCACAGCGCCAGGAACACCAGCCGCTGGATCCAGCCGTAGCCGAGGCCGACCTCGCGGCGCCGCGTGGTGACCCACAGGAAGAGCCAGCCGCCTGCGGCCCACTGCAGCAGGACCGTGGCTCCGTCGAGGCGGATCAAGAGCGACTGCCCTCGCGCCCGCCGCTACGCGACCCGCCGCGGAGCCGACCGTGCCTGCCGTTTGGCGAACCGTGCCCGACGTGTCGTCGACCGTCCATGCCGTGTGGCCGACCGTGCCCGCCGCGCCGGACTCGGCCAGACGACAAGTCGGGCAAGCCAGGCGGACCCGGCACACCCACAAGACCCAGCAGGACAGACGGCTCCACGCCGCAAACGATAGGTCCCACACGGACGCTCCCCCGCTGGCAGCGCACAGGCGGGAAGCCCATCCCGGCCGCGCGGCCGGCTTTCCGGCGAGCAACCCGCTGCCCGACAGCAGCCCGATCCCCGCGGCAGCGCACCGGCGAACGGCCCAATCCCCAGCAAGCGACCGCGCATCGGCGAACGGCCCAATCCCCGCCAAGCAACCGCGCAACGGCGTGCAGCCCATCCACCGCGAGCGGCCCGATCCCCGGCGGGCGCGTAGAGTCGGCCCATGAGCGACCGCGAGTTCGGCTTCCGCACACGCGCCCTGCACGCGGGCACCCGCCCCGACCCGCGCACCGGCGCACGGGCTACGCCCATCTTCCAGACCACCAGCTACGTGTTCGACGACACCGCCGATGCCGCCGACCTGTTCGCCCTGCAGAAGTACGGCCTGATCTACACCCGCCTCGGCAACCCCACCGTCTCCGCCTTCGAGGAGCGCATGGCCAGCCTAGAGAGCGGCATCGGCGCGGTGGCCGCCGCCTCGGGCCATGCCGCTGAGTTCATGTCGATCGCCGCCCTGTGCAGCGCAGGCGACCACATCGTGTCCAGCAGCCACCTCTACGGCGGCACGATCACCATGATGAGCAACACCCTGGCCCGCCTCGGCATCGAGACCACGTTCGTCGATCCCACAGACACAGACGCCTTCGCTGCGGCGGTCACCGAGCGCACCAAGCTGATGTTCACCGAGACCGTCGGCAACCCGTCGGGCGCGATCGCCGACATCGAGGCGCTCGCCGATGCGGCGCACAGCCACGGCCTGCCGCTGTTCGTGGACTCCACCTTCGCCACGCCGGCGCTGTGCCGGCCGATCCAGTGGGGCGCCGACGTGGTGATCCACTCGGCCACCAAGTTCATCGGCGGCAACGGCACCTCTCTGGGCGGCGTGACGGTCGAGGCCGGGGCCTTCGACTGGGGATCGGGGCGCTTCGGTGGCCTCACCGAGCCCGCCCCGATCTACAACGACCTCCGCTGGTGGGACAACTTCGGCGAGTACGCCTATTGCACCAAGCTGCGCAACGAGCTGCTGCGAGACGTGGGTGCCAGCCTGGCGCCGCTGAACGCCTTCCTGTTCCTGCTGGGCCTCGAGACCCTCGACTACCGGATGGCGGGGCACGTGGCCAATGCCGCGGCCGTGGCGCAGTGGCTGGCGGCGGACCGGCGGGTGAGCTGGATCGACTACGCTGGGCTGGCCGACTCGCCGCACCACGGCCTCGCCTGCAAGTACATGCCCGACGGGCCGGGCGGCGCGGTGTTCACCTTCGGCGTGGCAGGCGGGCGGGCCGAGGGAGCGGCGTTCATCGAGGCGCTGCAGCTCATCAGCCACCTCGCCAACGTGGGCGACGCCAAGACTCTGGTGCTGCACCCCGCATCCACCACCCACTCTCAGCTCAGCGACGAGCAGCTCAGCGCCGCGGGAGTGGGCGCCGACATGGTGCGCCTCTCGGTGGGCCTCGAGGATCTCGACGACATCGTATGGGACCTCGACCAGGCCCTGTCCGCGGCCACCGGCAAGGACCACTGATGACTGCAGACAACAACCCGCACGCCGCGCAAGACGCACCGATGAGCGCAGGCGACGACCCGCACCGCGAACACGACGCACACGACGCACGCCAGAGCCGGGCGGTCATCGAAGGCTGGACGCCGCCCACGGCGGGACAGCGCCGGCGCATTCTCACCGAGACCCGCACGGTGGCCGTGGTCGGGGCGTCGTCCAACCGCTCCCGCGCCAGCAACTTCGTGATCACCTATCTGCTGAGCACGTCGGGCTACGAGCTGTTCCTGGTCAACCCCCGCGAGACCGAGATCTGCGGCCTGCCGGCCTACCCCGATCTGGAGGCGCTGCCAGCGGTGCCCGACATGGTCGACGTGTTCCGCCGCAGTGAGGATCTGCCCGGGATCGCCGAGCAGGCGGTGGCGATCGGCAGCCGGGTGTTCTGGGCCCAGCTCGGCCTGTGGTCGCCCCAGGCTGCGCGCATCGCAGCGGGAGCGGGCCTGGAGGTGGTGATGGACCGCTGCCTCAAGATCGAGCACGCCCGCTTCCACGGCGGGCTGCACCTGGCGGGCTTCGACACCGGCGTCATCGACTCCAGGCGCTGAAGCGGCTGCCCAGCCCGACCAGCAGGCGGTCGGCTGCCCGATCAGACCCGATCTGACAACACAGCGAATATCGCCGGTGCCGATCCAGGCACGGTGCCCTCGGCTGCGGTTGGCGGAAACGTGCCGCGGTGGCCGCTGTCCCTCGACCCAGCTATACGCAGACGTAGATCGTGACCGTAGAGCCCACGTCCACGATGCGGCCAGCTCGTCTTGGCGAGTCAAAGAAGGAGTAGCCGCTCGAGTAGCTGACTTCGCCGACCGTGCAGAAACCGGAACCGGAACTGGAGTCAATCTGGACTTCCGGCACCAGGCCGAGATTCTGCAGGGCAGTCACAGCCTCGGCCTGGGTCAAGCCGTCCAGGCTAGGCAGCGCGACCGTCCCGGATTCCCCGTAGTCGTAGTAGTAGACTCTGATCCAACTGCCCTGGTCCACCTCTGTGCCAGCGGCAGGGTCCAGCTCGGAGACAAGGTTGTCGTCCGCTGGGTCTGTTGTGGGGGCTGCAAGCCTGCTCGACTCCAAGCCAGCGTCGTGCAGTTGCAGCTGTGCCGCCTTGTAGTGGATGCCGGTCACGTCGGGCACGGTGACCGTCGGGATGGGTGCCGGGGAGCCATTGGGCCGCCATAGGGACACGGGGACTGTAGCCCCGGGATGCGGGTAATGGCCGTGTGGGATCTCGTCCACATACTGCCCCAGATTCCTTTGCCACACGCCGTCCGGCAGATCAAGCACCAGCACGAAGCCCTTGTCTTCGAGGACAGCCGGCAGGCCGTACTCGAAGCTGGATACGGCTGCATCGATGGCGTTGACCTCCACGTCGGCGTCGGTGCCTGTAGTCGTGATGGCCCTCATCTGGAGTGTCCTGCCGTCGATCTCGAACTCCCGGTTGGTGATCGACCCTATTGAACCGGTGTAGTAGCCGTTGCGGGGTCCAACGCCGCGGGAGTCGCCATCCTCTCCCACCGCCCATCCCCAGATTCGATAATCCGAGTCCTCGCCCCAGGTGATCTCCGCCGACCAGACCAGCGTGTGGTCGGCCAACTCCGTCGTGGCCGCCCTCGCCGGCGACGGCTCAGGCACAGGGGCCACGTTGGGCTCGTCCTCGAACAGCGCGATAGGAACCGTGGCACCGACCTCCGGCCATCTCCAGATAGGCGGCGCTGTCTCCAGCGAGACGCCCGTCGAGAACCTCGACCACCAAGGGATGTCGTGGCTGCCAGCGTCGGCGGGTATCCGCCACTTGGCTTCACCGTCGGGAAACCCCAGCAGCAGCCACTTGCCTGCCAACATCGCTGCCGATGCATCGCTGTCTGTGCCGATCGCCAGACCTTGCCGCCTGAGGGTGGCAGACGTCAGCGTCACCGTTGACCCGTCGATCTCGATGGTCGTGTCGGTGAGCGAGCCGACGCCGAATTGGCCGCTCGTCCAACCAAGATAGCCGTCGATGACGTCATAGCCCCAGGTGATCTCGGCTTCCCACAGCGACGGCCCCCTGGGCACCGTGGTCGTTGTCGTGGTCGGCGCTGACGTCGTAGTGGTCGGCGCAGCCGTTGTCGTGGTCGGCGCTGACGTCGTAGTGGTCGTCGGTCGGGCCGTTGTTGGCGTCGTCGGCCGCCTGGTCGTGGCCGGTGCCGCCGTTGTCGGCGTAGTGGTGGTCGTTGTGACCGGCGCCGCCGTCGTGGCGGTCGGCTCCTCGGTCGTCGTCGGAGCCGCCGTGGTCGTCGTGGTCGTCGTGGTCGGCGCAGCCGACGTGGTGGCCGGTGCCTCCTCGGCTACCGTCGGCGAAGGCGCGGCACTGTCGGGCTCAGGCTCTGAGTCGCCCCCCCCCCACCGAGCAGCACTACACCCGCCAAGGCGGCCACCGCTACCACTGCTCCACCGATTGCCACCACCATGTTCCGTGCTCTGAGAGTCATGGCACGGAACCTTAGAGGCTGCGCGTCAACGAGTGCAACATTCCGAGCCGATTTCTCACCGACGACGCCTCCATGCCCTGGGGAAACGCTGATCGCGGCTCGGCGTGAGCGCTGCCCGGCCTGCTGCGCGACCGCCTAGCTCCCCACCCGGCAGCGGAGCAAGGGGCATTCGGGCCAGAACCTCACCAACGGCGCCGGGCTGACGGAGGCTCGCGGCAGAGGCCCGCAGGCCAGGCCCAGCCATCCCAACCAACCGGCGGGCTCGTGGTCGCGCCTGCGGCTCAGCCGGCTGCGGCCTCGGCGGCGGAGCGGGCGTGGTAGCTGGAGCGGGTCAGCGGCGACGCCTCCACGTGGGCGATGCCCAGCGCCTCGCCGACGGCCTTGGCCCGCTCGAACTCCTCGGGCGCCCACCAGCGGGCAACCGGCAGGTGCCGGGCGCTGGGGCGCAGGTACTGGCCGACGGTGACGATGTCGGCGCCCACCGCGGCCAGGTCAGCGAGCGTCTGGTCGACCTCGGACACGGTCTCGCCCATGCCGACGACGATCGACGACTTGGCGACCAGTCCGGCTGCCTTGGCACGGGCGAGCACCGCCAGCGAGCGGGCGTAGCCGGCCGAGGGGCGCACGGCGCGCTGCAATCGGGCGACCGTCTCGATGTTGTGGCTGAACACGTCCGGCCGAGCCGAGAACACCGTGCCCAGCGCAGCCTCGTCACCGCCGAGGTCCGAGACCAGCATTTCGACGGCAGTTCCGGGGTTGCGCCTGCGAACCGCTTCGATGGTCGCCGCGATGGCGTCCGCTCCCCCGTCGGCCAGGTCGTCACGCGCCGGCATGGTGATCACCGCATGGCTGAGCCCCATCTGCGCCACGGCCTCGGCCAGGCGGGCAGGCTCGCCGGGGTCCGCCGGCGCGGGCTTGCGGGTGTCGACCAGGCAGAAGCCGCACGCCCTGGTGCAGCGCTCGCCGAGGATCATGAACGTGGCGGTGCCGTCGTTCCAGCACTCGGAGATGTTGGGACAGCCCGCCTCCTCGCAGACGGTGGTCAACGCCAGGCTGCGCATGGTGGAGCGCACCCGCCGAAACTGCGGCCCGTGGTCGAGGCGTACCCGCATCCATTCCGGCTTGCGCTCGCGCAGACGCAGCGCCTCGCCTGCGACACCGGCCTCGGCCAGACGCCCCAGCAGACGCAGCGATGCGCCGTCTGCGATGGGACTGAGGGCGGCATCGAGCTGGCCGGACGGCCCCGCGCCGTCGGCGGCGGACGCAGCGCCGGCATCTCCATCGGCGTAGCTGCCGGAGTCAGCACCAACGCTGTCGTCGGCCCGGTCGGACAGCCCTGATCCGTCGCTGCCGGCGACCGCGCTGCGGGTGAACGCCGCGAGATCCTCGGGGCGCACCCTCCAGGCCACGTCCGCCCGGTCGACCGGCCGTCCTCTCCCCCATTGCCGGGCGGCACGCTCGGCCACCAGGTCGACCACCTCGCGCATGGTCGCATCGACGCCTTCGGCGCGCAGCGAGGTGACGCCCTTGTCGGCGATGCCGCAGGCCACGATGCGGTCGAACCAGGCGAGGTCGGGCTCGACGTTGAGGGCGAAGCCGTGCATCGAGCGGCCCCGCGTGAGCCGCACGCCGACCGCGGCGATCTTGCGCAGCCCAGCACCGGCACCTGCACTGCCCGCACCGACAGCACCGGCACATCCACTGCCCGCACCGCCGATCCCGCCGGCAGTGCCAGTCGCGGCGTCGTCGGTGCCGAGCCAGACGCCCGCATAGCCGCGCAGCCGCCCGGCGCTGAGACCCAGCTCGGCCAGCACGTCGATCAGCACCTGCTCCACGCCGTGTACGTAGGCGGCGGTGTCGGCCATCCCTCCCCCGCGCTTGGTGGCCACGTCGAGGATCGGATAGCCAACGAGCTGGCCTGGGCCGTGATAGGTGACGTCCCCGCCGCGGTCGGCCTGCACCAGGTCAGCGCCGAGGGACTGCACGTCGACCAGCAGATGCTCGGCCGGGGTGCGGCGGGTCACCGTCACCACGTGATGGTGCTCCAGCAGCAGCAAATGGTCACCACTGCCCCGATGCAGCGCACGCTGCAGTGCCAGGGCGTCGCGGTAGCGGACCCGGCCCAGCCAGCGCACCCTCAGAGCAGGCTCTGCCAGCGACGGGTCAGCCAAAGGCGACGCTACGGATTCGCCGGCTTCGTTGCCAGCCGTGCTGCCGGTGTTGCCGGCGACGCCGGGCTCGTCGGCTTCGACGGCAGTCGTCAGCGCATCCACAGGCCGAGCCGCTCAGCCGACCTCGGAGCGCCAGTCACGGGTCTCGATGATCTCCTGGACCTTGTTGAGGAAGGCCGCGGCGTAGGCGCCGTCGAAGGCGCGGTGGTCCCAGGCCAGCGCCAGCACCCCCACGGAGTGGATGGCGATCGACTCGTTGCCGAACTCGTCGGTGACGACCACCGGCTTGCGCTTCACGCCGTCGGTGGAGAGGATCGCCACCTGGGGCTGGTTGATGATCGGGAACTGCATCATCGTGCCGTAGCTGCCAGCGTTGGTGACCGTGAAGGTGCCGCCGGTGAGGTCGTCGGGCGTGAGCTGACGGGTGCGGGCGCGGGCGGCCAGATCGACGACCTCGCGGGCGATCTGGCGCAGCCGCTTGCCGTCGGCGCCGCGGATCACCGGGGCCAGCAGCCCGTCGAAGTCGATGTCGACGGCGACGCCGAGGTTGAGATGGTCATGCACCACCAGATGGTCGCCGCCGAAGGAGGCGTTGAGATGCCCGAAGTCCCGCAGGGCATCGGCGACCGCCCGGATGATGAACGGCAGGTAGGTGAGGCTGAAGCCCTCCTCGGCCTTCCATGCCTCGCTCAGCGAGCGGCGCACCTGCTCGACCCGCTCGTAGTCGACCTCCATGGCCGTCAGCACGTGAGGCGACGCCGCCTTGGACATCACCATGTGCTCGGCGGTGCGCTTGCGGATGTTGTTGAGCGCCACGATCTGGTCCCCGGGGCCGACGCGTGGCGCCGGCGGCGCGGCGGGCGCTGCGGGAGCGGGCGGCGCCGGGGCCTGCTCGGCGGGCTGCGGCTCGCTGGGCGCAGCGCTCGCGCGGCCTTGGGGCGACGGCGGTGCCGGCGTGGCCACCGGTGCTGCGGGCGGTGCTGCGGGTGCTGCTGCGGACCCGGCTGCGGCGCTGGCACGTATCGCCTGCTCCACGTCGGACCGGGTGATCCGCCCGCCCGTCCCGCTGCCGACGATGCCGGTGATGTCGAGGTTGTTCTCGGCGATCAGGCGGCGCACCACCGGCGACAGCACCGGCCCGCCGACGGGCGCAGGCGCCTCAGGCGGGGCTTGCGGCGGCATCTCGGGCTGACCCGCGGGCGGGGCCGTCCGCTGAGCCCCGACGGGCGGAGGAGGCGGAGGCGGCAGGACCGAGACAGGCGCGGCCGGCTCATCGGCAGGCGAGACAGCGGGCTCGGCCGGCGAGGCAGCGCCCTGTTCGGCCTGCGGCTCGGTCGCCTCGGAGGCCGGCGACACACCGGGGTCACCAGGCGCGGCCGCCGCGGCGTCCTCGGCCGGCACCGGGCCGTCCTCAGCTATCTCCGCAGGGTCGCCAACCCGGCACAGCACCTGGCCGACCTCCACCACGTCGCCCTCGGCAGCCAGGATCTCAGAGACGATGCCGGCCACCGGGGAGGGCACCTCGGAGTCGATCTTGTCGGTGGACACCTCGAAGAGGTTCTCGTCCATGGCGACCGGGTCGCCGACGTTCTTGAACCAGCGGATGATCGTCCCCTCGGTGACGGTCTCGCCGAGCTGGGGCATGATCACATCGGTCATGGTGAGCCTTTCGTCAGGCCTTGCGGCAGGTGCGGCAGCTTCGGCAGTTCGGGCACGGTCATCAGCCGTGCAGCGAGCGGCCCGTCAGCGACAGCACCGTCTCGCCGAAGGTCTCGCTCAGGGTCGGATGGGGCTGGATGAAGGCCGCGACGTCGTCGATGGTCGCCTCCCAGTTGACGGCCAGATAGGCCTGGCCGAGCTGCTCGGTCACCCAGGGGCCGACCATGTGGACGCCCAGGATGCGCCCGCCTGAGCCGTCGGCCTGCTTCTCGGCGATCACCTTCACCATGCCGTCGGTCTCGCCGACGATCTTGGCCCGGCCGTTGCCCATCAGCGAGTGCTTGGCCGTGACCACCTCGTAGCCGGCTTCGACCGCTGCGGGCTCGGTGTAGCCGGCGAAGGCGACCTCGGGGTGGCAGTAGATGCACCAGGGGGTGCCTTGGTGATCCAGCGGGGCCGGGTTCTCGCCGAGGATGGCCTTGACGGCGAGCATCCCCTCGGCGAAGGCCACATGGGCGAGCTGGGGCGTGTCGATCAGGTCGCCCACCGCCCACACGCCGGGCTCGGCGGTGGCGCAGCGCTCGTCGACCGTCACGAAGCCGCGCTCGTCGGTGCGCACCGCGGTGCCCTCGAGCCCGAGCAGGTCCGCATAGGGACGGCGCCCGACCGCCATCACCACCAGCTCCACGTCGAGGCTCTCGCCGTCGCCGAAGGCCAGCGTGGTGCCCGAGCCGTCGGCCGCCGGCGTGTGGCCGTGAACGTTCACCCCGGCCCGCACCTCGATGCCGCGCTTGCGAAACGAGCGTCGCACCACCCGCACGGCATCGGGGTCGCAGCCGGCGAGGATCTGCGGCAGCGCCTCGAGCACGGTGACGCGTACGCCCAGGTCGCCCATCATCGAGGCGAACTCGCAGCCGATGGCGCCGCCGCCGATCACCGCCGCCGAGGCGGGCAGGCGCCCGATCGAGAGCAGCTCGTCGGAGGTCACGACCAGCGAGCCGTCGATGTCGAAGCCCGGGATCGTGCGCGGCTGCGAGCCGCTGGCGAGGATCACCGAGTCGCCGACCAGGACCGTCTGGCCGGACTCGCCTGAGACGGTCACCCGCCGCCCGCTGCCCAGCGAGCCGACGCCGTCGTAGACGCTGACCTTGCGCGACTTCAGCAGCCCGGCCAGGCCGCCCACGAGCTGGTCGATGATCGAGGCCTTGCGGTCCATGGCCACAGACCAGTCGAGATCGGTCTCGGTCGCGCTGATCCCGAAGGCCGAGGCGTGCTGCACGGTGCGCCACACGGCGGCCGTCTCCAGCAGCTCCTTGGCGGGTATGCAGCCCACGTTGAGGCAGGTGCCGCCGAGCTTGCGGTTCTCGACCAGGGCGACATCGAGGCCGATGCCTGCGCCGTAGAGCGCAGCGGCGTAGCCGGCCGGCCCGCCGCCGATCACCACCACGTCGTGGTCTGCCGCCGGCTGATCCCGCTCAGCGCCCTGCTCTGGCTCCACGCCCGTGCCTCCTCGGCCTGCGCCTCCTCGTTCCAGGGTCACCATAACCGCCGCTGCCGTATCACGAAGCGGCCAGGTAGAGCTGGACGGCCGACGCGATCAGAATGGCGAGACCGCACAGCAGGGCGGCGAGGATCAGGCGGCGCGTGCTCAAGGCGTCCAGTATGGCGAGCCCTGCAGGGATCGGGTGCTGCGCGGGCACGGCGGCGGAGAGCTACGAGCGGAGCGATCACGGTGCCTGGCGATGGGGCAGGGTGATGCACGGCTCGCCTTGCCAAGCGACGGCGGCCCGGTGTAATCTGGCGCGCCATGAACTTCTTGAGCGTTCTGAACCGCTTGACACAGCGCAATGTGCTGGTGGGAGTCGGCGTTGTGGCGCTAGCGGGCGCCGTGCTCGCGGGGATCCTCTTGTTCGGCGGGGGGGGGTCTGACCCGGAGCCTGAGGCAGCGCCTGAGCCGACCGCAGCCACCGAAGAGCCTGCCACCACCTCCACCACGACCACCACGACCACCACGGCGGCCCCGACGGTCACGGTTCCCGACCTGACCGGCCTCTCCCGAAGCGACGCAGAGCAGCGGCTGCGCGACGCCGGCTTGGAGTGGACCGTCAGCACGCGCGAGACGACGACGCAGGCCGATGACGGGTTGGTGCATTCTCAGGATGTGGACGCGGGCACGGAGGTGGACCAGGGCAGCTCGGTCAACGTCGTCTTCTACGAGTACACGCCCCCGACGACCACGGCCACGACCACCACTACCACGACCGAGGCGCCGGCAGCGCCGACCACGACACGACGGGCCACGACTACCAAAGCACCCGCCACGACCCGACCGCCCGCCACGACCAAGGCGCCGGCCACCACCCGAGCACCCGCCACGACCCGACCGCCGGCGACGACGGTCCCCAAGGTCACGGTGCCCAACGTGGTCGGCATGGACCGGGGCGCAGCAGAGGCGGCGCTGACCGCTGCCGGCCTGACGTCGACCGCCACCCCCACCGCAACGACGGACGGGGCCAAGAACGACATCGTGCACTCCCAGAGTGTCGCCGCCGGCACGAAGGTCAACCGAGGCACCTCGGTCAACATCGGCTACTACCACTTCACGCCCCCGGCGACCACGGTCCGGATGGTCACAGTGCCCAACCTGAGCGGCCTGAAGCGCTTCCCGGCTCAGGCCGCCATACGGAACGCCGGTCTGGAGCCCCATGCCGAGGCCGTGAACACCGATGACTCAGCCAAAGAGGACGACGTCATCGATCAGAACCCGGCAGCCGGCACGAGGGTGCGTGCGGGCACGGCGGTGCAGTTCCGCTACTACAACTACACGCCCCCCGCGACCACGGTCCGGATGGTCACAGTGCCCAACGTGATCGGTCTGCAGCGCTTCGTCGCTGAGACTACCCTTTCTGGGGCCGACCTACGTTTTGCGGCCTTCTCCGTGGTCACCGAAGACCCAGCCGAAACGCACCTCGAAGTCTTCAGTCAGAATCCGGCAGCAGGCACCATGGTGGCTGTAGACACCGTGGTGCAATTCGAATTCTACTTCCACAACACCAACTGAGGCAGCGACCCGCCTGGAGTCCTGCGGCTGACACGGCCCTCGCATGCCTGCGTACGACCGCAGCCGAACAGCAGCGCTGAGCCGCCAAGAGCGCAGGGCTCCCGCGCCACTGAGCAGCGGTCGGCGGACCTCTCTTGAAGCCAGCGCTCGCCGGCCGTGAGATTCCCCCTAGAGTGAGGCCAGTGAGGTTCAGCACAGCCAGGTCGTTCAGGTCATTGCCGGTCGCGTTCTGCTCGGCGCTCGCGGTGGCGGCGCTGCTGACGGCGGCCTGTGCATCCGACGATGCCGTGACCGCAGGCGACACGTCCCAGGACGCATCTGCCAGCGGCGACTCCGGCGCGGGGGCTTCGTCTTCGGAAGGCGACGGCGAGGCCACAGCAGGCAGCGGCTCGGGCCAGGCTGCGCTCGCCGGCTGGCCGCTGACCTATGACGGCCCCACCGTGGCGGGCGGCCAGCTCGACCCCGGCGACTACGCCGGCCAGGATCTGGTGCTCTGGTTCTGGGCGCCGTGGTGACCGACGTGCCAGCGTGAGGCCGGTACGGTCGCAGCAGTACAACGAGAGTTCAGCGGGCAGGTCCAGGTGCTGGGCGTGGGCAGCCGCGACGAGCAGGGCGCACTGGAGAACTTCGTGTCGCGCTTCGGCGCGGAGGGCTTCGAGCACATCGCCGACCTCGACGGCGAGGTCTGGGAGCAGTTCGACGTGAGCTACCAGCCGGCGTTCGTGTTCATCGACGACGACGGCACCGCCAGCACCCCCACCGTCGGCAGCCTCGACGTGGAGAGGCTGCGCGAGCGGATGGCCGAGCTGGCCGACACCTGAGGCTCAGCGCCGAAGCCCGGCCTGCGAAGGGCCGAACCGCGGCCGGCGGCCGGCGGACCGGGTTCAGCTCTGCTGGTTCCGGCGGCGTCTGCGCAGCATCCAGCCCACCAGCTCGCTGAGCACCGCACCCGCAACTGCGGAGACGACGATCACCACGAACAGCGGCGCCGAGCTGTCGAACCAGAGCCACGTCACCGCGGTCGACTCGCCGTTCTGAACGACGAAGGCTGCCAGGGCCACCACCAGCACGGCGACCGCTACCGGCCTGAAGCCCAGACGCGAGCGCTTGGCGTCGTCGCCGGTCGCGCTGCTCGGCTGGTCGCCGGCCTGTTCGGAGTCCATGACCCCACACTAGCCGACCGGTCGTGCAAGAATCGCAGTCATGCAGGTTCTCGTCAGCGGCGCGAGCGGGCTGGTTGGCACGGCCCTGGTCGCCGGCTTGAAAGCCCAGCAGCACCGCGTGGTGCGCCTTGTGCGGCCCCAGAGCGCCCCGCGCCAAGGCACCCAGGGCGCTGGCCCAGACGGCGCCGCCATCGAGGTGCAATGGGATCCGGCCTCGGGCTTCCTCGACACGGCTGCCCTCGATCAGGCCGGGCAGATCGACGCCGCCGTGCATCTGGCAGGCGCGGGCATAGCCGACGAGCGTTGGACGCCCGAGCGCAAGCAGCTGATCCTCGACAGCCGGGTGCAGGGAACCAGCCTGCTGTGCGAGACGCTGGCCGCCCGGCCCCGCCCGCCGGCGGTGTTCGTGTGCGCCTCGGCGGTCGGCTTCTACGGCGACCGCGGCGACGAGCGGCTCGACGAGTCGAGCCCGTCCGCCGCAGGCGAAGGCGCGACGTTCAGCTCCGAGGTGGTCGCCGCCTGGGAGACCTCCACCGCCGCGCTCGATCCCGCTGTCACCACGGTCAGCCTGGCACGCCTGGGGGTGGTGCTGTCGGCGAGCGGCGGCGCGCTGGCCGCGCAGCTCCCGTTCTTTAGGCTCGGCATCGGCGGGCGCATCGGCTCGGGCCGCCAGTGGCTGTCGTGGATCACGTTGCACGACGCCGTGCGTGCCGTCTGCTTCCTGCTGGAGCATCCGACGGCGGGCCCGGTCAACCTCACGTCGCCGAATCCCGTCACCAACGCCGCCTTCACCAAGGCGCTGGGCCGGGCCTTGCGCAGGCCGACGCTGGTCCCTATACCCAGGCCCGCCCTGTGGCTGCGCCTGGGCCGCGAGCTGACGGCGGACCTGCTGGAGTCGAGCGCCCATGTGTCGCCGGCGGCGCTGCTGGCAGCGGGCTTCGAGTTCGACCACCCCGACATCGACGAGGCCCTGGCCGCCGTCCTCGCCTGACCGCGCCCCGCAGGCCAAGGCGCCGCCGGCATCAACGCGTCGCCCTGGCGTGTGCGCGTCTCGGCCGAATCCTGGGCGCGCCGGCCGAGGCAAACGAGCGCCGGCGTCAGCCGCCGGAAGGCGCGCAGAGCCCCGACTGCGGCTGCTGGCTGCGGGCGGCGGCGAAGGCGAGCTGATCGGCGGCCTCGTTCCACTCGTCACCCGAGTGGCCCTTCACCCAGCGAAACGAGATCTCGGTGGCGCGGGGCCGGTAGAGCCCGATCAGCGGCTCCCACAGGTCGCGGTTGGCGACCGGCTGCTTGCGCGAGCCCAGCCAGTCGCGGCGCAGCCAGCCTTCCCACCAGCGATCCCTGAAGCAGTCGGTCACATAGCGGCTGTCGGATACCACCTGCAGCGCGCCGTCGATCTCGGTGAGCGCCTCCAGCACCGCCTTGAGCTCCATGCGCTGATTGGTGGAATCGGCGGCGGCGCCGCTGCTCCAGCGGTCGCCGGGGATCACCCAGGCCCAGCCCCCGGGGCCGGGATTGCCGAGGCAGGCGCCGTCGGTGTACACGAGACGGGGCGGGCGGCGGGGCACGCGGCGAGCCTATTGTGGAACAATGGCCCTCATATGATCGACCAGTTCTTCCGGCAGCTTCCCGACGTCGACCCGGTGCAGACCACCGAGTGGATCGACTCGCTGGACGCGGTGGTCGCCGCCCAGGGCGCCCCGAGGGCCCGCTACCTCGTGGCCAAGCTGCTGGAACGGGCCAATCAGCTCCGGGTGGGCGTCCCGCCGACCACATCCACGCCTTACATCAACACCATCCCCGCCGAGGAGCAGCCGTTCTTCGGAGGCAACGAGCACGTCGAGCGCCGCATCCGGGCGTTCATCCGCTGGAACGCGGCGGCCATGGTCATTCGGGCCAACAAGCTCGCAGACGGCATCGGCGGGCACCTCTCCACCTTCGCCTCCAGCGCCTCGCTGTACGAGGTGGGCTTCAACCACTTCTTCCGGGGCAAGGACGACGGCACCCCCGGCGACCACGTCTACTTCCAGGGCCACGCCGCGCCGGGCGTCTACGCACGGGCCTACCTGGAGGGCCGCCTCGCCTCGGAGCACCTCGACAACTTCCGCATGGAGATCGGCGGGCGCGGCCTGTCGAGCTACCCGCACCCCAGGCTGATGCCGTCGTTCTGGGAGTTCCCGACGGTGTCGATGGGGCTCGGGCCGATCAACTCGATCTACCACGCCCGCTTCAACAAGTACCTGCACCAGCGCCACATCGAGGACACCAGCGCCAGCACCATCTGGTCGTTCCTCGGCGACGGCGAGTGCGACGAGCCCGAGACCCTCGGCGCCATCTCGCTGGCCGGGCGAAGCGACCTCGACAACCTCAAGTGGGTGGTCAACTGCAACCTGCAGCGCCTCGACGGCCCGGTGCGGGGCAACGGCCAGATCATCCAGGAGCTCGAGGGCGTGTTCCGCGGCGCCGGCTGGAACGTCATCAAGGTGATCTGGGGCACCGCCTGGGACGAGCTGCTGCACCGCGACGTGGACGGCGTGCTGGTCAACCAGATGGCCAAGACTGTCGACGGCGAGTACCAGCGCTACGCAACCGAGAACGGCAGCTACATCCGCGAGCACTTCTTCGGACCCGACCCTCGGCTGCGCAAGCTGGTGCAGCACCTCTCCGACAAGCAGATCGAGACGCTGCCCCGCGGCGGGCACGACTACCAGAAGGTCTACGCGGCGTTCAAGGCCGCCAGCGAGGTGCGCGACCAGCCGACGGTGATCCTCGCCAAGACCGTGAAGGGCTGGACCCTCGGCGAGGGCTTCGAGGGCCGCAACGCCACCCACCAGATCAAGAAGATGACCAAGGCACAGCTCATGGAGCTGCGCGCCCGCCTGCACATGACCGACGAGATCGCCGAGGAGCAGCTCGAGGACGGCATCCCGCCGTACTTCAGGCCCTCGCCCGACAGCGAGGAGCACCAGTACATGATGGCCCGCCGGCGCGCCCTGGGCGGGCTGATCCCCCGCCGGGTGATCCGCGACCGCCGTCCTGTGGCCCTGCCCGGCCCCACGCCATTCCTGGACCTCAAGAAAGGCTCGGCGGGCCGTGAGGTGTCGACCACCATGGCCTTCACGGTGCTGCTGCGCGACCTGCTGAGAGACCAGGCCTTCGGCGACCGGGTGGTGCCGATCGTGCCGGACGAGGCCCGCACCTTCGGCATGGACTCGCTGTTTCGGGAGTTCAAGATCTACGCACCGCGCGGCCAGCTCTATGAGCCCGTCGACCACGACCTGATGCTGTCGTACTCCGAGAGCAGCGACGGCCAGCTCCTCGAGGAGGGCATCACCGAGTGCGGCTCGGCTGCGTCGTGGCTGGCGGCGGGCACCTCCTATGCCAACACCGGCGTGCCGATGGTGCCCTTCTACACGTTCTATTCGATGTTCGGCTTCCAGCGGGTCGGCGACTCGCTGTGGGCCGCCGCGGACGCCAGGGCGCGGGGCTTCCTGCTCGGCGCCACGGCCGGGCGCACCACGCTGCTCGGCGAGGGCCTGCAGCACCAGGACGGACACAGCCATCTGCTGGCCGCCACGGTGCCGGCCTGTGAGGCCTATGACCCGGCGTTTGCCTACGAGCTGGGCGCGGTGATCGCCGAGGGCCTGGAGCGGATGTGCCCGCCGCGGGCCGCCGACGGCGCCGACGTGTTCTACTACATCACCATCTACAACGAGAACTACGACCAGCCCGCCCAGCCCGACCGCGTGCTCGACGCCGACATCACCTCGGGCCTCTACAAGTTCAGCGACGGCCCCGACGGCGGCCCGCGTGCGCGCCGTGCCACGATCCTGTTCTCGGGGCCGGCCTCGCAGGCGGCGCTTGCGGCCCAGCGGCTGCTCGCCGAGCGCCACGACACCGCCGCTGAGCTGTGGAGCGCCACCAGCTACAAGCGGCTGCGCACCGAGGCGCTGGACTGCGAGCGGCGCAACCGGCTCAATCCCGGCGACGAGCCGCTGGTGCCGCTGGTCACCCGCAAGCTCACCGACAGCGACGGGCCGATCGTGGCCGTGTCGGACTGGATGACCCTGGTGCCGGACCAGATCGCCCGCTGGACGCCGCGACCGCTGCACGTGCTGGGCACCGACGGCTTCGGGCGCAGCGACACCCGCGAGGCGCTGCGCCGCTTCTTCGAGGTGGACGCGGCGCACCTGGTGGTGGCCGTGCTGGCGGCGCTGGCCGCGGACGGCTCAGCCGACCGTACCGAGGTGGCCGCGGCCATCGAGGCCTACGGCATCGACCCGCAGCGTGCGGACCCCGCCGATCCCGACACCGGCATGACATGCATCGGCGCCGCTTCGGGCGCCGGGCCGGGGGATGGCGCAGGCACGGGCATGTCCGCCGTCGGCGCCGAGCCTGGCGGGTCGAAGGGAGAGCGACCATGAGACGCGGCAGCCTTTGGGTCACGGGATCGCCCGCGGCGGATCGCAGGGTCAACACCGACCCGCTGGCGCTGACGATCGCCATGCTGCTGGACCAGCAGGTGTCGATGGAGCTGGCGTTCACGGGGCCTCACCGCCTCGCCGAGCGTCTCGGCAACGACCCCAAGACGCCGCTGGACGCCAACGCAATCGCCGCCATGAACCCCCACGTGTTCACCGCCATCGTGGCGGCCAAGCCGGCGCTGCACCGTTTCCCGTCGTCGATGGCCAAGCGCATCCAGGCCTTGTGCAGCTTCGTCTCCGAGCACTACGACGGCGACACCGAAGCGATCTGGCGCAGGAAGCGCTACGCAACCGAGGTTTACCGCCGGCTGCTGGAGCTGCCCGGCTATGGCGACGAGAAGTCCCGCATCATGCTGGCCGTGCTGGCCAAGCGCTTCCAGCGACGCCCCGAGGACTGGCAGGAGGTGTGCGCGCCCTTCGGCGACGACAAGCCGCGCTCGGTGGCCGACATGGGCGACGCCGCGGGCCGCGACGCGGTGCGCGCCTGGCGGCGCGAGCAGAAGGCCCAGGGCAAGTCCAAGAGCGACTGACAGCGGTGCCATCCCCTGCGCTCGCTGCCCACAGCCGGTCTGCGTTCTGTGGCGCCAGAAGACAGGGCGCCGGTCGCTCAGCCGGAAGCGGCCTGCAGCAGCCCGCGGCGCTGGCGTTCCAGCCAGCCCAGCAGGATGGCGATCGCACGGGGGTCGTGGCGCAGGTGATGGGCCCCGCCGTAGACCACCCGCAGATCCGCGCTGCCGTGGCTGTCGGCCACCGCCCTGGCGTCGAACAGCGGCACGACCTCGTCGTTGCTGCCGTGTATCAGCATCAGCTCCCGTGGCGCCAGCTTCGCGGCCGAGCCGACTGCGGAGAGCCGACCCAGCTCGCCGGCCCAGTCCTTGAACGAGGCGGGCGACTCGTCGTCGCTGATGATCCCCATGTCGCGGGCCACCACCAGCAGCTTGCGCGGGCTGCGGGCCCAGTCCTGGAAGTCCGCAGGCGCGGCGACCGCGGCCACGCCGCGGATCTCGGGATCGGCGGCCGCCGCGGCGATGGCCAGCGCTCCCCCGGTGCCGAAGCCGATGAGCCACACGCCGGCCACGGGCAGCGCCGTGCGCATCTCGGCGACCGCGCCCTGCAGGTCGCGCAGCCAGCCCTGCAGCGAGAAGCTGCCCCCCGAGCCGGCCACTCCCCTGCTGGAGTAGGTCAGCGCCGCCCAGCCGTGCTCGGCCGCGATCACGTCGGCCAGGTCGGGAAACGAACGGGTGCTGTTGATCCCGCCGCCCGCCTCGGCCGGGAAGCCGTGGGCGATCACCACCCCCGGCTGGGCAGGCGAGCTGAGCCGGGGCGGGCACGCCAGGTGCGCGGCGAGGGCGTTGCCGTCGACCTCGAAGCGGCGCTCCATGCTGTAGTGCTAGCAGTCCCAGGCGACCGTGCGGCGCATCAGCGGGCGGCTCAGCCCGCGGCGCTGCCGAGCGCCCCGATGTGGGCCAGGTAGCGCATCTGCAGGTCGAGCACGCACACCACGTCGACCGCCTCCAGGCGATCCTCGGCGGGGCCGGTGCGCATGCTGCGGGCCACGATGGCGTCAACCGCCGCTTCGTCGGCCGCCACCGCCCCTTCGCTGATCACCTTGTCGCCTGCCAGCTCGGTCCCGTGCGGCGAGGCCACGCCCACGTCTTCGAACCAGTCGAGGTGCCATCCGAGCACCCGGCGCACGTCGTCGTAGCTGAGCCGTGCTGTGACCTCCTCGGGCAGGCGCTCGACGATCCACTCCAGCGCCTCGTCGAGCTCGTACACCGCCGGCGCCCGTTCGTGCTCGAGGCGCCCGACCACCATGCCCATGGCGACGAAGCCGACCGTGAGCACCACCGCCGCGCCGATGGCGAAGAAGACCCAGACCACAGTGCCCAGGCTAGGCGTCGGGCCGACCGGCGGGCGCTGCTCTCAGCTTGCCCGCCTGGGGCCTGGCCCTGGCGTGCTGTGCGAGGCCGGTTGTCGTCAGCGCGGTTGCTGCCCGGCCAGCCGGAGTGCTCAGATGCCGATCCGCTGGGCGAGCAGCTCGCGGTGATAGGTGGGGTCGCCGAACATCAGCTCCGAGCTCTTGGCCCGCTTGAAGTACAGGTGCGCCGGGTGCTCCCAGGTGAAGCCGATGCCGCCGTGGATCTGGATGTTCTCCGCGGCGGCGTGGAAGTAGGCCTCCGAGCAGTAGCTCTTGGCCAGCGACGCCACCTGGGGCAGCTCGTCGTTCATCTCCGCGGCGCACCAGCCGGCGTAGTAGGCGGCCGACTTGGCGGACTCGACCTCCAGCAGCATGTCGGCGCACTTGTGCTTGATCGCCTGGAACGAGCCGATGGGCCGCCCGAACTGGACCCGCACCTTGGCGTACTCCACCGACATGTCCAGACACGTCTGGGCGCCGCCCACCTGCTCGGCGGCGAGAGCCACCGCGGCGAGGTCGAGCACCGTCGACAGCACCTCCCAGCCTGCGCCTTCGCTGCCGATCAGGGTGGCCGGGGTGGCCGAGAACTCCAGCTTGGCCTGCTTGCGGGTCTGGTCCATGGTCGACAGGGCGGTCCTGGTGAGCCCGGCGGCATCGGGCGCCACCGAGAACAACGACACGCCTGCGGCGCTGCGGGCCGCCACCAGGATCAGGTTCGCCGTGTGGCCGTCGATCACGAAGCTCTTCGTGCCGTCGAGGGTGAAGCCGCCTGCGCCGTCGGCGCTCGCCTGCATGGCGATGCCCGCCTCGTCCCAGCGCCCGCTCTCCTCGGTGAAGGCCAGCGTCGCCCGGGTCTCCCCCGATGCGATGCCCGGCAGGTGCGCCTGCTTGGCGGCCTCGTCGCCGGACTGCAGCAGCGTGTTGGCCCCCAGCACGCACGAGGAGAAATACGGCGCGCACAGCAGCGCCCGTCCCATCTCCTCGAGCACCACGATCTGCTCGACGAAGCCGAACCCCTGGCCGCCGTACTCCTCGGGGATGGCGAGCGCCTGCAGGCCCATCTGCTCGGCCATCTGTGACCAGACCGCCTCGTCGTAGCCCTGCTCGGTGTCCATCTGCTCGCGGACCGCCGGCTCGGGCGACTTGTCCTCGAGGAAGCTGCGCACGAACTCGCGCAGCTGGTCCTGCTCGTCGGAGAATGCAAAGTTCATGGGGCGCACGCTACCCACCGCCCTGCCGAGCTTCCAAGCCCGCCGGCAACGCCGCGTGGCGCCGGGCGCCGGCAGGCCGCCGGCACGGGCCGTCCGGATGCGGCAATAGACTCGCCGCCATGCTCGACGCTGACGCCCCCCTGCTCGAGATCGACGGACTGCACGCCCGCACCGCGGACGGCGGGATCCCGATCCTGCACGGCGTGGACCTGCGCGTCGGCAGCGGCGAGGTACACGCTCTGATGGGCCCCAACGGCTGCGGCAAGTCCACGCTCTGCGGGGCGCTGCTGGGCAGCCCCGAATACGAGGTCACCGCGGGGTCGGTGCGCTTTCGCGGCGAGGACATCACCGACTGGCCGGCCGACGTGCGCGGCAAGGCCGGGATCTTCCTGGCGTTCCAGTACCCGCAGGCGATCGCCGGGGTGACCGTGCTCAACTTCTTGCGCCAGGCGCTGTCGGCCCGCAAGGGCATCGAGATGTCGGTGCTGGAGCTGCGCCTGGCGATCATGGAGTGGATGGAGCGCCTCCACATGGACCCGTCGTTCGCGGACCGCTACTTGAACGAGGGCTTCTCGGGCGGCGAGAAGAAGCGCAACGAGATCCTGCAGATGGCCATCCTGGAGCCCGAGCTGGCGATCCTCGACGAGACCGACTCCGGGCTCGACATCGACGCCCTGCGGGTGGTCAGCGAGGGGGTGCAGGAGGTGCGCCGCGACCGCCCCGACCTCGGCGTGCTCGCCATCACCCACTACCAGCGCCTGCTGGATGTGCTGCGCCCCGACCGGGTCCACGTGATGATCGACGGGCGCATCGCCGAGTCCGGCGGCGAGGAGCTGGTTCACCGCCTCGAGCGAGAGGGCTACGAGCGCTTCGAGGCCGCCAAGTGAGCGCCGATGCACTCGCCGGGCTGCGAGCCGACTTCCCGGTGCTGGGCCGAACGGTCAACGGCGTGCCGCTGACCTATCTCGACTCCGCCAACACCTCCCAGAAGCCCCGGCAGGTGATCGACGCCGTCTCGGGCTACTACGAGACGATCAACGCCAACGTGCACCGGGGCTCCTATGAGATCGCGGTCCGCGCCACCGACGCCCTGGAGTCCGCCAGGGCCACCGTCGCCGGTTTCGTGAACGCGCCCGAGGCCCGCGAGATCGTGTTCACCAAGAACGCCACCGAGGCGCTGAACCTGCTGGCCCGCTCCTGGGGCGGCGCCAACCTCGGCGCGGGCGACGCGGTGGTCATCACCGAGATGGAGCACCACGCCAACATCGTGCCCTGGCACATGCTGGCCGCCGAGCGGGGCATCGAGCTGCGCTGGATACCCGTCGATGCTCAGGGCCGCCTCGACCTGTCGGGCCTCGATGCGCTGCTCGACGGCGCAAAGCTGGTCTCGGTCACGGCCATGTCCAACGTGCTCGGCACGCTGAACCCGGTGCAGCGCATCGCCGAGGCCGCCCACGCAGCCGGCGCCCTGCTGGCGGTGGACGGCAGCCAGTACGTGCCGCACCTGCCGTGCGACGTGCAGGCCATGGGGGCGGACTTCCTGGCCTTCACCGGCCACAAGATGCTCGGGCCGATGGGCATCGGCGTGCTCTGGGCCCGCGCCGAGCTGCTGGAGGCGATGCCGCCTTTCCTGGGCGGCGGCGAGATGATCCTCAATGTGACCAAGGAGGGCTTCACGACCAACGAGATCCCCTGGAAGTTCGAGGCCGGCACGCCGATGGTGGCCGAGGCGGTCGGGCTCGGCGCGGCCGTCGACTACCTGTCGGCGCTGGGCATGGACGTCCTGCGCCGCCACGAGGTGAGCCTCACCGCCTACGCGCTGCGCACCCTCACCGAGCGCCACGGCGAGCGCATCGTGATCCACGGGCCGTCCGAGCCTTCCGAGCGCGGCGGGGTGCTGTCGTTCGCATACGACGACCTGCATCCCCACGACGTCGCCCAGGTGCTGGACCAGGCCGGGGTGTGCGTGCGCGCCGGCCACCACTGCGCCAAGCCGCTGATGCGGGTGCTGGGCGTGGCCGCTACCTCGCGTGCGTCGGTGTACGTCTACAACGACGAGTCCGACATCGACCTGCTCGCCGAGACCCTCGACGAGGCGTCCGCGATGTTCGCCTTGTGACCCGCCATGCTGCCCGCCTTGTGACCCGCTCTGTGATCTGATGCCCGGCCTCGAAGACCTCTACCGCGAGATCATCCTCGACCACTACCGCTCGCCGCGCAACCGAGGCGAGCTGGAGTCGCCGCCTGCGGTGCGGGTGGAGGGGTTCAACCCGCTGTGCGGCGACGAGATCATCGTCTACGTGCTCGTCGACGACGACGGCCTGATCTCAGACGTGGCCACCGGCGGCCAGGGCTGCTCGATCAGCCAGAGCTCGGCGTCGATGATGTCGGCTGCCGTGAAGGGCAAGACGGTGGACGACGCCCGCAGGCTGATCGGGGCCTTCAAGGGGCTGATGTCGATTCACGAGGGCGAGATCGGCGGCGACGGCAGCGAGACCGAGATGGGCATCGAGCTCTCCGTGGACTCAGGCGACACCAGCCTGGGCGACCTGGAGGCCCTCAAGGGCGTGGTCAAGTTCCCGGTGCGCATCAAGTGCGCCACGCTCGGCTGGAACACGCTGGCGATGGCTCTCGACGAGGCGGACGCCTGAGCCGACCTGCGCCCGCTCAGCCGCTCTCAGGCTGAGCCGGCCTTGGCGTCGAGGTAGCCGGTCTTCTCCAGCTCTGCGGCCAGATCGGCCCCGCCGCTCTCGCGGATGCGGCCGCCGACGAGCACGTGAACCATGTCGGGCTGCAGCTCCTTGAAGAAGCGGCTGTAATGCGTGATCGCCAGCACGCCCAGGGCGTCCTCCTCGGTGGCCTGCTCGATGCGTGCGCCCACCATGTGCAAGGCGTCGAGGTCGAGGCCCGAGTCGATCTCGTCGATCACCGCGAAGCGAGGGCGCAGCACGCCGAGCTGGAGCACCTCGTTGCGCTTCTTCTCGCCGCCGGAGAGATCGACGTTGAGCGGACGCGACAGGAAGCGCTCGCCGAAGCCGATCCGCTCGGCCTCGGCCAGCATCGTGTCGTGTACCGCATCGGGGTCGTCGCCGGTGCGCAGCGACGCCGTCAGCGAGTCGCGCAGCGAGACGCCGGGCACCTCGGTCGGGTACTGCATCGCCAGGAACAGGCCCGCCTCGGCACGCTGCCACGGGGCCATGCCGAGCAGTTCGGTGTCGTCGATGCACACCGAGCCGGCGAGCACCTCGTAGCCGGGGCGGCCCGCGATCACGCTGGCCAGAGTCGACTTGCCCGAGCCGTTGGGCCCCATCACGGCGATCACCTCGCCCGAGCGCACCGCGAGGTCCACGCCGCTGAGGATCTCCTTGCCCTCCGCGGCGACCCGCAGCCCTTCGACGACCAGCTCGCTCACGGCGCTGCCCCGCTGCCCTGCCCGGCCCCGCCGCCGTCGTCGCCCGGACCGGCACCTGAGCCGGCACCCGGATCGTCGCCGTCGGTGACGTGCAGCAGCACCCTGCCGTCACGTACCTCCACGTCGTAGCGAGGCACCGGGCGGATCGCCGGCAAGGTCAGCGCATCGCCGGTGCGCAGGTCGAACAGGGCGCCGTGGCGGTCGCACTCGATGGCGCACTCGTCGGCCTCCACGAAGCCCTCCGACAGCGAGTAGTCCTCGTGGCTGCAGGTGTCGCCGATGGCGTACACGTCGTCGTCTATGCGCACCATGGCTATCGAGCGGCCGGCGATCTCCACCTTGCGGGCCGTGCCGGGCTCGATGCTGTCGAGCGCGAACACGTCATGCACGCTCACGCGCCGGCCCCCGCAAGGCTGAGCGGCGCGTCCAGCAAGGCAGCGCGCTGCGCCACGGCATCGAGCTTGGCGGTCGCCTGGCGCTCCACGGCGGGCGCGGCGGAGGGCACCGGCAGCTTGGCGATGACCTCGCCGAGGAAGCCGGCCACGATCAGGCGCTCGGCCTCGGGCGTGGGCACCGCCCGGCTCTCCAGGTAGAAGCGCTGCTCGGGATCGACGGGGCTGACCGTGGACGCATGGCTGCAACGCACGTCGTTGTTCTCGATCTCGAGGTTGGGCACCGACTTGGCCCAGGCGTCGTCGCTGAGCTTCAGGTTGCGGTTCGTCTGGAAGGCATCGACCCCGCCCGCCTCGGCGCGGATGCGAATCAGGCCGGTGTAGATGCTGCGGGAGCGGTCTGCTACCACGCCCTTGTAGAGCAGGTTGGACGTGGTGTGGGCGGCCACGTGGTCCTGGTAGGTGCGGAAGTCCAGGGTCTGGTCGGCATCGGCGAAGTAGACGCCGATCAGGTCGCCGTGGGCGCCGTGGCCCACCAGCCGGGTGTCGGCGCGGCTGCGCGAGCTCGCGCCGCCGAACGCTGCCGTCGCGGCGCTGATCGTGGCATCGCGGCCAGCCGTGGCGAGCTGCGAGCCGATCTGGGTGGCGCTGCGCCCGAGGGCCTGCACGTTGAGGTAGCCGAGACGGCCCGAGTCCGCGACCTCGAGCTCGGTGGTCGGGCACACCAGCAGCTCCGAGCCGTCGCAGGTCTGCAGGTCGACGACTCTCGCCTCGGCATTGGCGCCGACCCGCACGAACAGCCGCCCGAAGCTCGCCGTGCTCGCGCCGCTGCTGTGGTTGGCGACCACCAGCGGGGCGCTGAGCCGCACGCCGGATGGCACGTCGATC
The DNA here is from genome assembly GCA_965214285.1 of Acidimicrobiales bacterium. Taxonomy (GTDB): domain Bacteria; phylum Actinomycetota; class Acidimicrobiia; order Acidimicrobiales; family Aldehydirespiratoraceae. Next base: position 2,294,607 of record OZ243946.1, read on the forward strand.
AGCAGCGGCTCAGGGGCGAAGGCGTCGTTGAGGAGCGTGAACCAGTCGCCGCTGGCGGCGCTGAGCGAGCCGAGCAGGGCCTCTCCGTCGGGGTGGTCGGCGGCACTGCCGACGCTGACGCCCGCGTCAACGGTCTCCGCGGTGAGGTCGATGCCGACGACCCGCCCGTTCACGCAGCGGACGACGCCTGCGGGTCGGCCCACGGCGTCGAGCACGGCGCTCTCGGCTCTGGCGGTGGGGTGCTGTGTGGGCGATTCCTGGTGCTGGGCGGACGGGGCGAAGGCGTCGAGGTCGAAGTCGTCGATGCTGCTGTAGCGCCACTCCTCCTGGGCGGTGCTGGGAGGCGTGGCCGCGGCGAAGGCCTCCGCCGCCTCGGTCCGCCGCGAGGCGAGCCACTCAGGGCCGCCGAGTGCCCGGGCTTGTGTTGGCGAGAACGCTGAGGGCACGAGGGCCAATCCTACCGAGCCGCTTCGGGCCGCCCACCGGATCGGGCCTGCAGATCACCCCGCCGGCGACGACAGTCGCGGGCGCAGGGCCCGCATCGCCCGGCTCAGCGTTCGCGGTAGCGCCTGCGGAAGTAGTCGCCGAGCCCCTCGCCGCCCTGGCCCCCGCCCTTGCCGCGCTTCTTCTGCGAGCCCTTGCCCTTGGCCCGGCCCTTGGCGCCGCGGGGGCGGCCCTTGCGTGCCTGGCGCGCCCGCTCGGCCTCTACCTCGGCGACGGCCGAAGGCACGGCTTCGTTGATGATGTCCTCGGCGGCATCGAGCAGGGCGGCGATCGAGTCATCCTGGCCGAGCGTCTCGGGCTCGGGCGGGGTCTCCGGCGTGACCAGCGATCCGTACGACCAGTTCACGTCCGCCATGCGCCGGGTGTACTTGGGGCAGTCCTCAGGGCAGCGCCAGGGCGCCTCGGGGGCCAGGTCGAGGTCGCACTTGCGCACCGTGTCGCCGTTGGCGTAGGTCCGCGACTCGAAGTGCTTGCAGTCCTGGCGCATCGGCATGCCCCCATTGTGCCAAACGCAGGCCCAAGTGCACGGAACCCGCGCCGAGTGCCTCAGAGAGGCGTCATGCGACAGCGACGTCGGTCCTGGAGAGTTCGCGGAAGAGGACCGACACGACGGCTGGAGGTGTCGACGACGTTCACGCTGGAAGGCCGTCCTGGTCGTATCCGAGGATGTCATCGGGATGCCTGTCATCGAGGAGCGGGAGGCGATCGAAGCGTTCCAGAATGTCGCTGAGACCGCGGTCGTTCTTGATGTTCAGGGCCATAGGGAGAAATCTAGCTGCGTTCTAGACAGGCGCTTCGGGCTGCGGGGCGCGGGTCGTGGACCCCTAATGCTTCCAGTAGTAGAACGTCACCGTCTCGCCATAGCTCGCCGTGGTGCCGGCGCTGGGCTGTTGATCCAGGACTTGGCCGTCTGGGTTGTTCGAGTTGCTGGTGAAACTGGCCTGGGCATTGGGCACCAGGCCGAGATCGGTCAGCGCCTGCTCTGCATCGTCCTTCTGCATGCCGATCAGGTTGGGCACGGTCGGGTTCGGGTCGAAGTAGCGGTGGACGGTCATGGTCACCGTCGAGCCGTGCTCCACCTGGTCGCCGGTGACGCTGGTGGCACCCGGCGACTGGGCGCCGATCCAGCCGTCGAGGTCGGGCCTGGTGGTGCGCGGGAACTCGATGATCTCCCAGACCAGCCCGGCGTCGGTGATCTTCTTCTTCGCGCCGTCGAGGTCGAAGGCAGCCGGGTCGTTCCAGGCGCCCGACACCTTGGGGACATCGACCTTGGGCCGCGGAGCGTAGGCGTAGTAGTTGAAGGTGACGGTCTCGCCCGCGTCGAGCTCGGCGCCGTCGGAGGGGGACTGGCTGTAGATGTCGCCGTCGAGGCTCTGGTCGTGTGTGGTCGTCGCCACGGCATCGGGCACCAGCCCGACGTGGCGTATCGCCGCCTCCGCCTCGTCCTTGTCGAAGCCGGTCGTGCTGGTGAGCACGTCGGGGACGGTGACCTTGCCCGTCGCGGCCTGGTACTCGTAGTAGTCGAAGCTCACCGTGCTGCCCTCGTCCACCGTGGTGCCGGAGGCGGGCGTCTGCGAGAACACCGTCTGGTCCCTCGACTGGTCCGCGGTGGTACTCGCCGTGCCGTCGGCGACCAACCCGGCATCGCTGAGCGCCGTCTCGGCGTCGGCCTTGGTCTCGTCGATCAGGTTCGGCACCGTGACCTGGGGCGGGGCGGTGTAAGTGCCGTAGGTGAAAGCGACAGTGGAACCCACAGCGACCTGGGTGCCCGCCGCGGGGTTCTGGGTCTGCACCTTGTCGTCCTCAGCCGGGTCGCTCACCGCCACCGACGTTGCGTCGGCAACCAGCCCGGCGTCGCTGAGCGCCGTCTCGGCGTCGGCCTTGGTCTCGTCGATCAGGTTCGGCACCGTGACCTGGGGCGGGGCGGTGTAAGTGCCGTAGGTGAAAGCGACAGTGGAGCCCACAGCGACCTGGGTGCCGGCCGCGGGGTTCTGGGTCTGCACCTTGTCGTCCTCAGCCGGGTCGCTCACCGCCACCGACGTTGCGTCGGCAACCAGCCCGGCGTCAGTGAGCGCCGTCTCGGCGTCGGCCTTGGCCTGGCCCGCCAGGTCAGGCACGGCGACCTGGACGGGGGCGACGGTGGTGGTGGTCGTGGTGGTGGTGGTCGTCGTAGTTGTCGTGGTGGTCGGCGGTGGGCTTGTCGTCGTCGTGGTGGTGGCGGTGGTGGTCGGCGGCGGCGTAGAAGTGGTCGTGGTCGTCGTGGTGGTGGTCGTCGTGGTGGTCGTGGCGGGCGGCGCTGTCGTGGTCGTCGTTGCAGCCGTCGTAGTGGTCGTCGGCGCTGTCGTGGTCGTCGTCGTTGCAGCCGTCGTGGTGGTGGTCGGTCGGGCCGTCGTCGTCGTGGTGGTGGTCGTGGCCGGAGCCGCCGTTGTTGTGGTGGTCGGCTCTTCTGTCGTGGTCGGCCCAGCGGCTGTGCCGGCAGGCGCCTCCTCGGTCGTGGTCGGCGCAGCCGAGGTGGTGGCAGGCGCCTCCTCGGCTAGCTGTGACGAGAGCTCGACAATGTCTTCAGGCTCTGGGTCGGACCCCCCCCCGTCGAGAAGCACGGCACCTGCGAGAACGACGCCCGCCAGCACGGTCCCGCCGACCGCCAGCACGACGTTGCGCCCCATGGGGTTCATGGCGGACCACGATAGAGGTTCCGCCCGTCGGGGAGCCACACTTCGGCCGAGAACCTGACCAGCGGCCCGCCGAGGGCGTGGCGGTTCAGGACATCGGCAAGGGATGCGTCAGGACATCGCAGAATGCAAGGCGGCGATGATGGGCGACCTCGAAGCGTCGTGCGATCGTCTCGTCGGTTGTCCTCGAGAGGTGGTCCTGGCCGAGACCGCCCGCTTCTGCGAGGCGTCTGGCGTGGGGGGTCGAGGCTGGTGGTCCGCTGGCGGGCCGAGGGCGACGCGGCATTCGAGCCGCGGTCTGGGGGCCGCAGGGGTGCCGCGGGCATGGCGGCTGCGGCCCACAGTCTCCGCCTTCTGAACACGCATCGAGAGTGTCACACCCCGTGAATAGGGTCCGTTTCATGCACGATCTCTTGATTCCGCCTGGGGCTTCGGCCCTCGGCATGGCGGCTGTGACCCGCAGTCTCCGCCTTCTGAACACGCATCGAGAGTGTCACACCCCGTGAATAGGGTCCGTTTCATGCACGATCTCTTGATTCCGCCTGGGGCTTCGGCCTTCGGCATGGCGGCTGTGGCCCGCAGTCTCCGCCTTCTGAACACGCATCGAGAGTGTCACACCCCGTGAATAGGGTCCGTTTCATGCACGATCTCTTGATTCCGCCTGGGGATTTGGCCCTCGGCCTGGCGGCTGCGGCCCGCAGTCTCCGCCTTCTGAACACGCATAGAGAGTGTCACACCCCGTGAATAGGGTCCGTCTCATGCACGATCTCTTGATTCCGCCTGGGGCTTCGGCCTTCGGCATGGCGGCTCCGGCCGTTGGTCTGGCCGGCCGGGGCGGGGGTTTGGCCGGTCTGGGCGACGGCGCGGCCGGAGGCCCCGCCGCAGGAATCGGAAGGCTCAATCTGCAGCGTTTCTCAGCCGCTTTCATGGACAGGTGTTGCAACTGTCACAGCGTGCCGATAGGGTGTGCAGCATGAACGCTCTCTCGAACCCGTCCGAGGCTTCGGCCCTCGATCCCGCTGGCCCAGCGGCTGATCCGGCCGCCCCGGCCCTCGATCCCGCTGGCCTGGCCGCCGCTCCGGCAGACAAGGCTGGCGGTCGAGCCGGTGACGCCCACGGCTTGACCCTGCCTCCCGATGGCCGGGCCGGTGCGGCCAATGGTCCGGGCGGTGGCCAGTCCGCCACGCCAGCCGATGGCCGGGCTGGCGCTCAGGCTGGTGCCGGCGGGGATGCGGTGGCGTTGTTCGGCCGGGCTGAGAGTCTGGTGCGTCAGGTGAGGCCTGGCGGGCGCTCGTTGGGGGAGCTGCGAGCCGCGGCTGGGGCGGCGAAGAGCTTGCAGGGGAGTCTGGACGCGGCGATGTGTGACATCACCGCGGAGATGGCGGCGTTGACCACCCCGGGCCGCGCTGCTGGGGTGATCTCAGAACAAACCGGCAAGTCCAAGCGCGACGCCAGCCGGTTGGCCAAGGTCGCCCAAGGCCTGGCCTCTATGCCGAACACGAAGAAGAGGCTCGCTGAGGGCGGTTTCACGATCGACCACGCGGCTGCGCTGGTCGACACCGCGCAGACCGCCGGGGCTTCCGCGGTCGACAATGACGAGGCGCTGTTGGGCATGGCTGAGTCGAAGCCTGCGGATGTGTTTGCGGGTGACGCCAAGCGGGCCGAGTTGAAGGCCAGCCGGGATCGTGGTGAGGCTGAGCTGAAGCGTCAGCGCAAGGCCCGCAAGGCCAGCCTGGGCAAGGATCGTGATTCGGGGATGGGGATCTTGCACGCCGAGCTGGACCCGGTCAGCCACGGCCTGCTCGCCCAGGCCCTAGAGACCCATGCGGACAGGCTGTGGCGCACCGACAGCAAAGCCGGCACCACCGCCAGCCGCACCGGGTCCCAGCGGATGGCCGATGCGCTGCTGGAGACGATCACCGGCCTCGACGCGCTCACCCACCAGCCCCTCCCCGCCACCAGCAGCGGCGGCAAGGGCAGCGGGCGGCCGCAGTTGATCATCACCGCAGACATCGGCCTCTTCGACGGAGCGAACCCCCACGGGGCATGCGAGATCCCCGGCACCGGCCCCGTCCCGCCCGCCATCCTCGAGCGGCTGTCGCCCGACACCGCGGTGGCGGGCATGATCTTCGCAGGTGACGGCCGCGCTCTGTGGCTCGGCACCTCCACCCGCACCCCGAATGCCGCACAGCGGCTCGCCATCGCGGTGCGCGACAAGGGCTGCGTCCGCTGCGGCGCCCCCATTCACATGGCAGACATCCACCACATCGTCGAATGGGAGAACGGCGGGCCCACCGACATCGACAACCTCCAAGCACTCTGCGGGCCCTGCCACCGCCAACACCACCACGACCAAGACCAAAAAGCAGGCCGCCAACCCCGCCGCCGCAAGCCCGCCAACAAGAACAGCAAGAACCGCAAGATCAACGGCAACGGCAGCGCCGGTGGGACTCAGGGCACCATCGCCATGACCAGCGGCCGCAGCATCCAACACCGCATCCCCGTCAGCCAGATCCCCAGCCCGACCAGCACCAACCGCAACCCCCGCGAGAGCCAGAACCGGCAAGGCCGGACCACCGTCGGCTGCAGCCCCGGCGCGACCGGCAACAGCAGCATCGTCTCAGCCAAGAACCTCAGCCCGACCGGCGCAACCGGCAACCGGGATGGCGGAGCAAGCCACCGCATCGCCGCAGGCAAGACCCCCTCCGCTGGCGGAACCCGCAGCCGGGACGGCCCCGACCCCTAACGCCCCCGCCCGGCCGGCATCCGGCGCAACCACCCCGAAGGCCACCGACACGGACCCCGGACAGCCGACCTGAGCGCCGGCGACAGCAGCGCCAGAAACGCAGGTCGGTGACCCGCATCTTGACAACAGAATAGAGACCAACCGGGGGCGCTCCCCACGGCCGGCGTCGCCCTCGAGACGGCCCGATCCCCGCCGAGGCAGGGCACAGCCAGCGATCAGCCGACCGAGCCCTCCATCTGCAGCTCGATGAGCCTGCTCCACTCGACCGCGTACTCCATGGGCAGCGTGCGCGTGACCGGCTCCACGAAGCCGTTGACGATCATGCCCATCGCCTGCTCCTCGGTGAGCCCGCGGCTCTGCAGGTAGAAGAGCTGGTCGTCGGCCACCCTGGAGACGGTGGCCTCGTGGCCGACCACGGCGTCGCCCGAGCCGATCTCCATGTAGGGGTAGGTGTCGCTCACCGAGTCGTCGTCGAGGATCAGGGCGTCGCACTGCACGTGGCTCTTGCAGCCGCTCACGTCGGGCTCCACCCGCACCAGGCCGCGGTACGAGGTGCGCCCGCCGTCCTTGGAGATCGACTTCGACACGATCTTCGAGGTGGTCTCGGGCGCAGCGTGGGTCATCTTGGCGCCGGTGTCCTGGTGCTGGTTGGCGCCCGCATAGGCGACCGACAGCACCTCGCCGGACGCCTTGGGGCCTGCCAGCACCACGGCGGGGTACTTCATGGTGAGCTTCGAGCCGATGTTGCCGTCGATCCACTCCATGTGGCCCTCGGCCTCCACCCAGGCCCGCTTGGTGACCAGGTTGTAGACGTTGTCGGACCAGTTCTGGATGGTCGTGTAGGTGACCCGCGCCGAGGGCTTGACCACGATCTCCACGACCGCCGAGTGCAGCGAGTCCGACGTGTAGGTCGGCGCCGAGCAACCCTCGATGTAGTGAACCTGCGAGCCCTCGTCCGCGATGATCAGGGTGCGCTCGAACTGGCCCATGTTCTCGGCGTTGATGCGGAAGTAGGCCTGCAGGGGCATGTCGACGTTGACGCCCGGCGGCACGTAGATGAACGACCCGCCCGACCAGGCGGCGGAGTTGAGCGCCGAGAACTTGTTGTCGTTCGGCGGGATCACCGTGCCGAAGTACTGCTTGACGAGCTGCGGGTACTCCTTGAGGGCCGTGTCCATGTCGCAGAACAGCACGCCCTGGGCCTCGAGGTCGTCGCGGTTGCGGTGGTACACCACCTCGCTCTCGTACTGGGCGGTGACCCCGGCGAGGTACTTGCGCTCGGCCTCGGGGATGCCCAGCTTCTCGTAGGTGTTCTTGATCGACTCGGGCACGGCGTCCCAGTCATCGCTGAGCTCGTCGGTGGGCTTGATGTAGTAGTAGATGTCGTCGAAGTCGATGCCGGTCACGTCGCCGCCCCAGGTGGGCAGCGGCCGGCGGCCGAAGCGACGGTGCGACTTCAGGCGGAAGTCGAGCATCCACTGCGGCTCGCCCTTCAGCCACGACATCTCCCGCAGGATGTCCTCGTCGAGGCCCTTGGTGGGCTTGAAGACGTAGTCCTCCTCGTCGGCCCAGCCGAGCTGGTACTTGCCGAGGTCGAAACCGAGCTCGGCACCGCTGTCGGTGGCGCTGTCGGTGGCGGTCACGCTGAGTCCTCCCGGACGATTGGCACTGCGTTGATCCTAGCGGCTCCGGCGGGCTTTCGCGGCGATGGCGCGGCCCGGCTGCGCAGCCTCGCTCGCCTCGGCCTCTCTCGGCTCAGCCGGGTTGCCTCTGCGGGATCGCCTCAGGCGGACGGGGCGAACTGCCCGAAGCCGCCGCGGTAGAAGACCAGCGGGCCTCGGGGGTTCTCGTCGAGGTCCGGTGCCGTCGCCGCCTCAAGCACCTCGCCGACCACGATGTGGTGGTCTCCGCCGTCGTGCACGGCATGCAGCGTGCAGTCGATCCAGCACAGCGAGCCTGCGATGCGGGGCGCGCCGGTCGTCCCGGCATGCCAGGCGACGCCAGAGAACTTGTCCTCGGAGCTGCCCGCGAACACCCCGCACAGCTCGGCCTGGTCCTCGCCCAGCACGTTGACGCAGAACGACTCCGCTGCGGACATGCGCTGCCAGCTCGCCGAGGACTTGGCAGGGCAGAACATCACCAGCGGCGGCTCCAGGCTCACGCTGGCGAACGAGCCGATCGCCAGCCCCGCCGGGCCGTCGTCGCCCAGCGCCGCCACCACGCTGACCCCTGTGGGGAAGTGGCCGAGCACACGGCGGAACTCCGCAGCATCGATAGGCATGTCATCAGTGGGCATCGCTGGGAACGGTGTCGCTTGGCTCCTGGCCGCGAGGCGGCTGGTCGGGCTCCGGCGATCATAACGGCGCGCCGGGACCGGCCACGGCAGTTGCGCCAGACCGAGGCCGCCGAGACCCCCGCCGTGCCGCGGCGCTCGGGCCGGGCTCGCCGGAAGTCTGCAGCGCAGCCGGGATGAGACTCGGGCGCAGCAGTTGTGGCAGGCTTCCGCCATGCCCGCCGAGACAGCAGCCGCGCCGCCGGCCGAGCCATCCGCGTCGCCGACCGCGCCAGCAGCACCCGCAGCGCCGCCGCTGCCTGAGGGCCTCGTCGCCGTGGTCAAGCACGACTGCCCGACCTGCGTGCTGGTGGCGCCCGTGCTCGCCGAACTCGCAGACGCCGCCGGGCTCAGCGTCGTCACCCAGGACGACCCCGAGTTCCCCGCGGCGGCCGACTGGGTGATCCACGACGCCGACCTAGCGCTGTCGTGGCACCACGACATCGACACCGTCCCGACGCTGCTCAAGGTCACCGCGGGCCGCCCGACCGAGCGCATCGAGGGCTGGTCGCGTGAGCAATGGGAGGCCTTCACCGGCCGCTCGGGCCTCGGCGAGGGCCTGCCCGAGTTCCGGCCCGGCTGCGGCTCGCTCAGCGTCGACCCGTCGCTGGCCGACGAGCTGGCGGTGCGATTCTCGGGGTCGCGACTCGCGGGCCGCCGCGTCGAGATCGCCGCCCTGGAGGACCCCTGGGAGGCGATGCACGACCGGGGCTGGTCCGACGGAATGCCGGTGGTGCCGCCCACCGAGGCGCGGGTGCTGGCGATGCTGGAGGGCACGCACCGCTCCCCCGACGACATCGTGGCCGTGGTGCCTCCCGACATGGCCGATTGCACGGTGGAGAAGGTCGCCGTCAACGCCGTGCTGGCGGGCTGTCGTCCCGAGTGCCTGCCGGTGGTGATCAGCGCCGTCGAGGCGGCCTGCACCGACGAGTTCAACATGCACGGCTTGTTGGCCACGACCATGCCGGTGGCGCCGGTGCTGATCGTCAACGGCCCGATCCGCCGCCGGATCGGCATGAACAGCGGGGTCAACGTGCTGGGCCAGGGCAACCGGGCCAACTCCACCATCGGGCGGGCGCTGCAGCTCGTGATCCGCAACGTCGGCGGCGGCCGCCCCGGCGGCGTGGACCGGGCCACCCACGGCAGCCCGCACAAGTACGGCATGTGCTTCGCCGAGGACGAGGAAGGCTCGCCGTGGACCTCGCTGGCGCAGAGCCGGGGCTTTAGCGCAGAGCAGAGCACCGTGACCCTGTTTCCCGGCGAGGGGCCGCGCATCCTGCTGGACCAGATGTCGCGCACGCCCGAGTCGCTGACCCGCCATCTCGCCCTGGCGCTGCGGGCCAGCATCAGCCCCCGCCTGGCGCTGCAGTTCGAGACGGTGCTGGTGCTCGGGCCTGAGCACATGAGCCGCTACGCCGAGGCCGGCTGGGACCGGGATCGCTTCCTCGCCGAGTTGCATGCCGAGCTGACCTTTCCCGCCGACGAGGTGCTGCGCGGCAGCGACGGCATCGCCGAGGGCATGCCGGAGTTCCTGGCCGGCCACGAGATCAGCAAGTTCCCGCCCGGCGGGATCCACGTGGTCCACGCCGGCAGCCGGGCCGGGCTGTTCTCGATGGCCTTCGCCGGCTGGGTGACGGGTGCGACGGGTAGTGTCACCGTCACCACCGAGATCGCCGTCGAATAGAGCCGCACAGAGCCGCCGCGCCGGACCAGTCCGCCACAGGGCCACCGCGCCACAACCAGCCAAGGAGAGCCACATGAGCACCGTCGTCATCGACCCGACCGCCGAGACCCGTCCCGAGCAGCGGCCCAGAGCCGCCCGGCCCGAGTCGCTCAGCGGGCTGACCGTGGGCCTGCTCGACATCTCCAAGCCCCGCGGCAGCGTGTTCCTGGACCGGGTAGAGGAGTCGCTGGCCGGCCTCGGCGTGAACGTCAAGCGCTACTCCAAGCCCACCTTCACCAAGCCCGCGCCGGTCGACCTGCGCCACGAGATCGCCTCCGAGTGCCATGCCGTGATCGAGGCGCTCGCCGATTGAGGCTCCTGCACGACGTGCAGTGTGCACGACATCGCCGAGCTGGAACGACGGGGCATCCCCGGGGTCTTCGTCGCCACCGAGGAGTTCGAGAGCGCTGCGGACACGCAGTCCGCCAGCCTGGGCTTCGACCCTGCTGCGGTCTACACCGAGCACCCGATCCAGGACCGCACCGACGCTGAGATGACCGCCATCGCGGATGAGGCGATCGAGGGGCTGCTGAGCGCCATCACCGGGCCGGCCTGAACCGACCCGCAACGCCGACCCGCAGCGCCTGCGGCCAGGGCCGGAGGCCAGTCGGGCTATCCCTCAGCGGCGCCGGCCGCAGCCGGTACGCCGAAGTCGACGGTCAGCCCCTCGTCGGTGCCGATGCGCTCGCCGACCACCTCGACGGTGCGCTGCTGCGAGGCGCTCAGCACGGCGGCCAGCTCGGCGCTCACGTCGCTGCGGCCCGGGCGGGCCAGGCGGATCACATAGCCGCCGTGGCGGTCGACCCAGGTGGGCGTGTAGCTGACCCCGGCGACGGTGATCCGCCCGGCGTCTTTGTCCTCCAGGAGCGTGACGGTGGCGATCATGCCGTCCTGGGTGGCGGTCACGCAGCAGTTGGCGGACTGGTTAGACAAGAAGTTGCCCAGCCCGAAGACGACCCATTCGCCGTCGAGTCGGTCGATCGGCTGGACCACGTGGGCGTGATGGCCGATCACGAGATCGACATCGGGCGAAGGCAGGATCTGCTCCAGCCATTCCTGCTGGGCGTCGCTGGGCTGATGGCGGTACTCGGTGCCCCAGTGCAGGCTGACGACTGTGAACTCGGCGCCGGCCTGGCGCGCCAGGGCCGCCTCTTCGAGGATCTCCTCGGGCTCGATCAGGTCCACCAGGTACGGCCGGTCCTCGGGCAGCACGAAACCGTTGAGCCCGTATGTGGCCGAGATGTGGGCCACGCGAATGTCGTTCACGACATAGATCCGCGGCTCGAGATCCTCGGCTTCGCTGCGTGCCATGCCGGCATGGGCCATGCCGATCTCGTCCATGGCATCGAGCGTGCCGGCGACCCCGGCGGAGTAGCGGTCATAGGAGTGGTTGGAGGCCACCGAGCAGGCGTCGAAGCCGGCGTCGAGGGCGCCTTCCACCAGCGCCCTCGGTGCGTTGAACTGCGGGTAGCCGGCCAGGCGCGTGTCGTCGTATGAGATCGGCGACTCCAGGTGGCATATCGCCAGGTCGGCGGCTTGGATCAACGGCCGCACCTCGTCGAACATCGGCCGGAAGTCCCAGCCCGACTCGCCTGCGTCGGCCGCGTGACGCGCCGCGGCGCGCACCACCGGGCTGTGAGGCAGCAGGTCTCCGCTGAAGGCCAGCGTGGCGGTGCGCGGCGGGGGCAGCGTGGTGGTGGTCGTCGTGGTGGTGGTGGTCGTGGTGGTCGTGGAGGTGGACGCTGCGGCGACGAATACCGGCTCGGCCTGCTCGTCTGCGTTGTAGAGGGGCAGGACGTAGACGACGATGCCGCCAGCCGCGAGGATCACCAGCACCGCGAACCCGAGAGAGGCCAGGAACCTCGCCGTCGAGATCACGGCGACCGGTCAGCGCGAGCCGCTCGCGTCCTCATCGTGACGGCCCCGCAAGGGCCGGGACCCTCAGCGCATCAGCCATGATCGAGGAGTCGCCACAGTGGCCGGTCCAAGGCAGGGTGGCGGCTCACCGGAACAGCTCCATCACCGACGGGCAGTCCAGCGTCTCGGTTGCGTCCTCGGGCGTCGCCGGGCCCTGCGGCCCGATCACGCAGTCGAAGAGGTCCATGCTCAGCGCTTCCGGCGGCGCCAGAGCAGGGCCGGTCGTGTGGTCGACGCACCGGGCCCTGTCGCGCACCGCCGTCCACATCGGACCGGGCAGGCGGGTGCCCGCTGCGGCGACCAGCCAGACGGGCTTGGACCGCTCCCGGACCCTGGCGACGGCTCGCCGCGCGCCCGGAAGGCACAAGGCCCCGAACTCGCTGATGGCCTCGCTCTCCACGATCAGCAGGTTGCAGTTCTCCACATCGGCGCCGGCCTGCGGCAGCGTGCAGGCGATCTCGCCCGTGCCGACCACCGCAGCGCCGACGCCGGGAGGCAGGATCAGGTCGAGCGCGTGCGCGGTGGTGTCGCAGCGGATCGCCTCGGTTGCTGAGCGCGCCGCGTCTGCGGGATCGGCGGCTGAGATCATGTTGGCGGCGAGGCTGACCAGCGGCCCCGAGCCGGGATGCCACTCGATCAGCCGGCGGCAGGCCGTGAGCAGCTCCCGCGGGTCTGCGGCCGTGGCCTCCAGCGCAGCAGCGGCCTCCGCCACCACGAGCGCCGTGGAGGCGTGCCCGGATCGGGCGATGAAGCGCAGACGCTCGATGGGATGCACCGCCCCGAATCGTATGCCCGCCGACGGGCGGCCCAGGGCGATTCCCCGCCGCTCACGACACCCGCCGGCCGGTGCCGACCAGACGACGCCTGCGCCGGCGAAGCTGCTGCGGCGCCTGCGGCCTGCGCTAGCTTGACGCCTCGTGACACAGACCGACGCGGACCTCTCGGTGGGCCTCTCGCCGCTCGACGGCAAGCCCCGCCCGCTCAGCGCCTGGCTGACCACTTTCCCGCTGGCGCCTGTGGTGCTCGACCCCTACACCCACGAGAGCGCCTGGATTCTCGACACCGCCCGCCGGGTGCTGGCCAACTACCGGGGCGCAGGCGTGCGGCCATGCTGGCTGGTGCTGGCCGATGAGCAGGACGCCCGGCAGTTCCTGGGGCCATATGCGGACGAGTTCGTGACCTTCGTCGATCCCGGCCGCACGGCCGCCATGGGGTTCGGGATCGAGACCACGCCGGCCTTCCTGCTGATCCGCCAGGACGGCGCCATCCTGGCCAAGGCCGAGGGCTGGGACCCCGAGGACTGGCGGGAGGTCACCGAAGCCCTCGACGACATCACCCAGTGGCGGCGTCCGCAGCTGCCCGAGCCTGGCGACCCTGCGCCGTATTCGGGCACGCCCGTCTGAGCCCCGCCTCCCCCGCCGGCACTGCGGCCTACTCCCCTGTCGTTCCACCGGCCCGAGAACGCCAACGCCGGCATCTTGTCACCCGAAGGCGGCTCGCCGGTCCTCGCCAACAGTTGCGGTGCACCGGTCCTCGCCAACAGTTGCGGCTCGCCGCTTGGCGCTGCCGGTTAGCGTGGCGGCCATGGCCTGCTTCGCCTACTCCGACATCCTGCCGCTCGGGCCCGACACCACCGAATACCGCCTGCTGAGCCGCGACGGCGTGTCGACCTTCGAGGCGGCCGGCGAGACGTTCCTGCGGGTCGAGCCCGAAGCGCTGGCGATGCTCGCCCGCGAAGCGATGCGCGACATCTCCCATTACCTGCGAACCGAGCACCTCCAGCAGCTCGCGGGCATCCTCGACGACCCCGAGGCGTCGGCCAACGACCGCTTCGTGGCGGCGGAGCTGCTGCGCAACGCCAACATCGCCGCGGCGGGGGTGCTGCCCATGTGCCAGGACACCGGCACCGCCATCATCATGGGGCGCAAGGGCGAGCGGGTGGTGACCTCAGCCGACGACGCCGAGTGGCTGTCGCGCGGCGTCTACGACACCTACACCCAGACCAATCTGCGCTACAGCCAGCTGGCCCCGCTGACGATGTTCGAGGAGGTCAACACCGCCAACAACCTGCCCGCCCAGATCGAGATCCACGCCAAGCCCGGCGACAGCTACGAGTTCCTGTTCCTGGCCAAGGGCGGCGGCTCGGCCAACAAGTCGTTCCTGTACCAGGAGACCAAGGCGCTGCTCAACCCCGAGACGCTCAGCGACTTCCTGGATGCCACGCTGCGCAGGATCGGCACCTCGGCCTGCCCGCCGTATCACCTGGCGCTGGTGGTCGGCGGCACCTCCGCGGAGCACAACCTCAAGACCGCCAAGCTGGCCTCGGCGCACTACCTCGACTCGCTGCCCACCAGCGGCGACGCAGCCACCGGCCACGGCTTCCGCGATCTGGAATGGGAGCAGCGCATCCTGGCCCAGACCCAGGCGTTCGGCATCGGCGCCCAGTTCGGCGGCAAGTACTTCTGCCACGACGTGCGGGTGATCCGCCTGCCCCGCCACGGCGCCTCGAACCCGGTCGGCATCGCCGTGAGCTGCTCGGCGGACCGCCAGGCCAAGGCCAAGATCACCTCCGACGGGGTGTTCCTGGAGGTGCTGGAGACCGACCCGGCCCGATTCCTGCCCGATGCCGCAGACGACGAGCTCTCCGACGAGGTGGTGGCCGTGGACCTAGACGAGCCGATGGAGACGATCCGCAGCCGGCTGTCGCAGCACCCGGTGAAGACCCGCCTGTCGCTGAGCGGCACGCTGGTGGTGGGGCGCGACATCGCCCACGCCAAGATCAAGGAGCGCCTCGACGCAGGCGAGCCGATGCCGCAGTACCTGCGAGACCACGCCGTCTACTACGCAGGCCCCGCCAAGACGCCGCAGGGCTACGCGTCGGGCTCGTTCGGGCCGACCACGGCGGGGCGGATGGACTCCTACGTGGAGCAGTTCCAGGCGGCGGGCGGGTCGCTGGTGATGCTGGCCAAGGGCAACCGCTCGCGCCAGGTGGCCGAGTCGTGCGCCCGCCACGGCGGCTTCTACCTGGGCTCGATCGGCGGCCCGGCGGCGCGGCTCGCCAAGGACTCGATCCGGCGAGTCGAGGTGCTGGAGTTCGGCGAGCTCGGCATGGAGGCAGTGTTTCGCATCGACGTGGAGGACTTCCCGGCGTTCATCGTGATCGACGACAAGGGCAACGACTTCTACGCCGAGGTCACCACCCCGGTGAAGCTGCAGCGCTGAGATCGCAGCGCCGGCTTGCGGTGCCGGCTTGAAGCGCTGGGCTTGCAGCGACGAAGTTGCAGCGTCGAGGGGCGGACTTGCAGCGACGAAGTTGCGCCGCTGAGCGCCTGCTTGCAAGAGTCACGCCGTGAAGGTGCGCATCGGCTTCGGGATCGGCGCCGCGGCCGGGCTGTACGCCGAGCCGCGAGGCCTGGGCGCGGTGGTCGACGCCCTGGAGGACGGCGGCTGGGACTCGCTGTGGTTCCCAGAGCGGGTGGCCGCAGCCCAGCTCGACCCGCTCGTGGCCATGGCCTATGTGGCCGGGCGCAGCGAGCGGCTCAAGTTCGGCCCCGCGGTGTCGGTGGTGCCGGGGCGCAACCCGCTGCTCTTGGCCAAGGCGCTGGCCAGCCTCGACGTGGTCAGCGGCGGGCGCTGCCTGCCCGCCGTCGGGCTCGGCATCGCTGATTCCGCCGAGCAGCAGGCGTTCGGCGTGCGGCGCCAGGACCGGGCGGCGTTGTTCAACGAGGTGCTGCCGCTGATGCGCAGGCTCTGGACCGAGGACACGGTGGACCACAGCGGCCCGCGGTTCTCGCTGCAGGGCGCCAGCGTGCTGCCCAAGCCGGTGCAGGTTCCTTTCGAGGTGTGGATGGGCGGCGCTGCGCCCAGCGAGCTGCGCCGCACCGGGCGGCTGGCCGACGGCTGGCTGGCGTCGTTCGCCACGCCTGCGGACGTGGCCGCGGGCATCGCCGCCATCAGCGAGGCCGCGGCGGAGGCTGGACGTGAGATCGACGCCGGCCACTACGGGGTGCTGATCCCGGTGGGCAACGGCGAGCTGCCTTCGCGGCTGGCGCAGCGGATCACGGCACGGCGGCCCGGCAGCGCTGCGACCGATGTGGTGGCCTGCTCGCCTGGGGCGCTGGCGGAGATGATCGACGGCTGCATCGAGGCCGGCGCGACCAAGTTCGTGGTGTTCCCGTTCGGCGACCTCGGCGGGCCTGCCCAGTGGCTGGCGGAGATCGACTCGCTCGGCCAGGCAGTGCTGCACAAGCAGACCTGACCCCAGCCGCGACCGGCCTGCCCGACATCCACCGCATTCAGGGCAGCACCTATGCCGAGCTCGAACGCCGCTACCCCTCCGACACCGAGGACTTAGGCTTCGAGGGCTTGTTTGAGATCGGCGAGGATGTCGTCGACCGACTCGATGCCGACCGACAGGCGCAGCAGGTCGTCGGGCACCTCCAGCGCCGAGCCCTCCGCCGAGGCGTGGGTCATCACGCCGGGATGCTCGATGAGGGACTCCACTCCCCCGAGCGACTCGGCGAGGGCGAACACCCGCGTCGATTGCGCCACCCGCATGGCGGCGTCACGCCCGCCGGCGAGGCGCATCGACACCATGCCCCCGAAGCCCGACATCTGGCGCAGCGCGGCGGCATGGCCAGGGTGGCCGGCCAGGCCCGGATACAGCACCTCGGCCACCGCATCGTGGCCGCTGAGCAGCTCCGCCACGGCGGCGGCGTTGGCGCAGTGGCGGTCCATGCGCACCCCCAGCGTCTTGAGCCCGCGCAGCGTGAGGTAGTTGTCGAACGGGCCGGGCACCGCGCCGATCGCGTTCTGCAGGTACGCCAGGCGCTCGGCGAGGCCGTCGTCGTCGGTGGCGACGAAGCCGCCGATCACGTCGGAGTGGCCGCCGCAGTACTTGGTGGTCGAGTGAACCACCACGTCGGCGCCGTGGCGCAACGGCTGCTGCAGGTACGGCGTGGCGAAGGTGTTGTCGACCACCAGCAAGGCGCCCGCTGCGTGGGCGACAGCGGCGATTGCGGCGATGTCGACAACGGTCAGCAGCGGGTTGGTCGGGGTCTCGGCCCACACCATGCGGGTGCGGGGGCCGATGGCGGCCTGCAGCGAAGCGGCGTCGCTGAGGTCGGCGCTGCTCCACTCGATGCCGGCGGGGGCCAGCACCGCCGAGATCAGCCGGTAGGTGCCGCCGTAGGCGTCGTCGCCGAGCACCACGTGGTCGCCTGGGGCCAGGGTGCGCAGCAGCGTGTCCTCGGCTGCCATGCCCGAGGCGAAGGCCAGCCCGTGGGCGGCGTGCTCCAGCGACGCCAGGCAGTCCTGCAGGGCGCTGCGGGTCGGGTTGGCGGTGCGCGAGTACTCATAGCCGCGGGGGCGGCCCGGCGACGGCTGGGCGAAGGTGGTCGAAAGCGATATGGCGCCGATCACCGCCCCCGATACCGGGTCATGCGGCTGGCCGGCGCGGATCGCCCTGGTGTCGAAGCCCCAGCGCTCGGGATCGGCGAAATCATCGGCTGAGCCGCCGCGGGTGCTGTCGGCGGTGCCGTCGCGGGGACTGTCGGCAGCGTTGCCGGCCACGGCTCAGTCCGTTTCCCGTGCGGCGGCCGACAGGAAGTTCAACACGTCGCTGCTCGACACCACCGCCCTGGGCCGCCCGCCGTCGAGCACCAGCAGCGACGTGCAGGTCTCGAGCATCTCCACCGCAAGCGCCACCGGCTGGCCCGAGCCGATGGTGCGCAGGCGCGGCCCCATCACGTCCTCGACGGTCTTGTCGAGCACCGTGTCGGTGTCGAAGGCCAGCTCCATCAGCCGCAGGTCGCTCACCGAGCCCATCACCTCGGCGTTGGCGAGGGGCATCTCGCCCTTGGCGACCGGCAGCTGCGACACGCCGTGGCGGCTCATGATCTGCGACGCCTCGCGCACCGTCTGCTGGGGCTGCACGTACAGCAGCTCCGGCACGCCCTCGCGCCGGCTCGACAAGATGTCGTCGACCACCGGGCCGTCCGAGCGCAGGAAGCCGAAGCCGGCCATCCAGTCGTCGTCGAACATGGTCGACAGATACAGCCGCCCGCTGTCGGGCAGCAGCACCACCACCAGGTCATCCGCGGTGCAGTCGCGGGCCACGTCCAGGGCGGCCTTCACGGCGGTGCCGCACGAGCCGCCGATCAGCAGCCCCTCGCGGCGGGTGACCTCCCGTGCCGTGAGGAACGAGTCGCGGTCGCTCACGGCGATGGTGCGGTCGACCACCGACGGGTCGTAGGTGTCGGGGAAGAAGTCCTCGCCCACGCCCTCCACCAGGTACGGCCTGCCCGAGCCGCCCGAGTACACCGATCCCTCGGGGTCCGCGGCGATGATGCGCACCTCGGGGTTCTGCTCCTTGAGGTAGCGGCCGACGCCCGTGAGCGTGCCGCCGGTGCCTGCGCCTGCCACGAAATGGGTGACCCGGCCGGCGGTCTGGCGCCAGATCTCGGGGCCGGTGGTGTCGTAGTGCGACTGCGGGTTGGCCGGGTTGTGGTACTGGTCGGGCCGGAAGGCGCCAGGGATGTCGTCGACCAGGCGCCGCGCTGTGGAGTAGTAGGAGTCGGGGTCGTCCGGCGAGACGGCCACCGGGCAGACGATCACCTCGGCGCCGTAGGCCCGCAGGATGTCGACCTTCTCGGCGGCCACCTTGTCGGTGACCACGAAGATGCAGCGGTAGCCGCGCTGGGCGGCCACTATCGCCAGGCCCACGCCGGTGTTGCCAGAGGTCGGCTCCACGATGGTCCCGCCGGGCCGCAGCAGGCCCGCCCGCTCGGCCTCGTCGATCATGGCCACAGCCGGGCGGTCCTTGGAGCTGCCGCCGGGGTTGACCGCCTCGACCTTGGCGACCA
Source organism: Acidimicrobiales bacterium (assembly GCA_965214285.1). GTDB lineage: Bacteria > Actinomycetota > Acidimicrobiia > Acidimicrobiales > Aldehydirespiratoraceae. Next base: position 2,313,364 of record OZ243946.1, read on the forward strand.
CCGGGCAGCCCAGGCCCTCGTCGAGGCGGCGCAGGCGCACCAGCGGGGTCTCGCCCACCATGTCGAGCACCGATTCGAGGATCTCCATGCGTTGCGCCTCCAGGCGGCTGCTCCAGGCGGTTGCTCAGACGGTTGCGCCCCACCCCCCGGCGTTGCGCTCGTGGGCGCGAGGCTAACGTCATCGCGGTGAACGACACTTCTCAGAACCCAGCGGCCCCGGCTTCGGCGAGCGCCCCGGGCCTGCTCTCCAGCGTGCGGGTCATCGAGTCGAGCCTGCTCGGGCCGGGCCACGTGGCGACCTTCTTCGCCGACCTCGGCGCGGACGTGATCAAGGTGGAGTCGCCCAAGGGCGACTACATCCGCCAGATGACCTGGCCGATCGTCGACGGCGTGTCGCTGCTGCACCTGCACACCCACCGCGGCAAGCGCAGCGTGGCGCTCGACCTCAAGACCGAGCCGGCCAAGCAGCTCTACCGCGACCTCGTGGCCGGCGCGGACGTGGTGGTGGAGGCGATGCGGCCCGGCACGCTGGCGCGCCTCGGGCTCGGCTACGACGAGCTGGCGGCGGTCAACCCGCGGGTCGTGTTCGCCACGCTGTCGGGCTACGGCGCGACCGGGCCCTACAAGGACATGCCCAGCCACGGCATCGCCTATGACACCTGGAGCGGGATCGTGCAGCCGGTGGTCGACGACGAGGGCTTCACCCGCATCCCGCGGGACATGCCGAATGTGGGGATCAACGTCGGGCCGATGCTCGGGGCGGTGGCGGTGCTGGCCGCGGTGATCTCGGCGCGTGAGACCGGCAGGGGCTGCGAGCTGGAGCTGGCCCAGTCCGACGCCTCGGCCTACATGGACTGGTACCGCATCGAGAGCGAGCGGGCCTACCTGCGCCCCGAGGACGAGGTGACCGGCAACCCCGCGGACGGCTACGAGCGGCGGCCCGCCGGGCTGGCAGGCATGTGGGAGGGCGTGCGCTACCAGATGTACGCGGCGGCCGACGGGCACGTGCTGTTCATGGCCAGCGAGCAGGCCTTCTGGCGCAACTTCTGCGAGGGCGTCGGGCGCATGGACCTGTTCGAGCGCTGGCCCGGGTCCACCTACGCCGACCACGCACGGGGCAACACCGAGCTGCAACGGGAGCTGCAGGCTGTCTTTGCCGCCAGGACGTGCGCCGACTGGCTCGCCTTCGCGGATGAGCACAACACCACCATCGCCCCGGTGAACACGCCGGCCAACATCGGCGACGACCCGCAGTTCCAGGCCCGCATGGGCTTCTACCCCACCGAGGAGCTGGGCTGCGAGCAGCTGCCGCTGCCGGTGTTCGTGGGCGGCGAGCCGCTGGGCTGCCCGACGATGGCGCCCACGGTCGGCGAGCACACCGAGACGGTGCTGGCCGAGGTGCTGGGCAAGTCCGCCGCGGAGATCGAGTCGCTGCGCCAGGCGGGCGCCTTCGGCTGAGCTGGGGCTCTCGGTCCGGCTCGGTCTCGGCCCCTCGCTGGTCGGGGCACGCTCAGCCGGGGCGGGTCAGGCGATTGCTGCCAGCGCTGCGTCGTAGTCGGGCTCGTCAGCGATCTCGGCGACCAGCTCGGTGTGGGCGACGTTGCCGTCGCCGTCGATGACCACCACCGCACGCGCCGCCAGGCCTTCGAGGATGCCGTCGGTGATGCGCACGCCGTAGGCGTCGAGCACCTCGGGGTTGCGGAACGTCGACCCGCAGGCCACGTTGTCGATGCCCTCGGCGCCGCAGAAGCGCCCCGCCGCGGGCGGCAGGTCCGCCGACACGCACAGCACGGCGGCCCCTTCGAGCGCCGCGGCGCGCTCGTTGAAGGTGCGCACGCTCTGGGCGCAGGTCGGCGTGTCCACCGACGGGAAGATGTTGAGCACCAGCGCCTTGCCCGCATAGTCGGCCTCGCTGATGGGGGCGAAGCCGCTGCTGACGAGCGTGAAGCCTGGGGCGGCGCTGCCAACTTGCGGCAGCTCGCCGCTGGTGCGAACCGGGTTTCCGTGGAGTGTGATCTCTGCCATGGCCCGAGCATAGGAGCGATACCGCCGCCGGAGCGCATCGCCGGGCGCCGCCCGCGGTAATCTCGGGAGATGAGCCACAAGATCGAGATCGCCTACTGCGTCCCTTGAGATTATTCGGCCCACGCCGTGAGCGCGGTCGCAGATCTCCTCAGCAACTACCAGCACGTCATCTCCGAGCTGCGCCTCGTGACGGGCGGCAACGGCATCTTCGACGTGAGCGTCGACGGCGAGCTGCTCTACTCCAAGGGCCAGACCGGCCGCCATGCCGAGCCCGGCGAGGTTCTGGGCCTCTTCGCCGATCTGGTGGGCGACGGCGTCCGCCGCTACGGGACCTGATGACCCCAGGCGACAGCCTGGCGAGCCCGGGCTGCAGCCGCATGACCCCAGGCGCCCGCAGGTGAGCGGCGCGGCGGGCGACCCGCTCGACCTCGACGCCTTCCGACGCAACGGCCACGCCCTGATCGACTGGATCGCCGACTACCTGGAGCGCCTCGAGGACCGCCCGGTGGCCGAGCCTGTGCAGCCCGGCGACGTGAGGGCCAAGCTGCCAGCCGCCGCTCCCGAGCAGCCCGAGCCGTTCACCGAGCTGCTGGCCGACCTCGACCGGGTGGTGGTTCCCGCGCTTACCCACTGGCAGCACCCGAGCTTCTTCGCCTTCTTCCCTGCCATGTCGTCGCCGGCTTCGGTGCTGGGCGAGCTGGCCGCGGCCGGCCTGGGCGCGCAGGGGATGATGTGGTCGACCTCGCCTGCGCTCACCGAAGTCGAGTCGCACGTGCTCGACTGGCTGGTCGACCTCACCGGCGTGCCTCAGGCGTGGAAGACGACCGGCACCGGCGGCGGCGTGATCCAGACCAGCGCCTCGGACGCCGCCCACACGGCTCTGGTGGTGGCCCGAGAGCAGTGCGCCAGGCGCAGCGGCGCATCAGCCGAGGCCATGGTCGCCTACGCGTCGGCGCAGGCGCATTCGTCGCTGGAGAAAGGCACCCGGATCGCCGGCTACGGGCGCGTCCGCCTGATCGACGTCGACGACCGCTTCGCCATGCGGCCCGACTCGCTGGCTGAGGCGGTGGACGCGGACCTCGCCGCGGGGCTCTCCCCCGCTTTCGTGTGCGCCACCGTGGGCACCACTGCCACCACCGCGGTGGACCCGATCGCTGCCATCGGCGAGGTGGCGACCCGCCACGGCATGTGGCTGCACGTGGATGCGGCCTATGCGGGCTCGGCGATGATCTGCGAGGAGTTCCGCCGGCATCAGCACGGCCTGGAGTCGGCGCACAGCTACAGCTTCAACCCGCACAAGTGGCTGTTCACCAACTTCGACTGCTCGGTGTTCTGGGTGGCCGACCGCCGGCCGCTGCTCGCGGCGCTCGCCGTCAGCGCCCCGTATCTGCGCAACGCGGCCAGCGACTCCGGCGAGGTGATCGACTACCGCGACTGGCATCTGCCGCTCGGCCGGCGGTTCCGGGCGCTGAAGCTGTGGTGGGTGCTGCGCAGCCACGGCGCAGAGGGCCTCAGGGCACGGATCCGCGAGACGGTCCGCTGGGCCGACGAGCTGGCCGGCTGGGTGCAGGCCCGGCCCGAGCTGGAGCTGGTCGCCCCGCATCCCTTCGCCCTGGTCTGCTTCGCGCATCGCGGCGGCTCGGATGCCACCAGGGATCTGGCCGCTGCGATCAACGAAGACGGCGCTGTGCTGGTGACGGTCTCCGAGATCGACGACCGGGCCTTCATCCGGGTGTCGATCGGCTCTACCTGGACCCGCCGCCGCCATGTGCTGGCCCTGCAGGACCGCATCGCCGGGCTGCTGGACGACGACGCCGCCGAGCAAGGCCGATCCTGATCGTGGCAGCGTCGCCCACAGAACCCATCGAGCCGGCAGACCCCGCCCAGGCAGCGTCGTCCTCCGAGCCGGCCCAGGCCGCCGAGACTGACGGCGCTGGCGGTGCCGCCCAGGCCGGCAAGGCCTCTGACGACGCCGATGACACGATGCCGCTGGCCGGCATCCGTGTGCTGGCCATGGAGCAGATGGCCGCGCTGCCTTTCGCCACGCAGCTCTTGGCCCGGCTAGGCGCCGAGGTGGTGAAGGTCGAGCACCCCACAACCGGCGACAGCGGCCGCGGCTCGGTGCCTGCCATAGTCGACCCGCAGGGCCGCAGCGTCGGCGCCACCTTCCTGCGCAACAACCTCAACAAACGCTCGCTGACCATCGACCTCAAGCAGCCAGCCGGCGTCGCCCTGCTGCTGGAGCTGGCGCCGCGTTTCGACGTGGTCTGCGAGAACTTCAAGGCCGGCACCGCGGACCGCCTCGGCGTCGGCTACAGCGCAGTGTCGGCGGTGCATCGGAGCGTGGTGTACCTGTCGGTGTCGGGCTTCGGCAACGACCCGGCGTCGCCGTACATGCAGCGCCCCGCCTATGCGGCGGTGGTCGAGGCCATGTCGGGCATCTACGAGTACAAGCGCCGCCCCGGCCGCCCGCCCGTGGCCAACCCGGTCGGCGCGCTCGGCGACATCTCCGCCGCCCTGTTCGGCACCATCGGCGTGCTCGCCGCCCTGCGCCGGCGCGACCGCACCGGCGAGGGCCGCCACATCGACGTGGCCATGCTGGACTCCACCATGGCCATGACCGACATCGTCACCAACTTCTATTCGATGGGCATCGACGACGAGGCCTCCAGCGGGGTGGGCATAGTGGAGACCTTCGCCGCCGGTGAGGGCCATTTCGTGCTGCAGATCGTGCGCCGCCACCACTTCGCCAAGGTGGCCGAGCTGACCGGCAACGAGGCCTGGCTGACCGATCCCCGCCTCGCCGGCCCGGCAGGCTGGCAGCGCCACCTCGAGACCGAGCTGCGGCCCGGCATCGAGGGATGGGCGTCGTCGCTGACCAACCGCGAGGCCGTCGGGCTGCTGTCGGCCGCGGGGGTCGCCGCTGGCGAGTCGAACACCTCGGCGGAGATCAGCAACGACCCTCACGTCGCAGCCCGCCGAATGCTGTTCCGCATGGACGATCCCTCAGGCGGCGACCCGGTGGCGGTGCCGGGCAACCCGATCAAGATGAGCGGCGTCCCCGACGGCCCCGACAGCCGGGTGCCGTGGCTCGGCGAGCACACCGACGAGCTGCTCAGAACCGAGCTCGGCCTCGACGAAGAGCTCATCGCCGAGCTGCGCGCCGCCGGCGTCATCGCCTGACCCGGCCAGGTCTCGGACCGAGACCGCCCGCGGCGTCGCCGCGCCCGTGCCGTGACTGGCCAGACACCCGTGGGCGAACCGCAGCAGGCGGCTTATCGCCGCTTGGCGGGGCGCGTTATCGTGGCGCCGTCGTCATGGATTTCAGGTTCACCCCCGAGCAGCAGGCGTTCGCCTCCGAGGTGCGCGAATTCCTCGACGCCAACGACGACCCCGAGGTCTTCGACCTGACCCGCGAGAACATGGCCCAGATCGTCGACACCCCCGGGCGGCGCGCCTTCATGCGCCGTCTCGGCCAGAAGGGCTGGCTGGGCATCACCTGGCCGACCGAGCACGGCGGCAGCGACGGCGAGGGCGTCTACGAGTACATCCTCAACGAGCAGCTCGCCGGCCGCGGCGGCCCGCAGATCGGCAAGGGCGTCGGCATCATCGGCAAGACCCTGATCGCGCACGGCTCCGAGAAGCTCAAGGGCGAGTTCCTGCCGCAGATCCTGAACAACGACGTGGAGTTCGCGGTCGGCTATTCCGAGCCCGACGCCGGCTCCGACGCCGCCGCCATGCGCCTGCGAGCCGAGCGCATCACCAGCGACTCCGGCGGCGACGGCTGGCTGCTCAACGGCCAGAAGACCTGGACCACCTCGGCGCACTTCGCGGAGTGGTACTGGGTGGGTGCCCGCACCGATCCCGACAACAAGCACATGGGCATCACGCTGATGCTGGTGCCGCTGGACCACGAGGGGATCACGATCACCGAGATCCGCACCATGGGCGACGAGCGCACCAACGAGGTGTTCTTCGACGACGTGTTCGTGCCCGACGACTACGTGGTCGGCGAGGTCAACCACGGCTTCCGCTACATCAGCCAGGCGCTGGACCTGGAGCGCTTCACGATGTTCACCATCGCCCCGATCCTGCAGCGCCTCGACCTGCTCACCGATTACGTGAAGAGCACCGAGCGCGACGGCGCCGCCCTGGCCGACGACCCCCGGATCCGCTCGCGCCTGGCCCGCCTGCACACCGAGGCCGAGGTGGCCAGGGTCATGGGGCTGAAGTTCGTGGCCGAGGCGGTGAAGGTCGAGAAAGCCCACCGCGAGGGCCGCCAGGGCTTCCAGCCGCCCACCGTGGAGGCCAGCGAGTACAAGCTGTTCGCCACCGAGCTGTCCAAGCGCATCGCCGATGCGGCCATGGACATCGGCGGGCCGGGCTCGCAGCTTCGGGTGCACACCGAGGACGCCCCCATGAAGGGGCGCTCGGAGTCGACCTACCGCTACACCGTGATCGACACCATCGGCGGCGGGGCCTCGGAGATCCAGAAGAACATCATCGCCCGCCGCGGCCTCGGGCTGCCCAAGAACTTCTGAGCCATGGGCGACGCTGTCGTGCCAGACGCCGCCTTGCCGGACGCTGCCGTGCCAGACGCCGCCTTGCCAGACGCTGCCGTGCCAGACGCCGCAGCGCAGGATGCCGCCTTGCCGGACGCTGCCGTGCCAGACGCCGCAGCGCAGGACTCTGAGCGTGGAACCCAGCCCCGGCCCGGCGCGCTCGACGGGATCCGGGTGCTCGACTTCTCCACGGTCGGGCCCGGCGCACGGGCCTCGCGGATGCTCTCGGACTACGGCGCCGACGTGGTCAAGCTGGCCCCGGTCCCGGCCGACGGGGAGAGGCTGCTGGTGCCGCCGTTCTACGCCTACAGCGGCCACCGAGGGTGCCGGCGGCTCTGCGTGGACCTGAAGTCGCCCGCCGGGCGCCAGGCGTTCCTCGACCTCGCCGCCGGCGCCGATGTGGTGATCGAGAGCTTCCGGCCCGGCGTGGTCGACCGGCTCGGCGTGGGCTACGGCTGCGTGTCGGCGCTCAACGCCCGCATCGTCTACTGCTCGATCAGCGGCATGGGCCAGACCGGGCCCAAGGCGGCCTGGGCGGGCCACGACCTGAACTACCTGGCCCTCGGCGGCTACCTGCACTGCAGCGGCAGGCGCGCCGACGGCGCCCCGGCCCTTCCCGGCGCAACCGTGGCCGACATCGCGGCCGGCGGCATGCACGCGGTGATGGCGATCATGGCTGCGCTGCTTCGGCGCAGCGCCTGCGGGACTGGCGAGTACCTGGACGTGTCGGTCGCCGACGGGGTGCTGGCCATGATGTCGCTGTACGCGGACGAGTACCTGGCCACAGGCGTCGAGCCGGGGCCGGGCCACTACGTCCTCACCGGCCGTTACGCCTGCTACGGCACCTACGCCTGCGGCGACGGCGGATTCCTGGCGGTGGCCGCCATCGAGGCCGTGTTCTGGGCGAACCTCTGCGCCGCGCTGGGCCTGGATCGCTACGCCGGCGCCCAGTTCGACGACGCCCTCCAGGACGAGATCCGTGCCGCCGTGGCCGAGGCGCTGGCAGGCCGCAGCCGCGACGAGTGGGCGGAGCTGCTCGGCCCCTCCGACTGCTGCGTGGCGCCGGTGCTGAGCGTGGCCGAGGCGGTTGACGACCCTCAGTACACAGCCCGTGGGGTGATCGCAGAGGCCGAGCACGAGACCGAGGGCCGCTTCCGCCAGACCGGGCCGGTGTGGGCGGGCACGCAGCCGCCCGCTGCGCCCTATGCGATCCGCGACGCCTCGGCCGGCGATGCTGCGGAGCTGCTGTCGGCCGTGGGCTACAGCGCAGAGCGCATCAGCGAGCTGATCGACGAAGGGGCCGTGGCGTGAGCGCGGAGTCGGACGCTGCGCCGCCTCACGGCGGGCTGCCGGACGGCGGGCTGCCGGCGGAGATCGCCGAGCTGATCGGCGTGGACCAGTACCCGCAGACCGCGGCGTTCCCCGTTGAGATGGCGTATGCCTACAACACCCTGGCCGCCACCGAGAACGCCAACCCGCTGTACTGGGACCCGGCCGTGGCCGAGCAGCTCACGGGCGGCATGACCATGCCGGCGACCACGCTGTCGCTGTGGATGCGGCCGCATCGCTGGTCGCCGGGCGCGACCGCCGAGCAGGTGGCGCTGCAGGTTCACTTCGACCTCAAGGCCCGGCTGGGCCTGCCCGAGGCGATCATGAGCGACAACTCGCTGATCCTGCACGAGCCGGTGCGCCCCGGCGACGTGATCTCGCACCGTCAGGTGCTGCGCTCGGTGAGCGATGCCAAGACCACCAAGCTCGGCACGGGCCGTTTCTGGGTGATCGACGTGGAGTACCACAACTCCGGCGGCGCCCTGGTCGGGCTGGAGTCCCACACCGGCTTCGGCTACGCGGCTCATGCGAGCCGCCCGCCCGACACAGCCCACTCCCCCGCCGCTGCCGCATCTGCAGGCGGAACCCAGGCCAAGAGCCGACCCGCAGCGAGCCCGCCAGCCGACTCCTCCGGCGACGCGCTGGGGGTGCTGCACCACGACGTGACCGCCACGACCGTGGTGCTGGGTGCGGTGGCCAGCCGCGACTGGCGGCCGATGCATCACGACTACCGCTTCGCCACCGAGCGCAACGGCACCCGCGACATCTTCATGAACGCCCCCAACCTCGCCGCCTGGTTCGAGCGCTACATCACCGACTGGAGCGGGCCACGGGGCCGCATCGGGCGCATGAGGTTCCGCATCCGCGACTCGATCTTCCCCGGCGACCGCATGACCATCGCCGGCCGGCTGACCGGCACGACCGTCGACGCTTCCGGCTGCAAGTGGTGCGAGCTCGACATCCGCGTCAGCGTCGACGAGCGGCTGTGCTGTGAGTGCAGCGCCCGGGTGGCCGTTCCCGTCGGCCCCGACGACAACCCCTGGGCCCGCCGCGGCGACGCCTGGAAGCCCTGAGGAGCAGGCCTGTGCTCGATCTCGACCTGACCGACGACCAGCAGATGCTGCGTGATCTGGTGCGCAGCCTCTGTGAGGATCTCAGCCCCGTCGAGACCGTGCGCGACCTGGAGGACGATCCGCACGGCGTGGCCAGCGAGCTGTGGGCCAAGCTGGGCGAGCTGGGTCTCTGCGGGCTGATGACCGACGCTGCCCACGGCGGCAGCGGGATGTCGCTGCTGGAGGGGGCGGTGCTGTACGAGGAGCTGGGCCGCTCCCTTGCGCCGGTGCCGCACTTCGCGAGCTGCGTGCTGTCCGCCGGGGCGCTGGCCAGGGGCATCGCCGAGAACCCTTCGCCTGCGCACGCCGAGCTGCTCGCAGAGGTCGCCGCTGGCTCGAAGATCGTGAGCCCGGCCTGGATCGAGCCCGGCGGGGGCTTCTCGGCGCTCGGCGTGCAGGCCACCGCAACCGCCGACAGCGACCAGGTGGTGCTCGACGGCGCCAAGATGCACGTCGGCTTCGCCGCAGCGGCCGATCTGCTTCTGGTGCTGGCCCGCAGCGGCCCGCAGCCGACCGACATCGACCTGTTCCTGGTGCCCGCGGAGGCAGCCGGGCTCACGCTCGAACAACGCATGTCGATCGCCTCGGACACCCAGTACCGAGCCGACTTCCACTCGGTGCGCGTGCCGGCGAGCAGCCGCGTCGGCAGGGTCGGCGGCGGCTGGGCGATCTGGGATGCCACCATGAACGAGGCGGTGGTGCTGGCCGCGGCTCAGGCGGTCGGCGGCGCCGAGCGGGCTCTGGAGATAACCGTCGACTACGCCAAGACCCGCCGCCAGTTCGACAAGGCGCTGGCGGAGTTCCAGTCGATCTCGCACTACCTGGCTGACGCCAAGACCAGCCTCGACGGCGCTCGCATCCTGGTCTACGAGGCCGCCTGGGCGCACAGCGAGGGCCTGGACGCCTGCCGGCTCGCCCCGATGAGCAAGCTCTTCGCCTGCCAGGTGTTCCGTGACGTCACGGCCATGGCCCAGCAGGTCTTCGGCGGCATCGGCTTCACCCTGGAGTACGACATCCAGCTCTACTTCCGCAGGGCCAAGCAGCTCCAGGGCATGTGGTGGGATTCGGCGGCCTGCGAGGATCGCATCGCCGAGGCGATCCTGCGCCGCTAGACCTCCTCGGCCAGCTCCAGAACTCTCTCGCGGAGCCCGAGGATCTCGATCTCGAACTCGGCAAGGATCTCGGCTCGAATCGGAATCTGCAGTTCCTCGAGCCGCTCAACGAAGTTGATCTGTTCCCCGCAGCGCACGTAGGCCAGGGCCAGTTCGACCTCCTCAGCCGACGGATAGTACGTCTCAGTCGGCATCTCAGCGCTGGGAACCATGCGCGTCTCCCCACGAGGCAATGGATCATCCACATGAGCTGAATCTAGCTCTTCGCCACTCTGGGAGATGATCCGGGTCTCGCCCGGCTGAACTCCGAATCTCTGAAGAATACCAGCCCAGGACTCCCCGACCGCGAATGCTTCGGGATCAAGGTATTCATGACCGGACTCGGTGAGGAGACATGTGATCCGCTCGCTCAAGATCTCTTCCAAGCCCGGCGTGGCCCTTGCGATGAACTGCGACCGAATCGCGTGCCTCATGTCAGAGATTGCCTGCAGGAGAGCGTCCACCTCCTTTTGGTCTAGTTGACTGTAGTCACCACGCGCAGTCGCTTCGCACAATGCGAATTGCCTGTCGTAGGCAGGATCGTTGCTCCGGACGACGCCAGGCCGAACCCGGGCAACGCTTCCGATTAACCCGAACTCGCGCGCGTGCGATTCCGTGTAGGGTCCCATCTCGCCCGGGGCAATTGCAGCCAGCCTGTTCGCATCATCTGACGACAGTATTGCAGTTGCCTGCGAGTCAGCCTCGAGCTCCATGAGCTGAGGAAATCCGGCATCGCTCATGCACTGGGCGACTTCTGCGAGGTCGCCCTGGGCCAGGCGGCTAGCAAGGCTCTCGACCTCCAGGAAGACGGCAGTGACCCGATCGACAGCACTGTCCGCAGACGGATCATCTTCGCTGGAGCCCTCGGATTCCTGGTCGGCGGCTTCGACGTCAAGCGGCTCCGCAACGGCTCCGGGGCCACCCGCGTCGTCCGATGGGCCCGAAGTCGGGTCTGGATCCGCTGTCTGGTCCTCCGTAGAGGAGCAAGCGGCAGCCATCATCAGCAGGCAGGCGCTGAACAGGATGATGATCTTTGTGGGCATTGGAATTCTCCTTGTGTTTCTATGGGTGTGATCGTGGGCTGTCGGGTGTAGCTGAGGTGCGTATTGACTAGGGTAGGCTTTGCAGGCCACCGGAAGTACCTTGGCTTGTCGACCAATTTGGAGTGACATCATGCTGCTCCTCTACAGTCAATAGCCAGGATCCGTATGCTAGCCCTCGCCGGCCAGCTCCAGCGCCCTCTCACGAAGGCCGAGGATCTGGGTCTCGAACTCGGCAAGCACTGCTGCCCGAATCGGGATCTGGAGCTGCTCGAGCCTTTCGAGAAAGTCGACCTGCTCGCCGCACTCCACGAAGGCAAGGGCGAACTCGACTTCGCCGGCGGAAGGGATGTATGAGTTCTGCGACTGGGCTTCCGCGCCCGGGATGACCTCCGTCATCAGGGGTGCCACCTCTCCCGGGTCCAGCAGTATCGAGTTGCTGTCGCGAAGCTCCGTCTCGTCCCGTTCGCCTTCTTCGATTCCGAGCTGGCTCAGGATCAGTTCCCAGGAGCCTGATCCTCCCAACTCGTCCAGGTCGAGCTCCGGGTAGCCTGAGTCCCGTACACAGGCGAACCTGTCGTCTATGAGCGTCGCCAAGTCCGAGCTGCTGTCGATCAGCGCCCTGAATTGCGAAGTGATCGCAGTGCTGAGGTCGTGGCTTGCGGCTGAGAGCGAGCGAACCAGAGCAGCGTAGTCTTGGTCGTATTGCCCGCGGGATTCATCTACGCAAGCCTGATGGGTGGCGTTGTAGGCGGGGTCTGTGGTCACGACCTGGCCGGATTGAACAGATACTTCCGGGCTGCGCCAGAGTGGGCCGAGAACGCCGAATTCCCGGGCCTGTGATTCTGTGTAGGGACCCATCTCGTGGGGAAAGATGGTCAATCGTGAGCTGGCCGAAGATCGTCCAGCCTCTGATCGCGCATCGAGCTCCGCTAGCTCGATCATCTGAGGGAATCCAGCATCGTACATGCACTGGGCGACCTCTTGCCTGTCGCCGCTGTTCCACTGCCTGAGGAAGGCGTTGACTTCGTTCAGCGCAGTGGCCGTGCCGCCGACGGCGCTGCTGTCGGCCAGATCATCGCCCGAGGCGCCCTCCGCGGCAGTCCCGGCCGCGTTCTCGGCCTGCTCAGCGTCGGACCCGGCCTCCGTATCGGCCCGCTCGTCGGCTGGCGCCTTCGAATTGCTGTCCGAGCACGAGGCCACGGCCAAGCAGAGCACGACAATCGCCGCCGTCATCGATCTGGTGGTCATCTTGGGTCTCCTTGTGGATGGTTCAGCAGGCGGCCTATGGCGAGGGCATTCTCAGGAGCGCTGCGGTCCGGGACAACGTGGCACACGGCCAGAACAGCAGCCGAGGGGCGGGTCTTCATCGGCTACTGCGAGATCCTGGCCAGCAGTGCCTCGACCTCGTCGCGCAGGCTGAGGATCTCGGTCTCGTACTGCGCCAGGATTGGCATGCGCGCTTCGTGCTGTAGTTGTTCGAATCGCTCCATGACACCGAGCTCCTGCCCGCACTGCACGTAAACGAGCGCGAAGTCGATCTCCGCCGCAGTCGGCTCATGCGGAGGCGATCGCCCTTCGCTGGGCAGAACCACACGGATCCCTTCGTCCGGCTGGTCCCAGCCGTCGATTCTCTCCGGCGGGCGGAGCGGTGCGACTTTTACTCCTGCGTCACGGAGGATCGGTTCCCAGGAGGGCTGCTGCATCGGCTCGTAGAGGTTGAGCACAGAATCTGCGGCGTCGAGCTGCGGGTAACCGTTGGCCTTGACGCAGGCGAGCTGTTCTCTGAGCAAGTCCTCGAGCGGCTGGACGGTTGCATCGGCGAATGCCCGGTCCACATCCCAGTGCAGACCGCTGAAGTCCGTCTCGAGATCCCTGATCTTCTCGTCTATATCTGGTTCGAAATTCGGGAAGATTCCCCAGCACGAATCTTGGGCTGCAAGATAGCCGCCGTCGTCGGTGAGCACCATCGGGCGAGTATCAGTGTAAGCAGGCGGCCAGACGTCCCGAATCCCGACCATCCCGTGAGCCTGGGCTTGTTCGGCCGTGCTGGGCGCTATCTGCATCGGGCTCCTGCTCAAGGGGTCTGGATATTCGAACTGGCTGATATACTCAGACCACGCTTCGAGGAATTGGGGATAACCGGCGTCGTTCATGCATGCGGCCATGGTGCTGAGATCGTAGCCGTCCAATTCCTCGACTAGGCGGCTGATCTCTGGCATCGGCGACTCTGTCAGTGTCAACGGCATGGGACCAGCCGTGTCGATGCCAGCACTCTCGCCGTCCGCTGGCAGCTCATCCTCAGCGTCTGGAGCCGCGTTCTCCTCCGACCCATCCGCTTCCTCCGGCACAGCCTCGGAAACGGCGGCCGAACCCGAGGGACCCTGAGCATCCTCGGGACCGGATCCTCCACAGGACGCAGCCAGCAAGGCCGCGGCCAACAGCGTCCAGATTGTGATTCGGATTGACATCATGCTGCTCCTTGGTCGGTCGGTGGAACCTTAGCGTAGGCGGGCCTATGGGTCGACGATGGCCAGCACCTTTTCCTGCAGGCCGAGGATCTGGGTCTCGTATCGCTCCAGGATCGGCGTCCTGGCGTCGTGCTGGATCTGCTCGAAGCGCTCCAGCACTCCGAGTTCCTGTCCGCAGCCCACGTAGGCAAGAGCAAACTCGACCTCCGAGGCTGACGGCAGATAGCTCCGGCCGATCTCATCGCTGGGCAAGATGACCTGGAAGCCCTCGACCTCGGGTTCTGCGACCTCATACACAGGCTCGTCGGCCTCGAGCCGCTCAGGCCCGATCTCCTGGCCGATCTCGACCCCAGCAGCCGCCAGGATCGGCTCCCAGGACGGCTGCGCAACTGCCGTGTCGACGTCGATCTCCGGATAGCCACTGTCCCTCACGCAGACCAGCTGGTCGCGCAGCAAGTCGAGCAGAGGAGCCGCCATGGCTCTTGTGAACGCCCGGTTCATCTCGTTGTACATGTCCCAGAACACGCGGGTGACCGACTGCATCTCGGCCTGCTGATCGGCGCTGACGTCGCCCCTGACCTCCGACTTGCACGACTCCAACGCCGCTGAGTATGCCCGATCGTAGGTGATGACGTTGCCGACCTGGCTCCTGTGAGGCCACACATAGCGCCTGCCGACCATCCCCAGACTCCGAGCCTGGTCCTCGCTGTAAGGAGCGATCTGCATCGGGCTGCTCCTCAGAGGATCCGACATCCTTGCGTCGTTGGCTTCCAGCTCCGACATCGACTCCAGGAACTGCGGGAACCCGGCATCGTACATGCACTCGCCCACTCTGTTGACGTCCGGATTGTTGAACCCATCCACCAGCCGGCCAAGCTCCAGCATCGTCGACGCCCCGAGCGCCGATCCAGCCGAACTCGACTCGCCGTCCCCGCCGTCGTCCGACGACAGCCCGGAGCCCCCCGGACCCTCGCCAGCAGCTCCCTCAGAGACGCCAGCCGCAGGATCCGGAGGACCCCCAGCATCCTCCTGAGCCGATTCAGCGCAAGCCACCGCCGCCAAGGCAATGAGCAAGACCAGCAGGGGCCTAACCGCAAGCCGCATGACTCTGACCTCCACGACTCAACCTCCGGACGGGATCAGTCCCAACCGGCACATCGAATGTGCCGGTCGTTGCTGCCGGTGACCACTCCGGGCAGCGTGTAGAGGACGCCGTCGTTCGGGAACGTCGCGTGGTTGAAGTGCCACGGTCCGATCTGGTCGATGACGCTGACGCTGCACATCGAATCACGATTGCGGATAGCACCCGCATCGTTGTTCATCCGGTCGTCGCGCTGGTTCAGGAATGCGTCCCACCAGCGGTAGCCGGAGTGATACGCGTTCCACCAGAAATGCTTCCGGAGGCGCTCAGTGTTGGGAGACTCCTGGAAGCAGATTTCTCCGTAACTGCACACCTCCCAGCCGTCGCCGTCGTCAGACGTGGCGCTGGTGTTGGTGAGTGTGACCAGCAAGCAGATGCTGACCACGATGGTGAGTGCCTTTGTTGGCATTGGGTTGCTCCTTGTGTTGTTGTGTTGCCTGTTGTCTGATGTTGAAGTGCTGCGGGGTTGGGTCTTCACGGCGCCTGTTCTTCTCGGTCCGTGCTCGTAAGGAACGCATGCTCCTCGTACGATGCAGTCTGCTCGGGACCCGTTGGTTCTAGCCATCTTCGATCAGCTCCAGGACTCTCTCCCGGAGGCCGAGGATCTCAGTCTCGAACTCGGCGAGGATCTCGGCCCGAATTGGAATCTGCAGTTCCTCAAGCCTCTCAACGAAACCGATCTCTTCTCCGCAGCGGACGTATACCAGGGCCAGGTCGACCTCCTCAGCGGAGGGAAAGTACGTCTTAAACGGCATGTCAGCGCTGAGAATCAAGCGCGTCTCCCCAGGAGGCAATGGTGCATCCAGGTCCGCTGCATCGAACTCTTCGCCGGTCTGGGAGAGGATCCGAGTCTCACCTGGCTGAATGCCGAATCGCCGTATGAAGTCTGTCCATGTCCCCCCACCATCGAAATCCTCCGGATTGATGGAGCCATAGCCGGACTCAGTCAAGCAGGCGATGCGCTCGCTCACCAGTTCGCCGATTGGGGGAGTGGCTCGTGTTCTGAACCGTGACTCGATTGCGTACCTCAAATCATCGGTTGCCTGAGCGAGCGAATCAAGTTCCTTGTTGGAGAGCTCACCAGCGTCATCACGTGAGGCCTCATCGCACACGGTGTATTGCCGGTTATAGGCAGGGTCGTTGCTTCGAAGGATGCCGAGGCGGATCCGGCTGATGTAGATGCTCCCGACCAGGCCGAACTCCCTGGCCTGGGACTCCGTGTAGGGACCCATCTCGTGGGGGAGGATCAAGGTCAGCCTGTTCGTATCGTCTAGCGACGCCCTGTCACCTGAGGGTAAATCAGCTTCGTGTTCAAGAAGCTGAGGAAACCCCGCGTCGTTCATGCACTGGGCCACCTCTTGAGAGTCACCCATGGTCAAGCGACCAACAAGTGCGTCTACCTCGAGGAACGCTGCACCGACGCGCTCGACAGCACTGCCCGCAGACGGATCGTCTCCGCCTGCCTGATCAGCGCTTTCGGCGTCAAGCGGCTCCGCATCGGCTCGGGAGCCACCTGAGTCGTCCGATGGATCCGAAATCGGGCCTGGATCAGCTGCCTGGTCATCTGGAGAGGAGCATGCAGCTGCCGCCGTCAGCATGCAGGCGCTGAGCAGGATGATGGTGAACTTTGTGGGCATTGGAATTCTCCTTGCGTTGCTGTGGGTGTGATCGTGGGCTGTCGGGTGTCGCTGAAGTGCGTATTGACTAGGGTAGGCTTTGCAGGCCACCGGAAGTACCTAGGCTTGTCGACCAATTTGGAGTGACATCATGCTGCTCCTCTACAGTCAATAGCCAGGATCCGTATGCTAGCCATCTTCGATCAGCTCCAGGACTCTCTCGCGGAGGCCGAGGATCTCGGTCTCGAACTCCGCCAGGATTTCGGCTCGAATCGGAATCTGCAGTTCCTCGAGCCGCTCAACGAAGTCGATCTCTTCTCCGCAGCGGACGTATACCAGGGCCAGTTCGACCTCCTCAGCCGACGGATAGTACGTCTCAGTCGGCATATCAGCGCTGCGAATCAAGCGCGTCTCCCCAGGAGGCAACGGGGCATCCACATCCAGTGGATCGAATTCCTCGCCAGCCTCAGAGATGATCCGCGTCTCACCCGGTTGAATCCCGAATCTCCGGAGGGAGTCCGTCCAACTCTGGTCGCTCAATAGCGCCTCAGGATCGACCGAACCATAACCGGACTCGGTCAGGCACGTCAATCTCTCCCTCAACAACTCGCCCTGGCCGGGAATCGTCCTCGTTCTGAACTGCGACGAGATCGCGTATCTCAGATCAGAGGCTGCCAGCGCGAGCGATTCAACTTCGGCGTCAGCGAATTGTCCGCGATCGCCGAGCGAAGCCTCGTCACACAATGCGTACTGCCGGTGGTACGCAGGATCGTTGCTTCGGACGATGCTGTCAGGAGTTCGGCCGATATGAACGCTTCCCAACAGCCCGAACTCGCGGGCCTGTGATTCCGTGTAGGGACCCATCTCGTGCGGCTGAATTGAGGTCAGCCTGTTCGTATTGGCCGACGACAGCCCGGCGGCTGAGCGTGAATCGGCATCGAGTTCAAGAAGCTGAGGAAATCCAGCATCGCTCATGCACTGGGCGACTTCTCCGGGGTCGGCCTTGGTCAGACGGCCCACGAGGCTTTCGACCTCAACAAACCCGGCGCTGATGCGATCGACAGCACTGTCCGCAGACGGATCGTCTTCGTTGGAGACCTCGGATTCCTGGTCGGCGGCGTCGTCGTCAAGCGGCTCCGCAACGGCTCCGGAGCCACCCGGGTCCTCCGATGGTCCAGAAGTCGGGTCTAGATCAGCTGTCTGGTCCTCCGTAGAGGCGCAAGCAGCAGCCATCATCAGCAGGCAGACACTGATCAGGATGGTGGTCGTTGTTCTGATCATTGAGTGTCTCCATGTGTTGCAGTGGGTCGGTCGTGTCATATTGGATGGCGCTCAAGCGTATCGGCTGCTGCTGGCTTGCAGCCTACCGGAACTTCTTGGCTTGTCGAGTCGGACTAGGTGGCCAGGTCGGCAGTCCCTGAGCAGCAGTGGGGCTGCCCAGAAGCTGCCTGTCCTGGACGACAGCCTCCCGGTCAGCAGTTGAACCGCTCGTGGCGATCGTTCTGATTCTGGACGCTTGCAGGAATGACGCGAAGTATGCCGTCGCGCGGTACCACGAAGACGTCGTCCCCCCACCATCCCCGGTCGTCGATGACCTTTACGCACTTCTCGCGGTGGCGGTTCCTGATGGTGTTCGCGTCGTCCCGAAGCCATCCGACCCGCCGGTTCGCGACCGCGTCCCACCATTGGATGCCGTCATGATTGGCGTTCCGAAAGAAATGCTTGCGGTAGCGCTCGGTGTCGCTCAGGTCGTGGAAGCAGATCTCTCCGAGATTGCATGCCTCCCAGCCGTCGCCGTTGTCCGGCGTGGCGCTGGTGTTGGTGAGTGTGATCAGCAGGCAGATGCTGACCATCACGATGATTGCCTTGTTCATTTGAGTTTCCTCCTTGGTTGATTGATGTTCCTGCCTGGCGTTGGTTGGGTTATAGGGTGCGCTTCAGATGGCCTGCCTTTCTCGGGTGGTCGAGCGGGTCCTGGTGATCCAGAGAGATTCTGGCCATGACCCCGCGGAGGTCTGGAAGATCGAGTGGGCGCGAGCTGCGCCGGTTTGGCCCGTGCCACGAACGGCTCGCCATGCCGGGTCCATGTCGGGAGCACGCTCGCACCTCGGCGTCGCTGGGCCCAGCAGGTCAGCCGGGCCAATAGGCCCTGTCGCCGGCCTCGGGCCGTGGGCCAGGTGGGCTGGGGCCGGGGCCTTTGGTCGGGATGTCGTGGTGGTGCTCATCGTGAGTGTGGTCCTGTCGGTCGGGCCGCTTCGGGCGGCCTCCGACGGGTATATGGCCGGCAGCGCCCCGGATCTTTCAGGCGAGCCGAGATTTCTCCGCGGGCACCCGAATCGGGCGAGCTGATCGACTGGTGGCCCAGCCTCCCGACGGCCTGGATCCGCACGTCCCGCCAGATCACCCCAATGCGGACCGGGGGCGGTGAGCCGACCGCCCGAACCTGCGCCAGAACGACCGAGGCGCTGCCCGGCGTGGGCGTGCCGCTGGGTCCGGGCCTGGCGGTCCGGGGCCGGGGCCTTCAGTCGGGCTGTCGGTCTGGTGCTCATCGTGAGTGTGGTCCTGTCGGTCGAGCCGCTTCGGGCGGCCTCTGACGGGTGTATGGCCGGCACCGCCCCGAATCTTTCAGGCAGCGCGAAATTTCTCCTCGGGCACCCGCCTCGGGCGAGCTGAGGGACTGGCGGCCCAGCCTGTCGACGGCCTGGGCCCGCACGTCCCGCGTGGCCGGGTCCATGCGGACCCGGGGCGATGAGCCGACCGCCCGAACCTGCGCCAGAACGACCGAGGCGCTGCCCACCGGAGGCGTGCCGATAGGTCTGGGCCGGGCGGGCTGGCGCCGGGGCCTTCGGTCGGGATGTCGTGGTGGTGCTCATGAGTGTGGTCCTGTGGATCGAGCCGCTTCGGGCGGCCTCCGACGGGTATATGGCCGGCACCGCCCCGGATCTTTCAGGCGAGCCGAGATTTCTCCGCGGGCGCCTGCGGTGGGCAAGCTGAGCGACTGGCGGCCCAGCCTGTCGACGGCCTGGGCCCGCACGTCCCGCGTGGCCGGGTCCATGCGGACCCGGGGCGATGAGCCAACCATCCGAACCTGCGCCAGAACGACCGAGGCGCTGCCCACCGGAGGCGTGCCGATAGGTCTGGGCCGGGCGGGCTGGCGCCGGGGCCTTCGGTCGGGATGTCGTGGTGGTGCTCATGAGTGTGGTCCTGTGGATCGAGCCGCTTCGGGCGGCCTCCGACGGGTATATGGCCGGCACCACCCCGAATCTTTCAGCCGAGCCGAAATTTCTCTCCGCCCCCACGCGGCAGCGGCCCGCGCCGAGATGGCCAACAGCTCCAGCGCCGGCGGGGCGATCTGAGGGACTGACGGCCCGGCCTGTCGACGGCCTGGGCCCGCACGTCCCGCGTGGCCGGGTCCATGCGGACCCGGGGCGATGAGCCGACCGCCCGAACCTGCGCCAGAACGACCGAGGCGCTGCCCGCCGAAGGCGAGTCGCTGAGTCTGGGCCGGGCGGGCTGGCGCCGGGGCCTTCAGTCGGGCTGTCGTGGTGGTGCTCATCGTGAGTGTTGTCCTGTCGGTCGAGCCGCTTCGGGCGGCCTCTGCGGGGCATATGGCCGGCACCGGCGCGAATCTTTCAGGCCAGCCGAGATTTCTCTCTGGCCCCCACGCGACAGCGGCCCGCGGCTGAGATCTGATCCGGCGGCTCAGGGGTGCCGATCTGATCGCCGCGCGCTGGTCCTGGCGCCCCGTCGCCAGCACACGCCGCTTGCCCGGACTGACCGGCGACGGACGATGCGGGTGCGGGCACTCGTCTGCTCGCATCTGGCAGGGCTTGCCGGTGATGGTGCTGCGGGACATGCACCGCATGCATGCGTTCTGGCTGCTTCATCGTCTCCATACCTCGACTCTCAAGGTCGCTGTGGGCGGGGAAGATGAGCTCAGCGCAGCTCTCGCTGCATCTCAGCGGCCTTGGCCAGAAGCCGCGGCGTGGCCAGGTCGTCGGTCTCCGCTGCCCATACCAGCCGGTCGGGCCGGAACACGCCCGAGCCCCCGATCGACTCCCCGGATATCCCGGAGGTCAGGAACTTGACGCACGCTTCCCACGAGTACTCGATGAACGCGAGTTCTGCCAGAGCCTCCAGGACCGCCACTTCCAGCCATCTCAGCTCCAGGCGACGAGGGTTGCGGCGGCAGTGATAGCGGATGAACCTCTGAGGAGGCCTCAGTAGCCTGCCCGCCACCGCGACCATCTTGTAGTGGGTCTGCTGATGGGCCCACGTGGGCCCACGCCGCCGCCTGCGTGATCGTCTTCACCGTCGCCGACGCTGACTCCGGCGGACAGCGAGCCCCGGCCGGCTCCGGAGAGGAGCGGGCAGAGGATCGACGCCGTCCAGCCGGTCCTCGACCAGCTCAGCGAACGCTCGATGCTGCGCTGTTCAGGTGTTCGGCCGGCTCAAGCCAACGTCAGCAGGCTCACGATCACGGCGGTGATAATGGCGGTGAACCCCAGGATCATGGTGACGACCACCTGAGTCCCATGGGCGGTGAGTGCCTGACTCTGGGCAGCGAGTGCCTGACTCAGTGAAGCGATCCCCAGGTTCATGGAATCCATGCGCGCATTCATCGAATCGAGGCGGTCGACCACCTTGGCCATGCCGTCCTCAAGCCTGCCGACACGATCGGTCAGCAGATCGAGACGACCGTCGATGACGTCGAAGCGGTTGTCCACCCCGTCGAGGCGGTTCTCGAGACGGCCTTCGACCTCAGCCAGGTCGCTGCGACGAGCGATCTCCGACCAGTCGAAAGGAGGCATGGACTCAAGTATGGCAGCAGCCACATCGGGCTGCAATTCACGATCGAGCAGCCACTGGCGGTACTGCTCACGGTGTTCGGTGGTGACGGGCATTGATCCTCCCAGGGTTCGATGAACGGGAGGGGAAGCACGACCATCATGGCCGCTGCGGACGTCGATCACAACCCGACCGCGAGATCACTCGCGATCCGGCCGGCCCGGTCCCATGCCGAGATCAGCGAGGTGCCGCCGCCGACGGCGACCACCGACCCGGCCAGTGCCGGGCTGGCATGGCCGAAGGACAAGCGGCCGGTGCGCTCGGTCTCGGTGGCCGGCAGATGCAGGCAGCGGGTCAGCCAGTAGTCACGGCGGATGTCGCGAGCCGGAACTCCGATGGCGTCCTTGACCGTCTCGGCCAGAGCGTCGAACTCGACTGGCCGGTGATGGTGCTGGCCGACGTGGGCGTCGGCCCGGGCTTGACGGGAACGGCGTCCAGCGCCGACACTGTGAGGGTGACGGAACCCCCGGCGGATCACGAACCCTTCCTGGCGGCGCCCCTGGCAGACCGCCACTGCCGACGAGAGGCCCGAGATGGTCATCAAGGACATCCCATGGATCTCGCCAAGACCATCCTCGACGGGACCTGTGCAAAAGCCGAGGGACAGACCGCCTACCTCAGGGAACTCCGCGACCGAAGAGGAGTGGTGCTGACGATCACCACGCTTGCCGCTGCGTTCACTGCGGCAGTCAGCGGCGGCGACGGACTGGGGAGCTTCGGCGGGTGGACAGTGCCCTGGATGTTTGCAGCGTCCGTGATCCTCGCCATCTGCATTCTGTGGTCAGGCTGGGACTGGAACGTAGGTCTGGAGCCGACAAAGGCGATCCGGACTATCGACAACGAGGGCATCACGCTGGACAGGAGTTAGGGCTATCTGCGGCTGGCCCACGACTACGCCGATGACTTCGAGGACAACGAGGCACGTCTGCCCCACGTCCAATGGCTCTTCGGCTGCCAGCTCGCCGTGCTGGGGCTGTTGATCCTGGTGGCTTTGCCACTGGCCGTTTGAGAGGTAGGGTGCAGCATGGCAATGCAGCCTTCCACCAGCGAAGACGAGCAGGTCGACGAGGCCGCAGCCGATGTCGGCAAGGGGCCGAAGCCGGTCCTAGTCAGCGACGAGAATCCAGAGGAGGCAGGCGAGCGGACGGTCCCACGGTCGACCTTTGACTGGCGCAAAGTCGAAGTCCCCGAAGGCATGCCGCCGTTCCGGCTCAACCTGAAAACCACCGAGGACTCGCTCAGGCGGAACGTCAAGCTGGCCGAGCCGCACGTCTCCCTGAGGAAGATCCTGAGACGGATCAAGCGGATGCTGGGCGCCGGCGAGGATCCGATCCTGGTCAGCGACGAGAATCCAGAGGAGGCAGGCGAGCGGACGGTCCCACGGTCGACCTTTGACTGGCGCAAAGTCGAAGTCCCCGAAGGCATGCCGCCGTTCCGGCTCAACCTGAAGACCACCGAGGACTCGCTCAAGCGCAACGTCAAGCGGCCTGAACCGGCGGAGAAGGCGGACGGCAAGAGGATGGCCGACCGCTTCGCGTCGTGGCTGCGGCAGCGGCGGGATCGGCGCGCTGACCCCTAGCCAGGCCGGACGCCACGACAATCCATGCCGCCTCGATCTGGGCGATGCGGGTGGGCCGTACTGGACTCGAACCAGTGACCTCGGCCGTGTCGGCCAGCTCGACCGACATGGCCTGGGCGGCCTTGGAGACGACCTGGCGGTCCGGTCTTGAGATCGTGGTCCGACTCATAGCGAACATAAATTCGCTGTACGGACTGTTGGCAAGTGGGTTTCGCTCACTATACTGCAGCCACTCTCCCCGACTTGACTCATCCCGAACGAAACGGAGCACTCATGCAGACCTCGGGGCGTTGGCGGTTTATCCTTCTCTTGGCGCTGGCCTCGGCAGCGCCGGTTGTAGCGGTGCGGACCTTGGCGGGCGACTTGCCCGGCCTGGAGAGCGCTGCCTCTCCTGGACGGTGGCTCGTCGGCTTTGGAGCAGCGGGTACGGCAGCAGGAGCCGGATGGCACCTGCGGAAGCGGCTGCGCCCGTGGCAGACCGCTACTGCCGGGGAGATGCCCTGGCCTGTTTACGGAGACATCCATCGGGATCTCGCCAAGGCCATCTTCGAGCGGACCTGTGCCAAGGTCGAGAGCCAGACGGGGTACCTCAAGGAACTCCGCGACCGGACAGGCGTCGTCCTGACGATCACCACGCTCGCCGCAGCGTTCACTGCGGCAGTCACCGGCGGCGACGGACTCGGGCCGTTTGCCGTGTGGGCACTGCCCTGGCTGTTCGCCGCATCCGTGATCCTCGCCATCTGCATCCTGTGGTCGGGCTGGGACTGGAACGTGGGGCTGCGCACGGCGAGAGCGATTCGGACGATGGACAACACGGGCAACAGCTTGGACAGGAGTCAGGGATACCAGCGGCTCGCGCACGAGTACGTTGAAGACTTCGAGAACAACGCGGCACGCCTGCCCCACGTCCAGTGGCTCTTCGCCTGCCAGCTCGGCGTGCTGGGACTCCTGATCCTGGTGGCCTTGCCCCTGGCCGTGTGAGAGGTAGAGTGCAGCATGGCCGTGCAACCATCCATCAGCGAAGACGCCGAGCAGGACGAGGAAGCCCTGGCGGGTGCCCGCAAGGGGACGAAGCCGGTCCTGGTCGCCGAGGATGCCGCAGCGGAGGCGAGCGAGCAGAGTGCCGGCTCGTCGACGGTCTTGGACAGGCACCAGCTGGCCGACCTTCCCGAAGGGATGAAGCCCTTCCTGGTCACCGGGAAGATCACAGAAGACTCGCTCAAGCGACATCTTCAGCCGCCTGATCCGACCGACGATGCCCTGGCAGGTGCCCGCAAGAGGACGAAGCCGGTCCTGGTCGCCGAAGATGCCGCAGCGGAGGCGAGCGAGCAAAGTGCCGGCTCGTCGACGGTCTTGGACAGGCACCAGCTGGCCGACCTTCCCGAAGGGATGAAGCCCTTCCTGGTCACCGGGAAGATCACAGAAGACTCGCTCAGACGGAACGTCAGGCCCGCTGTGCAGAAGGACAAGAAGGGGCTAGCCGACCGCTTCTCGTCGTGGCTGCGGCAGCGGCGTGGTCAGCGTGACGGCGCATCCGGCTGATCTGCCGGACGCCCTTGCTTGCTCGGCCCCGGACGTCCCTGCTTGCTCGGCCGCTGGACCTGATTCGGCGGGTGGGCGTTGAGGGACTCGAACCCCCGACTTCCTCCTTGTAAGAGAGGTGCTCTGGCCATCTGAGCTA
Organism: Acidimicrobiales bacterium; assembly: GCA_965214285.1. Lineage (GTDB taxonomy): Bacteria > Actinomycetota > Acidimicrobiia > Acidimicrobiales > Aldehydirespiratoraceae. The sequence continues at coordinate 2,337,919 of OZ243946.1, forward strand.
AACGCCCGAGTCGGAGGCTACGCCGACAACAGCCGCATGAGCGTCAGCACGGCAGTCCCAGCCGGCGGGCTCAGCAGGCGACGACTTCTCGGCAGGTCTCGCCGGGCTCAGCACAGCAAGGGAGTTCGGGCTGAGCGCCGCGGGGCTCAGCAGAGCAGGATCGGGCTGCCGCCTTCTCGGACCTGCTTGAGCAGCGCGAGGAAGCGGCGGTCGAAATCGCCCTGGGACCGCTCGTCGTGATCGAGGCTGGGCAGCTCGCCGAGGCCGAACCAGCCGAGCGTCTCCAGCTCCGGGGTACGCACCGCCAGCGTGTCGGGATCGACCTCAGGCGCCAGCCGGGCCGAGAACACCACGTCGATGCGGTGCAGATCCGAGTCGTGGATCACCCAGGGCTCGCCGGTGATCTCGATGCCGACGCCGAGCTCCTCGCTCATCTCGCGGTGAATCGTGGACTCCGGGTGCTCGCCCCGGTCCACCAGCCCGCCCGGCAGCGTCCAGCCCGAGCGGTACACCGGCCTAACCAGCAGCACCCGGCCATCGCCTCGCTCGATCAGCGCCACCGCGCCGGCGGTCCAGTTGGGTGTGACCTTGCGGATCATGAAGCGCCGCAGCGACCGCGGCAGCATCCCGAAGACCCTCAGAGAACCCTGATATGCGGTCGAGCCGAACCTGCCGAGGCGCTCCCCCGTCACGGTGCCGAGGCCCCGAAAGACCCGACGAGCTCGTCGAGCAGCGGAGGCGGCCCGGCCACCAGGTTGCGCCGCGCCGAGTGATCCAGGGTGATCAGATCGCGGACCTCCACGTCGGCCATGTCGACCCCGCACTCCATGCACACCAGCATCGCACCAAGGTAGTCCCAGACCCCCAGCCCCTTGTGCCCGAAATCGACGTAGGCGTCGAAGCTGCCCTCGGCGATCCCGCAGAGCTCCAGCGCCGCCGCCCCGTAGGCGCGGAATTGCGCCCAGCCCGGATCGGTCGGGGGCAGCGCGTTCACTGCGACCAGCGCCTCGGCCAGCGGGGCTGCTCTGCGCTGCGCCAGCGGCAAGCCGTCGAGCCAGGCGCCCATGCCGGCGATGGCGGTGAAACGGCGCCGGTTGGGATGGTCGTACACGACCGCGGCGCGCAGGCCTCCGGGGTCGCCGTGGCGCAGCAGCATGCCGTGGCCGGCGCAGATCGAGGTGGCATACCAGGGCAGGCCACGGGAGGCGTTGGTGGAGCCGTCGACGGGGTCGAGGACCGCCACGATGCCGTCGGGATCGCCCACGAAGCCCGACTCCTCGCTCAGCACCGACAACCCCGCGCCGACCAGCACCTCCACAGCCGCCCGGTCCGCCACCAGATCGGCGTTGTGCTGGCCCGGCACCTGGCCCGAGGGTCCCCAGTCGCTGCCGGCGTCGCCCGACAGCGCCTCGGCCACTGCATCGACAGCCCTGCCGAGCACTTCGAGGAGTTCGGAGTCGTCCACCGTGCGTCAAGATACCAACGCCGCGAATCCGATGCCCGACGAGGCGACGATCTCGGTGCGGACGTGGCAGGCTAGGGCCAATGGCTTTCATCGATCTCCAAGGTTTCGTGGCCGACCTCAAGGACCACGTGGCCGAGCACGGCTTCCACATCCACGGCGAGCGCCACTTCGTGGAGACCTACACCAACCGCCAGGCCTGGGAGGTCGACCTCCATCCCGACAACGCCTGCGACGGGCCGCTCGAGACCCATCTCTCCTTCGAGGTCGACCCGCGCACGCTGATCAAGTTCGAGGACGCTGTGTCCAGCGTCGAGGATCCGAACGAGCTCGACGCCGAGATCGACGTCCCGATCACGATCGCCTTCGCGCTGCCGCCGCTGAAGTCGTGCCCGGACCTGCTGCTGCTGGCGACCGACCTGGCCGGCATCGGCGGCCCGGACCTGCCGCTGCAAGTGTCGGCCATCGACAGCTTCGGCGCGGTGTCCGAGGCCGTCGAGCGGTCCGTGTCCATCGTGTCGCGGGTGGAGGTGAGCCTGACCCGCATCTACCTGGGCCAGGAAGTGCTTTGCGATGTCTTCGACCGCTGTCAGGCAGTCGCCGAGTGGCTCTTGGACCGGGCGCCCATCTGGCTCGACGAGACCCTCATCTGACGCTGCGCAGCGCCTCCAGTGCCTTGTCGGCATGGACGGTCATGGAGGTCTCGCTGCGGATCGCCTTCACCAGCCTGCGGTCGCTGCCGATCACGAACGTCGCCCGCCTGGCGGGCAGGCGCCCTGGCCGCTTGACGCCGAACTGGCGGTGCACCGCACGACCGGGGTCGCTCAGCAGCGCGAAGCCCAGCCCGTTTGCCTCGTCGAACGCACGCTGCCGGTCCACCGGATCGGCGCTGACCCCCGCGGTGGTGGCGCCCAGCTCGGCGAACTCGGCTGCCAGGTCACGGAAGTGACAGCTCTGGCGCGTTCAACCGGGGGTCATCGCCCTCAGGTAGAAGAAGAGCACCAGCGGCCCTGTCTCCGTCAGCGAGGCGAGGGAGACCGCCGAGCCGTGCTGATCGACCAGCTCGAAATCGTCGACGAGATCGCCGGGCTTCACGGACCCTCCAAGAGCATGCTGCGCACGCTGCCAAGCTATCGCCGATGCCGGCTCGCCGCAGTCGCCCTCCTAGGATCGGCTGCGTGAGCGACCCCTTCGATCCGGTGCGCCGGATAGCGCTGGCACTGCCGGAGACCAGTGAGCGCCTCAGCCACGGCGCGCCGACGTTCTTCATCCGCGACAAGAAGACGTTCGTGATGTGCATGGACGACCATCACGGCGACGGCCGGGTAGCGCTTTGGTGCGCTGCTGAGCCCGGCGTGCAGGACGAGCTGACGGCCAGCGAGCCCGAGCGCTTCTTCCGGCCGCCCTATGTGGGCCATCGCGGCTGGATCGGGGTGCGCATCGACCTCGACGTCGACTGGGACGAGATCGCGGTGATCGTCGCCGACGCCTACCGGGCGGTCGCCCCGGCGACGCTGAAGCGGCTCGTGGGCCCGGTGGGGCTCGAACCCACGACCCAAGGATTATGAGTCCTCTGCTCTGACCTCTGAGCTACGGGCCCACCGCGATGCTAGCCCGCCGCCCAGGAGCACGGCCCGCAATCCGCCTACCGCAATCCGCCTACCGCAACCCGCTGCGGCGTGGCATCGGGGAGAGCTGCTCCGGGGGTGGGGCTCGAACCCACGACATTTTGATTAACAGTCAAACGCTCTGCCAACTGAGCTACCCCGGAAGGTCAGGGCCTGACGATACCAGCGCCGATCCGCCTGGCTGCACCGCCAAGCCGAGCGATCCGCCACAGCCGCCAGGACGGCCAGAACAGCGCGCCCAGGCCCCTGCGCCGCCTGTGCCGCTCAGAGGCCGTGCTGCTCGATGTAGGACTTGAGCCACGGCAGCAGCTCCGCAGCGGCTACCTCGCGGGTGTCGCTGTCGGCCAGCAGCTCCACCTGGGATTTCAGCCAGACGATGGCCTCGGCGCAGGCCCGCCGGTCCTCGGCGCTGTCGAACGAGCCGGCCCGGCGCCGGATGTCGCCCATGACCCGGTCGGCGGCGAGCTCTGCCACACGGGCCAGCACGTCGACGGGCTCGATGTCCACCTCCCAGGCGCCAAGGCGGGCCAGCAGCTCGGCGGCCTCCGGGCCTGCGCTGTCACGGGCCTCGCTGAGATCGCGAGCCTTCTCCAGCGCCTCGAAGGCCTCGCGGTGCAGTCGATTCTCGAAGATCCCCGCAAAGAGCAGCCCGTCGACCTCGGAGGGCTTGTGTACCGCCAGGCGCAGAGCCTCGTCCTGTGGCGCCTGGCGCGGCTCTGCGGAACCCCGCCGGCGCGGCGGCCGGACCCCGGGCAGCGTCTCCGCAGGGTCCCCGTGGTCCGCTGAGCCCGCAAGGTCCGACAGGTCGGCCGGCCAGTCGGGATAGTGCTCGTCGCTCGGGCCGCGCCTAACGGATTGTCTGGCTGGCGCCCGCTCCGAAGGCATCTCTCGCAGGCGGGCCACGTCGACCCGGCAGCGCTCGGCGATTCGCACCAGGTAGGGATCGCGCACCAGCGGGTTGGGATGCTCCTCGACCACTGCCTTGGCATGCGAGGCGGCCCGCGCCCTGCCTTCGGGGGTCGACATGTCCGCTGCGCCCAGCGCCCGTTCCATGCGGAACTCCAGAAACGGCACCGCATCGGCCACGGCCTGTCGCAGCGCCGCAGGGTCGGAGCGGGCGAGGTCGCCGGGATCGACGCCGGCCGGCAGGTCGGCCACCCTCACGTCCAGCTCGTAGGCCTGCTCCCACCCATAGACGCGCTCTGCGGCGGCGATCCCGGCCTCATCGGCGTCGAAGGCCAGGATCAGGCGGTTCGCTGAGAAGCGGTTCAGCAGCTTCACGTGGTCCTCGGTGAGGGCGGTGCCGCAGGTGGCCACGGCACGGTCGACTCCGGCGGTGGCGCAGCCGATCACGTCGGTGTATCCCTCGCAGACGACCGCCTCGCCGGCCTTGACGATCCCGTCGCGGTGGGCGTGCAGGCCGTACAGCACCTTGCTCTTGTCGTAGACGGCCGCGTCGGTGGTGGTGTTCTTGTACTTGGGGCCTTCGTGGCCGGGCAGGATGCGCCCGCCGAAGCCGACGCTGTCGCCGCGCTCGTCTTGGATCGGGAACATCACCCGCGCCCGGAAGAAGTCCTGCTGGCGCTTGGCGCGGTTGACGAATCCCAGGCCCGAGTCGCGCAGGTCGGCCTCGCTCAGGCCGAGATGGCGGGCCAGTGCGTCCCAGGCGTCCGGCGCCCAGCCGAGGCGGTAGCGGCGGACCAGCTCGCCGTCATAGCCCCGCGACCGCAGATAGCTGCGGGCCTCGCGGGCGTCGCCGCCGTCGAGAAGCCGCTGGTGGTAGAAGTCCGCCGCCTTGGCCACGGCGTCGAGCAGCGAGCGCTTGCGGGCCCGCCTGCTGCCCTCGTCCGCGGAGGTGTAGCGCAGGCGCACCCCGAAGCGACCCGCCAGCATCTCCACGGCGGCCACGAAGTCGAGGTTGTCGATCTCCTGCACGAAGGTGATGACGTCGCCGCTGCGATTGCAGCCGAAGCAGTGGTAGACGCCCTTCTCGGGGCTCACCGACATCGACGGCGTGCGCTCGCCGTGCAGCGGGCAGCGGGCCATCCAGTTGCGCCCGGTCCGCTTGATCTCGGTGTGCTCGCCGATGATCTGCACCAAGTCCGCCGCATCGCGGACCTTGGCGATGTCGTCTTGGTGAATGCCCATCGGAGCGGACCCTAGCAGTGCCCTCGGACGCCGATTCCGGGGCCGCAGACGGTGCCGGCGGGGCGCAGACGCGGCTCAGTGGGGACTCAGCCGGGCCTCAGTCGAGACGCTCGGCGAGGTAGTCCGCGAGGCGCTCGATCGCCACCCGGTCCTGAGTGCGGCCGTCCCGCTTGCGCACGGTGACGGCCCGGTCGTCGATGGTGTCGAAGTCGACGGTGACGCAAAACGGCGTGCCGATCTCGTCCTGGCGGGCGTAGCGGCGCCCGATCGACTGGGTCTCGTCGTAGTCGGCCATCCAGCGGCCCTTGATCGAGTCGAACACCTCCAGCGCCAGCGCCGGCAGCGGGTCCTTCTTCGACAGCGGCAGCACGGCCGCCTTGTAGGGGGCGAGGCGGTGATCGAGGCGCAGCACGGTGCGCGCCTCGTCGTTGACGGTCTCGGTGTCGTATGCGTCCATCAGGAACGCCAGGGCGGCCCGAGTGGCCCCGGCCGCGGGCTCGATCACGTGCGGCACCCAGTGCTCGCCGGCGGCGGCGTCGAAGTACTCCAGGCGCTCGCCGGAGGCCTCGGCGTGGGCGGACAGGTCATAGGCGCCGCGGTCGGCGATGCCCTCCAGCTCGTCCCAGCCCCAGGGGAAGCGGTACTCCACGTCTGCGGTGCGCGACGAGTAGTGGCTGCGCTCATCGGCGCCGTGCTCGCGCAGGCGGAGCTGCTTGTCGTCGATTCCGAGATCGAGATACCACCCCATGCGCTCGTCGCACCAGTACTGGTACCACTCGGCGGCGCTGTCGGGCGCCACGAAGTACTCCAGCTCCATCTGCTCGAACTCTCGGGTGCGGAACACGAAGTTGCCCGGCGTGATCTCGTTGCGGAACGACTTGCCGATCTGGGCGATGCCGAACGGCGGGCGCTTGCGGCTGGTCTGCAGCACGTTGGCGAAGTTGACGAAGGCGCCCTGGGCGGTCTCGGGCCGCAGGAACACCTCGGCGGCGGTCTCGGCGACCGGCCCGGCGTGAGTGCGGAACATCAGGTTGAAATCGCGGGCCTCGGTGAAGGCGCCGCGGGCGCCGCAGCTCGGGCAGGCCTCGGGATCGTCCAGCTTGTCGAGGCGGTGGCGGTCGTTGCAGTTGCGGCAGTCGACGAGCGGGTCCGAGAAGCTGTTGAGGTGCCCCGAGGCCTCCCAGACCGCCGGGGGCGACAGGATCGAGGCGTCGATGCCGACCACGTCGTGGCGCAGCTGCACCATCGAGCGCCACCACTGCTCCTTGACGTTGCGCAGCAGCAGCACGCCGAGCGGCCCGTAGTCGTACGCGGAGCGGAACCCGCCGTAGATGTCCGCGGACTGGAAGGCGAAGCCGCGCCGCTTCGACAGGTTGACGATCCTCTCGAACAGCTCGGGATCGCCGGTCTCTGCGCGGTTCGCCTGGTCCGCCTCTGCGGCGTCAGCGTCGGGGTTGTCGGCGGACATGGCCACACACGCTACAGAGGCGCCGCCTACACAGACGCTGCCGACACAGGCGTTGCGCCGCCCGGAGACTGCATAGGCTGAGCGCGATGACCCAAGACGGCGACTCCGGCGAAGCCGCGGCCGAGAATCCGCCCGCCGTGCCCGAGGACGCGCCGACCGCGACCAAAGACCCGCCCGCCGCGACCGGGGATCCGACCGACGTCATGGGGCGTCGCATCCTCGCCTTCGTCATCGACGCTGCGATCGGCACGGCTGTGGTCGTCGCGGTCTCGCTGGGCGTCGTGTTCGCCCAGGTCGAGGTGAGGGCGATGGACTCGAACGCAGAGGCCATCGCCGAGTGCGAGCGCATCGCCGGCGAGGGCCTTCACTGCGACGTGGTCGATCAGGCCATCTGGGTGAGCGACGACTTCGACAGCACCGGCTCCGTTTACCCGCTGGCGGCCTGGCTGCTCATGGTGGTGATCCTGACCATGGTGCTGCCGGGCATCACCGGCTGGAGCCTCGGCAAGCTCGCCATGGGCCTGCGCATCGTCGACATGGACTCCTACGTGCACGCCGGGCTGAGGCCGAACCTCTGCCGCGGCGCCTACTGGGTCGTCGACGCAGCGCCCTACGTGTTCCCGCTGATCGGCATCCTCAGCGCTTCCTCCTCCGCCGGGCACCAGCGGATCGGCGACAGATCCGCCCGCACGCTGGTGGTCGACAAGGCCAGTGTCGGCCGGCCCCCCCAGAGCGCGGCCTTGCCGGCGATCCCCGGAGCAGGGGCGGACCGGCTGCCCGGGACGACGCCTGGCGGCGAGGACGCCGAGTCGATGCCCGGGGTCGGCTCGCCGCACTGGGACGACGCCCGGGGCACGCACATCCAATGGGACCCCGAGCTCGAGGAATGGATGGAGTGGAGCGCCGCTCAGGAGCGCTGGATCCCGATCAGCCGCTGAGGACCAGCAAGGCAGCGAGCGCGACTCGCTTTGGTCAGCCCGGCGTCTCGGAGAGCACCGACAGCGACCGCAGGCGACGCTCCAGATGCTGCTCCACGAGCGCAGCGGCCAGCTCGGCCACCTCTGCGGCGCCTCGGGACGGTCCCTCGGCGAGCACGCCTGCGAGGCCTCCCCCGAGGATCCGCCGCAGCAGGCTCAGCGCGGCGGGGCTCAGCGGTCGGCCCCGCCGGCAGTTCTCGCAGAGCACCCCGCCGTCGGCCAGGTCGAACGAGGCGATCGGCCCGTCGGCGCCGCAGGAGATGCACTCGTCGAGCAGCGGCTGCAGGCCCTGCTGGGCCAGCACCTTCAAGAAGAACGCCGGCACGACCAGGGCGGAGTCGTCGGCGTCCAGCGTCGCCAGCGCCCGCACCAGCATCACGTGAAGCTCCGGGTCGGGCTCGCGCTCGGGGGCCAGGTTCTCGACCACCTCCAGCATCGACTCGGCACGCGCGAAGCGAGCCGGGTCGCTGCGCAGCGCCGCGAAGCGCTCGAGGGTCTCGACCTGGGTGACGGTGTCGAGGTCGCCGCGGCCGCGGTAGAGCTGGATCGCCACATGCGCCAGCGGCTCGAGCCGCGAGCCGAACTTGGAGCGGGTGCGGCGCACCCCCTTGGCCACGGCGCGGACTTTGCCGTGGCTGCGGGTGTGGACGCTGACGATCCGGTCGGCCTCGCCGAGCTTCCAGGCCCGCAGCACGACGGCCTCGTCGCGGTAAAGGCTCATTCGCCCGAATCGACTCCCCCGAAGCGCCGATCGCGTGCCTGATATTCGCGGATCGCCTCGAACAGGGCTTCGCGGCCGAACTCAGGCCACGGCGTGTCGGTGAACAACAGCTCGCTGTAGGCAAGCTGCCAGGGCAGGAAATTGGAGATCCGGTTCTCGCCGGAGGTACGGATCACCAGGTCGGGGTCCGGCATCGAAGGCTCGTACAGCCTGGCGGAGATGGTGCGCTCGGTGACCTTCGACTCGGCCACGCCGTCGGCGACCACCCGGCGCACGGCATCGACGATCTCGGCCCGCCCGCCGTAGTTGAAGGCGATCACGAAATTGAGCGCCGTGTTGTGGCGGGTCAGCTCGGCGGCGGAGTCCATGCGCCGGATCAGGCGCCTGGGCACCCGCCGGTCGCGCCGTCCCACGAAGCGGATGCGCACGTTGCGCTCGTGGAGCTCGTCGCGGCGACGGGTGAGGATCTCGGCGTTGAAGTCCAGCAGGAACCTCACCTCGTCCACGGGCCGCTTCCAGTTCTCGGTGCTGAAGGCGTACACCGTGAGCCAGCGGACCCCGATGTCCAGGCAGCCCTCCACCACCTCGAACAGCGAGTGCTCGCCCGCCCGGTGGCCTTCGGTGCGCGCCAGCCCGCGGGCCTCGGCCCAGCGCCCGTTGCCGTCCATCACGCACGCCACATGCACCGGCACCGCATCGAGATCGAGGCCGTCGATACTCACTGCTCAGAAGCTAGCCCCTGCCAGGATCGCAGCGGGCCTAAGCTGAGACGATGGAGCAGAGCCCTGTGGGCCCGAGCGCTGCGGAGCAAGCCGAGGCGGACGAGACCCCGATGGCCCAGGACCAGAGCCCGACCGAGCACAGGCGCATACCCGACGACCCGACCGCCGTGATCGGCCGCCGCGGCCTGGCCTGGCTGGTCGACACGGTGATCGGCGGGGTGATCGTGGCGGGCGTCTTCGTCTACGAGGCGATGCGGCAGTTCGACCTCGTCCAGTTCAAGACGACGAGTGCCGCTGAGGACTACTGCGACATCATCTTCAGCGAGGAGACGCAGTGCGTGGTCTCGGACAACAGCGTCTGGTCGATAACCGGGGACTTCGTGATCAACGAGCCGAGGCTATGGATCCTCTCTGCGATCCTGGTGGTGCTGCTGACGATGCTGCTGCCGGGCATCACCGGCTGGACCCCCGGCAAGCTCCTGATGGAGCTGCGGATCGTCGACAGCGAGACCTACGAGCCGGCCGGGCTGCGGGCCAATGCTGTGCGCGGGCTGTGCTTGGTCGTCGACGCCCTGCCGTATGCGATCCCGCTGGTCGGCCTCATCGCAGGTTTCGGCGACACTGCCATGGCGTTCCTGGTCTTCGGGGTGCTGCTGTTCCCGCTGGCGGGCCTTATCGCCGCTGTCGTCGGCAAGCAGAGCCAGCGGATCGGCGACCTGGCGGCCGGCACGCTCGTGGTCGACAAGTCAGCGCTCGGCCGGCCTCCGTCGGCTGAAGCCGCGGCCGCCGACGAAGGCTCGCCCGCTGATGAAGACAGTGAATCTCTCGACACTGAGGACGCCGCGGGCGGGCCCAGGGAGACCGGCGGCCTGGCCGAGGGTCAGTAGCCGAGCTCGGCGACCGCCTCGGCTCGCTGCTGCCAGTCGCGTTCCACCCGCACGAACAGCTCCAGGAACGCCCCCTCGGGGAGCAGCCTGCGGGCCGCGCTGCCTGCCCGCTTCAGGTTCTCGCCCCCCTTGCCGATCACCATCGCCTTCTGCGACTCGCGTTCCACCAGGATCTCCACGCGCACCCTCGGCCAGTCCCATTCGACGACCCGCGTGGCGATCGAGTACGGAAGCTCCTTGCGGGCTTTCGCCAGGAGCTGCTCGCGGACCAGCTCGGCCGCCCAGACCGCCTCGGGCAGGTCGCTGACCACGTCGGTGCCGAAGTAGCGGGGGCCCTCGGGCAGGCGACCGCGGAGATGGGTGACCAGCGCTTCGACGCCCTCGCCGGTCCGGCCCGACACCGGGAACCAGGCCTCGGCGTCCAGCGACGACGACGCCTCGAGCTGGGCGAGCACCTGCTCGGGCGAGGCGATGTCGATCTTGGTGACGATCACCAGCGGGTCCGCCGGCAGCGTGGCGGCCACGTAGGCGTCGCCGCGCCCGAACGGGGCGCGGGCGTCGATCACCAGGCAGGCCACGTCAACCTCCGCGTGGGTCCGGCGGGCGGTGGCGTTGAGGCTCGAGCCCAGGGCGCTGCGCGGCTTGTGGATGCCGGGGGTGTCCACGAACACGATCTGCGAGCCGGGGCCGCTGAGCACGCCGCGGATCTGGCTGCGGGTGGTCTGGGGCTTGTCGCTGACGATAGAGACCTTCGAGCCCACGATCCGGTTGAGCAGCGTCGACTTGCCGGCGTTGGGTCGCCCGACCAGCGACACGAATCCCGAGCGGTGCGGCGGGCCGGTCGCTTCGTCGTCTGCTTGGTGCACGGTCCTCGGCTGGTCAGTCCCCGGCTTCGGCGGCCGCGGGCGCACGCAGTGGGCTGAGACGGACCCGGGTGATGCGGCGGCCCTCCAGACGCTCCACCCGGAAGCGGATCGAGCCGTTGTCGACGGCCTCGCCGACCTCGGGCACATGGCCGAGCGTGTTGAAGATCAGGCCGCCGATGGTGTCCCAGTCGCCGTCGTCGAGCTCCACGCCGAGCAGGTCGTTCACCTGATCCACCGGCATGCGCCCGTGGACGAGCAGCTCGCCGCCCGACAGCGGCTCGTACAGCGGCTCGAAGTTGTCGAACTCGTCGACGATCTCGCCGACCAGCTCCTCGACCAGATCCTCGAGGGTGACGAGGCCTGCGGTGCCGCCGTACTCGTCGATCACGATGGCCAGGTGCTGGCGGCCGGCCTGCATCTGGCGCAGCAGGTCGGCTGCGTTCTTGGTCTCGGGCACGAACGACGGCGGCCGCATCACCGAGCGGACGCTCTCGGCACCGCCGCCGGAGCGCTCGCGGCGGGTCAGGTCCTTGACCAGGCAGACCCCGACTATGTCGTCGATGCCCTTGCCGCACACCGGCATGCGGCTGAAGCCCAGATCGCCGGCCAGGTCGAGCACGTCTGAGACGCTGGCATCTGCGTCGACGGTGGTCATGTCGGTGCGGGGCACCATCACCTCGCGCACGATCGTGTCGCCCAGCGCGAACACCGACTCGATCAGCTCCCGCTCTTCGTCCTCGATCGCGGCGCCCGCCGCGGCCGAGTGGGTCAAGGCGATCAGCTCCGACTCGGAAACGACCGGAGCCCGGCTCGGGATCGCGCGAGCGAGCCGTTTCAGCAGTGCGACCAGCCTGCGCAGCGGCTCAAGGCGCATCATGCGACCGTCATCGGTGGTAGCACTCCGCCAGCAGGCGCCGCTCCCGGGCCTGCATGGCCTGCGCCTCGGCGTCGTCGGCGTGGTCGTGGCCGAGGCAGTGCAGCACGCCGTGGACCACCAGCAGGGCGATCTCGTCGTCGAGGGCTGTGCCGGCGTTGGCAGCAGCCACTGCCGGGCAGACGACGACATCGCCGATCAGCGAGGCCTCGTCGCGGCTGTCAGCGCCGTCCAGGGGAAACGCCAGCACGTCGGTCGGCGAGTCCTTGGCCATGTGCGCCGAATTGAGGCGGCGCATCTCGTCGCGCTCCACGAACAGCAGGCTCAGCTCCCCTGCCGTCACGCCCTCGGCGACGAGCACGTCGGTTGCGAGCCGCTTCCAGCGGTCGGCGTCCAGCGTGGCGTCTCGCTGACGGTCCACGAGCACTGCGACCGGCCCGCCGTTCACGAGGGAGGCTCGCCCCGCTTGACCTCGACGGTCTCGTAGGCGTCCACGATGTCCTGCACGATGCGGTGGCGCACCACGTCGCGCCCGGTGAGGCGCACGAAGCCCACCCCGTCGATGCCGCCCAGGATCCGCTCCAGCCCCTTCAGGCCGCTTGGCCCTCCCTTGACGTCCACCTGGGTGATGTCGCCGGTGACCACGGCCTTGGAGCCGAAGCCGATGCGGGTGAGGAACATCTTCATCTGCTGCGGCGTGGTGTTCTGGGCCTCGTCGAGGATGATGAACGACGAATTGAGGGTGCGGCCCCGCATGAAGGCCAGCGGCGCCACCTCCACGATGTCGCGCTCGAGCAGGCTCTCCATGCCGTCGTTGCCGGCCATGTCCCGCAGGGCGTCATACAGCGGACGCAGATAAGGGTCGACCTTGGCGAGCACGTCGCCGGGCAGGAAGCCGAGCTGTTCGCCTGCCTCCACGGCAGGGCGGGTCAACACGATGCGCTCCACCTCGCCTGAGTGCAGCGCCGCCACCGCCATGGCCACGGCCAGCCACGACTTGCCCGTTCCGGCCGGGCCGATCCCGAAGGTGACCACGTTGGCATCGATGGCCTCGACGTAGTTCTTCTGGCCGGCGGACTTGGGGCGCACGGAGCGGCCGTTGTCGGCCCGCAGCACCTCATGGGCGAACACCGACGAGGGCCGCTCGTCGGCGCGCACCATGTCGATCGTGCGAGCCAGGGTCGAGCCGTCGAGGTGCTGGCCCTGCTCGGCGATGACCACCAGCTCCTCGAACAGGGTGGCCGCCGCGGTCGCCTCGTCGCCCCACAGGTGCACTTCGTTGCCGCGCACCAAGATGTCGGCCTTGGGAAACGCCGACTCGATGCGCCGCAGATGCCGGTCGTGCTCGCCGAGCAGCAGCCGCATGAGGTGCTCGCCCGGTACACGGATCGTGGTAGTGGCGGTCATCGTCTGCATCCGATGCTAGCCGGTGCTCAACGGCTCGGTGCCCAACTAGCCTCAGAGGGTGAGCGACTTGACCCGTGCTCAACGGGGTCTCGCCGCCGCCGGCCTCCACTTCTCCCTCAGCCGCCTCGAAGAATGGGTTGCGGACACGGCAGCGGATCACGCGGCCCGTTCCCGTGCGCGGATACAGATGCTCATCGGGCAGCAGGCCCAGGAGACGACGATGGTGGATTTGCTCGAGAACCTCGCGGACCGCAGCCGCAGCGCCGGGATCACCCTGATCGGCGGCAGGAGGTTCGCAGGCGTCATCAAGGCCCTCGGCGAGGACTTCATGATCCTCAGCGATTTCGAGGCCGGCGAGGTCTTCATCCCTTACGCGAGCCTGGCGGTGGTGCTGCCCGGCCCCGAGCCGGCCGAGCTCCCGCCGGAGCGGCCATTCTCGCTGTCTCTGTGCTTCGCCGATGCGCTGGCCGATCTCGCCGCCGAGCGTGCGGGCATCGTCGCCGAGGTCGCAGGCTCGGTGATGCGCGGGGAGCTGCGCTCGGCAGGCCAGGACGTGATCACGATCCGCCCCGACAGCGGAGTGCGCACGCCCCTGTACGTCTCGATGGCCGCCATCGCGAGCCTCGTCGTCGTCCGCCGCTGACCGGCGGCGGCGCGGGCCGGGTCTGCTGGGCGGGCCGTTGGCTGGGCGGGCCGTTGGCTGGTCTGGCCGCTGGCTGGGCTGGCTCAGTCCCTCTCGGCCGGGCGGGTCTGGCTTGCTCGGCGAGCCTGGCCTTGCGTGCGAGTGCGGCCCCGATGCGTTCTCCTGGGGTTGCCTTGCGGCGCGGGCCGGCGCAAGTAGCCTTGCCGCACATCGAACCAACCGATCCCACACAGACAAGGAACCGAGGATGAAGCGGAGTTTCGCCGAGCAGGTCGAAGCCCTCGAACAGGACTGGGCCGAGAGTCCCCGCTGGCAGGGCGTGCGCCGCGACTACAGCGCGGCCGACGTGGTGCGCCTGCGCGGCTCGGTGAGCCCCGAGTCCACGCTGGCCCGCCAGGGCGCCGACAAGCTGTGGCGGCTGCTGCACGACATGGACTACGTGCACGCCCTCGGCGCCATGACCGGCGGCCAGGCGATCAACTACGCCAAGGCCGGGCTGCCGGCGCTGTACCTGTCGGGCTGGCAGGTCGCAGGCGACGCCAACCTCGCCGGGCAGGTCTACCCGGACCAGTCGCTGTACCCGGCCAACTCGGTGCCGTCGGTGGTTGCCCGGCTCAACAACGCGCTGCGCCGCGCCGACCAGATCGAGTGGTCCGAGACCGACGGCGAGCCGAGCCGCGACTACCTGCTGCCGATCGTGGCCGACGCCGAGGCCGGCTTCGGGGGGCCGCTCAACGCCTTCGAGCTGATGAAGGCGATGATCGAAGCCGGCGCGGCGGGCGTCCACTGGGAGGACCAGCTGTCGTCGGCCAAGAAGTGCGGCCACATGGGCGGCAAGGTGCTGGTCCCCACCCAGCAGCACGTCGTCACCCTCAACGCGGCGCGCCTGGCGGCCGACGTGATGGACGTCGACACGATCATCGTGGCCCGCACCGATGCCCTCGGCGCCAACCTCATCACCAGCGACGTCGACGAGCGCGATCACGAGTTCCTGACCGGGGAGCGCACCTCCGAGGGCTTCTTCGGCACCGAGCCGGGCCTGGCCACGCCGATCAAGCGGGGCCTCGCCTATGCGCCGTACTGCGACCTGATCTGGTGCGAGACGTCCACGCCGGACCTCGACGAGGCCAAGGCCTTCGCCGAGGGCATTCACGCCGGCTACCCCGGCAAGATGCTGGCCTACAACTGCTCGCCGTCGTTCAACTGGAAGGCGGCGCTGGACGACGACACCATCGCCGTGTTCCAAAAGGAGCTGGGCGCCATGGGCTACGTGTTCCAGTTCATCACCCTGGCCGGCTGGCATGCGCTCAACGCCTCGGCCTTCGAGCTGGCCAACCGCTACGAGGCAGGCGACATGTCGGCCTACGTCGAGCTTCAGCAGCGGGAGTTCGCCATGGAGGACGACGGTTACACCGCCACCCGCCATCAGCGCGAGGTGGGCGCCGGCTACTTCGACCAGGTGGCCACCGTGGTCTCCGGCGGGCAGGCCTCGACGCTGGCCCTGAAGGGCAGCACCGAGGAAGAGCAGTTCTAGCGGCACGACGGGCGCGGGCTGGTTCGAGGGGCCGGCGGCGCTCCTCAGCGGACGGCCGCGTAGACGCCGCTGCGGCGCTTGGCCTTGGTGAACACCGCCTGGTAGAGCTGCAGGTCCCGCACCCGGAAGCCGGCGGCGGAACCCAGCAGGTAGTAGTCCCAGGTGCGCCGGAAGTGCCGGTCGTAGCCGGGGATCTCCGCCCAGCGCTCTGAGATGTTGGCGTGCCAGGCCAGCAGGGTGCGCTCGTAGTCGGGTCCGAAGTTGTGCACGTCCTCGATCACCCAGCGCTTCTGGGCGGCCCGCGATATCTGCGCCAGCGACGGCACCACCCCGCCGGGGAAGATGTAGCGGTCGAACCAGGGGTCGGTGTGCTCCTTGGAGACGTTGGAGCCGATCGTGTGGTGCAGCATCATCCCGTCGTCTGTGAGCAGCTCGTCGCAGCGCTCGAAGAAGCGCGGCAGGTTGCGGGGGCCGACGTGCTCCATCATGCCGACCGACACGATCCGCTCGAAGCTGCCCTGCATGTCGCGGTAGTCGGCCTGCTCGATGCGCACCGACAGCCCGGCCGTACGCTCGCGGGCCTCGGCGACCTGTTCCAGCGCGGGCGTGATGCCCACCACGTCTGCGCCGTAGCGCTCCGCGGCGAAGCGGGCGAACCCTCCCCAGCCGCAGCCGATGTCGAGCACCCGCATGCCGGCGGCGATGCCGAGCTTGCGGCAGATCAGGTCGAGCTTGGCCTCCTGGGCCGAGTCGAGATCGTCGGCGTCGCGCCAGTAGGCGCAGGAGTAGATCATCGCCTTGTCGAGCATCCGCTCGTAGAGGTCGTTGCCGATGTCGTAGTGGGCCGAGGCGTTGCGGCGGGCCCGTCGCACGGTCTGGCGGTTGCGCAGCCGTGACGTGACCATCAGCTTGACGAGTGCCGGGCTGGGCTTCACGGCGCTGCGCAGGTCCGTCTCGAGCACGACGCTGAGGAACTCGTCGAGCTGGTTGGCGTCCCACCAGCCCTGTTGGTAGCTCTCGCCGAGACCCAGCTCCCGGTCGCGCACGACACGGGCGTAGGTGCGGGGATCGTGGACCGCGATGTCCGCCGGGCCGTCGCCGCCGATGGTGACACCGGCTGCGGCCAGGGTCTTGCGCACGAGCTCTTCGGGTTCCATCGCCGCTCTCCTTTGCTGGCGGGCTGTGCCGGTAGGTGCTGGCCGGGCCTTTGCTTGCTGGACTGCCGAGGATCCTGTGGCGCCTTGCCGCACGGCGGTGCAGGCGTCGGCGTCTCGGGTGCTGCGGGGCGGCACCTCCGACAGGACTCGAACCTGCAACCGTCGGGGTAGAAACCCGGTGCTCTGTCCAGTTGAGCTACGGAGGCAGGCTCAATCGTAGGCCCGGCGGGGGTCTTGTGGCGATAGGCTCGTCGGGCCGACACCGCCGGTGTGGGCAGCCGCAGGCCTTCAGGGGCCGTCATGGTGGGCGTAGCTCAGTAGGTAAGAGCGCCTGGTTGTGGTCCAGGAGGCCGGGGGTTCGAGTCCCCTCGCTCACCCACAGGGTTGTCTCGCCGCGGGCGGGCCGGCCCGGCGATTGCGCCTCTAGCTCAATTTGGCAGAGCAACGGACTCTTAATCCGCAGGTTCTGGGTTCGAGTCCCAGGGGGCGTACCACCGGCGAGGCCTCTACCCTCCGAGCGCCCTCACCGCCCGCAGCGCCTCCCGCCGATCGCCCGGATTGGCCTCGGCCCACAGGCCTGGTCAGCGGTCCGCCTGCGCGGCCTTGACGGACCACCAGGTGGGGAACACGTGGTCGATGACCTCAAAACGGGCGGCGTACTGCGACGGCATGGCGCGGCGGCCGAGGTGGAACGGTCCGCTGCCAGCGGGAGCAGCCGAGAGCAACTCATCGGCCAACTGCTCACGCCCGCCGCGGGACAGTAGGTAGCCAGTGCGGGCCCAGGCGCTGCGCCCCTCTCTGGCCAACTCCTCTCCCAGCCCGCTGAGCGACACTCGCTGCGCCGCTTCGGCGAGCCATTCGCTCACGTTCGGCCAGTCCCGGTAGCGGTGCGGTCGTGCACCCATGAAGGCAACGATTGTGGTCGCCGACCACACGGGCAGGCCGTCGCTGTCGGCTAGGGCATCAGCCGCAGCCCAGCGCACGACGCGGAACCCGTCCAGCGACTTCGGGAGGTTGACCCCATGCGGAAGCGCGAGCACGTGAGGATCCGGCGGCCGCGAAGAAAGCCCGTGGAGCCACGCAGCCGACTCCGCGGCGACGGCGGCCTCGATCGGCTGCGTCGCCATCCGTGCTCGGACTTCGACGAAGGGATCCCCGGCTCCCCGGGCACCGGCCCTGGCCCCCGGTGCGAACTCCCACACCCCCGGGGTTCGCAGCGGCAGCAGCCAGCCTCGCTCTCGAAGGAGACGGGCAGCATGCGTCGCCGAGGCGGGCGAGCCGGTCTCAGCGACCATTTCCTCTAGACGGCTCAGCGTGACGAGCGTCGGCTGATCCAATTCGAGCGCTTCCAGCACCGCAGCGACTGAGCGTGGAACGGTTCTGAGTGACGTGGCCATCCGGCCCTCCATAGTCAGTAGAGGCATACTATAGACCTATATGCGGCGGATGCGCCCCTAAACTGACAACTACCGGGGTGACAGCAGCCCGGCCAGGGTGTCTGCCTCGGCTTCGGCTCGCTCGGTGATCTCCATGCCGGCACCCACCACGCTCCCGGGCTCATCAGTCGGCTCACTCCCTACGAAGCGGTGCCCATTCGCCCGAGGACGCTAGGACGGCCAGCGCTGCCAGTTAGCGATCAATGCGTCGTAAGCGTTGCCTGCGGCTCCACGCACGAGTACGGTGGGCGGATCAACCTTCAGGAGCAGCCATGAGTGACACCGACAGCGATCTCGCAGAGAAGCTGGCCAAGCACGAGGCTGGCGTCGCCGATCTGATCGCGGCGTACGAGTCCGTCGAAGCTCCCTACTTCGCTGCGGTCATCGCGTCCACTCCCGTGGCCCAGCCCTTGTACGCTTCCAACTCGTCCTCCTGGGTCCCAGATGCCGACATGGGGTGAACAGCTCCAAGAACTCCACGAGCTAAAGGAACAGGCAGCTGAAGCACCCTCGGACGCGTGGGATCCGGCCCCGCACGATCGCCTTCGCCGTCGCTACCTGAAGCTGCTGTCCGAGCACACAGGCCGGGCGGCGATCTTCTACGGGACCTGTTGGCTTGAGAGCAGGCGGATTCCCTTCGACGAGGCTTTGACGCTGAACCTTGGCGACCAGCAAGGGTTCATGGAGGCCGTGTCCAACGTCACCGAGACGAAGCTGGACCTCATTCTCACCAGTCCCGGCGGAAGCCCCGAAGCCGCCGAAGCCATCATGGGCTACCTCCGGAGCCGATTCGACGACATACGGGCGGTGGTGCCTGTAGCCGCCATGTCCGCTGCAACGATGATGGCCCTTGCATGCGACGAGATCCTCATGGGCACCCACTCGCAGCTCGGTCCGATAGACCCACAGTTCACGCTGATGACGCCCGAAGGCCCCAGGAGCGCTCCAGGCCAGGCGATTCTCGATCAATTCGAGATGGCGAAGTCGGAATGCCAGGACCCTCGAAACCTGGGGGCCTGGCTTCCACTCCTGCGATCACTGCTGCCGGGACTCATTGCGCAGTGCCGTCACTCCCGGGAGCGGGCCGAGCATTTTGTGGCTGCCCAGCTTGAGGCCCACATGCTCAAGGCTGACCCAGAGAGAGCGAGATCGGTAGCCAAATGGTTCGCCGACTTCACGCGTTTCAAGTCCCACGGTCGGCCGGTGAGAGTCGAGGACGCGTTGCGCCAGGGACTGAACGTCACGAGACTGGAAGACGACCAGGCTCTGCAGGATCTGGTGCTGTCGGTTCACCACGCAGTCCGACATACCTTCAATGACACCGGCACGACCAAACTGATCGAGAATCACCACGGTCGGGCATACATCGAGATGTTGAGGCCGATGGTGGTCCAGGAGCCGGAACCGTCTGGACCAGAGCCAAACCAACCCGCCCCGCCACCGGGCAGTCATGGCGGCAATCGCCAGCAGCGACGCCAGAAGGAACGGAACAAGAGGAGACGTCCTTAGTCGAGCATCGACCACGAGGTCGAGAGGGGGTCACGGCAGCGCACCCCGATCCCGCCGAATCGAGACTGCAGCCTGGAGTAACTGCGGCGGGGGGTGTGGGGGTACGGTGCGGGGGTGAGCGAGCAGCCGTCAGCCAAGCCTCCGTCGCAGTTCACTGTCGCCGCCAACGCCGCGGCGGCGATCTCCTTTGACGACCCTGGCGACTTCGAGCGTGCGGGCCGCGGGCTGATCGCCACGCTGGACGGCGGGCGGGTGACGATTGGCGAGCACGTGGTGTTCGACCGGGCCCGCCACGGCTTCGTCAACGAGACCGCCGACGCGCCCGACTCGGTTCACCCCGGCCTGTGGCGCCAGGCCCGGCTCAACGCCAACCACGGGCTGTTCGAGGTGGCGCCCGGCACTTGGCAGGTGCGCGGCTACGACTTGGCCAACATCACCTTCATCCAAGGCACCGACGGCTGGCTGGTGATCGACCCGCTCACCAACGCCCCGGCGGCGGCCGCGGCGCTGGGCCTGGCCAACAGCGTGCTCGGCGAGCGGCCGGTGACGTCGGTGATCTACACCCACTCCCACGTGGACCACTTCGGCGGCATCCTCGGCGTCACCAGCCAGGAGGCAGTCGACCGCGGCGACGTGCAGATCGTGGCCCCCGACCGCTTCCTCGAAGAGGTCATCGGCGAATTCGTGATCGCCGGGCCGATCATGGGCCGCCGGGCGGCCTACCAGTTCGGCCCGCTGCTTGAGCCCGGACCGCTCGGCCACGTGGACTGCGGGCTTGGCACGGCCATGGGCATGGCCCGCTCGGATTTGATCGCGCCCACCGAGTCGATCACCCACACCGGCCAGGAACTGACGCTCAGCGGCATCCCCGTCGTGTTCCAGATGACGCCCGACGCCGAGGCCCCGGCGGAGATGAACTTCTTCTTCCCCGGCCGCTCGCTGCTGTGCATGGCCGAGAACTGCACCCACACGCTGCACAACCTGTACCCGATCCGCGGCGCCCAGACCCGCGACGCCCTCGCCTGGAGCAAGTACATCCAAGAGGCCTGCGACCTCTGGGGAGACCGCACCGAGACGATGTTCGCCAGCCACCACTGGCCTCGCTTCGGCAACGACGACGTGCTGCGCTTCCTGGCCACCCAGCGCGACGTCTACCGCTGGCTGCACGACCAGACGATGCGCCTGGCCAACCTCGGTCGCCGCCCCGACGAGATCGCCGACGAGCTCGAGCTGCCCGCCGAGTTCGACCAGTCGCACGTGCGCGGCTACTACGGCACCGTCTCGCACAACTGCCGCTCCGTCTACAACCGCTACCTCGGCTGGTACGACGGCAACCCGGCGAATCTCGCCCCGCTGACCCCGGTCGACGCCGCTGTGAACTACGTGGAGTTCATGGGCGGCGCTGCGGCGGTGCTCGACAAGGCGCGCGGCTGCTTCGAGCGCGGCGAGTACCGCTGGGTGGCCCAGGTGGTGAACCACGTGGTGTTCGCGGACCCGGCCAACGCCGAGGCCCGGTGCCTGCAGGCCGACGCCCTGGAGCAGCTCGGCTACCAGTCCGAGGCGGCGACCTGGCGCAACGCCTACCTGATGGGCGCCAAGGAGCTGCGCGAAGGTTCGCCGCAGTGGGGCCGGGTGCCCACCCGCCACACGGCACGGGCCATGCAGCCCGAGCACATCTTCGACGTGATCGGGGTGCGCTTCGACCCGTCGGCCTTCGAGGGCGAGCCGGCCACGGTCAACTTCTGGTTCAGCGACATCGACGAGCGCCACGTGCTGGGGCTGGGCCGCTCGGCGGTTCACCATCGCCCTCACGCCATCGACGACGCCGCGGTCGCGAGCGTGGAGATCGACCGGCCGACGCTGCTGGCCGCCCTCGACGACCCCGCAGCCCTCGACCAGGCGGTGATCAGCGGCGACGCCGAGCCGCTGCGCCGGCTGCTCGCGGCGCTGACCAGCTTCGGGTCGCCTGCGCTGATCGAGCCCTGAGCCGCGGTCGTCCCCGGCGGGGCTGTGAGCGGGCTCCCCGGCTGCCGGCTGGCCGCGTGTTCGGCTGCCTGGGCGGCAGCGTCGAATTCCGGCCGCAGACCGTGCGGATCTAGCGTTGCGGCCATGACAGAGCCGTTGCGGGATCCCCGATGACAGACCTGGAGCAGATCACGGCCGAGGTGGAGGCGGAGTTCCGCGGCCCGGGCTGCGAGTTCGAGACTGCCGTCGAGGAGGTTCTCGGCGAGCGCCACCTGATGTTCGCCAACCGTCACCGCAGCGTGGGCGCCATGCTGGCCGCCAATGCCGAGCGCTGGGGCGACCGCGACTGCCTGGTGCTGCACGAGCGCAGGATCAGCTACAAGCTCCTCGCCGCCCGGGTGGCCGCCACCGCCGAGCGCCTGCGCCGCGAGTACTCGATCACCAAGGGCGACCGGGTGGCCATACTGGCCGCCAACTGCCCGGAGTGGGTGATCACGTTCTACGCGGCCACCAGCCTCGGGGCGGTAGTGGCGGCCCTCAACGGCTGGTGGACCACCGCCGAGCTGCGCCACGCCATCTCGCTCACCGCGCCCAAGCTGGTGGTCGGCGACACCCGCCGTCTTCAGAGAGCGGGCGAGCTCGACGCAGGCCAGGCCGTGCTGGACCTGACCGAGCATCCGGAGTTCTTCGCAGCAGACGACGCCGTGGCGGACGAAGCGCCAGTCAGGGCCGCGGCAGGAGCAGCCCCGGCCAACAGCGCCTCAGGACTCGGCTCGTCTGTCGGCGGGAGCGACGACGAGATGGCCGCAGACAGCGGCAGCCCCGACGGCGGCACCGCCATCGACGAGGACGACCCGGCGCTGATCCTGTTCACCTCGGGCACCACGGGCCGCTCCAAGGGGGCCACGATCTCGCACCGCGGGCTGGTCGGCTTCGTGGACGGCGTGCAGCACAACACCCGCGAGAAGACGGCCATCGCCATGAGGCTGTTCGGGATCGACCCCGCCGAGCTGCCCCAGGACCCCGACGTGCATCTGCTGACTGCGCCGCTGTTCCACGTGTCGGGGCTGTTCGCGGGGATCCTCAACAACATGCGCAGCGGGGCGACGATGGTCTTCCGGGAGGGCCGCTTCGACGCGGCGGACGTGCTGCGCCTGATCGAGAAGCACCGGGTGACCCACTGGACCGCGATCGGCGCCATGGCCCCGGCGGTGCTCGACCACCCCGACATCGAGACCCGCGACCTGTCGAGCATCAAGGCCGTGGCCACCGGCGGGGCGCATTTCAGCGAGCACATGCGGGCCAGGATCGCCGAGCGCTTCCCGCAGACTGCCCCGCTGTTCGGCCAGGGCTACGGCAGCAGCGAGACCGTCGGCGTGGTCTGCACCATCGGCGGGCCGGAGTTCGCCGCCAATCCCCTGGCCACGGGCCGCGCCAACCTCGGCTTCGAAATCGAGATCCGCGACGAACGGGACCGGGTGCAGCCCGACGGCACGGACGGCCACGTGCACGTGCGCTCGGCCTACACGATGCTCGGCTACTGGGGCGACGACGCCGCCACCGAGGCGACGATCAAGACAGGCCGCTGGCTCGACACCGGCGACTGGGGATGTGTGCGCGACGGCCTGCTGTTCCTCAATGCCCGTGCGCGCGACATGATCATCCGCTCCGGCGAGAACATCTACCCGACCGAGATCGAGCAGCGCCTCGACGCCCATCCCGCCATCGCCGAGAGCGCCGTGATCGGCGTGGAGCATCCCGACCACGGCCAGGAGGTGAAGGCGGTGGTCGTGCCCGCGGACGACCCGGCGGGCCTGGACACCGATGCCCTGGCCGCCTGGTGCGCCGAGACGCTGGCCGCCTACAAGGTGCCCGTCCACTGGGAGATCCGCGACGAGCCGCTGCCGCGCAACGCCACCGGCAAGATCGTCAAGGCGGCCGTCACCGGCGAACGCGAGCTGAGCGGGCACACCGACTGAATGCCCAGCCTGTGCGCTCAGCTTGAGGACTCAGCCTGAACGGCTCGCCCGGTTGGCTCTGACGGGCTGCCCTGACCGCTGCGACGACGCTCAGCGACAGCCCTTGAAGCGCCTGAGGCGCAGCGAGTTGCTGACCACGAACAGCGACGACGCGCCCATGGCCGCGGCTGCGATCATCGGGCTGAGCACGCCGACGGCCGCCAGCGGCACAGCGGCGGCGTTGTAGGCGAACGCCCAGAACAGGTTGCCCTTGATGACGCTCAGGGTGCGCCGCGCCAGGGCGATGGCGTCGGCCACTGCCCGCAGGTCGCCGCCCACGACGGTGATGTCCGAGGCCTCCACGGCCACGTCGGTGCCGGTGTCCACGGCGATCCCCAGATCGGCCGCGGCCAGCGCCGGGGCGTCGTTGATGCCGTCGCCGACCATGGCGACCCGCTTGCCGGACGACTGCAGCCTGCGGATCACCGCGGCCTTCTCGGCCGGCATGACCTCGGCGATCACCTCGTCGATGCCGACCTCAGCCGCCACGGCTTCGGCCACGGCGGACTTGTCGCCGCTGAGCAGCACGGTCGAGATGCCGAGCCGATCCAGGGCGGCCACTGCCTGCGCCGAGCCGGCCTTGATGCGGTCGGCCAGCACGAACAGCGCCTCGGCCCGCCCGTGCCTGCCTGCGTACACCGCGATTCTGCCGGCCGCGGCCGCTTCGTCGGCTCGCCGTGCGACCTCGTCGTCGACTGCGCTGAACAGCGAGTCCTTGCCGACGGCCACATCGGTGCCGTCGACCACGCCGCTCACCCCGATGCCTGCATGGCTCTCGAAGCGCTGCACCTGGCGCCGCTCGGGCACGTGGCGGGCGATCGCGGCGGCTATCGGATGCTCCGAGCGCCGCTCCAGCGACGCAGCCAGCGTCGCCACCTCGGCCGCGGCCGGCGTGTCGGGCAGCGCGGCGATCACCGCCATCTCGCCCTCGGTGACGGTGCCGGTCTTGTCGAGCACTGCCACGTCCAGAGCGCGGGTGTCCTCCAGCACCTCGCCGCCCTTGATGATCACTCCGAGCTGGGCGCCCCGGCCGGTGCCGACCATGATCGCCAGCGGCGTGGCCAGGCCGAGCGCGCAGGGGCAGGCGATGATCAGCACCGCCACGGCTGCGCTGAAGGCATCGCCAGTGGACTCCGCTAGCCAGAGCCAGGCGGCCAGGGTCGCGGCGGCTGCGAGCATCGCCGCGGGGACGAACACGGCGGCCACCCGGTCGGCCAGGCGCTCGATCCCGGCCTTGCTGTCCTGGGCTTGCTGGACGAGCTTGAGGATCTGCGCCAGCGCGGTCTCGGCGCCGACCTTGGCGGCCTCGACGACCAGCGAGCCGGACCTGGCGATGGTGCCGCCGATCACCTCGTCGCCGGCCTCGATGTCCGCCGGCACGGGCTCGCCGGTGATCATCGACATGTCGACGGCGGCGGCGCCTTCGAGCACCCGCCCGTCGGTGGCGATCCTGTCGCCGGGGCGCACCAGGAAACGGTCGCCGACGGCCAGCTCGGCCACCGGCACCTCCCGCCCGTCGACGAGCACGGCCCCGCTGGCGCCCAGCTCTGCCAGGGCACGGATGGCGTCGCCCGTTCGCTGCCGGGCGCGAGCCTCGAGCCATTTGCCCAGCAGGATCAAGGCGACGATCACGGCGGCCGTCTCGAAGTAGACGTGCTCGCCTTCGACGCCGGCGATCAGCACCGCGGCGGAGAACCCGAAAGCGGCCAGCGTGCCGATCGAGACCAGGGTGTCCATGGTCGTGCTGCGACGGGCCAGACCGGTCAGCGCCTTGCGGTGAAACGGCCAGGCGCACCATCCCACCACCGGCACCGACGCCGCTCCGACGGCCCACTCCCAGCCGGCGAACTGCAGCAGCGGGACCATCGAGACGACCATGATCGCCGCCCCCAGCGGCGCTGCGACCGCCAGGCGACGCTGCAGGTCGCCCTGGCGGGCCTGTTCGGCCTGCTCGGCGGCACCCGCCTCGGCGACCTCGTAGCCGGCAGTTTCCACGGCTCTGCGCACGGCGCCGTGGTCGATGGGTCCGCTGTGGCGGATCGTGGCCCGGGCGCCCGCGAAGTTGACAGCGGCCTCGTCTACCCCGTCGATGCCGGCGAGACCGGCCTGGACCTTGGCGGCGCACGCGGCGCAGGTCATGCCGCTGATCGACAGCTCGGTTCTCAGTGCGGGCGCATCGGGCGCTGCGGTCCTCACGAGCCCGCCGCGTCGGCATCGGGACTGATCGCAGCCAGGCGCATGGCACAGTTTGGCCTGTTGCGGGTCCAGCCGCGCCCCGCGCCGCGCTGCACGCCAGCCGCGCGCGTCTCCCCCGCCCGCAGTCCCCGTTATCCCGCAATCCCCGCACGGCCCGGCATGGCCCGGCGCGATCTAGCCTGAGCCCATGGCCACGGCCGTTTCGGATCTGAGCTTCGACAACCGCTTCACCGCGGAGCTGCCCGGCGACCCGCTGGATCTCAACCGGCCCCGCCAGGTTCACGGGTCCGCCTACTCCCGTGTGATGCCCACGCCGGTGAGCGGGCCGAGGCTGCTGGCCCACAGCGCCGAGATGCTCGCCGAGCTGGGACTGGACCCCGACGTGGTCCACAGCGAGGCGTTCGTGGCGCAGATGGCCGGCAACGCCACCGCAGCCGCCATGGACCCGCACGCCGCCTGCTACGGGGGCCACCAGTTCGGCAACTGGGCAGGCCAGCTCGGCGACGGCCGGGCGATCACCCTGGGCGAGGTCGTCTCCGCCGACGGCAGCCGCCACACCCTGCAGCTCAAGGGCTCCGGGCCCACGCCGTACTCGCGCACCGCCGACGGCCTGGCGGTGCTGCGCAGCTCGCTGCGCGAGTTCCTGTGCAGCGAGGCCATGCACCACCTCGGTGTGCCGACCACCAGGGCGTTGTGCCTGGTGCTGACCGGCGAGCAGGTGCTGCGCGACATGTTCTACGACGGCCGCCCCGAATGGGAGCCCGGCGCGGTGGTGTGCCGGGTGGCGCCGTCGTTCATCCGCTTCGGCAGCTTCGAGATCTTCGCGGCGCGCGACGACATCGACACCATGCGCGCCCTGGCCGACCATACGATCCTCACCCACTTCCCCGAGCTCGGCACGCCGGGGCCTGAGGTGTACGCCGAGTGGTTCGCCGAGGTGGCCCGGCGCACCGCGGACATGATCGTGGGCTGGCAGCGGGTGGGCTTCGTGCACGGCGTGATGAACACCGACAACATGTCGATCCACGGCCTCACCATCGACTACGGCCCCTACGGCTGGCTGGAGGACTACGACGAGGGCTGGACGCCCAACACCACCGACCGGCAGTTCAAGCGCTACCGGTTCGGCGCCCAGCCCCACATCGCCCAGTGGAACCTCGTGCGCCTCGCCAATGCCATCCTGGCGCTCGTCGGGGACCCGCAGCCGTTGCAGGAGGGGCTCGGCGGGTACGTGGAGCGCTTCAACGACGGCTGGCTGGCGATGATGGCCGCCAAGCTCGGCATCGCCGCCGTCGATCCCGAGGGCGACCGGGCGCTGGTGTCGGACCTGCTGGAGCTGCTGGGGCGCATCGAGACCGACATGACGCTGTTCTTCAGGACGCTCGCCGACGTGGGCGCCGCCGGGGGCTCGGCCGACAGCTCGGCCGATGCAGCTGACAGCCCGGCCCGCAGCGACCGTGCCGGGCTGAGCGACGATGCGCTGCTCGCTCCCCTGCTCGGCGCCTACTACGACCCGAGCCTGCTCGCCGGCGAGGTGCGCCAGGCGACGCTGGAGTGGCTGCGGCGCTGGCTGACGCGGATCGGCGACGATCCCCGCAGCGACGGCGAGCGGCGGGCGGCGATGAACGCCGTCAACCCCAAGTACGTGCTGCGCAACTACCTGGCCCAGCTCGCCATCGACGAAGCGGCCGCGGGCGATCCGTCGCTGACGATGCAGCTTCTCGACGTGCTGCGCAGGCCCTATGACGACCAGGGCGCCGCCGCTGAGCGCTTCGCGCAGAAGCGCCCGGAGTGGGCCCGCACCCGGCCGGGTTGTTCGATGCTGAGCTGCAGCAGCTGAGCAAAGCCCCCGGCTGCGATCAGCAGAGCCGTTCAGCGGCGGGGCGGCGAGCCGGTGCGCACGAAGTCCAAGGCGTCCTGAGCGCGGGCGGCCACGAAGCGCTCCAGGCGCGGCGCGGCGGCGTAGCGCGCCGCGGCCGCCAAGGGCAGCGCCGAGCCTGTCGCCTCGGCCTCCTCGCCTGCGGCCTGGGCGAGCTTCACGATGTGCGCCGTCACGATGAACGACCCGGCCCGGTCCTCCAGCGCCGAGCGCCGCAGCGTCTCGGAGACCTGGCGGCGGTCGCCTGCCAGAGCCGCGGCGACCGCCGCGTCGGGCCGCCTGGCCTGCACCGCGGCCGCCAGGTCGCCGGGCCGTGCAGAGATCGCAGGCCCGTCGAACGCATAGAGCCCGCGCCGCTCGGCGCGTCCGGTGTCGTGCGCGAGGAACACCGCGAACAGCGCCAGGCGCGCCGTTGCCGGGCAGGGATCGGCAGCGAAGGCCCAGCGAGCAGCGCGGGCGTAGGTGAGGCCGTGGGTGATGTCGAGCCAGCCGAAGTCGACCGCGGGATCGAACTCGACGGCATGGTCATAGCGCAGCAGGCGCTCGCTGACGGCCAGCGACACCGCCGAGAGCAGGCCGTCGACGCCCGCACCGGCCAGCACCGCCTCGACGGCCTCTGCGATCGGGGCCTGCGACGCCTCCAGGATGGTGCTGCGCAAGGCGCCGTCGCTGTCCTCCCAGCCGCTCGCACGCCAGTCGGGCGCTGCGACCATGGCCTCGCGATCGGCATCGGAGATGAGCCGGACCGCCTCACGCATGTAGGGCAAGGAGTCCTCGCGGGTGGCATACACCAGCGCGCTCACGAGCCACGGCAGCAGATCCTCGGCCCGGTCCCAGCCCACCCGCTCCAGAAGCTCGAAGGTCCTCTGGGTGTAGATGGCGCCGTGGCCGTAGCTGAGGTGATGCGAGCCGACGAACTCCAGGATCTCCCGCCGCAGCTCGGCCGGCATGGCGCCCTGGCGAAGCCGCCCGACCACAGAGCCCAGCGCCGCGTCATGGTCGCCTGCCTCGATGGCGGCGAGCAGGTCGACCGAGGCGTCGCCGGGCGGCAGGGAGCGAGGTGCGCGGTTGCGGGTGGTCTCCGCCAGCCCCGACAGCGCCTGCAGCACCGGCAGCGTCTTGTCGTCGCCCTCGTAGAGGTCCGAGATGCTCAGGCAGTCAGCTGCCATGGCCAGCGCATGGCCGATGCCGTACTCCTCTCGGGGCGAGGCGATGGCCACGCCCTGCCACACGATGTCGGCGGCTGTGGCGCCCGCGTTCAAGAGCCGGGCGGTGTCGCGTGCCATCTGGCCCACGTAGTTGTTCTCGAAGCCCTGGCACAGCGACGGCCACAGACGAGCACGGGCCTCCTGCGCGCTGCGCTCGACGACGGTGACCAGGATCTCGCCGTCGACCACCTCGGTCTGGTGGCACTCCACGTCCTCCTCGCCGACCACGCAGGCCCCGTCGCCGACCCGGAACTTCCAGTTGTGCCACTGGCAAGTGAGCAGCTCGCCATCGAGAGCGCCGCCGACGAGACCGTAGCCCTGATGCGGGCAGGCGTTGTCGAGGGCGTACACGCCCGAGGCGGTTCGGATCACCACGACCCGGCGCTCGCCTACCCGGGCCAGCTTCATCGAGCCGATGTCCATGTCGTCGATGCGTCCGACGGAGCTGGTCGCGGCGTTCATCTCGGCGCTCGGCCCTTGTCGTCAGCGGCCTTTGCGGATCGGGTCGCCTAGGCGCACGACTCCGCCGCTCGTGACCCGTGCGTAGACGCCGCGCAGGCGCAGCGCCTTGTGTGTCTCGGAGTTGACCGTGCGCAGGGCGTCGAGGCCGTAGCGGGCGCTGAACTTGGCGCAGCCGCGGTGGGGCTCGTCGGTGATCTCCAGCGTCGCCTCGCCGACGTGCAGCACCGTGCCCGCCGGCAGGTTGGCCTCGCTGAGGTCGAGATCGACGATGAGCTGGTCGCCGGCCAAGGCGATCTCGTCGGCGGATGCCGCCAGCACGGACAGGAAGCGGGTGTTGGCGATGGCGATCTGCATCAACGGGTGCGGGCCGCCCTCCGCGCTGGTCCTCGACGGCCGACGGCGCCAGTCGTCGCCAACCAGGCCGTCTGCGGCATCGAGACGCCCCTCATCCAGCAACACGCGCTCGTCGACGGCGGGGCGCGCCACGATCAGATCCAGCGTCCCTTCGTCTGCGGGAGACTGGCGCACGTTGTCCAAACCGGCCTCGATCTCGGCGCTGCTGAGATGCCGCATCGCCTAGCCGTCCAGGCCGAGCCGGGGCACGCCGGTGAGGTTGACCTCGCAGGTGATGCCGCCGTCGATCACGATCGCCTGCCCGGTGATGGCGCTGGACTCCTCTGAGCCCAGGAACAGCACCAGATCGGCGATCTCCGACGGCCGGATCAGCCGCCCGATGGGCGCCATCTCGGCCACGGCTGCCTCGTCGATCAGGCCGATGCTCTTCACCTGCTCCCACATCGGCGTGTCGACCACGCCCGGACAGATGGCATTGACCCGGATGCCGAGGCGCCCGTACTCGACGGCCGCGACCCTGGTCAGGCTGAGCAGGGCCGCCTTGGCCGAGCAGTAGGGCGCGTTGGCGGGCGACGCGATCAGCCCGTAGACCGACGAGGTGGACACGATCGAGCCGCCGCCCTGGCGAGCCATGTGCGGCAGTGCGGCCTGCATGCCGTGCAGCGGGCCCGACAGCATCACCTTCATCGAGCGGTCGAAGCCGTCGAGGTCGAGATCGGCCACGTAGCCGCCGGTCGAGGTCGCGGCGTTGTTGAACATCACGTCGATGCGGCCGTGCTCGGCGACGGCTTCGTCGACCACGGCTGAGACCTGAGCGGGGTCGGCCACGTCGCAGTGAGCGAAGCTCGCATGGTCGCCGAGAGTCTCGACCAGCTCCGCTCCCCGCTCGTCGTCGATGTCGGCCGCTATCACCTGGGCGCCTTCTCGCACGAAGCGCTCGGCGGTGGCTGAGCCGATGCCGCCGCTCGCGCCGGTGATGACCGCCACCCGGCCCCGCATGCGCCCTGTCGGCGGGTCAGCCGCGTCTGTTGGACCGCTCACGGGCGTCGCTTCTGGGCTGCTCACCGGCGTCGCTTCTCCCGCTGCTGCATCGGGCGCTCACCATAGCCGGCCCGCGGTTTGCGCTCCCAACCGGCATTGCCCGGAGAGAGCCTCGCCGTCCGCTCAGACTTGGCCAGCCGGGGACCCGGCGCGACAATCGCGCCATGACCCGACGGCACCTCGGCATCTGCGCTTCCACGCTACTTGCCGATCCCTTCACCATCGACGGCGACATCCTGCGCAGCTATCTCGATGCCAGCGCCGCCGCGGGTTTCGACTCGCTGAGCCTCTGGGGGTTCCACGTGATGTTCGCAGGCGACGGCGCGGCGTCCGCAGTGCGGGCCTCGGGGCTGGACGTGCGATGCGTGGAGGCTTCGATCGGCTGGGTCGACGGCCCGTCGGATGCCTTGAACGCCGAGATCGACTCGCTGGTCGGCATCGGCGCCGAGCTGGGCGCCGGGCTCATAGGCGCGGCCTGCCTGGGGCCGGTCGCCGACCACGGCGCGGCGGTCGCCGGGCTGGCATCGATCGCCGAGCGGGCGGGCACCGCCGGCATGGCCATCGCGCTGGAGTTCCTGCCCTGGACCGGAGTGGCCAGCTTCGCAGCCGCCAACGAGCTGTGCGAACAGACCGGCTGCGCCAACGCCACGGTGCTGCTCGACACCTGGCACTGGGTACGCCAGCCCGGCGGCCCGGACCTGGACCTGCTGGGCTCGTTGCCCGGTGAGAGAGTGGCCTACGTGCAGATCTGCGATGCCGCCGCCGAGCCGGGCGACGACTGCGAGACCGAGGCCATGACCGCACGGCTGCTGCCCGGCGAGGGCGTCGTGGACTTCGCCTCGGTCTTCGAGACGCTGGACCGGATCGGCAGCGACCCTTTCGTGGCCGCCGAGGTCTTCAACTCAGAGCTGACCGCGCAAGGGCCCGAGGCTGCGGCCACCGCCATCGCCGAGGCATCTCGCGGCGTCTGTTGAGGCTGGGTCCCTCTGCGACAACGGACCCGGAGGCTGCGTCCTGTACGGCGGCGGCTTCGGAGGCCCCGCTCGCCGGTTGCTCAGCCCGCCGCGGCCCGGCTGAACAGCACCAGATTGGCCCACTCGTCGGGCGTCTCGGGATCCGATCCCGCATAGACGTCGACCCTGCGCAGCTCGTAGGGCCCGATCCGGCCCGCCGCCACGGCCGCGTCGAACCAGGCGCCGAAGCCGAGCTCGTCCCAGTGGGCGGCGTTGACCCCGATCGCGAAGCGTGCCCCCGGCATGGCCACCCGGATCAGCTCGCCGAGCGGCTCAGGCGGCAGATGGCCGTGGGTGAACACGCCCGCCGAGACGACCCCGGCGTAGCTGTGATCGCCTATCCCGAGCGGCTCGGTGAGATCGATCTCGAAGAGGCTGCGATACACCGGCCCGTCGAGGTCTTTCTCGCCGGCCTTGGCGAGCATCTCCGCTGAGAGGTCGACGCCGTCGATGTCGACCACCCCGCAGCGGCGCAGCTCCGTGCCCACGAGCCCGGTCCCGCAGCCCACGTCGAGCACCGGCCCCGCCAGGTCGCCGCCCTCGGCGTAGGCCTGCGCCACGTGGCTGTGGTAGCGGTAGCCGCGCGGGGCGATGAAGCCGCTCTCGTAGGTGTCGGCCCAGCGTGCGTACAGCCTGCGGTTGTCCTCCGGGGAGGAGACCGCGTAGGCGTCCTGCAGCCCGATCGGTTCGTCGGCATCGGGCGGCATGGCGGACTCGGGCATCGCAAGCGGCGTCGTGAGCGGGCGGCCTCGGGCGTCGGCCCTGGGCCTCAGTCGCCGACGTCGATGACCTCGCTGCGTGTGTTCACCGCGATCTTGCGCGGCTGGGCCTTGGCGGCGACCGGGATGCGCAGGGTGAGCACGCCGTCGATGTACTTGGCCTCGATGCTCTCGGCGTCGAGGCTGTCGCCGAGATGCACCTGGCGGGTGTAGGTGCCCTGGAACCGCTCGGCCACGATCGGCTGGTCGTCGTCGGTGCTGGGCCAGCCCCGCACCGCGCTGACGGTCAGCACGTTGCGCTCCAGGTCGATGTCGATGCTGTCGGCGGACACGCCAGGGAGATCCAGGTGAACCCAGATGTTGTCGCCGCGCCGGTAGGCGTCCATTGCCATCGACGAGCTGCCTGCGGCTCGCCGGGTGCCTGTCAGGCGCCCCAGGACGGCGTCGACTTCGCGGAACGGGTCGTTTTGGAACAGGACCATGGCTGCTTACTCCTCGGGGTGCGCTGCCGGCGTCGCGCTGAAACCGGCACTCCCAGGGTAGTCGGGCAGCCAGAGCGCGCGCCGAGAACACGACCGGCGCGCGCTGACGACACGCGGCCAGTCGGCTCGCTCGGTCCTCGGGCTGACTGTGGGCTCGGCTCAGCTTGGGCTGTCGGCCTCGGCCTCGACGCCGCCTGCCTCTGGGTAGAGGTGGCTCATCGAGCCGGGCTGCACGCGACAGCGCTCGATGTAGACGTTGACGTCCCGCTCCTTGATCCGGATCACGCGCCCGAACTTGTAGGCGGGCAGCCTGCCTTCGTCGACGAAGCGGTACACGGTGCGGACCGTGATGCCGAGCCGCTCGGCGGTCTTCTTGGTGCTGAGCCATACGATATTTTCTGACATGAGTGTAATTTAGCAGACTCGCGTTGATATCGGCGTGATTTGCGCTAGATTCGCAATCGGCGGCTCGACGGGGGTTCCGAAAACGCTGAGAAGACGCTGAGCATCGCGAGGTCTGAGATGTCATTGCATGTGACAGAACCACCCGAAACGACGGTCCGGCCACTGCACGCGATCACTGCCCGGCGCAGCATGCCGAGCGCACGGGCCCTGGTCGGGGCACTGCTGGTGACGCTTGCCGCGCTGGGCGCCTTCGGCCTGGCGACCTCGGGCTACGACGGGCCTTCCACTTCGTACCTGGTGCTCGACCGGGACGTGGCGGTGGGCGAGCCGTTGTCGCCCGATGCGGTCAGGCTGGAGCCCCTGGAGCTCAGCGAGCAGCTCGCCGGCGCCTCGCTGACGGGGACCGAGGGGCTCGACGGCGCCACTGCGCTGCGCGACCTGCGGGCCGGGGAGCTGCTGTCGCGACACGATCTGATCGCGGCCCCGCTGGTCGACGGCGAGCCGCAGTCGTCGATCCACGAGCTGGCCTTCGCCATCCCCCTGGAGCGCACGCCCGCCGGGCTGGTCAGAGGCGACCGGGTCACGGTGCTGGGCACGCTGGGCGAGCGCACCTACGTCGCAGTCGAGGATGCCGTGGTGCTCAGCGTCGACAGCGAGCCCGAGCATCTGCGGGCCGGCGGCCTGGGCGTCATGACCCTGGCCGTCCCCGACGCTCGCACGGTTCTGGAGATCGCGCACGCAACCCAGACCGCGGAGCTCACGATCGTGCGCTCCACACGTGCCATTGACGATGTCTTCCCCGAGTCGACCCAGACCGCCTGGCGGCTCGAGCCTGCCGAGTCCGGGTTCGCCGGGTCTGTCGAGTCTGTCGAGTCCGCCGTGTTCGCCGAGGCCGTCGAGGCAGCGGAGTTCATCGAGACCGCCGAGGCCGCCGAGACTGGCGAACCCGCCGGGCCGGTCGAGCGCCAGACGGCGGGGGGACAGTCCCCAGACGAAAGCGAGCAGGGCCGATGAGCAGCACCGCAGCCAATCCCGGAGATCGCTGGCTGGTGCTCGGCTTCGCCCACCCCCGCGCCCAGTGGTTCAGCCGGCTCGCCCACTGGGCCACCGCCGCGGCGGTGCCCGTCGAGTTCGTGAAGTGCGTCAGCGCGGACGAGGTCCGCGCCCGCATCGCCGGGGGCCGGGTCTACTCGGCGCTGCTGGTGGGAGGCAACGTCAGCGGCTTCGGCCGCGACCTGGTCCGGGAGTGCGCAGCCTCGGGCGCCGCGGTCATCGTGGTCGACCCTCCGACCGAGCGCGACTGGGCCGACCTCGGAGTAGCCGACCGGCTCTCGGGCGCCTTCGAGCCCGAAGAGCTGATGAAGACGCTGCGCGAGCACGCCCGGCCGATCCGGCGCGTGTCGTCGCCGAGCCTTCCCGTCGAGGCGCCTGCCGTCGACACCGGCTGGGGCGGCCGTCTGCTGGCGGTCACAGGTCCGGGCGGATCGGGCACCTCGATCGTGGCCATGGCGCTGGCCCAGGCCCTCTCCAAGAGGCCGTCGGACCGAGGGCTGGTGCTGCTGGCGGACTTCGCACGCCACGGCGAGCAGGCGATGCTTCACGACGCCCGCGACGTGGTGCCGGGCCTGCTGGAGCTGATCGAGGCGCATCGCATGGGCCGCGTCGCATCCGAGGGGATCAACGACGTGGTCTTCGACACCCCCCAGCGGGGATATCACCTGCTGCTGGGGCTGCGCCGCCACCGTGACTGGACGGCGCTGCGCCGCCATGCCTTCGACGCCTCGCTGGACAGCCTGCTCCGCTTCTACCGCCACGTGGTCGCCGACGTCGACGCCGACCTCGAGGGCGAGGCCGAGACCGGCTCGGTCGACGTGGAGGACCGCAACATGGCCGCACGGGCCACGCTGTGCCGAGCCGACCTGGTGCTGGCGGTCGGCACCTGGAGCGCCAAGGGCATCCACAGCCTGGCCCGCACGCTGCGCGACATCCTGGCCTTCGGAGTGCCCGCCGACCGGATCGTGCCCGTCGTCAACAAGGCGCCGCGTATGCCTCAGCGGCGAGCCGACCTGCTCAAGGCGCTCGCAGCGCTGTCGAGCAACGGCGAGACCCCCGAGATCGTCGCCGATCCCGTGCTGCTGCCCGAGCGCCGTGATCTCGACGACCGGATAACCGACGGCTTCGGCGTCCCGGCCGCGATCGTCGACCTGGTCCACGAGCACAGCGAGCGTCGGTTCTCCGCCTGCGGGCACCGCCAGACGCCGGGCCGCGGTGCCCTGCGCCCGGTTGCCGTGCTGCCCGGCTCGCTGGGCAGCTTCACCGAGCAGGCGCCATGAGCGCCGCGCCGCGCACTCCCCTGGTGGAGATCGAGCAGCTCGTGCAGGCCCGCGCCAAGCAGGAGGCCCTCGATCTGGACACCTCCGAGGCGCACGCCGCCCTCGCCGCGCTGGTCGACTCCGAGGTCGAGCGCTGGAACGACGACTGCCGCCGCGGCCTGCGCTCCCAGCCGCTCGCCGATCCCGATCTCGTGACTGAGCGGGCCATGCGCAACCTCGCCGGCTACGGGCCGTTGGCGCCGCTGCTGGAGGACCCCGACGTGTGGGAGGTGATGATCAACGCTCCCGACGCCATCTTCGTCAAGCGCCACCGCAGCCCGTCGGGTTACCACAGCGAGGTCTTCCACGACGACGAGCACGTGGTGCGCACCCTCACCAAAGTGCTCGACGACGCCTCGGCCGCCCACCGCAAGCTCGATCCCGCCGAGGGCCTCCAGGACGCCCAGCTCGACGACGGCGCCCGGATCCACATCGTCCACGGCGACGTGGCCCGCGGGGGCCACGTGATGGTCAACATCCGCAAGTTCACGGGCGTGACCTTCCGCAGCCTGGACGAGCTCGTGGGTCGGCACATGCTCAGCGAGGGGGCCGCGGACTTCCTGCGCCACTGCGTGCGGGCGCGCCTGACCATCGTCTTCGCGGGCGCGCCCGGCGCCGGCAAGACCACGATGCTGAACTGCTGCGCCGCCGAGCTCGACCCGTCGCTGCGGGTCGTGGTCGCCGAGGAGGTCTTCGAGGCCGACATACCGCTGCCCAATGTGGCCAGCATGCAGACCCGCCCGCCGCGTGCCGACCGGCCCGCCGTCGACCTGCGCAGGCTGGTCGCGGGCTTCCTGCGCATGGCGCCGGACGTGGCCGTCGTGGGCGAGGTGCGCGACCGCGAGGCTCTGCCCCTGCTGCTCACCCTCTCCAGCGGGGTCAAGGGCTTCACCACGATCCACGCCGGCTCGGCGTCGCAGGCGCTGACCCGTCTGCGCTTCATCTGCCAGCTCGCCGACACCAGCAACGAGCTGCCGATGTCGGCTCTCACCAGCCTGGTGAGCGAGGCCGTCGATGTGGTGGTCCACTGCGTGCGCACGCCCGACGGGCCGCGCGTCAACACCATCGCCTGCACCGAGGATCTCGCCGGGGACGCCGCGGGCGGCCAGTTCGCCGTCACCGAGGTGTTCGCCAGGACCCGGCCCGACGCCGCGCTCGCGCGCACCGGCAACAGGCCGCTGCGCGCCAAGGCAGCCTTCGACGCAGCCGGCATCGACATGGACGCGCTGCTGGCCGCAGCTGAGAGCCCTGCCGCAGACAGCCAGTCGGCCCACAGCCACTCGCCGCGCAGTCACTCAGCGCACAGCCACTCGCCGCGCAGCCCCTCGACGGACGCCACCGCTCAGGGGATTGCCCCGTGAGCGGGCTGGGGGTCGCTGCGCTTGCCGGGCTGGGCACGTTCTGGCTCTACACGGCTCTGGCGCTGCGCTGGCAGGGCCTCGGGTTCGGCGGGGGCCTCGGCGAACAGCACGGCCCGAAGCCCCCGCGCCTGGCTGCATGGATGGGCCGGGCCGGGCTCGGCGGCGTCAAGGCCGGCCAGTTCGCGGCAGCCGTCGGCCTGCTCTTCGCCGGCGGCGCGCTGGTCGGCTTCGCCGTCTTCGGCGGCGTGCCCGCGTCGCTGGCGCTCGGCGGGTTCGCGGCGACCTTCCCGGTGAGCACCTACCGCTCGCGGCGCGCCGGCAGACGCAGCCTGGCACAGGACGCCTGGCCTCGCATGATCGAGGAGATCCGCCTGCAGACCGGCTCGATGGGCCGCTCGATCCCCCAGGCTCTCTTCGACGTCGGCGGGCGTGCCCCCGCGGAGATGCGCCCGGCCTTCGAGGCCGCCCACCGCGAGTACAGGCTGACCACCGACCTCGCCAAGGCCGCCGGCCTGCTCAAGGAACAGCTCGCCGACCCCAGCGCCGACATGGTCTGCGAGGCGCTGCTCATCGCCCACGAGCTCGGCGGCCACGACCTCGACGAGCGGCTCGAGACGCTCGCCGAGGACCGCTTCGCCGACTTCGCAGGCCGCAAGGACGCCCGCTCCCGCCAGGCCGGCGCCCGCTTCGCGCGGGTCTTCGTGCTGGTGGTGCCCTTCGGGATGGCCCTGGCGGGCGTCTCCATCGGCAACGGCCGCGACGCCTATCAGAGCGGCACCGGCCAGGCCATCGTGCTGGTGGCCCTGCTGCTGGTCGTCGGCTGCTGGTTCTGGGCCGGCCGCATCATGCGCCTGCCCGAGAGCGAGAGGGTGTTCTGCGAGTGAGCCGCCTGCTCATCCTGGTCGCGCTGGCCGCTTTCGCAGGCCTGACTCTGCTGCTGTCGGAGCTGCGCTGGTTCAAGCGCCCGTCGCTGACCCGACGGCTGGCGCCCTATGGCCCCGCCGGCGCCGCGGCGTCCTACGAAGGCCTGTCGTCGCTTGCCTTCACGGCCGAGGCGCTGGTCGCGGGCTGCCAGGCGATCGGCGAGCGGGCGGCCAGGCTGTTCGGCGTCAGCGAGGAGCTCGGCGTGCGCCTGAGCCGCATCCACTCGCCGCTGGACGCCGGCCGCTTCCGGGTCCGCCAGCTCGGCTGGTCGGCCGCGGCGATGGTCGCAGCCGGGCTGGTCGCCACCCTGGCCGGGCTGCCGACGGTCTTCGCAGCGCTGTTCGTGCTCGGCAGCCCGCTGCTCGCCTTCTTGTTCCTCGAGCGCCAGCTCGACTCGGCCTCGGCTCGCTGGCAGCGGCGCATCTTCACCGAGCTGCCGGTGGTGGCCGAGCAGCTCGGCACCCTGACGTCCGCCGGCTGGTCGCTGAGCAGCGCCATCGAGCGCATCGCCTCACGGGGCACGGGGGCCTGCGCTGCGGACCTCGGCCGGGTCCGCAGCCGCATGCGCCAGGGACTCTCCGAAGCCGAGGCGCTGCGCGAATGGGGCGAGCTGGCGGGCGTGGAGGAGCTTGACCGCCTGATCTCGGTGCTCGCCTTGAACCGCGAGGCCACGGACCTGGGCAGGCTCATATCGGACGAGGCCCGCTCGGTCCGCCGCCAGGCTCAACGCGAGCTGCTCGAGTCGATCGAGCGCCGCAACCAGCAGGTGTGGGTGCCGGTCACGGTGGCCGCGCTCGTTCCCGGGGTGCTCTTGATGGGCACGCCGTTCGTCGATGCCCTGACCCTCTTCGCCGCCTGAGCGGCACGGCGAGGCCCCGCCACTGCGCGGCACCGCCACTCATCTCGATGCTTCCCCCGAATCATCACAGACAAGTGAGACCAAGGAGCACGTCATGAGCACCGCCGCATGCGTCCGGACCAGGATCCGGATGCTGACAATCGCCACCCAGACCGCCCTGAGCGAGCGCCGCCGACGCCTAGTCGGCGACCGCGGCGAGGGGGTGATCAGCACCGCCATCGCCGTGCTGATCATCGCCTTCCTCGGCGCCGGGATGTGGGTCGCCTTCAACACCATCTGGAACAACGCCGAGACCAACATCACCAACGAGGTGAACAGGATCGGCGGCGGCTGAGCGCATGCGTCCAGCCGTCCTCGGCGCCAGGCGCCGGCCGACCGGCGAGGCCCGTCGCGGCCGCGCGCGCCCATCGTGGGGAGACAGCAGTCTCCGCAGCGAACGCGCGCGTGGCCGTGACAGCCTCGGCGGCGACGAGCGCCGACGGCACGACCAGCCCGACTGGGCCGACGAGCGCCAACGGCACGACCAGCCCGAACGGCACTACCAGCCCGACTGGGGCGACGAGCGCGAACGGGGCGCGGGCCTGCTCGGCACCAGCGCGGGGCTCTTGGTGTTCCTGCTGCTGATGTTCGCGGCGGTGCAGATCCTGTTCAACCTGTATGCGACGTCGATGGTCACCTCGGCCGCCTACGACGCGGCGCGCAGCGTGGCCGGCTTCGACTCAGCGGCGAGCCGCTGCGCCGCGGTGCCCGCCGCCGAGAGGGCCTTCGCGGATGCGCTCGGGGACTACGCAACTGCAGCCGGCGTGAGCCTGACCTGGACCTGCACGGATCCCCGCAGCGTGCGCCTGCGGGTGCAGGCCGACCACCCGAGCGTGCTGCCGCCGCGAATGGCCGGGCTCGGATCGCTGGCGAGCCTCGACCGCACGATCACAGTGCGCACCGAGCAGCCGCGATGATGCGAGCGCCGATCCGCTCCCGTCGCCTGCCGGCCGAGCGTCGCGGGCCTCTCCGGCCGGAGGCCCGACGGTGCCGCGGGGATCGTGGCCAGGTCGGCGGCATGGAGGTGCTGCCGTTCGGGTTCCTGGTCTTCGTGTCGGTGACCTTGCTGCTGGCCAACGTGTGGGGCGTGATCGACGCCAAGATGGCCGTCAGCGGCGCCGCCCGCGAGGCGGCCCGGGCGTTCGTGGAGAGCGACGACCTGCCCGCCGCGACCGCGGCGTCGGCCACGGCAGGCCGCCAAGCGCTCGCCGCTTACGGACGCGCAGGCCCCAGGGCGACGATCGGCGCCCCGCTGCTGGACCGGGGCTTCGCCCGTTGCGGACGGGTCTCGATCACCGTGAGCTATCAGGTGCCCGTCATCAGCCTGCCGTTCATCGGCGGCCTCGGCGCCCTCAGCGCTGTCAGCAGCACGCACAGCGAGCTGATCGACCCGTTCCGCGACGGCATCGCTGGGGCGGTGCGGTGCTGAGCGGCGAGCGGGGCACGGTGCTGCTGCTGTTCCCCGCGGCGGTGCTGATCGTGATCGTGCTGGGCGCGCTGACCGTCGACTTCTCCTTGCTGGCGCTGCGCGGCAGGGACCTCGAGGCGGCCGCCGCCTCGGCTGCCAACGACGCTCTCGGCGCTCTCGACATAGACGCCCTGCGCGCCGGAAGAGGCATCGTCTTCGACGATGATGCGGCACGGTCGATCGCCGAGGCGTCGGTGCGCTCCGGCCCGATGCCCGATGCCGTCGTCGAGGCGGTGGTCATCGACGACGACCGCTGGGGCCGGCCCCGCATCAGCGTCAGGCTTCGGGCGACGGTGGAGTTCGTGATGGCGCCCGCGCTGGGCAGCCGCTTCGGGTCCGCTCAGATAGTGCGCACCGCCTCGGCCACCGTGCTGGAGTGACCGCAGGCGCGAGCAGGCACCTGCTGCCCCGCGGCGGCCCGAGCACCGCTCAGGAGGGCACAGCTCAGTGGGCTCAGGAGGCCCGGTTCAGAAGTAGATGATGCCCTCGGCGCGTTCGGCGGCCTGGTCGAGGTCGTCGGTCCAGGCCCCGCTGGAGAGGTACTTCCAGCCGCCGTCGGCCGCCAGGGCCACGATCGTGCCGCTGTCGATGCGCTCGGCGGTGCGCAGCGCCCCGGCCAGCGCCGCGCCCGACGACAGGCCCGCGAAGATCCCCAGGCCTGCCAGCGCCCGAACCGTCTCGATCGACTCGCGGGCGCGCACGATGCGCTTGCCGTCGAGCAGCTCGAAGCCGCCCCACTTGTCGTATATCGGCGGCACATAGCCGTCCTCGAGGCTGCGCAAGCCGTCGACCGTCTCCCCGGCGGGCGGCTCCACGGCGAGCACCTGCACGCCGTCGAGGTTGTCCTTGAGGAAGCGCCCGACGCCCATCAGGGTGCCGCTGGTGCCCAGCCCGGCTGTGAAATGGCTGATCTCGGGCACCGCCGCGAGGATCTCGGGGCCGGTGGTCTCGTAGTGGGCCATGGGGTTGGCCTCATTGGCGTACTGGTGCAAGAACACCCACTGCGGGTGCTCGTCGGCGAGCTCCATAGCACGGCGCACCGCCCCGTTGCTGCCCTCTGAGCCGGGGGTGGCGATGATCTCGGCGCCGAAGAGCTCGAGCATCCTGGGGCGCTCCGGCGAGACGTTCTCGGGCATCACGATGCTGATCGGATAGCCGCGCAGGCGGGCGATCATGGCCAGGGCGATGCCGGTGTTGCCCGACGACGGCTCGATGATCGTCTTGCCCGGCGCGAGGGTGCCGTCGGCCTCCGCCGCGAGCACCATGGCCTTGGCGATGCGGTCCTTCACCGAGCCGCTGGGGTTCTGGCCCTCGAGCTTGACCAGGATGCGCACGTCGGGGTTGGCGCTGAGCGCGCTCACGTCGACGACCGGCGTGTGGCCGATCAGGTCCAGCACGTCGCCGTGCACGACCGAGCGATGGCTGTTGGCTTGCTTCACGGTGCGACGCTCGAAGTCCCGGTCTCGACGATCCCCGACCGCAGAACCTAATCCCGATCAAGTCGGTAGGGATTATAGCCGCGGCTGGGCGCCGACCACGGTCACGGTCTCCTCGGTGATCTCGGCGTCGAGGATGCGATAGCAGCGCAGCGCAGGCTCAGGGTGCTTGAGCGAGACGATCACGAAACGCCACGAGCCGAACGGGTCGAAACGCGAGGCGTCGTCGACGTCGGTCGGCGACGGGTAGGCGGTCGTGCGGGTGTGGCTGTGCATCACGCCGATCAGGGCCTGGCCCGCCTGCTCCACGCTGCGCTCGGCGGCCATCATCTCGTGAGGGTCGAGCCGATAGATGTCGGCGGACTCGGCTGCGTTGGCCAGCGGCACGAACGACGTCACCTCGCCGTCGGCAGGATCGGCAGCGCCGTCGGCGGGACCGCCAATGTCGTCGGTGCCGGCGGGGCCGGCCAGCAGCCCGCAGGCCTCGTTGGGAAGCCCCGCTATGGCGTGCGCCAGCATCTCGGCGTGGATCCGGGCCGGAATGCGCAGCATCGGAGGCAGGCTAGCCGGGCATCTCGGAGCGCCCGGCGGGTGCGGATGTAGCGTGGCGGTCATGGCCAAGTCGCAGCAGAAGCGCCAGGTCCCGCCTGGTGCGCAGGTGGTGGCCACCAACCCCACAGCGCGGCGCGACTACGAGATCCTGGAGATCCACGAATGCGGCATCGTCTTGCGGGGCAGCGAGGTGAAGTCGCTGCGCGAAGCCAAGACCAACCTCGCCGAGGCCTATGCCATCGTCTACCAGCGCGAGCTCTGGCTGGTCGGGCTGCACATCGCGGTCTACTCGCACTCCGCGGCCGCCTTCGCCCACGAGCCTGCCCGGCGGCGCAAGCTGCTCGCCCACCGCAGCGAGATCGACCGGCTCTCGGCGCGCCTCGACCAGGAACGGCTCGCCCTGGTCCCGTTGAGCCTCTACTTCCTCAAAGGCCGGGCCAAGCTCAGCCTCGCCTTGGCGCGGGGCCGCCGCCAGTACGACCGCCGTCAGGCGATAGCCGAACGCGACGCGGATCGCGAGGCGCAGCGAGCGATCGCCCGCCACCGCCGCCGCTGATCCTCAACGCCTCTCCCCCGGCCTGCGTCAGCAAATGGCCCGGGGGAGCCGCCGTCAGCGCTCAGCGCTTCTCGCCGGGCGGGAACGACATCGGCATCACCCGGGGGCCGCGCACCTGACCGCCGACCCACTTCATGGCCTCGCGGTCGCTGACCTCGAAGACCGGGATCCGCTCGAGCCAGACCTTCAGCGCCGTGGTCATCTCCAGGCGGGCCAGGTTGGAGCCCGCGCAGCGGTGGATTCCGGACCCGAAGGCGATGTGGCGATTGCGCTGTCGGTCGATGACGAACTCGTCGGGCCGCTCGAAGTGCTCGGGGTCGTGGTTGGCGGCGGGGAAGTTCATGAGCACCTTGTCGCCGCGGTGGATGCACACGTCGCCGATCTCGATGTCCTCATCGGCCACACGCGCCATCGTGAC
This sequence comes from Acidimicrobiales bacterium, assembly GCA_965214285.1. Lineage (GTDB taxonomy): Bacteria > Actinomycetota > Acidimicrobiia > Acidimicrobiales > Aldehydirespiratoraceae. The sequence goes on from OZ243946.1 coordinate 2,381,085, forward strand.
CGGCGCGTAGTAGCGCAGGAACTCCTCCACCGCGGTGGGCAGCAGCTCCGGCTCGTCCACCAGGCGCCTGCGGTCCTCGGGGTTGGTGCCCAGATGCCAAAGCGCCGAACCGATGGAGCTCCAGGTGGTGTCGATCCCGGCGACGATCAGCAGGTTGGTGATCCCGATCACCACCGCAGGCGTGATCTTGGCCTCGGGGTGGTCGATCTCCATGTGCAACAGCTCGGTGAGCAGGTCGTCGCGGGGATCGGTCATGCGGCTCTCCACCTCGGCGCTGATGAAGTTGATCAGCGAGTCGCGGCTGGCCAGGCGCAGCTCCGGGTCGTTGAGGCCCTCCCCGAGCAGGCCGTTGACCCACTCCACGAAGCTGTCGGCCATGGACTCATCCACGCCGATCATGTGGGCGATCACCCTGGGCGGGATCTGCTGGGAGTAGTCGACGGCACCGTCGCAGCGCCCGCTCTCGATGAACCCGTCGATCAGCGAGTGACAGAGCTCGGAGGTGTACTCGCTGTAGCGCAGCACCGCCTTGGGGGCGAAGGTGGGCAGCAGCATGCGCCGCGTCCAGGTGTGGATCGGCGGGTCGGCGGTGATCGGCGCAGCCGCGATCTGCTGCTCGTAGCGCGACATCTCGGGCGTGCCGGGCGCTGCCGGGAAGACCAGCACCTGCCTCGACGACAGCTCCGGCACCATCTTGGACATCTCGCGCAGGTCGTCGAAGCGGGTCGGGTTCCACGATCCCCCGAGGCGCTCGGTGTGGGCGATCGGGCAGCGCTCGCGCATCTCGGCCCAGATGGGCACCGGGTCGTCGACGTAGGCCTGGTCGCGGATGTCGTAGTCGGTGGCCCAGTCCTCCACCGGGCCGCCGGGTGCCCAGATCTCCTCCTTCGTGGCGAGCGCCTCGGGCTCGTGGATGTCGACGGGGGCGTCGGGCGCGGGGGCCGCGGCGGCGCCGTTGTCGGCGGTGTCGGTGTCGGCGGTATGGACGGGGGCGGTGTCGGTCATGGCCTAGACGTTAGATCTCTACGGCGTAAGTTCCAAGTATCCGCCTGTCGGCCATGGCTCGCAGCCATGCCGAGAGGCCGTGTCCTCGGCCGCCGTCGCCTGGTTCCCGGGCAGTGGGGAGCTGAGTGTCACACCGAGGCGCTAGGGTGATGGCCGTGCGGTGAGAGCCGCGCAGCAGTTTGAAATGCGAGACATTTCGCAAAGGGGCTGATCGGTTTCGACGTCGGGACCAGGATGCACCGGAGTGCGACCGGAGTTGCTCAGACTCCCAAAACGGGGCACCCAAGAGACGCCGATACCGACGATCTCGCTCTTGCCGCCTGATCCGGTCTGACCAGATCAGCGGCTTAGAGTCACAGCTCGGCAGCAATGCCGGGCGGGGCCGGATCACCGCAGCCTGGCACCAGAAGCGGTGGTGGACAGCAGGGAAAGACCGCTGACAGCCGGGAAAGACCGCTGACATCGGGGAAAGCCCCGGCGGCAGGGCAGACCGCCCTCTCGACCCGGCGAGCAGACAGCCGCAAGTCTGAGCCACGGGAATGGTCGTAGCGACTCGGTCAACCACCTGACGGACGAGGGTTCGATTCCCTCCAGCTCCACAAAATTTTTCGGCGGTCCGAGCCGGCGACGACGAGGCGGCGGCTCGTCGGCGCTGCTGATCGCCGGGCGACGGCGGCCCGCTGCAGCGGAGGCCCGCGGAGACCAGCGGAGACCCACGGAGGCCGGCGCGGATAGGCCGCTGGGCGCGCAACCTCTATAGGGTCTTGCCCATGTCAGCGAGCACCATGCCTGCACCCGCCATGTCCGCATCGGAGGCCGAGGAATTCAGGGCGCGCTGTCGGGCCTTTCTCGACGAGCACGCCACGGGCATCCGCCTCGACGGCGACCCCGACCCCCGGGGCACCGCCAGGCTCGCTCAGGCCAAGCAGTTCCAGGGCGAGCTGGCCGCGGCGGGCCTCGCCGGGATCACCTACCCCGTCGAGTACGGCGGCGCCGGGCTCGGCAAGGAGCACGAGCGGATCTGGCGCGAGACCTACGCCCAGTACCCCGACATGACCAGCGAGCTGACGATCAGCCACGGCATGTGCCTGCCGATGCTCTTCGAGTACGGCACCCACGACCAGAAGGCGGCGTATCTGGCCGACAACATCGCGGCGCGCACCGTGTGGTGCCAGATGTTCTCCGAGCCGGGCGCCGGCTCCGATGTCGCCAGCCTGCAGACCAAGGCGGAGCGCGACGGCGACACCTGGGTGCTGAGCGGCCAGAAGGTCTGGACCACCCTGGCGCACGTCTCGGACTACGGCGTCGTCATCGCCCGCACCAATCCCGAGGCGCCCAAGCACGCCGGCATCTCGATGTTCATCGTGGCGATGGACGCCGAGGGCATCGAGGTGCGCCCGATTCATCAGATCGACGGCGGCATGCACTTCAACGAGGTCTTCTTCACCGAGGTCGCCCTCGGCGCCGATGCCCTGCTGGGCGAGCAGAACAACGGCTGGAACATGGCCACCGCCATGCTCATGTACGAGCGGGTGGCCATCGGCACGGGCACCACCTCGGGCATCGTCACCGACCGCTCGGACCAGCTCATCGCCGAGGCGACCAAACGCGGCATCATCGGCCGCTCGGTGCTGCGCCAGCGGCTGATGCGCCTGCGGGCCTTGGAGGCGACCGCGTCGCTGGTGCGGATGCGCACCCGTGCCGAGCTTCAGGCAGGCAAGACCCCGGGGCCGGGCGGCTCGCTCACCAAGCTGCTGGCGACGGACATCCTGGCGCTGTACCGCGACCTGTCGCTGGAGGTGATCGGCCCCGCCAGCGTGGCCTGGGACTCAAACGGCAGCGCTTCCTGGCAGCGCAACGCGATCTCCACCATGCAGGCCGGCATCGCGGGCGGCACCAACGAGATCCAGCGCAACATCATCGGCGACCGGGTGCTGGGCCTGCCCCGTGACATCGACGCCAGCAAGGGCGTGCCCTTCAAGGATCTCAAGGTCGGCACCCAGCAGTAGGCGGGCCTGGCGGCGGACCGGCGCACCCGGCGGCCAGCACGGGCAGCGGGCAAGACCGCCAGCCGGCGAGTCCGCGGCCGCCGCTGGGCCGGCCCAGGCGCTCAGATGGGCAGGTCGCCGGTGGCGCTGCGGGTGGTGCCGTGGTCCTTGAAGGCGGCGATGGCGCGCTGGGCGATGCGCATCTGGTGGACCTCGTCGGCGCCGTCGGCGAAACGCGCCCAGCGGGCGTGCTGGAACATGTGCGCCAGCGGCGTGTCCGTTGAGTAGCCGAGCGCACCGTGGACCTGGATGGCGCGGTCGATGATGCGGTTGAGGCTGTTGGCCACGAAGTGCTTGGCCATCGACACCTCGCTCTTGAAGTCGTCCCCGGCGTCGATCTTGGAGGCGGCGTGCAGCACCATCAGCTTGCACTGGTACAGCTCCATCGCCGAGTCCGCGATCATCCACTGGATGCCCTGCTTCTCGGCGAGGACCGAGCCGTGCGAGAAGCGGCTGAGCGAGCGGTCGACCATCATGTCCAGCGCCGTCTCGGCCTGGGCGATCCAGCGCATGCAGTGCGCCAGGCGGGCCGGGCCGAGCCGGTACTGGCCCAGCAGGTGCCCCTGGCCTCGCCCGCCGAGCATCTGCGACTCGTGCAGCCTCAGATCCTCGATGAGGATCTCGGAGTGCCCGGTCGAGCCGTGCATGGTCTCGATCTGGCGCACCTCGGTCCAGCCCGGCTGGGGCAGGTCGACGATGAAGGCGGCGTTGGCCGCCTGGGGCAGCTCGGGGTCGTCCTCGGTGCGGGCGATGAGGATGGCGAACGTGGCCCGATGCGCATTGGAGATGAACCACTTGTGGCCGTTGATCACCCACTCCTCGCCGTCGGGGTAGGCGCGGGTCTGGATCAGGGTCGGGTCCGATCCGGCCACCTCGGGCTCGGTCATGGCGAAACACGACCACACCCGGCCTTCGCAGAGCGGCTTGAGGTACTTCTCGGCCTGTGAGTCTGTGGCCCAGTGCAGCAAGGTGTGCATGTTGCCCTCGTCGGGCGCCTGGCAGTTGAACACCCACGGGCCGTAGCGCGACTTGGCCGCCTCGGCCTGCACCATCGCCAGCTCCACGTGGCCGAGACCCATGCCGCCCCACTCGGCGGGCATGTGCGGCAGCCAAAGCCCCGCCTCCCGGGCCTTGCGGCGCAGCCCGATCAGAGCCTCGCGGCGGGCCTGGCCGTCGGGCGCCGCGGCCTCGCCGTCGTCGGTGTGGCCGTCGATGCGGGCCTCGACGGGCGCGATCTCATCGGCGACGAAGGCCCGCACCCGATCGCGGATCGCCTCCAGCTCGGGGCCCAGAGTGAAGTCGATCGCCATCGCCTGCAACCTAACCGCGCACTGCCGGCGCTCTCGAATCAGGCAGCCTCAGGGCAGGCTCGGCCTCAGGCTCAGGGCAGGCTCAGGCGCACGGCGGACTCGGCCTCAGGGCAGGCCGGCGCCCGCCACGTCGACGCGCACCGTCGAGATCGACGACAGCGCCTTGCCCGCGACGGCGTCGGGGTCAGCCGAGGGCGACTGCAGCACGTACAGCGTGCGGCGGTCGTCGCCTCCGAGCATGCAGGCCACGGCGTGCTGGTCGGTGTCGATCGAGCGGGTGATCTCGCCGCCTTCGAGCACCCTGGCGACCCGCCTGCCGACGAAATCGGCCATCCAGATGGCACCCTCGGCGTCTCCACAGCAGCCGTCAGGGCTGCTGGCGGCGAGCTCCGCCCAGACGCGGCGATTGCCCAGCGAGCCGTCCGCGGCGATGTCGAACGCCGTGTAGCGGCTGCCGAAGGTCTCCCCCACCACCAGCGTCGCGCCGTCCGCGGTGATCACCATGCCGTTGGGGAACCACAGGTCGTCCGCGGCCTCGTGCACCGTTCCGTCGGGCTCGACGTGGGCGAGGCTGGCGGTGCGGAACTCCTCGCCGGCGTCGAACTCGAAGCCGAAATTGCCCACATAGGCGGTGCCGTCGGCGGCCACCACCATGTCGTTGCAATGCCCCTGCGCCACGCCTGACAGATCCGCGTGCTCGCGGATCGCGCCGTCGGGCGACACCGCCAGCAGCCGGCGCGTGGTCATGGCCACGACCAGCAGCGTGCCGTCGGGCATCCAGCCGAGCCCCGAGGGGCGGTCGTCGATGCGCACCCGGCACTGTTCGCGGCCCTCGCCGTCGAGGCTGTAGACGCTGTTGCGGTAGAAGTCCGAGAACCACAGCTCGCCGTCGTGCCAGCGCGGCCCCTCGCCGAAGTCCACGCCGTCGAGGACGGTGACCAGTTCGCTCATCGCCGCCTCCTCTGCGGTCGGGTCCTGCGCGGTCGAGCCGGCCGCGCCCAGGCACCCTGCAACCGTGTCCCCTGCGGGCGAGCGGTCGCGGTCACGGCGTGTGCACGGGCGGCTGCCTGCCTGCTCGGCTACTTGTCCATGTAGGCGGCGACCGCCACCGCCGAGCCGACCACCGACACGGCCACCGCGATCACCAGCACCAGCCCGGAGGTGAACAGGAGCTCGTCGTCGGTGACCTGGAAGCCGGTGAAGAGCTCCAGGCTGGCGGTGTTGTTGAGCTCGTCGATCACGTAGCGGTCGACGCCGTACAGGCCGCCCCACGCCAGCAGCGCCCCCACCGCCGCCTGCACCAGCCCTTCGAGCATGAACGGCACCCGGATGAACCAGTTGGTGGCGCCCACGACCTTCATGATCTCGATCTCGCGTGCCCGGCTGCGGATGGCGCTGACGATGTTGGTCAGGATCAGCAGCGTCGCCGCGCCCAGCAGCACGATCGAGCCCACGAAGAACACGAAGCCGATGCGGTCGGCTTGCTGCTGGATCGCCCTGATGGTGTCGTTGGCCGACACCACCTGCCTCACCCCGGGGCGGCCGCGGAACTGGCTGACCAGCTCCTCGACCACCTCGGCGTCGGGATCGACGGGCACCACGCGGTACGAGGGCGGCATGACCGACGGGTCGATCACGTTGACGAACTCGGGGGTGTCCGCGAAGAGCTCCTTGAACTCCTCGTAGGCCTCCTCCTGGTTCACGTAGACATGGGAGCGGATCTGCGGGTTGGTCGTCACTGCCTCGCGGATCGCCGAGGACTGCTCCTCGCTGGCGTCGGCGTGCACCCAGACCACGAACTCGATGCCGCCCTCCCAGCGCTGGGTGGCATTGGCCACCGCGTAGTCGAACAGGTAGAACGAGCCGAACATCCAAAGCGACACCCCGATCGTGATGATCGTGGCCAGGGTCAGCAGGCTGTTGCGCCACAGGTTCTGGCCTGTCTCGCGCAGCGCATAGACGGGGCTCATCGCCATGGCGCTACTCGTAGACCCCTCGGGCCTGGTCGCGCACGATCACGCCCCGGTCCAGGGCGATCACCCGGCGCTGCAGCGTGTTGACGATGCTCTGGTCGTGGGTGGCCATCACCACCGTCGTGCCGGTGCGGTTGATGCGGTCCAGCAGGGTCATGATCCCGATCGAGGTCTGCGGGTCGAGGTTGCCGGTCGGCTCGTCGGCCAGCAGGATCAGCGGGCGGTTCACGAAGGCCCTGGCGATCGAGACCCGCTGCTGCTCGCCGCCGGAGAGCTCCTCGGGGAAGTTCCTGGTCTTGGGGGCGAGGCCCACCAGCTCCAGGATGGCCGGCACCTGCTTCTTGATGACGTGGCGGGGCTTGCCGATCGCCTCGAGGGCGAAGGCCACGTTCTCGTACACGGTCTTGGTGGGCAGCAGCTTGAAGTCCTGGAAGATGTAGCCGATGTTGCGCCGCAGGTAGGGCACCTTCCAGGCGCCCAGATGGGCGATGTCCTTGCCGGCGACGAAGATCTGGCCGTGCTCGGGCGTCTCCTCGCGGTTCAGCAGGCGGATGAAGGTGGACTTGCCTGACCCCGAGGGTCCCACCAGGAAGACGAACTCGCCCTTGTCGATGCTGACGGTGGCGTCGCGCAGGGCGACGTTGTCGCCCTTGAAGACCTTGGTGACCTGTTCTAGCTTGATCATCGGGAATCCTGACGATTCACGTGCGAGATGCTAACTGGCCGAGATCAGGCATCGACGGAATGGGCGCGCGTCCAGCGCAGCCAGGCCTCCATGAACGGGCCGACCTCGCCGTTGAGCACCGAGTCGACCTGGGCCGTGGTGTGCTCGCTGCGCAGATCCTTGACCATCTGATAGGGCTGCATCACGTAGCTGCGGATCTGGCTTCCGAAGCCCACGTTGCGCTGCTCGCCGGTGATGCCGGCAATCTCCTCGCTGCGCCTGGTCCGCTCCAGGTCGAGCAGCTTGGCGGCCATCATCTTCATGGCGCGCTCCTTGTTCTGGTGCTGGCTGCGCTCGTTCTGGCAGCTCGTGACCAGGCCGCTGGGCAGATGCGTGATGCGCACCGCCGAGTCGGTGACGTTGACGTGCTGGCCGCCCGCCCCCGAGGAGCGGTAGGTGTCGATGCGCAGCTCCTTGTCGTCGAGGACGATCTCGTCGTCGACGTCCTCGAAGAACGGCGCCACCTGCACCGCCGCGAACGCCGTCTGGCGCTTGCCCTCGTTGTTGAACGGCGAGATCCGCACCAGGCGGTGCACGCCGTGCTCGGCCTGCATCAGCCCGTAGGCGTGACGGCCCTTGAGGATGAACTCGATGCTCGACAGGCCGGCCTCGGTGCCCGCGGAGGCGGCGGTGATCTCCACCTCGAAGCCGCAGCGCTCGGCCCAGCGGTCGTACATGCGCATCAGCATCTCCGCCCAGTCCTGGGCGTCGGTGCCGCCCTCGCCGGACTTGATCTGGCAGACCGCGTCGCCCTCGTCGAACTCGCCGGTGAAGAGCTCTCGCATCTCGAGATCCTCGAAGCGCCGGTCCAGGGACGCCAGGGCCTCCGCGATCTCCGGCGCCAGCGACTCGTCGGCCTCCTCGCGGGCCAGCTCGTGCAGGGTCTCGGCCTCGACCACGTCTCGTTCGAGGCGCTCCAGCAGCTCGAGGTCGTCGTTGACGGCGGCCAGCTCGGAGGTCACCCGGGTCGCGGCCGCGCGGTCGTCCCAGAGGTCCGGACGCGACGCCTCGGCCTCGAGCTGGGGCCTGCGCGCCCGCAGCTCGGCGACCCGCAGATAGCCGCGGGCCTCCTCCAGACGGCTGCGGATCGCCGCTAGATGTTCGCTGAAATCCTGCATCGGGACACACCCCAGGGGGACATTGGGACCCCGCGACGCTATCGGCTCGCCCCCACCCTGCCGTGGCACTGCTTGTACTTGCGGCCGCTGTCACAAGGGCACGGATCGTTGCGCCCCACTCTCTCCAGGTCGGTCTTGACCAGCGGCTCACGGCTCTGGGCCTGCTGTCTGCTCTGGGCCTGCTGCGCCGCAGTCTCGGGGCTGTACACGGTCTGGCCCGACCGTGCCTGAGTGTCGGTCACCGCCCCGTTGGCCGCGCCGTTGGCGGCGCCTGCGGCCGCGGCGGTCTTGGCGCTGCTCTCGGTGATGCCGACGATGCGCTGCTGGTCTGCCTCGGGAGCGGTCTCCTCGGCGCTCGACGCGACCCGCACGTGCATCATGTACTTGACGAAGTCCAAGGCGATGCCGGTCATCATCATCGTGAACATCTCGAAGCCCTCGCGTTGCCACTCCATGGCGGGGTCCTTCTGGCCCATAGCCCGCAGGTGGATGCCTTCGCGCAGCAGATCCATCTCGCGCAGGTGCTGGCGCCAGCGCTGGTCGATGAGGCGCAGCATCACCTGGCGCTCGACCTGGCGAGTCACCTCGGCGCCCATCTCGGCTTCTCGGTCCTCGTAGTGGGCCAGGCCCTCGTCGTAGACCAGCGAGTGCAGCTCGTCGGCGGTGCGGGCCTCGCTCAGCGTCTCCACCGAGAGCTCCGCAGCCTCGGCGGGCCAGAGGGTGCGCAGCTCCGCGGTGAGGCCGTCGAGGTCCCATTCCTCGAAGATGTCGGAGCCGCAGTGGGTGCCGATCGCCTCGCCGACGGCTTCGTCGAGATACTCCAGAGCCTCGGTGCGCAGGTCCGCGCCGTCGAGGATCGCCGAGCGGCGGGCGTAGATCACCTTGCGCTGCTCGTTCATCACGGTGTCGTACTTCAACACGTTCTTGCGGGTCTCGGCGTTGCGCTGCTCCACGGTGTTCTGCGCCCGCTCGATGGCCTTGGTGACCATCTTGGCCTCGATCGGGGTGTCCTCGGGAAGGGTCCGCTCCATCACGTAGTTCATGGCCCCGGTTGCGAACAGGCGCATCAGGTCGTCCTCCAGCGACAGGTAGAAGCGGCTCGCGCCGGGGTCGCCCTGGCGGCCCGAGCGGCCCCGGAGCTGGTTGTCGATGCGGCGGCTCTCGTGGCGCTCGGTGCCCAGCACATACAGCCCGCCGAGCTCGAGCACGTCGGCGCGCTCGGCGTCGGTCGTCGCGGTGTGGCGGGTCAGCAGCTCGGCGTAGCGGGCCTGGCCCTCGTCGGAGTCGGGATCGAGCCCCTCGGCCTTCACGTCGCGCAGGGCCAGGCCCTCGGGGTTGCCGCCCAGCAGGATGTCGACGCCGCGGCCTGCCATGTTGGTCGCCACGGTGACCCCGCCGACGCGCCCGGCCTGGGTGACGATCTCGGCCTCGCGGTGGTGCTGCTTGGCGTTGAGCACCTCGTGGGGGATGCCCCTGCGATCCAGCAGCCGCGCCAGTTTCTCGGACTTCTCGACGGACACCGTGCCGACCAGCACCGGCTGGCCGCGCTCGTGCTTCTCGCTGATGTCGTCCACGCAGGCCTGGAACTTGGCGTCCTCGGACTTGTAGATGAGGTCGCCGTGGTCGGAGCGGACCAGCGGGCGATGCGTCGGCACCGGCACCACGTGCAGCCCGTAGGTGGAGACGAACTCCGACGCCTCGGTCATGGCGGTGCCGGTCATGCCGGCGAGGCGCTCGTACTGGCGGTAGTAGTTCTGCAAGGTGATGGTCGCCAGCGTCTGGTTCTCCTCCTTGATGGCCATCCCCTCCTTGGCCTCCACGGCCTGGTGCAAGCCGTCGGACCAGCGCCGGCCGTCGAGCACCCGCCCGGTGAACTCGTCGACGATCTTGACCTCGCCGCTGGAGTTGACGATGTAGTCGCGGTCGCGGCGGTACAGCTCCTTGGCCCGCAGCGCGGCGTGGAGCTGGTGCACCAGGTTGGCCGCCACCTGGTCGTAGAGGTTGTCGACGCCCAGCGCCCGCTCCACGGCGTGCACCCCTTCCTCCAGGGGGGCGACGGTGCGCTTCTCCTCGTCGACCTCGTAGTGCACGTCGCGGCGCAGGCCGCGGGCGATCGAGGCGAACTTCACGTAGAGCTGAGCGGCGTCGGCCACCGTGCCGGAGATGATCAGCGGGGTGCGGGCCTCGTCGATGAGGATCGAGTCGATCTCGTCGACGATGCAGTAGTGGTGGCCGCGCTGGACCTGCGCCTGGCGGCTCATGGCCATGTTGTCGCGCAGGTAGTCGAAGCCGAACTCGTTGTTGGTGCCGTAGGTGATGTCGGCTGCGTACTGCGGCTTCTTGTAGTCGGCCTTGCGCCGCCCGGGGATGATCAGCCCCACTTCGAGGCCCAGCCAGCGGTACAGCGCCCCCATCCACTCCGAGTCGCGGGTGGCCAGGTAGTCGTTGACGGTGACGACGTGGACGCCCTTGCCGGTGAGGCCGTTGAGGTAGATCGGCAGCGTGGAGGTGAGGGTCTTGCCCTCGCCGGTCTTCATCTCCGCCACCCAGCCCAGGTGCAGGGCCGCGCCGCCGATCAGCTGCACGTCGTAGGGACGCTGGCCGAGAACCCGCTGAGCAGCCTCGCGCACCACCGCGAACGACTCGACGAGCAGGTCGTCGGGCTCCTCGCCGGCGTCGAGCCGGGTGCGGAACTCGTCGGTCTTGGCCTTCAGGGCGGTGTCGTCGAGCGCCTGGGTCTCGGGCTCGAGGGCACAGATGTCGGGGACGAGCGCTTCCAGGGCACGCAGCTTGCGTCCCTCGCCTGTGTGCAGAACCCTCTTCAGCAGACCCATACCACCGCCAAGCCTACCGGCCTGGCCTCGGCCGGCTGCTCAGGTCGAGGCGCTGAGCCCGAGGTGCCGAGGCGCGCGACTGCCGCCAGCCCCCCGTCGCGAAGGCCCCGCGCCGAGGCGTGCGACGCGACCCGGCGCGCCTCTAGCCGGCTTCGTCGATCAGGCCTACGTCGCCGTCCTCGCGGCGGTACACCACGGCGCTGCGGTCGGTCTCGGAGTTGATGAAGAAGAAGAAGCCGTGGCCCAGCAGCTCCATCTTCAGCACCGCCTCGTCCGGGCTCAGCGGACCGAGATGGAAGCGCTTGGTCTTGACGATGCGCGGCGAGTGCTGGTCTTGATCCGCGGCGTCGCCGTCGAAGCCGTCGTCGGCTCGGGAGTCGCCGCCCGCCGAGCCGCCGTCGTCATCGAAGCCGACAGCGCCCCGCCCTTGGGCCGAGCGTGCCTCGGCCGTGCGGATCGTGGTGCCGTCGCCGTGATGACGGCGGATCAGCTTGGTGCGCAGCTTGCGGATCTGGCGTTCCAGCTTGGCCGTCGCCCGGTCGATCGCCGTGAAGGGATCGGGCGCCTGCACCTTGCAGCGAACGTGATGACCGTGGCCCACGAGCACCACCTCGCAGAACTGCTTGTCGTTTATCCGCGGGTTGCGAGCCTCGTCGAGGTGCACCTCGGCCGAGTCGAGCCCTTCGAGGAATCGGTCGAGCCCGCCGATCTTCTCGTGGATCACCTCCTCGAGCCTTGGGGTGATCGTCACGTGCCGTGCACTGATGGAGACCTCCATCCGCTACCTCCGAGTCGAGCGAAGGCCCAAGAGTAGACCCAGACGGACCCGCCTACGACGCCTTAGCCCATGATCCTCCCCTCCCCTCCTCGAATTTCGCGCCGGCCCTGCCTGGGGAGGCGCCCCCTGGCGCTGCTCGAAGCCGGTCCGGCCGGGACCGGGCCGCTCGCCTTGTCGGCGCCGGCAGTTCCCGCCGGGCGGCCCGCTGCTCGACCCACCACGCGGGTCGCCACCAGGCCGACGACCTCCGCCGCGCCGTGGCCTGCGAGCGCCTCCGCAGCGGCCTGCAGAGTCGCCCCGGTGGTCACCACGTCGTCCACCAGCAGCACCCGGGTCCCGCCCTCGATCCAGCGGCCGGTCGCCGTGAGGTCGGGGCCCAGCGCCCTGCCGTCTCGCGAGCGCGTGGTCTGAGGGGAGTCGTCGACGCGGCGCAAGGCCCGCCGCACCGGCACCCGCAGGCGACGCGCCACGGCCCGGGCCAGCAGCTCGGACTGGTCGAAGCCGCGCTCACGGCGCCGGCTGCGGCTGGCCGGAACCCAGGTGATGAGATCGGCGGGCGGCGCCACATCGGCCATGGCATCGGCCAGCGGGCTGACCGCGGCGCTGAGGCGTCCGTACTTGAGGCGGCGCACCAGCACGGCGGCGTCGCCCGCATGCACGGACGCGGCCACGACTCTGATGCGGGAGTCGAGCAGGTGACAGCCCTGAGGGCCGGGGCGGGAATCGGTGGTTACAGTCATGGCCGCAAACCTAAACAGGGGGTGTGACACTCTCCGCGCGACGTCGTCGGGGCGGCGGGGCCCGCCGTCGGCTACGAGGCGGCGCTGTCGGCGCTGTCGGCGCTGTCGCTGCCCTGATCGGCGGCGAGCACGCCCAGGTTCTCGGGTCCCACGATGCCGTTGCGGTGCATCCAGGCGAAGGTGTCGCGGAAGGTCTCCACCGCCGGGCGGAAGCTCACCCCCGTGGCTGCGGTCGTGGCCGAGTCGTCGCCGGGCACAGAGCTGAAGATGTACTCGTAGCCGTCCTTGGTGAGCACCAGGTCCACCCCGAAGCGCGCCGCCAGGGTGCCCAGCCGCGACCAGGCCCACCAGATCGGCTGAGGCAGCGGCACCGTCTTGAACTTGGCGCCTATCGCCTCGCTCATGATCTCCGCCTGCTGCGGCGCGGTCATGAAGGTGCCCATCGCCAGCAGTCGCTGGGCGCCCCGGCCCGGCGCCATCGAGGCGGCCACCACCTTGGCCACATCGCGCACGTCCACGAAACTGCCGGCGTAGTTCTTGGTCACCGGCATGCCCTTGGTGATCCACAGCTTGGCGGGGTTCTGGCCGACCGATCCGTTCCAGTCGTCGGGGCCGATCACGCCGCTGGGGTAGATCGTGACCACCGGGTGGCCGGCTGCCTGAAGGCCCCGTGCCGTGCGCTCGCAGGCCGCCTTGCTGCGGCCATAGGGGGTGGTCTCGCCCCGGATCGGGTGCTCGGCGGTCACCGGGTCGGTCTCGAAGGGGAACAGGGCGGCGACGCTGGACATGTGGATGATCGGGTCACAGCCCGCCGCGGCGGCCTCGCCGAGCACGTTCTCGGCGCCGACGGGGTTGACGGCGGCCATCTCGGCTTCACGTGTCGGCTCCACCGCCACCACGGCCGCGGTGTGGACCACTGCGTCGGTGCCCTCGACGGCAGAGCGCACCGAGTCGCGGTCGACGATGTCGCCCACGCTGATCTCGTAGCTGTCGGGGGCCACGCCCATGCGCTCCATGAGCGGGGCGACCTTGTCGGGGCTGCGGGCCAGCAGACGCAGCCGGTGGCCCGCAGCGGCGAGCTCGCGCACGATGTGGCTGCCGAGGAAGCCGGTCCCGCCGGTGACGAGAACCCGCATCTGCGCCATCAGCGCCGCGTCGCCCGCATTGGGCCGGCCCCGGGCCGCGCCGCGCCGAGCCGCAGCGCGCTCACGGCGACGGATCGGCGTAGACGGGCGGGCGCTTCTCGAAGAACGCCTTGACCGACTCCACCTGGTTGGGCGAGCCGATCAGCGCCCCGATCTCGTTGCGCTCTGCCTCGAAGCCGGCCGCGTAGTCCTGGGACGCGTAGCCCTCCACGAGGCGCTTGCCGGCGCGGATCGCATGCGGGCTCTTGGAGGCGATGCTGCGAGCCAGCTCCATCGCATCGGCGTGCGGATCCTCGCTGAGCCGGTTGGCGAGGCCGATGCGGACCGCCTCCTCGCCGTTCACCTCGCGTCCCGTCCAGATCAGCTCCTTGGCCATGGCGGGGCCGACGAGGGCGGGCAGGAGCTGCGTGCAGGTCATGTCGGGGATGAGACCCCAGCGGATCTCCAGCACCGACATCCGCGCCTCGGGGTGGACCACCCGGATGTCGCAGCCGATCGCCAGTTGGATGCCGCCGCCGAAGGCCACGCCGTGGACTGCGGCGATCACCGGCACCCGCAGTTCGTGAAATCCCCACACGGCTTGCTGGGCGCGGTGGGTGATGCGTCCCTCCTCCAGCCGGCCGATCGAGGCGGCGTCGTCTGCGGCACCGCCTGCGGAATCGCCAGAGGACGGCGCCGCTCCGCTGTCGCCTGCCATGGCTGCGAAGCCCGAGAAGTCGAGGCCCGCGCACCACGCCGGGCCGTTGCCCGACAGCACCACCGCCCGCAGGCCCGGCTCGTCGGCCAAGGAGTCCGAGGTCTCCACCAGCGCCGCGAACATGGCCGGGTCCAGGGCGTTCATCTTGTCGGGCCGGTTGAGGCGCACGTCGGCCACGCCGTCGGCCAGATCGACGGTGACCCGCGGCTGCGCGGCCTGATCAGACCCGCCGGACTCGTCGTGGGCGGCCATCAGCTCAGCCCCTCAGCGCTTGCCAACGCGGCCAGCACGTCGAGATCCGGACGCTGCTGGCCCAGCTCGGGATCAAGCGGGTGCACGCAGACCTGAGTCGCCCCGGCGTCGGCATGGGCCGCGATGCGATCACGGATCTGCTCGATGCTGCCCCAGGCGACAAGGGCGTCGACCAGGCGCGGGCTCTGGGTGGCGATGTCGGAATCGCTGAAGCCGAGGCGCTTCCAGGCGTTCACATAGCCCGGCGCACGAGAGTAGAACTTCAGCACCTTGCCGCCGGTGGCCCGTGCCAGCTCCGGGTCGTCGGTGAGCATCACCTTCTGCTCCACGAACAGGCCCGCCTCAGGCCCCATCACCTCGCGGGCGAAGGCGGTGTGCTCGGGGGTCGTGTTGTAGGGATGGGCGCCCGCGGTGCGCTCCGCTGCCAGCTCGAGCATCTTGGGGCCCAGCGCTGCGAGCACCACCGGCACCGGCTCGGCGGGCGGCACCGACGTGTACATGGCATCGGCCATGGCGTCGAGGTAGTTGCGCAGGAACGACAGCGGCCTGGCGTACTCGACGCCGCGCACCTTGCTCACGATCACCGGGCTGGAGACGCCCAGGCCCAGCGTGAAGCGGCCGCCGGTCTGCTCGGCCACGGTGTTGGCGCCCATGAGCATCACCCCGGCATGGCGGTGGTAGACGTTGGCGATGCCTGTGGCCAGGCCGAGCCTCGTGGTGGCCGCCCCGACGGCGGCGAGCTGGGCAAACGGGTCGCGCCCGAAGGTCTCGCCCACCCAGAGCTGGGAATAGCCGAGGTTCTCGACGCTGCGGGCGAAAGAGATCAGCTCGGGCGCAGGCAGGGATTCGGGCGTGAACCACACGCCGAGGTCGCAGTTGGTCATGGGCTGCGACCATAGCGACCGCCGTGCCGGGCCGTCGAACCCGTCGGCGGATCGCTCGGCAGCGCCAGGCCGGCGTCGGCAAGCCGAGGCGGCGGCCCGGAGGCGGCGGTGCTCAGTACTTGTAGTGGTCGGGCTTGAAGGGCCCTTCGGGGTTGATGCCGAGGTAGTCGGCCTGGTCGGGGGTCAGCGTCGTGAGCCGCACCCCCAACGCGCCCAGGTGCAGCCGGGCCACTTCCTCGTCGAGGTGCTTGGGCAGCACGTGGACTCCGAGGCCGATGCGGTCTGCGTTGCGGTGCAGCTCCATCTGGGCGAGCACCTGGTTGGTGAACGAGCAGCTCATCACGAAGCTCGGGTGGCCGGTGGCGTTGCCCAGGTTGAGCAGCCGTCCCTCGCTGAGCACGATCACCGAGCGCCCGTCGGGAAACACGTACTCGTCGACCTGGGGCTTGACGTTGACCCGCTGCACGTCGCTCATGCGGTTGAGGCCGGCGATGTCGATCTCGTTGTCGAAGTGGCCGATGTTGCCCACGATGGCCTGGTGCTTCATGCGGCCCATGTGGCCTGCGAGGATCACGTCGCGGTTGCCGGTGGCGGTGATGAAGATGTCGGCGGTCTCCAGCACGGCCTCCAGGGTGTTGACCTCGTAGCCGTTCATGGCGGCCTGCAGCGCGCAGATCGGGTCGACCTCGGTGACGATCACCCGGGCGCCCTGGCCGCGCAGCGACTCGGCGCAGCCCTTGCCTACGTCGCCGAAGCCGCAGACCACGGCGATCTTGCCGCCGATCATCACGTCGGTGGCGCGCTTGATGCCGTCGATGAGGGAGTGCCGGCAGCCGTAGAGGTTGTCGAACTTGGACTTGGTGACCGAGTTGTTGACGTCGATGGCGGGAAACAGCAGGGTGCCCTCGGCGCTCATTCGGGTCAGGCGGTTGACGCCGGTGGTGGTCTCCTCGGACACGCCCTTGATGCCCCCGGCCACACGCGAGAAGAACTGCGGGTCTCGTTCGAGGATCGAGGCGATGCGGGCGTGGATCACCGCTTCCTCCTCGGACTCCTCGCTGTCGACGGGGGGCACCGCCCCGGCGTCGGCGAACTCCAGGCCCTTGTGGATCAGCAGGGTGGCGTCGCCACCGTCGTCGAGGATCAGGGTGGGTCCGGCGCCGTCGGGCCAACAGAAGATCTGCTCGGTGGCCCACCAGTACTCTTCGAGTGTCTCGCCTTTCCAGGCGAACACCGGGCTGCCCGAGGGCGCTTCGAGTGTCCCCTGGGGGCCTACCACCGCGGCCGCGGCGGCGTGGTCCTGGGTGGAGAAGATGTTGCAGCTCGCCCAGCGCACCTCCGCGCCGAGCGCCGCCAGGGTCTCGATCAGCACCGCGGTCTGCACGGTCATGTGCAGCGAGCCCGCGATGCGCGCCCCGGCGAGGGGCTGCTCGTCGCCGTAGCGGGCTCGCAGGGCCATGAGGCCGGGCATCTCGTGCTCGGCGAGGCGGATCTCGTGACGCCCGAAGGCCGCCTGCTCGAGGTCGGCGACCCGGTAGTCGCCTGGGCTCACGGTCACGAGGGGCCTCCTTGCGGATCAGGGTCGAACGGCTGCGGGCTGCGGATTCCGCCGGCCCGGCCGGGCGAATCTACCGGCCCGCAGCGCTGCCGAGTGCGGCGCAATACAGCGTGGCCCGGCCCGAGAGGCGAACCGGGCCTTCCGCCGCCGCCAGCCAGGCCGCCTGGCCCTTGCCCAGGGCCTGCATGCGACCCTGCTCGCTGCGGCCGGCGCGGCCGTCCGAGGGGCTGGTCGCCCGGTCATCGACCGCGGCGGTGCCTTCGGTGCACAGCAGCACCGCTGGGCCTTCGACGGCGGCGCTCGTGTCGTCGAGGGTGATACGCCGCAGCGAGAACTCGCGCACCCCGGCGTCGTAGCAGGCGATGCCGTCCGCGGGCTCGGGGCGCAGCACGGCCGGCGCCAGCGGCTCGGTGTCGGCGATCGCCAGCAGGGTGTCGATGTCGATGTGCTTGGAGGTGAGCCCGCCGCGAACCACGTTGTCGGAGCTGGCCATGACCTCCAGCACCGTGCCTTCCAGGTAGCAGTGCAGCGTGCCCGCTGCGAGGAACAGCGCCTCGCCGGGCCGCAAGGTCACCAGGTTCAACAGCAGCGCCGCGACCACGGCGGGATCGTCGGGATAGCGCTCCCCCAGCGACACCACCGCCTCGCACGCTGCGCGCTGCTCTGCGGGGCCGTCGCCCGTGGCCATTTCGGCGCAGGCGCGCACCACCGATTCCACCAGGCCGGCCGATCCGCCGGTGCCGCCTGTGTCGGCTAAGTCGTCTCGGCTCAGAAGGTGCGCCAGCGCCTTGCGGAGGCCGGATGCGTCGGGGTCGCGGCGAAGAGTGCTGCGGAGCGGATCCAGACCCGAGGCCCCCAATGCGTCGAGCAGGTCGAGCGTGGCCGCGGGATCGCGGAACCCGCAGAAGGCCCTGAACTCGCTGAGCGCGCAGATCAGCTCGGGCTTGTGGCTGCGGTCGCGAAAAACCCTCTGCGGCGAGTCCGGCGCGATGCCCGCTGCGTCCTCGGCTTCGTAGCCGGCTTCGGCCTGCGCGGCGGAGGGGTGGGCTTGAAGCGACAGCGGCTCGGCCGCGGACAGCACCTTGAACAGGAACGGCAGCGACCCGAACTCGGCGGCAGCCTCGGCACCGAGCGCTGCTGCGGGGTCCGCGGCGATCAGGGCGTCGAGCGGCTCGCCGTCGGCCAGCCCAGGCGCAGCAGGGTGCGCGCCCAGCCAGAGCTCGGCGCAGGGATCGTCGCCCGGCGCCATGCCGAACAGCTCGCGGATGGCGCTGCGCGAGCCCCACGGGTAGTGCCGGATCACTCCCTGAAGCGGCCGCATGACCCAGCCTGCGCCGGCCTCAGTCAGCAGATCGGCGCAGCAGCGCGGCCGCTGTGGCGTCGGACATCAGCACCAGGTCGAGCAGCTGGGCGAACGGCGTGTCGCCCTTGGCCCGCACCGTGTGGATGCGCTCGAAATGATCATCGAGCATGGCCAGGCCGCCGGCCAGGCCCTCGGGCTCGTAGTCGTGTCGCAGCAGGATCAGCACAGCGCCCTGTGCCGTCGCCTCGGCGAGACGAAGGCCCGAGGCCACGTCGTCCGCGCCGGTGGGCAGGCGGCGGCGCACTGCCGCGATGCCGCCGACCTGGTCGAGCTCGTGAACCCAGCGGCGCGCCGCGTGCTTGCCCATCGCTCCGGCGCCCACGACGATGCCGAGTCGCCCGGGCAGATCCTCGGCGAGGCGGGCTGCGGCGGTGTCGTCGCCGAGAGTCTCGAGCCGTGCGGCGAGCTGCTCGGCGCCGGAGGTGATGGCACGGCTCATGCCAGAGGCGATGCCGAGGCGCTCCAGAAGCACGAGCACCGGGATGGTGGTCGCGCCGAGCCCCGCTGCGGGGCCGGCGTCGGGGTCGATCTCCACCACGGGAACGCCCCACTGCGCGCAGGCATCGGCCAGCGGGCCTGCCGTGGTGACGGCGATCAGCGCGGCGCCGGCTTGGCGGGCGTAGCGGGCGGCGGCAACGGCGGGAGCATCGCCGCCGAGCGACACGGCGACCGCCAGGGTGGACGGCGAGACCCAGGCCGGGCAGCGGGCGCCGGTGGCCAGCACCGGCAGGCGGCCGTCGATCTCGCAGAGAGCGCCCACCACGTCGCCTGCGATGCGGGCGCCGCCGACGCCCAGCACGACCACTTCGCGCACGCCTGAGATGTCGGGCAGCCCGTCCACGTCGGCGGCAGCGACCGCCATTTCTCGCAGCCGGTCCGGCAGGTAGCGAACCGACTCCAACAGATCCTCGGCGCTCACCTCACACGCCGCTCAGGTCACGCCTCGAACGTGGGCGAGATGCCCTCGTCTGCGGCCTTGGCGAGCAGGCGGTCGTGCTCGTCGTCGTCTGCGGTCTGCGCTTCGTCGACCAGCATCACCGGGATGCCCTCGTGGATGGCGTAGCGGAGCCGCTCGCGGGGGTTGTAGAGCACTTCCTCGTCGGGGAAGTACAGCAGCGGCCCCTTGTCGAGCGGACAGGCGAGGATCTCCAGCAGGCGGGCGTCGAGCGTCATCGCTCACAATCTAGGAGGCTGCCGAGCGAGTTGCTTGCCCGGGCCGCGGTCAGGGCACGTCGAGGGCCTGCTGCTCGGCTTCTCGTTGGAGGGCGGCTGCGATGCGGGAGAAGTCGCTCCAGGTGTTGATGAGGTTGTTGTAGACGGCGGCCTCCTCGGGCCAGCCCATGGCGTTGGCCTTGTCGTAGAGGACGTATGCCAGCCAGCGGGCGCGGTA
The DNA here is from genome assembly GCA_965214285.1 of Acidimicrobiales bacterium. Lineage (GTDB taxonomy): Bacteria > Actinomycetota > Acidimicrobiia > Acidimicrobiales > Aldehydirespiratoraceae. The sequence goes on from OZ243946.1 coordinate 2,400,904, forward strand.
GCCGACCCCGCCGAGCCTCTCGGCGAGCATGGCGGCCTGGCTCTCGGAGCGCCACAGGGTGGCGGCGAGGTGTTGGAGGGCTTCCCAGACGGTGAGACGGTCGTCTTGGATCGGGTCCCAGTCCTCGTCGAGCTCGTCGCGATGGTAGAGCCGGAATTTGCCGGCGCTGGTCTCGCCTATGCCGGACTGCAAGATCCCCGCGAGGGAGGTGTTCTTGGCGCGGGCCACGGAGTCGGCGTCGCCGGATGGCCCCGGCTCGAAGCGGTGCTGTTCGAACCAGGTGATCGCGAAGCGGCTGTCGGCGTCGAGCTCGGTCTCCTCGCCGTCGACGATCTCGCCCAGCACGGCGTTGATGAGCGTCAGGGCTTCGGCCACGGGCATGGTCCTGCCGTCGGCATAGATGACTCTGGCGTAGCGCGAGAAGATGCTGATGCCCGGCCCGATGGTGGACTGGGCCATGTCGACCGGCGCGATGTTGCCGGTCTGGAGCACCCGCACCGCCTCGGGCAGCTCGTCGCGCAGCGCGTTCACGAACTCGCCGCGCGATCCCAGCACGGCATCCGCAGGCCGAGGCCTGCAGGCCAGCACCACCGACGACGCCAACGCATTCGATTTCATGGCGCGCAACCGGCCGCCGCGCTCGGTGCGAAGCGGCCAGGTTGCGGTCACTTGCATGCCGGAGTCGATCACGCCCTGCAGGAACGTGTCCCAACCGGTGGCTCGGACCCCGCCCTCGTCGGTCTCGGTGGCCTTGTAGGCATAGAAGATCGTCGCCGGCACATCAGGCGTAGTCGCCTTGGCCACCTCGTTCATGAAGCCCTTCATGCCGTCCTCGAAGTGCGCCTCGGCCTTCTCCTTGGACCCGGCCCGATAGCGGTTGGCGACCATCTCCTCTGCCTTGGGGGTCAGCAGCGTGGCGCACTCGTCGGGCCATATCTCGCCGACGTTGCGGCGCAGCCACACGAAGAAGAAGTCCGAGATATCGGCGTAGGGAACGTTGTCGTAGTACGGCGGATCGGTGCAGACCACCGCGCCTGCGCATTCGCGCACACGCGCCCGAGCATCGCGCTGCTCGACGTCGCCGGGCGTGGTGGCGGGCAGGTGATCAATCGCTTTCCGGACCCAGACGACGTTGGCCGCCCAGTTGCCGGTCGAGTTCGAGAACGGGTTGGCCTCCGCGAAGTCCCAAGTGATCGGAATCGCCTGACGTCCAAACGTGTGAGCAATCTTTTCCCCGACGTTTTGCCAGGTGCTGAGCGTCGACCAGCGATCCGCGCACCTGTCGATGGCGAACGCCAGACAGGTCACGACGGCGTCGGCATAGGCCACCGCGCCGCTGCCGCCGTCGCGCAGCCGCACCCCGTCGCCGTCCATCCCCGCAGCCGCCGCGTCAGCCTCGATCGTCTCGCGCACCTCGGCCAGCAGATCGGAGAACGTCGTGAGCGCTACCAGCTGTCGCGGGGTGAACAGATCCTGCCATTCGTCCATGCCGTAGTTCGGCGGGTTGCTGTACTGCGGGTTGATGGGAAGCGGCCCAAGTTCCAGATCGTGCTCGATCGCAGCCGCGTCGCTGTGGGCGGCGGTTGCCTGGCAGTAGACACGGCCGCGTTCGCCTTCAGCGACGACGGCCATAAGCGCCGCGTCCATCCGCCCGGCCCGGCCTTCGGATTTGACGTAGTCGCCGGTGATGGCTGCATGGGTGGCGATGCAGCGCCCGCTGCCGCGTCCGGCTGTGCGATCGAGCGCAGGTTCGCCGCCTGTGCGGATCTCGTAGCTGATCGTCCGCGTGTCGCGGTGGATGATCGGCTCGACCCACACCGGTGGCTTGCCTTTGCGTTTGGCGAGGTGCCACGAAGCCACCAGCGGCACATGCCCCCGCCATGCCGGATCAGGCGAGTCGACCGTGCGCGCCCAGATCCAGGCGATCGGGGTCAGCTTCTCCCCGTTCGGGCCGGTGGCGTCGGGATAGAGGTGCCCGATGCGGCGCTGGGCCTCCTCGCGCATCCAGCGCCCGTAGGCCTCCACGTCCGCGGCCAGGCCCTGGGCGCGCTCCCAGGTGCCGATCTCGCTGTGCAGGTCCGGGTGCACCGCCGGCTGTCCCGCGAAGCGCGGCGGTATCTCGATCATGGCCTTTTGGATCAGCACCGCCACCGGGTTCAGATCGCCCGACAGCGCCTTCAGGCCCAGCCGCTGCGCCTCCAGCGGAATCGCCCCACCCCCGGCGAACGGGTCCAGGATCGGCGGCGCGCCGTCCGGGAAGCAGCGCTTGATCTCCACGCGGGCCTCGGCCAGCACGTCGGCGTCATTCGAGTGCTCCCACTTCACGAGCCGCTCCAGGATCGCGAACAGCCGAGCCCGCTCCGCCTCCTGCTCCTCAGGGGTCAGCGAGTCGTCGCCGGACGGGTCGTCCACCAGCGACGCCCAGATCACCGCCCGCGCCGCCGCCAACGGCCGCCGCGCCCACCACAGATGCAACGTGGACGGGTGGCCGTGGCGTATCGACTTCTCCCGCGCCGCCTCGGCGCTGATCGCCGCCAACGGCAACGCCACCTCGATCAGCTTCGGCCTGCGCCCGCTCGTCACGGCCCGAAACGCTAGCCCACACCCCCAGCCCCGCCGGGATCGACGCTGCTATTCGGGGCCGGTCAGCCAGGCGCTATCGCCGGTATCCCCTTGGCTTCCGCGGCGCCGGCCATGCGATGGTCGTAGGTCACGACGCCTTCCAGGTCGGTGACTGAGAAGGCCACTGTCACATGGACAGCGTCCAGGGCCCGTACTTCTGGCGCGTGGGAAATGCCCGCTTCGAGGTACATCTCGTCTGTGACCGCAATGACCTCGAGGGACTCCAAGATCGGCTGCACTTTGTGCACATTCGAGGGAGAATTGCGGCGAGTTGAGATCATCAGCTCTGCCCGTGTGAGGTTCCCCGTCGCAAACGACTCTTGTGCGGTCATCCATGCTCGGAGAGCGTCCGATTCCGGCTCGACGATGACCAGCTTCGCCAAGGCTGACGTGTCGATGTAGAACGTCAAGTCAGTAGCGCTCGTCGTTGCGCGCTTCGATCACTTCCTCGGACAGCGGACGTTGCCCTGGGATCGGCGGCGACGGGGGCGGCAGGTCGGCGATGCTGCGGGTGGGCGGCGTCGTCAAGCCCGCCGCTCGCAGCTCGGCGAGAGTCCCCTTCTTGCGGATGCCCGCACCGGCTGCGGGGCGGATCTGTGTAGCGTCAACGGCGCTCATTGGCTCAAGATAGCAGGCAGCAGCCGGCTTGCAGCGCCCCTGGTGCAGCGCTCGGTCAGCAGCGCTCGTCGCTGCGCGCGTCGATCACTTCCTCCGAAAGCAAGCACTGACCCGGGACCGGCGGTGACGGGGCTCCAGGTCGGTGATGCTGCGGATAGGCGGCGTGGCGCTCAGGCGTTGCTGAGCAGGCGGCGCAGCTCGGCGACGCGGCGCTCCACCTCAGCGCTGGTGCGGGCCTCCAGGTTCAGGCGCAGCAGCGGCTCGGTGTTGCTGGGGCGCAGGTTGAACCACCAGTCGCCCCTGTCGATGCTGAGGCCGTCGAGGCGCTGCTGTGCGGCATCGGCGTAGACGGCAGCGACCTTCTCGATCTCCGCCGCGGGGTCAGCGGCAGCGATGTTGATCTCCCCGGATTCGCTGTAGCGCTGAAGCGGCGCCGCCAGCTCGCCGAGCCCGCTGCTGCTGCGGCTCAGCAGCTCCAGCATCAGCAAGGCGGCGATGATTGCGCTGTCGGCGCCGTAGTTGTCCCGGAAGTAGTAGTGGCCGGAGTGCTCGCCGCCGAAGAGGGCGCCGCTGCCGGCCATCAGCTGCTTGATGAAGGAGTGGCCGACCCGCGAGACGATCGGCTCTCCCCCGGCCTCGGCTATCGCCTCGGGCACGGCCTTCGAGCAGATCAGGTTGTGGATGACGGCGGCCCCCGGCTCGCGCTCGAGCAGGCGGCGGGCCAGCAGGGCGGTCGTGACCGAGCCCGACAGCGGCCGCGCGGACTCGTCTGTGAAGAAGACCCGATCGGCGTCGCCGTCGAAGGCCATCCCGATGTCGGCGCCGACGGCTGTGACCCGCGCCTGGAGGTCGCGCAGGTTCTCGGGCTGCAACGGGTCGGCGGGATGGTTGGGGAAGCTGCCGTCGAGCTCGGGATAGAGATGGTCGAGTTCGACCGGCAGGCCGTCGAACACCGCAGGCACGACCAGGCCGCCCATGCCGTTGGCGGAGTCGACCACCACCCTCAGCGGGCGCAGCGCGTCGGCGTCGACGAAGGAGCGCACGTGGGCCACGTAGCCGGCCAGCAGGTCGAGCTCGCTGCGCCTGCCCGCAACCGCGACCGGCTCGCAGCCGGCGACTGCCAGCGCCTTGATGTCGGCCAGGCCGGACCGGTCGCTGAGCGGCGCGGCCCCGGCAAGGCACATCTTGATGCCGTTGTAGCCGGCGGGGTTGTGCGAGGCGGTGAACACCGCGCCCGGCAAGCCGAGCGACCCCGAGGCGTAGTACAGCATGTCGGTGGCGCACAGTCCGACGTCGACCACGTCGGATCCCTGGCCGAGCACCCCCGCCGTGAAGGCAGCCGCCAGCTCGGGGCTCTCGGGGCGCATGTCGTGGCCCACGACCACGCCCGATGCGCCCGTGGCGGCCACGTAACGGGCGAAGGCCGCGCCGATGGCCCTGGCCCCGTCGGCGTCGATCTGATCGCCCACCGTGCCGCGCACGTCGTAGGCCTTGAAGATGGCGTCGAAGTCTGTGCTCAACAGCCCGCAGCCCGGCCCGCGATCGCCGGGTCGAGCGCCGGATAGGCGCCTGCGCGCGAGCGTCGCCTGATGCGTGCGATGTCGACCAGCAGGCGCACGCCGTCGGCGATTCGCACCGTGGAGGTGTCGCGGTGAGCGGCGTCCACCGGCAGCTCGCGCAGCGTCAGGCCGTAGTGCTCGACGAGATGCAGCACCTCGATGTCGAAGCCGAAGCCGTCGACGGTGCCGGCCGAGGCCAGGAACTCAGCGACATCGCCGCTAAACGCCTTGCAGCCGCACTGGGTGTCGCCGTAGCTGCGGGCCAGGACGACCCTGGCGGCCGTGTTGACCAGCCGGCTCCCCAGGGTGCGCAGCAGCGAGCGGCCGCCGGGCGGCTCCGAGCTGCCGAGCCGGCGGCTGCCTATGGCCGCGTCGGCGCCCTGCTCGATCGCCTCGCAAAAGCCCAGCAGCGAGCCCGGCGCATATGCGAGATCGGCGTCGGTGAAGGCGACGACGCGGCCCGTGGCGGCCGCGAACCCCGAGCGCAGCGCGGCGCCCTTGCCGCGGTTGCGGGGATGGACGATCACCTGATCGGCGCCGGATGCCTCGGCGATGCGGGCGCCGTCGTCGCCTGAGCCGTCGTCGACGACGACGATCTCGAGGCCGTCCACGGCAGCGAGCTGGCGGCGAACCTCGCCGAGGGTGGCAGCGATGCGGCTCTGCTCGCGGTACGCCGGTATCACCACCGACAGGCGCGGCGCGGCGGCAGTCTGTGCCGTCGCGTCTGGCTCGGGCGCAGCCTCTGGCTCTGCGGCGGCCTCTGGCTCGGGCGCAGCCTCTGGCTCTGCGACGGCCTCTGGCTCTGTTGGGGCGTCGGGCTCGGGCGCAGCGTCAGGCATACGGGTCGGCGTCGGGGTCAACGTCGCCGTAGGCCTCCGGCGCGGCGCTGCCGTCGCCGGGGTTCCAGGCATCCGACGCCGACGACGCCCGCGGCGCCTCTGAGTCGCCGCCTTCGCCGAGCTCGACCAACAGGCGGGCCGGGGGGATGACCGCCAGCCGGAAGTGACGCCACAGGAAGTAGCGGGGCACCGCCCAGAACAGCACCGCCCCGAAGGCGATCACGCCGGGCACCAGCAGCGCCAGCGACGAGATCACGTCCTCGGTGGGGGCGCCCCAGACGAGCACGGCAAGCGCGACCGCCACCGTGACGATCATGCCGCAGCCGCCCACGATCAGCGCCTCCAGGGTGCCTTGGCGGGCCTTCTGGTCGAGCCTGTCCACCTGATGGCTCGACAGCGTGCCCCGCGATGCCAGCTCGCGGACCTCTGCCCAGCCGGAGGCGAGCACGGCGTCGGGCACGAAATCCCAGAGCCGGCGCTCCTGCTCGGGCGGGCGCACGCCGCCGATGACGAAGAGCAGGCCCAGACCGACCAGGGTCGCCAGGATGCCGATGATCTCCACCGCGGAGCGCCCGAAGGTCAAGGTGACCTCGGTGCTGGTGGGCACCACCGCCATCAGGTTCGGGGCCACCCGGTAGGGCCCTTCGGCGCCCGAGGCCGACCAGTTGGGGAACCAGCTGGTGCGGATCAGCACCGGCGCGCCCGGCTGGCTCACCTCGAAGGAGATCGAGAAGCGGTCCAGTTCGACGTCGGACACCTCGGCGGGCGCCACCTCAGCACGGGGCAGCACGGCCGGCAGCGCCTCGGCCAGGCGGCGAATGCGCGAAGACCGGTCGTCGGGCAACGCAGCCGCGGCCTCGCTGGGATCTGCCCCGTCGGGCAGGTCGCTCTCGGGCGGGTCGGCAAGCGCCTCGAGCTCCTCGATCGACAGCGTGGGCCACCAGGCCGGGCCTGCGGCGGCCAGCAGCGGCACGTTGTCGGCCTGCCAGTGGGCCGCGGTCGGCACCAGCCAGTCCTCGCCCCCGGCGCCGATCCCGTCGACGACCACCGGCAGATGGTCGAGCGCCACGACCGGGTCGGACTCGGCGACCGCGAAGACGACCCAGGGGCCGTCGCTGGCGATCTCCACGAGCCGCGGCTCAGCGCGGCCCTGGGCCACGGCGGCCTCGGAGAACGCCATGTAGTAGCGCACCCCGAGATCCTGGAGATGGCCGGCCCCGGAGGCCACGTCGAGCTCGGAGTACGGCAGGTCGCGCTGGGCGCGCGACGGCTGCGCCGAGAGCTCGCTCTGCAGCAGGAAGTGGTACGGGGTGGTGGCCGACGCCTCGAAGTACAGGCCCTCCATCGAGCCGATGCAGCCGTCGGTCCAGTACGGCAGCAGCATCGGCGCCATGGGCGTGCCGTAGGAGCCGAGCCGGGCGCTCTCGTACTCCCACAGCGCCCGGCCGCAGCCGTGCTCGGCGCCCACCTGCTCCATGGTGGCGACCATCGAGGAGTACTCGCCCCAGGCGGCCGCGCCCTCGTAGCCGGTGAAGTTGTGGTTCACCCAGGCAGGGCCCAGGTTCAGCTCGGTCGTGGACAGGCCCAGCCACGAGTAGCGCCCGCTCGCCTCGTCCAGCGAGCCGCCCGGCAGCGCCCTCAGCGGCAGGCCCAGCGAGACCACCATGATCAGCGTCCCGACGAGCACCGGCGCCGCAACGCCGAGGGGCACCCAGCGCTGCGAGCGGCGGTTCAGCGACCAGGAGAAGGCGCCGGCGAACCAGCGCCCGGCCTCGGCGACGGTCAGGCCCGCCAGCAGGTACACCGACAGGTAGTAGAACGGCAGCAGGCGGACGTTCCAGAGCCGGCCCTCGGGCAGGTACAGGAAGGCCAGGGCGAACACGGCCGCGGTGATGGCCAGCGCCATGGCGAAGCGCACGCGGCGCAGGACGAACACGACCACCCCGATGCAGGCCACGGCCACGAAGATCTGCAGCGGCGGGTCGTTGACCAAGAAGGACTGGTCGCCGAACTCGCCCGAGCGGCTCCACAGCGCCTCCACGTAGCGGTGCTCCTTGCCCCAGCCCATGTCGTTGAGCAGCGAGCGGTTCCAGGCGAACGGCAGCACCCAGAACGCCGAGATCAGCGCCCCGACGCCGCCTGTGAGCGCCACCCAGTGGGTGCTGCGCGTCCCGGGCCGACTCACCCACAGCGCGGCCGTGAACACCAGCGCCAAGAACGCCGCGAACAGATGCGTCAGCCCGGCCAGGGCCAGCAGCACCGCAGCCGAGCCGCGGTGGCGGCCCGTGGCGATGCCCTTGGCGGCGACGCCCATGTACAACACGGCCAGGGTGAGCGCCAGCGAGAAGGCGAACTCCCCCGCCATGGTCGACATCACGTTGCCGCCGTAGATGTTGTAGGAGCGGTCGAACAGGAACGGCAGCGTCATCACCGCCATCGCCGCAGGGCCGGGGAAGGCGAAGCCGCCCATGCGGCCCGCTGCGAAAGCGGCGGCCGGCAGCGTCACCATGCCCGCCACCACGACCAGCTTGATGGCCACGCCGTAGTCCACGCCGACGAGCAGCGCGGCCAGCCCGCCTGCGATCCCGCAGATCCATGCGATGCGGGTGCCCTCCGGTCGCAGGCGCATCAGCAGCAGCGTGGTCGCGGCCGCGATGACGACCAGCACGGGCAGCCACAGCAGCACCGGCAGGCCCACGTCGACGGCCACGATGAGCAGCGAGGGCACGACCATGTAGAAGCTGAACGCCGGGAACCCGGCGTACCAGTCAGGCGACCAGCCGGTGAGCCTGCCCGCGGGCAGCAGCACGTCACGCAAGTACGCGGGCGACCAGACGTGAGCGCCCAGGTCGCCGCCTGTCGGGGTGTTGGCGTCGAACCAGAGCCCCGGGCGCAGGTTCCAGATCACGAACAGCGTGGCACCGGCCACCAACACGATGTTGATCGCCAGCCGCAGACGTTGGGGAGTGACCAGCGACTCGCCGGCCGGGCGCTTTCTCATCTCGGGTTCATCTCGGGGTCATCTCAGAATCTTGCCTGCAACAGGAACGCGACGGTACTTAGGTTGAAGCCCAAATGGGCGAATACCGCGGTGCCTAGCCTGTTGGTGCGCATCATCGCAACGGCCGCCACCACGCCGAACGCCATCAGCCCCGGGAACTGCAGCACCTGGAAGTGCACGGCGCCGAAGACGGCCGAGGACAGCACCGTGGCCAGCACCGTGCCCGCTGATCCGAAGTCGGTGTGCATCTCCACCAGGCCCCGGTGCAGCAGGCCGCGGAACAGGATCTCCTCGGCGAGCGGCGCTCCGATCAGGGTGAGCGCCAGCAAGGCGGCCACGTCGAAGCTGCTGTCGACGCCGGCGATGAGGTCGCGGGCGGGCCCGGCCACGTCCTGCTCCCCGAAGAGCCAGAAGATGACGGCGTAGACCAGCGGGATCACCACGAGCTGGGCGGCCAGGCCCAGGCCCAGGCCTATCGGGATGTCGCGTGCCTTGAACTGCCAGGCCAGGTGGCCCCGCCAGTCGAGGCCGCGGGCCCGTGCCAGCAGCGGCACGCCGGCGAAGCACGCCCACAGCGGGATGTTGAGCATCACCGCCACGCCGAGCGGCATGCGGCGGTCGTCGAGGGGCAAGCCGGCGCCGACCTGCCCGGCGCTGCGGCCGATCTCGGCGCCCAGCGCGGACGACACGTCCAGGTCCCAGTCGTTGGCGGCGATCACAGCCGCCCCGACGAAGGAGCTGACCAGGATCCCGACCAGGATCGCAGCGAGGCCCAGCACCACCCGCCCGGCGGGCGACGGCGGCCTGACGGGGCGCTTCGAGTGGTCGGGCCCGGCCGAGTCGCCGGGCGGACGCTCGGCCACTAGGAGACCGCTCGGCCACTAGGAGACTTTGCGAAGGCGCACCCCGACCGCCGGGCCGCGCCGGTCGCGCAGCTCCCAGCCCTTGGGCGGGCGCGTGCGCCGTGCATGGAACCCGCACAGGTCGTAGTTGGCCGGGTGTGCGTTCTCGTGGAGGTCATCGAGCCATACCACCCTCTCTGCGTATGCATACGACAGCGTCGTGGCCGCCTCGGACCCACAGCCGGGACGGGCGCAGCGACGGATCATGGGCACCGAACCTAGCCCGGCTGCGAGCGCGCGACGCGGACCTGTGCGCCGGCTGGTCTAGCCTGATCGCATGGCGAACATCCCTCCGCCCCCGCCACCACCGCCGGCCAAGCCGCCCGACGACGCCAGGCGCGGGCCGAGGCGCGGGTCCCAGGCCCGGCCCGGATGGTCGCGCTATGTGGTGTGGGCGCTGATCGGCTCGCTGCTGCTGTTCGTGACCGTCACCTCGTTCTCGGGGAGCGAGGAGCGCAGCAGCATCGCCTACAGCAGCTTCATCGCCCGCGTGGAGGCCGGCGAGATCGTCTCGGGCGTCTACGACAACAACGACGGCAAGATCATCTTCAGCGACGGGGTCGGCGAGTTCGAGACCACCGGGCCGATCCCGTTGCCCGACGACGACAGCGCCCTCATCAACGCCGAGACCGACTTCGAGTTCACGACGCCTCAGCCCAACTTCCTGGCGTCGCTGCTGCCGCTGTTGATCCCTGTGGGCCTGCTGATCCTGTTCTTCGTGTGGATGCAGCGCCGGGCGCAGGGCCAGATGGGCAACATCATGTCGATCGGCCGCTCCCGGGCCAAGACGTATTCGACCGAGAGGCCCGGCACGAAGTTCAGCGACGTGGCCGGCTACGAGGGCGTCAAGCAGGAGATCACCGAGATCGTCGACTTCCTCAAGAACCCGGGGCGCTTCGCGGAGATCGGGGCGCACGTGCCCAAGGGCGTGCTGTTGGTCGGGCCGCCGGGCACCGGCAAGACGCTGATCGCCAAGGCGGTCGCCGGCGAGGCCGGGGTGCCGTTCCTGTCGGTCACGGGCTCGGACTTCATGGAGATGTTCGTCGGCGTGGGCGCCAGCCGGGTGCGCGACCTGTTCGAGTCGGCTCGCAAGATGGGCAAGGCGATCATCTTCATCGACGAGATCGACTCCATCGGCCGCAAGCGCGGGGCGGGCCTCGGCGGCGGCCACGACGAGCGCGAGCAGACGCTCAACCAGATGCTCGCCGAGATGGACGGCTTCGAGGGCTCCGAGGGCGTGGTGATGATGGCCGCCACCAACCGCCCCGACATCTTGGATCCCGCCTTGTTGCGGCCGGGCCGCTTCGACCGCCAGGTGGTGGTGCCGCTCCCCGAGCTCGAGGACCGTCAGAAGATCCTGGAGGTCCACCTCGACGGCAAGCACACCGACCCCGACGTGGACGTGCGCATCATCGCCCGCGGCGCCCCCGGCATGAGCGGCGCCGATCTCGCCAACCTGGTCAATGAGGCGGCGCTGTTCGCGGTGCGCCGCGGTGGCGACAGCATCACGGCGGCCGATTTCGACGCTGCCCGGGACCGGGTGCTGCTGGGCATCGAGCGGGGCTCGATGGTGCGCACCCCCGCCGAGCTCGAGCGCACCGCCTACCACGAGGCCGGGCACGCCCTGTGCGCCGCGGTGCAGGACAAGAGCGACCCGGTCCACAAGGTGACGATCATCCCGACCGGCATGGCGCTGGGGGTGACCATGACCCTGCCCACCGGCGACCGCCACAGCATCGACCGCGACGAGGCGGTGGCCCGCATGGTGATGGCCATGGGAGGCCGGGTCGCCGAGTCGCTGGTGTTCGACGAGTTCTCCTCGGGCGCTGCCGACGATCTCAAGCAGGCCACCGCCATGGCCCGGCGCATGGTCACCGAGTGGGGCATGAGCGAGGCGGTCGGCCCGATGTCGCTGTCGGACCAGGGGCCGGTGTTCTTGGGCGAGGACATGATGCAGTCCAAGAACTTCGCCCCCGCCACCCAGAAGCTGGTCGACGACGAGGTCCGCCGCATCCTGCTCGACGCCGAGGAGGAGTGCCGCAGGCTGCTGGTGGAGTACCGCCACGGGCTGGACCTCGTGGCCCGGGCCCTGCTCGAGCACGAGACGATCAGCGGCGACGAGGTGCTGCGCCTGCTTGGCATCTCCCGACCCGAGGCCGACACTGCCGCCGGGCCTGCAAGCGAGCCGGCCGCGGACTCCGGGAACGGCAAGGCAGCCTTGCCCGAGCCGGCCGCTGCGGCCCGGCCTGAGCCGGAGCGGGTTGTCTCTCCCAACGGCGGGGCAGCCGCTGTCGCCTCGGAACGGACCGGCGCCGAGCCGGGCGAGTTCGGCTTCTCGGACGAGTCGACGGGCCAGTAGCCGCGGCCGCACATGGAGCCGCTCCTGCTGGTCGTCGGCGCCGTGGCCTGCGCCCTGGCGGTCGCCTGGCTGCTCGGCGGACGAGCTTCTGGTGGTGCTGCGAGGCTGGGACTGGCGGGCCGTGCCGGCAACGGCGCCTCGCTGCCGGCGCTGCTGGACCGCCGCGACTTCGCCCGGCCCGATGCGCCGTGGCTGGTGGCCGTGTTCACCTCGGCGTCGTGTGACACCTGCGGCGCCGTGGTGGCCAAGGCCAGGCTGCTGGACTGCGAGGACGTGGCCGTCTGCGAGCTCGAGGTCGGCGAGGCCCCCGAGATCCACCGGCGCTACCGGATCGATGCCGTGCCCCTGGTGATCGCAGCCGACGCTGAGGGCGTGGCGCGGCGCTGGTTCGTCGGCCCGGTCGCCTCGGCGGAGCTGTGGGCGGCGCTGGCGGAGCTGCGCCAAGGGTGACCGGTACCGCCCGCCGGCGACGAGCCCGGCTCAGCTCAGGCTCAGCTCAGGCTCGGATCAGGCTCAGCTCAGGTCCGCCAGCGGAGTCGCCGGGCCGGCGATCACGCCCGCCATGAGGCTGCGCGAGGCGAGGCTGCCCACGTAGCTGCGGCCCACCACCACCGCGGAGCTCGCCTCGACCACGGCGATCGGGCGATCCGTGCCAAGCTGCTCGCCTGAGATCGAGATCCGCCTGCCGGGGGCCAGTTCCGTCGTCAGGGGGCTCGCGGCGCCTGCGCCCGCAGCCGAGACGGTCACGGTCGCGACATCTGTCGGCGACGGGTTGACCACCGATATGGCGCCTCCCGGGCTTTCCAGCGGGGCCAGCCAGCGGGTCGAGGCGGCGTCGGTTGCCCCCATCGCGGCCACTCCCGGCACTTCCTGGGAGGCCTCGGCGCCATCCGCGGCATCCGGCTGCGCTGCGGGGTCGCCGACGGTCTCGTCCGAAGCGGCGGCCGCCGAGCCGTCGGCCGGCGTGACCACAAGGGGCACCCGCTGCTCGACCATCACCGCCACGGGCAGCCCGTTGAGCGAGCGGGCCAGGATCGAGAAGTCCTCCAGGTTGGCGAGCCTTGCCAGCCTCGCCTCGGCACTGAGGTCGACCTGAACGGTGCGGCCCGGGCGGATGGTGAGCCTTATCGGGTCCAGGCTGATGCTGCCGTCGGTGAGGATCTCGAGGTCCACCTCGGCCCTGGCGTCGCGGCTCGGGTTCGTGACGCTGACGATGTCGGCCCCGCCGGCGACGCGCACCGACGGCAGCACGGAGACGACTGCCCCCTCGGCGATGCCGGGCGTCACGCTCAGGCCCCGCAGCTGCTCGCCGTCGCGCACCTGCACCCGCGAGGCCAGCACCGCGCCCGCCTCGACGTTCACGGTAGTGCTGATCCTGGCGGCCTCGGTGACCTCGCTGTTGACATCGATGGCGATCACCCGCCTGCCGGGCACCACCACCGCGTCGAGGCGGTCCGGGCCGACGTCGGCGTCGAAGACGACCTCCACTATCGAGTCGTTGTGAAACGGCGTGAACAGCAGCAGCGTCAGCTCCTCGCCGAGGCTGGCGCCGTCGACGATGGAGCGAGTGGCGCCGTCGGGCAGCAGCACCGTCGAAGCGGCCCGCGTGGCGCAGCTCGAGCGGTCGACTCCGCCGGCGCCCTCGGAGCGGCTCTGATGGGTCTGGTCGACAACCACGTCGGGGGCTGTCACCTCCACGACAGCGGCGACCCACGCCGAGCCGCCGACCATCTCGGCAAGGAGCACCCCGGTGCGCCCGTAGGGCTCGACCGCCACCGTCTCGCTCACGATCTGGTCCGGGCCGGCGCCCATCACGGTGATGACCGGCTCGACCCTCGACGGAGAGGCATTGACGATCTCCAGGCCCACCACCGCGGGGCCGGAGTCGCCGGCGGAGCCGCCTGTGCAGAACCAGGCGCGCCCGTCGGCCTGCGGGGCGGCCACGACAGCCTCCGCGGGCAGCGACTCGGGCTCCGGCGGGCGGCGGTCGGCCACGATGCCGGTGGCCATGATGGCCGCGAAGAACGCCAGGACGCCTGCTCGCAGGATGATCACGGCGCCGTCCCCGAGCCCAGCCGGCGGCGCAAGCCGAGTCCGACGATCACGACCCAGCCCGCGATCTGCAGCAGCGTGGCCAGGCGGTGGCTGATGCTCGACGCATGCCACAGCTCCGTGGCCTGGGTCAGCTCGGCCGCTTCGCCCGGCGCCGCCCGCGTGCCCGGGTCGGGCACGAAGGCGGTGGCCCAGCCGGCAGCCTGGCGGGCGATGGCGGCCTGCCCGCCGATCTCGAGCCGCCAGCCGTCGTCGGGCGTCTGCGCCACGAAGACCTCGGTGCCGTCCGGGATCGACCCGCTGAGGCGGTCGCCGCGTCCGAACAGCACCCCGAAGGTGCCCCGCAGCGGCTCTGCCGACAAGTCCCCGAAAACGCTGAGGTCGCTGTCGAACCCGGGGGCGGCCGCGGCGCGCAGGCTGGTCCACTCGGTGTTCTCGTAGATCTGCATGGCGCTGTTGACGCCGCTCAGATGCCGCAGGTCGAGCTGGCGGCCGAGAGCCGCGGTCAGACCCGCCGGTGCGGGCACGGCCTGATCCGCGGAGCTGAACGGCGCCGGCGCAAGACGTTCGAGAACCACCAGGTAGCGGACGCCGAGGCCTCCGAGGAGCCGGCCGGCCCGCTGGGTGTCGCCTGCGACGATGTCGCCGATCACCCCCGCCAGCACATCGACGCTGCCGGGATCGACCGCCACGTCACGGTCGGTGATCTGAGGCCCTCGGTCGAGCGTGGCCGCATAGGCCATGCCGAAGCCCAGCTCGCGGCCGCCGGCGGGCAACACCTCGGGGTCGCCGATCCACACGACCCGGTAGCTGCCCGCCACGGCCGGGTCCTCGAAGGGGACGACATCGGCGAAGCCGGCCCTCGGCAGGTCCCAGCGGCCGGTCTCCACGAGGGCCAGCGCGGGAACGGCTGCGCCGATGGCGCCGAGCGCGGCGACGGCCGCGGCGACAGATCCGAGCCCGAGCCGGGTCCGGCGGAGGTCGTGCTCGACGCTGACGACGCCAAGCCCGCACAGGCCCGCGACCGCAGCCGCCGCGGGTGCCAGCAGCAGCGCCGGGTCGCCGAGGGAGAACGGGACGGCGCCGCGGGCGGCGACGAAGGCCAGCGCCCAGCCGACGCCGGCCACGCACCACAGCCGCACGGCCAGCTCGAAGCGCCAGGCGCTGCCGACGAGCAGCGCCAACAGCGCGGCGGGCGCCAGCAGCCACAGCAGCGGCGACACCGCCGCAGTGCCGGCGTCGAAGCGCAGGATGTCGGCCAGTCCGGACGCGTTCGCCGACGCCCCAGCAGAGCGTCCCCCGCTGACGACCGCCCAGACGTCGGAGGGGCTTCCGCCGCCGCCTGCGACCCGGGCGACGTCGAGGGTCAGCGGCAGCACCAGCAGCAGCGATGTCGCCGCTGCGATCACCGCGCCTGCGGCCAGGCGGTGCAGGCCTGTGGGCCTCGCAGCCAGGATCGAGCCGGCCAGCAGGCCCAGCGCCGTCACCGGCAACAGCAGCGCCGAGTCCGGCGCGAACATCAGCGCCAGCCCGGCCGCGATGCCGGCGCCCGTCACGGCCTGCATCCACTGCGCCGAGCGCGGCACGTCCTTGACGGGCCGCCCATAGGGCTCCGCTGCCTCGGCGCGCAGCAGCGCCCGCAGCACGAAAGGCGCCGCCGCGTAGCCGACGAGGCCCGGATTGGATGCCGTGGCGATGCTGGTCCAGGCGAGCGGCACGATCAGATAGCCCAGCAGCGCCGCCATCTGAGCACGACGCGAGGCGGTGTCGGCCAGGAGCCTCCAGATGCCGACGAGCCCGACGACGACGGGGCCGACGACCAGCAGGGTCCTCGCCAGGCCTGTCCCGGTCGCCCAGGCGACAGCGCCTGCGATGCCGAGCCCCGTCGCCAGGGCGCCCGGCGATCCGAGGTCGCGGTCGTGCCACGATCCCCACCAGTCGGCCAGCAGGTCGCCGCCCGAGGCGCCGAAAGCCGCGAAGTCGCCGACCGCGGCGGGGCCGTCGGCGATCAGCGTGCGCGACCCGAAGAGCACGAACACGGCTGCGACCGACCAGGTGAGCACCACGAAGCGGGTCGTCCCGGTGCGCATGGCGCTGGCCAGCCCGTGCCCGAGACTTCGCTCGCCAGGGCTCAGCCTGGCCCGCAGGACCGCGTTGACGCGCACGCTGCCCAGTGCCTGCAGGGCGCGCACGTCACGGTGCGGCACCTCGATCGTGGCCTTCGTCATGCGGCGCCGGCGGCGGATCGCCCCCAGGGAGGAGAGGTTCCAGGTCCAGCCGTCGACCAGGTTGCGGATGTGGCCGAAGCGGAAGGTCCCCAGGGCGATCAGCGCTTCGCCCACGGCGAGCAGCGCCATCAGCGGCACGTTCAGCGCCAGCATCGGGCGGCTGCTGTTGACCAGGACCGTGCGCAGCTGATGGCGGACGCGGCGACCGCGCAGGTCCGCGGGCCGGGCCGCGATCTTGGAGCGGTGGCGCACCACGGCGTCGGGCGCCACGATCACGCGGGCGCCCGCGAGCTGGGCACGCCAGCACAGATCCACGTCCTCGCCGCGGTGGATCATCGCCGGGTCGAAGCCGCCGATGGCCTCGAACAGCGCCCGGCGGACGAGCATGCAGGCCGAGGGCACGGCGAACACGTCGGCGACGTTGTCGTACTGCTGCTGGTCGAGCTCGGAGGCATCGACCACGTCGACGGCATCGGCGAAACGGTCGACGACCAGGCCCACGTGCTGAAGCCTCTCGGGGTTGTCCCAGTCCACCAGCTTGGGTCCGGTGACGCCGGCATTGGAGCGCAGCGACTCGGCCACCAGCAGCCTCACGGCGTCGGGCTCGGGGGCCACGTCGTCGTGGCAGATCAGATACAGCGCCGAGGTGGCGTCGGTCTCCAGGACTGCGTTGGCGGCCTCGGCGAAGCCGGCCGTGTCGCTGGCATCGACGATGCGGGCCATGGGCGCCCGCGCCCGGACCTGCTCGGCGAGGCCGGCAGCGCCCGATGCGTCCACCACCAGCAGGTCGAGCCTCGGGTAGTCCTGGGCAGCGAAGCTCGACAGGGTCTCTGAGAACCAGTCGCCTGGGTCATGGGCCACGATGACGGCGGTGACCGAGGGCGTGGCGGCGCGCGACTCGCCGCTCGCAGCGCCGTCGCCGGCCGCGGGCCCCTCTGCGGCTTCGTCGGAGTTGTTCGCGGCCACTATCCGTCGGAGGCTACCCGGCGCCCGCAGGCAAGGCCGGGCAACTGGTCGGCCGGGCTCGCTGCGGCAGGCGGCGGCGAGGCCGCGTTGCGCCGGCTTGCCCGCCTGGCGAGCGCACTATCATCT
Source organism: Acidimicrobiales bacterium (assembly GCA_965214285.1). GTDB lineage: Bacteria > Actinomycetota > Acidimicrobiia > Acidimicrobiales > Aldehydirespiratoraceae. The sequence continues at coordinate 2,418,176 of OZ243946.1, forward strand.
GCGGCGATGAGCCTGCTCGCGGCGGCGCACCCCGCCTTGAGGCAACGCTAGGCAGCGCTGGGGCAGCACTGGGCATGCGGGCACTGGTCACAGGCGCCGACGGCTTCGCCGGCCGGCATCTCGTGGAGCACCTGCGCAGCTCAGGCGACACCGTGATCGAGTCGTCCGCGGACGTCACCGACCGCGCGGCGCTGTTCGCCGAGTTCGAGTCGGCCCGTCCCGAGGCGGTGTATCACCTGGCCGGGCGTGCCGACGTGGCCGATTCGTGGCGGCACCCGCTGCGGGCCTTCAGGGTCAACGCCGAGGGCACCATCAACGCCCTCGACGCCGCCAGATCCTGTGGGGCCGAGCGGGTGCTCGTGGTCAGCTCCGCGGCCGTGTACGGACAGGTCGAGCCTGCGGATCTGCCGCTTGGCGAGGATCGGCCGCTGCGCCCCGTCAGCCCGTATGCCGCGGCCAAGGCCGCCGCTGAGATGTACTGCCTGCAGGCCGCCCACGGCCACGGCCTGGCGGTGCTGCGGGCGCGTTCGTTCAACCATGCGGGGCCTCACCAGAGCCGCCGCTTCGTGCTGTCGTCGATCGCCTCGCAGGTCGCCGAGTGCGAGCGGAGCGGCGCCTCCACGGTGACCGCCGGCGCCCTCGACGCGCGCCGCGACTTCGTCGACGTGCGAGACGTGGCGCGTGCCTATCGCCTGATCGTGTGCGAAGGCGTCGCCGGGGAGGCCTACAACGTGTGCTCGGGCGTCGATCACGCCGTCGACGAGCTGGCCGAGGCGCTGCTCGCGATGTCGAGCGCCGAGCTGCGCCTCGAGCTCGACCCCGGGCTGGTCCGCCAGGGGGACCTGCCGGTGCTGCGGGGCGACAGCTCCAAGCTGCACGCCGCCAGCGGCTGGAAGCCCGAGATCCCGATGCGCCAGACCCTCGCCGACCTGCTGGCGCACTGGCGCGAGTTAGCCTGAGCTGCCCGGCCGGCGCCGCTGGCCGGCCACGAAGACGATCCTGGCAGGGCCGCTGTGGTCAAGAGAGCTCTCATCACCGGCATCACCGGGCAGGACGGCTCGTATCTCGCTGAGTTCCTGCTGGAGCGCGACTACGAGGTGATCGGCATGGTGCGCCGCTCGTCGACGGTGAACTTCGAGCGGATCAGCCACATCCAGGACCGCATCCGCTTCGTGCCCGGCGACCTGCTCGACGAGGTCTCGATGATCGAGATCCTGCGCACCTACCGCCCCGCCGAGGTCTACAACCTCGCCGCCCAGTCGTTCGTGCAGACCTCGTTCGGCCAGCCGGTGCTGACCGGCGAGACGACAGCGCTGGGCGTCACCCGCCTGCTCGACGCGGTGCGCCTCGTCGATCCCGAGATCCGCTTCTACCAGGCCAGCTCGTCGGAGATGTTCGGCAAGGTCACCGAGGTCCCCCAGACCGAGTCGACGCCGTTTCACCCGCGCAGCCCGTATGGCGTGGCCAAGGTCTACGGCCACTGGATCACCGTCAACTACCGCGAGAGCTACGGCCTGCGGGCCTCGTCGGGCATCTTGTTCAACCACGAGAGCCCGCGGCGCGGGCTGGAGTTCGTGACCCGCAAGATCAGCCACGGCGTCGCCCAGATCCATCTCGGCAGGGCGACCGAGCTGCGCCTCGGCAACCTCGACGCCAACCGCGACTGGGGCTTCGCGGGCGACTACGTGGACGCCATCTGGCGCATGCTGCAGCGAGAGCCGTCCGAGGACTTCGTGATCTGCACCGGCCAGACCCATTCCGTGCGGGCCTTCTGCGAGATCGCTTTCGGCCATGTGGGCCTCGACTGGCAGGAGCACGTGACCGTGGACCCGGCCTTCATCCGCCCCGCCGAGGTCGACCTGCTGGTGGGCGACTACTCCAAGGCCCGCGCCGTGCTGGGCTGGACGCCCACCACTGCCTTCGACGAGCTGGTCACGATGATGGTCGACGCCGACATCGCCCTCCTGGAAGGCAAGCTGCGTGGCATCAGCTAGGCGGCCGGGCGCGGCTCGCCCTGACGGCTCGGCCTGTTCGGCGTGAGGCCGCTTCACACGGTGCTCGCAGGCGGCGTGGGCGCGGCGCGCTACCTGCAGGGCGCGCTGGAGGCGTTCGAGCCGTCCTCGGTGGCGGCCGTGGTCAACACCGCGGACGACGTGGTGCTGCACGGGCTGCACGTGAGCCCCGATCTCGACACCTGCGTCTACACCCTCGGCGGCGGCGTCGACGCCGAGCGAGGCTGGGGCCTGGCAGACGAGACCTGGCATGCGATGGAGGCGCTGGGCCGCTACGGCGACGGCGGCTGGTTCAGCCTCGGCGACCGCGACCTGGCGACTCACCTGCATCGAAGCGGCCGTCTCGCCCAGGGCGCGACGCTCAGCGAGGCGACGGCTGAGATCACAGCAGCGTGGGGACTGCGCTGCGCTCTGCTGCCGATGACCGACGACGAGGTGCAGACGCGGGTGACTCTGGCAGCAGCCGACGGCACGCCCGGCGCCGAGGTCGGCTTCCAGGAGTACTTCGTGCGCCTCGCTCACAGCGTGGCGATAACCGGCGTGCGCTTCGCAGGAGTCGAGGCCGCCGAGCCGACGTCGGCGGCGCTGCAGGCTGTGGCCGATGCCTCCGCCGTGGTGATCGCCCCGTCCAACCCGGTCGTGTCGATCGGGCCGATCCTGGCGCTGCCGCAGATGACCGAGGCGCTGCGCAGCCGCCGCGAGCGCAACGCGGCGGTGTCGCCGATCGTGGGCGGCGCGGCCCTGAAGGGCCCTGCGGCGCGGATGCTGCGCGAGCTCGGGGAAGAGCCCTCGGTTGTGGGCGTCGCCCGGCGCTACCGCCACATCGCCGCGGTGCTGGTCATCGACACAGCCGACGCCGGGCTCGCCGCGGCGGTCGCCGAGGCCGGGATGGAGCCGCTGGTGATGCCCACGGTCATGGACAGGCCCGGAGTCGCGAAGAACCTGGCGCTGGCCTGTCATGCCGCGGTCGCCAGGCCCGACGACGCCGAGGCTGCGAACGGCCAGGCTGCGCACGACGAGGCCGCGGACAAGGCCGAAGACCACAGGGCCGCAGCACAGTGAGCGGCCTGCAGGTCATCGCGATCGAGGGCATCGGCGAGGTCCGCCCCGGCGACGACCTGGCGGAGGTGATCGCGTCCTCAGGCGCGGAGATCCGCAGCGGCGACTGCCTGGTGGTGACCCAGAAGGCGGTGTCGAAAGCCGAGGGGCGGATCGTCGACATCGACTCCGACGACCCGGCGGGCCACAAGCCCCTGGTGGAGGCCGAGTCGGTGCGCGTGTTGCGCCGCCGCGGCGACCTGGTGATCTCGGAGACCCGCCACGGCTTCGTGTGCGCCAACGCAGGCGTGGACCTGTCGAACGTGCCCGCCGGCAAGGCGGCGCTGCTGCCCGTCGACAGCGACCGCTCGGCGGCGCGTATCGCCGACCGGCTGCGGGCGCGCTTCGGGCTGGAGGTGGCAGTGGTGGTCAGCGACACCTTCGGACGGCCGTGGCGCCGCGGGGTGACCGACGTGGCGATCGGCTGTGCCGGCATCGTCGGCGTCGTCGACCTGCGCGGCAGCGCCGACGCGCTCGGCCGCGAGCTGAAGGTGACCGAGGTGGCGATCGTCGACGAGATCGCAGCAGCGGCGGACCTGGTGATGGGCAAGGCCAAAGGCGTGCCCGCGGCAATCGTGCGCGGCCTCGACCCCGGGTGGCTCGCTCCCGGCTCTGTGGCGGGCGACGTGGTGCGCACGCCTGCGGACGACCTGTTCCGCTGAGCACGCCAGCCGCCCCTGAACGGCCACGCCCCCCGATCACTGACAGCGCCGACCGCCGAACTGCCGAGATCGCCCTGGTCGCCGACAACGGCCGCCGTCACCGCTGCCCGATCCCGCACCCGAGGCAGGAGCTTGGCACGGGTCGCCGGTTCGGGGAACGGCTGGCGGCTCGTGCGGCGGAGGCTCACGAGGCCCAGCGTCCGCCTGCGAGACCCGCCGACACCTCCCCGAGAAGGGCGTAACCCCGGCCGTTTGCCAGTGGCAGGGACGGTTCCGGGGTTTACGGAGGCGAGTATAGGCCACCTCCCGGAGAAGATCAACCCTCTGGCCCGGTCGCGTTGGGCTCGGCAGCCGCTACGGTTCGGGGTCCGGCTGGCGCCTCGTGCCGGCGGAGGCTCACGAGGCCCCTGGGCCGCTCGCGACATCCGCCGACACCTCCCCGCCGAACTTCCTCCCGAGAATTGCTCAACCCCGGCCGTTTGCCAGAGGCATTGACGGTTCCAGGGTCTGGAGGCCGACTCGACGACGGCCGCTGGAGGAAATCAACCGATGTCGACTTTCGATCACCGCGTCATCGCCGATCGTCTCACCCCTGACCGACTTGACTCCTATCTGGAGGCGACTCGCGGTGACCTGGACGCTGCCATCAAGCTCTACGACTGGAACATCAGGGTGTCGGCGGCCCTGTACGAAGACCTCAGTCGTCTCGAGGTCGTCTTCCGCAACACCGTGGACGACGCGTTGGTCGACCACGGCCAAGCCCGCGGGTGGCCCCAGATCTGGTACCGGCGACGACAACTGTTCTCGGCCCGGATGTGGGCAGGAGTCGAATCGGCTCGCAATAGGGCTATCCGCGACGGCCGACCCGAGACCCGTGGCCAGGTCGTCGCTGAACTCAATTTCGGCTTCTGGCGGTTTCTCTGCACTCCTCCATATCTCACCTCACTCTGGGTCCCGGTGCTCGTCGGTGTGTTCCCCGGCCACCCTGCTGCGGGCGATCCACGAGCGGTGAGGGCCGATGTCGAGGACCGCATGCAGCGCCTTCACTTCCTGCGCAACCGGATCGCTCACCACGAACCCGTCCACCAGCGCAACCTTGCCCGCGCCCACCAGGAGGGCATCGACGTCGTCGGATGGATCTGCGCCGACAGCCGCGCCTGGATCGAATCGGCCACCCGAACCCCCACAGTCCTCAGAGGCCGACCATGACCAAGGCCCTCAGCCCATCCATGGCATCCCCCGGCCTGCCGGAGCACCTTCTGCGCGGCGTGGCTGAGCGTCGTCTGCTGGTGGGGGCTCGCGCTGGGCGGCGATGCTCTCAGCTGCGGCGCTGGAAGGCCCAGTGGTCGGCCAGCATCTGAGGCAGGTCTCGCTCGGCCCGCCAGCCCAGCGCCTCGGCGGCAAACGTGGGATCGGCCCAGATCCTCTCCACGTCGCCTGGGCGCCGGCCGACGATCTCATGGGGTATCGCTGCGCCCACCACCCGCTCGGCGACGGAGATCAGCTCCAGCACCGAATGGCCGACGCCGGTGCCGAGGTTGACCGGCGCGAAGCCGCTCAGGGCGCCCTCGGACAAGGCGTCCAGCGCGGCCGCATGGGCCTCGGCCAGATCCATCACGTGCAGGTAGTCGCGCACGGCGCTGCCGTCGGGCGTGTCGTAGTCGCCGCCATAGACCAGCAGCCGCTCCAGGCGCCCGTCGGCTGCCTGCATGACCCGGGGCACCAGGTTGTTGGGGATGCCGCTGGGGTCCTCGCCGATCAGCGAGCTGGGATGCGCGCCCACCGGGTTGAAGTAGCGCAGCGCCGCCACCTCCAGGCCCAGCGCGGCGGATGCGTCGGCGAGGATCTGCTCGCACATGTGCTTGGTGTGCCCATAGGGGCTCTGCGCCGCGCCGGTGGGCGTCGCCTCGGTGACGGGCACCGTCTGGGGCTCCCCGTAGACGGTGCACGACGACGAGAACACGATTCGGGCCACGCCGTGGGCTGCCATCGTCTGTGCCAGGGCGATGGTCGACATCAGGTTGTTGCGGTAGTAGTCCAGGGGTTTCTCGACGCTCTCGGACACCGCCTTGAGAGCGGCGAAGTGGATCACGGCATCGAAGCGCTGCTCGGCGAAGAGGGCGTCGAGCATTCCGCGGTCGCACGCATCGGCCTCCACGACCGCCAGGTCGGCTGTGGTGAGCGACCTCAGGGCATCAGCCGTGCGGCGCGAGCAGTTGGAGAAGTTGTCGACGACGACGACCTCGTGGCCGGCCTCGTGCAGCGCCACCACCGTGTGGCTGCCCACGTAGCCGACGCCGCCGGTCACCAGGACCCTCATCGGCCGGCCGCCTCTGAGATCCTGGCGCCGTCGAGGGTCTGTCCCGCCCCGACGGTCGCGCCCTCCCCGAGCACCGACAGGCCCCCCACGGTCGCCCCGGCGCCGATCACCGCTGCCGGTCCGACGACGGAGCCGTCCACCACAGCGCCCTCGCCGACCGTCGCCTGCGCCGCTATCAGCGAGTCGCGCACCACCGCTCCGGCGCCGACACGGGCGCCGCTCATCACCACCGAGCGCTGTGCTGTCGCTGTCGGGTCGAGCGCGGCGTCGGCTGCCACTGCTTCGACGGCGGGCCCGCGCAACCCGTCGATGAGATCGAGCTGTGCCTGCAGATAGGCGGCAGGCGTGCCCACGTCGATCCAGTAGGCGTCGCTTTGCAGCGACCACAGGGCGCCGTCTGCGGCGATGGCGGGGAACGTCTCGCGCTCGATCGAAGACGGCCGGCGGGTTGCGATCCGCTCGGCTGCGGCCGGCTCGAGCACATAGCAGCCTGCGTTCACCCAGAGCGTCGGAGCACTCCCCGGCGGGGGCTTCTCGACGAAACCCAGCACCCGGCCCTCGTCGTCGGTGGGCACCACGCCGTAAGCCGCCGGGTCCGCCACACGCGTCAAGGCGATCGTGGCCTCTGCGCCGCGCTCACGATGGCGCGCCAGCAAGGCGCTCACGTCGAGGTCGCTGAGCACGTCGCCGTTGACGACCACGAAGGTCTCGTCGATGCCCGCGGCGTCAGCGGCGAAGCGCACGGCGCCGGCGGTGTCCAGCGGCTCGGGCTCCACGACGCTGCGCAGCCCCAGGCCGACGCAGCGCTGATCGGGGTATGCAGCGGCGAAGGCCTCGTCCTTGTAGCCCAGCGCCAGAACCGCCTCGCTGATCCCGTGGCAGCCCAGATGCGCCAGGACGTGCTCGAGAATCGGCCGGTGCGCCACCGGCAGCAGCTGCTTGGGCGTGGTGGCCGTCAGCGGGCGCAGCCTCGTGCCGAACCCGCCGACCAGGACTACCGCCCTCACGCAGCCTCACGACCGCAGCTGCGCGCCCTCGCGCCTCCGCACCGCAAGGACTGCACCGGGTGTCACCCTTCGGGGCTGTCGGGCGGCACGGTCACCGGGCCGCTGGAGATCAGGTCGGACCCGGTGCTGGCATCGAGCTGGAGCAGCGAGGCGTCGCTGGGCGGCGGCGGGTCCTCGCCGACCGGCACCTTGGCGATCGAGAACGCCTCGCGGTCGCCGACGAACTGGATGCTGTCGAAGTCGTCGTCGTAGACGGCCACGAGCTCCACCTCGGGGTCGACCTCGAAGCGGCCGACCTTGATCACCGCGGCCTGGCCGTCGCAGCCCGTGGCCGCTTCGATGTCGCCGAACTCGATGCCGGAGATGCCGTCCCGGCTGACCGAGGCGCCCATCGTCTCCAAGAAGATCCCCATGCGGGCGTTGGCGCCGGCCGCGGCGCTGTTGAACGGGTGGATGTGGATCACGCTGTCGCGGTGGCTGTGGATGCCGTCGGGATCGGTCTGGGTCTGGAAGTGGGCCAGCGGCTCGCCGCAGTCGTAGACCGTGTAGGCGGCGTGCCAGTGGTCCTGATTGACGGCTGGGGCGGTGCCCACGTCGCGGTTCTGGCGGGCCACGAACACCAGGCCCAGCCCGAGGATGACGACCAGCCCGACCACCAGCGGGAAGCCCAGCTCGCGAGACTCCGCAGCACCCCTGGAGGAGGCCGCAGCATGGGCAGCGCGCTGGACCTTCTTCGAGGAGCCCCGCGACGGCGGCTTGGAGGAACCTGATCTGGCCACGGACCGAAACGCTACCGGCCAGCCGTCATTGTCCGCGCCCCGCCGGCCTGTGTCGCTGTCGGTACCGGCGCCGGGGTGCAGGGGCGACGCTCAGCGTGTGCTAGTCAAGGCCGCGGCCTCCTAAGCCGTGTGCTGCCACAGCGGCGCTCAGCGCCGGGGCTCGGGCTGCTGTACCGTCAGCTCCGAGAACAGAGCCGCATACGCCGCGGCGGCGTCGGCGGCCGACGGCAGGGTCTCGATCAGGGCGCGGCCTCGCTCCCCCATCTCCCGGCGGCGCTGCGGGTCGTCGACGAGCTCGGCCAGTGCCTCGGTGAAGGCCTCGGGGTCCTCGGGCGGCACCACCAGCCCGCAGTCGCTGTCGACGATCAGCCGAGCCGGCTCGGAGTCTGTGTCGATGGATGCGACCATGGGCCGGGCCGCGGCCATCACGGAGTAGATCTTCGACGGGACCGACGATCCGCTCAGGCCGCGCCGCAGCGGCACCACATGGATGTCCGCAGCCGCCAGCACCTCGGGCAGCCGAGCCGGGGGCTGATGGCCGACCAGCACCACGTTGTCTGCGCCGGCTGCGGCCTCAGCCAGGCTGTCGGAGGTCGAGCCGCTGCCGTTGATCACGAACACCACGTCGTCTCGGTCGGCGAACGCCTCTGCCGCGTCGAGCATCAGCGACAGCGGCTGGCTCAGCCCCACGTTGCCGGCGTACATGACCACCGTCTTGTCGCCGAGGCCGAACTCGCGGCGATAGGAGTTCTCCGCCGGCAGCGGCACGATGAAGTCGGCATCGACGAAGTTCGGGATCACCCGCACCTGTGTCTCGGAGCGGCGCCTCAGACGGATTCTCGACGACCCCGGGGGGCCCTCGGCGATCCTGGCTCTCACCTGGGCCGCGATGTCAGCCGAGAGCACCGTCACCGCATCGGCGCTCCGGTACAAGAAGCGCTCCATTCTCTGGAGCAGTCGCGACCAGTGCGCTGTGGAGCCGACCCCGGGGACGGCGCTGGAAGCGCTCACCACGTCAGCCAGGGCGTCCTGGACGTTGAAGACGAAGGGCACCCGGCGCAGCCTGGCCACGAGCCAGCCCGCAAAGCCCAGCACGAACGGCGACGACATGCACATGACCAGGTCGCAGCGACGGCGATTCCCGATCCCGGCCAGGGCGCACAGGGTGGTGAAGCCCAGCGATGCAGGCCCGCGGACACGCAGAGAGAGGCTGGAGTTGGGAAACGGGTACACCCTGGTGATGCGGCCCCATGGTGCGTCCTGGCGCTGGATCAGCCGGCCCCGCCGGCCTTTCTCGATGGTTCGGCCTCGATACCACGGAAAGGAGGTGACGACCTCGATGCGGTGCCCGGATGCGCCGAGGCGCTCCACTATCTCGCCGATAAGCGGGCTGATCGGAGCATCGTCGGGCGGGAAGTGCGGACAGATGACCAGAATGCGCCGACCCACAGTCGCCTCAGGATAGGGCATCACGCCACACCGCACGCAGAGCCGCGGCCGCTGCTTGAGGCGAATAGGCCTCGGCGCGTGCTCGCCCGGCCTCTGCCAGCTCGCGCCGGCGGCTCTCGTCGCCGAGCAGGCTCTCGATCCCCGCCGACCAGGCGTCGACGTCTTCGGGATCGACGAGGATCGCCGCGTCGCCGGCGACCTCGGGCAGCGCCGTGGCATCGGCGGCCAGCACCGGCGTGCCCGCCTGCATCGCCTCGAGCACCGGCAGCCCGAAACCCTCGTAGCGCGACGGGAACGCCAGCACGTCCGCACGCCGCATCAGCTCCGCGAGCAGCACCGCAGGCACCCTCCCGAGATGGCGGACGAAGCGGCCCTCGGGGTCGACGGCACGGATCTGGGCCGCGACCTGCGCTGCCGACCTACCGGGCGCCCCGGTGAGTATCAGCAGCAAGTCCGGCCGCGAGCGGCGCAGGCGAGCCACGGCGTCGATCAGCGTCTCGTGGTTCTTGTGGGGATGGGTCAGCGCCGGATACAGCACCACCTGCCGCTCGCCGATCTCGGCGGCGATCCTTGCGGCAGCCTCGCCGGCAACGTCGCCAGCAGCCGCACCGGCAGCGTCGCCTGCAGTGTCGCCGGCAGCCGCACCGGGAAGCGGATCCGCTTGGGCCCCTAGGCCGCCCGCTGCTGTGGAGGACACCACCCGGACGCGTTCGTCGGGCAGCCGGTAGTGCTCGATGAGGCGGCCCTTGACCCATGCCGAGGGAGTGCAGACCAAAGCGGCTGATCGCAGCGAGGCATCGATCGCCCAGCGCAGGTAGCGCCGCTTTACGGGATGGACGTTGCCCGGCAGGTCGAGATGCTGCAGGTCGTGGATCGTCAGCACCGAGCGACCGACCCTCACGGCGGGCGCCCGTCCCCCGAAGTGATGCACCAGCTCAGCGCCGCGCGACTGGCGTGCCAGCCAGGTTGACTCCACAGCCAGCCGATAGGGCCGCAAGCCCACAGGACCGGCGAATGCCCTGTGCTCGAAGCGCGCCAGCGACGGGTGTGCTGCGAACAGGCTGCGGTGGCCCGCCACGACCAGCCCGTCGTCGATCCCCGGCCCGCCTTGGTCACCCTCGCAGGCCTGATTGGCTTGGTCCTGTTGATCGCCCTGGCCGTCTCGGCGGTGGGCGGCGAGCAATGCCTCCAGCAGGCGCACGCTGTACTGCTCGGTGCCGCCCACGCCGCCGGGGACGACAAAGGCGAGGTTGGCCAGGATTCTCACGAGCGGGCTTCGGCGCGACCGGACGTCATCGGCTTTCGGGCCTTTCCCCCAACCGCATCGACCAGCACCGGACTCCCTGCACACCGAACAGCGCTGCACTCTACGTGCCTGAGCCGCTGGCATTACGATCTCCTTCGATGAGTCAAGGCCCGTCTTTCTCGGAACGAAGGATCTTCCTAACCGGCGGGACCGGGTTCCTGGGGACCGCAGTCCAGCGGGCGCTGGCCGACCGCGGGGTCAGCGACGTGATCGCCCCGTCGTCGGACGAGGTCGACTTCACAAACCGGGCCGCAGCCGAGGAGGCCATTGCAAGCAGCGCTGCGCACACCGTGATCCACATGGCGGCCCGCGTGGGCGGCATCGGCGCCAACCTGGCCGCGCCGGCGCAGCTCTACCTGGAGAACCTGGTGCTGGGCACCAACGTGATCGAGGCGGCCCGCATCGCCGGCGTCGCCAAGACCGTCGTGGTGGGCACGATCTGCTCGTACCCCAATCACACCCCGGTGCCCTTTGCGGAGAGCTCCCTGTGGACCGGCTACCCCGAGGAGTCCAACGCCCCCTACGGCATCGCCAAGCTGGCTCACCTGGTGCACCTGCAGGCCAACCGGGCGCAGTACGGCCAGGCCGGCGCCTACGTGATGCCCACCAACCTCTACGGGCCGGGCGACAAGTTCCACCCCGACGTGTCGCACGTGATCCCGGCGCTGATCCGGCGCGCCGTGATGGCCCGCGAGCAGGGCCTCGACGAGATCGAGGTGTGGGGCACGGGGACGGCGAGCCGCGAGTTCCTCTACGTGGACGACGCCGCCGAGGGCATCGTGGCCGCAGCCGAACACCTGGAGGATCCCGAGCCTGTCAACCTCGGCAGCGACAACGAGATCAGCATCAAGGATCTGGTGCGGGTCATCGCCGCGGTCACCGGCTTCGAGGGGCGGATCCGCTGGGACGCCTCTCGTCCTGACGGCCAGCCGCGGCGCTGCGTGGATCCGTCGCGCGCTCGTGAGCTGTTCGGCTTCGCCGCCTCCACCGGCCTCCGTGAGGGCCTGGAGCGCACCGTGGCCTGGTTCGAGGCCAACCGCGCCCTGGCCGAACAGCGCCGCCGCTGAGCATCACCACCGAGCAAGGCATCGCTGGCTGCTTGCATCCGAGGCACAGCCTGGGCAGAGCCTCGGCGCCCAGCGGGGGCTCAGGACGCGGATCCGCCCGAGCCGCAGTCGGTCGCGCCCTGCACCACGACGCCATCGGCGGCCGGGTCGCTCACTCCGCGGAAGATGTCGAGGCTCTGCTTGCTGGCCTCGAGGTCGACGTGCAGCACACTCCCGAGGTTGGTCCCCTGCCAGCTCAGGTAGTTCGACTCGGCTCTCACTTGCAGCTCGTAGCACTGCAGGGCGTCGGTCTCGACATCGGTGAAATCGCCGGCCAGGCTGACCAGCGCCGCCACTGTCAGCTCGGAGTCGAAGACCAGGCTCCTCGCGGCAGCGTCCAGCAGGTCTGCGAGGGTCGTCAGGCTGCGCGCCCCCCGCTTGATCGCCCGGTCCGCGGCGAGCCGCAGGAAGGTCTGCTGGCGCTCGATCCTGTAGAGGTCGGGCCTGGCGAGCGAGTCGGGGTTGCGCTGCCACCTGCCGTCGATCAGCTGCTCGGTGCTGCGGGAGCGGACATAGGCCAGCGCCTGGGTCCCGTCCAGGTTGTGAAGGCCTGCCGTGGGAATCTGCAAGTGGCTCTTGAGGTCTCTCTCGGGGTACTCGAAGTACACCTCCACGCCGTCGAGCAGGTCGACCACCTCGCGCAGGGCGTAGAAGTCAGCCTGCACGAAGTGATTGACGGGTATGCCGAAATTGTCGCTGATCGCCTCGACCAGCAGCTCGGGACCGCCGATCAGGGTCATGGCGTTGATCTTGTGCTGCCGCTGGCTGCGGGGGCGGACCACGACGGCGTCACGGGGAATCGACAGCAGCGACACGCTGCCGCTGTGAGGGCTGGCGCGCAGCAACAAGATGGTGTCGGAGTTGTGCTGGTCTCCGGAATTCGCGGGGCGGCCTCTGCGGGCAGGATCGCCGGCACTGAGGCGGTTGGCGCTGTCGGTGCCCACGATCAGGAAGTTGACGGCATCGCCCGCTTCGAGCGTCTCGGGCTGCAGCACCTCGCTGGAGATCTGCACCCTGCCGATCTGCTTGACGCTGCTGTACACGGTCTGCGTGGTCCAAGCAGCGGCCAGCGCGCTGACGATCACGCCGCAGGCGAGCAGGATCAGCAGCCGCTGAGGCCAAGTGCGCCTGAAGACGTATGGCACCCGCTGGTCGTGTGGAACCCGCTGTTCGGGCACTGCTCCGCTGGGCATCACCACTCAGAAGCTAGCGCTCAATGCCCGAACCAGGCCCGTCATTTCGCAGGTGGACCACATCCCCGGCCCCGACGACGGTGCGCTGCCCGTCGCTCTCCACGACGAGCCGGCCCGCGGCATCGATGTCAACGGCGCCGCCGACGAGCACTCGGTCCTCGCTGAGCTCCACCCGCACCTGCCGGCCCAGGGTGGCCGAGTGAGCCCGCAACTCCGCCTGAGCAGCCCGCGGTTCGCGGAGCCGCTGGGCCAGGCCTGCGATGGCCGCAGCCAGCACCAGGTCGGCGACGCCTGCGGGATCGGCCGCAGCGGCGCCGCGCAAGCCCACCGCGGCCAGCGAGGTCGCCTGGGCCTCGGGCGTCGGCGCCGAGGCCTCGCTGTCGATGTTCATCCCGCAGCCGACGATCACCGCGCCGGGTTCGCCGTGCACGTACTCGGCCAGGATGCCCGCCAGCTTCCCCGGCGAGGCACCGGTCTCGACGACCAGGTCGTTGGGCCACTTGAAGCCGACCGGCTCGGCGAGGATCTCCGCAGCGGCCTGGCGCAGCGCGGCCGCCAGCGCAGCCACCACCGCATGCGGGCCGGCCGCGTCGGGACCCGGACCGCCGTCGTCGGCATCGCTGCGCGCGGGCAGCCGGAAGCTCACCAGCAGATCGCGGCCCGCCGTGTCGACCCAGCGGCGGTCGCGGCGCCCGCGGCCTGCCGTCTGGTGATCCGCGACCAGCACGGCCGTCGCGGTGTCGCCCGCCCGGGCCTGCTCCGCCAGGTCGTCGTTGGTGGACCCCGTGGAGGCGACATAGGCAAAGCGCAGCCCCTCCCGACGGGCCGCCGCGGCAGAGCGGGCGAAGCGTCCGCTGCTCGAAGTCGCAATTTCGTGCTCGATGCGTGTAGTCATTAGCACGTGTTTGGCAATGTCCTGATCGCCAACCGGGGCGAGATCGCGGTGCGGATCATCAGGGCATGCCGCGAGCTGGGCATCGCCAGCACCGCCGTCTACAGCGAACTCGACCGCGACGCGCTGCACGTCCGCCTCGCCGACCAGGCCTTCGCCCTGGGCGGGCGCACGGCGGCGGAGTCCTACCTCCACACCGAGGCGATCCTCGACGTGCTGGCGCGCAGCGGCGCCGATGCGCTGCATCCCGGCTACGGGTTCTTCTCCGAGAACGCCGACTTCGCCCGCGCCGTCAGCGAGCGAGGCGTGGTCTTCATCGGGCCAGGCCCCGAGGCGATCGAGGTGATGGGCGACAAGATCAGCGCTCGCCGTGCCGCCGAGAAGGTCGGCGTGCGAAGCGTGCCCGGCGCGACCGACCCGGTGCACGACCCAGGCCAGATCGTGGCTTTCGGCGACGAGCACGGCTGGCCGGTCGCCGTCAAGGCCGCTTACGGCGGCGGCGGCCGCGGCATGAGGATCGCCGGCAGCTCCGCCGAGGCCGCCGAGTGCCTGGCGGCCGCCCAACGCGAAGCCGAGGCCTTCTTCGGGCGCTCGGAGTGCTACCTGGAGCGCTACCTGACCCACCCCCGTCACGTGGAGGTGCAGATCCTCGCCGACAGCCACGGCAACTGCATCCACCTCGGCACCCGCGACTGCTCGGCGCAGCGCCGCCATCAGAAGCTCATCGAGGAAGCCCCGGCGCCGGCGATCCCCGATGAGATCGTCGATGCCATGGGAGAAGCCGCCGTGGCCGTCGCCCGCGGCTGCGACTACGTGAACGCAGGCACCGTCGAGTTCCTCTACACCGCAGGCGACCCCGCAGACGCCTCCGACAGCGGCGGCTTCTACTACCTGGAGATGAACACCCGCCTGCAGGTCGAGCATCCCGCCACCGAGATGGTCACCGGCATCGACCTCGTGGAGCAGCAGCTGCGCGTCGCCGCAGGCGAGCCGCTGGCCTTCGCCCAACACGACATCACGCTGAACGGCCATGCCATCGAGGTGCGCATCAACGCCGAGGATCCCGCGGGCGGGGCCTTCCTGCCGTCGCCGGGCCCGATCACGACCCTCAAGTCGCCCGACGGCTTCGGCACCCGCTTCGACACCGGCTACGAGAGCGGCGACGAGATCAGCCAGTTCTACGACAACCTCGTCGGCAAGCTCATCGTTTGGGGGCGCAGCCGCGAACGCGCCATCGCCCGTGCGATCCGGGCGCTGCGCGAATTCGAGATCGAAGGCATCGCCACCACCATCGAAGCCGACCTGGCCATCCTGGAGCACCCCGACTTCGCGGCCGTGGCCCACTCCACGAAATGGGTCACCGACACCCTCGACCTCAGCGGAATCGGCGCAGCGCCCGCCGAGAGCCCAGAGGCCGACCCCGACGACGAGCCGCGCACCCGGCGCAGCCTGGACGTGGAGGTCAACGGCAAGCGCTTCAGCGTCTCCATGTGGGTGCCCGACGCCGGCGGGCCGCCCGGGCCTGCTGCCGCCGCGCCCCGGTCCCGACGTTCGGCCACCCGGTCCGCCACGGGCGCCGGCGCGGGCGAGGTGACAGTGCCCATGCAGGGCACGATCGTCAGCGTCAAGGTCGAAGTCGGCGAGACCGTCGTACCGGGCGACGTGATCGTGGTGCTGGAGGCCATGAAGATGGAGAACCTGGTCGTGGCCGAGCGGGCCGGCACTGTCTCCGAGGTGCGGGTCAGCGAAGGCGACTCCGTGGGCGGCGGCGACATCGTCGCCGTGATCTCCTAGCGGCCGCAGCCGGCGCTGATGGCCTGGCACTCTCAGGGCCGGCGTCAGGATCTCCGGGGTCTGAGGATCGCCGCGCTGGCCTGGGCAGAGGCCCGCGTCTACGTCGCCGTCGCCTTCGTGGTCACCGACGCCGTGCTGGGCCGATACCGGACGCGCCCCGAAGCGCCGATCGACTTGGGCCTGCTGGCCTGGGACGGCGACTGGTACCGCCGGATCGCCGAGGTCGGCTACGCAGCAGGCGACGACCCCGCGGTGCGCTTCTTCCCGCTGTGGCCGCTGCTGGGGCGCTGGGCGGGCACCGTGCTCGGCGGGCCCGAGATCGCCCTGGTGGTCTTGGCCAACCTGTTCGCCCTGGCCTGCGGGGTGCTGCTGTATCGGCTCACGCTCGCCGAGACCGGCGACAGCCGCACCGCGGCCAGCGCCGTGCGCTTGTTCTCGCTGTTCCCCAGCGCCTTCGTGCTGGTGCTGGGCTACAGCGAGGCGCTGTTCGTGATGCTGGCGCTCGCCATGCTGACGTGCCTGCGGAGCGGGCGCTGGTGGTCCGCCGCGGCGCTGGGCTACCTGGCCGGCTTGACCCGACCGGTGGGCGCTCTGCTGGGCCTGAGCGCCGCGGTCTCGATGCGCCGTGCGGGACGCCTGGGCTCGCCGGGGGCCTGGGCCGCGCTGCTCTCGGGGGCGGCTGGCAGCGCGACGTATGTGGTCTTCTGCGGGCTCGCCCTCGACGACCCGTGGGCGCCGTTCGACCGCCAGCGCGAACTTCGGGGCGGCTTCGCCGAGCCCGTCAGCCGCCTGATCACAGCACTCGCCGACGGGATCCGCGGCGACGAGGGCGAGGCCTTCCACTTCCTGGCAGTGCTGTGCCTGGTGGGCCTCGCCGTGATGTGCGTGCGCCGCCTCTCGCCCGAGCTGTGGGTGTACGCGGTGGCCTCGACGCTGCTGATGATCTCGGTCGAGAATCTCAACTCGACGGGGCGCTACGCCCTGGCGGCCTTCCCCCTCGTGATCGCGGCCGCCGTCGTGAGCCGCCGGCCGCTGCTCGACCGCCGGCTGGCCACAGCATCGGCTGTGGGCATGACCGCGCTGTGCATGCTGGCCCTCGGCGGCGTCTACGTCCCCTGAGGCTGCGCAACGCCCCCGCGGCTGCGCAGTGCCCCCGTGGCTGCGCCGTGCCCCTGAGGCTGGGTGCGGCCTGGCCGTAGGATCGCGGCGTGCCGCTGGGAGCCGATATCGACGTCAGCATCGTGCTGCCGGTCTACAACGAGGCCCCGCACCTGCCGGCTGAGCTGCAGCGCATCACGAAGGCCATGAGCGCCTCGGAGTACTCGTGGGAGCTGATCGTGGTGGACGACGGCTCGACCGATGGCTCAGCGGACCGTGCCGCAGGCCACAGCAGCACACGGGTGATCCGCAACGGTCGCAATCGCGGGGCGGGCGCGGCACGCCGCATCGGCACCGAGGCAGCACGAGGCCGGGTCGTGGTCTGGTCCGACGCCGACCTGAGCTACCCCAACGACCGCATTCCCGAGCTCGTCGAGGCCCTCGGAGACGACGATCAGATTGTGGGCGCACGCAGCTGCGAGCAGGGCACGCTCAAGTGGCTGCGGGCACCCGCCAAGCGGGCGATCTGCGGGCTCGCCTCGGTGCTGGCGCGCAGGCGCATCGCAGACCTGAACTCCGGCTTCCGCGCCTTCAGGCGTGAGCCGGCCCTGCAGTACATGCCGCTGCTGCCGGAGGGCTTCAGCTGCGTGACCACCATGACGATGGCGTTCGTGATGAACGGCCACCGGGTGCGCTGGGTGCCCATCGCCTACGCCCCGCGGGCGGGGCGCTCCAAGTTCCGTCCCGTGGCCGACACCGGGCGCCTGCTCTGGCAGTTGATCCGCACGGCCCGCTCGCATGACCCGATGCGCGTCGGGGCGCACGCACCGCCCGATCCCGCCGAGCCGCCCGAACCCGCCGCAGTGGATGCCGCCGAGCCGCCCGGCGACGAAGCGATCAGAGGCCGTCGCGGCGCACGATCACGCCCACCGAGCGCACCAGGATCATGAAGTCCAGGACCGGGGACCAGTTGATGATGTACTGGAGGTCGTGGCCGAGCTTGTAGGCGGGATCGGTCTGGTAGTGGCCGAGGATCTGCGCCAGGCCGGTGATCCCCGGCGGCACGTCGTGACGGCGCCGGTAGCCCGGCAGCTGATTCTCCAGTTCCACGTACTGCTCGACTCGTTCCGGGCGCGGCCCCACGATCGACATCTCGCCGCGCAGCACGTTGGCGAACTGCGGCAGCTCGTCGAGGCGTGTCGCCCGGAACCATGCCATGCCGGCGACCACACGATCGTCGTCCTGCACGGCCAACTGTGGACCGCCGGCGTGCTCGGCGTCGTGTCGCATGGTCCGGAACTTGAGGATCGTGAAAGGCCGCCCGTCGCGGCCCACCCTGGTCTGGCGGTAGATCACGCCCCGGCCCGCCCGGATGCGGGTATAGGCGGCGGCGAGGCCCGTCGCCGTGAGGATCAACGGCGAGAACGCCAGCAGCAGCCCGAGGTCGATGACCCTCTTGAGGCGCAGCCTGTGGCGGGGCATTGCGTGCATCCGCAGGGCCACGAAGGGCATGCCTGCGATCTGCTGGCTGCGCTGCAGGCCCAGCAGCGTGTCGGCCGGCTTGACGCGGCGGTACACGCACATGTGGCGGCCCTCGAGCTCCTCGAAGGGGTCCGGGTAGATCGACTCGATCGGGTCGTCGCTGAGCAGCAGCACATCGGTCGCGGCTGCGGCGGTCATGTTGGCCAGCAGGCCGGTCGTGTCTTGTGCGGTGCCTGCCACCTCGATGCCGCGGGCGGCGTCGGCGATGTGCTCGGCGGCCATGTCGACGTCCTCGCTGGTCCCGATGAGCAGCACCCTCGGTTTGTGTTCGCGGTAGCTGCGCCGGCGCAGCCAGCGAGAGGCCAGCCTGTTGGCCGAGATGACGGCCGTGCCGACCACCACCATGACCACCAGGTTCCCGCGCGGCATCAGGTAGCGGCTGAAGGCCAGGCCGACAGCGCCGGTCAAGAGCACGGCGATGGCGGTGCCCCAGGCGGCTCTGGGCAGCCAGCGGGGCGCCTCGATCCGCTGCTCGGGCTCGTAGAGGCCGCCCAGGTCGTAGACCACCAGGTGGATCAGCGTGGCGACGGCGAAGCCGACCAGGTAGTAGCTGTGTGAGTACGCGGGCCAGTCGATGCCGTAGCGGACGGTCGTGATCAGCGACATGGCGGCGAACAGGGTCACGGCGTCCAGGCCGTGCAGGAGCCTGATGCCGCGCCGGTTCAGGCCGATCGGCGATACGACGCCCTCGAGGGCAGCTTCGAGCTGATGGGTCTGCGCATGCGCGGCAACGCCGTTGGCGGAGACACCGTTGGCCCCAGCCGCCTCGTCATGGGCAACCACACCATTGGCAGCCACGCCGTTGGCCTCAGCCGCCTCGCCATGAGCGACCACGCCGTTGCCCGCGACGCCGTTTGCCTCAGCCGCCTCGCCATCCGCGACCACGCCGTTGCCCGCCACGCCGTTGCGGTGCGCGACGCCGTTGCGGCCATTGGCGCGGGCGTCGTGGGAGGCTTCGTCCTCCGCTGCCTGATCTCTGTCGGGGGCCTCAGTGCGAACAGTGCCGGACGGAAGCTCTTCTGCGGGCAGGGCCATCGCCGGTCACCATAACCGACCGAGCCGGCCAACACGCGGACTTCGCGGACTTCGGCAATCGGCGCTCAGCGCTCGCCTGCACAAAACCTTGTCGACCACAGGAGTCCCAGCGATTCCGATGGTCGCCGCTCAGTTCCTGGGCAGGTCCTTGAAGGGCGTCTCTTTGGCCGGGCCGGGCTCCCGCGGCAGCCCGAGGACACGCTCGCCGATGATGTTGCGCTGGATCTGGTCGGTGCCTCCGTAGATCGACGGGCCCGGCGAGAACACAGTTGTCTGGGCGACCATGCCGGCGGACTCGGGGTCGTCGCCGCCGGTGAGCATGGCCGACGGGCCGATCACCGAGGCGCCGACCTCGCGGAACGAGCGGAACAGCTCGCTCACGGTGAGCTTGCCGATGTTGGCCTCCGCGCCGCTGCGCTGCTTGGGGTCCTTGGCCCGCATCGTCGAGACCCGGTTGACCTCCAGCAGCGTCCAGAGGCGCACCAGCTCGTCTCGCAGCACCGGATCGGAGATGCGGCCGTTCTTGCGGGCGATGTCGACCAGCATCTGCCAGTAGTGGATGCCGACCGGTGGTATGCCGGCCTCCCCGCCTGCGTGCATCAGGAAGTCGCTGAGCGGCCGGGGCCGGGCGCCTGCCTTGGCGCCGCCGCTGGCGCCCGCGGGGGTGCGCCCCGACGATCCCAGCGAGGCCCGCTCGAACATCAGAGTGGTGTTGGCGACCGACCAGCCCTGGTTGACCTCGCCGATGATGTTGGCGTCGGGCACCCTGGCGTCGTCGATGAACACCTCGTTGAACATCGCCGAGCCGGTCATCTCCACGAGCGGCCGCACCGTGACCCCGGGCTGGTCCATGTCGAAGGCGAACCAGGTGATGCCCTTGTGCTTGGGCGCATCGGGGTCGGTGCGGGCGATGAGCATGCCGAGATCCGCGATCTGCCCGCCGGAGGTCCAGACCTTCTGGCCGTTGACGATCCACTCGTCGCCGTCTCGCTCTGCCTTGGTGGCCAGCCCCGCCAGGTCCGAGCCTGCGCCGGGCTCCGAGAAGAGCTGGCACCAGCCCACGGTGCCGTCCAGGATCGGAGGGACGAACCGCTCGATCTGTGAGGGCGTGCCGTGAGCGGCGATAGTGGTGGCCGCGAGCATCCGCCCGAGCCCGGTCGGCGGCCCCATGACCCCCCGATCGGCCATCACGCCGAACGCGGCCGCCGCCTGCGCCCGGTTCCAGCCCTTGCCGTAGGCCTCGACGGGCAGCATCGGGTGGGCATAGCCGCTGGGGCCGAGGATGTCCCACCACTCGCCCACGGTCAGGGTGTCGTCCCAGTTGGCATCGAGCCAGGCCTCAACCTCGGCTCGGACTTCGGCAACGCTGAGTTCGCTCATGGGCACAGAAGCTAGTTGCGCAGCGGGCAGCGCGGGCAACCCGCCGGGCATGGCGGGGACTGCCGGCCCGCTGCCGGCCGCGGCCAAACCGGGCCTCAGATCGGCCTGGGGGTGTTCAGCTCTGTGACGTTGTCGAGCATGATCCGGCGAACCTGGTCGTCGTCGCAGTTCTTGAGCTCGGCCAGGTAGTCCAGCGGCTCGGGCATGCCTTCGATGTGGGGCCAGTCCGAGCCGAAGATCACCCGCTCGGCGCCCATCAGCTCCACTACCTCGTCGAGGTCGTCCTCCCAGAATGGGTTCATCCACACATGCTGGCGGAAGGTGTCCACGGGGTGGTCGTCGAACCACCAGTAGGACTTGTTCGCCGTCTGGGTGAACTTGCGGAACATCGGCGCCAGGAAGTCCGAGCCGTTCTCCACCGAGGCCACCCGCAGGTTGGAGAAACGGTCGAAGATCTTCTCGAACACGGCCTGGATCAGCCAGTCCTGGGCGGCCCGCTCGATGGCGAAGCTGCGCAGGTTCGGGCCAGCCCCGCCGCCGAGGCCGATCGACGAGAAGCGGTCGTCCGCGTATCCCTGCGAGGAGTAGCCGGAGTCCGCGGCGTGGATCACCAGGGTTACGCCGGCCTCGTTGAGGCGCGCCCAGAAGGGATCGAAGTGGCTGTTGAACGGCGACAGCACGCCGGAGCCGGTGGTGACCGGGGCGGGCCGCATAACCAGCACCGAGGCGCCGAGGCCGAGCACCTTGTCGACCTCGGCGACGGCCGCGTCCAGGTCGCCGAGGGCGATGTAGGGGGCGGCGAAGATCGTGTCGTCGTGGTTGTAGGACCAGTCGTCGTGCAGCCAGCGGTTGAAGGCGCCCATCATCACCGTCACCGCCTCCACGTCGGTCTTGATGAGCTCCTCATACAGCACGCCAAGAGTCGGGAACAGCCACACCCCGGCCAGGCCCTGGGCCTCGATCACCTCCGAGCGCGCCACCGGGTCCATGTAGTGCGCCGGCAGCGGCTCGCGGTCCTTGAGCATCTCCAGCGGGCTGATCCGCTCCGGGTTGCCCTCGAAGTAGGGCCGCAGCGCGCCGGGCTTGGCGATCGGGTCCCAGGTGGGGTTGGCCACGGCCTTCGCCAGCACCCCGCCCACCAGGTGGTGCTTGCGCCCGCCGATGTCGACCCACTGCACGATGCGCGGCTGCATCTCCTGGGGGACGTGGCGGGTGAAGGCGTCGAGCGCCTCGTAGTAGTGGTTGTCGGCGTCGAAAGGCTTGAAGTCGAGTCGGTCGGGGCTCATCGCTTGCTCCGGGGTCGGTCGGCTGGGCTCGGCAGTGGTGCAGGCTCGCTCAACCGTAGTCCGGCACCCGACGGGTTTGCGATCCCGCCGGCCGGTCGCGGCCTGCGACCCCGCGGCAGCCCAAAGACCCCGCTCTCGCAATCGCAGTGTGGCCGCCAAGACCCCGACTGCTTGCGGACTGCTTGCGACACCGCGGCCCCGAGCCGCTGCGGCGACGCGCCGTCGGATCCGGATGGGCACGGGCGGGCGTCGGCTAGATTCGCGAGCCGTGGCGACCACAGCAGAGCTTCAAGCCGACACCCTGCGACGAGGGACCAGGGTGCGCCTGGTGGACGAGGCGCCCGGCTACCCGGCCGGCTCCAAGGGGCGGATCGCCGTCGCCAACGGCATGACCTGGCGGCGCTACTGGGTGCGCATGCACGACGGCGAGGCGATCGGCCACGTCGACCACGAATCGCTGGTGCGCTCAGGCGACTACGAGGCGTTCCTGGCCGCGCGCGAACGCGAGGCAGTCGATGCGGAGCGCGCCGCCTCCGAGGCCGCCGCTGCCGCCGAGGCCGTTGCCGACGCCCCTGCCTTGGCCGGCGCAGTCGCCGACGGCGCCGTGATCAACGGGGTGCTGATCCCCCAGCGGCTGCTGGACATGTCCGCGGCTGCGCGCGCCCGTCTCGCCGGCTGAGACTCCGGCCGCTCCGCTCCCCGTCCCTCAAGAGCCGACCGCTCAGGCCCCGACCGCCGGGTCCTCTCAGCCGGCCCTCTCCGCCGTTTCCCGCGGGCGTGGTGACTGCCGGGCTCAGCCGGCCAGGTCTGCGGCGTCGATGACCACCAGGATCGCCAGCAGCACGATGACCGCGGAGTTGATGGCGATCACCGGCCGCTTCCAGCGGTGATCCGAGCGCCCGAAGCGCACGATGCTGACCACGTTGGCGACGATGGCGGCCAGCCCGATCGGCAGGCCGATCCAGGGGCCCGCGCCGGCACCGAAGCCGACGAGCGGGAACACGTAGGGAATCAGCACGTAGGCGAGCGTGCAGCGGATGCCCGACACGACCATCGACTTGGAGAAGGCGCTCTCGGGACCTGAGCGCCGCTGATCGGGACGGCCGACGCCGCGGGCCGCCTTGTCGGTCTCGGCCTCATCGGCGCCCACCATGCCCACAGCCGCGCTGCTCGCTATGTCGGCGGACGAGGTCACGGCGCCCAACGCTAGCTTCGGGCGCATCGCTAGCCTCGCCGCTCATGAGGCGCTTCGGGTTCGTCGGCCTTCCCAACGCCGGCAAGAGCTCGCTGTACAACGCCCTCACCAGCGGCCAAGCTCACGCCGCCCCCTACGCCTTTGCCACCACCGACCCCAACGTGGGGGTCGCCAAGGTGCCCGACGATCGCCTGGAGCGGCTCGCCGAGATGAGCGGCTCGCGCAGCGTCGTTCACGCGGCGGTGCAGTTCACCGACATCGGCGGCCTGGTCGAAGGAGCGAGTCACGGCGAGGGGCTCGGCAATGCGTTCCTGGCCCACATCCGCGAGGTCGACGCCATTGTGTTCGTGCTGCGCTCCTTCGCGGACGGCGACGTGCCCGGCCCCGCGGATCCCCTCGAGCACCTGCGGATCGTCGAGATCGAGCTGGCGCTGGCCGACCTGGCGAGCGCCGAGAAAGCCCTGGCCAAGACCCGGCGCATGTCCAAGGGCGATCTATCCCTGCGGCCGACCGCTGATCTGCTGGAGCGCTGCATCGACTTGCTGGGCGAGGGCACGCCTCTTTATCGGGCCGGCCTCGGCGACGACGAGCGGGCCCTGCTGGGGGGCTTCTTCTTGCTGACCGACAAGCCGGTCATGGCGGTGCTCAACGTCGGCGAGGACCAGCTCGACCGCGCCGAAGAGATCGCAGCGCCTGTGCGGGCCGAGCTCGAAGGCGCCGAGGTCGTGGCCCTGTGCGTGCAGGTCGAGGCCGAGGCCGCCCAGCTCGGCGCCGCCGAGCGCGCCGAGATGCTCGACGCCTACGGGCTCGGCGACGGCGCCGTGGCGCGTTTTCTGGCAAGCGCCTATCGCCTGCTGGGCCTGCGCACCTTCCTGACCACCGGCGAGAAGGAGAGCCGGGCCTGGACGTTCAGGGCAGGCTCGACCGCGCAGCAGTGCGCCGGGGTGATTCACAGCGACTTCCAGCGGGGCTTCATCCGCGCCGAGACGATCCGCGCCGAGGAGCTGCTGGCAGCAGGCTCGTGGACGGCGGCCCGCGAGCTCGGCAAGGTCCGCTCCGAAGGCAAGGACTACCTGGCCCAGGACGGCGACGTCATGGAGTTCCGCTTCAACGTCTGAGAACGTCTGAGGCTCGCTCTGCGAGTCGGCATCCGAGCCTTTTCCGAGCCTGTTCAGGATCCGTTCAAGAAAGGGGTTTACTTACCTGCCTACCGGTCGGTAGGCTGACGACCGTATGGTTCTCGCCGCGGATGTGCCGATGCTCGAAGCCCTCGCCCCCAGGGTCGAAGGGCTGATCGAAAGACACCTCGAGACCACCGTCGAGTGGTTCCCCCACAAGCTGATCCCCTGGGGCCAGTCCCGTGAGTTCGACGGCGACTACGAGTGGTCGCCCGAGGAGGTGAACCTGCCCCAAGAGGTCCGCAGCGCCCTGTTCGTCAACACCCTGACCGAGGACAACCTGCCCTATTACTTCCGAGACATCGAGAGGATGTTCGGCGGCGACGGCGCATGGGGCGAGTGGGTGCGCCGCTGGACCGCCGAGGAGGGTCGCCACGGCCTGGTGCTCAACGGCTACCTGATGGCCACCCGCTCGGTCGACCCGGTCGAGCTGGAGCGAGGCCGCATGGCCCAGGTGCAGGGCGGGGTGGCCCCCAACCCACCGAACATGGCCGAGGGCCTCGCCTACGTGTCGCTGCAGGAGCTGGCCACACGCATCTCGCACTTCAACACCGGCAACCGGCTGAGCGATCCCGCGGGGCGCACCATGCTGCGCCGGGTGGCAGCCGACGAGAACCTGCACTATCTGTTCTACCGCGACGCCATGGCGGCGGTCATCGAGGCGGACCCGTCGGCGGCGGTGATCGCCATCTTCAACCAGGTTCGCGAGTTCGCCATGCCGGGCGTCGGCATTCCCGGCTTCGCCGAGCACGCCCGGCGCATCGCCGAGGCCGGCATCTACGACCTGGCCATCCACCACGACAAGATCCTGCAGCCGGTGATCGTGCGCGACTGGCGCATCGAGCATCTCGAAGGCCTCTCCGCCGAGGCCGAGCAGGCGCGCCAGGCGCTGCTCGCCCACATCGCCCGCGTGGGCCGGGTCGGGCGACGGCTCAGCGAGCGCAGAGCCGAGCGCCAGGCTGTGGCGGCACAGGCATCTGAGACCGGCGCCGCCGACAACGGCACCGCTGTCGACGACAGGCGCGCCCCGGTCGGCGTCGCCTGAGCCCGGCGACTCTGCCGCAGGACTGTCACCACTTTTTGCCCGCGCAGTCAGCCCGGCCGGTCGGCGTCCCTGCCGAGCCCGCTCCGCCGGCACTTCCGCCGGCACTGCCACCCCGACAAGGCGGCGCGGCGGCAGAGCGGCGGCGTTTAGTAGCGTCTGGGCATGCCGTGGCTGGTGCGCGAAGAGCGGGTGATCGCCTCGCTGGAGATCGCCGAGAGCCGCTCTGCGCGTCGCCGCGGGCTGCTGGGCCGCGACGGGATCGAAGGCGCGCTGCTGCTGCGCCCGACACGCTCGGTCCACACCATCGGAATGCGCTTCGCGATCGATGTCGCCCATCTCGACGCCGACCTCACGGTGCTCAGCGTCACCACCATGGCGCCGCGGCGCATCGGGCGCTGGCAGCCCCGAGCCCGTGCTGTGCTGGAGGCCGAGGCCGGCTCGTTTCGGGCCTGGGGCGTGGTGCCCGGCGACGTGCTCGAGATACGCCAGTGACGGCACCGCCTCTGAGACAGCACCACAGAGACCCCAGCGGGCCACGATGACTCCCCGACCCGATGACAAGGCCGCTGCCGATGACAAGGCCGGCACCGACGACAGTCCTCCTGCGACGACAAGTGCGCTGGTCCTGGTCGCCACGCCGATCGGCAACCTCGGCGACCTGTCGCCCCGCGCAGCCGAGGAGCTGGCCGGCGCGGACCTGATCTGCTGCGAGGACACCCGCCGCACCGGCAAGCTGCTGGAGCATCGCGGGATCACCCGGCCCAGGCTCCGGCGGGTCGACGCCCACACCGAGGCCGAGGCCGTCGACGAGATCGTCGGGCGCATCGCAGCCGGCCAGCGGGTCGCCCTGGTCAGCGATGCGGGGACTCCGACGCTGTCGGACCCCGGCCGGCGGCTGGTGGCCGCGGTCGCCGGCGCCGGCCTGAAGGTGACCGTGGTGCCGGGTCCGAGCGCCGCCGTCGCAGCGCTGGCGGTCAGCGGGCTGCGGTGCGGCCGGTTCGTCTTCGAGGGCTTCCTGCCCCGCAAGGGCAAGGCCCGCAGCGAGGCCCTGGCGAGGCTCGCGGACGAGGAGCGCACGGTCGTGATCTACGAGTCCGCCAAGCGCCTCGGCGGGACCCTGGCCGACCTGGCGGAGGCCTGCGGCTCGCAGCGGCGTGCGGTGGTGGCCCGCGAGCTGACCAAGCTGCACGAGGAGGTGCGGCGCGCAACGCTGGCCGACCTGGCGGCGTGGGCCAGCGGGGGCGTCAAAGGCGAGATCGTGGTGGTGCTCGACGGCGCCGAGCCAGCCGCGCCGGCCGACGACAACGTGATCGTCGAGGCTCTGCAAGAAGCGCTGGCCGACGGCCTGTCCAGCCGGGATGCAGCCGCCGAGGTGGCCGCCGAGCTGGGCATTCGCCGCCGGCGCGCCTACGCCCTCGCGCTGAGTCTCCGAGAGAGTGTCACACCCCCTACCTAGCTTGGGCATGGCTCAAGACGGGAGGGATCCGACGAGAGTGTCACACCCCCTCCCTAGCTTGGCTATCGTCCACAAGAGAGAGGAAAACTCATGGATGCAATACTGACTCTGATCGCCGTCGTGGCGGTCGTGATCGCTGCGGCAGCGCTGGCCACGGCCCGCAAGCGCCGAGGCGAACCTCGGTCTGCGGTCCAGGCGAACGACACTGCGGCCGAGGCGGACAACAGCCTTCTCGCTGCGCAGGTCGCATCGCTGACCGAGATCCTCAGCACCAAGATCGACGGCATCTCCAGCACCGTCGACGCCAAGCTCGGCGGCGTCGACGACAAGCTCGGCGGCGTGATGACTTCGAGCAACGCCCTGGGCGAGGGGTTCGGCAGGCTGCGCGACCTCGTCAGCGGGGTGAAGGAGAACGCCGCGCAACAGCACGCCACGATCGCCGAGAGGCTCGACCAGACCTTGAAAGGCCAGTCGAAGCTCGCGGATGTCACCGGAGATCTGGAGAGGAGCTTGGTCGGCACAGCCCGCGGCGGCTTCGGCGAGCAGCTGGCCGCGGAGGTGATCCAGGCAGCCGGGATGATCGAGGGCACCCACTACCGGGCGCAGACCAAGATCGAGAACGGCAAGATACCGGACTTCACGTTCCTGCTGCCCCGGGACGGCGATCCCCAGGGCTGCAGCCTGCACATGGACGTCAAGTACCCGTACGACAACTTCAAGAAGTACGGCAGTCTCGATGCAAAATCCGATGCTGCTGAAGACTGTCTGAAGGGTTTCCGACGGGACGTCAGGACGTGCATCAGCCAAGTCGAGAACTACGTGAACACCGACTCGGGTCTCGACTGCGCGCTGCTGTACATCCCCAACGAGGCCGTCTACGGCTTCATCCAGCAGCACGGCTACGACGGCGAAGCAAAGCGCCATCTCTTCGCAGACGCGATGGAGAGGAAAGTCGTGCTGTGCTCCCCCTCCAACCTCTACCTGACGCTCAGCGTGATCAAGCACGCCGTTGACTCGTTCATGCGTGAGCAGGCGGCAGGCGAGATCCTCGAGCACCTCGATGCGCTGGAGAAGCAGTGGGACAAATGCCAAGACGAGCTCGACAAGCTCGACGACCAGACGACCACGGTCCGCAACACCGTCGACCGGTTGACCGGCAGACGTCGCCGCGGGATGCAAAGGGTGATCGACCGCATGAAGAACGCGGACGGGCTTTCCGACATCAACAGCACCGACGACGACGCGGGCGGCCATGGCACAGCCCCGGCAACCGCCACGACCGGCGATGCCGCCCCCGCCGGCGGGACCAGTGCAGCCGCGAACAGCGTGGTCGGGGCCAACGGGGTCGGGAGCGACGGCGCTGCCGGCAGCCACACGGCTGAGGCGGACATCACAGACAGCGCGACCGTCGAGGCCGGCAGGGCCAGGCACCGCGAGCCTGTGTCCGAAAGCGCCGCCGACCTGTTCGCCGACGGAGACGACCTGCCCTTCTAGGGCCCAACCGCCTGCCCCGGCACAGAGCCGGCGCTAGCCTCGTCAGCCATGCCCGCCCCGGTCCTGGTCGCCGTCGCCTGGCCCTACGCGTCGGGCTCGCGTCACCTGGGGCACCTGGCGGGCGCCTACCTGCCGGCGGACATCTTCGCCCGCCACCAGCGCCTCAAGGGCAACGAGGTGCTGATGGTCAGCGGCTCGGACGTCCACGGCACACCGATCACGGTGCGTGCCGACGCCGAGGGCGTCACCCCGGCTGACATCGTGGACCGCTACCACAGCGAGTTCGTGCGCCAGTGGGACCAGCTCGGCATCGCCTGGGACCTCTACACCACCACGGGCACCGACAATCACGCCGCGGTGACCCAGGACATGTTCCTGCGCCAGCTCCGCAACGGCCACATCGACAAGCGCACCTCGGACCAGTTCTACGACCCCGAGGCGCAGCGCTTCCTGCCCGACCGCTACATCGAGGGCACCTGCCCGCACTGCGACTACGCCGAGGCCCGCGGCGACCAGTGCGAGCACTGCGGGCGCACCCTCGACGCCACCGACCTGATCGAGCCGCGCTCGAAGATCACCGGCAGCGTCGGCGAGCTGCGCCCGACCGAGCACTTCTACTTCCGCTACTCCGACTTCGCCGACGAGCTACGCAGCTATCTGCGGGGCAAGTCCGGCTGGCGGCCGCACGTGATCAACTTCGCCCTGGGCTGGCTGGAGGAAGGCCTGCTCGACCGGGCGATCACCCGCGACCTCGACTGGGGGGTCGAGCTACCCGTCGACGACCTCGGTGAGGGCAAGCGCATCTACGTCTGGTACGACGCCGTGATCGGCTACCTGTCGGCCAGCAAGGAATGGGCCGCCCGCCGCGGCGACCCCGACCGCTGGCGGCACTGGTGGCACAACCCCCAGAGCCGCCACGTCTACTTCATCGGCAAGGACAACATCCCCTTCCATGCGCTGTTCTGGCCGGCGCAGCTCATGGGCTACGGCGACCTCCACCTGCCCGACGACATCCCCGCCAACCAGTACGTCACCTTCTCCGGCGCCAAGGCCTCCGCCGGCCGAGGCGTGGGGCTCACCGTGCAGCAAGGGCTCGACCTGTTCCAGAGCGACGGCCTGCGCTACGCCCTGGCCGCGGCCCTCCCCGAGCAGGCCGACACCGAGATATCCGTCTCCGAGATCTGCCGGCGCATCAACGAAGAGCTGGTGGCCACCTGGGGCAACCTCGTCAACCGGGTGCTGTCGATGATCGCCCGCAACCACGGCGAACAGCCCGGCGCCGATGGCCGCAACGCAGACGACGAGGCGCTGCTGGCCGAGGTGGCGAGGCTGCTCTCACAAGCCGACGACCACATCGAGCGGGTCGAGCTGCGAGCGGGCCTGCGCTCCGCCATGGACGCGGCGGCCGCCGTGAACGCCTACCTCAACGCCACCGAGCCTTGGAAGCTGGCCCGCAGCGATCCCGAGCGCAGCGGCGTGGTCCTGGCCACCGCTCTCGATGCGGTCAACGGGGTGCGTGCCGCCCTGGCCCCGTACCTGCCGTTCAGCACCGCGGCGCTCGACGATGTACTCGGCCCGGTCGACGCACCCGAGATGCGCCCGGTCCCGGCGGGCACGCCGATCGCCGCGCCGCAGCCGCTGTTCTCCAAGATCGACACCGCCGAGATCCACAGCCGGCTCGACGCAGACGACCCCGGACCCTGAGCCGAGGTGGCCTGGACCGACCAGCACTGCCATCTGCCTTCGGGCGCTGCGGGCGCGGCCCTGGCTGCCGAGGCCCGAGCCGCCGGCGTGAGCCGGATGATCACGGTGGGCTGCGACTACGAGGACTCCCGGCGGATGATCGCCACGGCGCGGGCCAACCACGGGGTGTGGGCCACCGCCGGGGTGCACCCCCACGAGGCCAGACACGGCATCTCCGGCATCGAGGAGCTGCTGGGCGAGCCTGAGGTGGTGGCGGTCGGCGAGGCCGGGCTCGACTACCGCTACGACCACTCGCCCAGAGACGTCCAGGCCGAGGTGTTCGCGGCCCAGATCGACCTGGCCAACGAGCACCGCATGCCGCTGGTGATCCACTCCCGCGAGGCCTGGGACGACACCTTCGCCATCCTCGACCGCGAAGGCGTGCCCGAGCGCGTCGTGTTCCACTGCTTCACCGGCGGGCCCGACGAGGCGACCGAGGCGCTCAGCCGCGGAGGCTCGCTCTCCTTCTCGGGGATCGTCACATTCCCCGGCGCCCAGGAGGTACGAGAGGCCGCGGCGCTCTGCCCGCTCGATCGCCTGCTAGTGGAGACCGACTCGCCTTACCTTGCGCCCGTGCCCCACCGCGGCAAGCCCAACCGTCCTGCGCTGGTGTCGTTGGTGGGCGCCTGCGTGGCCAAGGCCAAGGGACTGCCGGTCGCCGATGTGGAGGCAGCGACCACGCTGACCGCCGAGCGCCTCTACTCGCTCGCGGATGGCGACCCGCCGGCCGCCTGCAGCGCTGCCCCGGATTGACCTCCCGCAGATTCATGTTGCAATTCGGTTACGGAAGTCTTATGGTCGTAACCGATGACCGATTCCGCACGCAGACGACGCCTCGGCAACGGCGCCCGAGCCCTGATCCGGCTCACCGTCATCGCGCTCGTCTTCGGGGTCTCAGGGCTGCTGCTCGCTGACGCCCGCAGCCCTCACGGTTCCCAGATCGAGGTGCAGGGGTTGGCCCCGGCCGCCGCCAGGCCGGTGACCCCTCCCTCCACGTCGGGGCCGCCGCCCCCCTCCGCGGCCCCGACGAATTCGCCGGCCACGACCACCCGCCCGGCTGCGCTCGCAGCCCGCTCTGTCGTTCCCGCAGCGTTCCCCCCCACGTCGGGGCCGTCCCCCTCCACCGCGGCCCCGACGAATTCGCCACCCACCGTCACAGTGTTCCCCCCCACGTCGGGGCCGTTGTCCCCCACCGCGGCCCCGACGAAATCGCCGGCAACGACCACGACCGTTGTCACCACCACCGCGCCGACCAGCACGACAGCCGCTCCGGCCACGACCACCACTGCTGCTCCGGCGACGACCACGACTGCGCCGCCGCCCACCACCGCCGCGCCCACGACGACCACGACTGCGCCGCCCGGCGATGACGACGCCGGCGGGACGTCAGACGACTCCGGCGACGACGGCTCCGCGGACCAAGAGCCGGGCAACGGCGACACCGACGGCGAAGCACCGGGCAACGGCGACGCCGACGGCGAAGCACCGGACGGCTCTGATGATGACGATGGCGTTACGACCACGACGCTCGACCCGTCGGGGCCGACCGCTGAGCAGTGGGCTGCCCTGCGGCGATGCGAGTCCGGCGGCACCGACGGCAACTACCAGGCCTACAACCGCAGAGGCCCGTTCCTCGGCGCCTACCAGTTCCTGCAGACCACCTGGGACTGGGTGGCCGGCTGGAACAACCCGGCGCTCGTCGGGGTCGATCCCCGCGACGCGTCGCCGGCCGAGCAGGACTCGCAGGCCTTCGCCCTCTACGACAGGCAGGGCCGCAGTCCCTGGCCGGTCTGCGGCCGTCGCCACCTGCCGTAGAGCCGCCGCCTGCCGTAGAGCTAGCGCCGACGACCCCCCCCCCCCCCCCCCCCCCCCCCCCCCCCCCGGCGCCCTGGCTGCACGCCCTAGCGTGGCGGCGTGACCCACAGCCGCTCGCAGATCAGGTCGCTTCTCGACCGCCACGGCCTTGAGCCGCGGCGCGCGCTGGGGCAGAACTTCGTGGCCGACCCCGACCTGGTGCGCCGCATCGCCCGCCTCAGCGGCGCCTGCGCCGATCGCCCGGTCCTGGAGATCGGCGCAGGCCTGGGCTCGCTCACCCTGGCACTGGCCGAAACCGGCGCGGTTGTCACTGCCATCGAGATCGACCGGCGGCTGGTCGCGGTCCTCGAAGAGGTGCTGGCCGGCCACATCGCTTCGGGCAGCGTCGAGCTGCGCGAAGCCGACGCCACAGCCCTGGACTACGAGGATCTGCTCGCGGGCCGCCTCTCAGGCAGCGATGCCTGGCAGCTCGTCGCCAACCTCCCCTACAACATCGCCACGCCGCTGATCCTGGACCTGCTGCGCGGAGTGCCTCAGGTCGCCTCGATGCTCGTCATGGTTCAGCTCGAAGTCGCCCAGCGCCTCACAGCGCTGCCCGGCGACAAGGCCCTCGGCATCCCGTCGCTGCTGGTCGCCTGCTTCGCCACAGCCGAGATCGTCGAGCGCGTGCCGCCGGAGGCGTTCATCCCCGAGCCGGCTGTCGACTCGGCGCTGTTGAGCATCGTGCGCCGCCATGCTCCCGCGGCAGACGCCGCAGTCGAGGACATGGAGCCGCTGTGGCGCACCGCGTTCTCCCAGCGCCGCAAGATGCTGCGCCGCTCGCTGGCACCGATGCTGCGCGCCGAGGACTTCGCCAGAGCGGGCATCGACTCGCAGCGCAGACCGCAGACGCTTGCGCTCAGCGAATGGGCGGCACTGGCAGCCGCTCGCAAGTCCTGATCGCCGCAGGCCGGTTGCTCCATTACGACAGCCGTTGCCGAGATCGGCGATGCATGGCTGCTGCGGGCAGGCGACGGCTCGTGTCGTCGTAGCCTGCGGGCGTGACGACGATCCTGGCGCCGGCAAAGCTGACCTTGTCGCTGCGGGTGAGGGGGCGCCGCTCCGACGGCTACCACCTGATCGACGCCGAGATGGTCACCGTCGACCTCTGCGACAGCATCGAGATCGACGCCGCCGCCGACACCGAGGTGGAGATGCTCGACGAGCGGGGCGAGCCGCTGAACGAGCCCGACAGCCTGGCGACACGAGCCCTGGAGCTGGCCGGGCGCACCGCCCGGGTCCGCATCGTCAAGCGCATCCCGATGGGCGCCGGGCTCGGCGGGGGCTCAGCCGATGCCGCCGCGGTGCTGCGCTGGGCCGGATACGACGACGCCGCAGGCGCCGCGGCCATCGGGGCCGACACGGCCTTCTGCCTGCGCGGCGGGCGGGCACGGGTGAGCGACATCGGCGCCGAGATCGAGCCGCTGGCTCACGCAGACGAGACCTACACCCTGCTCACGCCGCCGTTCGGGTGCTCCACCGAAGCCGTGTATGCGGCGTGGGACGCCCTGGGCGGCCCGAGCGGCGACAACGGCAACGACCTCGAGCCGGCCGCCTTGGCGGTCGCGCCCGAGTTGGCCATGTGGCGCCGCGAACTGGCCGAGGCCACGCAGACGGCGCCTCGCCTGGCAGGCAGCGGCAGCACCTGGTTCGTCCCCGGCGCCTGGCCGGGCCAGGGCCGCCTGGTGGTCCGCACCGTCCCCGCGGCGTAGGCGGGCCGAAGCGTCCGGCCCATGCACAAGAAGACTGCAGCGGGGCCGTTCACCCCGAAGCGGCTACTTGCGCTGGTGGCGCGTTCTGCGCAGCATCTTCTTGTGCTTTTTCTTGCGCATGCGCTTGCGGCGCTTC
Source organism: Acidimicrobiales bacterium (assembly GCA_965214285.1). Lineage (GTDB taxonomy): Bacteria > Actinomycetota > Acidimicrobiia > Acidimicrobiales > Aldehydirespiratoraceae. The sequence goes on from OZ243946.1 coordinate 2,451,948, forward strand.
TTGACGAGTGAACCCACGACCGGCGACGCTACCGGCTGGTTTCGCCAAGCCCACACAATCGGGCCGAGCCAACGCATCCGGCGGCCGCCCGGCGCACTAGCGTGAGGGGCATTGGCCCGTAGTTCAGCCGGCAGAACGCCGGACTTTGGATCCGGATGTCGCAGGTTCGAATCCTGCCGGGCCAACCGCTGTGATGTGTCAGGACATCGGAAAGGGTGAACCCTCGCGGGGGCGGAGGTTTGTCATTTGATCGGCTGGTAGAGCCAGGCCGGATCGGGTCGAAGCGAGCGTCCTGTGGCTCGGCCGACCGGCTTTCGCCAGGTTCAGGGCGTGCTGGGCCGTACCGAGTGCGACGCGGGCCGTGGTGAGCGCCCTCGGTTGGTCTCTATTCGGTTGTCAAGATGCTGGTCCCTGACCTGGGTTCCTGAAGACGTTGTCGCCAGCGCTCAGGTCGGGTTGTCGAGGGGGAAGATCTCTTGTCGGCGGCGACCTTCGGGGATGGGTCCGGCGGGGGCTGACTGGGTAGGGCGGCTTACGGGTCGGGGCCGTCACGGCTGCGGGTCTGGCCGGCGGGGGTCTTGTCGCCGCTGGCGCTGGGACTCGCTCGGCCATCCTGGTTTCCGGTTGCGCCGGCTGGGTTCGGGTCCGCGCCCGAGTTGCGGCTCATGCCGGCCGTGCCGGGGCATTCTCTGTGGGCGTGGCTGGGGCCCGGCGGGCCTTGCTCGCTACTGATCCAACTCTTCCGACTCTCCCCGCTGCCTGTCCAGCCTTCCCCGCTGCGGTTTGTGCCGGTCAGGGTGGGGATCTTGTCGGCGGGGATGCGGATTTGGATGCTGGGGCTGCGGTACATGGCGATGGTGCCCTGGGTCCCGCCGGCAGCGCTGTTCTTGCGGGCGTTGCCGTTCTTCTTGGCGGGCTTGCGCCGCCGGCGGGGTTGGCGGCCTGCCTTTTGGTCTTGGTCGTGGTGGTGTTGGCGGTGGCAGGGCCCGCAGAGGGCTTGGAGGTTGTCGATGTCGGTGGGTCCGCCGTTTTCCCATTCGACGATGTGGTGAATGTCAGCCATGTGCATCGGGGCGCCGCAGCGGACGCAGCCTTTGTCGCGCACGGCTATGGCGAGCCGCTGGGCGGCATTCGGGGTGCGGGTGGAGGTGCCGAGCCACAGGGCTTGGCCGTTGCCGCCGAAGATCATGCCCGCCACGCGGGTGTCAGCCGACAGCCGCCCCAGGATGCTGGGCGGCACGGGGCCGGTGCCGAGGATCTCGCATGCCCCGTCGGGGTTGCGGCCGTCAAAGAGGCCGATGTCTGCGGTGATGATCAACTGCGGCCGCCCGCTGCCCTTGCCGCCGCTGCTGGTGGCGGGGAGGGGTTGGTGGGTGAGAGCGTCGAGGCCGGTGATCGTCTCCAGCAGCGCATCGGCCATCCGCTGAGGAGCAGTCCGGCTCTTGGCGTCGCCGGCTCGGCTGTCTTTGCGCCACAGCCTGTCCGCGTGAGTCTGCAGGGCCTGGGCGAGCAGCCCGTGGCTGACCGGGTCCAGCTCAGCGTGCAAGTACCCCATCCCCGAATCACGATCCTTGCCCAGCGACGCCCGCCGTGCCTTGCGCTGACGCTTCAACTCCGCCTCACCACGATCCCGGCTGGCCTTCAACTCGGCCCGCTTGGCGTCACCCGCGAACACATCGGCCGGCTTCGACTCAGCCATGCCCAACAGCGCCTCGTCGTTGTCCACCGCCTCCGCGCCGGCGGTCTGCGCGGTGTTGACCAGCGCAGCCGCATGATCGATCGTGAAGCCGCCCTCAGCGAGCCTCTTCTTCGTGTTGGGCATAGAGGCCAGGCCTTGCGCGACCTTGGCCAACCGGCTGGCATCGCGCTTGGACTTGCCGGTCTGCTCAGAGATCACCCCCGCAGCACGACCCGGGGTGGTCAACGCAGCCATCTCCGCAGTGATATCGCACATCGCCGCGTCCAGACTCCCCTGCAAGCGCTTCGCCGCCCCCGCCGCAGCACGCAGCTCGCCCAGCGTGCGCCCGCCAGGCTCGACTTGGCGCACCAGAACCTCAGCCCGGCCGAACAACGCCACCGCACCCCCGCCAGCCGAACCAGCAGCACCGGCAGCACCCGCCGAACCATCAGCAGGGCCATCGCCGGGCAGGGTCAGGCCATCGGCGTCACCGGTCCGAGCGTCGGCGTCACCGGCTCGACCGCCAGCCGCACCTGCCGAATCAGCGGCCGGGCCGGCAGCCAGCGGATCGAGGGCCGGGGCGGTCGGTTCAGCGGCCGGCGCGGTGGAATCGAGAGCCAGAGCCTCGGACGAGTTCGAGAGATGGTTCATGCTGCACATCCTATCGGTAAGATATGACAATCACACTTGTTGGTGAAATCTGATCGAGATCGATGCTGCCCAACCTGCCCTACCGCAACGGCGGTCGGGCTGGCCGGGTCGAGGGCCACACCCACAGCGCTGCCACCGGCCAGACCATCGCCGGGCTTGGCCTGGCCATCGGTAGGCAGGGCGAGGGCCGGGGCTTGGGCGTCACCGGCTCGACCGCTAGCCGCACCTGCCGGATCAGCAAGCGGAGACGGCGAGTCGGGGGCCGAAGCCTCGGTCGGATTCGAAAGATCGTGCATGGAGCAGACCTTACGCAGGGGGTGTGACAGTCTCGTTCCGACAGCCCCGGCCACGCCCACCACTCGTCCGCCGGTCGAGTCGTCGGCCGCGCCGGCAGCCCGACCACCGGCCAGGCCATCGGCAGGCAGGGTCAGGCTCTGGGCTGAGCCGGTCGGAGCACTGGCCAGGCCAGCCTGCGGATCGAGGGTCAGGGTGGCCGGATCGAGGGCCAGAGCCCTGGACGGATTCGAGAGATCGTGCATGGGGCGGACCTTACGCAGGGGGTGTGACAGTCTCGCCCCGACAGCCAGGCCAGCCGGCGGATCGAGGGTCAGGGTGGCCGGATCGAGGGCCAAAGCCCTGGGCGGATTCGAGAGATCGTGCATGGAGCAGACCTTACGCAGGGGGTGTGACAGTCTCGCCCCGACAGCCCCGGCCACGCCCACCACTCGTCCGCCGGTCGAGTCGTCGGCCGCGCCGGCAGCCCGACCACCGGCCAGGCCAGCGGCTGCGACCTGTGCCCTGCCGTCGAGCATCGCCAGACCCCGGACCAAGCCCGGGCCGAGCCGAGCGGGAGCCGCACGGCAGGGCTGCCCGGCAAAGCCGACGACAGCTGCGAGACCGACGGCTGAGCACCCCAGATGCCAGGCCGTCAGCGCCGCCCTTGTCGCTTCCGATGCCCTGACACATCCGTGCCGACGTCCCGAACCACCACACTGCCGGGCCAACCCGCACAGCGCGCCGTGGGCAGCACGAGGCGCGGATCGGACACCGTCGCCGCTGCGCCCTATAGTCCGCCTCGACCCGAGCACCGAGGCAGACCATCCCATGCGAGTCCCCACCCAGAAGGTCCTTCACGTCGTGGCAGGCAGGGCCGCGGCGCCGCTGGCCGCGGAGATCTGCAAAGAGCTCGGCGTGGAGCTGGGCTCGGCCAACGTCGCCGAGTTCGCCAACGGCGAGATCCACGTCCGCTACGGCGAGTCGATCCGCGGCGCCGACGTGTTCATCGTGCAGACGCACGCCGAGTGGCAGGGCCGCTCCATCAACGACGCCGTCATGGAGCACCTGATCCTCGTCGATGCCGCCAAGCGCGCCTCGGCCAAGCGGATCACGGTGGTGGCGCCGTTCTACGGCTACAGCCGCCAGGACCGCAAGGCCTCGGGCCGTGAGCCGATAACCGCCCGCCTGCTGGCCGACATGTTCGCCGCGGCGGGTGCCGACCGCCTGCTCTCGGTCGATCTGCACTCGGGGCAGATCCAGGGCTTCTTCGACGGGCCGGTCGACCATCTCACCGCCATGCCGGTGCTGATCGACTACCTCCGCGGCATCGACGACGACCTGGTGATCGTCTCGCCCGACGCCGGGCGCATGAAGGTGGCCGAGCGCTACACCAACCTGCTGGGCGCCGACCTCGCCTATGTGCACAAGCGGCGCTCCAGCGAAGGGGCCGGGGCGGTCGAGGCCAAGGAGATCATCGGCCACGTGGCCGGCCGCACCTGCGTGCTGATCGACGACATGATCGACACCGGCGGCACCATCTGCGCGGCTGCTGACCTGCTCGCCGACTACGACGCCAAGCGCATCCTGATCGCCACCACCCACGGGGTCTTCTCGGGCCCTGCCATCGAGCGGCTAAGCGAGGCCCCCGTGGAGAGGGTGGTCATCACCGACACTCTGGACGTGCCCCAGAGCCGCCGGCTCGACAAGATCGTCGTCCTGTCGGTGGCGCCGATCATCGCCCGGGCCATCACCGCGGTGTTCGAGGACACCTCGGTGAGCGAGATCTTCGGCGGCAACCACCTGGCCTGAGACGGGGCCGCGCCCGCTAGCCTGCCAACCCGGCTGACCGAGCCGCCCTGCTCGCCGGCCGCCCTGTTCGTCCGTGCCTTGATCCCGGAGCCCGATTGCCATGTCCGATCTGCTGCTGAGCGCCGAGACCGGCCGCAAGCGAGGCAGCCGCCCGGCGCGCCGCCTGCGCCGCGAGGGAAAGATCCCCGCGGTGGTGTACGGCCTCGACGCCGAGCCCCGCGCCGTCAGCGTCGAGTGGCCCGCGCTGCGAGCCGCCCTGACCACCGACGCAGGCCTCAACGCCTTGATCACCTTGCAGATCGACGGCGAGGAGCACCTCTCGGTCATCAAGGAGCTGCAGCGCCACCCGGTGCGCCGCGACGTGCTCCACGTCGACTTCCTTCGGGTGCGCGCCGACCAGCAGATCGAGGTGGAGGTCCCGTTGGTCCTGGTGGGCGAGGCGCTCGAGGTCACCCGCGCCGACGGCATGGTCGACCAGACGCTCTACACCCTGGCAATCTCCGTCAAGCCCACCGCCGTGCCCGACGAGATCGAGATCGACATCTCCGGCCTCGCGCTCGGCGACTCGCTGAAGGTCAGCGACGTGGTGCTGCCCCCCGGCGCCACCACGGCCGTCGATCCCGACGAGGCGATCTGCTCGGCGCTCATCACCCGCTCCACCCGCGAGGCGATCGCCCGTGCCGAGGCCGAGACGGCAGCCGAGGAGGCCGGCGACGCCGACGCCGAGGCCGCCGAGGCAGGCGACGACCCCGACCAGGGCGGCGAAGGCGCGGACCAGGACTGACCCGGCGCACGGGTCTGTCAGCTTCCCGCGATCGCAGCAGTGGCCCGGCCCCGCAGAGCCGGCAGAGCCGGCAGGGCCCGGCGCTCGGGCGCCCCGGCAGCGCTGCTGGTAGTGGGCCTCGCCAACCCGGGCGAGCGCTACGCCCGCACCCGCCACAGCGCCGGCGCCTGGGTGATCGCAGAACTGACAGCGCGCCACGGCGCCAGGCTGCGCACGGCGCGCCGCAGCCACGCCGCCACGGCCGAGCTGCGCATCGACGGACATCTGGTGGCCGTCGCCGTGCCGTCGACGTTCATGAACGAGTCCGGACGGGCCGTGGTACCGCTGCTGCGCCGCTACGGCATCGAGAATCTGGAGCGGCTTGTCGTCGCCCACGACGAGCTCGACCTGCCGGTGGGCGCCATGAAGCTGAAACTGGGCGGCGGCATGGCCGGCAACAACGGCCTGAAGTCGGTCCGCGACCACATCCGCAGCGACGCATTCGCGCGCATCCGCATCGGCATAGGCAAGCCGCCGCCGGGTGCCATGAGCGGCCGCGACTACGTGCTGCGCCCGCCCGCCAAAGCCGAGCAGCCCGACATCGACAGCGCAGTCGCCTCGGCCGCGGATGCCGTGGAGTTCCTCGCCGCAAGCGACATCGAGTCGGCGATGAACCGCTTCAACCGCTCTTGAGCGACGCAGCCCGAGCCCCGCACGCACCGTGAGCAGCCGCCCGTGAACGCCGATCCCGCGAGAGCCCGATGAGCCGCCCCGGCGAGAGCCCGATGAGCCGCCCCGGCGAGAGCCCTCGCCGCGCAAGCCCCGGCGAGGGTCCCGCAGCCGACCCCAAGGCCGCGCCGCTGGGGGCTCTCGTCGATCTGATCGTCGACGAGCCCGCCCTGCGGGCCGCCGCGGGGGCTCGCGACCCGGTGCTGGCGGTACCGCAGGCGGGCCGGGCCTTGGCGATCAGCGCCATCGGGGTCGTCGCCGACCGCCGGCCGTTGCTGGTGGCCACCGCCACCCAGGCAGAGGCCGAGCGCCTCGGCGCGGACGCCGCAGCCATCGTCGGCGCCAACGAGGTGGCCGTGTTCGGCGCCTGGGAGACCCTGCCCTTCGAGCGGCTCAGCCCCGGCGTCGACACGATGGGGCGCCGCCTGGAGGTGCTGCACCGCCTCGGCGACCCCGACACAGCGCCCCGGGTGGTCATCGCCTCGGCGAAGGCTCTGCTTCAGCGCATCGACGGCACCGCGGCCACGCCGCCGGTCGTCTTGGAGACCGGCAGCAGCATCGACGCGGGGGCGTTGCTCGACGAGCTGGTGGCCTTCGGCTACCGGCGCGAGCCCCAGGTCGAGCACCGCGGGGAGCTGGCCGTGCGCGGCTCGATAATCGACGTCTTCGCGAGCACCGCGGACGCCCCGGTGCGCATCGACTTGTGGGGCGACGAGATCGACCGCATCAGCGAGTTCTCCGTTGCCGACCAGCTCTCGAGAGCGAGCATCGAGCGCGTCGAGATCTACCCGTGCCGCGAGTTCCGCCCTTCGCCACAGCACCGCCGCCGCGCCCGCGAGCTGGTGGCCGAAGAGCCCTGGGGCCGCGAGCAATGGGACCGCATCGCCGACGGCGGGCTCTTCGAGGGCATGGAGTCGTGGCTGCCGTGGCTCGTCGACGACACCGTGCTGCTTGCGGACATGCTCCCCGCGAACGGCCTGATCGTGCTCGTCGAGCCGCGGCGCATCCGCGACCGTGCGGAGGCGATCATGGCCGAGGAAGCCGACCTGGCGGCTTCGCTGGCGCGCGCCTGGGATGTCCAGCCCGATGCGCTGCATCGTCTTCACGCCGACTTCGACCGGCTGCTCGCAGAGGCCGAGGCGCCGATCTGGAGCGTGCTCGCCGCCCCTGCTCGGCCCGACACTCCCGTGGTCACCGCCTCGGGCTGGCGCCCGGTCGCCGGCGACATCGATCCGACCGTGCGCCGCATCCGAGACCTGCTCGCCGAGGGCTACCGCGTCGTGGCCTGCGCTGACACCCCGGCGGGCGCGGAGCGCCTGGCCGGGCTGATCTCGCGCCATGGGGTGGACCTGAGCGTGCTCGAAGGCCCGCTGCCTGCCGGGTTTCGCGGAGGCGCCACAGTCGTGGCCCCCATCGAGCAGGGCGCGGTCTTCGGGGGCGTGAAGCTGGCGGTGCTGGCCGAACGCGACCTCACCGGCCGGCGGCGCACCCATCGCCGCGCGGCGCGCCGTCGCCGGCTGAAACCGCGCTTCTTCGAGGATCTGCACGAAGGCAGCTTCGTGGTACACCACCATCACGGCGTCGCCCGCTTCGCAGGCCTGGTCAACCGCGTCATCGGCGGCCGAGAACGCGACTACCTGCTGCTGGAGTACCGCGGCGGCGACCGCCTGTACGTGCCGACCGATCAGATCGAGACGATCCGCCATTACACCGGCGGCGACTCGCCGAGCCTGTCGAGGATGGGCGGCGCCGACTGGAACGCTGCCAAGGCACGGGTCCGCTCGGCGGTGGCCGAGATCGCCCAGGAGCTGGTGGTGCTGTATCAGCAGCGGATCACGACGCCCGGTCGGGCCTTCGATCCCGACTCGCCTTGGCAGCTCGAGTTCGAGAGCGGCTTCGCCTACCAGGAGACCCCGGATCAGCTCCGCGTCATCGCGGAGGTCAAGGCCGACATGCAGGCCGCCACGCCGATGGACCGGCTGCTGATCGGCGACGTGGGCTTCGGCAAGACCGAGGTGGCCTTGCGGGCCGCATTCAAGGCTGTCGAGTCCGGCGCCCAGGTGGCTGTGCTGGCGCCCACCACGCTGCTGGCCCAGCAGCACCACGCCACTTTCGCCGAGCGCATGGCGCCCTACCCGATCCGGGTGGAGGTGCTCAGCCGCTTCCTGAGCAGCGCCGAGGCCCAGTCCGTGATCGCCGGGCTGCGCGACGGCTCGGTCGACCTGGTGGTCGGCACCCATCGCCTGCTGAGCAGCGACGTGAGCTTCGCCGATCTCGGTCTGCTGGTCATCGACGAGGAGCAGCGCTTCGGCGTCGCCCACAAGGAGCAGATCAAGAAGCTGCGCAGCGGCGTCGACGTGCTGACCCTCACGGCCACGCCGATCCCGCGCACCCTGGAGATGAGCCTGACGGGAATCCGCGACATGTCGTTCCTGGCCACGCCGCCCGAGGACCGCCGGCCGATCCTCACCTATGTGGGCCCCTACGAGGACCGCGCGGTCGCCGAGGCCGTGCGCCGCGAGCTGCTGCGCGAAGGGCAGGTGTTCTTCGTGCACAACCGGGTGCAGAGCATCGAGCACGCCGCGGCGAAGCTGCGCAGCCTCGTGCCCGAGGCGCGGGTGGCCGTAGCCCACGGCCAGATGGACGAGGGCACCCTCGAGCGGGTGATGGTCGACTTCGCCGACAGCCGCTACGACGTGCTGGTGTGCACCACGATCATCGAGTCCGGCATCGACATGCCCACGGTCAACACGCTGGTCGTGGACCGTGCGGACCTGCTGGGGCTCGGCCAGCTGCATCAGCTCAGGGGACGGGTGGGCCGCGCCGGCCAGCGGGCCTATGCCTATCTGTTCCATCCCGTGCACCGCCCGCTCAGCGAGGAGGCCTACGAGCGGCTCAAGACCATCGGCGAGACGACCGAGCTCGGCTCGGGGTTCCGCATCGCCATGCGCGACCTGGAGATCCGCGGCGCCGGCAACCTGCTGGGCACCGGTCAGTCCGGCCACATGGCCGCGGTCGGCTACGACATGTACTGCCGCATGGTCACCGAGGCGGTCGCCGAGCTCAAGGGCGAGCCGGTCGCCGAGCCGCTCGAGATCTCCATCGAGACTCCCGGCGACGCCTACCTGCCCGAGACGTTCGTGCCGACCGAGACCAACCGCATGGAGGCCTACCGACGGCTGGCCTCGCTCTCCACGCCCGCCGAGCTCGAGGCGCTGCGAGCCGAGTGGCTGGACCGCTTCGGGCCGATCCCAGCCGAGGCGCAGGCCCTCTTGCAGGTGGCCGCCCTGCGCACCGAGTGCGTGCGCAGCGGGGTGCGCGACATAACCGTGGTGGCAGGCCCCGGATTCGGCGGCGTGGACTTCGTGGCCAGGCTCAAGCCGGTGACGCTCCCACAGAGCCGCCAGGCTCGTCTGCAGCGCCTCTACTCGCGGCCCGCAGCCGGGCCGGCGGGCCGGGCGGTCTACAAGGAGCGCGTCCGTGAGCTGCACCTGCCGCTGCGAGGCCCGGCCTCCGCCGTCGCCGAGAAGCTGGCGGCCGCCATGGCCGACCTCATTCCCGACGCCGTGCCCGCTAGCCTTCCTGCCTCGTGAGCGACACTTCCGGCGGCGACACCCCCGACGGCGAGAAGCGCATCGACCAAGACAGCGCAGGCGCCCCAGACGACGCGCCCGTCGAGCAAGCGGCTACAGAGCCGCCGGAGGCTCTCGACGAGCCGATCGCACGCCGGCGTTTCTCGCTTCGCCAGGCCTGGCCGGCGCTGCTCCTGGCGCTGGCCGTGGCCGCCGTGATCGGCTACGTGGTCAGCCAGGGCGACGGCGACATCGGCCAGACGGCGGCTGCCTCCTACGGCGAGGCAGAGCTGAGCCTTGCCGACCTGTCCGAGATCGTCAACGGGTCGCCCGACAGCCCGCCCGCGGCCGATCAGGCCACCGCCGCCACGATCACCACCTGGCTGTTCACCCTCGCTGCGACCGACGAGCTGATCGCCCGCGGCGGCGAGGTCAGCGACGCCCACCGCGCCGACGCGATCATCGCCGCGCAGGCACAGGGACTGCCCGACGGCACGGTCACGCACGAGTACTGGTCGGCTACCCAGGCGCTCCTGGGCGCCCTGCAGGACTTCTCCGCCGGCGCGGCGGCCGCTGAGGATCTCGACGTCGACCTCGAATACCTCTGCGCCAGCCATGTGCTGGTCGCCGGCGAGGACGAGGCCCGCCAGGTCAAGGACCGCGCGGATGCAGGCGAGGACTTCGGTGCCCTCGCCGCTGAGCTGTCGACGGAGCCCGCGGCGGACCCCGACGGCGCCGACAGCCGCGGCGACCTCGGCTGCGCCCCTGCCGCCCTCTACATCCCCGAGTTCACCGACGGCGCCCGGACCGCTCAGGGCTCGGGGATCGTCGGGCCGGTCCAGACCGATTTCGGCTGGCACGTGATCGACGTGCGCTCGATGGGGCCGCTGTCTGCTGAGAACCACCCCGAGCTGAGCGAAGCCGATGTGGCCGCCGCCGTCGAGCAGGCGACAGCGGAGGCCGAGCTCCAGTACGCCTCAGCGGTCTTCGAGGACATCCTCGACGCTGCAGCGGATCGCATCACGGCCGCAGTGGCAGTCGACGAGCGGTTCGGCTACTGGGACGACGCCCTCGGCGGCGTGATCCCGCCGTCCTGAGCGCGTCGCGGTGGGGGTCATCACCGTCGTCGGGCTCGGCCCCGGCGCAGCGGATCTCACTACCGGGCAGACCCGATCGCTGATCCGCAACGCCAAGAGGCTGTTCGCCCGCACCTTGCGGCACCCGGCCGCTTCGCTGCTAGAGGATCTCGGCCACGCGGTGTCCTTCGACGACGTCTACGAGCGCGCCGAGACGCTCGCCGACGTCTACCGCCAGATCCGTGACCGCCTGATCGCCGAGGCCGCAGAGGGCGAGCCCGGATTCGGCGATCTCGTCTACGCGGTTCCCGGCTCGCCGCTCGTGCTCGAGCGCAGCGTGGAGCTGCTCCTGGAGGCCCAGCAGCCCCCAGGACCAGGCGGCGGCCTGGCCGTCGAGGTGCTGCCGGCGGTCTCGTTTCTCGACGCTGCCTGGGCGGCGCTGGGCATCGATCCCGTGGAGCACGGCGTGCGCCTCATCGACGGCCGGCAGTTCGCCACGGCCGCGGCCGGCGCAGCGGGCCCGCTGCTCGTCGCCCAGTGCGACGACCGCAGCGTGCTCAGCGACATCAAGCTGGCCCTGGAGGCGCCGCCGCCGGAGGTCACGGTGCTGGCGCGCCTGGGCCTGCCCGACGAGCGGGTCTTCGAGGTGGCCTGGGCCGACCTCGACCGGGAGGTGCAGCCCGACCACCTGACCTCGGTCTACATCGGCGAGCGCGCCGCCTCGGCGGCTGTCGCCTTCGAGCGTTTCGAGGCGCTGGTCGCCACGCTGCGCGAGAGCTGCCCATGGGACCGAGAGCAGACGCACGGCTCGCTGCGCCGCCACCTGCTGGAGGAGGCCCACGAGACGCTGGAGGCGCTCGATGCCCGCGCAGCCATCGACGACAGCGAGACCGACGACGAGCTCGACACCCATCTCTGCGAGGAGCTCGGCGACCTGCTGTACCAGGTGTTCTTCCACGCCCGCCTGGCCGCCGAGCGAGGCTCGTTCAGCGCGGCCGACGTGGCCGAGGGCATCCACGACAAGCTCGTCTTGCGCCATCCTCACGTGTTCGGCGACACAGAGGCACGCGACTCGGCCGCCGTGCTGGGCAACTGGGAGAAGATCAAGGCCGCCGAGAAGGGCCGGAAGTCGTCGATGGACGGCATCTCAGCGGCGCAGCCTGCTTTGATATACGCCCTCAAGGCCACAGAGCGGGCCGTGTCCGCCGGCATCGACCCGACGGTCCCCGACGGCGAGAGCCTGGTCGCTGCCGCCGATCGCCTGGCGGGCCGCGAGGCGTCTGTGACCGAGGGCGCGCTCGGCGACCTGCTGTTCGCGGCGGTGCGCCTGGCCCGCAGCCGCGGCCTCGACCCCGAGGCCTCGCTGCGCGACGCCGTGGGGCGCTTCGCAGCCGAGGTGCGCGCCGTCGAGGAGGCACGACGGCCCCGAGGCGGTCCCTAGCACGGCGCCAGGCCGCAACTATTGTCGAACAAGCACGGCAAGCTTGACCGTCCGGCTGCGGCCGTCGGGCCTGTCTGTGTGCCTGTCCGTCTCCGCGAGTCAGCCATCCCGCAAGCAACAGGAGCACCGTGAGCATCATCTCCGCCGTCCGTGCCCGTGAGGTCTTCGACTCCCGCGGCAACCCGACCGTCGAGGTCGACGTCGAGCTCGACTCCGGCGTGAGCGGCTCGGCGATGGTCCCCTCCGGCGCATCCACCGGGGCCTTCGAGGCGGTGGAGCTGCGCGACGGCGGCGAGCGGCTCGGAGGCAAGGGCGTGCTCGGCGCGGTCGGCTTCGCAAACGGCGAGCTGGCGGAGCGCGTGATCGGCCTCGACGCCGTCGACCAGCGCCGGGTGGACGCCGAGCTGATCGCAGCCGACGGCACCGACAACAAGGCCCGCGTGGGCGCCAATGCCATCCTGGGCATCTCTTTGGCCACGGCCCGCGCCGCTGCCGCAGAGCTGGAGATACCGCTGTGGCGCCACGTCGGCGGCGCGGGCGCGCATGTGCTTCCCGTGCCGATGATGAACGTGCTCAACGGCGGCGAGCACGCCGACAACAGCATCGACTACCAGGAGTTCATGGTGATGCCCGTGGGCGCTGCGGGCTTCAGCGAGGCGCTGCGCTGGGGCGTGGAGACCTACCACACGCTGCGGCGCGTGCTCAGCGAGCGGGGCCTGTCGACCGGCCTCGGCGACGAGGGCGGCTTCGCCCCCGACCTCGCCTCCAACGAGGCGGCGGTGCAGCTTCTCGTCGACGCCATCGAGGGCGCCGGCCTCACGCCCGGCGACGACATGGCGATCACCCTCGATGTCGCCTCCAGCGAGTTCTTCGCCGACGGCGCCTACACGCTGGCCTCCGAGGGCCGCTCGCTGACCCCGGCCGAGCAGGTCGCGGACCTTGTCGCCCTGTGCGAGAAGTACCCGATCGTCTCGGTCGAGGACGGCATGGCCGAGGACGACTGGGACGGCTGGGCCGAGCTGACCGAGGCACTGGGCAGCCGCGTTCAGCTCGTGGGCGACGACCTGTTCGTCACCAACGTCGAGCGCCTGGAGCGTGGCATCCGCGCAGGCGTCGCCAACTCGATCCTCGTGAAGGTCAACCAGATCGGCTCGCTCACCGAGACCCTCGAGGCGATCGAGCTCGCCGGGCGCAACGGCTACGCCTCGGTCATGTCGCATCGCTCCGGCGAGACCGAGGACACCACCATCGCGGATCTGGCCGTGGCCGCCAACTGCGGGCAGATCAAGACCGGCGCGCCGGCCCGCTCGGACCGGGTGGCCAAGTACAACCGCCTGCTGCGCATCGAGGAGCAGCTCGGCGAGGCGGCCGCGTTCAGGGGGCTCGCCAGGCCGGCGAGCTAGGCAGCCGACGATGCCCGACAAGCCGCGCCGCGGCGGGTCCCTTGAGCCCAGGCCCAAAGCCGGCACTGCCAAGCGCGCCGCCAAGTCCGCCAAGCGGTCCGCCAGGCGGGTCGCCAAGGTGGCTGGGGCCGGCCCGGCCGCCGGCAAGAAGGCCGAGAAATCCAAGCAGGCCAATAGGTCAAAGAAGGCCAAGAAGTCCAAGAAGTCCAAGCGGGCCAAGGCTTCCGCAGCCGCGCAGGAAGCCGACAAGGGCGGCCTGCCCGGCGGCCGGCTCGTGCCGGTGACGCTGATCGCCGTCCTGGTGGTCGTGGCGTTTTTCTTCGTGATCTACCCGGTCAGTACGCTCTTCGACCAGTACAGCCAGCTCGACGACGTGCGTACCCGCCAGGTCGAGATCACCGAGGAGATAGCCGATATCGACAGCCAGATCGAATCGCTCAGCGGACCCGAGGGCACCGAGCTTCGGGCCCGCTGCTTCGCGCACTACGTGCGACCCGGCACCGAGGCGTACCAGGTGCCGGGACTGAGCGGCTGCGCCGAACAGCCGTGAGCGGAGCTGACCTTGCGGCCCGGAGCCGCCGCGCATGAGCAGCCGGGTGGTGCACGCCGAGGGGCTGGTGCGGCGCTTCGGCGACCTGACCGCGGTCGACGGCATCTGCCTGAGCGTCGCCGAGGGCGAGATATTCGGCTTCCTGGGGCCCAACGGCGCCGGCAAGTCCACCACCGTGCGGATGCTCGTCACCCTGCTTCGCCCCACCGAGGGAACGGCCCGGGTCGCCGGCTACGACGTGGTCAAGCAGGCCGACGCGGTACGCCGCTGCATAGGCGTGGCTCTTCAGGACGCCGCCATCGACCCGCTGATGACCGGCAACGAGCTGCTGCGCCTGCAGGCGGTGCTGCACGGCCTCGGCCGGGCCGAGAGCTCGCGGCGCTCCGGCGAGCTGCTGGAGCGGGTCGGTCTGACCGCGGCCGCCGGCCGCAGGGTCGGCGAGTACTCCGGCGGCATGCGCCGGCGCCTGGATCTGGCGCTGGCGCTGATCCACCGGCCGATCGTGCTGTTCCTCGACGAGCCCACCACCGGGCTCGACCCCACCAGCCGCCAGTCGGTGTGGGAGGAGGTGGTGGCGCTCAACGACGACGGCACCACGGTGTTTTTGACCACCCAGTACCTGGAGGAGGCCGACAGGCTGGCCGACAGGATCGCCATCATCGACGACGGCCGCATCGTGCGCGAAGGAGCGCCGACGGCTCTCAAGGAGGCCGTGGGCGACCCCACGCTGCGCATCGAGGTGGCCGATCATGCTCAGCTCGCCTCGGCAACCGAGACGCTTGCGGGCTTCGGCATGCCCCGCCCGGCGCGCAGCGGGCGAGCCGCCATCGGCCTGCGCGGCGGGGCGGCACGTTTGGCCGACGTGGTGCGGGCCCTCGACGAGCAAGGCGTGCAGGTCAGCCACATCGAGGTGGACCTGCCGAGCCTCGACGACGTGTTCGCCGATGCCACCGGGCGCCGGCTCGAAGGCGCCGGCCTGGCGCACGCCTGAGCAGCCAGTGAGCACCGCTGCTGCTGTCGTGGACTCCGGCCGCGGCCGTCCCGCGGCATCGCAGCGGCCCAGGGTGCGCATCGCGATCGAGCAGACGGCCGAGCTGGCCCGGCGCACGATCGTCAACACCTGGCGTCAGCCTGCCGCCTGGGTGCCGAGCATCTTCTTCCCGCTGATGCTGGCCGCCATCTACGCGGCCCAGTTCGAGCGGGCCACGGACCTGCCGGGCTTCGGCGACGTCGACTCGTTCCTGCAGTTCATCCTCCCGGCTTCGATCCTGCAGGGCATCGCCTTCAACTCCGGCGAGGCGGGCAGCGCGCTGGCGACCGACATCGAGTCCGGCTTCTTCGACCGGCTGACGGCGTCGCCGGTGGGCCGCCAGGCCGTGTTCCTGGGTCAGGTCGCAGGGGCGGGGGTTTTCAGCGGCCTGCTGGCGGCGGTGCTGATCGCGGTCTTCTCGGCGGCCGGGGCGCCGCCCGACGGCGGGCTGCCCGCGGCGCTGGCGATCGTGGTCATCAGCGCCCTGCTGTCGGTGGCCCTCGGCGGGATCGGCCTGACGGTGGCGCTGCGAACCGGCTCGCCCGAGGCCACCCAGGCGATGTTCCCGCTGACCTTCATCGTGATCTTCGTGTCCTCGGCGTTCTTCCCGACCGAGCTGATGGAGGGCTGGTACCAGGACGTCGCCGAGGTCAACCCCTTCACGCTGATCGTCGACCCCACCCGCGAGATCGCGCTTCACGGCTTCGACGTCGGCGCCTTCGGGCGTGCCGTGCTCTGGATCGGCGTGGTGGCTGTGGTCACGATGACCATGTCGTATGGGGCATGGCTGCGCAGGCTGCGCGGCTCGTGACCGCCGGAGTGGCCTCGCGGGCATCGGCCGGCCCGGCCCGGCGCCCGACCGCGCTGGCGCCCAGCGTCGCCCAGCTCTCGCACCGGGCGCTGCTGCGCACCCTGCGCCTGCCCCAGATCATCATCCCGGTGCTGGTCATGCCCGTCTTCTTCGTGATCGCCTTCACGGGCAGCTTCGAGGGGGTCACCGGGGTGCAGGGCTTCCCTACGGACAACTTCGTCAACTGGATCGCCGCCTATGCGATGGTGCAGGGCTCGGCCTTCGCCGGGGTGGGCGCGGCGGGCTCGATGGCCCAGGATCTCGACTCGGGCTTCATCGACCGCCTGATGTCGAGCCCGATCCGGCGCCTGGCGATCCTGATCGGGCCGCTGGTCCACACGGCGCTGCGGGCGCTGATCCCGGTGTCGGTGGTGCTGGCGATCGCCACCGTCAACGGCCTGGATTACCCCGGCGGCGTGGCGGGGGTGGCGATGGCCTTCGTCGGCGGGGTCGGCGCGGCGATCACCATCGGCTGCATCGGCCTCGGGCTTGTGCTGCGGATCGGCAACATCCGCGCCATGGCGATCGTGCAGATCATCGCCTTCGCCTTCCTGTTCCCCTCCATCGGGCAGGTGCCGATCTCGCTGATGTCGGGATGGCTGCAAGACGTGGCCCGCGTGAACCCCGCCACCAACGTGCTGCGCATGACCCGCCAGGGCTTCATCGGCGATGTCACCTGGGCCGACACCTGGCCTGGCCTGCTGGTGATCGTTGCCGGGACGCTGCTGTTCGGCGCCTGGGCGCGCTACGAGCTGAACCGCCGGGCAGATCTAGGCTGAGGCCGTGCGGGAGCTCTTCGACGATCTGCAGGCATGGACCGACAGCGGTCGACGGGTCGCGCTGGCCCGTGTGGTCGACCTAGACGGCTCCGGGCCGCGTCTTCCCGGAGCGGCGATGGCGGTCAGCGACGACGGCGAGGTGTCGGGCTCGGTCTCGGGCGGCTGCGTGGAGGGCGCGGTGGTGACCGAGGCGCTCGACGTGCTCGCAACCGATGCCCGCCGCATCGTCACCTTCGGCTACAGCGACGACGAGGCCTTCGCGGTCGGCCTGACCTGCGGGGGCACGATCCATCTGTTCCTGGAGCCCTTCGAGCCCGGCGACTGGCTGCGCAGCCTGCGATCAGCCGTGGAGGCGGAGTCGCCGGTGGCGCTGGCCACGATCGTCGAAGGACCCGGCACCGGCCGCAAGCTGGTGGTGCACGCCGCCGACACGGGCCTGCCGTCGGTCGGCTCGCTGGGCGACGCCGACCTCGACCGGGTGGCACAGCGCGACGCCCGCGGCGAGCTGGCCGCCGGCAAGACCGGGATCCGCCATTACGGCGAGCACGGCGAGGCGCGCGAGGGCACCGTGTCGGTGTTCGTGGAGAGCTTCGCGCCGCCGCCGCGGATGGTCATCTTCGGCGCCGTGGACTTCACGGCCGCGTTGGCCGGCGTCGCCAAGGTGCTGGGCTATCGGGTCACGGTGTGCGACGCCCGCGAGGTGTTCGCCACCAGGGCCCGCTTCCCGATGGCCGACGAGGTGGAGGTCGACTGGCCCAACCGCCTGCTGGACCGCATCGGCGGCGATCTCGGTCCCCGCGATGCGATCTGCATCCTCACCCACGACGCCAAGTTCGACGTGCCCGCGGTGGTCGGCGCGCTCGACACCGCCGTCGGCTACATCGGCGTGATGGGCAGCCGGCGCACCCACGACGACCGCACCCGGCGGCTCGTCGAGGCGGGCGTGAGCGAGCAGGGCCTGGCCAGGCTGCGCTCGCCGATCGGGCTCGACATCGGGGCGCGCACCCCTGAGGAGACCGCCGTGTCGATCGTGTCGGAGATCATCTCGGTGCGTACCGGCCGCACCGCGCACGCCTTGTCGGCCACCGAAGGGCCTATCCACCGCTAGCCGCACCCGCAGTCGTGCAGCCGGTCGGGGCTAGTCGGTCGCTGGCATCCCCGCGATGCGCGAGGGCCGCGAGAACACGGCCTCCAGCATGGGGCGGAACTCCTCGAGGGCCATGTTGGGGTAGTCGGGGTCGAAGCAGTTCTGGTCGTAGCTGTGGCAGAAGTCCGCGCAGCGATCGAAGTGAGGCGACTCCCGGCAGCGGTCCCGGGCGTGCCGGTCGCCGCCGTGGTGATGGAAGTAGTAGTAGCCCTGGAAGAGCCCGTGGTGCTCGACGACCCAGCGAACCTCCTCGTCCACGTAGGGGGCGAGCACCGCAGCCGCCGCGGCGGAGTGGTTCTCGGGGGCGAACCCGTCGGCCACGTCGTGCAGCAGCGCCCCCACCACGAAGTCAACCGGCTCGTCGTTGCGGTATGCCCGGGTGGCGGACTGAAGCGAATGCTCGTAGCGGTCGATGCGGTAGCCCAGCGTCGGGCCCTTGAGCAGCCCGAGCAGCCCGCAGAGGTTGTCCACGAGAGCGCCCCGGGCGTGTTCCTCGAAGGCGGGGGTCAGGAACTCGTAGTCCGCCTTGGTGCCGTGCTGCATCTCGGTCCAGCTCACGGTGCGCATGGCCGAATCGTATCGCCAGGCGGCTCGACGCTTGTAGGGTTTGGGCCATGTCCAAGCGCACCCAGAAGAAGAAGGCCAAGGCCCGCCGCAGCAAGGCGAACCACGGTCGCAAGCCCAACCTGGGCCGCAACAGCTAGCGCATCCGCACAGCCGGCGCATCAGCGTCAGCGGAATCGAAGCCTTGAGCTGAGCGGCGCGATCGCGAGGCTCGGCGTCTACCGTGCCCGCATGATCGTCCCCGGCGCCCGGCCGCCCGCCGCTGAGGCTGAGGCTGAGGCTGAGGCCGCCACCCACGTGGAGCCGCACCCAGCGGCAGCCGAGCTGGCGCGCCTGCGGAGTCACGGCTCGGCGAAGTGGAGCCGCTACGGCAGCGACGTGCTGCCGGCCTGGGTGGCCGACATGGATCTCGATCCCCCCGAGCCGGTCAAGGACGCCATGCGGACCCTGATCGACCGCGGCGACCTGGGCTACAACTTTGCCGCCATCGACCGGCTCGGCGAGGTCTGGGACGACTGGCTGCAGCGCCGCCACGGCGTGAGCCTGCCGACCTCGCAGATGCGGGCGTTCACCGGCGTGCTGCAGGCCATCGAGGTGACCCTGGAGGCCGTCAGCGAGCCCGGCGACAAGGTGATCCTGCTGGCGCCGATCTACCACATGTTCCGCGAGTCGATCTCAGGCGGCGGGCGACGGGAGCTGCTGGTGCCCTGCGGGCCCGCGGGCGAGCTGCACGCCGATGCCCTGGATGCCGCCGCGAGCGATCCCGCCGCCAAGGCGATCCTGCTGTCGCATCCCCACAATCCGCTGGGCCGGGTGTACCGGGTCGCTGAGATAGAGGCGATCGCCGAGATCGCCGAGCGCCACGACCTCGTGGTGATCTCCGACGAGATCTGGGCCGATCTCGTCTACGCGCCGCAGCGCCACCGCGTGTTCGTCGACGCGGCGCCTCAGGCCGCCGAGCGGACGGTGACCCTCGGCAGCGCCTCCAAGACGTTCAACCTGGCGGGCCTGTCGTGCGCGCTGGCGCACTTCGGGCCGAAGGCGATCCGCGACAGCCTCGACGCCCGCTCGGATCACGTTCACGGCAGGCCGAGCTCGCTGTCGGCGGAGGCGACCGTGGCGGCCTTCACCCAATGCGACGACTGGCACCGCGACACGCTCGGGTTACTGGCCGCCAACCGCGACCGCATCGCCGAGCGGCTCGCAGCAGAGGCGCCCGGCGTCGGATACCTGCCGCCCGAGGCCACCTACCTGGCCTGGCTCGACTTCGGCCGCACCCGCCTCGGCGACGACCCGGCGCGAGCGCTGCTCAAGCAGGCCGGCGTGGCGCTGAGCCCCGGCCACGAGTTCTCCCCCGAGGCCAGGGGGTTCGCACGGCTCAACTTCGCCACGCCGACCGCCGTCTTGGACCTAATCCTCGATCGCGTCATCGCCGCCGTGAACGCCGGGGACGGCCATACTTGACGAACCGAGCCAAAGCGCAGGCCCGCGCCCACGGCGGTGGCGGCTCTCAGCCGTTACACTCCCCAACGGAATCTGACCCGGACGCGGAGCCCGAGCCCTTGAACGACAATCGCAGCGAAGGCTCGGGCGTGCGGGTGCTGCAGGTCGGTCCGACACACCAGCGAGGCAACGCCAGCACCAACGTCTTCGGCGGCATGGCGGTGATGATGGGCGAGCAGCAGCGCGAGCTCGCCGCCAGGGGCTGTCGGATGGAGACGGTGGATACGTCCGGTCCGGTGACCAATCTGCCTGTACCTGCTCTGTGGCTCATGGCTCTGTTCAGGGGCATGCGCGTGAGCTGGCAGACAGCTCGCAGGCTGCGGCGCAACCATGCCGTCTGCTCAATCATGCGATACAACCACCTGTGGGACTTGGGAATTGTGCTGTGGCTGCTGAGCAGGGCGCTGCGCCGTCCGCTGGTGCTGCGCGTAGTCGGCGGAAGCCTCGGCCGGGTCTACGCTGATGGGCCCCGGCTGAAGCGCTGGGTCGCGGATCGCACGTTCATGCGAGCCGACATCGTCTACATCGAGACCCTCGATGCCCTCTCCATGCTGCCCCCCAGGGACAATCTGCGGCATTTCCCGAATACCCGCCAGGTCCCCGAGAGCGCGCGACGAGACCGCCGCGAGGTCCGCAGGCTGCTGTTCCTGTCGAGACTCACGCCGGACAAGGGCTACCAGGAGTGCCTGCATGCCAGCCAGAGCCTGCCGGAGGGCTGCGAGCTCAGCATCTACGGCGCCGTGCACACCGGGATCGACCTCGCCGAAGTCGACGAGTTCCCTCGCGTCCTCTACCGCGGTGTCGCCGAGAATGCTGAGGTCCCGGGCATTCTCCACGAGCACGACCTCATGCTGCTCCCGTCCAATCACGTCACCGAAGGCCTCCCGGGAGTGATCCTGGAGGCCTTCCAGGCAGGCATCCCTGTGATCGCCACCCGGATCGGCGGCATCCCCGAGCTCGTCGAAGACGAAGTCAACGGCCTGCTCATCGAGCCTGGCTCCGTCAGCGACCTCGAGAGGGCGATCGAGCGCCTCTGTGACGACCCGGCTCTCTACCGCAACCTCTGCGAAGGCGCAAAGCGGCGAGGCGACGACTTCCGCAGCGACCGCTGGTACGACCGCTTCGCCTCCGACCTGACCCGCATCGCCTCAGGCTGATCGCCTAAGCTGGCGTCGTCTCGACGATCCGCGCGGGGCTGCCGGCGTCGTCGACGCCGAGAGCCAGTCCCGCGGTCATGTCGAGGTAGCCCACACCGACCTCTTCAACCCGGTCGTCGTCGAGGCCCACAGGCGAATCGACCGCGGCGATATCGGCGAGGTCACCGGCATGCGCCTGCTGTACGTCACGCCCAAGTCGCTGTGGATCACCGACCCGACGTCGCCCAGATCGTGAAGGGGACAGCCCGAAACGCCGCCGACTATCTGGGCCGCCGCTTTCCCAGCCCTCATGAACGCACAACCCGCAACTTCGTGCGCAGAACCATCGACGGTGAGCCCCCCTTGGTGCCTGCCTCAGCCGGCCTGGACAACTGCAGGCTCATGGCGGAACTGGCTGCACAGGTGGAGTCGGCCCAAGCCCAGTCCGACGAGCCCCGATAGCGCAGGACTGCCGGGGAACAGCGCTTGCAGACCTGAGAATCAGGCACTTGAAGATGGACGACCTGATCATGCCATCCTTGCTTGTCATCGTTGGCATGTCGTTGGTGAATCTTCAGGACGCTCCCATCGAGCAACTCGTTCAAGGCACTGCTCTAGTCGCCTGCCTTATCCTCTGTCTTGCCTTGCGGAGTCAACTGTGGACGCTCATTCGTGAGCCATCTACCAGGCTGTTGCCTGCACCCGTGGGCTCCTAGATGGTAATCGGAAGCATCGTTGGCCTTGTCAATTCGCAGCCGGACGTTCCTCACGACATTTTGCGTTCAGTCTACCATTTTGGGATACTCGCAGCGGTCGTCATTGCAGTCACATCGATCCTTCAGTCCAGACGACGCAGCGGTCTTGGAGGCATCATCCGCACCTTTGAGGGCATGGCGCCTTTGAGGGCATGGCAGGCGCAGAGCGGCCGCTGCTTCAAAAGGGGCTGAGACCCATGCGGTTGCGGATCGAGATCAGCTCGCCCAGATGGTTGAAGCCGTGACCCACTGCCTGCCACGACAAGAAGAACGCCCTCGGCTTGCCCGACCACATCGCATACAGCCAGTCGAAGCGGTCCTCGGGCACCCCGCCCGCGGCCAGCGCCGCATCGCTGTCGGGCACCGCCCGCAAGTCGCCCAGCTCGGCCGTGTCGAGCCAGGCGATGGTGGCATCGAGCACCGCCGAGGCGTAGCCGTCGACTACCTCGGGATCGAGCAGCTCCACGACCTCGCTGTCCTCGGCTTCGGCCAGGCCGCGCCACAGGCCATCCGCCAGGCCCACCCGGTCCGCCCAGGCCTCCACCAGCTCGGTTTGGCCGCGCAGCACGCGGTTCACGGCCAGGTCGTGATGGCGGCTGAGGTGCCACAGCACATACAGCGGCGCCACTCCCCCGCCGTCGACCCGCTCACGGCGGCGCTCGTGGGGAATGACCGACATCACGCCTCGTTGCAGACGCGACCGCAGAGACACCAGATCAGACACGACCCACTCCCGCAGCTGCACGCCGACATCGTAGACACGGCGACCCTGCGCAGGGCCTTCGACCGCCGCAGCAAGGCGAGGCGCTGAATCGCCGCCACCGCCGCAGCGGCGTCCAGCGTGCCGCGCGCCTCGGGGGCGGCCATACTTGACGCGCCGACCAAAGAGTCCAGATCCACGCCCAGTCGAGCCGGAACGGAAGGAGCCGAATTGAGCCCCGCGAGCATCGTCGTTGAGCCGTCCGGGCAGGCCTGCGGTGCCTTGGTGCGCGGCGTCGACCTGTCGAGACCGCTGGAGGAGGCCACGGTGGCCGACATCCGCGCCGCCTGGCTTGAGCATCACGTGCTGGTCTTCGCCGACCAGCAGATGAGCGATACCGACTTCGAGCGCTTCGCCCGCTGTTTCGGTCCGATCGGCACCGATCCGTTCCTGGGACCCATCGATGGCTCCGAGCACATTTGCGCCGTCCACCGGCGGGCGGAGGAGACCGCCCCGATCTTCGCCGACACCTGGCACAGCGACTGGAGCTTTCTCGCCCAGCCTCCCGCCGGGACCTGCCTGCTGGCCAGGATCATCCCGCCCGTCGGAGGCGACACCCTCTTCGCGGATCAGCACAAGGCGCTGGCAGCCATGCCCGAGGGCCTGCGGCGGCGCTGCGAGCATCTCACGGCGGTGCACTCGGCGCGTGCCGGCTACAGCAGGCAGGGACTGTACGGCGACGCGGACGACGGCAACGAGCGTGCCATGCGCATCGTGGTCAGCGACGAGGCCCTGGACACGACGCTCCACCCGCTGATCCGGGCACATCCCGAGACCGCCGAGCCGGGCCTGTTCGGCTGCCTGGGCTACATCATGGGCTTCGAGGGGCTCGGCGACGACGAGGCCCGCTCTTTGGCCCTGGAAGTGCTGGCCTGGCAGACCCGCGACGAGTTCGTCTACCGGCATCGCTGGGCGGAGCAGATGCTGGTGATGTGGGACAACCGCTCGGTGCTGCACAAGGCCACCGCCGGCTACGACGGGCACGAGCGTCTGCTGCATCGCATCACCATCGGCGCAAGGTGAGCCCGCCTTCCGGCACCCAGCAGCGCGCCAGATTGCAACAACACAGATGTGACTCTTTTGACCTTCCCGCAGTCCAAGCGCTGAACGACGGGGCACCAGGCGGGGGAAGGGGAAGCCGGCTAGGTCGGCAGCGCTGCGGCCTGCTGGGGCAGTTGTCGGTGCCTGTCGCGATGTGGCGGGTGCCAGCCCCTTGCACCCTCGCTGGTTGGCCTTGTGGCAGCCGGCGAGGTGGGCCCAAGCGGGACGTTGGGCGGGGACGTTGACGGCTTCGGGCTGGCGGCGCAGACTGAGCCAGTGTCACCGCAGGTGCCGCCGCGCACGATCAGCGACAGCGAGGTCGAGGCGTTCCGCCGCGACGGCGTGGTGATGCTGCGGGCAATGTTCGAGCCCGCCTGGATCGAGCTGCTGGCCGCCGGGCTGAGCCGGCACCTGGGCGACCCCACCGAGCGGGCTCGGGTCTGGGACCGCGACAGTGCGGGGCGGACGATGCTGTGGGACTCGATGGCCTGGCGGTCGGTGCCCGAGTACCAGCGCTTCGTGTACGAGTCGCCCGCGGCGGAGATCGCCGGGCGCATGATGGCCGCGGCACAGGCGCGCTTCTTCTTCGACGCGGTGTTCGTGCGCTCGCCTGGCTCGCAGTTCGAGACGCCGTGGCACCAGGACGAGCCGTACTGGTCCGTCGAGGGCCACGACACCGCCACGATCTGGATGCCGCTGGTGCCGGTGACCGCGCGCAGCGCCCTGGCTTTCGTACCCGGTTCGCATCTCGGCGGTCAGGTGCTGGCCCAGCCCGACTTCGGCACCCTCAACCCGGACCTCGCCCACGATGTCGCCCGCAGCGACTTCACGGCGATTGCCGATGCGAGCATGCCCGACATCGACGCCAACCGGGAGGCCTACGGCGTGGTGAGCTGGGACATGGCGCCCGGCGACTGCGTCGTCTTCAACGGCCGCACCCTGCACGGAGGCTCCGGGCGCCTCGACGTCGAAGCGGAGCTGAGCGTCTTCACCTCCAAGTGGCTCGGCGACGACGCCCGCATCGCCTTCCGCGAGGTCGGCATGGACCCCGACTTCAGCGACCTCATGCGAGCCAACGGCCTGGCCCACGGCGACCGCCCCGACAGCGCGCTGTTCCCCCTCATCTGGCCCACGCCGTAACCCTCCCTGCTGCCGCGGCTTCGCTCCGGCGGATCCGCCCGAATATGCAGTGCGCTCCCGGCCTCGTTAGCCCTCCCGCCTTCAGCGTCCGCATGCGTCCGGCCAGCTTCCCCGGTGCCCGCCACTACTGCTGGCCTTCGATTTGCACCCAGCTCAAATTCAGGCCTAAACCGCAATTGCTGCCCTCACGGCCCCTTGGATCACGGCAATTTCCGAAGACGTTTGCTGTTTAGCGTGGATCAGCTATGCTCGGCAAATGCCTGAGCTGCTACTCGACCTCCCTTGGGCCGAGACCCAAGAGTACGGCGACTTGCGCGTCCGCCGAGCAAGCGACAGCCTCCTGCGCTTCGACGACGGAATCGATCTGGCGGTGGAGATTCTGCAGCCCGACCGGTTCGAGTCGGCCGAGGAGATCGCGGAGGCGGCTGAGCACGCCCGGCGGCCGGGGTCGGTCGTGCTGGTCGCCGGCGTCGTCCCGGTCCCCTGGCGGGCGCGCCTGCGCTCCGCTGGGGTGAGTTTCGTCGACGTGTCCGGCGTCGCCGAGATCGCCTGGCCTCGCCTCGATCTCAGCACCGGTCGCTTCGCCCACAAGCAGGCCCGCCAACGGCGTGCCCTTCCGCTGCAGAAGGGTCATGCCGCAGTTGTGCAGCGCCTGCTCATCGCCAACCTCAACTCTGTGACCCCGACGATCGGCGAGCTGGCGGACTCCGCTGAGGTGTCCGCTCCAACGGCATCGCGGGCGGTGACCCAGCTTGCCGAGCACGGGCTCGTCGGCAAGCACCGACAAGGCGCCTCAATCCGGATCGAGGTCATTGACCCCGTGAGCACCGCCCGTTTGCTGGCCGAACGGACAGCGTGGCCTGGTGGCCCGACCCTGTCTGCGTACCTCTGGGGACGCGACGTCTTCGACGTCGCCCAGAACGTTGCATCAGCCGCTGACAGCTCCGACATCCAACTGGCGGTTACTGGCCGAACCGCGGCTGCCTTCTTGGGCATCCTCGGCACTGCTTCGCCGGAGATCGTGCGCTGCTGGGTCCGCTGCGAAGGAGACGGGAGCGACGGACTCGATGCCGTTGCGCGAAGTCTCCGTCTCGAGCCGGTCAGTGCCGAGGAGAGCAACGTCGTGTTGACATCGGATCCCTGGGGCATCGGCACCCTCGACCGCCTCCGGGCCGGGCACGAGCAGTGGTCGACCTGGGTCTCTCACCCACTGCGCGTCTGGGCCGACCTGCACGGCGAGCCGCGAGGAAGCGAGTTCGCCGCCCAGCTCTGGCCGGAGATCCCACGCCATGGATGACGCCCGCACCCAGGACAGTTAGACGACGGTTGATGTTGACTGAAGTATCCGTCATCTTGACCAACTGAGAAAGAGCCTGAATGACTAGCACGCACGGGACGGAGGAACATCCTGATGAGAACGAGGCAGAGGAAGCCTGCGCTGAGTTCCTGGAGAGCCTGTGCAAGAACTCAGATTTCCCAGCGGCGCTGCCGCAGCGGGTCAGGGAACTGATCGAAAAGCATCGCCCTCCGGTACGTCCTGTTGCAGATCTTTGCTGGCAGATGAGTGGGCAACTCGAAGGGAACCTCGACGACGGCAGCTGTTGGCCTGTTTCTGGTATTGACGTGTACACACGCGTCACTAAAATTGACGTGTGCCAAGATCCGTCTGGGGCCAATCCAGGCGGCAAATCGCTTCATCTCGTATCGCAGCTACTGCAGGACATACATGACAAGATCGAGCATGTGATCCTGCATGACAACTACGGAGAAGCCATGATCGACAGAGCTGAGCCTGTAAGCTGGTTTGAAGGAAAGCGTTTGACTCCGTGTGAACTCATCTACCAGGTTAGCAAGATGCCACGGACGGACAATGCCGTTCTGGTAACGCATCCGGACCATTGGAACCTGGTCCGTGAGGATGACGCGCCACGCGTATCGCACGGATCAGGCGACGTAATGGCGTCGTATTGGATCCCTGTCGTGGGCACAGACTTCATCCCTGAAGTGCATCGGCACAAGGCCTTCATCATCTACCGGAAGGGTAGCATTCTTGTCAGCGGAGACGAGTGTTTCTATGCATCCCGATCCAATGGCCTCGCAAGTTGGCACTTCACAGCTCACACGCGTATCGCTTTCGGGATTGCGCGACCCGGCTTTAGACCTGTAGGCCCGCAGGCCCCTGTGCAATTCATCCATCTGTCCCACAGCCAATGACGTTGTGAGTCCTCGGACTACTTCACCGGAGAACGGGTCTCACCCCGGTGCCGTGTGGCGGAAAGCGGTTCCGCTTGCCGGAGTGGTGCCGATCGCATCGATAGCCTGCAGAAGTCCGGCTTCGTCGGTCACCTCACACCACGACGCCGTCCGCCAAGGCCTGGATCAGCGACACCACAGACCGATAGTCGCCCTCGGCGATGCGCTCTGCTGGGCTGTCGTGATCGAGCAGCCGATTCGGCGTGAACAGCCAGAGGCCGCGATCCTCGGCCTTCATCACGCCCGCCAGTTCCTCCGCGACATAGCCGAGCTCGATCAGGCGCTGCCTCGACCCCGGCTGCGGAACGGCGTCGCCATGCTCCCATCGGCTGACCGTCCTGGCCGTGGCACCCACGATCTGGCCCACTTGGTCCTGGGTCAGGCAGGCGTTGGCCTGCAGAGCCTGCAAGCGCCCCGCAATCGCCATCGCCTGACTAGCCGTCAACTCCTTCGGCATGATCCGAATCCTACAGACTGTCCGCTGATCTGTCTACTTGTCTGACCCCCACAATGACAAGAGCTGTATGAGCGATGCGGCGGCCAAAGGTGCCCGGGGCGGGAGTCGAACCCGCAAGCTCCCGGAGGAGCCGGGGGGTTTAAGCCCCCTGCGTATGCCAGTTCCGCCACCCGGGCGATCCCGCACAGTACCCCATCCGCAGACGATCCGCGGCAAGCGGCGACCAGGCTGCTCCGCCGGCCACGCCTGGTGGCCCAGCCCGGCCGCTCGCCGCTGCCCCGCCGCGCAGCCCGCCCTGCTGCACCCGCCGCGGACATCCCGATCGCCCTGCAAGCCCCTCGTGCCTGCCGCGGACTCACAGTCACCCTGCAGACCCTCGCGCCCGCCCGAGGGATCCGGATCAACCGCAGACCTGCCGCGCCCGCCGCTGACTTCGGGTCGTGCAGCGGACTCCCGGTCATGCCGCTCTCAGCTCGCCTGAGTTCTCCACCGCCAGCCACATGGCCGTGCGTGCCCGGTCTGCGGGCACTCCGCTGAGGTCGTTGGCCACCACGACCCCCTCGATCATGTCCGACACAACCGCCGACCAGGGACGGCCCCTCAACTGCACCGAGACCACGCAGCCGCCGCTGCGTCTGCGGATGGTGCGCTGCACCCCGACGATGCCCGGCGGCGAACGGAACCCCGGCACCTCCAGGCCGCGCAGTCGGGCCGCGTGGCCCAGGCAACGGGCGGCTTTGGCAAATCTCAGACTCGTGGCTTCCATGTCGTCCATCATGGCCAGGGGGTGTGACACTCTCTCCGCGCGTCCCGTCACAGGGCGCACCGACGGCCCGCTGCGGACGGAGCGAGCCGCTCTCACGGTGCCCCCGAAGGACCGGCCAGGGGCACCTAGGCAGGCCCGGCAGATCGCGCCGCAGGGCGCCCGCAGGGCCAGCGCAGCCTCACACGGCACCCGGCGCGCCGAGTGCGGCTCGCAGGTGCGTCGCGAGACGCAGGCCCGTGGGCGCGTGCTAAGCAAGAACGCATGACAGAAGACGACCTGAACCCGGCGCAGCGGGAGCTGTTCGACCAGCTCAAGGCGACCCCCGACGAGCGGCCCCGCTTCGACCCCGCCCTTCGCAAGCGGCTCCGCGAGGATCTCGACCGCGGCCTCGCCGGGGTGCTCGACGAATTCGAGCCCGACACTCCCCTGTGGGTCAACAAGCACCTGCTCGGGCGGATCATGGGCTGCGAGCGCTTCTTCCTAGCCGAGTTCGACGAGCCGTTCTCCTGGTCAGTGCCCAGGGCACGCGGCACCATCGCCCACAAGGCGATCGAGCTCTCGGTCCACACCCCGGGCGAGCCGACGCCGATGGAGCTCGTCGGCGAGGCGATCGGCTCGCTCGTCGAGAACCCCTACGAGAGCATCGCCGGCTGGCTGCAGGAATGCTCAGAACGCGAGCTGGCCGAGCTGCGCGGCGAGGCCAACGACCGGGTCGCCAGGTTCCTGGAGCTGTGGTTCCCGCTGGAGTCGAAGTGGCTGCCCGTGACCGAGGCACGTCTCCGCTACTCCTACCGCGAGGAGATCTTCTTGAACGGCAAGGTCGATCTCTGCCTGGGCCGTCCCCGAGGCAACCAGGCCGGCAAGGTGCTCATCGACCTCAAGACGGGCAGAGGCTCGCCGCAGCATCTCGACGACCTGCGCTTCTACGCTCTGCTGGAGACCCTGGTGGTGGGCACGCCGCCCCGCCTGCTGGGCACTTACTACCTCGATCAGGGCCGCCTGCTGCCCGAGGCGGTGACCGAGGAGCTGCTCGATTCCACCGTCGCCAGGGTCGTCGACGGCGCCGCCCGCATCGCCAAGACGCTAAAGCGCGAACAGGAGCCGACGACTGCTCCCGGGCCGCCGTGCAAGTGGTGCCCCGTGCAGTCCGACTGCGAGCCCGGCCAGCGCTACCTGGCTGAGGACGACCTCGAATCCGACGACTTCGGCGGCTTCGCAGACGAAGACGAGGACGACGAGGACGAGGACGAGGGCGAGGCCGAAGGCGACTAGGTCCGCGCCGCCGCAGGACAAAGCCGATGCCGGGAACAGGGCCGAGGGCGAAGGCGGCTAGGGCTGCGCCGCCGCAGGACAACGCCGCCGCTGATGACAGCCGACACCGAGTACAAGGCCGACAGCGCGAGGCCGACGGCGCTGGGGACTAGGACAAGGCCGGGGACGGTCCTGAGGCTGCCTCGTAACCCGGAGGCGGGGCCGGGGTCGAGGGATGCACCTCGGCCAGCGAGGCCGGCTCGTAGCCGCCGTCAGTCAGGTCGAGCCCGGCGAGGCGGCCCCTCAGGGCCAGCCACCCGGCGATGACCACGAACGCTCCGCCGGCGATGGCATAGGCGGCCCGCGGCCCGGCAGCGTCGATCAGCCAGCCGAGCACGAGTTGCCCCGCCGGGTTGGAGGCGGTGAGCATCATCAGGAACACCGCCAGCACCTTGGCCCGGATCGCCTCGTCGACCTGGAGCTGAATGGCCGTGTTGAGCGTGCTTCCCGTGGCGATGTGCGCCGCGCCCATGGCGAACCCGCCGAGCAGGACCAGCGTGAACCAGGGGGCGAAGGCGATCACCAGCGAGCCGGCGGCATAGGCCACCAGGGCGAGCGCCACGATGCGAGACCGAGCGAAGCGGGCGGCCGAGGCAGCCACGAACGGCGACGCCAGCACCGCCCCGAGCCCCACGCACGACAGCAGCAGACCGAACGAGCGCTCGTCGCGCAGGTGCACCTCCTCCACGATGGCGATCGACAGCAGCTGCAGCGACAGCCCGAAGAACCCGACCAGCGAAACCGTGGCTATGGCCGTGCGGATGCCCCGGTTGGCAGCCGAGTAGCGGGCCGCGGCCAGGAACTCCGCGATGGGCCGCATCCGGCCGTCGGCGTGCACCGCCCGCCGCTGCATGCGCATCCGGGCCAGGGCGTAGAGCACCGCTGAGTAGCTCACGGCATTGGCCGTGAACGCCCAGCCCGGCCCCCAGACGGAGACCAGCAGGCCCGCCAGCGCCGGGCCGATCATGCGCGAGGCGTTGAACTGCGCCGAGTTGAGCGTGATCCCCGCAAGCAGCATCTCCCGCGGCACCAGCTCGCTGACCATCGCCTGCCAGGCCGGCAGGTTGAGCCCGGCCATCACCCCAACCAGCACCGACATCGCCACGTATGCCCCCGGCGAGCGGACGCCGCTGAACCACAGCAGCGCCAGGCCTGTCGCTGTGGTGGCCTGGAGAGACTGGGTGACGAGCAGCACCGTTCGCCGCTGGTAGCGGTCGGCTATGGCCCCGCCGACGGGGCCGACCACCGCCATCGGCATGATCTGGGCGAAGCCTGCGAGCCCGACCCAGCCGGCGCTTTCGGTGAGGTCCCAGATGACGATCGGGATGGCCACCGCCTGGCACCAGCGGCCGGTGTTGGAGACGACGCCGCCGGACCAGAACAGCCGGTAGTTGCGTATCCCGAACACCGCGAAGGTGCGCCGGAACCCCTCGCTCACCGAGCGCCGATCAGCCTGGCGAAACCCGCCGCCGCTGCCCCGCCGTCGGGGCGGGGAAGATCTGCGGGGCTGCTCACGGCGCTGACGCTAACGGGCTGCGTCCGGGGCGCCCGAATCGGCTTCGAGTCGCAGCCTGGCTCGGCTGTGGGCAAGACTTGGGACATGTCACTCATCGAGACCGAGGTGATCGGACGCGTCGGCGTGCTGCGGCTCAACGATCCCGACAAGCGCAACGCCATCACCCTGGCCATGAACGACGAGATCGGCGCCGTGCTCGACGACTGGGAGACCGACGACGGCATCGGGGCGCTGGTGGTTACCGGGGCGGGCCGCGGCTTCTGCGCGGGCGCCGACCTGAACGACCTGCTCGCGGGCAGCAACGCGGAGGAGATGAAGGCGATCTACGACGGGTTCCTGCGCGTGGCCCACAGCCCGCTGCCGTCGGTGGCGGCGGTGAACGGAGCCGCCGTGGGGGCCGGCATGAACATGGTCCTGGCCTGCGACCTGGTGCTTGCCGGGCGCGCCCGTGCACGCTTCGAGTCGCGGTTCCTGCAGATCGGCATCCATCCAGGCGGCGGCCACACCTGGCGGCTGCGCCACATAGCGGGACGCTCGACCACGATGGCGATGGTGCTCTTCGGCCAGGTGCTGCGAGCCGACCGGGCACAGGAGCTCGGCCTGGTCTTCGAGACCGTCGACGACGACCGCCTGCTGGACGCCGCCGTGGAGATAGCGGCGCTGGCCGCGGATCAGGACTCCGAGCTCAACGCCCGCACCAAGGCCACGATCCTGAGCCTCGATGCGGTCGCCGACTCCGCCGATGCCGTGGACCACGAGTTGCACCCGCAGCTCTGGTCGATGGGCAGGCCTCGCTTCCGCAGGCTCGTGGAGACGCTGCAGCGAGACATCTCCTCGAAGAGCTGAGCGATGCCCGCCGCCGAGCAGACGACTGCCGCCCCAGCGACCGCCACCCCCGCCGCCGAGCAGACGACCGCTCCCGAAGTGCTGGCCCCCGATGCCGGGATGCTGGTGGTGGACACTGCCGCCGGCGAGACCACAGCCGATGTGTATGCGCGCCACGGCTGGGGAGACGGCCTGCCGCTGGCGGCCCCCACCTCCGAACGTGTGGCCGCGATGCTCGCCGGGCTTGCCAGCGAGTCCGGCCCCGCGCCTGACCCCGACGAGACAGTCGCCGTGCTGGCGCCTCGCAACGGCGTCGCCACCCGCCGCACGATCGCCGTCAACGCCGTGCTCGCAGGCTGCGCGCCCGAGCACCTGGCGGTGCTGGTGTCCGCGGTGCGGGCGCTGGCCGAGCCGCAGCTCAACCTGCGCGGCGTGAACGCCACCACCCATCCCGTCGCCCCGCTGTTGATCGTCCACGGAGCAGCGGCCGCAGACGGCGGCTACAACAGCGGGCTCGGCGCCTTCGGTCCGGGCAACCGGGCCAACGCAGCCACCGGCAGGGCCTTGCGGCTGATCCTGATGCACATCGCGGGCGCCACGCCCGCAGACGGCGACGCCTCCACCCAGGGCGGCCCCGCCAAGTACGCCTACTGCGTGGCCGAGAACATCGACGCCTCGCCCTGGGGCGGCTACGCCCGCTCGGTCGGCGTGGACTCGCCCTCGGCGGTCACGATCCACTGCGGCGAGGCGCCCCACAACGTGCACGACATGGAGTCAGATGAGCCCGCCCGCATTCTCGACAAGGCGGCCTCGGCCATGCGCTCCACCGCCCAGAACAACGCCCCGATCAGCGGCGGCGAGTACTTTGTGATGCTGTGCCCCGAACACGCCGCCGTGTGCGCCCAGGACGGCTGGAGCCGCGACGACGTGGCTGCGTATCTGTTCAACCAGGCACGGGTGCGGGTCGGCGACCTGCGGCTGGCCTTCGACCTGCGGGCCTGGGCGCCTTGGCAGCAGCGCCTCGACGACGACGACCTGATGGCCATGACCGAGTCGGCAGACAACATCAAGGTGATGGTGCTGGGCGGCGCGGGCAAGCACAGCTCGCTGATCCCGAGCTGGGGGATGACCCGCAGCGTGACCGTGCCCGTCGAGCCGTGACCGGCGGCAGTGTCGCCCTGACTGTGGCCATGACGTGGGAACCGTGCCGGTGATGCCGTGAGCTTGCTGATCCATCGGCCCGATGGCTCTGTGGGCAGCGCCCCGGCGACCGCCGCTGCGGGGCTGCGGGTGCTCAGCGGCAAGCGCATCGGGCTGCTCGACAACGCCAAGCCCAACGCCGACGTGGTCCTGAGGCGGATCGCCGGCCGCCTGGCCGAGCGCTGCGGCGCCGAGCTGGTGCTGCACGAGACCAAGAACGCGGCGCTGCCGTGCGAGGACCAGGTGCTTGAGCGCATCGCCGGCGAGGTGCAGGTGGTGCTGACCGGCACCGCCGATTGAGGCAGCTGCACGTCGTGGAGTGTCCACGACTCCGTGAGGCTCGAGGCCATGGGCGTGCCGACGGTGGTCGTCACCACCAGCAGCTTCCTCCGTCTCACCGAGCAGGCGGCTGCCTCGCTGGGCCGCGGCGACCTGCGGATAGCGGTGACCCGCCACCCGATCGGAGGCGTCGATCCCGCCACCGCCGCGCTCTGGGCCGACGAGGTGGTCGACGACGTGCAGGCTCTGCTTACCGGCGAGTCCCGGCGGGCAGCACCCCGGTGAGCGAGTCACGGCGGGCAGCGCACCGGTGAGCAAGGCGCTGTGAGCATCCTCATCGACCACAGCGACAAGACGGCGCTGGTCACCGGCGGCGGGGCCGGGATCGGCCGCGAGATCGCCCTCTGGCTGGCCCGCGCCGGGGCGCACGTGGCCGTGATCGACAAGCGGCCCGAGATGGCCGCAGCGGTGATCGCCGAGATCACCGCCCAGGGCGGCTCGGGCGAGGGCATCGAGGCGGACTTCCGCAACGACGACGAGATAGACGCAGCCGTCGGGGCTGTGGTCTCGGGCCGCGGCCGTCTCGACATCGCCGTCAACAACATCGGCATGTTCCCGGCGGGCCGCGGGCCAAAGCCGTTCACGGACACCCGCGGCGACGACTGGCGAGACGTGATCGGCCAGAACCTGGTGACCGCCGCCTTGTCGGCGCGGGCCGAGGCCGAGGCGATGACCCAGACGGCGCCCGAGGGCGGCTCAGGCGGGGTGATCGTGTTCGTGAGCAGCGGCGAGACCACCCGGCCGTCGCCTCAGATGTCTGCCTACGCCGCGGCCAAGGCGGGGATCAACCACCTCACGACCACCCTGGCGGTGGAGCTCGGGCCGTCGGGGATCAGGGTGCTGGCGGTCGCCCCGGGCACGACCGACACCGAGACCGTGGCGGCTGCGCTCTCGCCCGAGCAGCTCGACGCCATGGCCGCGGCCGCGCCGCTGCCGCACCGGGTCGCCCACGACGAGCTGGCCCGGCTGGTGGTGTTCCTGGCGTGCGACCTGGCCAGGGCGATCACCGGACAGCTGATAATCGCCGACTCAGGGGCCTTCCTGAGCCGCAGCCGCCCCGCGCTGCCCTGAGGGCTCAGTCGCTGATCCAGGCTTCGACCAGATCGGGCCCGCGCCTGTCCCAGTCCTCGGCGGTCAGCGCGAAGCGGACGTGGTCCTCCCAGACGCCGTTGATCTCCAGGTAGCGCCGGGCCGTGCCCTCGTTGCGCAAGCCCAGCTTCTCGGCGACCCGCAGGCTGGCCGTGTTGCGGGGCACGATCGCCGCCTGCACGCGATGCAGCCGCAGGCTGTCGAAGGCGAACCGCAGGACCACCACGAGAGCCTCGGGCATGTAGCCGCAGCCCGCCCTGCGCTCGTCGATCCAGTAGCCCACGTAGGCGTTCTGGAACGGGCCTCGCTGGATCGAGTTGAGGTTGACCTCCCCGGCGAAGCAGCCGTCGACGAACAGGCCGAACCCGAAGCCGTTGCCGTGCCTGGCTTCGCGCAGGCGCGCCGCGCAGCGAGTGGCGAAGGCCCCCCTGTCGGCGACGGGATCCGGCGAGCCGGGCGCACGGCGGGGCTCCCACTTGACCAGCCAGTCGCGGTTCTGCAGGCGCACCTCACGCCATGCCCCGAAGTCCCCGGCGGCAAGCGGCCGCAGCAGCACACGGCGTCCGAGCAGCGGGGTCACGGCGCAGACAATAGGACCCGCGATCCGACCCGGCGGAACCTCCCTGCGACCAGCGGCGGGCTAGGCGTCCTCGCTGAGCTGAGCGCTCAGGCCCTCGACGGCTTCGATGAACTCCTCGACCATCTCGAACACCACACGGGCGGCGGGCTTGGTCTCGTTCATGTTGCCGACGATCTGGCCGACGAAGTAGTTGGCGAGGCGCTCCGCCCCGGAGCCCTCGCGGTGAGCGGCCCGGTTGATGCGCCGCACCGCCTCCTCGATCAGCACCGGCTGCAGCGGCATCGGCAGCGGCGCGGGCGTGGCAGGGTCCTCCCATTCGTCGGTCCACGCCGAGCGGAGCTGGCGGGCGGGCTTGCCGGTGCGCGACCGGGAGCGGATCGTGTCGGCGGAGCTGGCGTCGAGGAACTTCTGCTTGACGACGGGGTGGGTCTCGGCCTCCTCGGTGGTCAGCCAGACCGACCCGCACCACACGCCCTGCGCGCCGAGCGCCATGGCCGCTGCCATCTGGCGGCCCCGGCCGATGCCGCCCGCGCCGAGCACCGGAGTGCCGGCCACGGCGTCCACGATCTCCGGTATCAGCACCATGGTGCCGATCTCGCCGGTGTGGCCGCCGGCCTCCGAGCCCTGGGCGATGACCACGTCGACGCCAGCTGCCACGTGGCGCTCGGCGTGCTGGGGCTTGCCCGCCAGGGCGCCGACCTTGCGTCCCTCGGCCTTGCAGCGCTCGATCATGTGACCCGGCGGGGGGCCCAGGGCGTTGACGACCAGCGCCACGGGGTGCGCCAGGGCCACGTCGAGGTTGGGCGCCTGGGAATCGGCGGACATCGGCGCCGCGGCCGAGTCCGCGCCTGCGCCGAACTGGCCTCCGCCGCTGTCGTCGCCGGCCAGCACAGGCACGTCGTAGCGGCGCATCATGTCGTCGACGAACTCGGTGTGGGCCGCGGGGATCAGCTCGCGGATGCGCCCCAGCGTGAGGCCTCCCTCGTCGGAGCCTGCGTAGCGGGCGGGCACGATCAGATCCACGCCGAAGGGCCGGTCGCCCACCTGCTCGCCGATCCATGCCAGGTCGATGTCGAGCGCCTCGGGCGAATGCGCCACGGCGCCGAGCACGCCCACCCCGCCTGCCTTCGACACCTCGGCCACCACGTCACGGCAGTGGCTGAAGGCGAAGATCGGCAGGTCGACGCCGAACATCTCGGTTATGGCGGTCTTCATGTTGTGCTCCTTCGGGTTGACTTCAGGATCGGCTTGCTCAGGCGGGCTTCGCTTCCGTCGGCGGGCGGTGCGCCAGTGCCTGGGCCTGCGCCCAGGTCAGCCCTTTGTGGGCGTTGGGCTCGCGGGGCAGGCCGAGCACCTGCTCGGCGATGATGTTGCGCTGCACCGCCCAGGTGCCGCCGCCGAGCGTGAGCGCCGGCGCGAACAGGAACCCGTAGTGCCACACCGGGTCGACCTCGGGGTACTGGCTGGCATCGCCGCGCCCGAAGTTGATCTCGGTGGCGCCGCCGCGCATCGCAGCGGGCACCTCGCCGGAAGGTCCCGAGCCGGCGAGCATGCCGTCGGCGCCGGCGAGGGCCTTGGCCAGGTCCATCACCTCCTGGCCGTGCTCGTCGGCCATCAGCTTCTGGATCGACGCCTCGGTGCCGGGCGTGCGCCCGTGCAGCTTCGCCGACAGGGTGCGCAGGCGGTTGAGGCGCAGCACCTCGGCGTTGCAGTGCATCCGTGCCAGCCGGTCGCGCAGCACCGGGTCACAGACGCCCCCGCCGGATCGCACCAGGTCCAGCAGCGCCTCAGCCGACGGTCCCTCGCCCCACAGCGAGCCGGCGGACGACAGCGACACCCGCTCGTTGGCGAGGGTGACCTTGGCGAGCCGCCAGCCGTCGCCTTCGTCGCCGATGCGCAGGCTCTCGTGCAGGCGCACGTTGTCGAAGAACACCTGGTTGAACGAGTGCGCCGTGGTCATGTCGACGATCGGCGACATGGTGATGCCGGGCGTGTCCATCGGGCACACGAAGTAGCTGATGCCCTTGTGCTTGGGCGCGTCGGGGTCGGTGCGGGCGATCAGGATGCCCATGTCGGCCACGTGGGCGCCGCTGGACCAGATCTTCGAGCCGTTGACCACGTATTCGTCGCCGTCGCGCACGGCACGGGTGGCGAGGCCGGCCAGGTCCGAGCCGGCGTCGGGCTCCGAGAACAGCTGGCACCAGATCTCGGTGTGGTCGAAGATCGCCGGCAGCCAGCGCTGCTGCTGGGCGGGGGTGCCTGCAACCAGGATGGTCGGGGCGGCCCAGCCGATGCCGATGGCGTTGCTGCCCATGGTTTTGTTGCCCGCAGGCCGCTTGACCTTCAGGCCGCGCAGCTCCTCGGAGATGATGATCTGGTGCATCGGGTCGGCGTCGAGGCCCCACGGCTCGGGCCAGTGCGGCACCACGTAGCCGGCCTCGGCTAGCTGGCGCTGGGTGGGCTCGGGATGCTGCTCGCGCCAGGCGCGCACGGCCAGGCGGCGGGGGTCGTCATCGGGCGGCAGGTCGAAGTCCATCAGCCGGCCTCGCCGCGGTCGGCCTCGCCCGGTTCGCCGAGCTCGTCGGGCTCGCTGCTGGTCGGCACCCAGGATGCGGGCCGCTTCTCCAGGAAGGCGGCCATGCCCTCAGCGGCCTCGTCGCCTCTGAACAGCTCGGCGGACAGCTCCGAGGTCCAGGCGAAGGCCTCGGCGGCGGCGAGCTCGGGCACCCGTGCCAGGAGCTGCTTGGACGCGGCGATGCCCGCCGGGGAACCTGCCAGCAGGTCGTCGACCGCCGTCTGCACCGCCGAGTCGAGCTCGTCGGCGGGCACCGCGGAGTTGACGATGCCCATGCGGGCCGCCTCGGCGGCGCTGAAGCGGCGGCCCCGCAGGAACGCCTCGCGGGCGTCCGCGGCGCGCATCTTGGGCAGGCACAGCACCGAGATCATCGCCGGGGCCACGCCCACGCGTACCTCGGTGAAGCCCATCTTGGCGGTGTCGAGGGCGATCGAGATGTCCATGGCCGCGGCCAGGCCCATGCCTCCCGCCACGCAGTGGCCGGCGATACGGCCCACGTAGGGCTTGGGCGACCCCGCGAAGCGGGCGAACAGGTCGACCGCTGAGACGCCGCGGGCCGGGGAGGCCTGGGGCTCGGCGCCTG
The DNA here is from genome assembly GCA_965214285.1 of Acidimicrobiales bacterium. Lineage (GTDB taxonomy): Bacteria > Actinomycetota > Acidimicrobiia > Acidimicrobiales > Aldehydirespiratoraceae. The sequence goes on from OZ243946.1 coordinate 2,490,095, forward strand.
AGCGCTCGGCCAGATCCGCGCCGGCGCAGAAGACCGAGCCTGTGTTGGTGAGCACGATCACCCGCACCGCGTCGTCGGCCTCGGCGGCGTCGAGGGCGTCGCTCAGCTCGGCCAGCAGGGCGGCGCTGAGGACATTGCGCTTGGCGGGGTCGTCGAGGGTGACGGTGCACACGCCGCCTTCGGTGCTGCTTTGCACGACGCTCACGGCTGCGCCCCCGCCTTTGCCGCTTTTGCTGCCCTCGCCGTCGACAGCCCGGCAGGCGAGCGCCTCGCTCCCGGCATCGCTGACCGTGCAGCGGAACCCAGGCCGCGCACCACGATGGCGACCATGGCATCCGCGGCTTGTTTGGGCGAGGTCCGCAGCTGGGCGCTCACCTGGGGCCTGGCGAAGTCGAGCCCGAGGTTGGCGATCATGCGCGCCACAGCCGCGGTGTCGACGTCGCCGATCTCGCCGCGCTCGGCTGCCAGGTCCAGCAGCGAGCGGGTGACCTCCACCAGGTAGTCGCTGTGGGCCGCGAACAGCGCCGCGCCGGCGGGGATCGAGTTCATGTCGTCGGCGAACTCGGGGCGGATGTCGCTCACCGCCACGGTCGCCGCGGACAGGTAGGCCTGCACTGCCTGCAGCGCCGACATGTCGTCGTCGATGGCGGCGTGGGCGGCACGGCCGATGCGGCGCAGGTTGCGGTCGACGACCATCAGCACCAGCTCGTTGCGGCCCTCGGCGAGGCCGTAGAGGGTGCGCAGCGAGCAGTTGAGGCGGGCGGCGAGGTCGGCCATGGTGATCTCGGCGAAGCCCTTCTCGAAGATGCGTCCGAGCTCGTCGAGGATCTGACGCTGGCGGTCGGTGAGGGCCTGCTCGCGGTCGCGGTCCAGCAGCGGCTTCAGCGCGGGCACGGCGCGCAGGCGCTCTCCCATCGCGTCGGGCTGCGCTGCCGCGGGCGCCGTCGCCGTCGCCGTGCCGCTCATCCGGCGCCGCTCCTGTCGGCGGTCTCGCCGAGCAGCGCGGTCGGTATGTCCACGTGGCGGGCGCGCAGCCACTCCCCCAGCGACTTGGCCTGGGCGTCCTGGCGGGTGGATGCGGCCACGCCCTCCTGGAGGATCCCGTGGATCACGAAGTTGAGCGCCCAGATATTGGGCAGCTCGTAGCGGTCGATGTCCAGCGCGGCTGCCTCGGGCAGCAGCTCGCGCAGCCTGTCGACGCTGAGCAGACCGTCCAGCCAGGCGTAGCCGGCCGCCGATCTGGCGAACACGCCCAGGTTGGCGTTGCCGCCCTTGTCGCCCGAGCGCGCCCCGACGACGGTGCCCAGCGGCAGCCGGCGGGTCTCCCCGCCGAAGGCCGGCAGCTCCCCCAGCTCCGGGCCGGCCCCGGCCTGCCCTGGGTCCGTCGGCTCTGGCCGGGCGGCCGGGCCCGCAGGGAGCGCGGATTCCACGACGCTGCCCGAGCCGCCCAGGATCGTCACCTGCTGGGGCACCACGTCCGCTGGCACCAGCGCCGAGGTGTGGACGCCATACGGCCTGGCGATGGCGCTGCGCCCGAGCCCGTAGAAGCCGGGGATGGTGGCCAGCGCCAGCTCGTTGAGGCCCGCGCTCAGCGCCTTGCACTTGCGCTCGTCGGGGTCCTTGGCGGTGAGCTTCCAGGCAGCGGTGGCCGCCTCGTTGGAGGGCGGATCGGCGCTGTCGGTGCGCGCCACGCTGACGCTGAGGGCTTCGAAGTGCTCGGGGGCGACCGGCACGGCTGCCCAGAAGGCCCGCTCGAGGAGGTCGGCCTTGGCCTCGATGTCGAGGCCGGTGAGGGCGATCACGACATCGCTGCGGTAGCCGCCCCAGGAGTTCATCGAGACCTTCAGGGTGTCGGGCGGCGGCTCGCCCTTCACGCCCGAAATCCGCACCCGGTCGGGCGCGGACTGCTCCAGGGCGATGGTGTCGAAGCGGGCGGTCACGTCGGGGCCCAGGTAGCCCGGGGCGTCGATCTCGTAGAGCAGCTGCGAGGTCACGGTGCCCACCGTCACCGCCCCGCCGCTGCCGGGGTGCTTGGTGATGACCGACGACCCGTCCGCCGCGATCTCCGCTATCGGGAACCCGGCGCGCTCCAGGCCGTCGATCTCGGTGAAGAACGAGTAGTTGCCGCCGGTGGCCTGGGTGCCGCACTCGATCACATGGCCTGCCGCCACCGCTCCCGCCAGGGCGTCAAAATCGCGCCGTTCCCAGCCGTGACGCCAGGCCGCCGGGCCGCAGACCACGGCCGCATCGGTGGTGCGCCCGGTCACCACGATGTCGGCGCCCATGCTCAGCGCTTCGACGATGCCCCAGCAGCCCAGGTAGGCGTTGGCGGAGATGTAGTCGAGCGCCGGCACAGGGTCGCCGGTCTCGAAGCCGCGCAGCTCGATCCCGGCTGCGGAGAGCTCTTCGATGCGGCCCAGCAGGTCGTCGCCCTCGACGCAGGCGATCGAGGGCGCCAGGCCGAGCTTGTCGGCCACGTCGGCCACGGCCTCGGCGCAGTGGCGCACGTCGAGGCCGCCGGCGTTGGACACCACCTTGATGCCGCGGTCCAGGCAGGCGCCCATCACCTGCTCCATCTGGGCGACGAAGGTCCGTGCGTAGCCCGAGCCGGGCCGCTTGGCCTGGGTGCGGGCCAGGATCAGCATGGTGAGCTCGGCCAGCCAGTCGCCGGTGAGGGCGTCGATGGGGCCGCCGCTGACCATCTCGGCGGCGGCGCTGAGGCGGTCGCCGTAAAACCCCGAGCAGTTGGCGATCCTGATCGGCTCGCTCACGGCGTGCCTGCTCCTGCCGGGCTGCCCGCCTTCGGCTCGGCGCTCGCCTCGCCAGACGATGCCTCTGCCTCGGGCTGCGTCTCGGCGATCACCACCAGGATCGCTCCCTTGTCGACCTGATCGCCGACCGCGACCGGCACGTCGCCGACCGTGCCTGCGAACGGCGCCCGTATGTGGTGCTCCATCTTCATCGCCTCGATCACTGCAAGCACTGCCCCCGCCTCGACCGTATCGCCTGCCTCACAGCGGATCTCCAGCACCACCCCCGGCATCGGCGCGGCCAGCCCGCCCTCGGCCTGTGCAGCTCCCGGCACCTTGAAGCGGGGCTGCACGGCGAACGACGCCGTGCCGCTGTCGGTCTGCACGTGCACCCGGGTCTCTGCCGGCCGCTGCGGTTCCGCTGGGGCCTCGGCAACTGTGACGGCTGGGCTGCGGCGCACGCCGTCGATCTCGATGTCGACCCAGCCCTCCCCGGAGCCGTGAACGCGCACGACCGACGTGCGGCCCTCGCCGCCGGCCTGCGGGCCGTCGGTACCGTCAGGGTCTCCGGCTGAGGCGTCGCCGGCAGCGCACTCGCACTCGAAGGCACCGTCGCGCCGGGCCAGATAGGCCACCGTGAGCGGTGCCGCTGTGCCCGCTGCCAGCAGCGTCACCCGTTCGGGCGGAAGCGGCGCGTTGCGCCAGTTCGACGGCGCGAAACCCCAGCGGCCGTCGCGGACCCGGTTGCGGAGCTGCAGCGCCATCGCCGCGGTGATCGCAGCAGCGGTGAGCCTTGCGGCGTCGGCGGAGTCGCCCTGCGGGTTCTCCCGCTCGATGAAGTCGGTGGTGGTGCGCCCGGCCAGAAACGCCGGGTGGCGCAGCGTCGCAGCCAGGAAGTCGCGGTTGGTGACGACCCCGCCGATGTGCAACCGCTCCAAGGCCGTCGCCAGCTTCCTCGCTGCCTCGCTGCGGGTGGCCCCGTGGCCGACAACCTTGGCGATCATCGGGTCGAAGTCGACCCCGATCACCGAGCCTGAGCGCACGCCCGAGTCCCAGCGCACCGCCGGATCGGAGGCCGGCTGATAGGCATCCAGCGTGCCGACCGCCGGCAGGAAGCCGTTGGCGGGATCCTCGGCATACAGGCGCGCCTCGATGGCATGGCCGCTGCGGCCGATGGCGGCCTGGTCGTAGCCCAGCGGCTCGCCGCTCGCGACCCGAAGCTGCTCGCGGACCAGGTCGATGCCCGTGACCTCCTCGGTGACGGGGTGCTCGACCTGCAGGCGGGTGTTGACCTCCAGGAACCAGAACTCGCCGCTGCTGTCATCGAGCAGGAACTCCACGGTGCCCGCGGACGTGTAGCCGATGGCGTTCGCGAGCCCGAGCGCGGCCTGGCCCATGGCGCTGCGCAGCGCATCGTCGACCGCAGGCGACGGCGCCTCCTCGATGATCTTCTGATGGCGCCGCTGGATCGAGCATTCGCGTTCGCCGAGATGCACCAGGCTGCCGTGGCTGTCGCCCAGTATCTGGATCTCCACGTGGCGGGCCTGCTCCAGACAGCGCTCGATGAACACCCGCTCGTCGCCGAAGCCCGCCAGCGCCTCGCGCCTGGCCGCAGCCACGGCCTCGTCGAGCTCTGAGGCGCTGCGGACCACCCGCATGCCCTTGCCGCCTCCGCCGGCTGCGGCCTTCACGAGCAGCGGATAGCCGCAGTCGTCGGGCAGGTCGCCGGGCGATTCCCAGGTGTCGAGGGTGGGCACCGCGGCTGCTGCCGCCAGGCGCTTGGCGGCGAGCTTGTCGCCCATCGCCTCGATCACATCCGGGGCAGGCCCCACCCAGATGAGGCCGGCGTCGATCACGCTGCGGGCAAAGCCGGCGTTCTCGGAGAGGAAGCCGTAGCCGGGATGCACCGCATCGGCGCCCGCCCGCCGAGCAGCGGCCAGGATCGACGGCCCGTCCAGGTAGCCGCCGCCGAGTCGCACCGCGAGGTCGGCCTCGTCCACGAACGGCGCATCGGCGTCGGCGTCGGCGAACACGGCAACGCAGCGGATGCCCATGGCCCGTGCGGTGGCGAAGACGCGTCGTGCGATCTCGCCCCGGTTGGCCACCAACAGCGAGCCGATCGGCGTGTGGGGCACGGCCGTTGCGTCCTGCGCTCCCTCAGCGTTCACAGCCGGAACACCCCGTAGCCCTCGGCGCCTTGCACCGGGCGGTTGCGCACCACGCTGAGGCACATGCCCAGCACGGTGCGGGTGTCGCGGGGGTCGATGATCCCGTCGTCGGAGATGGCGCCTGTGGCCCGCAGCGCCAGCGACCCCTTCTCGTGGACGGCCTCGGCCGCGGCGACCATCTCGGCGTCGGCCTCCTCGTCGAACTCGATCCCGGCCCTCGCCGCCCGGCCGCGGCGCACCTCCGACATCACGCCCGCGATCTGCTTGGGCCCCATCACCGCGATCTTGGCGGTGGGCCACAGAAACGTGAAGCGGTTGCCGAAGGCCCGCCCCGACATGCCGTAGGTGCCCGCCCCATACGACGAGCCGATGATCACGGTGAGGTGCGGCACGGTCGAGTTGGTGACCGCGTTTATCATCTGCGAGCCCTTCTTGATGATGCCGTCGGCCTCGAAGTCCGAGCCCACCATGTAGCCGGTGATGTTCTGGAAGAACACCAGCGGCACATCGATCTGGTTGCAGAGCTGGATGAAGTGCGCCGCCTTCTGCGCCGAGTCCGGGTAGATCACGCCGTTGTTGCCGAGCACGCCGACCCCGCAGCCGTGTATCTGCGCCCAGCCGCAGATCATCGTCGACCCGAAGCGCCCCTTGAACTCCTCGAAGCGCGAGCCGTCGACGACCCGGCCGATCACCTCGCGCACGTCGACGGGCTTGGCGAGATCCTTGCTGACGATGCCGAGCAGCTCCTCGGGGTCGTTCGCCGGCGGGTCGCTGTGCAGGCCCGGGCCGCCTTCGGGCTTGCGCCAGTTGAGATGCGAGACCACTTCGCGGCACAGCCGGATGGCGTCCATCTCGTCTTCGGCCAGGTACTCGGCAAGCCCTGAGACCTCGGCGTGCTTGCGTGCCCCGCCGATCGTCTCGGAGTCTGCGATCTCCCCGGTTGCCATCTTCACCAGCGGCGGCCCGGCGAGGAACGCATAGGTCTGCTCGGAGATGAAGATGTTGTAGTCGCTGAGCCCCGGCTGGTAGGCCCCGCCGGCGGTGGACGACCCGAAGGTCACGCACACCGTCGGGATTCGCATCTTGGAGAGCTCGATCATCTCGTAGAAGAAGCGCCCGGTCTCCGCGAAGTGCGACGGGTTGACGGCGCTGCCGCGGGCGCCCAGCGGGTTCTCCTCGGCGGGGATCGGCTCGGACCGCTCGCCGCCGACTCGCAGGTCGCCGCCTGCGGACTCCACGAAACTGATGTAGGGGATGCGGTTGTCGCGGGCGATCTCCAGGGCCCGCATCCATTTCTTGGAGGCATACGGGGTGAGCGCGCCGGCCATCACCGTGGGGTCGTTGCCCATGATGACGCACTCGGTCCCGGCGATGATGCCGACGCCTGCGACCATGCCGCCGCCGAGCTGGTACTGGCTGCCGTAGCCGGCCAGCGGCGTGATCTCCAGGAACGGCGTGTCGGGGTCGATGGCGGCGGCGATCCGCTCGCGGATACCGAGCTTGCCGCGCCTGCGGTGGCGCTCGGCGGCCTTCGGGCCGCCTCCGGCCGCGGCCATGGCCAGCAGGGCGTCGTGCTCGGCGAGCAGCTCCGCCATGTCGGCGCGGTTCTGGGCGAACTGCGGGTCGGCCGTGTCCAGGCTCGAAGGCAGCGGCGGGGCCAGCAGCGCGCGATCCATGGGCGCTCAAGCTAGCCGGTAATCGACAGGCGGGCGAATTATCCTCGGCGCGGATGTGCCACACTGTGGGCGTGAGCAAACCGACAGCGACCAAACCGACAGTGCCCAAGCCGACAGTGCAGTCCATCACCGCAGACCTGGCCGCCGAGCAGGCCTCGCTCGACGACGTGGTGGCCGGCCTGACCGACGAGCAGTGGCGCCTGGCCACGCCGTCGCCGCGCTGGGAGGTGCGCCACCAGATCGCCCATCTCGCCTTCTTCGACGAGTCCGCCGCGCTGGCCATCTCCGACCCCGACGGCTTCGCCGCTCATCGTGCGGATTTCATGGGCCGTGCGGCCGGCTCCGGAGAGGCGGCAGACGACGCCCAGTTCTCGGCCACCGCTTCGATGTCGACGGCTGAGCTGCTGGCGCACTGGCGCGCTGCACGCCTGGGTCTCGGCGCTGCTGCGGCCGGCCTCGGCGACGACGACCGGGTGAGCTGGTACGGGCCTTCGATGGGCGCCCGCTCGTTCCTCACGGCGCGGCTGATGGAGGCCTGGGCGCACGGCGTCGACGTCTGCGACGCCGTGGGCGCGAGCCGCGAGCCCAGCGACCGCCTGCGCCACATCGCCCAGCTCGGCTTCATCACCCGCGGCTGGACCTATGCCAACCGGGGCCTGGAGATGCCTTCGCAGGACGTGCGGGTGGTGCTCAGCGCGCCCTCGGGCGAGCAATGGGCCTTCGGCGCCGACGACGCCGCCGACGAGGTACGCGGCAGCGCGCTGGACTTCTGCCTGGTGACGGCGCAGCGCCGCAACCTGGCCGACACCGCCCTGGCGGTGCGCGGCGCGGCCGCCGCGGAATGGCTGTCGATGGCGCAGCTCTTCGCAGGCCCACCCAGCGACCCTCCCGCCCCGACCGCCTGACCGCCCTTCGGTCCGCGTCAGGTCCGAGGGGTGATGTCCTGGTCGAAGATCTCATCGAGATCACGCCTGAATTTGGCGTAATCCACGCGTGGCGCGCCCTCAAAGGCTGCCTTGATGTCTTCGGCGGGCACATAGCGCCGACGTTTAGGGCTTGTCTCGCTGGGCATGTCCTCAGCGTAAAGCGATATTGCGACCTACGCGGACGGGGGGTTGTCGGGCTCGTGGGCCAATTCGGCGACGATGCCGTCGAGGATGTCGGACTCGCTCACCAGGCACTCCTCGAAGCCGAAGTGGCGCATGGTCCGGACCAGGATGCAGAGCCCGCCGACGATCACCTCGGCACGGTCTGCTTCCAGCCCCGGGTTGTGGACACGATCGGCCAGCGACTCGGTCACGAGCGTGCGGTAGACGTCCTCCACCGCCGCCTTGGACAGCCGGTAGCCGTGGATGCGGGCGCGGTCGTAGACGGCCAGCCCGATCTCCACGGCTGCCGTGGCCGACACCGTGCCCGCCAGGCCGACGAACGTGCGGGCGGCAGCGGCACCGGGGATCTGACGGGCCACGTCGTCGAGGTGGGCCTCGGTGATCGACAGGCACGCGGCCAGCTCCTCGGGCTGCGGAGGATCGTGATGCACGTACTTCTCGGTGAGCCGCACGCAGCCGATGTCACACGACACGCCGGCGGAGGCCTCGCTGTGGCCGTAGACGAACTCGGTGGAGCCGCCGCCGATGTCGCACACCAGGAACGGCCCGTCGGCGGGATCGAGCTCGGCGGTCGCCCCGGCGAACGAGAGCCGGCCCTCCTCGTCGCCCGACAGCAGCTCGGGCGCCGCGCCGAGAACCGCCTCGACCTGCTCGAAGAACTCGTCGCGGTTGGCGGCATCGCGGCACGCCGACGTGGCGACCGCCCGGATCCGCTCGGTGCCGTGGCTGTCCAGCGCTGCCCGGTAGTCGCGCAGGCAGTCGATCACCCGGTCCATGGCATCGCCGGCGAGCGCTCCGCTGTCCTCCACGCCCTGGCCGAGGCGGGTGATCTTCATGCGCCGCTCCAGCGCTGCGCCGGCGGCGGTGTCCTGTATCAGCATGCGGGTGGAGTTGGTGCCGATGTCGACCGCGGCGACGATCACGATTCTCGCTCCGCAAGCCGCTCGGCGACCCAGCGGCCGACCGGGTCGTCGCCGGCGGCCAGATGCCAGGCGTAGTGGGCGTGCAGGCACTTGACGCCTCTGCGGGTGCCGCCCACCCCGCCGCTGGGGCGAGGCCCGCGGTGGCCTGCAGGCAGGGCCGCATCGCGTTCTGCCGCGTAGCGGCGATGAGCGTCCGCGAGCTCGTCGGGGTCCACGGCCTGCTCGGCCTGTCTCACCCCGCCAACCGACTCCAGCGCGCCGACAAGCCGGCGCTCGGTTTCCCCCACCAGCCAGTAGCGGGTCGGCATCGGACGTCCGGAGTCGAGCAGCGGGGCGTTGCGGATCACCACAGGATCGCCTGAGGCGCTGCGGACCACCACCTCGAAGGCGCCCGCCGGCTCTCGACCCAGCAGCTCCGCCACCCGCGCCCTGTCGGCCTCATCGGCTGCCGGCTTCGACCCGGCTGCGGCGCCGCTCAGAGCCATCGCTGCAGGTCCGCACGGGTGTCGATGTCGGAGGCGTCGCCGACGGAGGTGACCCGGGCCACCCGGTCAGGGCGCGCCCGCACCAGCGAACGGGCGCCTTCGTCGCCGCTGACCGGCAGGCTCGGCCACACCGCAGCCGCCAGCCTGGTCGGGGGCCGCAGCTCCCCTGAGAACTCGGCCATGGCGATCTCGGCGTCGCTGTCGGCCAAGGCCCGCCAGGTGTCCGCAGACACGCCGGGCACGTCGCCGAGGCCGACCACGACCGCGCCGTGGCCGCGCCAGTCGGCATACGCGACCGCGGCCTGCAGCGACGTGGACTGGCCGTCTTCCCAGTTCTCGTTGAACAGCACCGTCACGTCGTCGGGCATGGCGTCGGCTATCGGGGCGTGCATCGCCCCGGTCACCACGACCACCTCGTCGAGACCGGCGGCGCGCGCAGCGTCCACCGCATGGCGCACCAGCGGCTTGCCGTCGATGTGGACGAGCAGCTTGTGGCGCTCGCCGGCGAATCGGGTGCCCGCGCCTGCGGCCAGGATCACCGCGGCCACCGTCGACCGCCCCCGCCCGGCATCGCCCGGCTCTGGCTGCATGGCGGTCACCCGCCGCCGACACCAGCGAGGCTGGCCGTCGCTGAATCGACAACAGCCTCGACACGCCGAAGCTCAGCAGCGACCAGCGAGTAGTCGAGGGCGCTGAGGTCCCAGCCCTCGCGGAGCGCGTCTCGGATCAGTTCCACGTAGATGTGGCTGGGGGTGGGTGCGACGCCCGCCGCTACCGCGTTCTGGACCAGGTCGTGCAGCTCTTCGGGGGTCGGGAGCGACAGGGCGGTCTGGCCGGCCGACTCATCGCTGCGATCAAGCGTGAAGACCAAGTCGAGGGTGACGACGGCTTCGAAGCCGCTGGCGAGGCCCTTGACGGATCGCTGGCCCTTGTCCAGGAGGGTGATGCCGTCGGGGTCGAACACGAAGCCGGCGGCGCGGGCTGCCCGCTGGAGCACCGACCAGACGGCCCCGCGGCTGTTGGAGAACACGACGGACATCCGACCGCCCGGCTTCAGCACCCGGTGCGCCTCCCTGAAGGCGCCGGCAAGGAGGCGCTCATAGCGATCCAGATCCCGGGTGTCGTCGCCGGAGTCTGTTCGGTCCACGACGGCTTCGTGGGTCGGGTCGGTCAGGGACCCGAGCCAGGCCTCCTGGAAGAGGTTCATGTCCGAGTAGAAGATGTTGCTCCCGAACGGCGGATCCGTGAACACGTAGTCGACCGAGGCGTCCGGAAGGTGCAGCTCGTGGGCGGAGCTAAGCACGTAGTCGACGTCGGGCACCTCGCCGGCCTGATTGCCCTGCATCCGGTCGCGGATGAAGCGATCAGATCGCGCCAGCGCCTCGATCTTGCGCAGGAACAGGTCGTAGACGTTCCACTCGTAGAACACCGGTGCGATGTAGTAGTTCTGGTTGGCCGCGTTGAGCGGCCTCTTGGGGTGCCACTGGTAGCGCTTCGAAGCCCTGGGCAGGATCGCCGTGAAGCCGAACAGCAGCTTTGAGCGCAGCTCCTCGCAGGGTTCCGCCCGAATCGCAGCTCTCAGCGACGCCAGCACGCCCAGATTGCGTCTGGAGAAGAACTGCGCGGTCGAGTTGAGACCGTGCTTGCCCAGGGCCGAGGCCTGGTACATCTGCCGGTCGCTCGCGATCTCCGCGTCCCCGATGTCCAGACCGCGCAGGTCCGGCTCAGAGACCGGAGTCGTGGGCCGCTGCTCTAGCTGTCGCTTGGAGCAGCAGCAGGCGACCACGTCCATGGCGTGGTCCTCGCCGGACCGCTCCGAGCCGCGCAGTCTCAGCGGCGCGGAGCATCCGCCGCAGGTCATCGCCTGCTTGGAGAAGCCGGCTGCTGCGAGCCGGTCGTAGTACGTGTTGAGGCGCCCGCAATCCCCGCAGCCGATCCTCACGCTCCACACCGCCTTCACGACTTCGGCGCTGCCTCCGCAGTCCGCGCACCGGGTGGCGTAGACGTCTCCGATCCTCGCCTCGGCGGCGCTCACGGCCCTGCGAGACGCGTCTCGAAGCGCGTCTGCGTCGACGAGGTTCAGGTAGTTCGTGCCGATGTGGCGGCCGAGCACGCTGATGTCGACGAGCACCGCCCGGCGATCGAGCATCGCCGCCGCGACGCCGGTCATCCCGGAGCCGGCGAACACGTCCAGGACGGTGTCGCCGCTGCTGGTGAACTCCTCGATGAAGAACTCGATCGCAGACACGGGAACCTTGGTCAGGTAGCCATGCGCCATGTACACCGGGTCGGTCTTGGAGACCTCGATCTGCTCGGGCAGCCGGCCGTTCCTGGGCGTGTTACTCATAGTCTGTAGACCCATAGTCGGTATCAAGCCATCGTAGGCGATGTGACGGAGCATCGATCCGGCATCTCGCCGGATGACCCTCTAGGACAGTTTGGCAGGCGCCTGCGACAACAGCGGGCCAAAGCCGGCCTGTCGCAAGAGGATCTCGCGGACCGGTCGGGCCTGCATCGGACCTATATTTCCTCCATCGAGCGCGGCAGGCGAAATGTCTCGCTCCGCAACATCCACATTCTGGCGGACGCGCTCGGCATCGAGCCGGCGCAGCTGATCGAGGACCGGAACGGGTGAACGATGGCATTCAAGCAAGACGAGGATTTCCTGCGGTTCCTGACCCTGGGTGCAGCAGGCACGGACAGGACGGCCCAGGCCCTGCGCAGCAGAGGGCACCGGCCGATCGAGCTAGAGCGGTATGCGATGGCCAACAAGATCTGGGCGACCAAGGTCAAGCGCCTCAGGATGCCCGATCTGCTGTGCGTCGACTGCGGACTGCGGGTCGAGGCACGGGCGAAGGCCCGGCTCGAGATGAGAATGAGCGACAGCGACGCCATCGACCGAGCCTGGGATGCCGGGCTGCGGGACGACGACCTGGTCGCCTTCCTCCGCTGCGAGTTCGACCCGACGAGCTTCACGGCAGCGCCTGACCTGCCCCAGTTCTTCGCGGTCTCGGCGATGAGAGCGGCGGCTGATGCCTCAGAACGCGGTGCTGCCAAAGCCGCTTCCGAGGGCTACGAGACGGACCGACAGTGGAAGGCCAGCGTTCCGAGCCGTGCCGGACGAGTCATCACCGTTGAGGGCGGATCGGTCACTGCTCTCCTCGGTGCCGGCATCGCGTCCGAGAGGCGGCAGACCTACAGGCGCTCCTACGCCTATCTGGCCCCTGGTGAGACCTTCAGAGCGGGCTCAGTGTTCGTCGCCGGCGAGGTCGAGCCACCCACGGCAGCGTCGCTCGGCTGCTCGGGTGGATGGGACTACGCCACAGCCCTGCGCGCTGACGACGTGTTGGAGCGGTTCGCGGCGACCAAAGCGGCGGGAGTTCTAGAGGACGAATCCTGCGACGGTCTGTTGCGCTCCCTCGTCGTGGACGATGACGACGACCGGGTCCGGCTCGAAGCCATGGCCGGCTTGGCGCGGCTGGACCCCGGTTATGCGGAGAATCTGTGCCAGATCGTGATGGACCTGGATTCCGAGACCCCGGGCTTGAGGATGGAGGCCGTTCTCGTGATGTCGGAGCTGCCCGGCGATCTCACCGCCCACCATCTTGAGAGGCTCGCCGGCTCAGCCGACCTCGACCCGGAGCTCCGAAGCGCCGCTGTCTGGGGCCTCGGGTCAGCCGGCGTCGACGAGCCGGCGAGAGCGCTGTCGTTCATCGCTGACGAAGATGACGACTTCGCCCTTCACGCTGTCGCAGCAGTGGGCCCTCTCGAAGATCAGGATGCGATCGGACGTGCCCTGGACCTCCTGGACGGAGACGGCCGGTCGGCGTCGTCGGCGATCGAGCTGCTGGCGATGAGCGATCCGGCACTCACAGTCCCGGGGCTGTTGCGGGTCGCTTCCATCGACAATGCCGGGGCGACAAGGGCATGTGCGGTTCTCGGGACGCTGGGGCGAGAGGCCGTTCTCGGGGTGTCAAACGAGCTGCCCGCGAGCGTGCTCTCCGCGGTCGAGCCCATGTGGACCGGCTATCACGAGAACTGGCTGCACAGGCAGACCATAGGCTCCGCCGACCTTGCATTCCTGCGTCGGCAGACCCTGAGAGTCCACCCACTGGCCTATCTCTCGCCGCGCTGCGCGCCGTGAAGCTCGGGAAGGCGGGCCGCCTGCTGCCCCTGAGGCTTCCCGGCTGAAGGCAGGCGCACTCCCGCGCCGACGGCGCGGACCGTGCCTTCCTGGCCGGACGCAAGAGACGGCCCGCGAGAGAACAGGCCCGACCCGCCGGTTCGCGGGCGGCGGCTCGGTCTCCATAGGCTCAGCCGACGATGCGCACCTCGACACGATGCACTTCGCCGGTGCCCGCGAGCGCGATCCGGTGAGCGACAACCCTCCGTCCGGGAGCCAGACGACCGGCGACAGCGCCGCTCCGAGCTCTGCGGTGGTGATCGACAAGGAATGGCTCACACCGGCCATGGCGAGGATCTGGCTCGACGGCAGCGACGGGTTCGCCCCGATCGAGGCCACCGAGGGTTACCTGAAGTGCTTCTTCGTGCCCCCCGGAGCGCCTTATGCGGTGCCATGGGGTCCTGAGTGCGACAGCGCAGCGCCGGAGCTGCGGCCGCGGTCTCGTCGCCTCACGGTGCGCTGCTGGGACCCCGATGCCCAGGTCTTCGCGATCGACGTGCTGACCCATTCCGGCGCCGGCTACGCAGGCCGCTGGGCCGAGCAGGCCGAGCCCGGCGACGTGCTCTACTTCCAGGGGCCCAGCGGCAAGTACCGGCCCGACCCCGACGCCGACTGGCACCTGTTCGCCGGCGACGAGTCGGCGCTGCCCGCCATCGCTGCCTCGTTGGAGGCCGTGCCTGAGGGCAGGCCTTGCGTGGCGCTCGTGGTCGTGGACTCCGAGGCCCACGAGATCGAGCTGCTCAGCCCCGGCGAGGTTCAGGCGATCTGGCTTCACCGCGACCGCGCCGCTGCGCCCGAGCGCCTGCTCGCATCAGCGGTCGAGGCTCTGGAGTGGCACCCGGGGCGGGTGGACGTGTTCCTGCACGGCGAGGCCGGCGAGGTGCGGGCGACCCGCAAGCACCTGGTGGCCGGCCGCGGGGTGGACCACCGGGAAGCATCGATCTCGCCGTACTGGCGGCGCGACCACGACGACGAGCAGTGGCGGGCAGTGAAGCGCCAGTGGCTCGCTGAGCAGGAGCTCGACAACTGAGCCGGCGGCCCTAGCCGGCTCCGTCCTCTGGCACCTCTGGCCCCTCAGGCGGGTCGCGCCTTGCTGAGCTCGCGCATCCGGCCCAGCACGTCCACGCCCAGCTGGTCCCAGACGTGCAGCAGGTCCACGAGCACCCAGTTCTCGCGGATCCTGAGTCCCTGCGGCCCCTGCTCGACTCGCCAGAAGTCGAGGCTGCGCATGGTGATCGCCTGGCCGGTCGGGGCGATCCCCAGCCAGCCGCCGCCGCTGAAGGTCATCGACATGCCGGGCCACCCGGTCACGCCCACATAGTCGCCGTCGGCGAAGAAGTGGCCGTCGCCCGCGTAGCCGCCGCGTCGATCGGGCATGGCCTTGAGAAACGGGATCTGGTGCCGGTCGCGGAACCCACGGATGCCGCGGCTCGTGCCGATGCCCGCCGGCCCGTACCAGTTGAAGTCCCGATGCCACCAGTGCTCGAGCCGCATCGCCTCCTCGGGCTCGCGGGGATGGCGCCCCATGTCGGCCAGCATGGCCATCACGTGCTCGCACGATGCCTGAGACCGCAGCGGGTCCCTCGGCCCCGGCACCAGCCCGTCGCAGCCGGCAGGGCCGGGAACCGTCCATTCCCTGCCCAGGCTCGGGCCCATCGGCCAGGCACCGGCCTGCATTATCAGCTCCGGGATGTCCCACAGGGCCTGCACTTCGACCACCCGGCCGTCGACCACACGAAAGAACTCGTGGAAGCGCATCGACGCAATGTGGCCTGTCGGCGGTATGCCCAGCAACGGCGCCCGGAAGGTGCCCGTGTAGTGGCCTGCGCAGCCCACCCAGTCGTTGCCGTCGGGATCGCTGCCGGCGATGACGATGAAGTCGCGGCGCTCGGCGTCGGGCAGCGCCGCCCCCAGCGGCGCCAGCGCCTCGGCGAGAAATCCGTCCGGCCCGTCGATGTCCTCGAACGGGAAAGCCAGATGCACCTCGGCGTCTGAGGCGAATGCGCCGGCCAGGGCCGCGCTGATCGCCTCCGTGGACCAGTCGTGCATGGCCCGGCGCAGCGGCTCGAGCAGCGCCTTGTTGGCCTCGTGGCGGTCTGGCGCGCTCACCAGAGACGCTCCGAGGCGAGAGCCGCACCCTCGGCCAGCGACGCCAGCTTCAGGTAGGCGATGTCGGTGTCGAGCCCGGCGTATCCCGCGAAGGTGGAGAACCCGCAGTCGCTGCCGGCCATCACCCGCTCGCGTCCCACGATGCCGGCGAAGCGCTCGATGCGCTCGGCGATCAGCTCAGGGTGCTCCACGAAATGGGTCGTGGTGTCGATCACGCCGGGAACCAGGATCTTGTCGTCGGCGATCTCGGCCTCGGCGAAGACGGCCCATTCGTGGCCGTGGCGGGGATTCGCCGACTCGAACACCAGCGCCTGCGGCCTGGCCCTCAAGGCGATCGGCAGCACCAGGCTCATCGGGGCGTCATGGGTGTGCGGGCCCTCGTAGTTGCCCCAGCACACGTGCAGGCGCATCCGCTCCGAAGCGATGTTACGGGTGGCCTGATTGAGCGCCTCCACGTGCATGCAGGCCAGCCTCTCGTACTCGGAGTCCGAGCGGTCCGCGAACATCATGTGACGGCCCAGGCCGAGATCGGGCGAGTCGAGCTGCAGCACGAAGCCGGCTTCGACGATCGCCTCGTACTCGGGGCGCATCGCCTCGGCAATGGCATCGAGGTAGGCCTCGTGGTCGCCGTAGAAGGCGTCGGGCTGGAACAAGGCGATCACGCCGGGCGAGGCCGCGTTCATGAAGCCCTCCAGCGGGCGGTGAGCGCGGATCGCGGCGCCGAAGTTGGCCAGGTCGCGGCGGCACGGCGCCATGTCGAGCGTCTCGATAGGGCCGACGCAGCGGGGCCGCAGGTAGCTGGGGGTCCCGCCGCTGCGTGCCTGGCGCTCCAGGAAGGCCGGGTGCTCGGCGAGGTCGGCAGGCGCCCGGCGCGGGCTGTCCCCCTCGAAGCCGCTGATGCGATGCCGGATGTAGGTGGCGTAGCTGATCTTGCTCATCTCGCCGTCGCTCACCACGTCGATGCCGGCCGCGACCTGCCTGGCGACCACGTCGTCGACGGCTGCGCTCACCTCTCGCTCGTGGGCCGCCGTGTCGATCAGCTCCCCGGCGTCGACGGCGAACACCCCCGCGGTCACCGCCGCGGTGCGCGGCAGCGAGCCCACGTGGGTGACGAGGATCCGGTCCTTGCTGTGCTCCACCGGCGACTACCCCCTGATGGCCAGGTGAGTGGCCCCTCGGATGGCCAGGTGAGTGGCCCGGTCGAAGAAATGGGCCTTGGAGGCGTTGACGTTGACCTGGATCGCATCGCCCACCCTCGCCTGCGACGCAGCCGAGAAGCGGGCCGTGCAACGCGCCTCGCTGCGCAGCTCGTCGAGGGCGTCGGGGTCGCCGCTGTCGACCTGCACGGCATCGAGCCCGAAATGGACGAGCGTCTCGGCGCCGAGGGCTTCGCGTACCTGCACCTCAGCCGTTATCCGCTGGTCGGACGGGTGATCGGGGGCCACAGCCGCGTCCTCGAGATCCTCTGGCCGAATGCCCATCACCAGCGGACGGTCGTGGTAGCCGCTCAGCTCCGGGCGGGCGGCCAGCGCCTCCTCGGGCAGGCGGAACGACTGGCTGCCCAGCCTGACCGCGCAGGCGCCGCTGTCGTCTCGGGACAGCTCGGCCTCGTAGAGGTTCATCGACGGAGAGCCGATGAAAGCCGCCACGAACACGTTGTCGGGGTTCTCATACAGCGCTTCGGGCGGGGCCACCTGCTGCAGATGGCCGTCCTTGATGACCGCCACCCTGTCGCCCATGGTCATCGCCTCGACCTGGTCGTGGGTGACATAGAAGGTGGTGACGCCGAGGTCGCTCTGGATGCCGGCGATGTCGGCGCGCATCTGCACCCGCAGCTTGGCGTCGAGGTTCGACAGCGGCTCGTCCATCAGGAAGAGCTTGGGGCGGCGCACGATCGCACGGCCCATGGCCACCCTCTGGCGCTGTCCGCCGGAGAGCTGAGCGGGCTTCTTTTCGAGCTGCTCGGTCAGCTCGAGCACCCTGGCGGCCTCGGCCACCTGGCGCTGCAGGTCGCCCTTGGCGACCTTGCGCAGCTTGAGCGGGAAGGCGATGTTCTCGGCCACGGTCATCTGGGGATACAGGGCGTAGTTCTGGAAGACCATGGCGATGTCGCGGTCCTTGGGCTCCACGTCGTTGAGCCTGCGGCCGGCGACCCTCAGCTCGCCGCTGCTGATGTCCTCGAGGCCTGCGATCATCCGCAGCGCCGTGGACTTCCCGCAGCCCGACGGGCCGACCAGCACCAGGAACTCGCCGTCGTCGAGCGCAAGGCTCAGTTCGGTCACGGCCTCGAAGCCGTTGGGGTAGATCTTGGTGATCTTGTCGAGGACTACCTCGGCCATCAGAGCTCCTCTTGTCCGGTGAGTTGTCGCATGCGTGCGAGCACGTCGAGTCCTTGCATCCCCAGCCAGTGCAGCAGGTCGATGAACACCCAGTTCTCGGCCAGCTTGTCGCCTTGCCGACGGTAGACGTCGACCACGCGCATGTCGGCGGGGGTGCGCGATCCGGTCATGCCCAAGAATCCCCCGGCGGAGGCGTTGGTTAGGTTGGGCCAGCCGAAGAAGCAGGCGTAGTCGCCTTCGGCGATGAAGGCCACATGGCCGTTGAACGTCTTGTCGGTCAGGTTGAAGCGGAAGGGGAACTGATGCTGCTGGCGATAGCGGTCGATGGTGTAGCTGGCGCCGATTCCCTCAGGCCCCGACCAGATCATGTCGTCGTGCCATGACCTGGCGAGCACTTCGCGGGGCATCCGGTCGTCGCCTGCGGCGGCGGCGATCTCGTTGGCCCTCGACAGCTCGGCGGCCATGTCGGTCACCACCTGGCGTGTTCTGGCGCCTCGTGCGGGGTCCTGGGGCTCGAACAGTAGGCCGTCGTGGGTGAGCGGCCCCGGGTGGATGTGCGAGGCCCCGGTGGACGGCGGCAGCGGGTAGTGGCCGGCCTGGCGCATCACGCTGATCACGTCGACGAACAGCGCCGTCTCGGCTATGCGGTCGCCGAGCACCCGGTGGAACTCGGCGTAGCGCAGGAAAGCCATCTTGCGGGTGGGCGGAATGCCCAGCCAGGACCTGTCGAAGAGGCCGAGCAGGTGTCCCATCTGCGCCACCCACACGCCGGGCGCCTCGGCTGTGACCGTCGGGCCGGCGGAGACCCCCGCCAGGAACACGTCGGCTCGGCGCATGACCGGCGCGAACGCACGGCGGGTCGGCGCCCAGAAGGCCTCGACGGCGGCCTCGGCGCCGTGCTGCTCGCCGAAGGGATCCACGCCTCGCCAGAAGTAGTCGTCGCTGCAGTGGGCGCCCAGCACGGAAGCGAGCCCCGAGACCGGCGCGGCGTCGAAGGCCTCGCAGTAGTCGAGGACCACTTGCTTGGCCGCCTGCAGGTCGGGCTCGGCCCCGCCGGCAGCGCCGCCGCGTTGGTAGTCGGCTGATGCCTGGGCCCCGTCGTCTTCGACGGCGGCGGGGAGGCCTGGGGCAGTCTGCGGTGTCGCCATGTCAGCCCTTCACCGCTCCCGCGCCGAGGCCCTTCACGAGGTGCTTCTGGAACAAGATGATGACGATCACGATCGGCAGGGTGATCGACACCGACGCCGCGGCCGCCTCGGTGATCGTGCGCGAGCTCTCGCCGCCGGTGAGCGACACGATCGCCACCGGCAGGGTCCACTCGGTCGGCGCCAACACCCTCACGAAAAGGTACTCGTTGTAGGCGAGCAGCAGCGTGAACAGGCCGGTAGCGATGATCGCAGGCCACATCACCGGGATGATGATCTTGCGAAACGCCTCGATGCGGCTGGCCCCGTCCATCATCGCGGCCTCCTCGAGCTCCTTGGGCACGTCCATGAAGAACGAGCGGAACATCCAGATCGTGAAGGGCTGGTTCACCGCCACCAGCGCCAGCACGATCCCCACCCGGCTGTCGAGAACGGCGAACTCGTCGATGAACGGGAAGTCGATCAGCGGGAAGTCCCAGTCGGCGATGCCCCGGTCGCGCAGCCACTGGTCGATGCGGTTGGCGCCAAAGAAGTACGGCAGCACGAATGCGGTTCGCGGCAGGGCGCGGAAGGCGAGGGCGACGATCAGGATCACAGCGCCGGAGATGCCGGAGTAGCGGGCGAGGCCGTAGCCGGCGAGCAGGCCGATCGACAGCGAGATCAGCATCGTCAGCACGGTGACCACCACGCTGTTGATGAGGAAGTGGTAGGTGTCCTCGGTGGCCCAGATGCGAGGGAAGCGCCACAGCCCGAACCAGAGCACGACCAGCACGCCCAGGTTGAACCAGTTCCACGGGTTCCAGTCTCGGCTGTACATCAGGTAGGCCACCAGCCCGACCAGCAGCACATACCACATCACCGGCCAGACCGAGATCTGCTCGGCGATCATCAGCAGGTGCACCCCGAGCAGCCCGAACAGGCCGAGCACCCAGGGCCGACCGTCGCTCAAGCGCGCCCCCTGGCGGCCTCGGGCGCTGCCTCGCCTGCTCATCAGCCCGAAGAAGGCAGCCAGCGCGGCGATGAGCACGATGAAGCCGAGCACCTTCCAGAGGCTGTCGGTCAGCTTGCGGTCGTCGAGCCAGAAGTTGCGGTAGGCGTTGCCGGTGGTCTCATAGCCCCACAGGACCGGGGTCTTGGCGGCCACGTCGCGGGTGAACTTGACCGAGGTCTGCACCGTCCACATGAACGGCAGGATGCTCCACACCACGAGCAGCACCATGACGCAGTGCAGCCCGACCCGGTTGAGCGGGATGCGCCTGAGGGCGGAGGCCGGCTTGCTCATCTCAGGCACGCTCTGCGATCTGGTCCTTGTAGCTGCGGTACAAGAACGGGATCAGCACCACGAAGATGCCGATGACGGTGAGGATCGACATGGCGTTGCCCTTGCCGAGCCTGCCGATGTCGAAGGCGGTGGCGGTTCGCACGTTGTAGACGGCGAGGGTGTGGGCGTCGGTGAAGCGATTGCCCGTCCACACGAAGACCTGGTCGTAGACCCTGTACATGTCCATGATCGAGATCAGGGCGACGAAGAGCACCAGGACCCGCAGGTGCGGGAGGGTGACGTGCCAGAGCTGGCGCCAGAAACCGGCGCCGTCGATGGCGGCTGCCTCCACCCGCTCCTCGGGCAGCACCTGCAGCCCGGCGAAGAACGTGATCATGGCGAAGGGGGTCACCGCCCAGACGAGCTGCACGATTATCAGCCAGCGCACGTTCGAGGACGTGACCTGGAAGGGGTCGTCGGTCACGACCTCCCACAGCCACGACAGCAGGCCGCCCCGGTCGAAGAGATCCTTGTAGACCAGCGAGCCCACCACGGGGGTGACGATCATCGGCATCAGCAGCGCTGCCATGTAGAAGGAGCGCCCCCGCTTCACCCGGTCCAAGAGCAGGGCGAACGCGAGCCCAAGGGTCATCTGCAGCGGCACGACGATGGCCACGAGCAGGATCGTCCACCACGCAGCGGCCCAGAACTCTGGGTCGCCGAGCAGGTCGCGGTAGTTGTCGAACCCGATGAACTGCGGGTTCTGCAGGTCGCGCAGGGTGAGACGCTGAAAGCCGAGCCAGATCGTTGCCAGCAGCGGCACGACCATCAGGCTGAGCATCACCGCCACGCTCGGGACGGTGAATCCCCAGAAGGTCTTTCTGTTCATCGTCTCCCCTCGCGCTCGCTTCGGGAGTCTGGCACAGGAGGTTCCCGGGCGGGCCGCAGTCGGCGCCGCCCGGGAACCTCCTGGGATGCGCTAGGCCTAGGAGAGCAGCCCCTGCTCGCCTGCCTCCGCGAGGTAGGCCTCCTCGGCTGCGGCCAGTGCGTCCTCCACGGAAGTCCCGTCGAGGATCGTCACCAGCGCCTCGCCCAGCTTGGCGCGGGCGATGCCCGCGGCCGGATGCGTGAGGTCGGCGCCGCGTCCGTTGACGAGGCTGGCCTCGGCTGCCGCGGCGTCACGCGGGCCGTCGGGGTGGCTCACGCCGCCGCGGGTCACGAGGCCGAACTCGGCCGCGGTCTGCTGGCTCTCGAGGTCCGTGGCGGCGAGCATGGCCAAGAAGATCGACTCCACGTCGCCCTGCACGCCGACCGGGATGCCCCAGCCGTCGATGTAGGCCGGAGCGGCCACGATGTCGCCGCCGGTGCTCAGAGCCGACGCATACTGGATGTCGCCGACCACCGTCGAGGCCTCGGGGTCGTCCATGGCGCCTGCACGCGAAGCCCAGGTGTGGCCGAGGATGGCCTCGCCTGTCTGGAAGGCGGCCTGCACGTCGTCGGTGCTGTAGCTGCCTGCGGCGTCCGGCGCGCACTGCTCCACCATGTCCTTGAGGATGGTGGCGGCCTCGATGCCCTCTGGGCTGTTGAAGTTCGGCTGCCCGGTCACCGGGTCGATCGGCGAGACGCCCATCGATCCCAGCACCGAGTCGAACTCGATCTGCCAGGCCCAGCCGGCCGACAGCATGTACAGGAACCCGATGTCGTAGCCCTGATCCCGGATCTCGGCGCAGGCGGCCATTGCCTCCTCGAAGGTGGTGGGAACGTCCACGCCGGTCTCCGCGAGCTCGGGCTCGTTGTAGAACACGTGCATGGTGTTCGACACCATCGGGATGGCGTAGATGTTGCCGTCGATGGACGCCATGTCCCAGAAGGCCTGGTCGATCTGGTCGAGGTCGTACTCGTCGCGGTACTTGTCGACCAGGTCGTTGAGCGACATCAAAAAGCCCTGGTTGGCGAGCTCGCCGATGAAGGCGTTGGAGCCCTGATAGAGCTCGAACTCGGGATTGCCGGTCGCAGCGTCGGTGGTCATGGCGCTGCGGGCCTCCTGGGAGTCGAGGAACTGGTAGTTGACGCTGTAGTTCCCCTCCTCGCACTCGGCCAGCTCGTCGGCGTAGGCGGTGATGACGGGGAACTCCCAGCCCATGACGTCGAGCTCCACCTCTTCGGCAGGGTTCGGTATGGGACAGTCGTCGGAGATCGGCCCCGAGTCAGCCATGTCGGCGTCGTCGCCATCGCCCGAGTCGTCGCCTGCGTCGGCGTCGGCGTCGGAGTCGTCCCCGCCGGGATCGGGGTCTGCGCTGTCGGCGTCGCCCGAATCGGCTGCGGAGTCGGCTTCGTCGTCGTCGCCGCAGGCTGCGGCAATGAGCGTGAAGGCGAAGATGACCGCGAGGATTCGCAGCCATCTGCTGTTGGTGGTGTTCATGGGATGTTTACCTCCATGTTTGTGTGTGTTGACTGTGTTGCGGCGGTGGCGAGCCAGCCTGCGAGCAGGCGGGCACAGGCCTCGGGCTGGTCGATCGTCGCCAGGTGCCCGGCACCGGGGATCGCTGCCAGCTCGGCGTCGGGGCGGCGTGCGACCAGCTCTGCGTGCATGGTCGGCCCGCACACCGAGTCCTCGGTGCCGTAGGCCACGAGCACCGGGTGCGGATAGCGCGCCGGCACGCCGCGGCGGTCCTCTGTGCGCTCGATGATCGCCGTGTTCTGGCGCAGGAAGGCTGCGGGGCCGATCCGGCGGGCCATCGAGACGATCAGCTCGCCGTGGGCGACGGGATCTGCGGTCAGGCGGGAGACCGTGGACTCGATCATGCGCCAGAACCCGCCGGCGCGCACAAGTCTCTGGAGCTCGAGGCGCTCGGCTCGCTGCGCCTCGTCGACCGGAGCGAGGTTGGTGTCGAACAGGGCAAGGCCGCGCACCCGCTGCGGCGCTCGTGACGCCATCTCGGCGGCGACAATCCCGCCCAGCGACAGGCCGACGGCCACGAACTCCTCGGGCGCCTCAGCGAGCACGTCGCCGGCCATGGCGCCGATCGAGTCCCGGCCGCCGACATCGGCGACCACGCTCACCGCGGGCGCCAGCGCTGAGCGCATCTCCGCGAAGAGACGCTCGTCGCAGAGCGTCCCGGGGAGCAGGACCAGCGGCAGGCTCGCCGGGCTCACGGCTGATCCCCGCCGATCAGCGCCAGCGGCGCCAGGTAGCCGCAGGCGTCGTGCCCGTAGCCCGCAGCGGCGACCTCGGCCAGCAGATCCGGATCCCAGTCGATCCGGCTGCGGTGATCGCCGCCGTTGACGACTATGGCGTGAGCGTCGTCGCGGCCGACGTTGGCGAAGCTGCGCCAGGCATCCGGCGGGACCGAGACCACCGTGCGGGGCTCGAGGCGCTCGCTGAGGCGGTCGCCGCGGTTGAGGCTCACCTCGAAGTCGCCGTCGACGATCAGCAGCACCGAGCTGTCGGAGTGCCGGTGCAGCCCGGTCTGCGAGCCCGGCGCGATCCGCAGCCACTCGACCGAGAAGCCGTGTGCGGCGCCGACGGGCGCCTGATGGCCCCGGTGCTCGGTCATGCCCAGGCCGATCACCGGCGCGACCGCGCTGTTGTGTCCCGCCAGCACGCCCGACGCCAGCGCTTGGCTGTGCCAGTCGAGCGAGCTGCGCCGCACCAGCCGCTGCGCCAGCTCGCTGTCGCTGTAGGAGTCGGTGTGGGCGAGAGTCTCGCCGTCCAGCGGCGCCAGGCGGTCGGGCGGCGGCTCGCTGCCGTTGGCCTCCACGACCGAGTGGCCTGCATCCAGGTAGAGGCCGGTCTCGGCGGCCGCTTCGAGCACGTGCGGCGCCCAGATGATGCCGCCGGTCTCGTCGCCGCCGAGCACCGTGAACAGCCAGCCGTCGTCTCCGCCGGTGTTCTCGAAGCCCCTGAAGACCCAGGTGGGGGTGGCGAACACGTCGCCCGCGGACAGCTCCAGCGACTGCTCGCCGTGCTCGCCGATGTGCATCCGGAAGCTCCCGGACGTGCAGACGAAGACCTCGGCGGTGAAGTGGAGGTGCGGGTTGTTGACCACGCCGTGAGGCATGCTCGCCGCGCCGATGCCAAATCCGTGCGGCTCGGCCAGGCTGACGACCTGCTCGGCGTTCTGGGACACGCCCGCGCCGATCATCGAGTAGCTCAGCTTGCCCTGCGAGCGCGGCAGCCGCACGTCGACGAAGGCCTCGTCGTCGGCTACGAAGTCCTGAGGCCGGATCAGGCGGCGCTCGAAGTCGCCGCGACTGACCTCGGCTCCGTCCGGGCGGCCTGTTGCGGCAGCACCCTTGGCACCCTTGGCGGCAGCTGCCCCGGCGGCGCTCACGACGCCCCCAGCGGCCGGCCGCCGTCCACGGGAACCACAGCGCCAGTGGTGCACACGAGATCGCCGACGACCGCCGACACCGCGGCGGCCACGTCGTCCGCCGATGCCAGGCGCCCGAGCGGGGTCTGGGCCGCCTGGGTCTCGAGCACGCCCGCGGGCATGCGGTCGGCATAGGCGCCGGGCACGTATCCCGGCGACACCGACACCACCCGGATCGCCGGGGCCAGGGCCCGGCCCAGCGAGCGCGTCATCGAGTCAAGCGCGGCCTTCGAAGCGCAGTAGGCGACATTGGAGCCCTGGCCGGTGACCGCCGCCACCGAGGAGATGTTGACCACCACAGCGCCGTGCGCTGCGGCATCGAGCAGGGGCCGCAGAGCGCGGATCACCGCGAACGGGCCGCGCCAGTTGGTGGCGAAGATGTCGTCGATCAGGTTGTCGTCGAGCGAGTCGAGGTCGTCGTGGGCGACCGGCCTGGTGACGCCTGCGCAATTCACGAGCACGTCCACAGCGCCCGCTTCGGCCGCAAGTTCGGCGGCCAGGGCCTCCAGCGAGGCCCGGTCCAGCACCGAGATTCGCCGGCTGCGATGGCCCGAGCCGTCGAGGCCCGCCACCACCTGCTCGGCGCGCTCGGCCGAGCTGTGGTACCCGACGACCACCGCGAAGCCGTCCGCCGCCAGCCTGCGGGCGATGGCTGAGCCGATGCCGCCCGAGGCGCCTGTGATCACTGCGGTCCTCACGGCTGTGCCCCCGCAGCGCTGTAGCGCTTCACGCGCAGGTCGGCCTGGGCCTGATGGCCGGCGAAGTTCTCGATGGCGCAGAGCCGGCTGCAGTACTCGCCGATGGCCACGCTGGAGGCGGCGTCGCTGACCCGCTGGTAGGTGACCGTCTTGAGGAACTTGCCGACCCAGAGGCCGCCGGTGTAGCGGGCCGCCGCCTGGGTGGGGAGGGTGTGGTTGGTACCGATCACCTTGTCGCCGTAGCTGACGTTGGTCATCGGCCCGAGGAACAGGGCGCCGTAGTTGACCAGCCCATCCAGGAAGAAGCCGTCGTCTGTGGTGATCACCGAGACGTGCTCGAAGGCGAGCTCGTTGGCCAGGTCGAGCATCTCGGCGTGCGAGTCGCAGACGACGACCCGCCCGTAGTCCTCCCAGGCGACCGAAGCGACGTCGGCAGTGGGCAGGCACAGCAGCTGGCGCTCGACCTCCGAGATCGTCGCCAAGCCGAGCTCGCGGCTGGTGGTGAGCAGCACCGCAGGCGAGGTGGGGCCGTGCTCGGCCTGGCCCAGCAGGTCCGTCGCGCACATCTCGGCGTCGGCGCTGTGGTCGGCGAGCAGCAGGGTCTCCGTGGGGCCGGCGGGAAGGTCCATCCCGACCCGCCCGTAGAGCTGGCGCTTGGCCTCGGCGACGAAGGCATTGCCGGGGCCGACCAGCATGTCGACCGCCTCCACGAACTCGGCCCCCAGCGCCAGCGAGGCCACGGCCTGGATCCCGCCGAGCAGGTAAATCTCGTCGGCGCCTGCGAGGTGCATGGCGGTGACCGTCTCGGCGGGGACGGCGCCGTTGATCGGCGGCGTGCAGGCGGCCACCCGCGGCACTCCGGCGACCTTGGCGGTGAGCACGCTCATGTGCGCCGAGGCGACCATCGGGTAGCGGCCGCCGGGGACATACGCGCCCACGTTCTGGACCGGAATGTGGCGGTGGCCCAGGGTGACCCCCGGCAGGGTCTGGATCTCCACTGCGAGCATGGAGTCGAGCTGCGCCTCGGCGAAGCCGCGAATCTGGGCCTGGGCGAAGCGGATGTCCTCAACAGTGCGCTCATCGACTCCGGCCATCGCAGCCGCTGTCTCGGCTTCGCTGAGCCGGAAGCTCTCGGGCGCCCAGTCGTCGAAGCGCAGCGACAGTTCCCGAACGGCCGCCTCGCCTCGGGCCTCGACGTCGTCGAGGATCGTGCGCACCTGCTCGGCGAGCGACTGATCGGCGCCGTGCGCCTGCCTGCGCTTCGCGTCCTTGAGGATCTCAGCCATCGGACCGCCGGGTGGTCTTGCCCAGGCGCAGCGTGCCCGCCACGATGCGCTCGGGGGCTGCGGCGGCCCCGGCGTCGTCGAGCAGTATCGCCAGCGCCTCCTTGACGAGCACGTCGATGGGCTGGACGAGCGTGGTGAGGTCGTAGCCGGCCCAGGACGCCTGGTCCAGCCCGTCGAAGCCGGTGACGAGCAGGTCGCGGGGAACGTCGAGCCCGCCGTTGCGCAGGCCGTCGATCAAGCCGAAGGCCACTTCGTCGCTGCCCACCATCACCACGTCGGGCCGCTCGGGGCCGTCGAGTATCCCCGCGGCCGCCTTGTAGCCGGCGTCGTAGGTGAAGCTGCCCGCAGCCCTGTACGGACAGGCGATGCCCCGTTCTGCCAGGGCAGACGCGGCGCCGCGGTAGCGCATCCGGTCCGTCGAGGCGCTGGGCACGCCGCCCACGAACACCGCTGAGCGGACCCCCTGGGCGGCAACGTGATCGGCGAGCTCGCCGGCGCCCGCCTCGTTGTCCACGGACACCAGCGGCAGCAGGCCCGAGGCGGCCGGCTGGTTGAAGGCCACCACGCTCCCCTCGGGGCGCCTCATGCGTGCCAGATGCTCCGAGCCGATGGTGGACGATGCCAGCACCAGGCCGTCGAGGCGGTACTGCGCTACCGAGCCCAGGGCGTCCTGGACCTGATCGGCATCGTCGAACGAGAAGAGCAGCAGCTGCTCGCCCCGCTCGGCCAGCCTGCGGGAGAGCACCGTGAGCACGCTCTGCCAGTGCTCGCCGCGGGCAGGCACCACAGCCCCGACGATGTTGGTGCGCTCTGACCTCAGCGACCGGGCTATCGCGTTGGGCACATAGCCCAGAGAGCGCGCCGCCGCCAGCACCCGTTCCCTGGTGGCCGGGGCCACGAGCCCAGGCGAGGAGTAAGCGCGGGCGACCGTCGCCTGCGACACCCCGGCCTCGGCTGCAACGTCTACGGATGTGGCTCTGCGTTCCAAGGCGGCCTGTCCCCCTTTCGGCGCCTCGGGCCATCGACTGAGAAGCGGTGCTCCCAGCACGGACGACGACTCTGCCGGCAAGGTGCCTGCATACGTAGTCATCCGTGCGGGCCGACTATAGCCGCATCGACGATCGCACCCAACGCCTCAGCCCGTGTGCAGCAGGATCTGCTTGTAGACGGCCGTCTCGTCGATGAGGACCCACTCGCGGTGCAGGCCCCGGGGACCCCATTCGGCGTGGCTGATCCCCATCACGTGGGCCATCGCCCCCGAGGGCTCTCCGAAGGCGCCGTCTCCGCTGTGGCGCCCGCTCAGCGACCAGCGCAGCGCGGCCCGCATCGGCCGGGCAGGGTCGCTGCGGCCGATGCGGTGATGGATCTCGAAGGCGGCATCGGGGAAGGCGCTGCGCAGGCCGTCCCAGAAGGCCGCCGCGTCGTGGTGACCGTGGCCGCTGGTCCCGCCTGGCAGCTCCAGGTGCGCGGCCCGGTCATAGCCCGCTCGCACAGCCGAGGCGCCGGAGCGCATCACCTGCCCCAGCAGGTCGCCGTAGCGTTCGCCGGCCTCGTGGCCGTTGCCCGTGCCGGCATACACCGGCGCTGCGTCGTCGCTGGGGGAATGCGGCCTGGCAGCGGATTGCGGCCCTCCCTCGGCGGCGATCTGAGCCGCCGCATAGTTCTTGGGATCGAGCCCGACCTGCCTGACGATCGCCCCCTGGTCGCGGACCAGCCACTCGTCGTAGACGCAGTTGTCGCGGACCGCGCAGTCCGCGATCACCCGGTAGCGCAGCTTCGCTCCCGTTGCCGGCCCGTAGGCGCCGTCGCCGGTGTGGGTGGCCGTGGACAGGATGCGGTGCGACGACAGGAACCCGTCTTCGGGGTTGC
Source organism: Acidimicrobiales bacterium (assembly GCA_965214285.1). GTDB lineage: Bacteria > Actinomycetota > Acidimicrobiia > Acidimicrobiales > Aldehydirespiratoraceae. The sequence goes on from OZ243946.1 coordinate 2,518,469, forward strand.
CGCACCAGATGACGTCCTCGCCGAGGAGCCGGCGGTCGCCGAACTCGGCAAGCGTCGCCCGCGTGGCCTCGATCACCGCCTCGTTGCCGGTGACCACGCCGCTCGGGGACCGCACCAAGATGTCGGGCGCGTAGTAGCGACGCAGGGCCTCCACCTGGCGCTCTTCCCAGATCTCGTGGGTGATGCCGAGGATGTAGTCGGGAAGGTCTGCGAAGCGATCGTCGAACCCCTTCATGCCGATCCTCTCCCGGCGCGTCCTCTCCCTGCGCGAATCTCCACGCACCCAATCTATGACTACGTATGCAAGAAGTCAAGGCCGGTCCAGAACGGTGCCCCTCGCTGGTGAACTCCTCGATGAAGAACTCGAGATCCCGCCGGCTCAGCAGACGGCGGGGTCCTTCCAGCGGGAGTCCTCGAAGATCCGCTGAGCATGCTCGCCGTTCACGATGCGGCGGCGTGCTTCGTCCCACATCGAGCGCCAGGCGTCGAAGTCGTCGAGAACCGTCTCGGGGTGGCGGGCGCTGCGTGCCGTGAAGCTCGGGAAGGCAGGCCGCCCGCTGGGCTGGCCGAGCGGGTTGTAGCGCAGATCCATGCTCCAGCGCAGCCGCCCCGAGCGGTTGGGCAGCGAGCAGTGGACGTTGTGCTTGTGCAACAGCACCGCTCCCCCGCGCCGCACCGGCAGCGGTCGCCGCTCCATGCCGTCGAGGACCCGCAGCGGAACGTTCGGCTCCGAGGCCAGCACCTCGTTCACGCAGTGCACCTGCGGGCCGAGCCGATGCGAGCCGGGGATCGACACCAGGCAGCCGTGCTGCTCTGAGGCGTCGCTGAGCGCCAGCCAGACGGTGACGATCCGGGTGTCGTCGGCTTCGGGCAGCAGGGCCACGATGTCCTGATGCCAGGTGGTCGGCCCGATGTTGGAGTGCGCTCTGAGCCCCTCGTCGGTCACCCGGTCCTGCGAGGGCTTCATGCGCATCTGCTGCACCGGGTTGGAGGCGATCTCAGCGCCGATCAGCGACTCGACCACGTCGAGGACGGCCGGATGGCGGAGCAGGTCGAAGACCGCCGGGCCGCAGTGCATCCGGTAGCTGTCGGCGTCCACTCCGCCGTTGATCAGCGGCAGCGAGATGTTGAAACGCCGGTGGGCGTCGGGCTCAGCGGCGAGCAGCGCCGCATAGCGCTCGTCGAAGCTCCCCGTCGGCTCGCTGTCGATGACGCCGGCATCCGTCAGGCGGCGGATCTCTCCGCTCAGCACCTGGTCGTACTCGGCTCCGATGGGCTCAAGGTCGGCCTCGGGCAGCAGGCGCTCGATGGCCAGGAAGCCGTCGCGCTCGAATGCCTCTCGCTGCTGGGAGCTGAGACCAGCCATCGCTCGGGAAGATACCAGATCCCGCCCCTGACCGGCCGGCTCTGCTAGCTTCGACGGCCATGGAAGACACCTCGATCCAGTCCTCGCCGACGCCCGCGGCCGACGACATGTACACCCTCGACAGCCCCTATGGGGTTGCCAACTGGCGGCCGCTCGTGCACTGGCTGATGTACATACCCCACGGCATCGTGGTCTACGCCCTGCGCATGCTGCGCCAGGTGGCGTTCGTCGTCAACTGGCTCCACCTGCTGTTCACCGGCCGTCTCAACCCCGGCCTGTGGGCCGCCCAGGCAGGCTGCATGCGCTACGAGGCCCGTTCGGACGCCTTCCTCCTCGGGTTCAGCGAGCAGTACGCGCCCTTCGACTTCAACTTCTCCCCCGCCGACAACGGCGCCTACCCGCCGCTGGCGCTCAACCTGCCCGACGTGCCCGAGCGCACCCCTCGAAGGGCGCTGCTGAACTTCCTGCTGGCGATACCGCACTACATCGTGGTCATGCTGATCGCCATCGGCGCCTTCGTGGTGGTGGTCCTCGCCTGGTTCGCGGTGCTGTTCACGGGACGCTGGCCCAAGGGCATGCGCAACTTCCTGGTCGACTTCGCCAACTACTGGTACCGGATCGAGATCTACGTCAACATGGTCTCCACCGGCTACCCGCGGTTCGGGCTGTAACAGCCCGGCAGCCGACGACGCCGCGCTCAGCTCTGCGGTGGCAGCCGACAAGGAGTGGCTGACGCCGGCCATGGCGAGGAGCTGGCTCGACGGCAGCGGCGGATTCGCGCCGGTGCAGCCAGCCGCGGCTCTAGCCGGCTCCGTCGCCGGGCCGGTCAGGGTGCTCGAGCTCTGAGGCTGCCCGGCTGCGTTCGCCGTAGTCGCCGAAGGGCCGGTCCCGTTCCCTGACCGCCTCGCGAAACCCGACCTGCATTGAACGCTCGACGAACCGCTCGCCGTCCGGGCCGTGGCGCGCCGCGCCGTCGAGGATCGTCGCGAGCAGCCGGGAGGCGGCAGGGTCGTACTGATGACCGGCGACGCTGTTGAGAGCCAGCGTGATCATCTCGAGCTGGCTCGCAGGGACCATGGCGATGCGCTGAGCCAGGCCCATGGCAGTGTCTGCGAGCTCGTCGTCGGGGACCACCTCCAGCACCACTCCCATCTCCAGCGCCTCTCGTGCGCTGAACTCGTCGCCGGTGAGCATGAAGCGGCGAGCCTGCTGCAGGCCCATCCTGGCGACCCAGCTCCAAGGCGCCTCCGGCACCCCCCAGACCCGTGACGGCGGGTAGCCGAAGCGGGCCGACTCGGCGGCGACGATCAGGTGGGCGTGAAACGCCAGATTGGCGCCGCCTGCGATGCACCAGCCCTGCACGGCGGCCAGGGTGGGCTTGGTCGAGTCGTGCAGCTTCGCCCAGGTGTCCGCGAAGCTGCTGATCACCTTCAGATCCTTGGGCACGTCCCAGCGCCCGGCGGCAGCGGCGGCTGTGTCGGGGCCCCGGCCTGAGGGGTCCCCCGGCGCTGCGTCGCCTCCGCCGGACGAGCTTGCGTCGATGGCCCAGTCGAGGCCGTAGCCGGCACAGAAGGCAGGGCCTTCGGCGTCGAGCAGGATGACGCGCACGTTGCGGTCGCGCTGGGCGTCGTCGAGCGCGGCCGACAGCTCGTTTCGCAACTGCGGCGTGATCGTGTTGTAGGCCTCTGGGCGACACAGCGTGAGCCGCCGCACAGCCCCGTCGTCGCTCACCCGAACGGCTTCGGCGCTCATCGGCTGCCCGCCGAGGGCTCAAAAGCGTCGAAGGCGCCGCTGCGGCCTTCGCCGGCCGCGAACCTGGAGGCGTCGGTGCCGCTGGCCCGCACCGTTGCCATGCCCCGCTCGACCTCGTTGGCCAGCGCAGGACCGAGCTCCAGCCCCCACTGCTCGATGGCCGAGAGCCGATCCGATCGCAGGCAGTCCTGGGGGAACATGGCCAGGCTGCGGCCCAGCTCGACCGCTGTGCTCAAAGCGCTGCCGGGCTCGCACAGCCGGTTCGCCAGGCCCATGCGCAGCGCCTCCTCCCCGCTCACCGGGCGCCCCGTGAGGATCAGGTCCATGGCATGGCTGTGGCCGATCAGCCGGGGCAGTCGCACCGTGCCGCCATCCAGCAGCGGCACTCCCCAGCGCCGGCAGAACACGCCGAACACGGCGTCGTGCGCGGCGATCCTCAGGTCGCACCACAAGGCCAGCTCCAGCCCGCCCGCGACGGCGTAGCCCTCCACGGCTGCCAGCACCGGCTTGGACAGCACCCGCCGTGACGGCCCCATCGGGCCGTGCGAGCCCACGATCTCGTCGCTGGCGAGCTCGCTGACCGTGTTGCCCCGGCCCGCCGCGATGGCCTTGAGGTCCGCGCCGGCGCAGAACACGCCGGCGGCGCCGGTGAGCACGACCGCCGCGATGTCGTCGTCGGCCTCGGCTTCGTCAAAGGCGGCCGACAACGCCTCGGCGGTGGGCCCGTCGACGGCGTTGCGCACCTCGGGGCGGTCGATGGTCACCACCGCCACCGGGCCGTCGCTGTGTGAGCGCACAGTCATGGGATCACCGCGGACACAAGGTCATCGCAGACATGGCGCAAACTTAGGCGAAACCGCCGACGCTGGCGACGAGTCGCCCGCAGCGATGCGGCCCGAGGCGACCGTGACGGCTGATCGCTCAAGACCCCCGGACAAGTCTGCTCGCGATGCGGTTCGGCCCAGGCCGCGATCTCAGGCCGTGAGCTGGGTCTGCAGGTAGCGCTCCATGCCGATCTGGCTGATGGCGTGAAGCTGGGTCTCGATCCAGTCGAGGTGGTCCTCCTCGCCGACCACGAGGTGCTCGAGCAGCTCTCGGGTGCCGGGGTCGTCGTCGTCCACGGCCAGGCGCACGCCGCGCCGGTAACGGGCGATGGCGGATTCCTCGAGGGCCTTGTCGAGCTCGAACTGCTCCATGGGCGTCTCGCCGATGCGCACCCCGCCGAGGCCTTGCAGGTTGAGCTTGCCGTCGAGGAACAGGATGCGGTCCATCAACCGCTCGGCGTCGCGCATCTCCTCCATGGACTCCTCGCGGTACTTGGCGGCCAGGCGGTCCCAGCCCCAGTCCGCGCACATCTTGGAGTGGGCGAAGTACTGGTTGATGGCCACCAGCTCTGCCCCCAGGGCCTCGTTGAGGAACTCGATGATGGCTTCAGAACCCTTCATGGCCTCCACCCTAGGCCCCGCTCCCGATCGACGGCAAGGCCTGCCGCCAGCCCGCGACCAGCCCCGGGCGCTCGATCAGCGCAGCGAACGCCCGACGCTGCGCTGTTCAGGCGTTCGGCCGGCTCACGTCAGCGTCAGCAGGCTGACGATCACGGCGGTGATGATGGCGGTGAACCCCAGGAGCATGGTGACGACAATCTGAGACCCATGGGCATTGAGCGCCTGACTCAGTGAAGCGATCCCCAGGTTCATGGAGTCCATGCGCGCATTCATCGAATCGAGGCGGTCGACCACCTTGGCCATGCCGTCCTCCACTTTGCCGACACGATCGGTCAGCAAATCGAGACGACCGTCGACGCCATCGAGACGGGTCTCGACCTTGTCCAGGCGCTTGTCCACGCCGTCGAGGCGCTTGTCCACCCCGTCAAGGCGGTTGTCGAGACGGCCTTCGACCTCAGCCAGGTCGCTGCGGCGAGCGATCTCCGACCAGTCGAAAGTAGGCATGGACTCAAGTATCGCAGCAGCCACATCGGGCTGCAATTCACGATCGAGCAGCCACTGGCGGTACTGCTCACGGTGTTCGGCGGTGACGGGCATTGATCCTCCCAAAATTTCGATGTACGGGAGGGGAAGCGCCACCACCGTAGCCGCAGCGAACGACCGATCACAACCCGACCGCGAAATCGCTCGTGATCCGGCCGGCCCGGTCCCATGCCGAGATCAGCGAGGTACCGCCGCCGGCGAACACCGACTCGGTCCTGGTGCCCCATCGCCAGCAGCACGCCGTCGCCGGCACACGCCGCTTGCCCGGACTGACCGGCGACGAACGATGCGGGTGCGGGCACTCGTCCGCCCGCAGATGGCAGGGCTCGCCCGTGATGCTGCTGGCCGACGTGGGCGTCGGGCCGGGCTTGACGAAACGGCGTTCAGCGCCGACACTAGGCGGGTGACGGACCGCCCGGCGGAGAACGAGCCCTTCCTGGCGGACCGAGAGCCGACCCCGTGGCAGCCGCCGCCTGACTTCCCCGCCTCGCTGCTCCCGGCGCGCCTGTTCACCCAGAAGACCCCTAGCGGCGAACCGGTGCCCAACGGCCTGGAGGTACTGCACTCCACGCCGGCGGCCAAACCCAGGGTGGCCGACCTGCGCACAGCCTGGAAGGCCCGAAAGGGCGGTCGGGCCAGCCCAGTGCTCATCGCCGCCTGCTACCCGACCGCCGCAGGCAAGCGGGTCGCGTTGTGTGGACCGGAAGGCGGGTCCGATGCCGACACGCCGCCCTACGTGCTCGACGTGCAGCCCCAGCCCGCCGAGCGCCTGGCCGATGCCGCCCTCAGCGAGACCACCAAGGAAGGCGCCATACGGCTGCTGCGCGAGCACCTGCCCGCCCTGCACCCCGACGAAGCGCAAGGATCGGCGTCGCTGCCCCAGGGCCTGCGCAACGTCGGCCTGTTGGCCACCCAGGAGCTGCGCTCCGGCGTGCCCCAGCGTCCCGACTGGCGCAGCGCCATCGACAGGGCCGTCCCGCTGCTGGCTCGCCGCGGCCGTGATCTGATCGAAGGCCTCGGCTTCGGCTTCGACCAGGCGCAGGGCTCCACCACCACCTCGCTGCTGACGATCGACGGGAGGAAACGGGCGGTGGCGGTGTTCTGCAACGACGACGAGCCCTTCGACGCCCTGGGCGGAAGATGGCGCGCGACCACCCCGGTCTCGCAGGCCCTCGCGGAAGCCGACCGCCACGACGTGGACTGGGTGATCCTCACCCGCGCGGATGCGATCCGCCTGTATGCGGCCCGTGCCGACACCGGCGTCGGGCGCAAGGGCCGTGCCGATTCCTTCCTGCAGCTCAGCCTGAAGCTGCTCTCGGCCGACGATGCCGGCTACCTGCACCTGCTCTTCTCCGCACAGGCTCTCGCCAAGAGCGGCAGCCTGGAGGAGATCCTGGAGGCATCAGGCAACTTCGCCGCCGACCTGGCGGTCCGCCTGCGCGAGCGGGTCTACGACGAGACGGTCCCCGCTCTGGCCCGGGCGCTGACCCGCGCCCTGGCCGAGGGGCCACAGCCCGAGCAGAGCGAGACCGAGCAAAGCCCGACAGGCCCGCCGAGCCCGCAGCAGCTGCGGGAAGTCTACCAGCAGGTGATGGTGATCCTGTTCCGGCTGCTGTTCGTGGCCTACGCCGAGGACCGCGACCTGCTGCCCCGCGCCAACGAGCACTACAAGGACCACTCCCTGAAGCAGATCGCCCAGCGCCTGCTGAAAGACCGCCGGCAACACACGCTGCGCCTCGGCGAGCAGACCGCATCGCTGTGGGCCGACGTGAGCCAGCTCTGGCAGGCTGTCGACAAGGGCAACGAGCTCTGGGGCGTGCCCGCCTACAACGGCGGGCTGTTCTCCGACGATCCCGCCATCTCGCCGCCGGGCGCCGCACTGGCCGACATCGAGCTGAGCGACGCCGAGTTCGGCCCGGCGCTGGTGGGCCTGCTGCTCGACAGCGAGGGACCCGAGGGCGAGGGGCCGGTGGACTTCCGCTCGCTGTCGGTGCGCGAGTTCGGCACCATCTACGAGGGCCTGCTGGAGTCGAGCCTGACCGTGGCCCCCGAAGACCTCAAGGTGACCCCGGGCAGGCAGACGGACAGCCAGGTCTACGCCCCCGCCGGCGAAGGCGACCAGGTGGAGGTGCGGGCCGGGGAGGTCTACCTGCACAACCGCTCCGGCGTGCGCAAGGCGACCGGCTCGTACTTCACCAAGCCCTTCGCCGTGGAGCACCTGCTCGACAAGGCCCTCGAACCGGCGCTGGCCGACCACCTCGCCCGGCTCGACAAGCTGCGCGATGCGGGCGACGACGCCGCTGTGGCCGAGGCCTTCTTCGACTTCCGCTGCGTCGACATCGCCATGGGATCGGGGCACTTCCTGGTGGCCGCGCTGGACCGCATCGAGGCCAGGCTCTCGGGATGGCTTGCCGACCACCCGGTTCCGGCGGTGGCCCTTGAGCTGCAACGGCTTCGAAACAGCGCCGAGGACACCCTGGAGGGCCTGGGCAGCGCCACCGACATCGAGTCGTCGTCGCTGCTGCGCCGCCAGGTGGCCCGGCACTGCGTCTACGGGGTGGACCTGGAGCCGGTGGCCGTGGAGCTGGCGCGCCTGGCCGTGTGGGTACACACCTTCGTGCCCGGGCTGCCGCTGTCGTTCCTGGACCACAACCTGGTGTGCGGCAACAGCCTCACCGGCGTCGGGACGCTCGAACAGGCACGGGACTTCCTCGAGCCAGGCCACGACCCTGCGGCGCCATCGCTGTGGAGCAGCCAGATCACGGCCGCCCTGGACACCGCACGGGAAGCGCTGCAACGCCTGGCGCACACCTCGGATGCGACCAAGTCCGAGATCGACGAAGCCCGTGCCGCTCACGGCCAGGCGCACCAGGCCGTGCAGGACGCGGGCGCGGTGGCCCTGTTCGACCTGATCACCGCGCACTGGGTGGGGGCTTGCACCCTGCCCGAGAACTTCGCCAAGGACGCCCTCAGGTCCGCTGCTGGCGCCGAAGCCGTCCGAGCGGCCATCAAGACGCACCGGCCCTTGCACTTCCCGGCGGCGTTTCCGGAGGTGTTCTTGCGGGATCGGTCCGGCTTCGACTGCCTGCTCGGCAACCCGCCATGGGAGAAGGTCAAGATTGAGAGGCAGGTCTGGTGGGGCCGCTACCTGCCGGGGATTCGCGGCAAGGGCGTAGGGGTCATGAACCAGGCCATCGACGAGCTTGAGTCGCAGCGTTCTGACCTGGCATCCAAGTGCGAGGAAGAACGTAACGCGGTGGATGAGCTGAAAGCCCTGCTTCGAAGCGCCTACCCTGAGCTCGGTTCAGGCGATACCGACCTCTACAAGGCATTTGCCTGGCGTTTCTGGCAGCTTGCAGCAACTCCGAAAGGGAGCGTCGGTATAGTGCTGCCCCGTACCGCATTGTCAGACAAGGGCAATGAGCCTTGGCGACGTGCCGTGATGGTCGAGACCACCCTGACTGATGTAACCGTGTTGGTGAACACGGACGGATGGGTATTCGATGAGGTGCATCGACAGTTCTCGGTGGGTCTCTGCGCTTTCCATAAGGCCGCCGACTCTGTTGCCAAGGCCACGGCTCCCTTCCGTGAGGCCGCCGACAACATCATGCTGAGTGGCCCGTTCACGAGCCTGAGACAGTTTCAAGGCAGTACCCAAGAGCTTCAAGTGGCCCTGGACGAATTGAAGAGATGGTCCAGCACACTTGCGCTCCCATCCTTGCCCCTGTCCTCATTGCCGTCCGAGAATGTCCTGGAGGTCTACCGAAAGATCAGATCCCATCCGTGCCTAGACCGGCGGGCTGATGCGATAGGATCCGCAAGCAAGCAAGCAAGCAAGCAAGCAAGCAAGCAAGCAAGCAAGCAAGCAAGCAAGCAAGCAAGCAAGCAAGCAAGCAAGCAAATGGCGGATGCGGCCGGTTGCCGAACTGCACGCTACGGCCGACAAACCGCTCATGCTCCTCGACGGGGGCGCTTCCGCCCGGTCCGCGAGCTCGACGCCACCATCGACAAGCACCGCTTCGTCCTCGACTCGGGAGCGAAGGCAGTGAGTGCCCCAGAGGACTTCTGGCCGGTGTACGGCGGCAGATCCTTCAATCTGTGGGAACCAGACACCGGCGAGTACTACGCCTCCGCTGACGCCGAAGAGATAACCGCACAACTGCACGACAAGCGCCGTCGCCAGCATCGAACTGGCAATTCTGCTTTCAGCGAACTTCCCGAGTCCGTTGTTGCTGACCCGTCAAAGTTGCCTTGCTGGCGGCCCCGTATCGCCTTCCGTGACATCACTCGGGCAACAGAAAGACGGACTGTATTCGCCGCCCTCATTCCGCCGCGTGTGGTACCGATCCATTCAGCACCCTACTTGCTACGAATTGAAGGTAGCGAGCGCCACGAGGCATACCTGTTGGGCGTGTTGTGCTCGATGATCCTCGACTGGTACGCCCGCACGACCGTTGAGTTGCACGTCACGTTCGCGATCATCAACAGCTTCCCGATCCCCGAAGTCGACGTGGACCACGATCCGCTCGGGCGGCGGGTGGTGGAGATCGCCGGCCGGCTTGCTGCTGTGGACGACCGCTACGCCGGATGGGCCGAGGCCGTAGGCGTGCCTGTCGGCTCGACCAGCGATCCGGTGATCAAGGACGACCTGATCTGCGAACTCGATGCCTGCGTGGCCCTGCTCTACGACCTCGACGAGAACGACCTGGCCGTGATCTACGACACGTTCCACGCCACCACCGACTACAGCGAGCGCCACGCCGCGGTGCTGGCGCACTTCCGCCGCTGGCGAGACAACCCGCAGACCGGGAGCCCGGCATGACCGCCCCGACGGACCCGACCGCCCCGGACCCCAAGCCGGAGCTGGCGCTCAACCGCCACGGGCGCACGGTGGCCGATTCGCTCAACGGGTTCATCAGCCACGCGGCCACCGCCTACCGCGACCCGATCCGGCTGGATGTTGCCAGCGCCTACTTCAACCTCGGCGGCTACGGCCTGCTGGCCGACGCGCTGGATCTGCCGGCTGCGACCCGCATCCTGTTGGGCGCCGAGCCGGCGGTGCCCGAGAACCGGACCAGGCGCCTGCGCGGCCCCGAGGCCGAATCGGCCAACCCCGAGCGCGCCGAGGGCAAGCGGCTGGCGCACGCCCTCGACCGCCACGACGACGTTCTCGTCAAGGACCGCAACCTACTGGGTTTCACCCACGAGATCGACTCCACCCAACGGCGGGTCGTCGCCTGGCTGCAGTCGCCGACCGTGCAGGTCCGGCGGCTCGGCACCCGTTTCCTGCACGGCAAGGCGTTCCTGGCGGGCACGCACACCCACGGCGTGGTCGTCGGCTCGTCGAATTTCACCTATGCGGGGCTGGCCCGCAACGCCGAGCTCAACCTGGGCAGCTACTCCCCCACGGCGGTCCGCGGCGTGCAGGACTGGTTCGACGAGCTATGGGAGGAGGCCGACGACTACGACCTCGCGGCCGTGTTCGAGCAGCGTTTCGCGCCTCACATGCCGTGGATCGTCTACCTGCGCATGCTCTGGGAGCGCTACGGCACCGAACTGGAGGAAGAGTCTGAGGGCTCGCCGATCCAGCTCACCCAGTTCCAGACCGACGGCCTGTGGCGGGCCAAGCGGATCCTCAGCGAGCACCACGGCGTGCTCATCGCAGACGAAGTAGGCCTCGGCAAGACGTTCTTGGCCGGGGCGCTGATCACCGAGACGGCGATCCAGCTCCGCCAGCGGGTGCTGGTGGTTGCGCCGGCAACGCTGCGCGACGGCCCGTGGCGCACCTTCAAGAGCAGGCACAACCTTCCATTCGAGCTGCTCTCCTTCGAGGACCTCGCCGCGGACCGCCAGCTCAACCCCGAGACAGGGACCAGCGACAAGCTGCGCACGGCCAAGAACGACTACGCCATGGTCGTGATCGACGAGGCGCACAACCTGCGCAACCCGTCCACCCAGCGGGCGGCCGCCCTGCGCAAGCTGCTGGAGGGCTCGCCGCCCAAGAGGCTGGTGCTGCTCACGGCCACGCCCGTCAACAACAGCCTCTGGGACCTGTATCACCAGCTCGGCTACTTCATCCGCAACGACGCCGCCTTCGCGCCCAACGGCATCCCGTCGCTGCAGCGCCACTTCGCCGATGCCGTGGCGGTCGATCCCGACGACCTGAGCCCGGACCTGCTCTTCGACGTGCTCGATTCGGTGGCGGTGCGCCGCACCCGCAAGTTCGTCAAGCGCTGGTACCCCCACGACCAGATCACGCTCGACAGCGGCGAGAACCAGCACATCGTGTTCCCCACGCCTCGGGTGCTCAAGGTGGAATACGACTTCGACTCGGTGCTGCCGGGCTTCTTCGACCGCATCGCCAAGGCGCTGCATCCCGACAGCGACGCCGACGACCCCGAGGTGCTGTCGCTGGCCCGCTACGAGCCTTCGAGCTACCTGCTAGCGGGCGACCCCGACGCCGCGGAGGAGGCCGCCGAGGGGGTGGCATATGAGCGCCGGATCGTCGGGCTGCTGCGCTCGGGCCTGCTGAAGCGCTTCGAGTCCTCCCCGCACGCCTTTGCCGGCACCTGCGAGCGGATGGCGACGAGCTGCGACGCCTTCGTGTCGCTGCTCGATCACGGCAAGGTGGCCGTAGGCGAGGCCCTGGCCGACTGGGCCGCAGCGGACTCCGACGACGCGGACGAGATCGACAAGTGGCTCGACCACCACGCCGGGCCGCTGACCAGCGCCGATCTCTACGATAGCGCACTGCTGCGGGAGCGGGCCAGTGCGGACAGCGCCCTGCTGCGCTCGCTGGGCGCCGAGGCCGCTCAGGTCACCCGTTCCATGGACCCCAACCTGGCGGCGCTGGCCGACGAGCTGGCGACGATCGCAGCCGAGGCCGCCCGGCTCGGGATCGGCGAGGACGACACCCGCGACCGCCGCAAGGTGCTGATCTTCAGCTACTTCGCCGACACGGTCGACTGGATCCACGACTACCTGACCGAAGCCGTGACCGGCGACGACCGGCTGGCCGCCTACCGGGGGCGGATCGTCTCGCTGGCCGGCTCCAGCGGCACCCGCTCCAAGGAGGACGCCGTGTGGGGGTTCGCGCCTGCGACCGCCGACGCGCCTCCGGGCCGCGACGACGACAACTACGACATCCTGGTCTGCACCGACGTGCTGGCCGAGGGCGTGAACCTGCAACAGGCCCAGCACGTGATCAACTACGACCTGCCGTGGAACCCGATGCGGCTGGTGCAGCGCCACGGCCGCATCGACCGGATCGGCTCGCACCACGCCGAGGTGTTCGTGCGCTGCGTGTTCCCCGACTCGCGCCTCGACGAGATGCTCGAACTCGAGGAGCGGCTGCACTCCAAGATCAAGCAGGCCGCGGCCAGCATCGGCGCGCCGCAGGTGCTGCCCCGCCAGCAAGGCCGTGAGCAGACGTTCTCGGAGACCCGTGAGGAGATCGAGCGGCTGCGCAACCAGGAGGCCGGCATCTTCGAGGAGGGCAGGACGGCGCGTGGGGCGATGTCGGGCGAGGAGTTCCGCCAGGAGCTGCGCTCGGGCATCGCCGAGAGACGGCAAGAGTCCTTCGAGCGGCTGCCCTGGGGTGCGGGCTCGGGCATGGTCGCCTTGCCTGGGGCTATGGGCGCCAGCCGCCGGGGGTACGTGTTCTGCCTGCGGGTGGCCGACCACGACGAGGCCCTGTTCCGCTACGTCGAGCTCGACCTCACCGAGGCTTCAGCGGACGCAGGCACCCCCATGGCGCTTGGCGGCGCTGAGACAGGCGCCGCCAGTCAGGCCACAGGCGGCGCGGACGCAGCCGGACTGGCGGCGGACGCTGGCGGCAAGTCTGCGGGGGGCGTGACGGTGCTGAACAAGACGCTGGACTGCCTGGAGCTGGCCCGCCCCGCCGACGGCTTCGACACGCCCAGGGTGCTCGACGACGCAACCACCGAGCGGGCCTTCGACGCCTGGGAGGCCGCCCGCGCCGACGTGGTGGCCGGCTGGAACCACCTGTCCGACAAGGCCAACATCGAGCCGAGGATCCCCAAGGCGCTGCGCACAGCGACCGAGATCCTGCGATCCAGCCCGCCAGCCGGGTTCACCCAGGAGCGGATCGACGCCGCCATGAACGCGCTCAGCGCTCCCCTGCCCGAACGGACCGTGCGCTCCGTCCGAGTCGCCATGCAGGGAAGCGAGAACCCGGCAGACCAGGCCGGCGAGATCATGGAGGTGGTCGAGACTCTAGGCCTGCCGCCCTATGCGCCGCCGGAGCCACTGCCGTTCATCACCGCCGACGACGTGCACCTCGTCTGTTGGCAAGCCCTCACCCCCGCCGACCCAACCTGACCACCCGCTGAGAAGGCCACCCCCCAAGCCGGCTCATAGGCGTCGATGCGGAGAGGTAGGGTGCAGCATGGCAATGCAGCCTTCCACCAGCGAAGACGAGCACGTCGACGAAGCCGCAGCCGATGTCGGCAAGGGGCCGAAGCCGGTCCTGGTCACCGAGAAGGCCACGGGTGACGCTCGCCGACGGACTCCTCGATCCGCGGATATCGCAGACTGGTACCGAAATGCCGACATCGGCCCAGGGATGAAGCCGATCCTCTATCACGAGAAGACCACCGAGGACTCGCTCAAGCGCAACCTCAAGCGGCCTGAGCCGGCTGAGAAGGCGGACGGCAAGGGGATCGCCGACCGCTTTGCCTCCTGGCGACAGCAGCGGCGGGATCGGCGCGCTGACCCCTAGCCAGGCGGGACGCCACGACAATCCATGCCCGCCTCGATCTGGGGGGTGCGGGTGGGCCGTACTGGACTCGAACCAGTGACCTCTGCCGTGTGAAAGCAGCGCTCTAGCCGACTGAGCTAACGGCCCGGGGCACTGAGGCTAGCAGCGGTCGGTCCCGCCGCAGGCTGTCGGTCCAGCGGTCCGGCCTGGGCCGTCGGTCCGGCACGGCGGATCAAGCCGCTGTCGGAGATCACCCCCGACGACGTCCACCTCGTCTGCTAGCAAGCCCTCACCCCACCCGAATCGGAGCCCTCATGAAGACCAGGGATTTCAGCTGACACGGAAGATGGCGTCGATCTCAAAGCGAACACCCCTCGATCCAGGCCTGAAGGCATCGGTCTGACGGCGCACGATCTCGCTTTGCTCCCACTCAATCAGCGAGACCGCAGCGGGCGAGAACTCAGCACAACCGACTAGGCCTTGAACAAGGTCCTCAGCAGCAAGGCCCTTACCAGCGAGCCGAACGACCACGTGTCCCCCCGGGCGAACCATGTGTCCTGCCATTCGCCAGAAGTCCGCGATCATGCGCCAGTAGGAAGTCGGGCACTCATGCCGATCGTCCGATGAAATTCGGCGACGCGTAGGATAAGGAGGGCCACCGAGGAACCAGAGCCGCAGCCACTGGTCTTCTCCGAAGTCGGTCACGTCGAGGTACGGCGGCGACGTTACGATGCACGCCACGGAGCGCCGACTGACTGTGCGCCGCATGCGAGGAAGCTCTCGGAAATCCGTGAGCATGACCTCCGACGCTCCCTGAGGAGGCTCCGAAACGTACCGGTACCTAGCCCGCTGTAAAAGCAACTCGAAGACATCTCGCTCGGGCGGCAACAGGCCTCGAGCTGACCAGTACTTCATCGAGTAGGCGGGCTTGGTGCTGATCGTGCGCGGCATCTGGGCGCTGAGATACGACGGGGACCGCTCGGTCTCGCCGTGCAGCGACCCCATCACCAGCGCGGCCACCATCGCGTCCGCCCTGCGGTTCTTCCAGTTCAGCTCCGACCTCAGGTACAGCAGTTGGGCCAGTGTTCGCTCGGTGTAGGCGGCCTTGAAGAAACCGGGCTGACACCTTGCCCGAGGTGCCCATCTCGTGGGCTCGTAGTTCTTGGAGAGTTCACGTACTCGACGCTGGATCGTTCCAAATACGGGGGCCTGGGTCTTGGCGGCGGTGACGCAGTACGCCACTGGGTTGATGTCGCCGGCCATTGCTTGCCGCCCCATGAGGAGAGCCTGAAACGGCGTGGTGCCGCGCCCGCAAAACGGATCAAGCACCAGATCACCCTCATCCGTGAGTTCACCGATCCATCGTTCGGCGAACTGTTCAGGAAACATCGCGAAATACGGGCAGAGCGCATGGAAACGATGTCTCATGCCATCACCCGCTGTTTGAGCACAGCGCTGCACCACTTCTCGCAACGCTTTTGCACAGCATCCGGTAGGACCGGCGCGTGCAGAGAGATGCGGCAACGATCAAACAGAATGCCACCGAGCTTCGCACCTATCTCCCACTCTTCGATCTCGGGCCGGTGAGGAATGAAGAACATCCTAGCCGGAAGCGCCGCGGGTGTATCGAGCATCCAAGTTCGACACCAATGAACGGGTTCCGGCAGATCGTTGATCTTGCCCCGCCAATTACGGCCAGCGGCACATTGACCGAAAGCAATCATCTGACCCGGACGGCGGTCAGGGAAGCCCCGCCACACAACAACATCCAAACCGGCGTCCTTCCGTGAGGCGGCTACTTTCCCTCGTCTGGCACCTCCTCCCTCGTTGAGTCGCCTCGTGAGGTTGTCAAGAGCATCTACAAATCCCGGTGGCTTGGTTCGACGCGGAAACCCAAATAGATAATCTCCATCGTTGGCGCTCTCCTCGTTGAGCCCGAAGTATCTCTTTGAAGACTCGAGAGCAATATCTTCGAAATCTCGTTCCGGATGGACTCCAATCCCTTTGCCAGCCTCGACCCCAAATTGGCTGAGAAGCAGAAGAAAGAGATAGGTGCTTGTCCGATCATCAATCGATGGCGCGACCTGAATCGATTGGTGGCCTACTTCAAATGGATAGCCAGAGTCCGCACTATCCACTCGATCCTCAATTTCCGAAAAGGCATCCCCTCCAAGTCGCTCAGTCGTCTCTCCACGCAAGTCAAGCGAAGCGTCCCACTCATCAACGGCGTCCGTCGAACCGTTGCGGCGCAACTCTGCAACCAGATCCTGAAGGCTTGAATTCCCGTCATCTGATGCCAGGGCCTTCAGTTCCAGCCAGTCGGCAAGATCTGGAGGCTTACTCGATGCCGAGATCGAGACGCGACTGAGGGTCACTGGCGCGATCGCCCTTTTCGTCTCTCCCCGCGCGACGACCTCCGACTATCCTCCATGTCTTGAACCAGGTGGTCTGCCAGATCAAGAATCTCGTTGGCGATGCCCATATTGTCAGCGTCCCCATAGTCACCTGTCAATTGCTTGCCGCGCGCGGCTTGGAGAAGGCTACGAGCGTCCACGAGGTGTCCACGGAAGAGTTCCTCGTCGCCAATCGAGAGCTCGTGAGCTACGCCGAGCGGAAGTCCTCGGCGCAAGGCAGCCAAGCCGTTCTTGTTGCCAATCGTCCTGTCCAGAACGCGGAGGTCCGGGTTCTGGGATTGAATCAGCGGACGACGGTCGGATGCCTTACTGCCGTAGAGCCAGAGGCAGAGATGGCCCAGGTCTTCCAACCGATCTTTCGGTACCGGGTTCGGCACATAGCTCGTTTCGTTGTCGATACCCAGGAGGTTCGGAGTATTCGGGTAATCGAGACCAGTATAGAGATGCGAGAACGAAAAGTGCTTCTTCCACCGGTCGTCGAGATCGAATTGGCCAGCAGTCTGCGCCTGCTCGAGGACCATCAACCCGCGGTAGAGCCGCTTGACAGTTGTATGGCGATCGCCTATCCGCTGAGCGATCGAGTCGAGCGGCTCTCCCAGCTCATTGTGGACCCAGGCTACGTACTTGGCCTTGGCATAGGACTGCCATGGCTGGGCACCGTTGACGTGCTTGAAGCCGATGTAGTGCCAGATGTCCTGACGGTCACACTCGACGACGGGTAGGCTGCGGAGGCTTTCGCGCCGTTCCGCGGTGATTCGCGGGAGGTCCGTGGCACCGACCGTCTTGCGGAGTTCGCCGTCCAACAGCAGTCGGACTGCTGCGAGGCGTCGGTTGCCCTCCACGACGACGAGTTCACCCTCTTCGCGACTGGCGAAGAGAGGCTCGTGCTCGAAGTAGCCGTTGTGGGCGACTGAGAGCGCGATCTCATCGACCGCGAAGTCCCGCCACAGCCGCTTGATCAGCTCTAGCTCTTCGTCCTGATCGTCGAGATCCTGCTCTAGCTGCAGGCGCGGATTACGCCGGTCGAACCTAAGTTCGTCAACCGCGACTCGCTGGGCCGGAGGCAGAGCGGATGGAGCTTCGGCAGGTGCCATGCAGGCAGGTTACCCCACGGAGCGGCCCGAGAGCGGGACTCAGTCAAAATGACTCCTGTGGTCGCTCTCGGCCCTGCGCTCTGGCCTGCACTCCACCTGTAGCCCGCAGACTCACGTCGCGTCCACAGGCACCGGGCGATGGACTGGCGGGTGGGCCGTACTGGACTCGAACCAGTGACCTCTGCCGTGTGAAAGCAGCGCTCTAGCCGACTGAGCTAACGGCCCGGGGAGCAGAGGCTAGCACCAGCGGGTCAGGCCTCAGTTGGGGAACGGGGCTATCGGGTCGAGGCCGAGCAGATCCTCGGCCCAGGCCGTCAGCTCCACGGTCCGCAGGTCGCCGAGCTGATGGCCGACGATCTGCATCCCCACGGGCATGCCGTCGCCAACGAAGCCTGCGCAGGTGGTGCCCGCCGGGCGGCGTGTCATGTTGAACGGCGGGGTGGCCGCGATCCACATGGGCGTCTGCTCGCCGTTGACGGTCCCCTCCTGGGTGCATCGGGGCGCCTGGCCGACGGTGGTGGGCGTGATCACGGCATCGAAGCCCTCCATGGCGGCGGCCAGCTCGATCGACATGGCCTGGGCGGCCTTGCGGGCCTCCTCCACGGAGTCCACGGTCACCAGCGGCAGCGCGCCGTCGAGCATCGCCCTGAAGCCCGGCGTGACCTCGTAGTAGGCGTCGGTACCGATCACCTCGCGGTAGGCGGGCAGCATCGAACCGAAGAACAGCGACAGGAAGGGCCGCCCGCTCTTGCGGTCGAAGATCGGGCCGCTCTCGACCACCTCGACGCCCTGGCCGCGGACCTGCTCCAGCGCCGTCTCCAGCACCCCGCGCACCTCGTCGTCGACCGGCGAGCCCTCCACCGACGGGCACCACAGCAGACGCCTTGGGGGACGGGGATCGTCACAGACCGTCCGGAACGAGCCCTCGATGGCGGGCAGCGATCGCAGGTCGCTGGGGTCCGGCCCGACCACCACGTCGAGCGCCACGGCCACGTCGCGGATGCGCCGGGCCATGGGGCCGAGCGTGGACAGGTCGGCTGCGCCCAGCGGCGTCGGGCCGGCGGGGATGCGCCCCTGCGACGGCTTGAGGCCAGAGAGCGCCGTGAGCGCCGACGGGATGCGGATCGAGCCGCCGCCGTCTGAGCCGGTCGCCAGCGGCACCAGCCCTCCGGCGACAGCCGCCGAGGTGCCCCCGGAGGACCCGCCGGGCGAGCGCTCGGTGTCCCAGGGGTTGCGGGTGATGCCGAACACCGGGTTGTAGGTGTCACCGATCCAGCCGAACTCAGGAGTGTTGGTCTTGCCGATCACCACGCAGCCCGCGGCGCGCAGGCGGCGCACCTCCACGCTGTCGGCATCGAGCAGCGGGCTGTCTCGCAGGTGCATGGCGCCGCGCACCGTCTGGAACCCGGCGGCGTCCTCGAGATCCTTGACGCCGATGGGGATGCCGGCCAGCGGGCCGACGTCTGAGCCGGCGGCGATCCGCTCGTCGAGCGCCGCTGCCTGGGCGCGGGCGGCGTCGGCGTCGACGGCCACGAAGGCATTGAGCTCGCCGTCGTGTGCGGCGATGCGGGCCAGCGCCGCCTCGGTCACCTCGGCTGCGGAACAGTCGCCGGCTCGCACTCGGCCGGCCAGTTCCTCCACGGTGGTCTTGCGGAAGTCCGGAATCTCAGGCATGGGGCGTGACCCTACGCCGGCAGCTCAGCCGGACGGCCATCGCCCGAGCGCGGCGAGAGCGCCCGGGCGAGCACGGCCCGGCCCGCAGACCGGGGCGTTACGCCGGTTCCAGGGCGGAGCGAAGAAAGCGGATCAGCTCCTGGCGGCGGGCGACGGTGGCTCGCAGCGTCGGCGCCAGGCCCATGGCCCGCTGCACCTCCAGCTCGGTGGCCACGCCGACCACGGTCGAGTACAGCGACAGCAGCAGCATCGTGGGGTCGCTGCGGCGCAGCCGACCGGCGTCCATCTCGCGCTCCAGGAAGGCGAGCGCCCGGTCGACCACCGGCGCCACCTGGGTGGCCAGGCGGTCCGCGGACAGCGAGCCCGGACGGGTGACCTCGCGCACCAGGCCCAGCAGCTCGGCCTGGGCCACGGCGGTGCGGAAGACCCGTCGCACGATCGCCTCCACCTGGGCGAAGCCCTGCAGGCCCCGCGACGCCTCCTGCTCGAAGACCTTGGCCAGGTCCAGCGCCGCCGCGTCGATCACCGCCTCGAAGAGCGCCTGCTTGGACGGGAAGTAGTACAGGATCGTCTGCTTGCGGATCCCGAGCTGGTCGGCGAGGGCGTCCAGCGAGGTGGCGGCGAAGCCGTCGGTGCCGAAGGCTCTCAGCCCCTCGGCGAGGATGCGATCACGAGTCGAGCCGTTCACCGCGCCCTGTTCTAGCAGAAATCCCGCCTGCCTCTACCAATTGGTAGAGATTTCGTGTAGACATAGGGCCGTGATCCGCGAATCGATCGCAGGCAAGCGCATCGCCATCACCGGCGCGACCGGGTTCCTGGGCACCGCGCTGGTGGAGCGCCTGCTGCGCACGGTGCCCGACTGCGAGCTGGTGCTGATCGTGCGCCCGGGCCGGCGCGGCGCCCGTCAGCGGGTGCAGCGCGACATCTTGAACAACGACGCCTTCGAGCGTCTGCGGGCAGCATCCGGCGAATCCGGCGAAGCCGACCAGGCCGACAACACCGGCCAAGCCGACGCGGCGAGCAGCGACGCGGCCGGAACCGACGCAGCCGCGGAGACCTTCGAGCAGATGTGCGAGCGGCGCATCCATGCCGTGGCGGGCGACGTGGGCGTCGACGGGTGCGGTCTCGACGACGAGGGCCGGGCGCTGCTGGAGACCGTCGACATTGCCGTCCACTCCGCCGCCACGGTGAGCTTCGACTCGGCGCTCGACGACGCCGTGGAGATCAACATGCTCGGCCCTGGCCGGGTCGCCGCCGCACTCGCCGAGGCCGCCCGGCGCCGCAGCGAGCCCACGCCGGGAGGGCTAGCACCGGGCGAGCCGGCGCACCTGGTGGCCGTGTCGACCTGTTACGTGGCAGGCAGCCGCCGCGGCAAGGCGCCCGAGCAGCTCGTCGACGAGTCGCCGTTCTACGTCGACGTGGACTGGCGCGCCGAGGCCGCCAACGCCCACCAGGCCCGCCGCGAGGCCGAGCAGGCCAGCCGCACCCCGCAGCGTCTCGCCGCCCTGCGCGAGACCGCCGTGCGATCCCTCGGCGCCGCGGGCACGCCCGCCATCGCCGAGCGGGTGGAGAACCTCCGCCAGAAGTGGGTCGACGAGCAGATGACCCTGAGCGGGCGCGCCCGGGCGACCAGCCTCGGCTTCCCCGACGCCTATGCGTTCACCAAGGCCCTCGGCGAGCGCAGCCTGACCGAGACCAGAGGCGACGTGCCGGTCAGCATCGTGCGCCCCTCGATCATCGAGTCGGCGCTGGCGGAGCCCTCGCCGGGCTGGATCCGCGGCTTCCGCATGGCCGAGCCGGTGATCGCCGCCTATGCACGAGGCCTGCTCAAGGAGTTCCCCGGCGTGCCCGAGGGCGTGATCGACGTGATCCCCGTGGATCTGGTGGTGGCCACGATCCTGGCGGTTTGCGCCCGCGGCCCCGTCGCCGACGAGGACGGCTCGCCCCGCACCGACGTGACCCAGATCGCCTCCGGGTCGGCCAACCCGCTCGAATACGGCCAGCTCGTGGACCTGGTGCGCTCCTGGTTCATCGATCACCCGGTGTACGACGAGCGCAACCAGCCGATCGCTGTGCCCGAGTGGAGCTTCCCCGGACGCGGCCGGGTGGCCCGTCAGCTCAGCCGTGCCCGCAAGGGCCTCGACATCGGCGAGCGGGTGCTCGACGCCCTGCCGCTGCGGGGCCGCCAGGCCGAGCTCGGCGCCGAGCTCGAGGAGCGCAAGGAGCAGCTCGAACGCGCCAACGGCTACGTGGAGCTCTACGGCGCCTATGCCGAGTGCGAGGCGCTGTACCAGCTCGACAACCTCTACGCCCTGGCCGACAGCCTGGAGGAAGCCGACCGCGCCGAGTACTGCATGGACCCCACCGCCGTGCACTGGCCGACCTATGTGCAGCAGATCCACCTGCCGTCGATGGTGCGCCAGGCCCGCCTGAAGATGGCGCCGAGCTCGACCCGGTCCCGCAGCCGCAACCAGCGCCTGCGCAGCCAGGTGCTCTCGCCGCAGCGTCAGCTAGCGGTGTTCGACCTGGAGAACACGCTCATCGCGGGCAACGTGGTGTCGTCGTATGCCTGGCTGGCGACCCGCCGCCTCGACGCCGCGGACCGCCTGCGCTTCACCCTCAAGACGCTGCGCGAGGCGCCCAAGCTGCTGGCGTTGGACCGGGTCGACCGCAGCGACTTCCTGCGCTACTTCTACCGCCGCTACAGCGACGCCCCGGTGCAGCGGCTGCGCCGCGACTCGGTGGAGATGATGAGCGACCTGCTGATCGCCAAGTCGTTCCCGGCCGCGATCCGGCGGGTGCGAGAGCACCGCCGTCTCGGCCATCGCACGCTGCTCATCACGGGCGCCCTGGACTTCGTGGTCGACCCGCTGCGGCCCTTGTTCGACGACATCATCGCCGCTGAGATGAGCGAGACCTCAGGCGCCTTCGACGGCCGGCTCACGGCTGCGCCGCCCACCGGCGAGACCCGCTACCAGCTGATCGTCGACTACGCCGCCGATCACGGCATCGACCTGCGCGAGGCCGTGGCCTATGCCGACTCGAGCTCGGACCTGCCGATGCTCGAAGCTGTCGGCTTCCCGGTGGCCGTCAACGCCGAGACCAAGCTGGCGGCCATCGCCCGCCGGCGGGGCTGGCTGATCGAGCACTGGTCGAAGTCCGCAGGCGCACCCAACCGCACCATCCCGATCGGCCCGCTCGCCGCCGACAGAGACCGCAGGACGCACGCTGTGGCAGCCTCGGTCGGCGCCGGCCGGGCCCGCTAGAGCCCAGAGGTTCCCAGATGGCATCCGACAACCGCCGCCACAATCCCCGACCGGGCTTCGTTCTCGACGTAGACCGATCGACCCCGCCGATCCTGTTTCACCACGGCGAAGGCTTCCGCCTGGAGAAGCTGCCGGCGGACCGCAGCCGGGTGATCTACCCCGCCGAGCCGCTCGCAGGCCTCGCCGACCCCACAGAGGCGATCCGCAAGGCGCTGCACGAACCGATCGAGCACGACCCGCTGCCTTCGCTGTTGTTCGCGGGCATGAAGCTCACCATCGCCTTCGACGACCTGTCGCTGCCGCTGCCGTCGATGCGCACCCCCGACATCCGCCAGCGGATCATCGAGCAGGTGCTCGACCTCGCAGCCGCTGCGGGCGTCGACGACATCCACCTGATCGCCGCGCTGGCCCTGCACCGGCGCATGACCGAAGCCGAGCTGCGCCACTGCCTCGGCGACCGCGTGTACGACGCCTTCGCGCCGCAGGGCGCCCTCTACAACCACGACGCCGAGGATCCCGACGGCATGGTGGAGCTGGGCCTGACCCGCCACGACGAGCAGGTCACCATGAACCGCCGGGCCGCCGAGTCGGACCTGCTGATCTACGTGAACCTGAACATCGTCTCCATGGACGGCGGCTGGAAGTCCACCGCGACGGGCCTGTCGGACTACCCGGGGGTCCGCCATCACCACAACGTGGCCACCATGCGCGCCTCGCGGAGCTTCATGGACCGACACAGCTCGGAGCTGCACCACTCCAACTGGCGACAGGGCGAGGTCATCAAGGCCAACGGCCCGCGCATCTTCCAGATCGAGACCACCATCAACAACAACACCTTCGGCTACGACGGGGCGCTGGCGGTGCTGCAGAAGCGGGAATGGGAGTGGACGGCCAAGGACCGGGCCGCTTTCATCGGCATGCAAAAGGGCCTGGAGATGCTGCCGAGGTCGACCCGGCGCTCGATCTTCGGCGGCTGGCGGGCGCCCTATGAGCTGACCTCGGTGCAGGCAGGCGACGTGGACGCGGTCCACGAGATCACGCTGCAGAACTGCTTCGAGCAGCACCTGGTGCCGGTGGAGGGCCAGACCGACGTGCTCACCCTGGGGCTGCCCTACATCTGCCCCTACAACGTCAACTCGGTGATGAACCCGATCCTGGTGATGTGTCTGGGGCTGGGCTACTTCTTCAACATGTACCGGGGCAAGCCGCTGGTGCGCGAGGGCGGGGTGCTGATCATGAGCCATCCCACGCCCTGGGAGTTCCACCCGGTGCACCACCCCAGCTACATCGACTTCTTCGAGGTGCTGGCCGAGACCACCGACCCCGCGGAGCTGGAGTCCAAGTACGAGCAGCAGTTCGCAACCGACGAGTGGTACGTCCACCAGTACCGCACCGGCTACGCCTACCACGGCGTGCACCCCTTCTACATGTGGTACTGGGGCGCGCACGCCCTGGAGTGGCTGGGCCGGGTCATCATCGTGGGCGGCGAGGAGCGCTCGGTGCGCCGTCTCGGCTTCCAGCCGGCCTCCACGATGTCCGACGCCCTGGAGATGGCAGCCGACGTGGTGGGGCCGCGGCCGAGCATCACCCATCTGCACAACCCGCCGATCCTGATGGCGGACGTCACATGAGCAGGCTGGCCCGCCAGGCAGGCCTGCCCCGGCTCCCCGCGGCGCTCTCGCCGGCCCGCCGGCTGCGGGCGCTGGGCTTCCCGTACCGAGCGCCGAGCACCCCGCGCCAGGCAGCGCCGCTGCCCGCCAAGCCCGGCACCGGCATCGACTTCGACACCGCCTGGGCTCGCAGCACGCCTTCGCGCATCGCCCGGGCGGCCATCGTGGAAGGGCCGATGCGCCTGCTGGTGAGCGGCCTGGCCTCGCCCCGACGCCACGGCCAGGACCGGCTGGCGGGCCTGCGGGGGCCGCTGATCTTCGCCGCCAACCACCACAGCCACATCGACACGCCGCTGCTGTTGACCTCGATACCCGAGCCGTGGCGCCACAAGATCGTGGTGGGCGCCGCCGCGGACTACTTCTTCGCGAGCCGTCTCGGCGGGTCGCTCTCGGCGCTGGCCATCGGTGCCATCCCCATCGAGCGGGCCAGGGTCTCGAGGCGCAGCGCCGATGCCGCGGCCGACCTGGTGGAGGCGGGCTGGAGCCTGCTGATCTTCCCCGAGGGCGGTCGCAGCCCCGACGGCTGGGGCCAGCCCTTCCGGGGCGGCGCG
Source organism: Acidimicrobiales bacterium (assembly GCA_965214285.1). GTDB lineage: Bacteria > Actinomycetota > Acidimicrobiia > Acidimicrobiales > Aldehydirespiratoraceae. Next base: position 2,542,963 of record OZ243946.1, read on the forward strand.
GCTTATCTGGCCGGCCGCACCGGCGCGCCGGTGGTGCCGGTACACCTTCAGGGGACAGGGCGCATCCTGCGCAAGGGCCGCACGCTGCCGCGCCCGAGCGTCACCTCGGTCACTTTCGGGCGGCCGCTGCGCGCCGGCGACGGCGAGAACGCGGCGCGTTTCGCGGCACGCATCGAGCGCGAGGTGGCGGCGTTGGCCGACGAGGCCACCACGGACTGGTACCAGGCCCGGATGCGGGCGCACGCAGGGACCAGCCCCGGCCTGACCGGGCCGGAGTCCGGGCAGTGGCGGCGCGCCTGGGCACTGGGCGACCGCTCGCGGCGCTCGCGCTCTCGACGGCGGCGACGCGCCTGGCCGGCGCTCTGAGCCGCTCGCCCTGGGCCCCGGCGTCTGCTCGGCTTTGACCCGGTGCCGTGAATCCTGGCGCCTGGGATGTTGTGGCGCGAGAGACCAGTGACCCTTGAGACATCGGCGACCGAAATCGGCAGGCGTGCTGCGCTCCGCGCTCTGAGCCGCTCACACTGAGCCTGGCACGCGATCAGGGCGAACGGGGCGCTGCGCGTCAGACTGTCGCCATGCGTTTCTCCTATGCCGAGCCGATGACCGACCCGGCGCTGTACCCGGCGCTGGCACGCCACGCCGAGGCGGCAGGGTTCGACTCGTTCGTGGTGCCCGACTCGATCTGCTACCCGCAGGCCTCGGACGCCCGCTACCCCTACACCGACGACGGCGCACGCGAGTTCCTCGACGGCAAGCCCTTCATCGAGCCGTTCTCGCTGATCCCGGCCCTGGCGGCGGTCACGGAGCGTCTGCGGTTTTGCACGTTCGTGGTGAAGCTGCCGGTGCGCAACCCGGTGCTGGTGGCCAAGCAGGTCACCTCCGTCGGCGTGCTCAGCGGCGGGCGCTTCGCCTTCGGCGTCGGCACCAGCCCCTGGCCCGAGGACTACCTGGTCACCGGCACTCCCTGGCAGCGGCGCGGCGCCCGCATGGACGAGCAGATCGCCATCATCGGTGCCCTGCAGAGCGGCGAATACGTCGAGCACCACGGCGAGTTCTACGACTTCGACGCCATCAAGCTGTGCCCGGTGCCCACCCAGCGGGTGCCGATACTGGTGGGCGGGCACTCGCAGATGGCCCTCGAACGCGCCGGGCGGCTCGGCGACGGCTGGATGCACGGCGGCGGCAGCGCCGAGGAACTGGCCCGCATGATGGGGGTGGTCGACGAGGCCCGGCGGCGTCACGACCGGGCCGATCAGCCCTTCGAGGTTCATGCCATCAGCATCGACGCCTACTCCCCAGAGGGCATCGAGCGCCTCGCCGACGCCGGCGTGACCGACGTGATCGTGGGCTTTCGCGACGCCTACCAGCCAGGGCCGGACACCCAGACGCTCGAGGAGAAGACCGCAGCCATCGACTGGTACGCAGGCGAGGTCATCGCCAAGCTCCGCTGAGGCCCAGGCGAGCGGCCCGCGTGCCCGCCGTGCCTCTCCTCCATGCCCGCTCTGCGCGCCGTGCCTCCCCTCCGTGCCCGTCGTGCCCGCAAGCAGGCCGGCAGCCGGCGCGACCACGGCGGCCATAGGCTGAGCCAAGACTCCCGCCCGTCGCACAACGAGGTACCGCCATGACCGTCGCCGCCCGCACCCCGATAGAGCTCGTCGAGCGCACCTACGCCACCCTCGACGAGCGCGTATCCGCGGCGCGCAAGCGGCTCGGCCGCCCGCTCACGCTCGCCGAGAAAATCCTCGTCAACCACCTGGACCGCCCCGACCAGGAGCTCGAGCGCGGCGAGTCGTATGTGGATCTGCGCGTCGACCGGGTGGCCATGCAGGACGCCACCGCCCAGATGGCCTGGCTGCAGTTCATGACCGCCGGGCTCGACGAGGTGGCCGTGCCCACCACCACCCACTGCGACCACCTGATCCAGGCACGCATCGACGGCAAGCAGGATCTGCTGACCGCTCTCGACAACAACGAGGAGGTCTACGACTTCCTGGAGTCGGTCAGCGCCCGCTACGGCGGCGGCTTCTGGAAGCCCGGCTCGGGCATCATCCACCAGGTCGTGCTGGAACAGTACGCCTATCCGGGGGCGATGATCATCGGCACCGACAGCCACACCCCCAACGGCGGCGGCATCGGCATGGTCGCCATCGGCGTCGGCGGCGCCGATGCGGTAGACGTGATGACCGGCTTCGCGTTGAACATCCGCTGGCCGAAGCTGATCGGCGTGCGGCTCACGGGCGAACTGAGCGGCTGGAGCGCCCCCAAGGACGTGATCCTGAAGGTGGCGGAGATCCTCACCGTGAAGGGCGGCACCGGGGCGATCGTGGAGTACTTCGGGCCCGGCGCAGCGAGCCTGAGCTGCACCGGCAAGGCCACGATCTGCAACATGGGCGCCGAGATCGGCGCCACCACGTCGCTGTTCGCCTACGACGACGCCGTCTCGCGCTATCTCAAGAGCACCGGGCGCGAAGACGTCGACGACGCAGCACGGGCCGTCGCTGAGCACCTGCGCTCAGACGACGAGGTCGCAGCCGATCCCGAGCGCTTCTACGACCGGGTGATCGAGATCGACCTCGATGCCCTGCGCCCGCACATCAACGGCCCGCGCACCCCGGACCTGGCCCGCGAGGTGTCGGCCCTGGGCGACGAGGCACGCGCCAACGGCTGGCCGCTGGAGATCTCCGCGGCCCTGATCGGCAGCTGCACCAACTCGTCCTATGAGGACATCACCCGTGCCGCCTCGATCGCCCGCGAGGCGGCGGCGCTGGGGCTGCGGGCTCGCACCCGGCTGCTGGTCACGCCCGGCTCGGAGCAGGTGCGCGCCACCATCGTGCGCGACGGCCTGCTGGCGGACTTCGAGGCGCTCGGCGCGGTGGTGCTGGCCAACGCCTGCGGGCCCTGCATCGGCCAATGGGACCGCTCCGCCGAGGACGGCCACACCCCTGGCAAGCCCAACGTGATCGTCACCTCCTACAACCGCAACTTCCCCAAGCGCAACGACGGCGACGCCGAGACGCTGGCCTTCGTGGCCTCCCCCGAGACGGTCATCGCCCTGGCGCTGGCGGGCACCCTCGACTTCGACCCGATCGAAGGCAGCCTCGTCAACGACGCCGGCGAGCAGGTGAGGCTGAGCGCGCCGCTGGGCACCGAGCTGCCCGATGCGGGATTCGACCCCGGCGAGAACAAGTTCGTGGCGCCGCCCGCGGACGGCTCGGGCGTGGAGGTGCGCATCGCGCCCGACAGCACCCGCCTGCAGGAGCTGACGCCCTTCGAACCCTGGAACGGCGACGACTACCAGGATCTGCCGGTGCTGGTGAAGGCCCGGGGCAAGTTCACCACCGACCACATCTCCATGGCCGGGCCGTGGCTGCGCTACCGGGGCCACCTGGAGAACATCTCGGGCAACCTGTTCCTCGGGGCGGTCAACGCCTTCAGCGCCGCCGACGGCAGCGAGTATGCGACCGGCCAAGGCAAGAGCCAGATCGACGGCTCGGTCAAGCCCTTCCCCGAGCTAGCCGAGGACTACCACGCAGCCGGCATCCGCTGGGTGGTGATCGGCGACGAGAACATGGGCGAGGGATCGAGCCGCGAGCACGCCGCCATGGAGCCCCGCTTTCGCAACGGCGTGGTCGCCCTGGCCCGCTCGTTCGCCCGGATCCACGAGACCAACCTCAAGAAGCAAGGCATGCTGCCGCTGACCTTCTGCGACCCGGCCGATTACGACCGCATCGGTGAGGACGACCGCATCGCAGTGCGCGGCCTGGCGTCGCTTGCGCCCGAGAAGCCGGTGCTGGTGGAGGTGACCAGGCCCGGCGGCGAGACGATCTCGTTTCACGCCGACCACACCTTCAGCAGCGACCAGATCGAGTGGTTCAAGGCAGGCTCGGCGCTGAACATCATCCGCGCCCGCACCGCCGGCTGAGAAACCGGGCACTGTCGGGCGGCGGCGCGCTGCAACCTGCGCGCGGCAACTGGGGCTGAGCGCTCGCTCGGGCTATGTGAAGACCCTGGTGCAGCCCTCGCCTGCCCACAGCTCGATGACCACGCCCTCGGCATCCAATGCGTCGGTCAGGCCGTAGACGGCCGAGCCGTTGGCGGGGTTGACCACCGAGAACACGCCGAGATCCTCGCCCTCGAAGGCGGCCACCAGCGACAGGTCGTCTCCGAATCCCGCCTTCAGGGCGCCGACGCTGGTGCCCAGGCTGAGCCCGTCGGGAGCGGTGAAGCCGGCAGCGCCGTCGCCGCTGAGATGCCACTGGCTGAAGAGGGCTGTGCCTGGCGTCTCGGCGGTCTCGGTGAACACCAGCTCGAGGCCGCCGAAGCGAACGAAGCGGCTGCGGGTGCCCAGGCAGTTCGAGTCCGCCAGGAGGCCCGAGTCGTAGTCGGCCGCGCCGAGCGCCGCCGTGGCTGCGTCCAGCAGCGCCGTCGCATCGCTGCCGAAGCCGCTGAATCCGCCGGCGGCGAAGCGCAGCCCGCTGTCCAGCAGGACCAGCGACTCGGGGCCCGCGGGCGTCTCGGGCACCGTCGTGCTGGACGTGGTGCTGGTTGTAGACGTGGACGAGGAGGTCGTCGACGAGGAGGTCGTCGACGAGGACGTGGACGGGGTGCCGGCAGCGGGCGCGTCGGACTCCGCAGGCGCCGGGGGTGCGCTGGATGCCGCCGCGGGTTCTTCGGCGGTCGCATCCGCCTCGGCGCCGTCGCCGAGGGCTTCGCTGACCTCGGCCTGCGAGTCGTCGCCGTTGCCGCCCGACAACAGCACGATCCCTGCGACGGCCAGGACGACCACGGCCAGCAGGCCGCCCAGAGCGATCTGTCGCAGCGGCAGATCCGAGACAGCCGAGGCAGCCGGAGCGGGCGCCATGGCCGGTCGGGGCTGCACCGAGGGCTGCGCCGGCGCAGCGGGGCCCGGCCGCTGGGCCGCGCCGTGCGCCCGGCCGGCGGCGACAAGCGTGGCGTCAGGCTCGGCCGGCGCGGAGGGCCGTGACGCGGATCGATGCGGCGCCTCGCGCAACGGCGCCATCTCTGAGTCCCCGGTCGCCGACGGCGCAGGCAACTCGACCGGCCCGCCCACGTCCTCGCGGGTGAGGATCGGCACAGCGTCGACCGCGGCGATCGCCGCCGCGCCGCAGGCTGCCTGGGTCAGCTCGTCCGCGATCGCAAGCGCAGAGCCGCGCGACAGCGCCGCGGAGCGCGGCACGGTGGTGACGGCCGTCATGCCGGCGGAGTTGGCGGCCGCGACGACTCCGCTGCGCTCGGCTGCATCGAAGTCGTCGGGCACCACCACACCGACGCGCTCAGGCTGCGAGCCGTCGGCGACGGCCTTGGCGACCACGTGGGCGATCACCGCTTCGAGGGCGCCTCGTCGGCCCTTGCGCACACGCAGCAAGGGGTCGGTGATGACCGTTCCCTGCGCAGCCAGGGCAGCGTCGCCGACCAGCACTGTCTTGTCCGGCGCTGCGCCGACCGCAGCGGCGATCCCCGCACGGCCCTCGCCCAGCTCCAGCACCCGCGTGGCGCCTAGATCGTCGCTCACCGCGAGCGCGGCGAGCACCAGCTCGCCGACGTCGATGCCCAGCGTGAGGCTCACGAGCACCCCCGGCCCGGCTCGCAGGCCCCCTGGCGCACAGCCGCTCCGGGATCGCTCATCGGCGCAGATGCTAGGCCACGCAGCGCTGCGCGGAAGCGCCTGCGGGACAACGAAAAAGCGACTGGCGGTCGGGGTGACTTGCCAGCCGCTTCTTCAGTTGATGCGGGGATCGGGGTATCCCGCACCGGAACGCTCGACCGATCCGGGGGAGGCTCGGGAGCTGTTCTGCAGAGACCATTCAAGCAGCGCCGGGCCATCGCTGCAATAGTTTCAGAAGATATTTGCTATCGTTACAAGCGATGAACTTGCGTCGTCTGGAGGCCTTGCTGGCAGTGGCCGAGCACCGCTCGTTCTCCGCTGCCGCCACGGCGCTGCACACGGTGCAGTCCAACGTGTCGACCCATGTGAAGCGCCTGGAGCGCGAGCTCGGCGAGGTGCTGATCGACCGCGAGACCTGCGAGCTGACCCCCGAGGGCGAGATCGTGGCCGACCGCACCCGGCGCGTGCTGCACGAGCTGCGGGCGCTTGAGGACGACCTGCTGTCGCTGCGCGAGGACGTGGCCGGCTCGGTTCGGGCAGGGGTGATCGGCACCACCGCGATCTGGCTGGCCCCGGCGCTGCTGGACTCGATGGCGCGCCATCACCCGCGGGTACATCTGACCTTCGTCGAGGCCACCACCACGTCGCTGCTGCCGCAGCTGCTCTCGGGGCGCCTCGACCTGGCCGTCGTCAACCTGCCCGTCGACGACCCCGACATCGACACCACGATGCTGTTCTCCGAGCAGCGGGTGGTGATCGCCCCCGAGTCGCATCCGCTGGCGCGGAGCGCGGTCGCGATCGGGCGCTCGGAGCGAGCCGAGAACCCCGAGGGCATTGTGAGCCACAAGGTGGGCCTCGAGACCCTGGCCGAGCACGAGATCCTGTTGCCGCCTGCGGGAACGGCCTTCCGGGACCAGATCGAGATCGACGCCAGGCGTGCCAAGGTCGTCCTGGCGCCCCGTGCCGAGCTCGACGGCTTCCGGCTGCTCACCTCGCTGGCGCTTCAGGGCTTCGCCCCGGCCTTGGTGCCCGCCAGCGCCGTACCCACCCAGCCCGAGCCGCAGGGCCGCTGGCGCTGCATCAGCGTGGAGGGCCTCAGCGACCGCCAGGTCGGCCTGGCGCTGCCCCGCCGCATGAACCCCGCAGCCAGTGCCCGCGTGGTGGTGGAGAAGATCCACGAAGTCGTCGCCGAGTTCGGCCCGCAGGCGATGGGCGTGAGGCTCGTGGAGGCCCCGGACCCGGCCCCGACAGGCCGCCGGCAGCGCCGCGCGCCGTGAGCGCGTCCGCAGCGCACGGCTAGATTCTGCGGCCATGGCCCAAAGCGCCCCCGGACTCTCGCGCACAGCCGACATCAGGGCGCGCGCGGCAGGCTTCGTGCGGGCGGGCTCGGCTGACCTTCACGGGCGCCGGGTGCTGGAGATCGACGCCCGCGGAACCGACAACGCCGGCGCGCTCACGCCCTCGGACGGCCACTCCATCGCCGCGGGCGCCCGCGCCGCCCGCGAGCAGCGGCTGCCGCTGCTGATCCGTCTCGCATCCAGCGGCGCCGATCTCGCCGAGGGCGCCAGCGCGCTCGACGGCTGGGGCCAGGCCGCCCGCGAGCTGGCGCGCTGCTCGGGCGTCGTGCCCAGCATCGTGATCGTGAGCGGCCCGGCGGTGTCGGGGCCGGCTCTGCTGCTCGGCCTCGCGGACTTCGTGATCATGGCCGACGACTCCTACGCATTCGTCACCGGCCCGTTCATGGTCGAGACCTTCACCGGGGTGCCGATCACCGCGGACGAGCTCGGCGGGCCTCAGGTCCATGCCCGCACCTCCGGCGTCGCCGACTTCTGCGTGGCCGACGAGACCGAGGCGCTGAGCCTGGCCGCGGACCTGCTGGCGTATCTGCCGGACCACACCGACACCGACCCGCCGCTGCAGGCGACCTCCGATCCGGTGCAGCGCCGCACCCCCGAGGCCTACGAGGCGCTGCCCGCATCGGCCCACGGCGCCTATGACGTGCGCGACATCGTGGAGTGCTTCGTGGACGACAAGGCGATGCTGGAGACCAGGCAGGCCTGGGCCGCCAACCTGGTCACCGCCTTCGCCAGCATCGGCGGGCGGCCGGTGGGCATCGTCGCCAACCAGCCCCAGAGCGTGGCCGGCACCCTCGACATCGCAGCCTCGCAGAAGGGCGCCCGCTTCGTGTCGTTCTGCGACGCCTTCAACCTGCCGCTGGTGACCGTGGTGGACACCTCGGGCTTCTACCCCGGCAAGGACACCGAGTGGCGCGGCATGATCCGCTACGGCGCGCAGATGGCCTTCGCCTACGCCCGGGCCACCGTGCCGAGGGTGAATGTCACCACTCGCAAGTCCTACGGCGGCGCCTACATCGTGATGGACTCCAAGCCCATGGGCAACGACATCGCCCTGGCCTGGCCGAGCGCCGAGATCGCCGTGATGGGCGCCAAGGGCGCTGTGGAGATCCTGCGCCGTCGCAGCAGCGCCGAGGAGCGCCAGGCTCTTCAGGAGGCCTACGAGGCGCGCCTGTTGAATCCCTACGTCGCCGCCGAGCGGGGCGCCATCGACGACGTGATCGACCCTGCCGACACCCGGATCGAGATCGCGGCCGCGCTCGACATGCTGGTCGGCAAGCGCGAGCGACTCCCCCGCCGCCGCCACGACAACTCGCCCTTGTAGCCGCCGGCCCTCAGCCGCCGGCCGTGGCCGTCACGACGGCTCGTCCCTATAGGTTGCATGGCGCATCGGGGTCTTGGGGCCGGCACGTCGCTGTGCCTGCCACAGCCTCCGGCGTCTAGATTCGCGGGCGTCGCCCGCCGCAGGGAGAACGGAGCTAGGAGTTTCAGTGCCCGAGAGCATCACGATCACCGACAACCGCAGCGGTGATTCGCTCGAGATCCCCATCGTCAACGGGGGCGTCGACGCCACAGCCTGGCGCAGCCTGCTGCCCGGCATCTGGTTCCACGACCCCGGCTTCGTGACCACCAGCGCGGCCGAGAGCTCCATCACCGAGCTCGACGGCGCCAACGGCGTGCTGCGCTACCGCGGCTACCCGATCGAGCAGCTCGCCGAGCAGAGCACCTTCCTGGAGGTCGCCTACCTGCTGCTGCACGGCTCGCTGCCGGACCGCCGTCGGCTCGACGACTGGGTGTTCGAGATCACCCACCACACCTACCTGCACGAGAAGTTCCGCCGTCGCATGTACGACGCCTTCCACTTCGACGCGCATCCCATGGGCCTGCTGTCCAGCGGCGTGGCCGGGCTGTCGACCTTCTACCCGGAGGCCAAGGACATCGACGACCCCGACAACCGCATGGCCCAGGCGGTGCGGCTCATCGCCAAGATGCCGACATTCGCCTCCTCGGCCTATCGCCACTCGGTAGGCCAGCCCTTCGTGTTCCCGGACAACTCGCTGGACTACCCCACGAACTTCCTGGCCATGATGTTCCAGATCGCCAACTCCTATGAGATCCACCCGGCGTTCCAGCGGGCCATGGATGTGCTGCTGATCCTGCACGCCGACCACGAGCAGAACTGCTCGACGACGACGGCGCGGGTGGTGGGATCGAGCCACACCGATCCCTACACCGCAGTGGCCGCAGCCTGCGCTGCGCTGTACGGCCCGCGCCACGGCGGGGCCAACGAGTCGGTTCTGGAGATGCTCGACTCGATCGGCAGCTACGACAGCGTCGACGGCTTCATCGAGAGGGTCAAGGCAGGCGAGCAGCGCCTCATGGGCTTCGGGCACCGCGTCTACAAGAACTACGACCCACGGGCCCGCATCATCAAGGAGATCGCCCACGACGTGTTCGCGGTGACCGGCGCCAACCCGCTGCTCGACATCGCCCTCAAGCTCGAGGAGACGGCCCTCAGCGACGACTACTTCATCAGCCGCAAGCTGTACCCCAACGTCGACTTCTACAGCGGCCTGATCTACGAGTCGATGGGGTTCCCGCGCAACATGTTCACGGTGCTGTTCGCCATCGGGCGCACACCCGGCTGGCTGGCGCACTACAACGAGATGCTGGAGCAGGGCTCGCGCATCGCCCGACCCCGCCAGGTGTATGTCGGCGAGCCCGAACGCGACTACGTGCCCATCGACCAGCGCTGAGGACGGCGCGCCCCGATCGGCTCAGGCGATGTCGAGCACCAGCTTGCCGGCGTTGGCGTTGGCGGCCATGCGCTCGTGCGCCGCTGCCACCTCCGCCAACGGGTAGCGGCTGTCGATCAGCGGGGCGAGGCGCCCGGCGGCCACATGAGGCAGCATCTGGGCGGCGAACTCGCGGGTGATGGCGATCTTGGCCTCGATGGGGCGGGCTCGCAGCGTGGTGCCGATCAGCGTCGCCCGCTTGCGCATCAGCGCGCCCACGTCGAAAGGCACGGGCTTGCCGGCCAGCACGCCGACCTGGACGATGCGGCCGTCGGTGCGCAGCGCCTCCAGGTTGCGAGGCAGGTAGTCGCCGCCGACCACGTCGAGGATCACATCGGCGCCCGCCCCGCCGGTGGCCTCCGCCGTGTGCTGCGCGAAGTCCTCGCAGCGGTAGTCGATCACCAGGTCCGCGCCGAGCGAGCGGCACGCCTCGTGCTTGCCCGCCGATGCGGTCACCGCGATCTTCGCCCCGATGACTTTGGCGATCTGGATTGCCGCGCTGCCCACGCCAGATGCGCCCGCATGCACCAGCGCCCAGCGCCCGCTGGTGAGCCCGCCCTGGCGCACCAGGGCGTCCCAGGCGGTGATGAACACCTCGGGCAAGGCGCCGGCGTCCTCGAGCGCCAGCGCCTCGGGCACGGCCATCGCCTGGCGCTCGTGGACGGCGAGGCGCTCGGCGTAGCAGCCGCCGTTGGATATGCCCATCACGGCGTCGCCCACGGCGTGCTCGGTGACCCGTGCGCCGGCCTCGACGACCGTGCCCGCGAACTCCAGGCCCGGGATCTCATGCGTCATCGGCGGACCGGGGTACAGGCCCATCCGCTGCAGCAGGTCGGCCCGGTTCACGGCGGAGGAGCGCAGCGCCACCAGCACCTCCTCGGGCCCCGGCACGGGGTCGGGCACCTCATGCATGCGCAGAACCTCAGGCCCGCCCTTGTCGTTGAGCACGATCGCTTTCATCGCCCAAGCAGACCACGCCCGCCGCCTGCATTGCCAATGCCAGCCGCGGCAGCGCCGCCGGCGCTCAGCCTCTGGGGATGCGCAGCTCCAGCGGATACGGGTAGAAGTCGTGCAGCACGCCGCTGCTGTGCTCGGCCTTCATGTTCTCCCAGAACTCGACCGTGCAGATCTCGGGGTGGATCTCGTCCATCACCTCGCCGACGATGCGCGGCGAGCGCAGATAGGTGCTGAACTCCTCAGGGAACACGTCGTCGGCGTCCACCGGAAACCACGGCTCGTTCTGCATCTCGTCGTCGTAGTCGCGGCTCGCAGGCATCGGCCTGAAGTTGACGTCCGACAGCAGCCTCAGCTCGTCGTAGTCGTAGAAGGCCACCGAGCCGTGACGGGTGACGCCGAAGTTCTTGGGGAAGAGGTCGCCGGGGAAGATGTTGGCCGCCGCCAGGTCCTTGATGGCGTTGCCGTAGTCCAGCGCCGCCCGCCGGGCGCGGTCCGGCGACATCTCGCGCAGGTACAGGTCCAACGGGTACAGGCGCCGCTCGGTGTAGACGTGGTGCAGCACCACCTCGTCGTCGGAGACGCTGACCATGCGGGTGCAGTCGCTGCGCAGCTCGTCGAGCAGGTCCTCTGAGAAGCGGTCGCGCTTGAAGGTGAGGTTGAGGAACTCCTGGGCGTCGACCAGGCGGCCCACCCGCTCGTGGCCGAAGACCAGCTTGTAGCGGCGGCGCACGATCTCGGGCGTGGTCCGCTTGAACGACGGGAAGCGGTCCTTGATGACCTTGAACACCACGTCGAACGACGGCAGCGTGAACACCGCCATGACCATGCCGCGCGCTCCTCTGGCCCTCTCGAAGCGGGTGGTGGAGTGCTCCATGTGGCGATACAGCGCCCTGAACAGGTTGGTCTTGCCGTGCTGGCTGTAGCCGAGCGAGGTGTAGAGCTCGGCGACCGGCTTGACCGGCAGCACGCTCTTGAGGAAGCCGACCACCGCCGCCGGCCGGCGGCACAGCACGTGGAAGTACGAGCGGGTGTAGCCGAACATGCGGCTGGCCGCGTACTCGGTCAGCACCACGGCGTCGACGTAGAGGCCGTCGTCGTCGGCCAGCACGGGCAGGATCACCGGCGACACCCGGTTGAGCCAGCGCAGGCGGCCCACCAGGTAGGCGCCCTTGTTGCGGTAGAAGACCGGCTCGAGCATCTCGATGGCGTCCACGTGGCCGTCCCACATGTCGCGCAGCTGGCCCTCGATGCGCGCGGCCACGTTGGCGACGTCGCGGTCCAGGTCGGCGAAGCCGTCCGCGAAGGGGGTGGAGCCCAGCACCCCGCGCAGCGCCTCGGTCAGCGAGCCGCCGGCGGTGAAGACGGCGTACTCGGCGTTGGCCTTGTTGTCCGCGGGCAGCGCGGTGGGCCCCAGCCAGAGGAACTCCATCTCGACGTCGAGGCCCACGATCTCGAACAGGCGACGGGTGACGGAGTTGTAGAAGGTCTCGGCCAGCTCCAGGTAAGGGCGGTCCGCCACGAGCGCCACGTAGCGCCGCCGGGCATCGATCCAGGCTGCGCGGGCCTCGCTGCGATCCTCGGGAAGCATCGGGCGGGCCTCGTCCACCACCGCCCAGACGCTGCGCTTGTGGACGTTGAGGCGCTCGGCGGCATCGGCTTGGTGCTCGACGTACTGGCGCTGCAGGAAACGCTGTGGCGCCCGGCGGGTGATCTCCACGAAGCGCTCGTGGTAGCCGACGAAGCCCTCGAAGAGCATCTGCGCGAAACGCTGCGCCGGCTGATCGTCGAGGTCGGTCGGGGCGAAGGCTTCGGTCATCGGGCAGCGCAGTCGGGCGGTGCGGCCGCTATCGCCGCCGGCAGAGCCTAACTCTGCGAAGATGCTGTGATGACCGACTCGCTCAGCGACGACGACCGATCAGAGATCGCCGAGCTGTCGGCGCGCTATGCACGAGCCGTGGACCGCCGCGACTTCGACGGGCTCGCCGAGGTGTTCTGTGCCGACGGGGTGCTCGACAGCGGCCGAGGCGTGCGCCGCGGGACCGACGAGATCGCCGCCGCCGTGCGCAGCATCGAGCGCTACGACGAGACCTCGCACCGGATCGGCATGCAGCAGATCGAGGAGGCCCGCGACGGCGGGGCCCGCGGCGTCGTGTCGTGCGAGGCCCACCATGTTCGCAGCGCCGCCGACGGCAGCCGCAGCGACTACGTGATGCAGATCCGCTACCACGACCGCTACCGCCGCACGGAGACGGGCTGGCGCATCGCCGAGCGTCGGCTCGTCACCACCCGCACCGAGACGATCCACGTGGACTGAGCCTCAGCAACACGCTGCCCCGCCGCCGCTGCTGAGCCGCCGAGCCCCGGGCCCGCCGCTCAGATCTCGGTCGCGGTCTGCTGGTGACGGCTGACGACCTCGGCGAAGACCATCCGCATGAAGCGCTCGCTGAAGTCCGGCGACAGGCCGGCCTCGGCGGCGATGGCCCTGAGGCGGGCGATCTGGCGGTCCTCGCGTTCGGGGTCCGCAGGCGCCAGGCCGGTTCGCGCCTTGTGCTCCCCCACCGCCTGGGTGATCCTGAAGCGGTCGGCCAGCATCGTGATCAGGGCGTCGTCGATGTCGTCGATGCTCGATCGGAGCTGTTCGAGCTGCTCGTCGGCCATGAGAGTCGATCCTCGGCAGCGGGGTGCGGGTGGGCCGTACAAGAGTCGAACTTGTGACCTCCTGCGTGTCGAGCAGGCGCTCTGACCAACTGAGCTAACGGCCCTGGGCCAGCAACCCTAACAGCGTGCTGCGCGCTCCCCTGAAGCTGTGGCGCCTGCCCGGGCGACCCTGCCACTCATGGCTGAGGCTGGGACTGCGACCGCCGAGGCTTCGACCCGCCGCCGCTCAGGTCCTAGCCTCTGCGCCGTGCGCCTCGTCGTCGCCCGCTGCACCGTCGACTACCAGGGCCGTCTGGCGGCCCATCTGCCCGAGGCGCTGCGGCTCGTGATGGTCAAGGCCGACGGCTGTGTGGCCGTCCACGGCGACGGCGGCGCCTACAAGCCGCTCAACTGGATGAACGCCCCCAACCGCCTTCAAGCCGAGCAGGCCGAACCGGCCGAACCGGCCGCACCGACCGAGCAGGCCGACGACACCGGCGGCGGCTGGACCGGCGCCTGGACGGTGACCAACCCCAAGGGCGAGACGCTCACCATCGTCTTCTGTGAGGTGCTCAGCGACATCAGCTTCGAGATGGGCGCCGATCCGGGGCTGCAGAAGGACGGCGTGGAGGCTCATCTGCAGGCGCTGCTGGCCGAGAATCCGGCCGCCATCGCCGACGGGCTGCGCCTGATGCGCCGCGAGTACCCCACCGACATCGGGCCGGTCGATCTGATGTGCCGTGACGCAGAGGGCAACGCCGTGGCGATCGAGGTGAAGAGGCGCGGCGAGATCGACGGCGTGGAGCAGCTCACCCGCTACCTCGATTTCCTCAACAGCGACCCGCGGCTGCGCCCGGTGCGCGGCGTGCTCGTCGCCCAGGAGGTGAAGCCCCAGGCGCGGGTGCTGGCACGCTCGCGCAGCATCGACTGGGTGGAGGTCGACTACGACGAGCTGCGCGGCCTGGCGCCCGCTAATCCCAGACTCTTCTGAGACGGGGCCTGACTAGCCTGGCCGATCATGCCCAAGCTGCCGGTGGCCAAGGCCTTGAGGGCCTCCGCCGATGTCATCGCCGCGCTGGTCGCCAAGGCCGCTGAGCTGCCGGCGCTCAAGGCCGCGAAGATCGCCGCCGGCGCCGTTGCCGCGGTGATCGCGCTGGTCGTGGCGGGATGGCTGATCGACGATGTCTGGCTGGGCGGGGACCTGCCCCGCGGCGCCTCGGTCGCCGAGGTCGACGTGGCCAGGCTGAGCCGACAAGAAGCCCACGAGCGCCTTGAAGCCGCGGGCTTGGACCAGCGCCGCATCGAGCTCGTCTGGGCAGGCGAGACAGCGGCTGCCACGGCAGCCGAGCTCGGGGTGAGCGTCGACATCGAGAGCGCACTGGACTCCGCAGCCGAGCGGGGCAGCTTCGTCGCCAGGCCGTATCGCTGGCTGGGGTCGCTGTTCTCGGGCTCGAACCGCGAGCCGGCCTACGAGCTCGACTCGCAGGCGCTGGCGGACTTCTTCGGCGCAGGCCCGGCGGGCCTCTTCGAGCTCGATTTCGGCCATCCCCAGATCGGGCTGGTCGACGGCGAGTTCGCCGAGCTCGACGCCCGCTCGCTGCCGGTGGTGGACGTCTCGGCGCTGCGTGCCGAGTTGCTGGACGCGGCCGCCCAGCGCTCGGCGGACACTGCTCGCATCGAGGTGCCGACAGCGGGCAGCGAGGCCGTGGACCGCGGCGCCGCGGCGCTCATCGCGCAGGCCTCAGCGATGAGCGAACGCGGCATCGGGGTGCGCCTGGCCAGCGACTACCGCAGCTACCGGATACCAGCGGACGAGGTACGCCAGTGGATCACCTTCGGTTTCTCCGGCAGCGAGCCTGAGATCGGGCTCGACGGCGAAGCGGTGATGGCGGCGCTGCGCGAGCGCTTCGACGACTCAGCGGTGCGAGGCGAGTCCGTCGAGTTCTTCATCAGCCCGTTCACCGACCGGGTCTACCTCAGCGGCGGCACCCCGACGATGACCTGCTGCGAGCCCGGCGCCGCCGCCGACATCCTGGCCGCCCTGCGCGACCCGCAGCACGCGACCGAGCCGGTGATCGTGCGGCCGATCGAGGATCCCGCCGCCGAAGGCAGCCTGGCGTTCTTCGAGTCGCTGGGCATCACCGAGCTGGTCGGCGAGTTCACGACCTACTTCGCGCCGGGCCAGAGCCGGGTGACCAACATCGCCAGGATCTCCGAGCTGACCCAGGGCGCGATCATCGTGCCCGGCGAGACCTTCTCGGTGAACGACTACGTGGGCGTGCGCACCCGGGCCAAGGGCTTCGTGTCCGCAGGCATGATCAGCGACGGCGTCTTCGTCCCCTCGGTGGGCGGCGGCATCAGCCAGTACGCCACCACCTTGTTCAACGCCGCCTTCTTCGCCGGGCTCGACTTCGGCGAGTACCAGAGCCACTCGATCTACCTGTCGCGCTACCCATACGGGCGGGAGGCCACGGTGTCGCACCCGCGGCCGGATCTGCAGATCGTCAACAACACGCCCTATGCCGTCCTAATCTGGCCGACCACGACCGACACCTCGATCACCGTGAAGCTCTTCTCGACTCGCTGGGCGGTCGGCGAGCAGACCGGGCAGAGCCGTGAGGGCGTCGGGCAAGTCTGCACGCTGGTCACCACCGAGCGCACCCGCACCTTCTTCGCGGACGACCGCACCGAGATCGACTACGTGACCGCCCTGTACCGGCCCACAGGCCTGCGTTGCGACGGCTCTTCGAGCGTGCCCACGTCCAGCACCACCACCACGACCGTTCCCGACGACGCCGACCCGGATCCCGACGCCGAGACGCCGACCACCACCTCCGTCGCAGGCGACGAGACGCCCACGACCACCGAAGCCGCCCCGGACCCGCCTGAGGGCGGCGAGACGCCGACGACCACCGAGGCGCAGGGGGACGGCCAGTGAGCCCCGGCGTCGACGTCGCCGTGATCGGCGCAGGGCCGGCAGGCGCTGCGGCCGCGGTGCTGCTGGCCCGTGCCGGGATCGAGGTGCGCGTCTTCGACCGGGCCGTGTTCCCCCGCGACAAGTGCTGCGGCGACGGGCTCACCGCCCTGGCCCTGCGCGAGCTCGAGGCGCTCGGCTTCGACCCCGGCGCCCTGGCTTCGTTCCAGGCTGTCAGCCGGGTGACGGTGCGCAGCCCCCGCGGCCGGCGGATCCGCTACTCGCTGCCCGAGGGCAACGGCATCCACGCTGCGGTGGCCCGCCGCCAGGACTTCGACGCCGCGCTGGTCGGACTGGCCCGCAGTGCCGGGGCGACCGTCTGCGAAGGGGTCGCCCTGCGCGATGCCGTTGCAGGCGATGACGGCGTGACTCTGGGCTTCGGCGCCGATCACGAGCCGCTCACTGCGCGCATGGTCATTGCCGCGGACGGCATGTGGTCGCCGACGCGCAAGGCGCTGGGCCTTGCCGCCAATGGCTACCGCGGCGAGTGGCACGCCTTCCGCCAGTACTTCTGCGGGGTCAGCGAGCAGGCCTCCGAGGAGCTCTTCGTGTGGTTCGAGCCCGACCTGCTTCCCGGCTACGGCTGGTCGTTCCCCTTGGGCGACGGCAGGGCCAACGTGGGCTTCGGTATCCAGCGCGAGCGCCATCAGGTCGGCGACATGGCCCGAATGTGGAAGGCGCTGCCGGCCCGCGGCCATGTGCGCGAGGTGCTCGGCTGCCACGCAGAGCCCGAGGCGGCGCACCGCGCCTGGCCGATCCCGGCCCGCATCGCACGGCTGCCCCTCATCGGCGGGCGCACCATGTTCGCCGGCGATGCTGCCGGGGCTTGTGACCCGATGACAGGCGAGGGCATCGGCCAGGCTCTGCTGTCGGGCCGGCTGGCCGCCGAGACGCTGATCGCTCACTTCAGGCGAGGATTTGCCGACCCTGCCGAGGCGCTGGCGGCATACGAGCGCAGCATGCGCCGAGAGCTGGTCGCGGACGACCGCATGGCCCGGGCGCTGATCCCGCTGCTGGCCCGGCCCCGGGTCGCCCACGCCGCTCTGTGCGTCACGGCAGCCACGCCGTGGACTCGCCGCAACTTCGTACGCTGGATGTTCGAGGACTACCCCAGGGCCATCGCGGCCACTCCACGCCGCTGGCAGCGCGGCGCGCTGACCCCGGCCGGCGCCTTTGCCGACACGGCCCGCGCCTTTGCCGACACGGCCGGCTCGGCGCCCCCTACGACGATCGGAACACCGTGAGCCCAGCGGAGAAGAGCTCAGCCAAGACGAGAGCGGCAGACCTGCGCCGCACGATCAGCGACATCGACGCCTTCGTCGACGAGCGCTGGGATGCGATCCGCGGCAACCCCGCCGCCGACCGGATCTTCTACGCCGCCAGCGAGGCGGCGGACTTCTCGGTGCTCTGGCACGCCCTCGGCGTGGCCCAGGCGATCCGCCGCGACGACATCTCCACGGCAGTGGCGCTCAGCGCCGCGCTCGGCGCGGAGTCGGCGCTGATCAACGGCCCGGTCAAGTCGCTGTTCCGGCGCTCGCGGCCCGCCGAGGGCAGCCCGGCGCCCTACAGGCTGCGCACGCCGCGCACTACCAGCTTCCCCAGCGGGCACGCCTCGGCGGCGATGGTGGCGGCAACCATGCTGTCTCGGCGCGGCAAGGCGCCGCTGTGGTACTCGCTCGGCGCGGTGGTGGCCGCCAGCCGCATCCACGTGCGCATCCACCACGCATCCGACGTGGCCGCAGGCGCGCTGGCCGGCTTGCTGATCGGCCGGGCTGCCCGCCGCCTCGCTGTCTCGGTCCGCCGCAGGCAATAGGCCAGAGCCGAAGGGCCGAATGGCTCGGGCCGAGCAGCCCAGGCCGGGTCCTCAGTTGGACGCAGCCGGCTCCACGGAATCGGTCGGCACGTAGGTCAGGAGCATCCGCAGGTCCAACAGCAGGTCCGACATCTCGGTGCTCGAGACCAGCTCTCGCCGCTGCAGGTGCCCCAGGTGGCGATCTATCAGCAGCACAGCCTCGTCGGTCTTGCCGGGATCGCGCACCGCGGCATCGCCTGAGGCGGCACCGCTGTGAATGATGTCGCTGGGAGCGACTTCGATGGTTTCCGTGTCGATGGTTTCCGTCACACCATGACCATAGCGCGTCGGAGGCCGCGGGCGAGCCGAGTCTTCGGGACCGGCCCGCGGCGGTCCTGGCTGGGTCGGCGTTCGCTGCGCTGTCTACGATCCCGTTCATGGACATCACCGGCAGAGTCGTGGTCGTCACCGGCGCCGCCAGCGGCATCGGGCGGGCGCTGGCGCGGCGCTTCGCCGCCGACGGGGCACGCAGCGTGGTCGTGGCCGACATCGACGGCGACGGCGCACGGGCCACAGCCGCCGAGATCGGCGGGCGGGCCGAGCAGATCGACGTGACCGACGAGGCCGCCCAGGTCGAGGTGATCGAGCGCACCGAGGCCGAGGCCGGGCCTATCGAGCTCTGGTGCGGCAACGCCGGCGTCGGCGCCAGCGGCGGCCTCGAGCTCGACGACGGCGAATGGGACTTCAACTGGAGGGTCAACGTCATGGCCAACGTGATCAGCGGTCGGCACCTGATCCCCCGCTGGGTCGAGCGAGGCAGCGGCCACTTCCTGATCACCGCCTCGGCGGCCGGGCTGCTCACCAACCTGGGGACCGCTCCCTATGCGGTGACCAAGCACGCTGCGGTGGCCCTGGCGGAGTGGGTCGCCATCACGCACGGCCACCAGGGGGTCCGGGTGTCGTGCCTGTGCCCCCAGGGCGTGCGCACCCCGATGACCGAGGACGACCGCCTGGCGGTGGACGTGGTGCGGGCCGAGGGCATGATCGAGCCCGAGGACGTGGCCGACGCCGTAGCCGAGGGGCTGGCCGACGATCGCTTCCTGATCCTCCCCCACCCCGTGGTGAAGACCTACGAGCAGCGGCGGGCGGGCGACCGGGAGCGCTGGATCACCGGCATGCAGCGGCTCCAGGCCTCGCTGCTCGGCGAAGCCTGAGCCTTCTCGGCCTTCCCGCCGATCCCGGAGCCGCTCAGGACCGGGGTAGCCCAGTGTCCGGGACCGCTAGGACCGGAGTCCCTCAGGACCGGGGAGCCAGGTCGCGCACGGCGTCGTCGAAGTCGATCCCTCCGAAGGGCATTATCGACAGCACCGGAGTGGTCACGCCTGCGTCCACGTAGCGCCCGATGCGCTCCACGCAGGCATCCGGCGAGCCGTGGGTCAGCAGGTCGTCGACCACCCGGTCGGGAATCTTCTCCAGCGCACCGCGCCGGTCGCCCGCCGCCCACTGCTCCCAGTGCTCGGCGAGGTCGTCGCCGCGCCCCAGCCAGGTGTGAAACGCCCGGTAGACGCCGACGTTGAGATAAGCGGCCAGGGCGAACTTGCCGGCCGCGAGAACCTGCTCGCGATCCTCGCTGGGGGCCACGAACAGGCGGGCCACGATCTCGGCCTGCGGGTTCTCGGAGCGCACGATCGCCGTGACCCGCTCGGCGTCGGCGACCGACAGCCAGTTGATGATCGCCCCGTCGCCCTCGCGGCCCGCCAGGCGCAGCATCTGCTCGCGCAGCGCAGCCACCAGCACGGGCACCGGCTGCTCCAAAGGCACCCCGAGGCGAAAACCCTGCACCGAGAAGGTCTCGTAGTCCTCGCTGACCTTGGCGCCGCTGAGCGCGGCCTTCAGGAAGCGCACCGTGTCGCGCACCCTGCCATAGGGCTGCTCGAAGGGGATGCCGTTCCAGCGCCCCACGATCACGTCCGAGGACGAGCCGATGCCCACGGCGAAGCGCCCCGGGGCGGCCGAGGCCAGCGATGCCACCGACTGGGCGAGCAGCGCCGGGCCGCGGGTGAAGGCGGGCAGGATGGCCGTGCCCAGGCGCAGCGACGGCGCCCAGACCGAGGCGAGAGCCAGCGGGGTCAGCCCGTCGGTGCCGTTGGCCTCGGCAGTCCAGGCGTCTGTGTAGCCGCAGCGCTCGAGAGCCTCGAAGCGGCTGCGCTGGGCGTGCAGCGGGCCGTCGAAGGGAACAGTCAGGCCGTAGCGGGGCACTGCGCCAGGGGCTTCGTCTTCGCGGGCCTCTTCGGGGGTTGCGGCAGGGGCCTGTGACGAGGTGTCGGCAGCGGCCTCGGAAGGGGCACCAGCAGCGGGTTCGGCGGAGTCCATGGCCTGACTCTACGAGAGTGTCACACCCCCTCTGCATAGTGGAGCCATGTCCGATCAGCTTCATCTCATCCCGCCGACGCCGATGTGGTCGCTCGACGCCGCTACCCGCAGGCGTGGCCGCCGAGGGGTGGCCGACGCCCGCAGGGTGCTCGAAGCCGCCCGCCAGGCCGGCGGCGCACACGGCCAAGCCGAGGTCGCGCTCGGCAATGCAGCCTGAGCCTCGGCATCGCCCGAGCCTCTTGCCTGCGCCCGCCGGAGCTTCCACACTGCACGCCATGGGTTCGCCGATGCTCTCTGCGGTCTCGCCGGCGCACGCCCTTGCGATCAGGCGCCGCCGGGTCGCGGCGGCCCCGACGGCTCTGGCGGCACTGCTGACAGCAGCACTGCTGGCAAGCGGCTGCTCGGTAGTCGAGCGCTCTGCCGTCACCCACTGCTCGGCTGCCGCAGCCGACAGCGACTCGGAAGCGATCGCCGACGACGCCGCCACGACTCAGCAGGCTGGTGCCGGGCTCGAGTGCAACGCCACGGTCACGCAGGTCATTGACGGCGACACGATCCTGGTCGTCCTCGACGGTCAAAGTTCCAGCGAGTCGGTGCGCCTGCTGGGCATCGACACGCCCGAGACGAATCACCCGAGCAAGCCGGTGCAGTGCTACGGGGCCGAGGCCAGCGCCTACCTGACGCAGCTGCTGCCTAAGGGGACCGCTGTCACCTTGATCCGCGACGTCGAGCCCACCGACCAGTACGACCGGCTGCTGGCATACGTGGTGCGCACCGACGACATGATGTTCGTGAACCTGGACCTGGTGGAACAGGGCTACGCCGCGGTGTTGACCTACGAGCCCAACACGACCCATGCCGCGGACCTGAGCGCTGCAGAGAGCCGTGCCCGTTCCGCGCAGGCCGGACTCTGGGGATTCTGCGGCGGGCCGGACGTGCCGCTGGGCTAGCTTGACGGCGTGAGCGAAGTGCAGCCTCTCGCCGGCATTCTCGGCTACGACGACGACCAGAGGCTGTTGATCCTCAGCGCCGATCTCATCGGCTCCACCCATGCCGCCACCGAGGCCGGCATCAGCGCGCTGCGCCACGGCGCTGCCACCACGTCCACGTTGATGATGCCCGGGCCCTGGGCGCGCCACGCAGCCGACAGGTTCATCACCGCCGCGCATCCCGCCGACGACGTGGGCATCCACCTCACCCTCAACTCCGAGCTCGACTTCTTCCGCTGGGGGCCGCTCACCCAGGCGCCGAGCCTGCTCGACGGCGACGGCGGCTTCCCTCGCACCCTCGGCGACCTCTGGGACCACGCCGATCTGCAAGAGGTGCGCCGCGAGTGCCGGGCACAGGTGGAGCGGGCCTCGCTCTGGGGGATCGACATCACCCACCTGAGCACCCATCTGGGCGCAATGCAGCAGCGCCCGGAGTTCTTCGACGTGCTCTTGGACCTGGCATGCGAGTGCGACCTGCCGATCCGGGTGGAGAGCGGGTCGGCCGAAGGCGACGCCGGCTTCCCGTTCCGCAGCCTGGCCGCCGAGGAGGGAGTGCTCGTGCCCGACACGTTCAGGCTGGTGCGCGGCGGCGCCAGGGAGCGCCTGGAGTCGGTGCTCGCAGACGCTCGGCCAGGCGTGGCCGAGGTGTCGCTCCAGCCTGCGCTGGACAGCGAGGAGATACGTGCCGTGGACCCCGCGGCGCCGGGCCGCATCGACGACCTGGCGCTGCTCACCGACCCAGCGCTGCCCGAGCGGCTGAGAGAGCTGGGGGTCGTCCCTATCGGCTACCGGGTGATCCTCGAAGCCCAGCGAGCCCAGCGCCGCGGCTGACGGCCGAGCCCGGCGCTGAGGTCGACCGCGCAGGCCGGCACTGCCGCCGGGACCCGACGCTCAGGCGACGGTCTCGGCGAGCGCGGCGAGCACCGACGCTCGCAGCTCGTGCAGGTCGGTCAACCACACGGCGTGGCTGCCTTCGAGGCGCATGTCGCCGTTCATGTAGGCCACCTCGGCGGAATGGGCGCCCGCCACGATGTCGTGCGCGGTGTCGTAGTCGATGGTGATCTCGATGTCGGGGGCGGCTGGGGCTCTCCCCTCGGCCAGCGCCGTCACCCGGCCGTCGCCGACCGTCACGTGGCAGCGGACAGTGCCGTCGGGGCCGCCCTTGACCGTGTACTGGATCAGCGCATCCACGCCGGCCGCGGTCGCATCGGCCTGGCCCACAGCGACGGCCGCGGCCGCAGCGGCCTCGAACCATTCCGGTGACAGAAAAGCGCTCAAGCCGCTGAGCCGACCCGCTCGCGGATGCCCGCGAAGAGGTCGTCCTCGGGAAGCTCGACCCAGCCCGGGCCGTCGGCCAGCCGGTAGTCGTCGACGGGATGGATCGCCCTCTCGACCTCCCAGGGCAGCCCGAACCAGAACGTGGAATCGGGGTCGATCTGGGTGGCATGGGCCAGCAGCCCGTCGCGGCGCACGCTCTCGTATCCCTCGATCGACACCCGCGTGGTGATCTTGTGGTCGGAGTCGGGCCGGTCGAACCAGCGCTCGTCGTAGGGCGACTTGAGCCCGAGGTCCATGAACGCCTTGTGGCGCGCCTCCAGGCGCGCCCGTGACCAGGACGAGTAGTACACCTTGGTGATGTCCCAGGCCTCGCCAAGCTCGGGGCGATAGGCGGCGTCGCCGGCCTTGCCGACCGCCGGGGCGGTGATCTCGTGAACCCGCAGATGGTCGGGGTGGTTGTAGGCGCCCTGCTCGTCGGGGTAGGTGACGATCACCTGCGGGCGCTCCAGGCGAACCAGGCGCACCAGGCGGTCGACCGCCTCGTCGAAAGGCGCCGCGGCGAAGCAGTCGGCATGGGCGTTGGCGTCGCTCTCGGCCATCCCCGAGTCGCGGTAGCCGAGCATGTGGACCTGCTCGTAGCCGATGATCTCCGCCGCACGGGCCAGCTCGGCACGGCGCACGGCGGCCATGTTGTCGCGGATCTCGTCGCGGTCCATGGCCGGATTGAGGATCTCGCCCTCCTCGCCCCCTGTGCAGCACACCAGCACGGTGCGGATCCCCTCGGCGCGGTAGCGCGCAATCGTGGCCGCGCCCTTGGACGCCTCGTCGTCGGGGTGGGCATGCACGGTGAGGATGCACAGCGGCTCGCTCATTGGGCCTTGACGATACCGGCGCGGGATCGCCGCTCGCCGCCGATCCCGAGCCCTCAAGCCCGCAAGCCGACAGGCCCGCGCCAGAGCCGGTTCTGTCCGGCAGAGCCGGCTCAGCCCGACAGCGCCACCAGCTCGCCCGCGCCGTCGCCGTCGTCATCGACGATGCGCCAGCCGCAGACCCGGGCCAGGCGCTGGCGGCCCTCGTCGGGGCCCACCGCGATCAGCTCGTCGCCCTCGCTGAGGCGTACCTGGCCGCGGGGCCGGTAGAGGTACTGGCCGCCGCGGCGCACGGCGAGCACATTGAAGCCCGGCTCGATGTTGAGGGCGAGCTCGGCCAGGGTCGCCTGATCGGCCTGGCTGCCCGCGAGCACCTCGAAGCGCACCACCACCTCGTCGCTGTCGCCCAGGGCGATGCCCAGGATCGGGTGCACGTCGCCGCGCCGCTCGACGATCCACACCATCTGCTGGGCGGAGTCGCCGATGTCCTCGGCTGCCTGGCTCAGGTGCAAAAGCCCCCGCAGCGGCGACGGGTCCACCTTGTCCGCGGCCGCCCGCAGCACCCAGAGCTCCAGACGGTCCTTCATCTCGTCGAGGCGGTCCTCGAGATGGCGTACCTCCGCGGCGAGCCCCAGATCGCCGAAAACCAGCGCCGAGTAGGCCAGGCCCACCGCCACTTCCGAGAGGTTCTTCATCTCCACCAGCACGTCCACGGCGCGGTCGAGGTCGGTCACGAACGGGTCGTCGCTGATCGCCGGCGGCTGCCACGGCGCGGCCGCAGCCAGCTCGCGCAGCACGGCGATGCCGTCGGGCGAGCCGCGCAGGAACAGCGCGTCGTCGGGCAGCAGCACCAGGTCGCCGCTCACGTCGGTTATCCAGGTGCGGTCGCGGCGCACGGCCATGACCCGCATGCCGGTCTGCACCGGCAGCTCGTGGGTGCGCAGGTCGCTGCGGGCGAGCCCGCTGCCCTCGCTGACCAGCACCCGGTGGCTCACCTCGGAGGCCTCGGAGAGGTCGGCCACCATCTCCGCAGGGATGCCGACCCGATGGGTGACGATGCGGGCGATGTCCACAGCGTCGTTGGCGATGCGCTCGATGGCGCTTATCACCTGCAGCACCGACGACATCCCCTCGGACTCCCTGGGGTCGCGCACGGCCATGACGCACACGCCGCGCATGTCCTGCACGAGGGCGCTCATCTGCTCCTCGAGGGCGCTCACCTCCTCGGCCATGTCCGGGTCGCCGAAGAACAGCGCGGCGTAGGCCAGATCGACCATCAGCTCGGAGGTGTCCTTGGCCTCGGCCAGCATTTCACGCAGATTGCGCGGTTTGTCTTCCATCAGGTCTCCTGGCGGTTGTCCATCATGCAACGCCCACAGCGACGAGGGCGAGTATCACCGCGAACGCGCCCACGAAGTCGAGCGACGAGGTGACGACCGGGATGCCGTAGGTGTCGGGGTCGAGCCCGAAGCGCACGGCGATGATCGTGGAGTAGTAGGCGATGGCCATCACGCAGGCGGTTGCGATCGCACCGCCGAGCAGGGCGACGAGGACCACCTGGCCCAGGCCGGGGCTGGCCGCGCCGACGAGGCTGCCGCCGATCTCAGCCGCGGCCCCCGCCGCGGCGAACACGGGCACCGACAGCGCCACCACCATGGCCAGATCCTTGCCTGCCTCTCGGGCGGGCAGCGGCGCCGGGCGGATCAGCCCGAGGTGCAGCTTGGAGGACAGCCGGCTGGAGAGCACCCCGCCGAGCGACCCAGCGCTGCCCAAAAAGCCTGGCAGCAGCACCAGCATCACGGGGTACCGCACGAAGTCCTCCAGGCGCTTCTCGATGACGACGCCGGCTATGAGGTCGACGACCGCGGCGAGGATCAGGACCGGCAGCGATTCCTTGACGATCCTGGCGAGCAGGCGGCGCGGCGTGAGCCATGACCAGACCACGGCGGCCAGCGACAGCGCCGCGGCGCCCACGGCGATTGCGGGCGTCACCACCTCGACGCCTGCGAGTTCGGCGGCGAGGATCAAGGCGGGCAGGCTGACCACGTCGCCGGTGGCAGAGACCAGCGGGGCGACCACGTTGTCGAGGTCCCAGCCCCAGCGCACCGAGCCGCCCGCGAGCAGCAGGGTGATGGCGAGCACCACGACCGAGGCGAGCACCCCGCCGACGGTGCTGATCACGATGAAGTCCGCCACCGACATCGTGGGCGACACGTCGAACACGATGGCTGCTCCCTTGGCCAGCACGGCCATGGCCACCGCCATCGCCAGGCTCAGGGTCATCGCAGCGGCGGTGTTCTGGCCGACCACGGTGTCGAGGCGACCGCTGAGACGGAACACGCCGGCGTGTATGGAGGTGCCGAGCCTGCTGCCGAGCGCGCCGAACACGTTGCCCTTCACCGCCAGGGCCGCCGGCACCAACAGCAGCAGCCCGGGCAGCTCCTCGAGCGTGTCGGTGGTGGCGGCCAGGGTCGCCCCGGCCACCAGGCTGGCGACGACCGCGGCCAGCAGCGCCAGCAGGCTGTCCCGATAGGCGGCGGCGCCGTCGCCGAAGAGCGCTGCGGTCAGGCGCGACAGGCGGCGGGCTCGGCAATCCACGCCCCTTAGTGTGCTTTGCGCCCGCCAGCTCGGCAGGCAATGGGCTCCGCGCCGGCTTTATGCGTCGGCTTATGCGCCGGCGGCGGCCCGGCCCAGGCCGGCGAGGATCCCCAGGCAGTCGTCCCAGGTGCTGCGCAGCACCTTCTCGACGGGCTCGACGGAGCTGATGCGGCCCTGGACCTGGCCGCTCATGGCCAGCCCGCTGTTCATGTCGCCGCCGAAGTAGGTGCCCATCATGGCTTCGACGTTGAGCGCCGCCGGGGCGTCCTCGGCATCGAGACGGGCGGCCTTGTCGGTGCGCAGCACCCGCATTGCCGGGCGGTGGCGGCGGTTGGCCATCACGGTGTCGGTCTCTGCGCCGTCGATTATCGCCTGCTTCCAGTTGTCGTGTATCGGCGACTCCGCCGAGGACACCATGCGGGTGCCCATCTGCACGCCATCCGCGCCCATGGCAAGGGCCGCAGCCATCGAGCGGCCGTCGACGATGCCCCCGGCTGCCACGATCGGCAGGTCGTAGCGCTCGGCGATCTCGGGCACGAGCACCAGCGTGGAGGCCCCGTCGGCGTTCTTGAAGCCTCCCCCCTCTGCGCCCTCCACGACCAGGCCGTCGACCCCGGCGTCGACCGCCTTGGCTGCGCCTCGCAGGGTGGGCACCACGTGGAAGACGGTGATGCCCAGATCCTTGAGGCGAGGCACCAGCACAGCCGGGTCGCCTGCGGAGGTGGTCACGAAGTCGATGCCGTTGTCGGCCACGAAGTCGACCATCTCCAGCGGGTCACGGATGAACAGCTGCGCCAGGTTCACCCCGAAGGGCTTGTCGGTGAGCCGCTGCATGGCCGCGATCTCGTCCTTGATGGCGTCGAGCTCGCCCGAGGAGGTCTCGATGATGCCCAGCCCCCCTGCGTTGGACACAGCCGAGGCGAGCTGCGAACGGGCGATCCAGCCCATGGGCGCCTGCACGATGGGGATCTCGATGCCGAGCATCTCGGTGACGCGGGTCTGCATGGCCGCCGAGGGTAATGCCCGCCGCAGGCCCCGAGCCAAACGCCGCCCGATCCCATCTCAGCCGCCTGCCGATCGCTGAGGCTCGGCGGTCGTTCAGCCGCCCTGGCCAGCCGCGTTGCTCAGAGCGATTGCTGCGCTGTCGTCGAATAGGCCGCCAGCTCCTCCTGCGTGAGTTCGTCGGGCGCAACCAAGCTGTAGTGGCGTTCCTTGACGATGGTGATCTGATCGTCGGACTCCCGAAACTCGAACAGCGCAATCGCACCGTGGCCCATGAACTGCGCTGCAATCGGCCTGGCGGTCAAGTCAGGGAACTTCTGGTCGGCAACCCGCAGATCCTGCCAGATCTGAACGACGCTCAGGTTGTCGGTGCCGCGCTTTGCCTGAACCGGCAGCACGTAATGGGCACCGTGTTCGTCAATACCGACGTACAGGTCGTCCGTTTCCACCTGCGAACTGCTAGGCGTTCCGTCGATGTCGCTGACAGTTGTGATGCTGGTGCGCAAGTGGCTCTGGAGCTGGCTACACGCCAAGCCGGTGAATACGTCCAACAGCCTGTTGTATCGAATCTCGGCCAAGAGGGCCTGTTCGTCCGAAAGGGCGTACCGCGAGATGACCCCGGGCGTGGCATCCGGCAGGCGAACTGTCGCTAGCCCTTGTCTTGGCTCGATCAAGTTGAAGGGAACGGCTCTGAGGGTGTAGACGGCGTTGCCGCCAGGGAAGATGGCCCATTCACGCCCGGTCGGCGCGGCTGCTCGGATGGAGTCGGGCAGCGACTGCCGATATCGCAGAGAATAGACGATGTCGCCCACGTTCTTGGGCCGACGCCGCCCCAGGTCATCAGCCGCACGAAACATGTCTTCCCTGGTGAACGTGACCCTGTCGGCGCCCTCGGCGAACTTCTCGGCAAAGACCCGCTCAATGATGTCCTGTGCCAGGCTCGTCCTCGACATGTCAGGCTGGCCTGGAGACTCTGGACCGCAGCGCCATCATGAACGACGGCCCTGCCGGTCGCCCGGCCAGCGCAATACGAGCACTTCCTCGCGGAGCTGCTCGCGTGTGGCCGTTGCCTGACGGGTGCGAAACAGGTCGATCGACTCGACTTCGTAGCCGGCGCGCTCGGCTATCTCGGATAGCATCTTGCCCGTTCGGATCATCACTCTCAGGTAGGACGCCTGGTCGCCCACGACATAAGCCAGCCGCGCCCCCGGAGCGAGAACGCGGCTCAGCGACACCAAGTGCCGTGCCATCCCCCCGAAGTACAGCTTCGTGACTCGATGGTACGTCCGCTCGAACCCAGAGTCCTTGCCGAGCTCGATGCGGCGGGCCTCTATCGCTGCGGCAACACGGTTGACCTCGCTGTTGTCGCGGACCCAGTCGTCGTCGCCGTCGTCGCGGTAGACGCCCCGAGTGTTGGACCTCACGAGCCCCTTCTTCATCGCCTGCAGGTCCGCCCGGCTGTTGAGATAGCCCAAGACGACCGACTCGAGGCGCACCGTGCGCGAGTAGTCCTTCTCGTTCGGGTAGGGCGGCGATGTGATGACCGCGTCCACACTGTGCGGCCCCAGGCGCTCGTCGACCGCTCGCGCGTCCCCGTCCAAGGCTGCCGCAGGGGTGGCGGCGTGCGGCCTCAGCCAGCGGAGGTCGGCGCACATGGCACGGATGCGCTCGATCCACGCCGACACCACCGGAGCGTCTTGCTTGACCTTCCCGAGGCCGACCTCTGGCCCGAACCGCAGATTTCCGACCTCCACAGGCAGGATGCGAGCCAGCGCGAGCCGCTCATGATCGACAAATGCGGCGTTGTGCTCGCCGGCGATGGCGTCACGCAACACGAGCACCTTGTGGAGCGGCAGCGGGCTTATCGAGTTCTTCAGCAGCAGCTTGGCGCTCGCTGAGGGCAGCGTCAGCAGGCGCAGCCCGCGCGTCTCCGACGATCCGGGCTCATCGGAGACGCCGTCCACAGCCAGCATCGTGAGCGCCTTCTCGGCCACTAGCTCGGCGTGCCTGAGCAGCTCGTCGGGATCAGGGCTCCAGTCGACCTTCGTGGAAGCCGCCAGCCTCGACAAGGGCAGTGCTTCGAGGCCCCAACTCGGCATGCCGAGCTTCTTCGCTTCGACCAGGGTGGTGCCCGTGCCCGCAAACGGGTCGAGGACGCGGCTTTCGGCGGTGAGACCGAAGCGCTGGGCGTAGTCGCGCACCAGGTGAGGCGGGAACGACAGCACGAACCGGTACCAGTCGTGTGCGGGAGCGTCTTGGGCCAGGAGCGTGTTCATCGTCGCATTGCTGCGTGGACGCGCTGCTGCAGCCATGTCGCTCACCGTAGACCACTGCTCGCTGCCGGGCAGCGGAATCGACTGGGCACTGCCTCCATTGAGGCGCTCTCTGGGCCACAGGCCGTGTCGAGCCATGCGTCATCCCTTCAGGTCGAGCAGTTGGGTGCGACCGTACAGATGGGGTGCGACATTCGGCATAGCCGGCGCTGCGCTGCCCCAGGGTTCTCTTGAGGCCGCGACAGCGCTCAGCGGAAGTCGCGAGACGCCGGGGTGCGGCCCAGCGAGAGCGGCTCGATCTTGTCGGCCACCAGGTTCACGGCGCCCTGAGCCTTCTCGACGCGGCCGCGCACGATCAGAGCCGCGGCCTGCTCGGCGACGTCGCCGAAGCGCAGCCAGCAGCCCTGCGAGACGATCACGTTGACGAGGCCGGTCTCGTCCTCGAGGCTCACGAACGTGGTGCCGCCGGCGCTGTGGGGACGCTGGCGGTGGGTGACCACCCCGCAGACCCGGACCCTGGTGCCCGGCGGCTGCTGAGCCAAGGCCTGCGCGGTGACCACGCCGCGCTCGGCGAGCTGGTCGCGCACGAAGCGGGTCGGGTGGCCGTCGGGGGCGATGCCGAGGGCCCAGAGGTCCGCGGCGGCTGTCTCAGCCTCGGACATCGCCGCCAGGGCGGGCGCGACCGTGCCGGTGACGATGCCTGGCAGGCGGTCCTGCGATGTCTGGGCCATGGCCCCGGCGCTCCACAGGGCCGATCGGCGGTCGATGCCGAAGCAGGCGAACGCCCCGGCCGTGGCCAGCGCCTCCAGCAACCCCAGCGACAGCCTGGGCACCCGCCGCCGCAGATCCTCGATCGATGCGTAGGGGCGCCCCGCGGCGATCTCTGCTGCTGCTTCGCTGCCGACTCCCCGCACGTAGTCGAGCCCGAGGCGCACCGCCGGCGGGCCTCGCCGGGGCTCCAGGCCGGCCGTGGCGCCCGAGGCGTTGACGTCGGGGATGAGCACCTCAACGCCGTGGCGGCGGGCGTCGCCGACCAGGGTGTGCGGCGACCAGAAGCCCATCGGCTGGGCACGCAGCAGCGCCGCGCAGAACGCAGCCGGGTAGCGGAGCTTGATCCACGCCGACGCGTACACGAGATAGGCGAAGCTGACGGCATGGCTCTCGGGGAAGCCGTAGTCGGCGAAGGAGACGACCTTGGACCAGATCTGCTCGCCGAGCCCGTCGTCGATGCCCCGCTCGGCCATGCCCTCGAAGAAGCGCTGCCTGAGCCCGGCCATGCGCTCCCGGCTGCGCTTGGCGCCCATCGCCTGGCGCAGCTGGTCGGCATCGCCAGCGGAGAAGCCGGCCACGTCGATGGCCATCTGCATGAGCTGTTCCTGAAAAAGCGGCACCCCGAGGGTCTTGGCCAGCGAGCGCTCAAGCAGCGGATGCAGGTAGGCGACCGGCTCGAGCCCGTTGCGGCGGCGGATGTAGGGATGCACCGACCCGCCCTGGATCGGGCCTGGCCGGATCAGCGCGACCTCCACCACCAGGTCGTAGAAGCAGCGCGGCTTCAGGCGGGGCAGGGTGGCCATCTGGGCGCGGGACTCGACCTGGAAGACGCCGATCACGTCGGCTCGCTGGAGCATCTCGTAGACCTCGACCTCTTGGGGCAGGGCGGCGAGATCGACCTGGGCGCCGTGGTGCTCGGCGATCAAGTCCACGGCGTGGTGCAGCATCGAGAGCATGCCGAGGCCGAGCAGGTCGAACTTCACGATCCCGGCATCGGCGCAGTCCTGCTTGTCCCACTGCAGGACGCTGCGGCCTTCCTTGGCGCCCCACTCCACCGGGCACACCTCGATGACGGGCCGGTCGCAGAGCACCATGCCCCCTGAGTGGATGCCCAGATGCCGCGGGAAGTGCTCGATCTCTGCGGCCAGCTCTGCGACCTCGGCGGGCAGCGAGCCGCCGCCGTCGCCAGGCACCCGGCCGGCCTGGGCTCGGCCTGAAGGCGGCTGGCCGGTCGGGGCTCGGCCTGCATGTCGCTGGTCGGGGTCGTAGCCAAAGCCGCGGGCGCTGCGGGCGAAGGCGTCGGTCTGGCCTGTCGAGTAGCCGAGGGCCTTGGCCATGTCGCGCACCGCCGAGCGCCGCCGGTAGGTGATGACGTTGGCCACCTGGGCGCAGTGGTGTCGCCCGTAGCGCTCGTAGGCGTACTGGATCACCTCCTCGCGGCGCTGGCTCTCGATGTCGATGTCGATGTCGGGCGGGCCGTCGCGCTCGGGCGAAAGGAAGCGCTCGAAGAGCAGGCCCAAAGACACCGCGTCGGCGTTGGTGATGCCCAGCACGTAGCACACCGCCGAGTTGGCCGCCGAGCCCCGGCCCTGGCAGTAGATGTCGCTGCGCCGGCAGAACTCCACCAGGTCCCAGACCACCAGGAAGTAGCCGGCGAACCCGAGCTGGTCGATCTGGCCGAGCTCGTAGTCGAGCTGCGCCCAGGCCCCCGCCACCCGCTCGGCGCGGCGCGGCCCGTAGCGGCGGGCACCCCCTTCTTCGACCAGGCGGCGCAGCAGGCCCATCTCGTCGAGCCCGTCGGGGCACGGGTAGGGCGGCAGCTCGGGGGCGATCAGCGACAGGTCGAAGGCGCATGCGAGACCCAGCTCCGCCGAGCGCTCCACGACCCCGGGATAGCGGGCGAAGCGCCTGGCCTGCTCGGCGCCGGAGCGCAGGTGCATGCCGGCGGGCGGCAGCCAGCCGTCGATCTCCTCCAGGCTGCGCCGTGCCCGTACCGCTGCCAGAGCCGAGGCCAGCCGGCGCCGGCGCAACGAGTGGTGATGGACGTTGCCGGTGGCCACGACGCCGGTCCCCGCGCCGATTGCGATCTCCGCCAGGGCGTCGTTGCGCAGCGAGTCGACCGGCAGGCCGTGGTCCCAGAGCTCGACGAACACGTTGGCCCGGCCGAAGTCCGCCGCGAGGCGATCGAGCTCGCGGCGGGCCTGGGCAGGCCCGTCAGATGTCAGCGCCGCGGGCACCGCGCCCTTGCGACAGCCGGTGAGCACCGCCCAGTGATCGCCGCCGTCTAGCCCGGCGAGCTCGACGAGGCGCTCATAGGAGATGCGCGGCGCGGCTTTGGCGCCGGCGAGCTGGCCCTCGCTGACGGCCCGGGCCAACAGGGCATAGCCGCGGGGGCTTCGCGCCAGCACCAGCAGGTGCCGCCCCGGCGGGTCCGCCGGGCCGGGCCGGGCGACGCCGTGGCCCGCTTCGAGGGTGAGCTCGGCGCCGAAGACCGTGGCCAGGCCGACCTCGCGGGCTGCCTTGGAGAAGCGCACGACGCCGTAGAGGCCGTTGTGGTCGGTGAGGGCGAGCGCCTCCAGCCCGAGCCGGGCGGCCTCGGCTGTCAGCTCCTCGGGATGCGACGCCCCGTCGAGGAAGGAGAAGTTGGAGTGGCAGTGCAGTTCTGCGTAAGCGGTGATCCCTGCACTCTATACATACATACGTTCGCTGACCAACCCGAGGGCACTACGGCGCATCCGGAGCATCCGGCGTGGCCAGGCGTCGCAGGTACACCGCCCTCACGGCGAGGGCGTCGCGCACCTCGTCGGTCATTTCGGCAGCGAACTCGGCGCGGTAGGCCTCGTCTGTCACCACGTGAACCGCGAACTGCAGCGACGCCACCAGGCCGATGAACGCCGAGACCAGCAGGAGCTGCCGGCTGAACACCACCTCGCCGCCGAGCAGTGTCCAGTAATAGACCCAGTCCTCGGATCGCGTGAGCTCCACCGCGCTCGTCCACAGCACCAGGGTGTCCTCGCGCACCGCGAAGATCCCGAACACCACGTAGAAGACGGTGATGACCAGGCCCACGAGCACGATCTGGATGATCTGGGACACGAACAGCAGCAGCCACACGTTGAATCGGGCGAGCCGCTCCAGCGGCGGCGAGTCGGGGGCGGCGGCGTCTTCGGCGGGCACCAGATCCTGCATCGGCGAGCCTGCGCAGCGGGACCGCACCTCGCCCCAGCTGCCGAAGCGGGCGAGGTCGACAGTAATGCGCCCCACCGAGACCGCCACGAACGCCGCCGTCAGGGTGCCGACGAGCAGGCACACCACCCCGAAGAAGGGCAGGGTGAAGTCGTTGGCCACCTGCCACATCTCGGCGTTGAGGAACACGAACGCCGAGAACACCAAGAGGATCGGCAGCGATTTCATGGCCAGGGTGAGCACGTCGCCGATCTGGTAGCGGAGCTGGCCCAGCGACCAGCGAAACATCGGCAGCAGGCCCCAGGAAGTGACCCCGTAGCCCACTGCGAGGACCGCGATGTTGAAGCCCATGACCCAGGCCAGGTTCTCGGCCAGCGCGGTCTGTGAGCCGATCGCTGTTGGCGCCAGCGGCAGCACCAGGAAGAGCCCGATCTCGAAGGGGCCGACGCTGTCGGGGAGCTGCAAGGGGCGACGGCCTCGCAGCCTGTTCATCGCCGTCACCGCGAGCGTGATGGCGGCGATGCCGGAGATGAACGCACCGAACTGCGCCCAACCCTTCCAGCGGTCGCCGAAAGACAGGAACAGCTCCGAGAACAACACCACGGCCAGGAACGGCGCCATGCGGGTAAGCACATCGGTCCTGGCGGAGTAGTCGTCGATCAGATGCGGCAGGCCGCGGCGCACGAACCAGCGCTCGCAGAGCCGGCGCTCGTCGTGCGTGCGGTCGCTTGTCGCTTTGGCCATGCGCTCTCCAGCTTTGCCGATCAGGCCCGGCCGAACACGACAGCCCGCCCGCCAGGCTCAGCAGCCGTCCCGCCTGTCACGGCCGACATCAGGCCGACACGGCAGACACCCCGCCCGGCCCGTCATGACAGCCCGTTCAGCCCGCTCAGTCCCACACGGCGGCGA
This sequence comes from Acidimicrobiales bacterium, assembly GCA_965214285.1. Lineage (GTDB taxonomy): Bacteria > Actinomycetota > Acidimicrobiia > Acidimicrobiales > Aldehydirespiratoraceae. Next base: position 2,577,347 of record OZ243946.1, read on the forward strand.
CCCGCCACTGGCCGTGCTCCAGGGCGAGCAGCCGGGCCGCGCCGTCGTCGGCGAGCACCTGGGCGCGCACCACACGACGCCCGGCGTCGGCGTCCCACCAGCGCTCCTGCACGGGCCACGGCCCGCTCCAGGCGACCACCTCCAGCGGGCGCCGGCCGTCCTGCGGGCCGGAGGGCCGGCGGCTCTGGCCGGTCCCGGAGCGGGCGTCGGGCGAGCCCGGCGGGCCTCGGGCGGGCACGATCCGCTGCGGGGGCGCGGACAGCATGCCCCGCCCGCTGACCTGCACCGGGCATCCCTGCGCGTCGAGCACCTCGACCGGCTCGCCGGGGTCGAGGATCCGGGCGGGCGACGGGGCGGGCAGGGCGCCGGGCCATGGCGGCGAGCCGGCGGGCTCGGCCAGGCTGCGCCCCCGAAGCTCGACAGTCACAGCCGGCACCAGGGCTATCTGCTCGTGGGGGTGACGGCCACCCCGGCGCTCGGGGACCTTCACCGCTTCGGTGCCGAGGCGCCCCTGCAGGCGTGCGGCCGCCCGCACGGCACGCTCGTCGGCTTCGGTCTCGCCGCCCCAGAAACCGAGCTGACGGCCCTTGGCCGCGCTCAGCTCCTCGGGCAGCAGCGTCAGCTTGCTGATCCCGCCGCTCGGGCGGGCCGCAGCCGGGCCGTTGAGCCAGCCGTCGAGCTGCCAGCGCATGCGGTCGGCGAGCGCCGCAGCCGACAACGCGCCGCCGTGGCGCCAGACCCGCAGCGACGTCTCGCCGTGTTCGGTCTCGGCCTCGATGCCCACCCGGGCGCAGGCGAGACCCTCGCCGGCCAGGCGCCGGTGCAGCTCGTCGGCCAGGCCGCGGGCCGCGAACGCCACCCGGTCAGTGCGCTCTGCGGGAGGATCGATCTCGACGCTCACCGACCAGTCGGGCTGGGGTGCCCGGGAGTTCGAGGGCCGCTCGTCGAGACCCGAGGCCAGGCGGTGGGCGGCGAGACCGGCGGCGCCGAAACGGGCGAGCACGTCTGCGGCTCGCAGGGCGGCGAAGTCGCCGAGGGTGCGCATGCCCAGGCGGGCCAGCACATCGACGAGGTCCGGGGGCTCGATCAGCCCGATGCGCAGCGGGGCCAGGAACGAGGCCGTCTCGCCGGCCGGCACCAGGCGGATCGGCGCCGCGGCACGGGCTGCGATCTCGGCGGCGAAGCGGCCGTCGGCCACGCCGATGCGCGCCTCGCTGCGCCCCGCCAGAGCGTCGCCGACGACCGTGCGGGCCGTCTCGGCCACCTTCTGCTCGCCTCCGAAATAGCGCGACGGCCCGCGCATCTCGATGGCGCAGGCGCCGGGGCGCAGCACCTCGATGCGCCCGGCGACGGCCCCGAGAGCGGCGAGGACCGGCTCGAAGGCCCGCACCTCGGCGGAATCGTCACGGGCGTGAACGGCCAGCTCCGGGCATCTGCCCTGCGCCGCCCGCATGCGCATGCCGCGGCTGACGCCTTGTGCGCGTGCTGCGGGAGAGGCGGCCACGACCCGGTTGGCGTACACCACCACCGCAGGCGTCTCGCGCACAGCGCCGACGGCGACGAGAGGCCAGTCCGGGCACCACGCCACCAGGGTGCGCACGCCGCCGGCCACGGCTCAGCCCGTCGCCTCTGCGTTGTCGGCAGCGCTCGCCGGCACCGCCACTCCCCCATCAGCATCAGCGGCGCCCGGCAGCATCGTCACGCTGCTGTCGGTATCGGCCACAGCGCCCGACGGTCCGGGCAGCAGCAGCTCGCGCTTGCGGGGCCGTGATGCCGCCCCGCGACCGCCGGCTGTGACCTGCACCCGCCGCGAGCGCAGCAGCCCGTGGCCTTCGCCGAGCCCGTGCCAGCGGCCGGTCGCCGACTCGAGCTGCACGTCCGCGCCCTGAGGCCAGTGGTCGCCACGGCAGATGAGCACCGAGTCGCGCTCACGCGCCCGTGCAGCGAGCCGCCGTGCGTCGCGGCCGGCGACACGACGGCGCGCAGCGACGAGGATCAGGTCGACGGCGCCGATGAGGGCGGCTGCCGCATAGGCCCACTCCTGAGGCTCGGGGTCGACTGCGAGCACCCGGGCCAGGTCGATGCCGATCTCCTCGGCGGCCGCCCAGCCGAGATCGGGGACGCCGACCACGCCCAGCCACGATCCCTGCGCCGATGCGCCGGCGGCCACGGCCAGCGCCAGCGAGGTCGCTCCCGGACCTGTGACCGTCACCGTGCTGCCTCGCCGCAGCACGCCGTCGGGGAACAGCGTTGCGACCTCGTCCAGCAGCGGCAGGGCGCGTTCGTGGGCGGGCACCGCCGGCGCCACCCGTGCCTCCAGCAAGCGCAGCCGCTCACGGCGAGGCTCGCTCTGGCCCCCGAGGCGTCCACGGCCCGCAGAGGCGGCGTCGAGGGCTTGGGCAGCGTGGCCTGCACGACCGGCTTGGACGCGCAGATCGGCACCGACGAGCCCGGCTTCGAGCAGCCCGGCGTCGGTCGGCTCGGCGGTGTTCGCAGCAGCGTTGTCAGCAGTGTTCACAGCAGTCGATTCCCGGTCCATTGCCCCGCTGCCGGAGCGGCACCGAAGCAGTCTTGCGCGGCTCTGTGCAGTATCGAACTTGTGTTCACAGAATGCAAGTCCGATCCGCACGCAGCACACGCTAGGAAAGGGCTGTGACACTCGACCGCCCGAGGCCGGGCTGATGCCCACGGAAGCCGTCGCGCTCGCGCGTGCCCGCAACCGACGCAAGAGAGCCGTGACGCTCGACTGCCCGAGGCCTCCGAGGCCGTGCTGACGGCCGCTCATGCTGTTGCCTGCTGCCCGGCCCCTGCGTGCATCAGAGCCCGGCCACACATGAGAACCCGGCCCCGCATGTGCCCGATGCGGCGCTGCGAATGTTGAGAGGAACTTCAGGCTCTCAGGATTCTCTCAGCCTCTCTGCAGCATAGTCGCGGCGCCGAATCCCCCGGCTCGGACCTCCGAATCCCCCAAAAATCCATATCCGAATCCCCAATTCCACATCCAAGGAGAAGAGCAATGGCGAAGGGCAAACAGGGCAAGGGCAAGGCGAAGACCGCCGAGGCGACTGAGCCGCGCCGGGGCAGACTGAAGACGATGCCGATTCTGCGCAAGTTCCGAAGACTCGATGCCGGGCGCATCGCCATTCTCGGCGTCGTGCTGATCGCCACGGCGGCGCTGCTGACCCGAGACCGCTGGGACTGGATCATCGGCGACGACGAGGCCCAGACCTCAGGGGTGCAGGCCCCCACGATCGACGACGTGGACGCCGGCCACGAGCGGCTCTACCGCATCTCCCCCGACAACGGCTCGGAGGTGCGCTACGTGGTTAACGAGCGCCTTGCGGGCACCGCCAAGACCACGGTGGGCGTCACCACCGTGCTGGCGGGCGACATCGTCATCGACATCGACGACCCGTCCCGGAGCCGAGTCGGCACGGTGGTGGTCAACGTGGAGATGTTCGACTCCGACTCCGCGCTGCGCGACAAGCGGCTGCGCCACGACTTCCTGGAGTCCACCCACTGGCCCTTCGCCAGCTTCGAGCCGACAGAGATCCGGGGCCTGCCCGACGCCTACGAAGAGGGCGCGAGCCACGACATCGAGATCAGCGGCGACCTGACCGTCAAGGAGACCACCCGGCCCGTGGTCTTCGAGGGCACGGTGCGAGCCGACGCCGAGGAGCTGACGGCTGCGATGTCGGTCGCCATCAACGGCTCGGACTTCGGGGTGGGGCCGATCAACATCGCCCGCCTGGCCCGCACCGACGACCGCATCGTGATCGAGCTCGACCTGGTGGCCGAACGCGTGGAGGCCTCGGCGGCAGACCCCGGGGGCCTGCGCCGCGACATCGGTGTCGACGAGATCGCCTCGGGGGCCTTCGCTGAGCACGTGATGCCCATCCTCGAGACCCGCTGCGTGGGCTGTCACACCAGCGGCGGGCCGGGCTGGAACACCCTGGCGCTGGACACCGCCGCCGACGCGGCCACCATCGCAGACGACATCGCCCTGGTCACCGCGGCCGGCTACATGCCGCCGTGGTTGCCCAGCGACGACAGCGTGGCCTTCCACGACGACTGGTCGCTCAGCGACGACGAGCTGGAACGCATCGCGCAGTGGGCAGCCGACGGCGGCGGCCTCGACGTGGCCCCGCAGACGCCGCTGGTGGCGCGCAGCGAGCTGATCCACCCCATCGAACGCGATCAGGTGCTCGTGCCGGCCGCCTACACCGGCTCGCTGGACCAGCCCGACGACTACCGCTGCCTGGTGTACGAGGTCGACGACCCAGAGGGCGACGGCACCTGGCTGACCGGGTTTTCATTCGAGCCCGACAAGGCCGAGGTGGTTCACCACGCCATCTTGTACCGGGTCCCCGCGGCGGCCCGCGGCGAGGTCGATTCCAAGGACGGCGCCGACGGCCGGCCGGGTTGGACCTGCTTCGGGCTCAGCGGCCTGAGCTCGCCGGGGGTGTACTCGATCGCCGGCTGGGCGCCCGGCCAGACCCCGAGGATCTACCCCGAGGGGGTCGGCGTGTACCTGTCTCCCGGCGACATGATCGTCAACCAGATCCACTACCACTACGACCACGAGACCCCCGCGGACGCCTCGGCCATCGTCTTGGACACCGCCTCGCCCGCCCAGGTGCAAGCCGGCATGCGCTCGATCGCCGGCAGCTCCTACCTGACCCCTGCCGAGGTGCCCTGCACCCCCTCAGAGCAAGGCCCGCTGTGCGACCGCAACGCCGTGCTCGACGACATCGCCGACAAGTACGGCGTGGCGGCCCGCTTCATCCCCGACGGGCTCATCGCCCAATGCGGCGGCACGGTGGACGACTACGACGACCTCGACGGCACCGTCGGCCACAGCTCGTGCGACCTCAAGGCCCGCAACCCCGGCACGATCTTCTCGGTGCTGGGGCACATGCACGAGTTCGGCGCCGCCTACCGGATGACCCTGCATCCCGACACGCCCGAGGAGATCGTGCTGCTCGACATCCCGACCTGGAGCTTCGAGTGGCAGCTCAACTACCGCCCCGTCGACGACATCGCCATCGAGCGCGGCGACATCGTGCGCTTCGAGTGCTGGTGGGACCGCACCCACATGCACATGACCGAGCCCCGCTACATCACCTGGAACGAGGGCACCGTGGACGAGATGTGCTTCTCGTCGATCATGGTGGTGCCCCCGGAGTAGCCGAGCCGCCGGACCAGCCGGGCCGCCTGGCTAGCCGGGCCGCCGGCGACAGCCGACGCGCTGTAGCGCTGTCAGCCCGCGGCGGCTGTGAGCCGCCGGCAGCCCTCGCCGAAGAAGCCCAGCGCCGCGGCCACCGGGTCGGCGGCGCCCGCCAGCGACGAGTACGGCAGCAGTGCGCCGTTGAAGGCCTCGGCGTTCCAGAACCCGTCGGCGTCGTCGACTGTGCCCCAGGCGCCCACATAGAGATAAGGCTCGGGGTGAGCGGCGTCGCCGGGGCTGGCGCCGTAGGTGGCGCGGGTCCCGGCGTCGGCGTCGCCCATGGCGATGGCCGGGTCGAAATGGCCTGGCCAGAGCTGGGTGCGCTCCGCGTCGTGCGCGCCGGGAGTGAGACGCAGCTCCTCCAGCGCGGCGAAGGCGAACCCGAACCACTCGCCCAGGAAGGCACCGGCCTCGGTGCTGACCGCCAGCGGCGCGTCGATGTCGCCCAGAGCCGGCGAGTCGTGCTCCGCGGCGCTGCTGCCCGGCTCGATGCCGAGGGCCGCAGCTGCGGCGCGCAGCGAGGTGATGCGGTGCCTGCGGATCCCGCCGCGGGTCTGCTGCACCAGGAAGACGCCCTCTACCCGCACCTGTTCGTCATGGGCGAAGAACGGCGTGCCGAAGCCGCCGCGGGTGTAGCGCAGCCCGAACTTGGCGTTGGCCAGACGGCGGGCCTCGGCCACCACCGAATAGGCGAGGCGGTGGTAGTCGTCTCGGCTGCGCGGGTAGCCGGCGGGCAGAGCCGGCAGCGGGGCGTAGCAGCCCAGCCAGTGCGAGCGCACGTAGTCGGCCAGCTCGGGGCGCTCGGCTGCGAGGTCGTCCCAGCGCAGATCCCCAGCGGAGGTGGGCGCCACCAGGGCGCGGCCCGAAGCGTCGGGGGCACCGGCCTGCGCCGGGTCGTCGGAGAAGTCCGGCGGGCCGACGGCAGGCGGCGAGGGCTCCAGCACCCGCACCGCGAACTCGCCGCCGAGCAGGCCCTCGGCCTCAGCGGCTGCGTCGCGGGGACGCTCGAAGGCGGCTCGGACGCTCACAGCGACGCGGGGTTTGCCCTGTAGGAGGCGCTGGCGATGCGGCCGTCGTCGACCGCCAGGCTCCACACCGACCCCTTGGCGCAGCCGCGCTCCCCGCTGACGGTCATGCCGTCATGCAGCAGCTGGCTCAGCGCCTCGGGGATCAGGTCGCCGTGGCTGCACAGCACCAGGTCGCCGGCTGCTGAGGCCTCTTCCTCGAGCAGGTCCAGCAGGCCCTGCACCGGCGAGCCCTCGGTGAGCGCCTCGGTGACCCGCACCTCAAGCCCGCAGGCCGCGGCCAGCGGCACCACCGTCTGCACGCAGCGGACCGCGCTCGACGACCACACGCCCCGCACGTCGGCGCCTGCAAAGAAGCCGACCAAGGCCTCGGCCTGGGCACGTCCCTTCTTGCTGAGCGGCCGTTTCAGGTCGTGCTCCGCGAAGCCGCCGCGCTTGCCTGCGGCGGCATGGCGGACCAGATGAAGCGTCACTGCCCAACGGCGGATGCGAGACCGCCGGCTCTCCGTCGGCCGAGGCCGGGCCGGCCAGGACTGAGCCGGCCAGGGCTGAGCCGGCCGGCGCTGCGTCCCGCTTCGGCAACCCGACCAACCGACGCTGCATCCACGCCGGTATTCTACCCAGCGCAGTCAGGGAAGTCCGAGGAGCCCGCTTGCCCGTCACCGAAGCCGCTGTCACCGAATCGCTGCGGCCCGTCCAGGATCCCGAGTTGCATCGCAGCATCGTCGACCTCGGCATGCTGCGCAGCGTCGTCATCGACGGTGGCCACGTGGAGGTCGGCATCGACCTCACCATCGCCGGCTGCCCGCTGCGCAACGAGATCCAGACCAGGGTGGTCTCGGCCGTGTCGGCCCTGGCGAGCGTGAAGGTCGTCACCCTCGACTTCGGGGTGATGGACGACGAGCAGCGCGCCAAGGTGCGCCAACTGGTGCACGGCGACCCGGCGGCGACAGCCGGCAGCCAGCCCGCCCACGGCCACGCCCAGGGCCGGGCGATCCCCTTCGCCCAGGCCGGCAACCGCACCCGCACGCTGCTGATCGCCTCGGGCAAGGGAGGCGTGGGCAAGTCCTCGGTCACCGCCAACCTGGGCATCGCCCTGGCCCAGCGCGGGCACTCCGTCGCGGTGGTCGACGCCGACGTCTGGGGCTTCTCGATCCCGCGCATGCTCGGCGTGGCACGCCCCCCCACCGTGATCGACGACATGATCGTGCCGCCCGAGACCCACGGCGTGCGCTGCATCTCGATGGGCTTCTTCGCCAAGGAGGACCAGCCGGTGATCTGGCGCGGGCCGATGCTGCACAAGGCCCTCGAGCAGTTCCTCACCGACGTCTTCTGGGACGACCCGGACTTCCTGATCGTCGACCTCCCGCCCGGCACCGGCGACATCTCGCTGTCGCTGGCCCAGTTCCTGCCCCGGGCCGAGGCCTACGTGGTCACCACCCCCAACCCTGCCGCCCAGAAGGTCGCCCAACGCGCCGCCTTCATGTTCGGCCAGGTCAACATCGAGGTGAAGGGCGTGATCGAGAACATGTCGTGGTTCAGCGGCGACGACGGCAAGCGCTACGAGCTGTTCGGCGCAGGCGGCGGGCGCGAGCTGGCGGAGCTGCTGGAGGTGGAGCTGATCGGCCAGGTGCCGATGACGATTGCGCTGCGCGAGGGCTCCGACCACGGCCGGCCGATCATGGCCGCCGATCCCGGCGCCGAGGCGTCGCAGGTGTTCGCCCGGATGGCAGAGTGGGTCGTCGCCCATGCTCCCCGCAAGCGCACTCATCCAGAGCTCAAGATCAGCTAGCAGGAGGCTGTTGTGGACATTCGCATCGGGGTGACCGACGGACCGCGCGAGATCGTGCTGCGCGTCGACGAGAGCGTCGACCGCGCCGCGCTGAAGTCACGCATAGAGACGGCCCTGTCGGGCGGCGCGGTGCTGTGGCTCACCGACCACAAGGGCCGCGAGGTGGCGCTGGCTTCGAGCCGCATCGCCTATGTCGACCTCGCCCCCGAGGGCTCGAACCCGATCGGCTTCAGCTAGCCGGTGGCCAGCCTCGCCGAGCTCGGCCGCACCCGGACCGCACTCGATCCCGACGACATCGCCCACCTGCAGCGCCTGGCGAGCGCCTGGGCGGTGCCTTGCGACCTGTCCTTCGGCGATCTGCTGCTGGCTGCGCCTACCCGCGACGACAGCGGCTTCGTGGTGCTGGCCCACGCCCGCTCGATGGCCGGCTCGACCGTGCATCCCGCCGACCCGGTGGGCGGCGCCGTGGAGCCCGACGCCCAGTGGGTCTTCAGGGCGTGCATGGAGGGCGGCCGCGCCGTCGACCGCTTCGTGGGGCCGGCTCAGCCGCTGCTGCTCGGCGACGACGACACCGTTCAGGAGGGCTTCTCGCCTGCCGCCGGCGGGCAGCGCCACGTCAACGCCGTGCCGGTGAGACGCGACGGGCGGGTGATCGCGGTGCTGTCGTGCGAGAGCCAGCCGGGCCTGATCCGCCGCCAGAACCAGCTCGAGACGGTGTACCGCAGCCTCTGGGAGCGCTTCGCCGCCATGGTGGCCGAGGGCTCGTTCCCGCCGCGCCGCCAGGAGCAGGCGGGCGAGTTCCAGGAGCCCCGGGTGGGCGACGGGGTGCTGGTGCTGGACCGCGAGCGACGCGTGGAGTTCGCCTCGCCCAACGGCCGCTCTGCTCTGCACCGCCTGGGCATCCACGCCGACGTCTACGGCCACACCCTCACCGACATGGGCATCGACGACTCGGCGGTGCGCCGTGCCTTCGCCACCCGCAACAGCACCGTCGCCGAGATCGAGTCCGAGCCCGACGTCACGGTGGTCGTGCGGGTCTGCCCGCTCAGCTCCGAGGGCCGCACGACCGGGGCCCTGGCGGTGCTGCGCGACATCTCCGAGATCCGCAGCCGGGACCGCTTGCTGGTGTCCAAGGACACCACGATCCGCGAGATCCATCACCGGGTGAAGAACAACCTGCAGACGATCCAGTCGCTGCTGCGGCTGCAGGTGCGCAGGCTCGCCACCGACGAGGCCCGTGCCGCGGTGGAGCAGTCGGCGCGGCGCATCGGCTCGATCGCGGTCGTCCACGAGACGCTGTCGACCCAGGTCGCCGACGTGGTGGACTTCGACGTGGTGGTCAAGCGGGTTGTGGGCCTGGTGCAAGAGGGCCTCGGCGCCCCCGAGCGCCCTTTGCAGGTGAGCGTGCAGGGCTCGCTCGGCGAGCTGAGCGGCACCACCGCCATGCCGCTGGCGGTGGCTCTCGCCGAGCTCGTGCAGAACGCCATCGACCATGCCGCGCCCGAGGGCGGAGAGGTGTCCGTCGAGCTGACCGCGGACCAGCGCGAGCTGGTGCTGCGGGTGCGCAACGGCGGCGAGGGCGTGCGCGACGGCTTCTCGCTGGACCGCGACGCCGGGCTGGGCCTGACGATCGTGCGCACCTTCGTGGTGCACGACCTCGGCGGCACCATCGCCTTCGGGCCCGGCTTCTCGGGCACGCCGCGCGGGACTCTGGTGGAGCTGCGGGTGCCGCGCCGCAGCGAGAGCCTCCCCCTGGGCTGAGCCGGGGCGGTTTCGAGGGCTGGGGTCGGCCTGGCTGGCGAGCGCGGCCGGCGGGAGGCTCAGCTCTCGTAGTCGGCGAGCTCGGCCAGCTCGGCCAGCTCGTGGAGCTCGGCGAGTTCGTGGATCTCGGCAAGCTCGTCGAGACAGTCGAGGTCGTCGGGCGGCTCGTAGTCGCCGTTCATCGAGCGCTTGAGGGCGGCCCGGCGCCGGCGGCGCATGATCCGCCGCTCCTCCTCTGACGACCCTCCCCAGATGCCGTCCTGGTTGGTGGTGATGGCGAACTCCAGGCAGGCGGCGCGGCAGGCGCAGGAGAAGCACACCTGCTTGGCGTCTGCGATCTGCTGGACGGCCGGCCCGGTCGTGCCCACCGGGAAGAACAACGCGGGATCGGTGTCCTTGCACTTGGCTTCGTGCCGCCACCCGATCGTCGTCGCAAACATGTCTGCGGTCAGCACCACGAGAATTCCCCCTGTCGGTGATGCGGTCCGGGTCTTGTCCCGGCCGAGTGCCGCCATCATAGGAACGCGTTCTCATTTTTGCAAGTGGCACTTCAAGCGCTTGCATTCGGCCCGGGATCGGCTCGCCCGAGCGGTGCCCGACGTGCTCGACCGAGGCCGCCCACGGGACGGGCAAGCGCTGCGCCGAGGCCGGCTCGTCCGTGCCGGCAGACGCTGGGCGGGCGCGGCGCTGCCGCAGGCGCGAGACTGCAGGCCATGACCAACGTGATCGCCCACCGCGGGGCGAGCCGGGCGGCCCCGGAGAACACCCTCGCCGCCTTCTCGCTGGCACGCGAGCTCGGCGCCGACTGGGTGGAGCTCGACGCCCGGCGCAGCGCCGACGGCATGGTCGTGGTCCACCACGACGCCTGTCTGGCCGACGGGCGCATCATCGCCGAGCTCGGCTGCGACGAGCTTCCCGAGTCGGTGCCGTCGCTGGCCGAGGCGCTGGAGGCCTGCGAGCCCATGGGCGTCAACATCGAGATCAAGAACCTGCCCGACGACCCCGACTACGACGCAGACCACCTGGTTAGCGATGCCGTGGCCGGCCTGGCGGAGGCCTACCTGGGGCCGCAGCGGGTGCTGGTGTCGTCGTTCAACGTGGACGCCCTGGACCGCCTGCACCAGGTCGACCCCGCGATCCCGCTGGCGCTGCTGTTCGTGATCGGCGACCCGGCGAGCACCATCGCCCGCGCCGTCGCCCACGAGATGAGCGCCGTTCACCCCTACGACGAGCTGGTGGACGCCACGGTCATCCGCCGGGCCCACGACGCCGGGCTGGCGGTCAACGTGTGGACCGTCAACGACCCCGCGCGCATGGCCGACCTCGCCCGCATGGGCGCCGACGGGATCTGCACCGACGTGCCCGACGTGGCCCGCCGGGTGCTCGACGGGCTCAGCGAGCAGAGCGAGGCATCACCAGGCTGAGATGGCCCGGGACCCAGGCGAAGCGCAGACGCCTGGCGGAGCCGAGATGGTCGCCGTCGACCTGATAGGGCGTGGCCGGGTCGCTCTCGACGACCAGGCTGCGCAGGCCGCGGCGCAGGTCCACATGAGGCCGTGAGCCGAGGTCGCCGCCGCGCAGCGCCGCTGAGCCCACAGAGGCCAGCGTGGACAGGTCGAGGCGGCGGATGGTCAGCGCGGCCAGCGGCTCGTGCAGGGTCAGATCCGGCGCCACGTCGATGGGGCGGTTGCCCAGGAACGTGTAGGGGTTGGCGTTGAGCACGATCGTGAAGAAGCCCGACGCCAGCTCGGCGCCGTCGGCGCCCACCACGCGCAGCGGCGGCCTGCGCCTGTCGACCCGGCGGAACCAGGTGTCCAGCGCCGACCATACGAACAGGGGGTGGCCGGCCCAGCGCTTCCAGGGGCCGCGCCGCTCCACCTGCTCGACCACCGCCGCGTCGAAGCCCACCCCGCAGTGCGACAGGAAGTAGCGGCCCTCCACCGAGCCGAGGCCGATGCGGGCGATCCCGCCGTCGTCGAGTGCCTCCAGCAACGCCCCGGCTGCCTCCAGCGGGTCGTCGGGCAGGCCCAGGATCCGGGTGAACACGTTGGTCGAGCCGCCGGGCAGCGCCGCCAGGGCGGTGCCGCTTCCGGCCAGGCCGTTGGCTGCCTCGTTCAGGGTGCCGTCGCCGCCCAGCACCGCCACCAGGTCAAAGCCCTGGCGGGCCGCGGACTGGGCGAGGCGCATCGCATGGCCCCTGCGGCCGGTCTCGTCGAGCACCACGTCGTGGTCCGCGGACAGCGCCTTGTGGATCAGCACCCGGCGCCGTGCGGTGACCGCAGACGCCGCGGAGTTCACGATGAACAGGACTCGCAAGGCCCCGACGGTACCCGCCGCTGAGACCGCGGCCCGCGGCTGGATCGGCGAGGGTCGTTTTTTGCGAACGCTCTGGCAGACTCCTCGCCCATGAGAGTTGTTGTCTGCGTGAAACAGATTCCCGACCCGGCCGACCCAGGCGCCCTCGACCCCGAGACGCTCACCTTGGTGCGCGACACCAAGCCCATCCTCGACGAGTCCGATTCCTACGGAGTGGAGATGGCCCTGCAGCTGGTCGACGCCTCAGGCGAGGGCGAGGTTCACCTGGTGTCGATGGCCCCCGACAACGAGGACCGGGGCCTGCGCACCGCCCTGGCCATGGGAGCGGCGGGGGCCACCATCGTGAGCGACCCGGCGCTGGGCGGCAGCGACGCCCTCGGCACCGCCAAGGTGCTGGCCGCGGCCATCGCCCGCCAGTCGCCCGATCTGATCCTGGCCGCCACCGAGTCCAGCGACGGCTACACCGGCACCGTGCCCGAGCAGGTGGCCGAGCTGCTCGAGCTGCCGTCGGTCACCTTCGCCAAGTCGGTCGCAGTCGACGACGGCACGGCACGGGTTCAGCGCCAGACCGAGGCGGGATACGACGAGGTCTCCTGCCCGCTGCCGGCGGTGGTATCGGTGACCGCCGGCGTGGTCGAGCCCCGCTACCCGTCGTTCAAGGGGATCATGGCCGCCAAGAACAAGCCGGTCGAGAACCTCACGCTCGACGACCTCGGCATCGACGCAGGCCAGGTCGGCTGGTCCGGCGCAGGCCAGGAGATCGTCTCCATCGCCGATGCGCCCAGCCGCGAGGCCGGCGAGATCATCACCGACGAGGGCGACGCCCACGAGCGCATCGTGGCGTTCCTCGAAGAGCTCAAGGTCATCTGAGGAGGCCACGATGGGACTGGACAAGATCTGGGTGTTCGGCGAGGCCGGCGGCGATGCCGTGGCCACGATCACCCTGGAGATGCTGGCCGCCGCCCGCGGCCTTGCCGATACGGTCGAGGTGTTCATGGCGGGCGACGGCGACGACCACGCCGCAGAGCTCGGCGAGCACGGGGCCGAGGTCGTCTACTGCACCGGCGACCTCGATGGCGCCATGCAGGGCCCGGCTGTGGCGACGGCTGTGGCCGCCGCCATCGCCTCAGGAGATGTCGACGGCCCGGATGCCTTCCTGCTGGGCACCACCCAGGACGGCCGCGACGTGGCGGCACGGCTGTCGGTGAAGCTCGACACGCCGGTGATCACCAACGTGGTCAGCCTGGAGTCAAGCGACGGCCACCTGATCGGCTCAGAGCCGGTGTTCGGCGGCACCGCCGACGTGCGCACCAAGAACACCTCGGGAAAGCCGGGCATCTTCCTGGTGCGGCCCAAGTCCTATGAGGCTGCCGCCGTGGGCGGCGCCGAGGCCGACGTGGAGGAGCTCGAGGTAGGCGACCTGGGTGCCACCGGCGCCGCCAGGGTGATCGCCGGACACGCCGAGGAGTCCGAGGGCCCCCGCCTCGACGAGGCGGCCGTGGTGGTATCGGGCGGGCGGGGCCTGGGCAGCGCCGAGGCGTATGAGATGATCGACCGCCTCGCCAAGGCCGTGGGCGGCGCGGCGGGGGCCAGCCGGGCCATCGTGGACGCCGGCTGGGTGCCCTACAGCTACCAGGTCGGCCAGACCGGCAAGGTCGTGAAGCCCAACGTCTACATCGCCTGCGGCATCTCCGGTGCCACCCAGCACCTGGTGGGCATGAAGGGCTCCAAGAACATCGTCGCCATCAACAAGGACCCCGAGGCGCCGATCTTCTCGGTGGCCGACCTCGGCGTGGTCGGCGACGTCCACAAGGTGCTGCCGGCGCTGATCGAAGCCCTCGACGGCTAGGCCCAGAGCCTCGGCAGACCAGACCGCAGGCGTCCTCCAGACCGGCGGCGACCTCCAGACCGGAGGCGTCCTCTAGACCGGAGGCGTCCTCTAGACCAGCGGCCAGGGCCAGCGGCGCCCGCCGGTGTCGTCGGCGGGGAAACAGCCCCCGCGGGCCAGCGCTGCGGCTCGCGTCAGCACGGCGTCGCGTTCGAACGGCGAGAGCAGCTCGTCGAGCGACGGCGGCAGCCCGCCGTCGGCCAGCGCCGCGAGGTCGTCGCAGATGCCTGGGCCCAAGGGCTCGCCTGCGAAGTCCCAGATCACGGTGCGCAGCTTGAACTGGTGGTGAAACGACACGCCGTGGTCGATGGCCCAGATGCGTCCGTCGGTTCCCAGCAGGCAGTGCCCCGATTTGCGATCGGTGTTGTTGATGACCACGTCGAAGGCGCAGATCCGGCGGAACCAGCGGTCGTGGCTGTCGTCGGCTTCGCGCAGCGAGAAGTAGTGGTGCTCGAAGTGCGCAGGCATGAAGAGCTGAAGGCTCCCCGTGCCATGGGGCAGGTCAGCGCGGGCGACGGTGGGCGGCACCAGCTCCCAGCCGAGCGCCTCTGACACCTCGAAGGCTGCCGCCTCGCGCCGGTACAGCCCGTCGGGGAAGTCGTACAGCGGGCGCTCTCCGCGCAGCGGCTTGTAGATGGCCTGCGCTTCGAGCCCGTCGTGCTCTAGGTCCACCAGGAAGGTGGCATTCGACGAGTAAGGCATGCGCCCGATCACCACCACCTCGCCGTGGCGCAGCAGCTCCAGGGCCCGCCCGGTGGGGATCGGCGCCCGCTCCAGGATCGGGCTGGCGTCCTCGCCGCCCGGCACAGAGGCCTCAGGCGCCTGCGCAGCGGTCTCGGACGCAGGTGCGCTCTGGGGCGCGGTCTCGGCCGCGGATGCCGGCGCAGGCGTCTCAGGGGCAGGGGGCTCGGACACGGCAGGCTCAGCGGGGCTCAGTTGCTGCAGGCGCACCAGCCGCCGTGGCGCGGCTCCAGCGGCATGCCGCAGTAGCCGCACGGCTTGCGCCCCGCGGCCACCACCGCCTGGGCCTTGGCCACCCACTGCGCGACCTGGCGGCGGCGCAGCGAGAATCGGGCTCGGCGGCCTTCGAGCTCGTCGTCGGTGCCGCCGGCGCTTTCGTCGTCGGGCAGGATCAGCTCCTCGACGAGGATCACCAGCCGGTCGACGTCGCTTGCGTAGGCGACGGCGAGGTCGCCGACCGTGAACTCGGGCACCACCGGCTCGCGCAGGTCGAGATCGGCGGGCTCGGAGTCTGCGGGCTCGTCATCGGGCGGGAGATCCTGGAGCAAGCGCGCGAAGTAGCGCGCCAGAGCCGCCACCTGGCCTTTCTCGATCTTGAGCGAGACGAGCCGTCCCTCGCTGCGGCCCTGCAGGTAGAAGACACGCTGACCCTTGGGCCCGAGGGTGCCCACGGTGAAGAACTCGAGGTCGTCGAAGGCGAACAGGTCGCTCACCGCACCATCCTTGCCTAGGAGACCTTCAGGCTGCTCAGCTCGTCGCCCGTCGAGTTGACGGTCAGCACGATCGGGCCTTCGGATGTGTAGCAGACGGCGCTGATCGAGCACGGCGAGATCACGAGGCGCTGGAACAAGTCGAGGTGTGTGCCCGTGGCCGCGGCGACGACCGCCTTGATCACATC
Organism: Acidimicrobiales bacterium; assembly: GCA_965214285.1. Taxonomy (GTDB): domain Bacteria; phylum Actinomycetota; class Acidimicrobiia; order Acidimicrobiales; family Aldehydirespiratoraceae. The sequence goes on from OZ243946.1 coordinate 2,592,995, forward strand.
GGCATGCGACACGGCCACGACGGTCTTGCCGCGGTGCGCCGCCACCAGATCGGCGATGCAGCCCAGCGCCCGGGCCTGCATCTCGGGGAACGACTCGCCCTTGGGGAAGCGAAAGCCGCTGGGGTTGCGCTGCACGGTCTTCCAGGCGGCGAGCTTGCGCAGCGACGCCAGCGAACGGCCGGTCCAGGCGCCGAAGTCGCATTCGTTGAGGCCCTCGGCACGGCGCACCCGCTTGCCTGTCGCCGCCGCGATCGGCGCGGCCGTCTGTTGCGCGCGCTCCATGGGCGATGCGTACACGGCATCGATGCCGCCGAGCGCCGCGATGCGAGCCGCGGCGGCCTCGGCCTGGGCCGTGCCGGTTTCCGAGAGATGCAGCCCCGGGGCGCGGCCGGGCAGCTTGGCGCCGGTGGTGGGCGTGTGGCCGTGGCGGACCAACAGCACCACCGTCGGCTTGGGCGCGGCCTTGGCCGTGGCCTTGCGGGATGGCTTGGGAGAAGAGCTGTGCCGACCGGCCATAGGCCGCTCAACGTAGCCTGCGGCCAGTGCCCAGCGAACACCCGCCCGCAGTTCTTGTCTCACCCAGCGCGGCGGCGCCCACAGGTCCCGTGTCGCCCGCCGACGCCTTGGCTGTCGTCGGCCAGGAGGTGGCTGCCTGTCGTGCCTGTCCGCGCCTGGTGGCCTGGCGCGAGCAGGTCGGCGTCGAGAAGCGGGCCGCCTATGCCGACGACGACTACTGGGCCAAGGGCGTCCCGGGATTCGGCGACCCCGCCGCCCACCTGCTCGTCGTCGGCCTGGCACCGGCCGCCCACGGCGCCAACCGCACCGGGCGCATGTTCACAGGCGACCGCTCCGGGGACTGGCTGTACCGGGCGCTGTGGCGGGCAGGCTACGCCTCCCAGGAGCACTCCCGGACCGCCGACGACGGCCTGGAGCTGAGCGGCGCCTGGGTGACCGCCCCGGTGAAGTGCGCGCCGCCGGCCAACCGGCCCAGCACCGGCGAACGCGACCGCTGCCTGCCGTTCCTGCGCCGCGAGCTGCAGGCTCTGGGGAACCTGCGGGTGATCGTGGCGCTGGGCGGCTTCGCCTATGCGGTGATGTGCGCCGAGTTCGCCGTGTCGCCGCGGCCCCGCTTTGCCCACGGCCTCGAAGTCGCCCTCGACGCCGAGCGCATCCTGTTGTGCAGCTACCACGTCAGCCAGCAGAACACCTTCACCGGCAGGCTGACCGAGCCGATGCTCGATGCCGTGTTCGCCCGGGCACGCCGCCACGGCGCCGGGCAGCGCCGGCTGAGCGCGCCGGGCTCGGGCGGTGGCCGCTAGCCTCACGGGCCATGCCTCGCTCGACTCGCCTGCTCCTGGTCGCCGTGGCAGCCATGGCGCTGTTGGCCGGCGCATGCGGGCAGGGCAACGACCCCTCCTCGTGGACCGAGGCGCAACAGGACAGCGAGCCCGGCGACAGCGACCTCGCCCAGAACTTCCTCAAGGCGTGCAGCGACGGCAACAGCGGCGGCGACGTCGAGTTCAGCGACTCTCAGACCGCCGTGTACTGCAACTGCACCTTCCGCACCGTCGTGGAGTACTACGGAGGCGTCATCGACGGCGACGGGCGGCTCTCCGATGCGGCCGAGCCGCGTGTCGACCGGGACTTCCAGGCGTTCCGCGACCTGGAGAGCTCGCTGCGCGACGACCCCCAGCAGGTCCCCGCTGACCTGGAGTCTCTGTTCGGCGCCTGCGAGAACCAGGCGCTCGGTCCCTGAGGGCCGGCACTCTGATCCGGGCCGGCGCGCGGTGCCGGCTCAGGGGCGCTCGCCGAACTCCGGGCCCTCGGTGCGGGTTCGCTTGAGCTCCCAGAATCCCTCGATGTTCATCATCGACTGCAGGGCGTCCCACAGCTCCAGCGAGTCCTCGGCCTCAGGCACCCTGGTGATCACCGGGCCGAAGTAGCCCTGGCGCACGCCTTTGCGGTCGTCGAAGGCGATGATCGGCGTGCCCACGTCGTCGCCGCAGAGGGCGAGCCCGGCGTCCATGCGCTTGCGGATCTCGGCATCGAATGCCTCGTCGTCGAAGGCAGCCGCGTGGGCGGTGTCGCAGCCCGCCGATGCCAGCGCCTCGGCCGGGTCGAAGCCCCGGTCGCCGTCGTGGTGGATGCGCCTCCCGAACTCCCAGTAGAGCGGCTCCACGGCCTCGTCGCCCTCGGCGGCGCGCAGCGACTCCATCACCCTCAGCAGCTTGTGCGTGAACGCCGCCGGGGCGTAGTAGTCGGAGTCGGCGGATGGATCGTTCTTGAACAGCAGGCTGATCGGCTGCCAAGTGATGTGCAGGTCGCGCTCCGGGCGGACCTCGTCGACGACCCAACGGGCCGTCACCCAGCACCAGGGTCAAATGGGGTCCACCCAGAATTCGATGTCCATGCTGTGAGCTTCTTTCGTCTCGTGGTCGGGTCTCGCGGTCAGGAGGCTTTCTTCTCGGGCAGGCCGACGCGGGCCGCGCCCTGCGCCCACTGCGGCCAGCGCTCGCGGCTCTTCTGGGCCAGCCGGTGCATCAAGGCGACGGCGCCGGGGTCGTCGTCGCCGGGGCGGGTCTGGATCACGCCGTCGTCGGCCATGGCAGCGATCACGGCCCGGCCCAGCTCGGTGCGCACCACCGTGAGCGTCCAGTCCGAGAGGTCGCCGATCCCGCCGGTGGAGATGTCGGCGTGCTCGGCGGCGAAGTCCGGGCACAGCAGGCAGCCCTGCCGGGTCCAGGCGTGGCATTCCTTGAGGTTCACCTCGTGGTAGCCGCCGTCCTTGGTCCAGATCTGGAACACGCCCTTGATGTTCATCTTGGCGATGTCCTCTTTGGCCAGGCCGTACTTGACCTCGAAGAGCTCGTCGAACAGGGCGTCGTCGAACGACTTCGAGCACAGCAGCCCGATGTTGAGCTTGATCGGCTTGGACACCTTGCCGACCTTGCGATGCCACATCACCGGCGGAACCGAGGTCTGGCAGCTCATGCCGACCAGGGCGAGGCGGCTCAGGCCGCGCTCTTTGGCCTCCTCGAAAGCCATGGTGTTGGCCGAGTAGGTGTAGCGGCTGCCCGCGCCGCGCAGCACCTCGTCGCGGTCGGTGGCCACCATCGGGAACGCCTTCCAGCCCGGCTCGCCGTTGGGCAGGCTCTCCACGCCGCTGGTGAGTGCGCCGTCGATGATGTCGTTCTCCAGGCACCAGATCAATATCGCCGACACCAGCCCGCCGTCCTGGCCGGTCTCGTAGACGAAATCGTCGGAGGCGCGCACCAGCAGGATGTCGGAGTAGACGCCCGACATCTCATCGGGGCGGCGCTCGCGGCCGAACAGGTGCATGTCGGCCTCGGGCTCCCACATGCGAAAGCGCGGGCAGGCCCGGGTGCAGGAGGTGCAGCCCTTCTGGCCGTGGACGCAGTCATCCGCGCCGAGTTCTTCCTCCAGGTGGAACGGGATGTAGGCGCCGGGCTCGTGCTCGTAGCCGATCACGTGATGCGGGCACGAGATCACGCAGCCCGCGCAGCCGGTGCAGAGCCCCGAGGTGATCACCTCGTCGAAGAGCTCCTTCCACTGATAGGTCCAGCGCTGGGTGCGGGCCGGGGCCGTCGGCGGGGCTGCGGCGGGGGCTGCGGGAGCGTCGGCTCCGGGCGCGGTCACCCCGCCAGGCTAGGCGAGCCGCCGAGCCGTGGGCCAACGCCGCCGGCGAACGGGCCGACGGGGATCAGCGGCCCGACGGGATTAGGGTCAGCGTGCGTGAGTGCCCACCACAGAGCAGCCGCGGACGGCGCCCGCTTCGAGACGTGGCTCGCCCATGCGGAGTCCAGCGGCGATCAGCCCGCTGTGCCGGCGGCCACGGTCGTGGTGCTTAGGGACACCGAGAGCGGGCCGCAGACCCTGATGCTGCGCAAGAACTCCCGGATCGCCTTCGGCGGCATGTGGGTGTTCCCGGGCGGACGGATCGACGCCGAGGACTACAGCGCAGACGGCGACGTTGTGGCCGCGGCCCGCACGGCGGCGGTCCGCGAGGCGGCCGAGGAGGCCCAGGTCAGCCTGGACCCCGCCGCCCTGGTGCTGTTCGCCCACTGGATCCCGCCGCCGATCGCCCCCAAGCGCTTCGCCACCTGGTTCTTCGCCGGCCGGGTGACCGACAGCCATGCGGTGATCGACGACGGCGAGATCGTCGACATGGCCTGGATCACCCCTGCCGGCTGCCTCCAGCGCCATCACGACGGCGAGATCGAGCTGGTGCCGCCGACCTGGGTGACGCTGCACACCCTGCGCGGCTTCGCGACCGTCGACGACGCCCTCGCCGCGCTGGCGGCGCGGCCGCCTCGCCACCACGCCACCAAGGTCGCCCGCGGCGGCGCTGCCCCGACGGTGCTCTGGCACGGCGACGCCGGCTACGAGACCGGCGACGCCACGGCCGCCGGCGGGCGGCATCGTCTGGTCATGGCCGAGTCCGGCTACGCCTACGACGACTCAGGGCTCGTCGATGGCTGACGCCGGCCCGGCAGTGCCGCGCCTCGATCCCCCAAGCCCGGCATCGTCCGGCCTGGGTCCCGGGCTGAGCGGCCTGAGCCAGGCCGAGGTCGCCCAGCGGGTCGCCGACGGACGCGTCAACGACGTGCCCGACGCCCCGGTGCGCACCCTGCCCCAGATCGTGCGCGCCAACGTGCTCACCCCGGTGAACGCCATCATCGGCTCGCTGTTCGTGCTCATCATGGTGGCGGGCTACCCCCTCGACGCCCTGTTCGCCGGGGTGGTGGTGTCCAACAGCCTGATCGGGATCGGCCAGGAGATGCAGGCGCGCCGCACCCTCAACGCCCTGGCCGTGCTCTCAGCACCCAAGGCCAGGGTCCGCCGCGAGGGGGCGAGCGCCGAGATCGGCGTCAGCGGCGTGGTGGCCGACGACCTGCTGGAGATCGCCCCCGGCGACCAGATAGTCGTCGACGGCAGGATCGAGGCGGCGGTGGGCCTCGAGGTCGACGAGTCGCTGCTGACTGGCGAGAGCGAGCCGGTGGAGAAGGCCCCCGGCGACGAGGTGCTGTCGGGCTCTTTCGTGTCCGCCGGCTCGGGGCTGTACCGCGCCGGCCGGATCGGGGCGGAGTCCTACGCGGTGCGCCTGGCCGAGGAGGCGCGGCGCTTCGAGCTGGCCGACAGCGAGCTGCGGCGCGGCGTCAACACGGTGCTGCGCGTGCTCTCGGTGATCATCCCCCCGGCCGCGCTGCTGCTGCTGCTGCGCCTGCTCGGCACCCTGGACCGCTGGCAGGACGCCCTGCAGGCGACCGTCGCCGCCTCGGTTGCCATGGTGCCCGACGGCCTGGTGCTGCTCACCAGCCTGGCGTTCATCCAGGGCGTGCTGGCGCTGGCCCGCCACCGGGCGCTGGCCAAGGAGCTGGCCTCGGTGGAGCTGCTGGCCCGGGTCGACACCCTGTGCCTCGACAAGACCGGCACGATCACCACCGGCGAGATCTCCCTCGGCGGCGTGGTGCCGCTCGGGGCCGCCAGCGCCGCAGAGGCAGCCGCTGCGCTGGGCGCGCTGGGCGCCGCCGACCCGGCCCCCAATCCCACGCTGCAGGCGATCATCGCCGGCCACCCGCCGCCGCAGGGCTGGACGGCCGGGGAAGGGCTGCCGTTCTCGTCGGCTCGCAAGTGGGCGGGCTGCGAGTTCGCCGGCCGCGGCAGCTTCCACCTGGGCGCGCCCGACATCCTGCTGGCCGACGACGGCACCCTCGACCCATCCGCCGATGTCGCCGATGTCAGAAGTCCCGGCGATCCCGCCAGCCCACCCGACTCGACTGCCGCCGCAGACACCGCGGCACTGGCCGAAGCCCGTACCCGAGCCCAGGAGATCGCCGACGGGGGCACCCGCGTGCTCGCCGTCACCCGATCGGACGAGCCCTGGCCCGGCGAGCGGCTCCCCCGCGGGCGCACGCCGGTGGCCCTGGTGCTGCTGGAGGACACCGTGCGCGACGACGCCGAAGAGATCCTGGGCTACTTCGGTCGCCAGGGCGTGGATCTGAAGGTGATCTCCGGCGACAACCCCGCCACCGTCGCCGCCGTCGCCCGCCGAGCCGGGATCGCCGGCAGCACCGAGAGCCTCGACGCCCGCACGCTGCCCACAGGTCCCGACGAGCTGGCCGACGTGCTCAACGCCGGCACGGTGTTCGGGCGAGTCACCCCGCACCAGAAGCAGGCCATGGTGCACGCCCTGCAGAGCCGCGGGCGCACCGTCGCCATGACCGGCGACGGCGTGAACGACGTGCTGGCCCTCAAAGACGCCGACATGGGCATCGCCATGGGATCGGGCTCGGGCGCCAGCCGCGCCGTGGCCCAGCTCGTGCTGTTGGACAACAGCTTCGCCACCCTGCCACGGGTGCTCGCCGAGGGCCGGCGGGTGATCAACAACATCGAGCGGGTGGCCAACCTGTTCATCGCCAAGGCGGCCTATGCGGTGCTGCTCACCGCCCTGGTGGGCATCAGCGGCGCGCCCTTCCCGTTCCTGCCCCGCCAGCTCACCCTGATCGGCACGTTCTCGGTGGGCGTGCCCGGCTTCTTCCTGGCGCTGGCCCCCAACCACGCCCTGGTCAACAGGGGGTTCCTGAGGCGGGTGCTGCGCTTTTCGATCCCGACCGGAACGGTGGCCGCCGCGGTCGCCTACCTGCTGTACGAGACGGTGCGGCGCATGGACGCCGTGAGCCTCGATGAGGCGCGCACCGCTGCCACGGTGACGCTGCTCGGGATCGGCCTGGCCATCCTGTTGCTGATCAGCCGGCCGCTGCGCGCCTGGAAGGTGCTGTTGGCGGCGTCCATGGCGGCGATGTACACACTGTTCATGATCGTGCCCGTGGCCCGCTCGACGTTCGAGCTCGACCCGCCCGGCGCCGCTGCCTGGCTGGCCGTGGCGATCGCCGTCGCCGTCGGCACAGCCGGCGTGATCCTCGCCGCCCGGTTCTTCGACGAAGCGGATCCGCAGGGCGCACGCAATGCCCCGGCCGGCACTGCCCGCGATGCCGTCGGCGAGGCTGTCGCTGTCGGCGAGTCTGGCGATGCCTGAGCGCCTGCAGGGGCGCACCGCCCTGGTCACAGGGGCCAGCCGCGGCATCGGCGCGGGCATCGCCGAGCGCCTGGCAGCCGAGGGCGCGGACGTGGCGCTGGTGGCGCGCACTCTCGACGAGCACCCCCGCCTGCCCGGCTCGCTGCGCGAGACCGCCGCCTTCTGCGAGGCGCAGGGCGCCCGCACCGCGCTGATCGTGGCCGACCTCGCCGACGCCGAGGCCCGGGCCGATGTGGTCGCCACCGCCGCTGCCGCCCTCGGGGCGGTCGACATCGTGGTCAACAACGCCGCCGGGGCGATCTATCAGCCGATGCTGGACTATCCCCTGAAGCGCCGCCGGCTGATGGTCGAGCTCAACGTGCAGGCGCCCGTCGATCTCGCTCAGGCGGCGCTTCCGGCGATGATCGAGCGGGGCGAGGGCTGGATCGTCAATCTCTCCAGCGCCACCACCAACCATCCGCAGGGGCCGCCCTATGACCTCGGCGGCGTGCGCGGGGTGTTCGGCTGGTACGGCGCGACCAAGTCGATGCTCGACCGGGTGACCACGGCCATGGCCTCTGAGCTGCACGGCAGCGGGGTGCGCGTCAACGCCGTGCAGCCCCGCGCTGCGGTGCTCACCGAGGGCGCCGACGCGGTGCTCAACATGACGCTGTCCGAGGAGCAGGTCGAGTCGCTGGAGGCCATGGTCGAGGCCGCCCTGTGGCTCTGCGACTGCCCCGCGGACCACACCGGGCGCATCGAGACCAGCCTCGACCTGCTGAGCAGAGAGGCCGTCGCTGTGATGAGCCTCGACGGCAAAGCGCCCCATCCTGGCGGCTTCAGGAGATGAGCGCCCGATGGCCGGCCGCAACGCCCTGATCGTCGGCGCGGGCTCGCCGGCCGCCGACATCGCCGCCGGTCTGGCCGATCTCGGCTGGGCGGTGAGCCGTCTCGACGACGACTCCGCCGCCGTCAGCGACGCCACGGTCGCCGAGCGCACCGGCGGCGAGGGCCTCGGCCTGGTGGTGCATGCCCGCTACCCCGCCGTCTGCCGACGCCGCTCGCCGGTGGCGGACCTCTCCCCCGCCGACTGGCACGCCGCCTGCGACGAGCCTCTCGAAGCCGCCATGCGGGTGGCCCGCGGCGCCCACGGGGCGCTGGCCGCGCAAGGGGGCTGCATCGTGTTCGCGGTGCCGGTGCTGGCAAGCGCCGGCGGCAGCGGCTTTGCGGCCTTCTCCGCGGCGGCGGAGGGCTGTCGCATCCTGGCCAAGTCGCTGGCCCGCAGCTGGGGCGCAGAGGGCATCCGCGCCCATTCGCTGATGCTTGACCCCTCGGCGTTCCTGGATGCCGATGCCGCAGCCGGGATCGCCGAGTCCAACGCCCTGCACGATTCCCCGCTGGGCCGGGTGCCCGACGCCCGCAGCGAAGTGGCCGCCGTGATCGACGCCTTGGCCCAGGACCGCTTCGAGGCGCTTGTCGGCTCGTCGCTGGTCGTCGACGGCGGGCTGTGGATGCCCGGATGAGCGCTCCCGGCCTGCTCGCGGGCAAGACGGCGCTGGTCACCGGAGCCGGCCAGGGCGTGGGCCACGGCATCGCGAGTGCTGTGGCCGCGGCCGGGGCGTCGGTGGTGATCGCAGCACGCCGGGCCGTCAACGGCGAAGCAGCGGCCGAGGCCATCGCAGAGCGTGGCGGGTCGGCCCTGTTCGTGCGCTGCGACGTGACCGTGCGGGCCGACGTGCACGCCGCCGTGGCCGCTGCCGTCGAGAGCTTCGGCGGCCTCGACGCCATGGTCCACAACGCGGTGTCGCCGCCCGGCCCGCCGTGTGCCTTGCAGGACATCGGCGACGACGTCATCGCCGCCCAGATCGCCACCTCGACCACCGCGGCCTTCCATTGCGCGCAGGCGTCGTTCGAGCATCTTCAGCGGCGCGGCGGGAGCCTGATCCTGCTCACCTCGCCCGCCGGCATCGAGGGCTCGGGCAACCTGCCGCTCTATGCCGCGGTGAAGGGCGCCCAGCGGGGCCTGCTCAAGAGCCTGGCCCGGGAATGGGGACCGGCCGGGGTGCGGGTCAACGCCATCGCCCCGGTGGCATGGACCCAGTCGATGACCGACGCCACCGCTGCCAATCCCGCCCTGCAGCCGCGCCTGGAGGCCCGCACGCCGCTGGGCCGCATCGGCGACCCCGAGGCCGACATCGGGCCGGTCGCGGTGTTCTTGATGTCGAGCCTCGCCCGCCACATGACCGGCCAGACGCTGGCAGTCGACGGCGGCCGCTTCCTGGGCCTGTGAACGCCGTCGGCCTGCTGGTCGGCCTGCTCGTCGGCCCATCGCCGTCGCCTTGCCTCCGGCCCGGCCCGGCTAGCGGGCTTGTCGAGCAGGCAGGTCGGCGGCGATCCTGAAGCCGATGTTGCCGGTGGCGGTGTCGGGCGTGTTGGAGGAGCGGGCGGCCACCCGGTAGCGGTTACAGTACGACTCGTGGCACAGGTAGCTGCCGCCGCGCAGCGACCGGGCGCGCCGGGTGTCGTCGAAGAAGTCCGCGGTCCACTCCCAGACGTTGCCGGCCACGTCGCAGAGCCCGAGCCCGTTGGGCGCATAGAAGCCGACCGGCGAGGTGCCGACCCAGCCGTCGACGCCGGTGTTGCGGGCCGGGAAGTCGCCCTGCCAGATGTTGCAGCGATGCTCACCGCCGGGCGTTAGCTCGTCGCCCCAGGGGTACACGGCCTGCTCCAGCCCGCCGCGCGCGGCCTTCTCCCATTCGGCCTCTGTGGGCAGGCGCGCCCCGGCCCATTCGGCATAGGCGCAGGCCTCGAAGAAGTCGACGTGTACCACCGGGTGCTCGCCCAGGCCGTCGAGGTCGCTGTGCGGCCCCAGCGGACGACGCCAGTTCGCGCCGTGAACCTGGCGCCACCAGGGCGCTCCCACCACTGCGCTGGTCTCGGCGAAGTCGTCGGGCAACAGCCCGGCGAACACGAACGACCAGCCCTGTCGCTCGGCCCCGGTGACGTGGCCCGTGGCGTCTGCGAAGGCGGCCCAGTCGTCGTTGGTGACCAGATGCGCCGAGATCGCAAAAGCCTCCACGTGTACCTGGCGGGGCGGGCCTTCTCGGTCGGCGGGATAGCGGTCGTCGTCGCTGCCCATCCAGAACGGCCCGCCTGCGATGTCGGCCATCTGCTTGGCCGCGGGTCCGGCCCTCACCGCTCGCCCACTTCTTTGCCTGAGTCATCGCCGTTGTCGTCGTCTTCGGCGTCGCCGGCATCGGATGCATCGGCGTCGTCGGCATCCTCAGCATCGTCGGCGTCGTCGGCAGGGTCGGTGTCGTCGGCATCCTCGGCGGCGGGCCAGCGCACCACGAACCGGGCGCCGCCCGAAGGCGCGGCCTGCACCTCCACCGTGCCCGAGGCGGCCCTGACCGTCTCGGCTACCACCGCAAGGCCGATCCCGGCCCCGCCGGCGTCACGGCTGCGGGCCTCGTCGAGGCGCACGAAGCGCTCGAGGACCCGCTCGCGGTCGGCCTCGTCGATGCCCGAGCCGTCGTCGTCCACCCAGAGCACCACCTGGCCTGCCTCGCTGCGCAGGCCGACCCACACCGCCGAGGCCGCGTGGCGGGCTGCGTTGTCCAGCAGGTGAGCGACCACCCGGCCGACGGACTCGGCAGTGCCCAACACCCGACCTGCCGACACCGCCCCGGTGTCCACCGGCACCCCGCGCCTGCGGGCGGCCTCGGCGAACACCAACTCGTCCACATCGACTGTCGCCAGGCCCACGCCCGCGGCCTCCTCGCCGCGGGCCAGCACCATCAGATCCTCCACGATGCGCCCCAAGCGGGTGCTCTCGGCCAGCATCCCGTCGGCGAGCTCGGCGACGCTGGTGCCCGCAGGGTCGCGCAAGGCCACCTCGGCCTCGCTGCGCAGCACCGTCACCGGGGTGCGCAGCTCGTGGCTGGCGTCGGACACGAACTGGCGCAGCCGCCGGTCGTCGACCTCCAGGCGATCCAGCATCAGGTTCATGGTGCGGGCGAGCACGGCGATCTCGTCGTCGGTGGCGGGCACCGGCACCCGCTCGTCGAGGGTGCGCGCCGAGATCTCCGACACCCGCCCGGTGATCGCCGACACGGGGCGCAACGCCCTGCCGGTGAGCATCCAGGCGATCAGCGTCGCCACGGCCACCATGACCGGCAGGCCCGCCCAGGCGAAGGTGCGGATGCTCGACACCGCCCGCAGCACGTCGCCCACCTCGGCGACGGCCACGTAGTCCACGCCTTCGTGGCTGCGGACCATGAAGCGCAGGTCGGGGTCGTCGGCTTCGGCGCCGTCGGCGTGGAAGTAGATGGCGTCCAGGGTGGCGGTGGGCACGATCGGCCCCCGGCCCGGGCCGTCCCTGGGGGGACTGTCGCCTTCGAGGCGGACGTCGACGATCGCCCCGTAGCTGGTGAGCACGTCGATGCGGCCGTCGCCGTCGGGATCGGCCGCACGCAACAGACCGGCCAGCGCATCGGCGCGGACCCGGCCTCGGGACGGCTCGGTGAGCCTCGGCTCGAAGAAGCTGAGCACGGCATCGAGGAACGCCCCGACAGAGCTGCTCTCGCCTTCGGCCGCTCGCACCGTGAGCGACCGCTCGACGACGTCGAGATGAGCCGCAGCCGCGGTGTCGACGGCGTTGCCCAGCAGGCTGTCCTCCACCTGCTCGACGCCGACGGTGGCCGCCGACAGCCCGAGCCCGGCCGCCAGCAGCGCCACCAGCAGCGTGAGCCGCACCCGGACCGAGAGGCCGCTCAATCGGGGACCGCCTGATAGCCCAGGCCGCGCACCGTGCGGATGCTGCGCGTGCCGAAAGGCCGGTCGATCTTGCGGCGCAGGTAGCCGACGTAGACCTCCACGATGTTGGGGTCGCCCTCGAACTCGAAGCCCCACACCTCGTCGAGCAGGTCGCGCTTGTCGACGGGATCGCCGCCGCGGCGCAGCAGCGCTTCGAGCAGGGCGAACTCCCGCGGCGTGAGCGCGATCTCGGTGTCGCCGCGGGCGCAGCGGCGCCGTGCCGGGTCCAGCGTCAGGTCGCCGGCGCTGTAGACGAGCTCGGGCTTGGCGGCGCCGCGCCGGGCCAGCGCCCGCAGCCGGGCGACGAGCACCATGAAGCTGAACGGCTTGCGCAGGTAGTCGTCGGCGCCGAACTCGAAGCCCTCGGTCTCGTCGTACTCGCCCTCCTTGGCGGTGAGCATGAGGATCGGGGTCCAGTTGTCCTCGGCTCGCAGCCGCCGGCACACCTCGTAGCCGTTCATCCCCGGCAGCAGGATGTCCAGCACGATCACCGAGTAGACGCCGCAGCGGGCCGCGGTCAGGCCTTCTAGTCCGTCGTAGGCCATGTCGACGTCGAAGCCCTCGGCCTCGAGGCCGCGGGCGATCGAGCGGGCCAGGCGCTTCTCGTCGTCGACGACCAGTACTCGCACGGCCCCGAGTGTGCCCGATGCGGCGCTGCGAATGCTGAGAGGAACTTCAGGCTCTCAGGATTCTCTCAGCGTCTCTCGGGCATAGTCGGGGCACCGAATCCCCCGGCTCGGTTCCGAATCCCCCAACTCGGGTTTCCGAATCCCCCAAAATTCCGTATCCGAATCTCCCAATTCCACACCCAAGGAGAAGAGCAATGGCGAAGGGCAAACAGGGCAAGAAGGGCAAGGGCAAGGGCAAGGCGAAGACCGCCGAGGCGACTGAGGGCGACGCCGGGGCCGGCGACGAGCCCAGCTCCGAGCCCGACAGGGCAGACGGCGAGACCACCGCCGAACCCGATGAAGCTGATGCCACGGCCGAGGCGGAGGCGAACGACGACGGCGCTGGAAGCGAACCGGCTGCCGGTGCCTCCGACGCCAATCCGCCAGCGCCGCCAGGTCCGCCGCCTGCAGTCCCTGCCCCTGCGGCCCCTGAGCCCGAGAAGCGCAGCAAGCCGGGCAAGTACGTCATCGCCACCGCGGTGCTGGCAGCGCTGGCCCTGATCGCCAGCACCATCGCCATCATCGTCGTCGCCACCGACGACGACTGGGAGAGCAGGGTTCACGGGGGCAGCTACATACACCCCCAAGGCGGAGACTTCGCCGAGAATGTCGACAACGCCCTGAGGGAGTGCTTCGAGGAACTGGGCCCCAGGGCCTTCCTGCCGGAGTGCTTCTACGGCATGGGCGACAACGCCATGGACGAGTTCCTCTACGGCCTCGGCGAGGAGACCTTGGAGCAGTATTTCCTGGGACCCGACGGAGACCTGTGGAAATTCTTCAGCGATCTGGAGCGGGGGGGCTTCTACGGACCTAGAGGCGAATTCGGGCCGTCCTACGATGACGGGCCTTGGCCAGGGCCTGACGAATACAGCTACGGCCCGTGGCCCAGCCCGGACGAGTTCGGCTACGGACCATGGCCGGGACCGCGCGAATACGGCTACGGACCCTGGCCCGAGTCAGGACAGTGGTCCTACGAGCCCGGCGACAACATCGGCTCCTGGCTGTGGTTCGAGACCTGGGACGACACGGACTCCGCTGGCAATGCCTTCGGCGACTTCACCGCATGCATGCGCCAAGACAGCGGCCCGCTGGTGGACTTCCTGCTGGACTTCATGTTCGGCAGCGACGATCTCCCCGCCACCCCGACGACGACCACGACCCTCGCACCCGGATCCGATGAACCGCCGACCACGACGACCGTCGCCCCCGAACCCGGAGCCCCGCCGACCACCACGGAACCCGGCTCGTTCACCAGGAGAACCAGGGAGGAGCTGTCCCAGCTCGAGACCGCTCTCAACGCCTGCGAGCACCTGCTGCCGGACTCGGCGCGGGCCTGGATGGACGTCAACCGGGGCTTCCTCTCGGAGATCAGAGACCGCTCGTCGGCAATCAAGGACCGGGGCCGGCCGAAGCTCCGCAGCTGACAACCCGCCCAGCCTCAGACCACCGAAGGGCCGCTCTGGCCCTTCCTCCGTGTGCCGTGCCGACAAGCAGCTTCCGAACTCCTGCAGGCCTGCTGCATCTCAAAGCAGGTGTTGCTGGGTCTCGATGAGGAGATCGATCAGCTCGGCTGCGACATCGGCACCAAGCATGCTCGTGCTCTGCCGAACACGCTCAATCGCATTCTCGAGTTCCAGAAGGTTATCGAATCGTTGTAATCCGCCTGTGCCCGCCGCGAGAATCACCTCAGAAAAGGCCATAGCAGGCACAGGTTCCTGCCACCCCAAGACATTCGCAAACTCCCGCCAGGTCGGCGTAATGCCATAATCCAGCAAGACGGTCCAGATTGTGTCATCCCATAGCGGGTGGTTTGTGGCATTGCCGTCGCGGTACCCGCCCTCCAGCGCCACGCTGATCAGACTGTTCCAACCCGCGGCCCACCAATGCGGATCCGCTCCGCTGCCGACGAGCAGCTCGACCGCCTCGGTCCAACCAATGGCAACCACTCTGAACAAAGACGGAAAGAAGCAATGACTGCTGTTCCCGTCGGGATCGGCACCACTGTTCAACAGCAGCTCCACTGCCTCCAGATTCTCCTGCGATATGGCCATCCCGAAGGCTATCGAGATGGGCGGCACGTGAAAACTGGGTTTCCATCCCGAGCAATCCGCATATAGCAGAACCCCGTTGGGATTGGCACCGCTGCTCAGCAGCAGCTTCACAGCTTCCAGGTTGCCCGACAGAAATGCTGTTCCGAGCACGGAGACGGAGTTCCCCTCGCCAACCGCGGCTCCCAGCTGGCCTCCATAATTCCAGTCTACTTCAAAGGTAGCATCCAAGACGGCGCCGTTGTCGATTAGCGGTTTCATGACCTCCGTGCATCCGATCAACGCTGCGATTGCCAACGACGACTCGAACTCATCCGGCTTCTCTCGCCAAGCGGCAAGCACCGCATCAGGATCGCCCTCCCCGATTGCCAGGAGTGTGGGGTACAGCACGGGCCGGAGAGCCTCGTCGGTGCCGGCCAACAAACCCTGCTCTAACTCGTCGAACAGCGCGTGGTTGAAATAGCTGCATTCTCCCGGTCCCCTCGATGCGGTGCTCACCGATTCGGACTCCTCCCCCTCATCGTCAGCATCGTCACCGACAGTGTCGGAGCCGACGGTGGCATCGTCATCGTCGTCTGTGGACAAGTCCGCCTCGGTCTCAGCGTCATCAGACTCGCTGACTTCACTTTCACGACGCCTGTCGTCGCTCTCGTCCTGACCAGTGGGTGCTGGCTGGTCTCCAAGGGTGACGCTCGTTGCCTCACCTGCTGAGCCACGGCCATCATCTGAACCGCACCCTGCTGCGAGCATCGCAAGGGCTATCAGGCAATGCCCAACTCCTCGCTTCGCCGGAAGGAACCGTCCTTGCCCTTTGGCGCTGGGGTCTAAATCGGTTGTGGATTGGTTTCTCATTGGTCCTTGTCGTTTCCTCTTGAGCCTGTCGTTGATCGGGTCACGTCATCTGGGTCATGATCGGGTACTGCCAGCAGATCCCTGATTGCTCGAAGCTCCCGCTGGATCGTCTGCGCTTCCAGTCGTCGTCGTTCGTCGGACCGCTTCGTTCGTTCAGCGACGAGTACAGCGTCCACTACCTTGACCACGACCGCGACGATGAGAGCGATGCCGACAACGATGCCGAAGTCCAGAAGGGCATCGATGTCATCGCCCGACCTGCCATACTCATCATCGCCGCAAGCGGCCAGCACTAGCGCCAGGCCAACGCTGCAAGCTATCGACAGCCATCGGCGGTTTGAGTGATTGCTCATGGTGACGTGTCCTTTGTCGGTTGTGGGTTGGTTTCTCATTGGTGTGTGTGTGTCCTTTCCTTGAGATTGTTCTGTTGGTTGACAGCGGACCTAAGCTCAGAGCGGGTGTTGATCGGGTGCGCCGTCTGGGTTCACGGCCTCTCGCCAGTATCCCGATAGCGATCAAGTTGCTCCAAGTGCAGCGCTGCTTCCTCATAAACAGCCGCAAGCTTCCTGACCCTTATACCCAACTCCTCAATAGAACCTGACTCGGTACCTGGATTGCGCTGCAGGCTTGCTAGTAAGGTCCGCAACTTGAATGCGTCCGCGCGGTGGACGGCGAGATCCTTGCGCAGTTGGTCGAGACGCTGGGGATCTGGCGAGCCCGCCTGCATCAGCGCCTGCACCGCGGAGGTGGCGATCTCAGCCCTGTCAATCACTTCGTCCGCTGCTGACATGAGTGTCTTCGATTCCCGGGAGTCGCCGGGGGCGGCGCCGCTGGAGCGCTCCAGGAAGGTGAGCACCGGGTGTCCCTGGTGGGCAGTTTCCCCGGCGGGGGGTTCGGGCCGGCCACCGAGCCGTTCCACCGTCACAGCATACGGATCGGACTGGGGCAAGCCCAGCATCGAGGGCGAACCACCAGGTGAGCCCGCCGCCTGGCTCGCGTCCCGGAAATGTCGATCGTTGGGAGTACGCGGCTTCTCTGAATCGCGGTGGCCGCGCATCTCCAGCAAAAGACTGCGTAGCGCGCGGAGTTGCCGTTCGATTGCTTCCCCTTGGTCGGAGGCCTGCCTCGCGACGATGAAGTTGGCTACGCCGGCGATGACGAGCACGACGACACCCACCGTGATAAACAAAAGGATATTCTGAACTGCCTCAGGGCTCTCTATGCGCACGGGTATATCCTTCTTGAGCTTAAGACCTCGGAGAAGACGCTGCAGCGCTGGTATCTAGAGTCGGCTATAGTTTGGCTTCCCATTAGTTTGCTCCCAAGCGACGGCCGCCATCCGAATCGCACCCCGCTGCAAGCAACGCAAGGGCCATCAGGCAGTGTCCAACTCCTCGCTTCACGGGAGGGAACCCCTCCCGGGTATATTGACGTAAGCGGCCTCGGTCCGGGCCGCGTCGGTAACGGCTAGGATTCCCAAACCCTCCGCCGGAACGTCATAGCTCACGCTTACCGAGAAGTCCCCATCACGACCGACATGCGTAGCCGTGGAACTCGTCAGGTCACACTCAGCTTCTATGCTGAACGACGGCCAGCTTTCGATCGGTGAACACGGAATCACAAAGACAGGGTGCGTAAAGCCTGATCCCGAAACGCTGAAGCGCGTCGGACCGGAAGCCTGCACTGAAGGATCCACGCTCACCGTCGGTCTAGGCTCACCTCCTACCCACACCCTTGCACTCAGCACTGCGTGGCTGATGTCTCCGGCGTAATCTTCGAGTTGGATCCACAACCCTTCAGAAAGAACATCAAACTCGAATGTGATCTCAAATGGCTCACGCCTGGTGGCCGAAACCGATTCTTCCACCAGCTCACAGTTGGCGTCGGAGGAAATGAAGGTGGACCAATCCTCCACGCCGCAGACTGTCAACTGACCCCAATAGATCTCTCCAGACGCTGTGACCGTAAACTCCTGAGGGCCCGGGGCACCTATGGTCTTCGGGTGCACCGCCAATGCCACGTCGCATCGAACTAGGCACTCATCTACTGCAGACTCCGGAATGGCGGGAGCCGTACCCTCGGGTCCGATTGTCACACCGGGGTGCAACCGCCGGGACTCGGCATCAATTAGACCCCGGTCATTGATGATAAAGGACAAGCCGCCAACGCCTTCTGCCACATGCTCCGTACGTGAAATCGCAAAGTCCCCGCAAGCGTCCGGAGTGATCTCCAACCAGTTGTATGCCCACGAATACGGATCAAACGAAAACAGGTCAATCAAGTCGCTCAGGATTGGAAGAATCGCAACAACTTGATTTGGCGCAAAACCTGAGCCAGTGTAGGTAAATTCGTAGTCAAAGCCCTCCACAGCCACAACAGACGGTTCAACCGTCAACGTCGGGTCTACCTCGAACTCATCCGTTTCCGAACACGTGGAATCCGTCTCCAAACTCGTGGAGGGCGTGCCGTGAAGAGTCAACCGGACTGCCCTCCTATCTGCATCTGCATCAGCATCATGCAGCGTCTGAACGCTATCGCGCACAATTGACGAATACAACCGAACGAGCTCGAACTTCTTTACCCACGGCAGATACTTTGCTACCTGTTCAGCCAATCGAGGAAAGCTGATCCTCAATTGACGCATTAGCCGATCTCTCAGGTCTGCATCACCGACGTTACCCAACGCAGTCGCATGTTTGCTACGCTGGAAGCCTTCACCGATGCCTGTGAGAGCGCAGAGGACCATCTGCTCCAGATCAACGTTCGGGTCAAGGTCCACATTCATCGGGTTGAGATTTGTGACACATTGCGAGACTTCCACAAAAACTGGAAGCCAATCAGGAGAACGCTTCAAGGAATATTTTAAGGCTTCATCGGCAAAGCGAAGAACCATCCCGAAGAGAAATGTGCCTAAAGTGGGTCCACTGGCAATGTCAACATGACGGTCCTCAGTCTCGGCATTGCGACTAAATGCCATCTGATATGATCCATCCCAGGGCAGAAATGCCCAGTTCTCAACGTCCATGCCCGTCAAGTGGGCAAGGCCCCGCCTCACCCACTCCGGCTGGTCGTCAACGTTCACATAGGCGGCTGAGGGAACAATTTCGACTGCCATGGGGTTGTAGCGTCTATTTGATGTGACCACGAGCTCGGCCTGAACCTCGCCACTCTTGTTGATCCTAGACTCGAGGCAAGTATGGATCCAATTGGGATGCTCCCCCAGACTCGCCCACGATGGCGCGTCGTTTCGGCAGTCAGGGGGATCAGTCCTTCCGGTTAGGGAATCCGCTACCCAATCTGCCGCCTCGGACAACCACTCATACACTGATTTGAGCCATTCGACTTCGTCGACTTCGTCTTTCGCCAAATCAACAGCCTCGGACAACAACTCAACCACGGGTTCGAGGCTTTCGAGGATTTCGTCTATCGTCAATTCGCCCGACCGGATTGCAAGTTTGGCGAGGGTGGTTGCGACACAACTGAAATCGACTATGCAGGCGATCGAGAGCCAGACTGCCCAACCTCCGGAGAATTCAGTCCTCAAAACAGTGATCGTCTCAAGATCCTGGTCCCAGTGCCCGAGCACTAGTTCATATTCTTCTTCATCGCGCTCCCAAATGGCGGCAGGAAGCGCATCCTCAGTGGGCCGAGGAGGCAAGGCAAGAGTCACAGAGATCGGTGCTTCGGCCGGAGCCGGCAGAGTGACGTCGAGACCCTCGCCGACCGCTAGAACTCCCTCAGGCCAATCTTCGATAGGCGGTGGATCAGCTGGAACAACCAGAGGCGGTTCATCAAAGTCGTTCTCACCAACATCGATGAAGCCAACGTCGCTCACTGCGGCACCGGCTAGCGGCTCAGGCAGGCGTGGATCGGCCTGTTCTTTCTCGACGTTGCTGCATGCGGTCGCAATCAAGGCAAGACAAAGCAGCGCCGCGACCACCTTCAGTGTGCTGCGGACTTCAATCATCGAACGTCCACGCCACAAGCTATAGCAAAGATTGGAGGGAGTCTCCAGGGATGTCTCACGAATTCACCTTTCGGGATCCGTCCATTCGGCCACGGACACAGGGTCAGCGATTGTATAGGTATTGCCAGACATTCGATATCTGATGAAGTCGCCAGCGGCTATCTCTGCGCCATCTCCGAAGGCCACGTCCATTGGCCCGCGTTCGAGCTGCAGACCGCTGCTGCGATTGTCAAGGAGCGTCAAGCGCTCGCCTGATTTGGTCATCACCATCGGTTCTGACTTAATTGGAAAAGCAAGCCCGCTGGTGCCGTCATCCAGCCACAATTCGATTGACGCACCAACCGGCAGTTCGCTCGTGCGGCCGATGCGCTGGTCTACGGTGAGCTCGGCCACGGGCAGCGAATCGGTCGACAGCACGTAGATGTTCCCCCTGTCGTCTGCAAGTGCCAGGTACTCGCTTCGGTCGTCACCGTCCCAACGGACGACAATCAATAGGGTGGTCAGCACGAGGGCTGCTGCAACCCACTTGCCTGCGGGGACCCTATCCAGCCTGTCTCTCAGGAGCAGGCGATCCCTCAGGAGATGCAGCGCAGCACCCGCCAAGAGGCCGAGCACCACCAGGACCAGCGGCCTGGTCAGGACCAACAGGACTGTGAGAGCGAGTGCTGCGACTGCCCACCTTCCTGCAGTCGATCCCTCGGGTCTGCGAGGTTCCGCTTCTGCGGGGGTGGGGGCCTCAGACGGATGCTCCGGCTCGCCTGAATCTGACGGCTCGGAGGAAGAGGGATCCGGGGGTTCCGGCGGCTCAGTCGGAGGCGGGGCTTCAGCCGGTTGGGCTACGCAGCCTTGCGCTGACCCCCCCCCCCCGCTTTAGGGCCGCTGCTCGAGGAATGGCCTACAGACGGCCCGTCCTCAGGACTGCTCGGTGGACGCTCGTCATCGCTCATCTCGCTGTGCCTCACTCTCCCTCTTTCGGAAGTCTCCGTGAACGGCATGAGGACCATAGACCGACGTCAAGCCTTTTGCAAATCGAGCGAGAGCAGGCGGCCGGTGACCCTGGTCGAGCGGCCTGGCGAGCAGGGTCTACGGGCACCTGAGACCAAGTGCCGCCGAGACGACCGGGCACCTCCGCGGCCGACGGGCCGAGGCTGGCCGCCGGCATCAGGCAGCCCGGTCGGGCGCGCCGTCAGCCGATCCAGTTGATCGACTGCAGCTCGCTGTAGGCCTCGATCCCCCACTTGCCCCGGTCTCGGCCCACGCCGCTCATCTTGAAGCCGCCGAACGGTGCCTCCATGTGCGGCTGGATCACGTTGAGCCCCACGCAGCCGCTCTCGAGCCGCCGGCCGATCCCGTAGGCCCGCTTGGTGTCCGCGGAGAACACGTAGCTGTACAGACCGTAGTCGGAGTCGTTGGCCAGGGCCACGGCGTGGTCGTCGTCGTCGCAGGCCAGCACCACTATCACCGGGCCGAACGCCTCCTCTCGCACCACGTGCATGTCGGGCGTGCAGTCCGCCAGCAGGGTGGGCGCCACGAACCAGCCGGCGAGATCGGGCCGCTCTCCGCCGCACACCAGGGTCGCCCCGGCGTCGGTTCCCGAGCGAACGAAGGCCTCCACCCGCTCCCGGTGCGCCTCGGTGATCAGCGGGCCGACGATGGTGGCGGGATCGGTGGGGTCGCCCACCGTCATGAAGCCGGCGAACGCCTGCAGCGTCTCGGTGAGCTGGTCGCAGACGCTGCGGTGGGCGATCACCCTGGTCGGCGCCGTGCAGATCTGGCCGGAGTGAAAGCCCCACACGGTGGCGATGGCCCCCGCCGCGGCCGAGATGTCGGCGTCGTCGGTCACGATGCAGGCGCCCTTGCCGCCGAGCTCCATCAGCAGCCGCTTCATGGTCCTGGCGCCGTCGGCCATGATCGCCGCACCCACAGCGGACGACCCGGTGAACGAGACCATGTCCACATCGGCGCTGGCCACCAGGGTCGACGGCACCTCGGGGCCGGAGCCGTTGACGATGTTGACCACGCCCGGCGGGAAGCCGGCCGCCTGGATCGCCTCGCCGAGCAGCAGGATGCCGAGCGGGTCCTGAGGCGCGGGCTTGATGACCACCGTGCAGCCCGCGGCAAGCGCCGGGGCGATCTTGCCCGCCACGTTGGTGACCGGGAAGTTGTAGGGCGTGATGCAGGCCACCACCCCGACCGGCTGGCGCAGCACCTGGGCCGACATCAGCCCGGCGGGCCCCAACGGGCCTTTCTCGACCGGCACCGGGCTCAGCGCCTCGTCGAGGTCGATGACGTTGCTGTAGTAGCGGAAGCGGTCGACCGCCGGGCCGCCCACCTGCAGGGTCTCGGTGATCCGCTGCAGCGCCCCGGTCTCGGCCTGCACGGTCCGCACCCAGTGCGGCGAGCGCTGCTGCACCTCGTCGGCGAGGCGGCCGATCGCCTCGCAGCGCTGCGCGGGCGGCGTGTCCTTCCAGCCCGGCGCGGCGGCTCGGGCCGCGGCCGCGGCCTCGCCGGCCTGGGCCGCAGACGCCTCGGGGGCGTGGCCCACGACCTCGGTGGTGGCCGGGTCGATCACCTCGTAGGCGCCGTCGTCGGGCGGCACCCACTCGCCGTCGATCAGCAGCTGCCAGTCCCTGTCGGCGTCGATCGGGGTGTCGATTGCGGTGTCGGTCGCGCTCATGGCCGCGCAGGCTAATGCAGGCGGGCTGGCTCGCTGCCAGCGGGCGCCGTTAGGGTCTGTGCGTCAAGCCGCTCACCAGCAGACCAGGAGCCACCCATGCCCGAAGCCGTAATCGTCTCTACAGCCCGCACGCCGATCGGCCGGGCCAACAAGGGCTCGCTCGTCGACGTGCGCCCCGACGACATGTCTGCATTCATCCTGCGCGACGTGATGGACAAGATCGACCTCGACCCCAGCGCCGTGGAGGACGTGATCTGGGGCATCGGCCAGCCCGGCGGCGAGGGCGGCTACAACATCGCCAGGGTCATCTCCGCCATGCAGGGCCTCGACCTGCCCGGCGTGACCGTCAACCGCTACTGCTCCTCGAGCCTGCAGACCATCCGCATGGCCGCTCATGCCATCAAGGCAGGCGAGGGCGACTGCTTCGTGGCCGGCGGCGTGGAGACCGTGAGCCGCTACCTGCACGGCGCTGCCGATTCGGGGCCCCACAACGACAGCTTCGCCTCCGCCGAGGCCCGCACACAACAGCGCTCGGCCGGCGGTGCCGAGGACTGGCAGGCCCCCGAGGGGCTATCGGACATCTACATCGCCATGGGCCAGACGGCCGAGAACGTGGCCCAGCGGACCGGGATCAGCCGCCGCCGCCAGGACGAGTGGGGCGTGTCGTCGCAGAACCGGGCCGAGGCGGCGCGTGACCGCGGCCTGTTCGAGCGGGAGATCACCCCCTACCCGCTCGCCGACGGGACCGTGGTCTCCAACGACGACGGCATCCGCGCCGAGACCACCTACGAGAAGGTGTCGACCCTGCAGCCGGTGTTCCGCCCCGACGGCACGGTCACCGCGGGCAACGCCTGCCCGCTGAACGACGGCGCTGCCGCGGTGGTGGTCATGAGCGACGCCATGGCCTCGGCCATGGGCGTCGAGCCGCTGGCGCGCATCGTGTCCAGCGGCGTCTCGGCGCTCAACCCCGAGATCATGGGGCTGGGGCCGATCGACGCCAGCCGCCAGGCACTCGAACGCGCCGGCATGACCGTCGACGACCTCGACCAGGTGGAGATCAACGAGGCGTTCGCCGTGCAGGTGCTCGGCTCGGCCGACGAGCTGGGCCTCGATCTCGACAAGCTCAACCCCAACGGCGGCTCGATCGCCTTGGGCCACCCGTTCGGCATGACCGGATCGAGGATCATGACCACGCTGCTCAACGGGCTCGAGGACTCAGGCGGCACCGTCGGGCTCGAGACGATGTGCGTCGGCGGCGGCCAGGGCATGGCCATGATCGTCGAGCGCCTCTGAGCCTCGCCGGCGGCGGGCATCCAGGCCTGCCAGAATGCCTGCTGCCGCCCACCAGATCGCCGCGACGTGGAAGTTGCCGAACGGCGCCCTGGGCTCGGACACCGACATCACCAAGCCTGCGACCAGCACCAGCATCATCACCTGAGCGCCGCAGCGATCGAGGTCGCTGATCAGTCCCTGCCGACTGACCCGCAAGCCCGTCCTGAGGAACGATCCCGCGACGATCATCAGAAACAGAGGCGCCAGAGGGCCCGTGAAGAATGCCCAGTTGCTCCACAGGTTGTGGATTTCGACCGCTTCGCCCCTGAAGTTGAATACCACGGTGTGGCCCAGCCCGTGGCCGAAGACAGGGCTCTCGGCGATCTCTGAAACCCCCTGGACGAAGCCTGCAAGCCGTCTGTTGGCGGTCTGGTCGATGCTGCAGGCGATCTGGACCGGGCTGTCCCATGCCGATCCGGCACCGTCGTTGAGGTATGTGCCACACGACACGTCAAGGCACACCGGGGCGACTGCGACGACGATGACTGCGATGACGATGAGGCCCAGCCGCCTGGTGGAGGACAGCAAGGCGAGGCCGACAATGACGACAAAGCTGGCCAGCATCCCCGTCAAGCTGTTGGTGAGAAGCAGACTGGTGAGCAGGACCACGACCGCAAGCACGCAGCAGAATCTCCAGACGACCCGACGCCGCCCTCGCTGTGCTCTGAACGCCAACGCCGCTACAGGCAGGAACAACGCCAGTGCCATCGCCCAGATCGGTCCGTAGATCTCGAATCCGCCGAAGCCTGATCCTACAAATCTCGACTCGGTCTCCCACAGTGCAAGCACAGGAATCTCGTTTAACAAGGCAACGCCCGCCAGGAGGCTGAAGATCGCGAAGGAGCGCCGCAAGACGACCCAGACGATGCTGCCTCCCCGGCTCTCGCGGGCTAGGCAGAAGAAGCACCAGGCGAATGCGAAACCGCTGCCGATCTCGACGAAGAAGTCCGCTGCGTCGGCAAACGAAGCCGCGCGCACCAGGCCCGGGATCCAAAAGACCAGCAAGCCGACCACACCCCAGGGGCCCAAGAGACCAGGCGGCAAGAGCCGTCTCCCGGCCAGGAACTCGCTTGCGAAGACCACCGCCAAGGCCGTCAGGATCACCAACCATTCGACAAAGCGCACCAGGCCCTGTGGAACCCCGGGCAGCCACACAGCCGGGCTAAGCCCCAGGAACACCGCCAGCAGCCACGGCACCAGACTCCGGCGCAGAGGTGCCAGGCTGTCCGCAAGCGACTCCACGGAGACGTTGCCGGTCACGATCTGACCGTCAGAGCGTTCAACGCCGCGGCCAGGTTGTCGCCTTCGTCGCTGAGGGCGTATACCTCGGGGGACAGCGCGTCCATGTTGGATCGCCACTCCAGCCAGTCGTCGGCTGTGAGCCTCGCCAGTTCGCTCGCCGCATCCTGTGGCCGGGCTTGCTTCAGCACCGCTCCGATTCGATGCTGCTCCACTTGCGCAGCGTCTGCGGTTCCAGCACGGACGACCAAGGGCGTTCTGAGCGCACAGGAGTCATAGAACCTGCAAGTCCGGGACCAGTCGTGAGACAACCCGGGCGCAATAGCGGCCATCTGCATGTCGACTTCGGAGTACAAGCGCCCCAGGTCGTCTGGATGCCGGTACGGCCCCCTGTAGTCGATCGCCGGATTCCGCTGCTGAAACTGCTCGAAACCCTCGATGTCGGGAGTCACAACGCCGGCGATGACCACCTCGAAACTGTCTCCCGCGATCTTGGTCAGATGCTCCAGGCAGTCCAATGCCCATTGATCACGGATCTGGGCGAAACAGCCGATCTTAAGCGGTCGATCCGCAAGCGGAATCCCTGCGCCCGTCGCTTGCCTGCTGCCGTCCGCCGCCAGGCGCCGCCAGACATCGGCCAGCCCGGGCTCGACCTTGTTCTCGACAACGATGCTGGACGCCTCCAGTCGTAGCCAATCGCGATAGTAGACCCGATATTCAGGCGACGTCAGCACCAACAGTCGGCAGCGCCGTTCGATGAAGCGGTCGAGCGAGCGGTAGAACCGTCCTATGAGACCCGAGGACAACAGGATCCTCTCGATGTCGGGAACCTCGCGCACCACCGGCACCCGCCTCAGGCCTCTTGCTGCGATGACCGCAAAGGCTGTGTCGCCGCCGTTGACGTAGACAAGGCTGCATCGCCTGATCGCCGCACGGATCCTCGGCACTGCTCGCAACAATGCCGGCAGTCTCCTCAGATATGCATTGTCGCGAAGCCTGCCAAGCGTCGCGTATGGCACCGACGGCAGCCTTCCGTAGAAGCCCGGTCTCTCGAAGCCGACTGTCTCCACATCGAAACCGTGGCTTTGCAGCATCTCGATGCGCCAGGCCGTGATGGGGTGCGACAGCCGAGTCGACACGAACAGAACCTTCTGGTCAGGCACGTTCTGCAAGCCTCGTGTCAGGCATGATCCGCATGCCTATGGGAACTGCAGCGGGCGGCGATTCCCGCAAGCGAGCCCGCAGCCGCCCACCAGATCAGCGAGACGTTCTTGCCGAATGGCACCTGTGGCTCAGTGAGCGTCATCAACAAACCCGCTGCCAGCACGAGAATCAACAGGACAGCGCCATTGCGTTCGTCGTCTTCCAGTACGCTGCTCCTCAAAAGGCGCATTGCCGCGTACATCAATGACCCGAGCATGGCCAGAAGCCACAGAGGGGCCAGAATGCCTCCATACAACGCCCATCTGAGCCACAGATTGTGAACTTCAAGCTGTCTGGAATCAGAGCTGTCGAACAGCACCTGACGGAGTCCCTGTCCCAGTATCGGCTGCTGGGCGATCTCGCCGATGGCCGCGACGTTGGCGGCCAGCCGCTTGGTCGACGACTGGTCGACATTGCAGACAACCACGAGTGGCTCGTCGGTCTCGCCCAGAACATCGAGCTGTATATTCTCGATGCATGCCTGACTCAGGCACGGCAGTATCGCAGCAACGACGACGGCCAGCACGATGAGGATTCCGTGCCTCCGGGAGAAGCGCTGCAGGGCCAGAGCCGCTACCACCAACAGAGAAGCCACGAGGCCGACTAGCCCGCTGGCGAGGAGTTGCGCCCCGATGACGCTGAGCGCCGCAACCAGCGCAAAGCCCTTCCAAAGAGTCGCTCGTCGCGGTGTGGCAATGCACCACAGCGCCGACATCGGCATGAAGAGGGCCAGTCCCACGGACCACCCGGTGCTGGTCAGCCCGAATCCGCTGAATTCCGATTCGCGCCATCTGTCGCCCGGCATCCAGAATCCGGCGCTCGGGTGTTGGTTGACCAGCGTGAGCATTCCGAGAATCACGATTATCACGAAGGCGCGCCGAAATACCGACCAGACTATATCGCTCTCTCTGGCTACGCAGTAGAAGCACCAGAGGAGGAGACAGTAGCTGCCCAAGTCCAGAATGAACCTGGCGGCTTCGTTCGGCGATATTGCCTGTGCCACGCCCGGGATCCAGAGTACTGCGAGGATCCCAAAGCCCCAGGGACCCAGAAGGCCGCGCGGAAACGGCCGCCTGCCGGCCAGCAGCTCAGTGGAGAACACGATCCCCAGGGCCACTACGATGACGGCGTACTGGAGCGGGCGAAACACGGACCGCGGCAGGCCCGGCAGCCAACTGACGGGACCCAGAGCCAAGAAGATGCTCAACAGCCAGGGAACGATCGTGCGCCTGCAAACCGCGCTTAGACTGGCGACGCCTTCCAGCGAAGCGAGCTTTGCCGTCATGTGTCCAACACTCCGCGCATGGCGGCAGGCGCCGACCTGCGTTCAGAGCGCAGCGGGCGGTCGGCGACGCCGAGCAGCGTGCCTGCTGCCGCCCACCAGATCCCGGCGACGGCAAGCGGGCCGAAGGGAAGGTGCGGCTCGACCTGCGATATCAGCAGGCCGGTTGCCACCACAAGAGCCGAGGCAGCAACGCCGGCGCGTTCACTATCCGACAGCTCGTGGTCGCGATAGAGGCGCCTCGCGACCCTCAGCACGGACGCCGCCATCGCCATCAGCAGTAACGGCGCCAAGATCCCGCTGCCGACAGCCCACCTGAGCCATAGATTGTGGACGTCGGTCTCTTCGCCCAAGACGTTGACTGTCCGGACCTGTCTGAAGCCGTGGCCGTGGAGAGGGCTCTCAGCCAGGTGATCGATTCCCACAAAGTAGCCCGGCAGCCTCTGAGAGGACGCGGCATCTAGCCAGCCGAGTGCCTCAAGGGGAGCGTCCACACTCTCCCTGTCGTCGGCAGTCGGCGCCGCAAGGACATCATCCACTCTGAGCTGATCGACACAGGAGCGCTCCAGACACAGCGACAGCGCGCCGATGAGGCCTGCCGTGACGAGCACCACAACAAGACGCTTGCCGTCGGGAAGCATTGTCAAGCCTGCGATCACCACCAAGCTCGCCATGAGACCCATGCGGCCGCTGGCATGCACCTGGCTGATCAGGATGGCCATGGCACCCGAGAAGCCGAGGATCCGCCAACCCCAGGCGAACCGCTCGCCCCGACCGCTGAACGCCACCACCGCAAGCGGCAGAAACAGCCCCAGCCCAATCGACCATCCTGAGCCCCTGGCGCCAAAGCCCCCGTACCAGGGTGAATCGTCCTGCCAGACACCGCCTTCTTCTCTGGTCCCGAGCCAGCGTCCGTCCGTCTCCCAGAGTTCCAGGCCATGCAATTCATTCAACAAAGCCACAGCTGCCAGGATGACAATGATCCCGAATGCTCTCCGATACACGTCCCAGACGATGCTGCCTTCTCGGGCGACGCAGTAGAAGCACCAGAGCAGAGCGAACTTGCTGCCGACATCCACGACGAGCACTGCCGCGGATGCCAGCGAATCGGCCTGTACCAGGCCCGGAATCCAAAGCAACAGGAGAGCGGCCAGGCCGAGCGGGCCCAATAGGCCCGTCGGGAACGGTCGTCTGCCGATCGTCGAGGCCGCGACGAATACCAGGCTCACCACGAGCCCGAGCAGCATCCACTTGGACAGCCGCAGTGCTTCGGAGGGGATTCCTGGAAGCCACTGCACCGGGCCCAGCGCCAGAAAAAGCGCAAGCAGCCAAGGCGTCGCTCTGGCGTACAGCAGCCCCTGCGGGCCGGCTGTGCTCGGCCGACACCTCAGGTCAAGCATCTCGGAGTTCGGCACGACTGTGATCGGAGCTGCGGGCTGCGATTCCCGCGAGGCTGCCTGCTGCCGCCCACCAGACCTGCGAGACTCCCTTGCCGAATGGGATAGTCGGTTCCCACATCGACGCCACCAAGCCTGCCAAGAGAACCACCATCAGCACTGCTGCGCCATCTCGCTCCGATCCGGGCCTGAGTCTGTCGCTGCAGATGCGCCGCCCGGCATACAGAGCACTGATCACCATGGCCATGAGCAGAATCGGAGCCAGGGGGCCGGTGTAGACTGCCCACTTCAGCCACAGATTGTGCGTCTCTGTCCGCTCGCCCACTGAATTGATCACCGTGAATTGCTTGAGGCCCTGACCGAACAAGACCTGGTCGTCCAGGACCTCCGCCGCGAGCACATAACCTGCAAGTCTCCTCGCCGAGGTGTTGTCGATCTTGCCGGCGATCTCAATTGGCTCGTCGGACCCGCCCAAGACGTCCAGGCCAAAATAATCGGTGCATGAGTACTGAAGGCATCCTGCGCCGGCCGTGATCAGCAGCAGGATCAAGACGATGCCTAGCCAGCGCGAAAAGTTCAGCCAGGCCAGGGCCGCAATAGTCAACAGGCTGGCACTGAGACCGCCGAGGGACGTCGCCAGGATCTGATTGGCGATCAACACGACAGCCCAGACGACACCTAACCACCCTAAGCCGACAGGCCGCCGCGGCCGGGCCGAGGAAACCAACGCCGCGACTGGCAGGAACAGCGCCATCCCGATCGACCACTCGGTGCTGCCTATGCTGAAGCCCCCGTACAAGCTGTCGCTGTCGGGGGCGCCTTGCCACTTGCCGTCCGTTGCCCAGAGGTCTGTGCCCGGAAGCTCGTTGAGCATGGAGACGGCGGCGAGAGCACCGACGATGACGAAGGCACGGCAGAATATTCTCCACAGGTCCCTGCCGTCCATGGCCAGACAGTAGAAGCAGGCTACGACCAGCAAGTGTACGAGAAAATACCTCCCTAGATCGAGGGCTGCGTCTAATGAGGCGGTCCTTGCCAGTCCTGGAATCCAAAGCACCGCGAGGGCCAGGAAGCCCCAGAGGCCCAGCAAGCCCCTCGGAAAGAGGCGCCTGCGGGAAAACAGAGTCGGTCCCAGGACCATGCCGATCACGGTTGGGAACAGGATCCATTTGAGAATAGGCACCAGATCATTCGGAAGACCCGGGAACCAGTGGATCGGACCTGACGCCAAGAGAACCGAGGCAAGCCATGCCGCAAGATTCCGCGAATAGGCAGCATGATCGCTGAAGAAGGACGCGTTGCCGATAGGGTGAGGATCTGCGACCCGGCTGGATCCGGTCATTCCGATTCTGAGATCGCTCTCAAGGCGGCAGCCAGCCCGGCAGGCGCATCCCTATGCAGATAGAACTCGGGCGGCAGTTTCTGCATGTTCGTCCGCCAAGCCAGTACGTCGTCGGGAGCGATGACCGCCAATTCTGCTGCTGCGTGCCGCGGATCGATCTGATTAAGGACAATGCCGATTTGATGTTTCGCCACTCGTTTGCCGACGGTCGTACCGCCACGAACGACCAGAGGCGTGCCCAGCATGCATGAGTCATGGTAGCGATTCGACACGGCAACGCTGGTGGGCAGCTCCGGCGAGACGGCGGCCAGTGACATGTCCACCCTGGAATGGAGTCGAGGCAAATCATCGACCTGGCTGAAAGGACCCAGATACTCGACAGTCGGGTTCCGTTCGAGAAAATGCTCGAAGTCCCTGATGTTCGACGCGACGAAGCCAGCGATCACCACCTCGAACTTGCTGCCAAATTCTCGGCACAGGTGCTCGATGAGCTCAAGCGACCATCTATCTCGGATCTGGGCGAACCAGCCGATCCTGATCGGCCGCGCCGGCGGCGGAGCGTCTTTATCGTCTTTGGGCTCGTCCGGCGCATCAGCAGACCAGCGCTGCCAGGCGTCGGCCCGAGACTGCTCGACCCTGTTCTCGAGGACAAAGACGGGCACGTCCAGCTTCAGCCAGTCCCGGTAATAGAATGCAGCGTCGGGTGAGGTCAGTAGCAGCAGCCGGCAGCGGGCCTCGATGAGCCTGTCGATCTTGCGAACGGCCCTCGCCCTCAGACCTGGCAGAACCGCCAGCTTCTCGATGTCGGCCACGTAGCGCACTACAGGCTTGCTCAGCCTGTATCCTGCTATATGGGCAACGGAGGCAACGTCGGCACCGTCCACAAGGACCAGTTCATTGCGCCCGATCGCCCTCCGTATCCTCAGCAAGTTGCGAGCCATGGACGGAATCCGTCTGTAGTAGGAGCTGTTGCGAACGCTGCCAAGGTCTGTGTTCTGACCTGCCGGCGAACGGACAGGCGGGTGCCCTCGAAGGTAGCCCATGGTCTCGACTTCAATTCCCTGGCTTGTCAGCATCTCGACGAGGCGGACGGTGGAGGGATGCCATAGGCGGTTGGACAAGACGAGGAGCTTCAAGGTGCTGTACCTCATGCGCCATGCCGGGTCATGATGGTAGTCCAGGTCGATGACCTCGGAGGGCAAGCCGGCCATCGCAGAGTGCCTGACCGTGAGCAAGCGTGCGCTCAGACCCGTCATCGGAACAGCGCCGGTCCGGGCACCGGGAAGCCGCGCCATCGGCCGCCTGTGACAGTGGACCCCCCCCCCGCAGCGATAGAGTGGCCGCGGCCATGCGCATCCTGTCCGTGATCGGCACTCGTCCCGAAGCCATCAAGATGGGCGTCCTCGTCCAGCACCTGAACGCTGTCGACGGCGTCGACCACATGCTCTGCGTCACCGCCCAGCACCGCGAGATGCTGGACTCGGCGCTGCGGCTGATGCGCCTGCAGCCCGACTGCGACCTCGACGTGATGGTCCCCGGCCAGCAGCCCAGCGATGTGGCCGGCGCGGTCATGGCGGGGCTGGCCGATCTCCTCGACCGCACCCGGCCCGACCGGATGCTGGTCCAGGGCGACACCACCACCGCTTTCGCGGCTGCGCTCACGGGGTTCTACGCCGGGATTCCCACGGGCCACGTGGAGGCAGGGCTGCGCACCAGCGACCCGCTGGTGCCCTGGCCCGAGGAGATGAACCGGCGCCTCACCGACACGATCTGCGACCGCAACTACGCCCCGACGGAGCGGGCACGGCGCAATCTGCTCGCCGAGGGCGTGCCCGACCACGCCATCGCCGTCACCGGCAACACCGTCGTGGACGCCCTGCTTCAAGTGGCGGAGCGACTGCGAAACGAGCCCGGGCTCGCCGAGCGCGCCCAGGCAGCGCTGCCCGAGCTCGATCCCCAGCGGCGCCTGCTGCTGGTCACCGCCCACCGGCGCGAGAGCTTCGGCGCCGGCTTCGATCAGATCTGCGCTGCTCTCGTGAAGCTGGCCCAACGCGCCGACGTCCAGATCGTGTTCCCCGTGCATCTCAACCCGGCGATTCAAGAGGCGGTCGACCGCCGGCTTGCAGGCACGCCCCGCATCCTGCTGCTCCCCCCGTTGGACTACCTGTCTTTCGTGCACCTGATGACGCTATCTCACCTGATACTAACCGACTCCGGCGGCATCCAGGAGGAAGCGCCTTCGCTGGGCAAGCCCGTGCTTGTCATGCGCGACGTGACCGAGCGCCCCGAGGCGATCGAGGCCGGCACGGCGCAGCTCGTGGGCACCGACGCCGAGACCATCTCGGGGGCTGCGGCCCGGCTGCTCGACGACGACCAGGCGCATGCGGCGATGGCGCGTCGGCACAATCCCTACGGCGACGGCCGCGCCAGCGAGCGCATCGCTGCCGACCTGACCGGCGGCTGAGATGGGAGAATCTGCCGAGATGGACGAGACGGCGGCGACGGCCGAGCCTGACGAGACGGCGGCGACGGCCGAGCCTGACGAGACGGCTGAGGTGCCCCGGAGCGTCTGCGTCGTCGGGCTGGGCCACGTCGGCCTGTCCACCGCCGCAATGCTCGCCGACTCCGGGCTGGCGGTACACGGCTTCGACGTAGACGAGGCGCGCCTGGCCGCCGTCAGGTCAGGCCACGCCCCGGCCGACATGGGCGAACTCGAGGCTCTCGTGGCCAAGGCCGTCGGGGCAGGCCGGCTGACGGCAGGCCGTGCGCCCGCAGCAGCCGACGCCTTCATCATCGCCGTGCCCACACCCACGATGCACGGCAACCGACCCGATCTCGGCTACGTCCGCTCTGCCGTGGATCAGATCGCGCGCGTGCTCGACAAAGGCAACCTCGTGGTGCTGGAGTCGACTACGCCGGTCAGCACCACCGAGCAGGTTTGCGACTGGCTGGCTGCAGCCCGGCCCGACCTGTCCATGCCTCACAGCATCGGCGAGGCGAGCGACATCCGAGTCGCCTACTGCCCCGAGAGGGCCAATCCGGGCCGCATGCTCGAAGAGCTGGTGCACAACGACCGCATCATCGGGGGTGTCACGCCGGCATGCGCCGCCGAGGCCGCAGCGCTGTATCGGAGCTTCGCCGGCGGGACTTGCCACCTGACCACAGCGCGCACTGCTGAGCTGACCAAGCTGACCGAGAACGCCTTCCGGGACGTCAATATCGCCTTCGCCAACGAGATGTCGATGGTGTGCCAGGCCCTCGGCGTGGACCCCTGGGAGATGATCGGGCTCGCCAATCAGCACCCCAGGGTGGACATCCTGCAGCCGGGGCCGGGCGTGGGAGGCCACTGCATTCCCATCGACCCCTGGTTCATCGCCGACTCCGAGCAGCGGCTGACCCCGCTCATCCGGGCAGCCCGTCATGTCAACGATGCCAAGCAGAGCTGGGTCGCATCGGAGATCATCAGCCGCTGCGAGGGGATCGAGTCGCCTGTGGTGGCCTGCCTGGGACTGTCCTACAAGGCAGACGTGGCGGATCTGCGAGGGAGTCCGGCGGTGGCCGTGGTGCGGCAGCTGCAGAAATCGCTGCCCGGCCGATTCCTGGTAGTCGAGCCCCACTTGTCGACCCTGCCCGCCGAGCTCGCCGAGCACCCCAAAACCGAGCTGACCAATGCCGCTACCGCCATAGGCGCTGCTGATATGGTGGCCCTGCTGACAGATCACACAGAGTTCCGCAGCGTCAATCGTCAACAGCTGACGAGAAAGCTCTTGGTAGATCCCCGTGGCTTCTGGGCAAGGACAACACAGGCGTCGCAGACCTGAGGCGAGTTCGGACGGCGCGCAGGCTGCGCCGAGCCCGCTGAGAGAGGCCGGGCCGGGGGCAGCAGGGCGAACCGCCGAGCCCGGCGGTCTCGCCGCCGCCCAGCGCCGACCATGAGAATCACCTTCCTCACCCTGAACTTCCCTCCCGAGATTGGGGCGACCTCCACCCGACTCGATGCCCTCACTGCAGGGCTGGCGGCCGGCGGCCACGAGGTGAGCGTGATCACGGCCATGCCCAACTATCCCTCGGGCAGGATCTTCGACGGCTACCGGCTCCGTCTTCGCTCACGGGAGAAGCACGGGGGCGTGCTGGTGATGCGCTCGGCGATCTACGCCTCGCGTTCCACCCGCGCCTTCCCGCGACTGCTAGGCCAGACGTCCTTCGCCGTGTCGTGCCTGCTGCAGATCGGGAGGCTACGCAAGCAGGACATCCTCGTGATCGAGAGCCCTCCCCTGTTGCTGGTGCCTGCGGGGCTCGTGCTCGGGCACTTGGCGAGAGCAAAGATCGTCATGAACGTCTCTGACATCTGGCCGGATCTGCCGCTGCGCGTGGGCTATCGACTGGGCAGGCTCTCGCTTGGGGTGATGCGCCTGCTCGAGCGCACGGGCTATCGCCTGTCGAAGGCGGTGACGACCACCACCCCGGCCTCGGCGGCCAACATCGAACGGCGCTTCGGGGGCGTGAAGACCGCGGTCATCAGCAACGGCGTGGATCTGGACCTGTTCCGCCCTGAGGCCCGCAGCGCGCAAGTGCGATCGTCGCTGGGCGCCGGGCCCGACGACTTCCTCATCGGCTACTGCGGGCTGCACGGCCTCTTCCAGGGACTGGAGCTGGTCGTCGATGCGGCCGTCAAGCTGCGCGATCACCCCCGCATCAAGTTTGTGCTGGTCGGCGACGGCCCCACCAAGGGCCGCATCGTGCAACTCGCCGAGGACCACGGGCTGACCAACATCCGCTTCTCCGATGCGGTTCCGTCCTCGGAGATCCCGGCCATTCTCGCTTCCTGCGATGCAGGCGTAGTGCCTCTAATCGCCGAGTTGCCCGAGACCATCCCGTCCAAGCTCTTCGAGATCCTCGCTTCGGGCATTCCGGCGGTCGTGACCGCCCGCAGCGAAGGCGCTGCGCTCGTGGAGCGCTTCAAGACGGGGCGGACCTTCTCGCCTGGTGACCGGGACGCCCTCGTCGCCGCGCTCGAGGATCTGGCCGACGGCGACTACGACCGCGCCGAGCTGGCTCGCTCCTGCAGGAACGCCGCTGGGCGCTTCGACCGCAAGGCAGTCGTCGCT
Organism: Acidimicrobiales bacterium; assembly: GCA_965214285.1. Taxonomy (GTDB): domain Bacteria; phylum Actinomycetota; class Acidimicrobiia; order Acidimicrobiales; family Aldehydirespiratoraceae. The sequence goes on from OZ243946.1 coordinate 2,627,961, forward strand.
GAGGCCGAGCGCATCTTCCGCTCTGTCGCCGACGGCGAGCCCCTACCGTCGCTGCCCTCTGATCCCTGGGGACCCCCCCCCCGCTGATCTCCGGGAAGCGGTAGACCAGGGACGCGGGGGAGGCTCAGAACCAGAGCCGGGCGGTGTTGGCCCCGAGGATCGCATCTGCGTCGGCTGAGCGCAGATGGGCGGTCGCTTGGCGGGCCTGCCCGGCCAGTCGCCCGTAGCTGCGGTCGCGGACCTGGGGGTGATCCGAGCCCCAGGCGATCCGCTGCGAGCCGAACAACGCCAGCAGAGCGTCGACGACGGCTGACGGCGGGCCCGAGGCGCGGTCGAAAGCGACGCTGCTGAGCTTGACCACGATGTTGTCGTGGGCCGCCATGGCAGCGACGGCGTCGCTGTCGGCGATCACGTCGACGAAGCCGACGTGATCCAGGGCGATCTCGGTGTCCGCGAAGGCATCGGCGAGCCGGCCCAGCGCCGCGAGCTCGCCGGGCAGACAGCACACCGACGGCGTGATGCCCGCCGCCGCGCAGTCCGCGACCAGGCCGAGCCCGCGGGGGCCGTCGAGCCAGGACTGCTCGGGCTGAGGCACCGAGAACAGGCGCAGGCCCGCCACTCCGGCCGGCACAGGGCCCTCAGGCTCTCCCCCGCCTCCCTCTCCCCCGCCTCCGGCTGCTGCCACTGCGACGAAGGCGTCTCCGGCCGCGGCGGCTGCCTCGCGGACCACACGCGGATCGAAGCCATGCGCGCCCACGGCCTGCACCAGCACGCCGCCGTCCACGCCGGCAGCGAGCACCCTTGCGGTCACCGCAGGCCACGACGCGTCGATGCCGCTCCACCAGGCGCCGGCGGGGTTGGCGGTCGCGTCGTCGGCGCCCACGGCGGCTGTGTCGACCACATGCAGATGGGAATCGAGCAGCTCAGGGCTCCCTGTCGAACCGGTGCAGCAGCGAACCGTAGCGCTGCCCGCTGACAGACACAGCGTCGCCCGCCGGCCAGCGTCGTCCTGCTCTGCTCTCGCTGCCACAGGGCAGGCCGCCGGCTGCTCGGTCCGCTGCTGCTCGCGAGCTGCCGCCGATCTGACCGGGCCGGGCTACTGCCTCTACTCTTCGGGCATGCAGTTGATCGATCCCCGGCCACTCGACATCCTCGACGGCGACTTCTACGTGGACGGCGGCCTCTACGGGCGCTACGCCTGGCTGCGGGAGCACTCGCCGTGCCACTTCGACGACGTCAACGAGCTGTGGGTCGTCACCCGCTACGACGACATCGTCGAGATCGAGAAGCGCAAGCACACCTTCATCAACTCCGGCAAGGACAAGGGCGGCTACCGCCCCAACATCCCCGCCGACGCCTCGATCATCGGCTGCGACGACCCGCTGCATTTGGCCCGCCGGCTGCTGGTCTCGCGGCGCTTCACGCCCCGGGCCGTGACCCGCTGGGAGGACGAGGTGACAGCCGCCGTGGACGCGCTGCTGGAGCCCGTCGTGGCGCGGGGCCGCGGCGAGATCGTCGGCGAGCTGGCGGCGCCGCTGCCGGCGCAGATGATCGGCCTGCTGCTGGGATTCCCGCACGAGATGTGGCCCAAGCTGCAGCACTGGTCCGAGACCACGATCGCCCTCGGCGGCGGGCCGCGCTACCACAACCAGGAGGGGATGATCTCGGCGATGGAGTTCGCCGGTGCCTGCGCCGAGCTCTACCACGCCAAGTCGGCCTGCCCCGCGGACGACGTGATGAGCCGCTGGATCGAGATCGAGGCCTCCACCGGCGGCGAGGTCGGCGACCATCCCTTCGGGCTCGACCAGATCATCTCGGACTGCCTGCTGCTGCTCGACGGCGGCGCCGAGACCACCCGCACGGTGATCGCCCGAGCGCTGCTGGCACTGGCTGACCACCCAGAGCAGTGGGCGCTGCTGCGCGACGGCGCCGACATCGAGGCCGCCGCCGAGGAGTTCATCCGCTGGGTGACCCCGGTGCACAACTTCTGCCGCACCGCCACCGAGGACTACGAGTTGCACGGCGAGGTGATCCGGGAAGGCCAGCAGGTGCTGTTGGCCTACGGCGCAGCCAACCGCGATCCGGATCATTTCGAGGACCCCGAGTCCTTCGACATCACCCGCACGCCGAACCACCACATCGCCTTCGGCTTCGGCACCCACTTCTGCCTGGGGGCGGCGCTGGCCCGCCTGGAGATCCAGATCTTCTTCGACCGCCTGCGCCGCAGCGTGCGCAGCATCGAGCGCCTGGCCGACGAGCCCCACACCGAGATGCCAAACGCCTTCGTGTTCGGCCTCTCCGAATCGCACATGGCCTTCACGGCTCGCTGATGACACGGCCGCCCGCTGGATGAGTTCAGCCGCCTGTTGGATGAGCCCGACCGTCCGGCCGCCGAGCGGATGAGCCCTGCCGTCACCACCGCCGACGACCTCCTCGATGCCGTCGTCGACTGGGTCGACGGCCTGGGCCTGGAGCTGTATCCCCATCAGGAGGAGGCGATCATCTCGCTCTTGGGCGGCGACCACGTGGTGCTGTCCACGCCCACCGGCTCGGGCAAGTCGCTGGTGGCCACCGCCGGTGCCTTCGCCATGCTCGAACGGGGCCGCCGCACCGTCTACACCGCCCCGATCAAGGCGCTGGTGAGCGAGAAGTTCTTCGAGCTGGCCCGCGCCCTTGGCGCGGACAACGTGGGCATGGCCACCGGCGACGCCACCGTCAACCCCGGCGCCCCGGTGATCGTCTGCACCGCCGAGATCCTGGCCAACCGTGCGCTGCGCCAGGGCGCGGACACCGAAGCCGACCTGGTGGTCATGGACGAGTTCCACTACTACGGCGACCGCGACCGCGGCTGGGCCTGGCAGGTGCCGCTGCTGCAGATGCCCGGTGCCCAGTTCCTGCTGATGTCGGCCACGCTCGGCGACACCGCCGCGATCCGCGACGACCTGGAGTCCAGGACCGGCCGCCCCGCCACGCTGGTGTCGGCGTCGCAGCGCCCGGTGCCGCTCGACTTCGAGTACCGCGAGACGGCCCTGCTGGAGACCATCGGCGACCTGCTCGACGAAGGCCGCGACCCCGTCTACATCGTGCACTTCACCCAGAAGGAGGCCGCGGCCCGCGCCCAGAGCCTGACCAGCATCGACGTGCTGAGCCGCAGCGAGAAGGCCCAGGTGAGAGAAGCCATCGGGGGGTTCCGCTTCGACACGCCCATCGGCAAGGATCTGCGCCGCTTCACCCAGGCCGGCATCGGCCTGCACCACGCCGGGCTGCTGCCCAAGTACCGGCTGCTGGTCGAGAAGCTGGCCCAGCAGGGGCGCCTCAAGCTGGTGTGCGGCACCGACACGCTCGGCGTGGGCGTCAACATCCCGATCCGCACGGTGCTGTTCACCCGGCTCTGCAAGTTCGACGGGCGGCGGGTGCGGGTGCTGTCGGTGCGCGACTTCCAGCAGATCGCAGGCCGGGCGGGCCGCCGCGGGTTCGACACCGAGGGCTCGGTGGTGGCCCAGGCGCCCGAGCACGTGATCGAGAACAAGATCGCCGAGGCCAAGGCGGCCACGGACCCCAAGAAGCGCAAGAAGCTCGTCAAGCGCAAGGCGCCCGAGCGCGGCTACGCCCACTGGGACGCCGACACCTTCGCCCGGCTCTGCGAGGGCCGGCCCGAGACGCTCGCATCGAGCTTCGCGGTGAGCCACTCCATGATGCTCAACGTGCTGGACCGGCCCGGCGACGGCTGCGCGGCCATGCGGCGCCTGCTGGTCGACAACCACGAGCCGCGCAAGGCCCAGCGCCGCCACATCCGCCGCTCCGTGGCGATCTACCGCTCGCTGCTCGACGCCGAGATCCTCGAAGTCCTCGACTCCCCCGACAGCCGCGGCCGCTCGGTGCGCATCCACCTCGACCTCCAGGACGACTTCCGGCTCAACCAGCCGCTGTCGCTGTTCGCCCTGGAGGCTGTCGAGGCGCTCGACATGTCCGCGCCCGACTACGCCCGCCAGGCGCTCAGCGTGGTCGAGTCGGTGATCGAGGACCCGTCGGCGGTGCTGTTCGCCCAGCTTCAGCGGGTCAAGGACGACCTGGTGGCCGACCTCAAGCGCAGCGGCGTGGAGTACTCCGAGCGCATGGCGCGCCTGGAGGAGGCGACCTGGCCGATGCCCGAGGCCGAATTCATCGAGCCGGCCTTCGAGATCTTCGCCCGCAACCACCCCTGGGTGGGCTCGGAGCGGGTGAGCCCCAAGTCGGTGGTGCGCGACATGCTCGAACACGCCGAGACCTTCAACCAGTACGTGAACCGCTACGGGCTGAAGCGCAGCGAGGGCCTGCTGCTGCGCTATCTCAGCGACTGCTACAAGGAGCTGGTGCAGACCGTGCCCGCGGAGCGAACCGACGACGAGCTCGCCGAGATCGGCGCCTGGCTCAAGGCGATGATCCGCCGTGTGGACTCCAGCCTGATCGACGAGTGGGAGCGGCTGCGCAACCCCGACGAGCCCGAGCCGGAACCTTCGGCTGCGGGCGAGCCGCTGCCGCTGAGCACCGACCGGCGGGCCTTTCGGGTGCTGGTGCGCAACGAGATGTTCCGGTTGCTCACGGAGCTGGCCTTCCGGCGCAGCGACCTGCTCGCCGACGACATGGCGCAGTACTGGACCGAGCACGACCACATCCACACCGACGCCGAGGCCCGGTCTGCCGACTGGTTCGAGCTCGACTTCGAGGCGGCCAGGGCGCGCCAGATCCTGTGCGACCCCGAGGGCCACAACGAGTGGGTCCTCGAGGCCGAGGTCGACACGGCCGCCAGCGACGCCGAGGAGCGCGCCGTGCTGCGCCCGCTGGGCGTGCGCCGCCAATGATGAGCGGCCGAGCGCTGCCGTCTGCTCCCCTGCCGCGCCCGACCCTGACCGCCGCATCCTTGCTGAGACACCGCAACCAAGACACCGAGACCAACACGAGAGGCACACTGCCATGACAACCACAGCCACAACCCACAGACCCGGGTCGCTGCGCGGCCACAGCGTGCTGGTCACAGGCGGCGGCAGCGGGATCGGCGAGGCGACCGCCGCCAGGCTGGCCGCCGACGGCGCGCACGTCGTGATCTGCGGGCGCACCGAGGACAAGCTCGTCGCCGCCGCCCAGCGCATCCGCGAGTCGGCCGACGAGGCGAGCACAGGCGAGGCGCGCAGCGGCCAGGAAAGCAGCTCCGAGGCAGGCACAGCCGAGGCGCGCGTCGCCTGGGTTACCGCCGACGTGACCGACGAGGAGGCGGTCGCCGCCGCCGTGCAGGCCGCCTGCGAGGCCACCGGTCGCCTCGACGGCCTGTTCGCCTGCGCGGGCGGCTCCACCGGCATCGGCCCGCTGGCCACAGCGGAGGTGGAGGCGATCCGCTCCACCATGGAGCTCAACTACATCGGCACGTTCCTGTGCCTCAAGCACGGCGGCTCGGCCATGGCCCGCTCAGGCGGCGGGTCGTTCGTGGGCTGCTCGTCGCATGCCGGCGTCGACAGCTTCCGATATCTCGGCGGCTACGGCGGGGCCAAGGCCGGGCTCGACCAGCTCTGCCGGGTGGCGGCGGACGAGATGGGCCGCTTCGGGGTGCGCGTCAACACCGTGCGGCCCGGCATCGTCGCCACCGAGCTGATGACGCCGATCACCGGCGGAGGCCCGCTGCTGGACGACTACCTGGCGGAGATACCGCTTGGCCGTGTGGGCGAGCCCGCCGAGGTCGCCGAGATGGTGCGGTTCCTGATCGGCCCGGAGTCGTCGTGGGTGACCGGCCAGTGCTTCGCCGTGGACGGCGGCCAGAGCCTGCGCCGCGGCGCCGACTACGGCATCTTGCTGCGGGCCTTCGGCGACGACCCGCTGGACGCCTTGGCGCCCGACTGATCAAGCAGCGCCGTTGCCCGCGTTGCCGGCGCTGCCCGAGGCCTCCATCAGGTGGGTGATGCCCGGATAGGAATCGATCTCAGACAGCCGCCGGTCGATGTAGAGCAGCCCCGCCGCGATGCAGATCGTGGAGGTGACGAAGTTGATCCCGGTGCGGGCCAGGAAGAAGGCGTTGAACTCCGAGTTGTTGAACAGCCATACGTCCCAGCCGGCCGAGACGATCTCGTAGCCCACGATCAGCCAGGTGGCATTGGCCATGGTGCGCAGATAGCGGGGGTCGGCCAGCAGTTCTGCGGGCAGCCGCACGGCCCGCGGCACGGCCCAGGCGAGGAACGGGCGGCCCATCAGGATGGTGACGCCCAGCACCACGCCCACCAGGAACTTGGTGGCGAAGCCGATGCCGAAGTAGACGGCCTCGCTGCTGATCCCGAAGTCGATCAGGTCGCGTTCCACCGCCACGGTCACCGTGGCCCGCGCCATCAGGTAGACGGTGAGGCCCGGCAGCCACCAGCCGATGTTGAGGCCCTTGCGCCTCCGGCTGATCGCTGCCTTGATCGACCACGCGGTGGCGGCCAGCACCGCCGCGATCACGTTGACGATGTTGTAGAGGGCGAAGAACAAGACGGCCGGCATCAGCTGGTCGAAGGTGCCGGCGCGCGACGACCTCAGCGATGCCGCTGTCGTCGGCGTCATGGGCGTCGGCGGCGATGCCGGCTGTGTCGCCGGTTCGGGAGGCGACACCGCTGCAGGCGATGCCTCGGTGCCGCTGGGCGGGGGTTCGCTCACGGGGCCAGCGCAACCCAGGCGTCGAGGACCGACGAGTCGCCGAAGCACTCCAGGTCGGCGTATCCCCGCCTGGCCCACATCACCAGCAGCAGCTCCTGCGCGCCGGCGCGCAGCGCAGCGTCGCCCTTGGCGTGCTCGTGGCGCATCTCCACGCCGCCGTCGGGTCCCGCAGCCAGCATCCACTCGCCCTCGCCGTCGGTGCGATGCAGGTGCAGCGTCGCGGCCGGGGCCTCGCCGGAGCGCCGGTACATCACCGTGAACAGCTCGTCGAGGCCGTCGAGCGCGTCCTCGGCGGGCACCGCGGTCACAGCCGAGCCGGCGGCAAGCTCGGCGTCGACCCGATGTATCAGCGTCTCCTGGTGGGCGCGGCGCAGGTAGAAGGCAGCAGTGCGGTCCGCGGCCCAGGTCCACAGCGGCTCTGCGGGGTCCACGTCGGTCAGCGCCTCGACCAGGGCGTCGAGCCGGTCGCCAGCGAAAGCGGCCACGCCCTCGTCGCCGGGCTTGGGCACCTGTTCGCGAGGCAGCATCTCGGCGGCCCGGCCGGCGACCTGCAGGGCCATGCTCGCCCAGACCCTGGCGGTGTGGCTGAGCAGCTTGGCGTTGTCCCATCCCGGGCAGCTCGGAACCGCCGCCGCCAGGTCGCGCTGCGCGGTGTCGATCAGCAGACGGCCTTCGGTCTCCAGCCGGTCGATGCGATAGCCCTTGTCCATCAGGTCTGCTCCATTTGCTCAGTCTGTCGTGCGGGGAGCATCATCGCGCACTGCAGAATCACGGCAGCAACACAGCAGCCCTCGGAGGCTTCGGTCATGGGCATATACGCAATCAGCGGCTCGGCATCGGGCATCGGGGCGGCCACGCGCGCCCGCCTGGAGGCCGAGGGGCATGCCGTCATCGGCATCGACCGCCACGGGGCAGAGGTCACCGCCGACCTGGCCGGCGACGACGGCCGCAGCCTGGCGGTGGCCGAGACGCTGCGGCTCTGCGACGGGCGCCTCGACGGGCTGGTCTCGTGCGCCGGAGTCGGCCCGCCGGTGCCCAGCGCCACGACCCTGGAGGTCAACTACTTCGCCAGCCTGAGCCTGCTCGACGGGCTGCGGCCGGCGTTGGCCGCTGCCGGGGAGTCGCAGGCCGTGCAGATCGGCTCGAACTCCACCACGGTTACGCCCAACGTGCCCGCCGAGCTGATCGACGCGCTGCTCGACGGCGACCGGGCGACCTGCGAGGAGATTCTCGGGGCCTATCCGGCGCCCATCGACTCCAGCGTCGCCTACGCCGCCACCAAGACGGCCATCACCCGCTGGTGCCGACGCGCCTCGGTGAGCGACGAGTGGGCCGGGGCGGGGATCAGGCTCAATGTGATCGCCCCGGGCGCGGTGCAGACCCCGCTGCTGGAGGCGACCGAGAACGACGAGACCCTGGGGCCGCTCATGCAGGGTCTGCCGATCCCCGCAGGCCGGGCACGCCCCGAGCAGCTCGCCGAGTGGATCGTGTTCATGCTGTCGCCGGCGGCTCGCTGCGCCGTGGGCTCGGTGGTGTTCGTGGACGGCGGCAGCGACGCCGTGATCCGGCCCGACGACTGGCCGCGTTCGTTCGCCATGGATTCGCTCGCCCTGGACTGACCGAGCCCGCCGAGCGCCCCTGACCTGCCCTATTGCCGTGCCCGTCTCGCCCGTTTCCCTGCCGATCCCGATGCCTGCTGAGCCTGCTCTGTCCACCGATCCGAGATGTCCCGCGCAACAGCCATGACCGCCGATCCTGAGCCGACTGCCAACCAGTCGATGCAGTTGCTGCAACACCGCACCTATGACGCCAAGGTGTATCTTGACGGTGACGAGCTGGTCGCCGTCGGCGAGGTGACCGACCACAAGCCGCCGGGGACGCTGGTCGAGGGCGACACCGAGACCGTGGTGATGCACGACATGGTGGTGGAGATGCGGGTGTCGTTCCCGGAGCTGCGCATCACTGCCGTGTCGGTGCTGTTCAGCACCTACCCGAACGAGGGCTGCCCGCAGATCGCGGCCGCCTACGAGCAGCTCGTCGGCTTGAGCATCGCCCGGGGTTTCACACACAAGGTCCGCGAGCTGCTCGGCGGGCCTCGCGGCTGCACCCACGTGGGGGCGCTGCTGCAGGCCATGGCCCCGGCGGTGGTGCAGGCCACCTGGTCGGTGGACCGCCGCGGCAAGCCCCGAAACGGCGACGGCAGCGCCGAGCAGACGAGAGGCGCCGATTCGGCGGCCATGGGCGACGTGGCCCGCCAGGCGGCCAACATCAACACCTGCCACATCTACGCCGAGGGCAGCGAGCGGGTGGAGATGATCCGCCGAGGCGAGCGGCTCGACCCGCCGATCCCGGTTCAGAGGCGGCTGGAGGCGCTCGGCATCGACGCCGCCACCTGGCACCTCGACTAACCCCGCCGACCCTGCTCCCCGGCCACCATGACCGGCTAGACGGGGCGTCGGGGGCGGGGTGCGGTCAGCGCAGCATCGAGTCCTGGTCGCCGCGCTCGCCGACGGCGGTGCGGGTGGCGATCTGCTCGAGGTCGTCGGCCGACACGCCGAAGGCGTCGCCCATCCCCTGATCCACGAGCTGACGGGGGATGGCTGAGATCACGTAGTCCTCATCCAGCGGCTCAGGGTCGGGCGGGCGGCGGGCCATGGCCGCCTCCACGATCGGCGCCCACGACTGCGCCTTGGCCGCAGCCCCGGCCGCCTCGCGCTCGGCGAAAGCGGGCAGCACCTCGCGGCCGAACAGCTCCAGCGACGACATGATGTGCTCGTGGCGGACCTTGCCGGCCTGCATCACGAAGATGATCTGGTCGACCCCGGCCTGCTCGTAGCGCTCCAAGAACTCACGCACCTGATCCGGGGTGCCGATGGCGCCGCGCAGCCCGCGGTGCTCGCCCGAGGCGATCCGGGCGCCGAGCTGCTGCTGTTCGAGGGCCAGCGCCACGGCAGGGTCATACCCCTGGCGCCCGCGCTTGTCGCGGAACTCCTGCCACACGTCGGTGCGAGCCGGGCGGTGCTCGCCGAACACGTAGTAGTGCGCCAGCGAGTAGCCGAAGAAGTTGCCGCCCTCGAGGCCCATCTCCAGCGCCCGGCGCTCATCCGGATGACACATCATCGAGGTGACGCAGGCCAGGCTCGGGTTCACCACCTTGCCCACGGGCACGCAGCGCTCGGCCATCGTCTGGCGGTAGTCGCGCACCCAGCCGCTCGCCGCCTCGGGATCGATGAAGGCAAACGTCAGCGCACCCATCCCCTTCTCCGCGGCCAGCAGGATCGTCTCGCGCCGCGAGCAGGCCACCCACAGCGGCGGATGCGGCTTCTGCACGGGCTTGGGCACCACGTTGCGGGGCGGCATCGACACGAACTCTCCGCTGTGGCCCGAGAACGGCTCCTCGGTCATGGCCCGGATCGAGACCTCCAGACCCTCCAGCCAGGCATCGCGCTTGCGCTCATAGGGCACGCCGAAGCCGCCCAGCTCGGCCTCAGACGACGACTCGCCCGAGCCGAACTCGACCCTCCCGCCCGACACCAGGTCCAGCATCGAGATGCGCTCGGCGACCCGTGCCGGGTGGTTGAACTGCGGCGCCGTCAGGCAGATGCCGTGGCCCAGGCGAATCCTGCGGGTGCGCTGCGACACGGCGGCCAGGAACACCTCCGGCGCCGAGGAATGCGAGTACTCCTCCAGGAAGTGGTGCTCCACCTCCCACACGCAGTCGAAGCCGAGCCGGTCGGCCAGCTCCACCTGCTCCAGGGCCTCCTCGATGAGCCGGCGCTCGCTGCCGGGGTCCCAGGGGCGGGGCAGCTGGTGCTCGTAGAACAGGCCGAACTTCACCCGGCGGCTCCGGTTCGCGGCATGAGGGCGACGCTATGTCGCCAGGCAGCCCGAGCCAAAGCGGCCCATGTCCGGGCGGCCCGCGCCGGGGTGGCCGACGCCCAGGCGGCCCACGCCCAGGCAGCCCGAGCCAAAGCGGCCGACGCCCAGGCAGCCGGCGCTCAGGAGGCCGACCACGAGAGCGTGCCGGCCAGCCCGTAGTGGGCGCCCACGGCGACGACCACCAGCACATGCCAGATCTCGTGGTACCCGAAGACTTCGCTCCAGGGATCGGGGCGGCGGCTGCCCACGATCACCGCCCCCACCGTGTAGGCGATGCCGCCGCCGAACAGCAGCACCAGGCCCAGGACGCTCAGCGCGCTCAGCAGCCACGGCCCGAACACCAGCATGGAGACGCCGAAGACGATGTAGGCGGCGTTCATCCAGCCCTTCGGCGGATGCATCGGCAGCCATTCGGCGGCAATGCCCAGCAGCGCCCCGGCCCACGCGAAGCCGAGCATCCATCCCGACACGGGCGCGTCCAAGGCGAGCAGGGCGACCGGGGTGGCGCTGGTGGCGAAGGTCAAGAAGATCGCCGAGTGGTCCAGGCGGACCAGCGTCTCGACCTGCGCCGGCGGCCAGTCGCGCAGATGCACCACGGCGCTGACGGCCAGCATCGTGGTGGCGCCCGCGCAGAACACGGCCATAGCCAGAGTCGCCCGCAGCCCGTCGGCGCCGACGACGAGCACCACGGCGGTCGGCACGGAGGCCAGGGTCGCCCAGCGATGCAGGACGCCCCGGTAGCGTGGCCGCGGCCGACGCAGCAGCCTCTGCGCTGAACGCGAGAGCCCTTCAGTACCCGGACCGCCCGAAGGCGCCTGATCCATCCCGAGAGGATACGTTGCGCCGTGCGCGTCGTCCGAACAAGCCGCCAGTGCAGCCAGGCAGCGCTCGATGAGCTGCGCCGGCCCCGCGACGACATCGTGGCCGAGAGAGCTGTCGGCGGCGGAGACGTCTGGGAGCTCGCCGACGGCCCTTTCAGCGAGTATCGCCGTGAGCTGACGGCGCGCCCGCTGAACGCGCACCAGGCGCAGCCCCAGCAGACGGGCGAACACACCCCGCAGACGGGCGAACACACCCCCGAGGCCGGCGAGCAGCCGCCCCAGGAGAGCAGCGAACCCACCCCGCAGTGGCAGGTCGAGGAGACGATCCGCTACCGGCTGGCCCTGCCGGTGTGGGGATGGCTGTTCGAGCTGCCGGTGCGGCGGGCGCTGCGCCGCCGCAAGCCCGAATACGGCTACTGGTGGGCGCCGCCGGACCGCCTCGACGCCCGCACCGCCACGGTGCTCGGGCTGCTCTGCGCAGTGCAGGTCGTCGACGGCTACCTGGGATCGGTGCTCTCCCAGAGCATCACCTACGCAGCCGACGAGTTCGGCCGGGGCAACACCGCCCAGGGCATCGTGCTGGGGCTGGCGCGCTTCGGCGTGCTCATCGCCCTGGCCTCCCTGGCGCTGGCGGACCGCAGAGGGCGGCGCTCGCTGCTGCTGGCCACCGGCATCGGCAGCTGCGCCTTCACGGTGCTCGGCGGCCTCTCGCCGGAGATCTGGTTCCTGGGCGGCACCCAGCTCATTGCGCGCGGCATGTCGACGGCCCTCGGCGTGATCCTGGTGATCGTCGCCGCCGAGGAGATGCCCGCACGCACCCGCGCCTGGGCCGCTTCGGTGCTGCTGCTGGCCGCCGGGCTCGGCTCGGGGATGGTGGTGTGGATCCTGCCGGTCGTGGACCTGACGATCTACGGATGGAGGGCGATCTACCTGGCAGCCGGCCTCGGCGTGTGGGTGATGTACACCGCCGGGCGCAGGCTGCCCGAGACACGGCGCTTCACAGAGCACCAGGACGACACCGCGGAGCTGGCCGCGGCGGACCGGCGCAGGCGCAGCGACCGCCTGGTGCTGCTGGCGGTGTCGGCCTTCTTGGTGGCGATGTTCCTTGCGCCCAGCAGCGCCTTCCAGAACGACTTCCTCAAGGACGAGCGCGGCTTCAGCGCCCTGGCGGTCACCTTGTTCACGATCACCACCGCCACCCCGGTCGGGATCGGCCTGGTGCTCGGCGGGCACTTCGCGGAGACCCGAGGGCGACGCGTCGTGGGGGCTTTCGGCCTCAGCGTCGGCGCCGTGCTGCGAGCCCTGTCGTTCTTCGCGGCCGGTCCGGCGCTGTGGCTGTTGACCCTCGTCTCGGCGATCATCGGCGCCATGGCGGTGCCCGCACTGGCGGTATACGGGCCTGAGCTGTTCGGCACCCACGACCGCGGCCGCGCCAACGGCCTGATCGTCACCACCGGCGTCGTGGGCAGCACCGTGGGCCTGCTGTCGGTGGGGCTGCTGTCGGATCGCTGGGGCGGGCTCGCAGCGCCGCTCGCGCTGACCGCGATCGGGCCGCTGATCGTGGCCGTGCTGGTCCTGTGGCGCTTCCCCGAGACGGCCGGCATGGAGCTCGAGGATCTCAATCCCGAGGACGCCTGACGCCTGAGGACGGCCGACGGCGCCGGGCTAGCGTCGCGAGCAGATGTTGCTGGCCGAGCTCGAGGTGTTCCACTCACGCCCGATAGCGCCGACGCGCAGGGTGGCGCTCGGCTGCTGCATGCTGCCCTGCGACCCTGCTCCCGGCCCCGGCGGCATCCTCTTGGGCGCCGTCGCTGCACGTTTCGCAGAGGGCATCAGCCCCAAGATGCTGGCAGAGCTGCTGTCTCTGCTGCACGAGCTGGAGAGCGGGCGTCGCATCCCCCAGCCTCGGCTCCGCCACCGCTTCCAGCACGACCGGGTGGGCCTCACCCGAAGCACCCACCGGCTGTACCGAAACGAGACCGACGGCGGCTACCGGATGCGCTTCACCGACGACAAGGGCTCGCCGGCCCAGCACGTGCTCGGGGCGCTGTACGCAGCCCAGCGGCTGCTGCCGGGCACTCGCTCCAGGGTGCTGGCCACGATCGGCCGCGGCCTGCTGTACACAGGCGAGATGGGACCCGCCCTGTTCGCCCATCTCCAAGGGACTGGCCAAGCCTGGGCGGACGACGCAGAGAGCGCCGACCCCGTCGACTGGGCGCTGGCGGTGCTGGGGATCGCCGACGGCGACGCCCGCCCCGAGCGCTCGCTGGTGCAGAGCCGCTTCCGCAGTGCGGTGATCGACGCCCACCCCGACCACGGCGGCGACAACGCTGCAGCGGCGAGGCGCATCGCCGATCTCACCGAGGCGCGGCGCATCCTGTTGGCCTCGTGATTCTCGTGAGTCTCCTGAGTCGCATGAGTCTCAGGGTCTTCATCGGCAGATCAGGCGCCCGGTGAGCGGCCCCGCGGGCCTGCTGTGGACCCACGGCGCAGGCAGCGACCGCAACCACCACACCGGTCTGGCCCTGGAAGCGGCCCTGGACCTGCCGGTGCGGCGCATCGACTTCTGGTATCGGCGCATCGCCGGTCGCCGCCCTCCCGATCCTGCCGCCAAGCTGATCGCCTGCATCGCAGAGGAGGCCGGGGCCTTCGCGGCCGATCTCGGCGTCGGGCCTGAGCGGCTGGTGCTGGGCGGGCGTTCCATGGGCGGTCGCATGTGCACAATGGCAGTCGCCGCCTCGCTGCGGGCGGCGGCGGTGGTCTGCCTGAGCTACCCGCTTCACCCGCCCAAGCAGCCCGACAAGCTGCGGGTGGCGCACTTCGCGGACATCGACGTGCCAGTGCTGATGATCAACGGCGACCGCGACCCCTTCGGCAGCCCCGAGGAGTTCGACCGCGAGCTGCATGCGATCAGCGCCCCGCTGGAGCTGCACTGGCTCCAAGGCCAGGGCCACAACCCCAAGCCGTCCTTCGACGAGCAGATCACCCGCACAGTGAGCGACTTCATCAACGGCCTCCGCTGAGCTGCGCTCATTAGCCTCGGGGCCATGCTGGACCGGCTCTCGTCGCTCGAAGACGAGCTGCGCCATGTGGAGATCCGCCTCGGCGACCCCGAGGTGCAGGCCGACCCCGGCCGCCTGGCAGAACTGGGCAAGCGCTTCAAGGAGCTGAGCGACATCGTGGCGGTGATGCAGCGGCTGCGTCAGGCCGATGCCGACCTCGAGACGGCACGCAAGCTGCTCAGCGATTCCGACGGCGACGAGCGCAGCGAATGGCGCGCCGTGGCCGAGGAGCTCGAGGCTGTCGTCTCAACCGAGACCGAGCGGCTCCAGTCGCTGCTGGTGCCGCGTGACCCCAACGACGACCGCAACGTCATCATCGAGATCCGCGGCGCCGCCGGCGGGGCGGAGGCCAACCTGTTCGCAGGCGACCTGTTCGCCATGTACGAGGCCTTCGCCGCCCGTCAGGGCTGGCGCATCCAGACCCTGAGCGCCTCGCACTCCGAGCAGGGCGGCTACAGCGAGGTCACGGCATCGCTGGCAGGCGACGCCGTGTGGAGCCGCATGCGCCACGAGGCAGGCACCCACCGGGTGCAGCGCGTTCCCGTCACCGAGTCCTCGGGGCGGGTGCACACCTCGTCGGCCACGGTGCTGGTGATCCCCGAGGCCGACGACGTGGACGTGCAGCTCGACGACAGCGACCTGCGCATCGACACCTACCGCTCGTCGGGCTCGGGCGGCCAGTCGGTCAACACCATGGACTCGGCGGTGCGGATCACCCACCTGCCCACCGGCATCACCGTGGCGATGCAGGACCAGAAGAGCCAGCACCGCAACAAGGAGAAGGCGCTGCGGATCCTGCGCAGCCGGCTGCTGCGGCTTGAGCAGGAGAAGGCCGACGCCGAGGCCGCTGAGCTGCGCGGCAGCCAGGTGCGAAGCGGCGACCGCAGCGAGAAGATCCGCACCTACAACTACAAGGAGAACCGGGTCACCGATCACCGCATCGGCCTGACCGTCTACAACCTCGACCGGGTGCTGGCCGGGGAGCTGGGCCAGATCAGCGACGCTCTGCTGGCCGAGCACCGCAGCCGCCTGCTCGAAGCGGGCGATCCGCGGTGAGCGAGACGCGTTCGGCACAGCGGGCGGGCACCGCCGGCGGCGCAGATCAGCGGGCCGGCCCCGCCGAGGCTGCTGCTGCTCGCACGGTCACCTGGGGCGAGCTCATGGCAGACGCCGAGGCGCAGCTCGGCAACGGCGGCGTGGACTCGCCCGAGGTCAGCGCCCGCCGAATAGTCGAGGAGGTCAGCGGGGCCTCGGGCGCCGATCTGCACGCGCTGCTGAGGACGCCCGCCGGCCGCCGTGGCGTGGCCCGCCTCGATGCCCTGCTGGCCCGGCGCCTCGCCGGCGAGCCGCTGCAATACGTGCTCGGCAGCTGGGGTTTCCGCACCCTGGACCTGATGGTCGATCGGCGCGTGCTGATACCGCGCCCCGAGACCGAGACGGTGGCCGGCCTGGCGATCGCCGAGGTCAATGCCCGCGCCGCTGCCGGCACAGGCTCGCTGACCGCGGCCGATCTGGGGACCGGCTCGGGCGCCATTGCCTTGTCGATCGCCGTGGAGTGCCCCCGCTGCCGGGTGCTCGCGGCGGACTGCTCGGCGGCGGCCCTGGAGGTGGCACGGGCCAACCTCAGCGGCCTCGGCAGAGCCGCCACGCGGGTCAGCCTGCACCACGGCGACTGGTTCGACGCCTTGCCGGCGGAGGCCCGCGGACGCATCGATGTGGCGGTCGCCAATCCGCCGTATGTGGCCGATCACGAGGCCCTGCCGGAGGTGATCGACGCCTGGGAGCCGCGGCCGGCGCTGCGGGCAGGCCCTCGGGGCGACGAGGCGCTGTGCAGGATCGTCGACGATGCCGTCGGCTGGCTCGCCCCGGCCGGCGTGCTGGTGCTGGAGATGGCGCCGGACCAGACCGAGCCGATCGCTGCTCTGACCAGGTCCGCGGGCTACGAGCCGACGATCCACGACGACCTGACGGGCAGGCCGCGGGCGGTCGTCGCCCAGCGGACCCAGAGGACGCCCGACATGGGCGGCACGGCCATGACCCACAGCAAGCCACCGGCGGCACCGCCATGACCCACGGCAAGCCACCGGCGGCACCGCCATGACCCACGCCAAACCACCGGCGGCACCGCCATGACCCACGCCAAGCGCGCGGCGAGTGCCGGCGGGCGGGTGGTCCATGTCGAGGCGGCGAGCGTCGCAGAGATCGCGGCTGCTATGCGCTCCGGCAAACCCGTGGCGCTGCCTACCGACACGGTCTACGGGCTCGCAGCCCGAGCCGGCGACCACCAGGCCGTGGCCCGCATCTTCGCCCTCAAGCAGCGCCCGGTCGACCGCCAGATCGCGGCCCTCGTCGCCGACGTGGCCCAGGCGGAGCGCCTGGTCGAGCTAGGGCCTGTCGGCCGCAGGCTGGCGGAGGCCTTCTGGCCGGGAGCGCTGACCATCGTGGCCCGCCGCCGGACAGGCTGCGAGCTGGCCATCGGCGACGAGCAGACCATCGGGGTGCGCTGTCCCGCCCAGGCGCTGGTGCGAGCCGTCGCCGCCGAGGCCGGCCCGATCGCGGCGACCAGCGCCAACGCCAGCGGCGCGGCGGTCCTCACCGAAGCAGCAGCGATCGCCGAGCACTTCGACTCGCTGGGCATCGTCGTCGACGCAGGCCGCCTTGAAGGCGCAGCCTCGACTGTGGTGACCGTCGTCGACGGCGTGGAGGTGCTACGCCAAGGGCCGATCTCCGCCGAAGCCATCAACGCCGCCGTCGACACAGCCACCGATGCCGCCGTCGACACAGCCACCAACGCCGCCGGCGAACCCGACGCCGAGCCGGACGCCTGAGGCTCGCTCCCCGCTCCATCGGCCCGGCGTCGGCCATCCGCACCGGTGCCAGACCAAGCCCGGCCGGCGCAGCCGGGTGCAACGGGGTGCAGCCAGGTGATCTCAGTCGTCGAAGCGGAGGGCGTCAAGCGCCGCCCAGCGAGGATCGCCCGCCGGCTCGGCCTCGTCGTCGGGCTGGGATGACTCCGCCAAGCCGCTGAGAAAACGCCCCGGCTCGGGGCCGGCGCAGTCCGGCGCGCAGACCGGCGCCAGCGGGATAGCCAGCAGCGCTGCCTGGCGCACCGGCTCCGCGAGGTCGATGCGCTCGTCGACGATCGGCCAGGTCTCGCCCTCGGTCGGGTCGTCGCTGAACATCTCGCGGAACTCGACCGCCAGCGGCGCCTCCATGTCGGCGAGACAGCGCCGGCAGGGGCCGCGCCATGCCGCTTTGAGCTCCCCGCTGGCGCCGATTCCGCCCGACACCGCCTCCAGCGTGAACTCCACGGCGACCCGACCGTCGCAGATGCAGCTGTCGCCTACCTCGGGGTCGGCCAGCTCCAGGGTCAGCGAGACCGCACGGCGCTTGCCCGAGCCGTCGCGGCTGCCGTCGGCGTGCCGCATGCCGGCGATGTCGACCACGCCGGAGTCGCTCGCCGTCACCCTTCGTCCTGGTCGAAGAAGCCCTCGGGGGGCTGCGGCTCGGGCGGTGCCTCGGCGGGCTCGGGCGCCACTCCCTGGAGGCGGGCCCTGCCAGTCTCGACGGTGGTCAAGGTGTGATCCAGCACGGCCGCCATGGCCCCGAGCTTGCGGTCGCACCAGTCCTCGGTCTCGAGCTTGAGCCGCCGCGCCCGGTCCTCGGCCTCGGAGACGAGCTGCTCGGCGCGCTGGCGGGCGGTCCTGACCAGCTCGGTCCGCTCGATCATGCGCTCGGCCCGGGTCCGGCTGTCCGATATCAGGCGGTCGCCCTCGGCCTGGACGCGCTTGAGGAACTCGTCGCGCTCCTTGAGCAGCCAACGAGCAGCCCGCAGCTCGGCAGGCAGCGCCTGCACCACGGCCATCAGGATCGACAGCACCTCGTCGCGGTTGATCATCGACGACGACGACAACGGCATCGGGCGAGCCGCGTCGACCAGCTCGATGGCCTGGCGCAACAGCACCTCGGCCTCGTGAGCCTGGTAGGCGGGCGGCGCAGCGCCCGACGACTCGGGGGGGACCGACAGTGGCTGATGGTCGGTCACCGCGAGCGCTCCAGCCTCCTGGCGACCGAGGCCGGCACCATCGAGGAGATGTCGCCGCCGAACGAGGCGATCTCGCGGATGAACTTCGAGGCCAAGAACGAGCTGCGCGACGCCGAGGGGATGAACAGGGTGTGGATGCCCGACACGGCCTGGTTCATCTGCGCCATCTGAAGCTCGTTCTCGAAGTCCGACACGGCGCGCAGGCCCTTGATGATGAAGTCGGCGCCCACGTCGGCGGCGAGATCCACGACCAGCGTCGAGCACTTGGCCACCCGCACGTTGCCCAGATCGGCCACCGCTTCTGTGATCATCGCCTGGCGCTCTGCGAGGTCGAAGATCCCACCGCTCTTCTGGGGGTTCTGCATCGCCGCCACCACCACCTCGTCGAACAGCGAAGCAGCCGTCTCGATTATCTCGAGGTGTCCGTTGTGAACGGGGTCGAACGAGCCGGGATAGAGCACACGTGTGGTCACTTGGCGATCAGCTCCCAGCGTCGGGGACACTTGCGAACGTCACCACGGTAGCCCCGTAGCGCCTGTGGCGGCGGCTCTTGAATCCCGCGGGCAGCTCGATCCGGCGATCCGACTCGATGACGACGATCCCCGAGGCCGCCCCGGCATCGCCGCACAGCCCCAGCAGGGTCTGCCAGTCGTCGAAACAGTAAGGCGGATCGCACAGCACCACGTCGAAGTCGCCTGCGGCCCGGTCTTCGGCCCGGCCTGCGGCCCGGTCTGCGGCCCGGTCTGCGGCCCGGTCTGCGGCCCAGCGCCGAAGACAGGCGAAGACGTCGCCTGTGACCAGCTCGGCCCGCTCCGCCAAGCCCAGGCGACCCAGGTTGCGCGCCAGCACGTCCGCAGCCTCGGGATCGTGCTCGACGAAGGTCGCCCGGGCGGCGCCGCGCGACAGCGCCTCTATGCCCAGAGCGCCTGAGCCCGCGAACAGATCGAGCACCCTGGCGCCGACCACCGCGCCGAGCGAGTGCAGCGAGTTGAACACCGCCTCGCGCACGCGGTCGCTGCTCGGGCGCACCCTGTCGCCTTCGGGCACCTCCAGGCGTCGCCCCCGCGCCGTGCCTGCCACCACCCTCACCACGGTCGTCCGCCCGCCATCTCAGTCCTTCAGCAGGAAGTCCGTGTCATCGGCGCCCAGCATCACGTCGAGCTCGTCGGCCAGCTCCGGGTGCGCTTTGAGCTCGGGGTCAGCCGCGATGATCCCGATCGCCGCCTCGCGTGCCTTGATCACCCAGTCCTTGTCGCGGCGCAGCGATGCCAGCCGCAGGTCGTTGCTGCCCTTCTGGCGCACGCCCATGATCGTGCCCTCGCCGCGCAGCTCCAGGTCGTCCTCGGCGAGGCGGAACCCGTCGGTGGACGCCACCAGGGCCTCGAGGCGCTTCTCGCCGTCGTCGCTGACCGGCTCGGCCACCAGATAGCAGCTTCCCGGATGCCTGCCGCGGCCCACCCGTCCCCGGAGCTGGTGGAGCTGGGCGATGCCGAAGCGGTCGGCGTCGAGGATCACCATCACCGTGGCGTTGGGAACGTCGACACCCACCTCGATCACGGTGGTGGCGACCAGCACCTGAGTCGCCCCTGAGCGGAAGCCGGCCATGATCGCCTCCTTCTCCTCGCCCGCCATGCGCCCGTGCAGCAGCCCCAGGCGCAGGCCCGACAGCTCGCCGGCGGCAAGCGCCTCGAAGGTGTCGGTCGCAGAGCGCACGTCCAGGGCCTCGGACTCGCCGATCAGCGGGCACACCACATAGGCCTGGCGCCCCTCGGCTGCGGCCTGGCGCACCGCGTCCCAGGCCTGCGAGGCGTCGCCGAGGGCGTTGCGGACCCAGACGGTGGAGATCGGCGTGCGCCCAGGCGGCAGCTCGTCGATCACGCTCTGGTCCAGGTCGCCGTAGACGGTCATCGCCGCGGTCCTCGGGATCGGCGTGGCGGTCATCACCAGCACGTCGGGGGTCGCTGCGCCTGTGCCCTTGTCGCGCAGCGCCGCCCGCTGCTCCACGCCGAAGCGGTGCTGCTCGTCGATCACCACCACCCCCAGCGAGGCGTAGTCCACGCTCTGTTGGATCAGGGCGTGGGTGCCGATGAGGATGTCGACCTTGCCGTCTGCCAGATCGGCCAGGATCGTGCGACGGGCCGCCGCGCCGACCTTGCCGATCAGCAGCTCCACGCGCAGCGGGCGCACGCCCAGCAGGCTGTCGGCGTCGCTCACCTCCAAGCCGTCGAGCAGCTCGCTGACCGACGAGTGGTGCTGCTCGGCGAGCACCTCGGTCGGCACCATCAGGGCGCCCTGATGCCCGCCCTGCACGGCGACCAGCAGCGCATGCACGGCCACCAGCGTCTTGCCCGAGCCCACGTCGCCCTGCAGCAGGCGGTGCATCGGGACCGGCTTGCGCAGGTCGTCGTCGATCTCGGCGATCGCCCGGCGCTGGGCGTCGGTGAGCTCAAACGGCAAGCCGTCGGCGAAGCGGCGCACCAGGTCGCCGGCGGTCCGGTGCTCGAAGCCGACGAAGGTCCGCTCGGTGCGGCTCTTGCGGCGCACCAGCTCGAGCTGCACTCTCAGCAGCTCGTCGAACACCAGGCGCTCGCGGGCGGACCGCTGGTCGTGGAAGGTCTCGGGCGTGTGGATCTGGCGAATGGCCGCATCGCGGCCCGCCAGGCCGAGCTCGCGGCGCAGCTCAGCCGGCACGGGGTCGGCGAAGCCCCTGGGGGCGCAGCGGCGCAGCGCCTCGGACACGAAGCCGGCGATCTCCCTGGTGGTGAGCCTCGTCTTCTCGGACTGCGGGTAGATGGGCACGATCCGCCCTGTCTGGTCGCCGACCCGATCCAGCACCGGGGAGGTCATCTGCGGCGCGCCGCGGAACCTCTCGAACTTGCCGTAGGCGAAGACCTGCATGCCCTCGCTGAGCTGCCGCTCGATCCATGGCTGGTTGAAGAAGGCCAGGGTGACGGCGCCGCTGGAGTCCGCGAGCACCACGTGGGTGAGGGTCCGCCTGCCGCCGAGGCGACGGTTCGACACCTGGCGGACCTCGCCCAGCACGGTCACCTCGTCGCCGGGCTCGAGGTCGCCGATCAGGCCCTGGCGGGTGCGGTCGATGTAGCGCCGCGGATAATGCTGCAGCAGGTCGAGCAGGGTGGCGATCTCGTGTGCCGCCAGGCCGCGCAGCTTCGCCTGGGCCCTGCCGACGCTCTTGAGGCGCCCGATGCCGATCTCGTCGAGGTCGCGCAGCGTGAGCGGCGGATCGGCGGCCGGCACCCGCGCCTGCTCCGTCCTACTCCGCGCCGAACAGGTACGGGTACAGAGGCTGGTCGCCGTGCTGGGTGTCGACCTCCACGTCGGGATGGTGCTGTTCGAGCCAGGCCGTCACCAGTGCGGTCTCGCCGGGGTCGGCATCGGCGCCGACGATCACCGTCAGCAGCTCGTGGTCGGGGCCCAGGATGTATCCGAGGAGACCGATGGCGGCCTCGGGGGCCGATCCGGCGACGGCCGCTATGCCGCTGCGGGTCAGGCCCAGCCAGTCGCCTTCGGCCACGGGCCCGGCCTCGGAGGCGGCGTCGCGCACCGCCTGGGTGACCTCGCCGGTGGTCACGTCGCCGATGGCCGCGCTCATCGCCGCCGCATTGTCGTCGCCGCCCGAGAGCGGGTCGTAGCTCATCAGGCAGGTGAGCGCCTCGGGCACGCTGCGGGTCGGCACCACCCTCACGCTGCGGGCGCTCTGCGAATCGACCTGCTCGGCCACGCCGATGATGTTCTTGTTGTTGGGCAGGATCACCACTTCTGCGGCGTTGACCGCCTCCGCCGCGCTCAGCAGGTCGGCGGTGGACGGGTTCATCGTCTGGCCGCCTGCCACCACCGCCTGCACGCCCATCGAGCGCAGGATCCTGACCATGCCCGCGCCCGCTCCGACCGCCACCACAGCGGTCGTGACCGCGGGTGCATCAGGGTCCGGCCCGTGGCCGAACTGGGCTTCTGCAGCGGCTTGCGCGGCTTCTTGGGCGGCTTGCTGCTCGGCGAGCTGGTGCAGCAGGTCGGTGACCTTGATCCGGCGCGGCCTGCCGACATCGATGCCGCACTCGATGGCCGCGCCGACGTCGTCGCAGTGAATGTGGCAGTTGAACAGGCCGTCGCCGCCGACCACCACTATCGAGTCGCCCACCTCCGCCCAGGCCGCCTTGAAGCCCTCTATCGACTCGTCGGGGGCCTCCAGCAGGAACATCACCTCGTAGTGCAGGTCGGCGATCGAGCCGCCTGAGCCTTGGGCTGCGGCCCGCGGCTGCTCGGCGGCGCGGGGCGGGGCGCCGGGTTCGGGCTGCGCTTGGCCGCCATGGCGGCGGTTGGCGGGCACGACCACGTCGGGGGCCGGGATCGGGCGCTCGTCGGCCACCCACAGCGCGGCGTCGAACAGCAGCAGCAGGCCCAGGCCGCCAGCGTCGACCACGCCCGCCTCGGCCAGCACCGCCAGCAGCTCCGGCGTGCGCTTCAGCGATGCGTCGCCCTCGGCACGCGTCGCCTCGAGCACCGCCAGCAAGTCGCCGCCTGCGGCCGCGGCCTGCGCAGCGGCGTCGCCTGCCTCGCGGGCGACGGTGAGGATGGTGCCCTCGACCGGGTTGCCCACCGCACCGTAGGCGTCCGCGGCTGCTGCGGTCACCGCCTCGGCGAAGGTCGCCCCGTCGATGCGCTCACGGCCCTTGGCCACCCCGGCGAAGCCCCGCAGGATCTGCGACATGATCACGCCGCTGTTGCCGCGGGCGCCCATCAGCGAGCCGTGGGCGATGGCGGCGCACACCCCCTCCAGGCTGTCGGTGGCGCCGGCGAGCTCGTCCACGACCGAGCCGATGGTGAGCGCCATGTTGGTGCCGGTGTCGCCGTCGGGCACCGGGTACACGTTGAGGTCGTTGATGATCCCGCGGTGTGAGTCCAGGGCGTTGCGATAGGCGACCACCACGGCCCGCAGGTCCGCAGCGCCGAGAGAGTCCAGGGCCACGGGCGTCGATAGTACCCATCGCCGGCGGCGTGGCTACGCTTGGCGGCCCATGCAGGGCGTGATCAAGAGCTACGACCCGGTCACCGGCGACGGCGTGCTGGTCGCCGAGAGCGACTTCGCAGAGATCGACCTCTCCCCCGACGCCCTGGAGGGCTCGCTGTTTCGGATGCTGCGGCCCGGCCAGCGGGTGCAGTACGACCTCGACGACGCAGGCCTGGCCACCGCCCTGCGCCTCGGCTCCGAGGTCGACATGGGCACCCCCGAGCTCTGAGCACCCTGAGCCTTCTCGGCACAGACGGGCCGCAGGGTCAAGCCGTCGCGGCCCGATCCGGCGGGCTAGGCCTCATCGGCCGGCGCGATGTGGATGATCGGGCACAGCAGGGTGCGCTCGACGCCTGGGATCCTGCCGATGGTGTTGACCACCACCGAGCCGAGCTCGTCCATGTCGTCCGCGGATGCCCGGGTGATCACGTCGTAGGGCCCCATCGCCACCTCGGCGGTGATCACCGACTCCAGCGCTCCCACGGCTTGGGCCACGTCGCCGGCTGCGCCGACCTCGGCCTGGATCAGGATGTAGGCATTGACGGCCATCGACAGGCACCTCCACGTCTCGCTGCGCTCACGATACCCTCAGCGATCCCGTCCGCTCAGGAAGAATTCACATGACAACCGTTGCCGAGGTCGCCGCCCAGCTCGAAGCCGCTTACGGACTGAGCGGGCCAGAGCTCCGCTACGGGCTCTCCCAGGACGAGCTGTTCGCCGAGGCCGTCGCCAACGACCGGGGGCGGGTGTCGCTCGACGGCGCAGACGACGACCAGAAGGCCTGGGCCACCGCGCTGGGCGCAGAAGGCCCGCTGGTCTTCTACACCGACCCGGCGTGCACCGGCCGACCCGTCGGCGACACCTTCTGCGTGGACCGCCCCGCCACCACCGACCGGCTCTGGTGGAAGCCCGGCTTCGCCCGCTTCGATGCCGACGACTTCGACGCCCTGCTGCCGCGGGTGATCGAGCACCTCAACACCCGTGGCCGCCACCTATACGTGGCCGACCTGTTCTGCGGCAAGCACCGCGAGTACGCCGAGGAGTACCGCTTCGTCGGCGAGTACGCCACGCACGCCTACTTCTGCAACATCATGCTGCCCCAGCAGATCCGCGACGACGCCGACCGGGCCGAGCGGGGCTGGACCCTCATCAACGTGCCCTCGTTTCGCTGCGATCCCGCCCGTGACGGCACCCGCTCGGACCGTGCCGTGATCATCGACATCGAGCGCCACACCGCCCTGGTGCTGGGCCGCGCCGACTACTGCGGGATCAACAAGAAGGCCATGTTCACGATCATGAACTTCGTGCTTCCCGAGGACGGCCAGCTCTCGATGCACTGCTCGGCCAACGTCGGCAGCTCCGGCGGGGCGATCCTCTTCGGCCTGTCGGGCACCGGCAAGACCACGCTGTCGGCCGATCCCGACCGCGAGCTGATCGGCGACGACGAGCACATGTGGACCGAGGCCGGCATCTCCAACCTGGAGAACGGCTGCTACGCCAAGCTCATCGACCTCGACAAGACCGACGAGCCGGTGATCGCCGCGGCCCTTCAGATGAAGGGCACCCTGATCGAGAACGTGCCGCCGCTGCCGGGCGTGCCCCTGGGCCGCACCCATCCCCAGGACTTGGACCTGAGCGACCGCTCGATCACCGAGAACACCCGCTTCGCCTACCCGCTGGCCTGCAACCCCAACGTCTGCGAAGACGAGTCCGGCCCGCATCCGAGCTCGATCGTGCTGTTGACCGCGGACGCCTTCGGGGTGTTCCCGCCGGTTTCGGTCCTCGACGAGTCCGAGGCCATGTACCACTTCGTGATGGGCTTCACCTCCAAGCTGGCGGGCACCGAGGTGGGCGTCAGCGAGCCCGAGCCGAGCTTCTCGGCGTGCTTCGGCGCCGCCTTCATGTCGCAGAAGCCGATGGTGTACGCCAGGCTGCTGGCGGATCGCATGTCCGAGCACGACGCCCGCTGCATCCTGTTGAACACCGGCTGGAGCGGCGGGCCCTACGGCACGGGCGCCCGGATGGCCCTGGACGACACCCGTGCACTGCTCGACGCCGCCCTCAATGGCGACTTCGACGACGTGGAGCTGCGCACCGAGCCCACCCTGGGCCTGCGGATGCCGGTCACCTGCCCCGGCGTGGACGACACCATCTTGAACCCCCGCGACACCTGGGACGACCCCGAGGCATACGACCGAGCCGCCGCCCGGCTGCGCTCGATGTTCCAGGAGAACTACGCCGAGCAGGGCTACGCCGAGCTGGGCATCGAAGCCGCAATGTAGGCGCCCGCCGCGCCCGCGTCGCTGGTTCGGCTGGACCCCGCTCAGATGAACATGGCCCGGATGCCCAGGCCCATCAGCCACAGGCTGCCCAGCCCATAAAGCAGATACGGCCGCTCGCGCATCTCGCTGCGGTAGGCGTAGATCACGCCCACGCTCATGAAGGCGGCGAAGCCGTAGAGCTGGTGCTGGCCGCCCACGATGTCGTCGCGGATCTGGCGCACCACGCCCAGCGCCACCTGCAGGATCACCAGCGCCTGAGCGACGACCACGCCGGCCCAGACGGCCCTGCGGCGCAGGCGGGGCCACTGGTGCGCGGCCAGCGCCCACAGGCCGACCGCGCCGTTGGCGATCATGAACGGCCAGGCGACCCAGGCGTGCAGGTCGTCGATCACCTCGTGGCGTCGCCTTGCACGGTCAGCCGGCCTTTCGGCTTGCAGGACCGTTCCGCATGTCGGCCGGCACTGTCAGCCGGCCCGGGAGGCAGGGTCACCGATGGCAGCGTAGATGTCGGTCGCATACGGCTCGCCGCTGTGTGTCGCCTGGCGCAGCACGTACCACTCGGTGCCGAACACCCGCCTGAACATCTCGGGCGGCATCGCGAGGAACACCGAGTCCTCGCCGATCTGCGAGGCGTGCGCGGCCATGGCAGCCCGCTTGCGCTCGATCCAGGGAGTCACGTCGACTGCATGGGTGATGGCCGCGCCCGGGGTCCCGAACATCTCGTGGTCCAGCTCGGCAGCAGCCGCCTGCTCTGCGTCCGCCGCCTGAGGACCCGTCGTCTGCTCCCCGGCCTCCAAAGCACCCGAAGACCCATCGCTGTCGTCGCCGGCCTCAGGGGCACCGCCGGAGGGGCTCTGCGCTGCTGCCATGGCCTCGATCTCGGCGAACGCCGACCTCATGGTCTCGCGGTGCATCGTCGACTCGAACACCAGCGGCGTGCCTGCCAGCTCGGCGGCCAGCTCGCCCACCCGGTGGACCTGCAGGTGGTCGGGATGCCCGTAGCCGCCGATCTCGTCGTAGATCGTGAGCAGGTCTGCGGACTCCTCGTCGAGAATGCCTGCCAGGCGCCGTGCGGCCTCTCCGACGTCGGCCTGCCAGAAGCTCCCGGGGTCGTCGTTGGCCCGGTCGCCCGCCATGCCGCTGTCCCGGTAGCCCAGGTACTCCACCCGGTGTACGCCGATGATCTGCGCCGCTGCCTGCAGCTCGGCCAGGCGGACCTCGGCAAGGCTCGTGCCCGACAGGTCGGTCTGCGGGCTCGGCTCGCCCATGGCGCCGTCGGTGGCGCACACCAGGATCACACGATGGCCCTGCTCGACGCCTTGCATCATGGTGCCCGAGGTGGCGATCGCCTCGTCGTCAGGATGGGCGTGGACGAAGACCGCCGTGGCCATGCTCAGGCCGCCTCCCCGACCGCGGGAGCACCCCGGCCGCCCAGCACCGCGTGGACGAACACAGCCGTAGCCGCGCTCAGGCCACCGCTTCGGCCTGGCGCAGCGCCGCCAGCGCTTCGGCGTCCAGGCCCAGCACCTCGGCGAGCACCTCGTCTGTGTGCTGGCCTGCGTGGCTCGGCGGGCAGCGGATCTCGCCGTCGGTCCGGCTGAAGCGCGGCGCCGGGCGGGGCTGGGCCACGCCCGCGACCTCCGTGAAGGTGCCACGGGCTGCGTTGTGGGGATGCGCGGGCGCTTCTGTGGGGTGCAGCACCGGGGCGAAGCACACGTCGGTGCCTTCGAGCAGCTCGCACCATTCGTCTCGGGTCCTGGTCCCGAACACCGCTGCCAGATCCTGCTTCAGTCCGGGCCAGCCGGCGCGGTCGTTCTGGGCGTCCCAGCGGGGGTCGTCGAGCTCCAGCAGGCGGCGCAGCTCGGCGTAGAACTGCGGCTCGATCGAGCCGATCGACACGTACTTGGCGTCGCTGGTCTCGTACACGTCGTAGTAGTGGGCGCCGGTGTCGAGCATGTTGGTGCCCACCTCGTCGCTCCAGAGCCCCATCGCCATCAGGCCGTAGATGAAGGTCGTCAGCGTCGCCGCCCCGTCGACCATGGCGGCGTCGACCACCTGGCCCTGGCCCGAGCTGCGGGCCTCGAGCACGGCGCAGACCATGCCGAACGCCAGCAGCATCCCGCCGCCGCCGAAGTCGCCCACGAGGTTGAGCGGGGGGACCGGCGCCTCGCCGCGGCGGCCCATCGCCCCCAGCGCGCCCGCCAGGGAGATATAGTTGATGTCGTGGCCGGCGGTGTGGGCATACGGGCCGTCCTGGCCCCAGCCGGTCATGCGCCCGTAGGCCAGCCTGGGGTTGCGGGCCAGACACTCCTCGGGCCCGATCCCGAGGCGCTCGGCCACGCCCGGCCTGAAGCCCTCGATCACCCCGTCGGCCGTCTCGACGAGGCGCATCACCACGTCGACGCCCTCGGGCTTCTTGAGGTCGACGCCGATCGAGCGGCGGCCCCGGTTCATGATGTCGGTCGGGGGGACGCTCGGGTCGCCGCCGCGCACCCGGTCGGCACGGTCCACGCGGATCACGTCCGCGCCCATGTCGGCCAGCATCATGGCGCAGAACGGCCCCGGCCCGATGCTCGCTATCTCGATGATCCTCACTCCGCTGAGCGGTCCCATGGCGCCTCCTGGCTTGTCGGCTTGCCGGGCTTGGGGGCCTGGCATCGGCTCACAGCGTGCCGGCTGCCGTTTGCAGGCTCTCAGTCAAGCGTGCCGGCGCGTTGCTCGCCGCCGGCATCGCCTCACGCTACCGCGAACGCCTCGGCGGCTCATCACCGGCCGGCAGAGCCCGACGGGCCGACAGAGCCACCCGCAGCAATTGCCCTGCGCTGTCCCAACCGACGGGCCTTCTAGCCTGGGCTGGTGACGATCATCGACCGGCGCTTCGGCGAACTCACGGCCGGCGAGTTCCACGACATCGCCAAGCTGCGCGTCGACGTGTTCGTGGTGGAGCAGCAATGCGTCTATGCCGAGATCGACGGGCGCGACGCGGCCCCGTCCACCCGTCACGTCTGGGTGGGCGACGGCCACGGCCTGGTCGCCTATCTGCGGATCCTCGAAGCCGCCGAGGCCACCTGCATCGGCCGGGTCGTCACCCGCCGCGATGCTCGCTCACAGGGCCACGCGGGGCTCCTCATGGACTATGCGCTGGCCCACAGCGACGGGCCGTGGACTCTGGAGGCGCAGGCCCATCTCGCCGGCTGGTACGCCCTGCGAGGCTTCGAGGCGGTCGGCGAGGAGTACCTCTGGGACGGCATCGTCCATGTCCCCATGGCCCGTCGGGCGCAGGGCGAACCGCCGCCGGGACGCAGTCGGACCTAGAGCCTGACCACCCGGGACGCATCGATGCGGATCGTCGTCTGCCGGCCGACGCCGGGATCGCTGTCGAGCTCCAGGCTGAGCCGTCCGTAGGCCTCGGTGTCGAGCCGCACCAGCCAGCGGCCGCCCAGATAGCGACGCGAGACGACCGTCGCCGCGATCTCTGTCGGGATGCCCCGGGCCGCCGGATCGCCGCAAGCCGGCGCGCTCGCAGCAGCCGGGCAGGCCGCGTCGGCGCGGATCAGATGCGGCGCGCCGTCGATGTCGACGATGTTGGAATGCCCCAGGAAGCGGGCGATCTCCGCCGAGGCCGGCTGCTCCCAGACCTCTGTGGGAGTGCCGACCTGCACGATCCGCCCTTCGTCCATCAGCGCCACCCGATCGCCCACCGCGAAGGCCTCGCCGTGGTCGTGGGTCACGTGCAGGGCGGCGATGCCCGCGGCCTTCAGGATGGCCCGCACCTCGTCCATCAGGCGATCCCGCAAGGCCCGGTCCAGCGACCCGAAGGGCTCGTCGAGCAGCAGCACGGACGGCTCGGGCGCGAGCGAGCGAGCCAGGGCGACGCGCTGGGCCTCGCCGCCCGAGAGGGTCGCGATGCCGCGGCGCTCATAGCCCTCCAGGCCCACCAGCTCGAGCAGCTCCTCCACACGGACCGCCCGCTCGGCCGCGGCCGTGTTCTTCATGCGCAGCCCGAACTCGGTGTTCTCGGCCACGCTGCGGTGCGGCAGCAGGGCGTGGGTCTGGAACATCAGGCCTATCCCCCGTTCGTGGGGCTGCAGCGGCCCGAGATCGGTGCCGTCGAGGCTCAGCGTGCCGCTGTCGGCGGGCTGGAGCCCGGCGATGGCCCGCAGCAGGGTCGACTTGCCGCTGCCGCTGGGGCCGAGCACGGTGACGATCTCGCCATCGCCCACCTCGAGCTCTTCGACATCGACGGCGACGGTCGTGCCGAAGCGAACGGTCAGACCGGCGATCCTGAGCATCTCCCCCAGCAACCTAGCGCAGCCCCGACAAGCAACACGCCGGCCTTCGTCGCTCGTCTCGCTCGCACCACCGCTCTTGTGCCAGGGACCACGAAAGCGTGATTGTCAGTGCAGGGACAATGCAGAAATTGTGCCGAACCGGTGTGTTTCAGTCACGGATTCTGCTACCCTGCGCTCATGTCCACCGCCACCAAGACCTCCGAGGCTATCGGGACAACCGAGGCAAGACACCGTGAGCCGGCCGAGCCTATCCGAGAGCTGGCCGAGGTCACCATCGAAGGGGCAGCCGAGCGCAGCACCCGGGAGTTGATCGAAGCCCTGCCCTTCGGGACCTACTTCTGGGCCCGTGACCTTCCCGGCAAGCGGTCCACCACGAGCGCAGCGCTGACACGGCTCCTCGCAGACCCCGACAGTCGCATCAAGCGGGTCGCCCCGGGTCTGTACTGGCACCGCTGCCCGGCAGATGCTCCATTGCAGGACTGCGAGTATTACCAGGGAGGGGAAGTTGCCCGCATCTATGCAGGTCCGGGGGCGGGCGAGGCCCAATGGAGCGCCGTGCAGGAACTGGTGTGGGCGCATCAGAGCTCCCGCTATCAGAAGGTGGCGGTTGTGCGTCGCCGGCTGAGGCCGACCGAATCCTGGGTCCGCTTCATCCGCCGGGAGAACCTGCGCCGCATGGAGCTGACTTGGCTGGAGGTGTCGGTGCTGGAGGCCTTGGCCTTGCTCGACTTCGTCGAGTACCCGTGGGAGCGCTGCATGGAACACCTCGCCTCGGGTCTGTCGGGCCGCAACATCGGCGGATCAGGGGTGTTCCGCCCCGACATGCTCGTGTGGGCAGCGCAGACAGACGACCTGGCCACGCCCGACGTGCTGCACCGCGCAGCGCGTATCAAGCGAGAACTGCCCGAGATCGTCTTGCCCAAGGACCAACCGACCTTGCGGGTGTGGACACCGTGAACCGCGTGCTGTCAGAGTGGGGGACCACATGGATGACTTCGGACAGACCCGAGTTCGATGTACTCGCCAAGCAGACAGCCGCGGCCTTGAACCTCAAGGTGGAGGACATCCACCGCGACTACTGGGTGACGAGATGCCTCTACGCATTGGCGGTCAAGACGCACAACGGCCTGCATCTGTTCCCCGGCCACAGGAACCGGCGCCTCGCGGGGGTGAATTGCGCTTTCGGGGGCGGGACCTCGCTGGTCTCGGCATGGGACATCTCGCAGCGCTACTCGTCGGACCTCGACCTGCTGTGCCTGATGCAAGTCGAGGGAACCCACGATCACCTCCTGGCACGACCGCACGACGAGGTGACGACGATCCTGCGCCAGGCCTGCGGCTGGTGGACCGCTCAGCTCGCTGAGCGCGACCTGCCCGCCGCAAGGTTCCGCGAGACGACGCTCGAGACCCAGAGCCCGCAGGCCATCGTGCGGGCCGACAGCAGCGTGGAAGCCAGCGACGACTCGCTTGTCGCACCATGCCGGGTCATGTCGCTGATGGGCCGCTTTGCCACTGTCGAGCAACTGGCTCGCTTCCCGGAATTGGGCGGGTTCGAGTTCCTGTGTGTGATGCCCGCCTACACCGCTGCCAACAAGTTCGACGCCATGCACCGGCGGGAACGCAGACTCGATGGCCCCAAGGGACTCCGTGAGCGCGGCGGCCGAGATCTCTACGACCTGCACCAGATCGCAGACTCTTCCCATGCCGACGAAGTGCGGCTCCGGATCCCCGAGTTGTGGCAACGTGCCTCCGACTCCGAGACCCGCGCCATCGTCGTCAGGCCGACCGGTGGCTACGGGTACAGCGACGTCTTCGCTCTCGGGACCAAGGCCAACAAGGCGCTGCGCCAGAGCTACGAGATGATCGTCGAAACCGTCTGGGGCGGCGGCGCGCCGTCGTTCGAAGTCGCCGTGGAGGCCGCAGCGAGCCTGGACCGCCACTGACCCTCGGCCCAGCCCACGACCCGCGTCTTTGCCGGCCCGCCGATTGCACAACACGGTCCAAGTCGTGATGGCTCATGGGATCAATGCCGGCGGCAGGATCGCCAGACCCGAAGAGGCTCTCCGCCAAAGGCCGGCGGGCGAGTGGTCAGATGTCGAGGTGGCCGTGTTCTCGGTCGTGGCGCACAGCCGCCTTCACGGCGTAGCCGGTGAGGATCGCCGGGGCCAGCACGACCGAGCCGCCGATCAGCAAGACGATCACGAGCGCCGTGGTCAACGAGCCGAAGCCGTTTGCCAGGCCGACGAAGAACACCGCCATCGCCGCCGCATACAACGCATAGCCGAGCCGCTGCGCCGCCTTGGCCCAGCGGTCGATCCGGGCTCGGCGCAGCAGCACCGGATCAGCGGGGCTGGATTCGACCCACTCTCGGGGTCTTGCCTCGGCGGTCTCGTTGCCGTCGGCCATGCGCGCAGCGTAGTCGTATGCAGCAGAACAGCGGGGCGGGCCGGGAGGGGTGGGTCAGCGGGGCCGGCCGCCCTGTGACGGCGGCGGGGTGATGTCGATCGGCTCAGCCGGCAGACGACCGTCGACCAGGTCCGCCAGGAACTCGCGCAGCCGCGCCGGCACCGTGGGCTCGGACGCCGCGAGCAGCTCGGCCAGGCTCCACCATCGAGCCCCCAGGAAAGCCGCGGCCTCCAGAGCCTCGAGCCCCTGCGGGTCGTACTCGCCGCCGTCGCACCAGGCCACATGGATGCGGTCGTCTGACTCGAAGCGGTAGCCGGCGAAGGTGTACTCGGTCTGCTGCACCCACACGCAGGGCCCCATCTCCACATCGGCGATCCCGGTCTCCTCGTGCAGCTCGCGCAGCGCCGCGGCGCCGCTGTCCTCGTTCCAGCCCATGCCGCCGCCGGGAATCTCCAGCCACTCCGGCTTGTGCGGGTCGATCGGATCCTCGGCCCGGATCAGCAGCACCCGCCCTTGCCGATCCAGCAGCACACAGCGGGCGGCCGGGCGGCGCAGGGTGAACGGCACGGCAAATCAACCTACCAGCAGTGCCCAGCCGCTCTAGAATCGGCCTTTCATGGCAAGAATGCTGCCCGTTGTGATGCTCTCGCTGGCCGTTCTGGCGGGCTCGGTCGCTGCTGCTGTCGTGCTGTCCTCGGTGGGCGGCGACGACCCGGCGCCCCACAGCGACGCCGTCGACGAGGCGGACGAGCCGATCGTGCTGCCGAGCACTTCAAGGGCTTCGCCGTCCGCCGAGTCGAATACGTCGTCGTCGTCGTCCAGTTCCTCGTCGCTGTCAACGAGCAGCACTTCCTCCTCGTCCTCGTCCACGTCCTCGTCTTCGACGACGACCACGAGAAGGGCGACGACAACCACGAAGCGATCGGCAACCACCACCACGTCGACCAGCTCCTCGACAACGACCACAACAACAACCACCACCACCACCACGACGACGACCGTCCCCAAGCCGGAGGAGACTGACGACGAACCCCCGACTACCACGACCGCCAAGCCGCAGGAGACCGACGACGACCCCAAGACGGCACAGGCGCCGGACCAGGTGAGCGGTCCGGTCGGCGACGGCTGGCGCGGAGTGCTGTAAGCACATCTGAGGGCGCCCGCCGATCTGTCGAGTCAAGGCTGACTCGGGCGCTGCGGGCGGGGGTCCGGCCGGGCTCGCGCAGTGTTGTTCGGCAGTCTGCTGGAGAGGTCCGCCAAGCGCTCCTGGACACTGAATCCGCTCGGCTGCAAAGGGCCGGTGATATGCTCAGAGCCCCTGCTTACAAGTGTGTGCTTACAAGCGCGGGGTTTGGGTACCCCGTGAGGATCCATGAGACGCAAGACGCCCAACAATCGCAGGCGGACGCACCTGCTCGCGGCGCTGATACCGCTGCTCTTGCTGTCCGTGCTGTTTTGGTCCCAGATGCATTCTGGGACCGACGATGCCGCGCGCGATGCGGTGCAGCCGCTCGGCGAGCAGCTGCTGATCGCCGGCGACTCGGCACAGAACGCTCAGGGCACGGTGCGGTTGCCCGATCTGCGCGGCCAGTCCAAGGACATCGCAGAGGAGATCTTGCGTGGCGCGGGCCTGGTGCTCGACGCCAGGAGCGTGCCCACCGATGACCCCAACCTCGACGGCATCGTCATCAACATCAATCCCGACGGCGGCACCGACGTGCCCGCGGGCACCGTCATCGTCTTCACGTTCGGCGAGTACATCCCCACGACGGCCACGGTGCTCGCCGGCAGCATCGTTCGCGTACCCGACGTGGTCGGCCGGGACGCAGACGACGCAGCCGACGTCCTCACCGACGCCAATCTGGTGCCCGACGGCATACCGCTACCGACCGATGACCCCAGCCTCGACGGCATTGTCATAGACACCGATCCCGACGGCGGCAGCGACGTGCCCATAGGCACCACGATCACGTTCACCTTCGGCGACTACACACCCACCTCGGTCACCTCCAGCGCGGGCGATCCGCCGGACAGCACCGCCACCACACGACCGCCCGGTGGCAACACCCCGACTTCGACCACACAGCCCCCCGACGGCGACACGCCGGAGCCGAGCAAGGTGGCCGTTCCCGATCTGATCGGCATGACCAAGGAGAACGCAGAGCAGGCCCTGGTCGATGTCGGCCTGATTCCCGAGGCTCTCGGCCGGCTGCTCGCCGCCCAAGGCCAAGACGGCATCGTCGACACCCAAGAGGATCCCCCCGGCACCGTGGTGGCGCTCGGCACCAGCATCGCCTTCACCTACGGCATCTACCTCGCCTCGCTGCCCCCGGGCACCCCGCCGAGCACCGTGGCTGTACCGGATCTGGTCGGCATGACCAAAGCCGACGCCGAGCAGGCCCTGATCGATGTCGGCCTGCTGCCCGAGGCTCTCGGCCGGCTGCTCGCCGCCCAGGGCCAGCACGGCATCGTCGACACCCAAGAGGATCCCCCTGGCACCCAGCTGCGCCGCGGCACCACCGTCGCCTTCACCTACGGCATCTACATTGCCTGGCTGCCTCCGGGCAACCCGGGACCCACGCCGGGGACGACCACGACCTTGCCTGCGCCCAAGGTCGCTGTGCCCGACCTGATCGGCTCAGCCAGGACCACAGCCGACGCCGCAGTGATCGCGGCGGGCCTGGTGCCAGCGGGCACGAGCGTCGCCGTGACCGACCCTGCGCTCGACGGCAAGGTCGTCACCCAGAACCCCGCCGCGGGCAGCCAGGTGCCCGAGGGATCCACGGTCGCCTTCGCCTACGGCGTCCACACACCCGACGACGACCCGCCAGACCCGCCAGACCCGCCAGACCCACCAGACCCACCAGACCCACCGGATCCGCCGGCGACCGTGGCGGTGCCGGATCTGGTCGGCATGACCAAGGACAACGCCGAGCAGGCCCTGATCGACCTCGGCCTGCTGCCCGAGGCTCTCGGCCGGCTGCTCGCCGCCCAGGGCCAAGACGGCATCGTCGACACCCAGGAAACCCCTGCGGGCAGCCAGGTGGCGCCTGGCACCAGCGTGGCCTTCACCTACGGCATCTACCTCCCAGAGCGCCCCGGCAACCCGCCGAGCACCGTCGCCGTGCCGAACCTGGTCGGGTTGACCAAAGCCGCCGCCGAGCAGGCCCTCACCGACGTCGGCCTGCTGCCCGAGGCCCTCGGCCGGCTGCTCGCCGCCCAGGGCCAAGACGGCATCGTCGACACCCAAGACGATCCCCCCGGCACCCAGCTGCCCCGCGGCACGCCTGTCGCCTTCACCTACGGCATCCACATCGCCTCGCTGCCCCCGCCGCCCGACCCACCGGACCCGCCAGACGACGGCAACCCACCCGACCCGCCAGACGACGGCAACCCACCCGACCCACCCGACCCGCCGGACCCGCCGGCGACCGTGGCAGTGCCGAACCTGGTCGGCATGACCAAGGACAACGCCGAGCAGGCGCTCATCAGCATCGGCTTGCTGCCCGAGGCCCTCGGCCGGCTGCTGGCCGCCCAAGGCCAGCACGGCATCGTCGACACCCAGGACGACCCCGCCGGCACACAGCTGCCCCGCGGCACCACCGTGGCCTTCACCTACGGCATCTACCTCGCACAGCCGCCGGGCAACCCGCCCAGCACCGTGGCGGTGCCGAACCTGGTCGGGTTGACCAAAGCCGCCGCCGAGCAGGCCCTCACCGACGTAGGCCTGCTGCCCGAGGCCGCGGGCCGGCTGCTCGCATCCCAGGGCCAGGACGGCATCGTCGACACCCAGGACACCACCGCAGGGACGCAGCTGCCCCAGGGCAGCACCGTCGCATTCACCTACGGCATCTTCTTGCTGCCTCCGGGCGACACGCCGGCCACAGTCGAGATGCCCAACCTGATCGGCATGACCAAGGACAACGCCGAGCAGGCGCTCATCAGCATCGGCTTGCTGCCCGAGGCCCTCGGCCGGCTGCTGGCAAACCCGAACTCGCACGGCATCGTCGACACCCAAGACGACCCCGCCGGCACCCAGCTGCCCCGCGGCACCACCGTGGCCTTCACCTACGGCGTCTACCTCGCAGAGCCGCCGGGCAACCCGCCGCGCACCGTGACGGTGCCCGATCTGGTCGGCATGACCAAAGCCGCCGCCGAGCAGGCCCTCGCCGACCTCGGACTGGTGCCCGAGGCCCTCGCCAGGCTGCTCGCCGCCCAGGGCCAGGACGGCATCGTCGACACCCAAGAAGACGCCCCCGGCACCCAGCTGCCCCGCGGCAGCGACGTCGCCTTCACCTACGGCGTCTACTTCCCGCCGCCGGGCAACCCGCCGACACCCCCGACACCGCCGACACCGCCGACCACTCAGCCCAACACGGCCGAGGTGCCGAACCTGGTCGGCTTGACCAAAGCCGCCGCAGAGCAGGCGCTCATCGACGTAGGCCTGCTGCCCGAGGCCCTCAGCAGGCTGCTGGCCGCCCAGGCCCTGCACGGCATCGTCGACACCCAGGAAACCCCGGCAGGCACCCTGGTGGACCTGGGCACCCCCATCGCCTTCACCTACGGCGTCTATCCCGGCACGCCCGACACCAGCACGCCGTCCGCGCCGCCCACCGCCACCACCGTGCCCCCCGCCAAGGTCAGCGTCCCCGACCTGCTCGGCATGACCGAGGCGCAAGCACTGCAAGCGCTCAGCGACGTGGGCCTGGTGGCCGATGCCAAGGCCGGCAAGACCGCCGAGGACCCGAGCCAGGCCGGCGAGGTCTACCAGCACCAGCCCGGCTCCGGCACCCAGGTCAGCACCGGCTCGACCGTCATCTTCCACTACTACCGACACAGCTCCGTCACGCCGCCCTCGGCCACGACCACCACCGCCCCGCCGGCACAAGTCGCCGTCCCCGACCTGATCGGCCAGGCCAAGACCGCCGCCGAGACGGCGATTACCGGTGCGGGATTGGTGGCTGCGGGCACGGCGAGCACCACGGCGGATCAGTCCAAGGACCAGACGGTGTTTGCGCAAGCGCCGGCTTCTGGGACGATGGTGGACTCGGGCTCAACGGTGAGCTTCGACTTCTACGATTACGAGGCCGCGACTGGCAAGGTCACCGTGCCCGACGTGTTGACCCTCACGACCGGCTTCGACAAGGCCGAGGCGGAGGCAGCCATACGCCATGTGGGGCTGGTGCCCAACGCCGTGTCGACCACCACCCACGACCAGAGCGAAGACGGCGACGTTTTCAGCCAGACCCCCCTGGACGGCACCGAGCTCGACGCGGGCGAGACCGTCACCTTCAACTACTACGTCTACGCCCCGCGGCCCAAGGTCGACGTCCCCAAGGTGTCCGGCGCCTGGAACGACCCGGCGGCCTTCGAGCTGGACGCCGCCAAGAAGAAGATCACCGACGCGGGGCTGGTCTGGGAGATCATCGACTTCCCGCGCAACGACAGACCCGACCTCAACGGCTGGATCGGCGCCCAGTCGCCGGGCGCCACCAGCGTCACCGGCGACCAGGTAGAGCAGGGCTCGACGGTGACCATGACCGTCCACCGCTACACCGGCCCGGTCACAGTCCCCAACGTGGTCGGCGAGACCAAAGCCGCCGCGGAGCAGGCGCTGCGCGATGT
Source organism: Acidimicrobiales bacterium (assembly GCA_965214285.1). Lineage (GTDB taxonomy): Bacteria > Actinomycetota > Acidimicrobiia > Acidimicrobiales > Aldehydirespiratoraceae. The sequence continues at coordinate 2,666,059 of OZ243946.1, forward strand.
CGGCCTGGTGCCCAGCGCCCTGGCCACCTTCACCCCCAACAACAGACCGTTTGGGCAAGTCCACGACCAACAACCCGACGCCGGCATCACGGCGAGCCAGGGCGACACAGTGACGTTCTACTACTGGAAACGCATCGGCGGGTAGGACACCACCCCGGCACCGCACAGCCTGGCCGGGACCGGCTCGCCTCCAGTCGCCGAGAATCCGCTCTGCGGCAGCGGTGTTGTGGTAGAGGCGATTCCCTCTTGTTCACAGGGGTGTGGTTTGCGTATCCTGTGGGTGAATGAGACGCGGGCCGCCTAACTACGACCAGGACCGCAGGCGCAGGTACCTGCTGGCAGCGCTGATTCCGCTGCTGTTGTTGCTGCTGCTGTTTTGGGTGCAGTGGTTCACCTCGGGCGACGACTCCGAGCCTGAGGCGGTGCAGCCGTTGCCTGAGCAGTTGCTGGTGAGCGCGCCGGCTCAGGACGGCGATGCCACGGTGCGGGTGCCCGATGTGCGCGGCCAGCCCAGAGACGACGCCGAGGACATCCTCGGCGACATCGGCCTGGTGCCCGACGTCAAGGGCGTGCCCACCGCCAACCCAGACCTCGACGACATCGTGATCGTGACCGACCCTCCGGGCGGCGACGGGGTGCCGCCTGGGACCACGGTGGTGGTGACCGTGGGGGAGTTCATCCCGCCGACGGCCACGGTGCTGGGCGACACCACGGTGCGGGTGCCTGATGTGGTCGGCGAGGAGGTCGACGACGCAGAGGACATCCTGACCGACGCCGACCTGGTGCCACAGGGCAGGCCGGTGCCGACCGCGGACCCCGATCTCGACGGCATCGTGATCGACACCAACCCCGACGGCGGCACCGTCGTGCCCGAGGGATCCACGATCACCTTCACCTTCGGCGACTATCAGCCCACCACGGCCACGGTGCGCACCGGCGACCCCCCAGACGGCACCGCCACCACCCAGCCACCCGGCGGGAACAACCCGGGCGGCAACAACCCGGGCGGGAACCCGACGCCTACCACTCAGCCGCCGGGCAACCAGCCGCCTGGGGACAACCAGCCGCCGGACAACAGGGTGGCGGTGCCGGATCTGATCGGCATGACCAAGGAGGAAGCCGAGCAAACCCTCATCAACCTCCGCCTGTTGCCCGAGGCCCTCGGCAGGCTGCTGGCCCTCCAGAACTCGCACAACATCGTCGACACCCAAGAAGACCCGCCCGGCACGCTCGTGGATCTCGGCACCACCATCGCGTTCACCTACGGCATATGGGAGGGCTCGCGGCCCACCGGTCCCGACACGGTGACGGTGCCGGACCTCGACGGCATGACCCAAGCAGAAGCCGAACAAGCCGTGCTCGACGCCGGGCTGCTGCCCCAGGGCACGGGCCACCATGTGACCATCGAGGCCCTCGGCGACCGGGTGACCTCCCAGGACCCCGCCGCCGGCACCCAGGTGGCCCGCAACTCCACGGTGGCTTTCACCTACGGCATCCACACCGACAACCCGCCGCCGCCGACCACCCAGCCCCCAGGCAACAACCCACCAGGCAACAACCCGCCAGGCAACAACCCGCCAGGCAACAACCCGCCGGGCGACACTCCGCCCGGCGACGACTTGGTGGCGGTGCCCAACCTGATCGGCATGACCAAGGACGCCGCAGAGCAGACCGTGCTCGCTGTGGGGCTGCTGCCCGAGTCCCTCGGCCGGCTGCTGGAAGCCCAGAGCCTCGACGGCATCGTCGACACCCAGGAAGACCCGCCCGGCACCCTGTTGCCCCGCGGCACCACGCTCGCCTTCACCTACGGCGTCCACAAAGGCTCGCGGCCCACCGGTCCCGACACGGTGGCGGTGCCTGATCTGGTCGGCTTGACCCAGGCCGCCGCCGAGCAGGCTGTGCTCGACGCCGGGCTGCTGCCCCAGGCCACAGGCCACGCCGTCACCGACCAGGCCCAACACGACAAGGTCGACACCCAGAACCCCGCCGCCGGCACCCAGGTGGCCCGCGACTCCACGGTCGTGTTCACCTACGGCATCCACACACCCGTCGTCGGCGGCGGCCCCGGCGACGACACGCAGCCCCCGCCAGGCACGACCACCACCACGACTGTGCCCAAGGCGACGGTGCCCGATCTGATCGGCTCGGCCAAGGCCACCGCCGACGCCGCCGTGCTCGCGGCGGGCCTGGTGCCCTCGGGCACGACCGTGGCGGTCACCGACCCCGCCCAGGACGGCAAGGTCCAGACCCAGAACCCCGCCGCAGGCACCGAGGTCGACCGCGGCAGCACCGTGGCCTTCACCTACGGCGAATACACCGCCCCCACGCCGCCGCCGAACAAGGTCCAGGTGCCTGACGTGATCGGCTTGCAGCAGGGCGCCGCCGTCACGGCGATAACCGACGTGGGCCTCACGCACACGGCGTTCGCCACGTCCACCACGAATCAGAGCCTGAACGGGCAGGTCTGGTCGCAGAACCCCGCCGCCGGAACCGAGGTCGACCCGGGATCGAACGTCACCTTCCAGTATTACGAGTACAGGGCCCCGCCGCCGACCCAGGTCGCGGTGCCCGACATCGTCGGCGAGGACAAAGCCGACGCCGAGGCCGCCGTGACCACCGCCGGCCTGGTGCCGTCGGGCAGCAGCGTGGACGTGACCGACCCCGCCGAGGACGGCAAGGTCCAGACCCAGAGCCCCGCGGCGGGCACCCAGGTCAACACCGGCTCCACCGTCACGTTCACCTACGGCGAATACACCGCCCCCACGCCGCCGCCGACCCAGGTCGCGGTGCCCGACATCGTCGGCGAGGACAAAGCCGACGCCGAGGCCGCCGTGACCACCGCCGGCCTGGTGCCGTCGGGCAGCAGCGTGGACGTGACCGACCCCGCCCAGGACGGCAAGGTCCAGACCCAGAACCCCGCCGCAGACACCCAGGTCAACACCGGCACCACCGTCACGTTCACCTACGGCAAATACACCGCCCCCACCCCGCCGCCGACCCAGGTCGCCGTGCCCGACATCGTGGGCTCGGTCAAGGCCACCGGCGAGGGCGCGCTGACCGCCGTGGGGCTGGTGCCTTCGGGCACGGGCGTCGTGGTGGACGATGCCGCCCAGAACGGCTTGGTGCAGACCCAGAGCCCCGCCGCGGGCACCCAAGTCGCCTCGGGCAGCACCGTCACGTTCACCTACGGCGTGTACACGCCCAGCGAAATTCCGCCGACCCCGACCGTGCCAACCCCGACCGTGCCGACCCCGACCGTGCCGACGCCGACCCAGGTGGCGGTGCCCGACATCGTCGGCGAAGCCAGAACAGACGCCGAGACCGCCGTCACCGACGCAGGCCTGGTCCCCTCAGGCACCGCCGTCGCGGTCACCGACTCCGCCCAGAACGGCAAGGTCCAGACCCAGAGCCCCGCGGCGGGCACCCAGGTCAACACCGGCAGCACCGTCACCTTCACCTACGCCGTGTACACCCCAGACGGCAACGTGGAGGTGCCCCGCCTGACGGGCCTGCCCAAGCCGAGGGCAGAGGCGGCGCTGCGCAACGTGGGCCTGGTGCCGTCGGGCACAGGCGTCGAGGAGATGGATCTGAAGCTCGACGGCATCGTCCTCAACGAGAACCCTGTGGAAGGCACCTTCGTGGCGGTGGGCACGACGGTCACGTTCACCTACGGCGTGCCGCCGCCGGGTCCCTATCTGACCACCTGGAAGACGCTCGAGGAGGGCGAGGGGATGACCGTGATGTGGCACATCCCCTTGGCCGAGGCGCAGGCGCATCAGCTCTGGTACCGGGCGGTCGGCGAGAGCACCTGGACCCCCCACGACATCACCGCCTCCGGCGCCCTGCGAGTGGACGACGAGCACGAGGGCCCCAGCGATGTGATCTACACCCGCATCTACGGGCTGTATTCCGACACCGAGTACGAGCTGCAGTACTGCGTCGACGCCGCGGCCTGCGCCGCCAACACCCTGCTCACCGCGCCCGTCACCTTGACCACGGCTGTGCTGCCCAACGGCCCGGCAAGCATCCAGAGCATCAGCCCGTCGGGGCTCTCTGTTGCCGAGAACGTCGATCCGGGCAACAACATCGACAACCTCGCCGGCTGGGTGTACGCCCACGTCGGCATCGGCGACGCCAACCGCAAGACCCCCAACGAGATGCGCTTCTGGCTCGAGGGCACCGGGTCGGGGAAGTTCACCATAGAGCCCTGGAGACCGGCGCCCGACGGCGACACCGCGGATGCCCTGGTCCGCTCCGCCGTGGAGCTCGACTACGAGCAGGCCTCCTCCTACACGCTGACCGTGCACGTCTCCGACGGCCGCAGCGCCACCAGCGCCAAGGATCTCTCCAGCGACGACTCGCTGGAGGTCACCATCACCGTCACCGACGTGCTCGAACGCCCCGACTCGCCGCTGCTGGTGCTCGACTCAGCCGCCCAGACCAGCATCTCGCTGAGCTGGGCCGTCCCCGACCCAGGCGACCAGACGATCAGCGGATACCGCATCCAGTACCGCCGGCAAGGCGACACCCGCTGGGGCCAAACACCCCTCGTCACCGGGACCAGCACCACCATCTCGAGCCTGACCGCGGGCACCGCCTACGAGGTCCGGGGCTTCACCGTCACCACCGGGCGCCCCTCCACCTGGAGCGACCGCGAGACGGCGAGCGTCCTCACCGTCACCACCGCCACGACCACGCCCACCCCGCCGCCGGCCACCACCGTCGCGCCCAGCAAGGTCGAGGTCCCCGACGTGATCGGCCTCGCCCACGGCGCAGCAGAACAAGCCGTCAAAGCCGTCGGGCTCACCGTCACCTCCTTCAGCACCAGCACCACAGACCAAAGACAAAACGGCAAGGTCTGGTCGCAGACGCCCGCCGCCGGCACCGAGCTGAACCCGGGCCAGAACGTCACCATCCAGTGGTACCGCTACAGCGCCCCCACACCACCACCCGCCACGACTGCCCCGCCCACCACCACACAAGCTCCGGCCAAGGTCTCCGTGCCCGACCTGCTCGGCCTCACCAAGACCGCCGCAGAACAGGCGCTGACGGCCGTCGGCCTGGTAGCGGACGGCGCTGCAGGCCTCACCACCACGAACGCCAGCCTGGGCGACCAAGTCCATTCACAAGGACCCAAGAGAGGCACCCAGGTGGACGAGGGCTCGACGGTGACGTTCCTCTATTACGTCTACACCGCCCCCACGCAGGTGGCGGTGCCTGATGTGGTCGGCGAGACCAAGACGGCCGCGGAGACGGCGATCACCGACGCCGGGCTCACAGCAGCCACCGCCGCCGCCACGACCAGCACCGACGACCAGACCAAAGACGGCACAGTCGCATCCCAAGACCCTGCTTCGGGGACCATGGTCGATTCCGGCAGCACCGTCACCTTGACCTACTACTCCTACACCGCCCCCGCACAGGTCACCGTGCCTGATGTGCTTCGGGGGGACAAGGCGGCTGCCGATGCGGCGATCACCGCTGCGGGCCTGGTCCCGGCGGGCACTGCCCTGCACACCGACGACCCGAGCGAAGACGGCGAAGTCTTCTCGCAGAACCCCGGCGGCGGTGCCTCAGCGGACAGGGGCTCGACGGTGACCTTCCAGTACTACTCGACGTCGGTCACCACCACGACCGAGGCGCCCAAGGTCACGGTCCCCAATCTGAGCGGCAAGTCCAAGGCCGAAGCGGAGACGGCGCTGACCGACTTGGGCCTGGTGCCAGACCCCCACCGCAGAACCACCGCGGTCTCGTCGCTGGACGACACCGTCTTCTCACAGCTTCCTGTGCCCGACGCCGAGGTGAACGCAGGCACGACGGTGACCTTCGAGTACTACGTGTACGAAGCCCCGTCCGACAAGGTCACGGTGCCCACCGTCACCGGGCTCTACAAGGCCGCCGCAGAGACGGCGATACGAAACGCCGGCCTGGTGCCGAACGGGGTCGCCGTCAACCGCAACGACAGTCCCCACCTCGACGGCTGGGTCTGGTCGCAGACGCCCGCCGCCGGCAGGCAGGCGAACTCGGGCTCGACGGTGAACTTCCAGTACTACAAGTACACCGGCACTTCCGACGCCGGTTCCAACGCCAAGCACACGGCCCCGCCGCCGAGGACGCCGCTGCCATCCGAGCAGCCCCGCACCGGCACGGAGACCAAGGCCCGCATCAGCGACAGACCCCGCCGCACCACCCGCGCCGAAACCCCACGCCGCCACCGCTGACCGCCCGGCTGAGGGCGCCGCGAATCGGCCGAAGGCTGCCGAGGATTGCCAGCGGGGGCACGGCCGCTGGGGATGGGCGGGGGCCACGAGCGGCGAGCCGAGGGCCTCGCCGGCGACCTATAGCACACCGGATGCGCCGGGTGCGGCTTTCTCTGGCGGTTTCTCTTGCAAATTGGGGGGGGGGGTGCTATTTTGGCCTCTGGAGTGACTTGAGATGGGACGCCTGATCCGCAGACGAGTGTGGCTGCCGGCTGTGGCTGTGCTGCCGGTGTTGTTGTGGGGCGCGTTCGCTGTTGCGCAGGTCGCGGCGGTGTCGGATCGGGCCGATGTGCTGCACACGACTCCTGGGCGGGTCTTCGTCACGGATTCGCCGGGCGCGGCTCGCAAGGCTGCCCAGCCGCCGCCCGCGCCGAGCAACGCTGCGCCGGCCGTGGCGGCGACGACCACCACAGCAGCGCCGCCCGACTCGCCGGAGCGGGCCGACAGGGCGCGGGCCTCCCAGCCGCGGGCGACCGTGGCGGTTCCCGAAGCGTCGGGGGTCGGCTGGTTCCTAGCCGCCGCGGAGCAGGCTGTGACCGATGCAGGCCTGGTGCCCGACAGCATCGCCACGACGCGCAACGACAGGCCGGAGCTCCACAACTGGGTCTTTGGGCAGGGTCCCAACCCAGGCACCCAGGTGGACGAGGGCTCGACAGTGACGCTCAACTACTACGTGTACCGCGCCCCGCCGCCGACAACTACGACGGTGGCCAGGGTCGCCGTGCCCAACGTGCGCTTCCAGGAAAAGGCCGAGGCTGAGAATGCCATAACCGCCGCCGGGCTGGTCCCGGACGGCACCGCCGTCACAGCAGAAGCCGCCGACGACCACAACGTCGTCTTGGACCAGAACCCCGCCGCCGGCACCCAAGTCGCCCCCGGCAGCACCGTGAACTTCGACTACGGCGTCTGGACCGCTCCCACCCAGGTGGCGGTGCCGGATTTGACGGGTCTGACGAAGGCTGCGGCGGAGCAGGCGCTGACCGACGCCGGGCTGGTGCCGTCGGGCAGCAGCGTCGTCGTGACCGACTCCGCTGAGGACGGCCTGGTCCAGTCCCAGACCCCCGCGGCGGGCACGTCTGTGGCCCGCGGCTCGACGGCGGGGTTCGAGTACGGGGTGTTGCCGTCGGCGACTGGGCCGTATCTGTCGTCTGGGCATGTGTCTGACCGGTCCGAGGAGCTGGCGGTGGTGTGGCATGTGCCTTTGGCGGAGGCGCTGGTGCAGCAGCTCTGGTATCGGGCGGTCGGCGACACGGTGTGGCTGGCCCATGACCTGTCGGCGCCTGGCGCGCTGCGCGTGCAGGCTCTGCATGTGTACACGGTGCTCGGGGATCTGTACGCCGACACCGAATACGAGTTCCGTTATTGCGCGGACGCGGCGGCGTGCGCGGCGTCGGCTTTCACGGCGGGGCCCAACACGCTGTCCACCGAGGCGCGGGCGAACGCACCGGCGGAGATCCAGGGCACGTCGCCTTCGTTCTCGGTGGCCGAGAACTCCGCCCCGCGGGTGCCGGCGGGAGTGCCGACGGGCCTGGTGTACGGCTTTGACGGCGAGGGCGGACGGCACATGCAAAACGAGATGAGCTACTGGCTCACAGGCCCGGGGGCCGAGAAGTTCGAGGCGGTGAACTACAACCGCGGCACCGGCGAAGGGCCTTGGGCTCTGATCTGGGCTGTGGAGGCCTTGGACTACGAGGAGGCGTCGTCGTACACGCTGACGGTGCACGTCAGCGACGGCCGCGGCCCGACCGGGGCCAAGGATCTCACCAGCGACGACAGCACGGTGATCACGATCCATGTCACCAACGTGCCCGAGAAGCCCGGCTCGCCTGTGCTGACCGCGGACACGGTGGGACATGACAGCGTGGCGTTGTCCTGGGACGAGCCCGCGGGCGGCGACAAGGCGATCACGGGCTATCGCATCCAGCACCGCAAGACCGGCGACACGACCTGGACCACCGGCAGCATCGTGACCCAGACCAGCACCGTCATCGGCGGCTTGGACCCGGTCACCGCATATGAGTTCCGCGGGATAACCATCGCGGATCCCCGCGCGCCTGGCTCCTGGAGCGACCGCGACACCGCCCCGATCCTGGCCGTGACCACCACCGCTGTGCCGCCGGCGACGGTGGCGGTGCCTGATGTGGTCGGCTCCGCGAAGGCCGCAGCCGAGGCTGCGATCACTGGCGCGGGGCTGGTGCCGTCGGGCAGCAGCGTCGCCGTCACCGACCCCGCTGAGGATGGCAAGGTCCAGACCCAGAGCCCCGCGGCCGGCACCCAAGTCGCGAGCGGCTCGACCGTCACCTTCACCTACGGCACCCACACCCCCGGCGGTGGCGGTGGCGGCGGCGGCGGCGGTGGGAGCAACCCGCCGCCTGTGGACCCCCCGCCTGTGAACCCGCCGCCTGTGGACCCCCCGCCTGTGGATCCGCCGGCGACGGTGGCGGTGCCTGATGTGGTCGGCTCCGCCAAGGCCGCAGCGGAGGCTGCGATCACCGCCGCCGGGCTGGTGCCGTCGGGCAGCAGCGTGTCGGTGACCGATGCGGCTCAGGACGGCAAGGTGCAGACCCAGAGCCCCGCGGCGGGCACCCAGGCCGACAGCGGCTCGACTGTGACGTTCACCTACGGCGCCTACACCGCCCCGCCGCAGGTGGCGGTGCCTGATGTGGTCGGCTCCGCCAAGGCCGCAGCGGAGGCTGCGATCACCGCCGCCGGGCTGGTGCCGTCGGGCAGCAGCGTGTCGGTGACGGATTCGGCCGAGGACGGCAAGGTGCAGACCCAGAGCCCCGCGGCGGGCACCCAGGCCGACAGCGGCTCGACTGTGACGTTCACCTACGGCGCCTACACCGCCCCGCCGCAGGTGGCGGTGCCTGATGTGGTCGGCTCCGCCAAGGCCGCAGCGGAGGCTGCGATCACCGCCGCCGGGCTGGTGCCGTCGGGCAGCAGCGTGTCGGTGACGGATTCGGCCGAGGACGGCAAGGTGCAGTCCCAGAGCCCCGCGGCGGGCACCCAGGTGGCTTCGGGCTCGACGGTGACCTTCACCTACGGCGTCTACACGGCTCCGCAGGTGACGGTGCCGGATTTGATCGGGATGTCGAAGACCGCGGCGGAGGCTGCGCTGACGGCTGCGGGTTTCGCGTCGACGGTGTTCTCCACGGGCACCACCGACGCCAGCCTCGACGAGCAGGTGTGGTGGCAGTCCCCCGCCGGCGGCGCCCAGGCCGACGAGGGCTCGACGGTGTCGTTCCAGTACCACGACTACCGGGCGCCGCAGACCCCGCCCGGCGACACAGACGACAACGGCGATGGCGGCGGCGGTGATGGCGGCGGTGGCGATGGCGGCGGCGGCTCTACGACTCCGCCGCCTGCGACGACCTTGCCGCCTGGCACCCCGCCTGGCACCCCGCCTGTGGATCCGCCGCCTGCGACGACCTTGCCGCCGGGCACCCCGCCTGGCACCCCGCCTGTGGATCCGCCGCCTGCGACGACCTTGCCGCCGGGCACCCCGCCTGGCACCCCGCCTCAGGATCCGCCGCCTGCGACCACCTTGCCGCCTGGCACCCCGCCCCAGAATCCGCCGACGCCGGTGTCGTTGTCGTTCACTGGTGATGGGGCGCCTGTTGTGGAGGTGGTCGAGGGGGCGTTTGTGGTGTTGGGCGATTATTCGGCGACGGCGTCTGATGGCAGCACGGTGCGTTATGGGCTGTCGGGGGCGGACGCGGCGGCGTTTTGGGTGTCGAATTTCGTCGGCGACGCGGGGTCGGTGTGGTCGAGCAGGCATTTCGATTTCGAGGATCCGGCTGACAAGACGCTGGAGTTCACTGTGACCGCGGCGGTCGGGGCGGTGTCGATCAGTCGTGATGTGACGGTGACGGTGATCGATGTGAACGACCGCCCGGAGTTCGTGTCGGGGGTGTTCGAGTGCCGTTTGGCTTCTGATGCTGCGGCGGGCACGGTCTGCGATTCGTGGCCGTCGCCGGTGGCTGTCGACGATGACGACACGACGCTGGCGTTTGCGTTGTCGGGCGCGTCGCCGCGGTCGCGGTACCTGGACATCGACCCGGCGACCGGGGCGTTGGCTTTGTCGGCTGCGGGTGAGGGGCTGTTGCGGCACGGCAACGGGTTCAGTGTGCAGATTCGGGTCAGCGACAACAAGGACATCGACGGCAACCCGGATGCCGCCATCGACGACCGGGCGGCGGTGCATGTCGTGGTCGGCGTCTCGGACAGCACGCCGGGCATCGAGGCGGCTGTGAATCGCGAGTCAGAGGCCATGCGCCTGATCTGGAAGACATCTCGCACGACAGCGGCCCGCCAGCAGGTCCAGTACCGCCCGGTCGGCGACCCGGACTGGTCAGATCACGACCTCAGCGCCGCCGGCGCGCTGAGCGAGGACGGCGCAGGCCGGGCCTACAGCGTGATCGAAGGCCTGTATGCCGACACCGAATACGAGATCCGCTGGTGCACAGGCGCCGACTGCGCGGCGAGCACCTATGCGCCTGGCGCCAACACCCACACCACCGCGGCGATGCCCAACGCGCCGGCTGTGATCAACCGCGTCACCGACCCGCTGACCGTGCCCGAGAACATCCCCGCAGCCGAGGCCGGCGGCCACGAGATCGGCTGGGTGCGCTTCGATTCGGGCTTCGGCTCAGGCGACACCGACGGCCACAACGAGATGAGCGTCTGGCTCGAAGGCACCGACGCCGACCAGTTCGCCGTGCTTCTGCACAGCTCCAACGCCGCCATCATCTGGGACAAGGCGGCCCTCGACTACGAGACCAAGAACACCTACGACCTGACCCTGCACATCTCCGACGGCCGCAGCCCCAGCGGTGCCAAAGACCCCTCCTCTGACGACAGCACAGCGATCACCATCACCGTCGTCGACGTGCTCGAAAAACCCGCCTCCCCGACGCTGAGCGCCACAACCGTCGGCCCCGACACCGTCACCCTGGCCTGGACGGCGCCCGACCCAGGCGACCAGACCATCACCGGCTACCGCATCCAATACCGGCCCACCGGCCACACCCGCTGGGGCCACACCCCCTTCATCGACACCACCAGCACCACCATCTCACACCTGACGCCCGGCACCGCATACGAGTTCCGAGGCTTCACCGTCACCGACGGCCGCCCCGGCACCTGGAGCGACCGCGAAACCGCGCCCGTGCTCACCGTCACCACCGCCACAGCCACCACCCCCGCCACCACAACCACCACAACCACGACCACCACCACAACCACAACCACCATCCCGCCGGGAACCCCGCCGCCGGCCACGACTGCCCCGCCCACTACCGTCGCCCCCGCCCAGGTCGCCGTGCCTGATGTGGTGGGCGAGACCAAGACGGCCGCGGAGACGGCGATCACCGATGCGGGGCTGGTTGCCGCGGGCACGAGCGTGGCGGTGAGCGACTCTGCTGAGGACGGCAAGGTGCAGACCCAGAGCCCCGCGGCCGGCACTCAGGTGGCCTCGGGCTCCACGGTGTCGTTCACTTACGGCACCTACACCGCCCCGGCCATGGTCGCTGTGCCCGATTTGGTCGGCCAGACCAAGACCGCCGCGATACAGGCGATAGAGGCCCTCGGGCTGGTGGCCGACGCTCAGCCCTTGGTCGTCTTCGACTCTGCCCAGGCCAACGTCGTCATTTTGCAGGCGCCTGCCGCGTCCGCTCAGGTCGCTGTGGGCTCGACGGTGATCTTCGAGTACGGGCAGTACACCGCCCCCGTCCAGGTCGCCGTGCCCGACCTAGCGGGCCTGACCAAGACAGCCGCGCTGCAAGCGATAACCGACGCCGGGCTGGTCGCCGACCAGCGCACCAGAACCACCACGGACTCGACGCTGCACGACACGGTCGCCCAGTGGCAGCCAGGCGCCGGCACCCAGGTCGACACCGGCAGCACCGTCATCGTCCACTTCTACGTCTACACCGCCCCGGCCCAGGTCACGGTGCCCGACGTGGTCGGCCAGACCCGGGACGGCGCGGAGTCTACGCTGATCCTCCTCGGCCTGAACGTCTCGGCTACCCAGGTGGCCACCACGAACCCGGCCCTTCACGGCAAGGTCTACTCGCAGGACCCCGCAGCCGGCACACAGATCGACGAGGGCGGCACTGTCACGATCCTGTTCCACCACTACTCCGGCAGCAAGGACACCGCCCCCGGCACACAGCCCAAGACCCCCGCACCCGCCGAACAGCAGTCCCGCAACGGGTCTGAGACCAAAGCCCGCACCAGCGACCGGCCCCGCCGCACCACCCGAACCCGCCAGACCCCCGCACCCCTCCCCCGCTGACCCGCCCCACTTACCGGCGGGGGTGCCCGGACCCAGGGCAGGACTAGCCGTGGCGGCGGCGGGTTAACGGCGGGGAGAACACGGGCGGTGCCGGGCCCAGGGGCGGCTCAGTGCAGGCCGCGGATCAGGTCGCCCTTGTCGCCGCTGACGGCCCAGGCGTCGGCGCCCACCATCACGGCAAGGTCGTCCAGCGCCTGGCGCAGCCCGTCCACAACCAGGTCGCGGCCCGGTGCAGACTCGTCGGTGTGCGCCGCCGGCCCTGCCTCGCTGAACGCGCCGAGCACACGCAGCACGCCCGCGGACCGGTCGGTCTTGAGGTCGACCCGGCCGACGAGCCGCTCGCCGACCAGCAGCGGCAGCACGTAGTAGCCGTGCACCCGCTGCGCCTTGGGCGTGTAGATCTCGATCTTGTAGGCGAAATCGAAGAGACGCACCCCTCGGGGCCGGAACCAGACCAGCGGGTCGAACGGGCTGAGCAGCGTGCAAGCCTCGACGCTGCGCGGCAGCCGGGCCGACGGCGCCAGATAGCCCGGCCGGTCCCAGCCCTGCACGTCCACCTCCTCCAGCTCGCCGCCGTCGACCAGCTCGCGCAGGCGCAATGCCGCCGGGCGCTTGGGGAGGCGGTGGTAGTCCACCAGGTCGGCGGCCGCGGCCACGCCCAGAGCCTCGGCGGCCCAGCGCAGCAGCTCGCGGTGGGCGTCGTCCTCGGAGGGCGTGGGCTCGGCCAGCACCTCGGCGGGAACGATGCGCTCGAGCAGGTCGAATTCCTTGGCGAAGCCGGGCCTGCGGCGAATGCCGACCTCGCCGATGCGAAACAGCCAGTCCAGCGCCAGCGACCCCAGCGAGCGGTCGCCCCACCACTCGCCGTCCCGGGGGCGAGGGTCGGCCAGCTCGGACGGCGCGAGCGGGCGCTCGCGGACCTGCGCCAGCACCTCGTCGATGTATGCGGGGTCGCCGGCGGCGAGGCGTGCCAGGCCGGCCCAGGTCTGGCCCTGGCGGGCGCGCTGCTTCTGCCAGCGCAGCAGCGGCTCGTCGTGGGCTGCCAGCAGCGACGCCTCGTGGCACCAGGCCTCGAACCACTCGTCGTGGCGGTAGGCGATGGCGTCGGCCGCCGCCGGGTCATAGGGGCCGAGCCGCGAGAACAGCGGCAGGTAGTGCGAGCGCATCACCACCGGCACCGAGTCGAGCTGCAGCAGCTTCATGCGGGCCATCGCCCTGCGCAGGTGGCGGCGGTCGACTCGGCCTCTGGGCCGGGGGTCGCTGAACCCCTGAGCCGCCAGGGCGATGCGTCGGGCCTGCGAGCGGCTCAGGCTGCGCACTGCGCTGTCATCGGGTCACCCGCCGGCGCAATACGGCCTCAGCCGACGCGCTCGCAACCGCAGCCGCGCACTTCAGCTCCAGCGGGCGCACTTGAACCATTCGCCGGCAAGGGTCAGCCACGGGGCGTCGTCGGTGAAACCCTCACTTCGGCGGCATGCGGATGCCGCCGTCGAGACGGATCGTCTCGCCGTTGAGGTACGGGTTGGTGATGCACTCCATCACGCAGAACGCCAGCTCCTCGGCGCTGCCCAGCCGCTTGGGGAACAGCACCGAGGCGCCCAGGTGCGCCTTGAACGCCTCGGCGGGCTCGCCCTCGCCGTAGATCGGGGTGTCGATCAGGCCAGGGGCGATGGTGTTGACCCGCACCCCGACGGCGGCCAGGTCGCGGGCGACCGGCAGGGTCATGCCGACCACGCCGCCCTTGGACGCCGAGTAGGCGCACTGGCCGATCTGGCCGTCGAAGGCCGCCACCGAGGCCATGTTGACTATCGCCCCGCGGCTGCCGTCTTCGTCGAGCGGCTCGGTTCTCGCCATCGCCGCGGCGGCGGTGCTCAACACGTTGAAGGTGCCGATCAGGTTGACCCGGATAACGAACTCGAAGCGATCCAGCGGGAACGGCTCGTTGTTGCGGTCGACGGTGCGGCCCGCCGAGCCCAGGCCGGCGGAGTTCACGCAGGCCCGCAGCGGCCCCATCTCCTGCGCGGCCGCCACCGCGGTTGATGCGTCGTCTGGCGAGGTCACGTCGCAGCGCACGAACAGGCCGCCCGTGGCCTTGGCGACGGCCTGGCCCTTGTGCTCGTCGAGGTCGGCGATCACCACCCGTGCGCCCGCGGCGGCGAGCTGCACGGCTGAGGCCTCGCCTATCCCCGATGCGCCGCCGGTGACGACGGCGGAGCTGTTGTTCAGGCTCATTCTCGGCATGTGCTGTTTCTCCTTATGGCTTGCTTGGCCGGCTTGCTCTGTCGGCTTGCTTGCTCGCGGACCAGGGTGGCCGATGCGACCACAGCGGCCAATTCGACGGGGCGGCCCAGACCGGCGCGGCCTAGACGACCAGGGTGACCATGCGGCCGGGTATCACGATCGACTTGCGCAGCTCCCGCCCGTCGACATGGGCGATCACGTTGGGCTCGGCGGTCGCCGCGGCCAGCACGTCGTCGTCGGAGGCATCGGCGGCCACGGTGACCACGGCGCGCAGCTTGCCGTTGACCTGCACCGGCATCTCGATGGTGTCGGCCACCAGCAGCGCCGGGTCGGCCTCGGGGAAAGCGACCCTGGTCACGGTGCCGGAGCCGCCGAGCAGCGCCCAGAGCTCCTCTGCGAAGTGCGGCACCAGCGGCGACAGCATCAGCACCAGCGCCTCGGCGACCGGGCGCGGCGTGGGGCCGGGCCGGGCCGTGAGCAGGTTGTTGAGCTCGGTGATCTTGGCGATGGCGGTGTTGAAGCGCAGGCCGTCCATGTCGGCGCGCACGCCGTCGATGGTGCGGTGCAAGGCGCGGCGCAGCTCGTCGTCGGGCTCGGCGTCGGGCTCGGCCACGGCCGGCTCGCCGGTGTGCTCGTCGACCAGGTTGCGCCAGACCCGCTGCAACAGCCGCATCGAGCCGACCACCGAGCGGGTCTCCCAGGGCCGGTCCTGGTCGATCGGGCCCATCGACATCTCATAGAGCCGCAGCGTGTCGGCGCCGTATGCGGCATACATCTCATCGGGGGTGACGGAGTTCTTGAGGCCCTTGCCCATCTTGCCGAAGCTGCGCTCGACCGGCTCGCCGTGGTGGCTGAAGCCGGTCTCGGGGTCGCCTTGCACCTCCTCGGCGGGAACATACGCGCCGCGGGCGTCGGTGTAGGCCCAGGCCTGGATGTAGCCCTGGTTGACGAGGCGCTTGAACGGCTCGGGGCCGCTCACGTGGCCCAGGTCGAACAGCACCTTGTGCCAGAAGCGGCTGTAGAGCAGGTGCAGCACGGCGTGCTCCACGCCGCCCACGTAGAGATCGACGCCGCCCACGCCGTGGCCGGTCGCCTCGGCTGCTTCGGGCTTGCCATCGCCTGCGCCCTCGCCGTGGCCGTCGCCGGTTGCGGGGCCGCTGCCGGGGTCGCTCATCCAGTAGCGCTCGACGGCGGGGTCGACCATGGCGTCGTCGTTGGCGGGGTCGAGGTAGCGCAGGTAGTACCAGCACGAGCCGGCCCACTGCGGCATGGTGTTGAGTTCGCGGCGGTAGGCCTTGGGGCCGTCGCCCAGGTCGAGCTCGGTGTGGCGCCAGTCGTCAGCCCGACCCAGCGGCGGCTCGGGCACGGATGCGTCGTCGAGCACGCGGGGCGCCCAGTCCAACAGGTCCGGCAGCGTGACGGGCAGCTCGGTCTCGGGCACCGCCATGGGGATGCCGGAGTCGTCGTAGACGATCGGAAACGGCTCGCCCCAGTAGCGCTGGCGCGAGAACAGCCAGTCGCGCATCTTGTAGGTGACGGTTCGCTCGCCGCAGCCGTGTTCTTCGAGCCAGTCGATGATCGCCGCCTTGGCTTCGCTGACGCCGAGCCCGTCGAGGAAGCCGCTGTTGATCGACGGGCCGTCGCCGTCATAGGCCTTGCCGTCGAAGCCCTCGGGAGGCTCGACGGTGCGCACGATCGGCAGGCCGTATTCCTCGGCGAACTCCCAGTCGCGTTCGTCCTCGCCGGGCACCGCCATGATGGCGCCCGTGCCGTAGCCCATGAGCACGTAGTCGGCCACGAAGACGGGTATCGGCTCGCCGTTCACGGGGTTGTCCACATAGGCGCCCGTGAACACGCCGGTCTTGTCGCCGGCACCCCGGTCTTCATCGTCGCCCGCCGTGTCAGCCGCGCCCGCGTGGTCGTCTGCCGTTTCAGCCGCGCCCGCCTCGGCCGTTGCCGCCGTGTCAGCCGCGCCCGCGCTGGCGGCACGGTCGGCGGCCTCGGCCCGGTAGCCGGCAATGGCCTCCGCCGGCGTGGTCGCCCCGGCGGTCCAGCGCGGGTCGGTGCCGGCGGGCCAGGCATCCGCGGCGAGCGTGTCGACGAGGGGGTGCTCGGGGGCGAGCACCATGTAGGTGGCGCCGAAGATCGTGTCGGGGCGGGTGGTGAACACCCGGATCGGGCCGAAGTCGATGTGGGCGCCCTCGGAGCGGCCGATCCAATTGCGCTGCATGGTCTTGATCGACTCGGACCAGTCGAGCAGGTCGAGGTCTTCGAGCAGGCGGTCGGCATAGGCGGTGATGCGCATCATCCACTGCTCCAGCGGGCGCTGGAAGACCGGGTGGTTGCCCCGCTCGGAGCGGCCCTCGGAGGTGACCTCCTCGTTGGCCAGCACCGTGCCCAGCGCCGGGCACCAGTTCACCGGCGCCTCGGCCAGGTAGGCCAGGCGGTAGTCGCCGAGTGCCCGGCGGCGCTCCACGGGGCTCAGGGCGGCCCAGTCGCGGCCGTCTTCGAGGCTGCGGGCGCCGCTGTCGAGCTCGGCGATCAGCTCGGCGATAGGGCGGGCCTTGTTCTGCGCCGGGTCGAACCACGACTCGAAGATCTGCAGGAAGATCCACTGGGTCCAGCGGTAGTACGGCTCATCGGTGGTGGCGACGGCTCGGCGGCGGTCGTGGCCGAGCCCGAGACGGGCCATCTGGCGCTTCATCACGGCGATGTTGTGCTCGGTGTTGGTGCGGGGGTGCTCGCCGGTCTGGCGGGCGTGCTCCTCGGCGGGCAGGCCGAAGGCGTCGAAGCCAATGGTGTGCAGCACGTTGTGGCCGGTCATGCGCTTGAAGCGGGCGTAGACGTCGGTTGCGATGTAGCCCAGCGGGTGGCCGACGTGCAGGCCCGATCCCGACGGGTACGGGAACATGTCCATGATGAACAGCTTCGGTGCGCCGGCCACGCCGAAGGGGTCGGCGGCGAGCTGCCCCGACGGGTTGGGCGCCTCGTAGACGCCGGCTGCGTCCCAGGCGGCCTGGTGGCGGGTCTCAATCTCGGTGGCGCGGGCGGCGTCGTAGCGGTACCGGGGCAGGTCGCTGGGCGCCGTGTCGGCGCTCTCCTGGCCGTCAGCGCTGTCGGCGCTCTCGGGACTGTCGGCGCTCTGAGGGCTGTCGGGCATCGGGCCACAGGCTACGCCCGCCCGCTGCCGCCCTGACCGCGACGGCCGGTCCCCCGCCGCGCACCTGCCCCACCGACCGCACAGCCCGCTCCCCCGCCGCGCACCTGCCCCACCTTCCCGAGCCGCTGGTCGTTGTCATCCGCCACATATTCGTATTACGATATGACAGTGTGGAGTTACCATGACCACCCACAAGACGAAGACAGGCCGGACGCTCACCCACGCCGACCTCGACCGCCTCGCTGACGAAGTCGCCGCGACCGACTACAACATCGAGGAGCTCCGCAAGAGACGGCGCGGCCGTCCATCCATGGGATCAGGACCCGCCGATGTCGTGCCCGTGCGCATCGACCCTGAGCTGAAGGCCGCCATCGAGGCGCGAGCCGAAGCCGATCACACGACGACCAGCGAGGTCATCCGAGAGGCACTTCGCAGGTTCCTCCGCGTCGCCTGACCAGCGCGGCCTCGTCACCGGGCTCGACGCCCTCACCGGCGAACCCCTCCCCCAACAGCACGGCGGCAACAGCAACGGCAATGCCGGCCGTGCCCCGGACCTCGGCGGCGGGCTATTCGATGTCCAGGCTGGCTGCGCGTTCGACGGCGGTCTCGAACGGGGTCGGATCGGACGCCCAGCTCATCTCCTCGAGCACCTGCATGTAGCCGACACGCAGCGCTTCGTTGGCTGCCGTTCCCTGCACGAAAGCCTTACCCGTCCCGTAGCCGCCCGCAGGCCGAGACTCCACCCGCCGAACTGCCGAGTGCGAGGCGCGCTCAGCCATTTCAGGCACACGTAGACGTATCTCGTCGGCGTGCTCGGAGTCGGCCAGGCCGTCCAGGTCGATCAGGTCACGGCCGCGGCCCGTGATCCCGACCAGGTCGTTCTGAACTGTCCGCCGGTGTATGGCGTCGAATTTGTTGGCGACCGTGTAGGCGGGCACCACCACAGGCAGCACGAACCCGCCGAGCTCTGGGAACATGGCGAGCTCGTCGGGCGTGGCGAACCTGCTGAGAATGGACCACACCTGCATCTCTGCGAACAGCGAGTCGTCCGAGGGCTCTACGGCGGTCTCGATCTTGAGCTCGCTGTCCAGACCGTCGATGCGCAGAAAGGTCTGGCGGAACCGCGCCGCGTGGTGGTGGCGAAGCGGCGTGGAATCGGAGACGTCTGCGCCGCTCGCCTCGAACATCATCGCAGTCAGCAGCGAATGCGGGCGGCGGATCGCGTTCTTGGAGGCCTCGTCGACGTTCATCAGGCACAGTAGGTCGATGTCCTCGGAGAACCGCTGGGACGTCCCCCAAACCGACACCAGCGACGTGCCGCCGCCAAAGGCGCACACGACCTCCCACTGCCCCGTCTTGCCGCCGCCAACCGTCAGCCGGCCGGTGCCCTCTGTCTGCGTCGAAAGGAAGTGCAGGCAGCGCGTCATCCAGTAGTCGCGGCTTAACTCTGCGGTCCTGCCGCCGAGCTCTGCATCGGTGCGTCTCATGAGAGCGTCGAAGACGGCGATGCGCTCGGCTTCCGAGAGGTCGGCAATCGCAGAACTCCCTGTGGTGTCGTCGGTGTTTGGGTTACGCGGCATCGGACCACACTTTCACCGGGCTGGCCCAGTCAGGCGGCCAGATCTCGTCGGGCAGCAGGTCGCGGAGCTCGCGGACGCTGCACAGCAAGTCGGGGGTGGCCAGGTCGTCGGTCTCGGCGGCCCACGCCACCCTGTCGAGACGGACCGGGCCCGCGCAGCCGACCTTCGCTATGGAACGGCCCGACGCCAGCCGTTCCAGCCTCAGGTCCAGCGGGTACTCCATGAACATCTCCAGGGCGAGCGCTTCCAGGATCGAGACCTCGGTCCAGTTCAGCTCCAGGCGCCTCTCGTTGCTGCGGCGGATGAACCGAACACAAGGAAGGGTCGGCTTGAGCCTGCGCCTGACCACGGCGATCTTGGCGTACCGCGAGCCCTGATGCGCCCAGCCCAGCTCGTTCACAGCGCACCATTCGGCCCAGCCTGCGCCGCGGCCGGCGTAGACGAGAGCAGAGGTCTCGCCCCAGCCGATCCGTGCGCGGGTGGGATCCCAGGAGACGCCTTTCGGGAAGCCGCGCCAGTACAGGCCCGGAGCGACCCTCTCGATGCCGGTCTCGCGTCGTTCCGCGTTGAGCGCCGACAGCGTGGCCCTGACAGTGGACCGGTTGCCGGGGACGTCACGGGCCCAGAAGTACGTCTCGAAAGGCAAAGCCCGGATCCACGCGGACGGGGACTGCTCGGCGGTGGTCTCGGCCATGGGTCTACTGTACCAGCGTTCGCGCTCCGATGCGGCCCTAGAACGCACCGGCGCTCGCCGCCCGCCGACCCGCGGGTTGGGCGTTGGGCGTCACAGGGTGCCGGCATGATGTGCTCGGTCGCCGGGCTGCGGGTTCCGTGGCCTGATCTGCGCCTGCGGATCGCCGCTGCCGTGCTGGCGGGCGGGCGTGCTGGCCGGTCTGAGTGGCTGCTTCGGATCGGGAAATCTCAGGAAATTCGAGATTTCTGCGAACAGAAGTTGGAAGTGTCACACCCTGCCCCTAGAGTACACGTATGGCTCAAACTGCTGTACTCGAACCCGAAAGGGACCCTGCCTCACCCGGCCCGACCCCGGCATCGCCCGGGCCGGGATCCGCTCCGCCCCGCACGGACCCGGCCTCGCCCGGCCCCGGTCTGGCATCCTCCGGGCCGGGCCTGGCCTCATCCTCGACAGGAGCTGCTCCGTCTGGCACAGACCTGGCCGCATCCGGGCCGGGTCGGGCCGGGTCTGGTGGTGGGCGGGTGCATGCGGAGTGTGTGCCGTTGCAGGAGGCGCTGTCGGCTCTGGATCGTCTGGAGATCGCTGGGGCATCGGTGCCGGTGCTGCGCCAGATGATGTCACTGGCAGGCCGGCTCAAGACCAGAGCCGATGCGGTGCTGTGCGGCTGCTCGGCGGAGATAAGCGCCGCGGATGCGAAGCTGTCCGCGACGGGGGTGCTCCAGGAGCAAGCGAACGTGTCGCTGCGCGACGCCAAGCGCATGGCCGGAGTCGGCGAGGCGCTCGCGGAGTTGCCGACCGTGGCGCAGGGTCTGGCTGCGGGCAAGATCAGCCTCGACAACGCCGCCGCTTTGGCCGGCACCGCCCGCGACGCCGGCGCCGAAGCGGTGGAGGGCAACCCGGTGCTGTTGCGCAACGCCGAGAAGCTGAGCCCTGAGCGCCTTGCCCGCGACGCCCGACGGGTGGCCGACGAAGCATCGCGTGACCGCGGCGAGTCGCGGCTGAAGCGCCAGCGCCACAACCGCAAGGCGTCCACGGGGGTGGATCGCGACACCGGGATGGGCTGGCTTCACGGCCAGTTCGACCCGATCAGCCAGGCCCGCATCCAACAAGCCCTCGACGGCAAGGTCGACAACCTCTGGAGGGCCGACCACGAAGCCGGCAAGGCAGACCAGCGCAGCAACGCCCAACGCCGAGCAGACGCCATCTTCGAGACCATCACAGGCCTCGACGCACTCACCGGCGAACCCCTCCCCCAACAGCACGGCGGCAACGGCAAGGCTGGCCGTGCCAAGTCAGTCCGCGACCAGCTCATCATCGTCGCCGAGATCGGCCTGCTCGACGGGCAGAACCCCGACGGGCGCTGCGAGATCCCCGGCACCGGCCCCGTCCCGCCGTCCATCCTGGCCGGGCTGTCACCCGACGCCGACCTGGCAGGCATCATCTTCGACCGCAAGGGCCGCCCCCTGTGGCTCGGACGCAACCAGCGCGCCGCCAACATCGCCCAGTACCTCGCCGTTGCGGCCCGCGATGGCGGCTGCGTCAAGTGCGGCGCCCCCATGCACCAAAGCGACATCCACCACATCGTCGAATGGGAGCACGGCGGCACCAGCGACATCGACAACCTCTGCGCACTCTGCCGCACCCACCACCGCCAACACCACGGCCACGAGAAGAAGAACCAAGAACGCCCCCGCCGCGGCAAGCAGGCCAAGCCGACCGGTGGCCGAGCCGAGCAGACCAAGCCGACCGGTGGCCGAGCCGAGCAGGCCAAGCTGGGCGGTGGCCGAGCCGAGCAGGCCAAGCTGGGCGGACTGGCCATGCGAACCAGCGACTGCAGCAGCCACAAGCAGGCCCAGCCCCCCGGACGAGCCGCACTCACTGGCGACCAGGCCGAGCTGAGCCAGTCCATCGGACAGCCAGGCCCCGGCCGCGACGGCCCCGACCACTACCAGGACCGCCGCCCCGGCAGCGGCAGGCGAGCCAGACAGAACAGCCCGCCCGAGCCCGCACATACCGGCCTCCCGGCCACATCCCCGAACCCCGACGCAGCGGCAGCCCCCGGCCCATCCCGAGACCGCGGCACCTCACGAGACCGCGGCACCTCACGAGACGACGACCCCCATTGACCAGCTCTGCCGGAGACCAGCGGCTCAAGACGAGCGGCACCCGTTGGACCAGCCCGGACACGACACCGCTCCCCTGCCGGGCCAGTACAGGCCGGGCGAGAGCGGATGGTGACCGCAGCGCGCAGGTCAATCACGACTGGACGGGCAGGCGTCGGCGGGCAGGCGTGGGCGGACAAGCGTCCGCGAGCCAGAGTCGGCGTGAGGGCGTCAGCCGTTGCCTGTTGCGAAACGGCGCGACCACGGGGGCGTTGCACGCGGTCTCGGAAGCGTCGCAGGCCCAGGCAGCACGGCCGCACGGCGCGAGCAACACGGCCGGCAAAATGCGCATCATGGCGATGTTTCGTGATACGGTACGGTTCCACGATGCGGGACAGCGATGCCGCTCGGCAACGGTGTCTCGTGTCAGCCCGCATACGTTCCAAGACACCGGCTGCGGCCGGCGTTCTCGAGTGATCCAGGAGTACCTGCATGGCCGAGGAAGCGGACGAAGCCCCCGACGACGCGGACGACGACGAGATCGACCTGAACGCGCTGAGCGACGAGGATCTCACCGCGCAGATGCACGACGACCTCTACGACGGTCTCGCCGAGGAGATCGACGAGGGCGTGCGCATCCTGCTGGGCCGCGGCTGGGACGCCAACCGCGTGCTCAACGACGCCCTCGTGGAAGGCATGCGCATCGTCGGCATCGACTTCCGAGACGGCATCCTCTTCGTGCCCGAGGTACTGCTCGCCGCCAACGCCATGAAGGCCGGCATGGCCATCCTGCGGCCGCTGCTGGCCGAGACCGGCGCCGAGCCGATCGGCAGCGTGGTGATCGGCACCGTCAAGGGCGACATCCACGACATCGGCAAGAACCTGGTGGCGATGATGCTGGAGGGCGCGGGCTTCGACGTGGTCGACCTGGGCATCAACACCGACGTCGACGAGTTCCTGGCCGCCCTCGACGAGCACAAGCCCGACATCCTGGGCATGTCGGCACTGCTCACCACCACCATGCCCTACATGAAGGTGGTGATCGACACGCTCGTGGAGAAGGGGCTGCGCGACGACTACATCGTGCTGGTGGGCGGCGCGCCGCTCAACGAGGAGTTCGGCGAGGCCATCGGCGCGGACGCCTACTGCCGCGACGCCGCGGTCACCGCCGAGACGGCCTCGGCCCTGGTCAGCGCACGGCGCGCGGCCTGAACCTGGAGCGGGCGACGTGCAGACGGCCGCGATGCACACAGAGGCCCGCAGCAACAGCTCGCACGAAGACGACACCCGCAGCCTCGGCTCTCGGGGTGACGAGGTGCGCGGCGCCGGTGGCCACGCCGACCACGCCCCCAGCGGCGAGGCCCTCAGCGACACGAGCCCAACCGGCGAGGCCCTCAGCGACGCGAGCCCAACCGGCGAGGCCCTCAGCGACACGAGCCCAACCGGCGAGGCCCGCAGCGCAGGCGAGACCGTGCCGACAGCGACAGCGGCAACCCTGGACCAGACGCGCCACACAACGCCGAGAGTGCTGATCCTGGCCTGCGGCGCTCTGGCACGGGAGATCCGCGACATCGCCCGGCTGCACGAGCTGGGCAACGTCGACCTCGAATGCCTGCCGGCTGTGCTGCACAACCGTCCCGAGCTGATCCCCGACGCCGTGCGCGAGCGGCTCGACCGCATCGCCGGCGGCTACGACCGGGTGCTGCTGGGCTACGCCGACTGCGGCACCGGCGGCGAGCTGGCCGCCCTTTGCACCGAGCGGGGCGTCGAGATGCTGCCCGGCGACCACTGCTACGAGTTCTTCGCCGGCGGCGACGCCTGGCAGCAGATGCACCACAGCGACCCCACGATCTTCTACCTCACCGACTACCTGGCCAAGCACTTCGAGCGGATCATCCTCGACGGCCTCGGCATCACGGCGCACCCCGAGCTCTGCCACGCCTACTTCGGCAACTACACCAAGCTCGTCTACCTGGCCCAGACCGACGACGACGACATCTCCGCGTCTGCCGAGGCCGCCGCCGAGCGCCTTGGCCTGGACTACGAGCGCATCGCCGGCGCATACGGCGACCTCGAGCCGGCCGTGGTGCAGATCGCACAGAGCGCACAGGCGGCGAGCCGTGGCCAGACAGCGCCGCTGCAGGAAGCACCGTGACCAGGAGGGGCCGTGGCTAGGCGCGGGCGCGGCCCGCAGGTGGTGACCATCTACTGGCGCGACATCCCCGCCCAGGTCACCGCCACCACGGCCACAGGAGACAAAGCGCAGGTGCTGTTGCACCAGCGGTTCCAGGTGGCCATCGACCGGGCGGCGCACATCGCCGGGCTCACCGCCACCGACGACTACGTGAACGAGTGGCGTCGCCAGGCCTCGACCCCCGACGGCGACCCAGCCGAGGCCGCCCGTGGGATCGCCGCGGCGTTCGAGCACGACTACCCCAGGGACCGCCTGGAGGCACTGGTCGCCAACGGCGGCCTCGCGCCCGACACACCCGCACCCGAGACGCCAGTGCCGAACACAGCCGAGCACGAGTCAACCGCTCCCCCGACAAACGCACGCCACGCAGCGGCAGCCCAGACACTCGAACCCCAGACACAGGAGTCCCCATGACCGACACCGTCATCAGCAGCGCCACCAAGGAAGTGGTGATCGGCTTCGGCCGGCCGTTCGTGATGATCGGCGAGCGCATCAACCCGACCGGGCGCAAGCTGCTCGCCGAGGAGATGAAGAGCGGCGACTTCAGCCGGGTGGAGGCCGACGCCATCGCCCAGGTCGAGGCGGGCGCCCACATGCTCGACGTGAACGCCGGCATCCCGCTCGCCGACGAGCCGGCGCTGCTGGCACGGGCCATCAAGCTGGTCCAGTCGGTGACCGACGTGCCCCTGGCGATCGACTCGTCGATCATCGAGGCCCTGGAGGCCGGCATCGAGGCCTACGAGGGCAAGCCGCTCATCAACTCCGTCACCGGCGAGAACGAGGTGATGGAGCGGGTGTTGCCGCTGGTGGCCAAGGCCGGCGCTGCGGTGGTGGCCATCTCCAACGACGAGACCGGCATCTCCGAGGATCCCGACGTGCGCTTCGAGGTGGCCGCCAAGATCGTGCGGGCAGCCGCCGACCACGGCATCCCCGCAGGCGACGTGGTGGTGGACCCGCTGGTCATGCCGATCGGCGCCATGGGCACGGCCGGCCGGCAGGTGTTCGCGCTGGTCCGCCGGCTGCGCAGCGAGCTCGGCGTCAACACCACCTGCGGCGCGTCCAACGTGAGCTTCGGGCTGCCCAACCGCCATGCCATCACCGGCACGTTCCTGTCGATGGCGATCGGCGCGGGCATGACGTCTGCGATCATGAACCCGATGCATGCCGAGGTGAAGACGGCGATCATGGCAGCCGACGTGCTTGCCGGGCACGACAAGGACTGCGCTGCCTGGATCCGCGCCAACCGCACGCCCGGCGAGGGCCCGGCCGGGGCCGGGCGGCGCGGGGGACGGCGTCGCGGGGGCGGGGCACGCGCCGGTGCGGCCTGAGCAACCCGCTGCTGCCGGCCGCGACGGCCGATGAGCGACCCCGCGCAAGACGAGTGGGGTCCACCTGACGACGCTGAGACCCGCCGAGACGCCGACCGCGACCACGGCACCAGCAGGACCGTCAGCTCCGGCAGCGCTGACGCTCCGGGCGGCACTCACAGGGTGGTCTTCAGCCCCGCAGGCACCAGCGCCGAGGTGCCCGCCGGCACCACGATCCTCGACGCCGCCCGTTCGCTGCGGGTCGACCTCGACTCGACGTGCGGCGGCCGCGGGCTCTGCGGGCGCTGCCAGGTCGTCCCGGCCTTCGGCGAGTTCGCCAAGTGGCAGATCAGCTCCGACAGCTCCGCGGTGGGCGCCAAGACCTCCGCCGAGCTGAGCTACCGGGGCAGGCGCAGCATCGCAGCCGACGGCAGGCTCGGCTGTCAGGCGACGGTGCTCGGCGATCTGGTGGTGGACGTGCCCGCCGGCTCGCAGGTTCACCGCCCGGTGGTGCGCAAGACGATCGACCTGCCGGGCCTCACGCTCGACCCGCTGATCGCGGCCCGCTACTGCGAGCTCGAAGCGCCCGTCCTGGGCGACGAGCGTGCCGACGCCGAGCTGTTGACCGAGGCGCTCGCTGTCCAGTGGGGCATCGTCGGCGCACGGATCGAGCCGAGGGTGCTGCCGCGCCTGCAGCCGGCCTTGGCGAACGGCTCACGGCGGGTGACGGCCATCGTCCACGCCGACGCAGGCGTGATCGACGTGCGGCCCGGCTTCGACGAGGCGATCTACGGCGTCGCTGTGGACGTGGGCTCGACGACCATCGCCGGCTACCTGCTGGATCTGCACAACGGCGAGGTGCTGGCCACGGCCGGCGCCATGAACCCGCAGATCCGCTTCGGCGAGGATCTGATGAGCCGGGTGTCGTACGTGATGATGAACCCCGGCGGCGACGCCGAGCTGACCGCCGTGGTCCGCGAGGCGATCGACGACCTGATCGAGGGGCTCGCAGCCGACCACGCTGCTTCGGCGCCGGCCGGGAGCGCGCCTGAGCCGGCGGGCAACCCTGATCCTGAGGACGCCTCGGCGGTCGATCCCGACGCCGGTTCGGCGGCAGGCATCCGCCGGCGCATCTGCGATCTGGTCTTCGTGGGCAACCCGGTGATGCATCATCTGCTGCTGGGCATCGACCCGACCGGGCTGGGCGCGGCGCCGTTCAGTTTGGCGGTGAGCGCCGGCGTGGACATCGAGGCCCGCGACCTCGGCCTTGCCCTGCCGGCCGCGCGAGCCCATGTCGGGCCCTGCATCGCGGGCCATGTGGGCGCGGATGCGGCCGCGGCGCTGCTGAACGAAGGCGTCCACCGAGCGGAGGCACCGATGCTGGTGGTGGACGTGGGGACCAACGCCGAGATAGTGCTCGGCACCGGCAGCCGTGTCTACGCGGCGTCGTCGCCGACCGGCCCCGCCTTCGAGGGCGCCCAGATATCGAGCGGCGTGCGGGCCGCGGCCGGCGCCATCGAGCGCATCCGCATCGACCGCCAGACCTTCGAGCCGCGCTATCGGGTGATCGGCGCAGACGAATGGAGCAACGACCCCGGCTTCGACCAGGCGGTCGCCGGGCTCGAGGTCACGGGCCTGTGCGGATCGGCGATCATCGAGGTCATCGGCGAGATGTTCCTGTCGGGCATCTGCGACCGCAACGGCGTCATCTCGGAAGCGGCGAGCAAGCTGAGCCCGCGCGTGGAGCCCGACGGGCGCACCTTCCGCTATGTGATCCGCCACGGCGGCCTGCGCGTGCCCGAGCTGGCCGTCACCCAGAACGACGTGCGCCAGATCCAGCTTGCGGGCGCGGCGCTGCGGGCCGGCATCGACCTGCTGCTGGAGCACGCCGGCATCGACGAGGTTCACGACGTGCGCTTGGCCGGGGCCTTTGGCGCCCACATCGACCCGGTGTACGCCCTGGTGCTGGGCCTGATCCCGGACTGCCCGGTCGCCGGCGTGCGGGCGGTGGGCAACAGCTCGGGGGCGGGGGCGGTGCGCATGCTGGTATCGGCGGCGCAGCGCCGTGAGGTCGCCGCTGCGGTGGCCGGCGTGGACAAGATCGAGACGGCCACCGAGCCGCGCTTTCAGGAGCTGTTCGTGGCGGCCATGGCGTTCCCCCATGCCACGGCGCCCAGCCCGCACCTGGGGCGGGTGGTGGATCTGCCGGCCGGCGAGGGCGCGGGCTCGCAGCCCCGGCGCAGCCGCCGCAGCGGCGCGGCGCGTCGCCCCGCCTCGCCGTCGACGCAGCCGGCCGCCGAGACGAGCGCGCCAGACACGGCAAGGCAACCCAGAGACTGACCCAAAGGACCGGCCCAGAGACTGAAGACCCAGAGACCGGCTCAGAGACTGAAGATCCAGAGCCCGGCCCAGAGAAGACCCCAGAGACAGACCCCAGAGACGAGGAGCAGCCAGTGAGCGACGAGACCCGGCCCCGACGAGGCGGCCGCCGCGGCGGAGGACGGGCGGGCCGTCAAGCCGCTCGCGCCGTCGCCGCGCGCAGCGCCCCGCCTTACCTGGTGCGCACCCTCAAGCCCGTCGAGATGATCGACGAGGCGGGCCTGGCCCAGATCGAGGACAACGCCGAGACGATCCTGGCCGAGATCGGCGTGGCCTTCCAGGACTTCCCCGAGGCGCTCTCGCTGCTCGCCTCCGCAGGCGCCCGCATCGACGGCGACAAGGCCTTCTTCGAAAAGGGCATGTGCCGCGAGATCGTGCAGCGCAGCGCGCCGAAGTCGTTCACCCAGCACGCCCGCAACCCCGAGCGCAGCGTGCGCATCGGCGAGAACACCACGGTGTTCGTCCCCAACTACGGCTCGCCGTTCGTGATGGACCTCGACAACGGCCGCCGCTACGCCACCCTCGAGGACTTCCAGAACGTGGTCAAGCTCGTCTGCGGGCTCGATCACCTGCACCTCAGCGGCGGCACCGTCTGCGAGCCGGTCGACATCCCGGTCAACAAGCGCCACCTCGACATGGTGTATGCCCACATCCGCTACAGCGACAAGCCCTACATGGGCTCGGTCACCGCCACCGAGCGCGCCGCGGACTCGGTCGAGCTGAGCCGGATCGCCTTCGGCGGCGACCTGGCGGGCCGCACGGTGATGACCTCGCTGATCAACGCCGCCTCGCCGCTGCGCTGGGACGCCACCATGCTCGGCGCGGCCACCGAGTACGCCCGCGCCAACCAGGCGACGATCATGTCGCCGTTCATCCTGGCCGGGGCGATGTCGCCGGTCACGGTGGCGGGCCTGTGCGCCCAGGCGCTGGCCGAGGCGCTCTCGGGGATGGCCTACTGCCAGCTCGTGCGACCCGGGGCGCCGGTGATACTGGGCACCTTCGCCTCGTCGATGTCGATGGCCACCGGGGCGCCCACCTTCGGCACGCCCGAGGCAGGCCAGGCGATCTGCGTGATGGCGTCGCTGGCGCGGCGGGTCGGCGTGCCGTTCCGCTCCGGCGGGCAGTTCACCTCGTCGAAGTACCCCGACGCCCAAGCGGCCTACGAGTCGGCGTCGACGCTGCTGCCCACGGTGGCCGCCGGCGTGAACTTCGTGCTGCACGCGGCCGGCTGGCAGGAGGGCGGCCTGGCGCTGGGCTACGAGAAGCTCATCCTCGACGCCGACCAGCTCGGCATGATGGAGGTCTACGCACGGGGCATCGACATGACCGACAACGGCCAGGCCATGGATGCGTTCCGCACGAACCCCCACGGCGAGCATTTCCTGGGCAACGCCCACACGCTGGCCAACTTCGAGACGGCCTTCTACCGGTCGTCGATCGCCGACAACAACAGCTTCGAGCAGTGGAGCGAGGAGGGCTCGCTCACCGCGGCGCAGCGTGCCAACGCCCAGTGGCGCCAGATGCTGCGCGACTACGAGGCGCCGGCGATAGACGACGCCGTGGACGCCGAGCTGCGCGACTACATCGGGCGACGCAAGTCGGAGATGCCCGACGCCGCCTACTGAGGGTCGTCGCAGGCGTCGTCGGTCGAGTCGTCGATTGACGGTTGGTCGGCCGGCGCATCGGCGGGCGGGTCGTCGACGACTTCCCAGGGCGGCAGCCAGTCGCCGGGCAGGCGAAACGACAGGCCGGCATCGTCCTCGATGCTGCGGGCCACGTGCAGCTCGCCAGCGGCCTCGCCGTAACGCCGCTGCGCCTCGGCGAACGCCTGGTGTGCGGCCTCCGTCATCGGCAGGTCCGCGCCCAGCCCGGCGCTGAGCTCGGCGAGCAGCCCGAGATCCTTGAGGCACAGGCCAAGCGGGAAGCTGGGGTCGTAGTGGCCGGCGAAGATCGAGCCGGCGTCGTGGCGGGCCACGAACGAGTCGCCCACCGAGTTGCGGATCGCCTCGTAGATCACCTCCAGGTCCACGCCGTTGGCCATGCCCAAAGCGAAGCCCTCGCCGATGGCCGCGGCGTTGACGAACCAGAGCTGGTTGGTGACCAGCTTGACGACGTTGCCCGAGCCGAGCCCGCCGCAGCGGATCACCTTGCCCAGCGTCTCGAGCAGCGGCACTGCCCGGTCGAGCGCCGCGGGACTGCCGCCGGCGAACAGGGTGAGGCGCCGGTTGCGCGCCCCGTCGACGGCGCCGGTGACCGGCGAGTCGACCACCTCCACCCCGGCGGGGGCCTCGGCGGCCAGCTCGGCGAGCAGAGCCGGGCGGTTGGTGGTCAGGTCGGCCCACAGCGAGCCCGGCCTGAGCGCGGCCAGTGCGCCTTGCGCTCTCATCACCTCGGCCACGTTTTCCGGTCGGGGCAGCGAGGTCAACAAGACGTCGGCCTCGGCGGCCAGGCCTGCGGCGTCCGCGGCGCTGCGCCCGCCCGCGGCGGCGACTGCGGCCAGCGGCTCGGGTCGCAGGTCGAAGGCGATCACGTCGCAGCCGTCGGCCAGCAGGTTCACGCACATCGGCAGGCCCATGTTGCCCAGCCCGATGAAGCCGATGGTGGCGTCGTCGTCCTCGGGCGCCCCGGCAGGCTCGGCCGCGCCGTTCTCGAAAGCCCCGGCAGGCTCGGCCGCGCCGTCCTCGGGGGCCGCGGGGCCGCCGTCTGGGGCAGCCGCGCCGGTCACTGGCGGGGCAAGCCCAGCACGCGCTCGCCGATCACGTTGCGCTGGATCTGATTCGAGCCGCCGTAGATGGTGTGGGCGCGCCCGTAGAGGAACGTGGTGTTCCAGCGCCCCTCCAGCATCGCCTCGGCGCCGAGGATCTCGGTGGCCAGCTCGCCGAGGCGGCGGTGCCAGCTCGCCCAGTAGAGCTTGCCGATCGACGCCTCCGGTCCGGGCACGCCGTCATGGGTCAGCGCGGTGAGCATCCGGAGCTGGTTGTAGCGCAGGATCTCCAGGCCGATCCAGGCGTCGGCGAGCCGCTGGCGCATCACCGGGTCGCTGCTGCTGCCGTTGGCCTTGGCGGCCGCCAGCAGGTCGTCGAACTCGGCTCGGAAGCTCATCTGCTGGCCGAGCGTGGACGCTCCCCGCTCGAAGCCGAGCGTGCCCATCGCCACCTTCCAGCCCGCGCCGACGCCCCCGACCACCAGCTCCGCGTCCGTCACGGCGTCGTCGAAGAAGGTCTCGTTGAACTCGCTGCCGCCGGTGATCTGGGTGATCGGGCGCAGCTCGATTCCGGGCTGGTCCAGCGGCACCAGCAGGTACGACAGCCCGGCGTGGCGGGCGGCGCTGGGGTCGGTGCGGGCCAGCACGAAGATCCAGTCGGCGAACTGGGCGAGGGAGGTCCAGGTCTTCTGGCCGTTGAGCACCCAGCGGTCGCCGTCGAGCACCGCGGTGGTCTTCACGCCGGCCAGGTCCGAGCCGGCGTCGGGCTCCGAGTAGCCCTGGCACCAGAACTGCTCGCCGGCCAGGATCGCCGGCACGAAGCGCTGCTGCTGCGCCTCGCTGCCGAAG
Organism: Acidimicrobiales bacterium; assembly: GCA_965214285.1. Classification (GTDB taxonomy): domain Bacteria; phylum Actinomycetota; class Acidimicrobiia; order Acidimicrobiales; family Aldehydirespiratoraceae. Next base: position 2,697,824 of record OZ243946.1, read on the forward strand.
GCCATCAACGTCGGGCCCAGCAAGGTGACGCCCATGTTGGCCATGCGGCCCGGCGCCCGCGCCTCGGCGTAGCTGAGATGGAACACGACCTGCTCGGCGAGGCTGCACTGGCGCCCGCCGATCTCGGCCGGGAAGTCGATCCCCAGCCAGCCGCCGGAGGCCAGCTCGCGCTCCCAGGCAATCTGGGTCTCGGGGGCGATGTCCTCCTGGCCGGTCAGGCCCTTGCCTCGCAGGGCGGCGAACTCGCCGCGCAGGTGCTCCTCGAGCCAGGTGCGCACCTCGTCGCGGAAGTCCTCCAGGGCAGGGTCGGCGGCGAAGTCCATGTTGGGCGACAGTAGCGCCGCTGTCAGAATCCGAGGATGCTGACCCGCATCAGCCGGCGTGCCGCGGTCGACCATGCCGATGCTGCTGCGTTCGTTGCCCCGGCGGGCTGGTCGATCAGCTACGCCGAGCTCGACCAGGCGGCGGACGAGGCCGCTGCGGGGCTGTCGGCGCGGGGGCTCGGGCAGGGCTCGGTGCTGGCGCTGCTGATGGGCTCGGTCGTGGACTACGTGGTGCTGTATCTGGCCGCGGCCCGGCTGGGGGCGGTGACGGCCGGGCTCAATCCTCGGCTGAGGGGCCGCGAGATCGGCGAGTGCCTCGACGTGCTGGGCCCCGACCTGGTGATCGCCGCCGCTGATCTGGCGACGCAGGCGGGCGGCTCTGCCTGGCGGCTGGAGGTGTTCACCCCTGGCCATGACGCCGCCTCGGCTGCCGGGGCGTTCCGCCTGGCGGATGCCGAGCCGCTGCCGGAGCTGCCCGAGGACCCGGACCGCCCGGTCTGCGTGTGCTTCACCAGCGGCTCGACCGGCACCCCCAAGGGCGCCTGGTTCGCCAACCGCCAACTGGAGGTGATCGCCGCGCTGGACACCGGCGGCGCCTGGGACCACGCAACCTCAGTCTCGGGCTCGGCCGACCCTGCCTCTGACCAGCCGGCCTCGGCTGACGTTGCCTCTGTCGGCACTGCCTCTGGCACCGAGACCGCAGACGCGCCGGACGACACAGCCACAGACTCAGCCGACCCAGGCACACGGGCCACCGACGAAGCTTCAGCGGCCGGCGGGGTCCACGGCATCTCGTCGACCGCCCTGGCGCATGTCGGCTTCATGACCAAGCTGGGTTGGATGCTGGCCTCGGGACGCACCACCCACCTGCTCAAGCGCTGGTCGGCAGGCCCGGTGCTGGAGCTGATCGCCGGCTTGCGGATGCGCGCCGTGACCGCGGTGGCGCCGCAGATCGCCTTGATGCTGCGTCACCCGTCGATCGAGACCCTGGACTTCTCGGCGGTGGAGGCGATCGTGGTGGGCGGTGCCTTGTCGCCCGGCTGGATGGTGCAACAGGCCCGGCAGCGCTTCGGGGCCGGCTACTCGATCCGCTACAGCTCCACCGAGAGCGGCGGCATCGGCCTGGCCACAGCGCTGGACGCCGACGACGAAGAGGCGCTGCACACCGTCGGCAGGCCGCGCCCCGGCGTGGAGGCCGAGGTGCGATCCGCCGACGGCAAGCCGCTGCCGGCGGGCGAGGTCGGCGAGCTGTGGCTGCGCTCGGGCGCTGTGATGTCTGGCTACTGGAACGACCCGGAGGGCAGCGCCGCGGCCCTCGTCGACGGCTGGCTGCGCACGGGCGACCTGGCAGCGGTGGACGCCTCGGGCTGCTTTCGCCTGGCGGGCCGGGTGGCGGAGATGTTCATCCGCGGCGGCTACAACGTCTACCCCGCCGAGGTGGAGGCGATCCTGGGCCGCCACCGCGGGGTCGCCGAGATCGCCGTGGCGCCGCGGCCTGATCCGGTGATGGGCGAGATCGGCGTGGCCGTGGTGGTCGCCGCGGGCGCCGTCAAGAGCGGCGCCGCCGCCGGCGATACCGAGAGCACCAATGCCTCAGGCCCCGCCGAGGGCAGAGGCACCGCCGAGAACAGAGCCGCCGCGGGCGAGGCGCCGTTGACGCTGCAGGCTCTGCGGGACTTCGGCGCCGACGAGCTGGCCGCCTTCAAGCTGCCCGAGGCGCTGCTGATCGTGGACTCGCTGCCCCGCAACAGCGCCGACAAGATCGACCGCCGCGCCCTGCAGAAGCTGGTGCTCGGCTAGCCGCTGGGCGCGGCGGCTCAGGAGAGCACGATCACGATCGCTGAGGCGATCACCACGACCAGGCCCAGCAGCTGCGTCCTGGTCACAGAGTCGGCGAAGAAGGAGCGCCCGACGAGCACGCTGCTGGCGGGATACAGGCTGGCGGTCACCGACGCCGCGGCCGCGTTGGCCTCCAGCCCCCAGAGCAGGAACACCGAGCTCATGCCCGCGGCCAGGCCGGCCACGGCGGCGTTGCGGGCGAAGCGCAGCGGCGGCAGCAGCGGCCGGCGGCGCAACAGCGCGTAGCCGGCGATGGTCGAGAAGGCCGCGGCCCGCTGGGCGACGATCGGCCACTGCCCGGCGGCCTCGCTGGTCTCGATCAACAGCACCGTGCCGACGCCGTAGCCGACGCCTGAGATCAGCCCCATGCGCAGCCCTGCGGCCGCGTTGGCGGCAGCGCTGCCGCCCTCGGCCACCAGCACGAGGCCGACCACCGCCCCGGCTGCGCCGACGAACGACCACGGCGGCGGCAGCGTGGTCGCCACCGCCGCGTAGCTGAACGGGATCAGCACCGTCAGCGCCGCCGAGGAGGGGCTCACCGCAGCCGACGTGGAGACCCGCACGCCTTGCAGGTAGGTGCTGATCCCCAGGCCGAAGCCGATCCCCGAGAGCGCGCCCAGGCCGAGGTCGCCCAGCAGCGGGTCGCCCTGCGTCGTGAGCGCCACTGCCAGCGCAGTGAAGGTCGCCAGGAAGCTGGTGACGCTGGCGGCCACCACCGGGCCGATCTCGTTGGCGATGCGCCGTCCGCAGAACTCGGTGGTGGTGATGCTCAGCGACGCCAGCAGGCCGAACAGCGCTCCCATGGCGACAAGCTACGCCCGCCGCCCTGCCGCGGCTAGGGCTGGATGCCGGCCACGTTCGCCGAGCCGGGCCGGCGCCGAGCGATCAGGCGACCGGCCGACTGCAGCGTCAGCGCAGCGATGAAGATGGCGACCGCGGCCAGAGCCATCGTCGCGCCGGCCGCTGTGCCGTGGTGGTAGCTGATCAGCAGCCCGATCACCACCGCAGCCGAGCCGATGCCCACCGCTACCGCCATGATCACCGACACCCGGCGCACCAACAGCGTGGCGGTGGCCGGCGGCGCAACCAGAAAGGCGAACACCAGCAGGTTGCCCACCACCTCGAACGAGGCCACGATCGACACCGCCAGCAGCGTCAGCAGCACCCCGTGCGCCATGCGGGGCCGCAGCCCCAGCAGACGGGCCTGGGTCTCGTCGAAGGTCATCACCACGAAGGCCCGGTGAAAGACCGCCGCGCCCAGCACCGACACCCCGGCGGTGATCCCCAGGCGGACCAGGTCGGCGTTGTCGACCCCGCTGATCGAGCCGAACAGAAAGCGGTTGAGGTCGCCCACGTAGGTGCCCGAGCCGCTGGAGATGATCACCACGGCCAGCGCCAAAAAGCCCACGAACAGCACGCCGATCGAGGTGTCGTCGGGCAGCGGCGAATGGGCGCGGATCAAGTTGATGCCGCCCACCATCACCAGGGCCGCCACCAGGGCGCCGATGGTGGTGTGGACGCCGATCACGAAGGCGATGGCGATGCCGGGCAGCACGCCGTGGGCCAGGGCGTCGCCCAGGAAGCTCATGCCGCGCAGCACCACCCAGGTGCCCACCACCGAGGTGGCGGCCACGGCCAGTAGTCCGGCCCAGAGCGCGTTGCGCATGAACACGTTGCCGGTGAACGGCTCGACCCACCAGGAGATCGGATCTGTCAGGAACTCCATGACGCCAGTCTGCTCAGTGCGTGTCGGCCGGCAGCCGGCGCGCTGCCTCGTGCGGCGATTCGGCGCTCACGCCTGCGGGCGTCGGACCGACCGGTCTGCGACGCCGCCCGGCCCGACCCTGCAGCGGGCACGAGCCGGGGTCAGCGCAGCCTGGGTCAGCACAGCGGGGGCCCGAACGACACGGATGATCCCTGCCCGGTCAGCTGAGCGCCTCGGCGATCAAGCCGGCGTTGGTGCGCATGAAGCCGAGGTAGGTGTCGGCCCCGCTGCCCGGCTCGCCCAGGGTGCCCGTGAACAGGGTCACCACCTCCACGTCGCCCACCCTGCGGGCCAGGGCCTCGGCGTCACGGGCGGAGTGCTGGCTCTCGGCGAAGATGGCCCCGACGCCGTGCTCCTCGATCGTCTGGGCGAGCGCTTCGAGCTGGGCGGGATTGGTCTCGGCCAGGCCCGAGGGCGAGGGGATGACCGTGCCGACCACCTCGAAGCCGTAGCGCTGGGCGAAGTAGCCCATGGCATCGTGGTTGGTCACCAGCAGCCGGTTCTCGGGGGGCACCCCGGCTGACAAGGCGGCGATCTCCGAGTCCAGTTCGGCGAGCTCGTCCTGGTAGTCGGCCACACAGCGGTCGATCGCGGCCGAGTCCGCGCCGGCGTGAGTCACGAGCTGCTCTCCGATCTCGGCCAGCACGCCCGACACCCGGGTCGGATCGAACCAGACGTGGGGGTCGGCGCCGGAGTGGTCGTGGCCCTCATGGTCGTCGTGGCCTTCCTCGTCTTCGTCATGATCGTCATGGCCCTCATCGACGTGGCCCTCATGGCCGTCGTGGCCCTCATCGCCGTGATCGTGACCCTCGTCGTCATGGGCCTCATCGTGATCGGCGTCGTGATCCTCGTCGTGATCGTGACCCTCCTCCTCGTGGTCGTCGTGGCCCTCCTCTTCGTGGTCATGACCCTCGTCCTCGTGGTCGTCGTGATCCTCGTCGTGATCGTGACCCTCCTCCTCGTGGTCGTCGGCATGGGCCTCGTCGTGGTGGTCGGCGTCGCGATCTTCGTCGTGATCGTGCGTCTCGTCGCCGGAGCTGTAGTCGATGGTCGACACGTGATCGCCGATGCGGAACACGGGCGTGCCCGCATCGGAGACGGCGCCGAGGGTGTCCTCCAGCAGCTCCTCGAGCAGCAGCCCGTTGGCGAACACGACGGCTGCGTCGTCCATCAGGGCGCGATCCGCCAGCGACGGCTCGAAGCGGTGCGGGTCCGCGCCGGCAGGCACCAGCGTGCGGACGTCGATGTCGCCGTCGCAGGCCACGTTGGCCAGCACGTCGGCCCAGATGCTTGTGGTCGCCACCACGACCGGCGTGCCGTCCGCCGCCGCATCCTCGTCGTCGCCGCCGCAGCCCGCGGCGAGCAGCGCCATGACCCCGATTGCACCGATGGCCCTCCGCAGCCTCATGGTCGTTTCCTCCGTGTGATGGTTTCCCGGTAGGGTGAGAATAGGACTCGTCCCCACTATAGTGAGAATCATTCTCACTCACTACTCGGGATTCGCTTTCCCGAGCCGCAGGCCCCATGCCCGAGGCGGCCTGCAAGCCGACAGCGAAGGACACGCCGGCCATGCTCACCGACATCAGCGCCGAGATCGACACCGCCGAGACGCAGCCGCAGCCCGAGCCGATGTTCCGTCTGACCGACGTGGCCGTGCGGATCGACCGGCACCTCGCGCTGGAGGCCGGTCGCCTGGCGCTTCACGGCGGCGAGATCGTCGCCGTCATCGGCCCCAACGGCGCCGGCAAGACCACGCTGCTGCGCCTGCTGGCCGGCCTGCTGGCGCCTTCGTCGGGCGACCTGGTGCGCAACTGTCGCCATGTCGCCTACGTGGCCCAGCAACAGGGTCGTCATGCCTGGATGCCGCTGACCGTCCGCGAGGTGCTGCGCATGGGGCGCTACCGCAGGCGCGGCCTGCTCGGCCGCCTGGACCACGAGGATCGACAGGCCATCGACCGCGCCGCCGAGCGCCTGCGGATCGGCCATCTGATGTCGCGGCCCCTCGACGCCCTCTCGGAGGGCCAGCGCCGGCTGGTGCTGATCGCATCGGCGCTGGTGGCCGACGCGCCGTGCCTGCTGCTCGACGAGCCCATCACCGGCCTCGACGGGCCGAGCCGGCGGATAATCACCGAGACCGTCGAAACCGAGCGGGCACGGGGTCGGCTCGTGGCCATCACCACCCACCACCTGGAGGAGGCCGCGGTGTGCGACCGGGTGCTGGTGCTCGCCGGGCGCCTCATCGCCGACGGCACGCCCGACGAGGTGCTCAACGCAGCCACGCTCACCGCCGCATTCGGCGAGCGGGTGATCCAGGTGGCCGACGGCACGCGTGCCGCTTTCGACGGCGTGGTGGTGGTGGACGACCACGGTCACCCCGAGCAGCATCTCGACCCGCTGGCCTCATGACGCCCGCTCCCTCGCCGCCGGAGATCCCCGAGGGCTCAGAGGACCTGCACGAAGAGATCGCCCGGCGCCTGGCCTTCAACCAGCAGCTCTACACCAGCGGAAGGCGTCGCATCGTCACGGTGCTGGCCGAGGCGGCCCGGCCGCTCACCATCCCCGAGATCACCGAGATCACCCCCGACATCGCCAAGAGCTCCGCATACCGCAACCTCGACGTGCTGGAGCGCTGCGGCGCCGTCCGCCGCCTGGTACACGGCGCCGATCACACCCATTTCGAGCTGGCCGAGTCGCTGCTGGGACATCACCACCATCTGATCTGCGAGCAGTGCGCGACCATCGTCGACGTGAGCCTCGACGACGAGTTGGAGCGCCTGGTCGACGAGCGCCTCAGCGAAGCGGCCCGGGCCGCGGGCTTCGAGCCGCTGCACCACAACCTCGACCTCCACGGCCTCTGCACCGACTGCCGGGCGTAACCGCTGCCGGCTGACGGCGGTCGGTCGCCGGCAGCGCTCGGGCCTGCTCCTTCCTCTGCTTGATATCCGCACGGCTGGACGCCCCTTTCCGCACACCGGACGCCGACTCCCGGCACGTCTGACCCACGGCGGGCGGGTGGTCGCCGGCGCTGCAGGCGTCTGCCTTGCAGCCGGACAGCAGCCGAAGTCCTGTCTGCCGTGGGGATCTAAGCGCCGTGGCCTCGAAGGGGCCATCGGCATCAACGGAGACCACGACGCACGCCGCGGCTCGCCTCCGCAGTGCTCGGTCGGGGCAATAGCAGCGGCAGGGCCGGCAGTAGCCTGCGGTCGTGTACGGCATAGCGGTGAGCGTGGCGGCCTGTCTGCGGGGCGGGACCCGGGTCGACGTGGCCTGGAACCTCGATCCGTCCCTGACGCCCGGATTCGACGCCGGCGACGCAGCGGGCGTCACCCCGGGCGGCGGCAAGCTCGGCGGGCTGCTGGGCGGCGCACTCGACAGCCGGCTCATCGAGCTGGCCGCAGCCCGGCCCAGCAGCGGACAGGTCGTCGAGGTCGTCCTCAGCGAGATCGAGGCCCGCCAGGCCGGGGTCGAGCCGGGCACCGTCCTGCGCATCATGACCGCACCGGCCGACACGCTGCCTGCCGAGCTGTGGCAGCACCTCGTGGAGCGGGATCCCGTAGCGGTCACAGCCGAGCTCGACGCCCCGGCAGGCCTGGACAGTCCGGCCCGCAGTGCTGCGGGCGATCAGGCCGAAGATGCCGCAAGCAATGCGCCCAAGGCCGCTGGCAGCGCCAGGGTCGTCTCGTTCAGCATGGCCGTCGCGCCCGCAGGCGAGGCCGGCGTGGTCTTCGACCGCAGCACGGTGACCACGACCTGGCAGCCGCGGCCGACCCTGGTGGTGATGGGCGCAGGCCCCATGGCCGAGGCGCTGGCCTCCGGCGGCGAGCTGGTGGGCTGGAAGGTGGTGCAGAGCCCCGGCCCGGATGCCGTGATCGGGCTCGCCGAGACGCTGTCGGCCATCGACGGCGCCGTCGTGGTCGGCCACGACATCGAGGGCACCGGCCGGGTGCTGCAGGCCGCGCTGGCCTCTCGCGCCGGCTACATCGGATCGGTCGGCCCGCAGCGGTTGCAACAAGCCCGAAGCCGCTGGCTCGCCTACCGCGGGATCAGCGAAACCGAGCGCATCAGCGCGCCGGCCGGCCTCGACATCGGCGCCCGGGCACCCGGCGAGGTGGCGATCGCCGTGATCGCGGAGATGATCGCCCGGCAGAAGGCGAGCGAGGCCGGTCGGCTAGCATCGAGTCGATGACCGCCAACGCTCCTGAGGCTTCCCCGGCACTTGGTCTGCCGGCCAGGCCGAAGGGCGACACCGCGGACGAGAACGAAGCCGGGGCCGCAGTCGACGTCGCGAACGATGTCGTGAGCGACGTGTGGGGCAACGCCGGCGAGGCGGGCGTCGACGACGACAGCAGCCCCACCAAGGTCTGCCGCAACGCCCGCCAGTTCGGCTTCGAGGGCATCGCCGGCGACGAGGACTCGGGCGACCTGCCCGCGGCCTGGCGGAGTCTGCTGGAGCGCGAGGGCAAGGCGTCGCCCGACGGCGAGTCGCTGGGGCATCTGGTGCTGGGCGGCGCCGCTCAGCCGGACAGCCCGGACTGATCGTCTCCGGCGAGCGACCGAGCCCGAGCTTCCAGGCCCTGATCCGGTGAGCGAGCCAGACCACAGCATCCCCGGCAGCGTCGCCGAGCTGCGCGAGCGGCTTCACGGCGTCGGTTACCTGGCCGACCGCGGCCTGGCGACGGCTGCGTTCATCGGCCTCAGGCTGCAGCGCCCGATCCTGCTGGAGGGCGAGGTCGGCGTCGGCAAGACCGAGCTGGCCAAGTGCCTGGCCGCCATCTGCGGGCGGCGCCTGATCCGCCTGCAGTGCTACGAGGGGATCGACACCGCCCAGGCGCTGTACGAATGGGACTACGCCCGCCAGATGCTGCACGTGCGGGCCTTGTCGGCGCACGACCTCGCCGACGACCGCACCGTCAGCAGCCTGTACGGGCCCGAGTTCCTGCTGGAGCGACCGCTGCTGGAGGCGATCCGCTCCGGCGGCGAGACGGTGCTGCTGATCGACGAGATCGACCGGGCCGACGACGAGTTCGAGGCGTTCCTGCTGGAGCTGCTATCGGACTTCCAGATCACGATCCCCGAGATCGGCACCGTCGCAGCCGACGAGCGGCCCATCGTGGTGCTCACCTCGAACCGCACCCGTGAGCTGCACGACGCCCTGAAGCGCCGCTGCCTGTACCACTGGATCGGCTACCCCGACATCGACGCCGAGGTCGAGATCGTGAGGATGCGGGTGCCCGAGGCCGCCGAGGCGCTGGTCCGCCAGGTGGTCGGCGCGGTGCAGCGGCTGCGCGGCCTCGACCTCGCCAAGCCGCCGGGGGTGGCCGAGACGCTCGACTGGGTTTCCGCGCTGGGCGTGATCGAGGGCGCCGCGCTCGACGCGGCCACCGCGGCGGTCACCCTGGGCGCGGTGGTCAAGGACCGCGACGACCTCGAGACCGCCGAGGCGCACCTGGACCGTCTGGTCGATGCCTGAGGCCGGGCGCGGGACCGGGCTGCAAGCCGCACCCGAGACAGGGGCCGGGGCCGACGCCGAGCCGGGCGGGGCGCCCCGGCAGCCCGTGCCCGAGACCAGGGCCGAACACGGGGCCGACGCCGAGACACGGACATCTGCCGAGGACGGAGCCGACGAGGAAGGCGGGACCGAGCCCGAAGACAGGATCGAGGCTGAGGACGGGATCGAGGACGGCGGGATCCTGGCGCGGCTGACCGGCTTCGGCCATGCGCTGCGCGATCACGGCCTGCCGGTCGGCAGCGACGACGTGACCGTGTTCTGCGAAGGGCTGGCCGAGCTGTCCGTGGGCGACCCGATCGACCTGTACCACAGCGGGCGCTGCACGCTGGTCCACCGTCGCGAGCACCTTCCGGTCTACGACGAGGTTTTCCGGCGCTGGTTCCTCGACATCGCCGCGGACCCCGTGCAGCCCCAGAGCCGGGACGAGCCGGAGCCGACCGGCGCGGGCGGCACGCTGGACGTGCCCGACAGCGAGCCCGGCGACCAGCCCGACGACGAAGAGCCGATAGTGCTGGGGCTTCAGGCGTCGCCGCAGCGGATCGAGCGGCACAAGCGCTTCGAGGCCTGCAGCGCCGCCGAGCTGGCCGCCCTGCGGCGCATCATCGCCCGCATCCGCCTGGAGCCGCCGCTCAGGCGCACCCGCCGGCGCTGCCCGAACCCGGCCGGTCCTCGGCTCGACATCCGCCGCATGACCCGTGAGGCCATGCGCCTGGGCGAGACCTCGCCGAGCCTGCACCGCCTGGCCCGCAAGCACCGCGCCCGGCCGGTCGTGCTGATCCTCGACGTGTCGGGCTCGATGGCGGACCATTCGCGCAACCTCCTGCAGTTCGCCTATTCGATGCGCCGCGCCGCCCAGAAGGTGGAGGTCTTCTGTTTCGGGACCCGCCTGACCCGCATCACCGCGGCGCTCGACCGGCGCAACCCCGACGACGCCATGCGGCTCGCCGCGGCCAGGGTCCTGGACTTCGACGGCGGCACCCGCATCGGCGAGTCGCTGGATGCCTTCGTGCGCAACTGGGGCCGGCGCGGGCTCAGCCGAGGCGCAACGGTGGTCGTCTGCTCCGACGGGCTCGACCGAGGAGACCCGGCGCTGCTGGCCGAGGCGACGGAGCGCCTCAGCAGGCTCTGTCACCGGATCGTCTGGGTCAACCCGCTGGCCCGCGGTGCTGGTGCGGACAGCGCCGGTCGCTCCCGTGCCGCAGTGGGCGCCGCTTGGCCCGGCGTGGGCGGACCGTTCGCTGAAGCCGGTCGCTCCTCGTCGGCTGTCGGCCCCGACACTGTCGGCATGAAGGCGGCCGGGCCGTGGATCGACGCCGTGGAGCCGTGCGGGAATCTGGCCGACCTCGAGGCCCTGGCCGCCAAGCTCCCGGCGCTGGGCTGATGGCGCGCTGGAGCGTCTCGGTGACCGCCGAAGGCGACCGTGTGGTCGAGCTCGACGAGGTGGTGGCGCTCGCCGATGCCGTGGCCACGCTCGAAGGGATCGCCTCGGGCGCGGGCGCCATGGCATACGGCGCGCAGATCGTGGTGGAGGCCGACACCGCGGAGGAAGCCGTCGAGGCGGCGGTCGAGGCTTTCGCCGCGGCGGCGTACACGGCGGGGCTGCCGTCGTGGCCGGTCACCCGTGCCGAGGTGATCGGCGAGGACGAGTTCGGCTTCGACGCATGACCCGCCGCCAGCGCAACAGACGAGCACGCAGCCCGCTTGGCGTCGGCGAGGACGAGTCCGGGTTCGACGCATGATCCGGCTGGGGTCGCTGGCCGGCTATCCCTTCGAGGGACCGCGCCTGCTGGCCGGCTGGACGCCGCCTGCGGCCCCGGCGGTGTACGCGATCCTGTATCGGGCCGATCCCGAGGGCCGCCCGCACGACTACGCGGTGCTCGACGTGGACCACGCGGACGACCTGAGCCGCTGCGGCCTGCCGCTGGGCCATCCTCGGGCCAACTGCTGGGAGCAGCGGGCGGGCAACCGCTGGGGCCTGCACGTCTGCACCTATGAGGTGCCCGGCGGGCTTGCCTCGCATCGCGAGCAGATCGCCAGGGAGCTGATCGCGATCTACCGGCCGGGCTGTGCGCCCGAGCAGTACGACCAGGCCTGGCAGGACGAATGGATCGGCAGCTACCGGGCGCCGACCGCGGCGCCGCTCACCACCCAGCGAGACGCCGGCCGCCTGTACCGAGCCGACCAGCCGGACTCAGCCGACCCCGCCACCGACGACAGAGCCGACCAGCCAGACTGAGCCACCCAGCCTGAGCCGGCCACGACAGCCTGCGTCGGGCGAGGGGCCGTCTCGACTGGCGTCCGCGAGCGTTGCGGTCGCCGCGGGGCAGGCCTACCGTGAGACCGAGGAAAGGAGAGGCCATGGATGACACATCTGAAGAAGAGCCACCGCGAAAGTCCTGGACGACGCTGCCGCCCCCCGAGCCGCCGCATGAGCTGCTCGCTGTGCTGGCCAAGGGCGAGCCGGTGATCATCGTCGACTCCGACGGGACGAAGCTGGAGCTGCCGGCCGAGGTCGCCGCGACGCTGCGCGACACGGTCACGGCGATGGCACACGACAAGGCCGTGACCGTCGTGCCGTGGGGGCAAAGCCTCGACGCCCGAGAGGCCGCTGACTTTCTCGACTACCCGCACGCCACGGTTCTGGAACTGCTCGACGAGGGCGAGATTCCCTACAAGGAGGTCGAACCTCCCGACAGGGGGTTGAGAGGCCCCCACCGCATCATGCTCGCTGACCTGCTCGACTACCAGAAGCGCCAGGCAGTGCGGCGTCGTGAGTGTCTCATCGACATAGTGAGAATCGCCGAGGCCGAGGAACACGACCTCTACGAGATCACGGCTCGCGACCCTGGCCCTTTGCGCTGAACCATGACCGTGCCAGCCACCCGGCGCAAGCGTAGGATCGTTCTTGATACGTGTGTTCTGTACCCACTGTTACTGCGTGATTCCCTTCTTCGCTTAGCCGAACGCGGCCTGTACGATGTCCGCTGGTCAGAGGACACGTTTGTCGAACTCGACCGCAATCTCGCCCGCAAGGCAGGGATGTCACGGCGCTCCGTTGACTACACGCTCGGACGGATACAAAGTTCGTTCGAGAAAGCGGTCGTGAGCGACTACGGCCACCGGATTCCCGAGATGACCTGTCATCCCAAGGACCGCCACGTACTCGCCGCGGCGGCCGTGAGCGGCGCCTCCGCCATCGTGACGTTCAACACCCGAGACTTCCCAGCCGAAAGCACCGACCCGCACAGCGTCACCGTGCTGCATCCCGATGCATTTCTGCTGGAGTTGCTCAATGAGTCGCCCGCTGATGTCATCGACGAACTGGAGCGCCAAGCAGCTGCATACCAGCGCGACCCAAAGACCCTCCCGAGACTGCTCGAAGCGCTCGCCGGCCAGGTGCCCCGATTTGTCGAGGCGGTACGCCGCCGCAGGCGAACCGAAACCCGCACCATCCAATACCGGACAAGCGAGCCGAAGATCGAGGTGCGTGTCGGCGACGCAGCCTAGAGCGGGTCGGGGGTGTAGCCGACGGCGTCGTGGAGCCGGCTGCGACGACCGTGCTGCGGCGGCGAGGCGCTGGCATCGTCGTCTGAGCCAGCTTCGCCCGCGGGCTCGTAGGTCACGCCGGCCACGATGCCCTCGGCCATGCCGTACAGCAGCGGCAGCGCCCCGGCGATGACCCCGCCGGTCTGGTTGATCTTCTCGACGCCCGGCTCGATCGCCTCGGCATCGGAGCGGATCTTCCACACGATCCGGGCGCAGTCCTCGAGCATCCCGGCAATGCGGGTGAGCTGACCGCCGACGATGTAGAGGTACACGGCCAGACCGGCGATGAACAGGCCGATCACCACCACCGAGAGCACAGTCAGCGTGGTCATGACCGCACCTTGTCGAGCACACGGCCCAGGAACAGGTGATGCTCGAGGCCCTCGGCGAGCACGGCGTCGACCCCGGCGGCCGTCTCGGCGATCAGGGCGGTGTCGGCAGTGTTGGCGGCGGCCTGCTCCAGGTTGTCGCGGATCGATGCCACCCGTCGCTCGATGCGGGCGACCAGCAGCACCAGCATGGTGAGAGCGACCACCACCACCAGCACCACCGCGAAGCCGCCGATCACCGCACCCCACCAGAGGCCTTCCTGGGTGTCTGTCAGTGCCAGCATCTCAGCCCCCCAGCCTGTTGCGGCCGCGTCTGAGCCCGGCCACGATCGCCTCCGCGGAGGCGATGGTGGTGTTCAGCTCGTCCAGGGCGGCGGTGTTGGCGACCGCATCGCCGAGCGCGGCGTCTATCTGAGCGGCCCGCTCGCCGATGCTGCGGGCCAACAGCAGGATCGGCACGACCAGGGCAACCACCACCAGCACCACGGCGATGCCGATCACGTAGCCGACCGCCCAGCCGGTCGTCGAGCCTTCGGCGAGTATCAACAGCACAGCTCCTCCTCAGATCGAATCGCAGAAGTCGCGGACCGGCTTCAGGCTGGCGTTGACCGACGGCAGCGCGGTCGGCACGGTCGAGGTCTTGTCGGCGATCACCTGAACGCCGCCGACGACCTGTTCGAGCGTGCGGTCCACGGCGCGCAGGTGCAGCACCACCCGCAGCAGGCCGATGGCGGCCGCGGCGATTATCAGGGCGGCGATGATCACGGTCACCCAGGCGACTAGCGGCATGGCTTGCTCCTTTTCCCTAGCTCCCTAGCCCAGCAGCTTCCCGACCGAGCCGGCGTAGCGGACCGCGCCGTCGGCGACGTCCGAGACCGTGCTGTCGGTCACCGCCAGCAGGTCCGGCGTGGTGTCGAGCTCGCCGATCACGGCCACTCCCCCGGCGAGGATGTCGTCGGAGGCCTTGCGGATCCGCTCCAGGGCGGCCAGCACCCGATTCAGCAGCACCAGCGCCACCGGCACCACCGCCAGCAGCAACACCAGGTTTCCGATCCACCAGAGCATCAGAGCCTCCTCACACAGCCTCGGGCGAATAGGGCATCAGAAAACGGCGGCACATCCGCGACAGGGCCATGCCCAGCGCCCGCAGGCCGATGGCCAGCCCGCCCGCAGAGCCGCCCGAAGCGGCGACGGCGGCAGGGTCTTGACCCGCGGCGACCGCTGCGAGCCGCCCGGCGACGTTTTGAGCGAAGTCGTCGAGCAGCACGGCGGTGATGTCGGCGATCAGGCCTCGCCCGTACTGGGCGGCAGGGCCCGAGAGCTGCAGATCCATGGCCACCTCCACCATGGTGCCGGACCCGGTGCTCTGCAGGGCCGCCTGAAGCAGCAGCGTCGCCTGGCCTCGGCCCTTGCGGTCCGCGCCGGAGGCCTCCACGTCGATCTTGTGCTGTTCGCTGTCACGGCTGACGATGCGGGCCTCGCCGTCGAAGTGCAGCTTCACGGGTCCGAGGCCGATGGCGACCTCGCCGCCGTAGTGGTCCTCGGCGAGCTGCTCGGAGAGCTCGGCGCCGGGCAGGCAGGCGGCCACCTGGGGGATGTCGTCGAAGAACTCCCAGACCTCGCCCAGCGGCCGGTCCACGTCGAAAGCGCTGGCGATCTTCATAACGCCGCTCCCCGCTCGGCAGCCTGATCGGCGCCCGTCTCGGCGGCGCCCTCGGCAGCGACCATCTCAGCAGCCGGATCAGCCCCGTGCTGCGCGGCATAAGCCGTCCGGCAGCCTGCGCAGCAGAAGTAGAACACCTCGCCGTCGAGCTCCAGCGGATGGGCGTCGGGGCCGGGCTGCACGGTCATGCCGCACACCGGGTCGACAGCGCTCACCGACTCGGAGGCCTCGGCCCGCACCGGCACGGCGAACGCCCCGGCGGCGCGCAGGCGCACCAGTTCGGCCAGCACCGCCACCGCCGTCTCCTTGTGGGTGGTGCTGCCGAGGTCGAGCCCGGCCGGGATGCGCACGCCATCTGCCTGGCCCGCGGAGATGCCGTTGGCCAGCAGATGCGCTCGCAGGCCCTCGCCGCGCCGCGCCGAGGCGACCACGCCCACATAGGCGGGCGACGCCTTCAGGGCACGCAGCAGCAGATCCTCATCGCCGTGGCCCTGGGTGGCGACCACCACGATCGAGCGCTCGCTCAGCAGCCCCTCGCTGAACTCGCCGCCGTCGACGAGCTCGGCGTTCCAGTCGAGCTGCTCGGCGAGGGCGACCAGGGTGACGGCCATCGGCGAGCTGCCGACGACCACGAGATGAGGCACGGCCACGACCGGCTCCAGGTAGATCTGCAGAGCGCCCTCGCTCTGACACGACATGGGCACGGACACGGCGCCCGCGGGCAGGTCGCCGAAGCGCTCGGCGTGACCAAGCGCCAGCAGCCGGGGGCTGCCCGACTCCAGCGCCGCGATGGCCTCACGGATGAAGACCGGCTCGGCGCATGCGCCGCCGATCCAGCCGTGGATGTCGCCCGATGCGGTGTAGATGGCCCGCGAGCCCTGCTGCCCCGACGACGGCCCTTCGCGCCACACGACCGTAGCCAGCACGAAGGCCTCGCCGCTGCGGGCCAGCTCGACGGCGCGCTCCAGCACGCCCCAGCCCTCCGGCGGGCGCTGCGCGCTCACGGGCGGCGCCTCACGGGTCGGTCCTCACCGGCGGCGCGCCGGAAACGTCGGCACCCGTGGTCAGCGCCTCGTACACCCGGTCCGGCAGCAGCGGCATGTCGATGTTGCGCGACCCGCTGCCCGCCAGGGCGTTCATCACGGCGTTCACGAACGCCGCGGGGCCGCCGACGGTGGCGCACTCGCCGATGCCCTTGGCGCCGATCGGATGGTGCGGGCAGGGCGTGACCACCTCGTGCAGCTCGAAGCCGGGCGTCTCCCAGGCAGTCGGCAGCAGGTAGTCCATGTAGTTCGAGCCGATGCAGTTGCCGTCGTCGTCGAAGGTGATGAACTGCATGTTGGCCATGGCGTAGGCCTCGGTGAGCCCGCCCATGATCTGGCCCTCCACGATCATCGGGTTGATGCGCACCCCGCAGTCGTCCACGGCCACCACCCGCAGCACGTCCCACACCCCGGTCAGCGGGTCGACCTCCACGGTGGCGATGTAGCAGGCGAACGGCCAGGTGAGGTTCGGCGGGTCGTAGTAGGCGTTGTTCTCCAGGCCGGGCTCCATGCCGTCGGGCACGTTGCTGTAGGCGGCCATGGCGCACTCCTGGATGGTGACGCCGCGCTCGGGGGCGCCGCGCACCGCGAAGCGGCCCAGCTCCCAGTCGAGATCCTCCTCGGACACCTCCAGCAGGTGCGCCGCGATCTTGCGGGCCTTGGCGCGGATCTTGCGAGACACCATCGACACGGCCGCCCCGGCGACCGGCGTGCTGCGCGAGGCGTAGGTGCCCATGCCGAACGGGGCGGTGTCGGTGTCGCCCTCCTCGACCACGATGTCGTCCGCGGGGATGCCGAGCTCGTGCGCCACGATCTGCGCCCAGGTGGTCTCGTGCCCCTGGCCCTGGGTCTTGGCGCCGGTGCGCAGGATCGCCTTGCCGGTCATATGGACCCGCAGCTCCGCCGAGTCGAACATCTTGATGCCCAGGATGTCGTACTCGCGGCTGTTGCCCGCGCCCAGCGGCTCGGTCATCGTGGAGATGCCGATGCCCAGCAGCCTGCCCCGCTCGGCGGCTGCGGCCTTCTGGGCCATGAAGTCGCCGTAGCCGATGGCCTCGAGGCCCATGTCCAGGCACTTGGCGTACTGGCCGGAGTCGGTCAGGAAGCCGAACGGCGTGCGGTGCGGGAAGTCGTCGTCTCGCACCAGGTTGACCCGGCGGAACTCGGCCTGGTCCATGCCCAGGTCGTCCGCGGCGGCGTGAACCATGCGCTCCTGGAAGTACATGGCCTCGGTCACCCTGAACGAGCAGCGATAGGCCACCCCGCCGGGCGCCTTGTTGGTGTAGACGCCCCGGGCCGTGAGATGCGCGGCGGGTATGTCGTAACAGGCAAACGCCGAGTGCATCAGGCCGATCTTGAACTTCGACGGCTGGGCGTCGGAGAAGAAGGCGCCGTGGTCGGAGTCGGTGTGCATGCGCACGCCGAGGATGCGGCCGTCGGAGCGCAGCGCCATCTCGCCCTGCAGATAGATGTCGCGCCCGAAGCCGGTCGAGATCAGGTTGCCGGTCTTGTCCTCGATCCACTTGACGGGGCGCTCCAGCAGGATCGACGCCAGGATCGAGGCCACGTAGCCGGGATACACCGGCACCTTGTTGCCGAAGCCGCCGCCGAGGTCCGGCGAGACGATGCGGATCATGTGCTCGGGCAGCTCGGCCACCAGCGCCACCGCGGCGCGGATGATGTGCGGCGCCTGGGTGGTCATGTAGACGGTGAGCTTGGAGGTGGCCCGGTCGAAGTCGGCGATCGACCCGCAGGTCTCGATCGGGCTGGGGTGCGAGCGCGGGTAGTGCAGGCTCAGCTTGGAGACCACGTCGGCCGCCGCGAACGCCCGGTCGGTGCCTTCGCGGTCGCCGACCTCCCAGTCGAACACCACGTTGTCGTCCTGGCCGACCTTGTCGTCTCGGATCAGCGGGGCGCCGTCGGCGAGCGCCTGGTCGGGGTTGACGATCGGCGGCAGCGGCTCGTAGTCGACGACGATCGCCTCGCAGCCGTCCTTGGCGACATAGGGGTCGTCCGCGATCACGCAGGCGACCTCCTGGCCCTGGAAACGCACCTTGTCGGTGGCCAGCACGGCCTGAGTGTCATAGGACAGGGTCGGCATCCAGGCCAGGTTGCGGGCGGCCATCATCTCGCCGGTGAGCACCAGGCGCACGCCCGGTATCGCCCAGGCGGCGTCGGTGTCTATGGAGCGGATCCTGGCATGCGCCAGCGGGCTGCGCAGGATCTCCATGTGCAGCATGCCCGGCAGGGCGATGTCGTCGACGTAGTTGCCCTTGCCGCGGATGAAGCGGTTGTCCTCCACCCGGCGACGGCTGGCGCCGAGCCCGCCGATCTTGATCTCGTCGAGACTCATCTCAGCCCCCTGCCTCGGCCATGCCACCGGCCGCAGCGTCGTCGGCGGCGGCTGTGTCTGGGCCTGCCTCGGCCTCGGGTTCGGCCACGGCTTCGGCGTCGGCCTCGGGGTCGGCGGCCGGCTCGCCGCGCATCTTCGCGGCCGCTGAGAGCACCGCGGAGACGATGTTCTGATAGCCGGTGCAGCGGCACAGGTTGCCCGACAGCGCCCAGCGCACCTCGTCGTCTGAGGGGTCGGGGTTCTCGGCCAGCAGCGCCGCCGCGCTGAGCATCATCCCCGGCGTGCAAAAGCCGCACTGCAGGCCGTGCTCGTCGGAGAAGCCCTCCTGCAGCGGGTGCAGCTCGCCGGCCGCGGCGAGGCCCTCCACGGTGGTGACCGCATGGCCGTCGGCCTGCACCGCGAACATGGTGCAGCTCTTGACGGGGCTGCCGTCGAAGAGCACCGTGCAGGCCCCGCAGTTGGTGGTGTCGCAGCCTGTGTGGGTGCCGGTCAGCCCCAGGCCGCTGCGCAGCAGGTGCGCCAGCAGCAGGCGGGGCTCGATGTCGGCCGCCCGGCGCTCGCCGTTGACCTCGATCTGCACCCGCCGCACCGGCACATCGGCTGCGGCTGCGGGGGCGACGGACTCGAACAGCGTGCTCATGTCAGGCCGCCTCCTGCTGGCTTTGCGATATGCGCCCGAGGATGCGCTGCACGAACGTGGCCACCACGTGGCGCTTGTACTCGGCGCTGCCCCGGTGGTCCGAGCGCGGCTTGGCGGCCTCGGCGGCGAGCCTGGCCGCCTCGGCCACGGACTCCGCGTCGAGGCTGCTGCCGGTGATCGCCTGGGCTGCCTCGGCGGCGTCGATGGTGACAGGGCCGACCCCGGTGAGCCCGATCCCGGCGCGTGCCACGCCGGCGCCTGCCATCTCCAGCGAGACCGCCACGCCGACGGTGGCGAAGTCGCCGACCCTGCGCTCCAGCTTCAGATAGCCCCCGGCACGGCTGCCCTGCGAGGCGGGCACCACCGCCTCCACGGCGATCTCGGCAGGGGCCAGCACCGTCTCGAACGGGCCTGCGACCAGATCGGCCACGGCGATGCTGCGCGAGCCGCCGGGGCCGACCGCTGTGAGCGAGCCGCCGAGGGCCACCATCACCGACGCCCAGTCGCCCTGCGGGTCGGCATGGCACAGCGAGCCGACCAGGGTGCCCCGGGTGCGCACGATCGGATCCGCGATCAGCGGGGCAGCGGCTGCGATGGTGGGCTGAAGCGCCGGCAGCGTCTGTGACTTCTCGAGCTGCACGTGACGGCACAGCGCCCCGATGCGACAGCTCCCGTCGGCCTCCGCTCGGTGCTCGTCGAGGCCTGCGATGTTGTTGATGTCGACGAGCATCTCGGGCGCCGCGAAGCGCAGCTTCATCATGGGGATGAGGCTCTGGCCTCCGGCGAGGATCTTGGCGTCGGGGTTGGCGGCCAGCAAGGCGACGGCCTCGTGGATCGAGGCGGGGGCCTCGTAGCGGAATCGGGGCGGGTACATCGCTCAGCCCTCGGGGTCGGGCACGGCGCGGGGCATGGAGTCGGCGTCGGGGTCGGGGCGGCGCTGTTGGTGCGGGGGCCACGGGCCCTGGACGGGCTGGCCGGCCACCTTGAGATGGTCGATGAGCTGCGGCCAGGCCCACACCGTGGGCGACGGGCCTTCCTTGGGCGTGTTCTCGATCACCTCGTACAGGCGCGGATTTGCTGCGCTGTGCCCGGATGTCTCGATCGCCATGACCACCCCCGTCATCGTGCTTGCCGGCTGTGCTGTAGGTGCAGCCGAGCGGCTTCGATGCGAACCTAGCACCCTCGCTCGCCTCGCCACAATCGCGGGTCGCGGGCGGCCGGCCACGGCGCTCAGGCTGCTCAGACGGTGATCGTGGTGCCGTCGTCGCCGATCACGATCTCGCCGTCGAAGTGCCCTGCTGCCCTGGCGATCCACTCCGGGTACTGCTCGGGCGCAGGGGCGGGGACCATGTGCGTCAGCGCCAGCCGCTTGGCGCCTACGCGGGCCGCCGTCTGGGCCGCTTGGGTCACCCCCGAGTGGTAGTCGAGGATGTCCTGGAACATCTCGTTGGGCACCAGTTCGACGAGGTCGCGCCGGATCACCGTCTGCACGTAGACGTCGGCGCCGGCGGCCAGCTCGTCGACGCCGGCGCAGGGGATCGTGTCGCCGACCAGCGCGGCGACGCTGCCGTCGTGGCTGAGGCGGTAGCCGATGGTGGGGCGCGCCGGCGAGTGCTCGGTGGCCGCCGTGGTCACGGCCACGTCGCCGACCGCGAACACGTCGCCGGGACCGAGCTCGGTCACCTCGACCTGCGGGCCGACGCTGAGCGCGTCGTGGTGCTCGATGCGGTAGCCGATGTCGGCCTCGAGCGCCGAGAGCTGGCGTTGCACGAACTGGTCGGTCCCGGGCGGACCCCAGATGCGCAGCGCGGCGTTGCCCGCCGTCATCACCCAGTGGGTGGTGATCACGTCGTTGAGGGCGCAGATGTGGTCGCTGTGCAGGTGGGTGATCAGCACCCCGGCCAGGAATGCGGGCAGCGAGCCGGCCGCGGTCATGCGCATCACCACGCCGCGGCCTGCGTCGACGAGGATGTGGGTGTCGCCGGCCTTGACCAGCGTCGACGGCCCTGCCCGGTCGGCATCGGGCAGCGGCGAGCCTGTGCCCGTCAGCACTACGTCCATGCGATGTCGCCTGCCTTGCTTCCTGCGGTCACGCTCATCGGGGTCATGCGATGTCGCCTGCCCTGTCTCTTGCGGTCACGCTCATCGGGGTCATGCGATGTCGCCTGCCTTGTTTCTTGGTGCTGGCCTGGGCCTGGGTGGTCAGCGGTGAGCGGGCACCATGTAGAACCAGAACGGAAACGGGGCGTCGGCCTCCTTGAGCGCCGCCCGCGCCGCCAGCATGGTCTTGCCGGCCTCGGTCTGGGAGTAGAACCAGGCGTCGAACGCCCGCGCTCCAGGCGGGCCGTCGGCGAGCTCCAGGGCCGCCTCGCTGTAGTAGGCGCGGATGTCGTGGCACACCGAGATGGTGATCTTGCCCGGCAGCGGTACCTCCTGCCAGGACTCGCCCTCGGCCCAGCGGTGCAGCACAGCGAGAGCCTGTTCCACGGTGTCGGCGTCAATGGCCCGCCCTACCGAGGTGATGCCGCGCTCGGCCAGCGCCCGGTCATAGGCGGCGCGCAGGCCCCGCGCCTCGTCGACCGCCGCCGGCAGGTCGGGGTCGAAGCGCGGCGGGATGGCACACGCCAGCGGCGTCTCGTCGGACTCGATGACCTCGGGATAGGTCTCCAGCACCGGCCCCTCCGCCGCCTCCAGCAGCGACAGCGCCCGGCGGATCACGTCGCGCTGCAGCTCGGGGTCATCCGGGCGCCCCAGGGGACGGCCCAGCGGGAACTCGCAGTACAGCGTGCGGGGCACGGCCATCCGCTCGGCGACTTCCTTCATCGAGGCCAGCACCACGGTCGCCAACCCGGCTGCCTCGAATACGTGGGCGAGCGTACTCACGGTACGCGTGCACTCGGGTCAAACGGGTGTGAGCAGCACCACGTCCACTTCGTCGGCGAGCAGTTCGGCGGCGCAGGCCGGGCCGGTGTCGAGGCGCACCTCGCTGACCGTCTCGGGCTGGTTGCCGGCGAAGGCGAAGTGGCGCGGGGCGACCTCGCCGATCACGCCCTGCGCGGCGAGCTCCTCGAGGCGGTCGATCGGGTACACCACGTTGATGTCGGTCTGGAAGCCGCTGTGGTCGAAGTTCGGGCTCCAGTGGCCCATCACGAGCCGGCGGTCGGCGCGGTCCAGCGCCCGGAAGCTGGTGTCGGCCGCCACGAAGCGGTCCTGGTCGCTGCGGTGCAGCGCCGCGGAGGTGACGATGGCGACCCGAGCCGCCGACACGGGCTTGTCCAGCACGCTGAACGCCGGGGCGTCGAAGGTCGGGACCGGCTGCTGGGCGCCGTAGGCCCGCATCGCGGCGTCGCCGTTGGTCATGGTGTGCTCCTCGGAGGTGTGGTCGGGCTGTCTGGGTCGGGCTGTCTTGTCGCCGGCGGCTGCTCAGGCTGCCAGGCGGTCGTCGAAGATGATCACGCTGCGGGCCAGGGTGCCGGCGCGCAGCTCGTCGAAGGCGTAGTTGATGTCGTCGAGGCTGATGCGGCGGGCGACCATGTCGTCCAGCGGCAGCTGGCCGTTCATGTAGCGGTCGACCAGCATCGGCATGTCGACCCGGAACTGGTTGGAGCCCATGTTGGAGCCCTGCAGGGTCTTCTCGTAGATCAGCTCCGAGGCGTCGATCTCGATGAGCTGGTGCTCGGGCACCATGCCGATGACAGTGGCGTCGCCGCCGACGCGCAGCACGTTGAACGCCAGCTCGGCGGTCTCCTTGCGCCCGATCGCCTCGAAGGAGTACTCCACGCCTCCCTGCGACAGCTCCCTCACCGCCTCCAGCGGGTCCACGGCACCGGCGTCCACCAGGTGGTGCGCGCCGAAGCGCTCGGCGAGGGCCAGGTTGGCGGCGTTGATGTCCACGGCGATGATTGGCCGTGCGCCGATGGCGGCCGCGCCGAGCACCGCCGAGAGGCCCACTCCCCCGCAGCCGATCACGGCAACCGACTCGCCCATGCCGACCCCGGCGGTGTTGACCACGGCGCCGAAGCCGGTGGTGACCGCGCAGCCGATCAGCGCTGCCCGGTCCAGGGGCATGTCGTCGCGGATCCTCACCACGGCCCGTTCGTGAACCAGCATCCGATCGGCGAACGACGCCAGATCCAGGAGCTGGCAGATCTCCTGGTCGCCTCGCGTCAGGCGCGGCGGCTCGCCTGCGGCGCGGGCCGCTATCGGCGAGCGGCACAGATACGGCCTGCCGGACGTGCAGTACTTGCAGTGGCCGCAGAAGGCCGACAGGCAGGTGATGACGTGATCGCCGGGGGCCACGTAGTCCACCAGCGGCCCGACTGCCTCCACCACGCCGGCGGACTCGTGGCCGGGGACGCAGGGAAGCCCGGTGGCGTAGCTGCCGTTCACGAAGTGCAGGTCGCTGTGGCAGACCCCGGCCGCGGCGGTGCGGATCAGCACCTCCGACGGGCCGGGCTCGCCGATGCTCAGGCTCTCGATCGCCAGAGGCGCACCGACGGTGTTCAAGACAGCGGCGCGAACGTCCATGGCGAGTCAGTCCTTTCCCGAGACGGGCCTTGCAAGTCCCTGCTTGCGGGTCCCTTGCGTGAGCCCGAGTCTGCACCGCCGGGCGCCTTGGGGCCAAACCCGGCCCGTGCCGACCCGGTGCTCAGGCGGCGATGTCGTGTCGGCGCGCTCGGGCGTGCAACCTTATGCCCATGACCGACACGCCCGTGCCCGACCCGCCCACGCCCGACACGCCCATGCCAGACGCGCCCATGCCCGATTCGCGCAACGCCGAGGTCATCGCCTTCAACCAGGAGATCATCGAGCAGTTCCGCGCCAACCAGGGCCGGATCGTGGAGGGCCCGCTGGCCGGCAACCCCACGCTGCTGCTCATCACCACCGGCGCCCGCAGCGGGCTGGCGCGCACCACGCCGCTCACCTTCGTCGCCGACGGCGACGACTGCGTGGTGATGGCATCCGCGGGCGGCAGCCAGACGACGCCGAACTGGTACTACAACCTGTGTGCCAATCCGGACGTGGTCGTGGAGGTCGGCGCCGAGCGCTTCGATGCGACCGCCGTCGTCAACGACCCCGAGGAGCGCGACCGGCTCTTCCGGAAGTTCGTGGCGGAGCTGCCGCGTTTCGGCGCCTATCAGCAGGGCGTGGTGCGGACCATCCCCGTGGTCTCGCTTCGCCGCAAGCACTGAACCGCCGGCAGCCGGCACTGCCACCGCCCGGACCCGGCAGCGGGCAGCGTCGAAGCCCTGCAGCCGTCGAGGCGGCGCGCCCGGCCGGCAGAGCCCGGCGCCCTCGGGTGGCGAAGGCGCCGGGTCCGCACGGACGGCTTTGGTTGTCTGCGGGTCGAGGCCTCGGAAAGTCCGAGGCGCCGGGATCCGAGAGCCCAGGGGCTAGCTGCTGCGCCTGCGCATCAACAGCACGCCGCCGACCACGACGACGAGCGCCACGACGATCACCGAGAACACGAGGCCCGCGTTGGAGTCGTCGTCTGCGGCGGCAGCGGCTGCGGCCTCTTCCTCAGCGGCGGCTGCGGCTGCTTCCTCCTCGGCGGCTGCCGCGGCTGCCTCAGCCTCGGCGGCTGCTGCCGCGGCTGCTTCCTCCTCGGCCTTGGCCGCGGCCTCAGCCTCGGCCTGCGCGGCTGCCTCAGCCTCGGCCTCCGCAGCGGCCTCAGCCTCGGCCTGCGCGGCTGCCTCGGCGGCTGCCAGGGCCTCTTCGTCGATGGCGACGTTCACGAAGCCGGATTCGGTCTGTTCGGCGTCGCCGGCTACGAGGCTGATGCCCTCGGCAGGCACGTCGACGGTGATGGTCGCCGTGAAGCTGCCGCTGTCGTCCGGCGAGGCCGGGACCAGGTTCGCCAGGTTGCAGTCGGTCGCCGAGTCGAGCGTCGACGGGTCTTCGGTAGGGATGCACGAGAGCAGGAACACGTCCTTGGTGAACCCCGAGCCGGTGACGGTGAACTCGGTCTCGCCGGGCACCGCCATGGCGGGCTCAGCGGTCAGGGCCGGGCCGCTGGGCGCTTCCTCGGCGGCGCCCTCCCCGACCGCGATGTTGATGTAGCCGACTTCGGTCTGGGCTGCGTCGCCGGCGACGATGCTCATGCCCTCGGCAGGCACGTCGATGGTGATGCTCGCCGTGAAGCCGCCGTCTTCGGGCGTCACCGAGACCAGGTTCTGAAGGTCGCAGTCCGTGGCCGAGTTGATCGCCGACAGGTCCACCACCACGATGCACTCGAGCACGAACACGGGCACGGTGAATCCCGAGCCCGTCACCGTGAACTCCTGCTCGCCTGGCCCGGCCACCGTGGCCGGCTCCGCGGTCAAGGTGGGGCCGTCCTGTGCGGATGCAGGGCCGGCCGTGAACGGCGCCATTAGCCCCGCCAGCAGCAGGACTGCGCCGAGCAGGCGCATGGCGGTCTTTGCTGTGTGCTTCATTTGTCTGTTCCCCCCAAGGATCGAGAATTGCACGACGGAAATCTAGCGACGACCTGCGACATCGCCAAACCGCCGGGTCCGCCGACCGTCGGCCCGCTGCCCCTGCGCCATGCCGACGATCTGCCGGCGCTCAGGAGCCCGCTGCCTCAGACGCTTCGAGCTGCCGGCGCAGGCCGAAGTCGTCGATGAGGTCAGCCAGCCCGGCGGGCCGCACCTCCAGGGCGTCGAAGGCGGCCAGGTCGGCCCGCCCGCCGTCGACGTCGCCCACGAAGACCCGCAGGAAGGCCCGGTATACGAGACCCTCGGGATCCTCGGGCTCGATCGCCAGCGCCCGGTCCAGATACGACAGCCCGATCACCGCCGGCTCGGGCGAGCCGGGGGCGGCGCTGCGCCCCAGCAGCCAGCCGTAGCCGACGTTGAGGGCCACGCTGTCGGGCTGCGCCAGCAGCGCCTCCTGCAGCAGTTCGAGCCCTTCGATCAGCCGCTGGTCCGCGGCCAGGGCCTCGGCTGCCAGCACCAGCTCGCCCGCGCCGATCCCCGCCTCGGCGAAGCTGCCCCGCCCGCCCGCTGCCTGCCACGCCTCGACCCGCCGCAGAGCCGCGGCCCGGCTCGCCTCGTCGACCGCGTCGCGCAGGCCCTGATCGGCCACCAGCCTGCGCATGAACTCGGGCGGGTCCAGCCGGTCGAACGCCTCCAGGTGCGCGGCCGCGGCGGCGCTGTCGCCCATGTCCATGGCAATGGCAGCGGCGAACACGCGGGCGTCCGCATAGTCCGGGTCGATGGCCACGGCGTCGGCGATCAGCGGCTCGGCGGCCTCGCTGTCGCCGGAGATGCGCAGCAGCCATGCCGAATAGGCCAGCGCCTCGGTGTTCGCAGGCGACAGCTCGAGCACCTCGTCGTAGATGTCGAGGGCGGCTTCGGGGTCGCCTCGCCCGAAGGCCTGCTGGGCGTCGAGGAGCAGCTCCCGGGTGGTGGCGCGGATGTCGCCGGTGATGGCGTCGCTGTCGCTGCGGCTGCCCGACGAACGCGCCACCAGCGCCCCGGCCAGCACCGCCAGCAGCAGAGCCGCCAGCACCCAGACGACCCGGCGGCTGCTCGACGGCTGATCGCCCGGCGGCGCCCGCGGGGCATCCGCGCCGGCCGATTGTGGCGGGGCGGGCCGGCTGCGGCTGAACAAGGCGGCTACGGCAACGGCTGCTGCAGCGGCGGTGACCACCGGCAGGACCCAGATCACCGACGCCAAGCCCGAGGCGGCGGGCGTGTAGTCGATGTCGTCGCCGTATATCGCCACGAGCTGGGCGCGGATGAACTCCTCGGAGCGGCCCTCGTCGACCCAGACGCGGATCTCGCGGCGGATGTTGCGCGCCACCACCACGTCGGACTCGGCCACCGACTGGCCCGCACAGACCGGGCAGGCGAAGTCCTCGGCGATTGCGTGGGCCCGGTCGGCATTGCTGCGCGGGCCGCCATCGTCGAAGACGGCGACGCCCAGGGCGGCGAGCGCCGTGGCCGCCACTGCCGCCCAGGCGGTCGCCTTGCGCCGCAGCCGGCTCAGCAGGCCGGGCCGGTCCCGGGGCGCCTTGCCGGACCGCTCCCCAGAGGGCTGCGCAGCCTGTTCGCCGGGGCCGGGCCGCTCGGGCCGCTCGGTCTGGCCGGTCGCGGCGCTGGTCATCAGCTCGCGAAGATCAGGCTGTCGAGCTCGGCCGCGGTCACCCCGCCGATGATCTTGGCGGCGACCGCCCCGGTGGGCGCCACCAGGTAGCTCTCGGGCACGCCGGTCACGCCGTAGCGCACGGCGACGGCGCCGGTGTCGGCTGCCAGCACCGGCCAGTCGCCGCCGTTGGCCTCGAAGAAGGCGGTCACGTTGGCGGCGCTGTCGTCGAATGCCACCGAGACCACCGAGGCGTCGCCGGTGGGCGCATGGGCCTCGGCGAACGCCACCAGCTCGGGGTGCTCGACCACGCAGGGCACGCAGGTGGTGGAGAAGAAGTTGACGACCACCCAGCGTCCGCGCAGCTCGTCGAGGTCGAACCAGTCGCCTGAGGTCGTGGTGCCCTCGATCAGCGGCGCGGCCTCGCCGAGCAGATGGCTGTCGTGGGCACGCTCCTCAGAGGTGTCGCTTGTCGCCAGCAGCGCCACCAGCAGCGCCGCGGCCAGCGCCACCGGCAGCAGCACCCCCGCCGTCCGCAAGCCCCGCCGCCCAGGCCCAGCCGCCGCATCCGCAGACACCGCAGACACCGAAGGCTCGGTCTCGCTGCTCATTGCGTCTCGCTGTTCACGGCGATCCCCCGGAGGCCATGGCGCGGTCGCCCGCAGCCTCGGCAGCGTCGGCGTTGGCGGCAGCGTCGGCATCAGCGGCAGCCGCATCGCCGGCGGCGGCCGCGCCAGCGGCGGGTCTGCGGCGCCGGCTGGGCAGGATCGCCGCCGCGGTTCCCAGCGCCATCACCAGCCCGCCGACCCACAGCCACACCACCAGCGGCTGCACGGTGGCCCGCAGGCTCACCGAGTCGTCGTCGCCGTCGGGGAACTGCAGCACCGACAGGGCCACGTCGTCGAAGGGCGTGGAGCGCACCGAGGCCACCCGGATCGTCTGGCCCGCGAACGGGTACACGGCGATGCCCGGCTCGTACACCCGGCCGCCGTCGACCCGCACCCTGGCGGTGCGCTCCAGGCGATTGGGGTATTCGATCACATCGGATCCCTCATAGGCGAGCGTGTGGCCCGATATCTCGGCCTCCTGGCCGGGCTGGAGCGTGAACTCGCCCTGGCGCACATAGGAATTGCCCGCCGCCAGGGCGACTGCGATCAGCACCACCCCGACGTGCACGATCATGCCGCCGCTGCTGCGGCCGATGAGCCCGCGCAGGCCGCGCCGCCGACACGCCAAGCCGAGCTGACGCAGCGCGCTGCCGCCCGCGAAGCCGCCGAGGCCGAAGGCCAGCACCGGCGCCCAGCCGCGGGCGCCGACCGCCACGCCCAGCGCCATGGCGGCCGCGCCGATCACCGCCGGCCACAGCAGCCGGTCGCCCAGCAGCGAAGACGACGCCCGCCGCCACGGCAGCGCCGGGGCGACGGCCATCAGGAACAGCAGCACGAAGCCGATCGGCATCGTCATGCGCTCGAAGTAGGGGTTGCCGACGCTGATGCTGCGCCCGTCGAGCGCCTCGGCCACCAGCGGGAAGATCGTGCCCAGCAGCACCACGAAGGCGAACACCGCGAACGCCAGGTTGTTGGCCAGGAAAGCGCCTTCCCGCGAGACCGGCGAGCCCAGCGCCCCCGGCGAGCGGATCTCAGGGCCCCGCCAGGCGATCAGCGCCAGCGAGACGGCCACGATCAGCGCGAAGAAGCCCAGGATCGCCGGGCCGATGCCGGACTCCACGAAAGCGTGAACGCTGTCGAGCACGCCCGAGCGGGTGATGAAGGTGCCCAGGATCGTCAGCGCGAACGTGGCGATCACCAGCGACAGGTTCCAGACCCGCAGGATCCCCTGGCGCTCCTGGACCATCACCGAGTGCAGGAAGGCCGTGCCGGTCAGCCACGGCAGCAGCGAGGCGTTCTCCACCGGGTCCCAGGCCCAGTAGCCGCCCCAGCCGAGCGTCTCATAGCTCCACCAGGCGCCGAGCACGATGCCGGCCGTCAGCATGCCCCAGGCCGCCAGCGTCCAGCGGCGCACCGCCAGCAGCCAGCCCTCGCCCACCCTGCCGGTGGCGAGCGCGCCGATGGCGAAGGCGAACGGCACGGTGAAGCCCACGTAGCCCCCGTAGAGCACGGGCGGGTGAAACGCCATCAGGATGTGGTTCTGCAGCAGCGGATTTGGGCCGGGGCCGTCGAATGCGCTGCCGTCCGCGAGCGGCTGCGGGTCGAAGCTGTTGAAGGGATCGGCAGGCCCGAACATGAGCCCGAAGAAGAAGGCGCTCACCGCGAACATCACCAGCAGCGCCCAGGCGACCATCGGGTCGGCTGAGCGGCTTCGGAACTTCACGACCACGGCCACCACGTAGCCGCACAGCACCAGCGTCCACAGGATGATCGAGCCCTCCAGGGCCGACCACAGGGTGGCGAAGTTGAACAGCGCCGGGGTGCGGGTCGAGCCGTGCTCGGCCACGAAGGCCACCGTGAAGTCGCGGGTGATCAGCGCCCGCTCCATGACCGCGAAGGCGGCCACGGCAGCCGCGGCCATCAGCCCCGTCAGCAGGCGGGTCTCGGACCACCAGTTGCGCCTGCGTCCGGCCAGGCCCATGGCGACCACCACGATGCCCGACACCGCGCAGGCCAGGCCCACGGCGACCGCGGCCGAGCCCAGGACGGTGTTCCTCACGACGCCGGCCTCGGGCCGCGCTCGTTGTCGGGCATCAGATCTCGCACGCCGCCGCGGCCTCGGCGACGGCCTGGGCGCCTTCGGAGAGGCGCTCGTCGTAGCCGTCGTCGTTGCGGTAGTCGTTGTCGTGCTTGACCCGCATCCGGTCCGAGGCGAAGTGCCAGCCGTCGTCCGCGAGGCCCTCGAAGCCGGCGACCGGGGCGGTGCCATTGACCCAGGCGCCGTCGAGCACGACGGTGACCTCTTCCTCGAACAGCTCGGCCGGCGCGCCGCGGTGTACGACGTCGACCGCCACGCCGCCGAAGAACACGCTGAACGCCACCACTGTGCCGTCGTCGAAGCCGCGGGTGACGCTGCAGCGCACCGGCGAGCCCTGCAGGGTGAAGCGGTCGTCGCCTAGCTCGGCGCGCCGCTCGACGGCTTCGTCGGCGTTGTAGAAGTACAGCGACCCGCTCACCAGGTTCACGACCAGGAACACCACGGCCCCGGCAACCGCCAGCGCGATCCCCGCGGCCAGCACCGGGCGACGGCGGCGTGAGGGGCGCGGCGGGCGCGGCGCCAGCGAGGCGTCGCTCATGTCGGGCCCACCCAGCGTGTCGCTCACGTCGGATCCTCGGAGGTCATCCAGCGGCGACGCGGCTCGGGCGTGCGCGCCGTGAGCCTGCGCCCGCGCACGATCAGCCATGCGGCGTACAGCCCGCCCACGGCGAGAGTCACGCCCCAGCCGACCAGCAGATAGCCCAGATGCGTCACGGCTGATCCCCCGAGCCGGTCAGGGCCTCGGCGCGGCGGGCGGCGAGGGTCTCGTCGAGCTCGGCGGCGAGCACCTGGCGCTGGAGCCAGCCGATCCGGAAGCGGTGGACGAGCGCCCAGGCGAACGCCAGCGCCCAGACCACGATGCCGACCACCAGCGTGAACAGGGTGAGGTCTTCGAGGTTGCCGTCGGTCAGCGACGACTTCTGATGCAGCGTGCGGTCGAACCACCACTCCACGCTGCGGTTCACTATCGGGATGTTGAGCGCCGCGATCAGCCCGATCACCGCCGCCCGCGTGGCCGTGGCGTCGTCGTTGCCGCCCGCGGCGCGCACCGCCAGGTAGCCGACCATCATCAGCATCAGGATCAGCGTGGTGACCAGGCGCACGTCGCCCCAGTCCCAGTAGGTGTTCCAGGTGGGCCGGCCCCACACCGAGCCTGTGAACAGGGTGAGCCCGCAGAAGATCACGCCGATCTCGGCGGCGCCGTGGGCGACCAGGTCCCACCACGCCGAGCGCTTCCAGAGCCACATCGCCGAGCCGATCGCGGTGGTCACGAATGCGGTGTAAGTGAGGAACGCCGAGGGCACGTGGATGAAGATCATGCGCACGGCGTCGCGCTGCTCGTCGTCTTCGGGGGCGGCGAAGAAGCCCAGCAGCACCAAAGCCGCCAGGCCGGCCAGCACCGCCACGCCCAGCAGCCGGGTGGCCGGAGATCCGGTGCCTGCGGCGGTCGCTTGTGTCATGTCTCCTCCAGGAGCACGCCGTAGGCCCATGCCCCGAGCGTGGCGTTGAGCGCCCCGAAGCCGGCGAGCAGGCCCAGCCAGGCCCAGCCATCGACGGCGACGGTCCCGAGCGCGTCGTCGAAGGCCCGGGTGGCGGCGATGAGCACCGGTGCCAGCATCGGGAACAACAGGATCGGCAGCAGCGTCTCCCTGGCCCGCAACTGGGCCACCAGCGCGCCCAACAGGCTACCCGTGGAGGCGATGGCGACGCTGGCGACCACACAGGTGACCGCCAGCAGCGGCCAGTCCTCGACCTCGGCGCCGTAGAGCACCACGATCCCGCCGGCCAGCGGCGCCTGCACGGCCAGCAGCTGCACAGCTATCGCCGCGGACTTGCCGGCGAAGACCGCCATCGGCTCGACCCCGGCGAGCAGCAGGCTGCGGCGGGCGCCGTCGCTGGTCTCGATGGCGGTCGAGCGGTGAACCGCCACCACCGACACAAAAAGCACAGCCATCCAGAACAGGCCGGGCGCGGCGCGCTCCAGCACCGCCCGGTCGGCGTCGAGGGTGAAGCCGAACAGGACCAGCACCAACAACGCGAAGGGCAGGATCTGGCTGACGGCCACCCGTGAGCGCAGCTCGATGCGCAGATCCTTGCCGGCTACGAGGCGCAGGTCACGCCACATCGCTGCCGCCCTGCGCTCTGGCCGATGTGCCCGTGTGCTGCGACGGGTCTTGCACCGAGGCGTCCCCGGGTTCTGCAGGAGGGTCCTGTCGACGGGGGGTGTCGGCGATCACCATGCCGCCGGCGACGGCGACGCGTCGGGTGGCCAGGTCCAGGGTGCGGTCGAGCTCATGCGATGCCAGCAGCACCGTCGCCCCTGCCGCCGCAGCATCGCCCACCAGCGTGTCGACGAGATCGCGGCCTGCTTGGTCGAGCCCGGCGTGGGGCTCGTCGAGCAGCCACAGCCTGGGGCGGCGGACCACCACCGCAGCCAGCCCCACCCGCCGGCGCTGCCCCGCGGACAGCCTGCCAACGGCCACATCGCGCAGCCGGGCGGGCACGTCGAGGCGGTCCAGGGCCGCCGGCACGGCATCGCTGTCGACCCTGGACGCCGCAGCCCAGAATCGCAGGTTCTGGTCCACGGTCAGCTCGTCGTAGAGGGCGGTGTCGTGGCCCAGAAGGCCGACAGAGCGGCGAACCGCCGCCCGATCCCGTCTCAGGTCGCAGCCCAGCACCAGCGCCGTGCCGGCCCGCGGCGCCAGCAGCCCGGCGCAGAGCCGCAGCAGCGACGACTTGCCGGCGCCGTTGGGGCCCTGCAGCAGCACCACCTCGCGCTCGGCGACTTCGAGGTCCACGCCAGCCAGCGCCGGGAAGCGCCCGAGCACAGCGACCACGCCCCTCAGCGACACCACGGACACGCCGGCACGCTAGCGGTATCTAGCCTGTGGCTGTGATGCGCCGACGGCTTCTCGAAGCGTTCAGCGCCGTCGTGGCCGGGGGCCTCGTGCTGGGCCTGGGCTCGTGCAGCGACGACGCCGGCCCGGCGCCCGAGCGCGACCCCGCGGCGGCTGCCAGCGCCGCCATCGACGACCGTGCCCGCCAGCCCCACGAGCGCACCGACCTGCCCACGGCGAACGGCGCCGGCGTTGCTTCCGGCGATGCCGCCTCCGAGGGCGACGCTGATGGAGCCGACGGCGCTGTCTCCGGCGACTCCGCCGGTGCCTCGTCGTCAGACAGCGCCGCGGCCGAGGACGACACGCCCGCGCGCGCTGCCGTGCCGAGCGGCCAGGTGATCGCCCACTACAACCTCGACATCGACGACTGCTTCGATCGCGTCGAGTATTTGGTCTCGGGGCGCAAGCGGGCGACCACGACCCGTCTCAGCTGCAGCGTGCCGCACATGTACCAGGTCTTCTCTCTCCTCGACTACCCCTCCGATGCCACCGTCTATCCCGGCGACTCCGCCATGGAGGACTTCGCCCTGCAGTCCTGCTACCCGCTGTTCGAGCACTGGGCCGATTCGGCCTACGAGACCAGCGCCCTGGAGATCGAGGTTCTCACTCCCAACCTCGAAGACTTCACAGACGCCACCTACCCGTATCGGGGCATCCACTGCCTGGTGCGCCGAGACGACGGCGAGCGCCTGGTGGGCACGGCTCGCTCCGCCGGGCTCTGAGGCTCTCTCCCCGGCCGCCGCAAGCGCTTCAGGCGCTGCCGTCGCAGGCGCTGCCGTCTCAGCCGGGCGCTCGGCCAGGGCCCATCAGCAGCGCCAGGCCGGCCCAGCACTGCGGGACCGCCCCGTGGCCCTCGCCGGTCTCGGGATTCCAGTATTCCGCCAGCCCCGAGGCGACCGCACCCGCCCGCGTGGTCTCGGCCAGGCGTGCGGCGCCCGCCTCGCTCAGCTCGCGCCCCAGCAGATAGGCGAGCTGCGGCCACACCGGGCCTCGCCAGTAGGCGTCGGGGTCATAGGCCGGCTCGTCGCGGTGTACGCCCCGCGGGCCGAAGGCCGCGCCATAAGCCTCAGGGTCGGTGAGCTGCGCCTCGGCCAGCGCCCTGCGGTCAGCCTCGGTGCTGACGAGCAGCCCCAGCAGCCCCCCGACGGTGCGGACGCGTCCCGAGCCGGTCTCGGCGGGGCCGGCGTCGACCCAGGTCGCCAGGTCCGGGTCCCAGCGGGCGTCGACCGCTGCGCCCAGCTCGGCGGCCTGCGAAGCCAGGCGGTCGTCGCCGGTCGCTGCGGCCAGCTCGAGCCCGCAGCGGGCCGTGATCGCCGAGAACGACACCGGCGCCGCGCAAAAGGCCGCATTCGCCAGAGGCTCCCCCAGGCTGCCGCGCTCGATGCTCGCCAGCAGCTCCGTCTTGCGCGCCGCCCAGCGCCGGCGCTCGAAGCCCTCGCCCGGGCAGTAGTCGTCGAAGCGAGGGGTGTCGTCGAAGCCCGTCTCCCAAGGATGAACCGCCGACAGCAGGCCGCTGCGATCCCGGCGACGGCGCTGGAGCAGGAACCCCAGGCCGCGCCGGGCCGGCTCGACCAGCTCGTCGGCGCCGGGCACGCCCGCTCGCAGCAGTTCTGCCAGCGCGTGGCCGTAGACCGGGGGCTGGGTGATCGACGACGAGCCCCGTCGTCCCCACAGCTCCAGCGAGCGCTGCGGGTCGCGGCGGTAGCGCATGTGGGGCACGTGGCCTGACTCGTCGATCGGCAGCAGCGCAGAGCGCAGTTCGGCCAGCGCCCGCTCCGCCTCGCCCAGCCCCAGCCAGATCACGGCATGGAAGCAGCTGTCCCAGAGCCACTGGTACGGGTACACGGTCGGGTTCGGCACCGCGTATCCGGGCTCGTCGACCCAGTGGCCCTGCATCACCTCCCGCACGCGGCTGCGCAGCTCGCTGCTGCGAGCGTCGCTGTCGGTACCGCTGCCGCCGGCGTGGACGGTGCGGTCGCCGCTGTCGCTTGGCATCGTGTGGGGCATGCCCGTGTGCGCCCTGGTCTCGTTTCGGCTGGGAATGCACGATGGCGTGTCGATCGTCGCCCGAAGCTGGCAGCGAGCGCTGACAGAGCTCGGATTCCACACGGTCACCGTCGCCGGGGAAGGCCCGGTGGACCGGACCGTACCCTCTCTGGCGATCGGCGCCGCCGAGCCGCCGAGCCGCGCCGAGATCGAGGCTGCGGTTGCCGACGCCGATCTGGTCGTCGTCGCCAACCTCGCCACGATCCCGCTGAACCTCCCAGCCGCCGAGGTGCTGGCCGAGGTGCTGGCGGGGCGGCCCGCGGTGATGCACCACCACGACCCGCCCTGGCAGCGCGAGCGCTTCGCCGATGTCACGGCCCTGCCCGTCGACGACCCGGCCTGGCGTCACGTGACGATCAACGAGCTGACGGTCGCCGAGATGGCAGAGCGCGGCCTGACGGCGCGCTGCGTCTACAGCGGCCTGCCCACGGTCATCCGCAGCAGCGACCGCTCGGGGCTGCGGGCCCGTCTGGGCGTTGGAGCGCAGGCGCGGCTGCTGGCGCATCCCGTGCGGGCGATCGCCCGCAAGAACGTCGCCGCCGCCATCGCCTTGGCCGAGGCGCTCGATGCCGTCTACTGGCTGTGGGGGCCGGCCGAGGAGGGCTACGACCAGCAGCTCCGCTCGCTGCTGTCAGGCGCCGCCTGCCCGGTGGTGCGGGGAACGCTCGGGGCGGCCGCGGGCGAGCTCTACAGCGCTGCGGACGGGGTGCTGTTCCCCAGCACCTGGGAGGGCTTCGGGCTGCCGCCCGTCGAGGCTGCGATCCATCGTCTGCCGGCGGCGGTGGGCGACTACCCGGTGGCCGGCGAACTGGCAGCCCTTGGATTCCGCTGGTTCCCCGCGGACGACCCCGGCCCGCTGGGGCGCTTCCTGGACGCGCCCGACCCTGGCCTGCTGGAGCACAACCGCCGTCTGGCGGTGCGGCACTTCTCCGAAGACGCTCTGCGCGAGCGGCTCAGCGCGCTGCTCGAAGACATGGGGTTCACCGCACCACGCTGACCGTCATACGCACTGGCCGTCAAGACCGGCAATGGCCGAGAGATGTTACCCGGCCACCCCATTCACGGGGTGTGACAGTGCGGGGTGTCAGCCCTTGAAGCGCCCGAAGCCGCCTTCTTGGAGCTCTTCGAGGCCGGGCAGCGTCAGCGAGGCCTTGTCGACCTTGGCCGGGCCCTTCTCGGTGACCCTGCCGCCCTTGGCCCGGCCCTTGCTGCCCCCACGACCGCCGCCGCGCCCGCCGCCGGCACGGCCCGAGGCAGGACGGCCCGCGACCCGCCCCCCGGAACCGCCGCGCTTCTTGCCCCGGCCGGAGCGGCTCTGCTTCTTGGTGCCGAAGCCCGAGAACTGCTTCATCATCTTGCGCATCTGGCCGAACTGGTCCAGCAGCGCCTTCACGTCCGCCGGAGAGCGGCCGCAGCCCGCCGCGATGCGCCGCCGGCGGGAGGCGTCGATCACGTCGGGGTCGATGCGCTCCGCCGGAGTCATCGAGTGGATGATCCCCGCCACCCGGCCCAGATGGCTGTCGTCGATCTCCACGTCCCGGGCCTCCTTGGGGATGCCCGGCATCATCGAGACCAGGTTCCCGAGCGGCCCCATCTTCTGAAGCTGCCTCATCTGGTCGAGGAAGTCGTCGAGCGTGAAGGTGCCCTCCAGCAGGCGGGCCGCGGCCTCCTCGGCCTGCTCCTGCTCGAAGGCCTCCTCGGCTTTCTCGATGAGCGTCTCCACGTCGCCCATGCCCAGGATGCGCCCGGCGAGCCGGTCGGGGTGGAAGATCTCGAAGTCGGCGATCTTCTCGCCCAGCGAGGCGAAGGCGATCGGCTTGCCGACCACCTCCTTGACCGACAGCGCGGCGCCGCCTCGGGCATCGCCGTCGAGCTTGGTCAGGATCACCCCGTCGAGCTCGAGGGTGTCGTTGAAGGCGACGGCGCTGTTGACGGCATCCTGGCCGGTCATGGCATCGACGACCAACAACGTGTAGTCGGGGTTCACGGCGTCGGAGATGCGCCGCATCTGACGCATCAGCTCGTCGTCCACGGCCAGGCGTCCGGCGGTGTCGACGATCACCACGTCGCGGGCGGTATTGCGGGCCTCGGCGACGCCCCGGCGGGCGGCCTTCACCGGGTCGCGGGCCTCGGAGTGAACCGGCACCTCGATCTGGACACCGAGCGTGCGCAGCTGCTCGACCGCCGCGGGGCGCTGCAAGTCGGCGCCGACCAGCAGCGGGTTGCGGCCCTGCTTCTTGAACCACTGGGCGAGCTTGGCGGCGTTGGTGGTCTTGCCTGTGCCCTGCAGGCCCGCCAGCAGGATCACGGTCGGCGGCTTGGAGGCGTAGGCGATCTGCATCGAGGCGCCGCCGAGCGAGGCGGTCAGCTCGTCGAGCACGATCTTGACGATCTGCTGGGTCGGGTTGAGCGCCTTGGACAGCTCCTCCCCCACGGCCCGCTCCCGGATCCGCTCGACGAGGCCGGCCACCACATCGAGGTGAACGTCGGCGTCGAGCAGCGCCAGGCGGATCTCGCGCAGCACCTCGTCGACGTCGGCCGCAGACAGCTTCCCCCGCCCGCGGATGCGCCCGAATATCTGGTCGAAGCGGCTGGACAGGGCGTCGAACATCAGCGGCACCCTACCGCCGCCACCCCACCCGCAGAGCCTGCGCCGTCAGTCCTGCCACTGTGCCGTGGTCGGGTTCCACGTGCCTGTTTCTCGGCCGGCCAGGATGGGGTCGAGCATCCTGCCGACGAATTCGACCGCCTGGCCGGCGGTGCGGTGAGTCAGGTTGGGCACGTCTTTCGCTACCTGCCGATATCCATCATGCCAGCGATCGGATGGCAACGTGACACGTTCCGGAGCGGCCAGACCACGATGGGCATACTCGCTGAACATCGCTCTTCGGAGGGCTTTGGCTTCGACGGTCTGCGTTGCGGCGATGATCACAAGATCGACGAGGTCCCGGTAACGGGTGCTCTCGATTGCGCCATGGGTCTCGATCATGGCGGCGTGCTTGTCTGCGATGTGGTCGACGATGGGATAGACCCGAAATGTCGAGACTGGCAGACCCGGTATTTCGACCGGGCGGATGACGTCGATGATCTCTGGCGGTGCGGTCATGTTGGACGAGAAGACGAGGTCGATCCTGAAGCGTTCGAACTCGCGCTCGCCCAGGTAGGCCACGACGGACATCTCGACATTGATCGCTCTGGTGGCAGGTCGTGCGCCAGTCGTGACGTCGAAGGTGAAGTAGTCTCCGAAACTGCCGTCGGCGCCGAGTTGCTCGAGTTGGCGTATGGCGACCGTCATTTCGCCTTGGTAGAACAGGTCGAGGTCGAGGCTGTGGCGAGCATGGGCGGGGACTCGAACAAGGAGCCCGCCCGCGCCCTTGAGGACCCACTGGGAGCCATAGGCCGCGAAGACTCGCGTGAGGAGCCGGTCGTAGGCGAACTGGCGGCGGAGTTGGGCAATGCTGAACGAGCTGGACTTGGCAGCACGTGCGATCCGGTCGACGACTGCCCTCCTGAATGCGTCAGCAGTTCGATAGGGGACGGCCGGGCGTGCGGGTTGGTCAGACATCGAGAGGTTCCTGGGAGTGCGGGGCACCTTGGGTCAGCAGTGCCTTGATCGTCTCAGGAGGAAGCGACAGCCGACGGCTGAGATCGCCAATCGTAGCAGCCCCTGCGCGGAGGGCATCGCCGAGAAAGCGGCCGACGTGGCCGCCGTCGGCACTCGCAGCGAGAAGATCCGCGGCGGTGCGGCCCACAGTGGTGACGGCAAAGCCCTGCTTGACCTGCCAGTCGGCTCGCTGAAGGCCCCCGCTGCGCCGCAGCACGGTGACGCCGGCGCCTGGCTGGAGGCGGCGGATCGAGATGAAGGTGTGATCCCGCGGCGTGAAGACGCCGAATCCGTGAACCACGGCTGCCGACTCGCGCGCCACCCAGATCGTGGGGCCGGTGAGGCGCTGCCGGGGCGGGCCGGCGGGGTCGAGTCGCAGCCAGGCCACACGCAGTTCTGCGAGATGATCGTCGCCGGCGCCGGCGACCCGGTACACGCCGTGGCCGACTCGATCGATGAAGCCGCGTTGGACAGAGCGGGTCAGGTCGTAGTCGGCAACGCCGGCTGCTGCAGCCTGGGCGCGCGTGAAGTAGCCGTCCTGAGCGGCGGGGAGATCCCCGAGTCGGGCAACGATATTCACAGCCATACTGAATACCTTGCTATATCTGCAAGGTTCTCAGCACTAGCATAGCCCGCAGCCCGGCCGCTGGTGGTTCTCGACTGCGGCTCGGGACGTCTCGGCGGTCTGCTCCCCGAACCTGCCTGTCGCAGGGCGGTAGCTTTCCGGTGGTGGATTTCTCGCTGCGGCAATGGCTGGTGATCGTCGTGCTCGTGGCGGGGTTCGCCGTGGCTGCGCTGGTGGTCTCCCGCGGCGGCGAAACCAGCGTCGACGAGCACGGCGTGCAGGCCGAGGCGGTCACCGAGCCCCGAGTCGACGAGCTCGCCTGGTGCGCACTGCTGGCGCCGGTGGGGGCCTGGGGCGGGATCCTCGACGGGTCCGCCGCAGGAGACCACGCCGACGACGTGGTGAACCTGCAGGCGGCCCTGTCCGAAGCCCAGGCGGTGGCGCCGACGGCGCTGGCCGTCGAGATGGCGCGCCTGCTGGATCTGGTGCTGCTCACCAAGCAGGCGCTCGACGACAGCGACTCGCTGGGCGACGCCCTCGCGGAAGCCTCAGCCCAGACCGATCAGGCACGGGTGCGTGCCGCGGTCTCGTCCCTGGACGACGCTCTGGCCGACTGCGGCCACGACCAGCTCGGCTGAGCGAAGGGGCAGGCGACTCCCCCGAATCGCTCCAGGCCGGCGAGACCAGACCGAGACCC
Organism: Acidimicrobiales bacterium; assembly: GCA_965214285.1. Lineage (GTDB taxonomy): Bacteria > Actinomycetota > Acidimicrobiia > Acidimicrobiales > Aldehydirespiratoraceae. The sequence continues at coordinate 2,737,434 of OZ243946.1, forward strand.
GGTCGAGCCCCGGTCCAGACCCGGCCGTGACCAGGCACTGCACGGCTGAGAGAGGGGGACGGCGGCTCAGTCGAACAGGGCATCGACGAACTCGCGCTCGTCGAATGGCACCAGGTCGCCAGGGCCCTCGCCCAGTCCCACCAGCTTCACCGGCAGCCCCAGATCGGTGTGGATCGCCACCACGATGCCGCCCTTGGCCGAGCCGTCGAGCTTGGTCAGCACCACGCCGGTCACCTCCGTCGCCTCGGTGAACACCCGTGCCTGGCTGAGCCCGTTCTGGCCGGTGCCGGCGTCGAGCACCAGCAGCGTCTCGGTGACGGTGCCCGCGCCCTTGTCGGCGGTGCGGCGCACCTTGCGCAGCTCGGCCATCAGGTTGGTCTTGTTCTGCAGCCGGCCCGCGGTGTCGGCCATGACCAGATCGGCGCCGCGTGCGCCGGCTCGCCCGATGGCGTCGAAGACCACCGACGACGGATCGGCGCCCTCGGCGCCCCGCACGATGTCGACGTTGCTGCGCTCGGCCCACATCGTGAGCTGCTCGGTCGCCGCGGCGCGGAAGGTGTCCGCCGCGGCGAGCACGATCGACTTGCCGGCTGCCGATTCGCGGGCGGCGAGCTTACCGATCGTGGTGGTCTTGCCCGAGCCGTTGACGCCGACGAACAGCCACACCGCCGGGCCTGCCTCGCCGCCTGCCGACGACGGGTCGTCCGACAGCGAGCGGTCGTGGCCCGAGAGCCTGGCCTCGATCTCGTCCTTGACCAGATCGACCAGCAGGGCCGCGTCGGTGATGCCGTCCTCGGTGGCTCTGGCCTTCACGGCCTCCATCACGGCGCTCGATGTGGCAACCCCGAGATCGGCACGGATCAGCACGGCTTCGAGGTCGTCCCAGGTGGACGCGCCGACGCCGCCGCCGAAGACCCCGCCGAGCAGGCCCTGCAGCGACGCTCGGGCCGTCGAGAGACGCTCCCGGAAGCTCGGGGCAGCATCCGCCGCAGGCTCGGTCTCAAGGGGCTCGCCCGGCGGGACGGGGGCGGCAGGCTCGGCAGCGTCGTCGGGTCGGGCTGCCTCGACAGGCCGCTCCGAGGCCCGGATGCTGCGGACCACCACCACGGAGGCCACGACGGCCGCCAGCACCACGACGACGATGAGGATTTCCAGCCACATGAAGGCCCGAGGCTAGCCGTGGCCGTCTGTGACTCTGCCGTGAGCTGACGCTCGCCGTCCGGCAGAGCAGGCAACAGCCGCTCGTCATCCAGAACAGCAGCAGGCAAAGAGTCGCCGTCATCCCGCAACACGCCGAAGTCAGACGACAGAACAGCCGGCGTCGAGTGCGCCGCTCAGTCGCGCAGGCGGGTCGCTGCGGCCGCCCCGCCGAGCGCCACGGCGGCGGCCAGCACGAACACCCCCGTGAACGAGCCCTGCCAGTCCGCCAGCGCCCCGCCGATCTGAGGCGACACCGCCTGGGCCACGCCGAAGGCCAGCGTGGCCGCGCTGAAGGCAGGGCCGTAGGTCGCCGAGTCGGTGTGGGTGACCACGTGGGCGATGATCGTGCCCGGAATCGCCGAGAACATCAGCCCCACGGCGAACGCCGCCACCAGCACCAGCGGCAGCGACCCGCTGAGGATCGCCAGCGACGCCGCCGCCCACATGGCGAAGGCGCCGACCAGGGTGACCCGGCGCCCGATCCGGTCAGACAGCGGCACGATCGTGAGCCCGCCGACGATGATCGCCATGCCGACCACCGAGAACATGAAAGCGGCCCGCTCCTCGGAGAAGCCGCTGTCGTCCTCCAGGCGGGCCACCATGAAAGCGATCACCAGGATGTAGCTGAAGCCGAAGGCCGCATAGGCGGCGGTCAGCGCCTTCCAGCCCTGCATCGTGCGCAGCGCCCGGAAGCCGCCGAACCCGCCCGAGGCGCTGGGGTGCTGGCCCTGGGAGCGCAGCCCGGCGAATGCGAGCGCCAGCACGACCACGGCGATGGCCAGCTCGATGCGGTAGACCCGCTGCCAGGAGTGCAGCGAGCCGTCGTTGGCCCAGCCCGCCAGGCGGCCCGCGAAGACGATGCCGCAGCCGATCCCCGCCCCGATGAGCCCTGTGGCCAGCCCGCTGCGGTTGTCGGGGAAGAGCCTGGCTGCGATGCCCGGCGCGGGCACCCAGATGGCGGCCCCGCCGAGCCCCATGACGGCCAGCGCCGCGCCGAGCAGCACCGGGTCGGTGGTGAAGGAGGCCAGGGCGATGCCTGCGGTGGACAGCGTGAGGCCGAGGCGCACCAGCCCGACCAGGGTGAGCCGCGACGCCAGCCAGCCGACGACCAGGGTCCCCGCCAGGTAAGCGCCCACGTTGAGCGAGCCGAAGAGGCCGGCGAGGGTGTTGGAGCCGTCCAGCACGTCGGCGCGGGCCTCGGGCAGCACCACGCCCCAGGTGAAGCGGCCGAACGCCTGGGCCACTGCCGCCGAAGACAGCACCACCGCCAGGGTGAGGATGCGCCGTTCGCGGCGAGCCTGCGCCTGGGTCTGCGCCGAGCCGGGCGCGGCGGGCGACGGGGCGAACGCGGCAACGCTGCCGGCGGCGGGCACGCTGTCATGGTCGGGGGGCTCAGTCACAGAGCCTCAGTCGCTCTCTGGCAGCGGATCGCCGGGGCGCAGGCGCCCGGTGAACATCACCGCCACCCGCTCGCTGCCGCCGATTGCGTCGGGCACCTCGCGCTGCAGGGTGAGCAGGCCGCCCAGGCCGGCCGTGCCGGTCGGGCTGACGTCGATCCCGGTGTGGCGCCGGCCCAGGCGATGCGCCTCTCGCAGGTCGGCCTCGGGGCAGACGATCGGGTGCCCGCCGGTGGCCAGCATCGCCTCGATCAGCGGCACCCAGTCGTAGGTGATGTCGTCGAGGATGCCGTCGGCGACCGATGCGGGCTCCTCGGGCCAGGGCCGCATCCAGCGCTGCGGGTCGCTGTGCAGTCGGCGGACGATCTCGCGGCGGGCCTCGGCGCTGACTGCGCCCAGCTCGGCTGCAGCCGCGGCCCGTCGGGCGTTGCCGGCCGGCGGCGCTGCGCCCGGCGACCCGGTGCCGAGCAGCTCTGCGACCAGCGTGTCCCAGGCCAGCGCCAGCGGATGGTTGCCGACGGGCTGGACGACGTGTACCACGGGCATGTCGGTCTCCTCGGCGATGCGGGCGAAGCCGCTGACGACGCCGCAGCCCAGCGCGCCGCCGCCGACCTGCACGAACAGCCTGTCGATGAGGTGCCCAGGCTCTGCCGAGCCGCCCTCGCCCGAGCCGGACCTGTCCGACGCCGCCGAACCGGCGCTGCCCGAGCGGGCCGCTGCGATCTGGTCGGCCATCTCATAGGCGATGGTGCGTCCGCCGTCGATCGCCGTGGGCGTGTCGGTCCCCTGGCACGAGAACGCAGTGGCCCCGGCCTCCACGGCGGCGACCATGGCGTGATGGGCCGGGTCGCCCAGCACCCCCGGCCGGCGGGGCACCCGCACCACCTTCGCCCCCAGCGCGCCGATCCGTTCCACCACTGACTCGTTGGCCCAGACCGGCACGAACACCTCCAGCTCTCGCTGCAGCGCCGCGGCCACCACCGCTGCGGCGAGAGCGGCGTTGCCGCAACTGGCGATCGCCAGCGGGCCGTCGCTGTCGCCGTCACCAGGGGCAGCAGAGCCCAGCTCGACGGCCAGCGCCGCGGTGAACAAATGGCGCGCCTTGTGGCTGCCCGACACGTTGTGCGTCTCGTCCTTGACCCACAGCTCGGCCCCGCCAAAGCCGATGGCCTCGGCCAGATCGGCCTGGGGCGAAAACGGCGTGGGCTCGAAGCCGCGGCCCTCCACGGCGGCCACCGCGGCGTCGATGCGGCGGATGCAGGCGATCAGCTCGTCGCGGCTGATGGCGCCGTCGGCCACCGCCGCAGCGGCGTCGAGCCGGTCCGCGTAGCGCTCGAAAGTCGACGCGGGCAACCCGGAGTCGCCCGCCTCAGAGCCTGCCCGACCAGCGTCGGCCGGCCCAGGATCGGCCTCGTCAGCTTCGGCCATGTGGAGATCAGTCGTCGTCTCTGGTCCCGGCGCGGGCGTTGAACTCGGCGATCAGCTCGTCCCAGTCGGCCGTGAAATGGCGCATCCGGTCCCAGAAGCCCCGATGCGCACGGGCGCAGAAGTCGTCGAAGGCGATGCCCTGCTGCTCCACCCAGGTGAAGTAGGCCAGGTTGAAGATGCGCCGCCGCTCCCGCTCGCTGAGCTCGAGATGCTCGGCGGTGTCGCAGGCCTCCAGCTCCCGCCCGAAATCCGCCGCCGCGGCCACGGCGTCGTAGCCGTCGGGGTGCCGGGCGGCCAGGTACTCGGCCCGCTCGGAGTCGTAGAGCTCGCTGCCGTCGGTGGCCACGGTCACGATCACGTCGTCGCGCCCGAAGCCGTGCGCCTTGGCAATCGTGATCGCCGCCAGGGCGTTGCAGATCGACGAGTAGCCCAGGTGCTGCAGCGACTCCACCAGGCCGGCATCGAGGCCCACCCGATCCACGAGATGGGCCTTGCCCGCCGGCGAGTTGAACAGCGCATCGAGGGCGTCGGTCGAGCGGTCGCTCACCGCCACCACGTCGTCGGTGTTGGCGACGTTGTGGATCAGCGGCACGTGCTTGTCGCCGATGCCCTGGATGTTGTGGTCGCCGAAGCCGTTCTCCAGCAGCGTCGGGCACTCCAGCGCCTCGACCGCCACGATGCGCGAGCAGTGGCGCTCCTTGAGGTAGTCGCCCGCGCCCAGCGTGCCCGCCGATCCCGACGCCGACACGAAGGCCGCCAGGCGAGCGCGGCCCGAGCCCGAGCCGGCGGCGTCCTCGAAGGCCCGCTCCAGGGCGGGCCCGGTGACCGCGTAGTGGCCCAGGTGGTTGGAGAACTCCGAGAACTGGTTGATGATCTCGATCGCCGGGTCGCGGTCGAGCTCGTGGCAGGCGTCGTATATCTCCTTCACGTTGGACTCGGTGCCGGGGGTGCGGATGATGTCGGCAGCCGGGTCGAGCGTCCAGCGCTCCAGCCAGTCGAAGCGGGCCTTGCTCATGCCCTCGGGCAGGACGGCCACGCCCCGGCAGTCCATGATCCGCGATATGGCGATGCCGCCTCGGGCGTAGTTGCCCGTGGACGGCCAGACGGCCCGGCGCACGGTCGGGTCGAAGCGCCCGGTCACGAGCCGGGGCACCAGGCAGGCATACGCGGCGAGCACCTTGTGGGCTCGGATCATCGGGAAGCGGTTGCCCAGCAGCATCACGATGCGGGCCTCCACGCCGCTCAGCGCTTGCGGGAGCTCGATGAAGTCGGGCACCGGGTGCGGGCCGGAGCCGTCGAGCCGGCCGAACCAGTGCACCCGGAAGAGGTTGCGGGGGTCGGGCTCGTTGCGATCGAGGCCTGCCAGCGGCGCCAGGCGGGCGGCGGGGATCGTGGACGGGTCGGCCAGCTCGGCGAAGGTCGGCAGGGCGATGCTGCGCTCGGCGAAGCGCTCGACGGTGCGCCCGTACACGCCCTCGTCGGCGATGTCGGTCGCCAGGCCGAGCGAGCGATGCGCCCGGGCGATCTCGGCGGCGTCGATCTGTGTCCTTTGCATTTTGTAAAGCTACCCGCCCTGAGGCTCAGCAGGCCTCAGCGAGCCGACAAGGGACGCCCGACGCAGCCCGCTCAGATGGCGCTGTCGTGCTCGGCCCAGTAAGGGTCGCGCAGGCGGCGCCGGTAGAGCTTGCCGTTGGGGTCCCGCGGCATCTCCTCGGTGTAGTCGATCGAGCGCGGCAGCTTCTGGCGGGCGATCCGCTCGCCGAGCCAGGCGATGATCTCCGCGCTGGTCTCGGGCCCCGGCGCCCAGCCCTCGCGCAGCTCGATCACCGCCTTGATCTCTTCACCGGTGTCGGCATTGGGCACCCCGAACACACCGGCGTCGCCCACCGCCGGGTGCTGCAACAAGGCGCCCTCGATCTCGGCGGGATAGATGTTCACCCCGCCCACGATGACCAGCTCCGACGCCCGGTCGTTGAGGAACAGGAAGCCGTCCTCGTCGAGGTAGCCGATGTCGCCGACCGTGAAGAAGTCCCCCAGCCGCGAGCCCTGGGTCTTCTCGTCGTCGTCCTTGTACTCGAACGCCGGCGCATCGCCCATCTTCATGTAGACGGTGCCGCTCACGTTGGGCGCGACCTCGTTGCCGTCGTCGTCCACCACGATCACCTGCGAGATCGGCCACGGCTTGCCCACCGTGCCGGGCTTGGCCAGCCACTCCTGCGGGCCGACGTAGGTGCCGCCGCCCTCGGTGGCCGCGTAGTACTCCCAGATCGAATCGCCCCACCACTCGATCATGGCGCGCTTGGTCTCCACCGGGCACGGCGCAGCGGCGTGAACCATGCGCCGCAGCGAGCTCACGTCGTGGCGGGCGCGTTCCTCGGCGGGGAGCTGCAGCAGGCGGTTGAACATGGTGGGCACCATGTGCGAGGTGGTGACCCTGTAGCGCTCGATGCGCTCCAGCGCGCCCTGCGCGGTCCAGCGGTCCATCAGCACCACCGGATGGCCCATGTGCAGCGACATGGTGGTCCAGTTGTTGACGGCGGTGTGGTACAGCGGCGCCTGGGTGATCTGCACGTTGCCGTCATGGGGCATGGTGCCGAACAGCAAGAAGAGCCCGCCCGAGGCGGCGGCCGCCTCGTCGGGATGGCGGGGATCGAGCGGCCTGCGCACGCCCTTGGGTCGCCCGGTCGTGCCCGAGGTGTAGAACATGAACGACCCGGTGGCGAGCTCGTCGGGCCGCTCGCCGGACTGGGCGTCGATCAGGTCGCCGAACGGACGGAAGCCGGCGATCTCGCCCACCGCATAGCGGTTCTCGGCGGGCGTGATGCAGTCGTCGAGCACCCTCACGGCCTCGGCGGCGAACCTCTCGTGGACGATCAGCGCCTTGGTCTCGGAGTCGTTGACGATGTAGGAGATCTCCGGGCCGACCAGGTGCCAGTTGACCGGCGTCACATAGAGCCCGGACTGGAAGGCGGCCAGGCAGACCGCCACCTGCTCGAAGCCGTTGGGCAGCAGCGTGGTGACCTGGTCGCCCACGCCGAGCCCCGCGGCCGCCAGACCACGCGAGATGCGGTTGGTCAGCGCCGCCAGCTCGCCGTAGCTCAGCTGCCGGTGCTCTGGGTCGACGACGGCCAGGTGATCGGGGTCGGCCTCGGCGATCTTCCAGACGCCGAGTGCATCGGTGTCGGCCATGGCGCGATGTTCCCCTCTCGGGCGGGCCGACGCAAGACGGCCGCCGGCGCTTCCGCCCCAAGACTTCCGCCCCAACACGCGACACGACCGCCGGCTCTCGTGTGTTCGAGTCGCCGGCGGCCGCTGACGCTTTGCCTCCCTTCTTCTCGGATGGCTTGTGGGACTTGGGCGAACCTCCTTTCGTCGGTCGATTTCGGGTTCTCACTGGGTATATGGCCGGCAGAGGCTCGAATCTTGCACTTTTTCCGAAATTTCTTTCGGGAATTTTCGGATTTCTGCATCGTCGCAGGTAGAGGGTATTTTCGCTGCGCTCGGGGGCGGGAGCAAAAGCCGGAATTCGGGGCCGGATCAAGGCCCGGCGCAGGGCTGGCCGCAGAAAACGGCCCGCCACGGGCGACCACGGCCAGCACGGGTGAGAAGGGTCCGTGCGGCGCGCACGGCTAGGGTCGGGCTGTGAGCGACAGCCGCCCCCTCGACGAGCAGATCCGCTTCGAGATGCGAGGCGACGTGGCCTGGATCGTGATCGACCGCCCCGAGGTGGGCAACGCCTTGGACCCGCCGTGCCGCGACCGCATCCGCGACCTGATCAACGGGCTCAACGTCTCCAAGCAGGCACGCTGCATCGTGCTCACGGCCACGGGCGACAGGCTGTTCTGCGCCGGCGCCGACCTGTCGCACGGCTACGAGCGGCCCCGCCCCGACGACGTGCCCCAGCAGGTCGCCGGCGACGCCCGACGCATGATGCTGGACGGCCAGTACCGGCTGTTCCCGGCGATCCTCGACTCCGACATACCGATCATCGCCGCGGTCAACGGCACCGCCGCGGGGATGGGCTCGCATCTGGCCCTGGCCTGTGATCTCGTGATCGCCGCGGAGAACGCCAAGTTCGTGGAGGTGTTCGCACGCCGCGGGCTGGTGCCCGACGCGCTGGGCCCTTGGCTGCTGCCGCGCATCATCGGGCCGCGCCGCACCATGGAGCTGTTCCTGTTCGCCGAGGATCTGCCCGCCGCCAAGGCCGAGTCGTGGGGCCTGGTCAACGCCGTGGTGCCCGCAGCCGAGCTCGCGGCGGCCGCCACGGAGTGGTCCGAGCGGATCGCCGGCGGGCCCACGCTGTCCTTCGGGCTGGCCAAGTGGCTCGTCAATCAGAGCCTCGATGCCGACCGGGCGCAGATGATCCACAACGAGTCCCTCGCCGTGGAGCTCAACTCACACAGCGAGGACTCAGCCGAGGGCGTGGCCAGCTTCCGCGAACGCCGAGACCCGATCTGGAAGGGCTATTGAGGGCAGGCTCCGGCCGCGCAGCCGCGCAATCCCGCCGCCGCCCAATCCCGCCCAGCCCCGCCAGGCCCCGCTCAGCCAAACGCCACGTCGAGGCGCTGCACGCCGCGCAGGGTGATGCGCTTGCGCCACGGCGGCTCGGCGGTGATCTCCCAGTTCTCGTAGCGCTCCAGCAGCCGCTCCAGCACCACCTGCCCCTCAAGGCGGGCCAGCGCCGCTCCCAGGCAGTAGTGGATGCCCGAGCCGAACGACAACAGCTGCGCGTCGCTGCGGCCCACGTCGAAGCGCTCCGGGTCGTCGCACACCGCAGGGTCTCGGTTGGCCGCCCCGAGCAGCGTCATCAGCGACTCGCCGGCGCGGATCGCCTGGCCGCCGACCTCGATGTCTTCGTGAACGAAGCGGGCGTCGATCTGCACCGGCGGGTCGAAGCGCAGCACCTCCTCCACGGCGCTCGGGATCAACGAGCGGTCGGCGCGCAGGCGCTCGTGCTGGTCGGGATGGGCGACCAGGCTGCGCACCATGTTGCCCAGCAGGTGGGTGGTCGTCTCGAAGCCGGCGGCGTAGATGAGCAGCGTGTTGGTGAGCACCTCGCTCTCGCTGAGCTTGTCCTCGCCGTCGCTGGCCTCCACCAGCGCGGAGAGCAGGTCGTCCGCGGGCTCGGCGCGACGCCGGCGGATCAGCTCGCTGAGGAACTCCCACAGCTCGCCGTATGCGGCATCCGCCGCGGCCAGCTCGTGGTCGTCCGCGGTCGGCTCCAGGCCCACGGTCAGGTCCGCCACCCGAGGCCGCAGCCAGTCGCGGTCGGCCACCGGCACGCCGACCATCGCCGAGATCACGTTGGCCGGCAGCGGGAAGGCCAGCGAGCCGACCAGGTCGCCGACCGGACCCATGTCGTCGAGCAGGCCGTCGGTCATGGCGGCGACCTCGGGGCGCATCCGCTCCACGCGGCGCGGCGTGAACGCCCGGCTCACCAGGCCCCGGATGCGGGTGTGGTCCGGCGGGTTCAGGTTGAGCATCGACAGCGAGTCACGGCTGCGAGGCCTGCGCACGGAGCCGTCGAGGATGCTGCGCCCCTGCTCGAACGCCTCGGGGGTGGGGTTGCCGCAGCGGGGGTCGCGCAGCGCGGCGCGGCAGTCCTCGAAGCGCGACAGCACCCACAGGCCCGACATCTGGGTGCGGTGTACCGGGGCACGCTCGCGCAGCGCCCGGTAGTAGGGGTACGGGTCGGGGGTCACCGACTTGTCGGCCAGCACCTTGAGGATCACCGCGTCGGCGTCGAAGCCGGGCCCAGGGTCATCTGCCTGAGCGATCAGCGGGTCGGCAGCACCGACCTGCGACGCATCGGCCGTGTCGTCGTCTGCCTCGGCGGTCGGCTGATCGGCAGTGGCGGTCTGCGGCGCGGCAGCGGCTCGGGGTTGCACGCCACGAGGCTAGGCGCGCTAGCAATACAGACCATGACCGACCCGCTGATGCGCATGCTGCGAGACACCTGGGACCAGTTCACCGCCCCCGGAGGCCCGTTCGAGATCGTCGACGCCGAGGTGCGCGGCATGCCCATGCGGGTATTCAAGGCCGCGCCGGCGAACATGCGCCTGGTGTGGGAGGCCTCCGCCGCCCACGGCGACGCGCCATACATCGTCTTCGAGGACGAGCGGCTCAGCTACGCCGAGGCGCATGCCATGGTGCGCTCGCTGGCGCACGCCCTGCGCGAGACCCACGGAGTCGGGCCGGGCGACCGGGTGGCGATCGCCATGCGCAACTACCCCGAGTGGGTGCTGTCGTACTGGGCGGTCGTCTCGCTGGGAGCGGCGGCGGTCGGCATGAACGCCTGGTGGACCGGCCCCGAGATGTCCTTCGCGCTGCTCGACAGCGGGCCCAAGGTCGTCATCGTCGACGACGAGCGCCTCGAGCGCCTGATCGGGCATCTGGCGGAGGTGCGAGCCGCCGGGCCGCTGCACGTGATCTCCGTGCGCAGCGACCGAGCCCTTCCCGACGACGCCTCGCGCTGGTCCGACGTCGTCTCCGCCGCGGATGCCCCCGAGGCGCTGCCGCCCGCCGGGATCGCCCCCGACGACGACATCTGCATCTTCTACACCTCCGGCACCACCGGCACGCCCAAGGGCGCCCAGCTCACCCATCGGGGCAGCGTCCACAATCTGCTGCACATGGCCTTCGCCAACACCGTGGCCGCCACCGCCGGCCAGCAGGCCGCAGCCGCAGCCGGGATCACGCCCGAGACCGCACGGGAGGCGCCGCCTGCGGTGATGGTGCCCACGCCGCTGTTCCACGTGACCGCCAACAACTGCGTGCTGCACCCGGTCACGGCGCTTGGGGCCAAGATCGTGCTGCTGCACCGCTGGGACGCCGGGCGTGCGCTGGAGCTGATCGAGCGCGAGGAGGTGAGCAGCTTCACCGGCGTGCCTACGATGAGCCGCGAGCTGCTGATGCACCCCGACTGGGAGACCCGCGACACCTCCACGCTGGCCGCCCTCGGCGGCGGCGGGGCGCCGCTGCAGCCCGATCTGGTCGACAAGATCGACCGTGCCAAGGGCGCCGTGCAGCCCGCCACCGGCTACGGCCTCACCGAGACGCACGGCATCGTGACCGGCGTGGCCTCGGCGTTCTTCACGGCCAAGCCCACCTCGGCCGGCCCGCTCATGCCCACCTTCGACCACAAGGTTCTCGACGACGCCGGCCGGCAGGTGGTCGTCGGGGATGTCGGCGTGCTCTGGGTTCGCGGCCCGGCGGTGATCAAGGGCTACCTCAACCGGCCCGAGGCCACCGCCGAGGCGATCCAGGACGGCTACTTCAACACCGGCGACATCTGTTACGTGGACGACGACGGCTTCGTGCACATCGTGGACCGTGCCAAGGACATGGTGCTGCGCGGCGGCGAGAACGTGTACTGCGCCGAGGTGGAGTCCGCTGTCTACGAGCATCCCGAGGTGGCCGAGACTGCCGTGTTCGGCGTGCCCGACGAGCGTCTCGGCGAGAAGGTCGCCGCGGCTGTGTTGCGGGTGGAGGGCTCGGGTCTGGATCGCGCCGGGCTGAGCGAGCATCTCGAGGGGCGGATCGCCCGTTTCAAGATCCCCGAGACCGTGTGGTTCGTCGACGAGCCGCTGCCGGTGAACGCCAACGGCAAGGTGCTCAAGCGCGAGCTGCGCGAGCGGCTGCTGTCCTCGACCTCGGGTGCCGGCTGACTCGGCCGCCGCTCAGCGCAGGCTTTCCACCAGGCGCTCCACGGCCTCGTCGAGCACCTCGTCGCGTTTGCAGAAGGCGAAGCGCACCAGCCTGCGGCCCGCTTCCGCGTTGTCGTAGAACACCTGGCTCGGCACCGCCACCACCCCGCAGCGCTCCGGCAGGCCGAGGCAGAACTCCACGCCGTCGCTCTCGCCGAGCCCGCTGATGTCGCAGGTCGCGAAGTAGGTCCCGGCGGGGCGCAGCACCCCGAAGCCCGCCGTCTCCAGGCCCGCGCACAACCGGTCGCGCTTTGCCAGCATCTCAGCGGTGTAGCCGTCGAAGAAGTCGTCGGCGAGGCGCAGGCCGACCGTCACGGCGTGCTGCAGCGGCGCCCCGCTCACGAAGGTCAGGAACTGCTTGGCGGTGCGCACCGCGCTCAGCAGCGGCGCCGGGGCGCAGGCCCAGCCGATCTTCCAGCCGGTGAACGAGAAGATCTTGCCCGCCGAGGAGATGGTGACGGTCCGCTCGGCCATGCCCGGCAGCGTTGCCAGCGGTATGTGGGCGCCCTCGAAGACGAGGTGTTCGTACACCTCGTCGGTCACGGCGATCACGTCGTGGCGGATGCACAGCTCGGCGACGGCCTGCAGCTCGGCTGCGCTGAACACCTTGCCGGTTGGGTTGTGGGGGCTGTTGAGCAGCAGCACCTTGGTGCGGGGCGTGAACGCGGCGGCCAGCTCGGCGGGGTCGAATGCGAAGTCGGGTGCCCGCAGCGTGACCACCCTGCGGCGGGCGCCCGACATTGCGATGCCCGCGGCGTAGGAGTCGTAGTAGGGCTCGAAGGTGATCACCTCGTCGCCGGGGCCGGTGAGCGCCAGCAGGGCGGCGGCCAGCGCCTCGGTTGCGCCGGCGGTGACCAGCACCTCGGAGTCGGGGTCGAAGCGCTGGCCCCGGAAGCGCTCCCGGTGCTCTGCGATGGCCTGGCGCAGCGGCTCGATGCCCGGCAGCGGCGGGTACTGGTTGTGGCCGTCGCGGATCGCCTGCACGGCCGCTTCGGACACCTCGGCGGGGCCGTCGGTGTCGGGGAAGCCCTGGCCGAGGTTGATGCTGCCGGTGCGCACCGCCAGCGCCGACATCTCCGCGAAGATGGTGGCCCCGAAACCCCGCAGCCGCTCGGTCAGGTACGGCCCGTCCGGGCTGTCCAGGCTGTCTGCCCCAGCGCTCGCGTCGTCCCCGTCGCTCACACCCCCGAGGCTAGTTCCGCCCGCGCCCAGGGAGCCCGCTGGGCCGGCCAGTCGGCACAGCCCTCCCCGGTGGACGGCAGCACGAAGCTAAGGACCCTGCCGGCGAGGCGGATGCCGGGCCGTTCCCCCGCAGGCGCGCTAGCCTGCTGAAGAGCGTCCACGGGACATCGGACATGCCGCAAACACTCGCCAAGCCCAAGAACCCAGCCTTCGAGAAGACCCGCCGTCGTGGGCCTGATGGACGATTCCTGCCCGACGACGAGCCTCGATCTGGACGTGTTGCCTTGTCGGGCGAGAGCCGCAAGGAGGCTGTGCTGGGTCGCCATCGCAAGGCGATCAAGGACGCCGTGGCCAGGCACAACGGGGAATCCGTGGCTCTGGTGGGCTCTGTGGCGCGCGGGGACGACACCGCAGCCAGCGATTACGATTTCCTGGTCCGCTTCAAGCCAGGGACTGGCCTCTTCACAGTGGTCAGGCTGCAACGCGCCCTGAGAGAAATACTCGGTGGCGAGGTCGACGTGATGATCAACGGGGAACAGTTCCGCAAAGGGCGCTGTGCCGAATCAGCGTTGAGAGATGCCGTGCATCTGTGAATCACTCTGCACGGTCCACGTTCCACATCGAAGACATACTGAGCGCCGCTGAGCGAATCGCTCAGATCGTTGCAGATGGTCCTGATGAGTTCGGATCTGATCCCGATAGTCAGAGGATTGCCGAAAGATTGCTGGAGATCGTCGGGAAGGCATCTTAGAGGCTCCTCAAGGCAGGCTTTCTTGCGCGATACCCAACATTGCCGCTGGTCGAGGCGTGGGACCAGCGTTGCTTCATCTCTCATCAATACGACGAAGTTGACTACAGCGTGATTTGGGCCACTATGTCGCGAGACTTGCCGGCATTCGTAGAGCAGCTGCACATCATCCGCGACCACGGCGACAATCCCGCCTTGGCGGATGAACTGCTCCGCGAACTGGGTGACAAAGGCGGGGCCGACCCGCCCTGACCTCGCTCAGCGCGACGGAGCAGTCGCCAGACCAGCGATACAGGCAAGACGCTCGCCGAGCACGTGCCTGCCCTCGCTGGCCGCTGCTGGTCCCAGCACTCCCCCGCTGTCGTGGCACAGGTCAGGATTGTGGCCGCGGGTCATCCTCGACGATCGCGGTGAGGGCCTTGTGCCCCAGAGCTGGGGTCGCGGCCTGGTGCCTGAGCTGAGCGAGAGGGCTCTGGCGTGGGCCTGCTGACGGTCCTGGGGTCCGTGTCGAGAGAGAGTGTCACACCCCCTGCGTAGTGTCTCGACCATGGATCAGCAGACGATTCTCACCCAGACCGACGGGCCTTCCGCGCAGGTCAACGGCCAGGCTCCCGGCTGCGACAACGAACCTTCCGCGCACGCCAGCGACGGGCTTTCCGGCCACGCCAACGGACCCGCCGCCGGGTCCTCCGCCGTGGGCGGCAATGGGATCCCCGTGCGGGCTGGCGAGGCGCTTGGGTCTCCGGGCGAGCAGGCCCCGACCAGCCCGGTCGATGAGGCGCGCAGGCATCTGGCGGGGGACGTGCCGGTGGTGGGCATGGATGTGAGGCCTGCGGCGGGTGAGCTGCGCGACGCGTTGGCCTGCCTGGGCCGGGTCGATGTGCACGGCATGTCGATTCCCGAGCTCAAGCAGCTCTCGGGGCTGGCCGGGCGGGTCAAGACCACCGCGGAGTCGCTGCTGGTGCGCATCGCAGCCCAAGTGCAGGCCTCTGGCACCAATGCCAGCCCGCAGAAGGTGCTCCAGGATGCCACCAAGATGTCCAAGCACGACGCCAGGCGCATGGGCAGAGTCGCCGAGGCGCTGGAGGCGTTGCCGAATGTGGCCGAGCGGTTCGGCACCGGGAAGCTGACCTTCGATCACGCGGCGGCCCTGGTCGACACGGCACGCCAGACCGGCGCCGCGGCGGTGGACGCCAACACGGCTCTATTGGACCGCGCGGGCGAGGCGCCTGCCGACCTGTTCGCCACGGAGGCGCGCAGCTTCGCCGACCAGCACGCAGCCGACCGCGGCGAACAGCGCCTGAAGAACCAGCGCCGCAGGCGGCGGGCGTCGCTGTTCCTCGACGAAGAAACCGGCATGGGCCGAGTAAGCGGCTGGTTCGACCCGCTCAGCTTCGGGCTGCTGCGCCAGGCCGTGGAAGGCCACGCCGACCTGCTGCGCCGCGACGACAACACCCACCGCGCCAACGGCGCCGACCCTGGAGGTGCCGGCATCTTCGCCGGAATCGACGACACCGGGCGGCGCAGCCTGCAACAGCTCCGAGCCGACGCTTTCTTCGAGCTCGCCACCCAACGCCACGCCCTCACCCACCAGCCCCTCACCGACGACCCGGACGGCGGCGGAACCGGCGACGCCAAGGGCAAGAGCCGGCAGACGAGTCCCCCAGCGAGCAGGGCCGGCAAGGCCGGGCGCAAGGCGGCCAGGGCCGACACCCAGCTCGTGATCGTCGCCGACATCGGCCTCCTCGACGGCGAGAACCCCGAAGGGCGCTGCGAGATACCCGGCACCGGCCCCGTGCCGCCGTCCATCCTCAAGCGACTCTCCCCAGACGCCAAGCTCGCCGGGATCATCTTCGCAGGCAACGGCCGCACCCTGTGGCTCGGACGCAACCGCCGCTACGCCAACGCAGCCCAACACCTCGCCCTCACCGCACGCGACCGCGGCTGCGTGCAATGCGCAGCCCCCATGCACCAAACCGACACCCACCACATAACCCCCTGGGAACAAGGCGGCCCCACCGACATCGACAACCTCCAAGCCATCTGCACAGAACACCACCGCCACCACCACGGCCCCAACCAGTACCGCTCCAGCAAGAACACCGCCGCCCAGAACGCCACGAACCCCGCCCCAGGCGCCAGGAGAGCCGACACAGGTGACGGGCGAGCCGATCCGAGCAGCCGCCGACCAGACAAACGACCGCCCAACCGATCGAACACCCCGAAGCGGCCCGGCAACAGCCCACGCCGCAACAACGGCCGCGCTGGCCCCAACGACAGCAGCGACGACCCACCCTGACCAGCCGAGACCGCGGCAGCAGCCCGCAGGGACGCCACCACCGACAGCGGCGACGACCCACCCTGACCAGCCGAGACCGCGGCAGCAGCCCAGGGACGGCCGGACCAGCGGACCCATGCGCCGCAGCGGCGTCGACCCGTCGTGACAGCATTCTGCGCGGCAGGCCGAGCGGGTACTAACAGCCGCGACGATGCTGTCGCGGCGTCAGGCATTGGGCGAGATCGCTCTGAGAGAGCGATACGGTTGCCCCATGGCCAGCACCGACATCGACCTGCTCGACGGTGGGCAACTGCCTCGGCCTGTTGCCGTGGAACCGCGGGCGGGGCTGCGGATCTGGGTGCGCTTCGACGACGGCGAGTCCGGCGAGGTGGACCTGTCGTGCCTTCAGGGCGACAGATGGGCGAAGGCGCTGGAGGATCGGACGGTCTTCGAGTCAGTGCACGTCGACTCTCAGTCCTGCGACATCGCCTGGGCATGGGACAACGGGCTGCGGATCCGCCTCTGGCCGGAGTGGGTCTACGCGGCCGTCACCGGCAAGGCGCTCGACGACCCGCTGTTCAGCGCCCCTCACTTGATCCTGAGCGACCCCAGGCCGTCGCCGCGCCCCACAGAGGTCGAGCCGCGGGCTGGGCTGCGGATCTGGGTGCGCTTCGACGACGGCGAGTCCGGCGAGGTGGACCTGTCGCATCTCGAAGGCGAGGGCGTCTTCAAGGCGTGGGACGACCGAGCGCTCTTCGAGTCGGTCTACATCCACCCAGAGTTCGAGACGCCATCATGGGGCGTTGGCGACGGCATCATCGACCTGTGCTCGGATGCCCTGTACATGGAGATCACCGGCAAGACCCTCGCCGAGCACATGCCCGCCCTCGCCGGCTGCTGATCCCAGCACTCCCCCGCTGTCGTGGCGCGGGTCAGGATCGTGGCCGCGGGCCGTCCTCGACGATCGCGGTGACGGCCTTGCGGCCGAGGCCCGACACTTCGGCGATCTGGCGCAGCGAGGCACCGCAGCGGTGGGCGACGCGGATCATGTCGTCGCGGATCGAGGCCTCCTTGGCCGCTCTCTGTGCTTGCAAGCCGACCACCACCAGAGCAGCCCCCGCCTCGTAGTCGTCGCTGATGCGATGCTTGCCCATCGCCGCCTCCGCAGCAGACGCCTCGGCTTCGCTGTAGCTCATGGCTCCTCCCTCAGGCCGCGGGCCAGCTTGTCTCGCAGAACCATGAGCGTCGCGACTCGCGGCGACAGCTCGCCGGACTCCTCGGCCGAGTTCAGCCGGGCGACGACCATCCCCAACAGCTCCAGGGCTTCGATTCGCGCGAGATCGAGGCGCATCACGACCGGACCTTAGCAACCCTCAGGTGCGGTTGGGACCAATGCTGGTCCCAGATGAGCCACTAGGCGAGGGGATTGAGAGCGGGCGCGGGGCAGAGGTGGAGCAAAACGGCTGCTGCCTGCTATCTTCGGGCCTATGGCTGCCAGCACGACCACCGAACCGCAGGCGCACCCCACAGCCGAGCCGACGGGCGTCAGGAAGAAGGGGACCCTCGACGAACTGATCGAGGCTGGACTGGCGACGCCACCTACCTGCAGCATCGCCGACCTGCCGCCACCTTTGCCGCGGAAGCCGGGCGAGCCGACGTTGACGGAGATCCTGCTCGAAATGCGGGACGAAGCTCTCTACTGAGTTGCTGCTGAGTTGGCCTTCTACATCGACACGTCGGCTTTGGTGAAGCTGATCAGCGCCGAGCCGGAATCGGATGCCCTGCGGGAATGGATGGAAGCCGCCGAGCGTCGTTTTGCGACTGGAATCCTGACGCGAACCGAGTTGCTGATCGCTGCCCGTCGCAAGTCTCCGGAACTGGCGCACCGGGCCCAGCGGGTGATGGGTCCCCTCACTGCGCTCGCGATCACCGACGAGATGTACGTCGAAGCCGGTACGGCACATGATCCCATTCTCCGAGCGCAGGACGCGATCCATGTGACGACAGCGCTTTCGGTAGAGAACCTGGAAGGCGTCGTGACCTACGACCATCGCATGGCCAGCGCCGCGGAAGCCGAGGGGATTCCGGTGCTGGCGCCTGGCTGACCGGCCCGGATCGCAGCGTCGATCACGGCGGGGCTGGGGAAGGCGGGGCCGGGGAGTCTGGCGGTGGTGGGCTAGCGTCGCGGGCCGTGGTGAGCGGGCGCAGGCCGAAGCTGATCGAGGTGGCGCTGCCGTTGGCGGCGATCAGCGCCGAGGCGGCGCGGGAGAAGTCGATACGCCACGGCCATCCCTCCACGTTGCATCTGTGGTGGGCGCGGCGGCCGTTGGCGGCGGCGCGGGCGGTGATCTGGGCGTCGCTGGTCGACGACCCGTCCGGCGACGAGTCACTGACGCCTGAGGAGCAGCAGGCGGAACGGCTGCGGCTGTTCGGGATCCTGGAGC
Source organism: Acidimicrobiales bacterium (assembly GCA_965214285.1). GTDB lineage: Bacteria > Actinomycetota > Acidimicrobiia > Acidimicrobiales > Aldehydirespiratoraceae. The sequence goes on from OZ243946.1 coordinate 2,755,817, forward strand.
GGCTGGTGGTCTGGGAGAACTCGAATGACGCTGGTGTGTTGGCCGAGGCGCGCGTGGAGATCGAGCGCTGCTTCCCCGACGGCGCGCCGCCGATCCTGGATCCCTTCGGGGGCGGCGGGGCGATCCCGTTGGAGGCGCAGCGGCTGGGCCTGAAGGCGCTGTCGGGCGATCTGAACCCGGTGGCGGTGCTGATCCAAAAGGCCATGGTCGAGACCCCCCCCCGGTTTGGAGGCCTGCCGCCGGTTCACCCGGAGCTGCGCACCGAGATCGGCACCTGGGAACGAGCCCAGGGCCTGGCCGCGGACGTGGAGGCCTACGGACAGTGGATGCGCGACGAGGCCCAGCGCCGCATCGGGCACCTCTACCCCGATGCCACCGGGCCGAACGGCGAGAAGCTGACGCCGATCGCCTGGATCTGGGCGCGCACGGTCGACTCGCCCGATCCGGCCTGGCGCGGGCATGTGCCGCTGGTTGCCTCGTGGCATCTCGCAAAGCGCAGGGGCAAGCCGCCGGTGTGGGTCGAGCCGATCATCCACCGCGAAACGCGGACCATCAGCTACGAGATCCGAACAGGCGGCGAGCCCACGCTCGATCGCACATCTGGACGCGGCAGCGGGCGCTGCATCGCCACCCACGCAGCCATCACCAGCGACTACATCAAAGCCGAAGGCAAGGCCGGGCGGATGGGCGCCCACCTGATGGCCGTCGTCGCCGAGGGAGAACGAGGCCGCGTCTACTGCCAGGCGTCCGACGCCGACACCCACGCCGCCGAGCAAGCCGAGCCGGACTGGGTGCCTGCAGGGAGCAACCCCGAGAAGCTCACCGGGGGAACGGTCTTCGTATACGGCCTCGACGAGTGGAGAAAGCTCTTCACGCCGCGGCAGCTCGTCGCCCTGACCACGTTCAGCGATCTGCTAGCTGAGGTGCGGGAGATGGTGCTGGCCGACGCGGCAACGGCTGGCATGGAGGCCGGCGGGGTCGGTTCCCGAGAAGGCGGATCAGGGGCCACGGCGGACACAGCAGACGGGGTGCGGCTGCGCGACGGCGGCAGCGGCGCGGCGGCGTATGCGGACGCGGTCGTGACGTATCTGGCGTTCGCTGTGGACCGATGTGCTGACCGTTGGTCCACCATCAGCACGTGGCAGAACATCGGGGAGAAGATTCGGAGCACGTTTGCGCGGCAGGCGATTCCGATGACTTGGGACTTCGCTGAGGCCAATCCGTTCTCGGACTCCAGCGGCAATTGGATGGCGATGGTCGACTGGGTCTGGAAGGTGATCGACCGCCTGCCTGCTGATGAAGAGGGCGAGGTTGTGCAGCGCGATGCGAAAGCGCGGGTGCGGGAGTGCGCCGGCGCGGTGGTCTGCACCGATCCGCCTTACTACGACAACATCTCCTATGGGGACTTGTCGGACTTCTTCTTCGTGTGGCTGCGCCGCAACGTCGGCGGCATCTGGCCCGACGAGTGCGCCACGCTGCTGACCCCCAAGGGCGAGGAGATGATCGCCAACCGCTACCGAGCCGGCTCGAAGGAGAAAGCACAGCAGCACTTCGAGGACGGCATGGCCGGGTTCATGGCCGAGGTCGCCACGTCTGCGACCGCCGATGTGCCTGCGACGGTCTTCTATGCCTACAAGGCCGTCGAGGCCGAAGACGGCGGGGTCCGCTCCACGGGCTGGGACACGTTCCTGCAGGGCGTGATCGACGCTGGGATGCAGGTGACCGCCACCTGGCCGCTGCGCACCGAGCTCGCCAACCGGCCAAGAGGGCTTGGCTCGAACGCGTTGGCGTCGTCGGTGGTGCTGGCGTGCCGGCCGCGGCCCGCGGATGCCGCGTTGGGTTCGCGCGGCGAGTTCGTGAACGCGTTGCGCGACGAGCTGCCCGAGGCGGTGCGGGTGCTCCAGACCGGCAACATCGCCCCGGTCGACATGGCCCAGTCGACCATCGGGCCTGGCATCGGCATCTTCTCGCGCTACGCCAGGATCATCTATGCCGACGGCAGGAACATGCCCGTGGCCGAGGCTCTGACGCTCATCAACGCGGTGCTGGGCGAGATCGTCGACGGCGAGGAGACCGAGCTCGACGCCGACAGCCGTTTTGCGATCACCTGGTTCGAGCAGCACCGCTTCGAGCCAGGGCCGTCGGGCGACGCCGACAGCGTGGCCCGGGCCAAGAACACGTCGCTGAGCGGCATCTTGCAGTCCGGCATCGGCGAGACCAGCGCCGGCAAGTTCCGGCTCTACCATCGCGAAGAACTCGACGAGGAGTGGGACCCGATCCAAGACAAGCGGCTCACCGTCTGGGAAGCCACCCAGCACCTCGCCGCCACCCTGTGGCGCTCCGAGAGCCAGGCCGCTGTACTGGCCGAGCGGCTCGGCGGGGTCGGCGAGCGGGCGCGCTGGCTGGCCTACGTGCTCTACGACAAGGCCAATGCCATGGGCTGGCCAGAGGAGGCCGCCGTGTACAACAACCTCATCAACGTCTGGAGCGACTTCTCCCGCATCGCGGCAGCCCTGCAACGAGAAGCCGAGCAGCAGGCCCTCGACGTGCCCTGAACACGGCCCGGGCGGTGCTATAGTCGGCGATCTAGACCCCGGAACCGTCCCTGCCTCTGGCAAACGGCCGGGGTTGCCCAATTCTGAGGGGCAGGTCTCGGCTCTCGGGGGGAAGTTCGGCGGGGAAGGTATCGGCGGATGCCTCATGCGGTCTAGTCGTCCGGCCATTCGCTTTCGATGATCGCACGAAGCAGTTCGACCGTGCCGTCGCTGCGAAGCTGTGCCTGCACGACGATGAGCGGGACCACTGTCCCGAGATGCCAGTGCTCGCGGTAGTCGGGGCGCCCCACTACGAACTGGTGGAGCTGGTCGAAGTTCTCAGCGAAGACCGCCACGATCCGAGGATGCTTGATCTCTTCGTAGTCGGCAAGCGACGGCTCCCCGAGCGGTCCTCGTTGTGCCGGGAACGCCGAATGAATGCGCGCCCAATAGTCCGATCCCGTGTCGACTCGATAGACCACGACGGTCAGGCTGGCTGGTCTTGGCGTTGTGCTCGACGCTGCGCCACCGCGATCTTGTGGCCCGCCTCGGCTAGCTCTCGGGCCTCTTTGCCTTCCTCGGCTTCGATTCGCTCGAAAATCTCCGTCGGCGGCTGGTCGGACAGAGCCTCGAAGGCCGCGCGGTACGCAGGCGTGTCGGCCAGGGCAGCGTGGGCGGCATTGTCGGCCGAGCACTCCTCGGGAGTCATGTCCCGCTTGACGGCGAGAATGTCGTCGATGGTGCCGTTGGCGCGCATGTCCGCCCAGAGCTCCACCCACAGACCGGCAGCCCGCATCTCTGCCCATCTGTGCTGATGGCTGTCCACGGGCTCACGATAGCAAAGGGCGATCGGGCTGAGCGCGCCGTGAGACCGAGATGGCGCTGGTTGGCCCCGTAGACCCCGGAACCGTCCCTGCCACCGGCAAACGGCCGGGGTTGCCCAATTCTGAGGGGAAGGTCTCGGCTCTCGGGAGGAAGCTCGACGGGGAGGTCGCGGCGGATGCCGCAAACAGCCAGGTGTCTCGTGAGCCGCCGCCGGCAGCGCGTGCTATAGTCGGCCTCCAGACCCCGGAACCGTCAATGCCACTGGCAAACGGCCGGGGTTGCCCAATTCTGAGGGGAAGCTCTCGGGGGGAAGTTCGGCGGGGAGGGTATCGGCGGATGCCGCGAGCGGCGGGATGCAGCCCCACACAGCGGCACGGCTAGGGTCGCCGGGTGCGCATCCTGGTCACCAACGACGACGGCATCGACTCCATCGGCCTGCACGTGCTGGCCAGGGCCATGCGCTCCGTCGGCGACGTGGTGGTGGTCGCACCCGACACCGAGTACTCCGGCTACGGCGCCGCCCTCGGCCCGCTGCACTTGATGCAGCCCGACGTACACCGCGCCCAGATCAACGGCATCGACGAGGCCTGGTCGGTCAGCGCCCCGCCGGGGCTGTGCGCCATGTTCGGGCGGCTCGGCGTGTTCGGCGAGATCGACCTGGTCGTCTCCGGCATCAACCCCGGCGCCAACGTGGGCCGTGCCGTCTACCACTCCGGCACCGTCGGCGCCTGCCTGACCGCACGCAACGGCGGCATCAGCGGCGTGGCCGTGAGCCAGTCCGTGGACTTCTTCGGCGTCGAGGGCCAGGGCTGGGAGGGCGTGCTTCAGAACCAGCAGTGGCAGGGCGCAGCGGACGTGGCGGCGCTGGCGGTGGCCGAGCTGGCCGCCCACATGCCCGCCGAGCCCGTCGTGTTGAACCTCAACGTCCCCAACAAGCCCGCAGCGGAGATGCGCGGCTGGCGGCGCTGTCGGGTGGGCAACGAGCCGCCCCGCTCGATGGCCCAGGCGGAGCTCACGCCCAAGCCGGGCCACAGCGACGCCTTCCACGTGAAGATGAGCTGGGGCGAGGCCATCGAGATACCCGAGGACGCCGACGGCGGAGCGGTCATGGCCGGCTATGCGTCGCTGAGCTGGCTGGGGCGCCTGGAGGCCGAGGACCCCGGCCTCGACTGCGTGGCCAAGGTCGAATCCGCGCTCGACCGCCTCTTCGCCTGAGCCGCTGCGCTCGGCAATGATGCAGCCGTGAGCGCCGAGCTGCCGATCGTCGTCGACCCGGCGGAGGTCAGCGTCGAATGGCTGAACGCCGTGCTGGCAGGCGCGGGCTGCGAGGCCGAGGCGACGGGCTTCGAGCGCAGCGCCGTGGGCACCGGTCAGATGGCCCACAACGAGCGCTACCTGCTGCACTACGCCGACGCCGCGCACACCGAGCGCAGCGGGCCGGCAGACGCAGGGCCAGAGCACGCAGAGCCAGGGCGGGCAAGGCCGGCGTCGCTGGTGATCAAGTTCCCGTCGCCGGACGAGACCAGCAGGGCCGCGGGCGCAGCAGGCGGCTACGAGCGGGAGGTGCGCTTCTACACCGAGCTGGCCCCCACGCTGGGGGTGTCGACGCCCGAGTGCCTCTTCGGGGCGGTGTCGGATGACTCCAGCGTGTTCACGCTGGTCCTCGAAGACCTGGCGCCGGCCGAGCAGGGCGACCAGATCGCCGGCGCGTCCGACAGCCAGATCGTCGCCGCGGCGGCGAACCTGGCAGGCCTGCACGGTCCGCGCTGGGACGACCCCGGCCTGGCCGACATCGCCTGGCTGAGCAGCGACAGCGACCAGGCGGTTGGCTACGTCGAGATGGTGATGCCGATCTTCCTGGAGCGCTACGCCCAGCGCCTGTCCGAGCGTGCCCGGCAGGTCTTCAGCGAGTTCGGCGCCCGCTGCGGCAACTGGCTCGCAGCCCAAGGCGACCACGCCACGCTCGTCCACGGCGACTACCGGCTCGACAACCTGATGTTCGCCGGCGCTGCAGGCGGGCGCCCGGTCACGGCGGTGGACTGGCAGACCCTCAGCCTGGGCTCGGCGGGCCGCGACCTCGCCTACCTGCTCGGCACCTGCTGCGAGCCCGCCCAGCGGCGCCGGGTCGAGCCCGCGGCGCTGGACGCCTACCGTGAGGCGATGGCCGCGCACGGCGTGGAGCTGGGTCCGGGCCGGCTGGCCGCGATCTGCGCGCTCGGGTCGTTTCAGGGACCGTTCATCACCGCCCTGGGCTCGATCATGGTGGGCCAGACCGAGCGCGGCGACGACATGTTCATGGCCATGGCCGAGCGCAGCGCGGCCCTGATCGCGGACTGCGACGCCCTCGACCTCATCGCCTGAAGGCCTCAGACAACGGCGACACCGACGACCCGCACGCCATGAGTTCTGCCCGGCGCCGCGCAGCGGGCACAATGGCAGCCATGAGCGACACGCAGACAGCCGCAGCCGCCCCCGAGAGCACCGAGACCCGTCCCGAGAACACGGCGACCGTCCCCAACGGCACAGCCGCAGCCGCCGTCCACAAGAGCGCCGCAACGGCCGACCCGATGAGCCCAGCCGCGGCTGTCCACAAGACCACGGCCACCGACCCCGAGAGCACCGCCGCAGCAGACCCCGGCAAGGAGTGGCACCAGACCGCCTGCAACCTGTGCAGCGTCAACTGCGGGGTGGAGATCAGGCTCGACGGCCGGCGCTTCGCCAGGGTGCGCGGCGACAAGGCCAACCCGCAGAGCCGCGGCTACACCTGCGAGAAGGCGCTGCGCCTCGACCACTACCAGAACGGCCCGCACCGCCTCACCACCCCGATGCGCCGCAACGCCGAGGGCGGCTACGACCCGATCGACTGGGACACCGCAATCCGCGAGGTGGCCGCCGGCTTCGCTCGGATCCGAGACACCCACGGCGGCGAGCGCATCTTCTACTACGGCGGCGGCGGCCAGGGGAACCACCTGCCCGGCGGCTTCGCAAGCGCCACCCGCAGGGCGCTGGGCATCCGCTACTCCTCCAACGCCCTGGCCCAGGAGAAGACCGGCGAGTTCTGGGTCGACGGCCGGCTCTTCGGCGACATGAGCTGCCACACCACCCCCGACATGCACAACACCGACTGCGCCGTGTTCCTGGGCAAGAACCCGTGGCACTCGCACGGCTTCCCGCGGGCCCGTGTGGTGCTCAAGGAGATCGCCAACGACCCCGACCGCACGCTGATCGTGATCGACCCCAGGGTCACCGAGACCGCCGCCCTCGCCGATCACCACCTGCGGGTGCGCCCCGGCGGCGACAGCCACCTGCTCGGCGCCATGCTGAAGATCCTCTTCGAGGAGGGCCTCGTGGACCGTGCCTACCTCGACGAGCACGCCAACGGCCTGGCCGAGATCGAGGAGCTGCTGGCCCCGGTGGACGCGGCCGAGTGGTGCGAGCGGGCCGGCGTGGCCGAAGCCGAGGTGCGCGCCGTCGCCAGGGTCATCGCCGGCGCCGGAAGCTGCGCCATCTACGAGGATCTCGGCGTGCAGATGGCCCCGCACTCCACGCTCAACTCGTGGCTGGAGAAGCTGATCTACATCGTCACCGGCAACTTCGGGGTGCAGGGCGGCATGAACCTGCACACCCGGCTCGCCAAGCTGAGCGGCGGCGGGCGCGGCTCACAGCGGCTCACCCCGGTCGGCGGCCATCGCATCCTCGGCGGGCTGATGCCCTGCAACGTGATCCCCGAGGAGATCATCGGCGACCACCCGGACCGCTTCCGGGCGGTGCTGGTGGAGTCGGCCAACCCGGTGCACTCGCTGGCCGACTCGCCGCGCTGGCGCGAGGCGTTCGAGGCGCTGGAGTTCTCGGTGGTGGTCGACGTGGCCATGACCGAGACCGCCCGCCAGGCCGACTACGTGCTGCCGGCGTGCTCGCAGTACGAGAAGTGGGAGGCCACCTTCTTCACCCTCGAGTTCCCCGACAACTACTTCCACCTGCGGCCGCCGCTGCTGGCGCCGCTCGATGGCACGCTCACCGAGCCCGAGATCCATCGCAGGTTGTGCCGCGAGCTCGGCGCCTACGCAGACGACGACCTGACCGAGCTGCGAGCCGCAGCCTCCGAAGGGCTGGAGGCGTTCTCGGAGCAGTTCTTCGATCTGGTGGCTGCCCGGCCGCACCTGGGCGACTACCTGCCGCTGGTGCTGATGGAGACCTTGGGGCGCAGCCTCGGCGAGGGCAACGAGCAGATCGCCGCGGTCTGGGGGCTGGTGCAGCGCCTGGCCGCCGAGGAGCCCGAGTCGCTGCGGCGAGCCGGCTACGAGGGCCGGGGCGCCGCACTGGGCAATGCGCTGTTCGAGGCGATCCGCACCAGCGCGAGCGGGGTGGTGTTCAGCTCGGACCCATACGACCAGACCTGGGAGCGCATGATGACCGCCGACCACAAGATCAGCCTGATGGTCGACGAGCTGGCGCCGGAGTTCCGCTCGCTGCCCGACGAGGCGGTGGCGGCGCCGAGCGACGAGTACCCGTTCGTGCTGGCCGCGGGCGAGCGCCGGGCGTCGACGGCCAACACCGCCATCCGCGACCCGCAGTGGCGTCGCAAGCACCCCACCACCGGCCTGCGCATCTGCCCGAGCGACGCCGCGGCGCTGGGCCTGGCCGACGGCGGCAAGGTGCGGATCAGCACCAAGCGCGGCGAGACGGTGGGCACGGTGGAGATCAGCGACACGCTGCTTCCCGGGCACGTGTCGCTGCCCAACGGCCAGGGGCTCAGCTATCCCGACGCCGATCCCGAGACAGACCTGGGCGTGTCGCCCAACGAGCTGACCTCAGCCGAGGACCGCGACTGGTTCGCGGGCACGCCCTGGCACAAGCACGTGCGGGCGCGCCTGGAGAAGGTCTGAGCCGTGCCCGGCCCGACCGCCGCGCCGCTCAAGCCGCTGGAGACCCGCCCGGCGCCTGAGACCGAGACCGTCGCCCGGCCGGTCACCGACGACGGCGACCACGACCGCTTCGCCCACTACGTGCGCAAGGCCGACGCGGCGCGGGCCGCCGTGGAGGGCACGCCGGTGCGGGCTCTGTGCGGCAAGGTGTGGGTGCCATCGCGCGACCCCGACAAGTACCCGGTCTGCCCGAGCTGTGCCGACATCAGGGCGCGCATGATGGCCGACCGCCGAGCCCGCGGGGGCCGCGGTCGCCGCTGGGGCCGCCGGGGCTCCTGAAGGCCGGCCCGCATCCAGGCACCAGGCAACCCCCTGGGTGCGCGAGGCCGGCCGATATCGGCCCAGGATCGCCCCGGGGCCGACGTACAATCCACACTGTGAAGGTAGCTGTCGTCTACGAGAGCCGCACCGGCAACACCGCCCGGGCCGCCGAGCTGATCGCGGCCACCGTGCAGGGGCTCGGTTGCGACGTGGGCGTCTGGCCGACCGGCCGGGTCAACCTCGACTACCTCTCGGCCGCCGACCTGGTGTTCGTGGGCACCTGGACCGACGGGCTGATCGTCGCCGGGCACCGTCCCGGCTCGGCGGGCCGCCTGCTGGAGCTGCCCGGCATCTGGGGCAAGCCGACGGCGGGCTTCGTCACCTACGCGATCCACGCCGGCAAGGTCGTCGACAAGCTCGGCGACGTGGTGCGGGTCCTGGGCGGCGAGTGGCTGGGCGGGCGGGCCTTCCGCCGCGACCGCCTCGATCAGGGCGTGGTCGGTTTCGCTGCTGCGGTAGTCGACGAGGCGTCGGCGCGCCTCGCCGGTGCGAGCTGAGCGCCGGGCCACGGAGCCGAGAGTGCACAGTCACCTTCAGGGCGTGTTCCTGCTGCTGGTAGTCGCCATCGGGCTGCTCACCGCGGCACGCATCGCGGCGCCGGTGCTGTCGGACGCGCTGGGCGACGAGGGCGCCATCGTCGCCACCGGCTCCGACGAGACCGAAGAAGTCGAGAAGGTGGTGCGCGAGCCCCTGACCGGCGACGAGATCCTGTTGATCCAGGGTTACCTGACCCGCCTGGGCCACGACCCCGGCGAGATCGACGGCTACCACGGTCCCAAGACCCGGGCGGCCATCGCAGCCGCCGTGGAGCAGTACCGGATGCCTGCCAACTCCAGCGACCGTGACGTGTTCGAGTACCTGCAGTCGCTGGTCGAGGCCCTCCAGGCCGCTGAGATCAGCGAGGAGATCGGCGACGAGTCGTAGCAGCCGGGGCGCGCCGACCGGCAGCGGCTACCCTGAAAGCCCCTATCGGAGGTGCACGTGAGCCAGGCTGCCACTGAACTGCGTTACCGCCCCTCCGGCGCAGCGCCGGGCGGCGGCTCGCGCTATGGCTGGCGGCTGGGCGTCGAGCTGACGGTGATCGTCAGCGGCTTCCTGCTGTATCGGATGGTGCGGCTCGTGGTCAAGGACGAGATCGACCAGGCATTCGCCAACTCCAGCAAGGTCATCGATGCCGAGCGTGCGCTGGGCATCTTCAACGAGGTGAGCTTCCAGGACGCGGTGATCGCCCACGACGCCCTGGTGTGGATGCTGAACCGCTACTACTTCTTCGCCCACTTCATCGGCACCGTGGCCTTCCTGGCGTGGCTCTACGTGCGCCACTTCCACCACTACGGCCGGGTGCGGCGGGTGATGGTCGGCGTGACCTTCGTCGCCCTGGCGCTGCACGTGGCGTTCCCGCTGGCGCCGCCGCGCTGGTTCCCCGAGAAGGGCTTCGTGGACACCCTGCAGACCTACGGGCCCAAGATCTACGACAGCGACACGATCACCGCCACGGCCAACCAGATCGCGGCCATGCCGTCGCTGCACGTGGCCTGGGCGCTGGTCGGCGCCTGGGCGATCATCCGGGCCGGCAGCACCTGGCGGCGCCACCTGGCCCTGGCGCACCCGGCGATCATGACGGTGGTGGTGGTGATCACGGCCAACCACTGGTGGCTCGACGTGGTGGCCGCGGTCGCCCTGGTGGCGGGCGTGATCGCAGCCGACGCCCCGATCCAGCGGGCCCTGGAGCGCCGCCGTGGCCGACCGGACCGGCCCGACACCGAGTCGCAGGCGGCGAGAGACGAGCTTGCGCAACCCTCTGAGCGAGCCCCGACGGGGTGAGCCGGCCAGGTCGCGCGGCGAACACCGAGACGGCCCAAGCTGTTGCGCCGAGGCGGGCTGACCGGGAGCCGTCGGGGCCTCCGGCGGCGTCGCTGAGCTACCGGCCCCGCCACCAGGTCAACCTCCGCTTCGCCCTGATGGGCGCCAAGACCGTGCTGGCGCGCAACGGCGTGTGGTGGTGGTCGACGCAGACCCCCGAGGGCGTCGGCCTGCTGGCCTTCCGGGAGGCGGGACCGGCGCTGCGAGCCGACGCCTGGGGCCCTGGGGCGGACTGGATGACCGGGCGCTTCGGCGCCCTGATCGGCGACCGCGACGACACCGCCGAGGACTTCGCCGACGCCTTCGCATGCGAGCACCCCTTCGTGCGCCGCGCCCTGGCGGCGGTGGGCACGCCGCGGCTGGGCGCCACGGGCCGCTGGTACGAGGCGCTGGCCACGTCCGCCATCGGCCAGCGGGTGGTGGCCGCCGACGCCAAGACGTCGAGGCGGCGTCTCGCCTGGCGTTTCGGCGACAGCTCCCTGGGAGGGCCGCTGCCTGCGTTCCCCGAGCCCGAGGCGCTGCTGGGCATCGCGGACCACGAGTTCCACCGCGTCGGCATCGAGCGCAGCCGTGCCCGGGTGCTGCGGGTGGCCGCCAAGCACGCCGAGCGGATCGAGGCCCTGGACCCGCTGGGCGGCCGCGAGGCCGACGAGTGGCTGCAGCGCCTGCCCGGCGTGGGCCCGTGGACGGCGGGGCTGACCACCGCAGCAGCGGGCGGCGACCCCGACGCCGTGCCGGTCGGCGACCTGCACATCCCCCGCAGGGTCGTCTATGCGCTCAGCGGCGAGCCCGACGGTGACGACGAGCGCATGCTGGAGCTGCTGGCGCCGTTCACGGGCCATCGCCAGCGGGTGGTGCGCCTCGTGAAGTACATGAGGGCCGGGCCGCCGAGCCGCAAGCCGGCGCCGTTCCGCTTCGACATATCCGAGATCTGACGCCGGCGGATGCGTCCCGGGCTCCCCCGCGGCCCTGCGATACCGCTGCTTGGCCGTCGTCGGCCACGAATAAGGTGAACGGCCATGACTTCTGAGCCGTCCCCCGAGCCATGACCCCCGAGCCGAGCGGTCCGCTGAGCGGCGTGAAGGTCGTGGAGATCGGCGTCTGGGTGGCAGGCCCCGCGGCGGGCGGGATACTCGCCGACTGGGGCGCCGAGGTCGTCAAGATCGAGCCGCTGGCCGGCGACCCGTCGAGGCTCTTCTCGCGGATGCTCGGCGGCGACATGGCGACCAACCCCGTCTTCGAGATGGACAACCGCTCCAAGCGCTCCATCGCCGTGGACCTCTCCACCGGCGAGGGGCGCGAGATCGCCGAGCGGCTCATCAGCGAGGCCGACGTTCTGGTCACCAACGTGCGCCTCGCCGGCCTGGAGCGCATCGGCTTGGACCCCGACAGCGTGGCCGAGCGCCACCCCCGCCTGATCTATGCGGCCATCACCGGCTACGGGCTGCACGGCCCCGAGGCCGACCGTGCGGCCTTCGACATCGCCGCCTTCTGGGCGCGCTCGGGCATCGCGCACCTGCTCACCGCGCCCGGCGGCGACCCGCCGTTCCAGCGCGGCGGCATGGGCGACCACAATGCCGGACTGGCCGCCGCCGCGGCGGTGTGCGCGGCGCTGTATCACCGGGAGCGCAGCGGCGAGGGGCAGGTGGTGTCGGCCTCGCTGTTCCGCGAGGGCATCTACACGATCAGCTTCGACCTGTCGATCGCCTTGGGCTGGGGGCTGACCCTGCAGATCGGCGAGCGCACCACCATGGGCAACCCGGCGATGAACAACTACGCATCGGGCGACGGCAGGCGCTTTTGGATCGTCGGGCTGGAGGGCGAGCGCCACTGGCCGCCGCTGGCCCGTGCGGTCGGGCGGCCTGAGTGGCTGACCGACGAGCGCTTCGCCGATCCCCGCAGCCGTGCCGCCAACGCCGCTGAGCTGATCGGGCTGCTGGATGCGATCTTCGCGACGGCGACGATGGCCCACTGGGAGCAGGCCTTCGAGGCCGAGCCCGAGCTGTTCTGGGCGCCCATCCAGTCGCCCGACGACCTGCTCGCAGACCCGCAGTTCGCCGCCTCGGGCGCCCTGATCGAGGTGCCCGACGGCGCCGGCAGCGTGCCGGGCGTGGCCAGCCCGGTCGACTTCGCCGGCACGCCCTGGGCGGCCCGCTCGCCTGCCCCCGCCCTGGGCGAGCACACCCGTGAGATCCTCGCCGAGATCGGCCGCCACGACGTCGACAGCCTGCTGAGCGCCGGTGTCGTCTCTGCGCCCGCGCCGGGCTGACGCTGCGGCAGTGCGCTCGACAACGGCACCCCCGTCGCCAGGGCGTTCGCCGTCGGCACGCTCGGGGCGGCCGTGCTGAGCTGGATCCAGATCCGGGGGCTGATCGCCTTCGCTGCGGTCGTGGCGGCGATCGCCTGGGCCTGGGACTACAGCGAGAACCGCGAGAGCGCCCCGGAGGCGATCTTGGCGGTCACCACCACGACCACCACGACCACCAGCACCGTGCCGCTGTCCACCACCACGTCGCCCGAGCAGGCACGCCAGGCGATGTGCGAGCAGGCCAGGAGCTTCGTGGCCGAGGCGGCCCTGATCCCCGACAGCTTCGGGCCGGGCACGCTCGCCGAGCTGGCACTGGACTTCTACGCCGGCCTGCGCCAGGTCGTCAGCAGCGCCATCGACGCCGAGCTGGTGTCGGTGATCGCCCACTACCAGGACTTCATCAACACCGGCGAGCCCTACGACTACACCCTCTCGCGGGTCATCCTCGAAGGCGACAAGGAGCAGTACGAGCAGCTCGTGACCCGCCCGTTCCCCGGCCTGGACGTGGTGCGCGCCCACATCGCCGAGCAGTGCAGCCTGGAGACGCCAGACCAGTACCGCATCAGCGCGAGCGCCTTCAAGAGCCTCGAGGACCGCCTGCTCGACCGGCGATGACCACGCCCGCCCTGCGCCGCCCGCTGCGCAGCCTGAGACGCCCGCTTCTGGCGGTGCCGGTTGTGCTGCTGGCGCTCGGCGCTCTGATCGCCGGCTGCGCGGATGCCAATGCACCGTCTGAGCAAGCATCCGTCAGCGAGCCCGCACCCGACGGGGTGCCTGGAGCCGACAGCGGACCTGCACCAGCCGGCGACGAGACAGCCGGGCATGCACAGGGCAGCGCGCCCTCAGCCGAGGGCGGGGCCTCGCATGGCGGCGACGATGCCCGCGGGCCTGCGCGGGTGCTGCCGTGGCCCGAGCCGCCGGCCGAGATCGACCCCACACGTCCCCGGCGCTGGGGCGTCGAGGTGGTCGAGATCCGGCCGCACGATCCCACGGCGTTCACCCAGGGGCTGGAGCTCCACGGCGACGTGCTGCTGGAGAGCACGGGTCTTTACGGCGAGTCCGGCGTGCGCCTGGTCGATCCGCTGACCGGCGAGACGCTGCTGGAGCGCCCGCTGGATGCCGAGCTCTTCGGCGAGGGACTCACCCGGGTGGGCGACACCGTGCTTCAGCTCACCTGGCGCAGCGGCACCCTGCTGCGCTGGCAGCTCCCGGGCCTGGAGCCGCTGGCACCGCTGGCCTACGACGGCGAGGGCTGGGGGATCTGCGCGGCCGAAGGCGCCGTGTTCACCTCCGACGGCAGCGCCGTGGTCAGCCGGCGCGACCCGGCGACTTTCGAGGTCACCCGCAGCGCCGAGGTGACCCTGGCCGGCGAGCCGGTGACCAACCTCAACGAGCTGGAGTGCATCGACGGGCTGGTGGTGGCCAACGTGTGGCACAGCGACAGCCTGATGGTGTTCGACCCCGACGACGGCGCCGTGCTGGCGGTGATCGACGCCTCGGCCCTCAGCACGGCCATCGACCGGCCCGCGGAGCCTGAGGCGGTGCTCAACGGCGTGGCCGACCTCGGCGACGGCACCCTGCTGCTCACCGGCAAGCTGTGGCCGTCAGCCGCCGTGGTCCGCCTCACCCCCGGCTGACCCCGGCAACTGCGCTGGCGGACCGGGGGTGCTATCCGGTCACACCGTGATGGGGACCGAGATCTCGTCCTCGCCGTCGTCGAAGACAGCTGTGATCTGCAGCCGGGCGCCGAGCCCCTGGACGTAGTTGCGCAGGGTCGACACCTTGATGTCGTCGCCGCGGTTCTCCAGCTGCGAGACAGCCGGCTGGCTGATCTTCAGCGCCGCAGCCACCTCGGCCTGCGATCGCTGCCTGGCGCGCCGCAGCTCGTAGAGACCGATCTCGGCGAGGGTCTCTTTCCGCAGCTCGGCGAGTCTCTCAGCGGCACCAGGACGCGCCATGACGCGGGCGTGGAGTTCGCGGTAGTTCTTGGTGGATGGCATGGGTGTGGTCCTTGCTTGCTGCCGGCTAGTCGTCGATGAGGCCCTCTTGCCTCAGTTCCTCAAGGTAGATGTCGTATAGGTCATCGGCTGCTGGGATGGCTCTTCGGTACCACTTCTCCCACTCGCCGGACTTGTCGCCGCCCAGCAGCAGGATCGCATGTCGTCGGGGATCGAAGGCGAACAGCACCCGGAGATCGCCTCCCTTGGATGCCCGAAGCTCTTTCATGTTGTGGTGGCGGGAACCGCTGATCTCGGCGACAGCTGGGCGCTTGAGTTTGGGGCCATCTTCGGCAAGCAACTCCACGCGTTCGTTGAGAGCTTCTTGCTGGTCTGCGGACAACTCCACCCACCAGTGCTCGAACTCGTCGGTGTACTCGACCTCCCACACTCGGTCAGCATAAGCCAAGCCTAATGTCGTCGCAACCGGCTTGCCGGATTAGGCGCGCTCACTTGCCGATGCGGGCGTAGACCTCGGGGTTCACGCAGGTGGCGACCCGGCGACCGGCGATCGCCTGCAGGGCATGGTCGATGGCGTGGGCATACAGCCGGCGCCTGCCGAGATCGGTCGCCGAGGCGATGTGGGGCGTCACCAGCGCCGCCGGGTGGGCCGGCAGCGGGTGCCCGGCCGGCAGCGGCTCGGGATCGGTCACGTCGAGCCCGGCCGCGCCGACCTGGCCGGAGTCGAGCGCCGCCAGCAGCGCCTCGGAGTCCACCAGGCTGCCCCTGGCGGTGTTGACGAACACGACGCCTGGCCTCATCGCCGCGAACGCTGCCGTGTCGAACATGTGCCGGGTGGCGGGCGTGGCCGGGACGTGTACCGAGATCACGTCGGCCTGCGAATACAGCTCATCGAGCCCGACAAGCTCGATGCCCGCAGGCGCCTCGCCGGGGTCGAGATAGGGGTCGGCGGCCACGACCCGCATCTGCAGCGCCAGGCCCACAGCGCCGACCCGCCGGGCGATGCGGCCGCAGCCGATGAGGCCAAGAGTGCGCCCGCAGAGCTCGACGGAGCGGTTGGCACTGAAGCCGTCGGCGGCGGCGTCACGCAGCAGCGCCACCGAGTGGTCCAGGCGCTTGGCTGCGGCCATCATCAGCGTGACCGCGTGCTCGGCGGTCGACACGGTGGGCGCCTCGGGGGCGTTGCAGACCACGATCCCGTGCTCGGTGGCGGCCTGGAGGTCCACGGAGTCGTAGCCGATGCCGGTCCGCGAGATCACCTTCACCTGCCCGGCCGCGGCGAGCCGGATCCGCTCGGCGGTCCACTTCGAGGCCCCTGCGATCACGCCGTCGGATGTGCTCAGCGCCTCGGGCTCCGGGCCGGTCGCCTCGGCCCTGCCGTCCACGAGATCCTCGAGTCCGTCCGGGATCGTGCGGTCGAAGTAGAGCCGGGGCATCACCACAGCAGCAGTATCGCCCGCGCCTCGGCGAATCCGGCCCGAGCCGACGACAAAGGCCTGCGGGCGGGAGCGCCCAGCGGATGCCGCCGGGGGGATCTGCGGCGTAGGGTTCAGGGGGTGGAAGCCCCGACGCTGAAAGTCACCCTGCTGCTGGCGGACTCGGCGCAGGTCGCGGACCGCAAGCTCTACGTGCTCGGCGGCGGGCTCAGCGCCATCGGCCCGCGCCCTCAGCCGCTGGCGGTGGCGATCCGCATCGAGGTGCCCTGGGACCGCGCCAACGTGGCCCATCACTGGCAGCTGGAGCTGCTCGACGAGGACGGCGGGGCCGTGATGGTGCGGGACCGCCCGCTGGTGGTGAACGGCCGCTTCGAGGCGGGCCGGCCGGCGGGGCTGCGGCCGGGCACGCCGCTGTCGGTGCCGCTGGCCATCGGCTTCCCGAGCCTGCCCTGCGAGCAGGGCCGCAGCTACACCTGGCAGCTCTCGATCGACGACGCCACCCACGTCGACTGGCGCCAGTCGTTTCACGTGCGAGCAGCGCCGGGTCCGTCGGAGACCCGGGTCAGCGGCTGAACGGGCTAGGCGGCGTGGGCGGCAGTCCAGGCCAGCACCTCGTCGGCTGACCAGGTGTTGACGATGCTCTCGGTCCGCACCCCGCAGCGGGCGGCCTTGTCGGCGCCGTAGGGCTGCCATTCGAGCTGGCCGGTGGCGTGGGCGTCGGTGTTGACGGCCAGCTTGCAGCCCCACTCCACGGCCAGCTCCAGCAGCTCCTCGGGCGGGTCCTGGCGCTCGGGCCGGCAGTTGATCTCCACGGCGGTGTCGAAGCGGGCGCAGGCCGCGAACACGACCTCGGCGTCGAACTCCGACGGCGGACGGCCCCGGCCGATCAGCTTGCGGTTGGTGCAGTGGCCCAGGATGTCGGTGTGGGGGCTGGCGACGGCGCTCACCATGCGCCGGGTCATCTCGTCGCGGGGCAGGCGCATCTTGGAGTGAACGCTGGCCACCACCACGTCGAGCTGTGCGAGCATCTCGTCGGAGAGGTCGAGGCTGCCGTCCTCGAAGATGTCGACCTCCATGCCGGTGAGGATGCGAAACGGCGCCACCTCCTCGCCGAGGGCGGCGATCTCGTCGAGCTGCGAGGCCAGGCGCGCCTCGTTGAGCCCGTGGGCCACGGTGAGGCGGGCCGAGTGGTCGGTTATCACCATCCAGTCGTGGCCGAGCTCGATGGCGGTGCGGACCATGGCCCGCAGCGGCGCGCCGCCGTCGCTCCAGGTGGTGTGGGCGTGGCAGTCGCCGCGCAGCGCTGCCAGCACGGCGGCGCCTTCGCCGACGCCGATACGGCTGCGCTCCTCGAGGGCGGCCAGGTAGCCGTCTTCGATACCGGCAAGCGCCTCGGCGATAACCGCTGCGGTTGACCGGCCGATGCCGTCGAGCTCGGTGAGGGTGCCGTCCTGCGCACGGGCTTCGATCCCGGAGGGGCCTGCGGTCTCGACCACCTCGACGGCCCGCTGAAAGGCCCGCACCTTCTGGGCGGGCGCCAGTTCGCGGTCCAGGCAGTGGATCGCCCGCTCGAGCGCAGCCACCGGATCCATAGGCGCAACTGTAGTTGGCCGTGGTTGGCCCGCAGTCAGCATCCGGCAGCCGGCCCCTCTCCGATCGACGTGAGCGCCGGCCGAGGGTGCTGAGACTGCCCGCCCGCTAGCGGCTGCGCGGCTCGATCCGCTCCCCGCCGGCGAACGCCTCGGCGCCGGCTTCGAGGCCGGCTCGGTCGAATCCGGTGGTCAGCAGCGCAGGCGCGACCGACAGCGCATGCGTCGAGCCCATCTCCGCGGCGGCCCAGATGGAGCGCAGCGTGCCCTGCACCCCCAGCGGCGGCTGCGACGCGATGGCCTCGGCCACCCAGCGTGCCCGGTCAGCTAGCTCAGCGGCCCCGCAGACCTCGCTGACCAGCCCGATCCGCTGGGCGGTGGCTGCGCTGATCCGCTCATGGCTGCCCAGCAGCGACATGCGCAGCACCTCGCCGAGCGGCATCCGCTGCAGCATCTTGATCGGCTCGTACACCGCTGCCATGCCATATGTCACGTGCGGGTCGAAGAAGGAGGCGTGCTCGGCGGCGATGATCACGTCGCACTCGGCGAGCATGTAGAACGCCCCGGCGCAGGCCATGCCGTTGACCGCGGCGATCACCGGCTTCCACAGGTCGCACGACTTGGGGCCGATGTCGTCGCCGGGGTCGTCGTACATGAAGTTGTTGGAGGTGCCATACAGGCGGTCGCTGCCGGCGAGGTTCGTGAACTCCGACTCGCGGCGGTCGATGCCCACGCAGAACGCCTTCTCCCCCGCGCCGGTCAGCACGATGGCGCGCACCTCGTCGTCGCTGCGAAACGACCGCCACGCCATGTAGAGCTCGGACTGCATGACCGGGTCGAAGGCGTTGTGCGCCTGCGGGCGGTTGAGCGTCAGCCAAGCCACATGGCCGTCGCGCTCCACGGTGATCGTGTGGTAGTCGTAGTCGCTCATCGGCCCGGCCTTTCCTCACGCAAGCCTCGGTGTCGTCGGGATGGCTGCATCGGCCAAAACGTAGACGGTCTCATCGGCTCTCATTGTCTCACGCCGGCGCGGCGCTCGGCCAACGGCCCGCCTGCCGGCACGGCGCTCGGCCAACGGCCTGCCTGCCGGCGCGGCATGGCCAGGGATCGGCTCCCGCGGCGATTACAGTCGGTCAGGTGAGCCGCGCCGTGGAGATCGCCCCGTCGGTGTTGCCTGCGGACTTCGCCCGATTGGGCGAGGAGTGCGCCGCGCTGCAGGCCGCAGGCGCGGACCGCATCCACTGGGACGTGATGGACGGCGTGTTCGTGCCCAACCTGACCATCGGCCCCGACATCGTGAAGTCGATCCGGCCTCACTGCACGATCGCATTCGAGGCGCACCTGATGGTCGTCAACCCCGACGAGCTGGCGCCGCTGTACGTGGAGGCCGGCTGCGAGCTGGTGATGGTCCACGTCGAGGCGTGCGACCACCTGCACCGCTCGCTGGCCGCGATCCGCTCGCTCGGCGCCAGATCCGGCGTGGTGCTCAACCCGCACACCCCGGCCGCGGCCGTCGCCCACGTGCTGGACGTGACCGACCAGGTGCTGGTGATGACCGTCAACCCCGGCTACGGCGGCCAGGCCTACATCCCGCTGGCCGACAAGATCGCCGAGATCGCCGCCATGGTCGCCGCCACGGGCCGGCGCATCGACATCGAGGTGGACGGCGGGATCAGCGCCGCCACCATCGCCGAGTGCGCAGCCGCCGGCGCCAACGTGTTCGTGAGCGGCTCGGCGCTGTTCGACTACGACGACAGAGCCGCCGGCGTGGCCGAGCTGAGGTCTCTGGCCGAGCAGGCGGCCTGACCGCCGTCCCCGTCGTTCAGATCATCTCGCCGCGGCGCACGATCACGTGGTCGATGATGCCGTAGTCACGCGCTTCTTCGGCGGTGAACCAGCGATCCCGGTCCGAGTCGGCCTCGATCTGCTCGTAGGTCTGGCCGGTGTGCTGGGCGATGCGCTCCTGGAGCAGCTTCTTGGTGTAGGCCATCTGCTCGGCCTGGATGGCGATGTCGGTGGCCTGGCCGCGCACCCCGCCGAGGGGCTGGTGCATCATGATGCGGGCATGGGGCAGGGCGTAGCGCTTGCCGGGTGCGCCGGCGCACAGCAGGAACTGGCCCATGGATGCGCCGAGGCCCATGCAGATGGTGCCCACCTCGGGCTCGACGAACTGCATGGTGTCGTAGATCGCCATGCCGGCGGTGACCGAGCCGCCGGGGCTGTTGATGTAGAGCCAGATCGGCTTGCGGGAGTCCTGGCCCTCCAGGTAGAGGAGCTGGGCGGTGATGTAGTTGGCGATCTCGTCGCTCACGTCGGTGCCGAGCACGATGATGCGCTCCTGGAGCAGCCGGTGGTAGATGTCGGCCTGCGGGTTGGCCGAGGCGGCGCCGACTTCGAGGCTGGTGGGTTCGGGCTGAGGCGAGGTCATGGCTGCGAAGGGTACCCGTCGGATTCGCTACCCTGGCACTGCCCCACGCGGACGTGGTGGAACTGGCAGACACGCCAGGCTTAGGTCCTGGTGCCCGCAAGGGCTTGGGGGTTCGAGTCCCTCCGTCCGCACCGTGTGATGTGTCAGGACATCGGCAAGGGTGAACCCACGCGGCGGCGTGGGTTTGTCTGATGGGCTGGTAGAGCCGGCGGGGTTCGTTCGGGGAGGCGACAGCCGCCAGATGAGTGATTGAAGATCGAACGTGTGCGTTTTGCGCGCTTTTGGTACTCTGATGGCATGCAGGTAGCTGTCAAGCCGTCTGATTTGCCGGATTGGCTGATCGCTCAGGGTCGCCACTTCGTGACGAGCGAGGAAGTGGCCGAGCTGCTCGGGGTCGATCCCGGCAGCGTCCGCCAGAGCCTGCGCCGACCGGCAGCGGCCAAGAAGATCGTCTCCGTGACCAACGGAGCGTGGGTACCGGTGCCGCCGGAGCACCGCCGCAACGCAGCGCCGCCGCCTGCGCACTACATCGACGCGCTGATGGGGTTCTTGGGCCACCGCTACTACGTCGGCTTCCTCACGGCTGCGGCAATCCACGGGGCTTCGCATCAGGCTTCGATGGTGTTTCAGGTCGTCACCTCCGCGGCGCTGCGCGACCGCAAGATGGGGACGGTTGAGCTTCGGTTCGTGCGCCGCCGTCAGGCAGCGCTGCGGCCTGCGATCGATCACCTCGTCCCGACCGGGCGGATCAAGGTCTCCACCACAGCGGTGACGATGCTGGATCTGGTCGGATCGCCGAACCGGGGCGGCGGCCTGTCCAATGTGGCCACGGTGATCGCCCAGTTCGCCGAGGACGGCCTCATCGAGCCCAGCGAGCTGGCTAGCGCTGCTGCGACTTATCCGCGCGCGGTGATCCAGCGAGCCGGACACCTGATCGACTCGATGAGCGCGATTGTCGGCGTGCAGACCGACCTGGCGGAACTGGAGAGGACCGTCGCCGACAGCACCCCGGTCGCGCTGCTGCCCTCCGCGCACTCAACAGGACCGCTCGACGACCGCTGGCGCGTGTCGGTCAACGTCGAGATAGAACCCGACCTGTGATCACCCAGGCCGAGCTCGCCCACTGGCAACAGGTCGTGCCATGGCCCGATCCCGCTCAAGTCGAACAGGATCTTGTCATGTCGCGGCTGATCGTGGAGATCGCGCGACATCCCGAATTGAGCGAGGAACTCGTGTTCCGGGGCGGCACCTGCTTGCACAAGCTCTGGCTCGACAGGCCTTGGCGATACAGCGAGGATCTCGACTACGTGCGCCGAAGCGCTGCTGGCATCGGCCCGGTGTTCGATGCACTGCGGGAGGTCGCAGACAACGTCGGCTTCGATGACGTGGCGACCCAAGTAGGGCGGCACCCGAAGGTGCGGCTGCGATCAACGCTGCTCGACGGGCGTCGCTTGCCCGAGGCACGGGCTCGACTGCCTCGCAGAACCGGCTCACCAGCGAAGCGACTCCTCGCCAGCGAACCGTGAAGGCATGCACTGCGGACCAGGCTCGGACCTGGTGGGAGCACAGACCCACAATCGCTGAACCTCCTCATACGAAGCAGGGGCCGTAATGGTGGGCGATCCTTCACGCAGCAAGGCAGCCATCCGGGCCTGGTTCTCGTCCAGGAACCTCTGCTCGTGCTCGAAGCGGACCTCGCGGATTACCTGCTCCACACGATCGCTGCAGGCCACGTCCGCCACCGCGATGTCCGCCTCGAGGGCCCGAAAGGCGTCCAGATCGGCCTGAAATTCGGCGTCGATGCGATCCGGTCCGCCCAACGCCCGCAGACGCGACCGCAAAGGACCGGCGATGCTGTTGAGATACTGGTGGATCGCGTCCTGGCTGTCATAGCTGTGGCCGCGCTGGGCCATGCACTCAGGCCAACTTGCGATCGCTGCAACCAGCCTGGGATCGGCGCGGATCCCCTCGAACAGCGCCTGGTAGGGCAGCTCGAACTGCCAGGTGACGATGTCGGGCTCCTCAAACCACTTGGACACCTCAAAGTGGCAATCCGCGCGTTGCCGGTCCCATGCTTTCCGCTCGCTCGCCGACAGCCCGTCCCTGATGACCTCGTTGAGATCCACATAGCTGTCGTCGGACTCGACCGCCCCCGGCACGTAGAGAAGACTGTCAGCCAGTCCATAGCCTCCGAATGCCACCATGGCATCCACGTCCTCTTCTGACGGGCCTGGCGGCTCAGCTGCCGTCTCGGCATCCTCGGCCCCGGCGTCCGTGGCGGAGTGCCGAAGCTCATAGCGGAGCCCGTGATCGGCCATGCACTCCTGGGTCATCTGATCCTTCGCAGCCCACCAATCAGCAATCGCGTGCTGCTCGGGAAACAGCTCCGCCCGCATCTCTGCGATGAACGCCTCCAGCGGGTAGCCCCGTACCTGGCCGGAATCCCCGCCTGCGTCATCGCCCTCGGCGCCATCCGGATCGGCGCCCTCAGGATCAGCGCTCTCGGCCGCCAAGGCCTCATCCCCTACCGTCGCCGAGTCGTCCGACCCGGCCCCGCTGGACGAGACCTCGCCAGCGGACGGATCCTGCGCCGATTCCGGACCAGAGCCGGAACACGCCGCGCCCGACACCAGGGCCAACGCGGCCAGCACCGCTGCCGGCCACCACGTGCCACGCCGACGATCTCTGCGACTCACAGCACTCTCCCGGGGGCAACGCAATGCCTGCCGGCAAGGCTACGCCCCCGCTCCAGTACGGTGCCAGGGTTCTCAGAAAATGGGTCTCGGATGGCCCTTCCTCTTCGGAGCGGCTCGGCTCCGCTCCGCCATCGTAGAGCCGGCTCACCAGCGAGATCGGCAGGCGGAGGCTTCGGGGGCCTATCGCTGCCTAGGTCAAGGCGCGGCTATGGGTGGCACACCGATACGACTGGCAAGTCGGCACCGCGGCCCACGCTCAGGTTGGCGATCAGCACAGACCCGCTCGACGGGAGGGATTGTCATGGTGGGGAGTTCCTCGCGCAGCAGCGCGAGGCGATCCTGGTTCTCGTCCAAGAACCTCTGCTCGTGTTCGACGGTGACCTCGTAGACGACCTGGTCCAGACGCTTGCTGCACGCGAGATCCGCGACAGCGATCTCCACCTCTATCGCCTGCAAGGCGTCCAGATCTGCCTGCAACGCCGCGTCGATCCGATCGTGGCCACCCAACTCCTGCAGACGCGCCTGCAGACGATCGGCAATGGGACCCAAGTACTCAAGGATCTCGTGCTTGCTGTCGTAGCGGTGGCCTGGCTGCGCCATGCACCCGGACCATCCAGCGTGCGCTGCCACCACCCGGGGATCGGCGTCGATCCGCTCCCTCAGCGCCTTGCTGTCCTTGTCGAACGCACGGCGAACGATCCCAGGCTCGTCGAGCCAGGCAGATGCCTCTCTACGGCACTGGCTCCGCTGCTGATCCCAGGCCTCCAGCTCGTCGGCGGACAGCCCGGCCTTGATCGCATCGTTGGGATCCACGTAGCTGGACTCGATCACCATGGGCGGACCGAGGCTGAACGCCATGCCATAGCCCAACGTCGGCATCACGTCCTCCGCGGCCAGGCTCGGCATCGCAGCGTCGATCTCTGCGTTGATGGCCGCGTAGTTGACCACTTCGTAACGGAACCCCTGCTCGGTCATGCATTCAAGGGTCATCTTCTCTCTCACGGCCGTCCGATCCGAAGAGACAGCCTCCTGCTCGGGAAACAGCTCCGCCCTCAGTTCCCCGATGAAGGCCGACAGCGGGTAGTCCCGCTCCTCGTAAGGCGTGAACCACTCCGGCTCCCCGGCGAGCGCGTCGCCCCCCTCGGGATCGACGTCGTCGAGATCGGCACCATCAGGATCAGCACGCTCAAGATCGGCGCTCTCAGCCGCCGAGGCCTCATCCCCTACCGTCGTCGAGTCGTTCGACCTGACCGCGTCAGACGAGGCCTCCTCAGCCACCGGATCCTGCGCCGACTCCGAACCCGAGCCGGCACACGCCGCCGTCACCAGGACTGCGACCAACACGGCCAACAGCCATGTCACGCCAAGCCAACGATCCCTGCGACTCACAGCACCCTCCCGGGGGAAACGCAATGCCTGCCGGCAAGGCTACGCCCCCTCTCCCACGGGCACAGGGAGATGTCTCGGCACCGCTTGGAGGACCCCGGCGACGGTAGGGATGGCTGCTCATGAGGGCCAAAGAGGCCCGTGGACGCGGTGCGGCAGCGGGCTCGCCAGGCAGCCGCCGGGGGTTCGTCCACTCCCCGGCTCGCCGTGGGGTGAGGGTCAGCGGGGGCGGTGGGCGACGCTGCCGTAGAGCATGCCGGCGATCACCACGGCGCCGCCCGCGAAGGTGGCGGCCTCGGGGCTCTCGCCGAAGGCGACCCAGGCCCAGGTAGTGGCCGCCAGGGTCTCCACCGGAGTGAACAGCGCCACCTCAGAGGACGGAGCGAACCTCGGCGCGCTGGTGTGACAGAGCCGCCCCAGCGGATTGAACGCCAGACCCATGCACGCCACCGCGAAATACGCCCTGGCGTCGTGGCCCAGAGGGTTCTCGGCAAAGAATGCCGACACCGCCAGCGCACCGGCAGCCGACAGCGCCAGGCCCACGAAACGGCTCGCCTCGCGGTAGCGGCGCCAGATGTTGATGCTCACCGCGAAACAGACGATCGCCGCCACCGCCAGCAGGTCGCCTTGCAGGTTGGGCTCCCCCAGCGAGCCCGACACCACGATCAGCACCCCGACGACGGTCACGGCGATACCCGCCCAGACCCGGCCGCTGGTGCGCTCGCCGAACACCAGCCGCCCCACGGCCGCGGCGATGATCGGCGACGCCGCCACGATCACCACCACGTTGGCCACGTCGGTCTTGGTGACAGCGAGCATGAACGTGGTCTGGCTGCCCGCGCTGAGCGCCCCAACGGCCAGCAGGCCGCGGGGGAAGCGCAGGAACTTCTCCAGCGGGCGGCCGCCGTCGAAGACCTGCTGCAGCGTGAGCTGCAACGGCAGCGACAAGGCCGCCACCAGGAACGTCACGTCCCAGCCGTCGAGCTCGCTGAGGCGCACGAAGAACGAGTCGGTCGAAACCAGCAGCATCCCCAGCGCCGCCAGGCCCCAGCCGGTGCGGCGACGATCCAGGGAGACCTCCGCGCTCAAATGCCCGCCCGGGACCGGGACCGCAAAGCCGCCGCCAGCGACCGCAGGGCGCGGCCTCGGTGGCTGATCCGGTGCTTGTCGTCGCCCATCTCGGCGAAGGTCCGGCCGTCGCCCTCGGCGGGAACGAACACCGAGTCGTAGCCGAAGCCGCCGTGGCCGCGGGGCGCCAGGGCGATGCGGCCCTCCACGACGCCCTCGGCGCACAGCTCGCTGCCGTCGGGCCACACCACCATCGCCACCGTGCGGAACCGGGCGGCCCTGGCGGCATCGGAGAAGGCCCCTACCCGTCGCAGCTCCGCCAGCAGCCTGGCCACGTTGTCGGCGTATGTGGCCTGGTCGCCCGCGTAGCTAGCCGAGCGCACGCCCGGAGCGCCGCCGAGAGCGTCTACCTCCAGGCCGGTGTCGTCGCTGACCGCCGGCGCGCCTGCGGCAGCGCACACGGCTGCGGCCTTCAGACGGGCGTTGCCCTGCAGGTCCGGTGCGTCCTCGGCCACGTCGCCGAGGCCGGCGGGCCGGGGCGCCAGGACGGCCAGGCCGTCGAGCACCAGGGCCATCTCGGCTGCCTTGTCGGGATTGGCGCTGGCACACACCAGCCCCGGCAGCGAGCGCCCCCGGCTCACGGCGTCGGCCCGGCGATCAGCCAGCGGCCGAGCGCGGCTCGGGCGGGGTTGCCAGCAGCTCGCGCTGCGCCTCGCCCGATCATCGGCTGGATCTCAGAGGACCGCCCGCCGGGGCCGTTGCGAGGCCAGCGAGCCCGCTCGGGCGAGTAGCCCGGAAGCATCGAGAACCTCACGCCCGCTCGCCCGACTGAGTTCGGCCGCGACTCAGGGAGCTTGACCGACAAGCTGGCACTGCGGCCCTCGCGCTGGCTTTTCAGCAGCACAGACCACCTCGACGGGAGGGTAGGTCACGGTGGGGAGCTCCTCACGCAGCAGCGCCAACCTGTCCTGGTTCTCGTCCAAGAACCGCTGCTCATGCTCAACGGTGACCTCATAGACAACCTGATCCAGACGCTTGCTGCATGCCACGTCCGCAATCGCTATCTCCACCTCTATCGCCAGCAAGGCATCCAGCTCGGCCTGATAGGCCGCGTCGATGTGCTCGTAGCCGCCCAATTCGCCCAAACGATCGTGCAAAGGACCCGCGATGCCGTCGAGATACTCGCCGATCTCGTCCTGGCTGGCGTAGTTGTGGCCGTGCTCTGCCATGCACTCAGACCAAGCCGCCTGGGCCTCCACTATCCTGGGATCCGCATCGATCCGCTCCCGCAGCGCCTGCCTGTCCTCCCAGAGCACATAGTGGACGATCCCGGGCTCATCAAACCAGGCGGAGGCCCGGTCAAAGCACTCACCCCATTGCCATTCCCAGGCTTCCAACTCCCGTGCGGACAGCCCCGCCCTGATCGCATCGTTGGGATCCACATAGCTGGACTCGATCACCTCCGGGACGTCGAGACTGGCGGCGAACCCGTAGCCCCCTGTCTCCATGACTTCTGCGTCGGAGATGCTCGGCATCGCAGCGTCGTACTCGGCGTTGATGGCAACCCAGTCCACCACCTCGTAGCGAAACCCCTGCTCGGTCATGCACTCAAGGGTCTTCTCCTCGATCGCGACCATCGGCTCAGAGGAAGCCGCGTGCTGCTCGGGAAACATCTCCGCCTCCAGCTCCCCGAGGAACGCCCCCAGCGGGTAGACCCGCTCCGCATAAGGCGTGAACCACTCAGGGTCACCGTCATGGGCATCGCCCGCGTCGGAATCAGCACCCTCAGAATCGGCACCCTCAGCCGCCGAAGACCCGTCCGCTGACGACGACGAACCGTCCGTCTCGGCACCGCTGGCCGAACTCTCAGCCGAGGGCGGGGCCTGGGTCGACTCCGAATCGGAGCCGGAACACGCCGCCCCCAGCACAGCAGTCAGCGCAACAAGCGCCACCACCGGCCGCCACGTGCCAAGCCAACTGCGTCTACTACTCACAGCACCCTCCTGGGGGGAGAAATCTTCCTGCCCACAAGACTATGCGCCCCCCAACGCGCAAGGAAGAGTTGCTCGGGTTCGCTCGGAGGCCCCAGGCGACGGCAGGGCTCGCCGATCCAGGTGGCCGGAGAGGCCCGCAGAGGCGGTGCGGGCAGCGCAGGCCAGGCGCTCAGCCGGCAGTGGGGCGCGGCTCGGGCGGCGTTGCCAGCAGCTCGCGCTGGGCGTCCACGATCCGCGAGATCCCCGCCGCGGCCAGATCGAGCAGCCGGTCCAGCTCCGGACGCGAGAAGGTGGCGCCCTCGGCGGTGCCCTGCACCTCCACCAGCTCGCCCGCCCCGGTCATCACCACGTTGAAGTCCACGTCGGCGGTCACGTCCTCGGCGTAGGGCAGATCCAGCAGCGCCGTGCCGCCGACGATGCCGACCGACACCGCGGCGCACTCTGTCCGCAGCGGGTTGGCGGCGATCCTTCCGGCGGCCCGCATGCGCTCAAGGGCGTCGTGGAGGGCCACATAGGCGCCGGATATGGCAGCGGTGCGGGTGCCGCCGTCGGCCTGCAGCACATCGCAGTCCACGTTGACCGACATCTCGCCGAGGGCGGTCAGGTCGATGATCGCACGCAGGCTGCGCCCGATCAGCCGCTGAATCTCAGAGGAGCGCCCGCCGGGGCCGTTGCGGGGCCGGCGCACCCGCTCGGGCGAGGAGCCCGGAAGCATCGAGTACTCGGCGCTGACCCAGCCCCGGCCGCTGCCCTTGAGCCAGCGGGGCACGGTGTCGTCCACCGAGGCGGTGCAGAGCACGGTCGTGTCGCCGAAGCTGACCAGCGTGGACCCGTCGGCCATCTTTGTGAAGTCGCGCACCAGCGACAGCGGGCGCATCTCATCGGGCAGGCGGCCGTCGGCACGGGCGCCTCGGTCGGCGGGATCGGTCTCGTTCACGGCAGCTCCGGCTCAGAGGGCGAATACATCGCCGGGAAGGGCGACATCGGTTGGCTTACCGTAGGCCGCGGCGGCCTCGGCGCAGTGCGCTGCGGGATCCGAGCCGGGCACCAAGTGGGTGACCACCAGCCGTTTGACGCCCGCGGCGGCGGCCCGCTCCCCTGCCTCGCGGGCGCTGCAGTGCGGGATGCCGCGGCCTTCGAGATCCTGCAGGTGGCTGGCGTCGTGGAGCACCAGGTCGATGCCGTGGCCGAGAGCGGCGACGCCCCAGGCCGGGCCGGTGTCGGAGGTGTAGGCGGCTGATCGGCCGGCGCTGTCGACGCGGGCGGCCAGGGTCTCCACGGGGTGGTCGGTGCGGCTGAAGCTCCAGCGCTGGTCGCCGATCGTGATCCGGGCACCCTCGTCGATCACATGCCAGTCGAAGGGCTCGTGACGGCGCCGGGCGGAATTGCTGTCGGGGTCTTGGCCGTCGGCGGCGCTGCCGCCGGGGGCGGTGCTGTCGGCATCTTTGTCGTCGGCGTTGCCCGTGCTGTGAGACAAGGCGTCGTCCATGGCCTTGGTCTCGGCGGTGCCGTAGAGCGGTACCTCGCTGCGCGGGCGGAAGTAGCGGAACACGTTGCGCAGCACCGGCAGCTCCAGCCAGTGATCGGGATGGCAGTGTGTGAGCACGACCGCGCTGAGATCGGCCAGGTCGACGGCGCGCTGCAGCGGCCCCAGGGTGCCCGGCCCGCAGTCCAGCAGCACATGGGCGCCCTCGGTGCTCACCAGGTAGCCGGTGCAGGGGTTGGCCGGGCCGGCATAGGAGCCGCTCGAGCCCAGCACGGTGATGCGGATGGCCGGGCGTCCGGGCGCCGGTGAAGCGCTCATCGCAGCGCCTGGGCGGTCATGGCGCGGCCTGCGGTGATTCCCCGGAGAGGGCCTCGGGCGCATCCCAGGCGTGGGCCTCCACCCGGTCGAGCTCAGGGCCGAGCAGCCTGCGCCCGAGCCGGGCGAACACCTCGACGTCGCCCGAGGAGATCCAGCGGTGCGTGCCCGGTCCTGCGGACTCCGCGCGCAGCCCGCCGGACTCGCTCAGGTCGCGGCGGATCACGAAGGCGGTCTCGTCGGCCGAGGAGACCAGCACCACGTCGCGGCCCATCACGTCGGAGATGGTGCGGGCCAGGAACGGGTAGTGGGTGCATCCCAGCAGCAGGCTGTCGACCTTGGCCTCCCGTATCGGCGCCAGCAGCCGCTCGGCCAGCACGTGGACCTGCTCGCTGTGGGTCTCGCCGCGCTCCACGAACTCCACGAAGCCCGGGCAAGCGGCGCAGCTCAGCTCTGCCCAGGGGGCGATCTGCGCGGCGGCCTGCTGGTAGGCGCCGCTGGCGATGGTGCCCACGGTGGCCACCACGCCGACCCGGCCCGACACGGTCACGTCCGCGAGGGCGCGCACGCCGGGCTCGAGCACCCCGACCACGGGCACCTCCAGGGCGGCCCGCAGGTCGTCGAGGGCCATGGCTGTGGCTGTGTTGCAGGCGACGACCAGCAGCTTGGGGTCGAACCGCTCGGCCATCCAGCGGCCGATCTGGGTTGCGAAGGCTCGCACCTCGGGCCTGCGTCGGGGGCCATACGGGTAGCGGGCGGTGTCGCCGAAGTAGACGAGGTGCTCCGCCGGCAACAGGTCGATCAGCGCTCGGGCGACGGTGAGCCCGCCGAAGCCCGAGTCGAACATGGCGATCGGCCGCTCCGCTGATGCTGGTCCTGCGGACGCTGCCGGTTCAGTGGACCGGTCGGTCCCTGCCGATTCCGTGGACGCCACGGAGCCTGCGGGCCTGCTTGCGCTGCCTGTGGTGCCGGCAGCGCCGTCTGCGGCCTGCATCAGCGCTGCTCCATGGCCCGATCTTCGCGCAATCCCAGCGAGGAACTGCGCATGCCCGAGGCTCCGCTCAGCGTTCTTCTTTGAACATCACGTGCTTGCGGATCACCGGGTCGTATTTCTTGATCTCGATCCGCTCACGGGTGTTGGCCTTGTTCTTGGTGGTGACGTAGGTGTAGCCCGTGCCTGCTGTGCTGCGCAGCTTGATTATCGGGCGCTTGTCGCTTGCCATGGTCGGTGTCTCCGCTCTGTCTCCGCTTCGCTGGGGCCGGGCTGTGCTGGTTCTGGTGTCCGAGGCTGGTGCTGGTGCCGGTTTGCGGCTGTCGCCGGCGCTAGATCTTCTGGCCGGAGCGGCGCATGTCGGCCACCACCCGCTCGATGCCGCGCTTGTCGATCGTCTTGATGCCCTTGGCGCTCACCGTGAGCGTGATCCAGCGGCGCTCGCTGGGCAGGTAGAACCGCTTGCGCTGCACGTTGGGGTCCCAGCGGCGGCTCGATCGACGGTGCGAGTGCGAGAGCTGCTTGCCGAAACGGGGCCGTCTCCCGGTGACCTGACAGATCTTCGACATGGCCGAGGAGGCTAGCGACGACAGCCGCGGACTCCACCGCGCCGCGCCGTCTGGGGGCAGCACCGCCCGGGGCGGGCCGGTAGCCTCGCGGGCTGTGAGCGTCGACCGGGTCCTGCTGGCCTCGCCCCGGGGATTCTGCGCCGGGGTCGAGATGGCGATCAAGGCGCTGGCCTGGATGGTGCGGGCCTTCGAGCCGCCGGTGTACTGCTACCACGAGATCGTCCACAACCAGTCGGTGGTGCGCCAGTTCGAGGCGCTCGGCGTGCGCTTCGTCGACGACATCGCCGAGGTGCCCGAGGGCCGCCCGATCATGCTGTCCGCCCACGGCTCGGCGCCCGAGGTGGTGGAGGCGGCCCGCTCGCGGGGCGGATACGTGGTCGACGCCGTGTGCCCGCTGGTCACCAAGGTCCACCACGAGGTGAAGACCCGAGCCGGCAAGGGCTACCGGATCGTCTACGTGGGCCACGAGGGCCACGAGGAGGCGGTCGGCACGATGGCGGTGGCGCCCGAGGCGATACACCGGGTGGAGACGCCCGCCGACGTGGCCGCCATCGGCGACATCGACGGCCCGGTGGCGGTGCTTGCGCAGACCACGCTGTCGCACCGCGAGTGGGCCGGCACCCTGGATGCGGCCAGGCAGCGTTTCCCTCAGCTCTGGCAGCCCGCCCGCTCGGATCTGTGCTTCGCCACCACCAACCGCCAGCAGGCGCTGACCGAGATCGCCCAGCGCTGCGACGCCATGGTGGTGATCGGCTCGGCCAACTCGTCGAACACCATCGCCCTGGCGAGCCTGGCCTCCGAGTCGGGCTGCTCGCGGGTCTACAGGGTGAACGGGGCCGACGAGCTGCCCGACGACCTGAGCGGCACCGTGGGCGTGACCGCCGGCGCATCGGCGCCCGAGGATCTGGTGAGCGCCGTGATCGAGCGGCTCGCCCCGGCTGCGGGGGTGGAGGAGGTGAAGGTCACCGAGGAGGACGAGTACTTCCCGCCGCCGCGGGACCTGCGAGACCTGCTGGCCGCGGTGGAGGTGGCCTCGCAGCTCGCCATCGGCACGCCCGACGGCGCCGCCGCGCCCGCCAGCGAGGACCGCCACATCGACGCCTCCAGCGTGTTGAAGTCGCTGGCCGCCGACGCCGGCGTGTGACGGCTGGTGGCAGGCGTCTGATGGCAGGCAGCGGCTTCTGATGGCGGGGGCCTGATGGCAGGCAGCGGCATCGGCGCGGGCAGCGGCGCCACGAAGGGCAGCGGCGTCTGATGGCAGGCAGCGGCGTCGGCGTGAAGGGCCGTGCCCGCAGGCGTGCGCCGCTGGTGATCGGCTGGCGCGAGTGGGTGCGCCTCGAAGGCCTGGAATGCGACGTGCCGGTGAAGGCCAAGGTCGACAGCGGGGCGTCCACCTCTGCGCTGCACGCCCCAGGCCTGCGGGAGTTCGAGCGCAACGGCATGACCTGGGCGAGCTTCATCCTGCGGCCCCGCCAGGGCAGCACCGCCGACTCGCGCCGGGTGGAGGCGCCGGTGATCGGCCGTCGGCGGGTGCGCTCCAGCAACGGGCGCAGCGAGCTGCGACCCGTCATCAAGACCAGCATCGTTATCGGCGACCGCAAATGGCTGATAGAGGTCACCTTGACCCAGCGCCACAAGATGCGCTTCAGGATGCTGCTGGGCCGCCGTGCGTTCCGCGGCAAGGCGGTAGTGGACGTGTCGCGCTCGCACGCTGCGGGGCAGCCGGTCGTGACCGAGCCCCGCCTGCCGAGGCCCGCAGATCAGGCCAGGCCGACAGCGCCGCGGTCCAAGAAGGCAGCCGCATCCACGCGGGCCAGGTCGTCGTCCGCAAAGACAGCAGCATCCACGCGGGCCAGGCCGTCGTCCACAAGAACAGCCGCATCCAAGCCTGCCAAGGGCAAGGCTCGGCAAGTAAGCGGGCCTGAGAATCCGCAAGCAAGCGAGCCCGAGGAGACGGCGCCGTGAAGATCCTGATCCTGTCGAGAAACCCGGCGCTGTACTCCACCAAGCGGCTCGTGGAGGCCTGCCAGCAGCGAAGCCACGACGTGGAGGTGATCGATTACCTGCGCTGTCACATGCGGATAACAACCAACACGCCTGAGGTGGTTTTCCTGGGGCGCGTCCTCAACGACTTCGACGCCATCATCCCCCGCATCGGCGCCAGCTACACGTTTTATGGCACCGCCGTGGTCCGCCAGTTCCAGGAGGCGGGCCTCTACACGCTCAACACGGCGGCTGCGATAAGCCGCTCGCGGGACAAGCTGCGCTCGCTTCAGATTCTGGCCGGTCAGGGCGTTGACATGCCCGCAACCGGCTTCGGCCACTCGACCCGGGACATCGACGGCCTGCTGGAGACGGTCGGGGGCGCGCCGCTGATCGTCAAGCTGCTGGAGGGCACGCAGGGCAAGGGCGTGGTGCTGGCCGAGACCCGCAAGTCGGCGGAGTCGGTGATCGGGGCGTTCCGCCAGCTCGACGCCAACTTCATCGTGCAGAGCTTCGTGGCCGAGGCCGGCGGTTCCGACATCCGGGCGTTCGTGGTGGGCAACCGGGTGGTGGCCGCCATGATGCGCAAGGCGCCGCCTGGCGAGTTCCGCTCCAATGTGCACCAGGGCGGCTCGGTGCAGGCCGTGAAGCTCACGCCCAAGGAGCGGGCGGTGGCGGTGAAAGCGGCCCGGGCGATGGGCCTGAACGTGGCCGGGGTGGACCTGATCCGCGGCTCGCGGGGGCCACTGCTGCTGGAGGTGAACTCCAGCCCGGGGCTGGGCGGGATCGAGGCCGCCTCGGGGACCGACATCGCCGGGGAGATCATCGAGTTCATCGCCGCCAACGCCGTGCCGGGCCGTCCCGCCGGCAGCAGCGACTGAGCCGCTCGCCCGGCCAGTCCGGTCGGGCCGCGGCTGTCACAGTACCCGCCGCTGCGGGTACGTCCGGAGCGGCGATTGTCACCCCCGTCTGCTGTGCCGCTCGCAAATGCAGACCAGGTTGTGCAGGCTGCGCTGCTGCGAGGCCCGCACCCTGCGCGGACCCGGCCCGCACCTCGCACTGACCCGGCCGCCCCCGGCTCACCGGCGGAACATGGGCCCGCGGCAACCAGGACACCCCGCCAGGGCACCCCTTGCCGCCCGCGCACCTGCCCGCCCATCGCATCCCGGGCACCCCCCTTTAGAGTGGCGTGTGATGGGCAACCCGTTTCGGTCCCGCTGGTTCGTGCGCTCGGCGATAGCCGGGATGCTGCTGACGGGGATCGTCGCCGCGGTGATCCTGGCGGCCGCAGACGACAACGCCGTGGAGGTAGCGATCGACCCTGCACAAACCGGCGAGGCCCAGCCCCAACCCGAGCCCGAACCGCCCGAGCCCGCCGAGCCGCCCACGACCGCGCCTGAGCCCCGATGCGACGCTGCGTGCAAGGCGCAGATCGCCGCCGCACAGGAACGGAACAACACCGCCACCACGCTGCCGAGGGTGCCCGACGTGCACGGCATGACACCCGCAGACGCCGAGGCCGTCCTGGCCCGAACAGGCCTCACCGTGCGCAACATCGCCGAACGCGAAGTGCCAGACGAGCACGTGGGGGTGATCGTGGACCAGTCCCCCACCCCGGGAATCGAGTCCCGGACCGGGGAAGTCCGTCTCATCCTCGGCATCCCCACCACAACCACCACCGCAGCGCCGACAACCACCGTGCTGACCTCCAACCCTGAAGGCGCCGCCTACGGGGGCGACGACACTCAGCCCACCCTCGCGCCGGAGCATCACGAACATGACCCCCCCACCAGTGATCGTCTGACACAGCAAGAGAAGATCGACCGAGCCAATCAACTCATTGGAGTGGAGTTCACAGCGGCAGGCGCAACGATGGTTCAGAACAAACCGGCGGTGCCGATGCCGGGAAGCGACACTCTCATATGGGTCTGCTACGACGTCTTGGACGAACACGGCCCATACGAGCACTGCGCACCTCAGGGCTGACCCCCCTCCCCCGCCCTGCTGGTCTTGTCCCCGTACATCGAGATTGTCTACTGGGAGTTTCTGGGCTGGCTGGTCGCGGGATGTGTGCTCGTGTTGACGGCGGGGCGGCTTGATCCGCCCCGGGTATTGCGCAGGCTCCGGCCTTTGAGAGGATGGAGCTATGTCAGACAAGAAGAGCGTTTCGGGGAGGTATCCGGCTGAGCTGCGTGAGCGGGCGGTTCGGATGGTGTTCGAGGCGCAGCGTGATGGGTCGGGGTCGCAGTGGGATGCGATCTCGAGGGTGGCTTCGATGCTGGGGCCGACGGCTGAGACGGTGCGCCGCTGGGTGCGCGTGGCGGAGGTCGATGCGGGCTTTCGGGCTGGGATGAGCAGCGATGAGCGTGAGCGGTTCAAGGCTTTGGAGCGCGAGAACCGCGAGCTGCGCAGGGCGAACGAGATCCTGCGGGCTGCGTCGGTTTTTTTCGCGGCCGAGCTCGACGGCCGGAGACGGTGATGGCTTTCATCGATGCCCACAGGGAGCGTTTCGGGGTCGAGCCGATCTGCAGGGTCTTGCAGTTCGCTGCGTCGACGTATTGGTCCGCCAAGCGGCGAGGGCCCTCTGCGCGGGCGCTGCGCGACGAAGCGCTCAAGGCCCGCATCGCCCGGGTCCATGCGGACAACTACGGCGTGTACGGGGCCCGAAAGGTGTGGGCCGAGCTGAACCGCCAGGGCCAGCGCACAGCGCGCTGCACCGTCGAGCGTTTGATGCGCGACCTGGGCCTTCGCGGCGCTGTGCGGGGCAAACAGCGGCGCACCACGACCCCCGCAGCCGCCGCCGAGCGGCCCCGTGACCTGGTGGAACGCCGCTTCGAGGCGCCCGGCCCTGACCGGCTGTGGGTAGCGGACCTCACCTACGTGCGCACCCGCAGCGGGTTCGTCTACACAGCCCTGGTCACCGACGTGTTCTCCAGGCGCATCCTCGGCTGGCAGATCTCGAGATCGCTGCGCGCCGATCTCGCCCTCGACGCCCTCGAACAAGCCATAACCGAGCGCACCCGCAACGGCGCCAGCCTCCAGGGGCTCATCCACCACAGCGACCGAGGCGCCCAGTACCTCGCCGGCGCCTACACCGGCCGCCTCGCCGAGATCGGCGCAGCCAGCTCCGTGGGATCCCGCGGCGACAGCTACGACAACGCCCTCGCCGAATCCGTCATCAGCCTCTACAAAACCGAGCTCGTCGACAACCGAGGCCCCTGGCAAGGCCTCCAAGACCTCCAGCTCGCCACCCTAGAATGGATCGACTGGTACAACCACCGCCGCATCCACCACCAACTCGGCCGCATCCCCCCAGCCGAAGCCGAAGCCAACCACCACCACCAACACACCCACAACAAACAGCCTACGTAAAACCCGGGGCGGTTCAGCTGTGGCGCTGCTGTGGGTTGCCGCCCGTCTGTCCTGGGTCAAGATTTGTGGCACAGGTTCTGGTTTGGGTCTGAGACAAGGAGTGTCTGATGTCGAAGTCGTCGAAGAAGTCTGTGGAGGAGAAGCTGACTGCGGTGTTGTCGGTGCTGCGCGGGGAGCTGTCCGCGGCGGAGGCGGGCCGCAGGGTGGGGGTGTCTGAGCAGACGGTGCGCAACTGGCGGCGGGTGTTTTTGGAGTCGGGCCGGGAGGGCCTGGAGCGGGGGCAGGGTCGCCGGTCGTCTCGGGAGCTGGAGCTGGAGGCCGAGAACGAGGAGCTGAAGGCGGCTCTGGGGGAGGCTCATGTGCAGATGAGGGTCCTAAAAAAGGGGGCGCTGTTGCTGCCCCGTTCGAGGAGCTCGAGATGATCCGCGCCGACGGGGGGCTGAGCGTGTCGAGGTTCTGTGTGCTGGTGGGGGTGCCTCGGCGCAGCTACCAGCGCCGTCTGGCGCGTCTGCGGGCGGGGGACCCGCTGAAGGGCCCGTGGCCGGCGCCGGTGGTGGACCGCATCGAGCCGGTGGCGGCCAAGTACGCCCAGGCGTGGCCTGCCTGGGGCTATCGCAAGATCCATGCCATGGCCGCCGCTGACGGCGTCGACATCGGATCGGCGTCGTCGGTGAGGCGCGCCATGGCCCGCCGTGACCTGTTGCAGCCGGTGCGCCGCCAAGCCGAGCGCCGCCTGATCGCCGCCGGCCGGCGCCAGGCGTTCGCGGAGCCGCCGGGCCGCCGCAACCGCGTCTGGCAGGCGGACTTCACCGAGTTCGAGACCGCCGGCCAGGGCACCTGGCGGATCGCAGCCGTGCTCGACTACCACACCAAGCTCGCCCTGGCCTGCACCGTCACGACCACCAGCACCGCCGCAGACCTCATCGCCGCCCTCCAAGCCGCCGTCGACACAGCCGAGGCGCTGCTGGGCCGGTCCCTCGCCGAGGACTGCGCCGACCCCGACACCGGCGAGATCACCCCGCTCACGATCGTCACCGACAACGGCCCCGCCATGAAATCGCACGCCCTCGCCCGCTGGATCGACGCCCGGCCCCAGCTCGCCCACGTGCGCACCCGCAACCGCTCCCCGCACACCAACGGCGTCGTCGAGCGCTGGTTCCAGACCCTCAAATACGACCACCTCTACCGCCACGACATCCCCTCCGGCATCGACCTCGCCGCCCACGCCGCTGAATTCACCGACCAATACAACACCATCCGCCCCCACGAACACCTCGGCCAGCAACCACCCATCCAAGCCCACCTACACCCGCCCACCCGAAAACAAAACCCGCCCGAAACTGAGCCAAAAACTTGACCCAGAACACGTCCGCGGTTGACGCTTTCGCCGGGTGACACAGCCGACTGGTCCTGCCAAAGCCGACTCGACCACTCCGACGCTGCCGCCGGAGGCCACGACTGACACCGACGGCTCCAACGCGCCCGACACCGATCAGCATCCGGCGTATGTACCCCCACAAAAAGGTCGGGTGCAAACCGTCGAAGGCGGCACCACATACACGATTGTCAACGACCCTTACCAGATGGACGACGGGCGTTGGTGGGTCTGCGAGCTGGTCGAGTGGCCGCCGGTAGTGGAGGTCGAGCCGAAGGAGCAGTGCAGCCCGCATGGGCGGAAGACCAACTGATAACGCCCTTCGTCGGGTTTGCGGGCCGGTTGTGGGCGGGTTGTCCCGTTTTTTGGGGGCGGCGGTGCTGTTCAAGGCCCCGAAATCTGGTCTCTCTCTTTGAGGGCCGCGGTTTCACGGAGTTCGGGCAGACAGTTCGCTCCCGCTCGACCTCGCCGCCGCGGGCCGAGACTGTCGCCGCCGGAAGGCTACGGCGTCGTCTCGCCCCCGGCCGCCGCAGACCCTTCTTCGATGAGGGGGCCTGCGCTGCGCCTCTTCGCTTCAGCGAACTGTCCACGATTTCTGTCGCCGGAAACCGTTGCGCAGGCCGGCTGCTGGTTACCCTGGCAGCAGCCGGCCTGCCTGCGCATTGAGGGTCTCCTATCTCTCGACACTTGATAAGCGGGCAGGCCGGCTTGTCTCTGCCGGCCTTGTCTTCCGTGTTGTCGGGGCTGTGAGCGTCGGCGTCACCGCCGCAGGGTCATCTGTGCCGCCATGCCCGCGAACATCCCCGCCAACCCGCCCCGCCTCCGATCATCAAAGCCGCCATGCCCAAGAACATCGGTGCCCCCGCCGCTTCCTCTGTTCCCCGCGTCGTCTGAGCCAAATGCGGCCTCCGAGCCTGCCGCCCCCCCCCCCCCCCCGGCTCAGCCATCCACGGCCCCGGGACAGCCGCGGCGCTGTGACAGCCGTGACAGCCCGACGACAACGCCGGCCCGCCTCGATGCTTCCGCGCCGGCCGAGCTGGCCACGCCGACCGTGCGCGGCGGGCAACCCTGGCTGCCCCAGGCTGCCTCGGCGCCGACCCGCACCGGTGTCGCATGGCGGCCCGCGGGACACAGGCAACCGGCCCGCCCAGGGCGCCCCTTGCCGCCCGCGCACCTGGCCGGCGATCGCATCCCGGTCCCCGGCGACGGCGACCGGGGCTCCACCGACGGCGACGGTAACCGTCGAACATCTGGCTCACGCTGGCGACGATCTCAGGGAGCCCGGCAGCGGACGATCGAGATGTCCGGACAGCCTCAGAGAGTGTCACACCCCGTGAATAGGGTCTGCCACATGGACGATC
Source organism: Acidimicrobiales bacterium (assembly GCA_965214285.1). Lineage (GTDB taxonomy): Bacteria > Actinomycetota > Acidimicrobiia > Acidimicrobiales > Aldehydirespiratoraceae. The sequence goes on from OZ243946.1 coordinate 2,794,600, forward strand.
TCTCGAATCCGCTGGGGCTTCGGCCCCTGAGCAGGCAGGCAATGCCGCTGATCCGGCAGGTTCTGCTGTGGGCCTGGCCGTGCCCGGCGACGGCGCAGTCGGAGGCCTGGTCGGCTCAGGCGGGGGGCTCGGTCTGCGCCGGGCCGGCGCTGGGCGACGGCGTGGCCGGTCGCCCTGTCGACGCAGTCGGCAGACTCGATTCGTGCTGAGGCGCAACAGATTTCATGGACAGGTGTTGGGATTGTCGCAGGGTGCCTGTAGGGTGTGCAGCATGACCGATCTACTCGATTCCACCGCCAGCCCAGCCCTCGATGTGGCCGGCCGGGCTGCTGATCGAGCCGGCTTGGCCGGGACCTTGGCCGCCGTGGGCGGTGGCCGGGCCGGTGCGGTCCCCACTGTGGACTCGCTTGCTGATGGCCGGGCCGGCGCGGTCGAGCAGAGCGGCCAGGGCCGGTTTCCAGCAGTTTTCGCAAACAGGTGTTGGGATTGTCGTAGGGTGCCTGTAGGGTGTGCAGCATGACCGATCTACTCGATTTCACCGCCAGCCCAGCCCTCGATGTGGCCGGCACTGCCGCTGACCCGGCGGGTGCGGCCCAGGGCCTGGCGGTGCCGCCCGACGGCAACGGCACGGCCGATGGTCCTGCGCATCCGGCTGGCACTGCCGGGGAGGCGGCGGCGTTGCTGGCTTGTGCTGAGGGCATGGTTCGCCGGGTGAAGACGGGCGGCTGGTCGATGAGCGACCTGCGCAAGGTGTCCGGCGCGGCGGGGAGTCTGCGGTCGTGTCTGGACTCGGTGGTGTGCGACGTGACTGCGGCGATGACGGCGCTGTCGAGCAAGGGGCGTGCTGCTGGGGTGATCTCGGAGCAGACCGGCATGTCCAAGCGCGACGCCAACCGGGTCGCCAACGTCGCAGAAGGCCTGGCATCGATGCCCAACACCAAGAAGAAGCTCGCAGAAGGCAAGTTCACGTTCGGTCATGCTGCGTCGCTGGTGAACGCCGCAGGCGCAGGCGGCGCTGAGGTGATCGACAACGACAAGGGGCTGCTGGCCCAGGCCGAGACCAAGCCCGCGGATGTGTTCGCCGGTGACGCCAAACGCGCCGCGCTGAAGGCCAGCCGTGACAACGGCGAGGCGGAGCTGGATCGTCAGCGCAAGGCACGGCGGGCCAGTCTCGGCAAGGATCGCGACAGCGGGATGGGGTTCTTGCACGCCGAGCTCGACCCGATCAGCCACGGACTCATCTCCCAAGTGCTGCAGACCCACGCCGACAGGCTGTGGCGCAAGGACAGCAAGGCAGGCAAGACCGGCAGCCGCAGCGGGGTTCAGCGCATGGCCGACGCCTTGCTAGAGACCATCACCGGCCTCGACGCTCTCACCCATCAGCCCCTACCCGACACCGGCGCCAAGAACAGCCGCCCGCAGTTGATCATCACCGCCGACATCGGGCTCATCAACGGGCAGAACCCCGACGGCGCATGCGAGATCATCGGCACCGGCCCCGTCCCGCCGTCCATCCTCCAAACCCTGTCGCCCGACACCAAGCTCACCGGCATGATCTTCTCCGGCGACGGCCGCACGCTGTGGCTCGGCACCGCCACCCGCACCCCCAATGCCGCCCAGCGCCTCGCCATAACAGTACGCGACCGCGGCTGCGCCCAATGCGGCGCGCCCATGCACCAATGCGACATCCACCACATCCGACCCTGGGAACAAGGCGGCCCAACCGACATCGACAACCTCCAAGCCCTCTGCAGCCCGTGTCACCGCCAACACCACCACGACCAAGACCAAAAAGCAGGCCGCCAACCCCGCCTCCGCAAGAAGACCGGCAAGAGCGGCCGCAAGAACCGCAAGAGCAACGGCGCAGCCGGCGGCACCCAGGGCACCATCGCCATGAACCACAGCAGCAGCGGCATCCAACACCGGATACCCGTCGCCCAGATCCCCGGCCTGACCGGCACAAACCGCAGCCCCTGCGAGGGCCAGAGCCGGCAAGCTCGGGGCACCGTCGGCTGCAGCCCCGCCGTGACCGGCAACAGCAGCGTCGTCTCAGCTGAGAACCTCGCCTCGACTGGCGCAAGCCGCAGCCGAGACGGCCCGGCAAGCACCGATACCGCCAGCGGCAAGACCCCCGCCAGCGTAAGCCGCAGCCGAGACGGCCCGGCAAGCACCGATACCGCCAGCGGCAAAACCCCCGCCGGCGCACCCGGCAACCGGGAGGACTGCGCACGCAGCAACGCCGCTGGCAGCAAGGCCCCAGCAGGCGAGACCCGAAGCCGTGACGGCCCTGGCGCGGCCGGCAACGGCAGTGGTGTCTCCCCCGAGAATCTCAGCTCGACTAACGCAACCGGCAACCGGGAGGACTGCGCACGCAGCAACGCCGCTGGCAGCAAGGCCCCAGCAGGCGACACCCGAAGCCGAGACGGCCCCGACCCCTAACGCCGTGCCCGAGGATGGGACCGGTTGCGGCTCCAGGCAATTGTCGGAGCCATCGGCAGAGCAACCGGCGACAGCCGCCAACGGGCCTGCTGCGGGCTGAGTTCGGGCGGGTGGCTGGGCTCAAGCCCGGGCGGGCTCAGGCGGGGGCGGGTTCGTTGCCCGCGAGCACCCGAGCCTCGATATAAAGGTCGCTGAGATCGGCGAAAAGCCGGTCGGTGAGCTCGCGGACCGCCCTGCGGGGCAGGCGCCCTTCGACCAGCGACGGCGGCGGGATCGGGTCGCCGATCACGGCCACGATCCGGCGCGGGCGCGGGATCCTGGCGCCAAGCGGCAGAGCGCGGGCGCTGCCGCCGATGCCCACGGGCACTATCGGCACCCCGGCGCGGGCAGCCACGAAGCTGGGGCCGTCGTGGAACTCGTCGCGGTCGAGGCGGGGGCCTTCCCGACGGGTGCCCTCGGGGAACATCACCAGCGGCTCGCCCAGGCGCAGCACGTCCTCGGCGGCTCGCAGGGCGGTGCGGTCGGCGTGGCCGCGCTCCACGGGGAACCCGCCCATCAGCGTGAGAAAGCCCCCGAGCAGGCGCGAGTCCCAGAGGCTCTCCTTGCCCATGAAGCGCAGCCGGCGTGCGGTCATCACCCCGACGACGGGGGTGTCGAGGAACGAGCGGTGCATGGCCGAGAGCACGAACGGCCCGTCGGGCAGGTTCTGCTTGCCGTGAACCCGCAGCCGGAACAGCGCCCGGATTGCGACGGCGAAGGGAATCCAGGCGATGCGGTACGCCAGGCGGCCGCGCAGGCTCTGGCGGCTGCGCTGGTCGGCCTCGCCGGTCTGGGACCCGTAGCGGGGCTCGTCGCTCACGGCTCGCCGGCCCCGCTCTCGGAACGGGCCGCATCGACGCCAGCCTGGGGTGCGGGGCCGACCGCCTCAACATCTTTCTTCCCGACAGATTCGGCCTCGGCATCTGCCGGCCGGGCAGCTTCGCCAGCCTCGGCTACAGCAGTCTGGGCTTCGGCAGCCGTTGTATAGGCAAGCGCTGTGTCTCCGGACCCAGAGTCAGCAGACGCTTCGCCGGCAAGCAGCGCCATCACGCGGGCCACCACCTCGTCGACGCTGAGGCCGGTGGTGTCGACCACGTGGGCGTCGTCGGCGACGGCCAGCGGGTTGGCGGTGCGCGAGGAGTCGTAGTCGTCGCGGCGGGCGATGTCTGCGGCTACCTGGCGCCGGTCGGGCTCCTCGCGGTCGCCTGCGTGCTCGGAGGCCCGGCGTCGTGCCCGCTCGCCGAGGCTGGCCTGCAGGAAGACCTTCAGGTCCGCGTCGGGGAACACCACGGTGCCGATGTCTCGGCCCTCCAGCACTCCCCCGCCGTGCTTGTGCGCCCATTCGCGTTGACGGGCCGCCATCTCGACGCGAACCTCGGCGTTGGCCGCCACCACGCTCACGGCCCGGGTGACCTCGGGTCCGCGGATCTCCACGGTGGCGTCCACGTTGTCGACGATCACCTGCTCTGTGCTGACGCGCAGCTCAACGGCACGAGCGGTTGCGGCCACCACGGCGTGATCGCCGGGATCGGCCCCCGCACGCAGCACCGCGAAGGTGACGGCGCGATACATCGCCCCGGTGTCGAGGCAGTCGAGGCCGAGGCGCTGCGCCAGCGCCCTGGCCACGGTCGACTTGCCCGACCCGGCAGGCCCGTCGATGGCGATCACCCGCAGCGGTTGCGCGGTGTCGTCGGCAGCCGCCGGATCCTCGGGCGGGGCGTTGTTGTCGGCAGCAGCGGAGTCCTCGGAGGGCGCCGTGTCGTCAGACGACGCTGGATCGTCCTGAGGTGCAGCGTCTTCGGACAGTGCTGTGTCTACGGCAGCCGCCGGGGCCTCGGGTGGCGCGGTGTCGTCGGGTTGCGCGGTGTCTTCGGGCATGGCTTGGGCGGGCGGGCTCACCGGAGCTGATCCAGGGCGCCGAAATAGCCGGGAAAGGTCTTGGACACGCATCCGGGGCCTGCGATGCTCACCCCGTCGACCATCAGGCCGACGAGCGCGAAGGCCATGGCCATGCGGTGATCGTCGTAGGTCTCGAACACGGCCCCGTGCGGCGGGCCTTGCGGGCGCACCGTGAAGCCGTCGGGCAGCTCGGAGGCGTCGATCCCGCAGCGCGACAGCTCGGTGACCGGCCCGGCGATGCGGTCGCTCTCCTTGCGGCGGATGAAGCCGATGCCGGTGATCGTGCTGGGGCCTTCGGCGAAGGCCGCCACGACGGCCAGCGTGGGGGCGGTGTCGGAGATGCGGCTCAGGTCGACGTCGACGCCGCGCAGCCGGCCGCTGCCACGCACCTCGATGTGGCCGGCGCCGATCTCGACGTGCGCGCCCATCTGCGCCAGCACGTCGGCGAAGGCCACGTCGCCCTGCAGGCTGTGGCGGCCCAGGCCGTCGATGCGCACACGGCCGCCGCTGATCGCCGCAGCCGCCAGGAAGTACGAGGCGGCGCTGGCGTCGGGCTCGATCGCATAGGCGCCGGGGCTGACATAGCCGCCCGAAACACGCCAGGCGCTGCCCACGGCCACCTGGGCGCCGAAGGCGCGCATCACGCCCAGCGTCATGTCGACATAGGGCGCAGACACTGGCGGCGCTGACGGCTCGTGGTCCGCGAGGCTCTCGGCCAGGCGCACGTCGAGGCCGTTCACTGCGCCGGCCATCAGCAGGCCGCTGGCGAACTGGCTGGAGACCGATCCCGACACCGTGACCGACGAGCCGCTGATCGGCCCCCTGACCTCCAGCGGCAGGCATCCCGGCTCTCCGTGTGCGACCACGCTGACGCCCAGCGAGCCCAGGGCGGCGATCTGGTCGGCCATTGGGCGAGCCCGAAGCTGCGGGTCGCCGTCGATGACCACCGGCGCGGTGCCAAGGGCGGCCAGCGGAGTCACGAAGCGGGCGGTGGTGCCCGACTGGCGGGCGTCGATCGCAGCCGGGCGGCCCCCGAGAACGCCGCCGCAGCCCTGCACCGTCGCCTGCTGTGACTCCTCGCGGGTCTCGATGCCGATGCCCAGGGCGCGCAGCGCCTCGATCATGGCGACGGTGTCGTCAGCGAAGAGCACGCCGTGCAGGGTGGTCGTGCCCTGCGCGAGGGCGGCTGTGACCAGAGCCCGGTTGGTGATGCTCTTGGCGCCCGGCAGCGAGAGCACGGCGTCGGGCGGATCCTCCAGCGGGCGAATCGGCAGCGGGTCCGGCAGTCGGGCCAGCGGGTCCGGCAACGAGTCGTCGTCAGGCAGGTCCTGAGCATCCGGCAATGAGCCGGCCAGCCGGTCCGCCGGCAAAACGTCGTCGCCCGGCGAACCCGGCGGCGGATCTGGCTGGGTGGGCGAGGCCATCGCCTCAGTCCAGGTTCTGCACGCTGGGCCGGTAGCCGAGCTCGGTCAGCCCGGTCTGCATGCGCTCGGCCAGCGCCGTCTCCACCAGGATCACGATCACGCCGCGGGGGCCTTCGGCGCTGTGGGCGATCTCCAGGTCGTAGATGTTGACGTCGAGATCGGCCGCGAGGGTGGCGATGGCGGCGATCTCGCCCTTGCGGTCCAGCACCGGGATGCGCAGCTCCGACATCGCCTCGCCTGCGGCCACGCTGGTCGGCAGGTTGCGCCGGGCGCTGCGGGCCGCTTCGAGGCGCTCCAGCAGGCCGTCGGTGTCGGCGTCGGCCACCACGCCGCGCAGCTCGGCCAGGTCCACGATGAGCCGGTCGAGAACCTCCACTATGGCGGCCTGGTTGTGGGCGCAGATGTCGGGCCAGATGGAGGGATGGCCGGCCGCCACGCGGGTCATGTCGCGAAAGCCCCCGGCGGCCAGGCGCAACAGCGCCCGGTGCTCCTCGGAGCGCTCGTCGGCTATGCGCATCAGCGTGGCGGCGGCGAGATGCGGCACGTGCGAGACCACGGCCACGAGGCGGTCGTGGCGCTCGGGGGGCATCACGATCGGGTGCGCCCCGAAGCCGGCCACGATCTCGCGTACCTCGGCGAAGGCCTCGTCGTCGGTGTCGGGGGTGGGCGTGAGCACCCAGGTGGCGCCGCTGAACATGTCTGCCGACGCTCCCGACAGCCCGTGCTGCTCGCTGCCGGCCATGGGATGGCCCGGCACGAAACGGGGATCGGATACGGCTGCGGCTATGGGTCCCTTGACCGAGCCCACGTCGGTGACCACCCGTGCGCCCAGCGCGAGCAGCGACTCGGCGACCTCGGCGATGTGGTCTACGCCGGTGGCGGCCACCGCCAGGGCGATGCCGGCGCGGTCGGCGCGGTCTGCGACCTCGGCCAGCCGGTCGGGGGTGACGCCGAATCCGATGGCCTTGATCTCGGCGGCCTGGGCCAGGCGGGCCTCGCTGGTGTCGACGCCGATCACGTCCCAGCCCGAGCGCGTCAGGGCCAGCCCGACCGATCCCCCGATCAGGCCCACGCCCGCCACCACGGCTGTCTTGGGATCGCTCACAGGGTCAGGCTACCGGTCGCCGCCGGGCGCTCTCGGAGGACGCGCCGGCTCTCCGGCGGCGGTCTCTGCGTCGGCGGCTGCATCACTCTCGGCGGAGGTGGCCGGGTCGTCCGCAACACGCTCTGGGACGTTCGCTGCGTCGGCGGTTGCGTCGTAGTCGGTGGACTCCATGTCTCTGTCTCTGTCTGCATCGGCAGACGCCGTGTCGTTGTCGACGGGGGCCGGCGCGGAGTCCGCAGCGGTTTTGGACGGCACCGCCTCGCGCTTGGCGGCGCTGGGCTTGGCGGGAGGCCGCTTGAAGGCGGCCCGTTCGAGCTCTCGGACCTCGGCGGTTTCCAGCGCCCGCCAGGATCCCGGCTCAGGGCCTTGGTCGCGCAGCGGGCCGATGCGGGTGCGCACCAGGCGGCGCACCGGGTGGCCGACCGCCTCGCACATGCGCCGCACCTGGCGGTTGCGGCCCTCGTGGATCACGATGCGCAGCAGCGAGGGCGCCACGGCCGACACCCTGGCCGGGGCGGTCAGGCCGTCGTCGAGGGTCACGCCCTCGCGCAGCAGGCGCAGCGCAGCCCTCGAAGGCACGCCCGCCACATGCGCCAGGTATTCCTTCTCGACGCCGTGGGAGGGATGGGCGAGCCGGTTGGCGAGGTCGCCGTCGTTGGTCAGCAACAACAGGCCCTCGGTGTCGGCGTCGAGGCGCCCCACGGTGAACACCCTGGGCACCGCCGGCACCAGGTCGAGCACCGTCGGTCGGCCCTGCGGGTCGTCTGCTGTGCAGATGACGCCGCCGGGCTTGTTGAGCAGGTAGTAGACAAGGCCGGGCCGGACCCCGACCGGCACGCCGTCCACGGCCACCGCCGAGGACTCGGGATCGACGCGGCAGCCCAGCAGCGCCCGTTTGCCGTCGACGCTCACCCTGCCCTGGGCGATCAGCTCCTCGCAGGCCCGGCGGCTGCCGAGCCCTGCTCTGGCCAGCACCTTCTGGAGCCGCTCGGGTTGTGGTCCAGGCGGCTGTCGGCCCGGCTGACCCGCGTCGCTCACGCGTCCTCGGGGGCGCGGTCGGCTTCGTCGAACGGGCCGACTGCCGGCGTTGCGGCTTCCTCGCCGGCTGCCGGAACTGCGTCTTCCTCGCCGGCTGCCGGAACTGCGGCTGCCTCGCCAGCTGCCGGAACTGCGGCTTCCCGGGCGGCCAGCGCTGCGTCGGCCCCTGTAGCTCCCACGGCCGCGTCATCCAGGGCGGCGGGGCCGGCTGTCGAGTCCTCGGCAGGCAGCGCGACAGGCTCGACAGGCGCAGGCTCAGGCTCGACAGGCGCAGGCTCGACAGGCTCCGGCTCAGGCTCGACAGGCTCAGGCTCGACAGGCGCAGGCTCAGGCCCGGCAGGCGCAGGCTCAGGCTCAGGCTCGGGCGTGACCCGCAGGCTGCGCTCCAGCGTCTCCACCACATCGGCGCCGGGCACGAAGTCGCCCAGCGGCGGCAGATCGTCCACCGAGTCCAGGCCCATGCGCTGCAGGAACTCCGGCGTGGTGCCATACAGCACCGCCTGGCCGGGACCCACGTCGCGGGCCACCTCGGCCACGTAGCCGCGCTTGTGCAGGGTGCGCATCACGCTGTCGGCGTTGACGCCGCGGATGGCCGCGATCTGGTTGCGCGAGATCGGCTGCTTGTAGGCGACGATCGCCAGCGTCTCGAGCGCCGCCGAAGAGATCCGCTGCGAGTGGCCGTCGAGCACGAAGCGCTCCACATACGGCGCCTGCTCGGTCGCAGTCTGGAAGCGGTAGCCGCCGGCCACGCGGGCCAGCACGAAGCCGCGCCCGTCGGCTGCGTACTCAGCGGCGAGGGCGTCGCAGCGCGCCTCCACATCGGCGGCGCTGGTGCCCACGATCTTGGCCAACAGCGACGGCGGGAGCGGCTCCTCGGCGACCATCAGGATCGCCTCCAGCGCCGGCGACAGGTGCGCTGCCATGCTCAGCCCTCGTATGCGCCCACGGCGAGCGCCTCGGCATCGGCGGAGACCGCGTCGCCGGCGGTCCAGGAGATGGTGATCTCCGAGAACGACCCCGCCTGGCGGATGTCGACCAGGTTCGACTTGAACAGCTCCAGCACGGCCAGGAAGCGCACCACTACCAGCACCCGGTCGCTGAGGTGGCCGGTGAGCTCGCGGAACGTGGTGCTGCCTAGGCTGGGCAGCTCGGCCGCCAGCTCGCTGACCGCCTCGGCCACGGTGACCTTCACCGGGGTGATGTGGCTCACGTCGACCCGCGGGATCGGCCTCGGCGCCGAGGCGCTCAGGCAGGCCTGGCGCAGATCCTCGGCCGTCACGCCGTCGAGCAGGTCCGGCGCCAGGTGCTCGAAGCGCTCTGCGAGCGGCCCGCAGCGCCGCGCGTAGGAGCGGGCCGCGCCGGCGAACAGCTCGCGCAGCACCAGCGCGGCGTCCTTGAAGGTCTTGCACTCCACCAGCCGGGCCAGCAGCAGGTCGCGCCCGTCGGCCAGGTCGAGCTCCTCGTCGAGGTCCACTTGCGCGGGCTCGGGCAGCAGGCGCCGGGCCTTCAGCTCCAGCAGGGTGGCCGCGATCAGCAGGAACTCGGTCGCAACCTCGAGGTCGAGGCGCTCCATGCGGTCGAGCTCGGCGAGGTAGGCGTCCACGATCTCGTACAGGCTGATCTCGTAGAGGTCCACCTGCTCGCGCAGGATCAGATGCAGCAGCAGATCGAACGGGCCGTCGAAGACCGGCGTGTGCACCACGTAAGCCACCGCGCAAGACCCTAGACGCAGGCGCTGCCAACGCGAGAGACCTCCGAGGACATACCCTCTCGGCCATGCGCCGCGTCTTCTCGGGCATCCAGCCAACGGGCGAGCTCCACCTCGGCAACTACCTGGGCGCCATCGCGAACTGGACCCGCATGCAGCACGAGACCCACTCGGTGTTCTGCGTGGTCGATCTGCACGCCGTGACCGTCCCCAAGACGCCCGGGGTGGTCGGCGAGGAGTCGCTGGCGCTGGCGCAGCTCTTGATGGCTGCGGGCCTCGATCCCGAGGTCTGCACGCTGTTCGTGCAGAGCCACGTGCGAGAGCACACCGAGTGCGCCTGGCTGATGCAGTGCTCGGTGTCGTTCGGCGAGCTGAGCCGCATGACCCAGTTCAAGGACAAGTCCGACCAGCACGACTTCATCTCGGCGGGGCTCTTCACCTACCCGGCGCTGCAGGCGGCGGACATCCTGTTGTATGACACCGACGAGGTGCCCGTGGGCGAGGACCAGCGCCAGCACATCGAGATAACCCGTGACATGGCCGAGCGCTTCAACAACCGCTACGGCGAGACCTTCGTGCTGCCCCAGACGGTGCTGGCCTCGGTGGGGGCGCGGGTGATGGACCTGCAGGCGCCGGCCAAGAAGATGTCGAAGTCGCTGGACTCGCCGAGGGGCACGATCACCCTGCTGGACGACCCCGCGGCGGTCGCCAAGAAGATCCGCTCGGCGGTGACCGACACCGACGGCGAGGTGCGCTATGACCCCGAGGCCAAGCCGGGCGTGTCGAACCTGCTGAGCATCCTGGGCGCGGCCACGGGTCGCAGCCCCGAGGAAGCCGCTGTGGGATACGACCGCTACGGCCCGCTCAAGGACGACACCGCGGCGGCGCTGGTCGAGATGCTGGCGCCGATCCAGGCCCGCTACGCCGAGCTGTCCGCCGATCCGGGCGAGACGCAGCGGCTCCTGCGGGTGGGCGCGGCCAAGGCCCGAGAGGTCGCCTCGGTCACGCTGGCACGCGCCAAGGCCAACCTGGGCCTGCTCGCCGACTGACCCTGCCCGCCGACTGACCCTGCTGAGCCTCAGGCCTGGCCGGCGCGTCATGCCCGGTCCGCGGCGTCAAACCGCGGCAGCCGGCGGCGTCAGGCGGTGGCCGGCGGTGTAAGACCGTGGGAGCCGGCGGCGTCAGGCGGTGGCCCGGGGATGGGCGGCCCGGTACACGGCCATGAGCCGCTCGGTCGACACCTTGGTGTAGATCTGAGTGGTCGAGATCGAGGCGTGGCCGAGCAGCTCCTGCACGCTGCGGATGTCGGCGCCACAGTCGAGCATGTGGGTGGCGCACGAGTGGCGCAACACGTGCGGGCCGAGCACCGACTCCAGGCCCACGGCCTCGCCCCGCTTGCGCACCGCCCCCCACATCCCCTGGCGGCTCAGGCGCCCGCCGCGCTGGTTCAAGAACACGGCCTCGGCGTCGCCGCGCCGGGCCCAGCGGCGAGGCGACATGGCGGGCCGGCCCTCGGGTTCGTACCAGGCGCCGAGCGCAGCCGCGCAGTGGCGCCCCAGCGGCACGATCCGCTCCTTGCTGCCCTTGCCCATGAGCCGCACCAGCCCGTCGTGCAGGTCGACGTCGCCGATGGACAGGCCCACGGCCTCCGATATGCGGGCGCCGGTGCCGTAGAGGAACTCCAGGATCGCCCGGTCGCGCCGCTCGGGCGCTGACGGGCCGGCCACGCTGTCGATCAGCGTGGTGATCTGGTCGAGGCGCAGCGCCTTGGGCAGGCCGCGGGGGATCTGTGGCATCTCCACATCGGCGGCCGGGTCGTCGGCTCGCAGCCCCTCGGCCACGCAGTAGCGATGCAGGCCGCGCACGGCCACCAGCGTGCGGGCAACCGACGACGGCGCCAGGCCCTCGCCGGCGAGCACGTGCACGAAGGCGATCAGGTCGTCGGGAGTCGCCTCCAGCGGGCTGCGCCGGCGGCGGCGCAGATGGGCCTGGTAGCGGCGCAGGTCACGTTCGTATGCGCTCAGCGTGTTGGGAGCGCGGCCACGCTCGACGGCCAGCCAGGTGAGGTAGTCCTCCGCTGCTGGATCCAGCGGGTCGACATCGGCAGCCGGGTCGCCGGCGGCAGGCTCCCCGGCGGCAGGCTCCCCGGCGTCGCCCGACAGGCCGGCACCGCCCGGCGGGCCGGCATCGACCGCCGGATCGCCAGGGTCAGCGGCGCCGGGCATCAGAGGCCCAGTCGGCGAATCGCTCTCAGCAGGCCGATCACGGTCTTGGAGTCGACGATGCGGCCGTCGTCTATGGCTGCGGGCACCTCGTCGAGGCGCAGCCGCTCGATCGCCATGTGCGCCTCCTCGGCCCCGTCGGGGGCGGTCGGCACCGGCGTCAGGCCGGTCGCCAGGAACAGCTCGATGACCTCGTCGCAGAACCCGGCCGCGGTCACGAAACCGCCCAGGGGCTCGAGGCGCGCCGCGGCCAGGCCGACCTCCTCGGCCAGCTCGCGGCGGGCGGTGTCCGCCGGCGACTCGCCGGGCACGTCGCGCACCCCCGCGGGGATCTCCAGGATCTCGGCGTGCAGCGGCGCCCTGTACTGGCGCACCAGCACCGCCTCGTCGCCGTCCACGGCGACCACGGCCACAGCACCCGGATGACGCACGACCTCGCGGCGCATGGTCTCGCCGTCGGGGGTCTCGTAGGTGCCCTCGACCAGCCGGAAGACCGGGCCTGCGTGTATCTCGCGTTCGCCCACGAACCTGAACCCGCCGGCAGATTGCGAGCCAAGCCCGCCCGGCATCTGCGAGCCAGACCCGCCCGAACTCTGCGAGCCAGACCGGCCTGCCGACGAACCCGGACCCGACCCGCCCGCAGCCGACGGACCAGGCTCGGCGCTCACTTGCCTGCGGACGTGCCCGAGCCCATCGACGGCAGCTGCGGGTTGCGCCCGGCAGCGCGCTCCAAGGCCGCGGCCACGAACTCGCGGAACAGCGGCGCAGGCCGATCGGGGCGGCTCTTGAACTCGGGATGGGCCTGGGTGCCGACCCAGAACGGGTGCCCGGCCAGCTCCACGAACTCCACCAGGCGGCCGTCCGGCGACTCGCCCGAGATCGCCAGGTCGCTCTGCTCGAAGCGCTCGCGGTAGGCCGGGTTGAACTCGTAGCGGTGCCGGTGGCGCTCGCTCACCAGCTCTGCGCCGTAGGCAGCGGCCACCTGCGAGCCGGCCCGCAGCCTCGCCGGGTAGGCCCCGAGGCGCATCGTGCCGCCCATGTCGGTGACGGCCTGCTGGCTCTCCATCAAGTCGATCACCGGATGCGGGCTGCCGGCGTCGAACTCGGTGGAGTTGGCAGCGGCCAGGCCCAGGGCGTTGCGGGCGTACTCGATGGTCATCACCTGCATGCCCAGGCACAGCCCCAGGCAGGGAATGCCGTGTTCGCGGCTGTAGCCGGCGGCGAGGATCTTGCCCTCGATGCCGCGCACGCCGAAGCCGCCGGGGATGACCATGCCGTCGAGGTCGCGCAGCGAGGATCCTTCGAGCAGCCCGTCGATCTCCTCGGACTGCACCCAGTCGATGGCGATGTCGGCGCCCTGGTGGATGCAGGCGTGGTTGAGCGCCTCGACCACGCTCAGGTAGGCATCCGGCAGGCTCACGTACTTGCCGATCATGCCGATGCGCAGCGGCGTGACCGCCGCGTCCATGCGCCGCACCAGCGCCTCCCAGGACGCCAGATCCGGTGCACGGTCCTCGAGGCCGAGAATCTCGCAGATGTAGTCGTCGAGGCCGTCGTCGTGTAGGACCAGCGGGATCTCGTACACGCTGGAGGCATCCGCGGCGTTGACCACGCCCTTCATCGGCACGTCGCAGAGGCTGGAGATCTTGGCCCGCAGGTCGTGGCTGATCGGCTCGTCGCTGCGGCACACGATGGCGTCGGGCTGGATGCCGCGGCTGCGCAGCTCGGTGACCGAGTGCTGGGTGGGCTTGGTCTTCTGCTCGCCGGACGGCCCGATGAACGGCACCAGGGTGACGTGCACGTAGCAGACGTTGCTGCGGCCCTTGTCCAGGCGGAACTGGCGGATCGCCTCCAGGAACGGCAGGATCTCGATGTCGCCGACGGTGCCGCCCACCTCGGTGATGATCACGTCCACCTCGGGGCTGACCAGGCGGTTGATGCGGCTCTTGATCTCGTCGGTGATGTGGGGGATGACCTGCACGGTGCGGCCCAGGAAGTCGCCGCGGCGCTCGGCAGCGATGACCGCCGAGTAGATCGAGCCGGTGGTGGCGTTGGAGTCCACGGTCAGGCTCTCGTCCACGAAGCGCTCGTAGTGGCCCAGGTCGAGGTCGGTCTCGCCGCCGTCGTCGGTGACGAACACCTCGCCGTGCTCGAAGGGGTTCATGGTGCCTGGGTCGACGTTGAGGTAGGGGTCGAGCTTCTGCATGACGACCCGCAGGCCCCGCGCCTTGAGCAGCCTGCCCACCGACGACCCGCTGAGCCCCTTGCCTAGTCCGCTCACCACGCCGCCGGTCACGAAGATGTGCTTCGTCATCGGGATGTCACTCTACCCCTGCGCGCGGCGTGTGCGCGGACCCTCTGCGCGGACTTCGCCGGCCGGCTCGTGGCGCCGACGCTGCACGCTTGTCTCTGTGGGGAACAGGCGCCGGGCTCAGGCCCGGCCCAGGGCCGCCCGGTGCGAGCGTGACGCCTCGATCAGCTCCTCGGCGTGCTCGCGGGCCGAAGCGCTGTCCGGCGATCCCGACAGCATCCTCGACAGCTCCACCAGTCGCGCCTGGTCGTCGAGCAGGCCCGCCGCGCTGAGCGAGGCCCCGTCGACGCTGCGCTTGGCGACGGTCACGTGGTGGTCCGCGAAGGCCGCCACCTGCGCCAGATGGGTGACGACCAGCACCTGATGGTCAGGCGCCAGCGCGGCCAGGCTCGCCCCGACCGTGCGGGCCACCTCGCCGCCGATGCCCGCGTCGACCTCGTCGAAGACCAGGGTGGGCGGGCCGCTGGTGAGCACCAGGCGCAGCGCCAGCATGGCCCGGGCCAGCTCGCCGCCCGAGGCCACCTTGGCCAGCGGCTGGGGGTCGTGGCCGGCGTTTGCGGCCAGCTCGATTACCACGTCGTCGCCCGCGGGGCCGTTCACGCTCACCTCCACGCGGGCCTCGGCCATGGCCAGGCCGGCTAGCCGCTGCTGCACCTCGGCGGCCAGGCGCGGGGCCGCCTCGCGGCGTGCGGCTAGCACCACGGCCCGCTCGCCGTCGAGCCTTCGGCTCAGCTCGGCCCGGCGCTGCTCGGCTGCCTCGGCGCGCTCCTCATACGACTCCAGCTCGGCGAGCCTGGCCGAGGCCTCGGCACCGAACGCCATCACATCGCTGAGCGTCTCGCCGTACTTGCGGCGCAGCGCCACCAGCAGCGCCCGCCGGTTGCGCAGCTCTTCGAGACGCCGGGGGTCGTCGTCGATGGACTCGGCGCGGCTGCGGGCCTCGGCGGCCACGTCGCTCAGCTCCGCCGCAGCGTCGTGCAGGCGGGCGACGAGATCGGCGAACGGCGCCCGCTGGTCGAGTGCGCCGATGGCTGACGCCAGCGCATCCGCGGCCGGCCCGTCGCCGTCGAGCGCGGCCACGGCCTCAGCGGCGGCCTCGCGGTGCGCCACGGCATCGGCCAGCAGGGTCTCCTCGGCGTCGAGGCGCCTGTCCTCGTCGGCGTCGGCGAGGGCCGCCTCGTCGATCTCGGCTGCCTGGTGGCGCAGCAGGTCGATCTCGCGGGCACGTGCCCGCTGGTCGCCGCCGAGGCCTGCCAGCTCGGCCTCGGTGGCGCGCAGGTCGTCGATCAGCGCCGCCAGGCGGGAGGTGTCCACGTCGCCGAAGCGGTCCAGCAAGGCCCGCTGCACCGGTCCGCGCAGCAGCGACTGGTGCGAGTGCTGGCCGTGCAGGTCGACGAGATCGCCGGCGTGCTCGCTGAGCGCCGCCAGAGTGGCCATGTGGCCGTTCACATAGACCCGCGAGCGGCCCTGGCGCGGGATCACCCGGCGCACCACCAGCTCGTCGGCGGCAGAGTCTCCCCCGTCGCCGGAGCCGGGGACGCCGCCGTCGCCAAGGCCGGAACCGCCGGAGCCGGAGCCGTCGCCGGGGCCGCCGATCGAGAAGCGCCCCTGGATCTCGGCTTCGTCGGCACCGGGGCGCACCAGCGAGGCGTCGGCTCGCCCGCCGGTCAGCAGGTCGATGGCGCTGACCACCAGCGTCTTGCCGGCGCCGGTCTCGCCGGTCACCACCGTCATGCCGTCGCCCAGCACAAGGGACAGCTCGTCGATCACCCCGAGATCGCGGACATGCAGTTCAGTGAGCATGTGTCGTCCTTGAAGGTTGTGGAGACGATCCTGCTCAACGGTCGTTGAGCCCGAACTTCTCCTTGAGGACGTGATGGAAGGGGCGTGCGCCGAGGGTAACGAATCGGGCACCGAATGCCGCGGCGGAGCACTCGATGGATGCGCCGTCGCCGACGCCGGCGACGCGCCGGCCGTCCACGGACACGGTGGCGGGCCGATGCCCGTCCACGGTGATGCGCACCGTGCGAGATGCTGCCAGCACCAGCGAGCGGTCGAAGAGCATGTGCGGCGAGATCGGGGTGATCAGCAAGGCGTCATGCGTGGGGTCGACGATGGGGCCCCGCGCGGAGAACGCATAGGCGGTGCTGCCGGTGGGGGTGGACACGATCATGCCGTCTACGGCGTAGGTGGTGAAGAAGTGGCCGTCGATGTCTATCCGCAGGCGGATCGTGTTGACCTCCGAGGAGCGCTCCACCACCACCTCGTTGAGCGCCGTGAGACGCTGCGTGCCGTCGGGCTCGGCTGGGCCGTCGACCAGCACTGCGCCTGTGACGCTGGGCTGGTCTGCGCCTCTGACCGACGCATCCAGCAGCATGCGCTCCTCGATGCCGTGCTCGCCGCGCAGCACCCGCTCGACGGCCCCGCGGGCATCGGCCGGGCGCACCTCGGTGAGATAGCCGAGCCGGCCGTGGTCCACGCCGAGCACGGGGGTCTCAGCCGCCCCCACGAGCTCGACGGCGCGCAGCATGGAGCCGTCGCCGCCCAGGCTCACCACCAGGTCGAGGCCCTCGGCGAAGCTGTCGGCCTCGCTGATCACCACATGGCTGTCGAGATCTGCCGCCGCGGCGACGTCGCTGGGCACCCGCACCTCGTGGCCGCTGTCGGCCAGCCAGGCGGCCAGCTCACGCGCATGGGCGCCCGCCGACTCGCGTCCCAGATGGGCAATCAGCCCGATTGCTGCCATCAGCGCTCCCCCTGCTCGGCAAGGTCAGAAAAGCCAGACAGGCCAGACAGGCCAGCAAAGCCTGGCCCTGTGGAGTCTTGCGCTGCCGCAGCCGAATCGCTCACAGGCGGGGGCTCGAGTCCCGCGGGCGTGGGCGGCTCGCCATGGGGCGCACTCGACTCGCCTGCCTGCGGGCTCGGTTCGCTCGCTTCGGCCACCACTGCGTCGATCCAGGCAGCGCAGCCGGCATCCCCGGCGGCGCCTCCGTGGGCGTCGCGGCCGGCAACAGCAGCGTCAGCAGAGTCTCGGACGCGGGCATGGGCGAAGAACTCCACGTTGCCGTCGCGGCCCGTGAGAGGCGACACCATGCCCCCCATGATGGCCGCTCCCGCGATCTGCAAGGCACTTGTCGCCCGCCTCAGCGAGCAGCGCCACGCCTCGGGGTCGCGGATCACCCCGCGGCCCCGGTCCGCGGCCGCCTTGCCGGCCTCGAACTGCGGTTTGACCAGCACCACCAAGTGAGCGCCGTCCGCGGCCAGGCCCACGATGTGGTCCGCGACGGCGGCCACCGAGATGAACGACAGGTCCGCCACCACGATGTCGCCGGGGCCGCCGATGTCCGCCGCGCTGACGGTGCGGACATCGCTGCGCTCGTACACCGCCACCCGGGGATCGGCCCGCAGCCGCTCGTGGAGCTGATTGCGGCCAACGTCGATCGCCGCCACCGCAGCCGCGCCGCGCTGCAGCAGGCAGTCGCTGAAGCCGCCGGTGGAGGAACCGACGTCGATGCAGCGCAGCCCGCGCACGTCGATGGCGAAGCGGTCCAGCGCGCCTTCGAGCTTGTGGCCGCCCCGGCCCACATAGCGCGGCCCCGGGCCCAGGACTTGCAGCGCCTCGCCGGGCTCTACCAGGCGCGAGGCCTTGGTCGCCGGGGCGCCGCCGACGGTCACCCGGTGGGCCTGCAGGAGCTCGCGGGCGCTTGCCCGGCTCGCCGCCAGGCCCCGGCGGACCAGCTCCAGATCGAGGCGTCGCCGCGCTGCCATGTCAACGCCCGCCCGCCGCCGTGCCGGTTGCGTCGCCGGCATGCGCAGCGTCGCCGGCATCGGCAGCGTCGCCGGCGCGGTAGCCCAGGACGCGCTGCACCAGCGACAGCAAATCGTCTGCGCAGGCCCACACCGCCACGGAGTCGGCCGCGCCCGTCCCGTCGACATCGCCCGACAGCCCCACAGCGCCCGCGATGTCCGCAGGCGAGGTGACGCCGCTGAACACGAGGCCGAAGCGGTAGCCGAGAGCCGCCGCGAACTCGCCGTCGGTGTCGCAGCGGTCCCCCACCACGATCCCGTCGGCGCCGAGGCGACCGCGCACCAGCTCTGCGATCGGCGCGGAGGGCTTGCCGGCCACCTGCGGCGCCGTGCCGCTCGCGGTGGCGATGGCGGCCACGAGCGAGCCGTTGCCCGGCAGCACCCCGCCGCCGGCCACCGGGAAGGTGGGATCGAGGTTGGCGGCGATGAACCGGGCGCCGTCGGCGATGGCCCGCATGGCCGCATCGAGGGCGGCGTAGTCGAACGAGAAGGTGATGCCCACCGCCACGGCGTCAAACCGCCCTGGCGACGCCTGGCCGGGCGCAGCAGACGCAGCGACCACCTCGGCGCCTGTCTGCCGCAGTGCCTCCAGCAGCCCCGACGAGCCGATGACCAGCACCCGCTCGCCCGGCTCGACCAGGGTCGCGGCCGCCATGGCGGAGGTCACCACCTCCTCTGTAGCGCCTGAGATGCCGTGCGAGGCCAGCTTGGCCGCCACCTCGGCGGGCGTGCGGTAGGCGCTGTTGGTCACGAAGGCCAGCGGCAGCCCCGCCTCGCGCAGAAGAGCCACCGCCTCGGGGCTGCCCGACACGGTGTGCTCGCCCCGCCAGATCACCCCGTCGAGGTCGATCGCCCAGGCCTGCGGCGGGTCGGGCCGCGCCGGGCGCGGGCTCGGCCGAGGGTCCGGCCGGCTCGGGGGCCGGCTCGGAGGCCTGCTCAGCTGACTTCCCAGGTGGGCAGCGAGCGCAGCAGGGCGTGCAGGTCGCCGGGGCCCTTCTCGGCCTGCACGGTGGCGATCTGCGAGCTCACCGCCTGCGAATACTCGCCGCGGGCCACGCTGCGGAACACGCCGATCGGCGTCGGCGAGTGGCGGTCGGTGGCCAGGCGGCTCAGGGCGAAGGCCACGCCGGGGTCCTCGGAGGACTCGTCGTGTACCAGCAGGGCGTCCTCGCCTACGTCTGCGATCTCCACGATCTCCGCGCCGTGATCGTCGATGACCACGCCCCGCTCGTCGTCGGCGCCGAAGCGCACCGGCTTGCCGTGCTCGAGGTTGATGAGCATCGAGGCACGGGCGTCACGCTTGGTAAGCGCACCGAAGGCGCCGTCGTTGAAGACGTTGCAGTTCTGGTACACCTCCACGAACGCCGCCCCCGAATGGGCGTGAGCCCGGCGGAACATCTCCTGCATGTGGGCGCGGTCCATGTCGTGCGTGCGAGCCACGAAAGTCGCCTCGGCGCCGAGCGCCACCGAGATCGGGTTGAACGGGTAGTCCAGCGAGCCCATCGGCGTGGACTTGGTGATCTTGCCCTGCTCGCTGGTGGGCGAGTACTGGCCCTTGGTGAGCCCGTAGATCTGGTTGTTGAACAACAGGATCGTGAGGTTGACGTTGCGCCGCAGGGCGTGGATCAGGTGGTTGCCGCCGATCGAGAGCATGTCGCCGTCGCCGCCCACGACCCATACGTCGAGGTCGGGGCGGGCCATGGCCAGCCCGGTGGCGATCGCCGGCGAGCGCCCGTGGATCGAGTGCAGCCCGTAGGTGTTCATGTAGTACGGGAAGCGGGCCGCGCAGCCGATGCCGCTGACGAACACCGTGTCCTCGCGGCGGCGCTCCAGCTCGGGCATCAAGAGCTGCAGGGCGGTGAGGATCGAGTAGTCGCCGCAGCCCGGGCACCAGCGGACCTCCTGGTCGCTCACCCAGTCCTTGCGGGTCGTCACGGCAGCGTCAGTCACATCGCCTCCTGGTTCGTGGCCATCCCGGGCTGGCGGACGGATGCGGCGTCGCTCACAGGGCCACCTCGTTGCGGGCCTGACCGAGCCCGCGGACGTGTGCAAGAGCGCTCACATCGCCTCCTCGATATAGGCCACCATCTCGGCTGCCGTGAACGGCTGGCCGGAGACCTTGGGAATGGGGCGGGCGTCCACCAGGTACTCGGCTCGCAGCATGCGGCTGAGCTGGCCGAGGTTCATCTCCGGCACCAGCACCGTGTCGAAGCCGCGCAGCACCTCGCCGAGATTCGCCGGGAACGGGTGGAGATGGCGCAGATGCACGTGCGCCAGGCGCAGGCCCCTGCCGCGCAGCCGGCGGACCGCATCGGTGATGGCGCCCCAGGTGGAGCCCCAGCCGACCACCACGACGGTGGCATCGGCGTCGCCTGCGATCTCCGCGGGCGGCAGATCCTCGGCGATGCGGGCGATGCGGGCGGCTCGCAGCTCCACCATCCGGGCGTGGTTGTCGGGGGCGTAGCTGATGTTGCCGGTGCCGTCCTCTTTCTCGATGCCGCCGATGCGGTGCATCAGGCCCTCGGTGCCCGGGACCGCCCAGGGCCTGGCCATCTCGTCGTTGCGCACATAGGGCCAGAAGACCGGCACGCCCTCGTCGTCGACGGCATTGGCCTGCGAGGCGAACACCACGGGTATCTCGGGCAGGTCGCCGAGGTCGGGCAGCCGCCAAGGCTCGGTGCCGTTGGCCAGGTAGCCGTCGCTGAGCAGCATCACCGGGGTGCGGTAGCGGATGGCGATGCGCACCGCTTCCAGCGCCGTGTCGAAGCAGTCCGACGGCGAGCGGGCGGACACGATCGGCATCGGGGCCTCGCCGTGGCGGCCGTACATGGCCATCAGCAGGTCGGCCGCCTCGGTCTTGGTGGGCAGGCCCGTCGACGGGCCGCCCCGCTGGATGTCGATCACGATCAGCGGCAGCTCCAGGCTGACCGCCAGGCCCATCGTCTCGCCCTTAAGGGCGATGCCCGGGCCGCTGGTGGTGGTGACGCCGATGTGTCCGCCGTAGGCCGCTCCCAGCGCTGCGCCGACAGCCGCGATCTCGTCCTCGGCCTGGAAGGTGCGCACCCCGAAGTTCTTGTGCTTGGACAGCTCATGGAGGATGTCGCTGGCCGGCGTGATCGGGTACGAGCCCAAGAAGATCGGCAGCCCGGCCTGGCTGGAGGCCGCCACCAGCCCCCACGACAGCGCCGTGTTGCCGTTGATGTTGGTGTAGGTGCCGGGCTCCAGGGCGGCGGGGCGCACAACCAGGCGGCTCTCGGACAGCTCGGCGGTCTCGCCGAAGGCATGGCCCGCCTTGAATGCGGCCTTGTTGGCGGCGATCACGGTCTCGCGGCCCCGGAACTTCTCCTCGATCCAGATCATGGTGGGCTCGACCGGGCGGCTGTAGAGCCAGGAGACAAGCCCCAGGGCGAAGAAGTTCTTGGAGCGCTCGGCGTCGCGAGGCTTGACGCCCAGATCCTTGCAGACCTGCTTGGTGAGGCTGGTCATCGGGCAGCCCACCACGGTGTAGCCGTCGAGGCTGCCGTCTTCGAGCGGGTTGGTCTCGTAGCCGGCCTTGGCGAGGTTGCGCTCCTCGAAGGCGTCCTCGTTGACGATCACGGTGCCGCCGGCGGACACGGTGGACAGGTCGGAGCGAAGCGCTGCGGGGTTCATCGCCACCAGCACGTCGGGGGCGTCGCCGGGGGTGGCGATCTCGTGGTCGGAGATGTGGATCTGGAAGGCCGAGACGCCGGCGAGCGTGCCCGCCGGGGCGCGGATCTCAGCAGGGAACTCCGGCAGCGTCGCCAGGTCGTTGCCGAACAGGGCGCTGGCGGAGGTGAAGCGGTCGCCGGTCAGCTGCATGCCGTCGCCGGAGTCGCCGGCGAAGCGGATGATAATGCGCTCGACCTCGGTTACGTCTGCCGGCTCAGAGGCCAGGTCGGCATACGTGGCCATGGGGCGACCATAACGCCCCGCCCGCCGAGAATCGCGATCCTCCCGGCGAGCATCGCCAGGACCCGGCAGCGGGCCGGCAGCGGGCAAGCAGTGCTCGGGCGGTGGGCGGTTGGCGGGGCGCTCATAGGATCGACGACGCCGATGCCGGAACTGCGCAACGCCAGCCTCGACCGTCTCGACGGCGCCGATCTCGACGTGCTCGTCGTGGGCGGCGGGATCAACGGCGCCGTCGCCGCGGCGGCGCTGGCGGGCCGCGGCGCGAGCATCGGGCTGGTCGACCGCGGCGACTTCGCCGGGTTCACGTCCCAGGAGTCCTCCAACCTGGTGTGGGGCGGCTTCAAGTACCTGGAGAACTACGACCTGGCCCTGGTCCGCAAGCTGTGCCGCAGCCGCAACCGGCTGATGCAGGCCTACCCGGCCAACATCGGCGAGATCGGCTTCCTGGCCGCCCTGGGCCGCACCGCGCCGTTCCCCCACTGGCTCGCCGGCGTGGGCGCCTACGCCTACTGGGCGATCGGCAGCTTCAAGACGGCGGCGCCGCGGATGCTGAGCCGCGGGGCTGTGGAGCGCCTCGAGCCGGTCATCGACACCAGCGGGCTCAAGGGCGGCCTGGAGTACGCCGATGCCCACCTCACCGACAACGACGCCCGTTTCGTGTTCTCCTTCGTGCGCACCGCCCTGGACCACGGCGCTGCGGCGGCCAACTACCTGGAGGTGACCGCTGCCGAGCGGGCGGCCGGGCGCTGGCGGGTGGCGCTTCACGACTCCGAGAACGACGCCGAGCTGAGCCTCACGGCACGGGTGATCGTCAACGCCGCCGGGCCGTTCGCGGGCGAGCTCAACTCGATGCTCGGGGTGCGGGCGCCGCATCGCATCGTGCATTCCAAGGGCATCCACCTGATCGTCGAGCAGATCACGCCCAGCAACCGGGTGCTGGCTTTCTTCGACGACAGCCGCCGCTTGTTCTTCGTGATCCCCATGGGCCGCAGATCGATGATCGGCACGACCGACACACGTGTGCAGGCGCCGACCAGGGAGGCGAGCGACGCCGACCGCTCCTATCTGCTCGACCAGGTCAACGCCCGCCTCGATCTCGCCGCGCCGCTGAGCAGCCGCGACGTGATCGCCGAGCGCTGCGGCACGCGGCCGCTGGTGGTGCCTGCGGTCGGCGACGACCGACGCGAGCAGGACTGGGCCTCGCTGTCGCGCCGCCACGAGATCCACGTGGACGAGGCTCGCAGCGTGGTGACGGTGTTCGGCGGCAAGCTGACCGACTGCCTCAACGTGGGCATCGAGATCGACGCCGCTGTCGGCGGGCTCGGGGTGGCCTTGGATCGCCTGGAGGACTGGTTCGGGGAGCCGCCTGCGGACAGCCGGCGGGCCTTCTACCGCCAGGCCCGCGGCATGCGCCTCGACGACCTGCGTGACAAGCCCGGCGTCGAGCCGCTGAGCGACCGCCTCTGGCGGCGCTACGGGCGGCGGGCGTTCGACCTGCTCGACGACATCCGTGCCGACCTCACGCTGGGCTCCGACATCATGGACTCAGCGGACTACCTGCGGGCCGAGCTGCACCACACCGCTCAGCACGAGATGGTCACCCGCCTCGACGACTTCCTGCGGCGGCGCTCCAAGATCGCCCAGGTCGTGCGCGACGACGACATCCGCAGCTCACGCGGGCTGCACGAGGTGGCCGAGGTGCTGTTCGGCCCGCGGGCCGACGCCAAGCTGGCCGAGCACTACGGCGAGAACTTCGCGGCGTCGCCCTGAGCCGCCCCGCAGGCCTTCCGCAGACTCCCGACTTGTCGCAGACTTTCCGCTCAGCGGTTGGCCTGGAGGCGTTTGCGCACGTCTGCGAAGCGCGGGTCGTGGCGGGCGATCCAGGACCACAGCGTGCGCGCCCTGGCAGGCGCGCCGGCCCGGTCGCAGAGATCGGCGAGGGCGTAGGCGCGGCGCAGGTGATGCGCACGAGGCCGGCGGGGCTTGGACCAGCCTTTCTCCAGCAAGGCGATGGCGGCGTCGATCTCGCCGCGGTCCGCCAGTGCGCCGGCGGCCACGATGCGGCCCTCGGTCATCAGCTCCGGGCCTGGCGAGGCCTCGCCCAGCTCACGCCAGAGAGCCTCCACGTCGTCGTAGTTCTTCAGGGCACGGTGGCAGTCGGCCAGCACCGGGTTCTGCTCGGCGGTCCCGGCCAGCTCGCGGAAGGCCTCGAGGTGAACGACCGCATCGGCCCAGCGGCCCAGGCGGTACATCACCAGGCCCATGAGCTCGCGGCCCTCGGGCAGCAGCGGCGCCTCCTTGACCACGGGGGCCAGCGCCTCGCGGGCATCGGGGTAGCGGTCGGCGGCGTAGGCGTCGGCTGCCTGGGCGAGTCGACGGCTGAGCCGGCTTGCACGGCGCTCGTCGAGCACGCGGCGCAGGGCGACATCGGTGTCGACCACCCGAGCGGGCACAGCGGGCAGCGGCTTACGGCGCGGCCTGGCCGTCCTGGGCTTGGCCGAGGCCTTGGGCTTGTGCTTGGGCTTGGGCTTGGCCGCCGGCTTGCGCGCCGCACTGGACTTCGACACTCTCTTGCGGGCCACCGCGGGCTTGCCCGATGCTTCTGCCACGGCATCGCCCGCTGCCTTGTGAGCCGTCGCGGACTTGTCGGCTGCTTCTGCCCCAGCCTCACCCGCTGCCTTGGGGTCGCCGGCTGCCACGGCATCGCCCGCATTCTCGGGCTTGCTCGCTGCCTCGGGCCGCGCGTCGGCGTCGTCGGCAGAGGCTGGCTGCGGAGGTTCGTAGTTCATGTTGCCCGCGCCACGACGGGCTATGCGGCCCCAGTCCGCCGGCCCCGCCAGATCGCGGTCGGGCCTCTTGGCCTTGTCCCCCGGTCTGCCCCCCGCCCCCGGCTTGGACCTCGTCTTGGGCTTGGCCCCGGGCCTGCGGCCGGGCTTGCCCTTTGGTGAGCGCCCTCCGGACTCAGAGCGTTCACCCCTCCCTGATCGCTGATCGCTCCGAGCACCAGATTGCCGCTGAGGCCGAGGCCCTGGCCTTGGCCCAGACCGTGCGCTCGAACGGCCTTCGGACCTCGATCTCCTGGGTCCCTTGGCAGGGCCGGACCGTCCGCCCGAGCGCGGTCCCTTGCCCGAGCGCGGTCCCTTGCCCGAGCGCGGCCCCTTGCCCGAGCGCGGCCCCTTGCCCGAGCGATTCCCGGGCCGCGACCGCGAGCCGGAAGCCGCGCCCGCGCCGGAGCGCGTGCCCCCAGACGATGCCCGTGTGCCCTGGCTGCTGCGCCTGGGCGACCGCGAGGAGGAACGATCCGCCATGGCCCCGAGGCTACCCCGAAGAAGCGCCCGCCGCGCCGTGCAAACGCCGCGCCACCGCGTCCTGGCGCACTGACCGCTGGCTGGCAGACGCCGGCTAGCGCCTGCCGACACCGCCTCAAAACGCGACCGAGCCCCGCAATCGCGGGGCCCGGCACTGAGAAATCCGGCGGCGTCCTACTCTCCCAGGGCCTCACGACCCAAGTACCATCGGCGCTGGAAGGCTTAACTTCCGTGTTCGGAATGGGAACGGGTGTGACCCTTCCGCTATCGCCACCGAAACCTGTTGCCGTCGTGCGTCGAGCGCACGACCGGAGAAGCAGCGCCTCCCGAGAACTCCACAGCGAGCACGAACATCGATCAAGATCGAATGCAAACCAAGCCCTCGGCCGATTAGTACCGGTCGGCTGAACACATTGCTGTGCTTACACCTCCGGCCTATCCACGTGGTGTTCTGCCACGGGCCTTACCCGGTTGCCCGGTGAGAGATCTCATCTTGGAACAGGCTTCCCGCTTAGATGCTTTCAGCGGTTATCCCTGCCGCAGGTCGCAAACCAGCCATGCCCCTGGCGGGACAACTGGCACACGAGAGCTGCGTCCATCCCGGTCCTCTCGTACTAAGGACAGCTTTCCTCAAATCTCTTCCGGCTGCAGAGGATAGGGACCGAACTGTCTCACGACGTTCTAAACCCAGCTCGCGTACCGCTTTAATGGGCGAACAGCCCAACCCTTGGGACCTGCTTCAGCCCCAGGATGCGATGAGCCGACATCGAGGTGCCAAACCTTCCCGTCGATATGGACTCTTGGGGAAGATTAGCCTGTTATCCCCGGGGTACCTTTTATCCGTTGAGCGACGGCGCTTCCACACGCTACCGCCGGATCACTATCTCCTACTTTCGTACCTGCTCGACTTGTGAGTCTCGCAGTCAAGCTCCCTTGTGCGATTGCACTCGACGACTGATGGCCGACCAGTCTGAGGGAACCTTTGAGCGCCTCCGTTACCATTTAGGAGGCGACCGCCCCAGTCAAACTACCCACCTGGCACTGTTCCTGGCCCGGATAACGGGCCTAAGTTAGATTCCCAGCATGAGAAGGGTGGTATTTCAAGGATGACTCCACACGAGCTGGCGCCCATGCTTCCAAGTCTCCCACCTATCCTACACAACTCA
The DNA here is from genome assembly GCA_965214285.1 of Acidimicrobiales bacterium. Classification (GTDB taxonomy): domain Bacteria; phylum Actinomycetota; class Acidimicrobiia; order Acidimicrobiales; family Aldehydirespiratoraceae. Next base: position 2,820,996 of record OZ243946.1, read on the forward strand.
AACCAGAAATCAATACCAAGCTATAGTAAAGGTCCACGGGGTCTTTCCGTCCTTCTGCAGCTAACGAGCATCTTTACTCGTACTTCAATTTCGCTGGGTCTATGGTTGAGACAGTAGGGAAGTCGTTACTCCATTCGTGCAGGTCGGAACTTACCCGACAAGGAATTTCGCTACCTTAGGACCGTTATAGTTACGGCCGCCGTTTACTGGGGCTTAGGTTCAGAGCTTTGCCCAGGTGGGCTAACCCTTCCCCGTAACCTTCCAGCACCGGGCAGGAGTCACAGCGTATACAGCGCCTTGCGGCTTAGCACGCTGCTGTGTTTTTAGTAAACAGTCGCTCCCCTCTGGCTTGTGCCACCTCTTCGAGCTCGGGGAGCAAGTCCCGTCACCCTAGCGAGGTCATCCTTCTCCCGAAGTTACGGATGCAATTTGCCGAGTTCCTTAACCATAGTTCACCCAATCGTCTTGGTATTCTCTACCTGTCCACCTGAGTTGGTTTGGGGTACGGGCACCACACGTGCTAGCTAGCGGCTTTTCTTGGCAGCATAGGATCAGTGACTTCACGAATTACTCGTTCGGCTTCACGTCTCAGGATCACGAGGCCGGGCTAACGGCCTCTCCTCACACGCTTACCCCAGGACTACCATCGCCTGGGCTCACCTGCCTTCCTGCGTCCCCGCATTGCTGACCGTCTCGTGCCGTGGGTCGGTTCATCTTCTGGTCCTCCAGATTGAAGTGCCAAAAGCATCCCCTTAGCAACGGCACAGACCGTCTTGGCGCGTAGTGTGGTGGTACTGGAATATCAACCAGTTTTGCATCGACTACGCCTCTCGGCCTCGTCTTAGCTCCCGACTCACCCTGGGAGGATTATCCTTGCCCAGGAACCCTTGGACTTCCGACGGAGGGGCTTCTCACCCCTCTCTCGCTACTCATACCTACATTCGCACTCGACCAGGCTCCACGCCGGCTCACGCCGTCGCTTCGCTGCCTGATCGACGCTCCGCTACCACTCCTGCCGCAAAGGCGGCCGAGCCCTTCCGAGAAAGGAGAAACCGGAAGGACTGGGCACAAGGCAGGAATCCACAGCTTCGGCTCTGTACTTAAGCCCCGTTACATTGTCCGCGCAGGATCACTCGACCAGTGAGCTGTTACGCACTCTTTCAAGGATGGCTGCTTCTAAGCCAACCTCCTGGCTGTTTGTGCGATCCCACATCGTTTACCACTTAGTACAGAATTTGGGGCCTTAGCTGGCGATCTGGGCTGTTTCCCTCTCGACCATCGAAGCTCATCCCCCGAGGTCTCACTGCCGCACTCTGGAGCCATGGCATTCGGAGTTTGGTTGGGGTCGGTAACCTTGTGGGGCCCCTAACCCATCCAGTGCTCTACCTCCATGGCTGAACATGCGACGCTGCACCTAAATGCATTTCGCGGAGAACCAGATATCACCGAGTTTGATTGGCCTTTCACCCCTAACCACAGGTCATCCCCTCCGTTTTCAACCGAAG
>OZ243946.1:2827500-3222374 GCA_965214285.1 Acidimicrobiales bacterium
TTCGACGCCTTCTTCGGCGAGGATCTCAGCATCGACGTCCTCGAGACCGCTCAGTCCTCGGAGATATACGACCGCAACGGCACCCTGATCACCACCCTCAGGGGTCCCGAGAACCGCCGTGACGTGGCTTTCCACGAGGTGCCCGAGGTGCTCTACAACGCCGTGGTGGCGGTGGAGGACGAGCGCTTCTGGGACCACTCGGGCGTCGACCTCAAGGGCATCCTGCGGGCGGCCCGCTCGAATGTGTCCGCGGGCGGCGTGTCCGAGGGCGGCTCCACGATCACCCAGCAGTACGTCGGCAACGTCTTCTTGGACCGCACCGAGCGCACCGCGGGCCGCAAGGTCGAGGAGATCTTCATGGCCCGGCTCTTCGAGCAGCGCTACACCAAGGAGTTCATCCTGGAGCGCTACCTCAACTGGGTGAACTTCGGCAACGGCGCATACGGCGTGGAGGCCGCCGCCCGCGAGTACTTCGGGGCGCCCGACTGCGCCGCCCAGGTGCTGCTCGGGCAGAGCACGGATCCTGAGCACTGCCTGAAGATCACCGAGCTGAGCCTGGTGGAGGCCGCCACCCTGGCCGGGCTGATCCGAGCGCCGGGCAACTTCGACCCCTACCGGCACTACGAGGACTCGCGGGAGCGCCGCAACCAGGTGCTGGGCCGGATGCTCGCCAACGGCTACATCAGCGCCGCAGAGCACGACGATGCCGTCGAGCAGCCGATCGAGCTGGTGGAGCACGTCTCGGTGCTGGAGGAGCAGTACCCGGCGGCGCACTTCGTCGACGACGTGAAGCAGTGGTTCTTCGACAACCCCGACTTCGGCGAGACCCGCGACGACCGCATCCGCCTGCTCTTCGAGGGCGGGCTGGAGATCCACTCCACCATCGACCTGGACCTGCAGGCCCAGGCGGAGGCAGGCGTTGAGCGGGTGCTGCCCCAGGTCGCCGCCAACGGCAGCCTCAACCCGGATGCCGCGGCGGTGATCATGGGCACCATGGGCGATGAGGACGGCCACATCCTGGCCATGGTCGGCGGGCGCGACTACTTCGGCGGCGACGACGACGCCAAGTTCAACCTGGCCAGCGGCTCCGGCCGGCAGGCAGGCTCGGCGATGAAGCCGGTAGGGCTGGCCGCGGCGCTGCAGCTCGGCATCTCGATCCGCCGCTTCTACGACATCACCAGCCCGGTCGAGATCCGCCATCCGGCGTGCGGGCCGCGCTGGCGGGTCCGCGGCGGCGGTCCCAGCGACCTGCTGGATGCCACCACCTGGTCGCGCAATGTCATCTACGCCCAGCTCGTGGTGGACATCAGCCCGCAGCGCTTCGTGGACATGGCCGAGGCCCTGGGGATCCCCGAGGGGCGAATCCAGCCGGTGTGCGCTGCGATCCTGGGAACCGAGAACGTCAACATGGTGGAGATGGCCACCATCAACGCCACGTTCGCCCGCAACGGCGAGCGGGTCGACCCGATCATCGTCACCAAGATCATCAACCCCGACGGCACCACGCTTTACGAGTCGGAGTCGGTGCGCAGCACGGCGCTCACGCCCAACGTCGCTGCCCAGGTCACCCACGCCCTGAGGACCGTGATCAGCGGCGGCACCGGCACGAAGGCCCGACTCGATGGCCCCTGGCAGGTGGCGGGCAAGACCGGCACCGCCCAGAACTACGCCGACGCCGCATTCGCCGGCTACACCCGCCAGCGCTCCGTGGCCATCTGGGTGGGCTATCCCGACAGCCAGAAGCCCATGCTCAACCAGTTCCAGGGCGGCAGGGTGCAGGGCGGCACCTTCCCGGCGCTGATCTTCTCGGAGCTGATGACCCTGGCCATGCAGGGCCTCGAGCCGCTGTCGTTCCCGCTGGCGAACCTGCCGCCGACCACCACGACGCTGCCGGTGGCGCCGGAGACCGCGTTCGTCCCCAGCCTCGTCGGCAACACGATCACCGTCGAGGCGCCTTCCGAGGACTGGCCTGTGGGCTGGCGGCTGGGCGACGAAGCGCTCACCACGGCGGTCTACGAGGAGGCGTGGGCCCTGTCGGTCGTGGAGGTGGCGAGCCCCGATCACGAGCCCGGCACGATCATCAACCAGTTCCCCGCGGCGGGCGTCGAGGTGCCTGGCGGCAGCGTGATCACCCTGGAGGTGGCCAAGCGCGATCCGCTGCCCGACGTGGTCGGCAAGACCGAGGCCGAGGCTCTGGCGGACCTCGCTGCTGCCGGCTGGCGGGGCGAGGTGACCGAGGAGGAGAACCCCGCCGACGACGACACGGCGCCGGGCACGGTGTGGAGCCAGGATCCGGCGGCCGGCACCGAGGCGGTTGCGCCGGTGAGCCTCAAGGTGCAGCCGGAGCCTCCGCCCACGACGACGACCACCACTACAACGACCACGACAACGACGACAACGACGACAACGACCACGACGACCACAGAGCCGCCGGACGGCGACGGCGGCAACGGGAACAACGGCGACGGCGGCGACGGCGGCAACACCCAGTCCGGAGGCACCGAGCCGGATCCCGACGGCGGCGACGCCGGCAGCGGCGAGAACGGCTAGAGCGGCTCAGGTGGAGCAGGCGAACCCGGCCGGCAGCGCAGCGCCTCGGCGGTCGCTGTCGCCGGCTCGGCTGGCGATCGGGCTGGGCTTGGCGGCGATGCTGGGCTTTTGGGTCTGGATCTTCGTGGCCGCGCCCAGGGACAATCCCGACCGCTTCGACGATCCCTGGTTCGCGAACGCCGCGGAGCCGATGTGCGCCGGCGTCCAGGCCCGCATCGACGCCCTGCCCCCCGGCCACACCGCGGCGTCGGCGGCCGAGCGTGCGGTCTCGGTGCGCCAGGGCACCGTGCTGACCACAGAGATGGTGGACGGCCTGCGGGACCTGGCGACCAGGGTCCCCGACGGAGTGCAGGCCGACACCCTGGCGGCGTGGCTCGCCGACTGGGACACCTACATCGCGGACCGCTGGGCGCACGTGGCGCGCCTGGAGTCAGCAGACGACGATACCGAGCCTCGCGACCTGGCGTTCTTGGTGTCCGAGACCGTCGGCGGCGGCCACTACACGCGCCGCATCGACGGCCTCGCCAACGTCAACGACATGAAGTCCTGCCACGTCCCGCTCGACATCTAGCGCCGGCTCCAAGAGCGCGAGTCGGGCACCGGCCCGCGCCACGCCAGGTCGTCGCGTCCCGCGGACGGGCCGACCCGCAGGCTCTGAGCAGGCCGCCCGGGCAGCAGGCCCAGCGTGTTGCCGGGGCTCAGCCTGGCTCTGCAGCAGCGGGACGGGGGCGGCTCACGAAGCGCGTGTCGGGCACGGCCCAGCGCCACACGAGGTCGTCGCCGCGGCCGGCGGACAGGCCTACCCGCCGGCTCCGAGCTGGCCGCTCGGGCGGGGGCGTGCCGTCGTCGACGATCCTCACGGGCGGCTCGGCCCGGCCGGCCCCGCTGCGGGCTGCCCTGCTGCGATCCGAGGCGAGGTCGCAGCCGTTGGCGCTGCCGTCGATGCCGAGCGCCGCGCACAGCTTGGCCGGCCCCGAGCACAGATCCTCGAGCCTGCGCGCCTTGGGCCGCCTGGCCCACATGGCGTCGATGCCGCGCAGCGGCACGGCGGCGCGCAGCAGCACCGCCCCGCAGGTGCCGTCGGCGTCGACGGTGGCATTGGCGCACCAGTGCATGCCGTAGGTGAAGTACACGTAGAGATGCCCGGCCGGGCCGAACATCACCTCGGTGCGCGGCGTCGGCCCTCGGTGGCCGTGCGAGCCGGGATCGTCCGAGCCGCCGTATGCCTCGGCCTCCACGATCCGCGCCGAGCCGAGAGCGGTGACGAGCACCTTGTTGAGCAGCTCGGGCGCCACCGCCACGGGGCTCCGCTCATAGAACGAGCGCGGCAGGCGGACTGCAGTCGTCGCGGAGACGGCCTCGCCGGACACCTCTGTCGCCGGCGGATCAGCCGACCCGCCCGCCGACCCCGCGCCGTCGGCCGACGCGCTGGCGGCCGGCACAGCCTCAGCCGTCAAGGACTGCCCGGAAGCGCTCGATCTCGGCCGCCGTCGCCTCGGGCGAGCCGCCGCCGTGAGTGACCCGCCGGGCAGCCGATGCGCCCGGCGCAAGCAGCGCCGCGGCCTCGGCGCCGAGCTCGCGATGGCCGCTCACCAGCTCGACGAGGCTCGCCTCGCCGGCCAGCGAGCGGCGCACCAGATCGGCGACCAGCGAATGCGCATCGCGAAACGCCGCGCCGCCCGCCACCAGCCACTCGGCCAGGTCGGTGGCCGCCGCATAGGGCGTGTCGGCCGCGGCGGCCATGGCGTCTGTGTCGAAGCGCAGCGTGGCGATCATGCCGTCCAGCGCCACCAGCACCAGCGCGACGCTGTCCACCGCGTCGAACAGCGGCTCCTTGTCCTCCTGGAGATCCTTGTTGTAGCTGAGCGGCAGGCCCTTGAGCGTGGCCAGCAGGCCGCTGAGACGGCCGATCAGGCGCCCGGACTTGCCCCGGGCCAGCTCGGCGATGTCGGGGTTCTTCTTCTGGGGCATCATCGACGAGCCGGTCGAGAAGGCATCGTCGAGCTCGACGAAGGAGAACTCGGCCGTCGCCCACAGGGTCAGCTCCTCGCCGATGCGACTCAGGTGCACGCCGAGCATGGCCAGCACGAACAGCGTCTCGGCCACGAAGTCGCGGTCCGACACCGCGTCGAGGCTGTTGTCGAAGACCCGCTCGAAGCCCAGCAGCTCAGCGCTGCGAGCAGGGTCCAGCGGCAGCGACGACCCGGCCCCGGCGCCCGCGCCGAGCACCGACACGTCGACCCGGCGGCGGGCATCGGCGAGGCGCTCGATGTCGCGTTGCAGCGCCCAGCCGTGGGCCAGCAGGTGATGGGCCAGGGTCACGGGCTGGGCCTGCTGCAGGTGGGTGTAGCCCGGCAGGCAGGCGTCGCCCGCGCCGACGGCGCGCTCCAGCAGGGTGCGCTGCAGTGCGCGGACCAGGCCGCTGATCTCGTCGATGGCGGCTCGGGTCCAGAGCCGCAGGTCCGTGGCCACCTGGTCGTTGCGGCTGCGCCCGGTGTGCAGGCGCGCCCCGGCGGGCGTCAGCTCGCTGACCCGCTGCTCGACCGCGGTGTGGATGTCCTCGGCGTCGAGCGCCAAAGAGCCGGCGGCGATCTCGGCCTCCACGGTGTCGAGCGCCACCAGCACCTCGTCGCGCTCGGCGCTGCTGAACAGGCCGGCCTCGCAGAGCATCCGCACGTGCGCCCGCGAGCCGGCGATGTCCTCGCGGAACATGCGCCGGTCGAAGCGCAGCGAGTCGTTCAGCGCCCGCAGCGCCTCGGCGGGGTCGCCGGAGAAGCGGCCGTGCCACAGGGAGGAGGTCATGGTCGTCTGCGGGCCAGGTTGCGCAGGCGCAGGGCGGTGAGCTTGATGAAGCCGGCCGCGTCGGCCTGGTCGTACGCGCCCTCGTCTTCTTCGAAGGTCACCACCTTGGGGTCGAACAGCGAGTGCGGGCTGCGCCGGCCGGCGATGTCGACGTTGCCCTTGTAGAGGCGCACCCTGACCTCGCCGGACACGTGCTGCTGGCTGTGGTCGATGGCGGCCTGGAGCATCTCGCGCTCGGGGCTCCACCAGAAGCCGTTGTAGATCAGCTCGGCGTAGCGGGGCATCAGCGAGTCCTTCAGGTGGGCGACCTCGCGGTCCAGCGTGATCGACTCGATGGCCCGGTGCGCCCGCAGCATGATCGTGCCGCCGGGGGTCTCATAGGCCCCGCGGCTCTTCATGCCCACGAAGCGGTTCTCCACGATGTCGATGCGGCCGACGCCGTGGGCGCCGCCGACGGCATTCAGGTGCGCCAACAGCTCCGCGGGAGACATCGCCTGGCCGTCGACGGCCACGGGATCGCCGTGCTCATACGCGATGTCGAGATACAGCGCCTCGTCGGGGGCCAGCTCAGGGCTGGTCGACCAGCGCCACATCTCCGCGGGCGGCTCGGCGAACGGGTCCTCCAGCGGGCCGCCCTCATAGGAGATGTGCAACAGGTTGGCGTCCATCGAGAACGGCGATTCGCTGCCCCGCTTCATCTCGATCGGGATGCCGTGGTCGGCGGCGTAGGCCATCAGCGACTCGCGGGAACCGAGGTCCCACTCGCGCCACGGGGCTATCACCTTGATGTCGGGGGCCAGGGCGTAGGCGCCGAGCTCGAAGCGCACCTGGTCGTTGCCCTTGCCGGTGGCGCCGTGGCTGATGGCATCGGCGTCGTGCTCGGCGGCGATCTCCACCAGCCGCTTGGCGATCAGCGGACGGGCGATCGAGGTGCCCAGCAGGTACTCGCCCTCGTAGATCGCGTTGGCGCGGAACATCGGGAACACGAAGTCGCGCACGAACTCCTCGCGCAGATCCTCGATGTGGATGTCGTGTTCGGCCACGCCCATCTGCAGCGCCTTGGCGCGCGCCGGCGCCAGCTCTTCGCCCTGGCCGATGTCGGCGGTGAAGGTGATCACCTCGGCGTCGCAGGTCTCCTGCAGCCAGCGCACGATGATGGACGTGTCGAGCCCTCCGCTGTATGCGAGCACTACCTTCATCACAGGCCTGCCTTTGTCGCGGCTTTCTCGGCGTTCGTCGCGGCGGGCATCACAGGCCTGCCAGTTCTCGGATGTGCGCGGCCAGGCGCCTGCCGCCGAACTGCTCGTCGGCCACGACCACCATGGTGTCGTCGCCGGCCACGGTGCCCAGGATCTCCGGCATGGCGGAGCGGTCGATGGCCGAGGCCACCACGTGCGCGGTGCCGGGCGGGGTGCGCACCACCACCAGGTTTTGAGAGTGGGCGACGTCGGTCACCCAGTCGCCCATCACCCGGCGCAGGTGGTCGGCGCCGATCACCCGGTCGACGGGCAGCTCGGGGACGGCGTAGATGCTGTGCCCGCCGGAGATGCGCACCTTGATGGCCCCGAGCTCGTCGAGGTCGCGGCTGACCGTGGCCTGGGTGGCGGTGATGCCCTCGCCTTCGAGCAGCTCCACCAACGTCTCCTGGTTGGTGACGGTGTGCTCCTCGAGCAGCGCCGCGATGCGGTACTGGCGGCGCGTCTTGCCGGCCTTGGCGCTGCCGAGCGGCTCGGTTGCGGCGGCTGCGGCGGCTGCGGCGTCAGGGGCGGCGGCCATGGTCTCAGGCTATTGGCCCGGCTGCGGGCCCTGTTGACGGGTCGGGTGTGCTCTGCGCGGGTGACGAGGACGCCGCGGCTTCTGCGAGCAGCCAGGCCAGCAGGCCGCGGGCGGCGTGCATGCGGTCTGCTGCCTGCACCCAGACCCGCGACTGGGTGCCGTCGATCACCTCGTCGACGACCTCCTCGCCGCGGTGCGCCGGCAGGCAGTGCATGAAGATCGCGTCGTCAGCAGCGCCGGCCATCGTCTCGGGCGTCACGCTGAAGCCCTCGAAGGCGCGGCGGCGCTGCGCGGCCTCGGCTTCCTGGCCCATCGAGGTCCAGGCGTCGGTGTAGACCACCTGTGCGCCGGCTGTGGCCTCGGCGGGCTGATCGGTCGCCAGCAGGTCGGCGCCGCCGGCAGCAATGCGCGCCAGGTCGGCGTCACCGAAGCCGTAGCCGTCCGGCGAGGCGATCCGAAACGACATGCCGGCGAGCCCTGCGGCCAGGGCCAGCGAGCGGGCCACGTTGTTGGCGTCGCCCACGTAGGCCACGCTGATCCCCTCAGTGGCGGAGAACTCGCGGCGGATCGTCAGCACGTCGGCCAGGGCCTGCATGGGATGGCCAGCTTCGCTGAGCAGGTTGACGATCGGCAGGACGCCCAGCGCTGCCATGCGCTCCACGGTGGCATGGGCGAAGACGCGGGCGCCGATGGCGGCGTGGTAGCCGGCCATGGCCCTCACCACGTCCGCCAGGCTCTCGCGGCTGTCGAGGCCGACCTCGGCCGCGCCGATGTAGACGGGATGGCCGCCCAGGGCGACGACCGCCATCTCCATCGAGTTGCGGGTGCGCAGCGACGGCTTCTCGAACAGCAGCGCCATGCCCTTGCCGGCGAGCACCTGCGGCGGGTCGGCCGCCAGCGCCAGCTCCAGCACGCGTTGCAGCTCGTGCGGCGCCAGGTCGTCGATCTCCAGCAGGTGCCGCATCAGCCCGCGCCCGCTGTGTCTTCGCTGCTCTGTGCGAGCACTTCGGCAGTGTCGCTGTCGCCTCGTGCGAGCACTTCGGCAGTGCCCCTGTCGCCTCGTGCGAGCACATCGGCGATGATGCCCACGCCATCGGCGAGCTGGTCGTGCGTGACCACGAACGGCGGGGCCAGGCGCAGAGCGGTCGGCGTCACGCCGTTGACGATCAGGCCGGCGTCCAGGCACGCCCTGGCGATCTGCGCCGCGCTGCGACCGTGGGTGGCGTCGGGGTGCAGCTCCACGCCCAGCAACAGGCCGCTGCCGCGCACCTGGGTCACACCCGGCACCTCGCCCAGCAGCTCGCGCAGCACCGCCTCGCACGCCAAGGCGACCGCCGGCGCGTCGATCCGCTCCAGCTCCTCCAGCGTCGCTCTGGCCGCGGCCAGGGCCAGCGGCTGGCCGGCGAAGGTCGAGCCGTGGTCGCCGGGACCGAAGACAGCCGCGATCTCGTCGCGCGCCCACACGGCGCCGACCGGCATGCCGTTGGCCACGCCCTTGGCGACGGTCACGATGTCGGGTGCCAGCGAAGCGTGCTGGAAGCCGAACCAGGCGCCGGTGCGGCCCAGCCCGCTCTGGATCTCATCCAGGATCAACAGGATCTGACGCTCGGCGCACATCTGCGCCACGGCAGGCAGGTAGCCGGGATCGGCGGGGTTGATCCCGCCCTCACCCTGCACCGGCTCCAGCAGCACCGCGCCCACGTCGGGGGCCAATGCCCGCTCCAGCTCGGCCGGGTCGTTCCAGGCCACGTGGCGGAAACCCTCGGGCATCGGCTGGAACGGCTCGTGCTTGGCCGGCTGCCCGGTGGCGGCCAGGGCGGCCAGGGTGCGCCCGTGAAACGACCCCAGGGCGCTGACCACCACATGGCGGCCCCGGCCCGATGCCTTGCGGGCCAGCTTGATCGCCGCCTCCACGGCCTCGGCGCCGGAGTTCTGGAACAGCACCTGGCCGCGTCTCGCCTGACCGTCGGGCGCGGCGGCTTTGACCAGGCGGTCCAGGGTCTGCGCCACCGGCGCCTGATGCTCGTTTGCGAACAGGTTGGAGACATGCGTCAGCCGGGCGGCCTGAGCACTGACGGCCTCGGTGACGCGGGGGTGGGCGTGGCCCAGCCCGGTGACGGCGATCCCGCACAGGAAGTCGAGATGGCGGCGCCCCTGGCTGTCCCAGATCTCCGCGCCCTTGCCCTTCACGAAGAGCCTGGGCGGCGAGCCGTAGTTGTCCATCAGCGGGCTGTGGTCGCCGGTGGCGCCCCAGGCCGCGGCCTGCTCTGCGCTCATGGCGAGTCCCCGGTGATCATGGTGCCGATGCCGGCGTCGGTGAACAGCTCCAGCAGCAGCACGTGCGGCACCCGGCCGTCGAGCATGTGCGCCGAGGCCGCGCCCGAGGCCACGGCGTCGATGCAGGCCTGCGCCTTGGGGATCATGCCGCCGGAGATCGTGCCGTCGGCGATCATCGCCTGTACCTCGGCGGCCTCGGCGCGGGCCACGATGCTGGCGGGGTCGTCGGGGTCGGTGAGCAGGCCGCCCACGTCGGTCAGGTAGATGGCCTTCTCCGCTTGCAGCGCCCCGGCCAGCGCGCCGGCCACGGTGTCGGCGTTGATGTTGTAGGCCTGGCCGCGGCCGTCGGTGCCGATGGTGGACACCACCGGGATCACGTCCTCGGCCAGCAGGCGCGCCACGATGCCGGGGTTCACGGCGGCCACATCGCCCACGAAGCCCAGCTCGGCATCACGCGCCTCGGCGGTGATCAGGCCGCCGTCCTCGCCGGACAGGCCCACCGCGTTGCCGCCGTGGGCGCCGATGGTGTTGACGATCTCGCGGCCGACCTTGCCGACGAGCACCATGCGGGCCACGTCCAGGGTGGCGGCGTCGGTGACCCGCAGGCCGTCGACGAAGCTGCTCTCGATGCCGAGCCGTCCGAGCAGCTCGCCGATCTGCGGGCCGCCGCCGTGCACCACGACCGGCTTGAGGCCGACCGAGAGCAGCAGCACCACGTCCTCGGCGAACGAGTCGACCAGGGCGGGATCGGCCATGGCGTTGCCGCCGAGCTTGACCACCACGACCTTGCCCCTGAAGCGCCGGATGTAGGGCAGCGTCTCCACCAGCACGCCGGCGCGCTGGCTGGGCGAGAAGCCCCGGCCCGCGGCCGGCGACAAGGCAGCGGGTGCGCCGGCGGCGGGCTCTGCGGCGGCGGGTGCCTGGGGATCAGCCTGCTCGGTCATGTGCGGTACCCCGCGTTGATGTCGATGTAGCCATGGGTGAGATCGCAGGTCCAGATCGAGGCCTTGCCGTCGCCCACGCCGACGTCGACCGCCAGGCTCACCTCGGGCCCCTGCAGGTGCGCCGTGGCGCGCTGCTCGCTGTAGCCGGCGGCCACTGCGCCGTGCTCGGTCACCAGCTCGTCGCCGATGCGGATGGCCAGGCGGTCGCGGTCCGCTGCCTGGCCCGACTTGCCGACCGCCATCACGATGCGCCCCCAGTTGGCGTCGGCCGCGGCCAGCGCCGTGGAGACCAGCGGCGAGTTGCCGATGGCGAAGGCGATCTGGCGCGCCGAGTCGTCGTTGGCGGCACCCGTGACCGTGACCTCCACGAACTTGGTCGCCCCCTCGCCGTCGCAGATGATCTGGCGGGCCAGGTCCGCGCACACGGCGTCCAGCGCAGCCTGAAAGGCCCCCAGCCTGGCGTCGGCCGGCGTCTGGATCGGGTCGTCGATCTGCTCGCCGGTGGCGAAGGCCAGCACGGTGTCGCTGGTCGAGGTGTCGCCGTCGACGCTGATGCGGTTGAAGCTGCGGGCCACGGCGGAGTGCAGGCAGCCCTGCAACACGCTGCGCTCCACGGCCAGGTCGGTGAACACGAAAGCGAGCATGGTCGCCATGTCGGGGGCGATCATGCCGCTTCCCTTGGCGATGCCGACCACGCCCGCGGCGCAGCCCTCGATGGCCGACGCTGCACCCTTGGCGAAGGTGTCGGTGGTGCCCATGGCATCGGCTGCGCCCTGCCAGGACTGCGGACTCGACGGCCGCACAGCGCTAGCCGCCACCGGCACGGCCTGGTGCAGGATTTCGACGGGCAGCGGCTCGCCGATCACGCCGGTGGATGCCAGATAGACGCGGCCGGCCTCGCTGCCGATCGCCGCCGCGGCCAGCTCTGCGGTGAGCGCGCAGGCGGCGTCGCCCGCTGAGCCGGTGAAGGCGTTGGCGTTTCCGCTGTTGCAGACCAGCGCCCGGGGCGCGGCGCCGTCGGCCAGCAGCGCCTTGCACCAGTCCACCGGCGCCGAGGGGCACTGCGAGCGGGTGAACACGCCGGCGACGGTGCTGCCCTCGGCCAGCTCGGCCACCAGCAGGTCGGCGACGCCCGGCGCCCGGAACCCCGCGGCGACGCTGGCGAGGCCGACCCCCGCCACGGGGGGCAGCACCGGGAAGCTCTCGGGCGCGAGCGGCGAGACCCGAGCAGCGGCGGACTCGGTGCCGGCGGCGGCTGTGTCGTTCGCAGATTCGCTCATGTGGGTCACCGGCCGATCACGGGTACACGCCGGCGGCGCTGAGGCCGGCGGTCTCGGGCAGCCCCAGGGCCAGGTTGGCGCACTGGATCGCCTGGCCCGAGGCGCCCTTCACGAGGTTGTCGAGCGCCGAGAGCACGATCACCCAGCCGGTGCGCTCGTCGACGCGGGCGCTGATGTGACAGGCGTTAGATCCGAGCGTGGCCTTGGTGGACGGCAGCCGTTCGCTGACGACCACGAACGGCTCGCCGGCGTAGGCCTCGGCCAGACACGCCAGGGCGTCGTCGCTGCTCAGGGTTGCGCCATCCTCAGCGGGGCGGGCGTAGCAGGTGGCGAGGATGCCGCGGTTCATCGGGGCCAGGTGCGGCGTGAACAGCACCTGCGTCGCCGTGCCGGCGTGGCGGGCGATGGCCATCTCGATCTCGGGCGTGTGGCGGTGATCCAGCAGCCCGTAGGCGCTGAAGTCCTCGTCGACCGCGCAGAAGGCGGTGCCGGCCTTGGGCACGCGGCCTGCGCCGCTGACTCCGCTGGCGGCGTCGACCACGATGCCGGTCGGCTGCACCAGCCCCGCCTTGGCCAAGGGCGCCAGGCCCAGAGCCGCAGCGGTCACATAGCAGCCGGGCGCGGCCACCAGCGCTGCGCCTCTGATCTGCTCGCGGAACAGCTCGGGCAAGCCGAAGACGAACTCGCCGAGCAGCTCGGGCGCGCTGTGGTCCTCGCCGTACCACTGCGGGTACAGGTCCGGGTCGTCGAGCCGGAAGTCCGCTGCCAGGTCGACGATGTGGCCGACGCTGTCGTTGATCTCTCCGACGACGGCCTGCGACGCGCCGTGCGGCATGGCCAGGAACGCTATGTCAGCCCCGTCGGCCACATCGGGCTCATAGGGCACGAAGCGCAGGTCGGGATAAGCGCCGGCCAGGCTCGGGTAGAGCTCAGCGACGGCGGTGCCCGCGGCGCTGTCGCCGGTGGCGGCCACCACCTCCAGGTCGGGGTGGGCCGCGCAGAGGCGCAGCAGTTCGGCCCCGGTGTAGCCCGACGCCCCGATGATCGCTGCCTTCAGCATCCGATCACTATACAGCTTTGTGCATGATTATGCATCACCCTGCGCGCTGTATCCCCTGTGCGATCTCCTGTGCGTCGGGTCGAGCAGGGCCACCAGGGCATCGCAGCCTGCTGCGAGCGGGTCGTCGCCGTCGATGGCGATGCTGTTGGCGATGACCCCCGACAGGTCGCCGCCGTCGACGGTCAGCGCCGCCAGTTCGATGCCGCGGCGACGCTGCAGGGCTGCGGCCACCGCCGTGAAGTGCTCGACCAGCAAGGCCTCGCCGTTGGCCGCTGCGCTGGCGGACTCGGCGGGCGCGGCGTCGCTGACCAGCACCAGGATCCTGCGCGACTCGTGCCGTTGCGCGAGACGGCCTGCCGCCCAGATCAGCGCCTCGCCGTAGACGCTCTCGCGGGAGTGATCCGGCGACAGCATCGCGGCGAGGCTGTGGCGGGCCCGGCGCCACGGGGCGCGGGCGTCCTTGCAGACGATGTGCAGCAGCTCGGCTAGGCGTCCCGGGGCGTGCGGCTCGCCGTCGGCCTGCCAGCGGGTGCGGGCCTGTCCCCCGGCCCAGGACGCGGTGGTGAAGCCGAGCACCTCGCAGCTCGCGCCGGCCAGCTCTGTCGCCTGCGCGGCGGTGTCGACGAGCGCGGCCAGGCCCGCCGAGGCGCTGTGCTTCATCGAGCCCGAGCAGTCGACGAGCAGGCTCACGCAGGCATCCGCGCCGGGCATGCTGCGGTCCCCTCGGAACACTCGCCGCTCGGCGGGGTCGACGGCAAGGCGGGCCAGGCGGGCATTGTCGAGGCGGCCGTCGGTGGCTGCGTATTCCCAGCCGTCGATGACCGGCCGGCTCAGCACGGCGCGCAGCTTCCTGGCCAGGCCTGGCGGGTTGACGCCGGCGCGGCGGCGCTGCTCGTCCAGTTGAGCGCGCAGCTTCTTGAGGCGGAACTCGGGCACGAGCCCCTCGGCTCGCACCACCTGGTCGTACTCGCGGGTGAAGACGCGGTAGCCGCCGAGGCTCTCCAGCGGCTCGACAGCGCGGCCCGAGCCGGCGTCGGCCGGCGCGCCGAGCGGGGCCGTGCCCGAAGCCTCGGCCGGGGCGGGCGCGGCGGCGTCGTCGAGATCGTCGAAGCCGAGGCCCGCAATGACCAGCCGGGCTCGCTGCAGGGCCGCTTGCGAGGCGGGCCGCTCGGCGGCGTCTCCCACCAGCAGCGCGGTCGCCTCGGCGATCTCGCGGGCATGCAATGCATAGGCCCGCTGGTCCGAGGCAGCCTCGGGCAGGGCGGCCAGCGCCGCGCCGATCAGCGGCAGCAGCTCGGCTCGGGTGTTCTCGATCAGGGTGTCCACAGCGGGGTCGTTGTGCGGGGCGACGAGGCGGGACCGGATCATGTGCGCCACGCAGAACAGAGCCAGGCCCACGCCGCTCTCGACCGCCCGCTCGGCCTGCATCGCTTGCGACCAGCTCCCAAAAGATGCCGCCAGGTTGGCGGGCACGCCGTGCAGCGTCGGCGAGGCCAGCGACTCGCAGCGGATCTGCTCGGCGATGTCGAACACCAGCCGCTCCAGAGCGGCCCGCGGCGCAAGCTCGCGGTGCAGCTCCAGGTCGCAGTGCGCAAGCAGCAGGCCGAGGCCGTCAGCCGCGCCGCGGGCCGCGGCGGGCGCTGATCTGTCGAAGTCCACCGCCAGATGCGTCGAGGCCAGAGACACCGAGCGGCCGTGCATCGAGAGCCGCTGCGGGCCGAGGTCCGCGCCCGGCTCACCCGCGACCGCCCGCAGCGCCGCGGCCGCACGGCGTCGCCGCGAAGCCGGCCCGGGCCGTGTCTGCGTCTCGGGTGCCGAGGGCTGCGGAGGCAGTACCTGCTCGGCTGGGGACCGCTCAGGCGAGCTCTTCGGCGAAGACACGCTGGTAGTACTCGCTCACGATCGGGCGCTCGGCAGGGTCGCAGGCGTTCACATAGGCCAGGCGCAGCGCGGCGGCCGCGGAGCCGAAGATCTCGGCGTTCTCGGCCCAGGAGATCACCGTGCGCGGCGACATCGGCGTGGACAGGTCCCCCGCCGCGAAGCCGACCCTGGTCATCGCCGCCAGCGCCGTCATCTTGGCGATCAGCTCGGCGCCGTCGGGCCGCCCGGCGAAGTCCGGCGCCTTGGCCGCCACCAGCTCGGCCTCCGCCGCGGGATCGAGGTAGTCGAGCTCGGCGATCATGTCCCAGCGGTCGAGCTGGGCCTGGTTGATCGGCTGGGTGCCGTGGTACTGGCCGGTCAGGTCGCCGAAGCCGACCGTGTTGGCGGTGGCGAACAGCCGGAAGTGCGGATGGGCGGCGATCACCCGGTTCTGGTCGAGCAGCGTGAAGCGGCCGTCGCGTTCGAGCACCCGGTTGATCACGAACATCACGTCCGCTCTGCCCGCGTCGAGCTCGTCGAAGACCAGCGCGCAGGGCCGCTGCAGCGCCCAGGGCAGCACCCCGGGCGCGAACTCGGTGACCTGCACGCCGTCACGCACCACGATCTGGTCGCGGCCCACCAGGTCGATGCGGGTCACGTGGCCGTCGAGGTTGACCCGCACGCAGGGCCAGTTTAGCCGGGCCGCGACCTGTTCGAGGTGGGTGGACTTGCCGGTGCCGTGGCTGCCGGCGACCAGCACCCGGCGGTTGTGGGCAAAGCCGGCCAGGATCGCCGCGGTGACCGCCGGGTCGAAGCGGTAGGCCGGATCGACGACCGGAACGTGCTCGTCGGGCTCGGCGAACGCCAGCGGCTTCAGGCCGCCGAGCAGGTCGCCGGAGATGCCGAAGACGGCCTCGACATCGACGGCGACGGCGGGCTCGGGCCCGGGGCTCAGACGAAGTCCTTGTACTGGTCGAGGTGGCGCACCGGGCGGCGCAGGGCGTCCTTGCGGAACGGGTCGCCGAGCTCCTTGGTGCACATGATCTCCAGCACCGTGGTGACGCCGTCGTTCATCTGGGCGTCGACGGCCGCGGCCAGCGCCGGGCCGACCTCATCGAGGCGGTCCACACGCACCCCGCTTGCGCCCATTGCCACGGCTATCTCGGAGTAGTTCTCGCCGCCCTCCAGCTCGCCCGCCACGAAGCGCCGGCCGTAGAAGTCGACCTGGTTCTTCTTCTCGGCGCCCCACTGGCGGTTGTGGAACACCACGGCGGTCACGGGGATGCGATGGCGCACGGCGGTCATCGTCTCGACCATGCTCATCGCCCAGGCGCCGTCGCCGGCGTAGGCCACCGCGGGCCGCTCCGGCGCCGCGGCCTTGGCGCCGATCACGGTCGGCAGGGCATACCCGCAGTTGCCCCAGCTCATCGGGGCGAGCATCGAGCGGGGCTCGTCGAAGCGCAGGTAGCTGTTGGCCACGGAGTTGATGTTGCCGATGTCGGTGCTGACCATCACCCTCGGCGGCATCGCCTTCTCGAGCTCGCGCAGCACCTGGCGGGGATGCAGCCAGCTGCCGTCCTCGGCCTCGGCCTCGGCGATCATCTCCAGGCTGAAGTCGTCGGTCTCATGGGCCCAGGCGTCGAGCTGGTCCTCCCAGGCCTGCTTCTCAGCCGCGATGCGCGCCGCCCGCTGCGCCCGGTCGGCGTCGCAGGCGAGGGTGCGGCCCTCCAGGCGGCCCAGCAGCGCCGCAGCGGCAGCGCCGGCGTCGCCGCAGATGCCCACGGAGATCTTCTTGACCAGGCCGAGCATCTTCTGGTCGGCGTCGACCTGGATGATCTCGGCGTCGCCGGGCCAGTAGTCGAGGCCGTGCTGGGGCAGCGTGCCGAAAGGGCCGAGGCGGGTGCCCAGCGCCAGCACCACGTCGGCCTGGCTGATCAGCTTCATGGCCGCCACCGAGCCCTGGTAGCCGAGCGGCCCGCACCACAGCGGGTGGCCGGCCGGGAACGAGTCGTTGTGCAGGTAGCTGTTGACCACCGCGCAGCCGAGGCGCTCGGCGAGGGCGACGGCTTGGGGCGTGGCGTCGCCCATCACCACCCCGCCGCCGCTGACCATCACCGGGAAACGCGCCCGCGCCAGCAGCTCGGCGGCCGCATCCAGGGAGCGCTCGCCGCCGGGGCCGCGGTCCAGCGTCATGGGCTCGCCGATCTCGACGTCGATCTCGCCGTAGAAGCGGTCGCGGGGGATGTTGAGCTGGGTCGGGCCGATCTCAGAGAGCGCCCGGTCGAAGCAGCGCTGGGTGATCTCGGCCATGCGGTGCTCGTTGTTTATGTGGCCCTGGTACTTGACGAACTCGGAGAACATCGGGAGCTGGTTGGCCTCCTGGAAGCCGCCGAGCCCGATGCCCATGGTGCCGGTCTCGGGGGTGATCATCACCACCGGGCTGTGCGCCCAGTAGGCCGCGGCGACGGCGGTCACGCAGTTGGAGATGCCGGGGCCGTTCTGGCCGATCACCACGCCGTGGCGGCCGCTGACCCGGGCGTAGCCGTCGGCCATGTGCGCCGCGCCCTGTTCGTGGACGACGGGCACCAGGCGGATCCCGGCGGGGGCGAAGATGTCCATGGCGTCCATGAAGGCACTGCCCATGATCCCGAAGATCGTGGTCACGCCGTTGGCCTTGAGGGTCTCCACGAACGCCTCGCTCGGTGTCATCTTCGTCATCGGCCTGCCTCTCGTCTGGTTGCGGCTTGTCTGCTTGCGGCTGGTTGCGGCCTCGCTGCGAGGCCTTGCCGGGGTGCCCGTCGGGGCACCCGTTGCGCGAGCCCTGCGGACCGCGAATCGTACCGCCGCTCACCCTGGCGGCGGCAGCCGTTCAGCCGTCGTCGCGCCGGGCTTCGCCGTGCGCGGCGGCCTGGGCGGCGGCCTGCATGGCTGCGATCACCGCCACGTTCACGATGTCGTCCGCAGAGCAGCCCCTGGAGAGATCGTGCAGCACCTTGTCGAGGCCCTGCAGCAGCGGCCCGAAGGCCTGGGCGCCGGCGAGGCGCTCGGTGATCTTGTAGGCGATGTTGCCGCTGTCGAGGTCGGGGAACACGAAGACGTTGGCGCGGCCCGCCACCGGCGAGTCCGGCGCCTTGGCCGCGGCCACCTCCGGCACCCAGGCGGCGTCGAACTGCAGCTCGCCGTCGACCGCGAGATCGGGCGCCGTCTGTGCGAGCAGGCGGGTCGCCTCGACGACCTTGTCGACCCTGGCGTGCGCGGCGCTGGCCTTGGTGGAGAACGACAGCATGGCCACCCGCGGCTCGTCGCCGGTCAGCTCGGCGAAGGTCGCCGCGCACGACACGGCCACCGTGGCCAGCTCGGCGGCGCTGGGCTCGACCAGCACCCCGCAGTCGCCGTAGACCACAGGCCGCCCGTCGGCGAGCACGAAGAAGAAGCAGCTGCTGAGCGTGGCCACGCCTGGCGCCAGGCCGATCACCCGCAGCCCGGCTCGGATCACGTCCGGCGTGGAACGGGTCGCCCCGGCGACCGCGCCTGCAGCCCAGCCCGTGCGGACCAGCGCGGCGGCAACCACCAGCGGGTCGTCTGCGTCGAGCGGGCGACCCGCCCAGGGGCCTTCGTCGACCGCTGCCAGCTCGGCGACCAGTTCGGTAGCCGGGGCGTGCCCGGCGTCGGCCAGGCAGGCGATGTCGCGGCCGATCAGCAGCGGCTCGGCCAGGCCCTCGCTGCGCAGGCGCTCTGCGGCATGTATCGCACGCGGGTCGTCGCCGTCGGCCAGCAGGATGCGCTGAGGTACGGCGGCCGCTCGGCGGTGCCAGTCGTCGACGACACCCACAGCGGCTGGGTCAGCCCTTGCCTCGCCAGGGAATCAGCAGCGACTCCAGGTAGCGCAGGGTGATGTCCATCAGCACGCCGAGCAGGGCGATGACGATGATGCCCACCACCACCACGTCGAGGCGGAAGAACGGGCTGGCCGCGAAGATCATCGCCCCGAGGCCGTCGGAGGTGCCGACCAGCTCGGCGGCCACGAGCGTGCCCCACGAAACGCCCACCGCCACCCGGAAGCCGGTGAACAGCTCGGGCAGGGCGTTGGGCAGCAGCACCCGCATCAGCACCTGGCGCTTGGAGGCGCCCAGCGAGTAGGCCGCCCTGATCTTGGAGAGGTTGGCGGCCTGCACGCCCGAGCGGGCGGCGATGATCATGATCCAGACGCTGGCGAAGATCAGCAGCCTCACGGCGGTGCCGTCGCCGATGCCGAATACCAGGATGAACAGCGGCAGCAGAGCCAGCGGCGGGATCGGGCGGAACACCTCGACCGGCGTGTCGAAGAAGCCGCGGGCCCGGCTCGAGAGGCCCATCGCGAAGCCGACGGGCACGCCCAGCAGGGTCCCCCAGAGCATGCCCCGCAGCACCCGCCAGAGGCTCGTGGTCGTGTGCTCCCAGAGGGTGGAGCCCTTGAACTCCTCGCCCCCGAAACTCAAGGCGTAGAAGGTGTCCCAGGTGTCGCGCATCGACGGGAACTGGAGCGGCTCGAGGAGCTGCCAGTACGAGCCCTTGCAAGCCTGATCGGCGTTGCAGGCCGCTATCCGCAGCTTGTCGCTCAGACCGGGCGTCTTGAACTCGTCGGGAAAGCCCCAGGCGTAGGTGGCAACGAACCAGAACACCACCAGGCCCACCAGCGAGACGGCGCTCCACAGCGGCAGGCTGCGGACGACGCTGGAGTCCCCGAAGGTGACGGTCTTGCGTGCGGTCTCTCCGCTGCGGCGGCTCACTGCTCCTCCTGTCGGCCCATGATCTCCTCCTCCATCTCCCAGATGATGGTGAGGATCTCCTCGCGTCTGTCTGCGAACTCCGCCGAGGCCTTCAGCTCGCGGGCGTCCATGGTCAGCCCCTGCTCGGCGAAGGGAAGCCGGTAGTCCTTGAGGATCCTGCCGGGACGAGGCGCCATCACGAAGATGCGGTCGCCGAGGTACAGCGCCTCCTCCACCGAGTGGGTGACCAGGATGATGCTGGTGCCGGTCTCCTTCCAGAGCTCGAGGATAAGGCCCTGCATCTTCTCGCGGGTCAAGGCGTCGAGGGCCCCGAGCGGTTCGTCCATCAGGATCACCTCGGGGTCGTTCGCCAGGCAGCGCGCCAGCGCCACCCGCTGCTGCATCCCGCCGGAGAGCTCGTACACCTGCTTGTCGCCGAAGCCCGAGAGCCCCACGATGTCGAGCAGCTCGTTCACGCGTTGCTTGGTCAGGGCGCGGTCGGCGCGGTTCATGCGCGGCCCGAAGGAGATGTTCTGCTCCACGCTCAGCCACTCGAACAGCGCCCCCTGCTGGAACACCATGCCCCGATCGGGGCCAGGGCCCCTGACCGGCTCGCCGCCGAGGCTGACCGAGCCGCCGGTCGGCGCCAGGAAGCCCGCCACGATGTTCAACAGCGTGGTCTTGCCGCATCCCGAGGGCCCCAGCAGGGTGAGCAGATGCCCCGCCGCGAGGTCGAACGACACGTCGCTGAGGGCATGCACCGAGCTCCCGTTGGGAACGTCGTACACCATGTCGACGTTGGCGACGGTCAGGTCTTGCATGGTCCCCCCGGAGATCCACGGATGCAGATGCGAAGACGGCGCCGGGACCCGGAGGCCCCGACGCCGTCTTGTCGGCTTGGTCAGTTCATGAGGCCGAGCCCAGCGTAGTGCCAGGTCCGCCCGCAGGCGAATCCGGCGGCCATGCCAGGCCCGGCCCTGAACCTCGGCCGCTCAGCCCAGGGCCTTTGCGGCCTCCAGGTAACTGGTGTCGACCGCACCGGCGAAGTCGCCGACAGCGGGATCGCCGCCGCCGAGCTCGGCGAGGGTCTCCACCTGGCCCTGCATGGCGGTTGCCACGTTGCCGCCGAGCCAGTCGCTGCCGAGCTGCTCGTCGATCGTCGGGAAGGCGAACCACACCGGGCCGCCCAGGAAGTTGGCGACGTCCTCCATGCCCGCGGCCTTCGCGATGACGGGGTTGCGCCCCTCCATGTCGTCGGCCCAGGCCTTGTTGAAGTCCTCGGTGGCCCGCAGGAAAGCGGCGACCGCGTCGGGATGGTCCACGCCGTACTGGGTGGGGATCGAGACGATGTCGTAGGTGTAGAGACCGATCTCGCTCTCGTGCTCGGCACCGGTCATGATCAGGTTGCCGCCCGACTCGAGCATGTTGACCACGGCGGCGCCGAAGGCGCAGCCCACGTCGATCTCGCCCGACTCGAACGCCGCGAAGGTCTCAGCACCGCCCTGAGCCTGAACGATCTCGAGGCTGGCGATGTCGACGCCGAGATGATCCATCATCGACAGCATCTTGTAGTGGGTGACGTTGCCGAACGGCGTCAAGACCTTGGCGCCGGCAAGGGTCTCAGCGGCGTTGTCCTTGGTCACGCCGAGGCTGCCCTGGGCGACGCAGTTGTCGGCCTCGGAGTAGCTCACGGCGATGCCGACCAGCTTGAGGTCGGCGCCAGCGTTGATGGACGCCGCAAACGGGGTGAGTCCCTGCGAATAGGCGATGTCGACGCTGCCTGAGATCATCCCCTGGGACATCTCGCCGCCGCTGTTGAGCGGAATCCAGTTGATCTCGGCACCGACGGCCTCGGCGAAGCTGCCGTCGTCTTGGCCGTACTGGTTCGGCGTCGGCCACTGGGCGAAGTAGGCGACGTCGATCGACTCGACGCTGAGGTCCTCAGCCGCGGTGTCGTCGTCGTCTCCCCCGCAGGCTGCGGCGAACAGCCCGAAGGCCATCAGGAGTAGGAACAGTTTCTTCACGTTGCCCTCCAGCTTTGTGAATCGGGTGTGGGATGCAGGACTGTCGTTTGTCGCTGCCGGGCGCCCCTGAACAGGCGACCAGCATCTGCACGATGCACGATAGACGAAATTTCCGGCGCTTGCTCGCGGAATCGCTCAGCTCCCCGCGGCGCCGCCCGAGAGCCAGGCCGCGGCGCCTTCGAGGATGCGGTCGCTGCGCTCCACGATGTCGTCGATCACGGCCTGGTCGGCGATCAGCGGGGGCGAGTAGGTGAGCATCGTGGCGCCCCGGTCGTCGGGGCGGATCAGCAG
This sequence comes from Acidimicrobiales bacterium, assembly GCA_965214285.1. GTDB lineage: Bacteria > Actinomycetota > Acidimicrobiia > Acidimicrobiales > Aldehydirespiratoraceae. The sequence goes on from OZ243946.1 coordinate 2,849,113, forward strand.
CCCCTCTCGGCGCAGCAGCGAGGCGAGCACCCCGCCCTGCAGCCCGGCGGTCTCGGCTTCGCTGAGTTCGCGGCCTTCCGCCCGCGAGCCCATCAGCTCCAGCGCGTAGAAGAAGCCGGTGCCGCGCCATTCGCGCACGATGTCGTGGCGCTCGGCGAGCCCGGCGATGCCGTCGCGGAAGCAGCCCTCGGTGGCGCGCACGTGGTCCATGATCCGCTCGTCGTGCATGGCGGCGATGTTGGCCGCCGCCACCGCCGTGGCCACCGGATGGCCGCCGAAGGTGGCGCCGTGGTTGAACAGGCCCGCATCCGACTCCCAGATCCGCTCCAGCAGCGGGCGGCGCACGATCAGCCCGCCGAGCGGCACATAGGCGCTGGTGACGCCCTTGGCGAAGGTGATCAGATCCGGCGTCACGCCGAAGCGCTCGCTGCCGAAGAAGTGGCCGAGGCGGCCGAACGAGCAGATCACCTCGTCCGCGCAGAGCAGCACGCCGTGGCGGTCGCAGATCTGGCGCAGCCTGGGCCAGTAGCCCTCGGGGGGCACCACGCAGCCGCGGCCGTTCTGGACCGGCTCGGCGATCACCATGGCGACCGTCTCGGGGCCTTCGGCGACGATCAGATCCTCGATTGCCTCAGCGCTGGCCAGCTCCTCGGGGGTGTCGCCGAGCGTGGTCGGGGCGTGGCGCACGCCGTCCCACATCATCGGCGCGAAGGTGCCGCGGAACTTGGGCACGCCGGTGACCGTGAGCGCCCCGAGGGTGGTGCCGTGGTAGCTCCACTCACGCGAGATCACCTTGTAGCGCGACGGCTCGCCGCTGGCGACGTGGTAGTTGCGGGCGAACTTCAGCGCCGACTCCACGGCCTCGGATCCCGAGTTGACGAAGAACACCTCGTTCAGGTCGCCCGGCGCCTCCTCGGCGATCAGGGCGGCAGCGCTGGCGACCGGCTCGTGCGCGGTGCCCCAGTTGGGGTAGAAGGCCAGCTTCTCCATCTGCGCCTGGGCCACGGCGGCGAGGTCGGAGCGCCCGTGGCCGAGGTTGGTGCAGAACAGCCCGGCGAGGCCGTCGAGGTATCTGCGGCCTTCCGTGTCGGTCACGTAGCAGCCCTCGCCGCGCTCCACGACGATCATCTCGGCGGCCTTCCAGGCGCTGCCCTTGGTGAAGTGAGGGACGACGTGGGCCGCAGCCGCAGCACGCATATCAGCCACGGCGAGAGCCTAACGGCGGCACTGGTCGCGCGGTGCCGGGTTTCGGCGCTCCTGGCTGGCCCGCGGGCACCGCCGCCCTGATGCTTGGGGCGAGCCTGCAGCGCGCATCGGTTGCCGCGTGCTGCCAGGCGTCTCGGTTGGGGCCTGCCGCGAGGCCAGGGCTACGGTCTGCGCCATGCGCGTATGGCAGTCACACGAACTCGGCGACCCGATCGACGTCCTCGGGCTCAGCGAGGCGCCCGATCCCGAGCCCGGGCCGGGCCAGGTGCTGATCGACACCACCGCCGTCGGCCTCACCTTCCCCGACGTGCTGAGCTGTCGGGGCCAGTACCAGGTGAAGACCACGTTCCCGTTCACGCCCGGAGGCGAGACCGCCGGGGTGGTGCGAGCGCTCGGCGAGGGCGTGCAGGGGCTCGATGTCGGCGCGGCGGTGACCCTGCTCGGCGGAGGCCTGCGCGAGCGCAACGTGGTCCCCGCCGCTGCCTGTCACCCGTATCCAGTCGACGTGCTGAGCCCGGCTGAGGCCGCGGCGCTGCCCGTCAACTACTGCACCACCTATTTCGCCCTGCACGACCGTGCGGGCCTGCAGGCCGGCGAGACGGTGCTGATCACCGGCGCCGCGGGCGGCACCGGCACGGCCTGCATCCAGCTCAGCCTGGCGGCGGGGGCGCTGCCGATCGCGGTGGTCGGCGGCGCCGAGAAGGCCGAGCTGGTGCGCAGCCTCGGCGTGAGCCACGTGGTCGACCACCAGCAGACGCCCGAGTGGGTGGACACGGTGCGCGAGCTTTCCGGCGGCGGGGTCGACGTGGCCTACGACGCGGTGGGCGGCGACGCCTTCCACCAGGTGCGGCGCTGCATGGCCTGGAACGGGCGGCTGCTGGTGATCGGCTTCGTGGGCGGCATCCCGCAGGCGCCGCTGAACCATGCCCTGCTGAAGAACTACTCGATCGTGGGCGTCCACTGGGGGGCCTCGCTGATGCGCGACCCGGACTCGATCGGCCGTCAGCTGGCGGCGCTGTTCGCCCTCGCCGCCGACGACAAGGTGCGCCCGGCGCTGTACCCGCCGGTGGCCTTCGACGACGCGGCGCGTGCCCTGCAGGACATCGCCGAGCGCAAGGTCAGCGGCAAGGCAGTCGTCGTCTTGGACTGAGGCTCTTTCCCCGGACCCGGTCGTCGTCTTGGACTGAGCGCGCGCGGCTAGTACAGCGCGCCTGAGCCGCCGGGGCCGTCCGCGCTGTCGGCGGCGCTGTCGCCTCGGGCCAGGGCCAGCTCGGCGGCCGCGCCGAGGCCGATGGCGAGCTGGTCGGCGGTGGCGGTCACCATGCGAAAGCCCTGCTCGAAGCGGGTCTGCACCAAGGCGCCGCTGGCGTGACAGCCCGGCACCACCCCGGCATTTCCGCAGGCCTCGACGATCCGGGCGTAGGCCTCGTCGAAGGCCAGCTCGCCGTCGTTGTTGGCCGGCGGCAGCCCGAGCGTGAGCGACAGGTCCGCCGGGCCGACGTACACCGCGTCGATGCCCGGCACGGCCAGGATGTCGTCGATGGCCTCGACGGCCTGGCGGGTCTCGATCATGGGGATGCAGGCCACGTTGTCGGCCGCCCAGGCGTGGTAGTCGTCGTGGCGGTAGCGGGCCACGGTCGGCCCCGACGAGCGGGCGCCGTCGGGCGCGTAGCGGCAGGCGCTCACCGCCGCTTCGGCCTCGGCGACCGAGTTGACCATGGGGATGATCACGCCGTGGGCGCCGGCGTCGAGCATCTTGCCGATGACCCCCGGCTCGTTCCAGGGCACCCGCACCAGCGGGCTGGTCCCGGCGAGCTCGATGGCGCGGATCATCTCGACGGCCTGCTGGTAGCCGACGTTGCCGTGCTGGGCGTCGACGCACACGTAGTCGAAGCCGGCGTGCGCCATGACCTCAGCCGACAGCGTGGCCGGGATCGACAGCCAGCCGCCGACTGCCCGCCCGCCGTCCCGGAGATGGCGCCGAAGGGACTTCATGGCAAAGTGGTCTAGCAGCGTTGCGCTGCGGTGCCACAGTCCAGCCCGACCCTGCCGCCGCCCGCCCTGCCGTCCGCCCTGTCGCCAGACCAGCACCCGAGAACCAGCCCGCCGAAGATGACCGAGCCGTTCTTTCCCGTCGACCCAGAGCTCGCCGAGCAGGTGATCCGCTGGTCGCGCCGGTACCTGGCCGGCGGCGAGGATCCCGTGGCCCGCGCCAGGCCCGCCAGCGAGCTCGAAGCCGACCTGAGCGGCTCGATCACCCCGGACGGGATCGGCGGCGACGAGGCGCTGCGGCGCTGGAGCGAGGTGATCGTGCCGGCGACGCGTTCGATGCGCCATCCGATGAACCTGTCCTACATACCCAGCTCGGCGGCGCCAACGGCGCTGCTGTTCGACATGGCGGTGAGCGCGGCCAACCTGATGGGCGCCATCTGGGAGTGCGGGGCCGGGGCGATCGCTGCCGAGAACCAAGCGCTGCGCTGGCTGGCCGACCTGGCAGGATTCGGATCAGGCGCCGGGGGCACGTTCGTCTCCGGCGGCACGCTGGGCAACCTGAGCGCCCTGGTCACCGCCCGCCACGCCCATCAGGCCCGGCGCGGCCCGCCCGCAGAGCAGGCCGACGAGACCGGGCGAGGCGAGCGACCAGCGCGGCCGATGGTGCTGGCGGCCGCGGCGGCGCACTCGTCGATCTCCACGGCTGCCAACGTGATGGACGTCGACCTGATGCGCCTCGACGGCGACGACCACGGGCGCCTCCGCGGCGCCGACCTCGAAGCGGCCGCGGCGGTGCTCGGGCCGGCCGCTGAGCGGGTCTTCGCGGTGGTGGCCAGCGTCGGCACCACCAACGCCGGCGTGGTCGACGACCTGGCGTCGCTGGCCGAGGTCTGCGAGCGCCGCGGCTGGTGGCTGCACGTCGACGGCGCCTACGGGCTGGCCGCCATGGCGTCAACGTCGGTGCGGACCCGCCTGGCGGGCCTGGAGCGAGCCGACAGCTTCATCGTCGACCCCCACAAGTGGCTGTTCGCGCCCTACGACTCCTGCGCCCTGGTCTACCGCGACCCGGAGCTGTCCGCGGCGGCCCACACCCAGCACGCGGGCTACCTGGAGATGATCGACCACGAGAAGTGGAACCCGTCGTATCACGCCGTGCAGCTCTCCCGGCGCGCCCGCGGGCTGCCGCTGTGGTTCTGCCTGGCCGTACACGGCACCGACCGCTTCGCAGAGGCCGTCGAGCGCTCGCTGGCCACCGCCGGCGAGGTCGCTGTGGGCATCCGCGAGCGCCGTCACCTGGAGCTGGTGATGGCGCCGGACCTCACCATCGTGCTGTTCCGCAGGCCCGGCTGGAGCGAGGACCGCATGGCCGCCTGGGCCGACGAGCACGCCCGGCTCGGCAGCGCCCTGATCCTGCCCACCCGCTTGCGCGACGAGCTGATGTTCCGGATGTGCTTCGTCAACCCCGACACGCAGGCCGCCGAGGTGCTGGCGGTGCTCGACACCATGGCCGCCGACTGAACGGCGAGCGGGCTGTCGATCAGCAGCCGCCCGTCCGACGCGAAGCAGCCGATCAACCGGCCGAGCAGCCGCGGATTTTGGCGGACCGCCGCTGCGCCGGCACGATGGCGGCCATGAGCGACACCACGATCGACCCCACCCCGCTGCCCAAGAGCTACACAGAAGTCCACGGCAAGCAGATGGCCTACCACGAGCGAGGCTCGGGCGACGCCATCGTCTTCCTGCACGGCAACCCGACCTCGTCTTATCTGTGGCGCAACATCGTGGGCCACGTGGAGCACCTGGGCCGCTGCATCGTGCCGGACCTGATCGGCCAGGGCGACTCCGACAAGCTCGACGACACCGGGCCGGACTCCTACACCTTCGTGCAGCACCGCCACTACCTCGACGGGCTGCTCGAGGCGCTCGACATCGGCGACCGGGTGACCTTCGTGATCCACGACTGGGGCTCGGCGCTGGGCTTCGACTGGGCCAACCGCCACCGCGACCGCACCGCCGGGCTCTGCTACATGGAGGCGATCGTGCGCCCCGTGACCTGGGACGAGTGGCCCGAGGCGGCCGCGGGCATCTTCCAGGGCTTCCGCTCCCCCGCCGGCGAGGAGATGGTGATCGACAAGAACCTGTTCGTGGAGGCGGTGCTGCCGGCCTCGATCCTGCGCGACCTGACCCCCGAGGAGCACGACGAGTACCGGCGGCCCTTTACCGAGCCGCGCCACCGCCGGCCGACGCTCACCTGGCCCCGCCAGATCCCCATCTCCGGCGAGCCGGCCGATGTGGTGGAGATCGTGGAGTCCTACGCCTCCTGGCTCAGCGGCTCAGACGTGCCGAAGCTGCTGGTGAACGCCGAGCCGGGCGCGATCCTCAACGGCGCCCAGCTCGAGTTCTGCAGGGCCTGGCCCAACCAGACCGAGGTGACCGTGGCCGGCAACCACTTCGTCCAGGAGGACTCGCCGCACGAGATCGGCGAGGCCCTCGCCGACTGGATCGCCTCCCGAGACGCCTGAGGCGCTGCCGCCCGCGAGGCTCGCCCCGAGACGCCTGAGGCCCTGAGGCTCCAAGGCCCTAAAGGCTCCGAGGGCTCCGAGGCTCGGCCGGGCGGCGGCTACAGCATCGCCGCGGGCGCCCAGGTGGCGTGCGTGCCCGAGGGGATCCGCTCGGGCAGCCGCACCCTGGCGATCGGCCCGGCCGTGTGGTCGGCGGCGTCGAAGACCTCGCAATGCGACACGTCGTTGGTGATGTCCGACGAGAAGCTGAGCAGGTAGGCGTCGTCCTCGGCGGTCGAGCCCGCCCGAGGCGCCACCACCGTCTCGCTCAAGAACACCCCCTCGGGTGCCTCCCAGAGCTCCTCGGCGCCGCTTTGCAGGTCGTGGCGGATGACCCCGTCGAAGGCGAACAGCCCCCGCACGCAGCGAGCCGCGTAGCAGTAGCGGTAGGCCCGCCCCCAGTGCCGGCCGTTGATCATCGGGAACTCGCTGCAGCGGTCGCTGAGCGGCTCCTCGGTGGTCTGCCCGGTGCGCAGGTCGAAGCGCCAGCGGTGCAGACGCGCCTCCAGCACGTTCATGTCGAGCGTCTCGAAGCCCTTGTGGCGCGGGTCGCGCTCCCGTGGCACTCCCGAGGCGGTCGGGTTGTGCTGGAAGTAGCCGTCGAGCACCACCTCGTCGCCGTCCTCGAAGGCGTTGACCCAGTGCAGCACGAACGTCGGCTCGGCCTCGAACCAGCGGATGTCGTCGCTGCTCCCGTGGCGGGGCACCAGCGCGAAGCGGCTCGGCAGATCGCGCCGGAACACGTTGGAGTAGTAGCCGTGCGCCAGCGCCTCGGGGTCCCAGAACAGCGGCAGGTCATTGAGGATCGACCAGTTCTCGGTGAACATCATGTCGTGCGGCAGGCGCGGGCCGGGCAGCTCCACGTCGATGTAGGTCACCAGCTCGCCTGAGGGGCTGAGCACCCCGTAGTGCATGTAGGGTGCCTCGGTGCCGTAGTTGAAGAACATCATCTCGCCGGTGTGCTCGTCCACCCGCGGGTGAGCCGAGACGCCCTCGGACGGGAAGCGCCCGCCCCAGTCGCTGGTGCCGAGCGTCTCGAGGGTGCGCGGGTCGAGCCGGTAGAGCTCGCCGCACTGATAGAAGCTCGCCAGCGCCTCGCCGCGGTGAACGATCACGTCCGTCGATGCGCTGTCCTTCATGCGGGTGCGGGCGCCCCAGCCGCCGGGGGCAACGGCGACCGATGGATGCTCGGCGATGCCCGCCCAGAGGCTGCGCCCGGCCTGTTGCTCGGCGGCGAACGCGGCGGTGCGCACGAAGCGGTTGCGGTAGCGGGCCTCGCCGTCGGCGAAGCAGATCGAGTGCAGCATGCCGTCGCCGTCGAAAGGGTGATAACGCTCGATGGGTTCGAACAGCGGGTTCTCGGTGTTGCGGATGTAGGCGCCGGCGAGGTCGTCGGGGATCTCGCCTGTCACCTCCAGGTCCCAGGCGTCGTACTCGATGCGCTGGGGGCGCCACACGCCGCTGCGGTACGGGTGGTCGTCGCCGGGCGCCAGGCCGGAGCGGACGCCGTCGTGCATCTGCACCTGCATGCCCATACTCTGACGCCTCGAACGTTCACGGACAACAAGGCCCGCCGGCCAGGCCCGCAGGCCGCCGCTGCGCAAGAGGGCTGAGAGGGAGGCTCCGCACAGCCATGACCAGCGCCGCCAACGGCCCGACAGGCATCCTGGGCGGGTTCCAGACCGACTTCGCCCGCAACATCGCCAAGGAGGGCCGCGACGTGTCGGGGCTCTTCGCAGAGGTGATCGAAGGAACGCTCGCCGACGCCGGCATCGGCGCCGAGCGGATCGAGAGCATCCACGTGGGCAACGCCTTCGGCCAGCTCTACAACGGCCAGGGCCATCTCGGCGCCATGCCCGCCACGGTGGTGCCCGAGCTGTGGGGCGTGCCCGCGGTGCGCCACGAGGCCGCCTGCGCCTCGGCGTCGATGGCGGTGCTGGCGGCCATGGCCGAGATCGAGGCCGGCCGCTACGACTGCGTGCTGGTCATCGGCGCCGAGCAGGAGAAGAACCTGCCCAGCGCGCAGGGCGCTGCCGTGCAGGCCGCGGCGGCCTGGGTCGGCCGCGAGACCGAGGGCATCGACTACTTCTGGCCCTACGCATTCGACCGGCTCGCCGATGAGTACGACAAGCGCTTCGGGATCGACGACGAGCACCTGCGGGCCATCGGCGAGCTGAACCTGCGCAACGCCAAGGACAACCCCAACGCCCAGACCCGCGGCTGGAATCTCAGCTCGGACTCGTTCGCCGCGGACGACCACGCCAACCCGGTGGTGTGCGGCCGGCTGCGCCGCAACGACGTGACCCAGCTCACCGACGGCGCCGCGGGCGTGGTGCTGGTGTCGCCGCGCCTGGCCGCCGAGCTGGCCGGCCCGGGCAGCGACGCCAGCGCTGCGAACGGCGCAAGCTCTTCGGGCGGGCCGAGGCTGCGTGCGGTCATCTCCGGCTGGGGGCACCGCACGGTCGGGCTCGACATCGACTCCAAGCTCGAGCGCTCGGCGGAGGACCCCTACGTGATGCCGCATGTGCGCCAGGCGATCCTCGACGCCTTCGCACGGGCCGGCGTCTCAGGCGTCGACGACCTCGACCTGATCGAGACTCACGACTGCATGACGCCGTCTGAGTACATGGCCATCGACCACTTCGGCATCACCGGCCCCGGCGATAGCTGGCAGGCCGTCGAGGACGGCTCGCTGGAGCGCAGCGGGCGGATCCCGGTGAACCCCAGCGGCGGGCTGATCGGCGGCGGCCACCCGGTCGGCGCAACCGGGGCGCGCATGCTGGTCGACGCCATGAAGCAGGTGAGCGGCTCGGCAGGCGAGTACCAGATCGACGGCGCGGGCCGTGCGGCCACGCTCAACATCGGCGGCAGCACCGCCACCACGGCCTGTTTCGTGGTGGAGGCCGCGCCGCGTTAGCCCGGCCCGGCGCAAGCCCGCGGCGAAGCAGCAGGCCCCGGCCGTGCTCAGCCGGCGGCGAAGGCGACCACCGCCAGGGCTGCGAGGCCCCCGCCGACGATCTGCATGCGCTGCATCTTCTCGTTGAGCAGCACCACTGCGAGCACGATGGCCACGCCGGGCGCGAAGCCGAGCAGCGCCGAGACGACGGCCACGTTGCCGATCTGGTAGGCGGTGGTGAACAGGACCACCGCGGCGATCTCGACGACGCCGAGAACGGCCCCCTCGCCGACCAGGCGCCGCTCGAAGGGCGCCGGGGGGCGCACCAGGCGCACGAACCACGGCGTTATCGCCGCCGCGGCGAGCCCCAGCACGAAGGCGGGCATTGCGCCTGCGCCCTCGTCGACCTGTCCCAAACATATCGACGAGCAGCCCAGCAAGCAGCCGACCAGCACGGCCAGTGCGAACACCTCGTTGGAGCGCAGCGTCGCCCACGAGGGCGTGCGGCCCTCGCTGACGATCAGCACCACCGCCGGCAGCGCCGCCACGAGCCCGACGGCTTCCAGGGCGCCCGGCGACTGGCCGACCAGCGGCGCTGCGACCGCCGGCACCACGATCCCGACCACGCCCATGACCGGCGCGAAGACCGTCATCGGGCCGCGCTCCATGCCCAGGTACAGCAGCGGCCGGGCCATGGCGGCGAACACCCCGCCGGCGGCGGACCAGCCGAGGTCGTCGAGCCCGAACTCCTCCGCACCGAAGGCCAGCACCCACAGGCCGGCCAGCACCGCGCCGACGCCGGCCGATACCACCGCCATCGACATGACCGAGCCGGGGTGCTCGTTGCGGCGCCCGAAGATCCCCGCCAGGAAGTCGTCGATGCCCAGCAGCGCAGCGGCCAGCGAGGCGTAGACGATCGGCACCGGGCCAGGCTAGGCGTGAGGCTCTTTATGCCCGCAGAGCAGCGGACGCTGATGCGGCGGCGGGCCCGCCGAGGTGCGAACATCTCCCGATGACGGCGCCCGGTCGAACCTCCCGCAAAGACCTGCTGCCGTTCCAGCTGGTGATGGCCGCCGTGGGCGCCTCGCTGGGCGGCATCGTGGCGGTGCTCGGCGACCTGCGCGACGCCCTGGGCTTCAGCGACACCCAGATCGGGCTGGTGGTCACCGCAGGCTTCGCGGCGGCCTTCGTGTGCCAGGTCGCCCTGGCCCGCTTCGCGGACCGAGGCCACGGGCGCCTGATGGCCAGCAGCGGCGTCGCCGTGGCGGCGATCGCCATGGGCGTGATGGCCTTCGCGGAGGACGTGGGCATGTGGATCGCGGCCCGAGCAGCGCTGGGCTTCGGCGCGGGCCTGGCGATGCCGGTGCTGCGCCGGGCGGCTGCGGTGATCGACCCCGAGCGGGTCGGCGAGAACTTCGGGCGCATGCTGATCGGCGAGATGGGCGGCTACCTGATCGGGCCGATCGTGGCCGCCGCCTTCGTGGAGACCCTGGGGCTGCGCTCGCCGTTCGCGGCGTTCGCACTGGGCATGGCGGCGTTCCTGCCGTTCGTGCTGAGGCTGCCGCCGGACCCCGGGGCGATCGACACCCGCAACCGGGCGGCGTTCGGCCTGCTGCGGGTGCGCCGCCTGCAGGGCGCGTTGCTGGTGGTCTTCGGCTACTTCGCCCTGATCGGCGCCTGGGAGGCGGTGATGCCGATCATGTTCAAGGACCGCGGCGGCGGCTCGCTGGTGGTGGGCATCACCTGGACCCTGCTGGCGGTTCCGGTGCTGGTGCTGTCGCCCATGGCGGGACGGCTCGCCGATCGGGTCGGGCCGCCCAAGGTGGCCGTGGTCGGCATAGGCGTCACCGCCCTGGGCTGCACGGTGTTCGGCGTCCTGCCCGGCCTGGTCTGGCCGGTCGTGCTGATGCTGATCCTCGGCGTGGCCGACACCTTCGGGCTGAACGGCACGCGGGTCGCCGTGTCCCGTGCGGTGCCCGAGGACCGCCAGGCCGCGGCGCTGGGGCTGATGGGGGCGGTCGAGGTGCTCAGCGCGGGCAGCAGCGCCCTGCCGTCGGCGGTGCTCTACGACAACCTCGGCGCCGGGATCACCTGGGCGCTCACGGGCGTGTTCGCGCTGGCCGTGGTGATGCTCGGCGCGGCCCGCTTCCGGGGCACCGAGCCGGCGCTCAGCGAGCCGGCTGCCTGATCAGCGGGGCTCGCCGGCGTCGCCCGACGCAGCGTCGCCGTCGGATGCAGTGTCCGCGTCGGCCGCGTCGCCGGCGGCAGCGTCAACCCCAGCGGTGTCGTCGCCGGCCCAGTCCGCGTGGAGCCTTGGGCTGTCGCCGTTGACGATGTGGGTGTGGACGCTGCGGGCCGCTCCGGGGTTCACGTTGGTCACCATCACGGCCATGCCCGCGGACCGGAAGTCCTCCATCATGCGGCCCAGCGCAGCCGCGCCGCTGTAGTCGAGACGGCTCACCGCCCCCAGGTCGATCTCCACCCGCTCCACCTCGGGCGACGCCGCCACCTGCTGGCGGATGGCCCGTTCGATCTGGGGCACGGTGGCGAACCAGAGCACGCCGTGGGCGCGCACGATCAGGGTGTCGCCGCGGCGCTCGCTGCGCGCCGAGACCGACATCTCCCGGTAGAGGTGCGCCGCCAGCGACAGGCCGATGCCGACCATCATCCCCCGCTCCACCCGAGGCGAGAAGGCCACCGTGGCCACGAGCGTGCCGATGCCGACGATCGCCTGCACGCCGGACTGGCTGACCATCGCATACAGGCCGCGCACGTTGACGAGCCCCATCACCACCCCCACCACGATCCCGCCGAGGATGGCGCTGGGCAGCGACTCGAACAGCGGCGTCAGCGGCAGCACCGCCAGCACCAGGGCGCCGCTGATGGCGCCCGCCCACGGCGAGGCCGCCCCGGCGAAGCGGTTGAGCGAGCTGCGCGAGAAGGAACCGTCGACCGGGAACGCACCCGAGAAGGCCGACGCCAGGTTGGCCACGCCCTGGGCGAACATCTCGCGGTTGGGGTCCCAGCTCAGGCGGTCCGCGGCCGCGAAGGTGCGCGCGATCGACGACGACTCGGCGAAGCCGACCAAGGCGATCACCAGCGCCGGCACCAGCAGGTCCGGCGTCGCCTCCCAGGGGAACGACGCGCCGAGCGGCACGAAGCCGCCTTCGAGCTCGCCGATCACCGAGCCGCCGTAGTCGAGCGTCTCGCTGAGCACGACCCCTGCGATCACCGCGGCGAGCACGCCGGGGAACAGCCGGTGCAGGCGCCGTCCGCCGAAGATCGCCGCAAACGTCATCGCCGCAAACGCCAGCGCCGGGAGCTGCCATTCGCCAGGCGACGACAGCGCCTGCCAGGCACCGGCGAGAACCCAGCCGTCGTCGGTCTCGACGTCGAAGATCTTGGGCAGCTGCGACGACACGATCAGCACCGCGGCGCCGGTGGTGAAGCCCATCAGCACCGGCTCCGAGAGCACGTAGGCCACCCGTCCCAGCCTCAGCAGCCCCAGGGCCACGCGCATCATGCCGACGAGCAGCGCAAGCAGGGCCGCCATGGCGATGTAGTCGCCGCTGTGGGGCTCCGCGAGCGACTCCAGCACGCCGAACGACAGCAGAGCGGTGAGCGCCACCGGCCCGGTCTGCAAGTACCTCGACGACACGAAGAGCGCAGCCAGCAGCGCCGGCAGTGCGCTGGCATACAGGCCCAGGTGCGCCGGCAGCCCGGCAAGGTCTGCATACGCCAGCGACTGCGGGATCGCCACCATGGCCACGCTGACGCCTGCGATCACGTCGCCGGCGCTCGGGGCCTGCAGACGACTCAGCAGATTCACGCCTTCACTGTAGGGAGCCCAGGCGTGCAGGGCGCACGACCGCCCGCGGCGGCGCGGCGTAGGCTCCGGCCATGAGCGCCGAGACGGCGGCCGCCGCGTTCACGCTGATGCTGCTGGGCGGCTTCGCCGGGCTGGGCTTGGCCGCGGCTCATCGGGGCGTGCGCAGCCAGTTGCGGCCCAGCGCTGTCGGCGTGGCGGCTGCCGTGGCCGTCGGCGCGACTGTCGGGTCGCTGGGCTTCTCGGAGCTGGCAGGCTTCGAGCCGTGCGAGCTGTGCTGGTACCAGCGTGCGGTGATGTACCCGCTGACGGTGCTGTTGACGCTGGCCGCCTGGCGAGGCTGCAGGCCGCGGCTGCTGCTGACGGCTCGGATCGCCGCCGCGGCCGGGCTGGTCGTGGCCGTGTATCACACCCAGCTCCAGTGGTTCCCCGATCAGGGCTCTTGGTGCGCTCAGTCCAATCCGTGCAGCAGCCAGTGGGTCGAGGCGTTCGGCTTCGTGACCATCCCGCAGCTCTCGGCGTTGAGCTTCGCGCTGATTCTTGCCACGCTAGGCCTGGTCTCGGGCACCGCCGAGAGCGTCTCAGGCCACAACGACCTCGCCACCGCCGAGAGGAACAGCCATGAATGACAACCCCGACCCGCCAGCCGAGGCGCCCGGCCTGCCGGCCGACGACCAGGGCCAGGCACCGCAGCGGCCGGCCAAGAAGCGCAAGCCGCCTCAGGGCGCCCAGGGCGCGGACCGAAGCGGCGACGACCAGCCGCAGCCCTGGCACCAGAGCCCGGTCGCCTTCGCTGTGGCGCTGATCGTGGTGGTCGCTGCGCTGATCGCCTGGTTCGCGACCTCCGGCGACGACGACGCCGAACCCGCCCCGGTCACAGTCGACGGCGTCGAGGTCGCCGAGACCGGCTTTGCCGAGGCCGTCGGCGCGCCTCTGGCAAGGTTCCCGGACCCCGGCGAGCCCGACACGGCGCTGGGCGCGGCTGCGCCTGTGATCGTGGCCGAGACCTATGCAGGCGAGCGGCTCGAGCTGGGCGGCGACGGCATCGCCAGGGTGATCGGCTTCTTCGCCCACTGGTGCCCGCACTGTCAGGCCGAGCTGCCCCGGGTCGTGGAGTGGCAGCGCGACATCGCCGTGCCCGCCGGCGTGCAGGTGGTGGCGGTCTCCACCGCGGTCGACGCCGACCGGGGCAACTACCCGCCCTCGGCCTGGTTCGCCGACGAGGGCTACGAGGGCATCCTGGTGCGCGACAGCGCCGAGTTCGCCCTGGCCATCGGCTACGGCCTGACCGGGTTCCCGTACTGGGTCGTGGTCGGCGCGGACGGCAGCCTGGTCGCCCGCACGACCGGCAGCATCGACACCGAGGCATACGAGACGATGCTCGGCCTGGCAGCGGCCAGCGTCGAGGCGGACTCGCTGCCTGCTGCGCCAACTACCAGGCCAGATGACGGGCTAATGCTCCTTGAGGAGGAGTAGCGCCAGGCGCGGTTTTCTGCCGGCGACGGACGGCTCCTAGGCTCTGGCGATGGACTCGCGAACCGTGGCACGCAGCATGCGGGGATCGATCGGCATGCTCGCCATGGAGTGGCTGATCAACCCCGAGACCGACGCCAAGGCCAAGGCGGCCGGGCTGAACGCGCCCGGACGCGGCGGCTACGCCGTGGGCCGCCTCGGCGTGCTCGGCGACTGCCCCGCCGACAACGTGGTGGCGGCCGCCTTCTTCTGGGAGCCGGGCCTGATGCGCCAGATGGTCGCCGACGGCCGGGCGGCGATGAGCCCCGCGCAGGGCGCTGCCGTGTATGCCCGCATCTGCCGGGAGTGGGGCGAGGCCCATCTGGGGGGCATGCCCGGCGTGGAGCGCCTCGGCGAGCTGCTCGGGCGGGTCGTGGAGTCGGCCGGCCCGTTCGGCGCGCCGACCTTCGTGGGCTGGCGTGACATGCCCCTGCCCGACGAGCCGGGCCCGGCCCGCACCTTCCAGCTCGCCCAGACGATGCGCGAGCTGCGCTTCGGGCGCCACACCGTGGCCGTGCAGGCCGCGGGCATGACCCCGCTGGAGGCGATCCTGTCGGGGCCTGCCGGCGAGTGGAACGCCGAGCTGTTCGGCTGGCAGCGTCCCTGGCCCGACGTGTCCGAACTCGGCGACGCCCGCAGCGAGATCGAGGCCGCCACCGACCGGCTGCACGCCCCGGACTTCCACGCTCTCGACGACAGCGAGCGCTCCGAGCTGCGCGACCTGGCCAAGGCCGCCCGCGCCCACGCATCCGGAGCAGGCCGATGAGCGACTCCCCTGCGAGCCCGACCGACACCCGAGCCTTCGGAGCAAGCCGATGAGCGACAGCCACGCCCCAGCCGGCGACGCCGGCACCCACACGCCTTTCGACGTCGCCGAAGCCGACCGCCTGCTGAGCACCACCCGAGCCGTCCGCAAGCGCCTCGACTTCGAGCGCGAGGTTCCAGATCAGGTGCTCTTCGACTGCATCGACGCCGCCGAGCAGGCCCCGACCGGCGGCAACGACGCCAGCCGCCGCTGGATCGTGGTGCGCGACCCCGCCGTCAAGGCGGCCCTGGGCGACATCTACGCCCGCAGCGGCAGCTTCATGTCCCGCGTGGCGGACCGCCTCGGCGGCAGCGGCCACTCCAAGGAGAAGGTGTTCGACTCCAGCGCCTATCTGGTGGAGAACTTCGGGCGGGCGCCGGTGCTGGTGATCGCCGCCATCTGGGGCGTCCACGACGACTCGGGGCGCCCCGGCCTGTTCGACTCGGTGCTGCAGTCGGCGTGGAGCTTCAACCTGGCGCTGCGCGCCCGCGGCCTGGGCACCACCTGGACCACGCTGCTCAACGCCAACGTCGACGAGCTGGCAGAGGTGCTGGGCATACCCGACGGCGTGACCACCGTGGTCACCTTCCCGGTCGCCTACACCAAGGGAACGGACTTCCGCCC
Organism: Acidimicrobiales bacterium; assembly: GCA_965214285.1. GTDB lineage: Bacteria > Actinomycetota > Acidimicrobiia > Acidimicrobiales > Aldehydirespiratoraceae. The sequence continues at coordinate 2,864,535 of OZ243946.1, forward strand.
GGTCGCCCGCCGCCCGGCGTCCGACATCACCTACTTCGACGAGTGGGGCTTCACCCGCTCGCAGGCCTCGACCGACGGCGGCACCCGTCTCGAAGACGGCCAGGGAGTGGTCGCCGAGGCCGACATCGAGGCGCTGCCCGCAGCCGTCTGGCCGGTGATCAGCGACATCAACCTGCCCGCAGGCGCCGGCACCGAGCTGGTCTCTGCGCAGTGGCAGGACGAGCCCGGCCTCGGCGCGGTGTTCACCGGGCGCAGCCGGCTCGGCGACGCCGAGTGGGAGGTGAAGAACCAGGTCACTGCCTATGAGGAGGGCCGGGTGTTCGAGTGGTCGGTGGTCAACCCCGCCCACCCCGACATCCCCGGCGCGGTGTGGCGTTTCGAGATCATGGACCAGGGCGTCGGCAGCCGCCTGCGCTTCTCGATGCGCATCGGCACCAGCGGAAACGTGCTGTCGCAGATGGCGGCCAAGGCCGACGACCCCGCCAAGGTGATCAACGACCGCCGGCGGATTCTCAAGGCCAACATGAGTCGCACCGTGGAGGCTGCCAAGGCCGCCGTGGAGGCCGCAGGCGTCGACTGAACTCCGACTGATCCGGGGCGAGGCCAAGCCGCAGCCAAGCCCGCCCGGAGGCCGCGGCTCAGCAGCGCGCAGGCGTCAGTAGTGCCTGGCCATGGCGGCGATGACACCCGCCCCGGCGACCAGCGACGCCGCCACCACCGTCCACATCGTCGCATATCCCTGCGACTCGATCAGCGCGCCGGTGACCAGCGGCGCGCAGAACACGCCCACGTAGACGCCGGTCTGGGTGACGCCCGTGGCCGCGCCGGCTGCATCGGCGTTGGCGCGGATCACGCTGAAGTTGGTGAACACCGGCCACGCCCAGCCCGCCCCGAAGGCCAGCAGCGTGGCCGCGATGTGAAGCCCCGACACCCGGCTGGTCAGCAGCGCCGCGCCTGCCGCTCCGAGCACCGCCAGCGCCGCGGCGACCCGTATCGGCGAGCGACCCATGGCGTCCATGCGCAGCCCCGACACCAGCCGCACCGTGATCCCGGTGCCCGCGCCGAGGCTCAGCATCACCCCGGCCATGCCCTCGCTGAGCCCGGCGTCCACGCCGCTGGCCACCGCCCAGGCGTTCAGCCCTCCCGCCCCGAAGGCCAACAAGCCCACCCCGGCCATGGTCGTCAGCAGCACGGCATGCGGCGTCGCCGGGCGCGACCGCTGCGACCGCCCAGCCGCAGCGGCCGGCGCAGCGGGCTCGAAGGCGCGCAGCAGCGCCAGCGCCGAGATCACCGGCAGGGCCGCCGCGAAGGCGAACGACCAGCGCCAGCCGACGGTGAGCGCGAAGGCGGGCACGGCCAGGCCCGACAGCAGCGAGGCGATGGGCATGGCCGACTGCTTGAGGCTGACCGCCAGGCCCAGCCGGCTGAGCTGTGCGGTCGACAGCAGCAGGTTGATGGCGGTCTGGTTGAACGAGTTGGCACAGCCGCACACCACCAGGCAGGCGATCACCACCCCGAAAGACGAGCCCGCGGCGGCGAGCAGCACCTCCGCCGCGGCGCACGCCGCCAGCGCGGCCACGGCCTGGCTGCGCGGGTCGACCCGCTGCGCCACCCGCCCCGAGGGAGCGGAGGCAACGGTGGCGGCCAAGAAGAACGAGCCGAGCCCCCAGCCGTACACCGCGGGGCTCACCTTGAGGTCGGCGCTCGCCTGCACCGACAGCGCCGCGATCAGAAACCCCGGGTACACGCCCGCGGCGGTGGCTGCCATCGACGCCGCCACGATCCGCCGCGACGACAAAGGCGTGCCCGGCTCGTCGGTCAAGCGTCGCTCAGCAGGTCGGGCCGGGTTGGGCCAGTGCGGGCCACTAGACGGTCAGGCGCCAGATGCCAGGTGCCGTGCGCCGGGTGCCAGGTCGCGCGCCGGCTCAGCGGGGCGGCCGAGACCGGAAGCGGACCTCGTTGTCGGCGTTGTCGGCCGCCTCGATGCGGTCGCGCACGCTGCTCAGCGCGGCCCTGCTCTGGCGGGTGTAGCGCGGGTTGGGCTTCTCGCCGTCGCCTGGCAGCGGCGGCAGCCGGCAGCTGGCATACACCACCTTGCGGGGCTTCTCCAGAGGCGGGTGCGCCCGGTGCAGGGTGTCGCTGCAGTGGACGGTCACGTCGCCGGTGGCGGTCTCCAGCATGCGCGGCGCCAAGTCCAGCAGCCGGTCGCGCATGCAGGCCGTGGTGTTGGCCCGGTGCGATCCGGGGATCACCCCCAAAGCGCCGCTCACCCGGTCGGCGCCGGTCACCGAGATGCCGATCGTCAGCGAGTTGCAGTTGTAGCTGTGCAGGCCCTGCCCGCAGTCCTTGTGCCAGGGCAGATCCGACAGCCCGCTGACGATGCCCAACGGCTTGACCAGGCCCTCGGCGCTGCCGGCCGGCAGGTGGCCGTCGCCGGACAGCCCGGCCAGCGAGATCAGCCGCTCGTCGGCGAGCAGCGCGGCCATGGTCTCGGACTGCTCGTGGAAGAACAGCACCCGCACCGCCTGCTCGGTGCCGTCGCTGTCGCCTGCCCACCAGGAACGCCCGTCGTCGGGCGCCGCCGCGGCGATGCCTGAGTCGATGTCGGCGCCGAGGGCGGCCATCTCGGCTTCGTCGAACACGCCGCGCAGGTGCAAGAACCCGGCCCGTGCCAGAAAGGTGCCCATCTCCTCGGGGTCGTCGCCGGGCGAGAACGCCCGATCCAAGTCGAGCTCGGCGCCGTCGTCGTCCGCGAAGCCGACCATGCCCGGCTCGTGAACCGGCCGCCCCTCGAACAGACAGCGCAGCACCGGTTCCCAAGACAGCCAGTCGTTCAGCGCGCCGTCGAGCACCTTGACCCGGCTGGTCATGGCCAGGCCCATCGGCGACTGGCGGTCCTGCACCACGTCGGACAGGGCGTCTTCGGCGAGCTCCACGAGCAGGCCTACGCCGTCGGCACCGGGCCGCTGGGCGATGCCGGCGGCCTCGGGCCACAGCGAGAACTCACCGGCGGGCAGCCTGAAGCCGACCGGCGGGACCGCCCGGTATGCGGCGCCTCTGGCGGCGAGGCCGCCGTGCACAGCGAGGGCGTCGGGCACGACCGAGTCGAGGATCTCGGCCGCGCTCAGATCGCGCACGTCGCCCTCGCGCCGACAACGATGATCGACAGTCATGGCTGTATTGTGGCCTGCCGGCCGGCCCCGGCTGCAAACCCGGCCGCCTGCGCCCGCACCCTGAGGCGCAGGACCCATGCGCAGGCCCACGACCAACAGACCAACAGGAGAGCCCATGTCCACCGCACCCGAGCCGAGCAGCATCCGCGTCGGCGTTCAGCTTCAGCCCCAGCACGCCGGCTACGACGCCATCCGCAGCGCCGCCCGGCGCGCGGATGAGGCCGGCGTCGACATCATCTACAACTGGGATCACTTCTACCCGCTGTTCGGCGGCGACCCCGACCCGCACTCCGGGCCGCACTTCGAGTGCTGGACGATGCTGGCATCGCTGGCCGAGGTGACCGAGCGGGCCGAGATCGGCGCCCTGGTGACCTGCAACTCGTATCGCAACCCGGAGCTGCTGGCCGACATGGCCCGCACCGTGGACCACATCTCCGGCGGGCGGCTGATCCTGGGCATCGGCTCGGGCTGGTTCGAAAAGGACTACGACGAGTACGGCTACGAGTTCGGCACGGCCAGCTCGCGCCTCGACGACCTGGAGCAGGCGCTGCCGCGCATCGAGCGCCGCTGGGGCCTGCTCGACCCGCCGCCGACCCGGAGCATCCCGGTGCTCATCGGGGGCGGCGGCGAGCGCAAGACGCTGCGCTGGGCGGCCCGCCACGCCGATGTGTGGCACAGCTTCAGCGATCTCGACAGCTTCGTGCGCAAGAGCGCCCTGCTGGAGGAGTGGTGCCTGACCGAAGGCACCGACCCCGGCGCCATCGAGCGCTCGCTGGCGGTGGACTTCGCCGATGACGACACCATCGAGGCCTACGTCGACGCCGGGGCGCGCCAGTTCACGCTCGGCGTGAGCGGCCCCGACTACGACCTCGGCCGGCTCGTGGAGCTGCTGGCCTGGCGCGACTCCCGCAACGCCTGAAGCCCGGGCTCAGCCAAGCCGAGCCGCCCGGGCACCGCCGCCCGGCACGATCAGCTTCTCTGGCGCGCAACGTGAGCTTCACGGTGCATCGAGTAGGTTTTTTGCCGTCTTGACTGCCGTCGTGATCAGTTCGCGGTAGCCGAGGATCTCGCCCTCCCGCTCTGCAATCACGGCTGCCAAGGCGCGAGCCATCTCGGCGTCGACCGTCTCGAACAGGCCCGACTCCTCAGAGCAGCGGCCATCGGCAGACGCGATCGCAGCCTCCTGACCCATGGCCGTCTCGCGCGATTCGATGGCGTAAGCCCTGCTGACAGCCCGTCTGGCAGACGAGGGACCGGCAAAGTCATAGCCCTGCCGCTGCATGCACGCCTCCCACTCCGCTACGGCATCGACAAACTCCGGGGCAGCCCGGATTCGAGCCTGCACTTCGCCACGCAGCGAGCTGCGCACAAGGTGGTTTAGCCGCATGAATTCGCCGAGATCTCCGTAGATCGCAGCCTCTCCGATGCCGATGCAGCCGTCATTGCTCACCCACATCTCCAGCAGTTCGGGGTCGGCAAACCCCTGTTCCTCGTGCTGTGACTCCAAGACCTGCGCCTGGGCTTCGGTGATGTCGATGCCGGAGCCCATCAGCGCGTTCATCCAAGCGTCCACGTCGGCCTGGCTGAGCTGCTGAAGATAATCGCGATTGGGGTCGGGAAAAGAAGGTCCGCTGCCCCCCAGGCCATCCTGGTTCCCGAATTCCGCAGGGCCGCCGTATCCCCATTGTTCGGCCTGCTCACGGCTCTGCAGCGCCAGTATCCCGAGGTTGTCGAGAGGGCCGCGCAGACCCTCGACCTCGTTGGGCACATAGTGGAAGCCGCGCTCGGCCATGCACCGGCGAATCAGCTCCTCCAGCGCCTCTTCCAGGAACACGAGGTCGTCGACGGGCACGATCGAGTCTCGATGCACCAAGTGGCCCGAAGCGCCGTGGTTCTCCCGGCTCGGTGAACCCAAGGGGCTCGCTTCGCCTGGATCGAGGCGCAGGGCGGTGCCCGAAGATGATTCGGATGTGTCCTCTTCCGACTCGGAACCGCTGCCGGAGCCAGGGCTGATGCCGGCGTTGCTGAGCGTGTCCTCGCTAGCGCAGCTCAAGCTCAACGGCGCTACGGCAAGCAAGGCCAGGGCAACGCCGCGCCAGCCCCTGGATGCCAGGCCACTCATCGAGGGTTTCTCCTCAGCACTCCCGCGGCCAGTCGTTGGCTGACCCGTAGTTGTTGGGCACCCACTTGTAGCCGTATCCCCTCCGCATGCAGTAGGACGGTGCATCTACTTCTTTGCTCGAGACGGCCCCGCGTTACACGCGAATCTGCGATTTCGACGCGAAACCTGGACCGAGGCGCCGCCTGCGCCTTGAGTCGGGATGCGTCAGGACGGCGGGGGGATGCGATCCGGGGTGCGGAGCGTGACCGTGCGCTCGGCGATCCGCCAGCCCTGCGGGCCCTTCACCACCGTGTCTCGGTAGTCGGCGCTGCCGACCCTGCCGCCGGCGCCGACGCCGATGACCTTGGAGCGCACCCTCACCCGCCCGTCGCGGTCGGTGCTGATCTCCACGTTGGTCACGTGATGGGCCAGCGGATGCGCCTGCGAGCCGCGCAGCAGCTCGGCGATGGCAGCAGCGCCTACCGCCACGCCCATGTCGAAGTCGCTCACGTCGTAGCGGGCGTCGTCTGTGAACACCTCGCCGGCCCGCGAGAACTCCCGCGAGTCGATGATGTTGGCGTAGCGGGCCATCAGCTCGTGTATGGCGAGCCGGTCGTCGGCGCTGAGCGTCACCGCCCAAGCATGCCGCCCCCGCGGCGGCCCGCGCCACGCAGCTCCAGAGCGGCTCGCGCCACGCCTGCGCCTTGTCTGCGCATTGTCTGCTCGGTTCCTCCGCGTCCTCGGTCGCCCGCCTTCCGCTCGGGCGGCTTCGGAGCGCGGCGGGGTCCGCCGCTACGGTCGGCAGCCGTGAAGACCGAGACGCTGCTCCCCCTGGGCAAGCTCGACCCCGGCCTGCGCAACCCCGACACGCCGCTCGATCTCGCCTCGCTGCCCGCCGCGGCAGCGCAGGTGGAGGCGCTCGGCTACGACGCCCTGGTCGTCGAGGAGACCAAGCACGACCCTTACCAGGTGCTGGCCGTCGCCGCTGCCGCCACCACCACGCTGGGCCTGGGAACGTCGGTGGCGATGGCCTTCCCCCGCTCGCCGACCGTCACCGCCATGTCGGCCTGGACGCTGCAGCAGCTCTCGGGCGGGCGTTTCGTGCTGGGCCTGGGCTCGCAGGTGCGCGGCCATGTGCGCCGCCGCTTCGGCATGCAGTGGCACCCGCCGGCGCCGTGGATGCGCGACTACATCCGGGCGCTGCGCGCCGTGTGGCGCTGCTGGCAGACCGGCGAGCCGCTCGACTACCACGGCGACCACTACAAGCTCGACCTGATGGTGCCGCTGTTCGACCCGGGGCCGACCGCACACCCCGACATCGCGGTGCACATCGCAGCCATCAACCCAAACATGTGCGCCGTGGCGGGAGAGGTGGCCGACGGTCTGCGCCTGCACCCGGTGTGCTCGCCGGCCTACATCTCCTCGACGATGCTCCCCGCGGTGGAGCGCGGCGCGGCTCGCAGCGGCCGTGCCGCCGCCGACATCGGGCTCTGCATGAAGCCGCTGGTGGCCACTGCGCCCGATGCGGCGAGCCTGGAGCGGGTAAGCCGAACGGTGCGCGAGCGGGTTGCGTTCTACCTGTCGACGCCGTCGTATCGCCCGGCGTTCGCGGTCCACGGCTGGGACGACCTCGCCGAGCAGGCCACCGCCTTGTCGAGGGCGCAGCGCTGGGACGAGCTGGCGGGGCTCGTACACGACGAGATGCTGCACGCCATCGCCGTGGTCGGCACCCACGACGTGATCGGCGAGCGCCTCGCCGAGCGCTACGGCGGGCTGATCGACCGCATCGAGTTCTCGATCCCGGTGACCGGCCCCGGCGACGCCGAGACGCTGCGAGCCATCCTCGCCCGCATCGCCGCCGCCTGAGCGGGCCGGGCCGGGCCTGGTCAGCCGGGCCGGGCCGGGCCAACGCGGGCCAGCGGTCGCCCCTGGGCGGGGCCGCCTCAGGCGACGGAGGCGGCGTAGATCGAGGCGATCGACGCGTCGAGCACGGCGTCGAACTCGGCGTCGCTCTGGGCTGCGTTCAGCCCCTCGGTGAGCGCCCGCGAGAAGCTGGCCACCACGCCTGGCTGGCGGCTGAGCCGGCTGTTGGCCTCCTCCCGCGAGTAGCCGCCCGAGAGCGCCACCACCTTGAGCACCTTGGGATGCTCGACCAGCTCGCTGTAGAAGCCGTCGGTCTCGGGCAGGGTGAGCTTCAGCATGATCTGGTCGCCGTCGGCCACGCCTTCGAGCTGCTCGGTGATGGCCGCCTTCAGCAGCTCCTCGGCCTCGGCCTTGCTGGCGGAGTGAATGTCGATCTCGGGCTCGATGATCGGCACCAGCCCGGCGGCCAGGATCCGCTTGCCGACCTCGAATTGCTGGGCGGCCACCGCCTCCACGCCCGCGGGGTTGGCGGCTGCGATCACCGAGCGCATCTTGGTGCCGAACACGCCGGCCGCGCTCGCCCGCTCCAGCAGCGAGTCGAGCCCGGGCATCGGCTTCATCACCTGGGCGGCATCCGCGGGCTCGGCGAGGCCCTTGTCGACCTTGAGGAACGGCACCACCGCCTTGTGGTCCCACAGGTAGGCCGCAGCGGGCCGGCCGTCGATGGCGCGGTCCATGGTCATCTCGAAGAGGATCGCCCCGATGATCCGGTCGCCGCCGAACGCGGACGACGTGCAGATGCGGCTGCGCATGGCGTGGATCAGGTCGAACATCTCGGCCTCGCCGTCGTAGTCGGACTCGTCGACCCCGTAGAGGCGCAGCGCCTTGGGGGTGCTGCCGCCGCTCTGGTCGAGGGCGGCGATGAAGCCGTCGCCGCGGCGGATCTTGTCGAGCATCTCGGTGTTCATGCGCCAAAGACTAGGCCCGTCGACTGCGCGCCGGCGGGCGGCGTGCCGGCCATGTCAGCGGCCCTGCCGGCACGGCGGGCAGAGCCGGCGCGGCCCACGCCGTGGCGATCCTCAGAACAGGGCGGTGGAGGTCTCCAGGCCGAAGCGCAGCCGGCCGATCGGCTCGAAGGTGCGCTTGGCGATCATGCCGTGGCTGACGGCCACATGGGCGTCTCGGAAGACCCGCTGCAGCGGGTGGGCGTCGAACACCGCCGTCCCGCCGGCTGCGCCGAAGCACAGGTCCACCGCGGCCAGCGCCTGATGGGCGGCCGCGCTGGCGGCGAGGCGCAGCGACGCCCGTGCCTCAGCGTCGGCCTCTCGGCCCGCGGCGACCACCGCTGTGACCTCGCCGACGGCATCGTGCAGATAGGCCCGCGCTCCGGCGACGGCGGCCTGGGCCTGGGCCAGATCGGCCTGCACCGGCGCCCGCTCGGCCAGCGACCGCGACGACCCCGTGGGGCGCTTGTCGGCCAGCGCCACCAGCTCGTCGCAGGCCCTCTCCCCCAGCCCGACCAGCACTGCGGCCACCCCGCAGGCCAGGGCGGAGAAGAACGGGAAGCGCGCCAGGGTCGTGCCGAGCACCGGCGTGGCGCCGACGAGCTGCACCCAGCGGCCCTCGGGCACCACGGCGGCGTCCGCGGTGTAGTCGCATGAGGCGCTGCCCTTGAGCCCGGCCGCGTACCAGGTGTCGAGCAGCTCCACCTGGGCCGGCTCGAAGAACACGAACGGCGTGGTCGCCCCGTCTGCGGTCACAGCCGGGCGGCCGTCTGCGTCCACGACGCGCACCCCGGCACCGATCCAGGTGCAGTGCGAAGTGCCCGAGCCCCACGGCCAGCGCCCGCTGACCGACAGGCCGCCGTCTGTGAGCGTGGCCGTGCCCGAGGGCATCCCGAAGCCGCCGGTGCAGCCTGCCGGGTCGCCGTAGATCAGCTCGGCCCACTGCGCCGGCAGGTGATGGGAGGTCAGCGCCGTGGTGTTGGCGATCATCACGCACCACCCGGCGGCACCGTCGGCTCGGCTCACGGCCTCGATGTCGGCGAGCACCTCGCTCACCGACGCGCCCCGTCCGCCGTAGTCGGCTGCCACCCAGCCCCGCAGCAGCCCGGCCTCGATGAGGGCGCTGAGCACGGCGGGGTGCAGGTGCCGCAGGCGCTCGGTCTCCGCGGCGTGACCGTCCGCACAGTCGAGCACTTGTTGCGCGATCTTCACGACACGACACCCGCCCGCGGGCGGCCGCGTGCCTGCAGTGCCGCAGCGCCCAGGCCGGCACAGCCCTCACCGCCTTCGCGCCGGCCCGCGGCGATCAATCCCGGCGAGCGCTGCTGCGTCATGGCGGCGACTGTAGTTCCGCAGCCGCCGGCGGGAGGCGTGACGGGAGAAGACGGCGTCCTTGGCGGGATAATGGGCGCCATGGGACGTGACCCGGAGATGACGCAGGACTTCGTCACGTCCCTGCCCGAGGGCTTCGTCAAGCTGCTGCGCTCCAGGATCGCCCGCAACTCCGTCATCGTCGACGCCGCCGTCCCGCCGGGCGAGCCCATGCCGCCCGCCGATCCCGGGTCGCGCAGCGGCCGCTCGTCGCTGGTCCCGTTCGCGATCGTGCGCCCGTCGAGCACCGCCGAGGCAGCCGAAACGGTGAGGCTGTGCCGCGAGGCAGGCGTGAGCGTGGTGCCCCGCGGCGGCGACACCGGCCTGTCCGGCGGCACCTGGCATGCCCGCTCGCCGAGCATCGCCATCTCCCTGGAGCGCATGAACCGCATCGTCTCGGTCGATCCCGACCGCTGGACGATCACCGCCGAGGCCGGCGTGACCATCGAGGCCCTGCAGGAAGCCGCCGCCAAAGCAGGCCGCAAGTTCGCCCCCGACTGGGCGGCCCGCGGCACGGCCACGCTCGGCGGGGCGATCTCCACCAACGCCGGCGGCAACAACGTGCTGCGCTACGGCACCATGCGCGACAACGTGCTGGGCATCGAGGCGGTGCTCGCCGACGGGCGCATCTGGGACGGGCGGCGGGCGCTGCGCAAGGACAGCTCGGGATACGACCTCAAGCATCTGTTCATCGGCGGCGAGGGAACGCTCGGCCTGGTCACCTCGGCGGTGCTGAGGCTGGTGCCGGCCACGCCCCACGAGCAGTCGGCGCTGGCCGCGATCTCAGGCCTCGACTCGCTGATGCCGCTGCTGGAGCTGGCGCACGATCACTCCGACGGCGCGCTGACGGCCTTCGAGCTGATGCCGGTGTTCGCGATGGAGCGGGTGGCCTCCATGCACGGCTTCGGCACGTCTGTCACCAGCGACAGCGAGTACCGCGTGCTGGTGCGCTTCGCCTCCAGCGAGCCGGTCGAAGATCGCCTGCTGTCGTTTCTGGCCGCGGCCGCCGAGGCGGGGCATGTCACCGATGCCGCGGTAGCGGTCACCGCAGACCAGGAGTCGGCGCTGTGGACGGTGCGCGACGCGCTGTCGCCGACCGTCGCCTACCGGGACTTCCATCATCACGGGCTGAAGATGGACCTGGCCGTGCCGCTCGATGCGACCGGGGCCTGCATCGCCGAGATCCGTGCGCTGGCCGCCGAGATCGCGCCCGAGGCCGTGAGCTACGCCTTCGGGCACGTGGGCGACGGCAACCTGCACTTGTGGGTGCTGCCCGTGACCGACAGCGCCGTTGAGCCGTTCCTGGCGGTGAAGGAGGCGTTGACCGAGGCGGCCGACGCCGTGGTGCTGCGCCTGGGCGGCACGCTCAGCGCCGAGCACGGCATCGGCACCCTGCTGCGCGAGCGCATCGCCGCCCAGAAGGACCCGATCGAGTGGGAGCTGATGCGTGCCGTGAAGGCGGCGCTGGATCCCGAGGGCCTGTTCAACCCCGCCAAGACCCTGCCCGACCCGCCCGAGCCCCCACCCCCGCCGCCGGAGTAGCGGCTCAGCCTTGCGGCGGGGTGGCGCCGTGCTCGGCGGCCATCTCGGAGTAGCGGCGGGCCAGGTCCACGTCGTGCATCGAGAGCCCGCCTACGGCATGGGTGCTCAGCGTCACCTCCAGCACGCCCGGATAGCGCAGCGCCATGTCGGGGTGATGGTCGCAGCGGTCGGCCTCGGCGGCGAACGCCTGGGCCAGCTCCCCCGCGGCGCTATACGAGCCGGCGGCGAACTCGGCGACGAGCCTGCCGTCGGCCGCCCGCCAGTCCCCGAGGCCTGCCATGGCCGCGATCTCGGCCTCGCTCACCGGTACGTAGGCCATCAGGCGCTCGCCGTCACGGGTTCGCCGCGGGCCGGCGGGCCTGCCTGGCCTGCCAGCGCAGGCTGGCGTGCCTGCTGGCTGAGCCGTCGGCCGATGGCGTCCACCGCCGCCACGCCGCGGCGCACGAACCGCTTGCGGGCGAAACGGCGCCGGTGTGCGGGGATCAGCTCGATCACGCTGAGGTTGGCCGACGGGCTGGGGTGCAGGTGCAGCGCGGCGGAGCGGCCGCGTGCCAGGCGGCTCGCCCGCAGGCTGGCCTTCCAGGTGTAGCTGTCGCCGTGTCTGCGGCGGGAGCCGACGTCGACCTCCAGGGCCGGGATCGGATCGTCGAAGAGGCGACCGTCGCCGACTACCCGATGGGCGGCGTTGGGCCGCACCAGCACCGGCTGGAGGATCTCCTCGCGTTCGCCGCGCCGGGCCGCTCTGTCGGTCGCCGGGGCGGCAGCGCCGAGGCGGTAGCCGGGCCTGGCCCGCACCTCGCGCAGCGCCTCGATCACGTCCGCCGAAAGGCCGCGCACGTCCAGCGGGTCGTCGTCGCCCGAGGGGTGCAGCGGGGCCAGCGAGCCGTCGTCGGCCAAGACGAACACGTCGAGCACGTCGGCCATCTCGGGCCAGTCGTCGGCCATGGGCTCGACAATAGCCGCCCGAGGCTGCGCTTTCCCGAGATGCGCGCCGTCGCCGGTAGGGTCGGCTCGTGGCCCACACCATGACCGTCCGGGTGCGTTTCTACGAGCTCGATCCCTACAACCACGTGAACCACTCGGTATACGTGAGCTACTTCGAGACGGCCCGCGTGGAGCTGCTGACCGCCACGGGCTACGGGCTCGGCGAGATGCGCCGCAACGGGCTCACCATCCTGGTGTCGGAGATCAACGCCAAGTTCGTGAAGGCAGCCGGCGAGGGCGACGAGCTGGCGGTGGAGACCGAGATCGTGGAGTTCCGGCGGGTCACGTCGCACTGGCGGCAGCGGATCATGCGCGGCGACGAGCTGATCGCCTCCCAGGATCTGCGTGCGGCCATGGTGACCAACGACGGCAGGCCGGTGCGTTTCCCCGCCGAGTTCCTGGAGGCGATGATGCCCTACATGGCCGGGCCGCCCGCATGAGCCGCCGGCATCTGCAACCGCCGGCGCAAGCCGCAAGCACGGAAAGCAAGGAGACCACAGTGATCGAGACGGCAGTCGAGACGATCGGCGAGGACGGCATCCCGCGGACCTACCGGCGCGAGCCCAACGACCCGCTGTGGATCGCCGACGGCGCCGGCACCTGGGTGGAGCGGCTGATCCGCGCCGACGTCGACCGGGTCTGGGAGATCGTCACCGACATCAACGTGCCCGCGCAGTTCTCCACGGAGTTCCTGGGCGCCGAGTGGGTGAGCGACGGCCCGGCGCTCGGCGCCCGCTTCAAGGGCCGCAACCAGCACAAGGCCATCGGCGAGTGGGAGGTCGACGTGTACGTGACCCGCTGGGCGCCCAAGCGGGAGTTCGGCTGGGCCACCTCCAATCCGGATCGTCCGGGATCGAGCTGGTGCTTCGGCCTGACGCCAGTCGACGGGGGCGTGGTGCTGCGATTCCAGATGGAGATCGGCCCCGGCCCCAGCGGGCTCACCTACGCGGTGCTCTCCAACGAGCCCGAGCTGGAGCCCCGCATCATCCACCGCCGCATCGACGAGCACTACGCCAACATGACCCGCACGATCGACGGCATCCGCGACCTCGCCGAGGCTTCGTGACCCTGCGACCCGCCGCCCCGTGAGCCTGGAGATCGGCGTCTGGGCGGCGCCGACCGAGCCCGACGGCCTGGACTACGTGATCGAGGCCGAGCGCCTCGGCGCAGGATCGGCGTGGGTGCCCGAGTACTGGGGCCACGACGCGCTCACCCAGCTCGCCGCAGCCGCCGCCGTCACCCACCGCATCCGGCTCGCCTCGGGCATCGCCCAGATCGGCGCCCGCACGCCGGCGATGCTGGCCATGTCGGCGCTGTCGCTGCAGGAGCTCTCCGGCGGGCGCTTCGTGCTCGGCATCGGCACCAGCGGCCCGCAGGTGATCGAGGGCTGGCACGGCGTGAGCTTCGAGCGGCCCGTGGCGCGCACCCGCGAGACCATCGAGATCATCGCCAGGGTCTGCTCCGGCCAGCGGCTCGAGTACTCAGGCGACATCCACGCCATTCCCCTGCCGGGCAGCGAGGGCAAGGCGATCCGCTTCGCCGGGCAGGCCGGCGACGTGCCGATCCACGTGGCGTCGCTGGGGCCTGCGAACCTGCGCCTCACCGGCGCGCTGGCCGACGGCTGGATCGGCAACTCGTTCTTCTGCGAGACAGCGGACGTGTTCCTCGACGAGATCCGCGCGGGGGCGGCCTCGGCCGGGCGCACGCTGGACAGCCTGGAGCTGAGCGTGTCGGTGGGCTGTGAGATCACCGACGACGTGGACGAGGCGGGGCGGCGTCACGCTGCGGGGTTCGCGTTCACGTTCGGGGCGATGGGCTCGGCGAACTCGAACTTCTACAACAACGCCTTCGCACGGCAGGGCTGGGGCGACGACGTGGCCGCGGTGCAGCGTCTCTGGCTCTCAGGCGACCGCCAGGGTGCGGCCGAGCGGGTGCCGACCGAGATCGGGCTGGGCCAGAACCTGATCGGCCCGCCAGATGAGATCAAGCGCCGGCTGCGCCAGTACCGCGACTGCGGGATCGACACGCTGCGGGTCTCGCCGATGGGCGACACGCTGCACGAGCGCCTCGACGGCCTCGGCGCGTTGTTGGACCTGGTCCACGAGGTCAACGCCGAGCGCTGAGAACCGCGCCTGCCTCTTTCGCAGATCGGCGCTGAGTCACACCCCGCCCTTGTCACGCAGCCAGGTCGCTCTCGGTCGGGTGCCCGACTCCCGCTGATCCTGCTCCACTCGGCTCCGTCCTCGCCTGGCTGTAGTGCCCCACCGTGTCTCCTCACCTGACCCCTGTCACCTGCCTTCCAGCGCCTGACCTGCTGGGCGCGGTGCTAGTCCTCGAACACCGGCGGGCGTCCCTGCTTGCGGGCCTTGACGGCTTCCTCGAAGTTCTTGGTGGTGAGGCGCACGAAGAGCTGCGTGTGGGTCTCGAGCTCGATGGCAGCGCGCAGGCTGGACGTCTCGAGCCCGGCCCACATGGTGCGCTTGGTGAGGGCGATGCCCTGCGTGCTCCAGCCGTTGATCTGATCGGCGAGGTCGAGAGCCTCTTCGAGGAGCGCCTCGTCGGGCACCGTACGCGAGACGAGGCCGATGGCGGCGGCTTCGGTGGAGTCGATGTCGCGCCCGGTCAGCATGATCTCGAACGCCCGCGACGAGCCGATGGCGCGAGGCAGCAGGAAGCTGAGGCCGAGTTCGTTGGCGGTGAGGCCGTTGTTGATGCCCGCGGCGCGGAAGTAGGCCGACTCGGCGGCGATGCGGATGTCGGCGCCGAGGGTGAGGCACAGCCCGCCGCCGATGGCCGCCCCGTTCACGGCGCAGATCACCGGCTGGGGCATGCGCTGCATGGCGGGCACCAGGTCGGCGAGCACGGTCATGGCCTTGGTGGCGATGCGGGTGAGGGTCATGCCGTCGATGTCGGGCGGCGGGGCGGAGTCGCCGGCGGTGTCGGCGCCCGAGCAGAAGCCCTTGCCGGTGCCGGTGAGGATCACGCAGGTGGTGTCGTTGTCGGCGGCCACAGCCTCGAAGGCGTCGCGCAGCGGGACCATCAGGTCGAACGCCATGGAGTTCATGCGCTCGGGCCTGTTCATCGTGATCACCGCGGTGTGCGCCCGCGGCTTGTCGATCAGGATGTAGTCGTCAGGGTCAGTAGCCATGCCCCTATCTCAGCAGATCCACGCCCCCACCCGCGAATCCAACCCGACCGTCTCCGCTGCATCAAGCCTGCGGTCCGTCCCATTGCAACATGCCGCTGCGGAACCGCCTAGAGCAGGTAGGGATACTCCTTGACCAACCTGCGCAGCGCGTCAGCCGCCCCCGTCTTGCCAGCCTCAACCCGTTCGACGAGTGCCCGCATCTCCTTAGCCTCCCAGTCATCGATGAACGGGATGATCTTGATCGTGGCATCATTGACCAGCAACCGAATCTCAGGCGAAAGAACCACTGGCTTTGGCGACTGATCGTATTCATCGAAGCCACGGCCTTCTGCTGCCCATGCTTCGATGTCCAACAGATAGGGATACCGCTCAGCAATCCTCAGCAGTGCGTCAACGGCGTCGGTGGCAGCCTCAATCCGCTCCATGAGAACGTGCATCTTGTCGGCCTCTTCCTCGTCGACGAACGGAATGATCTGTGACCTGACATCCTCCATTAGAGTCCGCACCTCGGGTGAGAGGATCGACCTGCCACGGCCGGAGTTGTCTCGGCCGCCTCGCTCCCAGAACCCAGTCGCGACCGCCTCCTGTGCTCGGCTTGCGACTTCCAAGAGCCTGCTCCGATCAAGCGTCCCCGTCATGAAGTCGACGCCTTCGTCGAGAACTGTCGTGCCATCGCTTGCCATCTTCGCAGAGACATGCAGTATGCCATCCCGATCGTATCGATACGTCACTTCGATGCCCGACTCCTCGACAGGCGCAGGGCAGGGGATATTGAGGGTCCACTCTGCCAGGGACACATTGTCGGGATGATCGAGCGGCAACTCGGGATCACCCTCGATCACATCGAACGTAATCGTATCCTGATAGTCCTCGACTACGTGGTAGACTTCCGTTGCCTCGGCGGGGAGTGGGTGATTCCGCGGGATGATCTCGCTGAACACGCTCCCTGATCCACAAGGAGACGGGACTGAGCGTCCGAGCGCATGCTCTGTACAGACGGAGAACTCCACGTCCTCCAACTCGCCACTCAGTACGCCGGAAGCCACCGCGGCGCCCTCGGCGATAGCCGTGATCGGGTCAATATCTGCCGGTGCGGTCTCAAGGAGGTCAGAGACGAAGTCCCGAATGGCCGGGAATCGACACGTTTCGCCTACCAGGAGGACCGCATCGATGTCGGATGGCCGAGCGCCGATGTCTGCAAGGCACCGTTCGATGGGTTCCTGCACCCTCTCGACCAGAGGGCGTACCGCATCCGTGAACATCTCGCGGGTGACCTCGAATTGGCCCAAGCCCGGAAGAGGGATCACGGTAGACTCCTCGGACGAGAGGATGATCTTCGCCTTCTCGACATCGAGTCTTGTGAAGAAGTGGCGCTCAGCCTCTGTCCAGGCGTCGGCACCGCCGACCTCCGCCGTAATCGCCTCAGCAAGCGCAGTATCGAAGTCAAGCCCCCCAAGCCGCTGAATCCCCTTCGACGCTTTCTCCCTGAACACTCCTCCCACGTGCTCGAGGATCGTCACATCCAGCGTGCCCTCACCCCAATCGACCACCAGCAGCGTCTCCGCACGCGCCGACTTGAACGCATAGGCCATCGCCGCCGCCGTGGGCCCATTTAGCAAGGCCTGCACTCGCAGAGGAGCCATCCCCGCCGCAACCCTGGTGCGCAGACGAGCGAGTCCGCGGCTGTTGGCCGGGATCGTCACCACCGCCTGGTCCAGGCGGCCAGCGTCGGCGACCTCGCGGCGCAAGTGGGCGAACATCATGGCCACGACCTCCTCCACCTCGAAGGTCACGCCTTCGATCTCCACGTACTTCTCGTCCTTGAGAAGCCGCTTGACAGCGTGCAGCGAGCCCGGACGCTGCTTGGCCTCCCAGCCGAAGAGCAGCTCGTCGCTGTCTCCGATCCCGACCACCGTCGGCATCACCCGGCCAAACCCAAGTTGATACCAGTCCGACGGAGACCAGTCGATTGTCAGCACCTCCAGCTCACCCCGACGCAGCCGAGCCACCACCGCGTTGTTCACGCCAAGATGAATACCAAACGCCATGCTCAACCCCCTCAGCAGCCGCGAAGGGCGATCCCAGCGCCGGAGATCAGCTGCCCATCCTCAGAGCAGGTAGGGGTACTTGTCGAGCGTCGCCTGCAGCTCGTCGACCGCTCTGGCGTCGCCGTCCTCGATTCGATCGGCCTGATCCCGTATTGCTGCGGCCTCGGCATCATCGACGAACGGGATGACCTTCGTCCGGGCGCTGTCGATCAGTTCCCGAAGCTCAGGCGTGAGCTCCGCCAGCTCAGGGGAGCGGTCCGAAATGTCGCGGCCGTCTCGCTCCACGACCCCAGTCGCGACCGCCTTCTGTGCCCTGGATGCTGCCTCCACGAGCCCACGGCGATCGAGCATCCCAGCGAAGTCGACCACATCATCGAGGATGGTCGTGTCATTGGACTTCGCAGAGACGTGCAGAATGCCATCCCGATCGTACCTGAAGGTCAGATCAATGGGCGTCTCCTCGACTTTCCCCGGGTTAGGGATGTCGACGACCCACTCCTGCAGGACAACGTTGTCGGGATGCTCCACCGGCAACTCAGGATCCCCCTCCAGCACCTTGGACAACACTGTCTTCTGGTAGTCGTCAACTGGCCGGTAGGTTTCCGTCGCCTCGGCCGGGAGATGGTGATTGCGCGGGATGATCGGACTGAACTTTGTGCCGGATATCTTGCCGACTCCATCGCGGTCAACCACTTCGGTTCCAAGCGCATGCTCCGTGGATACGGAGAACTCCACGTCCTCCAGCTCACCACTCAGCACGCCGGAAGCCACCGCGGCACCCTCGGCAATCGCGGTCATCGGGTCGATACCTTCCACCGGTGCCATCTCTAGCAGCTCAGACACAAAGTCCCGGATCGCAGGCATTTTGCACGTTCCCCCTACCAGGAGGAGAGCATCGATGTCGGATGGTCGAGCGCCGATGTCTGAAAGGCACCGCTCAATGGGTTCCTGCACCCTCTCGACCAACGGGTGAACAGCCTCCGACAGCATGCCAAGGGAGACCTCGAATGGGCTCCCATCCGGTAGAGGCACCAGCGCAGAGTCCTCCGACGAGAGGAGAATCTTTGCCTTCTCCACCTCGATCCTGAAGGAGTGGCGCTCAGTCTCCGTCCAGCCGTCGGCACCGCCGACCTCCGCCGTGATCATCTCGGCGAGGGCGTTATCGAAGTCGATCCCCCCGAGCCGCTGAACGCCCTTTGACGCCTTTTCCATGAATACCCCGCCGACATGCTCGAGGATCGTCACATCCAGAGTACCGCCGCCCCAGTCGACAACCAGCAGTGTTTCCTCACGCGCCGAGTTGAAGGCATAGGCCATCGCTGCCGCGGTGGGTTCATTGAGCAATGCCTGCACCCGCATGGGAGCCATCCCCGCCGTACTTCTGGTCCGGAGGCGAGCAAGTCCGCGGCTGTTGGCAGGGATCGTCACGACCGCCTGATCCACGCGACCTGCATCGGCGACTTGACGCCGCAGATAAGCGAAGATCATGGCCACGACCTCTTCCACTTCGAAAGTCACGCCTCCGATCTCCACATACGTCTCGTCCTTGAGGAGCCGCTTGACAGCGTGCAGCGCGCCAGGCCGCTCCTTTGCTGCCCAGCCGAAGAGCAACTCGTCTCCATCTCCGAGCCCGACCACGGTGGGCAGCACCCGGTCAAAGCCGAGTGTCCCCCAATCTGACGGAGGAACGTCAACGTTGAGCACCTCCATCTCTCTCTGGCGGAGCCGTGCCACCACAGAATTGGTAGTACCAAAATCGATTCCGAATGCCATTTCTACTTCCCTCCCTCGGGATCATCGTCTGCGGGCTGCCCAACCGCGTCACGGTAGTGAGCCTGGCCCTTCTGGACCGGGTGGCCAGACTGGCTGACGACATAGGCCGGAGAAGTGACAATCAGATCACCCTCCCCTTCGCCACGAACTTCAAAGTACCTTGAGTTGTTGTCCGTTGAGCCAGCAAGCGTGCCAATCTTTTCGATTCCCGCCTGCCTCAACCAACTGGAACTCCATTTCCTCAAATCGTCAATACTGTCGTTCCTCATTAGCGCTAGATCGATCGACGCCAGTTGCGACTCGTGAGCCTCACGTGACTTCGCAGCTCGATTCACCTTCTCTCGAAGACGCTCATACGCCTCCGCGGTCAGGCTCGGTCCAGAATCACTGACAACTAGATCAGCGTTGATCTTGTCCAGGGACGAAGCGATCTCATCGCTAAGTGCTGTATGAGCCATCTCAAGGTCGGATCGGACCTCTGCTAGCCGCTGACTGCTGACCTGCTCTTGCCGTCTCAACAAGGCCACAAGGCCTACGATCGCAACAACCCCCACCAGGAGAATCGCCAGAATCGTGGTGCCAGCAGACGAGGAGCCCTCGCCTTCCACTACTGCCGCGACAGCTGCTGCAGTTGCAGCCGCGGCGGCTTGCGCTACTGCCTCTGCCTCCTGCTGTGCCACTCGTGCGGCCGTGGCCGCCTCCTCAGCACCGGTTCTCGCTATCCCTGCCGCATCTGCTGATTCCCCAGCAGCCTCCTGCCACTCACCAGCCTTCTCGGCCGCATCCTCAGCACCGTCTCTGGCTTCCTCTGCCGCGCCTGCTGACTCCCCAGCAGCCTCCTGCCACTCACCAGCCTTCTCGGCCGCATCCTCAGCACCGTCTCTGGCTTCCTCTGCCGCGCCTGCTGACTCCCGGGCATCACTAAGTGCACCTTGAGTAGCCGAGGCTGCTGTAGTGAAGGTCTGCACCCGTCGTGGGGCTCGCACGGTCTCTTGGTCGTCAACGGTGCTCACAACAGCGATCCAGATGCCCTCGTTGGGTACCACAAGCTCTTCGATCATATCGAAAGTACCGTCGGCCTTAAGTGAAATAGGTTTCCGAACGGCCTCGGGACAGTCATCGATTTTGGGCTGGCCCTCGACCCCAGCACAGATCGCCAGTGTCAAGTCTCCTGAGAAGTCCTCACCCGTGATCTCGAAGTCACGCTTCTCGCCAGCGACGGCTACCCGCGGCTCGACCGTGAGCTCACCGCCTTGAGCAACCGCCGGGCTGACGGCTAGCGGCGCCATCAAGCCAGCAATCGCCAGGGCTGCACCTAATAGCCGCATAGTGTGCTCTCGTAAGTGCTTCATGCCATAAACCTCATCAGAACGGCTCGTCATCGTCGTAGTCGTAGTCGTCCTCGTCGTCGTAGTCTTCGGACTGTTCGGCCTGACGCTCCTGCAGCGGCTTCTTCTCCGTCTCGCCCTCCTTGGCCAAGAACGGCGCTTCCGGCTCCACCCTGCTGCCGTGTTCGTCGAGCAGATGGCGGAGAAGCTCCGTTCCTGCGGCCGACATCAAGTCCTCTTTGCAGTCGTCATCTGAACGGTCGGTGCGCCGCTCCATCGGGACCGGCCTGGGTCGCAACAGCCCATACCGGCAATCGGAGTACACGTCCGGGTCAGCGGGTATCCGATAAATGCCGTCATCTGGCCTGGAGGATCCCCGCACCTGCTCGATCTGGTATTTCGCCCACGACAGGTCGCTCTCGCAATACGTTGCGTCGGGATCCTTCTTCAGCCTTTGCAGCGCTCTTGCGTGGCCTTCAGACGCCTCGGCCTTGCTGGCGCCGTAGGGAACGCCCAAGATGACATAGGGATTCCTCTCGTCGTGGCAGCGACTCCTTGTGATCACTCTCAGGTTGGAGATCAGCGCCGAGTTGTACTGGCCATCGATCGCCTTCTTCAGAGCAGCACACGCTGCTGCGTCATTCCCCTGTTCCCACAGGGCGTACGCAAGCAGGTTCAAAAGCTCGTCACGGACGGGCTCACGCGAAGCCTTCCGAAGCCCCTTGCGGGCCTGCTCTGCGGCACCCTCCCAGTCCCAGCAGAAGATGCGCTCGACGGCACGGCGAAGAGCAACAGGCGCGGCGAGACGCTCTGGAAGCTCCTGGAGGCCGACCGTTTCCGTCGCTGACGCGACCAGATCTACGACCGAGCCGTCCTCAAGCAGCTCCGCGCCCAGGCCGGCGGCAGCACCGGTCCGCAGCATCGACGAGACTTGGGCCAGCAGGCGGCCTTGGTGATCCTCGGAGCCAAGCCTGCCCTCGGCACCCCGGTCGAGCGGCCAGCCCTCGCGAAGCTGTCGCATGGACTCAAGGCGCCGTCGGCGTGACTCGTTCACCACCGTCATGAATGCCGGGTTCCCTGATTCGAGATACCTTCGCTCGGCCTCCTCGGAGAAGCTGAGCGCCACGACCGATGCGTCGTCCATCGCCTCCGGCTCGAAACGGGCGAGCAGGTAGCTCTTGAGGGCGACCCGCTCCCCGCGCCATACCCGCACCTTGGCCGATGGCGGCAGCCTGCGGGCAGCCCCAGCGGTGAGACGGCGGGCATCGATCAAGTCGTCGGTCAACGAGAGCGGCCAGTCCGCCAGGGCAACGGCCTGCTTGGCGGCGAGGTCATCTCTGCCGCTGACTGCTCGATGCAGGGCCATCGTCGGGTTGTTGCCGAGCAGGACCGTCGTCTTGCCATCTGCGACCTCTCCGATTGCGCTCGCCACCAGGCGTGCCTGGGTCTGGCTCCTGAAGACGACGTGCAGATAGCCGGAGATGGCCTGCAGCTCGAACAGCTCAGGCTTCTCCCCCTTGCTGAGTGCTTGAAGCACGGTGGCGACCAACCCCGGTCCGCTCCTGGGGAGCAGCTCCGTGCGGGTCACGAGCGGACCCCCCTCCCGGTGCACCCAGGCTGCTATCGACCACGCCGGCAAGTCCGCTGAGCGGGGATCGGCTTCGAGCAGCAGCTCGAGAGCCTCGCGGTGGTGACCCAGCCGCTGAGCCTGCCAAGCCCTGAGACGCCTGCGATCGTCGGGGTCGAGGGAGAACCGGGTGATCGCCTCGCAGTCGCCTTGCTCCACCAGGTCGAGCGCCAGCTGCAGTGCCTGGTCGCCTTCGGCGCTTCGCTCGATGGCGGGCCACAGCAGTTCGGGGTCCCAGCTCAGCTTCAGCCGCCCGAGTGTCCCTCTGTGGGAGCACTCCTTCATCGTCGCGTAGATCCGGCTCGCCGCTGAGCTGCCCTCGGCAGCGCGAACTCGACCCTTGACCCTCTCCGGTGGGATCTTCTCGATGGCCGAGCCGATCTGAACGTCCAGGGCTTTCGCATTTGCCCCGAGCCCGATGACGACGCCTAGACGCGGCGCACGCAGACCGACCCGGACATTGACCACATCGCCGACGCGCACCGAGCCACAGCCAGGCACGTAGGCGGCATCATCGTCATCGGTGCGACCAGCCGGCGGAGGAGGCGGTGGGGGCAGGTCCGGCCTGCCCGAAGTGCCGCGGCGGCGAGGGAACCGGCTGTTGAGCCTGCCGGTCACCGCAACCCCCCGCCAGGGGTCTCAGCTAGGGGACCCCCCCCCGCCAAGGCGTAGGGCAGCGCGATCACCCGAGCCGGTAGGCGGACGCGCCTCGTCCACGCTGGCCATCTCGTTCGGCTGCCACCAACTGGCGCGATCACGGGGGGAAGTGTGGCGGACGCCGAATCGGATTGTCAAGTCCTAAACGGCGAGCCCTCCGATGGCCTGCTCGCGAAGCCGCTGCTCGACCGGTCGCTCGGCTCATCCCCACCCTCCCGAGGACGACGAACGGACGGCCGCGCCAGCCTCCTGCGCCCCGCCGAGGGCCGCGGGTAACCAGGCACGGGTGATCTCTTCGGGCTGCCACTGCTCAAGGGCTTCGAGGCCACGAGCACGGTCCTGAGCGATGTCGAGAGCGGCGACGATGTGGTTGGCCACAGGCCAGCGCTCCCCCGTCGTCTTGGAGTGATCGACGCGGCGCAGACAGGCCAGCCGGACCGGCGCCACGGCGACGGTGCAGGCACGGTCGGCGGGATCGGTGGGAGTGCCGCGAGCCGAGCCGGCCGCACGCAGCTCGGTCTCGGAGGGCACGTAGAAGTCGGGCGGATGGTCACCGCGGGCGCCGACCGGCATGCCCCACGAAGCCACCGCGCCGGTGTCGGTGAGCGCCAACCCGTCGCGCCCCCACGGGCCTCCGGCCAACCGCCGACTGTCGGGGCTAGCGAGCGGGGTCAGGAGGGGGCGCGCAAGCCAAGAGGGCCAAAGTGGCCCACGGCGACCAGCTCACGCGGCCACCGTGTAGGCTCCACCCATGGCCAGCACAAACGATCATCCATTCCCTCACACTCTCGAGTTCTCCTTCAGCGAGGCATTGCCAGCCGAGAGCGAGGTTGCGCAGTTTGTCGTGTCCCTCGCGGCAGCGGCGAACGACCTGATTCTGATCCATAAGCTGTGGTTCACGGTAAACGAAGCTGATCTACACCCGAGTCGTGAACTCGACGAAGGGGAGTCCCTCTACATGCTTCGTCAATCGCTGTCGATCGTTTGGGAAGCTCACCTGTTGCTCGAGGCTGCCTACAATCGCCCCGACACTGCAAGATTCCTCGGGAGTCTCTCGGCGGAAGCTGCCCAAGCGCGCACGAATCTTGAGCAAGCGATTGAGGCCTTGTCGTCTGGCCCGTACCGAGGGGTAGTCCAACAGGCAAGGAACATCACCTGGCACTTTCCGAAGCCTGGCGGACCGGCGAAGGGTAAGAGCCTGGCTCCAGCTCTTGAGGCGCTAGCCGAAGATAAGGCCATCGGATCCATCGTACAGAGCGGGCCGAGCGATGGCCAGATCCGGTTCCTGTTCGCAGACTTGGTGCTCCTCAATATGGCGTTCAAGAAAATCAAGTCCGATTCGGCATTCGCGGCCTTCGTCCGTGAAGTGGCTCGGCCAGCACTGTCGGCAACGATTGCTCTCGCGCAACACGTAGTGTTCGAGTACTTCGAGATGAGTCCAACTGCCGACGCCGGGGTTTCGGCGCAGCGGGTTCAGTCGTAGAGGCCGCGGTTTTCGGCCTGACGGGTCAGCTCGTCGAGAGGGCGCTGCGTGCCCGCTCGTCTTGACGGCGAAGCCGCCGACGACACACCACTGGGGTCCGGTTGGGAAACGGGCAAGCGCGGCGACGAAGGATCGTATGCGGCCAGCGCGGTCGCCGATGGGGCGACGGTCACCAGGCGCGGGCGATCCCTTCGGGCTGCCACTGCTCAAGGGCTTCGAGGCCACGGGCACGGTCCTGGGCGATGTCGAGGGCGACGACGACGTGGTTGGCGAGCGGCCAGCGCTCCCCCGTCGTCTTGGAGTGATCGACGCGGCGCAGGCAGGCCAGCCGGACCGGCGCCACGGCCACGGTGCAGGCACGGTCAGCGGGATCGGTGGGAGTGCCGAGAGCCGTCCGGGCCGTACGCAGTTCTGCCTCGGAGGGCACGTAGAAGTCGGGCGGATGATCGCCGCGGGCGACGATCGGCATGCCCCACGAGGCGGCCGCAAGGGTGTCGGTGAGCGCCCAGCCCATCGTGTCCTCAGGGCGGCAGACGCCGAGACCCAGGCGTTCGGCGCGCTGCGCACCAAGGTCGGGCAGGGCGGCCAGCGGGACGGGTCGCCGTCGCCAAACCGAGAGAAGCTCGTGGAAGAGGTCGGGGGTCACGGCCTCTCCGGCGGAGGTCGTCAGTCCTTCGCTGCGCAGGCCCGCCATCGCATCCGAGACAGCGCTGGGTGCCCGGCCGATGTAGCGGGCGGTCTCACGCACGCCGCGGGCCTGGTCTGGCTCCAGCAGGACGGCGATGGCCACCTCCTTGGCTACCTGGCTGTGGAGCGGGCCGCTGCCGGGCGCTGCAGGCTCGTCCGCCTGCTCGACGATCGCGTCGATGACCACCGGGGGCTCGACGATCCGCAACCCTCCTCGCCGGTCGAAATAGTTGATCCCTGCCTCCCGAAACGACTGCTTGGCGTCCGAGGCGATCCGGTCGGCCACGACCAGCAGGCGCCTGCGCTGCTCGACATCTCGGGCGAGGCGCTCCCCCTGTGCCGCTGTGACTACCGATGCGACCTCGATGTGGAGTCGGTGGCCGGCCAGATCCAGCACGGCGCCGGACCGCGCGCCTGCGGTCGAGGTCTCTCCTGGAAGTACGTCGGCACTGACACCGAGATCGCCAAGGGCCGCACTCAGGCTGTCCAGCGCGTCCCGTTCGAGGGCGGCACTCGTTCGTCGCGGCATGGCTCGAGTCTAGCGGGTGATCTCTGTTCTTGTACACGAGAACACCCCCAGCGGTTCGGCAAGGCATATCGCCATGCCCTCACTCGAATGGGCCGACGCGTCCGCTTTGGATGAGTCGCTCTGCAGCGTCGATCACAGCTTGGGCTGTCTGTAGGGCCTGTCGGGCGTCGTCCTCGTTGATGTCCGGCGATCGCTCGTCGGGATACTCGGTGCGATTCCGGCGTCGCCGTAGCGCATGGAGCCGACCGAAGACCTCCATTCCGCCCCGGTCGTTGAATTGGGCGCGCACAGCATCAGCGACGGCAACGTGGCCACCGCGGCTTGTCGATCGCAGACCCTGCATGGCAAGGAGAGCGGCGGAGGCCTTACGTGCAGCATCGTATGAGAGCTGGAGTGCGCCCGCTGGATCGTCCTGAATGCCCTTCGAGGCGAAGCTGGCGTGGGCCGCCGCATCGGCCATCAGCCGGCTAGCCACGCGAGTTGAGGGCAACACCCGTTCAAGCTCACCGTCGGCAATCAGCTGCTCGATCGCAGCACGACCACGTTTCCAACTCATCGCATCCCGCCCATCTGGACCTCGATCCCCGGAGAATCAACGACCGACTCATCCTCGACGAGTACGACGACCAAAGGCCGCGACTTCACCTCCCGGATGAAGCTGCTCGCTTCGGAATCCCATTGGGCGCAGGTGCGGACGACCGCCGTCACGGGCATCCCGATGCGCCGCTCGGCCCGTTCCGCAGCATCGTCCACAAGGTCGCGGTCTGGGCTCCCGATCACGAGCACGTCGATATCGTTGGGGGCACGCCCCGTTTCGCCCAGGTACCGGGCCGCCCACGACCCGAACAGGATCACTTCCTCGGCGCCATCGATGTCGGCGAACTCCTCTGCGACCACCAGCGGTGGGCCGTAGGTAGCCAGGATGACCCTGCGCACCGAGTCGTGGAGGGGGTGGTCCACCCTGGCCCGCACCAGCCGGGTCGGGCCGATCTTCTCGGTGGACACGAGCCCAGCCTGCTCGGCTCGTGCGACCTCCCGCGAAGCCGTCGGCATGCTGGTCTGCGTGAGCGCAACCAGGTCGGACAGGGAATGGCCCGCCTCGGGATCCGCCAGCACGGCGGCCAGGATGCGGCCCTGTGCGTCCGAGCGGAGGATGGGCGCTAGCGAGGGTGCAGGGACTTTCATAAACCGTAGAGAACTATACGGTTAAGGGAAATGTGCTGCAACCTCCTCGTTGAAGGGCGGTCCGACGCTACCCGCGTTGGCGGAGGGTGGCCATCAGCCGTGTGCGGCTTAGGCTGCGAGCCCACGGAAAGGACGGGGCATGACCGCATCAACCAGGCGCAACACGGTCCTGCCCCCCTGACGAGCCGCCGGACGAGCTGTGCAGCCGGGCGGTTCGAGGCAGCCGCCTCGATGTGTGCGTTGGCACCGGCCCTGGCCTGACCTAGGGTGGACCCAAAGGAAGGAACAGGGCCATGGCCATGACGCCATCAACCGAGCTCATCACAGCCTTGCCGCCCGACGGGCCGCTCGATGAGCTGTTGGCGGCGCTGACCGACGAGGGAGGGCCGACCACGGCTCTGGTCGGGCCTGACGGCACTCAGCTCAAGATGCCGGACGAGGTGGCCGACGCGCTGCGCCAGGTTGTGGCGGCGATGGCCCAGGGCGACGCCGTCACCATCGCCAGCTTCGGTCTGAGCCAAACGACGATGGAGGCAGCCGACTTCCTCGACATGCGCTGGTCGACGGTGCGGAGGCTGCTCGACGCCGGGGAGATCCCCTTCGAGCGCCCCGACGAGTTCCGCCGCGTGCTGCTCACCGACCTTCTCGACTACCGCGACCGCCGCAAGGCGAGCGCAAGCGACGACTTTGATCGCATGGTGGAACTCGCCGACGAGTGCGGCCTCACGAAACGACGACAACGCCAGTAAGCACCGGCTGAGCCGCGCTCGTGAAGCGAGCCATCGTCCTCGACACCTGCGCGCTGTATCCACAGCAGTTGCGGGACACCCTGCTTCGCTTGGCGGAGCGGAAGCTGTACATCCCCCGCTGGTCCCGAGACATCCTGCTTGAGCTCGACCGGAATCTCGCCCGCAAAGCGGGAGTCCGGCGGTCGTCCATCGACCGATTGCTCACGCGAATGCACGAATCGTTCCCGAGAGCAGCGGTCGGTGGCTACGACGACCTGATCCCCTTCATGACCTGCCACGAGGAGGACCGTCACGTGCTAGCGGCAGCAGTCGAGTCCAAGGCTTCCGCCATCGTGACGTTCAACCTCCGTGATTTTCCTGCTCACAGCACCGAACCTTACGGCGTCGACGCCCTTCACCCAGATGAGTTCCTGCTGCGTCTTCTAAGGCAGCGACCCTTGGACGTGATCGACGAACTCCCACGGCAGGCGGCAGCCAATCGACAAGAACCGAGGACGCTGCCAGCGCTGCTCGACGCTCTCGCCCGGGCACAGGTGCCCCGATTCGCCCACGCCGTGCGCCGCCTGATGGCGTGACCCGCCTCCGGCGCTCAGGCGGTTAGGCTGGGGCCTATGGAGAGGAAGGGCCATGGATGAACCAGCCGAGCGCAACACGGTCCTGCCGCCTGACGAGCCGCTGGCTGAGCTGGATGAGCTGATGGCGGCGCTGCCCGACAAGGAGGGGACGACAGTTCTCGTCGGGCCTGACAGCACTCGGATCGAGTTGCCGGCCGAGGTGGCGGACGCGCTGCGCCAGGTTGTGGCGACCATGGCACAGGGCGAGGCCGTGACCATCGACAACGTCCACCTGAGCCAAACCACGCAGGAGGCTGCCGACTTCCTCTGCATGGACCAGAAGTCGTTTCGGGAGATACTCGACGACGGCGAGATCCCCTTCGAGCGCACCGACGGGTCCCGCCGCGTGCTGCTCACCGACCTTCTCGAATGGCGCGAGCGCAGCAGGGCTCAGACGCGCGAGAGCCTCGATGCCTTGTTCGAGCTGAGTCACGAGCTCGGCCTCTACGAGAAGGCGGCAACGCCGATACGCACCCGCTGAGCGGCTCTGCGTCGCTACCGTGGCCGGCATGGCCGTGGTCCGTTACCTGCTGGCGGGAGTGCTGTTCACCGCTGCCCTGCCCGCGGCCTGGCTGGCGCTGTTCTCGTTCTCCGCGGAGTCGTTCGCAGCGGCGCTGGTGATCGGGCTCATCGCCGCGCTGCTTGTCGCCGCGGGCATCGTGCTCATCAAGGCAGGCTGACGGCTCGGCGGGCGGGCCGAGAGGAGCGGACTCCCGCCTGGGCTCCACTGCCGATCAAACGCCGCGGCTCGACCTCCCGGCGCTGTCCGGGCGGTTCGAGGCAGCCGCCTCGATGTGAGCGTTGGCGTCGGCCCTGGCGCGACCTACGCTGAGCCCACGGAAAGGAAAGGACAGGGGGCATGACTGCATCAAGCAGGCACATCACAGTCTTGCCGCCTGACGGGCCGCTGGACGAGCTGTTGGCGGCGCTGACCGACGAGGAAGGGCCAACCACGGCCCTCGTCATGCCTGACGGCACTCAGGTCAAGTTGCCCGACGAGGTGGCCGACGCTCTCCGCCAGGTTGTGGCGGCAATGGCGCAGGGCGACGCGGTCACCATCACCCGCTTCGGTCTGAGCCAAACCACGATGGAAGCCGCCGACTTCCTCGGCATGCGCTGGCCGACAGTGCGGAGGCTGCTTGACGACGGGGAGATCCCCTTCGAGCGTCCCGGCCGGTTCCGCCGCGTCCTGCTCACCGACCTCCTTGCCTACCGCGACCGCCGCAAGGCGAGCGCAAGCGACGACTTCGGTCGCATGGTGGAACTCGCCGACGAGCGCGGCCTTCACGAAACGACGACAACGCCAGTAAGCACCGGCTGAGCCGCGCTCGTGACGCGAGCCGTCGTCCTCGACACCTGCGCGCTGTTTCCACAGCACTTGCGGGACACCCTGCTTCGCTTGGCGGAGCGCGGGCTGTACGTCCCCCGGTGGTCCCAAGACACCCTGGGTGAGCTCGAGCGGAATCTCGCCCGCAAAGGGGAGTCCGGCGGTCATCCATCGACCGATTGCTCACACAAGTGCACGAATCGTTCCCGGAAGCAGCTGTCGGTGACTACGACCACCTGATCCCCTTCATGACCTGCCACGCGAAGGACCGCCACGTGCTGGCGGCAGCAGTCCGGTCCAAATCTGAAGCCATCGTGACGTTCAATCTCCGTGATTTCCCTGCCCACAGCACCGAACCTCACGGTGTCGACGTGCATCACCCAGACGAGTTCCTGCTGCGTCTTCTCGAGACGGACGCCCTCGATGTGATCGACGAACTCGAACGGCAGGCGGCTTCCAATCGAAGGGACCCGAGGACGCTGCGGGCGCTGCTCGACGCTCTCGCCCGGGTACACGTGCCCGAATTCGCAGACGAGGTGCGCCGCCTGAGGGCTTGATCCACCGCAGGCGACGCCATGACCGGCCGCGGGGATCCCTGTGCCCGCCGCTCACCGGCTCACGGATCGCTGCACGGAGCTGACCGCAAACCAGCAAGTGCGGCCATACACTGGCGCCAGCGGGAAAGGACAAGGCATGACTGAACCAACCGAGCGCAGCACGGTCCTGCCGCCTGACGAGCCGCCGGACGAGCTGTTGGCGGCGCTGCCCGACGAGGAGGGGACGACAACGGCTCTCGTCGGGCCTGACGGCACTCAGATCAAGTTGCCCGGCGAGGTGGCCGACGCTCTCCGCCACGTAGTGGCGACCATGGCACAGCGCAGCGCCGTGACCATCGATCACGTCCGCCTGA
Organism: Acidimicrobiales bacterium; assembly: GCA_965214285.1. Lineage (GTDB taxonomy): Bacteria > Actinomycetota > Acidimicrobiia > Acidimicrobiales > Aldehydirespiratoraceae. The sequence continues at coordinate 2,894,638 of OZ243946.1, forward strand.
GCCAGACCACACAGGAGGCTGCCGACTTCCTCGGCATGGGCCGGGAGACGTTGCAGGAGCTGCTCGACGAGGGCGAGATCCCCTTCGAGCAACCGGACGAGTCCCGCCGCGTGCTGCTAGCCGACCTTCTCGAGTACCGCGAGCGCCGCAGGGCGAAGACGCGCGAGAGCCTCGATGCGCTGGTGGAGCTCAGCCACGAGCTCGGCCTCTACGAGAAGACGGCAACGCCGATTCGCACCCGCTGAGCGGCTCTGCTGCCCACCCGACGGCCCGAAGAGAGCGGCCTCGCGGCGCTGCCTCCAACGTCGAGCCGAGGCCGCGGCTCGACCTCCCGGCGCAGTCCGGGCGGTTCGAGGCAGCCTCAAAGTGTGCGTTGGCATTGACCCTGTCACCACTATGCTGGGACCCAAGGAAAGAAACAGGGGCATGACGCCACTAACGGAGCAAATCCCAGTCCTGCCGCCTGATGAGCCGCTGGACGAGCTGTTGGCGGCGCTGACCGACGAGCAAGGGCCGACCACGGCTCTGGTCGGGCCTGACGGCGCTCAGCTCAAGATCCCGGACGAGGTGCGCGAAGCGGTCCGCCAAGTAGTGGCTGCAATGGCGCAGGGCGATGCCGTCATCATCGCAGACGTCGGTCTGAGTCTCACCACGATGGACGCCGCCGAATTGCTCGGCCTCCGCTGGCCGACGGTGCGGAAGCTCCTCGACGAGGGAGAGATCCCCTTCGAGCGCACCGGCCGGTTCCGCCGCGTGCTGCTCACCGACCTCCTTGCCTACCGCGACCGCCGCAGGGCGAGAGCAAGCGACAATTTGGATCGCATGGCAGAAATCGCCGACGAGTGCGGCCTTTACGAAACGACGACAACGCCAGTCCGCACCCGCTGAGCCGCACCCGGTCAGCGATGGTCGGCCCGTGGCCGTGGCCGTGGCCCGCTATCTGCTGGCAGGGGCGCTGTTCGTGGCTGCCCTGCCCGCGGCCGGCTGGCGCTGTTCTCGCTGTCCGCGGAGTCGTTCGCAGCGGCGCTGGTCATCGGGCTCATCGCCGCCCTGCTCGTCGCCGCGGGCATCGCGCTCATCAAGGCAGGCTGACGACCCGGCCGCCGTAGGCGCCTCAGTGGCGGGCACCCTTCGCTGCACCCGCCAAGCGCTCGCCGAGAACGAATTGACCCGCCCTGGCGGGCCTTGACCCAGCAGCAGACCGGCTGAACCGCATACCCAGCATATGCGGAACAGTCGTTGCATTTTTGCTTGATAGGGGTTAGAGTGCACCCATGGACTTCGCTCATCCCGTCGAGACCCTGATCCCAGGTGCGCAAGGCCGGGTGCTGGCCGTGCTCGCCAGGATCACCGCTGAGCTCAACCTCCGGACCGTGGCCCGGCTCGCCGGCGTCAGTCCGGCCCAGGCGTCACGGGTGCTGCCCGGCCTCGTCGAGTCCGGAGTCGTCGAGCGCCGGGAGGTGCCGCCGTCATCGCTGTTCCGGCTCAACCGCAGCAACGTGGTCGCCGAGGCGGTGATCCGACTCGCCGAGTCGCACGACATCGCCCTCGAGCGCATCGGCGCTGCCGCGGCGGAACTCGAACGGCCGCCTGCGAGCGTGATCGTCTTCGGATCGTTCGCCCGACGCACGGCCGACGGGCAAAGCGACATCGACGTCGTGGTCGTTCGGCCTGACGGAATCGACGAGGATGACGACGCTTGGGGCGACGGGATCGAGCAGTGGCGCGAGGACGTGCACGCCATCACCGGCAACCCGGTCGAGATGATCGAGACGGATCGGGCCGAGGCTGCCGAGCGGCTGGCGAGCAAGCGACCGCTGTGGCGGGATATCGCCCGTGACGGGATCGTGGTCCACGGCGCGACCATCGACAACCTGAGGACCGCGTCCGATGCCTAGGCCGATCAGGACACGGCCCGTGTCGGCCGCTGAGGTTCGCGCCTACGGAGCCAAGGCCCAGGAATTCGCGGAGGCTGCTGAGTCTGAGCTTCAAGCCAAGCGCTACGTCGCCGCGACCAGCCTGGCGATTCACGCCGCGATCAACGCCTCCGATGTCGTGTGCGGCCGACGGCTGGGGCAGCGCGCAGCCGGCGAGGATCACGACCAGGTGGTGACGCTGCTCAAGCAGGCCGGAGCCGAGGGCGCCAAGATCGCCAGGGATCTGCGCAGACTTCTGCCACTGAAGAGCAAGGCCGAGTACGACCCCACCGACGTGGCTCAGGGAGACGCCACCAGGTCAGTTGAGCGCGCTCGGCGCTGCGTTGCGATCGCATTGGCGGTGGCATCCGAAGCCAAGTAGACCGGCACAAGATTGGGCATCACCGTTCCTCCAGTTCCGCGCTGCACGCCTAGCTGTCGCCAATGCCTCTCTCAAGAAGCGCTGTTCGGAGGCGCTGGTACTCGTCAGTGCCAGTTAGCCCCTGAGCTGCCGAGAGGTAATCGGATGCGCGTTCCGAGACGCCGAGTCGTTCCAATTCGTTGATTGGATTTCGCACGAGTAGGTTCATGATCTCCAGGCCCATCTTGGTGGGTGGTGCCGCAACCAAGCGCTTTGCGACTAGAGGCGCCCACTTGATGCGACCACCACTGGCCCGTAACGTGGCGAGCGTTCGCTCGACCCAAGTCTCGTCGTCGAGGCCAACTATCTCGGAGAACAGTCCAAAGCCGTAAAGTGACATCCCGGGATTCTTATCGATGCACTCTCGCCAAAACTCGACAGCGATATTGATGTTGTTCCAGGGCTCATCCTCACGCCTGAGAAGACGACCAAGCGTCTCAGCAGCCTCAGAGATGAGGCCTTCACTCCTCAGGAAATCCACTACCTGGGTCACGCGGTACCCATCACACTCCCAGAGCATCCCAACGAGGTAGTGATCCAGTGCACGGTCAACCTCCCGCACGACTGCATCCCCAATCTGCTCGCGAACATTATCCAAGAGCCAGGAGTTCCAGTGACCCCACTTGATGGCCTGATCCACCGTTGGCTGACCCAACCCATCGGGTGCTTCGTCGCCGAAGAGGAGACTCTGATTTGCGTCCACCCATTCTGGAAGGAGGTGGCGGAGTAATGGAAATCGTCTAGCCAGAACGGCGCGATGCTCTTCGCCATCCACACCATCAAGTCGCAGCGTCGACTCGATGGTGTGGATGGCTTCCGAGCGAACCGATCCGTCTCGTCGGAACTCGTAGGCCATGAAGGACAGAACGGCTTCTAGTGCAAGCGTGCATGGTCTGTTGATTGCTCTGGTCAGAGCGTCTCGCTCATGATCCGCCGAGAAGCCGGAGGACTCGTCTCTCCGGAGTACCTGTATCTTCAGTAAGGTCCAGACCTCATCGGATCGACTGCCGAAGTCGACATCAGCGTCAGCGAGAGCCTTGATCAGATCGACTGCCGCTCGGTCGACGCCACGCCAGCCGTCGTCGCGGTCAAAGTCGTTACGGCCAAGGAGTTCAGCCTGCCAAGGGTGAGCGGTCACAAGATGTACGAGATCGAGCATCTTGTCGACGGAGACCTCTACGTCCGCCGCGAGAGATGCTAGGGCACCAACATAATGCGCGATGTAGATCGGATGCCGGAGCTCGGTTGCAATGCTGATCGGATCTGAAGTCCAGCCTGCCGGATCACAAGCGACAACAGCTCCAAGCGTTCTCGCCAACTCCCAGAATCCACCCAAGTCTTCAGGTCCAGGCCTCCAATCGCAGATCAGACGTGCAGCATCACCGGGATCTCGACTTGAAAGCTCCTCGCCAGAAAATGGGCTCCGCCCACTCCCTACCCGCATGGGCGACCGACGTTCAAGCGCACTACGATCCAGCCGGCCATATGTATCAGCCAGAACGTCGCAAACCCGTGACCAGTCCTCGGCAACACCCTCAGGCAAGACCGATAACCATGCGAAGGCCCGTCTCCACTCCACCAGAACCTGATGTACACCAATTGCGGTCGTGACATCCTCTACGCTAGGAGGGTCACCGAACGCCGCGGACCATTGGACTAGATGATCAGAGGACTTGCACACTTCGGCGATCCGATCCAGCAGCAAAATGTCGTCACCAGTCGGTTCCCGGCGAGTGATCGATCGCTCGATCTCATCGACCATTAGTGACTCATCGACCGTACTATCCTTCGCAAGAATCCAGGAGCGAAGGCGGCTGCGGAGCGACTCGTGCAACTCCTCAATCAAGCCGAGCATTCCAGCCACGGGCACAGCTTCCCGGGCCTGTCGGAGCACACTCACAAGACACCCAAGAATCGCGGCAACCCGATCATCTTGCCCCCGATAAAATCCATAATCATCAAACGATCCGTTTGGAAATAGTGCCAGTCGGTCAATGGTAGGGTCATCCTCCGACACGGCCCGGAGCTTGAAGCACAGCAGTCTAATCCGCCTCTGTGCATTCTCCGCGTTGGTACCCGCTACGAATCGTTCAGGCACCGGATCTCGGTAAGGCAGTTGCGCCCAGCTAGACTCGTTGAACATGACGTCTGCGAAGTGTTCTACAGACTCCTCGGTTGGCTCGACGCTTTCAACCGCCCATAGCCCAAGAAGGAGAAGTGCCCTATCGTGCGGATGTGTACTGACAGCTTCCAAGACTAGGGCGATCGCGGCCGTTCCACCAAGATCCAGGGCCGCACGTACTACATACCAGGCCTTGCCGGGTTCGCTCTTGCAATCCCTGTACAGCCGACCAAGCCAACCGGTGACTTCCTCCGGGTGGCTTGACCCCAGCTTCCCTACAGCCGAGAATCCCGCCCAAGGCGTGCCAGGTTCAGGGGGGCTGAGCTCGCTACCAAGCAGCTCAAGCCACGCGAAGCTCACAACCCTGGACATGAAGTACCGGAGGTGATTGGAAGTTACGAGGAGCCCTCGGACCTTCTCAACGGCAGCATTGTCAGGAGACTCGAGTTGAGCAAGTTTGTCCAACTCGATATGTCGCTTGTCAGGCGGCAAGAATAGCTGCCGCAGAATCGCGATCGTGTCAGCCCAGAGCTCCAAAGAGTCAGCCGCACAACACTGGCGATGGAGACCTTCATTGAGCCGATCCAGGAGTTGTTGATGCCGCCTGACTGCATCAGATTGTTCTGAAATCCGCGACCCAGTGCGATTGGCAATCGCCCGAATAACCTGATTCTGACGGCTCGACGCTTCGTCATGGAAGCGCTTCATGTCGTCTACTGAGCGCAACAGGGCATTCAATGCGCTCTGCCCTCCCTCGCCGGAGACCAGGATTGCGTCCTTGTAGGTCTCGCTAGCATTGACGACGGCTCGGGAGAGGTGCCGCCACTCTTGCCCATCTTGGAGCCCAAATTTGGCAAGGATCCTCAACAACGCCTCGCGGAGACAGTACGCCACCGCCTCGTGCTTGCGAGGGGTCTCCCAGTTTGAGGACAGGAGGTCAAGCGCTGTCTGCAAGAATCCAGCGGCCTGATGGCCCGTGTCCCCGAATTCAGCCCGCAGATGGGCGATTAGATCGGGATCTAGTTCCTCGATCTCCATTCTGCCTCCATTCTGTAATCCCAGGCTTACCGATCGACGGCGCCAGAGGGCAGGCGGTCAGCCCCAGTGGTTCGACTGGTAGTCCATCATGTCGTCGCCGTGGAGCTGCTTGGTGGCGTTGCCGATCCGCACCCAGAACTCCGTCGGCACGCTCCCGCCCTCATGCGGCCTGGAGAACACCGGCTTGCCCGACGCCGCCACGGACACCAGGCACACATCGCCCTCCCCGACCCGCTCGAAGGCGATGCGCACGATCCCCGCGGTGGGCACCGACAGGCTGTTGTCGAGGTGCTGGCGCAGGAACAGCTCGTAGCCGTCGCGGTTGGCCTTGCTGCCGAGCGTCGCCATGTCGTCGCCGAGGCCCAGCACGCTGCCGGTGTCGTCCACGCCGATCAGCAGCGTGCCGCCCTCGGCGTTGAGGAACCCGCACACCGTCTTGGCGATCACGTGCTCCATCTTCTTGTCGGCCTTGCCGGTGTGCAGGTTCAGCCGGGCCGTCGACTTGTACTCGACGGTCTGCGACTCGCCGACACCCAGCAGGTCGTCGATCTCCGAGGAGGGCTCGGGCGCCTGCTGGTCGTCCCACATCGAGTTGAACCCGTCCCGCACGACCACGGCGATCCGCTCACGGCGGCGCTCCAGGAAGGTCGGGTAGTCGAGCTGCTCCCAGCCGGGCGGGAGAGCGTGCCAGTAGGCCTGCCGCCTGAGCCGCTCGGGATCGATCCGGCGGGTCATCTCCGGCCAGTACTCCAGCGGGTCGTCCGCGCTGATGGCGGCATTCTCGGGCCAGTCGAGATAGGCCATGTTGGCGATGGCGTTGACCTGGCGGGTCCCGGTGATCCCCCTGGCCGCCAGGTGCGCCTTGGGGAACAGGTGGTGGCGCTCGACAGAGCGAGGGGCGGTGACGCTGGGATCGAGCAGCTCGCGGATCCGCAGGTCGCTGAACAGCAGCTCGGCGTCGAGCAGGTTGAGCGCCGCCAGGTAGGCGAACAGCACCGGCGAGCGGCCTGTGGACGTGTCGAGCCGGTTGGGCAGCGAGATGCCCCAGTAGTCGCCGGTGAAATTCGAGCGCACGATCCGGTCGAGCTCGTCGCAGAACGCCTGGCCGTCGCCGGGCTCAAGGTCGGCGATGCGTCCGAAGTCCGCCTCGATCTGGGTCTCGTGCCCCGCCGTGTAGCGGCCGGTGGTGTGGGCCATGAAGAACCACCTGGCGGTCACGCCGCGCAGATCCTTGAGGTCGAGGCCGAAGTCGCGCTTGCCGATCAGCCACAGGATGTAGGTGTAGATCAGGGCGTTCTCGGAGGTGAGCATGCGCCCGCTGCGGAACCCGGCGGAGGTCAGGCACTTGAGGAACTCGTGCCAGTTGGTCAGGTCGAGCACGTCGTCGAGCGCCCGGCGCAGCTCGTCGAACTGGGCGGCCCGGCGCTGTGCCGACACGTCGCCGGTCTCGAGATCCTTGCCCCGCAGGATGTTGTAGACGTGGCGCAGGCGCCCGCGCCGGAATGCCAGGCCGACGCCGGCCCGCAGCAGCTGGTCGGGCTTGGGGTCGATGAAGGCGTTGCGGGGCGACGGCCCGCTGACCCTGGCGTCCACGGCGTCGCGGCAGAACTGCTCGAGCTGCCGGCGGCCCTTCTCCCAGTGGACCGACATCAAGGTGAGGATGAAGTCGGCCTGGTTGAGCGTGACGCCCTCGGAGTTGGTGCGGACGAAGATCTCGGCGACCTGCTCCTCGTCGGCTGCGGCGCTGAGCTCGATGACCTGGAAGCGGAAGTGCTGCAGGTCGTATACCCGGTCGATGCGGTCCTCGAGCTCGTCCTTCTCGTCTTGGGTCAGATCGCCGCCACGGCTCTCGGCGAGCCGGGCCAGGAACCTGCGCACCGTGGGCCGGTGGCCGTCGTCCCAAAGCGCGGTGATGTCGGGGATGAACTCGGGGTCGCGCTGGATCGCCGCGTCGGTGACCTCGAAGGACTGGTCCGCCGGGCGGAACGCGATGCGGATCCGCTTCTCGTCGTAGGTCTTGGTGAGCACGGGCCTGCCGGTGAGCACCGCGAACAGCGACGTGAGGCGCTGCTGGCCGTCGACGATCAACAGCTTGGCCACCTTGTCGGTGTCGCCGTCGCCGCCGCCGACCTGGCGGGTGCCGACATCGGCGCCGGTCGCCCAGAACATCAGGGTGCCCACGGGGAAGCCCCGGTACAGCGAGTCGAAGAGGTCACGGGCCTTGGCCGCGGACCACACGAAGGGCCGCTGGATGTCGGGCAGGGCGATGTTGCCGTGCTTGATGTCCTCCACGAGGTGCATCAGGGTGTAGCCGGTGTCGCTGTAGATCTGGGGCACGGTCCGCCTCCTGCTCGCTGCTCGTCGCCGTCTCGGGTCCGCGGGCCAGCCAGGGTATCGCGGGCCGGGGCCTCAGGCCAAGCCTTCGGGCGCGGGCGCCTGCGCCGTGCCTGCTTCCCCGACAACAAAAAGACCCACCCTTGCGGGTGGGCCTTGACCCAGCGACCGAAGCTGCTGGGGGAATCTGGGTGCAGTATGGACCGCCACGCGCAGGAAAGCAACCCTTTCGCCCGAGAAATCCGACGAGCGCTCGTCAACCCTCCCGATGGACCCGGCTCCAGCGGCCCAGCCGGGCCGAGGCCCTGGCTCAGACCGCGGCGCGGCGATGGCGGCGGGCACAGCGTCAAGGCCGTGATGCCGGGAGTCCAGGTTCGGGTGGTGACTGTGCTCCTCGATCCTGCCAGCGCCGCGGCCCAGCCGGGCCAGCGCCCTGGCTCAGGCTGCGGCGCTTCAGCGGCGGCGGGCATGGCCTCGAGGCCGTGACCCGGGTGCCGAGGTGCCAGTGGTGGCCGTGCCCGTGGCCGTCGGGGCTGTCGCTCACCTCCCCCGCTGCATCGCCGAGCCGTTCTCGCTCTCCGCGGTGTCGTAGGCCGCGTCCCTCGCGATCTGGCTCATCCGCGCGACTCGGCGACCTGGCCGGCGATGTGCTGGCTCGCCGCGGCTCATCAAGGGAGAGTGCACCAAAGCGCTCGTGATCTCCAACGACTCCGATCTGGCGGAGCCGATCGCCATGTCCGTGGCCGAGGGCGTGGAAGTCGGCGTCGTCAACCCTCATCGACGCAGCAGCACGAGCCGGCACCTCAGTGATGTCGCCAGCTTCGAGCTTCCGCTGCGCCACCAGGTACTGGCGAGGTGCCAGCTGCCCGATCCCGTGATCGGCCCCCGCGGCCGTCAGATCCACAGACCGGAGGGATGGTGAACGCCACGCCCTTCAATAACACAAAGGCCCACCCTTGCGGGTGGGCCTTGACCCAGCCACCTAAGCGACTGGGGGAACACGGCATCAGTATGGACGACCCCGTGCAGGAACGCAACCTTTTCCAGCGAGAAATCTGGACGACCTACTCGTCAGCCCTCCCGAGCACCCGGCTCCAGCGGCCCAGCCGGGCCGAGGCCCTGGCTCAGGCTGCGGCTCTGCAGTGGCGGGAACGGCACCGAGACCACGGGCCAGGGAGCCCAGGGCCGGGTGCTGCCGGTGCTCGCCAGTACCGCCTCTCAGGCCAGCCTCGGCGGTCCTGGCCGAGCCGTTCGCCATGGCGCTGGCGACGGGGCTCGACACGGCACTGCTGATGGCCCGCGGGCATCGCTGTTGTGCGGGTAGGCTGACGGCTCGGCTAAGCCGGTGTCGCTCCGATCAGGTCCGACAGCCCTGGAAGCCCTCCTGAGTCAGCCACCCGCTTCCTCTTCCGATTCCCGGCGATGGTGCTCGATGCAGCCCGACGCCAGCTGGCAGGGGCGGGCACATCCGAAGGGCATCCATTGGCCACAATCGTCTACATCGACGGCATGAACTTCTTCTACGGGGCAGTCAAGGGGACGCCGCACAAGTGGCTCGACTACGAGGCGCTGTGCCGACGCCTCATTCCCCGCGACCAGATCGCGAGGATCCGCTACTTCACCTCCCCCGTCATGGCCAAGCGCTTCGATCCCGGCGGCCCGGAACGCCAGCACACAGTGCTGCGTGCGATTCGGGCCAACCCCCTGATCGAGATCCACCTCGGCCACTTCCGTCAAGACCCGAGCTGGCTCCCCATCGCCCCAGGACCCTGGTCAGACGCCACCCGACCGAGAATCCGCCTAGGCCGTCTCGTCGACTTGCTCCAGAAGCGGTACGAATCCAAGTCCGACAGGCCCCCCACGATCCGGGTGCTCAGGACCGAGGAGAAGGGCTCCGACGTCAACCTGGCATCCCACCTGCTCCGAGACGTCCTCAAGGGCGCATGCACCAAGGCGCTCGTGATCTCCAACGACTCCGACCTGGCCGAGCCGATCGCGTTGACCGTCGCCGAGGGCATCAAGGTCGGCGTCGTCAACCCGCATCGTCGCAACAGGATGAGCCAGCACCTCAAGAAGGTCGCCAGCTTCGAGATCCAGCTCCATCACTCAGTCTTGGCCAACTGCCATCTGCCGAACCCCGTGATCGGCCCCCGCGGAAGGCAGATTCACAAGCCGGAGGGGTGGTAGGCACCACGCCCTGCAAGAGCAAAAAGGCCCACCCTTGCGGGTGGGCCTTAACCCAGCGACCGAAGCTGCTGGGGGGACATGCGCACAGTATGGGCCACCACGCGCAGGAAAGCAACCCTTTCCCCGAGAAATCCGGACGACCTACTCGTCAGCCCTCCCGAGCACCAGGCTCCAGAGGCCAAGCCCGGTACCGGAGCCTGTGGTCCCGACTGCGACGCGGCGACGGCGGCGGGCACGGCGTCGAGGCCGTGACCCGGGATCACGGGGCCGGATGCTGGCCATGGTCGTCGGGACCGGTGCTGACGCCAGCCCCGCGGCCCGCCTAGCGCTCTTCGATCTCCGCCGGGTCGTTCGCCGTGGCGCTATCGACCTGGCTAGTCACCGCGCGGCTGATGGACGCGCGATTCGCGCTCTGAACGACGGGCTGAGGACCCGACCGCCTGTGGGCGTCTCGCCAGCGGTGCACAGCACCACCACCCACCGCCGCGCGCTCCCCGACAGCAAAAAGGCCCACCCTTGCGGGTGGGCCTTGTCCCAGCCACCGAAGCGCACTGGGGGGACATGCGCTCATTATGGGCCGCCGCGCGCGGGAAGACAACCCTCTCCCCGAGAAATCTGGACGAGCGCTCGTCAGCCGCCCGATGCCCAGGCTCCAACGGCCCAGCCGGGCTGGCGCCTGGGCTCAGGCCAGGCACGGCGACGGCTGCGGGCATCGGCGTCGAGGGCGGTGATTCCGGGAGCTCAGGGCCGGGCGTCGGGCCGTGCTCGTCGATCCCGGCAGCGCAGCGCCGGGTGCTGACGGTGCTCGCCATGGCGCTAGCGACGGGGCTCGACACGGCACTGCTGATGGCCCGCGGGCATCGCTGTTGTGCGGGTAGGCTGATGGCTCGGCTAAGCCGGTGTCGCTCCGATCAGGTCCGACAGCCCTGGAAGCCCTCCTGAGTCAGCCACCCGCTTCCTCTTCCGATTCCCGGCGTTGGTGCTGGATGCAGCCCAACGCCAGCCGGATCAGCGGGCCTATCCCAAGGGCACCCAATGGCCACCATCGTCTACATCGACAGCATGAACTTCTTCTACGGGGCAGTCAAGGGGACGCCGCACAAGTGGCTCGACTACGAGGCGCTGTGCCGACGCCTCATTCCCCGCGACCGGATCGAGAGGATCCGCTTCTTCACCTCTCCGATCAAGGCCACCGCCGCCGATCCTGGCGGCCCGGAACGCCAGCAAGCATTGCTCCGCGCCACGGCCGTCAACCCCCTGATCGAGATCCACCTTGGTCATTTCCGGGCGGATCTGCGCTGGCTGCCCGTGGCACCCGTGCCATGGTCGGATGTCACCCGTCCGAGAGTCCGGCCGCGCCACCGCGTCGACCTGATCCAGAGGCGGATCGAGCCCAGGCTCAGTCGACCACCAATCGTCCGAGTGCTCAAGACCGAGGAGAAGGGCTCCGACGTCAACCTTGCCTCTCACCTGGTGCGAGACGTGTTCAAGGAGTCGTGCACCAAGGCGCTCGTGATCTCCAACGACTCCGATCTGGCGGAGCCGATCGCCTTGGCCGTGGCCGAGGGAGTCCCCGTCGGCGTCGTCAACCCGCATCGCCGCAACCGGATGAGCGGGCACCTGGAGAAGGTGGCCAGCTTCGAGATTCAGCTCCATCACCCTGTCCTGGTCGACTGCCACCTGCCGAACCCTGTGGTCGGCCCCCGCGGCAGGCAGATCCACAAGCCGAAGGGGTGGTAGGCACCAGGTTCTGCGACAACAAAAAGACCCACCCTTGCGGGTGGGCCTTGTCCCAGCCACCGAAGCGAACTGGGGGGATGAAGTGCTCATTATGGGCCGCCAGGCGCGAAAAAGCAACCCTCTCCACGCGAAATCTTGACGAGCGCTCGTCAGCCGCCCGATGCCCAGGCTCCAGCGGCCCAGCCAGGCCGGCGCCTAAGCCCAGGCCACGGCGCGGCGACGGCTGCGGGCATCGGCGTCGAGGGCCGTGATGCAGGGAGTCCATGTCCGGGTGCTAGCCGTGCCCGGCGATCCCGCCAGCGCAGCGCCGGGCGCTGCCGGTGCCCGTCGGTACCGCCGCTGAGGCCAACCGCCACTGCCCGACTTGGCTCGCCGTCGTCCGACCGCCGCGCCGGTCGTGAGCAGCTCACCACCTGCCGCCGGTGGCCACGGACGTTCTGCTCGTGAAGGGAGTCCGACGGCCCGACCACCCAGGGCCAACAGGGAGCGGACCCACAGCGCGGCCCTCAGCGGCTAGCACCTCCGACAACACAAAGGCCCACCCTTGCGGGTGGGCCTTGACCCAGCCACCGAAGCGCACTGGGGGGATGGAAGGCCAGTATGGACCACCACCGGCAGAAAAGCAACCCTCTCCACGCAAAATCTTGGCGGACGGCTCGTCGGGCTTCCCGACGACACCCGGCTCCAGCGGCCCAGGCCCATGCACCGAGGCCTGGGCTCAGGCTGCGGCGCGACGAGGGCGTCGGGCATGGTGCCGAGGCTGCGGCTCAGGGGCGCCAGGGCCGTGCACCTGGCCGGGCCGGCACCGGGGTGAGGCCATGGCGCGGCGAATAGCGGCGAGCACAGCATCGAGGCTGCGAGGCCGTGACCCGGGGAGTGCCGGGTTCGGGTGGTGGCCTTGGCCGTCGGGGCCACCGCTCGCCTCCCCCTCGACCGGCAGGGCATTGCTCGTCTGGACCCTCACTGAGGCCGGCCACCGTGGTCTGGATGGCATCGTCCTCGCTCTTCCGCGGGCCGCGCCGTGCGGCTCGTGAACGTGCCTGCCACCACGCGGACGTGCCTGGGCCGGCGAGCGCTCGGCAACCGGGCTGCGGCTACGCGCCCAAGCGATCCGACGGTACATTGGCGATGCCGGTCGGGGGTATGGAGTGTCCATGCCCACAGCCGCTGCGAGAGCCAGCGTCCCCGACGACTTCGTCGGCGTGGTTCGCCGCGCGGTCGAAGCGGGCGAGGGCCTGGAGATCAGCACCAGCGGAGCCACCCATAGGGTCCAAGGCGAAGCAGCCGAGGCAGTGCTCGATGCGATCGCATCAGGCCGCCACGTCGACGTCACCGCCCTTCCGGAGCACCTCACGACCGGCCAGGCGGCTGGCCTTCTGGGCGTCAGGCGGCCGACGGTGGTCGCGCTCGTCGACAGCGGCGAGCTCCCGGCATCGAAGGTCAACACGCATCGACGGATCGAGACCACCGATCTGCTGGCGTTCAGGGAACGCAGGCGTCAGGCCAGCGCGGCTGCCATGGACGAACTCGTCCGAGTCTCAGAGGAACTCGGGCTCTACGACGACTAGCCCGTGGACCCTGTGCCGCTCAGAACAGTGCCTGCCGGAATGGCCACTTCCAATCATCCTGAATAATCGGCTCGGGGTCCAAGAGCCAGGCAGCCTCAAACAGTAGCGTTACATCCCTCAATAGCTCGCCGACTTCGTCAATGGCTTGATCCAGCTCCCCATATGTTGGCGTTTCCTCCAACTCACGACTATCGATGTGCGCAATGGTCCTGTTGGCATAGCTGCGGATAGCTTCTGACCTTTCGGTTAACCGTCTCACCCCATCTTGGTTCTTGGCCAGGCTAAATTGTCCGTCATTGTCCCCGAAGTACTCGTCAAAGCCCGACCTGCCGCGATGAATCCAGTGCGGCTCAACATCATCGCGTCCTCTAGTATAGAGGGCGACATGCCGATCTCGATTCATAACCGACGGATTCCGACCAATATTCTTGAGGAGTCGACCAAGCGAGACAGTAGACCCATCTGCTTCCGGTTCCGTAATTCGCCGTACAGCCATCACCTGACCAGCAACGTATAGATCGGTGTAGTGCGCCAAGAACACGCCACCGTCATGGTTTCGAAGCGCATCATCCATATCGCGCCAGATTGCCCGATTATGAAACATGTTGTGGACCTGTCGCTTGATCTGCTCGAGCCACTCACTCCACTTCTCGTGCAGCTTGTCGTGGTCAGCAGCAGGAGCGGTCGTGTTGACCTCCTCGAAGTGTCGCTTGCATCGTTGCAGGGATCATTGGTCCTCCTCGGGCGGCCGAAAGCGGAGTTTCGTTCCAGGGGGATAGGTCAGGCGCCGCTTGCGCTCCGACTCACAAACGATGACGTCCTGCTTCTCCAGATCCCTGAGCACCCCCTTGTAGTGGGCCGTCTTGTAGTAGGTGTCCTCGATCACGAACTGCTCGACAGCATCCACTGACACCACCTGCCCGGCAAAGTGCTCGCACAGCGCTTCCATAAGCGGGCTGAAGTCGGGAGTCTCGCCGAACATCACCTGCTGACTCCCTGCATAGCCACTGAAACGGACGCCCGCCACCTGATCGATCGCCCACATGGCGTCTTTCATGACCTGAAGGCCCTTGGGGTGGCGCGTCCCGAACATCAAGAAGTAGGCCGTACGTCGGCGTCCGACATCCATCATCTCGAAGCTCCGGACGAAGCGAAATCCGCCGACTTCCCGCAGCTGATGCTCGTAGAGGTTGCGAAGAAAGGACTTCCGGTCATCGCCAGTCAGAGCAGCGGCTTGTCGATGCTCGGCTTCGGAGGTGCCGAAGAGTTCTGTGAAGTGCCGCTGGACACTCGGCTGCTCAACCCCGACAAAGCGGTTCATGTGGCCGTACATGAAATTGAAGAGCACCTCGCACTTGTCCGAAGCAAGCAATTCCCCGATCAGATCGAGCGGCACGCCCGACCAGCCAAAGGGGTCGATGAAAGCCAAGGTTGGAGCAAGCTGACGACCCTGTCCGCGAGCCGCAGTGATCACATCAGTAGCCACCGCTGCGAACTCCTCGTTGACCGACTCGACCTTCACGTTGGACGGCTTGCCTCCGACTCTGTCTCGCCAGAATCGATCCAGTTCCTGCTGCAGGCGCAAGAAACGGTCTGGATCAGCTTCCACAAACAGGAAGACGAACTCGGTTCGTGACAGCTGATCGAAGTGGGAATGATCAACCAGCGTCCTGATGGCGATGAGCGGAGAACCGGGCTCACCCCCCTCGTAGACGCCCGGTCCGGCGAAACCGTCCAGGAACACGGCCCGACGATTGAAGCCTTGAGCGGTCAGGATCGGGAACCAGGCACCGAGGTAGCGGCGAAGCAGCTCGTGCTTGGCCAGCGTGTGCTCCTCGATTGGCCATACTGTCTCCTTGGGCAACTTCACCACTCCTCCGCCAGTTCGACGCCTGGACCTACGCTACCTGGGCGGCGAGGGGGGTGGGCAGGGCGTTGTGGTGGGTGCCGTCGAGTTCGCGGCCGCCGGCCTTGGGGGTCCTGCCGCCCCACTGCTTGAAGAAGAACGCCACGTTCGCCTCGTCGCACTGGTCGCGCAGGTCGCGGACCCAGGCCTCCTCCATCCGCCGGGCGTTCGGGCCGGACTCGCCGCCAGCGATCAGCCAGCCGATCCCATCCAGGTCGAGGCCCGGCAGCGGCCCGAGCAGCGGCTCGGCGCTCACGAAGCGCATCGCAGCCTCGACCGAACGCAGGTGGTCCAGCCGGAAGGCGTAGCGGGAGGTCTCCACGCTCACCCCCATCCACACGTTGTCCGGCCAGTCCAGCTCGCCAGCCAGCGCGGCCAGGCGCTTCGAGCGCTTGGTGAGCACCTGGTAGGTGTGCTGTGGAGTCTCGGCCATCACCTCGAACACCCGCCGGATGAACTCCAGCGGCACCTCGGGGTGGAACAGGTCGCTCATCGAGTTCACGAACACCACCCGCGGCGACCGCCAGCGGTAGGGCGCAGCGAGCGTGTCGGCATGCAGGGTCAGCGCGAAGCCGGGGCCGCTGGTCCGAGGGTCGCCGTCGTTGCGGTACTTGGCCTGCCCCATGGCCTGCAGGCGCTTGGCCAGCGTGAGCGCGTAGCAGTTGTCGCAGCCCGGCGAGGTCTTGTCGCAGCCCGTGGTCGGGTTCCACGTCACCTCCGTCCACTCGATGCCGGACCGATCAGCCACAGCCGCATTCTCCCACGTCGATTCCATGCACGACGACCTTAGAGACGGGGTGTGACAGTCTCACCGGCCAGCGCCCGGCTCGGTCGTCAGCAGCAGCGCCTTCCGCCAGCCCGGCACAGCGATGCGACAGCCCCATTCGGCATTGCCAGACCTGCGCTCGGATCGATCGTTCGCCTGACGCGGCCGTGCCCGGTTCAGGCGAGTCGCCCATGCCAGCAGCGTCGTAGGCGGGCTGCCCATCGGCTAGTCCCGCCCCTTGCAACCGGCTCAGCCGGGCTCGGCCGCGCCCGGTTCGGGCGGGTCGGCCAGGCCAGCAGCGGCATCGGCGGGGCGCTCGGCCGCCTCGGAGGCCTCGGCGTCGGCCGCGGGGGCTTCGGTCGCTTCCGCTGGGACGGATTCGAGGCTGTCGGCCAGAGCGCGGAACTCCTCCAGCGCGGCCTCCAAGTCCTCCACGATCTCAGCGGCGATCACATCAGGCGCGGGCAGGTTGTCGGTGTCCTCCAGGCTCTCGTCGCGTAGCCAGAACACGTCGAGGCTCACCTTGTCGCGCTCCATCAGCTCCTCGTAGCCGTACCGCTTGAACCGCTCCGACTCCTCACGCAGATGCCGCTCCCCGGCCTTGTAGCACGCCACGAAGTCGTCGAGATCGGCACGGGTGATCGGGTTCTGCTTGAGCGTGAAGTGCTTGTTGGTCCGCAGGTCGTACACCCACAGGTCCCTGGTCCAGGCCCGCTCGGCGCCCTCCCGGCGCTCGAAGAACAACACGTTGGCCTTCACGCCCTGGGCGTAGAAGATGCCCGTCGGCAGGCGCAGCAGCGTGTGCACCTCGCAGTCGTGCAGCAGCCGACGGCGAATGGTCTCGCCGGCGCCCGCCTCGAAGAGTACGTTGTCGGGCACCACCACCGCAGCGCTCCCGCCAATCCGCAGCAGCCCCACGATGTGCTGCACGAAGTTGAGCTGCTTGTTGCGGGTGGCGGTCCAGAAGTTCTCCCGCTCGTAGCTGTCCGACGACGACCGCCCGAACGGCGGGTTCGACAGCACCATGTCGAAGCGCACCCCCGGGTCGTCGCGCAGAGCGTCGTCGACGTGTACCGGCGAGTCGGACTCGGGGCTCTCGATGCCGTGCAGCAGCATGTTCATGGCGCACAGCCGGGCCGGCAGCTCGGCGATCTCCCAGCCGGTGAACGCCCCGGAGCGCAGATGCTCGCGCTGGTCGGGATCGAGCGGCGAGTAGCGCTGCACGATCGACTCGTAGGCCCCGAGGAAGAACCCGCCGGTGCCGCACGCCGGGTCGCAGATGCGATCGGCCGGCTCGGGCTGCATCACGTCTACGATGGCAGAGATCAGCGCCCGTGGCGTGAAGTACTGGCCCGCTCCCCTGGCGCCCTCGCGGGCGGTCTTCTCGATCAGGCCCTCATAGGCGTCGCCCTTGAGATCGGCGCTGAGGCTGAGCCACTCGTGGTCGTCGATGAAGTCCTTGATGAGCTGCTCTAGCTTGGCGGGATTCTGGACCTTGTTGCGTGCCTTGCGGAAGACGACGCCGAGCATGCTGTGGCCGCTGCCGAGCCTGGAGAGCATCTCGTTGTAGTGGACCTCCAGGTCGATGCCGGACCGGCTCAGCAGCGACTGCCAGTCGAGGCCCTCGGGCACCACCCGCTCGCCGAGGAGCCTGCGCTGCTCGTCGGCCATCTTCAAGAACAGCAGGTAGGTGAGCTGTTCGAGGTAGTCGCCGTAGGACAGGCCGTCGTCTCGCAGGACATCGCAGAAGTCCCAGAGCCGCTGGACGAGAGCCTTCGGATCGGCGGTCATGTTGCCCAGGCGGACGCTGGCGGCAAATCGTTGACGCTGGCAGGCATCTGGAGCTCCGGCGCTGATACGCGTTTGTCTGAGGTGAGCCTGCCGGAGAAGGCGGCAGCGAGAATTGACCGACGCAGTGCCCTGCCCTCAGCGATGGCACGCTGAATCTGCTGTTCCTGCCTGTCGAGGGTATCCAGCGCAGATCCAGTCTGCTCCACAATCTGATCCTGAACCTTGCTAGGCGGAATAGGGAACTCGACGGAACGGAAACGACCCAATGTCAGGTGAGCGATATTGGTCGTAATCGTGGACTCCTTCTTGAACCGCCCAGCGTGCATGTGACGGCGGAAGACGAGCAACGCCCACTCGACTGAAATTCCATCGTGTGGAATGAAGCGGATGAGGCTGTTGGTGAACGCGACGTCGGCTGGCTCACCTCGGTAGATGGCCGGTCGACCAAGCCATTCGGGCGTCTGGCCTTCATTCAGGAGAATGTCGCCGTTGCGAAGCTTGAACCTCTCGAACTCCTGCGGCTCGAAGTTCATCGACATCACGTCTGACGAATCGATCCTGTCCTCGAACACATTGGCCACGCGGAGATAGGGCTTCATGTTCGATCCGTGGTGATTCTTCGGTGAGCGCTGCCGGCCCAGTCCAGATGTACCTGCCTCCTTGACGGTGGTCCATGACCACTCGGGTCGTTGGGTCTCATCGGGAACAGCTTCGACGATGATGCGGCGGCGGAGGGTCTCGCAGAGGCGGCCTGCCTTCTCCAAGCTAGCCTCCGCGGCGTCGAGCCGGGAGAAGTGCTCCTCGAGAACCTTGACGATCTGGTCCTGTTCGTCCCTTTCGGGCATGGGGATTGGCAGATCGCTCAGCGTGCGAGACGAAAGGTGCTTCACGGTCACAGCGGACGTCACCTTGTGAATCTCATCGAGATACGGCTGCAGGACGTGAGCCAGGAACTCCTGTGAATACACCTCGTCGGACCGTACGCGCAGCCTGCAGACGCGCTGGTTCAGCAGCGAAGGCGACCCTGTCCACGTGGCAGCTCTGAAGTCCCCGTCCATTCCAACCAGCAAATCTCCGTGAACCACAACATGCCGCTCCTCGTACTCGCCGTCGAAGTGAGTGGAGGCTTCAGGCTGACCCACGTCCCGAATCCGGATGAGCGGCATCCCTCTCTGCTCGTTGTTGAACAGCGCCGACTTGTAGGCAGCGCCGTTCGTGATTTCAGCAACCTCGCCCAGGCAAATGCGCTGCCACTCCGGGGCGATCTTCAAGAGCGGAGAGGTCGAATTGGCAACTATCTCGGCGGGTGGCACACGAAGTGTCATGCTGCGAGGGCCTCGGTGAGTTCGTCGAGCAGCGGGGCGAGGTCGTTGCCGAACAACTGCCGTGCGCGGCCGAGGCCGCCGTGCTCGCTGAACGGCGGCTCGGCAAGGTCCCGCGGCGCAATCGTGAGGCTGGAGGCGAGGCGATCCCGGATCAGTCGCAGGTACCCGAGCTGATCCTCGCTGAATCTGCGACCCGCGTTGTCTTGCCCGAGCAGCCACGCCTCGAAGCGCTCTTCGACCAGATCGGGATAGGCGACCAGCTCGTCCACGTCGCCCAGGGCATAGCGCACCAGGCTCACCAGGTCGGTGTTGACACGCCGGCCCGAGCCTCGCACCTTGCCGGCGTCGAGAATCTCATAGGCCTCCCATAGCAGGTCGGGCGTCCAGCTCCGGGGCGGGCGGGCGATGGCATTGACCAGCTCCCGGATGTCGGCATAGGTGAGCCCGCGACCGTAGCGCTGGCTGTAGAGAATCTCCAGGGCGGTGATCTCGTCACGGTTGTCTTCGATGAACTGCCGCCACGACTCCACCGTACGGCGCGCCCGGTCGGTGGCGTCCTTGGAGAACTCGCCCGAGATCACCCGGTCCTTGGAGGCGGCGTCGATGACCTGCTCGTAGCTGCGCCGCATCTCCGCGAGCTTCTCGCGCAGCTCCGAGCTGCCGGCGAGCGGCTGCAGCGCCTCGCTCACGATCCGCTTGCGGGCCTCGGCCACCTGCTCCGGCCCCGGTTCGTCGAGACCTGCGGCGGCCTGTGCCTCGGCGTGGTGGCGGTCGGGATCCAAGGCGTCGACCAGCCGGCTGCTCAGCTCGGCCAGGCTCACGCCCGCCACCGCCTCGATCTCTGCACGGTCGGCGCCGCTGATCCGCTTGTCGAGCCGGGCCAGGCGCGACGCCAGCGACGACACCACAGCCTCGTCCGTCACGCCGAGGCCGATCTGGTTCAAGAGCCTGTCGAAGCTCACGCCGTGGCGGCGCTCCAGGGGAACCGTGTCGTGCAGCGCAGTGTCGGTCACGCCGACCGCATCGACGATCACGAACCGGTCCTTGGCGGCGGCGTCGGGGGTGACAGTGCGCAGCTCGTCGCCGCTGATCACGCGCACGCCGCGGCCCTTCATCTGCTCGAAGAAGTTGCGGCTGCGGACCATGCGCATGAACACCACGCACTCGATGGCCTTCACGTCGGTGCCGGTGGCGATCATGTCGACGGTGACCGCGATGCGGGTGGGGTAGCTGGTGCGGAATGCCTGGAGCAGCTCCTCGGGCTTGCGGCCGGACTCGGCGGACTTGTAGGTGATCTTCACCGCGCCCTCATTCGACAGGCCGAACTCGGAGCGCACGATCTGCACGATGTCGTCGGCGTGGCTGTCGTCCTTGGCGAAGATCAGGGTCTTGGGTATGTGGGCGAGGCGGCCGTCGTCGGTGCGGGTGCGGTCACCGAACATCTTCGGCAGCGAGTCGCGCAAGGTGGCGACGATGGTGCGGATCTGGTCGACGGCGACGACCTTGCGGTCGAGCTCGGCGGGGTCGTAGTCGATGTCTTCGTCGATGCGCTCGAAGCGCTGCGAGCGGGTCTCGCGGTCTCGGAACTCGGTGACCATGCCGGCCTCGACGGTGCTGCCGGACTCGCTGATCTCGGTGCGGATGCGGAACACGTCGAAATCGACGTTCACCCGGTCGGCCACCGCCCGCTCGTGGCCGTACTCCATCACCAGGTTCTGGTCGAAGAACCCGAAGGTCTGCTTGCCGGGCGTGGCGGTGAGGCCGATCAGGAAGGCGTCGAAGTACTCCAGCACCTGGCGCCACACGCCGTAGATCGAGCGGTGGCACTCGTCGACGATGATCACGTCGTAGGACTCGATCGGCAGCGCCGGGTTGTAGGCGACCTCCACGGACTGCTCGGGGGCGGTCTCGAAGCCGGTCTGCTCGTCGATGCTCTCGTCGAGCTCGGTGCCGCGCAGGATCGAGTAGATGCGCTGGATGGTGGCCACGTGCACCTTGGTGGCGGCCTCCTCTGAGATGCGCAAGGCCGAGGAGTCGAGGCGGCGGGCGTGGTAGAGCTCGGTGAACTTGCGGCCGTCGTCGGGGGTCTCGAAGCCCTGGAACTCTCGGATCGCCTGGCGGCCGAGGTTGGCCCGGTCGACCAGGAACAGGATGCGGGTGGCGCCGGCGTGGCGCAGCAGGCGGTAGGCGACATTGGCGGCGGTGAAGGTCTTGCCAGAGCCGGTGGCCATCTGGATCAGCGCCCTGGGGCGGTTGTCCTTGAGCGAGGCCTCGAGGTTGACAATGGCCTCGGCCTGCGCCGGCCAGAGGCGGGAGTGGTCGCGGGCGAGCTCGGGGAGCAGGCGGACGCCGCCCCGCAGGGTGGCCCTGGCGGGATCACGGAGGCGGATCTGGCCCTCTGCCTCTTCGGGGTCGGCCTCGGGATCGGCCCGTTTGACCCAGGCCTCGAGGGTCTCGGGACGGTGGAAGGTGAAGACGGGGCGCGAGGAGGGGGCGGGGTCGAGGCCGCAGGTGAAGCGGGTCTCGGCGCCGGTGGACTCGTAGCCGAACGGCAGGGCGCCGTCGATGGGGTCGGCGGCGCGACCGGGGTCAGCAGCGCGGCCGAGGTCGGCCGGGTCAGCGGCACGGCCGGGGTCGGGGTCAGCGGCGCGGCCGGGGTCAGCGGCGTGGCCGGGGTCAGCGGCGTGGCCGGGGTCAGCGGCATGGCCGGGGTCAGCCGGGTCGACGACGAGGAAGGCGGGGAGCTCGCCAGGGAAGTTGCGGCGGTACTTGCGGGTCTGGACCTCGGCGTGGGTGAGCGTGCCTGGCTTCTTGGCCTCGATCACGCCGACGGCTCGGCAGCCGACGAACAGCACGTAGTCGGCGGGGCCTGCGGCGGTGGGCACCTCGCGCACGGCCACACCGTGGGCGGCTGCGACGGCGGCGTGGCGGTAGTCCTGCACCACCCACCCGCAGTCGGCCAGCTGCGCGTCGATGCCGCGGCGGGCCTGCTGCTCGGGTGCGAGGTAGTCGGAAGCGTCATCCGCCATAGGCCCCGCCATTCTGCCCCAAACCACCGGCCCGTTCCGCTTCCCGAGCCAGGTCAACCCACCGCGCGGATCAATCCCGGCATGGCGGTGTGGTCTCGGAGACGAGCGCATCAAGGAGGCGGATCCACAGCACCCAGAGACATCGAGGCGCTCCACCTCGCCTCTGAATTTGCGTTCGCGATTCTTATCGGCGATACTTATCGCATCCCAAGACCACCCGCTTCAGACGAACAGCTGCGCCAAGCCCGCGCTCTCAAGCAGCGCATCAACGAGGCGCGCCTTGAGGCAGACATGGGGTTGGAGGATCTGGCCCGGCGGGCAGGGGTCAACCGCAGAACTCTCGACAAGTACTTCGAAGGGGAGTCACCTAGCCCGTCCTTCTTCCTGATCGCTGCGTTGACCCGCGCCTTGGGCATGCGACTCGATGACCTGGCCCGAGTGGGAGGAGATGCGGATGGGGATGAGTGACCTATTCGACGGCTTTCGCGTGTCCGACGTTGCCCTCTTCGGGCAGGTCGTTGACGTTTGGATGCGTCCACGTGAGCCTGAACTCGAACGCCGGCGGGCACTGCGAGTCGAGGCAATCGACGACCACGACGTGATCAGAGCGCTGATGACGTTGCCTGAAGGCATCGAAATCTCACCTGAAGAAGTCGGATTCGACGCCATGGTGGTCTTCGATGACATGCTTCGATGCGGGGCTGTCCAAGAGACGGCTACCGGTTTGATCCGCCGTGCCACACCCCCAGTGGATCTTCTAGGGCTTGCGAAGGCAGCGACCGGCTGGACAGATGTGCAAGCGGTCACGTTGCTGCGCACGCATGCTCCGCGACTCGTGGTTGTGCCGGAACGCCTCGCTCGGCGGGTCCTGAAGGAGATGCCCCCCGAGGTGGGAGTTGCCGTCGCTGTGGGCGAAGGGACCCCGAGGTGCCTGCGAACTCCAGGTACGCGCCACGTGCGACCCAGCTGGCAGCGCTGGGCGAGCGCGGAAGCGGTCTACCGCTCTTGGCTCAACCACGCAGTCAGCCGAGAATCTGCAGCCAGGAGCTGAGTGCGCCCGGCTTGGATGGTCCCGATATGTCGAGTCCGACCAGGAGGTCGTACGCGGAACTCGCCTGAGCACAGGTGGCGCGCCATGTCGAGACGGGATCGGAGGACCCAATCACCTCGCGGGTCAGGCCAACCGCGGATGCCGCAGAGTGCTCGTCCGCAAGGCTGGAGCCGTCCTGGACCAGGCGACGGACGTCACCATCGGCCCCGCACACGCTGCACTCACAGCGAAAGACCTCGTCAAGGTCGGGATCGGCGAGAGCCTGCTTGGCGAATTCGATCTTCATCCAGTTCGCCAAACGCGGAACGAAGATGCTCGGAGAAGGAGATCGTGGTGATCCCTTGCGCGGAAGCCAGAGATGCCGAACGCTGGAACTCGTCCCGATCGCTCCCGACACTGCACCCAAGGCAATCATACCCGCCACGGAAATGTCGCACCGCAAGACGAAGAGGTCCGTTGCCGCATCGATCACCTCGAGGGCACCCTCAAGTTGCCTGGGTGCTCCGAGAGGGTCGCCGTAACTCGCGAAGATGGTGGCAATCGGCAGGCCTGACTCCCTGATCGGTCCAACCCACCGCCGGTCGGTCAGCTCGTCGAAGCGGATCACGACCGGCACGAACGCAGGCACCGCTGGCGCATCTGCTGCCGCCTGGGCCACGAACTCCGCACCCTGGGCTAACATCGTCTGGATGCTCTGGTCCGACCGATCGTCGGGGAAGCGCGACGGCGCCAGCAGAACAGATGCACCTAAGTCCATCTGCGAGGCAACCGCTTCTGCCGGGGTCTCCGAGAACATTGCGGGAGTCAGGGGCGGCTTGCCACGGTCCTTGATGTACCGCTCCACGTCGATTGCGACAAGCGCAGTCCTCCCCACGATACGAGCAGACCGAACACCGGACGCACCTCGGAGCACGATGCCATCGGCTAACCGAGAGAACTCGAGCGCCTTCTCGGTCTTGCCGACGTGCGCGAAGACGCTTCCCTGCAGGTCGTGGATCGGCCGATTGGCCTGGATCTGGAGTTGACCGAGAGTCACCATGGTGGAACCTATACTACAGGCAGGTAACTTGAGCGCAACCCTATGACGTCCAAACCCACACCGAGCGGAGACACAGCCGCCGACCCCGCCACAGGGCACGCCTTCATCAGCTATGTCCGCGCCGATGCGGCCGTTGTCGACGAGCTCCAAGCAGCGCTAGAGAACGCTGGCATCGCAGTGTGGCGAGACGTTCAGGATCTCTTCGGCGGCGATGACTGGCAGCGCCGCATCCGCGATGCCATCACCAAGGACGCGGTCGCTGTGGTCGCGGTGTTCTCGTCTCGCTCAACCTCCAGATCCTCCAGCTACCAGCACGAGGAGTTGACACTCGCAGTTGGCGCCCAGCGACTCCGTCCCCCAGAGCACAACTTCATCGTTCCCGTCCGCATCGACCGCTGCGCAATCCCCGCCTACGAGCTACGGCCCGGTCAGGCGCTCGACTCGCTCCATCGCATCGACCTCTTCCCCGACCGCTCCACCGGGATCAACAGCGTCATCGCGTCTGTCAAGCACATCCTCGCAGAGCCGAAACGCCCTGTTGAACAGCCGCCCAGGGCCACCGAGGCTCCGAGTTGGTTCGCGGCGCGCAGATCATTCACCGCCGAGATCAACGCCGCCGTCGGGCCAGGCTGGCTGGAACTTGCAGCGTGGATCGACCCGCCACTCGACGCTTCCAAGGCCGATCTCCTCGATGCAGTGCGCGACTCGCTCGTGGACACTTTCGGTTGGCCTCTCGGCCTAGCCCTCGACACTGGCGACAACCCTCCACACCCCACTAAGGCGGGGATCGCCTCAGTGATCGCTGGGCAGCGGTTCGACCACGAAGCCGTCTACGACGACTGGGAACTGCGCACAGACGGCTCCTACCACCTCATCAAGCACCTCTTCGAAGATCAGCGAGGCCGCACCAATGTCCTCTTCGTCGACACCCGAGTCGTCCGTGCCACCGAAGCCCTCATGTTCCTCGGACGGCTCTATACGGCCCTCGGGGCAGATCCAACTGCAGCAGTCCACGTAAGGCTCAGCCACGGCGGGCTGGAGGGCCGTCACCTCGCCATGGCGAGCCGTCAGCGTCACCTCGCTGGCACCTATCGGAGCCGGACCTCTGAGATCACCGCCACGGTCTCGGATCAGCTTGCCCAACTTGAAGCGAACGCAGCCCAGCACGTGCCCGCACTAGTGGGGCCGCTGCTTGAACTCTTCGACTTCTTCAGGCTTGACTCCTCCGTGTATGACGACATGATCGGCAAGTTCGCTGGCGGCCAGATGCCGTAGCCCAGGCGCGGATCATCCAGCGTCGTAGAGGCCGAGGTCTTCGGCATGGCGGGTCATCTCGTCGAGAGCGCGGCGCGCCCGCTCGTCTTGGCTGTCTCGGTAATCGAGCACGTCGACGAGCCGGGGCCGCTGGTCCGTGGGTCGCCGTCGTTGCGGTACTTGGCCTGGCCCATGGCCTGCAGGCGCTTGGCCAGGGTGAGCGCTTAGCAGTTGTCGCAGTCCGGGGAGGTCTTGTCGCAGCCCGTGGTCGGGTCCACGTCACCTCCGGCCACTCGATGCCTGACCGGTAGGGACGGCGGGCGTTCTCGGGATTCGCAAGGCCTCCGCATACGCAACCGCTTCCCCGACGATCTCCTCGCCAACGAATGCGAGCGAGCCAGTCCCGCGAAGTTGGCCCGCTATGCGCCCGAGGTCCCGGATTGACGCCGCTTCTCGTGGCGAGTCTTGAGCAAAGCGGAACACGTCGATCCCGGCATCGCGTGCTTCACGCAGTGCCGACAGGTCTCCTTCGCTCACGCTGAAGACGGTCCTGAGAACCTTCGATGCCCGTGAGATCAGGCCCGGGCCGAGGGGTTCGCCAGCGCGGCTCTGTGCCTCGCAAGCGACCTGCCGCAGCCAGGAGCGGGACAGCTCTGCAGCCACGTCGCCGCTGAATCGACCAAGGTGGTCGCCAGCCGTCTGGAGGACGCAGTCTCGCTCGTCAGCCTGCCGAGCTGCTCCTAGTCCCTTGGACCAGAGCATCTCGAAGCGATAGTGGTCAGCTTCGGACTCCAGCGTCTTGCAGACCTCCGCCAGTTCGTTGGTCTCAGGAGATGGGTCGGCCGAGCCGTCACGTTGAGTCATGCGCCCTCCTGAGTATAGGGACGAATCGACTCATCAGGCACCCTGAAACCACGGGCTTCGAACGCCGCCTTGGCGACCTCAAGACTTTGCCTGTCCGGCTGGTAGTGACCGCTTCGGTTATTCAACTCCATCACCACCCTGAAGCCGGGCTCAGCTAGCAATTCGACCTCTCCAGCAGCGCTGACGGGCCTCCCCGCTGCCAGCACGGCGTGGGTGATGCGGTGGTGTTGAACGAAGAGTCCAGACACGAGGAGCACGTCATCGACGACGGCGTAGACCAGTCGCTCACCTGTGGCAGCGAGGTTCAGGAAGGCGTCGCTCGGCACGACAATCGGACGTGCACCGACGGTCCAAGCTGCCCGCAGTTCCTCGCTGAGGGACTCGCTGTCGAGGTTGTAGAAGATCGACACGACGCGAAGAGCATGCCCGGCAGATCCCCTGCATCCTATCGACGACGACCGCCGCTGGGGATCCGCGCGGTCGGCTCAGTCGTAGAGGCCGACGTCTTCGGCCTGGCGAGTCATCTCGTCGAGGGCGCGGCGCGACCGCTCGTCTTGGCGGTCTCGATCATCACGCACGGCAGGACTGCCGATTGACGGCGATAGGGTGGAGGCATGCGACAACGCAAGGATCTGGCGATCGCGGTGATCGAGGACCTGGAAAACGCTGGCGCTCCGGCGTCGGTGGTCGAGCTGGCGAGGGATCTGGCGTCGACCGTGGCCGTCCACCAGCTGCATGAGGAGCGAGCTGCCGCAAAGTGCGCTGAGACGCTGGCACTGATACTGGGCCGCTGGCTGAACTCGCATCCTGACTGATCTCTGGCTGTCGATCCATCCGCGTTGGGCCAACGCCATCGTGGACGGGCGCAAGACGGTCGAGCTGCGACGCCGCGCACCCAGCGTCAAAGCCGGTGCCGCCGCGGTTCTCTATGCGACCTCCCCCGAATGCTGCGTGGTCGCGACTGCTGTCGTCCGGGGCGTGGTCTCTCTGCCGCTGCCCCAGCTCTGGGCGCAATACGGCACCCCGGCCGCGGTCACCCGTGCCGAGTTCCGCCGGTACTTCCGCGGGCAGCGGGCGGGCTCAGCCATCGAACTGGAGGCCGTCCGCACCCTGACCAGCCCGGTCGGCCTGCACCGCTTGCGCGAGCTCGGCATCCGTCCGGCTCAGGGCTGGCGGTACCTGTCTCCCCGGTTGGTCGAGCGCCTCCTGGCGGACACGGCCCACGCAGAACGCGAACTGCTGGCTTCGTAGCGCGCGGCGCAGGTCGCTTCGGTGTCGTCAGCTCGTAATCGGCCTCGGCCGAGTGGTCAGTCAGGGTCGTCACGGCAGGGTTCGAGGGCGGCCAGCACGTCGTCGACGCAGCCGGAGAGATCGGTGCTGAGCCGCCGTCCGCTGAAGCGCAGCACCGCCCAGCCCTGCGCCTCGATCGCCCTGTCGCGGCTGGCGTCAGCCGCACGGTCGGTGTGGAAGGCGGCGCCGTCGCATTCGATGTCGAGCCGGCAGCCGTCCCGTTGCACCGCCAGGTCGAGCCGGTGGCCTGCGACCACCACCCCGGTCTGCGCCGACACGCCTCGACCCAGCAGAGCCTCGTGCAGCGCCAGCTCCAGCGGACTGTCGAACGCACCCGCCTCGAGGCGGCTCACATAGCGGGCCAGATCAGCGAGCAGGTTGCGATGGCTCAGGCAGGCCTCCATGTTGCCGACGATCACAAGCCTGCGCCGCGCCCTGGTCAATGTGACGTTGACGAGATTGGCGTCGGCAGGCCAGGCGGCCTGGCGCTCGGTCATCGACGGGCCCACCACCGGCGAGAAGTAGATGACGTCTCGCTCGTCGCCCTGGAAGCGGTGCGCGGTCGCCACCGTGACCTCGCGGGCCATATCGCCGATGCCGCGCCTCACAAGCTCGCCCCCGATCAGATCGGCTTGCGCCCGGTACGGGGTCACCACGCCCAGCGATAGGCCCAGCCCGGCCAGCATCGGGGCATCGCTCACGACGGCGTTCGCCACGGCGGCCGCTTCGACGGGATTCTCCCGGCTTCTCCCCTGCGGGCCCTTTCGGCTGTCGCCGTCGACCCGGTGCCACTCGATGGCGGGCATGTCCTCGGGCGGGCGGCTCTCCGAGCACAGCTCCAGCCGGCCGTCGTAGAAGCGCTCGTTTGAGAAACCGATGATCGCCGGATGCGACCGGAAGTGCATGTCGAGGAACAGCGGCGACTCGTCGACCCGCGACGACGCCAGCCCGAAGCAGCTCCTGGCCCGGTAGCTGAACTCGTCCACACGATCCTCGGCCAGCCCCCACCGTCGGCCGATGGAGCGCTCCCGGGCCTCGCCCAGCGATGTGATGTGGATGAGCTGTCGCCGGTCGCCGATGATCAGCGCCCGCCGCGCCCGCGCCAGCAGCGGCAGGGCCGACGCCACATCGCACTGGGATGCCTCGTCGATCACCACCAGGTCGAACATTCCCGAGATCAGCGGCAAGTTCGTGCGCGCCGACAGGTTCGTGACACCCCACACCGGGATAGCGGGCAGCGCCGATTCGATGAGGCCCCGGGCCCGCCTTGCCTGCGAGCGGGCGGGCGAGAGCAGCTCGGCGAGCTGGCCTGCGGCAGTGCGGGCTGCCGGGTCGTCTCGGCGGACCTGTTCCCAGCGTGCGTCGATGAGCGCCCGGCCGGCAGCGTTTCGCTCGGCGGCGATGGCGTGTAGCTGGTCGTCGAGCTCCTGCTTGGAGGGCAGCGAATCGATCTCTGCTCGCTGCCGGTCGATCTCTTCCTGCTGCCGGGCGATCTCTGCTCGCTGCCGGTCGATCTCTTCTTGGCGCCGGGCGATCTCTGCTCGGGTGGCCTGCACCCAGCGGATGGTGTCCACGATTTCCGCCACGGCCTTCTCCACGGGGCCGAGATCACGCCGCGGAGCCAGGGAGCGCCTCGGCCTCACCGGCACCGAGCGCAGCGGTGCGTCGATCTCGTCCTGGCCGAGGCCGGCTAGCTCTTTCAGGGCTGCCAGCTCCTCCCTTGCCTGATCGAGACGCTGTCGGTGCTTGCGCCAGCGACGGAACCAACCGAGACCATCCGCGAAGGCATCGAGGGCGACACGTGCCCGCGCAACGGCCTCTTCGAGCCGGTCGGGGTCGGCGTCGAGCGAGTCGGCATCGGCGTCGAGGAGTGCTAGGTCGTTGACTGCATCTGAGTGGGCGCGGACCCGTTCTTCGAGGCTGTGCGTGCGGTCCCTCAGATCGGCTTTGGCCTGGCCGAGCTCACCTTCGAGGCGGGCGCGGCGGTGTTGTACCTCGTGAATGGCGCCGACCCGCTCCTCGGCTCGAGCCCAGCGCCGACGCACCTGCGCGGGCGAGACAGCCCTGCGCGGCACGGCGAGGATGCCGGCGATGCCCTGGGCCACTTCGCTGCGGCGACTCGCCGCCCCAGCGCGCACTATGCACGGGTCGGTGCTCGCCGAGGCGAGACGCTCGAAGACCACGTCCACGGCCTTGTTGTTCTTCGAGGCGAACAGCACGGTCTCCTCCCGTGCGACAGCCGCGGCCACGACGTTCACGAGCACCTGCGACTTGCCGGTGCCCGGCGGCCCCGTGACCACGGTGAGGACGTTCTCCATGGCCGAGGCCACGGCCTGATCCTGCGCCAGCGTGGAGGGCACGACCGTGGGATGCGGCGCCGGCAGCGAGGCGACAGGGGCAGGGTCCTGGCCCAGCATCACCGCTGCCGGAGTCCCCGCCGCCAGTCCGGGCTTGCTCAGCATCTCCTGGAGATCGTCCAGGAGCATGCGCGTGATCTGGGTCGATCGGTTGGCGACGACGAGCAGGCCCGAGTTGTGGACGCCTGCGCTGTCATCGAGCGGCACAAGCCTGTGGGGATCGAGCCGATCGAGGCCGTCCACTCCGCCGTCCTCGAGGACCCCGAGAATCGCTGTGGCACGCTCCGCGCCCGATCGGGCTTCCTCGACGGCGGGCGACTGCTCGACCAGACGCGCCATGGCGTCGCGTTCATCGCGGTGAATGCCCAGCAGATCGAGCGCGAACGGGTTCAGGTCGACGCCGCCCGCGTCGGGCTCGATGCCCCAGGCGCCTGCGTTGTGAACCAGGCGGACGTCGCACATCAGCAGCGGCGCGGCGATCAGCCCCGAGGACCGGCCCTGGCCATCGGCCCCGACGACCAGCGGCCATCCCGCCACTATCGACTCGCCGAGGGCCAACTCCCGCTGCCGGCACCACTGCTCCACCGGGCGGTCGCCTGGCAGCCGACGATCCCCGATCAGAGGGCTCGCACCGGCACCGAGCTCGACATGGCCGCGGCCGCCGGGCCGCACGCGAACCTCGCCGGCTGCCTCGGCCTCGACGCAGCCGATGTAGAACCCGATGATCTGGGCTACCGGGTCGTCAGGGGGACCGCTGCGCTCGGAGTCCGTGACATCGGCGTGCAGCTCGAGCCTGCCCCCGTACTCGCTCACCCGGCCGCGCACCGTGACGCGAGCACCCTCCACGGGAGCGCGGCCCGCATCCCACCACACCACCGTCACCTCATCGCCGTCGTCGGTGACCAGCGTCGCCTTGACGAAAGGCTCCGAGCCCGACCGCGGGCGGATCACGCGCCGGTCCCGGACCACGCCTGTGACGGTGGCCTCCTCGCCAGGCACAAGCCTCACAGCTTCATCGCCCCCGCGGGTCCCTGGGCGATCGACCCACGCTCGATGCGGCTGATGTCGGCCTGGTCCATGCCGCACCGCTCGGCGAGCTGAGCCTGGGTCAGCCCGTGACGAGCGCGCAGATCAACGACCCGCATGGCGAGCCGATACGCCCGCTCGAACGTCTCGGCGTGCTCCTGCGATGATGCATCGAGCCTCGCTCGACGCTGGGCGGCGATGTCCTCGTAGCTGCGGGCCATCCCAGAGTCTGCCTCTCGTCTCCCGCCATCAGGCGAAGTCTCGGGTGAGGGCGGCCAACGGGGCCTCAGCACACTTGGGGCCAAGGCGCAGAGTGCGCCCGGGCCAGGCGGGAGTGAGCCCGGGGACAGCAAGGCCCCGGTCGTAGCGGCGGACTACTCCCAGGGCCTTGCTTGGTGGCGGGGACGGGATTTGAACCCGTGACCTTCGGGTTATGAGCCCGACGAGCTACCAACTGCTCCACCCCGCAGGCGACAAGCTAGCAGCTGTCGGGGCGACTTCCACCACCCACCACGATTCCGCCCCTCCGCTCGTGCTGAGATGCCGAGCGACAAGTCGGATCGAAGCGCGCACAGGATCAGATCCAGCGGCGATCTCGTCGTCGGCGTGGGCCGCCCTCTGTCCAACAGGCGGGCTCAGGAGACTCGCTCGACAAGCCTCAGGTCGGCTTCGAGCGCATCGGCGATCCGCTGCAGGACCCGCGTGGTCGGACAGGTCGACCCACGCTCGATGCGGCTGATGTCGGCCTGGTCCATGCCGCACCGCTCCGCGAGCTGAGCTTGCGTCAGACCGTGACGAGCGCGCAGATCGACGACCTGCATGGCGATCCGGTACGCCTGCTCGAACACCTCGGCGTACTCCTGTGTTCCAGCATCGAGCTTCGCTCGGCGCTGGGCGGTGATGTCCTCGTAGCTGCGGGCCATCTCAGCTCCTTCTCCTGTTCCATCAGTATGGCGTATTCCCCATAGTAATGCAACAGCTGGACTCCTACCGCCTCCGTCGCTGCTGCTCCTTGAACTGCACGAGCAGCCTGCGGGCACGCTCGATCTCACGCTGCTGGCGTCTCGGCTTCGGATCCTTCCCTTTGTCGTAGCCGCCAAGCAGCAGGACAACCCTGCCGCCGTAGAAGTGGACGAACACTCGAAGCAGGACCTTCTCAGGCGCTGCCTTGAGTCCGTCGGTCTCCCGGCCCAGCATGCGGGCAATCTCATCGGCATCATGTCGCACTCGGAACTCGTGCAGGCCTTGCCCCAGCGCCTTGAGCCACTCGGTCTTCGCCAAATCGATGCCCCGCTCGGAGAGCACCAGCCGAATGGCTGTGTCCAGAGCGGCGAACTTGAAGTCCGACAGACCACCCATGAACGCATCGAACGGAATCGAGCCGTCGTTAGCTTCGAAGGGCTGGAGAGTCCAGGGCTTGCTCGCTGTCATTGCGGCTCCCCTCTGCCAGCGAAGAGCAACTCGATCTCCAAAGCCCGCAGATCGGCCAAGCACTGTCGCACCTGGTCGACATCGACGATCGCCGAATCGAACAGCTCCAGCATCTGCGCCGCTTGCGTCTGCCGTTCGAGTGGAGGGACTGGAATTCTGAACGCCAGCAGTGCCCTGGGGCTCAGTCTCGGCAGCGTCGTCCCGCTCCTGTGACGAGCGGCCTGATCGGCGTAGCCGGCCGATCGGATCCATGCGTAGATCCACGCTCCGGTGAGTTCGGGGACCGTGGGCCGGATCACGACGCACCGGCCGCAGAGCACAGCTCCCTCGTCGCGCTGGTCCACGAGGGCGGACCTCGCCCCCCGTCGCGTCGAGGCGATGACCACGTCCCCGGCTAGCAGGCGCACTGGGTGCTTGGCCCCGGATGCAAGCGACTCGGCATCGACGAATCGGGGCGCGCCCGTTCCGCCCGATTCGATCTCGTCGGCACCGAAGAACCGAAGGCCGCGGGAGTCATCGGTCGGCGTTGCGGCAGCCCTCGCCAGGAGGGTTCCATGCAACACGGCGGCCACCTCGGAGAGAGCCTTCTCGACCGAATGCGCAGTCAGCTCCTCTTCCGCCGAGAACGAGCCGAGCAGCCGCTGAACAGCCTCCTCAGCTTCGCCGGCCGCCCTCGGGAGCCTTCGCCGAAGATCGTCCGCCTGGCCACGGCTCGCGGCGAAGTCGACCTCGACGGCAGGCCGATAGCGAGCAGGATCGAGGACCGCCTCGTTGTCGATGACAGTATCGACGCCGACCACCCAGGCGATGTCGGGATCGAGTTGAGCTGCGTTGACGCCGGCTCGGACGGCCGCCGCGATCCGCTCGATGTCCTCCTCTGCGAAGGAGTGCTGCGACCTGCCTGTTGTTCCCAGGGCCGAAGCATCCACGAACAGCAGGCTCTGGCGACGCTCGCCCGGCGAACTGAGCACCCAGAGCAGTAGGGGGATCGATGTGTCGCCGCGCATCCGGCCGGGCAGCTGCACTACCGCCTCGATGACACCAGCTTCGAGCATCGCCGTGCGGATCCTCGCCTCGCCACCGCCCCGGAAGGCCGCCCCATTGGCGGTGACGACGAGCGCTCTGCCTCCTTCGGCAAGGCATCTCAGCGCCAACTGCACCCAGGCGAGATCAGCGTTGTTCGGCGGGGGCATGCCGTAAGCCCATCGATCATCGACATAGAGGGCGGCGTCGCCCCAGTCCCTCAGGCCTAGCGGAGGGTCGAGGAGGACGAGATCGGCCCTAGGCAGATCGTCGGTCGGGACGCGAAGGGCGTCGGCCTTGTGCAATTCGACGTCCACCCCATGGAGGAAGAAGCGGGCGCGTGCGATTCTGAGCGCTTCTTCGTTGATCTCGTAGCCAGCGACGCGCCGGGCCGGAGCCGTCTGCTGTTCAGACCAGAGGGCCGCTGAGAGCAGCAGCCCTCCCTCTCCGCAGGCGAGATCGACAACCGAGCCGCCGTCCTGCTCGGCAAGGCAGATCATGAGCTTCGTCACGGCGTCGGGCGTGGAGAACCAGCCGCGGAACCTGTCCAAGTCGCTCGCTCGGCCGATCACGTCCTCGAACAGGTCGAGGCGCGGGGAGGACTGGGCCGCCGCGTCCAGGCTGTCGACAAGCTGCGTGAGGGAACGTGCCTCGATCGATGAAGCAGCAGCCAAGCCAGGCACGAGCAGATCGGTCAGAATCGGGTTGGCATCCTCGATCTGCGCCGCAGCCGCTCTGAGCGTCTCGGCGAGGCCATCGGGAGATGCGCGCCGGACGCGGTCCCATAGGGCCGCGGGTACGACGCTCGGGGCTGGGGCAGCAGCGTCGTCAGTACGGACGGCTCGTTCGCACGCTTCGAGGTAGACGAGCACAGACACGAGCAGGCGGGTGATCTGGTGCGATGTCAGGGAACTGCGCAGTCGGTCCGCAAGCGCCCATGCCACGACCCTCGCCGGTACCCGCTGGTCCAGCCTCCCGTTCTCGATCAGCCAGCTCTCGATCTCTCTCAGATCGAAGCGCCCGCTCGCGTCGGGCACCGGGAAGCGGGCATGGCGCTTGCGCCAGTTGGCCACCGCCGAACGGCCCACCCCTGCTATCTCAGCGATCTGATGCACGTCGACGGTGATCCGGTCGGTGCTCTCGCTGATGGCGTCTCCGACTTCGTTCATGCAGACTCCTGGAGAACCCAGCGTTCGGATGGCCTGTAGGGCAAGAGGGCACAGACGCTCGCTGCTTGGCGCAGCCTTGTCGACATGCTTCCGGGCCGGGACACCGCGGTGACGTGAATGCCCGCTCGGCCGAGTCGGGCGACATCATCTGCGAAGATGCCGTCACCGGAGCCTACGAAGACACGACGGCAGCGCACAACGCTCGGATCCTGGCGAATCGCGTCGATGAGGGCCAGGTCGGCGCCATCCGGCCCCGACCGCCAGATGTGTCGTCCACGACGCCAGCTCCAGCGGACCACCGGGGCGGCGCGGTGGCTGCAGGCGATGACGACCAGGTCGCCGTCGCTAACGAAGGCCGCTCGATACAGGTCTCTGCAGGCCGCTACCTGATCGGCTGTGGGTCTGGGAGAACCGGTCAGGTTCTCGATGTCGACTAGGTGGTATGCGGGATACTCGGTGAAGTCCATGACCCCACTATAGCGTCACGATAACTGTGACACAACGTCACACTGCAAATTTCTGCAGAATAGCCCCGCTAGCTGCGCTGACGCGCTGGTCGCAAGCGCTCAAAGTCCGGCCAAACATGCCCAAAGCTTGATTCTGGCCTCTTCCGAGCACCCATGCAGGGGCTATTCACCAGGTCAAGATGCCGCGCCGCGGTACCGTGCCCGTCGTCTCCGATGCGGCGAAGCCGGCGGGTGCCGGGGGGCTTTCGTGGCGAGGGTCCGCCAAGGTTGCGAGGGGTCGCAGCGTGCCGATATGGTGAGGGCCATAACCTCCTGTGCGCTTCGACGCACAGGCCCCGGGGCCCCTCCTCGTGAGGGGCCTCTGTCATTTCCAGGCAGCCGGACGGCTGAGCACCCGAGACGAACCAGGGACCCGAACCTCATCAGGCATCTGACACCCAGCCACCAACTCAGTCCTGATCGGTGTCGCCCACGAAGCTGCCTGACGCAAGTCCCGCGCCACGGTCCCCAAGGGGGCGAGCACACCGAGATGATGACCGCCCTTGACCCAGGAGCAGGCCTTCTCGCCCGGCCCGAGAGTCGGCATCATCCGTGTTGCAGGGATCGCAGCGTGCCGGTAGAGTGCCCATCAGAACCCCCTGTGCGCTTCGACGCACAGGCCCCGGGGCCCCTCCTAGGAGGGGCCCCTGTATTTCCAGGCGACCGGACGGCTGACCACCCGAGACGACCCAGGGACCCGGACATCGTCAGGCATCTGGCACTTGGCCACCAGTTCCGGCCTGATCAGCTTCGTCCACGAGGCTGCCAGGCGCAAGTCCCGCGCCACGGTCCCCATCGGGCTGAACACCCCAACATGATGACAGTCCCCGACGGCAAGCTCGATCGGATTGGTGGCGGGGACGGGATTTGAACCCGTGACCTTCGGGTTATGAGCCCGACGAGCTACCAGACTGCTCCACCCCGCAGGCGACAAGCTAGCGGCTCCTGACACGACTGCCAACCGCTCCGCCCGATTCGGCCCTCGACGCGATTCGGCCCTCGGCTGACGCGAAAGCCCAGCGAGTCTCCAGAGGCCGACATGGGCCAGAGGTTGAAAGGGTCGCCGCGTGCCGCTAGCGTGTGGCGCATAACACCCCGTTCGCTTCGTCGTCCGGGACCCGAGGCCCCTCCTCGTGAGGGGCCTCTGTATTTCTCCGGGCAGCAGCCAGCCCACGCGGGAAGGCAGCGGGTCAGGCGTAGCCGGGGGGCCCGACGTAGCCGCCTAGCTCACGCTCCATGAACCCGGCGAAGGCGATGGCCTCCAGGTCGCGGGCGTGGCCGGCCACGATCTGCAGCCCGCACGGCAGCCCCGAGCGGGTGAGCCCGGCGGGCGCCACCGTCGCCGGCAGCAGCACGCCGCACGACCAGCCGGCCCAGAACAGCTGGTCCATCGTGGAGCGCTCGGCGCCGTTCACCGTGATGGTGCGCTCGAAGCGCTCGCCCGCCTGGTCGTGCGGATACGCCGCAGACGCCGCCGTCGGGCACAGCAGCAGGTCGTAGCGGCCGAAGAACTCGTCCCACGCCAGGCGCATCCGCTCGCGCTCGGCGTGCGCCGCCGCCCACTCCCAGTGCGACATCGTGATCGCCTTGCCGGCCAGCGCCTGGTAGTCGCGGTCCCCGGACTCGAAGCGCTCGGCGTTGGCCCGCTGCGCCTCGAAGCCCTCGCGCGACAGCGCCGCCCCGGTCGCCGAGCGCAGCAGGGCGATGTAGATCAGATGCGACCGTTCGGGGTCCACCGCGGGCCGGGCCTCGTAGTCGACGCTCACCCCGAGGGCAGCCAGCGCATCCACTGTGGCCGCGAGCTGGTCGGTCAGCTCGGAATCCTGCTCCACACAGGGACTCTCCAGCATCACCGCAGCCCGCATGCGCTCGGGCGCGACCCGAGGCTCAGGCAGCTCCAGCCGCCACGCCCGCGCGTCAAGCCCGCCCGGCCCGGCGAGCACGCCCAGGCCCACCCGCAGATCGCCCGCCGTGCGCGCCAGCGGGCCGGCCACGCCGATGTCCATCGTCACAGGCGAGCCGGGATCGCCGTGGCCGACCGTCGGCACCAGGCCGAAGGTGGGCTTGTGCCCGAACACCCCGCAGTAGTGCGCAGGGTTGCGGATCGAGGCGCCGATGTCGGACCCCAGCTCCAGCGCAGCCATCCCCGAGGCCACCGCCGCAGCGGACCCGCCCGAGGACCCGCCGGGGATCAGCTCGGGATCCCAGGGGTTGCCGGTCGTGCCGTAAATCGGGTTGAACGTCTGCCAGTCGGCCATGCCCACCGGCAGGTTCGTCTTACCGTAGATCACCGCGCCGGCATCCAGCAGCCGCTGCACGGCCTCGTCGTTGCGCTCGGGGCGCCAGTCGAGCCGCTCGGCGAAACCCGAGGTGCACGGCGTGCCCAGCCAGCAAAACGACTCCTTGATCGTCATCGGCACCCCGTGCAACGGCCCCCACGACTCCCCCGCAGCGGTCGCCGCGTCGGCCTCGGCGGCACGTGACCGGGCGGCGTCGATGCGCTCGACGACCACGGCGTTCACAACAGGATTGAAGCGCTCGTAGCGCCCGAGCACGGCGTCGAGAAGCTCGACGGCTGAGATGTCACCGTCGGCGATCGACCTGGCCTGGGCGGCGGCGCCTTGCAGGGTGACGTCCATGGCGACAGTCAACCCCGCCGAACCTGGCTCGGGCTCGGCGGGCCCGCGGGCCGCAAGGTCGCCGCCGTCACGGCAGGCCGCCGAACTCGGCGGGCAGATCCTCATCGGCGCCCCACGCCGACCAGGAGCCGACGTAGAGCCGGCCGTCGGGCAGACCGGCTCGGCGCAGCGCCAGCAGGTCCAGGCAGGCCGACACCCCGCTGCCGCAGTAGGCGACGACAGCAGCGCTCTCGGCCGAACCGGAGGCCGAGGTTCCGCCCGCGTCCTCTGACAACGACGCTGCGACAGCGCCGCCTGCACCCGCCGACGGCACGCCGAGACGGCGGTAGCGCTCGGCCAGATCCTCGGCTGAGCGCAGCCGCTTGCCGGCAGAACCGGCGGCAGCACTGTCGGCAGCGCTGCCAGCGAGGCTGCCGCGGAGATTGTGGGTGGCGGGCGCCGACACAGCGCCGGGAATGTGACCGGGGCGGGCGTCGATCGCGCCGCCCTGCGCGTAGCGCTCCGCGGAGCGGGCGTCGAGGATCACCAGGTCCGAGCCCAGGGCGTCGAGCAGTTCCTGAGAGGTGATGATCCGCTCGGCCGGCCAGGGCTGCGGCGTGAACGTCGCAGGCGCAGCCACTCCCGGATCGGTGCTCAGCTCGCCGGTCCAGGCGTCGATGCCGCCGTCGAGCACCGCGGCCGCACGACCCAGCACGTCGAGCATCCACCAGAGCCGCCCGGCGATCACCCCGCCGGCGTCGTCGTAGGCGACCACCCTGGTGCTGTCGCCGATCCCGAGGCGGCCCATGGCGGCCGCGAAGTCCGCAGGGTCGGGAAGCGGGTGACGGCCGCCCTGCAACGACGCCGGGGCTGCCAGGTCGCTGTCCACATCGGCGAACACGGCGCCGGGTATGTGGCCGGAGTCATAGGCCGCCCGGCCCGAGCGCCCGTCGAGATACCAGCGGCAGTCGACCACCGCCAGGTCACCGGACCCCGCTGAGGCGGCCGTCGGGCTGTCGTCCGTCGATGCGCCGGCGGGCCGGCGTGAGGCGCTCAGCTCGGCAGCCAGCCAGGCGGCTGAGACGACCGGCCCGAACCCGTCAGGCACCGCGAGAATATCCCCCTGCAGAGCTGCGCAAGACGTGGCAGGATAACGGCGTGGAAGCAACGACCTTGCGTACCCGGCGCTTGGTGCTTCAGCCGCTGGGGACCAGCGACATCGAAGCAGCAACGCTGTATGCCGACCGCATGGTCATGCGCCACCTCGACGGCGGCGTGCGCGGGCAGGTCGCGACCGTCCACTCCCTGGAGGCCAACGAGCGCTGCTGGCGCAGCGAGGGCTGGGGGCTGTGGGCGCTGCGCCATGCCGACACCGGCAGCTTCCTCGGCGAGTGCGGGCTCTGTCGCAACCTGGAGCTGCGAGGCGGGACCGTGGAGTTCTGCTGCACGCTGAGCAGACGCGGCTGGGGCCAGGGCTACAGCACCGAGGCCG
This sequence comes from Acidimicrobiales bacterium, assembly GCA_965214285.1. Classification (GTDB taxonomy): domain Bacteria; phylum Actinomycetota; class Acidimicrobiia; order Acidimicrobiales; family Aldehydirespiratoraceae. Next base: position 2,933,901 of record OZ243946.1, read on the forward strand.
GCAACGCCGTGATCTCGGACTCCTGGAGCCGCTATGCGGGCAACCAGATCCATGCCCTGACCTCCCCTGCCAACTCGCACGGCTCGTCGTTGCTGAACAGGCTGGGCTTCAGCCGGCTCGACGACCAGGTGATCGGCGGCAGCCCGATGCACGTCTGGATCATCCAGCGGCACAGCTAGCCGCGGATGAGCTGGCCGCGGCTGTGACGAGCCGGCCGCGGACGAAACGGGCCGAAAGCGCGTAGCCAGCCGGTCGCTGATGAGCCGGCCGTAGCTGGAAGCTGAGGCCCTCAGCTCCAGGAATACGGGTCGGAGGGATCCCCCCAGAGCTCGATGTTTCCGTTGGCCGGATCGGGCGTGACGGTCTCGCCCTCGGGCCACAGCCCATTGGCGGCGGCTGCGGCGTGGCGGTCTCCGCCCGTGCCCCACTGCACGAAGCCGAAGAGGGCCTCGGGATCCTCGCACTCGTCGCCACCGTAGAGCGCCAACTCGCCGCCCTCGATGTCGAGACCGCCGATGTCGGCCGCCTCGACCTTTGCCGTTTCAAGGGCCGGGATCTCGGCATCGTCGACGACGTCGGCCAGATGGAGGGCGACATCGGCCTGGCACAGCCACACGTCGGAGACGGAGGCATCGGTGTTCTTGTGATTGACAATGCGGACGGAGCCGGTTTCGCCGAAGGACACCACCTGCAGCAGCAGGTCCGGCAGCGGGGTGGTGCCGGCGGGGTTGGTGACGGTGGTCGGCGGAACCGAGGGCTCGTCGTCTTGAGGCGCCTCGTCGGCGGGCTCGGCATCGACAGACGTGTCGGCGGCATCGCCCGAGTCGTCGTCGGAGTCGTCGCTGCAGGCGGCCAGGACCACGGACGAAAGCACGACTACCCCAACCGCGGACAGAAGACGGGGCAGACGGGGCAACAGCCTAGTCATGTCGATCATGGGGAACCTGCGACTCTCATGAGCAGCTCGGCTATCTGATCCAGCAGTTCGGCGGCGGCGACCCTGTCCGGCGGCGACTCGGCCAGAGCCTCATCGCGCTCCTCGAACAGCTCGGCGATCTCCGACAGCACCTCGGAAGCCTCGGCGTCGGGCGGAACCGAGGGCTCGTCGTCGGCCGCGCCGGCGCCGTCATCATCAGGCGCATCCTCGGCAGGCGCATCGTCGGCCGAACCCGAGTCGGTCTCGGCAGCGTCTTCGCCGGCAGGGGCCGCAGCGGCGCCGTCCCCGAGCAGGTCGTCGAAGCTCTCGCCGGCGAACAGCTGCGACAAGGCGTCGCTGAAGTCCTCGCCGATTGCGATCTTCTCGCCCTCGCCGACCGTGGCGATCACCGCCTCCAGCGTCGGCACCGACGAGGTGCCCTCGGCTGCCACGTAAAGAGGCCGCACCCACAGGATCGTGTCGGCGATGGGCAGCAGCAGCAGGTCGCCGAACTCGACGGTGGATCCGCTCTCGTCGAGCAGCGTGAGCCGGCTGGAGATGGCCTCCTCCTGGGCGATGCTCGAGGCCACCAGCACCGGGCCGGGGGCATCGGGCGAGGTGATCTCGTAGGTGACGAGGCGCGTATTGCCATCCGCGGTGGTCTCGCCGACCGTGAACGCCACTAGCTCGCGGCGGTCGTCGTTCTCGTCGAAGGGCACGAAGCTGCGCAGCGTGACGAACGAGGCCTCGTCCTCGCCGGGCAGGTTCAGCAGCGTGTAGTAGGGGTCGATGCGCTGCTCGCGGTCGACCACCAGCTCGGTCTCCTCGTCGAAGAACGACTCGGTGGAGCCGGTGACGACCCGCCGTCCGGGGTCCTGGGCGACCGCCCAGCGCTCGCTGCCGATGATCAGGCTCTCGGGGTTGCTCACCTGATAGCGCGCCCACATGTTGGTCTGCACCCGGAACAGATCCTGGGGGTAGCGCAGATGGTCGCGCAGCTCCACGGGCATCTCGTCGAAGTCGGTGAACAGGCCTGGGAAGGCGCTGCGCCAGGCGTCGATGATCGGGTCCTCCACGGGCATCACGTAGAACGTCGCCTCGCCGCTGAAGGCGTCGACCACGGCCTTCACCGAGTTGCGCACGTAGTTGAACGAAGCGCCGCTGAGCCCGCTCTCGTGAACCAGCCGCGAGTTCTCGGCCCGCTGGCTGTAGGGGTAGCGGTCCGAGGTGGTGTAGGCGTCGATCACGTAGTGCACGGTGCCGTCGACGACCACCGGGTAGGCATCGGAGTCGAACTCCAGGAAAGGCGCCAGCTTGCGCACCCGATCGTGCACGTCGCGGATGTAGATGACGCGGGTGTCGCTCTCGACGAAGTTGGAGATCAGCGGCTCGATCTGGCCGAAGCGCATGGCGAACGCCGCCCGCCGCACGAACGAGCCCATGGCGACGCCGCTGGTGCCCTCGTAGCGGTTCAGCACGTTCTCGTTGGTGCCGCTGTCGACGTAGTCGATCTCGTCGACCGAGGCGCCCACCAGCGCATAGCCGTCGATTCCCTCGCCGTGGTAGATCTGCGGCCGGTCGAAGCCCAGGTCCAGCGCCGCATCGACCTCCACGGGCAGGCCGCCCGCGAGGAAGTCCGGGCGCCCCTCGCCGGTGGTGGCATTGGCGCGGGCCATCGCCAGGCCGTAGCCATGCGTCAGGCGCACGTGCTCGCGCTCCCAGGCGAGATCGCCGAGGCTCAGCTCGCGCACCCCCATCACCACCTGGGTGAGCTGGCCGTCCACCATGTAGCGGTCCGTGTCCAGCGACACCTCAGCGGTGTTGCGCCCCACCGGGCTGCCGTGGAAGCGGTAGAACTCGCGCTGGGCCTGGAAGCGCTCGAAGGTGGGGTGGGTGACGACGGGGTCCAGCACCCTGGCGTTGCGGATCGTGTCGGCGTGGCTGCGGATGTCGTCCGCGGTCAGCTCCTTGGTGTAGTCGAAGTCGATCTGGGTCAGATCCTCGCCGGGCACCAGGGCGAACGCTGACCGGGTGGCGTCGATGTTGCGCAGCGTGTACTGCGCCTCGCGGCTGGTCTCGTTGGGCTCCACCTGGAAGCGCTGCACGAACGCCGGGTAGATGCCGCCCATCACGATGGCGGTGAAGGCCCACAGGCCCACGGCCAGGATCGGCATCACCCAGCCGCGCAGCCGCAGGTTGATCACCAGCAGCAGCACGGCGCTCAGCGAGATGGCGATCAGCAGGTGCGTGGCCGGGAGCTGGGCGTTGACGTCGGTGTAGAGGGCGCCGTCGACCACGCCACGGCTCGACACGGTGAGCTCGTAGCGGGTCAGCCAGTAGTCCGCGGCGCGGATGACGGCCAGCACCGCCAGGATGGCGCTGAGGTGGACCTTCACGCTGGGGGTGACCCGCTGGGCGCCGGCGGGCACGGCGAAGCGGATGCCGCCGTTGGCGTAATGGGAGATGGCGACGAGGACGAAGACGATTACGAAGGCAGCGAACGCCCAGTCCACAAGGAAGCTCAGGAACGGCAGCTCGAAGACGTAGAAGCCGATGTCGGTGTCGAACTGGGGGTCTGTGATGCCGAAGTCGCGGCGGTTGACGAACAGCAGCCATTGCTCCCAGTTGCTGCCGACGCCGCCCGCTGCGAACAGCGCGAACAGCGCCGACACCGCAATGCGGATCAGGCCGCTGCGGCCCTCGGCGATGCGCCGGTAGCCGGCCAGGAGCTCCTCTTCTGGCCCGGCGGGGCGGGCGCTCGGGGCGCGGCGGTCGGCGATGAACAGGTTGAACCAGCAGATGACGAAGAACAGCGCCAGGAAGATGAGCGTGAGAGCGATCTTTGCGCCGAGCACCTGTCGCCAGACGTCGGTGCGGCCCAGCGAGTCGAACCACAGGAAGTCGGTGTAGAAGCCGGCGATGCCCCGCAGCGACAGGGCCAGCACCACGAGACAGGCGATGACTGCGGCGATGACGATGCGCGTGCGCATGCTGCGGGGCGCGGAACGACCGGAGGGAAGGTCTTGGGAGCGGCGCATCGGCTAGGACTCTAGCGGCCCGTCGCCTTCGGCCATTGCCTGCACGGCCAGATCGGCCGCGGCCGCGACGGCAGCCTCGGCGGCTTCGGGGATCCGCCGGGTGCGGGTCTCGCGGTAGAGGCTGCGCACCGCGGCGGCCAGCTCGTCGGGATCGGCGCCGGAGTCGATCAGCTCACCGAGGCGCTGCTCCACGGGCCCCAAGGCGAGCTCGTCGAAGCGCTCGGCGGCGGGGGCCAGATCCAGCGAGTCCGGCGCGCCCTGCCGGGCGGTGAGGTCGCGCAGCAGCGGGAGCAGGGCCTGGCGGTAGGCACCGGCGCGGTCTGGGTCGGCGAGCAGCTCGGCCACGGCGTCGTCGCCCTGGCTGCGGATGCGGTGCAGCAGCGTGCTCTGCTCGTCGACGAGCACCTTCTTGAGCGCACGGCCGGCCGACTCGACGGCTTCGCTGCGGGCCTGGTCTTGCTCGGGCTCGTCGGGCGCTGCCGGCTCCTCGGCGGCGTCCGCATCGGGTTCTGCCGGCTCGGCGTCGGGCTGTTCTGGTGCTGCGGGCTCATCGGCCTCTGGCCCTGCGGCGGCCTCTCGGGCTGCGGCGGCCTCGGATTGCGCGGTGGCCTGACGGAGCTTGGCGAAGACGTCGTCGACGGCGTCGGGCTCGCGCCCTGCAGGCGCAGGCTCAACAGATTCGGGCTCAGCAGGCTCAACAAGCTCGGCCGGCTCGGGCTCGACAGGCCCAGCAGGCGCAGGCGCGCCAGATTCGGCCCCGGCAGCGGCGGACGGCTCGGGCCCGCCAGGCTCAGCGGGCTCAGCCTCGGCAGATTCGGCCTCGGCATCCGCGGGGGCGAGGGCGGCGTCGACGTCGGACAGCGACGCCATCTCAGAGGTGACGAAAGCCGGTACGTCGGGTCCGGGGTCGTCGCCGGCTGTGTCGACGGGGTCCAGAGGGTCGGTCAGGCCGAGGCCCGCAATCCGGGCCGCCTCGATCTCGGCCTCCAGTTCGCCGGCTGAGGACTCACGCTGCTCCGATATCCGCAGGCCCGCCCTCTCGGCGGCCCGCCGGGCCTCGGGCACCGACGCCGCCAGATCGGCCAGGGCGTCGTCCAGGCTCGCCTGCACCACCCCCAGCGACTCCAGCAGGCGGTCGCGGACCGCCCGCAGCTGCTCGACCTGGGCCCGGCCGGTGTGTCGCTTGCGCCCCAGGTCGCGCAGCATCCGCTCGCGCACCGTCTGGGCCTCGCGCACCATGTCCCTGCCGGCCAGGCGCGCCTCCTCGACGATGCGCGCCGCCTCGGTCTCGGCCTCGGCGATGATCTCTGAGCGCCGAGCCTCGCCCTGCTCGCGCATGCCCTCGGCGTCCTCGGCGGCTGTCTCGCGCAGCAGCCCGGCAGCAGCGACAGCCTCCTCGTGGACGGCCTGCGCCTCGCGTTCGGCCCGCTCGGCCCGCTCGGCGGCGGCCACCTGGGCAGCCTCGAGCACCTGACTGGCTTCGGTGCCCAGCGCCGAGGCCACCCGATGGGCTTCCAGCAGGTCCAGCCCCGAGCCGGCCATCAGCTCGTCGTGGCGGGCCTGCAGCTCGGCGTTGAGGCGTCGCAGCTCGGCTATCTCCGCCGCGGCACGGTCCAGCACGCCGCGCACCGAGGAGGTCTCGAAGCCACGCCGGACGATCCGAAAGGAGGCGTGTTCGAGCGACGACGGGTCGAGCGGCTCGCTGGACGGCATCGACGACGATGCTAGGACGGCTGCCAGGCCCGGCGGCGGCATTCGGGGCCTGCGATCCGCTGAGCGGCTGCGGCGCCTCGGGCTCGGCGGCGGACCTGCGATTCCCGCAGGGCGGGCGCCGGCTCAGCTCAGCTCGCCCTCGGGCAGCTCCAGCGCCAGGTCATCGATGTCCCCGCCCAGGCCTGCCAGCGCCTCCAGCGCCTCGTCGAGGTCGGCGACGCCTGCTATCTCGGTGTCGGTCTGCGCGGCGAGGGCCGCATCCAGGGTGTCGATGGGCACGATGAACAGGTCGACGTCGCTGAGCGACGCCGCCGCGGCCTTCTGGGCGACGCCGCCGACCGCGCTCACCAGGCCGCCGCGGCTGATCGTGCCGGTGGCGGCGACGCGGGCGCCGCCGGTGAGCTCGCCGGAGGTGAGCAGGTCGATGAGCGTGAGCGTGAAGGCCAGCCCCGCGGACGGCCCGCCGATGGCGCCGGACTCGATGTCTATGTCGAAGGGCAGGTCCAGATCCATGACCCGCACCACCACGTCGCCGACGCCGATGAAGCCGCCCGCGAGGCCCTCGGGATGGCTGCCGTAGACGAAATCGACCGTGCGCCGGCGACCGGAGGAGTGGTCCTCGACCAGCATCTCGGCGTCGCCGCCGGGCTCGACGTTGTCGAGCACCTCGCGCAGCGACTCCATGGAGGTGATCTCGGCGCCGTCGAGGCCGACGATCACCTCGCCAGGCTCGACCAGCCCGGCGACCGGGCCGTCTTCGATCACGTAGCCGATGCCGATCCCGGTCTCGTTGACTGCGTCGATGCCCAGGTGGTGCAAGGCGGCGACCACGGCGGCTTCTTTCGATCCCTGCATGAGCTCCAGGTTGTGCTCACGCTGCTCATCGGGCGTGCGGTCGCCGAACACCTCCTCGCGTGAGCGCAGCTCGATGTGGTCGACGAAAGCGGACTGCAGCCATTCGAAGACCGTGACGCTGGAGTCGACCGAGACGGTGGTCAGCAGGATCTCGCCGTCGGGCTCGAAGACCTCGAGGCCCTCGATCGACACCCGGTCCGCGATGGTCAGCGCCGAGCCGCGCTTGACGGCCACCGCCCCGGAGTCGACCAGCGCGTTGCCCGGGGTGATCGAGCCCAGCCACTGGGCAGGCACCACCAGCGATGCGATGACCACGGCGACGGCTGTGCCGATGACCGCGGCCCAGCCAGGCAGCCGGCGGCCCGCAGCAGACAGCCGGCGGCCCGCAGCAGACAGGCGACGGCCGGGCGAACTGGCCGATGGTGGCGAACCGGGCACAGCGGACGGCCCGGCGGGCTGCGCTAGCCTCTCGTGTGGTGAGTCGGACTCTGGCATCGGGCGTCTCGGGGAGTGTCTCGGGGGATGCTGCCTCGGTTCGGGGCTCGTCGTGACGGCAAGCCGGCCGACAGGCGCTGAGGCCGGCCCCACGCTAACCGGCGCCCGCCGAGGCGCTGTGCCGCCTTACCCGGGCGACGATGCCGACGACGACGCAGAGCTCGTCTTCGGCCTCAGCAACCCGCTCTGGCCGCGCATCAGGGTCATCGCCGTGGACTCGCTGCGGGCGCTGGGACTGCTGCCCAGGCGCGTGGACCGGCCGGTCGTGGGCCGCAAGGCCTATGTGCGCTGGTGGGAGCGGATCCGGGCGCTCGTGGTGCTGGCGGCGATCGTGACGGGCCTCGGCGTGGCCCTGGCGGTGGTGATCGGCGCAACCCTGGTGGTGATGGGCACCTTCCTCGAGCAAGCCGTCAGCTGAGCGGGGCCTGTGGCCTGCGAGCTTGTGGACGACGAGCCCGAGAGCGGCGAGCCGCACGCGCCAGGCCGGTGAACGACGCACCGGCGCGCAGGCGCGAGGTCGCCGTGGCGGGCCATGTCGGCGACCCGCAGACTGCCCGACAGGGCCTGGCCGACAGCGATCCCGCGGTACGCGAGGCGGCCCTTCGCTCGCTGGCACGCCTCGACGCGCTGGCCGACGACGAGCTGCGCGCCGGCCTCGGCGACCCAGCGGCCAGGGTGCGCCTGGCCGCGCTGGAGCTGGCCGCGCCCAACGGCGACATCGACGTCTCGGCCTTGCTGGCCGACCCCGACGACTCGGTTGTCGAGCAGGCAGCGTGGTGCTGTGGCGAGCGGCCGGAGGATCTGCGCCCACTGGAACGCCTGGTCGCCCTCAGCTCCGGCCACGACGACCCGCTGGTGCGCGAGGCTGCCGTGGCGGCACTCGGGGCGCTCGGCGACGAGGCAGGCCGCGCCGCAATCCTGGCTGCGGTGACCGACAAGCCGGCGGTGCGCCGCCGGGCGCTGGTCGCGTTGGCCGCCTTCTCGGGGCCCGACGTGGACGAGGCCAACGAACGCGCCCGCAGCGACCCCGACCGCCAGGTGCGCGACATCGTCGACGATCTCGTCGGCCCGTCCGGACTCGACGGCCTGAGCGAGCCAGGCGACGACCGCTGACGGCAGTGTCGCAGGGCCCGGCCGGCTCAGCGCCGTGACAGCGACTGCCCGCCCCCCATGAACAGCGCCCTGAGCGACTCGTCGTGTTCGATCACCCTGCCCGCCCCCAGCACCACGGTCTCCAGCGGCGCTTCGACTAGGCGCACCGGCACCTCGGCGTCTCGTGCCAGGCGGACGGCCATGCCCTTGAGCAGCCCGCCGCCGCCGACCAGCGACACGCCCTCGACCATCACGTCCTGCACCAGCTCCGGCGGGGCCTGGGCCAGGCAGCTCAGCATGGCGTCGACCATCGTCGAAACCGGCTCCTCGATGGCTTCGCGCACTTCCTCGGAGGTGAGCACCACCGTCTTGGGCAGGCCGCTCTGAAGCTCCCGGCCGCGCACCTCGGCGTCGACCTCGTCGGGCGTGGGGGCGGCCGATCCCAGGATCTTCTTGATCATCTCCGCGGTGCGCTCCCCCACGGCGATGCCGTGCTCGCGGCGCACGTATGCCTGGACCGCCTCGTCGATGTCGAAGGAGCCGACCCTCACCGCCTCGATCACCACGGCGCTGCCCAGCGAAAGCAGCGCCGACTCGGTGGTGCCGCCGCCGATGTCGATCACCATGTTGCCCACCGGCTCGCTGATCGGCAGGCCCGCGCCGATGCCCGCGGCGACCGGCTGCTCCAGCAGCGACACCTCGGCCGCGCCCGCCCGCCTGGCGGCCTCGGTCACGGCTCGGCGCTCGACGGCGGTGATCGCCGAGGGCACGCAGATCACCACCCGCGGCCGGTTGAGCCGGCTCACGCCGACTCGCTGCAACAGCAGGCTGATCATGCGCTGGGTGACGTCGAAGTCGGTGATGGCGCCCTTGCGCAGGGGCCGCACGGCGACGATGTAGGCGGGGGTGCGCCCGATCATGTGCTGGGCCTCGTGCCCCATGGCAAGGACTTCGTTGCTGTCCTTGTTCAAGGCGATGACCGAAGGCTCGTTGAGGACGATCCCCTCGCCGCGGGCGTAGATCAGGGTGTTCGCTGTGCCCAGGTCGATGGCGAGATCTCGTGCCAGCGGTCGCTACTCCTCGTCGGGCTCGTGGGGGACAATACCGCTTGGCTGGGGGATCGGCGTGTCACCTCCCCGGTAGCGGAAGGCCCGAAGATGGCCGTGGGAATCTGCGTTGCGACGCCGGCGGGCGCGGGCCAGCGTCCACATCAGCACCGAGCCCGCCACGGCGATCAGCACCGGCAGCGCCAGGAAGGCCACGGCGTTGTTCACGGCGCGGCCCCGCTGCGGACCGGCGCCACAGGCCGCGCTGCGGGCATCACAGCAGTCCCGCCTCGGTGATGTGCTGGGCCTCGAGCCCCCAGGACTCGCCGTCGGCCCAGGTCTCGCGCTTCCAGATGGGGACGGTGGACTTGAGGGTGTCTATGGCATACGACGCCGCCGCGAACGCCTCCCGCCGGTGCGGGGCGGAGGCCACGACCACCACCGATGACTCGCCGAGGCGCACCACGCCGGTGCGGTGCAGCAAGGCGATGCGGCCGATGTCGGGCCAGCGGCGGCGCATCTCGGTTGCGATGTCGACCAGGCGCGGCGTCACCTGGGCCTCGTAGGCCTCGTATTCGAGGCGCTGCACGCCCTCGCGTCCGGGCGAGTGGTCCCGGGCGATGCCGCTGAAGAGCACCACGGCCCCGCAGTCGGGCTTCACCGCCCAGTCCGCGGCCCGGCTCGCCGGCAGTTCCTCGTCGGTCAGTCCGACCCAGGTGTCGTCGACGGGCTCAACGAGCATCGCCCCATCGTAAGGCCGAGGGCGTCCGCTGAGCGGTCACCCGGCGGTGCAGGCGCCTCGGCACGAGCCGTCGCACGAGCGCGGCGCGCCGGGGTCAGCGTCTCCAGAACGGCGCGGCCTTGGCGCGGGCGCGGCGTGCCCGCTGTAGCACCGCGACCGCCAGCGCGGCGATGCCCGCCAGCAGCGAGCCTGCTGCGCCCAGGGCGAGCTGCTGACGGCGGCCGGCGGGGATGCGGTCCAGCGGGCCGGGGTCGTGCGACACCACCCAGGCCTGCTCGTTGCTGTGGACCGCCGACCAGCCGAGGCTGCGGATCCGGTCGTTGGCCACGACCCAGGAGTGCGACGTGTAGGCGATGATTCCCGGCGGGATCGGCGCCAGCCCGGCCCGCCAGCGAAGCGCGGCCAGCGCCTGGGCCAGCCACGACGGCACCCGCAGGCGGGGCCGCGGCCCTTCGAGGTCGTTCAGCGCGTCGGGCGGGATCCAGCCGTCGGGGGCGACGTTGGCGATGCCGTCGAAGCCTGAGAGCACCACGCAGGCCACGGCGGCCGCCAGGTCGTCGACGTGCAGGTACTGCACCGGCGGGTCGCCGTCGGCGGCGATGCCGGTGCGCGCGGAGTGCAGCAGCTTGGCCAGGGCGCCGAGGTCGTCGTCGGTGACCACGGCCGTGGGCCGCAGGATCGCCGCGGCCACAGAGCCGGCCGAGGCCCAGCGCCGCACCTCGGCTTCCATCTCCGCACGCGACACCGCCCAGGCGAAGTCGGGGTTGGGGTCGACCGGGGAGTCCTCGGTGAGCGGGAGCGGGTTGTGCGACCAGGCGCCGTAGACCATGGCCGTCGACAGCATGGCGAAGCGGCCGGCCCCGCACTCCGCGGCGGCCTCCAGCACCCGCCCCAGGATGCGCATCTCCGCCTCGGCGTCGGCCTCGTCGAAGTCGCCAGGTCGCACCGCGCCGGCCAGGTGCACCACCGCAGCGGCGCCCTCGAAGAGGGCCGCGAGGTCGGCCGAGGCGAGGTCGCCGCGCCGCGCCTCGACGCCGGGAGCTGCGGCGCTGCGCGCCCGGTCGAAGGCGACCACCTCCACGTCGGCTGTGGCGCCGAGCCGCCGGGTGACCCTGGAGCCCACGGCGCCGGCCGCGCCGGTCACCACGACCCTCATCTCGGCGCTACCCGACTCGCTGCTGCGGGCATCGCCCTATTGTGCCCGCAGGCAGCCTTGGGTCTGCCCGCGCCCCGGCTCACGCCAGCGGCGCCTGTCAATGCCCGACTCACCCTTCTACGATGCCGCCATGAGCGACAGTTCTCCACGCGACGACGACCCTTTCGGCGGGATCCCGTTCCTGGAGGGCCTCTTCGAGTCGCTGCAGGGCATCGGCAGCAACGACCCCCAGAACGCCCGCCGGATCGCAGGCGCCATAGCCAACGAGGGCCGCGCCGAGCCCAACGTCGACCCCGTGGACCGCCGGGCGGTCACCGAGCTGGTGCGGATCGCCGAGCTGCACGTGGCCGGCGCAAGCGGGCTGACGGTGGCACGCGGGTCGTCGCTGCAGGTGGAGGTGCTCAACCGCACGCAGTGGGCGGACCGCACGGTCGACGACTACCAGACGCTGCTGGCGAGCCTCAGCGGCTCGCTGACCGCGGCCATGCGGGACCCCGACGCCGACTCGGCGGAGATCGCGGACATCGACCCGATGGCAGCCATGCTCAAAGGGCTGTCCGAGCTGCTGGCCCCGATGCTGTCGACGATGACCACCGCCTCGATGGTGGGCAACCTGGCGGGCCGGGCGCTCGGCGGCTACGAGCTGCCGGTGCCCAGAGCCGCCGGGTCCGGCGCCGACGGGGTGCTGATCCTGTTGCCCAACGTGGACCGCTTCGCCGACGACTGGTCGCTGGATCGCAGCGACGTCCGCTTGTGGGCCGCGCTTCACGAGGTGGCTCACCATGCCGTGCTCGGTGTGGCAGGGGTCGCCGAGCGGATCAGCGGGTTGCTGACGCGCCACGCCTCGAGCTTCGAGTCCGACAGCGCCGTGCTGGGGTCGCTGTTCGACGATCTCGACCTGTCGGGCCCCATGTCGGGGCTAGGCGACTTGCAGGCCCGCCTCGGCGATCCCGAGACGCTGCTGGGAGCGGTCCGCAGCACCGAGCAGGCCGCAATCGCCCCAGAGCTCAAGGCGCTGACGGCCGCCGTGTCGGGCTACGTGGATCACGTCATGGACCGCATCGGCGCCGGCCTGATCGGCTCCTACGCCAAGCTCAGCGAGGCCATGCGCCGTCGGCGGGTGCAGGCCAACGGCAACGACCGCTTCGTGGAGCGCCTCCTGGGATTCGAGCTCGGCGCAGACACCTACGACCTCGGCACGGCCTTCGTGTCCGGGGTGCTCGAGCGCGCAGGCGACGAGGGGCTGACCCGGCTGTTCGCGGATGCCTCTCATCTGCCGACGCCGGCTGAGATCTCAGCGCCGGGGCTCTGGCTGGCCAGGATCGACCTGCCCGACTGAGAGCTGCGCTGCCGAGAACGGCGCGCCTGGCGAGAACCTGGCCGGCTAGCCGAGGCCGCTGTGGTCGTCGTCGCGTCCGGCGATGTCGTCGGCGATGTCGTCGACGATGTCATCGATGCCCGACGGGGGCCGGGGCTGCGAGGGCCGGATGTCGTCGAGGGTCAGCCTCGGCCCGGCGCGGCCCACCCGCCCGCTCCTGCGCGACCCGCCGCGGTCGCCTCTGCGTCCGGGCGAGCGCTGACGGCCCCGTGCCCTCGCGACGCGCCACAGCCGCGAAGCGATCCCGGGACGCCCGATGCGCCCTCTGCGGCGCAGGCTGTAGGAGACCAGCCCGCAGGCCGCGGTCACCGCCACCACCACGTGGCCGACGATGATGTGCAGCGGCAGCTGGGCCGAGACCAGCGCGCCGAGCACCCAGACGATCTGAAAGCGGGTCTCGAAGCGGGCGAAGGAGCGCCCGTGGTTGGCGTCGGGCGCGGCCCGCTGAACCAGGCTGTCGAACGCCAGCTTGCCGGTGGCCGCGGCGCAGACGACCACGAAGGCCATCAGGGTCGTGCCGAAGAGGCTCTTGGCGAACACCGCGAACACCGCCGCCCCGCAGACCGCGGCGAGCACGCTCTGCAGCATCAGCTCCTCGGATATCCGCTCGCGCACCTTCGGCGCCACATGCGCGCCGACCAGGGCGCCGCCGCCCGCGGCCACCACCACGATCAAGAAGTGCCAGGCGGGCGCTGCCGGGTCGCCGGCGATGTCGATGCCGCGTGCGCTGGCCGTGGCGCCGCCCGCTGCTGCGCCCAGGGCGCTCACGTCGAGGCTGTCCTCGCCGCCTCGGAACTCGAAGGCCAGCAGGAAGGTGACGAACCCGACCAGGCCGCGCAGCACGGCGGTGGCCGTGGCCGCCCAGACCACCGACGCCTCGCGCAGCTCGGCCTTCTCGAGATCCTCGGGCGGCTCGGCGGCCACCACCACCGGCGCGATCTGCAAGGCGAGAACGGCCGTGGCGCAAAAGCCGGCACAGGCCAGCCCGGCCGCCGCGCCGGGGCCGCCCAGCCAGGCCACCGCCGCGGCCACGGCCACCCCCGTGGTCCCCGCGACCGCCGAGATCAGCGCCAGGCGGCTGTTGGCCAGGACCAGATCCTCATCGGAGCGGACCAGCTCGGGCACCACCGCGCTCTTGGCGACGACGTAGCCCTTCTGCAGCACCAGCAGCCCGAAGGCCAGCGGGAACAGCCACAGCGTCTCGATGTGCTCGATCAGCAGCAGCGCCAGCACCGCCCGCCCGCCGGCGGTGGCGATGATCATCATGCGCCGCCCGCCCTTCACGCGGTCGATGGCCGGGCCGATCAGCGGCGCCACCACCGCGAAGGGCGCCATGGTGATCACCAGGTAGAGCACCACCCTGGCCCTGGAGTCCTCGGGGCTGATCGAGAAGAAGATCGAGCCGGCCAGTGCGACCGCCACCGACGCGTCGGATGCCGCGCCCATGGCATGCACGCGGGCCATGCGCATGAACGGGGTGACTACAGGCCGCCGGGGAGGCCGCCGCGATGGTGGTCCGGCCACGGCGGGCGTCAGCGGGGCTTGGCTTCAGGCGCCAGAGCGCGCCGAGGCGAGCTTGTGGAGCTGCACATGCGAGTCGATCCCCTCGGGCCCCCGCTGCAGTGACCACACGCCGTCGCCGTCGAGAGTCCAGGCCAGGCGGTCGTCCGCGAGCTCGATGTCGATGACCTCGCGGAGCCGCTGCTTGAGGCGCGCATCGTCGACTCGCACCAGCGCCTCGACCCGCCGGTTGAGGTTGCGCGGCATCAAGTCGGCCGACCCGATCAGCACCCTCGGGCAGTCCGGGCCGTCGCCGTTGGCGAACCAGAACATCCGCGAGTGCTCCAGATAGCGCCCCACGATCGAGCGCACCCGGATGTTCTCCGACAGTCCCGGCAGCTGCGGGCGCAGCGAGCAGATGCCCCGCACCAGCAGGTCGATCTGCACGCCGGCCTGCGACGCCGCATAGAGCTTGTCGATCATGGCGTGGTCGACCAGGGCGTTCATCTTCAACACGATCCGCCCCTGCTCGGCGCGCATCTCGCGCTTGATCAGCTTGACGAGGCCCTTGCGCAGCCCGTCGGGGGCCACCAGCAGGCGGTCGTAGTGAATCTCGCGGCCGTAGCCGGTGAGGAAGTTGAACAGGTTGGCCAGATCCTCGCCCACCTTCGGCGAGGCGGTCAGCAGCCCGAAGTCCTCATACAGCCGGGCCGTGCGGTGGTTGTAGTTGCCGGTGCCGATGTGGCAGTAGCGGCGGATGCCCGAGGCCTCCTCGCGCACCACCATGGCGATCTTGGTGTGGATCTTCAGGCCCACCAGGCCGTGCACCACGTGAACCCCGGCGCGCTCCAGGCGACGGGCCCAGCCGATGTTGGCGGCCTCGTCGAAGCGGGCCTTGACCTCCACCAGCACTGCCACCTGCTTGCCGCGCTCGGCGGCGGCTATCAGGGCGTCGATGATCGGGCTGTCGCCGGACGTGCGGTACAAGGTGAGCTTGATGGCCAGCACCTTGGGGTCCGCCGCGGCGCGCTGGATGAACTCGATCACTGAGTTCTTGAAAGACGAATAGGGATGGTGCACCAGCACGTCGCTGCGGCGCAGCACCCTGAAGAAGTCCACGGGGTCGTCGCCGTCGACCTGCAGCTCGGGCTCGGTCACGCCGTAGCGGCGGCGCCAGTGCAAATCGGGGCGGTCCAGGCCTGCGATCTCGTTGAGGGATCGGGCATCGAGGGGCGCACGGCTCACGTAGACATCGCGGGGCTCGAGGTCGAGCTCGCGCACCAGCAGGTCGAGCACCTCCTCAGACATCGACGACGAGATCTCCAGGCGGGTGGCCCGGCCGAAGCGGCGCCGCCGCAGCTCGTACTCCACCGCTGCCAGCAGGTCGTCGGCCTCTTCCTCCTCGATCGCCAGGTCGAAGTTTCGGGTGACCCTGAAGGTGTGGTGCTCCACGATCTCCATGCCGGGGAACAGCTGGTGCAGGTGGGCCGCGATCACCTGCTCGGAGAGCACGAACCGCTCGGGCTGCTCGGGCCGCTCGGGGCGGTGCTTGTGCTTGTGGCGGTGCCGGCGGCTCCCCGGGGGCTTGGCGGCGCCGCCGTTGTCGGCGGGGTCGTCGCCCACCCGCACCCAGCGCGGCAGCGTGTTGGGCACCTTTATGCGCGCGAAGCGGCGGCGGCCCTCGGAGCGGTCCTGGACGAGCACGGCCAGGTTCAGCGACAGGTCCGAGATGTAGGGGAACGGGTGCCCGGGATCCACGGCCAGCGGCGTGAGCACCGGGAAGATGCGCTCGACGAAGTGCTCGCCGAGTTCGTGCTGCTCCTTGGCGGTGAGGTCGTCGAAGTCGACGAGCTCGATGCCCGCGGCGGCCAGCTCGGGGCGCACCACGTCGTCGAAGATGCCCTGGTGGTCGTCGCCCAGGCCGATGACGACCTCGCGGATCTCGCGCAGCTCGCCGGTGGGGGTCCGGCCGTCGGGGGTGCGGGCCGTGATCTGCGCCGCCACCCGGTGCTGCAGGCGCGAGACCCGCACCTGGAAGAACTCGTCGAGGTTGCTCTCGTATATCGCCAGGAAGCGGGCGCGCTCCAGCAGCGGGACGTCGGGGTTGCGGGCCAGCTCGAGCACCCGTGCGTTGAAGGCCAGCCAGCTCAGCTCCCGGTTCAACAGGTTGGCGTCGTTGCGATCCCAGCCGCCGACCGCAGCGATCGGCTCGCCGGATGCGGGATCCGTGCCCGCGCCGTCGGTCTTCGCCTCAGGACCGCCTGTCTCGACGCCGCTCTTGGTCATGGCACCTCTGTCGGGCAGTCGGCTCTCGTCGACGTCAGCCCTCTTCTTCTTCTTCGGGATAGCCCAAGTCCCAGGACACGGTGATGCGCTCGCGCTCGGCGTCGCGGTTGACCCGCTCCCGGTTGCGCCGGAACTGCGGGTCGTGCGGCGGCAGCAGCAGCAGCCGGGCGTGCACCCGGTCGCGGAAGCTCTCCATCAGCGGACGGTCGCCGTAGTCGGGCCAGACCTCCCAGTGCGGCGCCACGGGACCCAGGTAGACGATGGTTGCGCCCCCGATGGGCGGCTCCGCTGTCTCGGCGTCGGCGGTGTCGGTCATGGCGGGCCAGTGTAGAGGCGGATCAGCGGCTTCGATTCGGCGGCGGCGTCGCCGCCTGCGCCGTCCCCGGGCCGAGAGAGCCGGGCAAGCCTGCTCGGCTGCTGCTCGGCTAGGGCTTGGCTAGGACTTGTCGGCGGAGCCGTTCTCGGCGCCGTCTTCGGTGGCGCCTTCGCTGAGGCCGGTCTTGAATTCCTTCTGTGCCTGGCCCAGCGAGCGCGCCAGCTTGGGCAGCTTTGCGCCGCCGAAGATCAGCAGCACCAGCACCAAGACGATGATCAGCTCAGGAGCACCGATTCGACCCATGCCCGAACCCTAGCACAGCGCGAAGCCCAGCAGACGGCGTGCGGCTGCGCGAGACGGCGTGCGGCTGCGCGGCGCGTCGTCAGGCGCTGTAGGTGTCGACGTTGGCGGCGGCGGCCCGTGCAGCGGCGCGTCGGCGGCGCACCTGGCGGCGCTCGCGTTCGCTCAGGCCTCCCCAGATGCCGAACTTCTCGCCGTGCTCCAGGGCGTAGTCGAGGCATTCGTCGCGGACAACGCAGCCGGCGCAGACCGCCTTGGCCTCACGGGTGGAGCCGCCCCGCTCGGGGAAGAAGAGGTCGGGGTCGACGCCGAGGCAGTTTGCCGATGCCTGCCAAGGCGACTCGTCCGGATCGATGTCGCTGAGATTGTAGGCCATGCTCGCTCCTGCGGAACTTGAGCCCACCGTGACGGCGCGGCTCGACACGTCTGTAATTACACCATTGTAGGCGACGGCTGTCAACCATCTCGTGATTTCTCGACATCTTTGGGAAACCGGGCCGGGCCGCTCCCCCGAGCCGGACCGCGACGGGACGGCTCGGCCCCCGGCAGGCACCCGCACACGGCCACCGCGACGCGACGGCTCGACCCGCGGCAGGCACCCGCACACGGCCACCGCGACGCGACGGCTCGGCCCCCGGCAGGCGCCGGCCCGCTAGCCGCCGCCGGCATCCGGGAGTGGCCTAGCGGCGTCCTCGCAGCAGGCTCTGCTTGTGCTCCACGAAGTCCATCAGCACGAAGTCGCCGAGCTCGCGGTTGTTCGTGAAGAAGGCCCGGCCGCCGTTCATGCGCGACACCTGCTCCACGAAGTTCTGCAGGTAGTGGGTCACGTCCAGCACGAAGGTGTTGATGCGGATGTCGTCTCGGGTGCAGCGGGCCACCTCGTCGAGGGTGTGCTCCACCGTCTCCGCCGACGGCGGGTAGGCGAAGAACGGCTGACCGCTCGGCGTGATGTGGGCGGTGGGCTCGCCGTCGGTGATCATGATGATCTGCTTGGTGCCGGGCTGTTTGGCCAGCATCCGCCGGGCGATGCGAAAGGCGTGGTGCATGTTGGTGCCGTACACGTAGTCCCAGGACAGCTCGGGCAGGCTCGCGGCGCTGAACTCGCGGGCGATCTCGCTGAAGGAGACCATGCCCAGGTAGTCGCGGGGGTAGCGGCTCGAGATCAGCGAGTGCAGGGCCATGGTGACCTTCTTGGCGGGCAGGAAGTTGTCGCGCATCGCCATCGACATCGACACGTCGAGCATCAGCACGGTGCTGGAGCGCACGAGCTGCTCGGTCCGCTCGATCTCGAAGTCCTCGGGCGCGAGCTGCACCGGGACTCCCCCGCCGCTGCGGGCCACCGCGTTGCGCAGCGTCTTGTGGATGTGGAGGTTGAAGCGGTCCCCGTACTCGAATGGCTTGGTGTCGAAGTCGCGTTCGTGGCCGACGCCGCTGCGCTCGATCGCATGACCGCCCAGGGCGCTGGGCGAAAGCCGCTTGAAGATCTCCTCGAGGGCGCCGCTGCCGATGCGCCGGATCGCCCTCGGGGTCAGCTCGTAGGCGCCGTCGCGGTTCTCGATCAGGCCCGCCTCTTCGAGCATGCGGGCCAGCTCGGCCAGGCGCTGCAGGCTCTCGGCCGATTCGTCGCCCAGCAGGTCGCGGGCCCGGTCGATGTCGACCTCGGCCAGCGCGCCGGGGCTCGCCGCGCTGCTCAGCAGGTTGTCGAGCTGGTCCAGGTCGCCGAGCTCGCCCATCAGGTCCAGGGCCTGACCCATGTCGACCTGGTCGGTGCCTCGGAAGTCGAACGAGCGGCCCCAGCCGGCTTCGGGGGCGTGGCGGCGGAGGTTCTCGGCCAGGCGGTTCATCTGCCAGTTCAGGTCCATGTCGGCCATCAGCTGATCGCTCAGCTCCTGGAGCTGGGCGCGCTGCTCGGGGGTCATCGAGTTCAGCATCTGCGCCATGGCGGCCATGCGTCGGGCCATGATCTCCAGCAGCTCGTCGAGGGTCTGCGGGTTCTCCGGGAAGAAGTCGCCGAAGCGCTCCATGAAGCCGGCGAAGTCCGGCTCGATGCCGGCAGCGCGCTGTTCGAGCATGGAGTTGAGCTCGGCGAGCATGTCGACGACCCGCTGCATCTGCTCGCCGGACATCTCGTTGATGCCCTCCGCCATCTGGTCCAGCGCCTGCTGCATCATCTCCGAGCGCAGATTCTCCAGGAGCTTCTCGAAGCGCTCGCGGGCCTCGGCGGCCTCGAAGTCGTAGCCCTGCAGCCCGCGCACCTGGCCGGCGAGGTCCGGGGGGAGCATGTCGAGCTCCATCTGCTTGAGCGCCGCGGTGTCGCCCATCAGCTCCGCGGAGCGCTCGTCGTCGGCTGCTCTGGCTGCGGAGGCCTCGGCAGCCTTGTCCGCTAGGGCAACCCGCTCGATCTCGATCACCTCTCGCAGCTCGTCGGCGATGTCGTCGAACACGCCGCCGAGGTCGTAGCGGTCGAGCAGCTCGTGGCGGCGCTCCCGGAGCCGTTCGAGCATCTCCCGGATGCCTTCGAGTCGCCTGCCGTCGCGGTCGGTCAGGCCGCCCTGCATCAGCCGGCGCAGGGCGCTGTTGACGTCGCCGTGGTAGAGCAGCTCGTCGGCCATCTCGGCCATGAGGTGGTCGGCGTCGAGGTCGAAGCCGGTCTGGGTCCCGTCCCAGCGCGAGTAGACGAAGTGCGGCACCTCTCGGCGTGCCCGGCGAAACCTTCTGTGACGGCGCGTGACGATGCCCGCAACCTATCTGCGGGGCTCGCCCGCCATGCCATGCCGGCCGCGCCCGCGGCGGTCGCTCGGCCGGAGTCGTCTGCGTCTGTTGACCGGCGTTGTCGGCATCGCCCGGCCGCATTTGTGGCCGCTGCGCGGGCGGACCACACTTGTCGGCGCATTCGCCCCGCTCGCCACTGTGCGAGCGGCCCGACCCCGAGGAGAGCAACGTGGGACTCAACCCCGATGCCGTAGGCACCGTCGGACCCGAGACCGAGATTTCCTGGACATCTGCGGACTCGCTGCTGTACGCCCTGGGCGTGGGCGCGGGCGCCACCGATCCCACCGGCTTCGAGCTGGAGTTCACCACCGAGAACTCCCGCGACATCGCCCAGAAGGCGCTGCCCACCCAGGCCGTGGTGCTCGGCGGGGGCGGCGGGGTCGACTTCGGCGACTTCGACCTCGCCAGGCTGCTGCACGGCGAGCAGTCGATCACCTTGCACCAGACGCTGCCCGCCTCAGGCAGCGCGGTCGGCCAGGGACGGGTGGCGGCCATGTACGACAAGACCAAGGCGGCGCTGGTGGTGCTGGAGACCGACGTGCGCGACCTCGACGGCAACCCGCTGTTCACCTCGACTGCGGGCCTGTTCATCTCCGGCGAGGGCGGCTGGGGCGGCGACCGCGGACCGGCATCCACGTGGGCGCAGCCCGAGCGGCCCGCCGACGAGATCATCGGCTACGACACCCGCAGCGACCAGGCGCTGCTGTACCGGCTCAACGGCGACCGCAACCCGCTTCACTCCGACCCGGCCTTCTCGTCGGCTGCGGGCTTCGACACGCCGATCCTGCACGGCCTGTGCACCTACGGCTTCAGCGGGCGGGCGCTGCTGCACGGGCGCTGCGGCGGCGACCCGGACCGTTTCGGGTCGTTCGGTGGCAGGTTCCGCTCGCCGGTGATCCCCGGGGAGCGCCTCGACGTTCACATGTGGGACGACGACGGCCGCACCTTGTTCCAGACGCGGGTCGGCGATCGGGTCGTCTTCGACGCCGGGGTCTTCGTCAGCCGCTAGCGGTCGACACCCCGGCCGCTAGCGGGCTACACCCCGGCCGGCGGCGGGCTAGCCGCGGGTGCGGAAGCGGGAGCGGCCGCCCGAGGCGTCCTTGTTCAGCCGCTTGGCGAGGTGCAGCCCCTCCAGCACCAGCTCGCACGCCGAGGCGATCATCGCCGGCGACTCGGCGTCGGGCTCGTCTGTCAAGAGCGCCTGCACCGGCGCCTGCATGGCCGGCACCTTCTTGAGCAGCTCCGCATAGGCCTCGTCGGTGACGTCCTCGCCGCAGTCCACCACCAGGTCGTCGTCGAAGGACTCCACCACCGCCCGATGGGTGTCGGGCGGCACCCGGTCCGTGAACACGCCGAGCACCGCGGCGCGCACCAGGTTGGCGAGGATCTCGCCGTCGCGGCCCTCGTCGAGCGTCTCGATCTCCACCTTGCCCGAGGTCGAAGCGGGCAGCGCCTCCAGGTCGACCACACGGGGCACCACCCGGTTGGATCCGGAGCGCAGCGCCCGGCGCACGGCGTTGGCCACCAGGATCTCCGCATTGGCGATCGAGAGCCGCACCGACACGCCTGAGCGCTGCGAGATGTGCCGGCTGGAGCGGGCCTGCTGGGTGACCGAGGCGACGATCTCGGTCATGAACGACGGCACGCACAGGTCGAGCCCCTCGCTCACCGACAGGTCGGCCTCCTGGGCGACGATCGCCATCTCGGTGTCGAGATCGAGCGGGTAGTGGGTGCGGATCTGCGAGCCAAAGCGGTCCTTGAGCGGCGTGATCAGGCGACCCCGGTTGGTGTAGTCCTCGGGGTTGGCCGAGGCCACCAGCAGCACGTCGAGCGGCAGGCGCACCTTGTGCCCCCGGATCTGCACGTCTCGCTCCTCGAGCACGTTGAGCAGGCCCACCTGGATGCGCTCGGCCAAGTCCGGCAGCTCGTTCATGGCAAAGATGCCCCGGTTGGTGCGCGGCACCAGGCCGTAGTGCAGGGTCAGCTCGTCGGACAGGTAGCGCCCCTCGGCCACCCGGATCGGGTCGACCTCGCCGATCAAATCCGCTATCGAGGTGTCCGGCGTGGCGAGCTTCTCGCCGAAGCGGTCGTGGCGGTGGACCCAGGCGATCGGCGTGTCGTCTCCTTGGTCGGCCACCGCCTCGCGGGCCATGCGCGAGATCGGGTTGTAGGGGTCGTCGTTGACCTCCGATCCCGCGACGATCGGCAGCCACTCGTCGAGCAGCTCGCACAGGCCCCGGATCAGGCGGGTCTTGGCCTGGCCGCGCTCGCCCAGGAAGATGATGTCGTGGCCTGCGAGCAGGGCGTTCTCGAGCTGGGGGGTGACGGTGTTGGTGTAGCCGAGCACCGTGGGGAACAGCGGCTCGTTGGCCTTGATGCGCTCTGCTGCGTTGCGGCGCAGCTCCAGGCGCACCGGGACCGACTCCCATCCGCTGCTGCGAAGCTCTCCGAGGGTTGCAGGTCTCGACATGGCGGCGACCATAGCTGACCCGCGGCTGCGCCCATCAGGCGAAACCGGGGCGACCGCTGCGCCGGGCGGGCGGCCCCGGCGCATCGAGGCACCGCCGCTGCGGGCAGACAGGGGCGCTGCGGGCAGGCAAAGCCGGCGGGGCAGGTGATCGGTATCGTCGCGGGGATGGATCTGTCGGGAACCTGGCGCGTGGCGGCCGCCGGCGACAGCCTGCGCCGCACCTTCGGCGAGCCCGACCTCGACGACCGCGACTGGGCGGACCTGGAGGTGCCGGGCCACTGGTCGGAGATCGCGGAGCTGGCCGACGAGCGCTCGGTGCTTCACCGCCGCCGCTTCAGCCGCGAGCCTGCTGCGGACCGCAGGCGGGCCTGGCTGCGCTTCGACGGCGTGGCCTCCCAAGGCGACGTGTGGCTCAACGGCGCCTATGTGGGCGCCACCGACGGCTACTTCGTGCCGCACGCCTTCGAGATCACCGAGCTGCTCGCAGACCGCAGCGACCACGTGCTGGCGGTCGAGGTGAGCTGCGACCGCTTCGACGGCTCCGACGAGCGCTCCACGCTGATGGGCGCCTACACCGACCCCGAGCTCTGCGGCGCCGCGGCGGCGGTCAGCGGCGGCAACCCAGGCGGCATCTGGGGCCCCGTCGTCGTCACCGAGACCGGCAGCTCAGCGATCCGGCACTTCAGGGCGGTGTGCGCCTCGGCGGGTCCCTCGGGCGCAAGGCTGGCGCTGCGCTGCGTGTTCGACCATCCCGGCGGCGGCGACGCCGTGCTTCGCACCACCGTCGGCGGTCGTGTGCACGAGCTCGTCCAGCCCACCGCGGCCGGCGAGAACCGGGTGGAGTGGACGGTAGACGTGCCCGAGCCGCAGCTCTGGTGGCCGCACAGCCTCGGCGGCCAGCCGCTGAGCGAGCTGAGCTGCGAGCTGGTGATCGACGGCGAGACCCACGACCGGCGGGACTGCCGAATCGGGATGCGCTCGGTGGCGCTGCGCCGCTGGGTGCTGCACGTCAACGGCGAGCCGCTGTTCGCCAAGGGCGTCAACGTGGCGCCCACCGCGCCCCGGCCCGGCGACGCCACGCCCGCC
This sequence comes from Acidimicrobiales bacterium, assembly GCA_965214285.1. Classification (GTDB taxonomy): domain Bacteria; phylum Actinomycetota; class Acidimicrobiia; order Acidimicrobiales; family Aldehydirespiratoraceae. Next base: position 2,957,062 of record OZ243946.1, read on the forward strand.
GCGGTCACAGCCGACGTGGCCGCCGCGCGCCAGGCCGGCTTCGACATGATCCGCGCCGTCGCCCATGTGGCGCACCCGGCGCTGTATGACGCCGCAGACGAGGCCGGCATGCTGGTCTGGCAGGACATGCCGCTGCGCGGCCGGATGGCTCGCAGCGTGCGCCCCCAGGCCCGGCGCCAGGCCCGCGAGCTGGTGGACCTGCTGGGCCATCACCCGTCGGTGGCGGTTTGGTGCGCGCACGACCAGCCGTTCAAGCGGCCCCTGGTCCGCACGGCCACGCCGCCGGTGGTCGGCCAGCAGCGCCCCTCTTGGAACCGGGCGGTGCTGGACACCTCGGTGCGGCGGGTGCTGCAGCGCACCGACGGCTCACGGCCCGTCGTGCTGCACACCGGGGTTGCGCCGCACCTGCCGCGCATGGACGGCACCACCGCGGACCTGTGGTTCGGCTGGCACGACCGCCACGTCAGCGACCTCGGGCCGGCGCTGGCCCGGCTGCCTCGCATGGGGCGCTTCGTGACCGCTTTCGGCGCGGCCACCGTGGACCCCGAGCTGCCGGCGCTCGGCGGCGCAGCAGCCGGCGGCAGAGCGCTCGATGTCGGCACGCTCGACGACACGGCCTGGGAGGCGATCGCCGCTGCCGTCGGCGCGGACGTCGGCGCGCTGCATCATCTGGCGCCGCCCGCCGCCGGCATGCACGGCGCCGACTGGGCACAGGCGGGCCGCCGTGCCCAGGCCGAGCTGGCGCGCAGCGCGATCGAGACGCTGCGGCGGCTCAAGTACCGGCCCACCGGCGGGTTCTTCGTGCACTGCCTGGCGGATTGCTCGCCGGCGGGCGGCTTCGGGCTGCTCGATCAGCAGCGCAGGCCCAAGCCTGCCTGGCAGGCCGTGGCGAATGCCTGCCGGCCGCTGATCGTGGTGGTCGACCCGATCCCGCCGAACGCGCAGCCGGGATCGGTGCAGCGCCTGGCAGTGCATGCCGTGTCGGATCTGCGCCAGGCCGTGACCGGTGCCCGCGTGCTGATCCGCGTGAGCTCTGACGACGGGCATGCCGACGTGCGCGGCTTCAGCGGCGACGTCGCCGCGGACTCCTGCGTGCTGGTCGGCCATGTGGAGGCGACCGTGCCCGGCCGCGGCGGCGAGCTGGCCGTCGACGTCAGCCTCGAAGCAGACCTCGACGGCGAGCCGATCGCCTACCGCAGCGAATACCGCTACCCGACGGCTTAGCCCGACCGCGGCAGCGACCGCTCAGCGCGTCCGCTCAGCGCGACGGCTTAGCCCGACCGCGGCGCCGACGGCTAGCGTTGCGCCGATGGCGCCCAGCACCGCACCGCCGACGCACGACGTTGCGCCGATCCGCCCGCGCCCGGCCCGGCTGCGGGGGCCGCTGAGCGTCTACGGCAGCGCCATCGCCAAGAAGTACGTGATGGCGCTCAGCGGCATCGGGCTGCTGGGCTTCGTGGTGGTCCACATGGTCGGCAACCTCCACATCTACGAGGGGCCGGTGCAGGTACACGAGTACGCCGAGGCGCTGCGAGACCTCGGCGGCCACCTGGTGCCCCGCACCACGGTGCTGTGGGTGCTGCGGGTAGGGCTGATCGTGCTGTTCGCGGCCCACATCCATGCGGCCTGGTCGCTGACCCGAATGAGCCGCCGCGCCGACGAGTCCTACGTGGCGGGCCGCGACTACATCGCGGCGGACTTCGCCGGGCGCACCATGCGCTGGACCGGCCCGATCGTCGGCCTCTATGTGCTGTTCCACCTGGCTGACCTGACCTGGGGCTGGTGGCTCGGCGACGACTTCGTGCGCGGCGACGTGTACCACAACGTGTACGAGTCGATGAGCTACCTGCCGGTGGCGGTGCTCTACGCGGTGGCCAACGCGGCCCTGGCGCTTCACATATTCCACGGCACGAGATCGCTGTTCCGCACCCTGGGCATCAGCTCGCGCTCCGCGGCCCAGAAGCGCCTGGCGACGGTGCTGGCGGCTGTGATCCTGGTGGGCAACGTGAGCTTCCCGGTGGCGGTGCAGGTCGGCCTGATCGACGAGGACAACCGCACCGTCGGCGTCGGCCAGTTCGACGACCATGCCGGCGGCGGAGACCACGACGACCACGGCAGCCACGGCAGCGACGGCTCCGGCGGCAGCGAGGGCGGCTGACGATGCAACTCGACGCCAGGATCCCCGACGGCCCGATCGCCGAGAAGTGGGACAACCACAAGTTCTCGATCAAGCTGGTCAACCCGGCCAACAAGCGCCGCTTCGACGTCATCGTGGTCGGCAGCGGCCTCGCCGGGGCGTCCGCGGCCGCCTCGCTGGCCGAGCTGGGCTACAACGTCAAGGTCTTCACCTACCACGACTCGCCGCGGCGGGCGCACTCGATAGCCGCCCAGGGCGGGATCAACGCCGCCAAGAACTACCGCAACGACGGCGACTCGGTGCAGCGCCTGTTTTACGACACCGTCAAGGGCGGCGACTACCGATCGCGGGAGGCCAACGTGTACCGGCTGGCGCAGGTGTCCGTCGACATCATCGACCAGTGCGTCGCCCAGGGTGTGCCGTTCGCCCGCGAGTACGGCGGGCTGCTGGCCAACCGCTCCTTCGGCGGCGCCCAGGTCTCGCGCACCTTCTACGCCCGCGGCCAGACCGGCCAGCAGCTCTTGCTGGGCGCATACCAGGCACTGGCCGCGCAGATCGCCGCGGGCAAGGTGACGCTGTACAACCGCTCCGACGTGCTCGACGTGGTGACCGACGACGGCGAGGCCAAGGGCATCGTGGTGCGGGACATGCTCAGCGGGCAGACCCATGCCCACAGCGCCCATGCGGTGGTGCTGGCCACCGGCGGCTACGGCAACGTCTACTACCTGTCGACCAACGCCATGGCCTGCAACGTGACCGCTGCCTGGCGGGCGCACCGCCGCGGCGCGGCGTTCGCCAACCCCTGCTACACCCAGATTCACCCGACCTGCATCCCCGCGGGCGACGAGTTCCAGTCGAAGCTCACGCTGATGTCGGAGTCGCTGCGCAACGACGGGCGCATCTGGGTGCCCCGCGACCCCGACGACGAGCGCTCGCCGGACCGGGTGCCCGAGGCCGAGCGTTTCTACTACCTGGAGGAGAAGTACCCGGCGTTCGGCAACCTGGTGCCCCGGGATGTGGCCAGCCGCAACGCCAAGACGGTGGTGGACCAGGGGCGCGGCGTCGGGCCGCTGCGCAACGGCGTGTACCTCGACTTCGCGGACGTGATCGCCCGAGACGGCGCCGAGGCGGTGCGGGAGCGCTACGGGAACCTGTTCGACATGTACGAGCGGATCACCGGCGAGGATCCCTATGCGGTGCCCATGCGGATCTACCCCGCCACGCACTACACGATGGGCGGGCTGTGGGTGGACTACAACCTGATGACCACGGTGCGGGGCCTGTATGCGCTCGGCGAGTGCAACTTCTCGGATCACGGTGCCAACCGGCTGGGGGCGTCGGCTCTGATGCAAGGCCTGGCGGACGGCTACTTCGTGCTGCCGTACACGATCGGCGACTACCTGGCGCCCAGGCTCGGCGAACCGCTGATGCCGGTGGATCACCCGGTGTTCGCCGCGGCGGTGGCCGAGGTCGACGAGCGCACCAGGGCGTGGACTTCGCGCAGCGGCGGCAGCGGGTCGGTGGAGCACTACCACCGCGAGCTCGGCAAGATCGTCTGGGAGCACTGCGGCATGGCCCGCAACGAGGCCGGCCTGCAGAAGGCTCTGAGCGAGATCCCGGCGCTGCGCGACGAGTTCCGCAAGCAGGTGAAGGTGCTGGGCAGCCCCGATGGCATCAACACCATGCTCGAGAAGGTCAACCGGGTGGACGACTTCATGGAGTTCGCCGAGCTGAAGGTGCGCGACGCGCTGCACCGGCGCGAGAGCTGTGGCGGGCATTTCCGCGAGGAGTCCCAGACGCCCGAGGGCGAGGCGCTGCGCGACGACGAGAACTTCGCCTATGTGGCCGCCTGGGAGCACACCGGTGCCGACAGCGAGCCGGCGCTCCACAAAGAGCCGCTGACATTCGACAACGTGGCGCTGGCCCAGCGCTCCTACAAGTGAGGGTGCCGTGAGCGAGACGCTGAGCCTGAAGCTGAGGATCTGGCGCCAGGACGGCCCGGACGCCGCGGGCTCGTTCCTCGACGTAGACGCCCCCGGCATCCCCAGCGACGCCTCGTTCCTGGAGATGCTCGACCTCGTGAACGAGCGCCTGATCGCCGACGACGTCGAGCCGATCACCTTCGCGCACGACTGCCGCGAGGGCATCTGCGGCACCTGCGGGGTGATGATCAACGGCCAGGCCCACGGCCCCGAGCGGGCCACCGCCACCTGCCAGCTCCACATGCGCAAGTTCCGCGACGGCGACGAGATCGTGATCGAGCCGTGGCGGGCGGCGTCGTTTCCGGTGCTCAAGGATCTGATGGTCGACCGACGGGTCTTCGACCGGATCGTGGAGGCGGGCGGCTACATATCCGCCCCCACCGGCAGCGCGCCCGACGCCAACGAGATCCCGGTGCCCAAGGACACCGCCGATGCGGCCATGGACGCGGCGGCCTGCATCGGCTGCGGCGCCTGCGTGGCGGCCTGCCCGAACTCGGCCGCCCAGCTGTTCACCGCCGCCAAGCTGGCGCACCTGAACCTGCTGCCCCAGGGCCGGCCGCAGAAGCCCCGGCGCACGCTGGCGATGGTGCAGACCATGGAGGACTTCTTCGGCTCGTGCACCAACCACGGCGAGTGCCACGAGGCCTGCCCCAAGGAGATCTCTCTGGACTTCATCGCCATGATGAACCGCGACTACGTCAAGGCCCTGGCCACCCGGCGCTGACCTCAGCCGCGGCCGGCGGCGGCGAGCAGGTGGCGGCGGATCCGGGGCCACAGCTCGGCGGTGAGCGCCTCGGGCCATTCGTGGCCCAGCCCCTCTATCTCCTCATAGGCCGCGCCCCCGATGCCTGCGGCCAGCGCTCTGCCGTGCTCCGCCGTGAACACCGGGTCCGCGCTGCCGTGGATCACCAGCGTCGGCGCGGCGATCTCAGCCAGGCGGTCGAGTCTCGACGGCGACGAGTACACCGCCGCGCCGTGGCCGCTCTCGGGTGCCCACCCCCAGGCCAGCTCCGCGGCCGCCAGCTCGCGCTCGGCGGCCACATCGAGCGGGTAACGCGGGCCGTTCATCAGCTCCGCCAGCTCGCTGATCCAGGCGATCCGGCCCTCGTCATCCGCGGGCGGGCCGGCGAAGAGCCGCTGCGCCATGCGCTGCGCGAAGGCCTCGTCGGGGCCGGGCAGGCGCTCGTCGCCCATTCCCGGCGACGTGGCCGCCAGCGTCAGCGAGGCGACCCGGCCGGGATGCTCCAGGGCAAGCTCCTGGGCGACCATGGCGCCCATCGAGCGGCCCACCAGATGGGCGGCGCCGATCTGCAAGCAGTCCAGCAGGCCGATCACGTCGCCTGCGAGGTCACTGAGCCGGTAGCCCACAGAGGCAGGCACGCGGCTGGAACGCCCGCAGTCGCGGTGGTCGAAGCGCACCACGCAGAAGCCCTCGGCGGCCAGGCGCCCCACCAGCGCCGGGCCCCAACGAAAGCCGGGCGTGTCCGCGCCTGCCAGCAGCACCACCGCAGGCCCGGCGCTGTCGCCGAACGTCTCGGCCCACAGCGACACGCCGCCGATGTCGATCAGCTCGCCGGCCATGCTCGCCGCGCTTGTCTCATCCGCCCCACTCGCAGCGTCCGCCGCGCTTGTCGGGCCTGCCCCGCCGGGCGGCGCCTGCGCCGGGCTCGTGGCGTCTGCCGCGTCCGTCATCGCCTGCGACGGTACCCTCGCCCATCGTGTCGCCCAAGGCCTTGCCCAGGATCGCCGCGCAGTTCGCCCGGGGCGTCGCCATGGGCGCAGCCGACGTGGTGCCGGGCGTCTCGGGCGGCACCGTGGCCTTCGTGCTGGGCATCTACACCGAGCTGATCGACGCCCTCAGTGAAGGCGCCCGCGTGCTGGGGGCGCTGCTCACCGGCAGACCCCGCGAGGCCTGGCAGCAGCTCAGAGGCATCGACTTCGGGTTCCTGCTGCCGCTGCTGGCGGGAATCCTGGCGGCGGTGGCGCTGCTGGCGCACGTGATCGAGGACGCCCTGCGAGAACACCCCGAGGCGATGGCCGGGCTCTTCTTCGGGCTGGTGGCCGGCTCGGTGTGGGTGGCGTGGCGGCTGCTGCGAACCCGCAGCCCGGCCAACCTGGCGATCATGGCGACGGTTGGCGTAGCGGTCTTCGCGCTGCTCGGCCTGCAGTCGGGGCCGGTGGCGGACCCGTCGCCGGTGGTGCTGTTCGCCTCGGGGGCGCTGGCGGTGTGCGCCATGATCCTGCCGGGCATCTCGGGGTCGCTGATCCTGCTGCTGATCGGCATGTACGCCGCGGTGATCGGCGCAATCGACGACCGGGCCTTCGCGGACCTGGCCGTGTTCGCCGCCGGGGCGCTGGCGGGGATCGCCTCGTTCTCGGCGCTGCTGCACCGGCTGCTGCAGCGGGCGTTCGAGCCGGTGATGGCTGCGCTGATCGGCCTGATGGCGGGATCGCTGCGGGTGCTGTGGCCCTGGCCCAACGGCGTGGGCGTGCTCAGCGAGGACGAGACCGAGCTGATCGACGGCTCGCTGCTGGGCTGGCCCGACGGCGACGCCTGGGCGGTGCCGACGCTGCTGGGGCTGGTCGCGCTGGCGGCGGTGATCGCCACCTCTCGGCTCAGCGACCGCAAGAGCCTGCTCTCCTGAGCACCGCGCCGGCCAGGCCCCCGATCAGGACGCGCCGGCCCCTCTAGCCTGGCGGGGTGACCGGCGCGTTCGACGACGAGTGGCTGGAGTCCCTCGGCGAAGCCGCAGCCGGCATCGAGGCGGACCCCGAGGTTCGCCTGGTGCTCGAACAGGTCGTCGACGCTGCAGATCCCTCACGGCCCTCACGCTGGACGGTGACCGTGGCCGACGGCCGGGTGACCGTGGACGGCCAGACCGGCCAGACGGGCGGGCATGGCGAACCGGGCGGACATGGCGGGCACGGCCAGACCGGCGAGCCCGACGCGCCCGCGATGCGCCTGAGCTGTGACCGCCGCACCGCCGAGGGCATCCGCGACGGCACGATCTCGGCTTCGAGCGCCTTCCTCGACGGCCGGCTGCGCATCAGCGGCGACTGGCGGCACCTGATGGCGCACCGCGAGAGCCTCGCGGCCATCGCCGCGCTGCTGCACCGCTGACGCAGCGCAGCGCGGGCCGTGCCCGGCGGGGCTACTTGAGGAACCTGCTGGTGGTGTTGTCCGCCAGCACCCGCCCTGCGGTCTGGCAGGCCGCGCAGTAGGCCACCGTGTAGCGGCGGTAGCTCACCGAGCGCACCTCGTCGCCGCAGTCCCCGCACTCCTGGCCCACCCGGTGGTGCACCCGGTTGGGGCGGCTCGCCGAGCGGCCGATGTCGGCCAGGGATCGCTCGTGGGCCAGGTGCTCGTCGAGCGTCTCGCCGATCGCGGCGTGCAGGCGGGCGGTCTCGTCGTCGCCGAGCTTGGCGGTGAGCGCGAACGGCGACAGCTTCGCCGAGAACAGGATCTCATTCGCGAGCAGCCGGCCGATGCCCGCGATGCGCCGCTGGTCCCGCAGGAACCCGTGCAGGCGGGTGTTGTCGGCGCCCAGCGCCTCGCCGAGCCGGGCCACAGACACAGTGTCGGCGTCGGGGCCGAGATGATCGAGCGGCTCGCCTTCGGGCACGCCGCGGCTCACCCACACCCCGGCGCGATGCTCGGTGCCGGCCTCGGTCAACAGCAACGCGTCGCCCTCGGCGAAGTCCCAGCGGGCCATCGCTCCGCGTGGCCTCGCCGCGCGCTTGGCGTCGGGCCGTAGCCGCCCGCCTTGCATCAGATGCACCACGAACGTGAACGGCTCGAAGTGCAGGAACAGGTACTTGCCCCGATGGCCCGCGCCGCTCAGCGCCAGGCCCAGCGCCTGCTCGGGCGAGGGCTCGAAGGTCTTGAGCGCGCTGTGGTGAAGCGGCCGGAACGAGGTCAGCACTGCTCCGCCGAAGCCGGCAGCGAGGCGCTCGGCGTGGGCCTTGATCTCGGGCAGCTCCGGCACGGCTCGCTCCGGGCTCCTGGCGTCGGCCTCAGGCGCTCAGATCAGGCCGAGCCCGTCCACGGTGTGGCGCTCGGCGGCCAGCTCGGCCACGCTGGCGTCGATGCGGCTGCGCGAGAAGTCGCCGACGTCGAGGCCCTGCACTATCGACCAGTCGCCGTCGGCGCAGGTCACCGGGAACGACGACACCAGCCCGTCCGCCACGCCGTAGCTGCCGTCGGACACCACCGCCATCGACACCCAGTCGCCCGGCGGCGTGCCCTGGGCCCAGTCGCGCATGTGGTCCACCGCGGCTGAGGCCGCCGAGGCCGCCGACGACAGGCCCCGCGCCTCGATCACGGCCGCGCCTCGCTGCTGGACCGTGGGGATGAACGTCTCTGCGATCCAGTCCTGGTCGCCGAGCGCCTCGGCGGCGTTGCGCCCGGCGGCGGAGCAGTTGAACACATCGGGGTACTGGGTGGCCGAGTGGTTGCCCCAGATGGTCATGCGGGTGATGTCGTTGACGCTGAGCGCGAGCTTGCGGGCGAGCTGGGCCTTGGCCCGGTTGTGGTCGAGGCGGGTCATGGCGGTGAAGCGCCGGGGGTCGATGTCCCCGGCGTTGCGCTGGGCGATCAGGGCGTTGGTGTTGGCCGGGTTGCCGACCACCAGCACCTTGACGCCGTCGGCGGCGCGGTCGTTGAGCGCCTTGCCCTGGGCGGTGAAGATGGCGCCGTTGGCCTCCAGCAGATCCTTGCGCTCCATGCCCGCGGAGCGGGGCCGCGAGCCGACCAGCAGCGCCAGGTCTGCGCCGTCGAAGGCGGCGGCCGGGTCGTCGCTGAGCTCGATGCCGGCGAGCAGCCCGAAGGCGCCGTCGTCGAGCTCCATGGCCACGCCTTCCAGGGCACCCATGGCGGGGGTGATCTCCAGCAGCTGCAGCACCACCGGCTGGTCGGGTCCGAGCATGGAGCCGCTTGCGATGCGGAACAGCAGGCTGTAGCCGATCTGGCCTGCAGCGCCGGTGACGGCTACGCGGACTGGGGGCTTCATTGCGGCTCCAATCGTTGGCTTGACGGTTGCGGGCACGCTGCGGGCGTTCCGCGCACGTGCGGCGCGGCTCAGAGGCGGTCGACGACGGCGGCGGCGAACTCCGAGCAGGACACCTGGGTGGCGCCGTCCATCAGGCGGGCGAAGTCGTAGGTGACGATCTTGGCGGCGATGGTCGCCTCCACGGCGGCCACGATGTCGTCCGCGGCTTCCTGCCAGCCGAGGTGCTCGAACATCATCACCCCCGACAGCAGCACCGACGACGGGTTCACCATGTCCTTGCCGGCGTACTTGGGGGCGGTGCCGTGGGTGGCCTCGAACACGCCGTGGCCGGTCGTGTAGTTGATGTTGGCGCCCGGTGCGATGCCGATGCCGCCGACCTGGGCGGCCAGGGCGTCGGAGAGATAGTCGCCGTTGAGGTTCATGGTGGCGATCACGTCGAACTCGGCGGGCCGGGTCAGCACCTGCTGCAAGGCGATGTCGGCGATGGTGTCCTGCACCAGGATGCGCTCGCCGGCATCGCCGCCGCAGTCCTCCCAGGCGACCGCCACGTCGCCGTACTCCTCACGGACCAGCTCATATCCCCACTTGCGGAACGCCCCCTCGGTGTACTTCATGATGTTGCCCTTGTGGACCCAGTGGACACGGGGGCGCTTGCGGCGCACGGCGTAGTCGAGGGCGGCGCGCTGCAGGCGCTGCGAGCCGAACTTCGACACCGGCTTTATGCCGATGCCTGCGTCTTCGCGGATCTCCCAGCCGAAGGCGTCGCGCATCAGCTCGATCATGCGGGCCGCCTCGGGGCTGGCGGCCTCGACCTCCATGCCGGCGTAGATGTCCTCGGTGTTCTCCCGGAAGATCACCATGTCGACGAGCTGGGGCTCGCGGACCGGCGAGGGCACGCCTGTGAACCAGCGCACCGGCCGCAGGCAGACGTAGAGGTCCATGATCTGGCGGATGGCGACGTTGAGGCTGCGGAAGCCGCCGCCGACGGGCGTGGTGAGCGGGCCCTTGATGGCGATCAGGTACTCGTCAAAGGTCTCGATGGTCTCCTGCGGGAGCCAGTCGCCGGTCTCGGCGAACGCCCTCTCGCCTGCCAGCACCTCCAGCCATTCGATGCTGCGGCTGTGCCTGGCCGCAGCGGCATCGAGCACCGCGCGGGCCGCGGGCCAGATGTCGACGCCGGTGCCGTCGCCTTCGATGAACGGGATGATCGGGTTCTCGGGCACCGCCAGCGTGCCGTCGGCGTTCATGCTGATCTTCGCGGCCATTGCCCCGATAGTAGCCGCCGCTCGCCCGGTCGCTCAGGCCGATGGCGGCAACGCCCGGCCCGCTCGCGCCGGAGCGGGGCGCGGCTAGCCGGCTGCGAGCTGTCTGGCCTCGTCGAACACTGCCTGGAGCTGCGAGGCCATCCGCTTGCTGAGATCGGCCAGCTCGGGCCTGCTGAGCCTGGCCTGACATGCGGGGATCGGCTCGCCGATCACCATGGCGCAGCGCACCCGCCCGATGCGCTTGGCGCCGCTGCCCATCGCCTGCTCGGTGCCTGCGATGCCGATGGGCACGATCGGCGCGCCGGTCTTGGCGGCGAGGTACACGGTGCCGTCGAAAAGCCCCTCGATCTGCGGCCCGCTGCCGCGCATGCCCTCGGGGAACACGATCATCATCTCGCCCGAGGCGATCACCTCGCGGGCGGCTCGCATCGCCTGGCGGTCGGCGTGGCCGCGGCTGACCGGGATGGCGCCCAGCGCCGAGTTGACCCAGGCGCCCGCGCGCGACGCGAACAGCGACTCCTTGCCGAGCGCCCGGATGCGCCGCCTGGCCACCGCCGCCACCAGCGGGGCGTCGAGGTTGGAGCGGTGTACCGGGGCGAGGATCACCGGCCCGTCGATCTTGAGCCGCTCGGCGCCGCGGACCCGCAGCCTCAGCCAGCGCACCAGGATCTGGCGCACCAGGACGCGCACCGCGAAGTAAAACAGCCTGCCGCTCTTGCTGCCGTGAACCCGGGCAACGGCGGCCTGCGAGGCGTGGGGCTGTGAGGCGTGGTCGCTCATGGTCGCTGTGAGGCCTGCCGCTCGCCGGTCAGTGCCGGAACTGGCGCTCGGACGTGAACAGCATGGCCACGCCGCGCTCATCCGCGGCTGCGATGGTCGCCTCGTCGCCGATCGAGCCGCCGGGCTGCACGATCACCGCCACGCCCGCGTCGGCGGCGGCGTGGATGCCGTCGGGGAACGGGTAGAAGGCGTCGCTGGCACAGGCACCGCCGGCGGCGCGGCCGGCGGCCTTGGCGGCTGCGATCTCGCCTGCTGCGACCCGGTTCTGCTGGCCCGCGCCGATGCCGTAGGCCACCTCTTGAGCAGCGAGCACCACGGCGTTGCTGGTGACGTGGCCGCAGACGCGCCAGGCGAAAGCGGCGTCGGCCAGCTCGCCGGGGCTGGGCTTGCGCTGCGTGACCGTCGCCCACGAATCCGGCGAGGCGTCGAAGCGCGGCGGCTGCTGGGCCAGGAAGCCGTCGCCGATCTGGCGCAGCTCCAGCGTCTCGGCCTGCCCAGCTTGGGAGTCGCCGCCGGACGCGGGCATCTCCAGTAGCCGGGTGTTGGCGCGCTTGGCGATCAGCCGCTCGATCACGCCCTCGCCGTAGCCGGGGGCGATGATCACATCGGCCTGCGCTGCTGCGACCATCGCCTCGCAGGCGGCGTCGTCGATCGGGCGGTTGACGGCGACCACCCCACCGAAGGCGCTGCGCGGGTCGCAGCCGAAGGCCTGCTCATAGGCGACGGCCAGGTCGTCTGCCACGGCGGCCCCGCAGGGATTGGCGTGCTTGACGATCACCGCAGCCGGGCGCGGGCCGAGATCGGTCGCCAGCCGCCAGGCGGCGTGGCCGTCGAAGAGGTTGAGGTAGCTGAGGCTCGGGCCGCTGTGCTGGACAATCCCGTCCCGGAGGCTCTTGGTGCCGGCGCGCCGATAGCGGGCCGCGGCCTGATGGGGGTTCTCGCCGTAGCGCAGCGTCTCGGCGCGTTCCAGCCTCAGGTGCACCGTTCTCGGCAAGCCGGCGGCGTCGGCTGCGTCTTCCCCGTCGGCGGCGTCGGCTGCTCGGTCAGACGCGGCAGACGCATCACCGGCTTGGGCAGCTTCACCGGCGTCTTCGGCGTCGGCGGTGTCGAGCCAGTCCACGATGGCGGCGTCATAAGCGGCGCAGTGGACGAAGGCCGCCCGAGCCAGGCCACGACGGCGCGTGCCGCTCAGCGCGCCGTGCTCGGTGATCTCGGCCAGCACGGCCCCGTACTCGCCGGGGTCGGCCACCACCGCCACGTGGGCGTGGTTCTTGGCGGCGGCCCGCAGCAGGGCGGGGCCTCCTATGTCGATCATCTCGATGCCCGGATCGTCGCCGAACGGGTAGAGGTTGACGACCACCAAGTCGATCGGGTCGATGCCATGCGCCGCCATGTCGGTGAGATGAGCCGGGTCGTCGCGGTCGGCGAGAATGCCGCCGTGGATACGGGGGTGAAGGGTCACCACCCGGTGCCCCAGCATGATCGGCGAGCCTGTGTGCTCAGCGGTGTCCACCGTCGGCACGCCTGCCTCGGTCAGCGCCTTGGCGGTGCCGCCGCTTGCGATCAGCTCCCAGCCGAGGGCGCTGAGCCCGCGGGCCAGCTCGACGATCCCGGTCTTGTCGTAGACCGACAGCAGCGCCCGCCGCGGGCCGCCGTCGGCGCTCCCGGTGCTCTCCCCCGCTGTGCTCACCGGTTGAACCTACCGGCCCGACCGCTGCGAGCGCGTGCCGCTCAGCGCTGCAGCTCGTCGAGCCTCACGACCCGCACGTCGGGCTCCACGTCGGCGACCGCCTGATTCCAGCGCAGGCCGATCGCTCCGCGGCGGTGGCCGTCGGTGGTCATCCAGTTGGGCACGCCAGGATCGCGATGGGCGACCACGATGCGCACCGAGCCGTCGGGCTCGTAGCGGGCGCTGTGGCTGTTGACGGTGACCGGCAGGAAGCGGTAGTCGAGGCTCTCCATCCAGCGGTTGTCGACCTGGAAGTTCCAGTAGAAGCACTCCGGCGGGGTGAACTCCACGACCAGCGCCTCGTCGTCTGCGAGCACATAGGCGCCGTGGCGGAAGATCTGGTTGGGGTCGCCCCAGGCGCCCTGGGCAGGCCCCGCGGCGGTGGTGAGCGCATTGGCGGCATCGGCCAGCAGGTCGTCGACCCAGTCGGTGAACAGCGCGGAGCAGCCGGCCACGAACTGAGCGGCGCGTTCGAGGCCCTTGTGGACCGCCTCGGGCGCCAGCGGCTCGGGCGGATCGGCGTGGTCGAGGCACTCGACGCTGAGCCGGGCCGGCTCCTCGGCGGAGCGGTCGCAGAAGAACTGGCGCACGGCCAGCATCCCCGGCTCGGGCCGGGTCGGCACCCAGTTGTCGCCGCTGCGGGTCGGCCCGACGCGGATCTCGATGCGCCCGTCGTCGTCGACGAGCAGGTCGCCGCCGTCGAGGAAGCCCATCACGCCCAGGCGGTCCTGGCCTGCCCCGTAGTTGCCGGCGAAGGCGCTGAACGACAGGTAGTGGACGGTCCCGCGGGTGCCGCTGACGCGGTAGTTCAAGCGACCGTCGATCGGGGTGGTCTGGTAGAGCGCGTCGGGGTTGTCCGAGCCGATCTTGACCATGTCGGGCAGGCTGGCCACGACCGGGAACCTGGCGTTGCCCGCCTCCAGGGAGCTGTAGAGCCCGCCGCGGGCCAGCCGGGTCAAGAAGCGGTAGCCCTCGGCGCGTTCGAGGTCGTCGGCGGAGCGCTGCTCGATCAGGCGCCCGGCGTCCTTGAGGGCGTCGCAGAAATCAGCCCAGGCATCGGCCATCGACTGCTCAGGCATCGTCGGCCATTGGCGGCGCATCCGCGGCAGCCTCGCTCGATGCGGGCCTGGACTGAGTGGTCTGATCCGCCTTGCCCTTGGCTGACCCGCCAGCAGATGACCCGGCGTCCGCCGCGGACTCGCCGGCAGCCGGCCCGGCGGGGTCGAGGGCCGCAGGCTGGGTCTCGCTCTGGTTGCGGAACCACACCGTCTGCTGCGGGAACGGGATCTCGATGCCGGCCGCGTCGAGGCCTTCCTTGATGCGCAGGCGCAGCTCCCGCTCCACGCTCCACTGCATAGACGGCTCGGTCTTGACCATCAGGCGGATGCCGACCCCCGAGGCCCCAAGGCTCTGGATGCCGACCACCGTGGGGCGCTCCACGAGCTCGTCGCCGCCCCATTCGGGGTCCTCCCAGAAGGCATCGGCCACCTGCTGGATGACCTCCTGGGCGTAGCGCAGATCCACGTCGTAGGCCACCTCCACGTCGATCAGCGCCCGCGACCAGAGCTGGCTGAAGTTGCCGACCCTGGCGATCTCGCCGTTGGGTATGTGCCAGACGGTGCCGCGCACGTCTCGCAGGGTCGTGGAGCGCAGGCTCACCTTCTCCACGGTGCCGATCGCCTCGCCGATGTCGATCACATCGCCGACGCCGTACTGGTCCTCGATGAGCATGAACAGCCCCGACAGGAAGTCCTTGACGATCGACTGGGCGCCGAAGCCCAGCGCCAGGCCGCCGATGCCCGCCCCGGCGATGAGCGGGCCGAGGTCGATGTCGAGCTGGCCCAGGATCATCAGCCCGGCGAAGATCCAGACGCCGGCCACGGCGATGCTGCGCAGCACCAGCCCGATGGTGTTGGCGCGGGCCTCGGCGCGCTTGGACTCGTTCTGCTCCATCAGCAGCTTGCCGGGGCCTCGCTCGCGCAGGCTCTGCATGCGGGCGTCGCTGGGCGTGGAGGCGATGGTCTGCGTGAAGCGGGCGATGGCGCGCTGCAGGGTCTTGGAGACGACGATGGCGAGGACGACGATCAGGCCGATGCGGATCGGGCGGTCCAGCAGCCAGTCGGCCGCGGTTGCCACGAAGGCCGAGTCGCTCCACTCGAAGGCCTGCTCGCAGATGTAGGTGGGGTCGATCCCGCAGGCGTCGACGAGCTCGCCGTCGAGCGCCTGGGCGACTTGCTGGGCTGTGGGTCCGGTCATGAGGCCCACAGTAGACCCCGGCTGTGACACCCCTCTGGCATCCCCCGGCTGACTCAGGTCACGTGGCCGCTCTGCGGATGAATGCGGTCATTCCCGGCACAGTGAAGGCCACTAGACCGCGTTCGGGTGCGTAGATGAGGCCTTTGCGTATCAGCTGGTCCCGGCGCGGGCCAACGGCGCTGAGCGAACGGCCCAGCCAGTCAGCGACCTCGCCGCTCGACACGGGACTCTCCTCTGCGTCTTCGCTCACTGCGGCCATTGCCTGGAGATATGCGCGCTGGGCAGGTGTTGCCCGCTCCCAGCGAGAACCGTAGAAGCCCTCTATAGCGGATTTCGGTATACAGCCATACAAAGCCCTATACACGGGTGGAGAAAACCTCCGCCGGGACCCGTTCGGTGCCGCGGGGCGACGTCGGGGCGTGTCCCTGAGCCGAGGCCCGCGCGCATCGCGATCCGCTGCTGCCCGAGGCGATCCACGGCAGGCACCCGCCGGCACGCTGTGCCGCTTCATTGCGGGACCGAGCAACGATGGTCGGCTTGAATATGTGGATGTGCTGGGATTTCTGCTAGTTTTCCTGGCATGTACTGCTTTCGTCTTGGTCAGGCTGCGCAATTGCTGGGTGTCAGCACCGACACCGTCCGCCGCTGGGCGGACCAGGGACGGCTCGCCACGGTGCGCACCGAAGGGGGCCAGCGCGAGATCCAGGGCCCGGAGCTGGCCCGCTTCGCTGTGGAGCTGGCCAGCGAGCCGCCCGACGACAACAGGGCCGTCTCGGCTCGCAACCGCTTCGCCGGCCTGGTCACCCGCGTGGTGCGCGACACGGTGATGGCACAGGTCGAGATCCAAGCCGGGCCTCACCGGCTGGTGTCGCTGATCTCCTCTGAGGCGGTCGACACCCTGGGCCTGGCGCCGGGCGTGCCCGCGGTGGCGTCCATCAAGGCCACCAACGTGGTGGTCGAGCGGCCCACGTGAGCCGCGAGGGCTCGCCTGCTGCGACCCGGGCTGCTGCTGGGAGCAGGGGCTTAGCTGCCGTCATCGGCGCTGCGGTGAAGTCGGCGGTGCTCATCGCCGCCGCCAGCGCGGCGCTGGGTGTGGTCGGCGCCTGCAGCGCTGACGGCCAGGCCACGGTGCTGGCGGCCTCGTCGCTGGCGCCAGCCCTGGAGCCCCTTGCAGGCGACGGCCTGCGCATCACGTTCGCCGGCTCGCCGTCGCTGGTCAGCCAGCTCGAGGCCGGGGCGCCCGCGGCGCTGCTGGTGGTCGCCGACGCCGAGTCGCTGGCCGCTGCCGAGGCGACGGGCCGCATCCACGGCCAGCCGACGGCGATCGCCGCCAACCGCCTGGTGCTGGCCACCGCCGACGGCAACCCTGGCGGGGTCGCCTCGCTGGCGGATCTGGCCCGCGAGGAGCTGCTGGTGGGACTGTGCGCTCCCGAGGTGCCCTGCGGCCGGCTGGCCGCGGCCGAGCTTGCCGAGGCCGGCGTCACGGCCGCAGCCGACACCGAGGAGTCAAGCGTCGCCGGCCTGGCCTCGAAGCTGCGCCTCGGCGAGATCGACGCAGGCCTCGTGTACGCCAGCGACGCCGAGGCCCTGGGCCTGACTGTTGTGCACGAGCCGGCGCTGGACCTGCGCAGCGTGCTGTACGCGGCGGCCGTGGACGGCGAGCTGTCCGGCGCCGCCGAGGCGCTTGCCGAGAGCCTGGCCGCGGGCCTGCTCGCAGATCACGGCTTCGGCGAGCCGCCGGGGCGGCCATGAGACCGGCCTGCCTGCCGTGAGGCCCCCGGTCCGGCATCCCGCGGCGCTGGTCGTGCCCGCAGCGATCGGCTTCGCGGCGGTGCTGGTGCCGGTGGTCGGGCTGCTGCAGCGGGCGGCCTGGTCGTCGATGTGGGCCAGCCTGACCGATGACGACGTGATCGACGCCCTGGGCGTGTCGCTGGTGGTGAGCATCGCCGCGGCGCTGCTTTGCGTGCTGGTCGGGCTGCCGCTGGCGTGGACCCTGGCCCGAGTCGACGGGCCGTTCATGGGCGTGGTGCGGGCGCTGATCATGCTGCCCATGGTCCTGCCGCCGGTTGTGGCCGGCACGGCGCTGCTGTTCGCGCTGGGGCGCCGAGGCCTGATCGGCCAGTGGCTCGATCAGCTCTTCGGCGTCACCCTGCCGTTCACCACGGCGGGCGCAGTGGTGGCCGCCACGTTCGTGGCGCTGCCGTTCTTCGTGACCACCGTGGAGTCCGCCATCCGAGCCGGCGGCCGCGATCTCGACGAGGCCGCGGCCACCTGCGGCGCCGGGCCGCTGGGGGCGTTCCTGCTGGTGACGCTGCCCGCCAACCGGGGCGCCGTCGCCGCCGGGGTCACCCTGGCCTGGGCGCGGGCGCTGGGCGAGTTCGGCGCCACCGTCACCTTCGCCGGCAACCTGGCCGGGCGCACCCGCACGCTGCCGCTGCAGACGTTCCTGGCTCTCGAATCCGATCCCGAGGCGGCGGTGGCCGTGAGCGTGCTGCTGCTATCGGTGTCGTTCGCGGTGCTGGTGGGGCTGCGAGGCAGGTGGCTGACACGATGAGCAACCCGGCGAAGGACCCCGTGAGCAACGCGGCGAACATCCCCATGGACAGCGCGGCGACCAGCCCGGCGGGCGACGCGGCGACGGGCGCTGATCCCACGAGCCGCGGTCCGAGGCTGACCGTGCGCGGCAGGCTGCGGCGCGGCGACCTGCACCTGGGCATCGAGTTGGATCTGGGGCCTGGCCTCTGTGCGGTGGTGGGGCCGAACGGCAGCGGCAAGACCTCGCTGCTGCGCCTGCTGGCCGGGCTCGACGCGCTCGACGAGGGCCGTCTGATATTCGACGGTGAGGTGCTCGACGACGCCGGCACTCCCGAGGGCAGGCGAGCCGACCACGGGCGGCACCAGGCCCGCCGAAGGCGGCTGTTCGTGGAGGCGCACCGCAGGCCGACGGCGACAGTGTTCCAGGACCACCGGCTGTTCGGGCATCTGAGCGCCGTGCACAACGTGGCGTTCGCGTTGCGCCGCAGCAGCGAGCCTCGCCGCGGGTCGGACCGGGGCGGGGCCGGGCCGGCGGGCCGGCGTCTCAGCCGCCGCGGCATCGAGAGCGCTTCCTGGGAGGCACTGGACCGGGTGGGCGCTTCGGGCTACGGCCGTGAGCGTGCGGGGTCGCTGTCGGGCGGCCAGCGCCAGCGGGTGGCCATCGCCCGGGCCCTGGCCGTCGAGGCGCCGCTGCTGCTGCTCGACGAGCCGCTCGCCTCGATCGACGACGAGAGCCGCGCCGGCGTGCGCCAGGTGCTGTTGACCGCCGGCTCGACGACCACGGTGTGGGTCAGCCACGACCCCGGCGACACGCTCGGCGCAGAGCACGTGGTGACCTTCGGCGACGCCGGCGTCCGCCAGACCGCCCCGCCCTGAGCACCACGGACGGCTAGCGCTGAACGCCGCCGAGCATGGCCGTCAGCTCGTCGACCAGCCCTCTGATGCGCCGCAGGTCATCGGCAGTGGCGGCCTTGAGCCTCCCGCGCAGCTCGGAATCGAGACGCTTGCTGATGGCTGCGTGGTCGCGCGACTCCGAGTGGATCCGGAAGAACTTGATCCAGTGCTCGGCAGCGATGCCGGCGATCTCGGTCCGGCGGGTGCTCTGCAGGAACGAGTGCATGATCCCGGTGCGAGCCAGGCGTCCGAAGTTCCTGCCTCTGTCAACGACGGGAACGTCGGCCACGGCATCGGCCTTGCTCGGATACGGGGCCACCTCTGTGCTCGGCGCGGTGATGGCGGTGTCTGAGCTTGTGCTGCGGACGTTCTGCCACCAGTGGTTGCGGTGCTCAGCCGCGTACCTGGCTGACTCGACCCATGGGCTCAGCGCGACCGGCACGCCCGCGAGGACGTTGGACAGATGCCAGGGCACCACGGCGATCAGGTCGAGCTCTGCGCACGCCCTGGGGTTGACGGTCATCCGCAGGCTCGGCTCGCCCTCCTTGGCGAGGACGTACCAGCCCTTCAGCTCGACGCCCAGCAGCGGGGCCTTGTCGGCGGAGGAGACGAGGCGCACGTCGGGAAAGGTCTGAGCCCGACGCTCGAACACGTGAGTCTGCCACTCGTTGTCGGGGTCCCAAACCTCGCGCATCCGGTTGAGCGTGGCCACGACCTGGACCTCGATGGTGGCGCCCAGCAGCGTGTTCAGGGCGAACAGATCCGTAGCCAGGACGCCTTCGATGTTGGTCGACGACTCGAAGAAGCTGGGCAGGGCGCGCAGCGCATCGCTCACCCCGTTGCGCAGCCGAGCCGCAGGGGACTCAGGGTCGAGATCGGCCCTTCTTGGCGGTGCCGGAACGCCGCCGGTTGCGGGCGGCACCTCAGGCGTCCTCTGATCCAGCAAAGAGGCTCTGGGACGCTCCGGCACTCGTCAGACGACGCTCGGCTATGTCGGCGAATTCGTCCACGATCTCCGCGGCACAGGCCTCTCGGCCCATCTCGACCGCGGCGACTGAGGCGCTGCAGAGACCGCCGAACGGCTCCCAGACGACGTCGCCGGGGTCGCTGCTGGCGGAGACGATGCGCCGCATGAGCTCCAGCGGCTTCTGGTTGAGGTGCGCCGCGGCGTTGAGGCCCGGGTTGTGGACGCGAGGCGCCGCTCGTCGCCCGTTGCCCCGGAAGCGCTCCGTGCCGTTGACCGGCGGATGGCTCCACACGTTGGTCAGGCCGTGCTCGAAGTTCCATCGGTAGCGCAAGCTCGCCCACTCCTCGGCGTTCACCGGGCTCACGCCGTCGACCGAGAAGTAGGGGCGGTCTGCGGGCCGGCCGTGGGCGTTGGCGTAGTCGGCCATCTTCTGCATCATCTCGGGCGGCGGGACATACCACAGCCAGTCGGCGGTCAGGTACTTGCGGGTCGCCGCGTTGCGGACCCCGCACGCCTCGTTGGCTCTGCTCAAGGGCAGGCCGGACCGCTGCCACTCGTGGCGGAGCCATTCCTGGGCCGTCATCATGCCATCGGTGGTGGGCAGCATCAGGCGGCGCGAGTAGAGGACGCAGACCTCGGTGACCACCGGGAAGCGGCGCAGGGTCTTGCCGTTGCTGTTGCCTGCGATGTGGCCGACGCCCTTGTCCCACACGACGGTCTGCTCGTACTGCCAGCCGTGCGCCGTCAGCAGGGGATGCACCGTGGCCCAGCCCTGCTCGGTGTTCCAGAACCACAGGGTCGTGCAGGGGCGGGCGCACTTGTCCCAGGCGATCACGTGGGGCTCGTACCAGTCGGCTATCTCGGCGGGCGTGCGCGGGTCGCCCGGGAAGCCGCCGACCCCGTAGGCGCCGTCGGAGACGATGGTCGTGGGCACGGGCCAGTCCGCGTACACGTCCAGGACGTCGCCGCGATGCAGCCGGAATGCGCCTTCCTGGGTCATGCTTCGCCTCCTCGGCGGACTTTCTGGGCTCTCGGTGCAGACACTAACCCCGACCTGTGACAACGGTCGCGGACCCTGCCCGGAGATGGCCGCTGACCCATGCCCGGCGGTGCTGACCGCTGGCATAGAGCAGCGACTGGCAGGATCGCCGGGCTGTCGGACGCCCGACTCGCACGCTCGTGAGCACCGCACGAGGGGGCGCGCGAGGGCCGGTCGGCTGCGGATACGCGGAATGTCGCAGGGGGCGTGCATACTGCTCGGAGCTCATCGCAGCATCCCTTGCGACCCGGGCGGGTCGCCGTCGAATGAAGTCTCGAGAAGCCGCTTCTCGAACCATGAGAGGACCCGCCATGCAGTACGCGCACGAACTCACGAAATCCCTCGCCTTGGCCACCCTGGAGGAAGGCTCGGCCATGGCCCAGACCCACGACGGGCGGATCGGCGTCCTGTCGCCCGGGCCGGTCGGCCACCCCTTCGACGCCAAGGGCCTGCGTGCCGGGCCAGGCGTGGACGCGGTGGCGATCCCGCTCAACTCCGACGACGACAGGCCCGTCTCGGTGCTCGCCGTTCGGCGCTCAGGGGAGACCGCGGCGATGGCACGGCCGTCCGGCCCGCTCGGCGACGTGATCGGCGACAAGCTGCTGACGGTGCTCGACGACGACTCGCTGGTGGTCGATGTGGTGCGGCGGATCCTGGGGCTGGCCACGGGCCCGGCGCCCGCCACGATCACCTTGCTGCACGACGGCCTGTGGCTGGATCGCATGGTGGAGACCTGCCTGGCATCGCCGCTGGGCGAGCCGCCGCCGCTGCCGGCGCTGATGGCGCTGCACCCCGACGCCGCCGAGGCGCCGCCGTCGCCCGAGGCGCTGAGGCACCTGCGCCTCCAGTCGAGATCGGACTGGCACAGCTACCACGCCCACGCCTGCGACCACGGGATCCGCTGGGCCGGCGTGAGCCCGTCGCTGGCCTCGTGGTTCGACCCCGGCTCGCTGGCACGCTGGCTCTTCGGGCTGCTGCCCGAGCCGGCGGTGATGCTCTCAGAACTCGGCGAGATGGTCCCAGAGACGAGCCACCGCCTGATCTCCAAGGTTCTCGAATGCTCGCTGTCGTCGTGACGCAGCAGCTCGCCGACACGGCGGAGCGCCGACGCATCGGGCCGTGGGCGGCGCCGGGCCGCAGCACGGTTTCTGCCGGGCCCGACGGCGACTCGGGCGTGCGGTGGCTGGGCGGCCGAGTCGATTCGGGGTTGCGATTCGCTCGTCGTGTGCCATCATTGGAAGCCGAAACCCGACTCGAGGATGGTTCTCTGTGACCTTCAAGCCCGGTGACCGCGTGGTCTACCCCCACCATGGCGCCGCTGTCATCGAAAGCAAGGAGAAGCGCAAGGCGTTCGGCCGCGAGACGGACTACCTGGTCCTGCGCATGGCGCACGGCGACATGACCCTGGCCGTCCCCGCCGACAAGGCCGACGACGTCGGCATGCGCTGGCCCATCTCCAAGGAGGACGTGGAGGATCTCTTCGAGGTGCTGGCCAAGCGTGACATCCGCGAGCCCGCCAACTGGTCGCGCCGCTTCAAGAACCACCAGGAGAAGCTCAAGTCCGGCGACGTCTACCAGGTCGCCGAGGTAGTGCGGAACCTGGCGCTGCGCGACCAGGCGAAGGGCCTCTCGGCCGGCGAGAAGACGCTCTACACCAAGGCGCGCAGCGTGCTCGTGTCCGAGCTCGCCTTCGCCCTCGACGTGGACGAGGAAGCCGCCACGGACAAGATCGACGACGTTCTCGACGAGAGCGACTGAGAGCGCTCAGGGGCGGGGCCTGGCGGCCAGCCGTTCGCGCAGACGCTCCAGGAACCCGTGGCCGTGCATCCCTATCTGTGTGCCCACGCGGGCGGGGCTGACACCCTTTGCGTGAACTCGGATGTTGAGGATGTCGCAGTCGGCCTCCTCGGCCGCGTCGGCCAGCGCATCGGCGGCGGCGGCCGGCGTCGCCGCTGAGATCAGCGAGTCCTCGGCCCAGCGGCTCGTCGCCGCCGGCGGTGCATAGCTGCGGTAGTGGCGCATCTGGGCAGCCATCTCGGGCTCGGGCGGGTTGCCGATCCAGACGCGCCGGATCAGCACCCTGCCGGTCGCTGCGCCCGCCTCGCGGTGAGCCTTGCTCAGACGCGCCAGGTTGGCGGGCGACGTCAGGCTGTCGTAGAGCACCGCGCACCCCAGGCGCGCTGCACGCTGGGCTGCCGCCGTGCTCTGGGCCGCCAGCGCCAGCGGAATCGGGTGCTCGGCGAGCCGCTGCAGCGCCGGGTCTGCTGCCAGCGGGCCGGCCGCCTGGCCGCGCAGCGCAGCGACGGCTCCCGGCAGCGCTGCCTTGAAGCGGGGCACCGCCTCGGCGAAGGGAACCTCGGCCACCTCGAAGTCCTCTGGCCAGGCGCCGGCCGCGAAGCCGGCGGCTACCCGTCCGGGGTGCGCCGCGGCCAGCCAGGCCAGATCCTCGACGACCAGCCCGACCGGCTTGAGCGCCGGCAGCATCGGGCACGGCGCCGCCCACGCCGTGCGCATGGCATCGAGCAGCACCCCGGCGAGCTGCACCGGGTTGGGCAGGTAACCCGCGAAGCCGGCGTGGTGCTCGCTCACCATCACCCCGTCGTAGCCGGCCTCCTCGGCCTGTCGGGCCTGGGCGCGCAGCGTCTTTAGCGCAGACACGGGATCCCCCTCGTGCGCATACAGCCGCAGCGAGACCGAGCCCGGCGCCAACGGCCCGCCCGGGGCTGCGCCGGGTGCTGCGGGCTGCTCGCTCGGCTCGGGCACGGCGGCGCTCAGCGGACGATGCCGCCGCCGTCGACGATGACCGACTGGCCGTTGACCATGGCCGCCTCTGGCGAGGCCAGCCACACCACAACCGAGGCGATGTCGTCGGGGCTGATCAGCTCTCCGCTTATGTTGGACTTGGCGATGAAGCCCGCTATCTCGGGGTTGTCGGCCATGAAGCGCCGGATCATCGGGGTGTCGGTCGTGCCCGGCAGCACGGCGTTGACCCGGATCCCGGAGTGCACGTATTCCTGGGCGGCCGCCTTGGTGAGCCCGACCACGCCGTGCTTGGCGGCGGTGTAGTGCGGCAGGCCGGGGGCGGCCACCACTCCCGCGCCCGAGGAGGTGTTGACGATCGCGCCCGAGCCGGCGGCGGCCATGTGGCGCAGCTCGTGGCGCATGCAGTAGAACACCGAGCTCAGGTTGACGGCGATCATGCGGTCCCAGGCCTGCGGCGTGAGCTCGTGGAAGGCGGCCACGTCGTCGTTGACGCCGGCGTTGTTGAAGGCGATGTCGATGCGTCCGTGCTCGGCGGCCAGGGCGTCGACCGCTGCGCCGACCGCGGCGTCGTCGGCCACGTCGAGCGCCAGCGCCGACCCTGCGCCGCTGAGCGCCTGCACGGTGGCCTC
Organism: Acidimicrobiales bacterium; assembly: GCA_965214285.1. GTDB lineage: Bacteria > Actinomycetota > Acidimicrobiia > Acidimicrobiales > Aldehydirespiratoraceae. The sequence continues at coordinate 2,981,047 of OZ243946.1, forward strand.
TGCGCCGTCGGGGTCGATGTCGGCCACCGCCACGTGAGCCGCGCCGGCAGCGGAGAACTGCAGAGCGGCGGCCCGCCCGATGCCGCCCGCCCCGCCGGTGACCAGCACGACCTTGCCGGCAGCGTGGCCGGTCACGTCGGAGCCGTGTTCTCGGCGGCTGCCACGAGCCGGCTCAGAGCCGCTCGATGATCGTGACGTTGGCCTGGCCGCCGCCCTCGCACATCGTCTGCAGGCCGTAGCGCCCGCCGCTGCGCTCGAGCTCGTGCACCAGCGTGGTCATCAGCTTGGCGCCGCTGGCCCCGAGCGGATGGCCCAAGGCAATGGCCCCGCCGTTGACGTTGACCCGCTCGTGGGGCACGGCGTGCTCGATCATCCAGGCCATCGGCACGCAGGCGAACGCCTCGTTGCACTCGAAGAGATCGATGTCGTCGATGGCCATGCCTGTGCGGTCCAGGGCGTGGGCGGTGGCGGCGATGGGGCCGGTGAGCATGTAGATCGGGTCGTCGCCGCGCACGCTCATGTGGTGGATGCGGGCCTTGGGGGTGAGGCCGTGGTCGGCGACCGCCTGGGAGGATGCGATCAGCAGCGACGCCGAGCCGTCCGATATCTGGCTCGACACCGCCGCGGTGAGCCGCCCGCCCTCGATCAGGGCCGGGAGCTGGCGCATCTTCTCCAGCGAGCCGCCGCGGCGCGGGCCCTCGTCCATCTCGAAATCGCCCACCGGCACCACCTCGGCGTCGAAGCGCCCCTCGTCGATGGCCCGGATGGCGCGTTCGTGGCTCTCGAAGGCGAACTCCTCCATGGCGTCGCGGCTGATGTCCCATTTCTCGGCGATCAGCTCGGCGCCGCGGAACTGGCTGACCTCCTGGGTCCCGTAGCGGCTCACCCAGCCCTCCGAGCCGGTGAACGGGTCGTCGAAGCCCAGCGGGGCGGCGAGGGTCATGGCGGAGCCGATCGGTATCTGCGACATCTGCTGCACTCCGCCTGCCACCACCAGATCTTGCACGCCTGCCATCACGCCCATGGCGGCGAACGACACTGCCTGCTGGCCCGACCCGCACTGGCGGTCGACGGTGGTGCCGGGCACGTGCTGGGGCAGCCCGGCCGCCAGCCAAGCGCTGCGGGCGATGTCGCCGGCCTGACCGCCGACGGAGTCGACGTTGCCGAAGATGACGTCCTCCACGGCGGCCGGGTCGATCCCGGTGCGCTCGATCAGCGCCGCTATGCAGGCTGCGCCAAGGTCGGCGGGGTGTACGTGGGCCAGCGAGCCGCCGTTGCGGCCGGTGGGAGTTCTGACTGCGTCGATGATGTATGCCTCGGTCATGGCTCCATGATGCCCCAAACGCGCCGCGCCGCCCACATCCGCGCGCGGCCGGCTCAGGCTGCGTGCCGCCGACAGGCGGTCACGCCAGGCAGTCCTGCGAGCAGTGCCCACAGGCGAGCAGAGCCCCCAGGCCACCGGCTCAGGCCGAAGGGCGCCTGCCCCAGACGGCCAGCGACGTCGGGCTCTGCATCACGAAGCCCGGCGCCCGCACCTGCGCCAGGGCCTGCTCGGCGTCTGCGGCGCTGACCAGCTCGGCGGCCACCAGGCGCGGCAGCGCCCGCTCCAGCGCCAGGAACCACCACTCGCCCGACGGCTCGCCGGGCCGCATCGCCCACAGCGACCCCTGCAGATCCAGATCGACTAGGCCCAGGCCGCGCATCCAACCCAGCAGCTTCTCGGCGGTGTTGGGATCGCGCCACGAATCGGCGTGGGCGCCTGCGACCAGGCGGTGGATCGCGACGTAGGGCTCGGGCAGGGCCTGCTCGGCGAACTCGCGCATGGCGCCGTCCTCGACGACCAGCAGGCCGCCGGGCTCGAGCAGGCCGACGAGGCCGGCCAGCACCTGCTCGCGGGTCGCCAGGTGCTGCAGCACGGCACGGGCGTGCACGATGTGGAAGTGACCCGCCGGCAGGGGCCGGTCGTTCTCGATGTCATGGCGGCGCACGATCACGTTGGCCGGCATCTCGGCGTGGAACTGCAGGTCGATGTCGGTGGACATCACCCGCCCAGACGGGCCGACCTGGGTGGCCATCCAGGCCGACACCGACCCGTTGCCTGCGCCGAGCTCCAGGCAGTGCATGCCCTCGGCGATGCCGAGCCGCTCCAGCAGGGCGAAGGTCGCGGGGTCGCGAGCCGAGGCCAGCATGTCGAGACGGCGGCGCTCGATGTCGGCCTCGTCGTCGTCGGTCGAGTAGCGCTCACGCTGCGCCGGCTCGCTCATGGCCGCAACCTCCCGGGAGTCGGCGGACTCGGGCGACCTTAGCCGTGGCCGGCCCGGCACAGCTTCGCCCCGAGTCGCCGCGTCGCCGCGTCGCCCAGGCCACCAGGTCGCCGGACGGGCACGACTTCGCCGTGCGACGCTGCTGCGCGGTAAGCAAGGGGCCGCATGAACGCCGACAACGACGACGACAACAACGCCGAGCCATCCGAACGGGCCGACACCGCCGAGCAAGCCGAGACCGCCGAGCGTGCCGAGCCGACGGAGCACGCCGCCTTCCGCGCCGAGGTCACCGCCTGGTACGACGCCAACGCCACGCCCAAACAACCCGACAATCCCTGGGACGTGACCGTGTTCACCGACGACGCCGAGGCCGCCGAGCATTTCCGCCGGGGCCGGGCATGGCAGCGCAGGCTCTATGACGCCGGGCTGGCTGGCCTCGCCTGGCCGGCCGAGTACGGCGGCGGCGGCAGGCCGTCGTGGGCGGCGCGCATCGAGCGCGAAGTGTCACGGGGCTATGAGGAATGGGTCGGCTTCATCGGCGCCACCATCGCCATGCTGGGCCCGGCCCTGCTGCGCCACGCCTCGACCGAGCAGAAGCTCCACTACCTGCCCAGGCTGCTGTCGGGCGAACTGGCTTTCTGCCAGCTCTTCAGCGAGCCCAACGCCGGCAGCGACCTGGCATCGCTGGCCACCCGTGCGGTGCGCGACGGCGACGAGTTCGTCGTCAACGGCCAGAAGGTCTGGAACAGCTCGGCCCAGCACTGCGACTGGGGCTTCCTGCTGGTGCGCACCGATCCCGACGCGCCCAAGCACTCCGGCATCACGTTCCTGCTGGTGGACATGGCCACGCCCGGCATCGAGGTGCGACCGCTGGTGCAGATCAACCGCTCGTCGCACTTCAACGAGGTGTTCCTGCAAGACGTGCGGGTGCCGGTCGCCCACGTGGTCGGCGGCATCGACGAGGGCTGGGCGGTGGCCCGCACGGTGCTGGCCAACGAGTCGGCGTTCATCGGCGGGGCGAGGCCGCCGACGTTCGACAACCTGGTGCGCCTGGCCGAGATCCACGGGCGCAGCGCCGAGCCGGCGGTCCGCCAGGATCTGATGCGCTTCTACGTGCGAGACCGGGTGTCGGCGTGGATGGGCGAGCAGATCCAGCGCTCGGTCCGCCGCGGCGAGCTGCCGCCGATCGACCCCGGGCTGCTGAAGCTGGCAGTGACGCTCAACCGGGTGCGCTCGGGCAACCTGGCCATGGCCCTCGGCGGGGCCTGTGCGGCGGCGGGCGACGGCGAGCAGACCCGCTGGAGCCAGATCGAGCTGATGGGCCGTTTTGCGATCTCGATCGGCGGCGGCACCAACGAGGTGATGCGCAACAACGTGGCCGAGCGCACCCTGGGGCTGCCACGCGAGCCCGGCTACGACAAGACGACCCCCTGGCGCGACATCCCCCGCTAGCCGGGCTGCGCGCTCAGCAGCAGGCGGCCTGCTCGGTCTTGGCGTCGGTCCCCGCCGGCGTCTGAACCTCGGCGATGGCGTCAGTGCCGTAGTCGTCGCTGTCGGAGGTCTTCACGTACCACTCCCAGCGCTCGCTGTCGGGGCCGAACACCCAAGTCTCGGTCTTGCCGGCGAAGCAGCACACCGTGTCGTTGACGCCGGTGGTGGCGAGCCCGCTCGCATTGAGACGGGCCTGGGCGGCCTCCACCTCGTGCGCGGCCTCGGTCTCCACGCCCAGGTGGTTCAGGGTGCCGCCGCCGTCGGCCTTCTCGAAGAGGACCAGCTTGAGCGGCGGATCGGCGATGGCGAAGTTGGCGTAGCCGGGCTTGCGCTTGGCGGGCTCGGTGGCGAACAGCCTGGTGTAGAAGTCGACGGCCTCGTCGATGTCGCTCACGTCCAGTGCCAGTTGAAGTCGCATGGTGTTCGCTTTCTGTAGTCGGCGGGCCGGCGATCGGGCATCGCCGCATCCGTTCGTCGTCAACGCATGCCGTCGGCAGGTTATTCCCCGCCGGTTCTCGCCGACGACCCGCCGATGCCCGCCGATGCTGCGCCGATTGCGCGCCGCAGGCACCGAGGGCCACGGCGCTGTGCCGACGGCGCTTGGCCGGCGAGCCGAGCCGGCGGGCACAATAGGCGGCGATGCGCACCGCCCTCAGCGAAGACGAGCAAGCCGTCCGCGACCTGTTCGTCGACTTCTTCGCCAAGGAGTCGCCGCCGGAGACGGTGCGGGGCGCCGAGCCGCTGGGCTTCGACCGCGGCCTCTGGGAGTCGCTGGCCGCGCTCGGCGCGCCGGGCATGGCGCTGCCTGCCGAGGCCGGCGGCGCGGGGGCCTCGCTCAGCGACCTGGCGGTGGTGGCAGAGGCCTGGGGGGCGGCGCTGGCGCCGGTGCCGCTGATCGAGCACGCCGTGGCCACCAGGCTGCTGCACCGAGCCGCCCCGGGACATGAGCGGCTGGCAGCGCTGGCCGACGGCTCGCAGATCGCGACCCTGGCGCTGAGCCCCATCGCAGGCGACACCGCCAGGCTGGTGCCCGCGGGCGCCGTGGCCGACGTCGTCCTCGCCGCCGCCTGCGAACAGCCAGCCTCCCCGGCCGGCGAGCAGACAGACCCCGCATCCGGCGAGAGCGCAGCCGCCCCGGACAGAGGCGAGGTGGTGCTGTGCTGCGACGACCCGCCGGGGGTCGCCCCGAGGACCACCGGCGACCTGCCCGTGGCCGACCGCAGCCTCGCCGGCGCAGAGCGTCTCTCAGGCGACCTCGCCGCCTGGCGGCTCGCAGTCGACGAGTGGCGGGCGCTGAGCGCGGTCGCCTACGCCGGGCTGGCCCGCAGGGTGATCGAGACGGCAGTCGCCTATGTGAGCGAGCGGCGCCAGTTCGGGGTTCCCGTCGGCAGCTTTCAGGCGATCCAGCACGGGCTGGCCGATGCGTCGACGCGTGCCGAGGGGGCGCGGCTGCTGGCCTACCGGGCCGTCTGGGCGCTCGATGCCCGCCGGCCCGACGCCGGGCGCCTGGCGCCCATGGCCCTAGTGTTCGCAGCCGAGACCGGGCGCAGCGCCGCGGACCGGGCGCTGCAGTATCACGGCGGCTACGGCTACGCCGAGGAGTACGACGTGCAGCTCTTCCGCCGGCGGGCCGACTCGTGGATCCTGCAGATCGGCGGCACGGCCGCTGAGATCCGCCGCCTCGGCACCCTCGAGTTCGGCGACCCGGCCCAGGACGACAGAAGCGCAGCCGCCGAGCAAGCCGACGGCCCAGAGGCAGCAGACCCCGAGAAGGCGCGCTGATGGACTTCGGATTCCCGCCCGCTGCCGAGGAGTTCCGCGCCGAGGTCAAGGCCTTCATCGCCGCGCACCTCACCCCCGAGGTGATCGAGGCCACCCGTGACGGCACGATCCACGCCCCGGCGATGCACAAGGCCATGGCCGAGCGGGGCTGGCTGCGCGCCGCGGTGCCCGCCGAGCTGGGCGGCGACGGCTCCGACCCCCTGGAGCTGGCGGTGCTGATCGAGGAGCTCCAGCTCGCAGGCGCGCCCTATGACGCCATGGCGGTGACCGTCATCGTGGCGGCCGTGCTGCTGGACCACGGCAGCGACCACTGCAAGCGCCATGTGGTGCCGGCGATGCTCGACGGCGACCTGCTGGGCTGCTTCGGCTACTCCGAGCCCGAGTCCGGATCCGATGTCGCCGCGGCCAAGACCCGCGCCGTGCGCGACGGCGACGAGTGGGTGATCGACGGGTCGAAGATGTGGACCACCCTGGCGCACGTCTCGGACTACGTGCTGTTGTTGACCCGCACCGATCCCGAGGTCGCCAAGCACCGCGGGCTCACCTTCTTCGCGGTGCCCCTGGACCTGCCCGGCATCGAGATCCAGCCGGTCCGCACAATGGGGACCGAGCGCTCCAACGCCACCTTCTACGACTCGGTGCGGGTGCACGACCGCTACCGGGTGGGCGACGTGGACGGCGGCTGGGAGGTCATGAAGACCGCCCTCAAGTACGAGCGCGGCATCGCCGGCGGGCAGTTCCCGTCGCCGCCGCTGATCGACGCCGCCATGTCGTGGCTGCGCGACGCCCGCCCGGCCGACGGTACCGCGATGCTGGAGGACCCCGCGGTGCGCGAGACCCTGATCCGGGCGCTGATCGACGTGGAGGTGTGCCGCAGCTTCGCCTACCACACCGCCTGGCTGGCGTCGGAGGGCGTGATGTTCGGCGTGGAGGGGTCGATGACCAAGCTGTTCGCCTCGGAGTGCTACAAGCGCCACTGCACCGAGCTCCAGGATCTGATGGGCGCCGAGGGGATGCTGACCCATCACAACGCCGATGCCCCGGCGGGCGGCCTGGTGGAAGAGCACGTGCGCCACTCCCCCGTCACCACCATCTACGGCGGCACCAGCGAGATCAACCGCAACCTGATCGCCGAGATGCACCTGGGGCTGCCCCGCAGCCGCTGAGCGCTGCGCATCGGGGCCGCTCGGCGCAGGGTGCGCCCGCAGCCTCGGCCCACGGGTGTCGGCGCCGCCCGGCACAGGGTGTGGCCGCAGCACGTCGGTGCTTGCGGGTAGAGTGCGCCGAGCGAGCTCGATCGCACGGGACGTGGCGCAGCTCGGCAGCGCACCTGCTTTGGGAGCAGGGGGTCGCGGGTTCAAATCCCGCCGTCCCGACGTTTTCCCGTGAGGGTCGCCGCGGGGCTTCGGGCCGGCGGGCCTCGGCTCGGCTGCGGCGGTGGACTGGCGCAGCGGCCTTGGCTCGGCTGCGGCTTCTGGCGCGCTCAGCGCAGGCCGGAGGCGGCCATGAAGTTGCGGTAGAGCTGCTCGGCGTTGGCGATGAAGCCGTCGAGCTCGGCCTCCGCTGAGCTGCGCAGACCCTCGAGGGCATCAGCGCCCAGTGTGTTCTCCAGCGCCGAGCGGTACTCGGGGATGACGCCCCAGTTGTCGACGGTGTCGGGCTCGACCTCCACGTGGTACTGCATCGACCAGGCCCGCTCGCCGACCCGCATGGCCTGCACCTCGCAGACCGGCGAACTTGCCAGCACCACGGCGTCGTCGGGCAGCTCGGTCACCTGCGTCGAGTGCCACTGCAAGGCCCGCTGGCTCGGCGGCATGGAGGCGAAGATCGGGTCGCTGCGCCCGGCGGTGGTGAGCTCCACTTCGAGCACCCCGATCTCGGGCGGGACCTGCGGCCCGCAGGCGCCGCCGAGAGCGTCAGCGAGCAGCTGGTGGCCGAGGCACAGGCCCAGGAACGGGCGGCCGTCGCGCACCCAGTCGGCGATGGCCTGCTTCTCGGGGATCAGCCAGCGATGCTCGTCGACGTCCCAGACGTCCATGGGGCCGCCCATGACCCACAGGGCGTCGAAGCCGTCCAGCGGCGGGATCGGCTCGCCCTCGTCGAGCTCTACGGCGGTCCAGTCGATGCCGTCGGCAGCCAGGAAGCTGCGCAGGCTGCCGGGGTGCTCGCAGTCGATGTGCTGAAAGACCAGCAGTCGCATTGCGCTGATTCCTCTGGTTCCTCTGAGCGTGGTCGGCGTGCCCTGGCGTCGGGCGGCGAGGGGCGGGCTGAGCGGCGAGCCTAGACGCCGGCGGAGAGCTGCGCCGGCAGGCCGCTCAAGTGAGCACGCCGGCCACGGCCAGGTCGCTGATCTCGTCGTCGCTGAAGCCGAGATGGTCCCTCAGCACCTCGGTGGTGTCCTCGCCGATGGTCGGGCCGGCGCGCCAGGGCGCAGCCGGGGTGGCCGAGAACAGCGTGACCGGGCCGTCGAATCTGGCGTCGATGACCCGGTGCGGCAGCGGCGTGAAGAAGCCGCGGTGCGCGAGCTGAGGGTCGCGGATCAGATCCGTCGCCCGCAGCGACACGTAGGCAGGGCAGCCCGCGGCCAGCAGCGCATCAGCCGTCTCGAACACGTCGCGATCGACTGCCCAGCCGGCGAACTCGTCCTCGATCTCGTCGCGGCGCGCCAGGCGAGCGGTCGCATCGAGGCCGTCGAAGGCTGCGTCGGCCAACGGCGCCACGACCTCGCGGACCGCGTCCCAGTGGGCGTCGTCGGTGGCGGACACCGCCACGAAGCGCTGAGGCCCTTCGCCGCGGAACACGCCGCTGGGCGCTCCCGGCTCGCCCGAGCAGCCTGGCCGGTCCGTCACCTTGCCGTTCACCGTGTAGTCGAGGATCAGCGGGGCCAGGAACTGCATGCCGGCCTCGTTCTGGGACAGGTCGAGGTACTGGCCCCGGCCGCTGCGGTCGCGTTCGCGGATCGCCGCCAGCAGCGCCGCCAGGGCGTAGCGCGGCGACACGAAGTCGGTGTAGGCGCCCCAGGGAGCGATCGGCGAGCGGTCGGGCCAGCCGGTGATGGCCACATAGCCGCCGAGCGCTGCGCCCTGCAGCCCGAAGCCGGTGAACGACGACTCCGGCCCGGTCTGGCCCCGCATCGACGACGACATCATCACCGCCCGCGGGTTGAGCCTGTGCACGGAGCGCCAGTCGAAGCCATGGCGGGCGGCCATGCCGGGACGGAAGTTCTCCACCACCACGTCGGCCCAGCGGATCAGGCGCTCGATCACGGCTCGGGCCTCGGGCAGCGCGAAGTTGCAGGCCAGGCCCAGCTTCGACTGGTTGGCGTTGGCCGCGGGCAGGCCGTTGTCTGGGCCGAACTCGTCGTCGTGGTACGGCGGCAGCCAGCGCATGGTGTCGACTCGGGTCATGGTCTCGGCGTGCACGACGACGGCCCCGTGGTTGGCCAGCTCGCGGGTAATCAGCGGCCCGGCCGCCATCCAGGTCAGGTCGGCCACCTTCAGCCCCGCCAGCGCCGGGCCGCGAACTACGGCCCTGGCCCCGCTTGGCGAACCCGCGGATGCCTGCGCTGGTCGGTCGGCCGGCGCTTGTTCGTCCTGAGCCGCCAGGGAGTCCAGGAGCTGCTGGTGCTCGCCGAGCGCGGGCGCGCCCTCGGAGAGGACGATCGGCGTCTCGCTCATCTGCACGAACGGGCCGGGATGCACGACGCCGTCGATGTCGGCCCAGAAGCCGCGGGCCGCTAGCTGCGGGTCTGCCAGCAGGTCAGCGGCGGTGTTGCAGGGCGCGATCAGCAGCTTGTCGGTAAGCGAGCGGGCCATCAGCTCGGCCTTGGTCTTGGTCTTGAGCCAGGCGACCACGGTCTCGATGGCACGGTTGCCGTCGGCGGTCGACAGCTCGCCGGAGCGCATCTCGGCGATCCAGTCCGCCCATTCGCGCCCGCACAGGTCGTCGTCGAGGAAGCCGTCCTCCTCGATCCAGCTCATCACCCCGGCGAAGGCGTTGTTGCCCTGCTCGCCGAGCACGAAGATCAGCACAACCCAGCCGTCGGCGCAGGGCTCCAGCACCAGGTTGCGCACCCCCGGCACCACCTCGCCGCCGCGGTCGCTGCTGCCCTGGGCTCGGTCGTCCGCGGTGAAGTCGGGGTTCTTGTCGACGACGGCGAAGCTGGAGGTCCAAAGCAGTGTGCCGACCACGGCGGCCTGCATCGAGGCGTCGAGGCGCTGGCCCACACCGGAGCGGTCGCGCTCTGCGAGCGCCACCAGGGCGTCGGCCGCGGCCTGCACCGCGCCGTGGTTGGAGGTCTCGGGGAAGCCGATCGGGATCGGCGGGCGGTCCTTGTCGCCTTGATGGTTCAGGTAGCCGCCTGCTGCGGACAGGGTCATGTCGGTGGCGGGCCGGCCCGCCAGTGGGCCGCTGAGCCCGAACGGGGTAACGCTCACGTGGATCAGGCGCTCGCAGCTCTGCGCCAGCTCGTCGGGGTCGAGCCCCATGGCCTCGAGCTCGCCCGGCATGGCGCTGTCGATCAGGATGTCGGCGGATGCCACCAGCGCCCGCAGCGCGGCCCGTCCCTCGGCTTCGGCGGTGTCGATCACCACGCTCTTCTTGCCCCGGCCCCAGGCCAGCCAGTGCAACGACTCGCCTGGTGCGGCGCCGCGGCTGCCGGGCGTGTCGCTTGAGCCGGGGCGGCTCTCCGCAGCGTCGGCGAACGGCGGGCGGCGGCGCGACTCGCAGCCCTGCGGAGGCTCGACCTTGACTACTTCGGCGCCGAGATCGGCGAGCACGCGACCGGCCGACTCGGCCAGATGGCCTGCGATGTCCACCACTCGGATGTCGTTGAGCAGCGTGGACACGTGTCGGGCTCCTGTTGGCTGATCCCCTGTCGGCAGACAGCGTGATCTTGGCGTCGTCGGGTCACGATGTTCGCGCCGGGCGACCGCCGATGCAACGCGGCCGTGCCTGCATGGGCGACGCTGCGACGTCGCCGTCGTGCAGGCCTTCATGCAGGGCTTCATGCGGACGCGGCGCAGCAGCGATGACCGACGGCGACGATCCTTGCCCTACCGTCAGCCGATGGCCCCCGACGCCGACGCCGTGAGGATCTCTCGGTTCGCCAGCCTCGGCAACGTCGCCTACCGGCGGCTCTGGTGGGGCGGGAGCTTCGTGTTCCTGGCCATGCAGGTGCAGCAGATCGCCCGCGCCTGGCTCACCTATGAGATCACCGGCAGCAACGCCGCTCTGGGCGGGGTGATGCTCGGCTTCGGCGTCGCCGGGCTGATCGCCATCCCGATCGGCGGCGTGCTGGCGGACCGGCTCGACAAGCGCACGATCATGACCGGCTGCCAGCTCGTCAACACCCTGACCGCAGCCGCGATGGCCGCGGCCGTGCTGACCGGCGTGGTGGCCTACTGGATGGTGATCGCCGCGGCCGTGCTCGGCGGCGCGGCCATCTCGCTCTTGGCCCCGGCGCGCATGGCCATGATCGCCGAGGTCGTGGACCGTGACCGGCTCACCAATGCGGTCATGCTCTCCACCACCAGCCTGCACGGCACCCGGGTGCTGGGCCCTGCCGTGGCGGGCACCTTGATCGGCGTCGCCTGGGTGGGCCTCGGCGGCGTGTTCGTGATCAGCTCGGCGCTGTCGGCCGTGTCGATCGTGCTGACGGTGATGCTGCCGTCGGGCAAGGCCGACCGCAGCCCCAGCGGCGGCCCGGTCGCCGATCTGCTCGACGCCATCCGCTACGTGCGGGCCAGGGGCGACCTGGTGAGGGTCATCGTGATGTCGCTTGTGATCATCGTGCTGGGCTTCCCGTTCCAGGTCTTCCTGCCGGTGGTGGTGGGCGACATCTTCGGGCGCGACGCCGGCGCGCTCGGCCTGATGACGACCGCGGCCGCCGTGGGGGCGGTGGTGGTGTCGCTGCTGCTTGCCGACACGCCGCCGGGCCGCCTGCAGCGGCGCCAGACGATGTCGGCCGCGGTGCTCGGCGTGTCGCTGGTCGCCTTCGCCCTGAGTCCGTGGTTCTGGGGGGCGGTGGCGGTGATCGCCGTGACGGGGGCGGCCCTGGCGGCGTTCCAGTCGCTGAACGGGTCGCTGGCCATCTCGCTGTCTGCCATGGAGTACCACGGGCGGGTGCAGTCGCTGCTGATGCTGAGCTTCAGCGCGCTGGGCCTGGCCACGCTGCCGATCGGCCTGGTGGCCGACAGCATCGGGGTGCGCCCGACCCTCGCCGTCCTCGGCGCCGGGGTGCTGGTGGCGACCTTGGGCGGGCTGGCCTGGCAGCGACGCCTGCGCTCCGCCCGCCTGCCGGCGCTGTGAGGCCCGACCGCGCGGTGGACCCCGACCGCACCGTGAGCCCCGACCGCACTGCGGACCCGGCCGGCGCCGCGGCCCCGACAGCGCAGCGGGCCCGCCGCCGCGATTACTGTGAGGCCATGACCGGCGCCGAGTTGGTGGTGCAGCTCTGGAACCTCGTGTGGCTCGGCGACTCCTCTGTCGCCGTCGATGAGCTGTTGGCCCCCAGCTTCGTGCGCCACACCCTGGACGGGACCACCCGCAGCACTCCGGCGGCGTACCGAGCCGAGATCGACCGGGCCACCCGCAGCATCACCGGCACCGAGCTGCGCGTCGACCGGCTCGAGACCGCAGGCGACCGGGTCTATGCCCGCATCACCCTGCTGGGGGTCAACCTCGCGAGCGGCGAGAAGATGGCGATCACCACGATCGGCGACTACCGAACCGAGGGCGGGCGCCTGGCCGAGTCGTGGGTGATGCACCAAGCGGGCCTCGACTGGGGACCCAGCGGCCAGTGAGGCCGGCTGTGGCGAGGTTCTCCCTCGTCGACCTCCTGGGGCGCTTCCGGCACCGCATGCGCCCGCCGGCGGAGGACCCCTGGAAGCGGGTGCGGCTCGGCCTGGCCATCTTCTCCGTCGTCGTGGCCGTGGGCGTGATCGGCTATCGCATCCTCGGGCTGAGCCTGTTCGACGCTCTCTACCAGACCGCCATAACCGTCACCACCGTCGGCTTCACCGAGATCGGCCCGGCCGCGGAGATCGACCGCTCGTACCGCCTGTTCACCCTGTTGTTGGTGCTCTTCGGCGTGGGCGGCGTGCTCTACACGCTGGGCGTGATGGTGGAGGCGCTGATGGAGGGCACTGTCAACGACGGCATCCGACTGAGGAGGACACAGCACATGATCAACCGGATCTCCGACCACGTCATCCTGGTGGGGGCCGGCCGAGTAGGCCAGGCGATCCGCCAGTACATCAGGCACCACGACGACGACTTCGTGGTGATCGACCGCCTGGCCCAGCCCGGCGCCGACTACCCGGCGATCACCGGCGAGGCGACCGACGACGAGACCCTGCGTCGTGCCGGGATCGACCGGGCGCGCACGCTCATCACCGCGCTCGACTCGGACCCCGACAACCTCTATGTGACGCTCTCGGCGCGGGCGCTGAACCCGGGGCTGTTCATCGTGGCGCGCAGCAGCTCCGAGGCCAACAAGGCCAAGCTGCTGCAGGCCGGGGCGGACCGGGTGGTGAACCCGCACGAGATCGGCGGATCGAGGATGGGGGCGCTGGCCATGCACCCGGCCCTCGCGGAGTTCATCGACGAGGTGCTGCCCGACCCGTCGCACGGCATGCGCATCGACGAGCTCGACATCCCCGACGACTCGCCGGCGCTGAACCGCCCGCTCGGGGAGCTGATCGCCCGAGAGACCGACAATGCGCTGATCCTCGCGGTGCGCAACGCCGACCGCGGCTACGAGGTACGGCCGGACCCGGCGACGGTGCTGCGCCCCGGCGACGTGCTGGTGGTGCTCGGCGAGCCCCGGGCGGTCGACTCGATGCGGGTCCTGTTGGGCAGCTGAGCCCTCCCGTGTCCTGCTGAGCAGCTGAGCCCTCCGCCGGGGCCACCGCTGAAGGCGCCGAATGCCTGAGGTTTGCCTGGCTGGAGACGGACGGGCTTGAGTCACGCTCCGGCAAGGCGTCTCCTTGGGAGCCCGCATCGGAAGTCGCCGGCTGAAAGGGTTCACAGCAACGGCCCCACGCACGGTGCGATCGGGCCTACCATCCCCGCATGGAGCACCCCCGTCTCCGCAAGCAAGCGATCCGGGGAGCCGCGGTCGCAGGGCCGGCCGTTGCCCGGGCATCGGTCGCGAAGCGGCTGTGCAGTGGACTGCGGCGAGGTGTGCTGGCGGCGGTCGTGGCTGCGCTGCTGGTCGTAGGGTGTTCGGGCGACGGCGACGACTCCGCGGCAGACGACGCTGCCTCCGCGGACGACGCATCCCCAGTGCAAGGACCGGCCGACGACGGCGTGGGATCCGAGCTCCTCCTCGCCACCCGAGGCGCCCTGTACACGGCGATCGCTCAGGACATGATTCGCCCGCCCGAGTACTACCAGGCCGTCAAGGAGTGCATGAAGGCCCAAGGCTTCGAGTACCACGAGCCTCCGCCGCCGGAGTTCCTCATCCCGCTGAGCGAGATGACCAGCCTCCTCCAAGAGGTCGCCGCGCTCGACCCGACGAGCTCGCTGTATCGCAACCGCTACGGGTACGGCGTGAGCACCGTCGACGCGTACCTGTGGACCGTCGGATATGCGGATGAGGATCCCAATTGGGAGATGCTGCAGACGATGAGCGCTGCCGAACAGCAGGCCTGGGCGACCGCGCACTACGGACCGGCAGAGGGAAAAACCTTCGCCCCTGACTGGCAGCCGACCGAGGAGAACCTCAGCGAGGACCAGCCCTTCAAGAGCGACGGATGCCACAAGGAAGCCGAGGACGCGGCGGGCGTCAGCCGGGACCCGCAGGATGAAGCTTACGCCAGCCGTCAAGAGACGTGGTTGAGGATCGAGGCCTCCGAGGGATACGTCGAACTGGAGCAGGACTGGGCGCGATGCGCAGCCGAGCAGGGATTCGAGGATCTGGCTTCGTTCGACGATCTGTACCGCCTGCTCTACGAGAAGCTTTCCGAGATCCAAGTGCCCTCCCGATGGAACAACCTGGCCGAGGAGGGCTTCGCCAACCTGAGCGAGGACGAGATCGATGAGGTCGCCGAGTGGCAGGGTCCGGAGTATTCGCTCGATCACCTCGCTGTGGTGCAACAGGAGGAGCTGGAAATCGCTGCACGCCTCGCCGATTGCGACAGGGCCTACTGGACGGGCTTCGCCGAGCTCGAAGACCGGCTGAGACCGGCCACGACTGAGGGCTGAGCCCTGACAGCGGCCCCTCAGCGCCCACCGGGTCCAGCGGGCCGGCTCCACGGGCACCTCGGGCCGCCGCTGGCAGACGGCCGTGCATCTGGCCGCAGTGCCCGTCGGCTGAGAGGACTCGCAGAAGCGGCCGCGCGCACCGCGGGATTGACCTAAGGTCTCGTCATGGATCAGCACCGTCCAGCCAAGCGCGCGATCCGAGAGGCAGGGGCCGCAACGCAGGGCGACGCTCGGGCATCAGGCACGGGCCGTGGGCGCGGACGCGCCTGGCGTGGAGTGTCGGCGGCGGCGGTCGCCGTCGCCCTGCTGGCTGCGGGCTGCTCGGGCGGCGACGACTCCGGCGAGTCCTCCTCAGAAGACGAGTCGGCGGCGCTGGGATCGGCTGACGACGGCGTGGGATCCGAGCTCCTGCTCGCCGACCGGGACGGATATTTCTCGACACTGACCCACACGCTCCTGCCCTCGCCTGAGTACTACCAGTCCGTCAAGGAGTGCATGAAGGCCCAGGGCTTCGAGTACCTGGAGCCTCTCCCGCCGGAATTCCTCATCCCGCTTAGCGAGATGACCGCCCTCCTCGAGGAGGTCGCCGCCCTGGACCCGACATCCTCGCGGTATCGCAACCGCTACGGATACGGCGTGTCGACCGTCAATGCGTATCTGAACAGCGCCATCTTCCCGGATGAGGATCCCAACTGGGAGCTGCGCGACGCCATGAGCGACTCCGAGCGGGATGCATGGTGGGACGCGCTCTGGGGAAGGGTGGAAGATGGTGTCTTCGACCCGCTCCTCGGCGGCGAGGTAGGCGAGCCGGTCGGCGGATGCCACATGGAAGCCGAGGAAGCGGCAGGCATCGAATGGGACACGACCGGGGAGGAATCCCTTGCCCAAGAAGAGGCGTGGGAGAGAATCAGGGCCGCTGACGGATACGTGGAGCTCGAACAGGACTGGTCCACATGCGCAGCCGAGCAGGGTTACGAAGGCCTGGCTGCGTTCTCAGACGTTTACCGCCTGATCCGTGACAAGCTCACCGAGATCCTTGCCCCCGATCCGTTCGCAAACCTGACCGACGACGATCTCGCCGGCCTGAGCGACGAGGAGTGGGACGAGCTCTACGAGCAGCAGAACAATCCGTACACGCTCGAAGACCTCGCAGTGGTGCAACAGGAGGAACTGGAGATCGCTGCACGCCTCGCCGATTGCGACAGGGCCTACTGGACCGGCTTCGCCGAGCTCGAAGACCGGCTCGACCCGACCGGTGAAAACTGGCTGGATCCCGACAGTTGACGAAGCCCCCGCGGCCTGCCCACGCGAAGAAGCCCGATCCCGACCGGCTGAGAAGGCTCACAGCAACGGCCACGCGCTCGGCACGAACCGACCTAGCATCACGGCATGGAACACCCCCGTCTCCGCAAGCACACGGCCCGAGGAACGGCGGCTGCAACGCCGGCCGCTCCCCGTGCATCGGGAGCGAACCGCGCCGACCGGCCGAGCCGTCGCCTCAGGAACTCAATCGCTGCGCTGGCCGTGGTGGCCCTGCTGGCTGCCGCTTGCGGCGGTGGCGGCGACTCCTCAGGGGGCACGGCCTCAGCGGAGGGATCGGCTGACGACGGCGTGGGGTCCGAACTCCTCATGGCCGGCCGCGACGCCATGTACGCGGCGATGACCCAGGGCGTGATACCGCCGCCCGAATACACTGAGGCGCTCAAGGAGTGCATGAGAGCCCAGGGCTTTGAGTACCTGGAGCCTCCCCAGCCGGAATTCCTCATCCCGCTGAGCGATCTGACCAGCCTGCTCGAAGAGGTAGCCGCGCTGGATCCGACATCCTCGCTGTATCGCCACCGCTACGGCTACGGCGTTACCACCGTCGATGCATATCTCTGGACCGCCGATTTCTCGGGCGAGGATCCCAATTGGGAGATGCTGCAGACCATGAGCCCCTCCGAGCAACAGGCCTGGCAGACCGCGCTCCATGGACCGGAACTGGCCAAGTTCTCCGACCCGGACTATCAGCCGACTCCCGAGGATTTCAGCTCGGACGAACCCTTCAAGAGCGACGGATGCACCAAGGAAGCCGAGGACGCGGCGGGCACCGGCTGGGATCTGTACGAGGACGAATTCGCCGGCTTCGACGAGATGCTCCAGAGAATCCAGGCCTCGCAGGGATACGTGGATCTCGAAGGAGACTGGGCTCGATGCGCAGCCGAGCAGGGATTCGACGAGCTGACTTCGTTCGAGGATCTGTACGAACTGCTCTACGCCAAGCTCCAGGGGATCCAGGCGTCGTCCCCGTTTGACGACATGACCGAGGAGGACTTCGCCAACATGAGCGAGGACGAGTTCAACGAGCTCTTCGACTCGCAGGGTCCGCTGTTCTCGCTCGAAGACCTCGTGACGCTGCAAGAGGAGGAACTCGACATCGCTGCGCGCCTCGCCGATTGCGACCGGGCCTACTGGACCGGCTTCGCCGAGCTCGAAGACCGGCTCGACCCGACCGGCTGAGCAGCCCGACCGACAACGGCGGCCAGCGTGAGGGCGGCGGGCGTGCAGGCACCGCCAGCGACTGAGAAGATTCACAGCAACCGCCGCACGCTCGGTTCGGTCCGGCCTAGCATCGCCGCATGGAGCGCCCCCGGCTCGGCAAGCACGCGACCCGAGCAGCAGCGCCTGCGAGGCCGGCCGTGGCCCGGGCATCGGTCGCGAGGCGGCTGTGCAGTGGACTGCGGCGAGGTGTGCCGGCGGTGGTCGTGGCTGCGCTGCTGGTCGCAGCGTGTTCGGGCGACGGCGGCGACGACTCCGCGGCGGACGGCGGCTCCGCTGGAGGCGGTGACTCCGGCGATTCTGCGGACGGCGCGTCCACGGCGCAGGAATCGGCCGGCGACGGAGCGGATTCCGAGCTGGCCTCAGCCGAAGAAGACGCCCTGGCCGCCGAAGACGCCCTGGCCGCCGGAGACACGGAGTACGCGAGAACGAGTATGTGGTTCAGCGGCAGGCACGGCTACCACCACGCCATCAAGGAGTGCATGAAGGCCCAGGGCTTCGAGTACCTGGTTCCGGCCCCGCCGGAGTACATCATCCCGCTGAGCGATCTGACCGACATCCTCGCGGAGGCCGGCGCGATGGACCGCACATCCTCGGAGTTCCGCAGACGTTTCGGATACGGCGTGAGCACCATCGACGCCTATCTGGATACCTATTCGGGCGACGATCCCAATCGGGCCCGGCTGAAGACGATGAGCGCCGCCGAGCAGCGGGCCTGGGATGCGGCGCTATACGGACCGGAGTTGGCCAAGTGGCGCGACCCGGAGTATGAGCCAACGCCTGAAGAGCTCAGCGGCGAGGTGAGCATGGATCTCGAGATAGGCGGCTGTGAGAAGGAGGCCGCGGAGGCTGCAGGCGTCACGCACAACGTGTACGAACAGGACACCGAGAGCGACGTGGAGCTTCGCGGGAGAATCTATGCATCCGTGGAATACGTGGAGCTGGAACAGGAGTGGTTCCGATGCGCTGCCGACCAGGGCTTCGACGATCTGACTTGGGCCGGCAGCGGGTCCGGCCTTGTCTACGACAAGCTGGAGGCGATCCGAGCGCCGGCCCCATGGGACGACCTGACCTTCGAGGAGTGGGCCAGCATGAGCGAAGATGATCTCTGGGAGCTCTACGAATCGATGGGCCCGTTGTACTCGCTCGAAGAGCTGGCTGTTGTGCAGCAGGAGGAACTGGAGATCGCCGCACGCCTGGAGGACTGCGACGCCGCCTACTGGACGGGTTATGACGAGCTCGAGGACCGGCTGAGACCCGCCGCGGCCGGCGAGGACTGGCTGAATCCCGACAGCTGACGAAGACCGTCGCGGCACGTCGACACGCCGGCAGGGCCCGACCGGCTGAGAGGATTCACAGCAACAGCCCCAGGCCGCCGCGCGATCCGGCCTAGCATCACGGCATGGAACACCCCCGTCTCAGCAGGCAAGCGACACGAGGAGCGGCCGCAAGGCCTGCCGGCAGCCGGGCATCGGGCACCAGCCGTCCCCGCAGGGTCCTCCGGCGAGCAGTCGCTGCCGCGGCGGTCGTGGTGGTGGCCCTGCTGGCTGCCGCTTGCGGCGGTGGCGGCGACTCCTCTCAGGGAGCGTCGTCGGGGGAGGGATCGGCCGACGACGGCGTGGGATCCGAGCTCATCCGTGCCACCCTGGGCGCCGCGAATCCGATGATGACGCAGGGCCTGCTCCCCTCACCCGAGTACACCGAGACGCTCAAGGAGTGCATGAGAGCCCAGGGCTTCGAGTACCTGGAGCCTCCGCCGCCGGAGTTCCTCATCCCTCTGAGCGATCTGACCGGCCTCTTCGAGGAGGTCGCCGAGCTGGACCCGACGTCCTCGCTTTACCGCAACCGCTACGGCTACGGCGTGAGCACCGTCGATGCATATCTGTGGAGCGCCAGCTACTCCGGCGAGGATCCCAACTGGGAGATGCTCCAAACGATGAGCACCTCGGAGCGGATGGCCTGGGAGACCGCGCTCTACGGGCCGGCACTGGCCAAGTTCTCCGATCCCGAATACCAGCCGACCGAGGAGGATCTCGTCGAGGAGTTCAAGGTCGGCGGCTGCACGAAGGAAGCCGACGAGGCAGCGGGCGTCGACTGGGAGCTGCAGGAGGAGGATTTCGCTGTCCACATGGAGACCTGGCAGCGAATCGAGGCGTCAACGGGATTCGTGGATCTGGAGCGTGACTGGGCCGGCTGCGCCGCCGAGCAGGGATTCGAGGAGCTGACCTCGTTCTACGACGTGCACAACCTGCTCTACGACAAGCTCTCCGAGATCCAGGCGCCGTCCCCGTTCGACGACATGACCGAGGAGGACTTCGCCAACCTGAGCGACGAGGAGTGGGAGGAGCTGATCGAATCGGATATGGGTCCGCCGTTCACGCTCGAAGACCTCGCGACTGTGCAGGAGGAGGAACTCGACATCGCTGCGCGGCTCGCCGACTGCGACAGGGCCTACTGGACGGGCTTCGCCGAGCTCGAGGACCGGCTCGGCCCGGCCCCGGCTGAGGGCTGAGCCTTGCGCGGCCTTTCCTGGCGAGCAGCATCGGCGGCGGCGGTCACCGTGGCTCTGCTGGGCGCCGGATGCGGCGACGACTCCGGCAGCGGCGGCGACGACTCCGGCGAGGCCTCCTCAGAAGACGCGTCAGTGGCCCTGGGGTCGGCTGACGACGGCGTGGGGTCTGAGGTCATCCTCTACAACCGGGACGCGTTCTTCGAGCAGATGACTCAGATCTACCTGCCCCCGCCCGAGTACCACCAGGCCATCAAGGAGTGCATGAAGGCCCAGGGCTTCGACTACCTGGCCCCTGAGCCGCCGGAGTTCCTCATCCCGCTGAGCGAGATGACCGCCCTCCTCCAAGATGTCGCCGCCCTGGACCCGACAAGCTCGCGGTATCGCAACCGCTTCGGATACGGCGTGTCCACCGTGCAGGCGTATCTGTCCGGCGACCCCTCGCTTGGCCAGGACCCCAATGAGGAGGTGCGCGATGCGCTGAGCGACACCGCGCAGCAGGCCTGGTGGGTGGCGCTCGAGGGGATGGAGGGGGGCACATTCGATGCGGACCTCGACGACGAGGTCGTGGATGGCATCGAGACCGGCGGGTGCATCACCGAAGCCGAGACTGCGGTGGGCATCGACTGGCACCAGGACCCCGAAGCGTCCCTCGCCCACAGAGAGACCAGCCAGAGAATCGTGGCCTCTCCGCAGTACGTGGAGCTCGAACAGGGCTGGGCCCGATGCGCAGCCGAGCAGGGACACGAGGGCATGGCTTCTCTCGGCGACGTGTACGCCCTGCTGTACGACAGGCTCGCCGAGATCCAGGCCCCCGACCCATTCGCCAGCCTGACCTCAGAGGACGCCCAGAGCATGGGCGACGAGGAGTGGGAGGAGCTCTTCGCACAGCAGAGCCGGCTGTACTCGCTCGAAGACCTCGCTGTGGTGCAACAGTCCGAGCTCGACCTCGCCCAGCAGCTCGCCGATTGCGACAGGGCCTACTGGACGGGCTGGGCCGATCTGGAGAACCAGCTCGTCCCGAACGGCTGAGCAGCCCGCCCGGCAGCGGCGGGCGCGAAGAGGCCGGCGGCTGAGAGGATTCACAGCAACGGCCGCAGGCCCCGCGCGATCGGGCCTAACGTCCCCGCATGGAGCGCCCCAGTCTCCGCAAGCGTGCGATCCGAGGAGCCCCGGCTGCAAGGCCGGCCGTTGCCCGGGCGACGGGCGCCAGCCTCACAAGCCGTGGAAGCAGACGGGCCGTCCTCCACGCAGTCTCGGCGCTGGCGGTCGTGCTGGCTCTGCTGGTCGCCGGATGCTCGGGCGACAGCAACGATTCCTCAGCGGAGCACGGCGACTCCGCTGCGGACGACGCGTCCGAGGCGCCAGGATCGGCCGACGACGGCGTGGCATCCGAGATCATCCTCACCGACCGGGACGCGTCCCTTGCGGTGTTTACTCAGTTCTTCCTGTTCCCGCCGGAGTACCACCAGACCCTCAAGGAGTGCATGAAGGCCCAGGGCTTCGAGTACCTGGAGCCTCCGCCGCCGGAGTTCATCATCCCGCTGAACGAGATGACCAGCCTCCTCGAAGAGGTCGCCGCGCTGGATCCGACAAGCTCGCGGTATCGCAACCGCTACGGCTACGGCGTGAGCACCATCGGTGCATACCTGACCACCGTCAGCTTGCCGGACGAGGATCCCAATCGGGAGCTGCTTCAGACAATGAGCGATTCCGAGCGGCAGGCCTGGTGGGATGCACTCCAGGGGCCGATAGAGACGGTTGCCCTCGGCAGCGACGTCTTCGAGAGCGTCGAGATAGGCGGATGCACCAAGGAAGCCGAGGACGCGGCGGGCATCGACTGGAACCTGCTCGAGGAGGATTCTGTCGCCAACCAGGAGAGGAGGCAGAGAATCGAGGCCTCTGAGGGCTACGTGGAGATGGAGCAGGGCTGGGCCCGCTGCGCAGCCGAGCAGGGACTCGACAACCTGGCCTCGTTCGGGGACCAGTACCGCCTGCTCTACGACAAGCTCGCCGAGATCCGAGCGCCCAATCCGTTCGAGAGCCTGACCGACGAGGAGCATGCCAACCTCAGCGACGAGGAGCTGGACGAGCTCTACGAGTTGCAGGACCAGCTGTACTCTCTCGAAGACCTCGCGGCGGTTCAGCAGGAGGAACTCGATCTCGCCCAGCAGCTCGCCGATTGCGACCGGGCCTACTGGTCGGGCTTCGCCGAGCTCGAGGACCAGCTCGACCCGGACGGCTGAGCAGACCGGCTCAGCCCCGACAGCCCCATGGCAGCGCCGGGCGACGGACCCCGCCGGGCACCGCGGGCCCGCTCGGCAAGGCCCGCCGGGGCTGTGCGGCGACCTGTACCCCGTACGGGATTTGAACCCGTGCTACCACCTTGAGAGGGTGGCGTCCTGGGCCGCTAGACGAACGGGGCGTGCTCGTGACCACGGCAGTGGCCGGCAGGCCGAGTCTAGCGGGGCCAGCGGGCCGCCCGACGCTTAGCCGCAATCACCGCCGTCCTTGAATTTGCGCAAAGCCAAGCATGTGCCCTAAACAGCAAATCTCTGGGCTAGAAGGCTGAATTTTCGGCAGCTCTGCCCTGCCATTTGCTGTTTAGCCTAGACAGGCTAGGCTCAGCACATGCCTGAGCTGCTGCTTGATCTCCCGTGGGCCGAGACCCACCAGGACAGAGACCTCCGCGTCCGCCGAGCCGACGAGAGCGTCCTTCGCTTCGACGACGGCATCGATCTGGCAGTGGAGATCCTGCAGCCTGACCAGTTCGAATCGGCCGAAGAGCTGACCGAAGCTGCCGACGCCGCCAAGGGGCCAGGGTCAGTCGTGCTCGTCGCCGGCGCCATCCCGGTCCCTTGGCGGGCGCGCCTGCGCTCGGCTGGCGTGAGCTTCATCGACGTGTCCGGCGTCGCCGAGATCGCCTGGCCGCGCCTTGATCTCAGCACCGGCCGGTTCGCCCATGAGCAGGCCAGACGACGGGCTGCCCTGCCGCTGCAGAAGGGCCATGCCGTGGTGGTGCAGCGCCTGCTCATCGCCGACCTCAGCTCGGAGACCCCGACGATCAGCCAACTGGCGGATTCAGCCGGGGTGTCGGCGTCCACGGCTTCGCGGGCGGTGACCCAGCTCGCCCGGCATGGGCTTGTCCGCAAGCACCGGCGAGGCTCCTCGGTGCAGATCGGGGTGGTCGACGCGGTGGCTGCGGCCCGGCTGCTCGCCGAACGGACGGGCTGGCCCCACGGCCCGACCCTGTCCGGTTACCTCTGGGGGCGGAGCGTCTTCGATGTCGCCCAGTCCGTCGCATCAGCCGCGGACAGCTGCGGGCTCCACCTCGCGGTGACCGGCAGAGTCGGACTGGCCTTCCTGGGCATCTTCGGCACTACCTCGCCTGAGTCCGTGCGCTGCTGGGTCCGTGCCGACAATGGCGGGATCAACGGACTCGATGACATCGCACGAAGTCTCCGTCTCGAGCCTGCCAGCCCCGAGGAGTGCAACATCAAGCTGACAGCCGATCCTTGGGGCATAGGCACCCTCGACCGCGCCCGAGCCCGCCACGAGCAGTGGTCAACATGGGTTTCCCACCCGCTGCGCGTCTGGGCCGACCTGCACAGCGAGCCACGGGGAAGTGAGTTCGCCGCCCAGCTCTGGCCGGAGATCGCCCGCCATGGATGACGGCCTCACCCAGGACAGCTACTCAGACCCGATGAGCGAGACCATTCTCGGACACGCGGCCGACGTTCTGCGATCCTTCGGAAGTGCCTTCGGCGGCCGCCACCTTGCGATCGTCGGTGGCGCTGTCCCAGGCCTGCTCCTGGCATCTGCGCCCGACGGTCTGCCGCCCCATGTAGGCACCGGCGACCTCGACCTCCACCTCTCGCTGCACCTGCTCGACGGCGAGACCGCCGAATACTACGACGCCATCATCGACGGCTTGCGGGGACTAGGCCTTGCTCCCGACAGGACTACCAAGCGGGAAGTGAAGTGGCGATGGGTGGGCCTACATCGCGGTGTCCGCCTCCAAGTGGAGTTTCTCTGCCCAACTCGCAGCCACGGCGGACGGCCCGAACCACCTGCTCCCAACACGCCCGCCGAGGTGAACTTTGGCGGGCACGGCGAGATCGCGGCCCTCGGGGTCAGCTATGGGCATCTCGTGCCCGAGGACACAATCACGGTCGAGCGCGAGGTTCGAGCTGCCTCAGGCTGGCTCACATATCCCTTCCCAGTCGCGAACGTCGCTTCTTGGCTCTGCCTCAAGACAGACGCCATAGTGCTGCGCGACAAGTCCAAGGACGCCTACGACGTCGTCTGGCTGCTCGCAGGGCTCGGACCCAAAGCCGCAGCGGAGCAAGTCGCTGCAAGTCCGCTTCTGAGGGGACCCAACCGCGGCCCTACGCTCGAGCAGCTGCAGCGGCTCGCGAGGCTCTTCTCCGCTCCCGAAATGGTCGGTCCCGAGTCGTTCCGCCGGTTTGTCGACGGAACAGCCCATGCAGCCCGCTACGCAGTAGGCACGGTGTCCGAATTCAAGGCCGCAATCGAAGCAACCGTCTGAAGCAGGCCCTCATCGCCGTCCACCTCACGCGAGATGTCTCATCTCTCGTTGCTCGCCATCGGCGATGCTCTCCGATTCGGCTGCTCGACGGCGTGATCTCCAAACTCGCCGCCAGCCGAGCCGGGGCGATGCTCTCCGATGTGGACTGTCACTTTGCAGGGGCATGGCTCTTGCTGAGCTTCAGTCGCTCACGGACCCGCCTCGTCAACTCTGGCTCTGGTTGGGCGCTCTGGATTCGCTCCATGAATCGGGGCAAATCGAGTTCCGTCGACACCTTCGCATTGCCGGGGAAGACCACCCTCGCATCATTCGAGTTATCAACTCCCTTGACGGCGAAGTCAGCTCCTCGCACGACGAGCGACAGGCACTCGCTCCATTCGAGTTCACGGCAGACACCAATGGCCGCCTCTCGGACCGCTGACTCCCCGAAGTCAGCGCCGGCGAACAACTCAGCGAGGGCTGGTGGGGGCTTCTCCCTTCTCACTATCTCCGTCCCGCCGACCGAGATCCACACAGAGTTGTCGTCCTCGTCCACCGTCGCCTCGTCGCCGTCGGCAATCCGCACGTCGGACAGGCCGTCATCGGCAAGCTGGCGAACGATCAGGCTCGTCAAGTAGCTGTCGAGACCGAGGGGCCGAATCGCGAGCGGCAGCCGCTTCCGGCCTCGGAGCAGGCCAGCGAGAGTGCAGGCAGCGATCTGTACCGTGTCGTCGGCACCGGACTCATCGGAAGGCCAATCAAGAAGGGCCTCGACAGAGGGACGAAGCAGCACCATCAACAGCGCCTTCGCTGACCTGAGACCGGTGTCGTCGGACGGCCCGAAATCGAGTTCGTTGCGCAGAATGCCCTTGATGGCTCTCAGGCTGCCCTTGAGAACGACAGCGTCTACAGTGGGCGGGGCATTCTCCTCCAGTATCGATTCGACGGCTTGCACGACGTCGATGGGTCGCCACGACGAAGCACGATCGACTCCGGAAAGCACATCGACCGCGGCAGAGAACAGCATTCCTTCCGCATCAGGATCGTCTGGACTGCGATCTGCAAGGGCCGCGCAGAGGTAGTCCGGCAGCAAAGGCTGCTCCGAGTGTCGATCTGTTGGCCGTGCCGGCAGTCGGAAGCGCTGCCTCAAGGACTTCTTCGAACGGCGACCCGCCAGCGGTGCAATTGGCCGCAGCACGTCCCGAAGCAGTGTGACATTGGCCGGCGCACCGGCGATGGCGCCGAGGCGAGCACCGGCGATCCGGTCTGCCCAGTCCAGAGCCGCCACAAGACCGCCATCGCGCGGACCCACCGTCCTGAGAAAGCTGACCAGCTCATCCAGCTTCACGGCACCTTCGCCGAAGAATCCCGGACTGACGGTGGGCGCGATGACGTCGGGCACATTCTCGTACTCGCGGGCGATGTACTCGTCGAGTTCCTTCTGAGACCGGAAGTGCGTTCGGCGCACAGCACTCAGCGGGATGGCCCCGCTGGGTGCCCACAGTTGAGTATCCTGATCGCGAAGCGACTTGATTGCCCAGCCAGGCAAACCTGGTGCGCCGACGAGGTCGACGGCTTCTGGGTCGATCTCGAGCAGCACGGGATAGGCTGTGGAGCCTTCCGAGGTGACGACATCTACCAGGGACTGATCGACCGTTCCGCTCAAGAGCGGAATCCTGCCGGGCACCAGAGCGAGCAAGTCCTGATAGTACTTTGGAATTGCGTCCTGCGGCACGATCATGCCCGACGACAGAAAGTCCAAGAGGTTATAGCGGTTGGTGAGGAAAACCACTGGACCAACCGGTTCGGACGCGGCCACCAACGTAAGCTTCCGTCCTGGACGCGTAGGTGGCTGCGCAAGCCTGTCGAGCCTCGGCTTGGGCTTGGCCGGAGCTGATTGGCGCTCCTCCTCGGCAGTCGGAGTCGGCTGGACAGGCTCTGCCCTCCTTAGCGGCTTCGCTCCCGAATCTCCGGTTCGACCCGGCGGCTGGCAAGCTGAACGCTGATCGCGATCGGCCTCGCTCGGTGACCGAGAAGGCTCAGCCGTGGATCGCTTGGCCGTTGATGCACTGTCTCGGACCGGCTGACGAGCGAACCGCCGCACACGTTCGGCGGCTTGAGACGCCCGTGAAGGCTCTGCCCCCTTAGGCGGCTTCGCTCCTGCACCGTCGCCGTCTCGAACCACTTTGTCCACAGCACGACCAACAGCACTAGCTTCAGGCATGGGCTTCTGAGTCGGCGTGAGTTCAGGATCCTTGGGTGGTTGGGCAGGCTTCACGGACTTCGTCTTGGGCTTGGCCGGGGTTGAGCGATGTTCGTGATCGGTCGTCGGAGCTGGAGAAGGCGCGGTCGTCTCATCCCTGCTTGCCTGTCTCTCCACGAGATCGGGAGGGAAGGCCTTGAGGACACGAGGCTCCTCGACGCCTGAGTACATAAGGTAGAGATCATCTCTTGCGCGTGAGATGAGCACGTAGAACATCATCTTGAAGTCAATGCCATCGGGGTCGTCGGTCAATGTCTGCAACTCTGGAATAAAGACCGTGTCAAACTCTAGTCCCTTGGCGCTCTTGTAGTTGACGATCTTGATGCCTGGATTATCAAAATCAAGGACGTCAGCATTCGAGCCCTTTCCTCCAACGTAGTTCGCGATCTGATTCGTCCAACTTGGGTCACGTTGCTTCCTCTGCCTCAAAGCTCTTGCAGCTTCGCCCTGCAACTCCCGAGACGGCAGGAATACTCCGATCTCGCGATCTGTGTGGTTCTGTTGGTATCGAGCAATGAAGTCGACCGCCTGTTGGAATGTGTTCGTGGCGATCAGCCTCGGCTTCTCGCCATGCCGCTCCGGGAGTTTCGGTAAACCCGTCTTCAAGCCGGTGTAGAAGACCCGCGCCAAGGACGCAATCTCTACCGTGTTCCGATAATTTCGTTCTAAAGTCTGATAGTTCCAGCGCCCCAACCTATGGGGCGGGTCGTCCGAGTCGATTCCCAGACGTTCTGCAATCTTCTTGATGGTGGAGTTGTTGGGCGTAAGGGTTTGGTTCTCGTCCGCAAAGACGGTCAAGTTCTTCGAGAGGTAGCGGGCAACCGTATAGAAGGGTGCCGGTAGATCTTGGCCTTCATCGATCAGGAGGTGCGGCAGCAAATTTTTCCGTGGAGGTTCCTGATTGATCCTATTCAGTATCTCGGTCCAATCGTAAACGAATCGCTCAATCTCGGGAGGCGTCGCCCTGTACAACTTTCGATAAAAGTGGTAGAACCATGAGTGATAGGTGTCTACTACGCCCTTGATGGCGAGCTCGTTGATGGCCGAGCCCACATACTGGGATAGAAGCCGGGAGTACATCAGCAATCGGACACGTTGACTCCGTTCCGACAGCATGTGCGCTCTATATAGGGCTATCACTGTCTTGCCAGTCCCCGGTGGGCCGGTAACGAGGTAGACACCATTCAGCGGGAGGTTGTTGATCGTGTCCTGCTCTTTCGACAAATCCTGAAAGGAAGGAAGCCTCATTGCCCAGGGCTTCCTCGGAGAGCGGCTTCGGACTTTGCAGCGTCGAGTGCAGACTCGAAGAAACCCGGCAAGTCATCTGAGCCAATCAGAAGTCGGCGATCAAGCAGAATGTTGAAATGATCACAACTAGTTTCGGAAACCAGGGTGCAGGCATGGCAAGCACCGATATTGAGGGAATCAAAACCTTGACCATCGCTTTCGATGCAGAGCGGATCTGCCGAACACCAGGCGGTTTTCTCTATGGCGCGCATGAGGGTGTCCCGTACGCGCGGCGGCTTGCCACGTCTGACGAGTCCGCCCATCGTGCCCTCGCTGTCGCCGGCAGCGGTGTAGATCAAGATACCCGCCTGCGGTATGCGTCCTGGCTTAGGCTCCTGAGAGTAGATCCGCTCACGCATTGACGCGGCCGAGTATCCACAGTCGAACGCTAGCTGTCGGATCAGAACGTGAGCAAGCGTGTGGAGGAACACAAATCGGGGCGTTGCCGTTGCGCCTGATCGTGACCCGAACAGGCTCCGTTCTCGTCGTGCCTCCAGATGTCTCACTGCGCTGACAACCTCAGTCCTTACCTCCCATTCGCGGATAGCAGATTCATCAAAGGTGAGAAAGATCCCCTCGCCAAACACCTCGATTGCCGGAAGCCAGCCGAGGTCGTCACCGCGGCGTCCGAGCGCAGGATCAACCATCTTCCCAGCCGGGTTGTTCTCTGGGCGGAGACGGCTGAATCCACGAAGAGCACGAACCTCGCGAAGGCGCGTCGCCACAACGACACGAGAGACACGATCGGCCAGTAGCTGACCACTTGGCGCCAATAAGGACTCCTCACTCGAGATGAACTCGGCGGGCTTCGTGATGAACCGGTCTCGGACGTCCTGCTCATGGTGATCCTCCTGGAAGGCTAGCCACTCTTCTGTCTTAAGATCCTGCTTCTTCCCTGGACTTGACCGTCGCCGGCCTGCTATCTCGTCGCGCTCCCGTTTGATGGCGTCATGTACCCGCTGCTCACTGATCTTGAACTTGCTAGCCAACGACTCGACCAGCATGTCACCAAGAGCACCATCCGGCTCGTCGACCAAGACTCTGAATTCGGCAGTATTGACGAGATCTAGAACCACGTCGGAGTAGTGCGAGTAGTCAGACGCAGGCGGGATGTCGAGCGCCGAGGCTAAGGTGGGAAAATGTACGTTACTGGCACTACGTTGAACGACTTGGGGAATCGCTTTGCATGCAACAGCATTATCGTTCTTTTGCCAGGGTTGCTTGCCTGTGCATCTGACGCGAAACTTGTCGAGACTATTGCTCTGGCTCAAATTGGTCAGATTGTTTTCGGATCCGCAGGTGTTGCATCTGATCCAAAGCGATGCCAGACCGGAACCATAGCGGGCCTCATGCCTTGTGATGAAGCTGAGATCTCGGGACCTGCAGCGATCTTGGTCACGACCCGAAGCAGGCTCAGCAGCCGACGCGCCAACGTGCGCCCACATCTGCCAAGGTACCTCGTCCATGTGGCCCTCCTCGCAAATCACGATAAAGCGCATGGGGACCAGCTGCGTCGAGCCCTTGCACTTGTCGATGCGACACCGAGGCCGCTCGCCAGGCTCTTCGTCGGCCCATCGCCAGAAATCCATTCGACGACACTTCGGACAAAACAGCCACTGTGGGAATCTGGCGAAAGGTACCCGTGGACCCCTTTGCCTGAACAGATCGACATTGGCCGGGGCACTTCGGAAGCCGCTGACTCCAAGATCCTCCTTCAACCGATCTAGTATCACACGATCGCCATGGCCATGCCACATGGCTATGTCACAGGCTACAAGGGACTCGCCTAGAATGTCGTAAATTGCGCCTACGCCGAAAGGGGCGATCGTCTGGGAGAGGCGAACCGAACGGTCGTGAGACATCAGCTCCTCCAGTCCTCTCCGTGAACCTTGATCACGCATTGACGGTCAACATTGCGCATGGAGTGCAGCGTTTTCCAACGGTCTGGTGCCTCAGTGCCGAAGTCAGTCAGAAGCGCCCGATGCTGTTCGCCTCCCCGGTAGTGAAGCATCTGTCCGGCTGCTTGTGCCTCCGCGGCTCGGTCTGACCACTCTTCGACGAGCTGATCGATCTGCTTGACAGTCTCCACTGCCTCATCAGGGTCGACTTCGGCAACCCGTCGCTTCATGGCTGTGATGATACGTAGGATCTCGCCACGGCGTGGATCGAAGTCACCGGCAGCGTCATTGGACGACAGTCCTGCGCCGTGGCGGACAGCGATGACGAGTGCAGCATGCAACGCCCGGCTACGGGAAGGTGCCGAGTAAGACGTGACGCTGGTCGGCTCCACATGCCGGTAAAGGGCCGAATGATAGGGCACAAAGCCCTCGTAGTGGGAACGATCACGCGGCCGGGTCGCGGACAGCATCGTCACGATCAGGCCAGGAATCTTGCTTCTTCCAACTCTACTGGTTGCCTGGATGTACTCGGAAGTGCTCTTTGGCTGGCCATTGACCAGCATCAACGCCAACCGTGAGACATCGACGCCGACTGACAGCATGTTCGTGCTGGCCAGAAATGACACTTCGTCGGGCTCGCTGTTGTGCTTGCCAAGGCGTTGGAGGAGACCTGGCAGGTGCTTGCCACTCACGTTGCTCGTCAGCTCCACTACGTTGTCGGCGTCGAGGAGCCTACGATGCTCGTCAGCCGTAGCAAGGGAATCTAGTCGCTTGGGAATGTGGTCGTATGCCTGGGTAACGGTTCGACCGAGGTCACGCAGACTGTTGTGATAGGCGACAAGCGTCCAGTAGGCGTCGAGCTGAGTGTCGTCGAGACTGCCTTCGAGCGATGCCTGAAGAAGAGCCGATGCTAGCCCGACCATCGTCGTTGCAGCCGTATGGCTCTGAGCCATGACTCCCACATAGAGACGGCCCGGTGCCTGGCGATCTTCGCGTGAGAAGTAGGAGTCTCGGGCGTCGAGACCCGGAGCGGGAAAGAGCCGCACGTCGCTCCCGAACAGGCCTGATACCTGCTCAGGTGCTCGACGGATCGTGGCAGTCGAGGCGATCACTTTCGGGGTCAGCTCGCCAAGGCCGCACAACAGCTCAACGGCTGATTCGTAGATGCCTACTGCGGTTCCGAGCGGGCCAGAAAGCAGGTGCAGTTCATCCTGAATGATCAGGGTGGGTGGCAGGTACCTGCCTTTGTTCCCGAAGAAGGCGCTGCCGCCAGCCACCCAGGCAAGCCGCGCAAACTTGTCGACCGTTGCAATGAGAATCGTCGGAGGACGAACGTAGAGCTCGTCATCCACTACCGCGACCGGCAGATTTTCGTGGAAGGTGCAGTCGGAGGATGGGCAGAAGAACGTGAAGGACGCGCTGCCTGCATGGATGCCGTATAGGGTGGGGTCATCAACCTTGCGAACGGGCACGATCTCGGTTCCGCACCACGGGCACGACTCGAGCTGGAAGGGGTTGATCGGTTCCGGATCGTCGAGCACCTCGTCCCTGCGATCGACTGCGTTCGCCCACGTGTTCGGAGACACGCCTTCGCCTACCCAGAGCCCGATGCCGATCGGCTCGCCCCCCATGCCAGCTTTGTTGCTCCGCCTGATGAGCTCGCAGGCGCAGGCCAGCGCAGCCGCCCGCTGGAACTGCTGGGTCGTGAGAAGCCGAAGCGTGTAGCGGGTGATGACCGCAGTACCCGCACCCCGATCACCGTGCCGCAGCCTGCGCAGGAAGATCTCAAAGGCCGCCACACCCAGGTAGGCCTCGGTCTTGCCGCCGCCGGTCGGGAACCAGATGAGGTCAACGATAGAGCGGTAGTCGTGTGAGCCGTCCTCAACGGATGGCAGGACAGACAGGATGAAGGCGAGCTGGAATGGTCGCCACCTGTAGTCCGTCAGCGAGTCGTAGTCAATGTCTTGAGGAACGACGCTGTCCGCGACTCGACGGGTTCCGCCGAGATCATCCTTCGAGTGGCGCATCTGCATGAGGATCGCCCGGTTGGCGAGGCGGAAAGCACGCAGCACAACCGGATCGGAGGTGACCGTCTCGATCCCCTCGTCGATTCGCCCTATCGTCTCGTCCAGGCGCGCCAGGACTGCCTGCGCAGCCGGACGCAGAGGCTCGGTCAGATCCTCGGCCGACCGGGACAAGCCCGCGATCCAGTCCCGGTAAGGCTGAGCGAAGGCCCCGAGTTGCTCTCGAAGCTGCGCCGGGTCGAGATTCTCGGATGCGAGATGAGCGATACAGAGGGCTTCGTGCGTGTCGTCTCCTCCATGGGTCACAGGCGGCACTTCGTACTCCGGCACGAGCGCGGTCCACACGGCCTCGACGGTCGGTGCTTGGTTGTGTGGCCAGTCAGCGGCGCAGCCGTGGCCGATCGCAAAGGTCTTTGCATGGCGGTAGAGCATCCGGAGCTCTAGATCCTCGGGGTCTTCGGAGAGGAAGTCAACGGAGGGGTACTCAAGGATCTGGCCGGCGACGGCCTCGCAGCGGAATCCGACCTGATGGAGCGTGAGATCGGAATCGATGGGATGCGGCTTTGCCTGCCTCTGTGCGTTGAGCAGCGAGACCGTGACGAGGTGGCCGTCGGGCATCGGCCGCCAGCGAACGGACAAGCAGGCCCGTCCGTCGAGGACCGGGGTTCGGCTGTCAGCCGACGACGCCTCCAACGTCACCCGCTCGGGCTGATCACGCTCGGCAATCGGGCGGCGCAGCCATGATCGGCGCCTGTCTTCCATCTGGGTCTCGTAGCAGGCGCCCCAGACGTGACAGGTCAGCTTCCCTGGGCCGGACAGGTAGAAGCTGACGCCGATCGAACTGGGAAGCCACTGATTGGCGAGGCGGACGGGTTCGTCGTTCACCTCCCTGCCTATCGACCCGCCGGGGCCGTCGGCCTCGCCCGTCTTCTCCACTTCCTCGGTGGAGGCGTTGACTGGGTACAGCGTGCCGGAGAGATAGCGGCGGTGCGGCAGGTCGTACAGGGTCTCCCTCGCACCGTCGACAGGACCGACGACCTGCCGCTTCAGATAGTCGAGGATGCCCCGACGAACCTCAGTGAACTCGGCGGTCGTCATGGGAGCGGAGCCGGCGAGTCAGGCAGGTCCCTCCTGGCGCTTTGCACAAATCCGGGCTTCAGATGTGAAGGCAGGGCCGCCCAGAGGCTGTCGCGGGCACGGCTCATGGCCATCAATGGTGCCTCATCGTCGGTGACCACGACAACTCAGCCCGCTGTAAACGTCGGATTGGCCGGTGAGCCGAGGGCGACGCGGCGTTCGAGCCGCGGTCGCGCCGGCCGCGGTGCTGACCGAGACCCCAGCAGTCGGCTCCGCGTTCTGCGGGGCCCAGGCCAAGGACGACACCCACGCCAAGGCCCGCTGCGTCTGGCTGAACAGCAGCCTCGGACTGCTCGGCTTCTACGGGAACCGCACGCTGAAGGTGCTCGCCTACCCGCGGTTCTCGATGGAGGACATGCGCGATCTCCCCGTGCCCGAACTGACCGACCCGCAAGCGCGGACGCTGGCTGCCGTCTTCGACACCCACGCCGACGCTGAGATGCAGCCCTTCAAGGCGATGAACGACTGCGCCGTGCGGGCCGCACTCGACCAGGCTGTAGCCGAGACGGTGGGCAGCGACATCGGCTTCAGCGCGCACGACATCGACCTCGTCCGCCAGTCGCTCTCCGAGGAGCCCTCCATCAGCGGCACCAGGCCCTAGCGACCTCACCATCCCGCCGGCCAATCCCAGCCACGCCCCTGAGCAGCGCGGCGGTGCCGGGGGGATTCCATCGACCCCCAAAGCGCCGGGCACCCTCACCCGAGAGCGGTTCTCGCCCCGGTGCCGTATGGCGGAAGACGGTTCCGCTTACCGGGGCAGAGCCGAGAGCATCGATCGCCTGCAGAAGCTCGGCCTTGTCAATCACCTCACACCACGACGCCGTCCGCCAGAGCCTCGATCAGCTCCATCACAGACCGGTAGTCGCCGTCGGCGATGCGCTCCGCTGGACTGTCGTGATCGAGCATCCGATTCGGCGTGAACAGCCACAGGCTCCGTTCCCCGGCCTTCAATACGCCCGCCAGCGCCTCGACGACATAGGCGAGCTCAATCAGCCGCTGCCGTGACCCTGGCTGCGGGGCAGCGTCGCCGCGCTCCCACCGGCTGACCGTCCTGGCCGTCGCACCGACGATCTGGCCCACCTGGTCCTGGGTCAGATCGGCTTGGGCCTGCAAAGCCTGCAGGCGGCCAGCGATCGCTGGGCTCAATGTCAACTCCTTCGGCATAACGAGCACCTTACAGGCTGTCCGTTGATCTGTCTACTGGTCTGACACCCACAATGA
This sequence comes from Acidimicrobiales bacterium, assembly GCA_965214285.1. Lineage (GTDB taxonomy): Bacteria > Actinomycetota > Acidimicrobiia > Acidimicrobiales > Aldehydirespiratoraceae. Next base: position 3,015,196 of record OZ243946.1, read on the forward strand.
CGAAGCTGTCAGTCCCGGCTCTACAGAATCGGCATCGGCCGAGCCCACAAAGGCACCCCCCTCGTCATGCTCATCGCCGACCGCGACATCCGCATCGTCCACGCCCAAACCGGCCAACTCATCCGCCAGCTCACCCTCGACCCCGACCGGCTCTACCAGCCCCGCAAATGACAAACCCACGCCGCCGCGTGGGTTCACCCTTGCCGATGTCTTGACACATCACACAGGGCTCGGGGAGGAGGACTCGAACCCCCAATTACTGGACCAGAACCAGCAGTGTTACCGATTACACCATCCCCGAAAGGAAGGCTTGCAGCGTAGCGGTCCGGCGGCGTCTTCGGGGGCGGGCCTTGTGCTCGTGACTCCCTTCGGGGGCGGGCTTGGCGATCTTCGGGGGTGGGCCTTGGTGACTGGGGGCGGGGCTTGGTGACCCGGGCCGGGCCTTGTGCTCGTGCGCCATTCGGATCGCACGGGATCGCACGGGCGGGCGCGGGCGCGGGCTCAGGCGGAGAGACGGTCGAGGGCCGCGGCGAGGCGGGCCACACAGGCGTCCTTGCCCAGCAGGGTCATCGCCTGCCACAGCGGGATGCCCGCGCCGCGCCCGGTCAGGGCCACCCGCACCGGTGCCTGCGACCTCACCCGCACGCCCAGCTCGGCGCTGAGGCGGTTGCCCACGGCCATCACCGCGGCCTCGACGGCAGCCGGGTCGCCGAACGCCGGCTCGTCCAGATCGCCGAGGGCCTCGATCGCCTCGGCCAGCACCCGCTCGGCGGCGCTGCCCTTGACCATCGCCTTGGCCCAGGAGCGCTCGTCGTAGGCGTCGATGCGCTCGGCGAACAGCCAGCGCACCAGCTCGGGCGCCTCGGCCAGCACCGAGATCCGCTGCTGGATGTCGGCGGCCAGCGCCAGCACCGCCTCGGGCCGGTAGGAACCCACCGGCAGGCCCGCCTCGGGGTCGGTCATCCAGGGCTCGACCGCCTCGACGAAGCGCTCCGGCGACAGGGCCCTTATGTACGCGGCGTTGATGTGGCGGAGCTTGGCCGGGTCGAAGAACGCAGGCGAGCGGTTCACCGCCTCCAGCGAGAAGAGCTCGACGATCTCGGCGATCGGGCGTATCTCCACGCCGTCGGGCGGTCCCCAGCCCAGCAGGGCCAGGGCGTTGACCATGGCCTCGGGCAGGATTCCGCGCAGCTCCGGCGTGTCGTCGGTGGCTGGGCTGCCCTGGGTGCCGGTGCCGGCCGAGGCAGGCGCCGCGGGCTTGGCAGGCTTGGCAGGCGAGGCGGCCGCTGGGGTCGCGTAGAAGTCGGCCAGGGCCACGTCGTCGCGGCGCTTGGAGAGCTTCTTGCGCGCGGAGTTGACCAGCAGCGGCAGGTGCGCGTAGACGGGCGGCTCGCCGAAGCCCAGCGCCTGCCACAGCAGCACCACACGGGGCGTGGTGTTGAGCAGATCCTCGCCGCGGATCACGTGGCTGATGGCCATGTCGTGATCGTCGACGGCGTTGGCGATCAAAAACGTGGGCGTGCCGTCGCCGCGGCGGATCACGAAGTCCTCGATGCCGTCGTGGGCGAACTCCACCCGCCCGCGCACGATGTCGTCGATCACGGTCGCACCCTCGTCGGGCACCCGGAAGCGCACCACCGTGCCGGGGCCGTCGGCCACCTCCCGCTCCCGCGACCAGCCGTGGTAGCCCTCGGGCAGTCCCGCCTGCTCGCAGCGGGCGGCGATCTCGGCGCGGGTCAGGTCGCAGAAGTAGGCCTTGCCATCCTCCAGCAGCCGCTGCACGGCTGCGGTGTGCGCGTCGAGGCGGTCGCTCTGGAAGTACGGCCCCTCGTCGAAGTCGATGCCCAGCCACTGCAGCGGCTCGACGATGGCGTCGACGTAGGCCTGGGTCTTGCGGCCGGCGTCGGTGTCCTCGATGCGCAGCACCATCACGCCGCCGTGACGGCGGGCATACAGCCAGTTGAACAGCGCCGAGCGGGCACTGCCGACGTGCAGGTAGCCAGTGGGCGCCGGCGCAAACCGGACGCGGGGTGCGTTCACGCCCGCCAGGCTAAACCCGCCCGGCAGCGGGCTGGCTCAAGGCCCCGCGCTGCCCCCAAGCGGGCCGGCCCAAGGCCCCCGCGCTGCCCCCAAGCGGGCCGGGTCAGGGGCCCGCCAGGCCCAGCAGCGACCGCCAGTCGTCGGGCTGGGCCTCGCAGACGGCGTCCGCGCTGAGGCGATAGGTCGACTCGGGGACCGCGGCGACTATCGCCCTGGCCCGGCTGTAGCCCTCTGGGCTGTGGTGAAGCTCGGCGAACATTTGACGCCGCAGCTCGACCAGCTCGTCGGGCGCCTCGGCGAGAAAACCCCAGATCGCCAGGGCCGCTTGGATGTCGTCGGCGATCGGCGCCCGGCCGTGCAGCGAGGCTCTGCGCAGGGCCACCGCGCAGGCGCCTTCGATCACGTCGGCGGCGTGCTCGCCGGGGCGCAGCACGAGGCGCTCCTCGAAGCGCCGGGCCAGCTTCAGCGCGTAGCCCTGGTCGGGACCCTGGCTGCCCAGCGGGCCAGCGCTCGGCTGCGGCTCGCCGAGGGTCTCGCCGGGGCGCTCCGCGCGCCACGAGCCGCGTCGTCTCGGCGGCGACTGGTATTGCCTGACGGCCGTGTGGTCGGCGGCCACGGACTCCGGGACCGACATCGCCGCTCAGCCCGACCCCGAGCCGGCAGCGGCACCGGGCTGCGAGCCGGCACCAGCCCCGGCAGCATCGGCGTGCAGCAGGCCGAACACGATCGAGTCGACCAGCGCCTGCCAGGACGCCTCGATGATGTTCTCGCTGACCCCGATCGTCGACCATTCCCGCTCGCCGTCGGTGGAGTCGATCAGCACCCTGGTGATGGCGCCGGTGCCGCTGGTGGTGTCGAGCACCCGCACCTTGAAGTCGGTGAGCGAGATGCGCTCCAGCCCGGCGAAACGTCCGTCGAGGGCTGCCCGCAGCGCCGAGTCGAGGGCGTTCACCGGGCCGTTGCCCTCGCCCACGGCCATGCGCCGCTCGCCGTCGACCCAGAGCTTCACGGTGGCCTCGGTCTCGATGTCGACGGCCACGTCGTTCCAGGCCCGCGCCCCGGTGCCCGAGCGGTGAGCCATGTCGACCGAGAACGACTCCAGCCGGAAATACGGCTGCTCCCAGCCGGCCGCGCCGCGCATCAGCAGCTCCAGCGAGGCGTCCGCTGCCTCGAAGTGATAGCCCTGGTGCTCCAGGCGCTTGAGCGTGTCGACCACGTCGCCCAGTGCCTTGGAGCCGATGTCGATGCCGAGCCGCTCAGCCTTCATGGCCAGCGTGGAGCGCCCCGCCATCTCCGACACCAGCACCCTCGTGCCGTTGCCCACCGATGCGGGGTCCACGTGCTCGTAGGCATCCGCGGCACGCGCCAGCGCCGAGGCGTGAAGGCCCGCCTTGTGGGCGAAGGCGGTGGCGCCCACATAGGGCTGCTGGGGGTCGACGGAGAAGTTGACCAGCTCGGCCACGTGATGGGCCACCGAGGTGAGCTGGCCCAGGCGGCCCTCGGGCAGGCAGCGGATGCCCATCTTGAGCTCCAGGTTGGCCATGATCGGCACCAGGTCGCAGTTGCCGACCCGCTCGCCGTAGCCGTTGATCGTGCCCTGCACCTGGGTTGCCCCGGCTCGCACCGCGGCCAGGGCGTTGGCGATGCCGCAGCCGGTGTCGTTGTGGAGATGGATGCCCACGTCGCAGTCGATGTGGCCGACGACCGCGGCCACGGCGGCCTCCACGTCGGGGGGCAGGGTGCCGCCGTTGGTGTCGCACAGCACCACCGCCTCGGCGCCTGCCATGGCGGCGGCCTCCACCACCCGCAGCGAGTACTCGGGGTTGCGCAGCCAGCCGTCGAAGAAGTGCTCGGCGTCGAAGAACACACGCAGGCCCTCGCCGGCCAGATAGCTGATCGAGTCGGCCACCATGGCCACGCCCTCGTCGAGGGTGGTCGCCAGGGCCTCGGTCACGTGGTAGTCCCAGCACTTGCCGACGATGCAGACCACCTCGGTGCCCGCGGCGACCAGGTTGGCGAGCGTGGAGTCGGAGTCGACCTTGCCGCGGGGGCGCCGTGTCGAGCCGAACGCCACCAGCTTCGACACCTCGGGGCGCAGCTCGGCAGCGGCGCGGGCGAAGAACTCGTCGTCTTTGGGGTTGGCGCCGGGCCAGCCGCCCTCGATGTAGGCGACGCCGAGGCGGTCGAGCTGCTCGGCTATGCGGAGCTTGTCGTCGACGGTGAGCGAGATGCCCTCTAGCTGGCTGCCGTCACGCAGGGTGGTGTCGTAGATGTCGACGCGGGCGGGCCAGTGCGACAGGCGCCGGGGGGAGCGGTCCACGCCGGCCCGCTCGCTCATCGGACCGCCGGCTCGTTCCAGTGCGCGTACTTGGGGTTCTTGCCGCGCACCAGCTCCGCGTAGGCGGTGGCGATGGCGGACGTGTGCTCGCCGGGGCAGTCCACGGGCCGGTCGTCGACGGAGTTGACGGCGCTGACCTCCGCGGCGGTGCCGACCACGAAGATCTCGTCCGCGGTGTAGAGGTCGCTGCGGGCCAGGTCGCCGACGCGGATCTCGATGCCGAGATCCGCGGCCAGGCTCATCACCGAGTCCTGGGTGATGCCGGGCAGGGCGCCCGAGGTGGTGGGCGGGGTGAGCACCACGTCGCCCTTGCGGCAGAACAGGTTCTCGCCGGAGCACTCGGCGACCAGCCCGGCGCCGTTGAGCATGACGGCCTCGTCGTAGCCGGCGCGCAGGGCCTCCATCTTGGCGAGGGTGGAGTTGGCGTAGTTGCCGGTGGTCTTCGACGCGGGCGGCATGATGTTGTGGTCGTGGCGGGTCCACGAGCTGGTCTTGAGGCGCACCCCGCGGGTGGCGGCGTCGTCGCCCAGATAGGCGCCCCAGGGCCAGGCGGCGATGGCCACGTCGGTGGTGCAGTCGGTGGTGGCGAGCCCCATCTCGCCGTAGCCGTAGTAGGCGATCGGGCGCAGGTAGCACTCGCTGAGCCCGGAGTCGGCCACCACGTCCTTGCAGGCCTGCACCAGCTCGGCGACCGAGTACGGCATGGGCATGCTCAGGATGCGCGCCGAGTCGCACAGGCGCTCGATGTGGTCGGTGAGGCGGAACACGCCAGGCCCGTCGGCGGTCTCGTAGGCCCGGATGCCCTCGAACACGCCGGTGCCGTAGTGCAGGGTGTGGGTGAGCACGTGGATCCGTGCCTGGTCCCAGGGCACCATCTCGCCGTTCATCCAGATGTTGGCTGTCGGTGTGATCGGCATGGGCTGGTCTCCTGGGCTCGGTAGCTGTTGGCTGGTCTCGGGGCTGGTCTGGTTCTCAGGAAAGAGTGTGCCGGCGGCAAGCGGACTGCGGACGGGCGGGCTGCGGACGGGCGGCCGTGCGGGCCGTGGACGGCTAGAGGCGCGCCGCGATGGCGTCGCCGATCTCGGCGGTGCTGCCTGTGAGGGTCTCCGGCTCGGCGCAGGCCTTGCGGATGCGCTCGGCCGCCTCGGTCTCGCCGAGATGGTCGAGCATCATGGCGCCCGAGAGCACCGCGGCGATCGGGTTGGCCTTGCCGGTGCCTGAGATGTCGGGCGCCGAGCCGTGCACCGGCTCGAACATCGACACGCTGCCGGGGTTCAGGTTGGCCGTCGGCGCCAGGCCGATCCCGCCCGACACGGCGCCTCCGAGGTCGGTGAGGATGTCGCCGAAGAGGTTGTCGGTCACGATCACGTCGTAGCGCTGCGGGTCGTCGACGAAGTAGATGCACGCCGCGTCCACGTGGTTGTAGGCGGTGCCGCAGTCGGGGTAGCCGGCGGCCACCTCGTCGAAGGCGCGCTGCCAGAGGTCGCCCGCGTAGGTCAGCACGTTGGTCTTGTGGACGAGGGTGACGTGGCGGCGGCGGGTCATGGCCAGCTCGAAGGCGTAGCGGCAGACGCGCTCCACCCCGCGGCGGGTGTTGACCGAGCCCTGGGTGGCGATCTCGTGGGGCGTGCCGCGGCGCAGCACGCCGCCCTCGCCCGCGTAGGCGCCCTCGGTGTTCTCGCGCACCACCGTGAAGTCGTGGCCGGGCGCGCTGAAGGGCCGCAGGTTGACGTAGAGGTCGAGCTCGAAGCGCATCTTCAGCAGCAGGCCCCGCTCGATGACCCCGGGCGGCACGCCGGGCACGCCGACCGCCCCGACGTAGAGGGCGTCGAACCCGCGCCACTCCGCCACGATCTCGTCGGGCAGCACGGTGCCGTCTCGCAGGCAGCGCTCGCCGCCGAGGTCGTAGTGGGCGGTGTCGAGGGGCACCCCGGCCGCGGCGATGACCTTGAGCCCCTCGGCGACGACTTCGGGGCCGATGCCGTCGCCGCCCATGACTGCGACGCGGTGCGCCATCGGCGTGGTTCCTCTCGTGCTGGCTGTGGCGGCGAGTGTACCGGCGGCTGCGCGGGCCAGGTCCGCTAGGCAGCCGGGCGGCAGCGGTGTCCCCCGGAGCGGGCCGGGCGGCAGCGGTGTCCCCCGGAGCGGGCCGGGCGGGGGCTGAGTCTCGGTAGCGTTTGGGTCATGGCCGAGACCCAGCAGCTCTCCCAGGCCGCCTTCGACCGGCTCTCAGCGGAGTACCGCGACCTCACCACCCGCGGGCGCATCGAGATCGCCCGCAAGATCGAGGCCGCCCGCGAGCTCGGCGACCTGTCCGAGAACGGCGACTACCACGCCGCCAAGGAGGAGCAGGGCCGCATGGAGGGCCGCATCCTGCATCTGGTGAAGGTCATCGAGAACGCCGAGATCGTCAGCGCCGCCACAGGCGACGAGGTGCGCGCCGGCGCGGTGGTCAGCGTGGTGTTCGACGGCGACGACGAGCCCGAGCGCTACCTGGTCGGCTCCATCGAGGAGAAGAGCGCGAACGTGATGGTGGTGTCGCCGGGCTCGCCGATGGGAGCGGCCCTGCTCGGCGCCAGGATCGACCAGACGGTGAGCTTCGAGACCCCAGGCGGCGCGGCCCTGCAGGCGACCGTCGTCGCCATCGACTGAGGCCGCCGAGCGGCCATGACAACGAGCCAGACAGCCCCGCCAACCCAGACACCGGACAACCAGGACAACGAGTCAGACAGCCCAGACGAGCAGCCAGGACAAGCCCAGCCAAGATGACCGACACGCCACAGAGCACGCCTCGCACGCTCAGCGAGAAGATCTGGGACCGCCACGTGGTCACGCCCGGCCGCGACGGCGAGCCCGACCTTCTCTACATCGACCTGCACCTCATCCACGAGGTGACCTCGCCGCAGGCCTTCGACGGGCTGCGGCTCTCTGGGCGGCGGGTGCGCCGGCCGGACCTGACGGTGGCCACCGAGGACCACAACGTCCCCACCGCCGACATCGACGCCCCCATCGCGGACGAGATCAGCCGCAAGCAGGTGGAGACGCTGCGCCGCAACGCCGCGGAGTTCGGCGTCGTCAACTACCCGATGGGCCATCGCGATCAGGGCATCGTGCACGTGATCGGGCCTGAGCAGGGGCTCACCCAGCCGGGCATGACCATCGTCTGCGGCGACTCGCACACCTCCACCCACGGCGCATTCGGCGCCATCGCCTTCGGCATCGGCACCAGCGAGGTCGAGCACGTGCTGGCCACCCAGACGCTGCCGCAGTCCCGCCCCGGCACCATGGCGGTCACCGTCGAGGGCCGGCTGCCGGAGGGCTCGGGCGCCAAGGACGTGATCCTGGCGGTGATCGGCCGCCTCGGCACCGGCGGCGGCATCGGCAAGATCATCGAGTACCGGGGCCCCGTGATCCGCTCGCTGTCGATGGAGGGCCGCATGACCGTGTGCAACATGTCGATCGAGGGCGGCGCAAAGGCCGGGCTGATCGCGCCCGACGAGACCACGCTGGATTACCTGGCCGGCCGCGACCGGGCGCCGGCAGGCGCCGACTGGGACGCCGCCGTCGAGGACTGGATGACGCTGCCGACCGACGACGGGGCCGTCTTCGACGACGAGATCGTGCTCGACGGCTCGCAGATCGCGCCTCACGTGTCGTGGGGGACCAACCCGGCCCAGGTGATCACGATCGACGGCTCGGTGCCGTCGCCGGACAGCTTCGACGACCCGGCCATGCGCGACAGCGCGGCGCGTGCGCTGCGCTACATGGGCCTGCGGGCGGGCACGCCGATCCGCGACGTGGCCATCGACACGGTGTTCATCGGGTCCTGCACCAACAGCCGCATCGAGGATCTGCGCGCGGCTGCCGAGGTGGTCAGGGGCCGCCGTGTGCGCGACGGCGTGCGCACCCTGGTGGTGCCGGGCTCGGGGCGGGTCAAGGCCCAGGCCGAGGCCGAGGGGCTGGCCGATGTGTTCCGTGCGGCGGGCTTCGACTGGCGCGAGCCGGGCTGTTCGATGTGTTTGGCGATGAACCCCGACAAGCTGGCGCCCGGCGAGCGTGCCGCCTCCACGTCCAACCGCAACTTCGAGGGGCGCCAGGGGCGGGGCGGGCGCACCCATCTGGTGTCGCCGGCTGTGGCCGCGGCCACCGCCATCGCTGGCACGTTTGCCGCGCCCGGCGACCTGGAGGCATCGTGAAGGCTGTGCAGGTGGTGTCGGGCACCGCGGTGCCGCTGGATCGCAGCGACGTCGACACCGACCAGATCATCCCGTCGGACTGGCTCAAGCGGGTGGAGCGCAGCGGCTTCGAGCGGGGCCTGTTCGCCGAGTGGCGAGACGACCCCGGCTTCGTGCTCAACGACGAGCGCTACGCCGGGGCCAGCATCCTGCTGGGCGGCGTGAACTTCGGCACCGGGTCGTCTCGCGAGCACGCCGTATGGGCGTTGCAGCAGTACGGCTTCGAGGCCGTGATCTCGCCCCGCTTCGCCGACATCTTCGCCAACAACTGCACCAAGAACGGCCTGGTGCCTGCCGCCGTGGACGGCGACTTCTTCGCGGTGCTGATCCGGACGGTGCAGGCCGAGCCGCGCACGGAGATCACCGTGGACGTGGAGCGCCTCACCGTGGAGGTGCCGGCGGCTGGCCTGGAGACCACGTTCCCGATGGCGCCGGGCACCCGCGAGCGCTTCCTGCAGGGCCTCGACGACATCGCCATCACCATGCGCCACGAGCACGACATCGACGCCTTCGAGGCCCGCCGCAGGCCCTGGCTGCCGGTGGCGCACTGAACGCCGACCACCCCGAGCGGCACACGCTCGACGCACGCTCCAAGCAGGCTCTACCCAGGCCCGACGCACGCTCGAATCAGGCTCGATCGGCGAAATCGCCGGTTCCCGGGAACCAGGGCTGCGCCGGCGGCGTCTGAATGCCGTAACCATCCCCTAGCACCCGACGAGACACCCATGCGCTGCATCCCTGCGAACCCCGAAAAGACCGGAGAGAAAGGCCCCCCGAGCCTCCTGTCGAGACTGCTGCCGAGCCCCAGGCAAGGCTCGGCACGGCGGCGACCGGTGAGTCCCTCGCACCGGCCTCGCCCTCGCCGGCCGGCCGGGCTGGCCAAGCCGCTGCTGCTGGTGCTGGCTCTGGCGCTGGTCGCTGCGGCCTGCCGGGGCGACGACCCCCGCTTCGCAGGATCGGACCCGGTGACCCGAGCAGACAACGGCCCCGGCGACGAGCCCGCCGAGACGCTGGTCACGCCGTCGGGCACCGAGATCCGCCTGGCCTCGGCGCTGTCGGGGTTCAGCGACTGCAACGCCCTGCTCGCGCACCTGCAGACCGCCGGCGCCGAGCGGGTCGGGCCGTGGGGCTTCGCCGGCGACGGCCACTACGGCCCGTTCTTCGCCGAGACGCTGGAGTCCGGCGACGACGCCATGGCCGTCTTCGACACCGAGGGCGGCAGCGACGACATCGCCTCCCAGGCGTCGTCGGCCGTGGAGGTGGTGGAGGGCGTGGACTTCTCGGGCACCAACACCGCCGAGGTCGACGTCGACGAGGCCGACCTGGTCAAGACCGACGGCGAGCGGGTCTTCGTGCTCGCCGACAACAAGCTGACCGTCATCGACGCGGCGGCGCGCCAGGTCACCGGCAGCCTGGCCCTTCACACCGCGGAGCGCTACTCGTCGGGCGCGGAGATGTTCCTGCACGGCGACGACCTGCTGATCGTGGCGCCGAGCTGGGGATCCGAGCCGATCGAGCCGCTGAGCGACGCCGCCGCGAGCCTGCCGCCTGGCGTGTTCGTCGACGACGCCCCGCTGACCCACATCTTCAGGGTCCGCGTCGCAGGCGGCGTTCCGTCGCTGGTGGAGGGGATCGTGGCCGAAGGCGAGTACGTGAGCGCCCGCTCCGTCGACGGCGTCGCCAGGATCATCACCCGCAGCCACCCCGAGCGGAACCTGGGATTCGTCTACCCGGCAAGCGACGCCGGCAACGACGCCGCCGAGCGCCACAACCGACAGGCGGTGCTCGACTCGGAGCTGGCCGACTGGCTGCCCGGCTACGTGCGCTTCGACGCCGACGGCTACGCCGGCGAGGCCGAGCTGCTGGGCGGCTGCGAGTCCGTCCACGCCCCGGACTCGTTCGCCGGCTTCGGGGTGCTGTCGGTGCTGAGCGTCGCTGTGGACGGGGCCATCGACGCCGGCCGCAGCAGCGCCGTGCTGGCGCCTGGCTCGGTGGTCTACGCCTCCACCGAGTCGGTCTGGGTGGCGACCCAGACCTGGATCGACAGCTTCGCCTTCGACGGCGACGAGGACGCCTTGCGCGAGGCATACGAGATGCGCCGCACCTCGATCCACCGCTTCGACCTTTCCGGCGAGCAGGCCGCATACGCCGCCTCGGGCTCGGTGCCCGGCGACCTGCGCGACCAGTTCTCGATGTCTGAGCACGACGGCCATCTGCGGGTGGTCACCACCACGGGCAGTCCCTGGGAGCAGTCCTCGGAGAGCTTCGTGCGGGTGCTGCGCGAAGACGACGGCGTGCTGAGCGAGGTCGGCGTGGTCGGCGAGATCGGCAAGGGCGAGGCGGTGCAGTCGGTGCGGATGATCGGCGACGTGGGCTATGTGGTCACGTTCCGCCAGATCGACCCCTTCTACACGCTCGACCTCAGCGACCCCGCGGAGCCCCGTGTGGTCGGCGAGCTGAAGATCCCCGGCTTCTCGAGCTACCTGCACCCCGTGGGCGACGGCCTGGTGATCGGCGTGGGCGCCGACGCCGACGACGAGGGCCTCGTGACCGGCGCCAAGGTGTCGGTCTTCGATGTGAGCGACCCCGCCGAGCCCGCCGAGGTGGCCATCTGGAAGGCGCCCGACGGCTGGAGCGACGTGGGCTGGGAGCACCGCAGCTTCCTGTGGTGGGCGCCCGAGCAGCTCGCCGTGATCCCCCTGCAGGTCTGGGCGACCGAACTCGACGGCTCGGGCGATCAGGCCGTCGAGGAGTTCGGCAACTGGGCGGGCGCGGTGCTGCTGCGGGTCGACGGCAGCGACATCTCCGAGGTCGGGCGCTTCGATCACGACACCTCCGACGAGGCCGAGATCGGCAGCACCGACTGCGAGGCGGTCGGCAGCGACGACATCGACCCCTCGGTGGACGAGGCGAACTCGGAACTGGCATGGTTCCTGAAGGACGAAGCCTCCATGGTGGTGATCTGCGGGCCCGGCGACGACGCCAAGGTGGCCGGCTACGACTGCCACGACGAGCAGTGGATGCTCCGAGAGGCCGAGGCGGCGGGGCTCAGCGTGGCCGACGACGAGACCCTGCTGGTCTGCTGGCTCGGGTATCAGATGCCCGCCATCGGGCGCACCATGGTGATCGACCGCGACGAGCTGTGGTCGGTGAGCGGACGCTGGGGCGTCTCGACGGCGGATGCGGCCCGGGTGCAGGTCAACGACCTCGCAAGCCTGGAACGGCTCGCCGCCATCGAGATCGGCTGAGCCTCGCCTCGGCAGGCTCTGCCGGGCGGACGGCTCTCGGACTCGGGATCGTCGGTCGGCTAGCGTTGGCGGCCATGGCATCAGCGATGAGGCGCATTCTCCGACTGGCAGGCGCGGCCGGGGCGGTCTCGGTCGCGATCGGCATCATCCGTGCGCTGCGACCGCCGGCCAAGCCGGCCGCCGGCGGCACGGCGTCGTGGGCGCAGCCGGCGGAGCGGGCCGACCCGCCGCCGCGTCAGGGGCCGGTGCGTTTCGCAGAGCCGGCCGGGCCAGAGCCAGCCGAGACAGAGCCAGCCGAGACAGAGCCGTCCGAGCCGGAGCCGTCCGCAGGCGATGCCGCTGCCGGCACGGCCGATGCGGCTCGCTGGCAGGCCCCGGTCGACGGCGAGTGCCCCCACGGCTTTTTGCTGAAGGTCGCCGCCGGCTCGGAGATCTTCCACGCCCCCGGCGGGGCCTTCTACGAGCGCACCGTGCCCGAGCGCTGTTACGCCACGCCCGAAGACGCCGTGGCCGACGGGCTGCGAGCCGCCAAGCGCTGAGCGGCAACCCGCCGACAGTCCCGAGAGCGCCCGCTCAGGGCCTACTTGTTCTGCGCCTCGGGGTTCAAGGCATTGGGCGCGGGCTCGCCGGCGAGCGCCAGGCTGACCTGCTCGGCGACCTCGATGCCGACCCGCTGCTGCGCGTCGCGGGTGCTGGCCCCGAGGTGCGGCGTCACCACCACGCCGGGCAGCCCGAACAAGGGCGAGGAGGTGCAGGGCTCCTGGTCGAACACGTCGAGGCCTGCGCCTGCGATCCGGCCTTCGCTGACGGCTTCGGCCAGCGCCTCCTCGTCGATCACGCCGCCGCGCGACACGTTGACCACCCGCAGCTCGGGCTTGGCCTTGGCCAGGAAGTCGCGGCCCACCAGGCCGGTGGTCTCGGGGGTCTTGGCCACGTGCAGGGTGACGAAGTCGGCTCGGGCGGCGATCTCGTCGATGCTGATGTGCTCCACGCCGAAGGCCCGGGCGTCCTCGGCGGACACGAACGGGTCGTAGCCGACGAGCTGCATGCCGAAGGCCTGCGCGCGTTCGGCCACCAGGCGCCCGATGCGCCCCAGGCCGATGATCCCCAGGGTCTTGCCACACAGCTCGACTCCCTGGTTCTGCTCGCGCTCCCAGCGGCCGGCCAGCAGGGCGCCGTGGCCTTGGGCCACGTTGCGCGCACATGCCAGCATCAGCGCCAGCGTGTGCTCGGCGGCGGAGATCACATTGGCGGTGGGCGTGTTGGCCACCACCACGCCGGCTGCGGTGGCCGCTGCCACGTCCACGTTGTCGATGCCGACGCCGGCCCGGCCCACTACCACCAGCTCGGGTGCCGCGGCCAGCACCTCGGCTGTGACCTGCGTGCCCGAGCGCACGACCAGCGCCTCGGCGTCGGCCACCGCCTCCAGCAGCTCAGCGGGCGACAGGCCCAGGCGCACCTCGACCTCGTGGCCTGCTTCGCTCAGCAGCGCCACGCCGGCATCCGACAGCGCTTCGGTTACGAGGACTCGTGACATGGCCGAGAGTATGGCCGCTCAGCGGCGGATTTCGATGGCAGGCAGGCCGCCCGCAGGCTCGAAGCCGAGGATCTCGCCGAAGAAGGCCAGCTCGGCCTCCAGCGCGGCGATCACCGACTCGGCCTTGCGGAAGCCGTGCTGCTCGCCCTCGAAGCAGATGTAGCAGACCGGCACGGACCGCTCCTGCAAGGCGGCAACGATCATCTCGGACTGATTCGGCGGCACGATGGCGTCGGAGTCTCCCTGCAGCACGATCATCGGCGCCGAGAAGCCGTCGAGATGGTTGATCGGCGAGCGCTGCTCGTAGACCGCCTTGTCGGCGGGCCAGGGGCCTATCAACGAGTCGAGGTAGCGGGACTCGAACTTGTGGGTGTCCGCCGCCAGCGCCTCCAGGTCGGCGACGCCGTAGCGGCTTGCGCCGACGGCGAACACGTCGTGAAACGCAAGCGCCGAGAGCACCGTGAAACCGCCTGCGCTGCCGCCTCGGATGGCCAGGCGGTCGGCGTCGGCGTCGCCGCGGGCCACCAGGAAGCGGGCCGCTGCCACGCAGTCCTCGGTGTCGGCGACACCCCAGGCGCCCTGCAGGGCGCGCCGGTAGCTGCGGCCGTATCCGGTGGAGCCCCGGTAGTCCACGTCGACAACCCCGAAGCCCCGCGATGTCCAGTAGAGGATGCCGAGCTGCAGCATGCGGCGTGCCGCCGCGGTGGGGCCGCCGTGGGCCAGCACCAGCAGCGGCGGGCGCTCGCCAGGCGGTCCGCAATAGGCGGGGTTCGTGGGCGGGTAGTAGAGCCCGTGCGCGACCGGGGCCTGCGCGGCGGGCGCCTCTGACCCCACGGCCGGCCCGGCACCAGGCGATCCCGGCCGACCGCTGCTGCCGGTGGCCTCGTCGGGCGGGCCGGACGGTTCGGGCGGGCCGGTCGGGAAGGTGATCGCCTCGGGCTCGATCAGCAGGCCGGTCGGCACCGGCAGGTCGCGCCCCGACGAGATCACCTGGCGCTCGATGCCGCGCTCGCCGAAGCGCAGCCGCACCACCTCGGTCTCGCTGCCGAAGCCCGAGCCGGCGTAGACGACCCCGCCGGGACAGGCCCGCAGCGAGGCGATCGAGGTGTCCACGGTGGCGAAGGTTGCGCCGTCGATCAGGATCTCGTCGCCGGTGGCCAAGGCGGCCACCGCCACGGCACTGCCGCCGCTGCGCGCCCAGCGCTGCATGCCAAACACCCAGGCCGGCGTGGCGATCTCGAACGGCCCGCCGACCACTTCGGTGATCGTCGCCTCGGCCCGCCCGGCTTCCCCTGTATCGCCCGCATCGCCGTCCTCGGCGGTGCCGCTGCCCGCAGCGCCGAGGCTGATCTCATAGAGGTTCCACCACTCGTTGCGATCCGAGCAGGCCCAGAGGCGCCCGTCGGGAGTCCAGTCCGGCTCGGCCCAGGCCTCGTCGCCGTTGCCGACCGCTGCCAGCTCGTCGCCCAGCCGGCCGTCGCCGAGCCCATGCACCCGCAGCACCGTGCTGTCCCAGGGCATGTCGGGGTGATCCCAAGTGATCCAGGCGAGCTTCGAGCCGTCGGGTGAGATCCGCGGCGACGACACGAAATCGCTGCCCTGCCACAGCGTGGAGACGGCGCCGGATCCGTCGGTGGCCACGGCGACGATCTCGTTGACCGGCTCGTGGCCGGCATCGGCTTCGCTGCCGGGATGGCGCTCGCGCACGCACACGAACCAGCGGCCGTCGGGGCTCACCCGGCCGTCGGCATAGCGCAGGCCCCGTGGGGTCTGCGGCTCGGGCGTGAGCAGCAGCGGTTCGCCGCCCGGCACCAGCTTTCGCAGCCGCTGGTCGCTGAGATCGACGTAGTACAGCACCCCCCGGTCGGCCCACCAGGCAGCGCCTCCGTACTCGTGCACGAGGGTGCGCACATAGGCATCGCCGGGCGTGATCTCGGCGGTGACGCCGCCGCTGTGGCGCATCACGGCGCTGCGTCCGCCCTCTTCGGGCCGGCTCTCGGCCCACCAGACGTCGTCGCCGTCGGCACAGACCTCGCTGATGCCGACGGCGCCGGTCACCAGCGTCGCAGCCGTGATCGGCGACTCCCATGCCCCGAAGGGCGCGACCTGAGGCTCGGCTGTCACGTCAGCGGCTCATCAGGCGCTGCCGAGGAAGTCGACGATGCGCTGCACGCCCTCGACGAGCTCGTCGTCGCCCAGGGCGAACGAGAGGCGCACGCCGCCGCTCACGCCGAACGCCTCGCCGGGCACCACCGCCACCTTGGCCTGCTCCAGCAGCACGTCGGCCAGCTCGAGGGTGGTCTGCGCCGCCGCTGCTCCGGCGCCGAGCGGGCGGCCGAGCACGCCTGTCATGTCCGGGTAGGCGTAGAAGGCCCCCTGCGGCTCGGGGCAGTGAACGCCGGCGATGCCGTCCAGCATCGAGTGCATCGCGCGGCGTCGCCGGTCGAAGGCGTCGCGCATCTCGGCCACCGCGTCCAGCGGGCCGGTGACGGCCGCCAGCGCAGCCATCTGGGCCACGTTGTTCACGTTGCCGGTGGAGTGCGACTGCAGGTTCTGGGCTGCGGAGACCACAGCGGGCGGGCCGATCATCCAGCCGACCCGCCAGCCGGTCATGGCGTAGGTCTTGGCGACGCCGTTGAGCACCACGCAGCGCTCGGCGGCCTCGGGCACCAGCGTGGGCAGCGAGTGGAACTCGGCGTCGCCGTAAACCAGGTGCTCGTAGATCTCGTCGGTGATCACCCAGATGCCGTGCTCGGCGGCCCATCGGCCGATGGCCTCGATCTCGTGGCGGGGATACACCGCCCCGGTCGGGTTCGACGGCGACACGAACACCAGCGCCTTGGTCCGAGCCGTGCGCGCCGCTTCGAGTTGCTCGACCGAGGCCCGGAACCCGTCGGCAGCGGTGGTGACCACCGGCACGCACTCGGCGCCTGCCAGGGCGATCGGCTCTGGGTAGGTGGTCCAGTAGGGCGCCGGCAGCAACACCTCGTCGCCGGGGTTGAGCAGCGCCTCGAAGCAGTTGTAGACGGCGTGCTTGCCGCCGTTGGTGACCAGCACCGATGCGGGCTCGACCGCCAGGCCGCTGTCTCGCAGCGTCTTGGCGGCGATCGCCTCCTTTAGCTCCGGCAGTCCGCTGACGGCTGTGTACTTGTGATTCTGAGGGTCGCGGCAGGCCTGCTCGGCGGCCTCCACTATGTGCGCCGGAGTGGCGAAGTCGGGCTCGCCCGCGCCGAAGCCGATGACGTGCTCGCCGGCGGCGCGCAGTGCCTTGGCCTTGTCGGTGACGGCGAGGGTGGCCGACGGCGCGATGGCGCCGACACGCCGTGAGATGCGATCCGTGGCCATGAGCCGAGGCTATAGCGCGCCTCTGCCGGTCGCCGCCGGACAGCGGCTGATGCGGCGGTCGCCGTCGGGTCCCGGCCGAGCCGCCGGGCCGCGCCCACGGGTACCCGGATCAACGCCCGCCGGCACCATGCATCACCCGGACCGGCCCACAGAGACAGCCCCCGCGAACTCCACAGAAGTCGGCGTCTGAAATCGGTGGCACTGGGCCGCGGACCTGCGACGCTTAGGGCCGTGACGACACCTCAGATCACCATCCCTGCGGACCTGCTGCCGGCCGACGGCCGATTCGGCAGCGGCCCCACCAAGGTCCGGCCTGCCGCGGTCAAAGAACTGCTGGCGCGCGCCACGGACTACCTCGGCACCTCGCATCGCCGCAGCACCGTCCGCTCGGTGGTCGGCGAGCTGCGTGCCGGCATGGCCGAGCTGCTGCGGGCGCCAGAGGGCTACGAGATCGTGCTCGGCAACGGCGGCGCCACGGGCTTTTGGGACTGCGCCGTGTTCAGCGTCATCGAGCGGCGCAGCCATCACCTCTGCTTCGGCGAGTTCAGCTCCAAGTTCGCCAAGGCGGTGGCGGGCGCGCCGCATCTCGACGAGCCGTCGGTCGCCGAGTCCGCCATGGGCGCCCACCCGCCGCTGCAGGCCGTGCCCGGCGTGGACGCCTACTGCTTCCCCCACAACGAGACATCCACGGGCGTGATGCTCGACCCGCAGCGGGTGGGCGGCGACGGCGAGCTGATGCTGGTCGACGCCACCTCCGCGGCGGGGGGCCTGATGTTCGACCCGGCCGCCTGCGACGTGTACTACTTCGCCCCGCAGAAGGCGCTCGCGTCGGATGGCGGGCTGTGGGTCGCGATGATGTCGCCCGCGGCGCTGGAGCGCATCGAGCGGCTGACCGCATCGGGCCGCTGGATCCCGCCGACGCTGGACCTGGGCCTGGCGGTGGACAACTCCCGCAAGGACCAGACCTACAACACGCCGGCGCTGGCCACGATCATGCTCACCCTGTCCACGGTCAAGTGGTTCAACGGCAACGGCGGGCTCGAGTGGTCTGCGGGGCGCAGCCGGGCCAACGCCGAGATCCTCTACGGCTGGGCCTCAGCCGCCGAGTTCGCCGAGCCGTTCGTGCCCGACGAGGCTCAGCGCTCGCTGGTGGTGGCCACCATCGACTTCGACGAGGCCGTGAGCGCGGATGCCATATCCGACGTGCTGACCGCCAACGGCATCCTCGACACCTACGGCTACCGCAAGCTGGGCCGCAACCAGCTGCGCATCGGCATGTTCCCCGCCATCGACCCTGCCGACACCGAGGCGCTCACCGCCTGCCTCGACTACGTGGTGACAGCCCTTTCCTGAGACGGCCTTTTCCTGCGCGCGCAGGCGGGCAGTCAGCCGGCTCAGCCGGCCCAGACGCTGCGGGCCGGGCGAGGGGCTCGGGGCGAAGCGCTCAGGACACAGCGCTCAGGGGGCGATGCCGACGCGGGCCACCGGCGCCGCGGGCAGCGAGCGGCGCTGCGCTGAGAGATCGAGCCCAGCCAGCACGGCGTTGCGCAGCTCGCGGGGGTCGATCAGGTCGTCGAAGCTGAGCCCGCCCGCCGAGCGGTAGGTGCTCTCGTTCTCGGCTTGGGCCAGCAGACGCCGCTCGTCGTCGCCGGCGCTGAGGGCCTGCGCCGCGCCCGCCGAGCCCATGGCCCCCAGGGTGGCGCCGGGGAAGCCGAGGCTGATCGTCTGGTCGTCGTAGGGGTTCATGGCCATCACGCAAGAGCCGAAGCCGTAGGCCTTGCGCATGGTGACCTGGATCTTCACCGTCGAGGCGCGGGTCTGAGCGGCGAACATCCTGGCCCCGGCTCGCAGGATCCCGCTCTGCTCGGCGGCCCGGCCCGCCAGCACGCCGGGGTTGTCGGTCAACAACACCAGCGGCAGGTGGAAGGAGTCGCAGACCTCGATGAAGTGCGCCGCCTTGTGGGCTGCATCGACGTCGATCGCCCCCGCGGCGACCGCCGGCTGGTTGGCCACCACGCCGACGCTGTGGCCGCCGATGCGCGCCAAGGCGCAGACGATCGAAGCGCCAAAGTCCGGCTGGATCCGAAAGAAGCCGCCCCGGTCGACGAGCAGGCTCACCACCCGGTGGACGTCGTAGCCGGCGGCGCTGTCACGGGGGACGACATCGAGCAGCTCGTCGAGGCGGCGCGGCCCCAGGTCGCCGGTGTCGGCCCACGGCGGGCGCTGCCACGCCGAGGACCCGAAGAACGACAGGTAGGCGGCGATGTCGGCCAGCAGCGACTCGTCGTCGGCAGCCAGGTTGTGCACGACTCCTGAGGCGATGGCCACGCCCGGCCCGCCGAGGTCGGCCTTGTCGATGTCCTCGCCGAGGGCGGCGCGCACCACCGGCGGCCCGGCGGTGAAGATGGCGGCGTCGGGGGTCATCAGCGAGAAGTCGCAGAGCGGCGCGGTGATGGCACCGTGGCCTGCGGACGAGCCCATCACGGCGCACACCATCGGCACCTGCCCCGACAGCCGGCCCTGGGCCTGCAGGTCGCCGGGGCCGCCTCCGGAGGGATCGCCGGGCTTGGGCGGACGGTGGCCTGCGCCTTCGAGCAGCATCACCAGCGGGATCCGCTCGCGGCGGGCGATGTCGGCGATGCGCCAGCGCTTGCGCGACGCCGCTGGGCCGATCGAGCCGCCGAGCACCGTGAAGTCCTCGGCGCCAACGGCCAGCGGACGGCCGTCGATGCGCCCTACCCCGGCCACGAGCGCGTCGGCCGGCGCGGCCCCGGCCAGAGTGCCGATCTCGGTAAACGAGCCGGCATCCAGCAGCACCTCGATGCGCTGTCGGGCATCGAGTCGGCCCTCGCCGTGGCGGACTGCGAGCTTCTCAGGCCCGCCCATGGCCCGGGCTGCGGCCTGGCGTTGTGCGAAGTCGTCGAGGGTCTCGGACCAGCCGTCAGGCTGGTCTCGGGGATCGTCTCGGGGCTCGCTCATCGTCTCAGAGCGTAAACCAGCCGCACCCGGCGGACCGCTGCGGCTTACGCGCCGTTCTTTGGCTGCCGGCTTCTCTCCGGCTGCTCCGACCGACCGCTGACGCCTGTTGAGAACGGCAGCCCTGCGGCTCAGGCGCTGCCCCGCGGCTGCCCGTCGGTCGCTGGTGAACGGCGGCGCTGCGGCTCAGGCGCTCCCCCGCGGCTGCTGCGAGTTCTCGGCGAGTTCTGCGATCAGCTCGGCGGTATGGGCACCGTGGGCGACCGCGGCCCCGGCGGTCGGGCGCGCCCTGGGCTCGGCCACAGGCACCCGCTCGCCGTCGACGAGCACCGCCCAGGCTTGGCCATCGCGGATCACCTTGTTAGCCGCCACCCGTCCGACAGCGCGACGGGCCGCGCCGATCAGCGACACCTCCGCCACAGAGGCCGGCTTGCCGGCTAGCAGTTCGGCCAGCATCTCGGATGCGACCGCGGCGGCCTGCAGGCCGGCCAGCGGGTCGGCCAGCGCGTCGGCTGCGAAGAGCGGCACCCCGCCGGCGACGAAGAGGCCCGCGGCCACGGCCGCGTCGTCGCCGAAGGCGATCCGCTCGGCGGCTGGGCCGCTGCGCCCGTAGCCGGTGATCGACAGCCAGGAGGTGCCGCTGCGCGCCAGCTCTTCGGGGCGGATGCCGAGGCGGTCCATGACGCGGGGCCGCGAGCCTTCCAGCACCAGGTCCGCGGAGCGCATCAGCGCCAGCAGCAGGGCGCGGCCTTGGTTGCACTCGAAGTCCAGTGCCACGCAGCGCTTGCGGGCGTTCAGCAGGTCGAAGAAGGCGCGCGGCCCGCGGCGCGCGCCGTCGGGCCGATTGTGGCCCTCGACCTTGATCATCTCGGCGCCCGCCTCGGCCAGCAGGCCCCCGGCCAGCGGCCCGGCCCACAGCGCGCTGAGGTCGATCACCCGCGGACGGCCCGTGCGGCTTCGGGGCGCGCCCTGGACCACATGGCGGCGCACCCCGACCACAGCCGAGCCGTCTACGGATGTGGCGTCAGCCGTCTGCTCGCCGACCTGTCCCGGTACGCCGGCCGCGCATTCTCCGGCGTCTGGCGTGCGCCCGGCCGGGCTGCTGCCGGACGCGCTCGTGTCGCTCGCGGTGAGGCCGTCAGTGCTTGTTCCGGCCAAAGTGTCGCCTGCAGTAGTCCTGCTCCGATCGGCCCGGCCCGGCGGGGCGGCGGCTGCCAGGCTCAGCAGAGCGGCGCGTTCGAGGATCGTCGCCGTGGGCATGGCCGCGAGCCTGCGGGCGACCTCGGGCCACTCCGACGGGTCAATGTCGGTGCCCACCAGTGCAGGCAGGGCCGCCGTGTCGCTGGTCCGAGGCAGGTTGAGCACGACCCAGCCGTCCGCCGCGCGCACGAAGAAGGCCGAGCCGCCCGGCGACACCGAACCCTGGCGGGTCAGGCCCGCGATGGCGGCTCGCTCGCCGAGGATCGCCGGGCCGTCCACGCACACCCGCCGCCCCCAGCAGGCGGTCGCGGCGGCGAGGGCCTCAGCAGAAGCCGCCGCCGCTGCGGCCGCCGCCGCGGGCTCGGGCCGAGGCGGGCCGTCGGGCTCGCCGGTCAGCGCCATGGCCCCGCTGCCCGCCCAGGCAATCACGTCGCTGCTCACGGCTGGCCTCGATCCATGCGGCCTTCCTACACTGCAAAGCGGCTTCAGAGACGACCGATCAGGGAGGACCATGGCCGAGCTAGTTCCCGGTGCCCGATTCCAGAGCACCGTCTGCACCACCGAGGTGATCGTGGTCCGAGGGCCAGGC
This sequence comes from Acidimicrobiales bacterium, assembly GCA_965214285.1. Classification (GTDB taxonomy): domain Bacteria; phylum Actinomycetota; class Acidimicrobiia; order Acidimicrobiales; family Aldehydirespiratoraceae. Next base: position 3,036,704 of record OZ243946.1, read on the forward strand.
GAGGTCGATCTGTGCTGCGGCGGCGCTCCGATGGCGCCGGTCGGCAGCGCCGCGGTCAGCGGCGAGCCCGCAGCCGACGCCGCCGAGGGCTCGCTGCTCGGCAAGCGCTACACCGACTCCGCCGACAGCATCGAGCTGCTGGTCACCAAGTCAGGCGACGGCTCGCTCGCCGTCGGGGGTGAGCTTCTGGCGGTGGCCCAGCCCAAGACGCTGCCCGCCTCGGACTGAGCGCCGGCCGCCGCCATCGGCCTCGGACCGTTGCGCCTGCCTTCGCCGCTCGTGGCCGCCTGTCCGCCCTGCCCGCCTCTCACCTCGGCCAATCCCGCACCGCCGGCTGGTCCCGTGCAACTGCCTTCGCCGCTCGTGGCCGCCTCTCCCCCGTCGTCATGAACCCGTCGTCATGAACCTGCTGACGCTGCTGGAGATGGCCGCCGAAGGCGCAGGCGACCGCATCGCCGTCGGCGACCCAGCGGACGGGCTCAGCTACAGCCGCCTCCTCGAATGCGTCGGCGCGGCAGCCGAGCGCTTCGCAGCATCGGCCGCCGAGCGGGTGGTGCTCTGCGACGAGTCGAGCCCGGCGGTTCCGATCGCCCTGTTCGCGGCCGCCGCGGCGGGCATGCCCTATGTGCCGCTCAACTACCGCCTTCCCGACGACGAGCTGCGCCATCTCGGCGCTCGGGTGCAGCCGGCTCTGGCCGTCGCCGATGAGGCAAGCGCCGCCCGCCTGGGCGCCCTCGACGGCGTGGAGGTCATCGAGCGCAGCCGCCTGCTGGGCTGGCCTGGCCACAACGACGCCGAGCGCCGCCATGACGAGGCCGCCGACGTCGATGCGACCAGCGGCGACACAGCGGGCGACAGCGGCACGCGCCCTCACAGCACAGCGGCAGCCGCGCCCGCGGCCTCGGGAGGCGACGACATCGCCGTGCTGCTGTTCACCAGCGGCACCACCGGCGACCCCAAGTCCGCGGTGCTGCGTCACCGGCATCTGACGTCGTATGTGCTCGGCTCGGTCGAGTTCATGGGCGCAGGCCCCGACGAGGCCGTGATCGTCAGCGTGCCGCCGTATCACATCGCGGGCGTGGCCTCGGTGCTGTCCTCGGTGTACGCGGGGCGGCGCATCGTGATGCTGCCGCGCTTCGACGCGGATGCCTGGATCGACACCGTGGCGAGCCAAGGCGTGACCCACGCCATGGTGGTGCCCACCATGCTGGCCCGCATCGTCGAGGCCCTGGAGCGCCGTGGCGGCGAGCCGATGCTGGCGCCGCAGACCCTCTCCTACGGCGGAGGGCGGATGCCGCTGCCGGTGATCAGCCGGGCGCTGGAACTGTTCCCGATCACCGGCTTCGTCAACGCCTACGGGCTCACCGAGACCAGCTCCACCATCGCCCTGCTCGGCCCCGATGAGCACCGCATCGCCCAGTACAGCGACGACCCCGCGGCCCGGCAGCGCCTGGTGAGCGTGGGCCGGGTGCTGCCCGGCGTGGAGGTGGCGATCCGCGACGACCGGGGCCGTGACCTGCCCGCGGGCACGCCTGGCGAGGTGTTCGTGCGGGGCGAGCAGGTGTCGGGCGAGTACCTCGACGAGGGCTCGCTGCTGATCGACGGCTGGTTCCCGACCCACGACGGCGGCTACATCGACGACGACGGCTACCTGGTGGTCACCGGCCGCAACGACGACGTGATCATCCGCGGCGGCGAGAACATGTCGCCCGGCGAGATCGAGAACGTGGTGCTCAGCCATCCCGGGGTCAAGGACGCCGCGGCCATCGGCGTGCCCAGCACCCACTGGGGCGAGAAGGTGGTGCTGGTGGTGGTGCCGGCCGACAGCGGCGAACCCGAGCCGGCCGATGGCGCCGAGCCGGCCGACGACACAGCGGCCGACGACACAGCCGCCGCCGAGCTGGCCGAGGCGCTCAGGGATCTGGTGCGCGAGCGGCTGCGATCCAGCCGGGTGCCTGAGCACGTGATCGTGCGCGCCGAGCTGCCCTACAACGACACCGGCAAGCTGCTGCGCCGCCTGCTGCGCGAGGAGTACGCCGCTCTCGGAGACGTCGGCTGAGGCCGTGCGCGCCGTTCGCTGGACGCTGAGCGAGGCGGCCGCGGCCACCGCAGCGCCCGCCGGCGAGCACAGGCGGCGGATCGGCTGCGCGCTAGGCGTGCCCGTCGTGGTGGTAGACGGCGCCGGCCACAGCTCCGGGGACGGCGCACGGGCTGGCGAAGCGGCGGAGGTGGCGAGCCGCCTGGCCTCGCTGCCGGCGGTGTCCATCGCCTGCGGCATGCCCGACGACGAGGCTGCCGGCTTCGATGTCTGCAGCGACGACCCCGAGCCGCTGGTGGCCTCGGTTCTCAGCCGCCCGCATGCCGCGGTCGTCGCCGCTCAGGTGCTGCGCGCCGGCGAGCGCCTGAGCACCGCGGACGGGCTGCTGGCAGAGTCGCTGGCGTATGCGGCCCTGCAGGGCGGGCCGGAGCACCAAGCGTGGCTGGCCCGCCAGGGACGCAGGGTGCGGCGCGACCTCGACCGGCCGCGCCTGGCGCTCCTCGATCCACCCAGCGGCCCGCTGGAGCTGATCCTGGACCGGCCCCGCCTGCACAACCTCATGGACGCGGCGATGCGCGACCAGCTCGCCGAGGCGCTGCGCACCGTCGCCGCGCTGGACCCGCCCCGGCGGCTGCTGTGGCGGGCCAATGGGCCGAGCTTCTGCGCGGGCGGCGACCCCGCCGAATTCGGCACGACCGCCGATCCGGCGACAGCGCACATCGTGCGGTCCTCGGCCAACGTGGCGCCCTTGCTGGCGGAGCTGGGCGAGCGGGTCAGCGTGGTGATCGACGGCCCCGCCGTGGGCGCCGGGATCGAGCTGGCGGCCTTCTGCGCCGACATCGCAGCAGGCCCCGCTGCGCGCTTCGCGCTGCCCGAGCTGGCGATGGGCCTGATCCCCGGTGCAGGAGGGACGCTGAGCATTCCCCGCCGGATCGGCCGTCGGCGGACCCTGCGGTGGCTGCTGCTCGGCTCGGAGATCGGCCCCGAGACGGCGCTGGACTGGGGCCTGGTGGACCGCCTGGCCTGACCCGCCTGAACCACGCCGCGGCCTGACCCGCCTCCGGGAGACCCGAGATCGCCTGGGAAGTAGCCGTCTAGGAAGACAGCGCCCGGGCCAGGGCGTCGCGGATGGCCTCGCGGGTGGCGTCGGGCGCCTCCACGGGGATCATGTGGCCGACGCCTTCGATCGTGGCCACGTGCGCGTCGACGCAGGCCTCGATCAGCGGCCGGGCCCGCTTGACCGGGGTCATCTTGTCGAGCGAGCCGAGCACGAAGTCGACCGGGCACGAAGTCGCCGAGGCCGCGGCGACCGCCCCGTCGTAGGCGTTGCACATCGCCATGTCGACGCCCAGCGAAGCAGGCCGGGAGGTGTCGAGCAGGGCGGTCGAGCCGCCGATCAGCCACATCCCCGGCGCGGCGTGACGCCCCACGTGCGAGCGCGCCCCGAAGCCCCACGACGACATCAGCCGGCTGGCGTGCTCCACGTCGTCGGCCGCGGCGTCGAGCAGCTCGGGATGCACCGGCATGGCCGCCGCCGTGCCGATCAGCACCAGCGAGGCGACCGCATCCGGGTGACGGGCAGCGGCCTCCAGGGCCACATAGGTGCCCATCGAATGGCCGACCACGTGCGCCGGGGCCAGGCCCAGCGCCTCGATGACGGTGGCCAGCCAGTCGCCGAGCTCGGCCATGCTCTCAAGCGGCGGGCCGTCGGAGCCGCCGTGGCCGGGCAGGTCCACTGCCGCCGCACGGCAGCCCCGATGAGCGAAATGGCGGGTCTGGAGCTGCCAGACCGAGCGGTTCATGCCTGCGCCGTGGACCAGCACCAGCCCCGGCTGGTCGGGGTCGTGGCTTCTGCCGCCGTCGGCGTAGCGCACCCGGCGGCCGGCGATCTCGATCTCCACGATCCGGTCCTCGTCGCCGTTCTGCTTGTGCCACTCTGCCGAGAGCCCAGCCCAGCCAGCCGAAGCCGAGCCGAAGCCGCCTCAGGCGTGTCGCAGCGCCGCGGCTAGCTCTGCGAGGCCTTCAGGGCGGCTTGGAGATCCTCGATGATGTCCTGGCGGTCCTCGAGCCCGACCGACACCCGGATCATCTCCTCGCTGATCCCGGCGTCGGCGAGATCGGCGGCCGCGAGCTGGCGGTGCGTGGTGGTGGCCGGGTGCAGCACCAGGGTCTTGGCGTCGCCCACGTTGGCCAGATGCGAGGCCAGCTTCACCGAGTCGATGAACTTCTTGCCCGCCTCGCGGCCGCCCTTGATGCCGAAGCTCAGGATGGCGCCGGTGCCGCGGGGGTAGAGGCGCACCGCCACCTCGCGGTCGGGGTGGTCGGGCACGCTGGGATGCTGCACCCACAGCACGGCGTCGTCCGCCAGCAGCGCCTGCACCACGGCCTCGGTGTTGGCCACGTGCTGCTGCATGCGCAGCGAGAGCGTCTCCACGCCCTGCAGGATCTGGAAGGCGTTGGCCGGCGACATGCAGGCGCCGAAGTCGCGCAGGCCCTCGACCCGTGCCCTGGTGATGAAGGCGCCGGGGCCGAACTCGTCGACGAAGGTGATGCCGTGGTAGCCGGCGTAGGGCTCGGTCATGGTCTCGAAGCGGCGCTCCGACCCTTCCCAGTCGAAGCGCCCGCTGTCGATGAGGGCGCCTCCGATGGCCACGCCGTGGCCGCCCAGGAACTTGGTGGCCGAGTGCATCACGATGTCGGCGCCGTGCTCGATGGGCTTCATCAGGTACGGCGTGGAGAAGGTGGAGTCGACCATCAGCGGCAGCCCGGCGGCGTGTGCCACGTCGGCGATCGCCTCGATGTCGAGCACCTCGATGCCGGGGTTGCCGAGGGTCTCGGCGAACACCAGGCGGGTCTCGGGGCGGATCGCCGCCGCGAACGCCTCGGGGCTGCGCGGGTCCACGAAGGTGGTCTCGATGCCGAGCCGGGGCATCGACACGTTGAGCATCTGGTGGGTGCCGCCGTAAATGTTGCGGCTGGCGACGATGTGGCCGCCGGTGCCCATCAGGGTGATGATGGCCAGGTGCAGCGCGGCCTGCCCCGATGCGGTGCACACGGCGCCCACGCCGCCCTCCAGGGCAGCCAGGCGCTCCTCGAGCACCGCGACCGTGGGGTTGTTGATGCGCGAGTAGATGTAGCCGGGCACCTCAAGGTTGAAGAGGCCCGCGGCGTGGTCGCTGTCGTCGAAGACATACGACGTGGTCATGTAGATCGGCACCGCCCTCGCCCCGGTGGCGGGGTCGGGCTGCTGGCCCGCGTGCAGGCTCAGGGTGTCGAAGCGCAGAAAGCTGGGATCGGTCATCCCCCGACCCTAGGCCTGCCGGGCGTCAACACCACCCTGGGCGCGTCAGACCCGCCGAGGGGTCTTGGAGGCTCTGACGAGCATCGCCATCGCGCTCTCCGTGGCGAGCATCGCCATCGCCCTCTCCGAGGGGCCGCACTGAAAGCCCGGGCCCATGGCCTCTCGCATGATGCGCGCTGTGGGCACGCTGTTGTATCGCACCATCTCGATGCTCCTTGGTTCACGGCACGACCGCAGTCGTCGCCTGGCTGTTGGGGGCGCCCCTGAGGGGCGATGAGCCGGCAGTCCCGTTGTGCTCTGGTCCGGCCGCAGGGCCGATGCGACAAGTCTGGCGGAGCCGTGCCGAATGCCACCCCGGACGCGCCGATTTCGCCGGTGACTTTGGTCACAGGCGGAACCCGATCGCCGATTGACTTGCATCGCCTGAGAGTTTGCGCAAAGGTGACGGGCCGTCGGGGACTACGCGGGCTGCCGCCATCGCTCGGCAGCATCAGCAGACACGAGGCGACGCGCCGCCGGCACGCCTCAAGGGGGACCACCATGGCCACAGACTCAGACGTGATCATCCGGACCGAGAACGTCTACAAGATCTTCGGGCCTCAGCCCAACGGCCGGGCCTTCGAGCTGTCGCAGGCCGGCATGCCCAAAGACGACGTGCACGCCCGCACCGGCCACGTGGTCGGCCTGCGCGACGTGAACTTCGAGGTCCGCCGCGGCGAGATCTTCGTGATCATGGGCCTGTCCGGCTCGGGCAAGTCCACCGCCATCCGCACCGTCAACAAGCTGCTCGACATCACCAACGGCCACGTCTACGTCGAGGACGTCGACGTGCAGACCCTCGACGGCCGCGGCCTGCAGGAGTTCCGCCGCGAGAAGACCGGCATGGTCTTCCAGCACTTCGCCCTGTTCCCGCACCGCTCGGTGATCGACAACGTCGGCTACGGCCTCAAGATCCAAGGCATCGACAAGCACGAGCGCCAGGCCGCCGCCCTCAAGGCGCTGTCGCTGGTGGGACTGCAGGCCTACGCCAGCTACCTGCCGAGCCAGCTCTCGGGCGGCATGCAGCAGCGGGTCGGCCTGGCCCGGGCGCTGGCCGCGGACCCGCCGATCCTGCTGATGGACGAGGCCTTCTCGGCGCTCGACCCGCTGATCCGCCGCCAGATGCAGGACGAGATGATGGAGATCATGCATCAGCTCCGCAAGACGATCCTGTTCATCACGCACGACCTCAACGAGGCGCTGCGCATCGGCGACCGGGTCTGCATCATGAAGGACGGCGGGGTCGTGCAGATCGGCACCCCCGAGGAGATCCTCACCCAGCCCGCCACCAACTATGTGGCCGAGTTCGTGCAGGACGTGGACCAGGGACGGGTGATCCAGGTGCAGGAGATCATGCTCCAGCCCAAGCCCATAGCGAGGTCCGCCTCGATGGACGAGGCCCTGCGCCACCTGTCCGGGCGCCCCGGGGCCTTCGTGGTGGACGACGCGGGCAAGCCCGAGGCGGTGTGCACCGAGGCCGACTGCCTCAGGGCCGCCGCCGTGGGCTCCACGGAGATGATGGCCGGCGCCAGGACCGACTTCGACACCACCACCGCCGAGTCCACCCTCAACTCGGTGTACGCGTCTGCAGGACGGGGCCTGCCGATCGCCGTGCTCGACGACGACGGCAAGCTGGTGGGCACGCTCATGCCCCGCCTCGTGATGGAGGAGCTGGGCCGCGTCGAAGGGCTCATAGACCAGTTCGAGAGAGAGGTGTTCATGTGATGATCCCCTTCCAGAGTTCCGATTCGAGCGAGGCAGGCGACGGCCTCGTCTCGTTCTTCGACAACGACTGGCTCGACCAGTACCAGGTCGACTTCGGCGAGTGGCTGGACCAGTCCGTGGACTGGATCGACAACAACATGGAGTGGATGCTCGCCACCATCAAGTGGCCCTTCACGACCATGCTCGACTTCCTGCTCGACGACGTGCTGCTGCCCGCGCCGTGGTGGGCGGTGGCGCTGGCCATGTTCGCCATCGGCTGGGTCGTGCGCAGCTTCAGGGTCGGCGCCTTCGCCCTGGTAGCCCTGGCCTTCTGCGGGATCCTCGGCCCCAACTACTGGGCGGCGACCGCCAGCACGATCGGCTTCATCACCGTCGCCGTGGTGCTGTGCGTGATCATCGGGATACCGGTGGGCATCTTGTGCGGGCGGATCGACCCCGTGTGGTCCGTGGTGCGGCCCATCCTCGATGCCATGCAAGTGGTGCACTCATTCGTCTACATGCTGCCGTTCGTCTTCTTCTTCGGGATCGGCGAGGTCTCGGCGACCATGGTGACGATGGTCTTCGCCCTGCCGCCGCTGATACGCCTCACCAACCTGGGCATCCGCCAGGTGCCCGAGGACGTGGTCGAGGCGAGCCGGGCCTACGGCGCCCCCGAGATCAGGGTGCTCACCGACGTGCAGATCCCGCTGGCCAGGCCGGCCATCATGACCGGCGTCAACCAGACGCTGCTGCTGGCCATCTCGATGCTCGGCATCGCCGCCATCATGGGTGCCGGGGGCCTGGGCAGGCTGATGTTCCAGGCTATCAACTCGCAGCGGGTCTCTCAGGGCGTTGCCGCCGGGCTCGCCTTCTTCCTGGTGGCCGTGGTGCTGGACCGCATCTCCCAGCCCGACGACGGCCAGTCTTCGGGAAGCCTCTTCTCGCGGACCCGTGCCGCATGGGCCAATTGGCGCACCCCCGAGGAACTGCTCAGGTCCGACGACGCTGACGCCGACGAGAGCGGCCCCGCAGGCACCCCCGCGGTGATGGCGCCGAGGGAAAAGCTGGGGATGCTGATCGCCGGCGCGGGCGCGGTGCTGGGCCTGATCGCCCTGGCCCTGCCCTGGGCGCACGACGCCGGTTTCGCCACCAGCCACTCTCGTGCCGGCGATGCCGACCTCGAAGGGAGCTCGTTCAACGGGATCGAGGCCAACGGCGGCAGCTTCTGGGGCCTCTTGCTGCTGTTCGCCGCGGTCTTCGTGATCGTGTCCGCGGTGGCCCGCCGCACGCGGCCCAGCGCGGCGCGCTTTTTGTCCGCGGACGGCATCGTCATCGTCGCCTTCCTGGCGCTGGGGAGCACCGTCGCCTACCTGCTGGGCAGCCCGGCGCCGGCGCCAGTCGTCGAGAACGGCGCCATCGTCGACTGGGTGACAAACTTCTCACGCGGCGCCGGGGCTTATCTGGGGGTGCTGGCAGCTCTGGTCATGGCAGGCGGCGGCTGGCTGTCGCTCAGCGACGCGCCTTATGCTCCTCACCGGCCGGTCACGCCGCTGCCCGAGTGGTACAAGCTGTTCGGCTTGGCGACAGCCGTCGTCCTGGTGGTGGTCGGCTCCATCTCGGGCTGGTCGTTCGACAAACGCGAAGACGTGGTGCTGAGTGCCGACGCTCAGGCCGAGATCCAGCGGCTGCGGGACGAAGTGGCGGCGAATCCCGACGACAACGCCGTGGCCATCATCAACAGCCAGCAGATCCAGACCATCGTCAACAGCGCCCGCTCCGAGGAGGTGCGGGTCCGCGACGGCTGGACGGATCTCGGCGCCAAGATGGGGCTGCCCAGCCTGATCTTCGGGATCGCAGGCGCCATCGCCGCGCTGTTCGCCACCGGGATCATCGCCGGCGGAGAGCAGCACAAGAAGTGGCGCTGGAGCGCCATCACCGTCGGCTTGGGCGCCGGCACAGCCGCGGTGGGGGCCGCCTGGATATTTGCCGTGTCGCGCGCCACCGACCCGGCCTTCTTGACCGGGGTCGGGGCATTCCTGGTGCTCTTGGGCGGCTTCTCGCTGATCGCGCTGGGACGCGGCCTGGTGACGGAGTTCTTCCGGGTCGAGGTCTTCCACGACGAACTGCTCGAAGCGCCGCCCGAGGATGCCGACAGCTCCGAAGCTGTCGCCGAGGCCGAGCCCGCCCTGCTGGCCGACTGAGGGCCCTGCTGCTGCGCTGTCGGCGGACCGCTCGGCAGCGGGCCGCTCGCGTCGCATGACGGGCACGCCCACGCAGTCTCGCGAGGGTGAATAAGGCGCCCATGCATCTCGAAGACATCGACCTCTCCGACATCGAGGGCTTCTGGACGCTGCCGATGGCCGAGCGCCATGCCGCCTTCGCCACGCTGCGCGACCAGGACCCGATCCGCTTCTTCGCCGAGGCCGACACCGAGTTCCTGCCCGCCGGGCCGGGCTACTGGGCGCTGACCAAGCACGCCCATGTGGTGGAGGCCAGCCGCCGTGCCGAGGACTTCCTGAGCGGCAAGGGCACCAACATCCCGGACCTGCCGCCGGAGTTCAACGAGTTCTTCGGCTCGATGATCAACATGGACGACCCCCGCCACGCCCGCCTGCGCAGGCTGGTCTCGGCGGGCTTCACGCCGCGCATGCTGGCCAAGAACGCGGACGACGTGCAGGCCGCGGCAACGGCCATCGTCGACCGCCTGGCCGAGACCGGCGACTGCGATTTCGTGACCACCGTCGCCTCGCGGCTGCCGCTGAAGATCATCTGCGACATGATGGCGATCCCCGAGAGCCACTACGACTACGTGTTCGACCAGTCGAACATCATCTTGAGCTCGGGCGACCCCGAGTTCATCGACTCCGACGCCAACCCGCTGGAGGCCTTTCTGGCCGCGGGCGCGGGCCTGGCAGAGCTGATGGACGACGTGGCGGCGAGCGTGCGCGGCGGCGACGGCCACGACCTGACCACGGCGCTGGTGAACGCCGAGATCGACGGCGACAAGCTGACCCGCGAGGAGATCCAGAGCTTCTTCATCCTGCTGTGCGTGGCCGGCAACGAGACCACCCGCAACTCGATCTCCTGGGGGCTCACCTACCTGACCGACAACCCGGACCAGCGGGCGCTGCTGGCGTCTGACCTCGATGCGCACATGCCGGGCGCGGTGGAGGAGATCGTGCGCTGCGCCAGCCCGGTGATCCACTTCCGGCGCACCGCCGGCCGCGACGGCGTCGCCCTTGGCGGCAAGGTCTTCTCCGAGGGCGACAAGGTGGTGCTGTTCTACGGCTCGGCCAACCGCGACACCGACGTGTTCGACGACCCCGACAGCTTCGACATCACACGAGACAACTCCGCCCATGTGGGCTTCGGCGGCCCCGGGCCGCACTTCTGCCTGGGGGCGCACCTGGCCCGCCGCCAGATCGCGGTGATGTTCCGCGAGCTGCTGACCCGCCTGCCCGGCATCCACGCCTCGGGCGAGCCCGAGCGGCTGCGCTCCAACTTCATCAACGGCGTCAAGCACCTGCGCTGCAGCTGGTAAGGCACAAGCCCGGCTGGCTGCCGCGCCGACCGGGCACTCGCCGTAGGGCGGCTCAGCTCTCGCCTTCGTCCTGGCGCGGCTGGGCGACCACCACCACGGTGGCGTCGCAGCGCTCCAGCACGGTCTCGGTGGTCTGGCCGATGAACGGCCGCCCGTCCACGTTGCGAAGCTGGGCGCCGAGCACCACCAGGTCCGCCGACTCCGAGTTGGCGGTCTCCACCAGGGCGTCGCCGACCGACACCCCCTCGGGCATCAGCGCACGGGGCGTCACCCCGGCCTCGGCTGCGCGCTCCACGGCACGGTCCATCATCTGACGGCCAGCGACGACGATCGGCTCGTCAGTGTCGCGGCGGCGTGCAAAAAGCCTGGGCAGCGCCGGCGCGGCGCGGTTGACCACGTGGGTCAGCACCACCGCGGTGCCGAGCTGGCCCGATATGGCGAACGCCACCTCCTGGGCCGAGCGCGACGACGCCGTGCCCGTCACCGGCACCAGCACCCGCCCGAACGCCGAGGGCAGCGGCCGGTCCAGCCCCCTGGCCCGGCGCACGATCACGGTGGGGATGGTGGAGTGCAACAGGATCTCGTCGACCATCGGCGAGTACAGCACGCCCTCGTGACGGGCCGCCACGCCGACGGCGATCAGGCCGTAGCCCAGCCTCGACTCCGCCAGGATCGCCGCGGCGGTGTCGTCGGAACGGACCTGGGCGTGATCGACCTCACGCTCGTCGAGCACGTTGCGCAGCACCGAGATGTCGGCGAAGTCGCCGTCGGCGGCGACGGTGATGACCGTGGCGGGCGCCTCGGAGGGCCACACGAACTGCACGAGCTGAGCGGCGGCTATCGAGGCCGGCTCGCCACGTGAGGGCAACAGGATGCGCGACGAGCGCACCACCAGGTTGCGCTTCAGGGCCTCCTCGCGTTCGAGGCGCTCGCGTTCCTCGGCCGAGCCCAGCCAGTCGCGCACGATCACCCGCAGCATCACCGCCGCGAACACCGAGGTGACCAGCGGCACGATGATGATCACCGTGTAGGCGGTCTCGGTGAACACCCCCAGCGACAGCCCGACCGAGGCGATCACGATCTCCAGCGCCCCGCGGGCGTTGAGCCCTGCACCGAGCGCCGCCGCGGCCCGAGAGCTCTGACCGGCCAGGCGGGCGCCCAGGTAGGCCCCGGCGAACTTGGCCACGATCGCCACCGCCACCAGCAGCCCCGCCCAGGCCAGGGTGTCGCCCTCGCCGAGCAGCGCCAGATCCACCCGCAGCCCGGCGGTCGCGAAGAACACCGGCGCCAGGAACGTCGAGGTGAGCGACTCCAGGTGCCCGAGCACGTCGGGCTGCTGGAACCGGGAGCGGTGCAGCACCACGCCGGCCACGAAGGCGCCGAGCACCGCCTCGATGCCGAGCGCCTGGGTCGCCACGCCGTAGCCGAGCATGGCGATGACCACCACCGTCAGCGCGCCCGCCAGGTTGGGGCCGTCGCGGCGCACCCAGCGCAGCGCCCGGTCCACCAGGCGCTGACCGACGGTCATGGCCAGCCCCAGGAACAGCGCCAGGCCGATCACGGTCTGCAGGATCCCGCGGATCGACACGTCGCCGGAGATGGCGAAGCCTGCGAACACGGCCAGCATCACCCAGCCGACCACGTCGTTGGCCATGCCCGCGGCGACCGTGATCTGGCCGAAGTCGCGGCGCATCAGCCCCAGCTCGGAGAGGATCTTGGCGATCACCGCCAGCGCCGAGACCGACAGCGCGGCGGCCACGAACAAGGCGAACACGGTGCGGTCGCTGTCGGCGCCGATGAAGCTCGCCGGCAGCGACACGCCCACCGCCAGCCCGCCGACGAGCGGCAGCAGCAGCGAGAAGCCGGTGACCAGCGCGGCGGCGCGGCCCAGCCGCCGGATCAGGCCCAGGTCGGTCTCGAAGCCGGCCGTCACCAGCAGCAGGGCGACGCCCACCCAGCTAACCGCGAGCAAGGCGGCAGACGACATCTCGTCATCCGGCAGGAACCATTCGAAGCCGTCGGGCCAGACGACGCCGAAGATCGACGGGCCGAGTATCACCCCGGCGGCGAGCTGGCCGATCACCGACGGCAGGTTGATGCGCTGCATCAGCGCGCCGCAGGCCCGTGCCATCACCACCAGCACCAGCAGCTGGGTCCAAAAGACGAGGAGCTGGTGCTCATCCAGCGGGGTGAGCACGGCTAGCGGAGCCTTCCGGGCACTGCCGGCGCGAGTGTTCTCGCCGGCACCGAGACCGCGGCTGCGCTCACGGCCGGCGCAGCTCCATGAGCACCGGGGCGTGGTCAGAAGGCGGGTCGTCCTTGGGGCCCTTGCGCTCGTTGCGGTCGATCAGCGCCCAGCGGCTCCGCTCGGCCAGCGGCGCCGATGCCAGCAGCAGGTCGATCCTCATCCCCTGGCGCTTGTGGAAGGCGCCGCCCCGGTAGTCCCACCACGAGTACAGGCCGCCCTCGCCGTGATGCAGGCGGAACACGTCGCTCAGCCCCCAGTCGCGCAGCGCCGCCAGGCGGTCGCGCTCGGCGGTGCTCACGTGCGTCTGGCCCTGATGGGCCTCGGGGCTCCACACGTCGCGGTCGTCGGGGGCGATGTTGAAGTCGCCGACCACCGCCACGTCGTCGGTCGGGCTGCACTGGCCGGCCAGGTCTGCGGCCAGGCGATCCAGCCAGGCCAGCTTGTAGCGGTAGTGCTCGTGGTCCAGGGCGCGCCCGTTGGGCACGTAGCAGCTCGCCACCCTCACGCCGCCGCAGGTGGCCCAGGCGATGCGGGCGTCGGGGTCGGGCGCTGCGCCGTCGCCGAAGCCTGCCACGGGGTCCTCGATGCCGACCCTGCTCAGTATCGCCACGCCGTTCCAGCGGCCCTCGCCGTGATGCAGCGACTCGTAGCCCAGCGCTGCGAAGCCCGCTGCTCCAAAGGCGTCGTCGGCGAGCTTGGTCTCCTGAAGGCACAGCACGTCGGGCTCGAACGCCTCCAGCCAGCGCTCCACCCGGCCCAGCCGCGCCTTGAGCGAGTTGACGTTCCAGGTGGCGATGCGCACGCCGGGGACACTACAACGCCCGGCTCGGGCGCCGGGCTCCGATTGCGGGCTCGCGACGGCGGCAAGCGGGCGGCGACGGTGGGCCTGCTGCGGCGGTAAGCGGGCGGCAGCGCCAAACTATGCTGAGCGTGGTGACCACAGATCGCCACGACGCCGACATGGGGCCCAATGCCTGGGTGGTCGACGAGATGCGCTCGGCCTGGGAGTCCGACCCTGCATCGGTTGACCCGAGCTGGCGCGAGCTGTTCGAGTCCGAGGACCGGCCGAGCCCCAACGGCGCCGCCGATGAGCCGGCGGGAGGCGGGCCTGCCGGGCCCACAGCATCGGCGGCCCAGGCCTCGTCTGCAGCGGACGGCGCTGCTGCGCCCATCGAAGCTGCGCCGATCGAAGCGTCCGCAGTGGAGGTCCAGCGCCCCGCGCCTGCACCCGCGAACAGCGCGCCGCCGCCGTCCTCGGACAGCAAGTCAGCAGCAGACAACGCCGCGCCGCCGTCGGACGGCAGGCCGGCGGCCTCTGGAGCTGTCGTGCCCCCGCCGGCAGCCAAAGCCACAGCGCCGCCCGCAGCGCCCGACGACGCAGACACAGCGCCGATACGCGGCGCGGGCGCCCGCATCGTCGCCAACATGGAGGCCAGCCTGACGGTCCCGACCGCCACCAGCTTCCGTGAGATCCCCGCCAAGCTGCTGGAGGTCAACCGCAAGGTCATCAACGGCTACCTGGGCCGCAAGCTCAGCGGCAAGGTGTCGTTCACGCATCTGATCGGCTACGCCACGGTGCGAGCCATCGCCGACCACATGGCCGTGATGAACAACACCTACACCGTCGACGCCGACGGCAAGCCGGTGCTGGTGCGCAACGCCCACATCGGCCTCGGCATCGCCGTCGACGTGGCCCGACCCGACGGCAGCCGCACCCTGCTGGTGCCCGTCATCGCCCGCGCCGACACGCTGGACTTCCGCGGCTTCGTCGACGTCTACAACTCGCTCATCGACAAGGTGCAGAGCAACTCGCTGAGCCCCGACGACTTCGCAGGCGCCACCGTCACCCTCACCAACCCCGGCATGATCGGCACCCTGCAGTCGGTGCCGCGGCTCATGGCCGGCCAGGGCCTGATCGTGGGCGTCGGCTCGATCGGCTTCGGCGCCGAGTACCAGGCGGCGGACCCCACGATGCTCGCGGACCTGGGGGTGTCGAAGGTGGTCACCATCACCTCCACCTACGACCATCGCATCATCGGCGGCGCCGAGTCGGGGATGTTCCTGCAGCGGGTTCACGAGCTGCTGCTGGGCGAGCACGACTTCTACGACAGCGTGTTCCGCTCCATCGGCGTGCCCTATGAGGCGGTGCGCTGGCGGCGCGACGTGAACCCCGTCGACCGCGAGGCCACGCTGATGGAGAAGCAGGCCAAGGTCAACCAGCTGATCAACATGCACCGCGTGCGGGGCCATCTGATCGCCGACCTCGACCCGCTGCAGGTCTCCGAGCCGACCATGCACGCCGAGCTCGACCCGGCCACCTACGGGCTCACCATCTGGGACCTCGACCGCGAGTTCCTCACCGGCTCGGAGACCGGCATCTACGCCCAGGTCGGCGGCCACGCCAAGCTGCCGCTGGGCGACCTGCTCGGTCTGCTGCGCGACGCCTACTGCCGCACCGTCGGCGTGGAGTACATGCACATCCAGGAGCCGGCCGAGAAGCGCTGGATGCAGGAGACCCTGGAGGGCGCCGACCGCTCGATCAGCTCCGACGAGCAGCACCACATCCTCGCCAAGCTCAATGCCGCCGAGGCGCTGGAGACCTTCCTGGGCACCAAGTACGTGGGCCAGAAGCGCTTCGGCATCGAGGGCTCGGAGTCGGCGATCCCGCTGCTCGACGCCGTGCTCGGCGCGGCCGCGGACGACGGCATGGCAGGCGCGGTGCTGGGCATGGCGCACCGCGGCCGGCTCAACGTGCTCGTCAACATCGTGGGCAAGACCTACGGCCAGCTCTTCAACGAGTTCGAGGGCGGCACCGTCTCGGAGATGACCCAGGGCTCGGGCGACGTGAAGTACCACCTCGGCCAGACCGGCACCTTCGTCAGCCGCAACGGCAACCCGCTGCCCCTGGAGCTCGCCGCCAACCCGTCGCATTTGGAGGCGGTGAACCCGGTGGTGCTGGGCATGGTGCGCGCGCGCATGGACCTGATCGACCACGGCTCCGGCTACTCCAAGTACCCGGTCCTGCCGCTGCTGATCCACGGCGACGCCGCCTTCGCCGGCCAGGGCGTGGTCGCCGAGACCCTCAACCTGTCGCAGATACGGGGCTACCGGGTCGGCGGCACCATCCACGTCGTCATCAACAACCAGCTCGGCTTCACCACCACCCCCGAGGCGGCGCGCTCCTCTGAGTACTCCACGGATGTGGCCAAGATGATCCAGGCGCCGATCTTCCACGTGAACGGCGACGACCCGGAGGCCTGCGTGCGGGTGGCCCGCTACGCCTACGCCTACCGGCGGCGCTTCAACAAGGACGTGGTGATCGACATGATCTGCTACCGCCGCCACGGCCACAACGAGGGCGACGACCCCAGCTACACGCTGCCCGAGATGTACCGGCGCATCGACGCCCGCCCGTCGGTGCGCGACCAGTACACGGCCTCGCTGGTCAAGCGCGGCCACTTCTCAGCCGACGACGCCTCCGAGGCGCTGGCGGACTTCCGGGCCAGGCTGCAGTCGGCGCTGGACGAGACCTGCGCGGAGCGCGAAGGCGACGGGGTGGCCAAGCAGCCCACGCCGCCCGCAGGGGTGCGCCCCCATCTGCGCACCGCCATCGACTCCGCCGCCGTGGATCGCATCTACGGCGCCTTGTCGTCGGCGCCCGAGGGCTTCACGATGCACCCCAAGCTGGCCCAGCAGTTCGAGGCCCGCCACAAGATGTTCTCAGCCGGCGAGATCGACTGGGCGCTCGGCGAGGCCATGGCCTTCGGGTCGCTGCTGGGCGAGGGCACCTCGATCCGCCTGGCCGGCCAGGACTCGCGGCGGGGCACTTTCAGCCACCGCCACTCGACCCTGGTCGACTTCGAGACCGGCGCCGAGCACCAGCCGCTGGCCGGCCTGGCGGATTCCGGCACCCATCTGTGGATCTACGACTCGCTGCTGTCGGAGTACGCGGCGCTGGGCTTCGAGTACGGCTACTCGATCGTCAACGGCGACGCCCTGGTCGTCTGGGAGGCCCAGTTCGGCGATTTCGCCAACGGCGCCCAGATCATCATCGACCAGTTCCTGGTGGCCGCCAAGGACAAATGGGACCAGGACTGCGGGCTGGTCCTGCTGCTGCCCCACGGATACGAGGGCCAGGGACCCGAGCACTCGTCGGCCCGCATCGAGCGCTTCCTGATGATGGCCGCCGAGGACAACATCTGCGTCTGCAACCCCACCACCGCCGCCCAGTTGTTCCATCTGCTGCGCCGCCAGACGTTCCAGAAGCCGGCGACTCCGCTGGTGGTGTTCACCCCCAAGTCGCTGCTGCGCTCCAAGGCCAGCCGCTCGTATGTGAGCGACCTGCTGTCGGGCACCTTCGAGGAGGTGCTCGGCGACCGCAACCCGCCTGCGGCCGGCGACGCGAAGCGGGTGATCCTGGCGTCGGGCAAGGTGGCCTTCGACCTGATGGCCGAGCGCGACAAGCGCGGCTCGGCTGCGGCGATCGTGCGGGTCGAGCAGCTCTACCCGTGGCCGTTCGCTGCGGTGGCGCGCCAGCTAGAGCGCTACCCGAACGCCGCCGAGCTGCTGTGGGTGCAGGAGGAGCCCGAGAACATGGGCCCCTGGAACGCCGTCAAGGGCAGGCTGTATGAGGCCCACGAGTCCACGCATGCGATCCGCCGGGTGAGCCGCTTCGAGTCGGGCTCGCCTGCCTGCGGCTCGGCCAAGGTCCACTCCCAGGAGGTCGCCCAGCTGCTCGACGAGGCGCTCAGCTAGGCGATGGCACAGCGCTTCATCTTCACCATGAACAAGCTCGGGCGCTTCGTGCCGCCCGACCGCGACGTGCTCGCCGACATCTCGTTGTCGTTCTTCTACGGCGCCAAGATCGGCGTGCTCGGCCCCAACGGCGCGGGCAAGTCCACGCTGCTGCGGATCATGGCCGGCCTCGACGACGGCTACCGCGGCGAGGCGCGCCTGTCGCCGGGCTTCAGCGTGGGGATGCTCGCCCAGGAGCCCGAGCTCGACGACGGCGCCGACGTGCTGGCCAACGTGACCGCAGGCGCCGGCGAGGCGGCGGCGCTGCTGGCCGAATACGAGCAGATCCTGGCGCAGTGGTCAGACCCCGACGCCGACTACGACAAGCTCGGCGCCCGCCAGGCCGACGTGGAGGACCGCATCGCCGCAGCGGGTGCCTGGGAGCTTCAGCGCAAGGTGGAGATCGTGATGGACGCCTTGCGCACCCCGCCTGGCGACTCGCCGGTCGGCCATCTCTCGGGTGGCGAGCGCCGACGGGTGGCGCTGGCCCGCCTGCTGCTGGCCGAGCCCGACCTGTTGCTGCTCGACGAGCCGACCAACCATCTCGACGCCGAGTCCGTGGCCTGGCTGGAGCGCACCCTGGGCGACTATGCGGGCACGGTGGTGGCCGTCACCCACGACCGCTACTTCCTCGACAACGTGGCCGGCTGGATTCTCGAGCTCGACCGCGGCCGGGGCATCCCGTTCGAGGGCAACTACTCGGGTTTCCTTGCCCAGAAGCAGGACCGCCTGGCCCGCCAGGCCCGCGACGACGACCGGCGCACCCGCACCCTCAAGCGGGAGCTGGAGTGGGTCAACATGGCCCCCAAGGCACGCCAGGCCAAGGGCAAGGCCCGCCTCACCCAGTACCAGAAGCTGCTCGACGAGCAGCGCCGGTCCTCCGGGCCGGGCCGCGACCTGGAGATCGAGATCCCGGTGGCCGAGCGGCTCGGCGACCTGGTGATCGAGGCCGACGGTCTGTCGGTGGGCTTCGGCGACAGGCTGCTGATCGACGACCTGTCGTTCTCGCTGCCGCCCGCGGGGATCGTGGGCGTGATCGGCGCCAACGGCTCGGGCAAGTCGACGCTGCTGAAGCTGATCGCCGCCGCCTCCGGGAGCCCTGCCGGGAGCGCTGCCTCCGGGAGCGCTGCCTCCGAGGGCGTCGCTGCGCCCGCCGCGCCCGACGGCGGGTCGCTTCGCATCGGGCCGACCGTGCGGCTCGGCTACGTCGACCAACAGCGCACGCTCGATCCCGACAACACCGTCTACACCGAGATCGTCGGCGACACCGACCATCTGGAGGTGGCGGGCCGCAGCATCGCCGGGCGGGCCTATGTGGCGTCGTTCAACTTCCGCGGCGCCGATCAGCAAAAGCGCGTGGGCGACCTGTCCGGCGGCGAGCGCAACCGGGTGCATCTCGCCAAGGTGCTCACCGAGGGCGCCAACGTGCTGCTGTTGGACGAGCCCACCAACGACCTCGACGTGGACACCCTGCGGGCGCTGGAGGACGCCCTGGAGTCCTTCGCCGGCTGCGCGCTGATCGTCAGCCACGACCGCTGGTTCCTGGACCGGGTGGCCACCCACATCCTGGCCTTCGAGGGCGACTCGCAGGTGCGCTGGTTCGAGGGCGCCTTCAGCGAGTACGCGGAGTTCCGCAGGCGCGAGCACGGCGTGGACGCCATGCGCCCGCAGCGCATCAAGTACAAGCCGTTCTCCCGCAGCCGATGAGCATCACTTCCCGCCGATGACCGCGCCCCCACGATGAGCATGCGCTTCCCGCCGATGACCGCGGCCTTGCTCCGTGGTGTCTTGCCGATGAACGCGCCCCTCCCCTGCCGATGAACGCGCCTTTTGAGCCCGACGCGGCCGCTGCCGACGACCACCGGCTGGCCGCCGCCCTGGCTGCAGAGGCGGGCGACCTGCTCACCGCGCTGCGAGCCGAGATGACAGCCGACGGCGCTCCCGCGGCGCTGCTGCGAGCCGAGGGCGACCGCCTGGCGCACGAGCACCTGCTGCGCCGGCTGGCCGAGCAGCGCCCCGACGACGCGGTGCTCAGCGAGGAGGGCCCGCAGGTCGCCTCTGCCGCCCCGGCGCGCCTGAGCGCCGAGCGGGTCTGGATAGTCGATCCCCTCGACGGCACCCGAGAGTTCGCCGAGCCCGGCCGCAGCGACTGGGCGGTACACGTGGCGCTGGTGACCGGCGAGCAGCCCGTCGCCGGGGCGGTGGCGCTGCCCGCGGCCGGGCTGGTCCTCTCTACCGCCGATCCGCCGAGCCTGCCCCCGCAGGCCGCAGACCCGCCGCGGCTCGCGGTCAGCCGCAGCCGCCCCGCGGCCGTCGTGCTCGATGCTGCCGAGCGGCTCGGCGCGCAGCTCGTGGAGATGGGCTCGGCCGGGGCCAAGGCGATGGCGGTGCTGCGCGGCGACTGCGAGATCTACGCCCACGCCGGCGGGCAGTACGAGTGGGATTCCTGCGCGCCGGTGGCGGTGGCCGCCGCTGCGGGCGCTCACGTGAGCCGCATCGACGGCTCGCCGCTGCGCTACAACCAGCCCGACGTGTACCTGCCCGACCTGCTGGTCTGCCGCCCCGAGCTGGCCGCCGCAGCCCTGGCCGCCCTGAACCCGGCGAACCCGCCGAACCCGCCCCGAGCCTGAGCCGCCGAGCAGGCCACCCCGGTCGCAGCGCGGCTGCTGCGTTGCCGGCGGCTGCGGGCTTGGCGACACTGAGCGGGTGACAGGCTCACAGTCCCCGGCCGACCTGGAGCTCGGCGCCTTCAGCGACGAGGCCCCCTGGATCGTCGAGCTCGACGACCTGACCTGGTACGGCGACGTGGAGTCGCTGCGCACGGCCTGCAGGCGTCGTCTGCCGAAGCTGGTCGAGCCGCCCCGGCTGCCTTCGGGGATGCGTCCGCTGATCGTCACCCGCCGCCTCGGCGGGGCGGTAGCGGCCTGGGCGCTGACCGGCCGACGGCGCGGCGGCTCGGCCTCGGTGGCGGACCTGTCGCGGCGGCTGCGCCAGGCCGCGGAGATCCTCGGGCCGACCTACATCAAGCTCGGCCAGATCCTCTCCAGCGGCGAGGGCATCTTCCCGCCGGAGCTGGTGGCCGAGTTCGCCAAGTGCCGCGACCAGGTGCCGCCCGAGTCGTTCGCCGATGTGCGAGCCGTGGTCGAGTCCGACCTCGGCGCGCCGCTGGAGCACCTGTTCTCGGGCTTCGAACGCCGCCCGCTGGCCGCGGCGTCGATCGCCCAGGTGCACGCCGCCACCCTCGCCGACGGCACGCCGGTGGTGGTGAAGGTGCAGCGTCCGGGCATCGACCGGCTGGTGCTTGCGGATCTGGCGGTGATGGCCTGGGTGGCGCCGATGCTGGTGGGCCGCATCCCGGTCTCGGCGCTGGCCAATCCCCCGGCGCTGGTGGAGGTGTTCGCCCACACCATCAGCGAGGAGCTCGACTTCCGCATCGAGGCGGCCAACATGCTGGATGTGGCCCGTGTGTTCGCCGAGCTGGGCCAGCGCCAGTTCCTGGTGCCGCGGCCTCATCCGAGGCTGGTGACCCGGCGGGTGCTGGTGATGGAGCGCCTCGACGGCTTCCGCTTCGACGACCTCGACAGCTACAGCACCCACGGGGTCGACACCCATGCGGTGGTGCGGGCCGGGATGATCGGCTTCATGGAGGGCGCCTTGATCCACGGCGTGTTCCACGGCGACCTGCACGGCGGCAACCTCTACGTGCGGCCCGACGGGCGCACCGCGCTGCTGGACTTCGGCATCACCGGGCGCATGAGCGAGCCCAAGCGGCGCGCCTTCGTGCGCCTGCTCATCAGCTCCACCATGGACGACCCGATGGGCCGGCTCAGAGCGCTGCGCGACCTCGGCGCCCTGCCCGCCGACAGCGACCTCGACGCGGTGGCCGCGGATCTCGGCGTGTTCGACGACGTGGTCGACCCGACCACCATGGAGGCCGAGGAGCTCGTCGCCGAGCTGCAGCGGGTCGTCAAGGCGCTGCTGGGCTACGGGGCGCGCATGCCCAAGGAGCTGATGCTGTTCGTCAAGAACATGATGTTCCTCGACGGGGCCATCGCCCGCCTGGCGCCCGAACTCGACCTGCTGGCCGAGATCGCAAACGTGGCCGCCTATTTCGCCAGCGCCCACGGCACCCGCCTCGCCGCAGAGGTGGGCATGGACCCCGACGACTACGAGTTCGACTCCGACGGGCTGCGGGCGGCGCTGGGCATCGACTCGGGCATCGAGACGCTCACCTACCGCGACGTCCAGGAACGCCGCGCCATCATCCGCCGCCGCCTCCAAACCCGCACCTGACCATCCAGCCCTGCGTGGGGCCGTCCAATCAGTAGCGTAGAGCGCCTCCGCCGAGGCATACCGGCACACCGAGGGCATCGCCGTCATCCCCTCAGGCCTTCCTGCAGCCTGGTCCGCTACTCAGCTTCACGCAGCATCTTGAAGATTGATGCCGGAGTGCGGTCAAGCACCCAGAGATCACTCAGTGACAAACTCCGAACGTCCAGGCCTGATCTAACGATATCGAGCGCGTTAGCCTGCTGAGCATTGAGATATCGCTCGTCTTGAATCCAGAGCGGATGACCTAGGATCACCGCCGCCCTGCCGTCTTGCCGAGCGATCGCCATCAAATCGCCCGCTGATTCCACCCGGCACGGCAAGGCTTGAGCGTAAGCTCGGACGAATTGACCGGCAAGTCTCTCGGCGCGGCTCAGCCACCGATTGGCAGGAAGCGACAATCCTCGGGCTAGGCTCGCAACGTCGAGCGCCAACCGCCAATCCAGAAATCCGTGCAATCGACGGTTGTCCCAGCTGCGTAGGCAATTCGGGCACGAGTGGCCACAATCGGCATGATTGGATCCCTCGTACTCGTCAGCCAACTCTCCCAGAATGCTATCCAATATCTGCGTCAAGTACGCGCTCTGGCCAAGTTCCGGAGCGTAACCAGCGCCATTCTCGAGGCGATCTGCAAGAAAGACCCGACGGGTCTCAAAGTGTCCAATCCGGATCGGCTGAAGGCCGACCTGGATCTCATCAGGATCGAGATCGAGCGCGATCTGCCCTCCTCGTCGCATCACCTCTGCGAAGGACCACAAGGCGCTCATCCCTGCGGGTGTCAAGTGTGCAGCCGTTGGTACGACATCACCTTGCAGAGCAACATGCTCGAGCGAGATAGTCACTACATCGGTCGGCATGACCTCCCCAATCGCCGTAGGTTCGAGCCTGGTCAACCCGTCTGACTCAAGTACGATCTGCCTCCTGTAAAGCGTATCGTCATCGCAAACAACGGTGCCGCTGCGTTCCCGAAGCAACGGAAAGAGCCCGCCTTCGTTATCGTTGATTCGCACCACCGGTACTGGCTCCTCCCAACGTTCTACAACCATTGCGCCGACCACCTTTGAGTCGCCTGTGCCTCTGCGCATAGTAAATTGAGGAAAGCCAGTCGACCCAACACTGTCAACAAGATCATCGTAGTTCCGGGGCCGATAGGTGGTCCTGAACCCCAGAGGCTGGTGCAACGAAACAGTCTCCAGATCGCTGTCACAAGCGGGACAGCCGCACAAAGAATCATCACCGCCGACTTCTGAGAAGCCACACGCAACGCATCGCCTGAGCTCAATTTCTTCGCCTAGTGGGTCTATTGTGATGGCTCGACCCGCCTTGACATCGTAGGCGGCGAACCCAGAGCAAGTGTGGATGAGCCCTTCGCGTGTCACCTCTGAACCGGGCGAAAAGTGCGTTATCGCTTGGTCAAGTGGGCGCGTCGTGACTGTATGGACTTCCAACTCATCACGCGATTTGATCCACCTCCCATAGAGATTACGAGCTCGGGTTGGAAATCCGAACATAGGCAACAGACCTGCGTTTGCTAGGAGTTCTGAAAGCTTTGCCTGTCGGTAGTAGGGGCTCCGCACCGCGTCGTCGATCTCGGCCACCAAGTTACTGCGTTGCCATAGGGCGATCTTGTCGAGATCGTCGCAAGACATGCCCGTGAAGGCGCCTAGGTGTACTCGGCAGAGAGGTTGGTGACAGGTTGACGGGGGTGAAGACCTCCTGGGATCGTGGTGTCGTTCAATGACAGCTACCGAGGCCAGGAGGTCTTCAATGTCACATCGTAATGCCCCTTTGGCCTATGAGGGCCGTTGCAGGCTGGTGGATCGGGTCCGTGTCGATGGGCTGCCTGTGGCTCATGTGGCGCGGATGTCGATGGTGAGCCGCCAGTGCGTGCACAGGTGGCTGAAGCGCTTCGACGAGGAGGGCTATGAGGGTCTTCATGACCGGTCGTCTCGCCCGCATTTCTGTGCGCGTCAGACGCCGCCCGACGTCGAGGAGAAGGTGCTCGCTGCGCGCATCGAGCACCGGCGGGGCCCTGAGTGGCTGAGCCGGTTCACCGGCGTGCCGGCGCGCACGGTCACCGCGATCTTGCAGCGGGCGGGGATGCCCAGGCTGTACCAGCTCGACCCGATCACCGGGCAGCCGATGCGCGCCTCGAGGACCACGGCGCTGCGCTATGAGCGCGAACGGCCAGGCGAGCTGGTCCACGTCGACGTCAAGAAGCTCGGGCGCATCCCCGACGGGGGCGGCTGGAAAGCCCACGGACGCGGCAAAGCCCCCAAACGCCAGAAGGTCGGCTTCGACTACCTGCACTCGGCAGTCGACGACCACAGCCGCCTCGCCTACACCGAGATCCTCGACAGCGAGACCGCCGAGGCCTGCGCCGGGTTCGCGCTGCGCGCACGCGAGTTCTTCGCCTCACACGGCATCGAACGCATCGAAGAGGTCATGACCGACAACGCCTTCGCCTACCGCACCAGCTTCGCCTTCGCCGACGCCCTGGACCAGATCGGCGCCAAACACAGGCTCATCAAACCCCACTGCCCCTGGCAGAACGGCAAAGTCGAACGCTTCCACCGCACCCTGCAAACCGAATGGGCCTACCGCCGCGTCTACACCACCAACCACCAACGCAGCCAAGCCCTCGAACCCTTCCTCCACGACTACAATCACCACCGATGGCACCACGCCCTCGGAGGACACCCACCCATCAGCCGAGTGTCACCAACCTAACTGCCGAGTACACCTAGGCGTTGAACGACCTCAGCGACATCGGGCGCCAGTGCGAGGAAGGAACTGACTCCACTTCGATAGTCTTTCCAGTCCTCAGTTCGTCCGAAGGTCCCGTGGATGGACTGCTCAGTTCGTTTGGGGGTCTGGGGCAGGGACAGAAACGCTCGGCGAAGCAACTCAGCACTGGATACCCGCTTCAAGATTCGGTCTCTCCTAGTATCGAGAAACGGTTGGGGCGGGGCTTCACTTGTCATCTTGTGGGTGTGCTTGTAGTAGTAATCGTCGTGCGTGCGGTCTCGCACAAGGGTGAGTGCATAGGAGAAGGCTTGCCCCATGCGGCCAGCGCGGCCGACCCGCTGCTGGTAATTGAACCGCTGCGGCGGCACGTTGGCCATCATGACCGAGCGCAGCGAACCGATATCCACACCAACTTCCATCGTAGTCGTCACGCTGAGCACGTCGATGCCGTCACACGTCGCTTCCTCTCGGGGTGGTGGAAGAACCGCTCCCTTGAAGATACGCTGGCGTTGGCGTTGCAGGTCGAGTGGCTTTGTTTGGCCAGTCAACTCGCGAACGCGAAGTCGTCGCGGAGGCAGTTCGGCGAGCCGTGAATAGTAGTCGTCAAACTCACTACCTACGCGTTCCTGCTCAATGAGCGCACGCGCATTGCAACCTGTTCCAGAGCACACGCCAGCCGACCGATGGAGATGCACCCTCGCACAATTCGAGCATACCCAGCGAGATGAACTCGTCGGACCGACTATTCGTAGGGGAGATCGAACTGGATTGGTCACGAGGATCCAGCCCGGCGCAATGCTACTCAAGAAGAGAGCCGACACATGCGCAATCAATTCCTCTTCGTCACATCGCCCGGTCGCTACTGAAATGAGGAACGTCTTGATGTTGCGCGGAAGACTGTCGCTGGGGTACCGATAGGAGCTACCGTCATAGCGACCCATAGTGCCCAGGATTCGTGTAACTGATCGGACGACTTCCCGTGCTGTGTGGTGGTCGATCGGCCAAGATGCCGTGTCGACAGGACCCGGCTCAACGATTCCGAGACCGATCGACTCTAGGTCTCGTCCTGCCCGATCGAAGGCTCCCTCTGCGACTCTGACCGTGAGTCGTTCCCTCTGCTGTTGCTGAGCCTGTTGAGCCTGGTCGAATTCGATCTGATGCCAAAGATCCGGTTCGGGAGGCTCCCAGGCACGATACCATGGGACATCTTGGGTGCCATCGATTGTGCGAAGCGAAGCAGCGGGACCAGCAGGGTTCAGTCCAAGATCGAGGAACTCACGGCTCAGACGGTGGATGAGCGAGCCCCAGGTCACGAAACTCTCCGGTCCGCGGTGTTCACGCTCGAACGCAGTGATGCGCTCAATGTCTGCAGGTGTTGCTGCGCCAAGTTGGTCGCGAAGAAACGCTTGGGCAAGTGCCGGATCACCTGCCGCCAACTGAGAATAGAGCACCTTCTCCTCGGGACCCAAAGCGTCGATGTCCGCCGAGCCTCGCCGCATGACTCCTATCCTATCTTCTTGCCGTTGGAGCATTCGGCGTGTGAGTTGCCGCACTAGATCACGGAAGTGATTGAGTTCGGTCCCACTTGCGGTACGAGCGGCGTCATCACGGCTGTCTGTGAAGACGATCGTGCGGCATTCCTCTACCGTGTCCCCCATGGATCGGTGCATCTGGGTCATCAGCAGCTGAGTCGTCTGGTCTAGACCGGCTGTATGGGCGCGAATCGGGCTCCGCACTTCACCTGCAAAGTAGGTGGTCCCGTCAAGAAGTCCGGCACTCTGATCGCAGCGCGGGCAGTTCACCGGCAGGGACGGCGTCCTTAGGTTCTCACCTACTGGCATGCCTCCTAGCCGCAATCCAGTGCCCGGGCCGACCGGCGAGGTCAAAGCACCCAACAGTGGGTTGTAGTCTACCACAGCAAAGCCGACCTTAGCTTTGGAACCGTCTGGCATCTTCGGGTTCCAGGTCCGCGTGCTCAGCTGTCCACCTGGGCAATACCAGCGGTAGGCGCTGTGCAGTCGCTTGAAGACAGGCACAACTCGGTCTGCGAGTACGTCGACGGGCGTCGACGTCAAAAAAGTAGCACCGTCTTCTTCTGCAGCCACGTAACCACCCAAGCTAATGTCGCCGCACTCGAAACAGTAAAGGAGTTCTAGGACTCGGCCACCGCATTCACAGGTTGATGTGGCTATGCCAAAGACACGTCCGATTCCCAGCTTCTCTTGACGGCTCACCTGATCACATGCAGGATTGGAGCAGGCCCACAACCCGCGCAACGTGCGGGCAAACATGTGTGCTCTAAACGGTATTGAGTCTGGACCGGCCTCAAGACTGCCCAAAGCTCCCAGAACTACCTGTAGTGCACGGGGGTTCGAGTCATCGTCAAACAGGTTGATGGCGAGTTCGTCAAGGCGGGTGGCGCGAAGAATCCCATCGCTGTCCCGACAAGCCGAAGCAACGGCAGTCGGAAGTGAAAACTGCTCGACTACCGAGCGGCCGCGATCAGCCTCAGAATCGTCTTGCCACGCACGCATCAACTCAGTCGCATTGATTGGAAGGCTGCGTTCAATTCGACGTGGAGACCCGGCAGTCACGAAGAAGGAATTGCGCG
Organism: Acidimicrobiales bacterium; assembly: GCA_965214285.1. Classification (GTDB taxonomy): domain Bacteria; phylum Actinomycetota; class Acidimicrobiia; order Acidimicrobiales; family Aldehydirespiratoraceae. The sequence goes on from OZ243946.1 coordinate 3,064,057, forward strand.
GCACGCCGAAGAATTGCTCAAGGTACTCGAGGCCGCCCGGATCGTCGGTCAATGATGCCGATGTCGCCAAACACCTCAACTGTGGGGACTCTGGGTCGAGTCCGAGACGACTGAGAAGGTTCCGGACGATCATCGCGACTTCCGAACCCTGCGTGCCACGGTACAGGTGGAGTTCGTCTACAACTAGAGAAAAGACGTTCTGCTCATCGGCATCTAGCCATTCTCGCGTGGCCTCAAACATTGGCTCCTCAACGTCGCGCATGAGCATGGCGTTGAACATCGAGTAGTTCGTCACGAGCACGTCTGGTGGGCTGTCAATCATGTCCCATCGGGTTAACATCTCTCCTTGGCGCGGGTCTGGAAACTGAGCGAGATCGATTCCATTCATCGTGCTGAGCTCATCGTACTCGGTCGTCATCGTTCGCAGTTCCCGTGCGACTTCTGCCATCCTTTGACGATCTCGAGGAGTTGCCGGAGGATTCCCAGAGCCGAGCGTTGCGCTTGTATAGCGCCCGAACCAGAGTTGAGGACCATCGGAGCCCCTGATCGACCTGATGGCTCGACGCAGCCGAGTCACTTGATCTTCGACTAGCGCATTTGTCGGATAGAGAACGACGGCTCTGCTCGCAGCCGGGCGGGAGCAGCCGCGCCGAAGGCCAATCCACGATTCATTAGTTTGATCCCACCAAGGATTGATTGACGTATCCTGAGGCCATGCAAGTGCCTCGTCGACGAGCCTGGTGAGAACTGGAAGTAAGAACGATTCTGTCTTGCCGGATCCTGTGCCTGAAGTGACTACAACGTTACGGCCTTTGGCGATTCCTGGCTGGAGGGATTGCCGAAGAGCTTCTGCCTGGTGTGAACGCAGAAGATAGGGAGAACCAGGCCTCGTAAATCCTCCGAACAGTGCTCGGCCGACCAATTCGCCTACCTGCGCATCGATGCCAACACCCTCTATCACATCGGCAAGGGGAACCGTTGCGTCATAAGGAAGAACAGGTTCCAAAAGCGGCTCCGTGAAGATCAGATCAGTCTCCTCAAGCAGATGCCTTCGCTCCGCCCTAAGCTCGTCGGAACGAAGCCAAAAGGCTGTGTCGATGTAGCGGAGGTACGCCTGCTTGATGTCATCGTACACCTGCTGCGGGGTAGCTATAGTCATGCCAGATCCGACAGTCAGTTCAGAAGGAGATGTGACAGATGCGCTGCGACATCTGGAGGGACATTCGGGTATTCGAGAATCTGGTCGTTGTGATTATCACGCGGCAGGCCTCCTGAGCACAGAGCCGCCACACGTCCGTAAAGCCCGGGCAGATCGGCTCCGAGGGGAACATAGAGTACCCCGGTTCTAGCATCGTAGCCGACGATGGCTAGACCAGTGTCTGCAGCGGCAAGGTACTTGACTATTCGGGCATCGCCCACGGTCGCTCGCATCTCCGCCACGTCCCTTGCGGTCCGGTAGATGTACTGGCGAACAGAGCCCGTGAGGCGAAACGCTCCTGCAGCGGATGCATCAGCGACTTGCTGAAAGCGCGCGGTCAAGGGATCCCACCTCTCGCAGTTCCGGGCCCCTGTCGTCGTTGTGAGGGGTAGTCCCCGACGAGCTTGACTCAACGGCGGTAGTTCTGCACAGAGCTGCTCAGACGCACGCGGCACGTAGCGGACCTCTCGTCGAAGCATGGAGCGCATGACCCTTGCTAGGTAGCCGAATTGCAAACGTGTGAGACCGCGGATGCGTACGACAGGTGGTCCATCAAGATCCTCGATCTCAAACGAGCCGCATACACCTCTGACGTAGTCTTCGACTGCACCCAGCATCCGGGCACTCCTAAAGCCTGCCAAAACTGCAGAACCATCGCCTAGACCAACGACAAGCGGCTCCACCACCTCCCAACTAGCAATTCTCTGACTACTATTGCGTTTGATCTCTATGTGGGCAAGCAGCTCCAGCCGTCGTTGGAATGTATCTCCGAATATCCCGGTTCCCTCAAGTTGGCCTGCGATGTTGGTAAGAGTGGACGCTCGACCTGAGCCGACGTGACAAACAGCGTCGAACGCTGCTCTCCAGTCGATAGTTCCTGCCGCTCGGACAGGGGTGAGAGCCGTGACGTCAATCCGCGGTGCGTCAGCGCTGATGTTCGATGCCCGTCGCCCAGACTTCGGCTTCTTTCGGGGCGGACGTGGCGGATAACGCTTCACCAGGCCACAACCCCTACAGACGCCCTCGTTGAACTTCATACCCTTCCGATGGGTCTCGATGTCAATGTAGTGCATTCCGGTCACCATACACGAATCAGCATCAGGGCCAGGAAATTGGAAGCGATCTGCAGCCTCGGGAGCGGCATCTTCTTGCGACTCGCTTCTTGCGGCGTACCAAGCGGGAGGTGCAGGCAGGGGCCAGCATGGAATCTGGGAATCAGTCGAGCAGACACCACGGAATCCACCAGGCGCGTCCCTTGTGCAGGCAACAAGGCCGAACCCGAGGGATTCCGGATCGTGCACGATCCGTGGCGCCAACTCTCCCACATGAACGGCCGGACTGTCGGCAGAGCGCAGACGCAGGGTGATGGATCGGATTGGCTTGTCGTCTTGACATACTGTGATCTCGTAGTCGCCGTCTCTGAGATCCTCATCGATCAAGTCCCAAACAAGGGCTCTCCCTGTTCCGGCGATCTTCCGACTGCCGGGAAGTGGCGAGGCCAGTTCACGGGTGCAAACTAGCCGTGCCGACAGACTCCCGTTACCTTCAGAGCTAGCTCGGACCTCTGGCGGAAGAAGAGTGGACCATTTCTGGATGTTGCCAGGAATACGCAGACCACCGTCCATCACCACCTGTGACGACGCCAGTGGCTGAAACACGTTCAAGTCCACATGGCGCAAATCAGGAGGAATCGAAGAGACAACCTGAAGACTAGATATCACCGTCCAACCTTTAGGCAGCCCAGGCAGCGTGTCCTCGACTACGAAGCCAGGCCTCGCAATCTCCCCAAGCACGCGCCTGGCGCCTGCAGCGAGTTCGTGCCGGATGAGAACCAGAGCCTCCTCGGCAAGCTGTACTCTCTCGCACTCCACCCAAGCGGAGAGCAGGTCGTCGCGTCGCATCGGTATAGCGCGACGACCACGGCGTCGTAGCAGAGCGCCATCGCCGTGCCTTCGTAGGAGTACCTCACCGGCCAGGAAGCTGGCGGTGTCAATGGACTCTGGATCAGCCAGACCAAGATATGCGTATGATGCAGGCACCATCTCAAGTGTCGCAAGAGTCGAACCGTTTCGATCGACGACCTCCATGATCTCCTCCGAACCAGATGATTGGCCGGGCACGACCAACCGCACGTCGACGCTCCGAGCCGGAAACGTGCGAAGCAGAACCGTGGCGCGGACAACGTCCGCATGACTAGCTGTCCTGCCTCGCCCGGGTACTCCGTCGATTGTGCCGTCCCACGACCCGAGCGTGAGCACAGCCACCTCCGTGATGCGTGCCCGCGCTTCCGAGCCTGTCTTCCAGAGACGCGCCAGCGAGTTGCTCGCGGGACATGGGCGGAGCGAGATCCACTCCTCGATCAACGCCTCCATCTCGAAGGCTGGAAGCGAGCTCCTCGGCGGCAGCGAGTTGAGCGCGAACAGATCGCCAAACCCGTCGCGATCTGTCTCACGGACTAGGGCCTGGGAAAGAGGCAGCCCTATGTGCTTGTGTCCAGTCGCGGTGGCTGTAGGAAGTCCATGGTTGCCTTCGCTCGCCTCCAGCCAGACGTTGAGGGCGTCGTAGAGATGTGCCGATACTGGACGCCCGTCACGCTGGCGTCGAAAGGCCCGCTGAAACGCTTTCAGGCCGCGTGGTTCAAGACCGAGAAGCTCCTCCAGCCGACCCCAGAAATTGTTCGCCATCATGCCCTCGCCTTCGTGCATCACCTCTGCCACCAAGCTCAGCATTGCCAGCAGGCCAAGAACCGGCGGCGTGTCCAGCCTCGTGCCTTGGTGCCAAGCGTCTAGGTGTACCTGGTACCCGGCGAAGACCTGGGAAGGGCCGCCGTCGAACGTCAGCGTGCCCTTCACCACCTCGACGAGGCACCTGGCAGGGTCGGCACATTCCGGTTCGGCCCTCGCCGCGACCTCAGCCAGGACGTGGTCTTCGAGGTCCAGGTAGACCGGACTGCCAGCATGATCGCGGCTGAAGACGACCTCGGCTATCGCTTCGTTCCACCGGAAGTACCGTCTCCACGGATCTGTTGAGCCCAAACCCCATTCCCCTTCGATTCGCCACCCAGTGTAGCGGAGATGACCGCTGGCGAGCGGCCATGCCCGTAGGGTACCCTACAGATGTGACAGGCTCCATCTGGACACGAGCAATGCCGCCGTCGAATCGTCACGCCCCCACAGCTGTCGGCTCGGATCCACTGCTTCAGCACCGCAAACGGGCAGAATGAGATGGTGGTCGTTGGATCCGCCGTCTCGCTGTTCTCAGGTGCGGGAGGCCTCGATCTCGGGGTTGAGGCCGCTGGCTTCGCAACGCTGGCTGCCGTCGAGTGGGACGACGATGCCGCCGATACGATGGAGCAGAACGCGCCTGCGTACTTCCCCGAGCTTCACGAGGTGGTGCGCTGTGACCTGTTCCCGCTGGCCAACGGGCGGTCCTCGGGTCTGTCGACCAAGGACATCCTACGCGCCGCAGGCCTTGGGAGCCGTGAGCGTCCGGATCTGCTGACCGGCGGGCCTCCTTGTGTTGCCTTCTCCAAGTCCGGCTTCTGGCTGGAGTGGAAGCGAGACGGGATCGATCCATCCGCGAGCCTGCTTCAGGCCTACACCGGCGTACTGGCAGAAGCTCGGCCCCGCTTCTTCATCCTCGAGAACGTTCACGCTCTGACCTTTGACAACAGGGCGGCCGGGCCAGCCTTCAGCAGGCTGCTCTCAGAGATCGACGCCGCTGGCTATCGCTGTCGATGGGAGGTGCTCAACGCCGCCGACTACGGGGTGCCCCAAGCCCGGCCCCGCCTCTTCGTCGTCGGAAGCCGCAGGCGTGAACGCCTGCCCGATTTGCCTTCGCCGACGCACTTCGGCCGGTGGGAGCGCAGGACGAGCTCGCAAAGCGGCGTTCCTCACGTCACCTCAGGCGATGCTCTCGAAGGGCTAACCACAGAGCCCGAACCTGAGGAGGTGGTACGCGGCTCGTGGGGTCATCTACTCCCGGAGATCCCGCCTGGAGGCAACTACCTGCACTTCACCGCCAAGCGTGGCCATCCTAAGCCCATCTTCGAATGGCGATCCCGATACTGGTCGTTCTTGCTGAAACTCGACCCCGACAAGCCCTCACCAACCATCCAGGCCCAACCCGGCCCTAGTGTCGGGCCATTCCACTGGGAGAACCGACGTCTGCGGGTACCAGAGCTGCGCCGCCTGTTCACCTTCCCGGATGACTACGCATTCGCGGGGAAGAGAGCCTCGATCCAAGCACAGCTAGGCAACGCGGTGCCGCCCCAACTGGCGCACCAAGTAGCCGCACAGATAGCTGAGGAAGCCTGACCTGCCTGACTCAGCCATTGGAGCTACCACCTAGCCACCTTCGGCCGCTCGGGCATGGACCCCGGCGACTACGAGTTCGACTCCGACGGCCTGCGGGCTGCGCTCGGCATCGACTCCGGCATCGAGACGCTCACCTACCGCGACGTCCAGGAGCGTCGCGCCATCATCCGCCGCCGCCTCCAAGCCCGCACCTGACCCACAAGCCCTCGGCAGGAGGCTGTCCTATCGGTAGTGCAACGTCCGATCGGTAGCGCAAACCCCGTCCAATCGGTAGCGTACCTGCCAAAAGGTGGCGCAAACCCCGTGCAATCGGTAGCGTACCTGCCAAAAGGTAGCGTGGACGCCCTCCAATCGGTAGTGTAGTAGCCATGGACTACAAGCGTCGGATCGTCGACGACGAACTGGACGAGCTGAGCGATCTTCCCGCGATCTCGCTCGAAGGACCCCGGGGCGTCGGCAAGACGGAGACAGCGCTCCGACGGGCGCGCACGGCGCATCGGCTTGACGACCCCGAGCAACTGGCGGTAATCCGCGGCGCGCCGCAGCGTCTCACAGTCGGCGAGCCGCCGATCCTCATCGACGAGTGGCAGCGGTTCCCGTCGTCGTGGGATCTGGTCAGGCGGGCGGTCGACGCCAACCCGCGTGAGGCCAGGTTCCTGCTCACCGGCTCAGCGCCGCCTCTGGAGCTGCCGGCCCATTCTGGTGCTGGCCGAATCGTCACCATGCGGATGCGGCCGATGTCGCTGGCGGAGCGCGGGCTGCAGGCCCCGTCGGTGCGCCTACGGGATTTGCTCAGCGGTGCCCGGCCTGCAGTGAGCGGCGCCAGCAGCCTGACCCTCTCCGATTACGCCGACGAGATCACACGGTCCGGCTTTCCCGGCTTCCGAGAGCTCACGGGTCGAATGCTGCGCTCCGAGCTCGACGGCTACCTGGACCGCATCGTCGAGCGCGACTTCACCGAGGCGGGCCACAGGGTCCGCAATCCAGGAGCGCTCCGGCGATGGCTCGCCGCGTACGCCGCCGCTTCGTCGACCAACGCCTCGTTCGAGATGATCCGAGACGCTGCCTCTCCCGGCGAGCACGACAAGCCGGCCAAGTCGACCACCGGGCCCTACCGCACCACTCTCGAGCAGCTCTGGATGATCGAGGAGGTTCCCGCATGGGTCCCGACCCGGAATCGCCTGCGACGGCTCGCGCTCTCCCCGGTCCACCAGCTTGCCGACCCTGCGCTCGCCGCCCGCCTGCTGAACGTCGATGCCGAGGCGCTGCTCGACAGCCGGCTGGCCGGCCCGCCCATCCCTCGCGACGGCACCCTGCTCGGTGCCCTCTTCGAGTCGCTGGTCACCTTGTCGGTGAGGGTCTACGCACAGGCATGCGAAGCCCGGGTCGGCCACTTCCGCACCCGAGGCGGTGAGCGAGAAGTCGACCTCATCGTCGAACGCGGCGGGCGTGTCGTCGCCCTGGAGGTCAAGCTCACCGCCACCGTCGACGATCACGACACCCGTCACCTGCGCTGGCTGGCCGACAACATCGGCGCAGACCTGCTCGACGCGGCCGTGATCACCACCGGCACCGAGGCCTACCGGCGCAGCGACGGCATCGCCGTGATCCCCGCAGCCCTGCTCACCGCTTGACCTGCGGGGCGGCCGCTTGAACCCCGGGTCGGGGCTGGGAGTAGCTTGCTCGGGTGGCGAGAATCCCGATCGGCCCCGCTGATGGCCTCTTTCGCTGAGCTGCACGATCTCAGCGGCCGCGTCGCCGTGGTGACCGGCGGATCGCGCGGCATCGGGCGCAGCATCGTCGACACCCTCGCCGCGGCCGGGGCGGACGTGGTGATCGCATCGCGCAAGCTCGACGCCTGCGAGGCCGTCGCCGCGGAGGTGCGCGAGTCGACCGGGCGGCGGGCGCTGGCCGTGGCCTACCACGCAGCCCGCTGGGACGACTCCGACCGCCTCATCAAGACCACGCTGGCCGAGTTCGGCCGCCTCGACATGCTGGTCAACAACGCCGGCATGTCGCCGGTCTACGAGTCGCTGGCCGCCGTGACCGAGGAACTCTACGACAAGACGCTCGGCGTCAACCTCAAAGGCCCGTTCCGCCTCGGCGTGCTCGCCGGCACCCACATGCGCGACCACGGCGGTGGCTCGATCGTCAACATCGGCACCATCGGGTCGCTGATGGCCAGCACCGGCGAGCTGCCCTATGCCTGCGCCAAGGCCGGGCTCAACGTCCTCACCGTGGGCCTCGCGGAGGCCTTCGCCCCCGAGGTGAGGGTCAACGCCGTGCTGCCGGGGCCGTTCCGCACCGACATCACCAGCGGCTGGGCGCCCGCGCCGGGCGAGCCGGTGCCGTTCGTGCCGCTGGGCCGCATGGGCGACCCCGCCGAGATCGCCCCGCTGGTGCTGCATTTGGCCAGCGACGCTTCGAGCTTCACCACCGGCGCCATCATCCGAGTCGACGGCGGCATGACCAGACGCGTCTGACCCGCCCGCCACGACCTGCCCCGGCTGGCTTGGGCCGGCACATCACGGCGGGGTCAGAAGCGCTGGATCGTGTGGTGGCGGGTCATCGCCGAGCCGGCTGGCCCGAGCAGCATGTGGGCTCGCAGGTTGCGCTTGTGCAACAACGCCACGAGCTGCTCGTCGTGGCGGCCGGCGCGAGCGTCGTCGACCACGAAGCGCTCCAGCTTCGCCTCGCCCTCCTGCCAGGAGGCAGGCCGGTGCCCGAGCAGCCGTTCCAGGTCGTCGAGGTCGGCCGCTTCAAGCGCCTCGCCGATCTCGTCACGGCGCTGCAAGTGCCTGGCGAGGCGGAACAGAGTGCGCAGCTCGTGCTGGGCGAACCGGTCGTCGACGCTGATACTGCGCAGCGCCCGGGCCAGGTGGGCGTGGCCGGCCGCGGCCTGCGAGACCCGCGCCTCGGGCATGTCCACGCCAGGCAGCTCGATGCCGAGCTCGTCGGCGAGCGCCTCGGTGGCGAACAGGTTGGTCTCGGCGCACCACTGCAGGTTGGTCATCAGGTCAGAGCCCGCCGGCGGGTCCTTGAGCGCAGCCGAGAAGGCGAGCTGGTTCGACAGCGTGAAGGCGATGTGGTGCCGGCGGATCGCGTCGATGTCGACGGGCTTGCCGGAGAGCTCTTCGTAGCGGGCATAAAGCGAGGCCATGTCGCCGTAGCCGACGATGGTGTCGCGCATCCGCCAGGCGGCGAGATCCATCATCGGGTCGCCGATGTGGGCCAGCTCGAGGTCGAGCAGCGCCGTGATACGGCCGTGCTGGTGGTGGAACTGGCCCGAGTCCCACACGATCGGCGCCTCGCGGCCGCCGCTGTCGGCGGGATTGCGCTTCAGCCAGCCCAGGAAGAACTCCAGCAGCGGGTCGTGGTGGTGCTTCAGCGAGCGGTAGTGCTGCTCGTAGCGCTCAAGCCCGAGCAGCCCGGAGCCGCTGGGGTGCGCAGCCCGCTCGATGCCGGCATCGGCGAACGGGCCGACCGGCAGCGCATGCATGCGGGCCAGGATCGCCAGGTAGTCGTCCACCGCTGCGGCGCGGTCCTCGTCGCTGGCGTCGCCGAAGTGCTCCCGGCCCGGCACCCGGTCCATCACATACGCCGGCAGTGCGTCGATCCAGCCGTGCACCCTGGCGGCGGGGATGCCGTGCTCGACGAGCAGCCGCTGGAACGTCATCTCGTGGCGCAGCGGGAAGATCAGCGGCATATCGGTGCGGTCGCCTCGCACCACCAGGTCGAGCCGCTCGCCGCCGCGTTCGACGACGACGAACCAGACCGGCCGCCATCTCGGCTGGCGGGCCAGTTCGACCACCTCGGCGCCGAGGCTGGTCTCGCACCACTCGACGATGACGTCGTCTGCGCCGGCCAGTGTCTCTGCGAGCATCATGAGCGGCGCCGGTGCTGTGTGGCTGGGCTCTTCACAGGGCCTCTGTGTAGCGCCGTGCCGCATCCGGTGCGAACCAGCCGGGGCACAGCACAGCGCCGGCTGCCTGCCCTCTTGTGGTGCCGGTGCCGCAGCGCCGGGATCAGCGGGCGGCGGAGAGCTCGGGGGTGCCGAAGGCCATGTCGAGGCGGCGCAGCGTGGACTGGTCGCGGTCGTCGCCGCTGTTGTCGGCGGTGAGCAGCCGCTCGCCGATGAAGATGCTCGAGGCGCCGGCGTGGAAGCACAGCGCCTGCGTCTCGTCGGTCATCGACGCCCGCCCGGCGGAGAGCCGTACCACCGAGGTCGGCAGCACCAGCCGAGCGGCGGCCACGGTGCGGACCAGCTCCAGCGGGTCGAGCTCCTCGATGCCATACAGCGGCGTGCCCTCGACCTGGACCAGCAGGTTGATCGGCACGCTCTCGGGGTGCGGTTCCAGCGCAGCGAGCTGTTGCAGCAGGTGCGCACGCTGGCGGCGGGTCTCGCCCATGCCGACGATGCCGCCGGTGCACAGCCGGATGCCCGCCTCGCGGCAGGCGGCGAGGGTGTCGATGCGGTCCTGGTAGGTGCGGGTCGTGATGATCGTGCCGTAGAAGTCGGGCGACGTGTCGAGGTTGTGGTTGTAGAAGTCGAGCCCGGCGTCGGCGAGCACCTGGGCCTGGCGTTCGCTGAGCATGCCGAGGGTGACGCAGGTCTCCATGCCGAGGCCGCCGATCGCCTCGACGGCGCGGGCCATCGCAGCCACCTGATGGTCGCTCGGGGACCGCCAGGCGGCGCCCATGCAGAACCGGGTGGCGCCCTCGGCCTTGGCCTGCTCGGCGGCGGCGAGCATCTCGGCGGTGTCCATCAGCGGCTGCGGAGAGAGCCCGGTGGCGTGATGCGCGGACTGCGGGCAGTAGGCGCAGTCCTCGGGGCAGCCGCCGGTCTTGACCGACAGCAGCTTGGCGGCCTCGATCTCGTGCGGGTCGAAGCGCTCCCGGTGACAGGCGTGCGCTGCGCTCAGCAGGTCGTGGAAGGGCCGCTCGATCACGCCGAGAATCTCGTCGGCTGTCCAGTCGTGCCTTGGCTGGATCATCGCTGCGCTTCCTCTCGGCGTGCCGCTCGGCATGCCACGATACGACCCGCCGGGCCGAGACCCGCAAGAGCGCAGGCCGCTGCACGGCAGTGCCGCGTCACGGGCCGCGCGAGAACGGCCTGCTCACAACGGCCGGCAGCGCCGCGGGCAGCGCCGGGCCGTCTCAGGAGAGCACGATCACGATCGCTGAGGCGATTACCACGACCAGGCCCAGCAGCTGCGTCCTGGTCACCGAGTCGGCGAAGAAGGAGCGCCCGACGAGCACGCTGCTGGCGGGATACAGGCTGGCGGTCACCGATGCCGCGGCCGGGTTCGCCTCCAGCCCCCAGAGCAGGAACACCGAGCTCATGCCCGCGGCCAGGGGTGGTCGTGATGCTCAGCGACGCCATCAGGCCGAACAGCGCTCCCATGGCGACAAGCTACGCCCGCCGCCACCCCGTCCCGCCGCCAAGCCCGCCCCTCAGACCACTCGAGCCACGAGAAGGTCGTGAAGGCCCTCAAAGTCCTTGCCATTGCGCGTGTACAGAGGGACGCCCTCGGCCAGCGCTGCTGCTGCGATCAGCATGTCCACAGCGCGACGTCCCCGGGGTTTGCGCCCGGCCTCGGTAGCTGCGAGCCAGATTTCAGAATATGCGTTCGCATGGGACACGTCGAAAGGAACCACTCGAAAATCGGTCTCTACGCGGCCCAAGAAAGCCACCCGCCGTCTGCGAAGGACGGCATCTTCCGTATGCAGTCCAGCAGTTAGTTCGGCAACCGACAGGGCACAGACCAGGCGCTCCACCGGAAGCGACTCTTCAGGGACGGTATGGAAGGCTGCCAGTACCGAAGTCTCGATCATCCCACGGCTGGGTCCGCTGTCAATGCCAGACACGAGGTGCCGGGTCCATCACCGCATCGAGTTTCCTGCGCAATTCTGCGTAATCCCAAAGCGGTTCCTCGACGGACGCCGGGGCGTCGGGCGCAACGGACGGACATTCGTCGTCCGGCGCCGTCAGGTCGCAGATGGCCTGGCCGTCGCAGGTGAGCGTGAAGGTCTTCCCTTCTGCGACAGCACGAGCTACCTGATCGGGATCTTCGAGGAGTGCTTCCAAGGTGATCTCGGCGGCCATGAAGGACAGGGTACCACCGGCGTGGTGGCGTCGGCCTGCATCCGACGACACCGCAGCAACGCGTTCGGTATCGCAGGAGCCATGGCAAGACGCGAGGTCCGAGTCGGGCCGAGTCACCCCTGAGCGAACCGAGTCACTCCTGAGGGGCCGGCTCGGCGATCGTCTTGGTCTGCAGGAACTCCTCCATGCCGGCCTGGCCGTTCTCGCGGCCGATGCCGGACTGCTTGTAGCCGCCGAAGGGCGCGTCGGGGGCGTGCCAGATGCCGCCGTTGACGCTCATGGTGCCGGCCCGCACGCGTCGGGCGACCGCCATGGCCCGCTCGGGATCGGCGCAGTGCACCGCCCCGGACAGGCCGAAGATCGAGTTGTCCGCGATGCGCACGGCGTCGTCGTCGCCGTCATGGGGAAGCACCACCAGCACCGGGCCGAAGATCTCGTCTTGGGCTACGGCGCTGTCCTCGGCGGCCCCGGCGATCACCGTCGGCTCGAAGAAGAAGCCTGTGTCCAGACCCGCGGGCGGCTTGCCTCCGCAGACGACCGTCGCGCCGTCGGCCACGGCGGCGTCCACGAAGCCCTGCACCTTGGCTTGCTGGCGCCGGTTGATGAGCGGTCCCATGTAGGTGTCGGGATCGGCCGGGTCGCCGACCTTGACGGCGGCCATCATCTCCGCGACCTGCTCGACGGCCTGCCCGTGGCACTCCCTGGGCACCACCAGCCGGCTGGTGATGGCGCAGCCCTGGCCGGAGTGCGAGCACACCGCGAAGGCGCAGAACATCGCGGCGGCCGCCAGCGACTCCTCGTCGAGCACCACATGCGCGGACTTGCCGCCGAGCTCGAGGAAGCACTTCTTCAGGCTCGGCGCAGCGGCTGCCATGATCGCCCGGCCCACCGCTGTGGAGCCGGTGAAGGTGATCATGTCGACCTCCGGGGCCGTCGTCATCAGCTCGGCGGGGGCGACCTCGCTCGATGCCAGCACGTTGACCACCCCTGGCGGGATGTCGGTCTGCTCGGCGATCAGCCTGCCCAGCGCCAGGGTGACCAGCGGCGTGTCCGGGGCGCCCTTGAGGACCACCGTGCAGCCGGCGGCCAGCGCCGGGGCCAGCTTCGCCAGGTTGAGCTGATGCGGGTAGTTGTAGGCCGAGATGGCGCTGACCACGCCGAAGGGCTCGCGCTCCACGATGCGCCGCATGGCGCCGATCTGCGAGTCGCGCACGCCGATGTCGGTCGACCACTCGTAGCCGCCGGCGAGGTCGGCGTAGTAGTCGAGCAGCTCGAAAGGCCCCTCCAGGGCCGGGCCGCTGGTCATGGCGACCGGCACGCCGACCTCGGCCACCGTCAGCGAGCGCAGCTCCTCGACATTGGCGCGCAGCGCCGCGGCGAGCTGACGCAGACAGCGCACCCGCAGGTCGCGATCGGTCGCCCAGCGGGTCTCCTCGAAGGCCCGGCGGGCCGCCATGATCGCCCGCTCGGCGTCGCCGGTCGTGCAGTCCGCGCACTCGGCGACGACCTGCTCGCTGGCCGGGTTGACCGAGGCGAAGCTGCGGCCCCCCTCGGCGGCGACCAGCTCCCCGTCGATCAGCAAGCTCGGTTCGTGCCACATCTGTATCTGCCCCCGGCAAGGTCGTCTGAGAACCTGCCCTCAGCGTCGCACGACAGCACGGCCTCAGCCAAAGCCGCCGCCGCAGGTGCTGATCCCGCCGCCGGGCCGCCCTTTGCGATCGCTGGGTGTGCCGCTGCCGGCTGCGACAGGCCTGCAGCGCAGGTCAGGCTTCGTGCGGGCCGAGGGTGCGGATCACGTACTCGTCGAACATCGGCACGGTGAAGGCCAGGCTCCCCCAGCGAGGTGAGTAGATCAGGCCCCGCTTGATGAGGGCATCGCGCACCGGCCCCGCCTGGCCGGTCGTCTTGCCGAGTCTCTCGGCCACGTCCCCGGACTTGTGCGGGCCGCGGCCGAGGCCGGCCATGGCACGCAGATAAGCCCGTTCACGCTCGCTGAGCGCATGGGCGTCGCCGAGCGCCCAGGCAACGGCGGTAGCGGCGAGAGCGTCGACGGCTACTCCAGCGGCGTACTCGGCGACGGTCCGCCTCCGAGCGGTCCGCTGCCGGTCGGTCGGGGTAGGTCGGTCTCCGCTCGGGCGTCTCGTTGGGCGTCTCTCGCCGCTCGGAGCGTGTCTCGGTCGTCGCCGTCGTAGCCGGCGTCGGCGAGCGCCGCGAGTTCGGCGGCGTGGCGCTTCGCGGCGATCATCGCCTCGGCGAGCGCTCCAGAGACGACGGCGAGCTCGCCGGAGATCGGTCGGTTCCCGGCGTAGCGCCCGGAGCGTTCGGCGTCGACAGCGTTGGCGATCCTCCGGCGTAGGCGGCGGCGTACGCGGTCGGTGTCCCGGGTCCAGGCAGCGAGGATCTCCTCGGGCGACGCTCCGCCGTCGATCCTCTCGTCGGTCATCGGTAGAGCGCCGCTCGTCGGGCGGCGTCGACGCGGTCGTCTCCGGTCTCGCCGCGAGCGTGGGCGAGCGCTACAGCGGTGATAGCGGCGCGGGCGGAGCGCTCCCGTCGGGGACGGTCGTAGTGGGCGCACTCGGGGGGGAGCATCGTCGCGGCGAGATCGTCGTCGCCTCGACGGTTCGGGGCGGCGAGCCCGGCGGCGAGGCGGCCGAACTCCCTCAGCAGCACCGTCTTGCCCACGCCCCTCGGCCCGGTCAGCAGTTGGCTCTTGGCCGAGCGACCCAGCGTCAGACGCTGCACAGCGATGTCGAACGCCTCCAACTCGCGATCACGGCCGGCCAGCTCAGGCGGAAGACTCCCCGCACCGGGGCTGTAGGGGTTGCGCACAGGATCCATGGGCCGAGGGTATAGGCGGACAGGGCTCGTCTGCGGTGGGTCGCGTCGTTGCAGGTAGAGGGTGGTTTCCGCTGATTTATGAGAAAATTTCGCCTTTATACGTGTCTCGCGCATAAGGGCAGTTCCCTGACAGTCGGCCTCGCCCGTGCAGGCACGGCATGCCAACCCGCTGCGGCGCAGGGGCACAGGGCAGCCCGCGCCCCGATCCCCAGACGGCCCGGATGGCCTGGCGCGGGCGGGCGTTCGCGCAGCAGACTGGCCGGTGGAGAATCCGCACGACGCGGCGAGGCACGAGAGGCAAGGAGAGCGAGATGGCACTGGTGGCCGACCTGGAGGCGCTGGTGGTGTCGGTGCCCGCCGAGGGCAACGCGTTCACCGACACCGACACCGAGGACATGCTGCTGGTGCTCGTCACCGACGAACACGGCCGCACGGGCTTCGGGGAGTGCGCCTGCGCGCCCGGCGTGCTCAAGGAGCTCATCGAGTTCGGAAGCGAGCACTTCTGGGCCAACGGCATCACCGAGCACGTGATCGGCAAGGACCCGATCGAGGCGCTGGCCATCTACGACACGATCTACCACTCCAGCTTCTACCACGGCCGCAGGGGGCTGCTGATCAACGCCCTGTCCGCGGTCGACATAGCGCTGCACGACCTGGCCGGCAAGCAGCTCGGCAAGCCGGTGTGGCAGCTGCTGGGGGGCGCCCGCCAGCCCGGCGCGAGGCCCTATGTGACCCTGTACCCAGGCGACACCCGCGGCGAGCCGACCGATGCGATCCTCGCGAAGATGGAGTCGATCGTCGGCCTGGCCCGCGAGTCGGGCTTCACGGCCATGAAGCTGCCCTTCGTCGGGCTCACCGAGACGCCCGATCACCAGGTGGTCGACCTCGTCGCCCGGCTGCGGGCCATGATCGGCGACGACACGGTTCTCGGCACCGACCCCGGCTACCGCTGGTCGCACTGGCAGGAGGCGCTGTGGGTGCTGAGCCGCCTCGATGAGCACCGCGTGTGGTTCGCCGAGGCGCCGCTGCGCCACGACGACATCGAGGGCTACCGCCAGCTCGCGGCCCGCTGCTCGCTGCTCATCGGCGCAGGCGAGTTCTCCACCGGCCGCTGGGAGGCCAAGGAGTGGCTGGACCGCGCCAGGGTGCCGCTGCTGCACTGCGGCATCAGCCGCGCCGGCGGGTTCACCGAGATCGCCCGGATCGCCGAGATGTGCGAGCTCGCCGGGGCGCTGCTGATGCCCCATGCCTTCGCCTCGGGCATCTCGGACTTCTGCAACGTCCACATGCAGATCGCCAGCATGCAGATCCCGATGATCGAGTTCCGCACCATCGAGCCGGTCACGTCCATCCTGCGCCGCGACCTGGTGTACCCGGCCATGCCCGAGATCGTCGACGGCTGGATCGCCCCGCCCACAGCGCCAGGGCTCGGGATCGAGCTCAACATGGACCTCGTCCGCCGCTTCCAGGCGCGGTGACGCCGGCTTGCCCCCACGGGTACGGCTTGACTGCCCGCGATGCTGTGTCTATCCTCGAGGGGAAATGACGGAGGGGAATCTCAGGCTGAGCGGCCCGCCCGCGCAGTCACGCCGCGACTGCCGCTGAGTCATGGCACGCGGCGCGAGCGCAGCCTCCGATGAGTTCTCCGGCCCTGCCGGACACTCCTCCAGCAGCCGAACCACAGGATGACGGAGTGACTGCCGCAACCGTCGAGACTGACGCACCCGCTGAGACAGGCCCACCCGCTGAGACAGAGGCAAGCGCTGAGACGGAACCGCCGGAGTTGTCGGCTGCCTTCGGGGCGAGATTCCCCTGGTTGAGCGAGGTCGCCGACGAGCCGGTGCCCTTCGAGTCGTTCGAGACTCCAGTCCAGACGGCCTTGCGACGAGCGCAGGTGCAGACCTGGGGCGACCTGGCGGAGATGTCGGAGGAATCGCTGCTCGCGATTCCCCAGGTCGGCACAGGGACCAGCCGACTCGTCAGCGAGGTGCTCAGCCGCACATCTCGTTCGCTCTACGGTCGTCATCTCATTGCCTCCAGGCAGGACAGCGGCGGGTCGGAGCCTGCAGATCCGGACCTTGCCCAGAGACTGCCGACCGCCGCCCAATGGGCAAGGGCCGCTACGCCCCAGACGACCCTGGGCGGCCTGCTGACCGCTCTCTACGACGGGCTCCCTGTTCCTGCCCAAGCGGTCGAGGAGGTCGAGCGGTTGCTGGCGACTCCGCTTCCCGAGGTCCCGACGCTGCCTGTGCTCATCGAGGAGCTTCTCGGCGAGGCTCAGGACCCGGAGCTGTTGCTCGCCCGAGAGTTCGTCCGCGATCGGCCGACTCTCGAGTCGCTGGGGCGCGAGCGCGGCGTCACCCGAGAGCGCATTCGCCAGATAGTGGCCGCCGACAGCGAGGCGCTGCGGGGGTGGATTCGCCACGTGCAATACCGCCCCATTCTGTGGGCGATAGACCGGTTCCAGGCCGAGATCGGGGCTGTGCGCAGGGCGGAGTCTGCGCTGGTGTGCGTCTGGCGGGATCGCCTGGGAGAGCCCGCCTTCGAGGCGCTCCGCTGGCTCTCGGGTTACTCGTACTCCTATGACGACGAGTGGATTTACGGGCTCGGAACAACCGCCAGAGACCTGAAGAAGCTGCTCGAAAGCACGCAAATCGAGGATTGGCTGCACCTCGGCGGTTCGGTCGCCAAAGACCTGGACAGGCTGCTCAACGAGACACTCAGCAAGGAATGGCTGGTGCAGGTCGAAGAGCTCGTCGAGAAGATGCCGGGCCTCGGCGACACGGCGGCGGCATCGGCCCTGCTGGTCGGCACGGGCAAGTGGCGCGACATCGGCGACGGCTGGCTGGTTCGTTGGGACGGACCAATTCAGGCCAAGGCCGAGCGTGTTCTCAGGCTGACGTGCAGGCCGATGACCGCCGAGGAGCTTGTTGCCGCCATCGGCCACGGCTCGGCGCGCAATCTCGGCAACGCGCGCCGTGACCGGCTCGTGCGCATCGACAAGCAGTCTCGTCTTGCTCTTCCCGAATGGGGCATCGAGAAGTACGAGAGCATCGCTGCGGAGATCGTGAAGAGGATCAAGCGGGGAGGCGGCAGCGCCAGCAAGTCCGCGATCATCGACGAGCTCACGCGTGAGTACGGAGTGAGGGCCTCGTCGGTCAAGGGCAACCTCAAGCTGTCGGTGTTCGCCGTCTCCGGCGACGAGGTGCGCTTGGGCGACGACTCGCGATTCTCCGCGAGAGCGCCTGACACTGTCCCTCGCGCCGTCCAGACCGAGGCAGGATGGGGCGAACTCCGGCAGGTCACCAAGGAGACCCTGCGGGGGTACTCGTTCGCAGTGAACGGCCACATTTGCTGGGCCAACGGGCTCAAGCCCGGAGCGAACCTCATCGTTCCGCTGAACGGCTCGAAGGCACACATGGCGAGCGTCATCTGGCGCACCACCAACACCCTTCGCGCGGTAGACGTCGGCCGGACCCGCGCGTGGCTCAAGGAGAACGGCGTCGGCATCGGCACCGAGGTGCTGGTCTGCCCGACACCGGAGCGGGTCACGCTCTACGTAGGCGCCGACGAGATCGAGGCAGCCCGAACGGCTTAGGCCGCGCTCTTCCGGCCGCCCCGACACCGCCCAGACGACGGAGAGCCCACAACAGGCGACGCCCACCCCAAATCCCTCGCTCCCGCTGCGCGGCTACCCGAGGCACCCTCACTCAAGCCCAGCTACATCAGCAACACGGACGTCCTGATCGAGGGATTCGTCGTCCCAGCGCCGACTCAGCTGAGCCAACGGCTTGACCGAGGTCGCCCGGAGGGCCGAGATGTGCGAGCCCGCCGGGGCGCTGGTGATGCCCCACGCCTAGGCCTCGGACATGTCCGACTTCTCCACATACACCTGCAGATCGCCAGCATGCAGAGCCCGATGATCGAGTTCCGCACCATGGAGCCGGTCGCCTCGATCCTGCGCCGCGACCTGGTGTACCCGGCCATGCCCGAGATCGTCGACGGCTGGATCGCCCCGCGGACCGGCCCAGGCCTGGGCATCCAGCTCGAGATGGACCTGGTCCGCCGCTTCCAGGCCTCCTAGCCGCAACCGTAAGGTGCGGTGAACTGCCAAGCTCGCCGACGCCCGTCCCGAGTTCGGCTGGCCGGACATCCTGGCTGACCCAGGGCGTTCGCCTGGCCGTAGTGCGGGCACTGCGAGACCTGCCGCTGGTCGTGCCGCGCAACGGCCCGACCGACGAAGGGGACTAGCCGCCCGCGACCCGCTCATGATCCTCACCCGCTGCTCAGCCATCGCCCACCGCCGAATTGCGGGTTGCAGATGCTTCCGCAGGCCGTATACTGACCCACCGAAGACCCAGGACCCGTCCATCCCGGCGAACGACCAGGCTTCGACACCTCCCTCCACCAGCCCAGCTTGCTACCCGCAATTTTCAGCCTATCCTGAGGAGAGGATGATGGAGGAAGATCGATTCCAGCTGAGAAGCCCGCTCCTGCGGACACGCTCATGGCTGCCGTGTGCTCACGCTCATCTGCGAAAGCGAGGCTTGGGATGAGAACTCGGACCGTGTTGAACACGCCTCTGGTCGCCCGTCGGCTGCGGAGGGGTGCTGGAGCGACGGCCGCAGCAAGGGAGGCAGCAGCGCCAGCCGCATCGACCACCTTCGCTGACAGGTTCGGCTGGATGAGCGAGGTCGCCGCTGACGAGCCTGTCCCCTTCGAGCTGTTCGAGAGGCGAGCCCAGACAGCACTCCGACGAGCGCACGTACGGACTTGGGGCGACCTGGCACAGATGTCGGAGCAATCGCTGCTCGCTATCCCGAACGTGGGCGCAGGAACGACCCGGCGCCTCATCCAGGTGCTTGGAGCCCAGTCCCATGCGCCTTCGCTCACGTCTGAACCGCGCTTCGCTGACAGATTCGGCTGGATGAGCGAGGTCGCAGACGAGCCTGTCCCCTTCGAGCTGTTCGAGAGGCGAGCCCAGACAGCACTCCGACGAGCGCACGTGCAGACCTGGGGCGACCTGGCACAGATGTCGGAGCAATCGCTGCTCGCTATCCCGAACGTGGGCGCAGGGACAACCCGGCGCCTCATCCAGGTGCTTGGAGCCCAGCCCCCTACACTGCATTCACTCGATGATCGCCAGAGGACTGCCTATATGGATGAAAGCTGTGGGTCGACGCCCGCAAGTCCGGACTGTGCCCAGCCGCTGTCGGCCGCTGCCCAGTGGGCACAGGTCGCTACAACCCAATCGACCTTGGGAGGCCTGCTGGCCGCACTCGACGACGGCCTTCCTGTTCCTGCCGAAGTGATTGGGGAGGTCGAGCGGTTGATGGCATCTCCGCTTCCAGGCGCTTCGTCCTTGCCAGAGATCCTTGAGTCTCTCCTGGCCGAAGCTGATGATCCTGAGCTGCTCATCGCCCGCGAGTGTGTCCGTGAACAACCGACCCTAAGATCCTTGGGCTGTGAGCGTGGCGTCACTCATCAGGCCGTTCGCAAGAAGGTGGCCCAGGACGGCAAGGTCGTCCGAGAGAGGCTTGACGACGCCGAATACCGTCCGATTCGATGGGCGATCGACCGGTTCCAGGCCGAGATTGGACCCATGCGTAATGCGGGGTCGGAGGTCATCCGAACGTGGCAGGAGCGTCTGGGAGAGCCATCTTTCGAGATGCTGAGGTGGCTTGCGGGCTACTCGTACCGGGATGATTGGCTGCAGCGCGGACGCAACGCCCTCAACGAACTGAAGGCGTTGGTCAACGACGCGATAGGCGATGAGTGGCTGGTGCCCGTCGATCAGGTCGTCCGCGAGGTGCCAGCCTTCGGCGACACTGCGGCAGCAAACGCCTTTCTGGTCAAGACTGGCAAGTGGCGCGACATAGGCGACGGATGGCTGATTCGCTGGGAAGGACCGATTCAGGCCAAAGCCGAGCGCGTTCTCAGGTTGACATGCAGGCCGATGACCCCTGCAGAGCTCGTTGACGCGATCGGCGGCGGGTCGGAGGGTGGGATCAAGAACCAACGCGGTGACCGTCTGATCCGCGTCGACAAGCACTTTCGTCTTGCCCTGCCAGAATGGGGTCTTGAGGAGTATGAAGGCATTGTCACGGAGATTCGACAACGGATCCAGCGAGGGGGCGGAGTTGCTAGCAAGGCCGCGATCATCGCCGAGTTCACGCGCGAATTCGACGTAGCGGGAAGCTCGATAGAGAGCTACCTCAGCACGCCGATTTTCGACGTCTCTGGTGACGCTGTTCGGCTGGGCGACGACACTGAGTTCTCGCCGAAAGCACCCACTACCGTCCCTGGCACCGTCCAAACCGAGACAGGCTGGGGTGAACGCCACCGAGTAACCGAGGGCACTTTCGACGGGTACTCGTTCGCAGTGAACCCCCACGTGTGCTTCGCCAACGGGCTCAGACCCGGAGCGAATCTCGTCGTTCCGCTGAACAGCTCGCAGTCACACCAGGCGAGCGTCATCTGGCGCACCACCAACACGCTTCGAACGGTAGACGTCGGGAGGACCCGCCCGTGGCTCAAGGAGAACGGCGTCGGCATCGGCACCGAGGTGCTGGTCTGTCCGACACCGGAGCGGGTCACGCTGTTCGTCGGGACGGATGCGATCGAGGCAGCCCGTGCAGCTTTCGACGCCACTGCGCCCCCGATCGCCCCCGACATCGCTGCGTTGATGGAGGGACTATGACAGGCAGCATCCTCCTCAAGCCTCTAGTCCCATCAGCGCGGTTGCCCGATGCTACGTCACTCAAACTCCGCTACAGCAGCGACACCGACGACCTGATCGAGGAGTTCTTCGTCCCAGCGCTGAGTAGAGCAGTCCGCTACGATCGGGCTGTGGGCTACTTCACCGCCGGTGCGCTTGCGCGGCTAGCGCCCGCCCTGGACGCCTTTCTTGACGGGCTGGACGACTCGACACCACCGATTCGCGTCGTCGCATCCCCCAACCTTCCTGAACTGGACCTCCAGCACATGGAGCTGGGATATCAGCGTCGGACGATCAAGGACGAGTGCACGACCTACCGGCCAGAGTTCAGCGAGGCCTTGTCAGCCGTGACCTGGATGATCGAGCGTGAGCTGATGGAGTTCTGGCTCGTCACCGGCTATCGCAACGGCGGCGAGTGCCTCTACCACGAGAAGATCGGGGTCATTGAGGATGCCGAGGGGAACTACGTGACCTTCGAAGGATCGCCAAATGAGACGTTCTCAGGGTTGGGCAGCAACATCGAGTCGTTCCCGATCCATAAGTCATGGGTGCCGTCCGAGGCGCCCCACGCAGCCGCCGCCAAGGCCGCAGTTGATGAGCTGTTCAACCCTGATAGTCTAAGGCCACTCCGCGTGGAGCCGTTCCCGACGGCACTCGCTGAGGGCTTGATCAAGACCTACACGCCAAGACGGCCGAACACAGCCAGGAGATACCCCAGGATGAGCACAGCGATTGGGACGACTGAAGGCACCGACGTGGTAGCCCTGCCCGAGGTCCCAGCCGAAATCGAGTTCCGCTCCTACCAGGACGAGGCCATCCGATCATGGTTCAGGGCCGATGGCCGCGGCCTACTGGCGATGGCTACCGGGACTGGGAAGACCATCACCGCGCTAGGCGCGGTCGAACGGCTCGCCCGTGTCTACGACGGTTCTCCCGGCCTGACGGTCGTCGTCCTGGTCCCAGACAACAGCTTGGTGGACATGTGGGAGGAGGAAGCAGGCAGTTGGGGAATGACCGCAGTCTGCTCAACACAACCCGCCGCGCTTGTTCGGCTTCGTGAGGCGCTTCAGACGCAGAGGGTGTATGGAGGGACTACCTTCGCGGTCTGGACGGCTCAGTCGGCTGCCAACGCCAAGTTTGGCACAGCCATACACGACTTTCCGTCTCCTCGGCTCCTGATCGCCGACGAGTGCCATGCAATGGGAAGCACCGAGAACCAGAAGCTCCTGACAGATGACTACCACTACCGACTAGGCTTATCGGCCACCTTTGAGCGCCACCTCGATCCTGAAGGGACGCAGACCCTTCAACGCTACTTCGGCGATGTGCTTCTCGATATCGGCATCAAGGAAGCTATCGAGCTTGGCTCACTCTGTCACTACAACTACGTACCTATTCTTGTACCACTTACCCGGGAGGAAATGGTCGAATACACCAGACTCAGTCAAGAAATCGGAAGAATGGCTGGCAGGTCGGCAGGGCTTGGGATCATCGACCTCGAAGACTCAGCGAAGCTACTCCTGATCGAACGAGCTCGCCTTCTTTGGCATGCGGAAGGCAAGATTGGGGCATTCGCCGACGTGCTCGAGTCCATCCCGCCTCAGGAGCGGGCCTATTCGCTCATCTACACCGCGGAAGGTGAATCGTCACTCACCGATATGCGGCAGGCCCCAATGGTCCACGAAGTCGCTGACAGACTCGGCCTAACCTACCGAGACTTCGTGGGTGACACGCCGCTCGACGAACGTGCTGCCCTCCTCCGCCAACTAGGCAGCGGCGAGATTGACGGCCTGGTAGCGATGAAGTGTCTGGATCAGGGAATCGACGTACCGACGGCACGCGTTGCGCACTTTCTGGCGTCGACCAAGAATCCACGGCAATACGTTCAGCGCCGCGGTCGCATCCTCCGTCAACCCAAGGACGGGTCCCCTAAGCACGCGATTGTGTTCGACTACATTACGCACCCCGACGCTGGCGACAACTTTGACTTGGAGCGCCGGCTGGTCGCTCAAGAGGTCTTGCGTGCCCAAGAGTTGGCGAACGGGGCAGACAACCGGCACCAGGCCTTGAATACGCTACAACCCGTGCTCGACCGATACAATTTGTGGGACATCCTCGGAGCTCGTGATGCCGCCAACTGAAGAACCAACATCCAAGTTCTACGCGCCCATCTTGGCTGCCTGGCCTGATGATGTCCAGCGGCTAGTATTTCTTCTCCTGCGTCGCGAGTTCAGCCGTGCCAGCGAACTCGAAGAGGCCATCATCGCTGTTGCGCAAGCTCGGGCTACTGAGGAGGTTGACGAGTGAAGTTTCACCGAATCGAGCTGGACAACTGGCGGCCATTCAAGGGCCACTCTTGGATGGACATATCCTCGACCGACGAGCGTCCAATCACGTTGGTGTTCGGAAAGAACGGAGGTGGCAAGACTTCCATGCTTACCGCCATATACTGGTGTCTCTATGGCAGGATGGACCTGGAAGAGGGTAAAGGCGACCAGAATCTAGTTAATGACTATGCAGTGCAGGGATCCCGCGCAACGCGGAAGAGCCCTGCTTACGCCACAGTCACGCTATACGCATCACGGCCAATTGATGATGCTGATATGTTGTATCGAATCCACCGTCGGCAACGTGCCTTCAACGGCGGCGGATCCAGAGTAGAAGCGATGGACGGGCTCATCGTGGACCGCATAACGCCTCATGCTGGATATAGGTCTGGCGACGATGTGACACTTGCATGTGACCACATCGACTCTTCTTGTGAGCAGTTCGAGGACGGTAGTGCACAAGCTATCATTGAGAGGCTCCTCCCCCAGGGGTTGGCCAAGTATTTCTTCTACCCAGGTGAAACCTTGTCATTTCCATTCAGGAACGACAAGAAGAGCGTCGGTCAGTTGAGGGGCTTTCTCCGAGAGATCTCCGGCGGAAGCAAGTTTGAGCCGTTTCGCGACCTAATTGACGAATCTAAAAGGAGCCTTGATGCCCAGTCCAAGGCACACGCTGAGGCTTCTAGGCGCACGAAACGACTCCAGAAGGACATCGATGAGCTACAGGCAACACTCCAAGAGAACAAGCTCGCGCTTTCTCAGGTCGAAGCAGAACGAGATGCGGCTGAGGAGAATCGTAATCGGGTTGTTGCTCAGCTCGATGAGATCGAGCTTCTTCAAGACGTCCTCGCTGCAGCCGAACGGGCCAGAGGGGAGGAAGGCCGTGCACAAGTTGACGTGACGACCGCAGAACAAGCGCTGACGGATGCTCTCAGTGAGGCCTACCTAACCGTGGCCACCGACGTCTTCGAGGCGGTCGTAGACGTATTCAGTGATCGTAAGTACCCTAACGACGTCTCTAGCAGCCTCGTTAAACAGCTTCGAGAGTCAATGGAGTGCATTTGCGGCCGACCGTTGACCGTCGACATGCTCCAGCTGTTGGAACCTCTGGCCCCTGCCTCTGATTCAGTGGTCGCACGAATGCACACGCTGAACAGCTATGCGACGAGCTTGCGAACAACGGAGGAGGACCGACTGGCAGTCGATAGGGCTGCAGTCAAACTCAGGGTAGCACTGAGGGCCAAGAAGACAGCGATAGAGACGAGGGCTGACGCCGAAGCAAAGCTCATTGAGGCAGGGGCCGACGAGTTCGACGAGGTCGATAGAACTGATCTTGTTGCCTTGCGTCGACAATTGGACGATGAGATCCCCACGCTCACATACCGAGTTGGCAAGCTACAGCAGGCAATCGAGGACGGACAGGCTGCAATAGAAGACAAGGAAGCCGAAAAGCGAAGCAAGGCACCTAAGGATCACCGGGACGTTCACCGCGCTGCCGCAATCGCTCGGCAGATCAGCGAGCTTCTTGAAGCAATCGCCGACAAGCAAGCCGACGTCGCGCGCGAGCAATTGGAGACTCTCATCAACGAGAAGTATGTTGTGTACAAGGAGAACATTGATGTCGCTGTAGATGGGGACCTCTTCGTCAAGGTCATCGACCGCACGGATACCGACGACATCGAGAAATCCGTTGGAGATTTGTCCGGAGCCGAGACGGCGCTCTTGACCTACGCCTTTGCAGCAGCCGCAGCTAAGCTGCTCCCGCAGTATCAGACACTCGATAAGCTGCTGACGACGACCCCGGTCTTTGCCGAGGTTCAGAACATTCCTCTTGTGGTTGATGCGCCCTTCAGCAATCTGGGTCACGAATACAAGCGTAGGGTCATGGACCTCATGGCCAAAGGCTTCAGCCAAGTCATAATGTTTACAGAGTCGGCAGATACCGAGGTGCTGCAGGATTCCTTGGAGATGATCGGTGCAGAGTACCTTGTGCATTTCGAGGGTGACCTCGCTGAGGGGGTGGAGCGTAGCTTTGAATGGAGAGGTTTGCCCCGCACTTATGCATCGCCAGGAGGCGCGACCCGGTCAACCATCGAATCCATCGGATGAATTGTGACTACACCATCGGATCCTGACCGACCTTACGTGTTGATTCCGGAGCGGTTCGGTCCACTAATGGCTCTAGTGCGCCGCACCGGCCAGTCTAGTCAGGCGATCTTTCCCAATGCTTTTGACCTACTGTGTTTCAGTGCAGCTGTTGGATTCGCTCGCAATCAGACAGGCGTGACTGCGGCAAATAGCAACGATAGGGCCAGCGGCGGCGAAGTCATCATGAATATCCCCGATCGTAAGGACCGGCTGTTATGCGACATGATTGCTGTGGCGCATACACGGGATGACTCAGTCTTGGAGGTGGGTAGGCTTCAAGAACGACTCGAGATCTTCATGAGTTACGCCTGTGGTGGCATGGAGCATCTGATGAGCCTGACAGATGCGCGACCGGCTCGTTCCGCAGTCGAGGCCATCATTCGCCGTACTGACGTCGACACTTCAGTCATTGAGCTAGGAGAGCTAATTGATCCTAGTGACCAAGAATAGCATCATCCCGCTCGCCTAGGTAGTGATTGATATACGGCGACCGCGTAGCCCGACTCCTTCCTCATGTATCGCTTCCGACGCCCCTTTCCAGGATTGCGACGAGCTGCGTATCGATTTGATGGAGGCCTGAAACGCCCGTCTTCAGCCAGAATCCAAGTATAGGGCGCCGGAGAGCCGCTGTGCGATCAGCTTCCAGTCAAGGTGGATTGGTTCGTGGGACCAAGAGATTCGGATGGCTCCCTGTATTCGCTCCGCGCCGAGACTCATTGCAGTGAGGACGTGGGATGGCTCGTAGGTGCTGGAAGTGCAGGCGGAGCCGTTAGAAATCGCCACATGGTCGCGAAGCAGCATCATGGCTGCCTCGGCGTCCAAACCCGGTATCGAGAGGTTCAGCACGTGCGGAAGGGTGCGTTCCTGGTCGCCGTTGAACTCGGGGCGGAGATCGGATAGAGCTCTGAGCACCTCGACTCGCTGTGCCTGGCAGGCGGAGGCGCGATCCTCCAACTCAGCCATTGCGAGGCGACAGGCTTCGCCAAGGCCAGCGACCAGCGGAACCGGGACCGTTCCGGGCCGCAGGCCTCGCTCCTGACCACCCCCCACCATGAGTGGGCTGAGAGGAGGACGGTCGTACCCGCGGCGCCGCGCGACGAGCGCTCCGACGCCCATTGGCCCATAGAGCTTGTGCCCGGACATTGAGATGAGGTCGATGCGCTGGTCGCCGAGCCCCCGTGCCTTCCCGAAGGTCTGAGCCGCGTCGACATGCCAGTAGGCAGGATGCTCCTTGAGCACTGCTGCGATCCCATCCAGAGGCTGAATCACGCCCGTCTCGTTGTTCGCGTGCATCGTGCTGACGACCACCGTGTCCGGCCTGAGACGGACCGCGATCTCGTCTGGATCCACCCATCCGCTCGGTCCGACGGGGACCAGTTCGACCTCGATTTCGTGGGCCTCTTCGATCGCGCTTAGGGGCTCGAGGACCGCCTTGTGCTCGATCTCGAGGGCGAGCACGTGGCGGCGACCACTCGCCCAGGCATGCGGAGCGATCCCCTGCAGGGCCAGGTTGTTCGCTTCGGTCGCTCCGGAGGTGAAGACCACCTCATCGGGCTCAGCGTCACAGACTGCCGCCACGCGGGTCCGGGCCTCTTCGACCGCCCGCGACGCTTCGAGCCCGTACTCGTGGGTTCGGGATCCCGCGTTGCCGAACTCCTCCTCCATGAAGCGGAGCACCACGGCCGCGACCCTTGAATCGACCGGCGTGGTAGCGCAGAAGTCCAGGTAGGCGGCTTGGGTCATCGAAATCCACTCCTTCAGGCTGGGCCTAGTCTAGGATGGGCCAGCGACATCACCGCTAGGCTGACCAGCTTGCCCCTGGTGGCCTCCGCAACCCGGTCTTGAAGGACAGCATGACCGCCACGCCTATCGAAGTGAAGAGCGGACCAGCACGGTCGGGCGGCTCCGCCTTCGCAGGACGAGGCCTGCGCACCGAAATCCGGCGACTCGTCGAGTCGGTCAAGGCCCTGTACCGGGCCGACGGAATCCCCTGGGTTGTGGGCTACTCAGGCGGCAAGGATTCGACCGCGACGCTGCAGGTCGTCTGGTCGGCGATTCAGGAGCTGCCGACGGAAGAGCGCACGAAGCCGGTCTACGTCATCACGAACGACACCCTCGTCGAGAATCCGGCAGTCGCTGCCTGGGTCCACCGGTCCCACGACGCCATGCGAGCGGCCGCAGCCGACCAGGGTCTGCCCATCTCGGCGCACCTGCTCTCCCCCAAGGTGAGCGAGACATTCTGGGTCAACCTCATCGGCCGGGGCTATCCGGCCCCGAACCGGCGCTTCCGGTGGTGCACAGAGCGGATGAAGATCAACCCGACCACTCGGTTCATCCGGTCTGTCGTGAAGGACAACGGTGAGGCCATCATCGTGCTGGGAGCACGGCGAGCCGAGTCCGCTGCACGCGCAGCCCGGATTGACCGCTGGGACAAGCAGTCCGTGCGGGAGAGCTTGACTCCCCACAGCGACCTGGCGTCGGCACTGGTCTACAAGCCAATAGTCGACTGGACCGACGACGACGTCTGGCTCTACCTCATGCAGGTCCCAAACCCCTGGCGGTTCGACAACAAGCAGTTGCTGACGATGTATCGCACGGCCTCGCCGGACGCGGAATGCCCAGTCGTCGTGGACACCTCGACGCCGAGCTGCGGCAACTCCCGCTTCGGTTGCTGGACATGCACGGTCGTCGACAAAGACAAGTCCATGTCAGCGATGATCCAGAATGACACAGAAAAGGAATGGATGCAGCCACTCCTGGACATCCGCGACCAGATCGCTGATGCTACCGAAGGTCGCTCACTTCGAGACTTCCGACGGCTCAACGGGCGGGTTTCGCTCTTCAAGGGCAGCCACGTCCCGGGGCCCTATACGCAGGAAGGACGCGCCCACTGGCTGCGCCTGGTTCTCGAAGCACAGGCTTGGGTGCGGACAAACGGGCCAGAAGACGTGCGCCACATCGAACTCATCACCATCGACGAGCTTCATGAGATTCGACGCATCTGGATAACTGAGAAGCACGAACACGAGGATCTCCTGCCCACGATCTATCGGGACGCCACGGGCGAACTGTTCCCAGGCCAGGCCAAGTACGATGATCAGTTTCCGTTCGACACCGAGGATCTGGCCGAACTGCGGGCACTCAGCCGGTCGGGCCTCCAATACGAACTGCTTCGTGAGCTCATCTCAGTCGAACACCGGCATCGTGTCGCCGCACGACGAAACGGGCTCTGGGACGACATCGGTGCAGCCATAGACAGGTCCGGGTTCAGATCGGCCGACGAGGCCATCGATCTCATGAAAGCAATGACACGTGGCCGCCAAGCCGTCGATGCTGGCGCACCGGTCGACTTTGACACCACGCTTGCGGCAGTGGTCGAAGGCGAGACTGGCGACGAGACCACCTAATGCGCCTCCGCACACTGACCCTGAACAACGTAGGTGTCTACCGCGGCCCACAGACCGTGAGATTCTCAACCCTGAAGACAAAACCGATCACCCTTATCGGAGGCCAGAACGGGACTGGGAAGACGTCTCTGCTTGATTCGATCCCCTTGGCGCTCTACGGAAACCGAGCCCGGCGAATTCTCAACGGCGTCGCCTACAGCCAATACCTGCATGACCTCGTCCATCACGGTGAAAGGACGGCGTCCGTCACGCTTGAGTTCGACCGAACCGAAGACGGTCAATTGGTCCGCTACGTCGTCGGACGAACGTGGAGACGCAGCAGTCGTGGTCGATCCGATGATCGATTGATGGTTACAACCAACGGGGAGCCACGGTCGGACCTAGTGGGAGCGTGGCCCGAATTCGTCGAAGGCATCATTCCAATGGCCGTCGCTGATTTGACGATATTCGATGGGGAGAAGATCGAGGCACTCGCCGATCCTTCCTCATCTACGGATGTGCTACGAACCAGCCTGTACGGCCTCCTTGGCCTTGATCTTATCGATCAACTTCAGACCGATCTGCAACACTTCCGCCGCCGCGCGGCGAGGACCCACGATGCCTCAATCTCCAGAGATCTTGGCATGTCTCTCAGAGAGGCCGAGCTCGCACTCCTGGCAGCCAACGAGCAACGAGACGCAACCGCGCAAAACCTCGACGCAGCACAGAACAACAAGTCATGCCTAGAAGCCGAGCTGCAACAGGCAACAGATAGGCTTGCTCAAGCTGGCGGCGGCCTGCATGCGGAGCGGGATAGCCTGAATCGCGAGCTCGCGGAGTCAGGTTCAGCAGGCAACACTGTCGAGCGTGAGCTTCTGCAGCTTGCTGCCAGTGACTTGCCGTTGACTCTTGTACCTGACTTGCTCAAGGCCGTGGCGGCATCAGGTGAACAGCAGGACGCAGCCGCCCTGGATGATAGACTGCGCAGCCAAATTGCTTCCCGGGATAGGCGACTCGTGGAACGCCTTACAACGGATCTTGGACTTGATCGGATGTCCACTGCACGTATCCGTGACCTGTTCAAGAATGACCTGGACGCCATTGAACGGCCGCCAGCGCCAACCTTCATTCCAACTCACGATGCAGCGGAGGCTTCACGAGCGCTAGTTAACCACCAGACTCACGATCTTCGAGCCGAAGCGCATCGGCTGGTAGACCAGCTCTCTGCGCACCATGCCGAATCCGACCGTCTGGAGAAAATATTGGCCGCAGCTCCCGCTGGTGATCGGATCGCGTCCATTGTACATGATGTTGCTACTGCGGAAGCTGAGCTACGGACCGCAGACCAAGCTGTGGAACAGGCCCACATCGCCTACAGCGATGCAGATCGACGCGCGGAAACTGCCCAGCGCTCCGTGGACAAGATCGCCCTAGAGATTCTCGACGTCGGTGCCGCAGATGTGAATGCCGCTCGTATCGTCCGTGAGATATCGGATGCAGATGCAGTGTTGACTGAGTTCGCTGAACACATGATCCGCAAGCACCTCGATCGTATCACCGATGCCATCAATTCATCGGTCGGCAAACTGTTCCTGAAGCGGGGACTCGTCAAGAAGGTGACCATTGACCCGTCTGACTTGTCCGTCATGCTGATCGGTGACCTCAGACAGCCTCTCAATTCACTACAGCTTAGCGCCGGCGAACGGCAGCTCATGGCGACGGCTGTGCTATGGGGTCTATCGCAGTGTACTGGGATGACTCTTCCAACAGTCATCGATACACCTGTCGGTCGTCTTGACCGCTCTCACCGCTCAAACCTTGTGGGCCGTTACTTCCCCAATGCCGCCCGGCAAGTCGTCCTCCTATCCACCGACGAGGAGATTGTCGGCGAACACCTAGACCGCCTGCTGCCTCGAGTAGGTGCACAATACCTCCTGGACTTCAACGAGACGGAAGGATGCACGTCCATAGTTGAAGGGTACTTCGATGGATAGAGCAGCACCCGTTGAGATAGTGCGTGTCGACGAACGAGCAAAGAGCCACCTAACGACGCTCAAGCGCCGAACGGGAATCAAGAACTGGAACGTTCTTTGCCGATGGGCACTTTGCATTTCGCTCGCCGAGGAGTCAGCCCCTGCGGAATACGACATCGGCACGATGTCGAACGTCGAGATGTCATGGGCGACTTTCGGCGGTGCATCAGCCGACCTCTACGCAGCAATCATCCGTGCCCGCTGCGAGGCTGACGGCATTCAGCAGACGACTGATGCTGTCGCGAACCAATTCCGACTTCATCTACATCGTGGCATTACCTACCTGGTCGGCGATGAGGAAACGAAGTCGCTGAGTGGTCTGATCTCACTCGCGGCTCGACACTAGTGGCCATCACCTTGGTTGACTAACTTGCTTGCTTCCGGCCGAACGATCATCCCCCGCGGTGGTCGCCCGAGCGGGAGCGCCCACTCATTCCCGCAGGGATCCCAGCGGATCCGGACCCGTCGCGATATCCCAGCGGAATCCGTCAAGGTCACGAACGACGGTGTCCGCCAGGTGACCTTGAACTCAATTGGCAATCCAGCGGACACGTGCAAGGGAACCGCAAGACCTCCGACGATGAATGCAGCGACCGGATGCTCCTTCAACGAACCAAGCCTCCAAGGCGAGGGGTCATTCAGCAATTCTGGCACTGGCTTGCCGGTGACTGGACAGATTCAATAGCCACAAGTCTAGAACAATGCCACCGACAGCCAGTATCTACAATGTTGGAACGAGTCTGAGTTCACCAAGATCTCGTTCGATGTCGCGCACTCCGACCGTCGGACCCTTGGTGTTCCATGCAGAAAATTCTATCGAGACAGTACGCTCACCTGAGCGAACGGGTCGAAGTTTTCTTCTGAGCAGCGACGCTAGACGGTCGTCGTGGGTCGAGAGGATGACTTGTCGTCGGCCGCGGAGGTGCCTAAGCAGGTCCAATAGACCCAGGAGATTCACATTGTCCAAGCTCTGCAGCGGGTCATCAAGCGCAATCGTTTTCAACGGCAGTTCTGCAGCAGAAAGATTGAGTGACAAGAACGCAGCCACCGCGAGGACGTTCAATTGCGAACTCGATAGTACCGTCTTCGGTTCGTTGACGGCAATTGTGTTCTCCGCATCACTGGCCTCAACCACCGTCCAAAGTCGACCTCGTCCTCGATGCATCTTTGTGAGGAACCTGACTGCGCGAAACGCTGGGTGAGGGTCAACAGTTGAATAGACGCGCTGAAGTAGCGGCTCAACCCGCATCAGCTCTTCGGCTACTAGCGACTCACCGAGACTACGGATTGCCTCGTGCAGGCGTATGGCGTCGTCCGAAGCCTGGTGTCGAAGGCTGACAAGCTCATCGTGCTGACGAACCTCCTCGTCAAGCCTCGCAACTCGTTGACGAAGATCACCAGCCTGCGCGACTTCCACCGCTTGCACCAAGAGAGCCGAGTTCCGTTCACCTTCACTGCGGATCTCCCGAAGCTGGGATATGTGAGTCATCAACTCACCAATACGGCTTGCAACCGCTCCGTCAAGCTCATTAGGTTGGCGGTCATCGGGCAGCGACAATTCAGACGCCCCTATCAGAACCATGTCCCGCCAAGCGTTGAACCTACGATCCGCCAGCCTCACCGCAAACAGCTCAGTCCGAGCAGTCGCCAGCCTTTCCTCAATCTGCCCTGCCTCCTCGGCCAGAGCCTGAAGGGGTTCGCTGTCTGAAGACCGACCAGGAAGGTCCGCTTCAGAAATCAGGTCAATCAATCGCCTCTCCGTCATCGCAACCTCATGCATCTGACCGCATACGGGACAGTTCGGCTCAAGAAACTGCAAGGCAAGCTGAGCCATCGCCCCCAACGAACGCCTATCCTCAGCCTCTGCGAGTGACTTCCGGCGCTCCTCGGCCGCAGCCACCTCCGCCTCTAGTATACGAGCAGTCACATTAGAATACCTCTCCTCAAGAGAAGCGACCTCCGCCTCAACCTCCTGCATATTGCCATCATACTCAGGTTGGTCATGGAGAAGCTCCCGAAATCGACGCATGTCTGAAAGTTCGTTCTTCCTGGACCCAATCAAATGCCTGATCTCAACCAACACAGATTCAACCACAGATCGTGAGACGTCCTGCTCAGATTCAGGTCGATCCACAAAGGCACCAGCCCGTTTCAACCAATCTCGGACCGCACTCTCTGCGTCAAATGCCCCTTTATCGTTAGCCAGCGTATTCAATTTCGAGACCAAACTGTTGCGCAGATCCAATGTCGGTCGAAACTCCTCCCGCAACTTCGTTGTCCCGGTAGTCCAAGCTCGACGACCGCTCTCAACCTGTTGATTGAGTGTAGCAAGCTGGCCAGCACCGACGATATCGGCGACGATCATGAATCGCTGCTGCTCATTGGAAGCCTGCACAAACGCGTTCACACAATCTTGCTGGAGATAGACAGATTGCGTCACCTTGCATGAAAATGCTTCCGATAGGTCCGCTGACGTGTCGCCATTCGGCCAAATTGCGGAGATCAACGCCATTTCTGCTAAGGATCCTTTGTACGCCTCACCACGATGAAGCACAGACAATGTTTGGGATTCACTGAAGCTGCGCGTAATGTGAAGATCGCCTCCGTCGTCTCCCTGGAGTTCAAGTTCCACTCGGCACTGCCCGTATTCGGCGAACCTGCTAACCAGCGACTCAGAAGGTCCGACACGTTGTACGACGCCCGTCAGTCCCCACAGCAACGCATCAAAGAAGGAGGTCTTGCCGGATCCGTTCACCCCACTGAGCAAGACTACGTCAGCGTCGAGGTCGAATGCTTGCTCAGTCGGGAAACCCCGGAACCCAGAGACAACCATTCTGCGAAGCCTCATCTGGATTGCCGCCACTTCCAAATTCCTTCCATGGGCGAGCGATTATCTGCAAATGCCCCTAACGCCGAATCTGCGAGAGCACGCTCAATACCCAGCTGTACTAGCATTTCCGGCAATCGTGCCAGCAGAGGGTCGGAGCCGACATCCAACTGACGGTGCTCTAGAGGCAGAACCGGCAGCAGCGTCAACTTGACGCCGTCGATCGACTGGAGCTCTGAACCAGTAGCGACCAATTTTCTCAAGCGTCGCGTGTCGGTCCGGATGCGCATAGCCTCTTCAACTGGGATTCCCGCCTCGGAGGTCAAGAGTACAAGATAGCCGTCCCAGGACTTTGCATCACTACCTAGATAATACTTCGAGATTCTCTCACTCAGCACCGCCTGTACCTCAACCCAATATTCCCGCAGCTTTGCCCAACTATCAAAGAATGAAATGCCAACAATCGAACTCCGGTCCTCAAAAACTCTAGCACTCACTGCTCTGCTGGCGACAATCTCGTCAGCTTCCACATATCCGGCTTCCTCAAGAAGCATAGCCGCCTGCCCCATAACTTGAGAGTGGCCTAGCGCGCCAGCCATCATGCCACCAGATCCTGAATAGCGCGGCCCTGACCGCGCACTGATTCAAAATCTACAAATCGTGGCAGCGACATACCTTGGAGAATATCGCCGCCATTAGCACAGGGAATAATGTCGGCAGGGGGTGACAGATCCTCGAGCGATGAACCGATCATCCCACCTGTGATGACGACATCAGGCAGCACGTCCCAATCGTCCACAACCGCAGCTAAGCGCGCCTCTGCTGCTGCCTGCCTCAGTACACCGCGACCGTGCAAAAGGATAACCCGGCAGACCACCCGGTCATCCTGAGTGATCTCGATAAGGCCACCGCTAGAGACCCGAATGTTGCAATCATTATGCACCGTGAGTTCACTAATGGCGAGGGAAAGATATGCCATTGGTGGTCTCGATTCGCTGGTATCAGGAGCATAAGAGTTCTCCATACATAGCCACAGCGAACGGGCGCGACCGAGCGCTAGCAATCCAGCCTCCTGGAATGCAGCAAGGATCCCGTCAAGACGGGTATCTTGAGGCCAGTCGTTTGCATTAGTCAGAGCTTTGGCCTCTGCGGACAAGCTTCGACAGAAGTCATCCGCAATGCGTGCAGCAAGCTTGTCCATAAACTCGCACCAAGTCGCGATAACAATTCGGTCGGGTTGAAGCGCAAGCTGACTCGCAAATGGTGAGCTGGTAGACGGATCAACCAAATAGACTTGGAATGCATTCCCAGCTATCTCCTGAATGCGCTTCACACTCTCAGAGAGGAGCGCTGCTGGACTTCCTAGACCAACAAAGACGAGCGCCGGCAAAGCGACAACCCGGCTAACCACAACTTCCTGCCAGTTGTCCCGCCATTCGGCATCGAGTACGCTGCGACGAAGAATCCAGCGCTCAAAGTCGGGCTCTTCGACATTGCCGTGTAGGTAGATCACCGCCCGGGAACCAAATTCATCAAGGCGCGAAGGTCCATTGATCACGTCTACATCGGTCCCTCCAATCTGCCTCAAGGCATCCGTCATCGCCAGGTCGAAGTTGAGAGTGATGATACAGGTCAGCGCGCCCTCCTGGAGCATTGCTGCAGCGAGCAAGTAGCCGCGATTGGCACGGGCCATACGAAAAATTCGTCTCGGCAAGCGCTTTACGACTGCCTCCTGAGAACCGGTCTTCTCGTACACGACCTCAGCCAACAACGAGAGATCTATAGGATCGGTGCATTCGTCGACACTGAGAACTCCATCAGCGACTAGCTCATCATGTACGTCCCCGGCATAGGCCTCCGAGAGCTTGAGACTTGTCGGAGCCTCTAGGGAGCAGCCAGCTCCAACCACCAAGGCAACTCGTCCTTTCCGTGCTGCCACTTCGTGAAGCATATCGGGAGGTAAGGCAAGGACTTCTTCGTCGAGAGACACCGCTACACCATACCACAGTCAACTAGGTCCAGATTGAAGACGTGAGTGATTGGTCGCTCGCTCGAACTCCGTGAGCGACGCTGTCCACCGACTTGGGCTTAGCGTCACGACGTGAAGATCCGACAGGAGACGTTGTTGTCCTCGCGCGAGCAATGGCACGTCTCATCTCCCTGGCTCCCCTGACCTCTTGGGGTATAGCTGCTGGCTCTTCGCACTGGTGGTGAAGACGGCGCGCAGGTCGGCCAGGCCGGCGGGCAGCTCGATAGGCGGGTCGGGCAGCTGCTCCACTCCCCGCTCGGACAGCACCCGGGCCATGGCCTCGGGCGTGTCGCTCCAGGACCGGGGATCGCCCATCATCACCTCGTAGAGCTCCACCCCGTCGGGTCCCGCCACGAAAGGCCCGAAGTCAGCCCCGAAGGGCAGCTCGATGTGGGTGCCCGGCCCGCAGAGCACATCGCCGCAGGTGAACTCGCCCGAGAGCACGGTCAGTACGTGGGGGCTGTAGTGGCCGTGCTGGCGCACGATCACGCCGGGGTCCCAGCGGGCGAACAGCGCCAGGTACAGCGGGTCGGTCGAGAAGGCCACCCAGCGCTCCCAGACGCTGGACTCCGAGCCGTCGGCGTTGCGCTGGCTGCGCACGGCGATCCAGGGCACCTCGTCGTCGCCGGGGTGCAGGATCTTGTGCTGCTTGCCCGCGATTCGCGGCGACTCGTCAGCCATCGTCGATCTCCCTGTGGTCGGCAGCGAGTGGACCCGCCATCAGACCACGACGCCCCGACCGCTGGCAAGCCGGGCGGGGGGCAGCCTTTGGCTTGACCAGGCACGGGCCGTCTCGATCTCGCCATACCCGTCTCACTCCCCTGTCCGTGAAGTCGGTCTGCTGTTCCTGAGGTCAATCTGCTCTCGTCGAGACTACCAATTCAGACGTCCCACGGCGTGAACCCGGCAGCGCAGGGACGAGGCGGCGTCCCTTGGCACCCGCGCAGCAGGCGACTTAACCTGCGCCCAGAGTCCGCAATGGGCTCACGGCCACAGATCGGAGCTGAGCGTGCCGGACGCCGAGACCGAGCCGAGGGAACAGCCCGGCGTGCCGTGGCTCACCCCTGCTGTCCTGCCCTGATGACCGGCGAGATTCTCACTGTGGGGCACTCGAACCACACCGAGGCGGAGTTCATCGGCCTCCTGTTCGGGCACGGGGTGTCTGCGGTGGCCGACGTCCGCTCGACCCCGTTTAGCCGATTCTCGCCGCAGTTCAACCGGGACGCCTTGCGAGAG
Source organism: Acidimicrobiales bacterium (assembly GCA_965214285.1). Lineage (GTDB taxonomy): Bacteria > Actinomycetota > Acidimicrobiia > Acidimicrobiales > Aldehydirespiratoraceae. The sequence goes on from OZ243946.1 coordinate 3,101,219, forward strand.
ACGCTGCGGGAAGCAGGCATCGGCTACGTCTTCCTGGGCCGAGAGCTGGGTGCCCGCACGAGCGATCCGTCCTGCTACGTCGACGGCCGGGTCCGCTACCCGCTGCTGGCGCAGACTCAGCTCTTCCAGCAGGGGATCGACCGGCTCCTGCGGGGTGCGACCGACGAGCGGATCGCCGTGATGTGCTCGGAGAAGGAGCCCTTGGACTGCCATCGGACGGTCCTGGTGGCGGCCGCGCTCAGGGAGGCCGGCGTCGCTGTCCGCCACATCCTCGCTGACGGCCGAGGCGAGACCCACGACGATGCGATGGACCGGCTGCTGGAGATGCACGGCCTGCACAATCCGGAGCTGACCCGCTCCCGCCAGGAGCGGCTCGAAGAGGCCCTCGGGCGCCAGGAGCGCCAGATCGCCTACACGGACCCCGATCTGGCACAGCCCGCCGCAGCCGAGGCGCCGGCATGAGGCTCTACACGATCGGCTTCACCCAGAAGCCCGCTGCCAGGTTCTTCGGGCTGCTGCGGGAGTCCGGCGCCAGGCGGGTCGTCGACGTGCGCCTCAACAACTCCTCGCAGCTCGCTGGCTTCGCCAAGCGCGACGACCTGGCGTTCTTCCTCGACTCGGTGTGCGGCATGGGCTACGTGCACCTGCCGGTCCTCGCCCCGACCAAGGAGATGCTCGACGAGTACCGCAAGGGCGGCCAGGACTGGGAGCGCTACGAGCGGCGCTTCCTGGGCCTGATGCACGAGCGCCGGATCGAGAGCGCCGTGCCCCGAGAGGTCATCGAGGACGGCTGCCTGCTCTGCAGCGAGGCCGAGCCGCACCACTGCCATCGGCGCCTGGTCGCCGATTACCTCCAGGAGCACTGGGGCGGCATCGAGGTGCTGCACCTCACCTGAGGCACGGCACAGTGCCGGCGGTCGAGGCGTGCCGACTGGGCTTATGCCATCAGCAGCCGAACCGAGTCCGCGAACGCTTCCCCGACACGAAGCGCACTGCCCATCTTGGCCAGGGCCGGCAGTCTCGGCCGGGAGCGCAGGTACTCGCTGAGCGCCTCGTTGGCGAGATTTGTGCCGACCAGGTGCCGCAGCCGGAACGTGTCGACCACGGTCCGCTCGCGACTGGTGATCGCGAACCGCTCCCGGTCGCCCTGGATCACCTCGATGCGGCCGAGCTCGAACGTCTCGGAGGCGAAGACGTGCACGACCGTGGGCGGGTAGTCGATCACCAGCCGATGGCTGCCCTTCGGGACCGCAAAGTGGACAGCGGACGGGATCTCGACGGTGAGGTCCCAGTAGGCCAGCGCCGAGACCAGGCAGATCGTCCCGCGCTTGGCACGGGCGCTGACGGCGATGAAGTCGATGGCGTCGACCCCTGCGGCCTCTCGGAGCTGGTATACGCCCCGGGACAATTCGAGGATCTCGCCACGGTCCCTGAGCGCGTAGAGGTCGCGCCACGAGACCCCTGCCGCTACGGCCTCGCCTGACCGGAAGATCGGGCCGACCTCACGCAGCCGATCGAGCGCTGCTGACGCCGGCATGTATGAAACCCTACATCATCCGTGGCGACCTATGGTGCTTCTCATACGCCGGCACCGCAGTTCGACTCATCTGAGGACAACCTTCACGCCCGCTTGCGGCGAGCACGACGACGCTCAGCCCGGACCTCCTCGACCGCCAGCTCCATCGCCTCGTCCTCGGTGAGCCCTGAGGCCTCCGCATTCGCGGCAAGCTGATCGCGCACCCGCCTCGAGAAGTACTCCCACGCAGCCTGACGGCTGACCCCGAGGGCTTCGCCGATCTCGGCCCACGACGCCCCCGCATCTCGCGCAGCCGCGATCTGCTGCCGACGGAGCTCGTCCAGCTCGGCCTCTGAGCGCGCCACCTGCCGCAGCGCATCGAGGGGCTCGCCGGCAAGCTCGTCAGCAGCGATCAGGCTCATGGCTGTCAATATACCTTGACAGCGGGGCGCGATCAACGCTGGCGGCTCGCCAGCAGCAGCCGGGCACGCCGGCCATGGCTACGCCGGCAGGTCCACGGCCGTCTGCCGTGGCGCGCCCATCTCGGACAGGGCAGGCAGTCTCGGTCGGGAGCGCAGGTACTCGCTGAGCAGATGACGATTCGGGGTGACAGGATGTGTCACACCCTGCGACTAGCGTCGGGGACAGACGCAGCAACAGGCTGCCCCGACTGGACCATTCGCTCGGAGATCCGATGGCCCTCACCTCAGAAACGCTGGCGATGGAGTCGCTCGGTGAGGCAGCGCTAACGCTCGCCTTGACGGCGACCTGGGACGGGCCGTGGTACGAGCTCTCCGAGGTGATCGAGGAGGCCGGCTCCACGCGGGCACTCGTCGAGGGCGACTTCACGTCCTACGACGAGCGTCTCCTGCGACTCGGCCGGCGTGCCCGAGACGGAGTAACCGCAGACGACATCGCCCACTGGCAGCGGGTGGCGTCCGACACGCTCGACGCGGTGCCTGGGACGTCGCTGATCACGGTCACCGACGACGAGTACCCGCTCAACCTGCGCCGTGTCTACAACAGGCCGCCGTTCCTGTTCGTTCGAGGGTCTCTGCAGCCCGGCGACGACCGCTCCATCGCGGTTGTCGGCACCAGGCAGGTGAGCCCGGAAGGGACTGAACAGGCAAGACACCTGGCAACTCAACTCGCCGAGCGGGGCGTGACGGTCATCTCCGGGATGGCTGCGGGAGTGGACACCGTTGCCCACGAGTCCGCCCTGGCCGCCGGCGGGCGAACCGTAGCCGTGATGGGCACCGGGATAGACAAGGTGTACCCGGCCTCGAACCGCGGCCTCTCGCATCGAATCGCTGGGCAGGGCGCGCTTCTGTCCCAGTTCTGGCCGGGCTCTCCTCCCAGGGGCCAGAACTTCCCGCTCCGCAACGTCGTCACCAGCGGCATCGCCGTCGGCACCGTGGTCATCGAAGCCGGCAGCACAAGCGGCGCCAAGATGCAGGCTCGCCTGGCGCTTGAGCACGGCAAGCGGCTCTTTCTCCCCAGGGCTCTCTACCGTCGCGAGGAGTGGGCGCGGCGGTACGCCGATCACCGCGGAGCGACCGTGATCGACTCCGTGGACGAGGTTCTCGCAGTTCTCGATGCGGAGCAGCGTCCGGCTGATCAGCTTGCCATCTTCTAGGAGTCGGCATGGCAACAGTCGCCGACTACGCAGGTCCCCTCGCGCCGATCTGCACCCCGGTGCCGCCTGCCGGGGACGGCGTGTGCGATGTCTGCCACGGCGTCCCGAGGCCGGGCTACACGACCTGCTGGAGCTGCCCCGACGCGATGCGGCAAGTCTCCCAACCGTGCAGCCGAGTCGTGCCAGTGAGCCTGTACGAGATCCCGTCGCAGTTGCACCAGGAGCTTGCCGGCTACAAGCGCTCGCACGACCAGGCGGTCCGCGCCCGGTCATCGCTCAGGGTCATCTCGATCCTGTGCCACTTCCTGAGGCTGCACAGGTCGTGCATCGCCGAATCAGCGGGCGGCGACTGGTCGACCATCACCGGGGTCCCGTCGAGCACAGGCCGCGGGACTGAGCACCACCCCCTGATCAGCGCGCTCCAGCGCGTGCCCGCGGTCTACGAGGAGTACGAGGATCTGCTGCAGCGCGGACCGGCCCCGATCCGCCACAACAAGGCGAGCGACACCGGCTACGTCGCGCGTCGGCCCCTGAGCGGCGAGCGTGTGCTTGTGATCGATGACACCTTCACCTCGGGGGCGAGATCCCAGAGCGCCGCATCGACCCTGGCCCTGGCCGGAGCCGAGGTCGTCGCAATCGTCGTGGTCGGCCGGGTGATCAACCCTGGGTTCACGGCCACAACGAGAGCGTTCTGGGAGGAGCGGCGCTCGCAGCACTTCAGCTTCGACACCTGCTGCATCCACCCGCAGACGCCCTGATGCTTCGGGCGGCAGCCGGCCATGGCTACGCCAGCAGGTCCAGGGCCGACTGCCGTGGCGCGCTCAGGGCCTCCTGCACGCGGGCGACGCAGCCCTCGAAGTAGGCGGGGTCGACCTCGCAGCCGATGCTGTTGCGGCCGCAGGCGGCGGCCGCGGCGGAGGTGGTCCCCGATCCCAGGAACGGGTCGAAGACGGTGTCGCCGGCGAAGGAGAACATGCGGATCAGCCGCTCGGCCAGCGAGAGCGGGAACGGGGCCGGGTGATCGCGTGTGGAGGCGCCGCCGATGCGCCAGATCTGCTGGAACCACTTGGCGTGCTCCTGGGCGGGCAGGACCGACATCAGCCTGGCAGCGAGGGCCGGCTTGCGGTAGCCGCCGGGCTTGCGCTGGAAGAGGACGTACTCGATGTCGTTCTTGATCACGCCGTTGGGCTCGTAGGGCTTGCCGTAGAAGCCGCCGGCACCCGTCTCGTAGCGCCCGTTGGCGATCTTGTGCCAGATGATCGGGGCCAGGTTGTCGAATCCGATCTGCCGGCATCGCTCCTGGACGCCGGCGTGCAGCGGGAACACCAGGTGCCGCCCGAAGGCCTTGCGCGAGACGTTGACGTCGCCGACGACGACCGCCATGCGGCCGCCGGGCACGAGGGCGTCATGCGCCCGCCGCCAGACCTCGTCTAGCTCGTCGAGGAACTCGTCGTAGTCCTCGACGTCGCCGAGCTGGCGCTCGTGGTCGTTGTACTTCTTGAGCGTCCAGTACGGCGGGGAGGTGAGCACAAGCTCGACGCTCTCGGGCGCAAGGCCGAGCCGGCGGCTGTCTGCGAGATGCAGCCGGTGCTCGCTCGGCAGGGCGCGCAGCGCTCGGTCGATCTGCGCGCAGGCGTCTGCGTCCTTTGCGATGGCGGGGAACGCCTTCTGCGGCTCGGCCTGCACCTTGGCCAGGAGCGAAGCCGGCGCTGCGGAGGCGACCGTCTCCTCGTCGACCGGGGCCCCCAGCACGACCGTCTTCGAGGGGTCCGAGAAGGATGACTTCGACTTTGCGCTGCCCACGGGCACCTCCGAACGAGGGCCTCTTCGGGGAGCGCGCTCCCGAGTCGCCGGCCCAGCCGCCGCATGAGCCCAACCTAAATGCGCCGTGTGACACTCTCGGGCGTCCTCGCCTGCGCCGCGGAGGTCAACGACAATGGCCCGGGCGCTCTCACCCTCGGCAGGCTGCGTGAAACTAAAGATTTAGTATAGGATCAATGCATGCCCGGTGTCCGCCAAGCTCTCCGCCAGCGCCTGTATCGCCTGGCCGCGAGCCAAGCCGGCTACTTCACGGCAGCCCAGGCACGGCGGATCGGCTACTCCTACCAGGCGCAGAAGCACCACGTCGATCACGGCAACTGGGTCAGGATCGACCGGGGCATCTTCCGGATTCCCGAGTGGCCCGCGAGCGAGAACGACGGTCTCGTGCGCTGGGTGCTGTGGTCCAAGCAGCGCGCTGTGGTCTCCCACGGGACTGCGGCGGCTGCCTGGAATCTCGGCGTCGTCAACCCGGCCAAGGTGCACCTCAGCGTCCCGCCCGGGTTCCGCATGAGCGACCCGGCCGTGGTCCTCCACAACCGAGTGCTCCCCTCAGCCGACGTCACGGTGCTCGACGGTGCTGCGATCACCACTGTGCTGCGTACGGTCCTGGACGTGATCGAGTCCCAGTTCGACGAGGAACTGGCGGAGAGCGTCGTCGACGACGCGCTTCACAGCGGGGCGATCTCGTCTGGTCAGATCGAGCGCCGACTCGGCGAGCTCGGCGACGACCATCTCGCCCGGGCGGAGCGGATCCTGGCGAGGGCCACCCCATAGCGATGTCCTGAAACATCGCATTTTTTTGAGCGTCGGGCGGGATTTGAACCCGCGGCTTTATGGCTTTGCAGGCCATTCCCTTGGTCCGCTCGGGCACCGACGCCAGCGTGCGAACTCTAGCGGCGCGCCTTTGGCGTGCGACGATGGCGGCGTGAACGACGACGACTCCGAGACCGCTGCGGACCCGGATTCCGAGGACTCGACGGACAGCGGCGACTCCCCTGGACCAGACCGCGTCGAGTTCACCACCGACAACCAAGCGCACGATCCCGACGCTGCGCCGCGGGCGCCGTTGGACATGCTCGGCGCGCTCGCCCGCTCCGAGGCCGAGCTCGACGACGACAGCCGGATCGTCGAGGTGTACACCACCGAGGGCCTGCTGCGCATCTGGTGGTTCGGCACGCCCGGCGCCGCGGACGTGGCGATCATGTGCGGCGGCGCGATGGGCGGCATGCTCGGTCCGGGCCGGGCGCTGTACGTCGATCTCGCACGGCACCTGGCGAGCGTCGGCTCCGCCGCCATGATCGTCGACTACCGCCAGGCGGGCGACCTCCGGCGCTGCGTGCTCGACGTGTGCGCGGCTGCCGACCTGGCGACGCGCAACGGCGCCCGGCGCTTCGGGCTGCTGGGCCACTCCTTCGGGGGCGCGGTCGTGATCCAGGCAGCCGCCCGCTTCCCGGGCCTCGCCGCCGGGGTGATCACCTTCGCCACCCAGTCGGGCGGCTGCGAGGAGGCCGGGCGCATCCGCGGCGTGCCGCTGCTGCTGTTGCACGGCGAACGAGACCGCATCCTGGGGCCGGAGAACTCGCTGATGGTGCAGTCGCTGGCAGGCCACGGCGAGCTGCGGACCTTCGCCGACGCCGACCACCTGATGACCGAGGCAGCCGACGAGATCGCCGAGATCAGCCGCGACTGGCTCACCGCCCGGTTCGCCGAGCACCGCAACAAGCCCCGCTGAGCGGTGACGGCGCTGCCCGACTGCGCAGACCGACAGCGACGGCCGGCCGGCCAGGCCCGTCAGCGAGCCGGCGGGATGAAGCTCAGGCGCCTCGCAGGACCGCGCCGGTGCGGCTGGTCACCTGGTCGATGCAGGCCTGGCGGGCGGCTGCCACCTCGGCGTCGGTGAGGGTGCGGTCATCCGCCTGGAAGCGCAGGCGGTAGGCCAGCGAGCGGGCGCCGTCGCCGACTCCCGGTCCGCGGTACACGTCGAAAAGCTCCAGGTCGACCAGCAGCGGCCTGCCGGCCTTGCGCAGGCTGGCCTCGACCTCCGAGGCTGCCGTCTTCTCGGACACGGTGAACGCCAGGTCGATGTCCGACGACGGGAACTTGCTGACCCGCCGGTAGCGGCGGTTGCCGTGCGGGCCGTCCAGCAGCGCCTCCAGGTCGAGCTCGATCCAGGCCACCCGGCCGTCGATCCCAAATGCCTCCAGCACCGCCGGGTCGGCCTCGCCGACCACGCCGACGGCCCGCCCGGCCACCGTCACCTCCGCCGAGCGGGTGGGGTGCAGGCCCGCAGGCTCAGCCGCTCGCAGCACAAGGTTCGGCAGCGCGAGCGCCCGGTCCAAGGCGTCGAGCACGGCCACCGCGGCGGGTGCCTCCTCGCCTGCCAGGGCGACCGCCAGATGCTCGCGCTCATCCGGCAGCAGCTCGCCTTCGGGCGCCGGCCCGAAGACGTGGTCGATCTCGAAGAAGCGCACGTCGCCGCTGCGGTGCGACTGGTTGTAGGCGATGGCCTTGAGCTGGCCGGGCAGCAGCGAGGTGCGCAGCACGGACTGCTCGGCGTGGAGCGGGTTGGAGAGCCGGATGCCCTCCTCGGCGAGCCCGGCGCGGGCCAAGTCGCCCGGCGCCAAGAACGGCATCGGCAGGGTCTCGTCGCAGCCCGCCCCGATCAGCACGTCTCGCACCAGCCGGCGGTCCCGCTGATACGGCGACAGGGCGCCCGCCTCTGAGCCCTTGGGCACGGTGCGCTCGATGCGCTCGTAGCCGTGCAGGCGGGCGACCTCCTCGGCGATGTCGGTCTCGGTCTCGGTGTCCCAGCGCCAGGTGGGGATGGTCACGGCCATGTCGGCGCTGCCGGCGGGCGCGGGCTCGGCAGCCTCGGCGGGTGCATCGCCGGCAAGCAGGTCGACCCCGAAGCCGATGGGGCGCAGCAGCCCGGCCATCTCGGCGGCGGTGAGGCTGGTGCCGAGCAGGCCGTTGATCTTTGCCGAGCGCACCGGGCGCGGCGAGCGGTCCGGGGTGTGGCCGGCCACGTCGACGAAGCCGTCCACCGCCACCACGCCGGCCTCGGCGGCCAGCCCGATGAAGCGGCGCATGCAACGCGCCACGTTGTCGCCCCAGTCGGCGCCCCGGCGAAAGCGGGTGGACGCCTCCGACAGCAGGCCCAGGCGCTTCACGGTGCGCGAGATGCTCGGCGGGTCCCACCAGGCCATCTCCAGCAGCACGTCGCTGGTGGTCGCAGAAATCTCCGAATCGGCGCCGCCCATCACGCCGGCCAGCGAGATCGCCGTGTCGTCGCCGTCCGCGATCACCCCGTCGCCGGGCTCCAGGCACCGCTGCATGCCGTCGAGGGTGACCAGCGTCTCGCCGGCACGGGCGCGGCGCACTCGCAGCGCGGGGCCTGCGATCTTGGCCAGGTCGAAGGTGTGGTTGGGCTGGCCGAGCTCGAGCATCACGTAGTTGGAGATGTCGACGATGGAGTTGATCGGGCGCATCCCGAGCTGGGTCAGGCGCTGCTGCATCCATGCAGGCGAGGCGCCGATGCTCACGTTGCGCAGCACGCCGGCCACGAAGCGCCCGCACAGCGTGGGGTCCACGATCTCGACGCCGACGAGGCCGTCGATGGTCTCGTCGGAGACGGCGATCGGGTAGTCGGGGTAAGCGAAGCCCACGCCGAGGGCGGCGGCGAGGTCGCGGGCCACCCCGGCCACCGACAGCGCGTCGGGGCGGTTGGCGCCCACGTCGAGATCCCACCAGATGTCGGTGCGCAGGCCCAGGGCGTCGGCCAGGGCCATGCCCGGCTCGGCGCCGTGCACCACCTGGTCGCCGAGAATCCAGATGCCGTCGTGGTCGTCGCTCACCTCCAGCTCGGCGCCCGAGCAGCACATGCCCTCAGAGGTCTGGCCGCGTATCTGGCGGCGGGCGATCTCGGTGCCGCTGGGCATCACGGTGCCGACGGTGGCCACGGGCACCAGGTCGCCGACGGCCATGTTGAACGCCCCGCAGCAGACCTGCAGCGGCTCGGCGCCGCCGGCGTCGACGTCGACGAGCCCGATTGCATCGGCGTCGGGATGGGGGCGCAGGCCCACGACCCGGCCCAGCACCACGCCCTCGGGCACGGCGCCGAGGATCCTGGTCTCCTCGGTGGCCAGGCCGAGCGCGGAGAGCGTCTCGGACAGGTCGTCGGGGTCGCCGTCGATGTCGGGGGCGAACTCGCGCAGCCAGGACAGGGTGACCTTCACGACAGCCGCCCCCTTGCCGAACCGATGGCCGGGGCAGCGGCCGCCGGACCGGGAGCCGAGTCTCGACGCAGCAGGCTCGTCGTCAGGGTGCTCTTCCTCAGAGTGCTCAACCTCAGGGTGCTCATCGTCGCAGCGCTCATCGTCAGAACTGCCGCAGGAAGCGGACGTCGTTGTTGACCAGCTCGCGGATGTCGTCAAGCTCGTAGCGCATCACGGCGAGGCGGTCGATGCCGAACCCGAAGGCGAAGCCCTGCCACTCCTCGGGGTCGATGTCGCAGTTGCGCAGCACGTTGGGGTGCACCATGCCGCAGCCGCCGAGCTCCAGCCAGGACCCGTCGGGCCGTGAGATGTCGAACTCGGCGGACGGCTCGGTGAACGGGAAGTACGAGGGCCGCAGCCGGGTCTCGACCTCCTTGCCGAAGAAGGAGCGCACGAACTCGTCGATGGTGCCGGCGAGGTCGCCGAAGGTGATGCCCCGGTCGACCACCAGGCCCTCGATCTGGTTGAACGCCGGCAGATGGGTGGCATCGGCGGTGTCGGTGCGAAAGGTGCGGCCCGGCGCCACCACGTAGATCGGCGGCTCGGCGGCCTCCATGGTGCGGATCTGCACCGGCGAGGTGTGCGAGCGCAGCATCACCTGCTCGGGCTCGCCGAGCTCCACGAAGATGGTGTCGAAGCTGCCCCGGGCGGGGTGCCACTCGGGGATGTTGAGCGCCTCGAAGTTGTACCAGGCGGTCTCAACCTCAGGGCCCTCGACGACCTGGAATCCCATGGCGACGAAGACGTCCTCGAGGCGGTCGCGCGCCTGGGTGTTGAGGTGCAGCGAGCCTCGCCGCCGGCTGCGGAGCCGTTCGCTGAGGTCGAGGCGCTCGGCGGCGTAGCGGGCCTGGCGCTCGGCGTCGGCGACGCGCAGGCGGGCCTGCTCGGCGGCGGCCTCCAGGCGGGCGCGAAGCTCGTTGATCTCGCGGCCGGTGCTCGCCCGATCCTCGGCGGGCAGCGAGCCGAGCCGCTTCTTGGCTGCGGACAGGGCGGAGCGGCGGCCCAGCATCTCGGTCTCGACGGCGCTGACTGCCTGCAGGTCGCTTGCGGCCTGCAGACGGCCCTCGGCGGCTTCGACGGCGGCGCGGAGTTCGTCGATCATTGCGGACACAGGGCTCACAGGGTAAAGGGCAGGGCCGGGCTTCGCGGGGCTCAGCGGGGGTTTCGCGGGTGCGCAGCGGGAGGCTCGCCGGGGTCTCGCTGGCCGGTTGCGTTCGGCACCTCGGCGTCAGGCGACCCGGCGGCAGGCTTCGTGGAGCAACAAGGTGCCGGCCATGGCGACGTTGAGCGACTCGGCGGGGCCCGCCATGTCGATGCGGCACCATGCGTCGGACAGCGGCTCCAGAGACGGGTCGAGGCCGCGGGGCTCTGCGCCGACGACCACAGCCACAGGCTTCGCCAGGACGCCGCTGTCGTGAGGCTCGCCGCGGCTCGCGTCGGCCGCCACGATCCTGGCCCCGGCGCTGTGCAGGATCCGCAGAGCCGCCGCAGCGTCGTACTCTGTCACAGGCACCCGCAGCATCGAGCCCGCCGAGGCCCGCACCGCCTTGGGCGACCAGGGATCTGCGCCGCCTGCGACGACCACGCCGGTCGCGGCGAAGGCGTCCGCGGCGCGGATCAGGGTGCCGGTGTTGCCGGGGTCGCCCACGTCTGTGAGCACCAGCCACACGTCGTCGTCGCCGACGGTCTCGGGCAGGCGGGCCTGGGGCCTGGCGAACAGCGCCAGCATCGGCTGGGGCGTGACCGAGGGCGCCAGCTTGGCGAACACGCTCTGGCGCACGACCAGCACCGCCACGTCGCCACCAGCAGACGGGCCGGCGCTGCCGGCGACTGGCAAGCCGACCACGGGCGGGGCGACATCGACGCCAGTGCCGAGACGGGCGAACACCTCGGCCACCGCAGGCACCGTCCCGGCGCCTTCGGGCAGGATCACCGTGAGCGGCGCCAGTCCCTGATCCAGCGCCTCGCCAACGGTGCGCGGCCCCTCGATCAGGATCCGGCCCGGCGGCGCCTTGCCTCGCTTGAGCACTCGGCGCAGCTCGGCGACCCGCGGATGGCCTGGGCCGAGCACCCGATAGGTCTGCTGCGGCACCTCGCCTGAGCCGTCAGGAGGCAGCGGAATTCGCCTTGGCTGCCTCGGGGCGATCCGCAGCCGAAGCGCTCGCAGCCTTGGCGGCTGACACCAGGGCGCTGAACGCGGCGGGGTCGCGCACGGCCACATCCGCGAGGTTCTTGCGGTCGACGGTGATGCCCGCGGCCTTCAGCCCGGCGATGAAGCGGCTGTAGGTGGTGTCGTTCTGACGGCAGGCGGCGTTGATCCGCTGGATCCAGAGCTTGCGGAACTGACCCTTGCGGGCCCGGCGGTCACGGAATGCGTAGTTGCCGGCGTGCATGACCGACTCGTTGGCGGACTTGAACGAGCGGGACCGGTTGCCGTAGTGGCCCTTGGCCTTCTTGAGCACTGCCCTCTTGCGTCTCCTGGACTGCGCAGGGCGCTTGACGCGTGCCATTGGCTTCTCCTTCTGCTTGGCCCGGGCGGCTGTCAGCCCAGGCGATGATCTGTGTTGTTCTTGGCCCAGGCGCCTGCCTGGCGGGCTTGTGCGGGGGCTGGGCGGCTGGTCCTAGACGCCCAGGTCGCGGATGCGACGCTCGTCGGCCTTGGACACCTGAGCGGGCCGGCGCAGCTGGCGCTTGCGCTTGGGGCTCTTCTTCTCGAGGATGTGGTTCTTGTTCTTGCGGCGGCGCTTGAGCTTGCCGGTGCCGGTTCGCTCGAAGCGGGCTGCGGCGCCCTTGTGTGTCTTCATCTTCGGCATGTGGTCCTACTCCTTGCTCTCGGGGTGGCTGGTGCCGGCGGTCTCGGCAGGTTCGGAGTCGTCTGCGGCGTCGGCCGGCGGAACCTCGACGGCTGTGGCGTTGTCGGCAGTGTCTGCCTCGTCGGCAGCGGCGTTGTCGGCAGGGCTTGCCTCGGCAGCAGCGGCGTTGTCCTCGGCGGTGCCGGCGGCGGATGCCTCGGCCTCGGCGGCGGCTTGCCGGCGCTTGCGCTCCTGAGCACGACGGGCCTGGGCCTTCTTCTCGGGGGCCAGCACCATCACCATGTTGCGTCCGTCCTGGCGGGGCTGGAACTCGACCTTGGCAACCTCCTCCACGGCCTCGGCGACCCGATCGAGGATGCGGCGCCCCAGTTGGGGATGCTGCATCTCACGGCCTCGGAACATGATCGTGACCTTGACCTTGTGGCCTTCGCTGAGGAACTCCTCGACCTTGCGGGTCTTGGTGTCGAAGTCGCCGACCCCGATCTTGGGGCGGTACTTCATCTCCTTGACCGTCAGGTTCGACGACTTCCTGCGGGACTCCTTGGCCCGCTGGTCCGCTTCGTAGCGGTGCTTGCCGTAGTCCATGATCCGACAGACCAGCGGGTTGGCCTGATCGGCCACCACCACCAGGTCCAGGCCTGCGGCCCTGGCGGTGTCGAGAGCCTCGGCGAGAGGCCTGATGCCGATCTGATCGCCGTCGGCGCCGATGAGCCGCACTTCGCGGGCCCGGATCCGGTCGTTGATCATTGGTTCGTCGTTCGACGCTGCTATCGCTCTGTACTCCTCTTGTGCACGGAACCTCCGTCGTTGGGCGGAACGCCCGCAGGCTCCGGCCGGGGCCGAAACGAAAGAAGCGGACGCCGGGAGTCGACGTCCGCATGATCCTGGTGCCTGCCCGGCTGGGCGGGTCCCGTTGGCTGCCGCATGGCCGACCCGTCGCATCTGAGACGATGGACAGGTGGGAGAGGACCGAGATCCTCCCCACTTCCCGTTGAATTGTGGTCGGTACCCTAACAGCCATGAGCTCACTGTGGACACCCAGCGGCGAACACGAGGTCCCGCGGCAGGCGCCCGGCACTCCCGACGGCGCTGCGGGGGACGCCGGCACTGCGGGCGACGGGGCCGCGGGTGCTGCTGCCGACGGCGGCACTGTGGACGACGCGGCCCTGGCGGCGGTGCTGCCCGAGGGCACCTCGGTCGACGACCTCACGCCCGAGCAGCGCAGCCGGGCCGAGGAGATCGTCAAGGAGATGGCGGAAGCACGCCGGCGGCTGCTGGCAACCCCGGCTTCGGCGATCATCGCCAACCACGCCATGGGGCTCTACGAGCTGGCGGCGCTGCATCTGTCCGAGGCCGAGCCGGACTTCGCCCAGGCGAGCCTGGCCATCGACTCGCTGGCTGCGCTGGTCGACGGCGTGGGCGAGCGCATGGACGACGTCGGCCCGACGCTGCGCGAGGCGCTCGATCAGATCCGCATGGCGTTCGTGCAGGTCAAGAACCGCTCCGAGGCCGGCCAGGCCTGACCAGGCCTGACAGCGCTCGACACTCTCTAGCAGGCGGGGACTGGCGGGGCGGTCCGGAAGGGGCCGTGGCCGGGAGGGGCCGCGACCGGATGGTCCCGGCAGGAGCTGGTCAGGCCAAGACGACGCGGCGGGGCGGTCCGGGAGGGACCGTGGCCGGGCGATCCCGGCGCGGGCCGTAGCTCAGGGGATGATCTTGGAGGTCAGGGGATGATCTTGGAGATCGGCATCTCGATGATGCCGCTGGCGCCCAGGTCGCGCAGCTCGGGGATCAGGATGTTGATCTCGGCGGTGGGCACCACGGTCTCGACCGCGTAGCCGGCGCCCTGCGACAGCTCGTTGACCGTCGGCGACTTCAGCGACGGCAGCACGGCGATCACGTCGTCGAGGCGGTCCGCGGGCACGTTCATCTTCACCAGCACCCTGCCGCGGGCGTCGAGCACGCCGGTCAGCAGCGTGTTGACCTGGCGCATGGCGTGCAGCTTCTGCGGGTCCTCGCAGGCGGCGGGGTTGGCGATCAGCATCGTGAAGCTCTCCAGCAGGGTGGCGACGATGCGCAGGCCGGCGGCGTGCAGCGCCCTGCCGGTCTCGGTGAGGTCGACCACGGCGTCCACGATGTCGGGCACCTTGGCCTCGGTGGCGCCGTGGCTGAGGCGCACGTCCGCGGACACGCCGGCATCTTCGAGGCAGCGCCGGGTGAGGCTGGGGTACTCGGTGCTCACCCTCACGCCGGCGGGCAGGTCGCCCAGTGTCTGCCAGGGCGAGTCGTCGGGCACGGCCAGCACGATCCGCACGGGATCCGCGGTCTCCTTGGAGTAGTGCAGCTCCCCAAGCTGTGTCACCTCGGCGCCGGTCTCGGTCACCCAGTCGAGGCCGGTGATGCCGAAGTCGAAGAGGCCGTCGGCCACGTAGGTCGGGATCTCCTGGGGACGCAGGATGCGCACCGAGTCGATGCGCGGGTCGCTGATCGTGGCCCGGTAGGCGACCGACGACGAACGCTCGACGCCGAGATCGGCGGCCTCGAACAGCTCGAGCGTGGCCTTCTCCAGGGACCCTTTGGGGAGCACCAGGCGCAGCATGAACGCCGAGGCTACCGGTCGGCTGCGCCCCGACCGCGGGACTCGGCCGGGTGACGCTGCGACAGTCGCCTGGCGACGTTTCGCCGGGCTCGCCTGATGCCCGATCGCCGGACGGTGCGGGGTTAGCATCCGCGCAGTGGCTTCAGCCCACGTCGAGAGGTTGAGAATGGACCTCAGCGAACGCCGCTCGGACTCCGCTCCCCGGGACTCGGCCTCGGGCGCTCCGCCGGACACGGGCTCGGGCGCTCCGCCGGACTCGGACTCAGCGTCGCTGGACTCGGCAGCCGCGCCGTCTCGAGAGTCGGCTGAGGCTCGCTTGCGGGACCGGCCTGCCGGACTGGCCTCGGGCGCATCGCGGGATCCGGTTGCCGGACCGGCCTCGGGCGCTGCCGGCGAGCCGGTGCTGCTGGTGTCGATCGACGGCGTGGCGCCCCGCTTCGTGACCCCCGAGGGGATGCCCAGCCTCTGCGGGCTACTGCGCCAGGGCGCGGGCTGCTTCGCCGCACGCACGGTCACACCGCCGTGGACCCGGGTGGCGCATGCCTCGCTGCTGCGCGGGGCGGACCCGACCGTTCACGGCCTGACCGACAACAGCGCCGAGCCGGTGCCGGAGGGCCCGCCGTCTGTGCTGGCCGTCGCCCGGGCGGCCGGCCTCAGCACGGCCGCTGCCAACTGCTGGCGTCAGCTCGACTCGCTGATCGAGCCCGACGCTCTCACCCACCGGCTGTTCGTCGACGCCGGCTACGACCCGGCCGACGACCGGCTCGGGGTAGAGCAGCTCAGCCTGCTGTATTCACGCAGCGCGCCGGACGTGACGTTCGCCTACCTGGCGGCACCCGACCTCGCCGGCCACGACCACGGCTGGGGCAGCGCCGCTTACCTGGATGCGCTCACGTCAGCGGACGCCGACCTGGGGATGCTGCTGCGCTCCGCCGGTCCCGGCACTGCGGTCGTGGTCACCACCGATCACGGCGGTGCGGGCAGCAACCACGATCTGGGCGGGCTCGACGACGGCGGCTCGGCCGACGACGTGCTCGACACCTTCGTGGTGGCGCGCTCGAAGCGCCTGGCGCCGGGGTCGATGTGGACCGCCGCCTCGATCCTCGACGTGGCCCCGACGGTCGCGGACCTGGCCGGGATCGCCCCGCATCCCTGCTGGTCCGGCAGCTCGCTGATCGGGCGCGAACAGCCGATGGCCGAGCACCTGATGTCGATGCTCGAGTCGCTGGCCGAGCACAGCTACGGCGAGAACCTCTCGATGCTGGCCCACGTGCTGCAGACCGCGGCGCATGTGCAGGCGGCCTGTCCGGCCTCTGGCGACGGCGGGTCGCAGTCGGCTGCTCTGTCCGCATCCCAAGCCGACGCCGCAGCCCGAGGCGACGACGAGCTGGTGGTCGCCGCCCTGCTGCATGACATCGGCCATCTGCTCGGCGAGACAGGGACCCACGGACGAGCCGACCACGCCGAGCTGGGCGCCGCTTTCCTGCGTCCCTGGCTGCCGGCGACGGTGGTCGAGCCGATCCGCCTCCACGTGGCCGCCAAGCGCCACATGGTCGCAGCGGACCCGGCTTATGGCGAGCGGCTCAGCGACGCGTCTCGCATCACCCTGCAGCAACAGGGCGGGCCGTTCGACGCCGCGGGCTCTGAGCGCTTCGGGGCCGAGGCCCACGCCGGCCGGGCGATGCTGCTGCGGGTCTGCGACGATCTCGGCAAGCAGCCCGGCTCGCCGACGGCCGGGCTCGACGAGTACCGCCTGGGGATCGAGGCGGCATTGGCCGCCGGGCCGATCGACCCCGCCTTGGCGCGCTCGGCGTGCCGCTGCTGCGAGTGCAGGGACCTTCACTCCGGCCAGAGCCTGCTCGACAGCGCGGACCTCCTCGGCTGGACCGTGCTCGGCTCGCGGCGGCGAGGTCCTGAGACCGAGATCGACCTCGAACGCTGCGGGGCGCGTCACATCGCGGTCGTGGCAAACGAGCTGCTGCCCCGTCAGTTTCCCGAGTCGTCCCGGTCGCCCGAGTCGGCATCGCCGCCCACGTCCACGTCAGCCGAGTCGCCAGGGTCTCCGGCATCGTCAGGATCAGCCGAGTCGCCAGGGTCTGTGGCGTCGTCAGCGCTGCCCCAGTCGCCAGGGTCTCCGGCACCGTCGGGGTCGGCCGAATCGCCGTGGGCGGCGTCGTCGTCTGCACGGAGTCGTCTGGCCGAGGCCTGGCCTCCCGAGCACTCCCCGATCGCAAGGCGCCCCGGCGAGGTCGCCGCCATCGCCGGCGACGTGGCCCGCTTCGGGCTGGCGCTGGTTGCGGGCCTGCCCGCCGCCGACGGCGAGGTGCTGCGCTTCGCACAGACCCTGGGGCATGTGCGCGAGACGAACTACGGGCGGCTCTTCGACGTGCGCTCCGAGCCCAGGGCCGCCAACCTGGCCTACACGCCGCTCGGGCTGGCGCTGCACACCGACAACCCCTACCGCGACCCGGCGCCTTCGGTTCAGGTGCTGTTGTGCCTGCGGCGTGCCGACTCGGGCGGCGCCACCAGGCTGGCCGACGGGCTGGCGGCCGCCGAGCGGCTCCGGCGCCAGGACCCCGAGGCCTTCGAGCGCCTGGCGAGCACGACGCTTGAGTTCAGATACCGAGACGACGGCGTGGACCTGGCGGCCGAGAGGACGGTGCTGGAGCTGCGCCCCGACGGGTCCGTGCGCTCGGTGGCATTCAATGACCGCAGCCTCGACACGCCGTGCGACAGCGCGACGGCGCGGGCGCTGGGCGCCTTCGCCGAGATGCTCGAAGAGCGGTCGCTGGAGCTGGTGCTGTCGCCGGGCGAGGCGATCGTGTTCGACAACCGCCGGATCCTGCACGCCAGGACCGCTTTCGACCCGGCTTCGGGCCGACACCTGCAGGGCTGCTACATCGACATCGACTCGGTTCACTCCATCGCCCGCACCGGCACCGCCCCACCCGCCGGCTGAGCGGTCAGCCGGGGCGGGGGTTCAGCGTCACCCGGAGGTCGTCGCCGAGGCGGGTCACGTCGGTGATCGTGCCTCTGACGACATCGGCGATCGTGGCCGCGCCGGGGCCTGCGAACAGCGACAGCGCGTCCTCTCCGCCGAACAGCACCGGTGCCACATAGATCACGTACTCGTCCACGAGATCGGCCCGCCGCAGGTCGCCGAGCACGCCCGCGCCGCCCTCAGCCATCAGCTGCACCACGCCCTCAGCTCCCAGCCGCTCCAGCAGCGGGGCCAGGTCGCCGGTGTGCTGCTCGCAGGGATGCACCCGAGCCCCCGACGGCGCTGTTCCGAGCACGATCCTGCGCGGGTCTCGGGCGGCGGGCGTGCCGGAGGGGGCGGCCCAGTCGCGAACGGTCAGCGACGGGTCATCGGCGCGTACCGTCCCGGCGCCGACCACGATCGCATCCGAGCATGCCCGCAGGCGGTGGGCGTCGGCTCGGGCCTGCGGGCCGGTGAGCCACTGCGAGGTTCCGTCGGGCGCGGCGGTGCGCCCGTCGAGCGACATGGCAACCTTGGCGACCACCCACGGCTTGCCGGTCCGCCGATGGTGCAAGTAGGGCGCGAGCTGACGGGCCGCCTCGGGCGCGCCCACGCCCGCGCAGACCTCGATCCCGGCCTCGCGGAGCCGGGCGATCCCCTGGCCCGCCACGGCGGGGTCGGGATCGACCAGCGCCAGCACCACACGCGACACCCCGGCGGCGATGATCGCCTCGGTGCAGGGGCCGGTGCGCCCCTGCGTGCAGCACGGCTCGAGGGTGGTGAACAGGGTCGCTCCGGCGGTCTGGGGCCCGGCTGAGTCGAGGGCCACGATCTCGGCGTGGCGCCCGCCGGGCGGCTCGGTTGCGCCGCTGAAGCTCTCGCCGTCGGCGCGCACGACCAGCGCGCCCACCCAGGGGTTGGGCGAGGTGCTGTGGCGGACCCGCTCGGCGGCGGCCACAGCGGCACGCATCCGCTCCAGGTCGCCGGGCTGCTCCGGATCTCCGGGCTGTTCTTGAGCGACGCTGCGGCCGGGATCGTCGGACTGGCCCGGAGTGATGCGCTGGCCCCCGTCGTCGGGCAGGGCGGGATCGCCGGGCAAGTCAGGAATGGGGGTGCGGGTCGTAGTTGTCCACCAGCAGGGCGACCGCGTGGCCCAGCACGTCGATCACGGCGTCCACGGTCTCCACGCAGCCCGCTGCCGAGCCGGGCGTGTTGAGCACC
The DNA here is from genome assembly GCA_965214285.1 of Acidimicrobiales bacterium. GTDB lineage: Bacteria > Actinomycetota > Acidimicrobiia > Acidimicrobiales > Aldehydirespiratoraceae. The sequence continues at coordinate 3,120,079 of OZ243946.1, forward strand.
AGCGCGGTGCCGAGGGTGCCGGCCACCCCGCGGCTCAGGCGCCCGAGCGGGTTGACCAGGCGCATCGCCTCGGCGAGCCCCGGCGCTTCGCGCTCGATCACCGCACGCGTTCCCTCGGGGGTGGCGTCGCGTGGGCCGAAGCCGGTCCCGCCGGTGGTCACGATCAGCCCGTGGAAGCCATCCGCGAGCCGGCGCAGGGCCTCGGCCACGGCGTCGCTGCCGTCGGGGCTGAGCGCACGCTCGGCCACCTCCCAGCCGGCCTCGCCAAAGCGGGCCTGCAGGGCGTCGCCGGAGCGGTCCTCGCGGGTGCCTGCCACCACTCCGTCGGACACGGTGAGGATCTTCACGGCGGGCATGGCCCAAGGCTACGCAGTCTTTGCCTCACAGGCCGTGTCGAGTTGTCGTCGTGCTCGCGTCAGGACGAGCTGCGCAGTGTTCACCGCAATGGCCTTGCGGAGTCGTTGCCGAGCAGGTCGTGTGTGGTGGGGCCGTGTGTGGTAGGGTCGTACCGTCAGCGGGTTTGGGTATGCCCGTTGACCCTCCTTGGCGGCCCGCCCGGCGTAACAGTCGGGCGGGCCGTTTTTTGGCCCGCCATGCGGTCGGCTGTGCGGCGGCTATGCGGCGGCCGGGCCGCAGCGCTGCCAGCGGGCGACGGCCGCGCCGTCGTGGTGCTCGTCGGGCAGCAGCAGCCACGCCGCCTGGTCGAGGTGCTGCCACGGTCCGCCCGGCGAGTCCAGCGCCGTGAACCCGGCGGGAACCGACGACAGCGGCCCGACGGCCTCGGCCCTGGTCAGCGTGCAGACGCTGTAGACCAGGTGGCCGCCGGGGCGCACCAGAGCGGCGGCCGCGGCCAGGATCCGGCCCTGCAGCTGCGCCAGCGCGTCGATCTGGTGCTCGGCGATCCGCCAGCGGGCATCGGGCCGCCGGCGCAGCACGCCCAGGCCCGAGCAGGGGGCGTCCACCAGCACGGCGTCGAACGTGCCGGGGCGGAACGGCGGCTGTCGGGCGTCGGCGTTGACCACGTGCAGGCCGTCGAGGCCCAGGCGGTCCCGGTTGGCTGTGATCAGCCCGGCACGGCCCAGGTGCAGGTCGCAGGCGACGACCCGCGCGCCGCGACTCGCCAGTGCGGTGGCCTTGCCTCCGGGCGCGGCGCACAGGTCGAGCACCAGGTCGCCGGGGCCCGCGGGCACGGCGTCGGCCACGAGCCCGGAGCTGGAGTCCTGGACGTAGCCGTCGTCGCGGCGCTGCACGGTCGCCGGCAGGTTCATCGCCTCCAAGGCGGCGCGGGCGGGGCCTGCGCCGATGTCGGCACTGAGCCGGTCCAGCATCCAGTCCGGGCAGCTCAGCTCCACCGCCGCGCTCGGGTACTCGATGCGGGCGGTGTCGGCGGGACCTGCGGGGCCGTTCGCTGCGCCGGAGTCGCCGGCGAGGCCAGCCTTGTCGGGGTCGCCGGCGAGGGCTGCCACCTTGCGCAGCACGGCGTTGACCAGCCCCCGATGGCGCTTGGGCGCAGCGCTGACCGTGGCGCTCACCGCGGCGTGGCGCGGCGTGGCGAGATGCAGCAGCTGGTGGGCGCCGATGCGCAGCGCCGCTCTGGTCGCCGGCGGCGGTTCGCGTGTCAGGAAGCAGTCGACGACGTGGTCGATCCTGCGGCGCAGGCGGGTCGTGCCGTAGACCAGCTCGGTGACGAACGCCCGGTCGCGAGCGCTGAGACCGCTGTCGGCCAGCAGGCTCGGCACCAGCAGGTTGGCGTAGGCGCCGGAGGTGTCGATCCGCACCAGGGCGTCGATGGCGAGCCTGCGCGGATCGCCCGCCACCGGCTTGGTCTTGGTCTTGCTCGGCGGCTTGGTCTTGGGAGGCTTGGTCTTGGGCTTGCTCGGCGGCTTGGCCTTGGGAGGCTTGGTCTTGGGCTTGCTGGGCAGCTTGGCCTCGATGGCTCGGCCTGCGCCCGACGCATCAGCGGGGCTCATCGGCCGAGGCGGTCGTCTGTGCCGGGCCGGGCGCCGTTGAGCCAGGCAGCGCCGCTTCGCCGGGCCTTGCCCTCGGGCTGGACCTCCAGCAGCTCGATCAGCCCGTCGCCGGTGCCGACGAGAGTCCCCCGGAGCTGTCCGGGCTCGAGCCCGATGTCGCCCGCCTCGTCAGCCGAGCCCGGGGCAACCGCGCTGCGGTGGACGGCCAGCCTGCGTCCCCGAAAGCTGGTGAACGCACCGCCGGCGCGCACCTGGCGATGGACCGCCTCGGCGCTCTGGTCCCAGCGCAGGCGGCGCTCATCGGCGCTGACCTTGGCCGCATGCGTCGGCTCTCCCTGCTGGGGCTCGGGCACGCCGAAGCCGTCGACCAGGGCGTCGAGCAGCAGGGCGGTGCCGATGCCCGTCAGCCGGTCGCGCAGCTCGGCCAGGGTCTCCTCCGCGCCGATAGCCGTCTCGCTGCGGGCATAGACGCCGCCGCTGTCGAGCTCGGGCGCCACCGCCATCAGGCACACGCCGGTCGTGGCGTCGCCTGCGAGGATCGCCCGCTCCAGCGGGGCCGGGCCGCGCCAGCGGGGCAGCAGCGAGAAGTGGAGGTTGACGAAGGCCAGGCGCTCCAGCAGCCGCTCGGGGATCTTGCGCCCGTAGGCGACCACCACGCCCAGGTCGGCCTCGATGCCCTCCAGCGCCGCCAGGTCATCGGCAGTCGGCAGGCCCAGCGACTGCGCCGCCGCCTTCACCGGCGAGGGCGACACGGCGTTGCCGCGCCCGCGGCGGGTATCGGGCTGCGACACGACCGCGGCGATCTCGCAGCCGGCGTCGTGCAGCGCCTGCAGCGGCGGCACGGCGTACTGCGGCGTGCCCAGGTAGACGACCCGGCGGATCGAATCGGGCACGGCGGCGCTCATCGGGCTAGCGCCTCGTAGCGCCGCTCAGCCCCACTGCATCTCGCGGATCGCCGACAGCGCGGCCTTTCTGGTGTCGTCGTCGAGACGCTCGATCAGCAGCGTGCCGTCGAGATGGTCGATCTCGTGCTGGAAGAGCCGCGCCTCGAGTTCGTCGGCCTCGTAGTCGACCTCGTTGCCGTCGAGGTCGCGGCCCACGATGTGCACGGTCTTGGGGCGCACGATCTCCCAGGACAGGCCCGGGATCGACAGGCAGCCCTCGTCGAAGGTCCACTCGCCGTCTGACTCGACGATCTCGGGGTTGATCAGCGTCTTGTGGCCGTTGCCGTCGTCCATGTCCCACACGAAGAGCCGCTTGCGCACGCCCACCTGCGGCGCGGCCAGGCCGATGCCGACGGATTCGCGCATCGTCTCGATCATGTCGTCGACGAGGCGCACGAGCCGGCCGTCGATGTCGTCGACGGGCTTGGCCTCGCGGCGCAGCACGGGATCGCCGATCACCCGGATGTCGTAGGCGGACACGGCCCTCAGGCTAGCCCGAGGAGACGGCCCATCCCGAGGGGCGCCCTATCCGGGAGGCGCTGTGCCGAAGGGCGGCCTGCCCATCTGGTCGCGGATCGGCACCGCCGGCGGGTTGGTCATGGCCCGGCGCTGCCAGTTGGCGCCGTCGACGACCATGGTGTGGCCCGACACGAAGCGGGCATAGGGGCTGGCCAGGAACGTGGCGGCCCAGCCGAGCTCGCGGCGGGTGCCGGTGCGCAGGGCCGGCTGAAGCGAGCCGAGGTCGCTCTCGGCGCGCGACAGGTTGCCGCGGATGTCGGCGGTCATGTCGTCGTGGGGGATCAGGCCCGGCACCAGGCCGTTGACGGTGATGCCGTATGGCGCCCACTCCACGGCGAGGCTCTCGACCATGTTCTTGACGCCGGCCTTGGCGGCGGCGGAGTGGGCGAAGCCGGGGCCGCCGGTCCAGGCGTAGCTGGCGCCGATGTTGACGATGGCTGCCGGGGTGCCGGCGGCGATGTGGCGGCGGGCGAACTCTCGGGAGACGAAAAAGGTGCCGTTGAGGGTGATGTCGACGACGGCCCGCCAGCCGTTGGGCGACAGATCCTCGGCGGGGGTCGGGAAGTTGGCGGCGGCGTTGTTGACGAGCACGCCGGGCAGCCCGAAGGCGGCCTCAGCGCGGTCAATGGCGGCGGCGATTGAGTCGGGGTCGCGGATGTCGCAGACGACGCCGAGGGCCACGGCGCCGATCGCCTCGACGGCCGCGGTGCCGGTGTCGAGGTGCTGCTGATCGCGGCTGGCGATCACGACCGAGGCGCCGAGCCGGGCGAACTCCGCCGCGATGCCCTTGCCGAGCCCGGTGCCGCCGCCGGTGACGATCACCGAGGCACCCTCGAAGGTGCGCGCCGGCAGGGCGGACTCGCCCTCAGGAGGCGGTGCGGGCAGCCCCGGATACGCCTGCTGTGGCCCGGGTTGCGATTCCTGGCCGGGTCCTGCCATCCGGCCAGGCTAATCCTTCGCCGACTGAGCCTCCGCCGCAAACTTGGCCGCCTGAGCCTCCAACGCGGCCTGCTCCTCGGGCGTCGGCTTGTAGCCCGCCCCAAACGAGGGCGGCGGCGGGGTCATCGCATCCGCGGGCCCGGTAGCCCCGTATCCGCCCCGCTTCACCAGCGGCTCAGGCTTGTATTGCTTGACCGTCTTCTCGCCCTTGTCTCTCTTGCGCCAGCCCATGGGTCCTCTCCCCAGTCCTCTGCGATCTTGCCGTCCCCGTCGTCTCTGGGACGACCGGTGCGTCCTGGCCGGTCGGTGCCGGTCAGCCAGGCTGATCCTTGGCCGACTGAGCTTCCGCCGCAAACTTGGCCGCCTGAGCCTCCAACGCGGCCTGCTCCTCGGGCGTCGGCTTGTAACCCGCCCCAAACGAGGGCGGAGGCGTGGTCAGCGCACTGGAAGGCAGGGTCGCCCCGTATCCGCCCGGCTTCATCAGCGATTCAGGCCAGTGCTGCTTCACGGCCTTCTCGCCCTTGTCTCTCTTGCGCCAGCCCATGATTCCTCTCCTCGTCATCCTCGTCCACTGGGAAGTACTCCAGGAACTCTACCTCATCCCATCGGAGGAGGAGGCCGGATTCTCGCAAGGCGATCTGACCGTCCCCGTCGTACTTCCAAGCGCCCGAGTCGGGATCGACATCGACGCGGTAGAGCAGGTAGAGGTCGGCAGGACTGGGGTAGCCACCCGCGTAGGACCGGAGTGATCGGTCGCCGCTTTCGGTCGCGAACCTCCCGGCGACCCAGGAGCCGGACTTGAGCTTGAGACGGACCCAGGCTGAACCCTTGCGAGAGAACAGGTGGTCCCAGGCTTGGGGTGCCGGGTCGGTGCCCGTGAGGGGCTGCACCCAGCGCTTGGCTGCGCGTGTGCCCCTGCCGACGAGCCCACCGAGAAGCGACGGCACGACCACTGCGGCCCACAAGAACAGCCAGAGGAGCCACGGCGTGGACCCGCCCGCCCCCGAGTCCCAGTCCCTGACGTAGTCGCGCCAGACGGCGAACGAAAGCGGGAACGCCAGAGCGTGGAAGACGCTCGCACTGGCGACGAAGCGGATCAGCCGATCCGTCGCTGCGTCGTTCCAGCGCCCGGTCTGGCGCTCGTACGCCCATTCGTAGAACGCTCCTGGCACCACGAACGCCAGGAAAATGACGAGAGCCTCGCTGGTCACTGCCATGGCTCACCACCTCGCACGGTCGGTCTGCTGCGGAGCACCACGACCATCGCCGTACTCCATCGCCGAGGCGGTCGGCGTTCGCCTCAGCCTGTCTGATTGAACGTGGCCGCAGCACGGCGATGGGGTGTGACGAGCACTCCGCGGCCGGGACCGCGGGGCCGCTGTCGAGGCGGCGAGCTGTCAGGAGCCACCGTAGCGGGGTCGGCGGCCCTCCGCGCGGGCAGACCTGAAACCCGGAGTCGGGGTCTCTCGGACGGTCGGTGCGTCCTGGCAGGTCGATGCATCCCGGCCAGTGGTTGCCGGCCAGCCAGGCTACTCCTCAGCCGACCGAGCCTCCATCGCGGCCTGCTCCTCGGGCGTCGGCTTGTAACCCGCCCCAAACGAGGGCGGCGGCGTGGTCATCGAACTCGCTGGCCCGGTCGCCCCACATCGACATTGCCGCGCTCGCGCTCTCTGCTGCCATTCGAGGTTTGGCGAGCATTCGGCGGTGGACCTTCGCGGGGATCCGAATCGAGGTCCGGGTGCCGGCGGCAATGGAGGGTGAACTCATTGAGTTCGGCGGAAAGAACTTCGAGAGCCGGGTACCGGGGATCGATCTCCTTGGGCTGCAGGGGAATGCCCACCGGAAGGTCCACGTCTGCCTCACCGTTCCAGGCCAGGCGTTCGATGTCGTAGAGAACATTCGACTCGACCGCCCCCACCCGCCGGACAACCTGAGTGTTCCAGAGCGGCCCATGGAATCGAGAATGGGCCACTACTCGATAACCCATCTCGGTTTGCTCTGGAGAAAGAACGGCATCGACCTCCGTTGCCATCTCTGTCTCTGCGCTGACCAACATCCCGTTGAACCAGCCGTCTTTGGTGTCGATCACGAGGAACAGCCTGCGGCCGGCATCCGACTTGGCGGAGAGGCTGACGAGCCAGATGTCTCCAGGCAGGATCTCATCGGACTCTTGAGCTGAAGCCTGCCGCTCGCAAGGCTCAGGCGCCGAGAGCGCTTCGGTAAGCCACACAGGCAGCGCTTGTCCGCTCATCGGCCGACCTGCTCTTCGAGGCGCAGGTACAGGACTTGAACAAGCGTATCGCGATGAGCCGGCGCGAGATCGCAAGCGTGCCGCTGCCATGCGGTTCGGAGTTCGGCGAACGCGTCGAATTTGGCATCCGCGGCTGTGAGTCGACTGACTGCCATCCGCTCGGCCAGTGCTGAATCGGACTCTCCCCGCAACTGTGCCGCCAGAACCGCCCGACTTGCCTCGTCGAGGTCGTCGATGATCAGGCTCACTGTCTGCTCCAGTTCGCTCAGGAGGTCCGCGGTATTCGCAGACCCCAGGTCAGGCTCCTCGTCAATCCTAAGGACGACGGGGGTCCAGGAGGTCAGTGCATCGCGAAGAATCCGGCCGAAGTCGTCGATCGACAGGCTGGTCTCGCATGAGCGGAAACCGGCAGCCACGACTTGGGCCAGAACTTCGCCGCGGAAGACGGCAGGAGCACGATCCCCGCTCGCCGCCGATGTCGGCAGCAGCCGGACATGGGCACTGGCGCGGCGCAGATCCTCAGCCGACGGCTCCTCAGGACCCCAATCGGAACCGGAGGGGCGGTAGCGCACCGGAGAGGCGGCAGGGAGGCGTTCGTAGGCGTCGGCGCTGTCAAGGAGCGCCGTGATTCGGGTCAGCAGCCGGTAGACGACCGTGCCCTGGTGTCGCGCTGCGAGTGCCCTGCGGACCTGGTGGCGAAGCAGGCGACGCACCTCGCCAATCGTCTCGGCGACGTCGAGGATGTAGGCAAGCTGGCCTTGGCGCAAGAGCTGATCGACCGTGACATCCTGAACGAGGCCTTCGATCTCCGCTTCGGTCCAGGACGGCTCAGAGGCTCCATAGACGGTCGGGTCGCAGCACCTGCCTACCTCAGCGCAGGCGTCTCGGATCTCCCGCAGCCATTCTCGGCCGATCCTCGCCCTGGCCGCTTCATTGCGTAGCCGCTGTAGACGAGCGCCGCTCATCTTCGACCCCGTTTCCCACCGTGATCTGGATCAATCCCCATGACCCATTCGATCACCTCGTCGTCGGGTTCCCTGCAGGAGTAGTCGGTCAATTCTTGGCGGTCAACGGAGTGGACTATCGAGTCGTCGATCCTGCCGTCCCTGTTGACACGACAGCTTTCCGACCCGCAGGATCCTAGGTGGGCCTTGTGCGGAGCCCCCCAGTTGGAACTGGCCGATCTCAGGAGAAGCTTGACTTGGGGGTGAGGCCATGCTGAGTTGACGATGTACGGATGCGTTCCGTCGCGTTCGGGCGCACGAACCCCGGTGATGTGGTTCGGGACGACAAACCAGTCGCCAGGTCTTGGCTTATCCGCACTCACTTCGTCCTCCTCATGGCCGACCAGTCCGAGTGAGTATGCAGTGGTTTTCCGTCGATCAGACACCTGAATCCGAATTTCAGTCAGTTCACTGCTTTATCATGCACTGCAGGCAGCACTGAAGTCTAGGCAATCGCCGCTGCCCGACGGGCGGTGGGCGGTCAGGAGCCGCGGTAGCGGGGCTGACGGCCCTCGGCGCGGGCGGCCTTGAACTCGGCGAAGTCGTCGGAGCGGTTGAGGAACGTCTGGTAGATCAGCTCATCGGCCATCGACGCCCGCACGGCCGGGCGGCTCAGGTTGGCTATCACCCGGCGGGCGAGCTTCACGGTCACCGCCGGCGCCTCGGCGATCTTCTCGGCCATCTCGTAGGCGGTCGCCTCCAGCTCCTCAGGCGCCACCACCCGGCTGACGATCCCGTGCGCCAGCGCCTCGTCCGCGCTCAGCCGGCGGCCGGTGAGCACCATGTCGGCCACCAGGCCCGGCCCGCAGATCGCATGCAGCACCGCCACCCCGCCGGTGTCGGGGATCACGCCGTGGCCGACCTCGGGCAGCATGAACTTGGCGTCGGCAGCCGCGATGCGGATGTCGCACAGCAGCGCCCGCTGGAACGACCCGCCCAGCGCCCAGCCCTGCATGGCCACGATGATCGGCGCCTCGATGTCCCAGATCCGCTGGATGCCCTCGTGGCCTCGGGTCATCAGCTCGTGGTGGGTGAGGTCGGTGACGTTGGTGCCGATGGCGGCCACGTCACGCCCCGAAGACCACGACTTGCCCTCGCCGCGCCAGACCACGGCCCGCACGCCCGGCGTTGCCTTCAGCTCGTCGAGGATCTCGAAGAGCCGGGCGTCCATCTCGTCGTCGAAGGCGTTGTGCTTGGCCGGGTTGTCGTTGACGATCGTGGCGATGGCACCGTCGATCTGCAGGCGGACGCGTTCGGTCATGGCTGCATTGTGCTCCACGGCGAGGCGCTGCGGCCAGCCGCGGCCCCGGCCCAGCCTCGGGGCGACGGGCCTCGGGACAACGCGGACTCAGGACAACGCAGTCTCAGGACAACGCAGTCTCAGGGCTCGGCCCGCGTGGACAGGCAGACCTCGACGACGGCATCGAGCAGGCGCCGGTCGCCGTCGGCGGGCAGCACCACGCCGCATTCGGCGTAGAAGTCGGCGCCGTCGGCGAACGCCGCCACGAACACGACCTGGGCGCCCGTGGAGGTCTGAGCGGTCAGCACCCGGCTGCGCTCGCCCAGGTCGTCGCTTTGCACAACGAAGCCGCCGTCGGGAGCGTGGGCCTGCACGAAGGTCGGCAGCCGGTCGGCGATGGCGAGCCACTCGTCGAGCGAGCGCGGCTCGCAGCCGTCCGGGCCGCAGGCACGCGCCACGGTCCAGCTCTCGAAGTCGGAATGCACCGATCCCGGCGGCAGGAAGCGGAACCCGAACTGCGCAGACGGCACCCAGCCCTCGGGAATCTTGGTGACCAGGCCCTCAGACGTGGTGACCTCGGTCAGCGGCGGGCCGTCGGCAGGAGCGGTGAGCACCAGCCACAGGCCCAGGATCGCAGCCGCCGTCAGCCCGGCCAGCACCAGACGCCGCCGCCTCAGCCCCATGGCAGGCCGCCTCGCCGCCTCACGCCCGCAGGCCGAGAGGTGGACTGCAGGGCGTCGAGGAGCGGCCCGTGATCGGCGGCGCGCAGCAGCCATCCGCCGTCGCTCGGCCCCAGGATGCGCACGCCCTCGGGCGAGCCGAAGGCAGCCGCGAACTCGCGGGCACGGTGAGGGGCACGGTCTCAGACTCGCAGCGGGTCGACCTCGACCCGCAGACGCGCAGCTGGCCGAGGGGTGGACTGCAGGGCGTCGAGCAGCGGCCCGTGCTCGGCGGCGCGCAGCAGCCAGCGACCGTCGCTCGGCCCCAGCACCCGCACGCCCTCCGGCGAACCGAAGGCGGCCATGAACTCCTCGCCGCCCGCGCCGCTGACCGCGGCCTGAGCGCCATAGGGCGGAAGCCCCAGGCTCTTGCGCCGGTCGCGTTCGGCCACGGCCACAAGCGACGGGTCGCCCTTGACGGCGGCCTGCACCACCACGTGCTCGGGCTGTCGGGTCTGCAGCACCAGCCTGCCCGGGCCAGGCGTGCCCGGGCCGGGGCGCGGACCCAGGATTCGAGCCGCACGGGCCAGCAGCACCAGCGCCTGCTCCCAGGTGCGCTGACGCGAGGCCAGCAGTTCCTGGTCGAAGTCCAAGAAGACCACCGCGTCGGCGGCGGAGACCCGGTACAGCAGCGCCTCGGTGCCGATCAGCACCCGTCGCCCGAGCCCCTCGGCCTTGGAGCCGGTCACCTCCCCCACCGGTTCGCGCACCAGCGCGGCCAGCTCTTCGGCGGCCCGGGTGACGCCCATGCGCAGGTTCTTGAGCCTGGTAGCCCCGCAGGCGGCGCAGACCACGGGCCGGCGCTCGCTGCCGTCGGGGCTGCGCAGCTCGTCGTCGTCGAGCAGCATAGGAACCGAGCCGTCCGCGGTGCGCACCAGCTCGCCGCACTGGGCGCAGGCCAGCAGCCGGGAGCGGCCCTTGCGGTTGAGCACGCACAGCACCCGCCCGTCGCGGCGCAGAACCGGCGCCAGCCGATCGGCGAACGGCCCGGCGTTGCCGGGTTGGTCGTGGCGGCGGTCCAGCACCTCGACCACCGGCCAGCCGCGGCGCTCGACCGAGCGCTCGGGGCGCAGCAGCGGGGCGGCCCGCAAGGCTTCAAGCGACGGCACGGCGCCGGACAGCACGATCGGCACGCCGCGCCGTCGGGCACGCTCCAGGGCCACGTCGCGGGCATGCCAGGCGGGGGTCTTCTCGGACTTGAAGCGCTCGTCGTGCTCGTCGATCACCAGCACGGCGGCGAGGTTCGGCATCGGCGCCCAGGCGGCCGGGGCGGTGCCGACGACCGTCGCCCCGCCAGCCGCCAGCGCCCAGTCGTCGAGGCCTCGGGCGACCCTCACGCCGTGGTGCCGCAGGTCACGAGCAAGACGCAGCGCCTGTTCGGCGTCGGGGACCAGGATCAGGGCGTCGCCGAGACGGCAGGCGGCACGAGCCAGTTCTGTGCCGTCGTCGCTGGGCAGGGTCCGCACCACGGCCCTGCCTCGGGCGAACGCAGCGTCGGGGCCGTCCGGGTCCTGCGCGGGTGCGCCGGCGGGGGCCGAGTCGCCGGCTGCCGACTGGAGGATCCCCTGCCCATCGTCTTCCTGCAGACCGCTCCTCTGCTCGTCGCCTTCGTGTGGGCGGGCCGATGCCGACTGCTGGTCTTGGGCCGACTGCGGTGTCGCGGGATGCACCGCTGTGGCCACGGCACGCTCGGGCGATGCGGCCCGCAGGAAATGCACCCGCTTGCCGGCCCAGCGCCACGCCGCCCAGGCAGCCAGGTCCAACAGCTCCGGCGGCGGGCCCATGCCGCGCAGATGCGCCAGCGGCGCCAGCTCCACGCCCGCAGGCGGCTCGGCGTCGACCTCGGTCACCCAGCCGCCGACGCGCCGCCCCGACAGCACCACCCGCACCATCGACCCGACCTCCAGCCGGGCTGCTCGGCCGTCGGAGTGCCAGTCCTCGGGCACGGTGTAGTCGAACTCGCGGTCGAGGCGGATCACATCCGGCAGCACCCGTACCACCCGCGGCCCGCCTGAGGCACGGCCGACCTCGCCGGTGGAAGGCCCCGCCTCGTCGGGGGCAGTTCGCGCCTCGTCAGCGGGCTCCGACGAGGACTCCCGCGGGCCGGCGAGACCCGGCGGCAGGCTCAGAGCCCGAGCGCCGATCGCAGGTCGCCCAGGCGGTCGAGGCGCTCCCACGGGAAGAGCCCGTCGACGGCCTCGCGCCCGAAGTGGCCGTAGGCGGCCGTCGGCGAGTAGATCGGGCGGCGCAGGTCGAGGTCGCGCACGATCGCCGCCGGCCGCAGGTCGAACACCTCGTTCACGGCGCCGACGATCGACTCGGGGGCGACCGTCTCGGTGCCGAAGGTCTCCACCAGCACCGACACCGGCTGGGCGATCCCGATGGCATAGGCCACCTGCACCTCGCAGCGGCTCGCCGCGCCCGCCGCCACCAGGTTCTTGGCCACCCAGCGGGCCGCGTACGACGCCGAGCGGTCGACCTTGGAGGGGTCCTTGCCCGAGAAGGCGCCGCCGCCGTGGCGGGCCATGCCGCCGTAGGTGTCGACGATGATCTTGCGCCCGGTGAGCCCGGCGTCGGCCACCGGGCCGCCGATCTCGAAGTTGCCCGACGGGTTCACGTGGACCTTGTAGCCGTCGCCTGAGAACTGCTCGCCGACCACCGGGTCGATCACGTGCTCGATCACGTCGGGCTTGATCATCGAGTCGCGGTCGATGCCTTTGCTGTGCTGGGTCGACACCACCACGGTCTCGAGGCGCACCGGGCGATGGTCCTCGTAGGCGACGGTGACCTGCGTCTTGGCGTCGGGGCGCAGGTACGGCACCCGGCAGGACTTGCGGACCTCGGCGTGCTTCTCGGCAAGACGATGCGCCAGATGGATCGGCAGCGGCATCAGCGAGTCGGTCTCGTCGCAGGCATAGCCGAACATCATCCCCTGGTCGCCGGCGCCCTGCCTGTCGAGCTCGTCGCGGGCCTCGCCAGAGCGCTCCTCCTCGGAGCGGCCCACCGCGCCGCTGATGTCGGGGGACTGCTCGTCGATGGCGATCATCACCCCGCAGGTCGAGCCGTCGAAACCCAGCGACTCGCGGTCGTAGCCGATGCGGGTGATGGTGCTGCGCACGATGCCGGGGATGTCGATGTAGGCCTCGGTGCTGATCTCGCCGGCGACTATGGCCAGCCCGGTGGTGACCAGCGTCTCGCAGGCCACGCGGCTGGGCTTGCCGTCGTCGCGGCTCAGGTCGTCGGCGAGCACGGCGTCGAGCACGGCGTCCGATATCTGGTCGGCCATCTTGTCGGGATGGCCCTCGGTCACGCTCTCGGAGGTGAAGGAGAAGCTGCTCAATGGGACTCCTGGTGGTTCAGGGCTGATCGGATGCGTCGAGCGCGGCAGGCGCGTCGGGTGCATCGGGTGCTCGGCTGAGGGCGATGTCGAATACCGCCTTGGCGATATCTCGCTTGTCGCACAGGGCGACATCATGGCGCGAACCGTCGGCTGCGAGCACGACGACCTCGTTGGTCGGGTGCCCGAACCCGGCGCTGGGGGCGCTCACGTCGTTGGCGACGATCAGATCCAGGTTCTTGGCGGCCAGCTTGGCGGCTGCGTTGGCCACCACGTCGTCGGTCTCGGCTGCGAAGCCGATCAGGATCTGGCCGCAGGGCTTGGCCTCGCCCAGCCCGGCCAGGATGTCGACGGTGGGCACCAGCTTGACCTCCGGCGCGCCGCTGCGTTTCTTGAGCTTGGCATCGACCACGGTCTCGGGGCGGAAGTCGGCCACGGCTGCGGCCATCACCACGACCGCCGAGTCCGGCGCCTCCTGCTCGCAGGCGACCGCCATCTGCTCGGCGGTCTCCACCGGCAGCACCCGCACGCCGGCGGGGGCTGAGTCGGGCTGGGTGGTGACGAGCACCACCTCGGCGCCGCGGGCCACGGCCTCGGCGGCCAAGGCGTGGCCCTGGCGGCCCGAGGAGCGGTTACCGACGTAGCGCACGCTGTCGATCGGCTCGCGGGTGCCGCCCGCGGTGACCAGCACCTTTGCGCCGTCCAGGTCGCTGGGACCGAGCGCCGCGAGCACCGCGGAGACCACGGTCTCGGGCTCGGCGAGCCGCCCCATGCCGACGTCGCCGCCGGCGAGGCGGCCCTCGGCGGGCCACACGACCTGCACGCCGCGCTCGGCGAGCACCGCCAGGTTCTCCTGCACGGCCGGCTGCTCCCACATCTCGGTGTGCATGGCCGGGCACACCATCACGGGCGCCCGGGTGGCCAGGATCGTGGCGGTCAGCAGTTCGGCGCTGCGCCCGGTTCGCATGTCGCTGAGCACCCGTGCCGTTGCCGGGCAGACCAGCACCAGATCGGCGCTGCGGCCCAGCTCGGTGTGGGGTATCGGCGAGTCGGGGTCGTCGAACAGCGAGGTGCGCACCGGCTCGCTGGCCAGCGCCGACAGCGTGGCCTCGCCGATCATGCGGCGACCGCCTGCGGTGAGGATCGCGCTGACGTGAGCGCCTGCGTCGACCAGGCGTCGGCAGACCTCGACCGCCTTGTAGGCCGCGATGCCCCCGGTCACGCCGAGGACGATGCGGCGGCCGGCTAGCGGGCCCATGAGCCGACGCTCAGGCTGCGTCGTCGCCGCCGAGCCCGGTCTCGGCCGCTGCCGCTGCCTCTGCGGCGGCCTCCTCGGCGGCCAGGGCCTCAGCGGCTGCCAGGGCCTCGGCCTCCATCGCGGCCTCGGCAGCCTCGGGGTCGTAGGGCTCGCCGACGATCTTGTCGGCTGCGATCTCCTCTAGTGCGATCGACAGCGGCTTGGCCGAGGTGGACGCCACCTGCGGCGGCACGGTCGCGCCGATCCCCTGGCCGAGCTGGCCGACATAGGCGGTGATGTCGCGGCTGCGCCGGGCGGCCAAGGTGACCAGGCCGAACTTCGACGACTCGGCCTTGTCGAGCAGCCCTTCGATGGCGGGCTCCATCATCGTGTCGTATCCGTGCGCCATGTGCTGGTTTCCTAGCTGTCGAGTGGCTGTGGAGCGGCACGTCAGCCTAGCAGCGGACGGCCCCTCAGCGGCGCAGCCAGCGGCGCGCCTCGATGAGCCCGGCGATGTGGTCGGTGGCGCGTTGCAGATCGTCGTTGACCACCAGCGTCGCGCCCAGGCGGTCGGCTTGGGCGATCTCCTCGGCGGCCTTGGCGAGCCGCTTGGCCACGGTGTCCTCGGGATCGCCGCGGCCTTGCAGCCTGCGGCGCTGATGGTCGCGGCTGGGGGCGTCCACGAGGATCAGCAGCGCCTCGGGGTAGCGCTTCTTCACCACCGCAGCGCCCCGCACGTCGATCTCGAAGATGACGTCTAGCCCGCTGGGCGGATCGGGCACCGGTGTTCCCAGCAGGTAGTCGAGGAACTCCACCCATTCCAGGAAGCCGCCCTGCTCGGCGTGGCGCCGGAAGGCCTGCTCGCTGACGAAGCGGTAGGCATCCGCGGCCTCGCCGGGGCGCCGCTCGCGGGTGGTCCAGCTCCTCGACAGCCAGAGCTGCGGGTCTTGGGCGAGCAGGCGGTCGACGATCGTGCCCTTGCCCACGCCTCCGGGACCCGAGATCACCACGATCACGCGGTCTTCGGGCGTCATGGGAGCGGCCTCGGTCAGCCGAAGATCTCGATCAGCTCGGCTCGCTGCTTGCGGCCCAGGCCCCCGAGCCGGCGGTTCTCGGCGATGCCGATGCTCTCCATGGTGCGCCGGGCCTTCACCTTGCCCACCTGCGGCAGCGACTCCAGGATCGGCAGCACCTTGGTGCGGGCGACGATGGGGTCGTCGATGTCGCTCAGCAGCTCCGAGAGGCTCAGGGTGCCGGCCTTGAGGCGCTCCTTGATCTCGAATCTGGCCCGCTTGGCGGCGGCTGCCTTGGCCAGGGCCGCTCGGCGCGCTTCGTCGGATATCTGAGGCGGTGGTTGTGGCATGGCCGGGACTGTAGTCGGCGCATGCGGCCCGGCGCGGGCGCGATGGCAGTTCTGCGGCGACGGGCGACAGTGCCCGTTATCCGGCTCTGAGGGCCTGCGATGCGGACTCGTGGATGCGGCGCGCCGCCTCGACGGGATCGTCGGCATTGGTGACGGAACGGCCGATCACCAGCAGGTCGGCGCCGCTGCTGAGCGCCGCGGCCGGGGTGGCCGGGTTGGCCTGGTCGTGCGCGGAGTCGCCGGGCAGGCGGATTCCCGGGGTGACCCGCAGCAGGCCGGGCTGCAGGCGCAGGGCCTCGGCCAGCGCCGGCACCGCGCAGACGATGCCCTGACAGCCTGCCTCGGCGGCTGTGGCCAGGCGTTCGGCCATCGTCTCGGGCGGCGCTGTGGCATGGCTGGTGAGCACCGTGATCGCCAGCAGGCTCGGGCGCTCTGCGCCGGCGTCCGCGGCGCCTTCGGCGAGCCCTTCGGCAGCGGCTCGCAGCATGTCGACGCCGCCGAGGGCATGCGCGGTGAGGTACTGCACGCCGTAGGCGCCGATCACTCTGGCCGCCTTGTTCACGGTGGTCGGGATGTCGTGCAGCTTGAGGTCGGCGAAGATGCGGTAGCCGAGCCCGGCGACGGCCGCTATCGCCTCGGGGCCGGCGGCCGTGTAGAGCTCCAGGCCGACCTTGGCCACCCCGAAGCACCCGCTGAGCTGCCGCCCGAGCCGCAGCGCCACCACCAGGTCGTCCACGTCGAGGGCCAGCGCCAGACGGTCGCTCACCTCGGGGCTCGGCGGCGGCCCGGCCCCTGGACTGGCGGCGCTCTCGGCACTGCGGGCGGCACTGCCGGCGGGACTGTCGGCGGCACTGCCGGGGGGGCTGTCAGCCATGGGCTGCTCCTGTCAGCTCGGAGGCGCTGGCCACCTGGCGCCGTTCGCAGTAGGCCTCGAACTCAGCGAGGATGCGCCGCGGCGCCCTGGGGTCGGCGAAGGTGGCGGTGCCGACCTGCACCGCCGATGCGCCGGCCAGCATGAACTCGGCCACGTCGTCGCCGCAGCAGACCCCGCCGACGCCCACGATGGGCAGCCCGGGATGCGCCTCGTACACGTCGAAGACGGCCCGCACCGCCACGGGCCGCATGGCTGCGCCGGAGAGGCCACCGCGCCCCGCTCCCAACAGCGGCCGGCGGGCGTCGACGTCGATGGCCATGGCGAGCAGCGTGTTGGTGAGCACCACAGCCTCGGCGCCTGCCTGCGCTGCGGCGCCTGCGATCTCGGCGATGTCGGCGACATTGGGGCTGAGCTTGGCCCAGCGGGGCCGCCCGCAGGCCGCTGCGGCTGCGACCGCCTGGGCTGTGGCCTGCGCCGAGTGGGCGAACATGCGGCTTCGGTCATCGAGGTTGGGGCACGACACGTTGACCTCCACGGCAACGACCTGCTCGGGCGCTGCGGCCAGCGCCTCCGCGGCGGCGGCGAACTCGTCGACGGTGCTGCCCCAGATGCTGGCCACGACCGTTGCGCCGGTGTCGAGCAGCGGCGGCAGGTCGTTGGCCAACCAGTGGTCCACGCCCTCGCCTTGCAGGCCCACGCTGTTGAGCATCCCCGCAGGCGTCGGGTGCAGACGCGGGGCGGGGTTGCCGGGCCAGGGCTGGGCCTTCATCGACTTCACCACCACCGCGCCCAGCTCGGCGGGCCGCAGGTAGCGCGCCAGCTCGGCGCCGTGGCCTGCGGTGCCCGAGGCGGTCAGCACCGGGGCGCGCAGCTCCACTGAGCCCACGGTGACGGCGGTGTCGGTCAGGTCGCCTCCTCGGCTGGGGCCGGCTCTTGCGTGCCGGCGGCGGAAGGCTCGTCGTTGCCGGAGGAAGACGCTTCGTGGCCTGCGGATGACGGCTCGACGGCGGATGCGGTCGCTGCTTGGGAGAACAGGTCGCCCTGGCCGGCGAGCGAGTCCCGCGACACGCCGCGGTGGTACTCCTGGAGGCTGCGCACCCGCAGCGGGTGGCGTTTCCAGTCGCGCAGGCCGTTCGCTGCGGCCAGGGCGGCCGCGCCGGTGGTGAGCAGCGGCACCCCGGCCTGGCCGGCGGCGCTGCGGATGTGGGCGCCGTCGGCACGCGGCCCGCGGCCCCGCGGCGAGTTGACCACCAGCTTCACGTCGCCGCGTTCGATCAGCTCCACGGCGTTGGCCGCAGCGCCTGCGGAGTCAGCGGCGCTGTCGTCGTCGCCGAGCTTGGCCACGTCGAAGGCGACCGCCACGCCGTGGGAGCGCAGCGCCGCGGCGGTGCCCGAGGTGGCGGCGATCTCGTATCCCAGCTCGACGAAGATCGCAGCAGCCGCGACGCCGACGGACTTGTCGCGGTCGGCCAGCGACATGAACACCGTGCCCGCGTCGGGCAACCGGGTGCCCGCGGCGAGCTGCGACTTCACGAACGCCAGGCCCGGGGTCATGTCGATCCCCATCACCTCGCCGGTGGCGCGCATCTCCGGCCCGAGCACGGCGTCGGAGGAGGGGAAACGGTCGAACGGCAGCACCGCCTCCTTGATCGACACGTGATCAGACACCACCCGCTCCACGAGCAGGCCCTCGCTGCGCAGCTCGTCGAGCGTGGCGCCCAGCATCACTCGCGCCGCCGCCTTGGCGAGGGGCACGCCGGTGGCCTTGGCCACGAACGGCACGGTGCGCGACGCCCGCGGGTTGGCCTCGATCACGAACACCTGGCCCGACTTCACGGCGTACTGGATGTTGATCAGCCCGCACACGTCGAGGGCGGCGGCGATGCGGCGGGTGTAGTCCTCGATCACGGCGACGGTCTCGGGCGCCAGACGGGTCGGCGGGATCACGCACGCCGAGTCGCCGCTGTGCACGCCGGCCTCCTCCACGTGCTCCATCACCGCCCCGATCAGCACCTCGCCTGAGCTGTCGCGCAGGGCGTCCACGTCCACCTCGGTGGCGTCCTCGAGGAAGCGGTCGATCAGCACCGGCCGCTCGGCGGAGAGGCCGCCCTCGCGGCCCAGAGAGCCCGAGCCGGCCAGCTCGGCCATGGCCTCGGCGAGCTGGTCGTCGTCGTAGACGATCTGCATGGCCCGCCCGCCCAGCACGTACGACGGGCGCACCAGCGCCGGGTAGCCGATCCTGGCGGCCACCCCCCGAGCGCCGTCGAGGTCGAAAGCGGTGCCCGAGGCGGGCTGGGGGATCTCCAGGCGGGCACATACTGCGTTCCAGCGCTCGCGGTCCTCGGCCATGTCGATCGAGTCCGCCGAAGTGCCCAGCACCAGCTCCGCCGGCAACAGGTCGGCCAGCTTCAGCGGCGTCTGCCCGCCGAGCGACACGATCACCCCGACCGGCTGCTCGATGGCGATCACGTTGACCACGTCCTCATGCGTGAGCGGCTCGAAGTAGAGGCGGTCGGAGGTGTCGTAGTCGGTGGAGACGGTCTCGGGGTTGCAGTTGACCATCACCGTCTCGTAGCCGGCGTCGCGCAGCGCGAAGGCGGCGTGCACGCAGCAGTAGTCGAACTCGATGCCCTGGCCGATGCGGTTGGGGCCGGATCCCAGGATGACCACGCGGGCCCGCTCGCCGGGGCGCACCTCGTCGGTGTCCTCGTAGGTCGAGTAGTGGTACGGCGTGGCGGCCTCGAACTCCGCCGCGCAGGTGTCGACGGTCTTGAAGACGGCGGCCACGCCGGCGTCGAGACGGGCGCGGCGCACCTCGGGCTCGGGCGCGTCGAGCAGGAAGCCGAGCTGGGCGTCGGAGAAGCCGAGCCGCTTGAGGCGCCGCCAGTCGCGGCGGCCCAGGGAATCGAGCGTGCCGCCCTGGGCCTCCAGGCGGGCTTCGGTGATCGTCAGCATCTGGTCCAGGAACCAGGGGTCGACGCCTGTGGCTTCGTGGATCTGCTCGATGCTCACGCCGCGGCGCAGCAGCGTCTCGATCTCGAAGGGCCGGTCCGGGGTGGGCACGGCCGCGGCCGCCAGCAGCGCCTCGGTCGGGGTGCCGTCGGCCAGCGCCTCGGCGGGGTCGGCGTTGAGCCCGAAACGGCCCTGCTCCAGCGAGCGCAGCGCCTTCTGCAGCGACTCGGCGAAGGTGCGCCCGATGGCCATCACCTCGCCGACGGACTGCATCGAGGTGCCCAGCACCCCCGAGGTGCCGGGGAACTTCTCGAACGCCCAGCGCGGCACCTTGGTGACCACGTAGTCGATCGAGGGCTCGAAGCTGGCCGGGGTCTTGGCGGTGATGTCGTTGGGGATCTCGTCGAGGGTGTAGCCGACGGCGAGCTTGGCGGCGATCTTGGCGATCGGGAAGCCGGTGGCCTTCGATGCCAGCGCCGAGCTGCGGCTCACCCGCGGGTTCATCTCGATGATGACCTGGCGGCCGGTCTGGGGATCGACGGCCCACTGCACGTTGGAGCCGCCGGTCTCCACCCCCACCCGGCGGATGCAGGCGAACGAGCCGTCGCGCATCTGCTGGTACTCGGTGTCGGTGAGGGTCTGGGCGGGGGCGACGGTGATCGAGTCGCCGGTGTGCACGCCCATCGGGTCGAAGTTCTCGATCGAGCAGACGATCACGCAGTTGTCGGCGCGGTCGCGCATCACCTCGTACTCGAACTCCTTCCAGCCGGCGATCGACTCCTCGATGAGGATCTCGCTGATCGGGCTGCACTCGAGGCCGTAGCTCGCGATCGCCTCGAACTCCTCGGGGGTGTTGGCGATCCCGGTGCCGCGGCCGCCGAGGATGTAGGCGGGGCGGATGATGACGGGCAGGCCGACCTCGCCGATCACCCGGCGGGCCTCGTCCATGCTGTGGGCGATGCCCGAGCGGGCCACGTCGAGGCCGATCTCCTGCATGGCCAGCTTGAACTGCTCGCGGTCCTCGGCGGTGGCGATGGCTGTGGCATCCGCGCCGATCAGCTCCACGCCGAAGCGCTCCAGCACGCCGTCGTTCTGCAGCTCCATGGCCAGGTTGAGCCCGGTCTGGCCGCCGAGGGTCGGCAGCACCGCGTCGGGGCGCTCGCGTTCGACGATCTTGGCCAGCAGCGCGGCGTCGAGCGGCTCCACGTAGGTGGCATCGGCGAACTCGGGGTCGGTCATGATCGTCGCCGGGTTGGAGTTGGCGAGGATCACCCGGTAGCCCTCTTCGCGCAGCACCCGGCAGGCCTGGGTGCCGGAGTAGTCGAACTCGCAGGCCTGGCCGATCACGATCGGGCCCGAGCCGATTATCAGGATCGATTCGAGGTCGTCGCGTCGCGGCATCAGGACGCCCCCGCTCCTGGTTCGCCGGCGGCGCCCGCTTCGCCGGGCGTGGCTGGTTCGCTGCGCCCGGCGCCGTGGCGGTCCATCAGCTCGGCGAAGCGCTCGAAGAGGTAGAGGCTGTCGTGCGGGCCGGGCCCGGCCTCGGGGTGGTACTGCACGCTGAAGGCCGGCAGCTCGTCATGCACGAAGCCCTCCAGCACCCCGTCATTGAGGCACACATGGGTCTCGGTCACACCCGGCACCGAGCCCTGCGCCACCGCGAAGTTGTGGTTCTGGCTGGTGATCTCCACCTTGCCGGTGCGGGTGTCCTGCACGGGGACGTTGCCGCCGTGATGCCCGAAGGCCATCTTGAAGGTGCTCCCGCCGAGCGCGAGGGCCATCACCTGGTGACCGAGGCAGATGCCGAACACCGGCAGACTCGCCATCAGCTCGGGCAGCTCTTGCAGTATCGGGCCGGCCTCGACCGGGTCGCCGGGGCCGTTGGACAGGAACACCCCGTCGGGCTCCATGGCCAGCACCTCAGCGGCTGGCGTGTGGGCGGGCACCACGGTCAGGGTGGCCAGGCGCCCCAGACGGTTCAGCATGGTGGCCTTCACGCCGAGGTCGTAGACGACCACGCTGCGCGGCCCGTCGCCGTACGCGTAAGGCTGCGCCGTGGTGACCTCCGAGACCAGATCGACGCCGGTCGTGCCGGGCTCGCGGGCCGCGGCGGCAGCGAGGGCGGCTTCGTCTGCGGGGCCGAAGGCGGCGGGCATTGCGCCGTCGTCGCGGATGTGGCGGGTGAGGCGGCGGGTGTCTATGCCGACGATGCCGGGCACCCCGTGGCGGCGCAGCCAGGCGTCGAGGTGCTCCTCGCTGCGGCGGTTGCTGGCGCGGCGCGGCAGGTCGCGGATGACCACCCCGCGGCAGAACGGCCGGGCGGCCTCGTTGTCGGCTGAGTTGACGCCGTAGTTGCCGATGTGGGGGTAGGTGAAGGCGATGATCTGGCCCGCGTAAGACGGGTCGGTGATGACCTCCTGGTAGCCGGTCAGCACGGTGTTGAACACGGCCTCGCCCGAGGCCGCCCCGCCTGCGGGATCGGCGCCGATGCCCTCGCCCTCGAAGACCTCGCCGTCGGCGAGAACCAGCAGGTACTCGCGGCGCTCGGGCGGGCGCTCGGCTGCGGCGGGCTCAGCGGGCACTTCGGGCTCGCCGCTCACCGCGTGGCCTGCGCGTCGACGACCACAGGCTCGCCGTGCAGGACCGTGTGACGGATCCGGCCTCGTACCTGACGGCCCTCATAGGGCGTGTTGGAGCTGCGGCTGGCCATGGCCGCGCCGTTCACGGTCCAGGCGTGATCGGGGTCGATCACGCAGAGGTTCGCCGCACGCCCCGCCTCGATCGGGCCGCCGTGGGTGTCGTCGATGCCTGCGATGGCTGCGGGCTGCCACGACAGCAGCGCCAGCAGCCGCTCGATCGGCAGGCCCAGCTCGCTGTTGGCCAGCGCGAAGGCGGTCTCCAGCCCGAGCATCCCCGGCGGCGCGTCGGCGAAGGGCCGCTGCTTGTGGTCCGCGGTGTGGGGCGCATGGTCGGTGGCGATGGCGTCGACGGTGCCGTCGGCGAGGGCGGCCTTCACGGCGGCCACGTCCTCGGTGGTGCGCAGCGGCGGGTGCACCTTGAACACCGGGTCGAACGATGCGCAACAGGAGTGGTCGAGGGTGAAGTGATGGGTGGTCGCCTCGGCGGTGACGGCCACGCCTGCGGCGCGGGCGGCTCGGATCTGAGCCAGCGAGCCAGCGGTCGAGACGTGCTGGAAATGCACCCTGGCGCCGCTGAGCCGGGCCAGGGCGATGTCGCGCATCACCATCAGGTCCTCGGCCTCGGCGGGCTGGCCTGTGATACCGAGGCGTGACGACCACTCGCCTTCGTGCATCGAGCCGCCGCGGCTCAGCGACTCGACCTCGCAGTGCTGGGCCAGCACGATCGGCGCGCCGCCGGCGAGATGGCTCAGGCCCGAGGCGTACTCGAGCGCCGAGCGCATGATCCGCTCGTCCTGCACGCCGCGGCCGTCGTCGGTGAAGATGCGCACCCCCGCCCGCACCAGCTCGGCCATCGGCGTGAGCTGCTCGCCCTGGCGGCCGACGGTGATCGCCGCCGAGGGGTACACGTCGCATGGCGCATGGCGGGCGATCTCGTTGACCTCTGAGACCACCGCGGCGCAGTCGATGTCGGGCGTGGTGTTGGGCATCGCCACCACCGCGGTGAAGCCGCCCAGAGCTGCGCCGCGGGCGCCTGTCTGGATCGTCTCGGCTTCCTCGTGGCCGGGCTCGCGCAGATGCACGTGAAGATCGACGAAGCCCGGGCTCACGATGCACCCCGAAGCGTCGAGCACCATGGCGGCTGGCGAGTCGGCGGGATCGAGGGCGGGCTCCACGGCTGTGATGCGGCCGCCTGCGATCGCCACGTCGGCGGCCCGCTCGCCGCGGCGGTCGATAACCCGCCCGCCGCGGACCAAGACGTCGCCTTTGCCCTGGCTCAGTGCGACCACCTTGCTCATGCGACGGCCGCCACGCCCTCGACGGTATCGAGCCGCGAGCCGAGCAGCTCGAACAGCACCGCCATGCGCAGGGCCACGCCGTTGGCGACCTGCTCGGTGATCACGGCGTTGGGCCGGTCGGCGACGGCGCCTGCCATCTCCACGCCGCGGTTCATCGGCCCGGGGTGCATGACCAGCGCGCCGGGGCGCAGGCGGTCGGCCCGCTCGACGGTGAGCCCGTACTCGGTGTGGTACTCGCGCAGCGTGGGCACCACGGCGTCGCTCTGGCGCTCCAGTTGCATGCGCAGCAGATAGCAGATGTCGAGGTCGCCGAGCACGGCGTCGAGGTCGTGGCTGACGGTGACGGGCCAGCCGCTGAGGTCCACAGGCAGCAGCGTGCGCGGTGCCACGATCGTCACCTGCGCACCCATCGCCGCGAAGCCGTCGACGTTGCTGCGGGCCACCCGAGAGTGGCGGATGTCGCCGACTATCGCCAGGCGCTTGCCGTCGAGCTCGCCCAGGTGGCGGCGGGCGGTGTAGAGGTCGAGCAGCGCCTGGGTTGGGTGCTGATGGCAGCCGTCGCCTGCGTTGATCACCGAGGCGTCGGCCCAGCGGGCCACCTGGTGCGCCGCGCCGGCTGCCTGATGGCGCACCACGATGCCATCGACGCCCATGGCCGCGATCGTCTCCACGGTGTCGCGCAGCGACTCGCCCTTGGCGACCGAGGAACCCGAGACCGAGAAGTTCATGGTGTCCGCCGAGAGGCGCTTGGCCGCGGTCTCGAACGACAGGCGGGTGCGGGTGCTGTCCTCGTAGAACAGCCAGGCGATGGTCTTGCCGCGCAGGGCGGGGACCTTTGGGATGGCACGCCGGCCGACCTCGGCGAACGAGTCTGTGAGCGTGAGCAGATGCTCGATGTCGTCCCGGTCGAGGTCGGCCATCGACAGCAGGTGGCGTCTTGGCCCGCTCACGAGCCGCCGCCCTGCCCGGCGTCGGCGCTGATGATGTCGCCGAGGTCGACGCCGTCGTCGTTCACGTCCACCATCTCGTCGCGCCGGGTCGGCAGGTTCTTGCCCACGTAGTCGGCCCGGATCGGCAGCTCGCGGTGGCCGCGGTCCACCATCACCGCCAGCTGGATCGCCCGCGGCCGCCCGTAGCTGTGGATGGCATCGAGGGCGGCTCGCACGGTGCGCCCCGTGTAGAGCACGTCGTCCACCAGCACGACCACCTTGTCGGCGAGGTCGACGGGGATCTCGGTGGCCGCCTCGGGTCTGACCGGGCGGATGCCGAAGTCGTCGCGGTGCAAGGTGGCGTCGACGGTGCCGAACGCCGGGGGGCTGCCCTCGATGGCGGCGATGTCGTCGGCCAGGCGCCGGGCGGGGGCGACTCCGCCGGTCTGCATGCCGATGATCACCAGGTCGCCCGTGGCCTGGTTGCGCTCCAGGATCTCGTGCGCCATGCGGCGGATGGCCCGGGCCACGTCTTCTGCGGACATCACCCTGGTGCGTGGCTCGAAGCTGCCGCCGTGTGGCGCAGCCAGACGCCGTTCTCGCTCAGCCAAGTTGTCCCTCTTTCGTCCGTACGAGCCTCTCCGGACCCGTTTCACGGTCGAGTTCTCAAGCTAGCAGGCGCGGCCGGCTTCGGCTACGCCGAGACAGCCGTCGCAGAGCGCTGTCGGAGGCCGTTGCCGGGGCCGGCGTCCGAAGTGCTTGTCTGAGGCAGTTTGCGGGCGGCTCAGGCGGCGGCACTGCCGCACGAGGCGCCGACGCGCAGCGTCGCAGGCAGCATGACCACACGCGGCGGCTCGTCGTCGCCCGCGAGCAGCTCCACGGCCGCAAGCCCGACATCGGCCACGGGCTGCACGACCGTGGTGAGAGCAGGCTCCAGACGCGGACCACGCGGCAGCCCGTCGAAGCCCACGACCGCCACGTCGTCGGGGATCGCCAGCCCTGCCTCGCGCAGCGCCTCATAGGCGCCGGCGGCCATGGGGTCGGTGCACACGTAGATTGCATCAGGACGCTCGCTCAGCAGGGCCGCCGTGGCCCGGCGTCCCCCGGCAGGGCTGGGGTCGTCCAGGCGGACCAGGCGCTCGTCGAAGCGGCGTGCCTGCTTCTCGAGGGCGTCGCGGTAGCCCTCCAGCCGTTCCCTGCCGTAACGGTGGTCGCGGGCCGCGCCCACGAAGCCGACCCGGCTGCGGTCCAAGGCGATGAGATGGCTCACGGCCGCCTCGCTGCCGGAGCGGTTCTCCACGTCCACGCGCAGCAGGTCTGCGTCGTCGTCGGGGTGGCCCACCACCACCATTCGCTTGCCGCGCCTGCGCAGGTCGGCGATGAGCCGCTCGCTGCGCGGGCCTGCGGTGACGATCACCCCGTCCACGAAGCCCTGGGCGATCTGGGGGGTCAGCGAGTCGGGACTGCCCGCGGGGCTCTGCACCGGGAAGATCGAGAAGATCAGGTCGTGATCGGCACAGCCCTGCTGGATGCCTGTGGCCAGAGCCGAGTAGTAGGGGTCGCCGAAGAGCTCGTCGGGCTCGGTCAGCATCACCAGGCCGATCAGCCCGCTGCGACTCGACACCAGAGCCCGTGCCGCCTGGTTCGGCAGGTAGCCGGTCTCGCGGATCACGGCCTCCACGCGGGCGCGCACCTCGGGGCTCACGTCGGCGTGGTAGTTGAGGACCCGCGAGACGGTGGACCGCGAGACACCGGCGCGTTCGCCGATCTGCTCCAGGGTGAGATCGCGCGACGGCGGGCGTGCGCTGCGGTCCGAGGCTGCCAAGGCCCTAGCCGTTCGGGTCTGCGGCCGTCTGGTAGACCCGCACCCAGTCGACGTAGTAGTGGATCGGAAACTGGAGGTCAGCGGCGATGTTGCCGCCGAGCGTGCCGCCCAGAGCGAGGTTGAGGATCATGAAGAACGGCTGGTCGAACACCCACTCGCGGTTGCCCAGGTTTTCGGGACCGAGCTCGTAGTACATCTCGCCGTCGTAGAACCACTGGATCCGCTCGGCGTTCCAGTCCACGGCGAAGGTGTGCCAGTCGTCGCCGATCTCGTAGTCCTGGCGGTTCCAGCGCGACAGCGACCCGGCGCCCGCGTAGCCCGGTCCGTGAAGCGTGCCCAGCACCAGGTCCGGCTCACGCCCGACGTACTCCATGATGTCGATCTCGCCGACGTTGGGCCAGCGCTTTGCGGGATCCTCGGCGTGGTGCTCGAAGCCGGCGCCGAGCATCCAGAAGGCGGGCCAGGTGCCGGCGCCCTTGGGCACCTTGATGCGCGCCTCGATGCGCCCGTACTGGAACTCCTGCAGGCCCTGGGTCAGCAGGCGGGCCGAGGTGTAGTAGGAGTCCTCGTAGCGCTCCTGGCGCAGCTCGATCACCAGCAGGCCGTTCTCCAGGCGGGCGTTGTGGGGCCGGTCCGTGTAGTGCTGGGCCTCGCCGTTGCCCCAGCCCCAGCCGCCGATGTCGAAGGCCCAGTTCGCGCGGTCGATGCTGTCGCCGTCGAACTCGTCGCTCCAGACCAGCTCCATGCCCTCGGGCGGCTCGGGAGGGATCGGCTCGGGCGCGGCGATCGCAGCAGAGGTCGGCGGCACGGGGACCGTGGTCGGCGCGCTGGTCGGCGCGGTGCTCGGGGAGGCGGCGGGGCCGTCGGTGGCCTCCGGCGCCGACGACGGCGGGTCGTCGCCCGACGAGCAGCCGGCGAGCGCCGTCAGGCCCAGCAGCGCCGCCAACACCACCGCGGGCGCGGCCGCGCCGGACCGTGGACGCAGGCCCGTCTGCCCGACGGCTCGCCGGCGCGCAGGCGCTCGCATCGTGGCGGGCCGCACGACGCCGATCCGGCCCTTCACATCTAGCCCTTGACCGCGCCGGACGTGAGCCCGGAGATGATGTAGCGCTGCAGGAACATGAACAGCACCAGCATGGGGAACATCAGCATCAGCACCGCTGCCGCCAGCTTGGGCCAGTCGCTTCCGTAGACGCCCTCGAAGACGATGAGCCCCCTGGTGATCGGGTAGAGGTCGTCGTTGGTGAGGTACACGGTGGCCAGGATCAGCTCGTTCCAGATGCCGATGGCATGGATCACGGTGACCGTGGCGATGGCCGGGCGGATCAGCGGGATGAGGATCGTGAACACGAAGCGGATGTAGCCGCAGCCGTCCATGGCGGCCGACTCGTCGAGCTCGGTGGGGATCGACTTGATGTAGTTGACCAGGATGATCAGGCCGATGGGGTTGATGAGGAACAGCAGGATGTAGCCGGTGCGGGTGTTGAACAGGCCCAGGTTGAGGATCAGCTGGAACTGCGGGATCAACGCGGGCGGCAGGAACAGCGCCACCACGTAGAGGGTGAGCAGCGCGCCGGCGCCCTTCACGTAGCCGCGGGCGATGGCGAAGGCCACGAAGACGGACATGACCACGAACAGCGCTGTCGCCACGGTTGTGTAGATCAGCGAGTTGAGCATGTAGCCCGGGAAGTTCGCCAGGCTCCAGGCCTCGCTGAAGTTCTCCAGGAGCAGCCCCTCGGGCAGGCCGGTGGGGTTCTTGAAGAACTCCGGCAGCGACTTCAGCGAGGCGCTGATCAGCATCAGCAGCGGCCCCACGTAGAACGCCGCGAAGAGCACCAGGATGGCGTAGGAGACCGCCTTGCGCCGCAGGCCGCGCCGCTTGGCCGCGCCGCTGTCGTAGACCGGCGGGGCTTTGGCTCGGGCTGCGACGCTCATCCCATGTACCTCCGCTCTCTGCGGGTGACCACGAAGTTGGCCGCCATCCCGATCACCAGCACCAGCAGGAACAGCACGATCGAGGCCGCGGCCGCGTAGCCCTGGCGGAACGAGCTGCCCGAGCCGTCGGTCTGGCCGAACCCCTCGGCGTACACCAGGTAGCCGAGCACCTGGGTGCCGTTGCGGTAGCCGACCAGCACCAGGAACAGCATCCACGCCTGGAGCGAGCCGATGATGTTGAGCAGGAAGTTGGTGTTCACCGCCGGGGTCAGCTGCGGCCAGGTGAGGTGCCTGAAGAGCTTCCAGCCGCCCGCCCCGTCGACCGCCGCGGCCTCGTACAGCTCAGCGGGGATCGTCTGCATGCCGGCCAGGAAGATCACCATCGTGAACCCGGCGTTGGCCCAGATCTGCACGACGATCACCCAGTAGAACGCCTGCGGCCCGCCCAGGAACTCCGACTCGACCCCGAACCAGCCGAACAGCTCGGCCATGGGCCCGCCGCGGGGCAGCAGGAACAGCTTCCACATCAGCCCCTGCACAGCCACCCCGAGGATCACCGGCACGAAGAACAGCGTGCGGAAGATCATGCGGCCCCGCAGCTTCTGGTTGACGAGCAGCGCCATCACCAGCCCCAGGCCGAACTGGATGAAGGTGACCAGCACCATGAAGACCAGGGTGCGCCTCAGGGCGGCGATGTTGTCGCGCGAGGCGTTGCCCTGGAACAGGAACTCGTCGAAGTTGTCGAAGCCGATCCAGTTGACGGCGATGCCGCGGATGCCGGTGGCGTCGGTGAAGGAGTAGATCGCCGTGGCCAGCGACGGCCCGACGCCGATCAGGAAATAGAAGAAGACCCCCGGCGCCAGCAGCACCCACGGCAGCAGGCGGCCGAGCCGGCCTCCTCCGAACAGGTATCTCTGCTGAGCAGCCACTTGTCCTCCACTCGGAGCGACTGTTCAAAGACTAACTGGGCGTCGCTGGGCGACGACCGAGCAGCCGGCGCAGAGATCCCCGAGGGAGGCTCGCAGCGGCTGCTCGGCCCGTCGATCGTCGGCTCAGCCGAGGCCGGCTTCGAGGTCCGCCTGGACCTGGTCTGCCAGCTCGGCCGCGTCGGTCCACTCGTTGAACGGAGCGAACCACGATGCCGCCAGCGAGCCGTTGCTCCACTGGCCGGCCCCGGAGGGGCCCGTCCACCACTGCTCGAAGCCGACGCGGTAGTTCGCCAGCAGCGGGGCGACTGCCTCGCCGAGCGTGCTGTCGAGCGTGGCGGTCGGCTGGGTCGGCAGGAAGCCCACGGCGTTGGCGAAGGCGTTGTAGTTGTCGGGCTCGGAGAACGCCGTCAGATAGGCCAGCGCCGCATCCTTGTTGGGCGTGTCGGCCGCGATCGCCCAGCCCTGGTCGTACTTGCCGAACAGGTACTGGTTGTCCGCGGCATCGTCGCTGCCCGGGAAGGGGATGTAGGTCCACTCGAACTCGGCTCCGGCGCCTTCGAGCGCAGGGGCCTGCCAGACGCCGGTGGGGGCGAAGGCCACGTCCCCTGCGGCATAGCGGACGATGGCGGCGTCATGGGCCAGGCCGGTGACGCCCTCCTCGAGCATCTCGGTGGCGTAGGTCTGGTAGCGGCGGAACAGCTCCTGGCCCTTCTCGTCGTTCCAGCGGATCGAGCCGGTCCACAGCCCCTCGACCAGCGCCTCCTGGTCGGGGTAGAACGAGCCGAGCAGGCCGTAGGCGCCCACGAAGATGGGCCAGCCGTCGGCGCCGCCGGCGGTCATGCACTCGTTGCCCGCTTCCTTGACGGCGTCGCAGGCGGCGACGAGCTCGTCCCAGGTGGTGGGGACGCCCACGCCGACCTCGTCGAGGAGGTCGAGGTTGACGAACATGCCGGAGTAGGAGACCCGGCCGAGGTTGACCGAGTAGACGCGGCCGTCGAAGGAGCCGCCCTCGGCGATCGCCGCCTGGTCGTAGTTGGCCACGAACGGCTCGTCGGTGAGGTCGAGCAGCAGCCCGGCCTCGATGAGCGTCTGCCAGGCCGGAGGCTCGGCGCCGCTCATGTAGGGCTGCACCGGGTTGGCGAAGCCCGACACCGTGATGGTCGTCACGTCGATGTCGTTGGCGGTCAGGCGGGTCTGGTTCGACACGCCGAGGTCGTCGGCGTTCACCACCGACAAGTCGATGCTGATGTGGGGGTTGTCAGCCTCGAACTGGTCGTTGAACGCCTCCATGAACTCCACCATCGGCGGGTTCTGGTGGATCAGCACGCGCAGCGTGACTTCCTCTGGTGCCGGCTCCGCGGATGCGGAGTCGTCGCCGGAATCTCCGGCGGATGTGCTGGAATCGTCGTCGTCGCTTCCGCAGGCGGCTGCCAGCAGAGCGAAGACGACGAACAGCAGGAGCAGCGATTTCTTCGCGTGCCTCATGTCGGGTGGTCCCCCTTGGTAGGTGTTGGTGTTGGGTCGGTCGGCTAGTCGAGACTAGTCCCCCTGGGAGCGCTCCCGAGAGCGCTCCCAGGAATATACAGACATCGGGGTGCCGAGTCAACCACAAATCCGCGCGGCCCGTTCGGCCGGCCTCGGGGACGTGCGGCACCACCACGGAACAGGCTCGCAGGCTCGGCACGCGCAGACCCGCGGGAGCAGCGCCGAGGGCCGAGGGTCAGCGGGTCGTCGACGGCCCGATGCCCGCGGCGAGGCGGCGCACCTCGGCCTCGTCGGCCGCGGCGGTGTCGCCGCGGGTGGTCATGGTCAGCGCGCCGAGGGCTGTCCCGAGTTCGAGGCACCCAGCCAGCGGCTCGCCGCCCAGCAGGCCGTGAATGACCCCTGCCGCGAAGCCGTCGCCTCCCCCCACCCTGTCGAGCACCTCGAGCCGCTCGTGCAGGCTGCCTTCGACGATGCCGTCCGTGCGCGACCAGCCCAGCCCTCCCCAGTCGTTGAACGACGCCGAGCGCTCTGTGCGAATCGCAGCGGCCAGCACGTCCGGGCCCGACGGCGTTCGGGCGAGCCGCTCGACGCGCTCGGCGAAGCTCGCGGAATCGGTCCCCAAGAGGACGTCCACGGCGCTGCTCAGCTCTTCGGTGAGACGCTCGGCTGCCTCGGCGCCTCCGGCTGCGGCCCACAGGCTCGGCCTGTAGTTGACGTCGTAGGAGACGACGGTGCCGTGCCGGCGGGCGCTCGCCATGGCCGCCCGGGTCGTCTCGAGGCTGGCATCGGACAGGCCGGCGAAGATCCCGCCGGTGTGCAGCCAGCGAGCCCCGAGGCTGCCGAAGAGCCGATCCCAGTCCACGTCGTCGGGTCTCAGCGATGCCGCAGCCGAGTGGGCGCGGTCGTAGACGCCGCGTGCGCCGCGCACCCCGAAGCCGCGCTCGGTGAAGTTCAGCGGCGTCCGGTTCGCCCTGCCCAGTTCGTCGCTGTGGCGCACGACCACGTGGTCGAGGTTGAGGCCGCCCTGCAGCAGCAGATCCGCGAGCAGACCGGCCACTTCGTTGTCGCCGAGCGCCGTGACGAGCGCCACGCTGCGCCCGAAGCAGCGCCGCAGAGCACGGCCGACGTTGTACTCGCCGCCGCCCTCGCTCACCCGAAACGCCCGGGCGGTGCGCACCCGGTCCTCGCCGGGGTCGAGCCGCAGCATCACCTCGCCGAGCACCACCACGTCGAAGCGGCACTCGCTCGACGGGCGCAGCACCAGCCCGCCGCTCACCTTTGCGCCGTCCCCTGAGGCGCCGCTGTGGCCGCGGCCTGCAACCCGCCCTCGCCCGCACGCCGTCCGGGGCCCAAGCGGGCCTCGTCGACCAGGATGCGCGACCGCGAGGCTGCCCGGCTGATCGCCTGCCAGTCGCCGGCGGCGATCGCAGCCCGCGGTGCCAGCCAGGAACCGCCGACTGCAAGCACCTGCGGCAGCGCCAGGTAGCCGGCTGCGTTGGAGTGACTGATCCCGCCGGTGGGGACGAATCGGACTTCTGGCCAGACCGCCGACAGGCTGCGGATCGTCTCGCAGCCACCGCAGGCCTCGGCGGGAAACAGCTTCACAGCCGAGACGCCGCAGTCGATCGCCCTCATCAGCTCCGTCGCCGTGGCGACTCCGGGTATGCACGGCACGCCCTGTCGTGCGGCGGCTGCGATCACTGCTTCGTCCAGGCCGGGCGAGACCACGAAGTCGGCACCGGCATCGACTGCCGCAGCGGCCGCCGAGGCGGTCGTGACCGAGCCCGCGCCCACGAACATTCCCGAAGGGCGCGCAGCCAGCCTCTCCACGGCTGCGATGCCTGCCGGGGTCCGCAGGGCGATCTCCAGCAGGGGCAGCCCGGCATGGTTGAGGGCCGCGGCCAGCGGCTCGGCGTCGGCGGCGTCGTCGACGATCGCCAGCGGCAGCAGGCGAAGGCGCCCGATGACCTCCAGCGGATCGCCGGCAGCGCTCACGGCCGTGCCGGCGAGCCGTCGGGCAGACGGACCTGCGTCCACCGCTCCACGGAGTCGGTGACCGGGTATCGCGCTGCGAGCCGCTCGTCGATGTCGATGCCGAGCCCCGGGCGCCCGTTCGGGCAGAGATAGCCGTTGCGCACCTCGGGCATGCCGGGGAACATCTCGCGGTCGAGATCGCTGGGCCGATACCACTCGTGCACCCCGAAGGCGGGCGACCACAGTTCCAGGTGCAGGTTGGCGGCGTGCCCGACCGGCGAGGTGTCCGCAGGGCCGTGCCATGCAGTGCGGATCCCGTAGGCGTGGGCGGTGTCCGCGGCTTTGCGGGCAGGCGTGATCCCGCCCATCTGGCTGACGTGCATGCGCACGAAGTCGACCAGGCGGCGCGCCATCACGCTGCGCCATTCGAGGGGATGGCTGAACAGCTCCCCCATCGCCAGGGGCGTTGCGCACTGCGCCCGCACCTGCTGCAGCCAGCCCAGGTCCTCTGGTGCGAGCAGATCCTCCAGGAAGTACAGGCCGAACGGCTCGACCTGCTTGGCGAAGGCGACGGCATCGATCGGCGACAGGCGCTCGTGGACGTCGTGGATGAGCTCTGGCTGCGGACCGACCTCGGCCCGCACGTGCTCGAGCATCGCAAGGGTGTCGCGCTGGTAGGCCCGAGGGTCGTAGTAGGCGCCGTCGGGCGCGCCTTCGGGCTTGGCGAACTCCGAGGCCGTGCCGCCGTAGAGGCCCTGCTGGACCCGCACGAAGCGGTAGCCCTCGGCGACGAACGCCTTGACCTGCTCCGCAATCTCGGAGGCGCTGGGCGCGTCGGCGTGCACGTAGACGTTGGCGCCCTCGCGCACCTTGCCGCCGAGCAGGTCGTGCAGCGGCATGCCGGCCTGCTTGCCCTTGATGTCCCACAGAGCCTGGTCGATGCCCGAGATCGCGTTGTTGAGGACCGGCCCGTTGCGCCAGTAGCCGTTCACCATCGCCATCTGCCAGATCTCCTCGATGCGCGACACGTCGCGGCCGACCACGAAGGCCTTGAGGTGGCGCTCCAGCGCCGCGGCCACCGCATGGATCCGCTGGCTGAAGGTTGCGCAGCCGAGGCCGTACAGGCCCGGCTCGGAGGTGAGCACCTTCACGATCGCAAGCCGCGCCGAGCCTGGCTGGGTGAGGATCACCTTCACATCGGCGATGGTGGTGGGCCGTGTCATCGTCGGTAGCCGCCTTTGGGCTGCCAGCCGGTGTCCGCTGTGAGGTCCGAGAAGTCGATGAGGTCGTCGACGGAGCCGGGCACGTCGGGGTAGTGGGTGCGCAGCAGATCGGCGAACCCGAGATCCCGATGACGATGGCAGACGCCGGGCATGTAGACGCGATAGCCCTCGACGTCGGATGCCAGGATCGCCGTGAACAGACCCGCCGCGTCGTCATAGGTCAGGCCCGAGAACCCCTCCAGCACATCGGTGAAGCTCTCCTGGCCCGACGACACCCGCAGCCGCTCCTCGCCGTGGTGCAGCAGCGGGAACCGCAGAGAGACGCAGGCGATGCCGCAGCGTCTTGCGTAGTAGCTCAGCATCGTCTCGCTCACGGCCTTGCTGAGGGCGTACACGTTCGACGGGTCCGCCGGCGTGGCCCCGCTGAGCGGGTAGGCGGGCCTGGCCGGCTCGTTGACCACGGTCCGGCGGTCGATGTGGGAGCCGATGACCTGCAAGGTGCTGGCGAACACGATCCGCCCGACGCCTTGCTCCGCGGCGCCCTGGAAGACGTTGAGGTTCATGGCCACGTTCTCGTTGAAGGCCGCCTGAGGGTCCAGGGCGCCGACCCCGGCGTGGTTGCCGATGTGCAGCACGGCGTCGATGTCTGTGAGCAGGCCGAGGGCTGCCCTGTGATCGCACAGGTCTGCCTGCTCGAAGCGGTAGGGAACGTCGCCGGCCTCGCGCAGGTCGGTGCCGACAACGTGGTGTCCTTCGGCGTGGGCACGCGCGGCCACTGTGCGGCCGAGCCTGCCCGAGGCACCGGTCACCAGCACGCGGCGCGGCTGCTGGGCTTCGGCAGCGTTCATGCCGGCACCGCCGAGAAGGTCAGGCACACGGGCTCGGACACGTCGTGCAGGGCCGTCGGCAGCGTCGGCATGGCGGTCTGCTCGTCGAGCGCCATCACGGCGATGCGGTGGCTGTGCTGGTTGGCGACGAGCATCGCCCGGCCCGACGGGTGAACGGCGAAGCTCCTGGGCCCCGCTCCCCCGCTGGGCACATGGCCGAGAGCCTCGATGCGGCGCTCGGCTGCGCAGAAGGCGAACACGGCGATACTGTCGTGGCCCCTGTTCGACACGTAGACCCGGTCGCCTCTGGGGTGCAGGCGAACCTCCGCGGCCAGCGACTCGCCCTCGGATCCCCCGGGCAGCGCCGACAGCGTGGCCCGCGGTTCGAGCTGGCCGCTCGTGGGATCCCAGTCGAGCACCACGAGCGTGGAGTCGAGCTCGCACACAAGGAAGGCCACAGGCGCCCGTGGGTGAAACGCAAGCTGGCGCGGTCCCGAACCTGGCACCAGCACGAGGTGCTCGCGCTCGACTAGCCCGCAGCCGCCGGCGCGGCTCTCGCCGCCCGCGAGATGTCCGGCGCGGCGTTCGAAGCGCACGATCCGATCGGCGCCGAGATCGACCGCGTAGGCCGACGCAGCATCGGGTCCGGGACCGAACCAGTGCGCATGGGGGCCAAGCTGTCGGGGGCTCGGGCCCGATCCGCGGAGCCGGCGATGGTCTGCCAGGTCGCCGAACCGGCCGTCGGCGCCAAGCGCGTAGGCGACCACCGAGCCCGAGGCGTAGTTGGCCGCATAGCAGTGCCGGCCGTCACCGTCCACGCTCAGATGGCACGGTGACGCCCCGTGGCTCGAGGCCTTGTCGATCAGGCGAAGCGACCTGTCGTCTTCGATGGCCAAGGCGACGATCCCGCCTCCGGGGGCGCCGTCGAACTCGCATGTCTCGCTCACCGCATACAGGACGCGTCCGCTGGGGTGGACGGCGAGGAACGACGCATGCTCGACGCCGGTGAACGCGTTCAGCTCGACGATGGCGCCGTCGGGATCGGATGCGTCGAAGACCCGGATGCCGACGGGCGACTCGTGCGTGTAGCAGCCAGCGAAGAGCAGCGTCGCTTGGGCGTTCTGGGTTTGCGACGACATCTTGGGCACTTGTCCTCGGTCTTCTGGGAGCGCTCCCAGTGGCAGCGTAGAGCCGGCCGCTCGTGTCTGCGCTCTCTGACAGCCGCGCTCCCGCGCGGGCTGCCGACACAACAGGCGCCACAGCACGCCGGGCCTGCGATGTGACCTGTGCTCTGACCGCGTGCTCCGGCTCGGTGGCACGTGACCCGATGCACTGAGCCGTTGCCGACCCTGCGTGCCGGCTCAGTGCTGCTTGGATGCGATCACGCCCGTCTCTTCGAGCTCGACGATGCGGCTCTCGCTGATGCCGAGCATGCCGCCGAGCACCTCGGCGTTGTGCTGGCCGAGGGCGGGCGTGGGGTGGTCGTCGGGGGGAAGCGGGCTGCTGCTCTTGATCGGGAAGCCCGGGATCGCCACCGGCCCGGCCAGCGGATCCTCCACGGTGCGCACCGTGTTGCGCGCCACGAAATGCGGGTGCTCCAGGATCTGGCTCGGGCTCAGCACCGGGCCGGCCGGCACCCGTGCCGCGGCCAGCGCCGCGAGCACCTCGGCGTCGCTGTCATGCGTTGCCATCCACGCCTCGATGATCTCGGTCAGCGCCGCCCGGTGCTCCAGGCGGGTGGGGTTGGACTCGAAACGGGGGTCCTCGGCCAGCTCCGGGCGGCCAAGCGCCGTCCACAGGTTGCCCATCTGCGCCTCGGTGCACAGGATCGTGATCCAGCCCTGCGGGGCTCTAAACGACCCGGCCGGCGAAAGCGTCGGGAAGTCACGGCCCGCCCGGATCGGCTCCGGGCCGTCGGGCGCCATCGACGCCGTGTGGATGGTCATGTCGTGGAAGTGCACCAGCGAGTCGACCATGGAGATGTCGAGATGGCTGCCCTCGCCGGTGCGCTCGCGGTGGAACAGCGCATGGCCGAGCGCCGCGAAAGCGTGAACTCCGGCGTTGGTGTCGGCCATGGCGATGCCCGAGAACGTGGGCGGCCCGGCCGGGTCGCCGGTCATGTGCATCAGCCCGCTCATCGCCTGGGCGATCAGGTCGAAGCAGGGCTGCTCAGACAGCGGCCCGGTCTGGCCGAAGCCCGAGATCGACACCATGATCACGTCCGGCCGCAGCCCTTTGAGGTCGTCGTAGCCGAGCCCTTTGGAGGCCATCACGCCGGGGCTGAAGTTCTCCACCACCACGTCGGCATACGGCACCAGGTCGCGCACCAAAGCGATGCCCGCTTCGCTGCGGAAGTCGATGCAGACGCTGCGCTTGCCGCGGTTCTGCTGGATGTGGGCGCCGGCCCGGCGGTTCTTGCGAGGGCTGTTGGAGCGGTTCGGGTCGCCGTAGGGGGGCTGTTCGACCTTGATCACGTCCGCGCCGAGCTCGACCAGCATCCGGGTGCAGGCCGGCCCGGCCAGGTAGCGGGTCAAATCCAGCACGACCACGCCCTGCAGCCAGCGGTTCTCGGCGGCTGCGTCGATCGTGGCTGCGTTGCCCATGGCTGTGTCGTCCATGGCTGTGTT
Organism: Acidimicrobiales bacterium; assembly: GCA_965214285.1. Classification (GTDB taxonomy): domain Bacteria; phylum Actinomycetota; class Acidimicrobiia; order Acidimicrobiales; family Aldehydirespiratoraceae. The sequence continues at coordinate 3,157,119 of OZ243946.1, forward strand.
GTAGCCGCGCTGTGCCCGAAGCGGCGTATCCGGCGGGCCGGGGTTATGCCCGGATGCGCGCCTCGAAGCGCGCCTGGGCCTCGGCGCTGCCGTCGTGGTAGGTGCCGAGCCACTTGTCCAGCGGCACCAGCAGCATCCCGTAGTTCACCTCGAAGCAGCGGTGATGGAGGTTGTGGAAGAAGTCGCCTCCGGGGATGTGGGCCCGCTTGCCGATCCTGAAGCGGTCGAAGCCCGAGTGCGAGGCCGCCGCCCCGAGCATCAGGTACAGGCCGCAGAAGGTGACGATGAACGGCGAGCCGGGCACGACCACAAACACCAGCGGCAGCGAGAAGTACAGCAGGTGCTCGACGGGATGCATCGAGATGCCCGACCACGGCCCGGTGTTGACGTTGCGGTGGTGCAGGGCGTGGAACCAGCGATACAGCGGCTCCACGTGCAGCAGCCGGTGGTTGAGGTAGAAGTGGACGCCCTCGATCCAGAACACCGCGAAAGTCATGGCGGCGACGGCCCAGAGCGAGCCGAGCTGCGGCAGCGCCTCGGCGGTGTACAGGCGGAACATGACGGCTTCGTAGAGCGCCGCGATCCCGCAGCCGCTGATGAGGCTGAAGCACATGTTGTCGCGCGTCTGGTCGGAGAACAGGAACGCCTTGCGGCCCTTGGCCAGCGGGCGCTTGTCGTACTTGAAGTCGGCGCCCTGGGCGCGGCGCATGTGCAGCCGCCAGTGCAGGCCGCCCACGACGACCAGCATCAACGCCGCGTTGCGCCCCCACAGCAGGGCGACGTCATCGACGCTGAGGCTTGCGAAGCGGGCCAGCGGCGGCGTGAACAGGTGGTAGGCCAGGGCCGCGATGGCGATCCAGGCCAGCGACTGCGGCCACAGGAACTTGGTCGCCAGCCAGCGCAGCATCGCCAGCGGCTGCGGCGGCGACCTGAAGATCGGCGGCACGTCCATCGGCTCGGGGTCATAGCCCTGCTCGCGTCGCATCGGGGTGCGGACGCCCGCCGCCCGGCCGCTCATCGCCCGCTGCCCCCGCCGCCGGCATCGCCCCTGCCTCTGGCGTCGCCTCTGCCGCGGGCGTTGCTCTTGGCGCGGGCTATGCCCGGTTGGCGTGCTACGACCCTGCGGCGGTGGCTTCCGTGCTGTGTCAACAGAACCTCCAGAGCGATCACGCTTCGTGCCTCGGCGACGGACCCCCACGCCGATCACGCTCGCGGAAACCCTAGCCCGCGCCCCGGGGGCCGAGGTCAGCTCAGGACCCTCACGCAGCGTCGGCACCGTTCGGCGACGAGCTCGGTCAAGCGCTCGGAGAAGCCGGCATCGATACCTGCTTCGACTGCCTCCTCGGCAGCCGTCGCAAAGGTGCCCGGGGCGCGCTCGGCGAGCGAGCTGGCCCGCTCGATCAGACGGCTTGCGTCGAGCCCGAGCTGACCGGCCGTCCGCTCCCAGGCCGAGCGGCGATCGGTGCGGAGCAGCCTGTAGTCGGCGCCGATCTTCATGGCCAGCTTCACCTTGCGGCCGTAGCTGTCGTCGTATGGCAGGTAGGAGGCGATGTCATACAGCGGCGCCAGGCGGACCTGGGTTCCAGACAGCAGCAGGCTGTAGTTCTTGGCGTGAGCGTCGGTTCCGGCGATCAGCCAGTTGAAGGCCAGGGCGTCGGCGAAGCGCCGCACGTCGGTCTCGGCGTCGGGGCTGGGAATGGCCGTCCTCAGCAGCTCGGCGATCGCTGCTGGGGTCGGACCACCGTCGGACTGGTACTTGCGCTCCGGCGAGACCGCCATCGCCTGGCAGACATCCTCCTGATGGACCCGGACCAGCGCGCCGTCGCGGGTCAGGCGATCAAAGCGCTCCACCACGATCGCTGTCTCGTCCTCGAAAGCCTCGATCCTGGTGACTCCCGCTTCGAGGCCGAGCGCTTTGGCGGCAGCCATGCAGATGTGCTCATTGACGTGCTGATCGGCAAATCCGCGCACCGCCGGCTTGAGGATGTGCGTGGTGGGCAGCGCGCCGGAAGGCACGCCCCAGCGGCCGTCCACGTGATGCAGAGCCGTCTTGGCCTGGCTGCCGGCGAGGCTGAACTGGCCTGTGATCCCAGGCCCCAGCCAGTTCGTCGAGTCGGCTCGCAGCATGCGCAGACGCGTCGCGATCTGCGCTTCGTCGAGCCATGAGACGCTGCCGGGCCTGGACAGCAGTCCGTCGAGATCGTCAGGCCGGCAGAACTGGACCGCGCCCGCGCAGTCGTGGCCCACCTGCGTGCTCAGCAGCGGATAAGGCGAGGCGACCGACACCCCGAAGTCGCGGCCCCATCTGCGCAGCACATCCTCGTTGTCGGGGAGCAGGCCCCAAAGCCACGGCCTCACGACGGCGTCGAAGTGGCTCTCGGTGCTCGGCGGCATCGAGACCGACAGCAGTGTTGCCTCGGGGTCGCTGCGGTAGGCGTCGTCGAAGCGGAGCCGCAGCGTGCCGCCTGCGAGACGCTCCAGTTCGCCGATGGGCCGGCCCTCGAGGACCACGGAGAGAACGTCGCTTGCCATCAAGACCGCCTCTCGGCGAGGTACTGGTTGAGGTCGATGCGGGAGGCGTCCGGGGGTGGCGGCTCGATCACGGCGAGGGCCAGATCCATGACGCTCAGCACGGCCAGCGCCCGGCCGAGCTCCGCTGTGCGCTTGCCGTTCTCGAGCTCGGACAGCCACGGGCGGCCCACTCCCGCCATGGCTGCGAGCTTCGCCTGCGAGAGCCCTCGATCGGTGCGGGCGCGTCGCACCGCAGACCCGAAGGCTCGTGTTGTCTGAATCGGCCGCATGCTCGGGACCTCCCACGTCTGATGTCTGGGTACGACGACAAGCCTAGCTTGTAGCTGTTCGGAGACAACGGCTTTGTGTTGCCGTTCGGCGACACGGCCTGGATGTCTGCGCTGTGACGACTGGGCTACAGAGCGGGCTCGTCGTCGATGGCGCGCAGGAACCGCTTGGCCTCCTTGGCGTCGCGGGTACGTCGCATCGGCGGCAGGGCGGCGAGCAGGTCCCGCTTGTAGCCCTTGGTGGCCAGCCGGGGGTCGAGCACCGCGACCACGCCGGTGTCGTCCGCGCTGCGGATCAGGCGACCCGCTCCCTGCGCCAGCAGCATGGCGGCCCGGGGCAGGTCGATCAGGCGCCAGGCCTCGTAGCCGCCGCCGGCGTGCTCGCGGCGGGCCTGCAGCACCGGGTCGGCGGGCGTCGGGAACGGGATGCGGTCGATGATCACCAGGCTGCAGGTCGAGCCGGGCGCGTCCACGCCCTGCCAGAACGACATCGTGGCGAACAGCGAAGTCTCGGGCTCGGCCACGAACCGCTCCAGCAGCTCCTGCTTGGCGCCCTCGCCCTGCATCAGCAGCGGCCACTCCAGGCGCTCGCGCAGCTCGGCGGTTGCCTCGCGCAGTCGCTTGAAGCTGGTGAACAGGCCCAGGGTCCGCCCGCCCGCGGCGAGCATCAGCGCCTCGATCTCGTCGCAGAGCTGATCCAGATCCTGGTTCTGGGGCTCGGGCAGGCCGTCCGGGCAGTACAGCAAGGCGTTGCTCTGGTAGTCGAACGGGCTGCCGACATCGGCTTCAAGGGTCGCTGAGGGCAGACCGAGCGCCGCCGCCGAATCGGCCCGCAGGGTGGCCGAGGTCAGCACCGCGGCCCGCCGGCCCCAGAGGAGCTCGCCGAGAGTGTCGTCGATGCTGATCGGAGTGCGGTTCAGCGCCGGGCGGCCGCCGCCGCTCACCCACACGACGTCGCTGTCGGAGGCGGCGGCTGTGGTGTCGATGTCGTCGATGAGCGAGGTGGCCAGCCGGCGTGCACGGATCGCCTTGGCCCCGACAGCGAGCGGGGCGTTCTCGGGCACTGCCCGCAGATCCTTTAGGACCTTCTCCACAGCCGTGCGGATCCGCTGCAGCGTCCTGGCGAGATCCCTGCCGGGTCCGTCGGGAAGGCGCTGATCGGCCAGCGGTGCCAGCTCGGTCTCGAGCGCGTTGGCGAGCCTTTCGAGCGCCCTCGGGGCTTCGCTGCCGGCGAGCACCGAGGCTGCGGAACGCCCGGCGCTGCGGACCCGGCCGGGGCTGATCGCACAGCCCAGGGTGTCGGCCACGGTTCCCTCGAACTGGTGCGCTTCGTCGATGATGACCACGTCGTGGTCGCCGATGACGCCGCCGTCGAGAGCAAGGTCGAGCGCGTAGAGCTTGTGGTTGACGACGACCACATCCGCGGCGTGCGCCCTGGCCCGTGCCTTCTCGGTGAGGCAGTCCTCGCCGCGCGGGCACTGCGCTGCGCCCGGGCACTGATCGGCGCCGACCGAGACCTGCCGCCAGGCCCGGTCGTCAACTGAGCGCAGCTCCTTACGGTCGCCCGAAGCGCCGGCGTCAAGCGCCTTGCGGATCGACGCTGCGGCCTCTGCATCGAGGGTGCCGTCGTCGTCGAAACCGAGCCCGGCCTCAGAGTCGATCTCGTCGAGGCGCTGCAGGCACACGTAGTTGCTGCGGCCCTTCAGCAGCGCATAGCTCGGCGCTGTGGCGGCGCCGTCGAAGAGCTGCTCGACGACGAGCGGCAGATCCTTGCCGACGAGTTGGTCCTGAAGGGCCAGCGTGGCCGTGGCGACGACGGTCTTGGCGCCCGACAGCAGCGCGGGGACGAGGTAGGCCAGCGACTTGCCGGTGCCCGTGCCCGCCTGGATCAGAGCGTGGCCGCCGCCGGCGATGGTCTCGGCCACCGCCCCGGCCATCTCCCGCTGGCCACCACGGCGCTCCCCGCCTCCGCTGAGGCCCGCGACCACCTCGTCGAGGCGCTCCGCCGCCTCTGACAGCCGGGCCTGTCCTTCGTCGGTCAGGCCCTGTGAGCTCACCCGCCGACTCTAGCGATCCCGGCTGAATTCGATGGCGGCAAGGGCCTCACTCCAGGAGCTCGGCCCGCAGCAGGGCCAGGCGGTCTTGGTGCTCTTCGAGGAAACGCTCCTCGTGGTCGATTCGGACCTCTAAGTGGGCCTCGTCCAGCGGTCCGCTGCAGACCGTATCCGCCAGGGCGATGTCGATCTCCTTGGCCAGCAGGGCGTCCAGTTCGGCCTGAAGATCGGCGTCGATGTGGTCCAGGCCTCCGGCGGCGAGAACCCGCTCCTCCAGCGGACCCGCAAGCCCGTGCAGGTAGCCGATGGGCTCCCGCTCGTGGGCGAAGCTGTAGCCCTCCTGTGCCATGCAGGCCGACCATTCCGCCGTGGCGGCTGTGATTCGCGGGTCTGCCCAGAACCTGTCGTCCATGTCTTCCAGTTCGTCTTCGAAGTGCGCATGCAAAGCGACCGACGGCGCCTGGAGCGGATCCCGCACTTCTTTCCAAGCCGATATCAGGCATTCGTTGTACTGCTCGCCCCAAGCCTCCTGCTCGCTCTCGGAGAGGCCGTCTGTGATCGCTCTGTTCGGATTGACGTAGGTCGAGCTGATTATGCCTTGACTGCCCACCCGACGGGTTATCCCGTAGCCATGGGCAGACGCATACTCCTCTCCGTCCGCTGCCACATCGCCCGGGCCGAAACCAGCAGCTTCGGCATCCCGGTCGATCCTGACGTAACGGAACCCTTCGGCCGTCATGCAGTCGTACACGAGATCTTGCTCAGCAGCGTCCGGATCTGCGGCGTAGGCGGCTGGATAGTCCTGCGAGACGAGTCCCGCCAAGAAGGCGTCCAGCGGCATCGCAGGCACCTCGTTGCCGTCGGAGTCGGGGCCGGAGTCCTCGCCAGGGTCGGCGTCCGCGTCCGAGGCGCTGCCTGCAGACGAATCCGAGTCGCCGGTGGTCGCCTGTTCCGAGCCTGCGGCGTCGCTGCCCGTCGCGGAGGCCGACGGCTGTTCCTCGGCGGTTGCGGTCTCCGCCGCACCGCTGTCTGATCCCCGACGGCCTGAGTCTCCTCGCCGGCGTCCGAGCAAGCCACTGACCCCAGCGCCAGCAGCGCCAGCGCCGCCACCGCGACCAGCCAGCTGCGGCGAGCCGCACCGCAAAGCCTGGGGATCAGATCGGAAACGATCATCGCTGCAACTCCGCATCGGGGGAAGGGTCGCGGCTCAGATCATGCCACCGTGCCCGCCGAGCGCGCAAGGGATTCCTTGATGGGCTCGCCGGCGGGATCCCGCGTCTCGCCGGGGCCGGGTCAGAAGGCGTGCTCAGTTGGTGCGCAGGGCGGCTATCGGCTCGATCCGGGCGGCCCGCAAGGCGGGGTACAGGCCAGCCAGGGCGCCCACGCCGGCACCCAGCAGCGGCGCGATCAACAGCAGCCACGACGGCAGCACCGGCGTCCAGCCGCGGGCCGCGGCGACGACAACGGTCGTCAGGAGTCCCGCCGAGGCGCCGATCACCCCGCCCAACAGCCCCAGGCCGGTCGTCTCCACGATGAACTGGCCGGCGATGTGGGGCCGGGTGGCGCCGAGGCTGCGCCGGATCCCTATCTCCGACACCCGTTCCAGCACCGCCACCAGGGTGATGTTGGCGATGCCCAGGGCGCCGATCAGCAGGCTGAGCCCCGCCAGCCCCAGGAACAGCGCCTGCAGGTCGTCGGAGATCTGGTTGCGGATGCGCCTCGGTTCGGGCGGCAGCTGCGCCTGCAGGTCGGTCGGGGCGTTCGGCGCCAGCGCCAGCGGCGCCTCCTGGGCGATCTGCAGCGCAGCGCCGATCTCGGTGTCGATGTGGATATCGGCGGGCGTGTCGAGCCCGAAGCGCAGCCGGGCCGTTCCGTTGGGGATGACGATGGCGTTCATCAGGCGCGGCAGCCGCAGCGGGTCAGAGAGAATGGCGATCACCGCATAAGGGTCGTCGCCGATGAACACCGCGGGACGGTGATCGAGGTTGCTGATGTTGAGCGACTGCGCCAGCGATGCGCCGATCACGGCGACGGCATCGGCGCGGGCGTCGTGGCCGTGGTCGAACCAGCGGCCCGTTACCAGATCGGAGCGCACGGCGTCGAACAGGCCCGGCGACGCCGCGAACACCTGGGCGGTGAGCGTGTCCGCCGCCAGCGGGTCGACCACCTTGACGGCGCCGATGCGGCGTTCGCCGATGTCGACCGGGGCGACGCTGCCCGCGGCGACCACGCCGTTGAGCTTCCCCAGGCGGGCATCGGCGTCCCAGGGCAGGCGCTGCGGCGGCGGGTCGATCGCATAGATCGGGTCGCTGAAGTCGCCGCGGGCGTCGGTGATCACCACCTGCGTTGCGGCCAGCTCGTCGAAGTGGCTGACGATCTGCGAGCTCGACGTCGCCGCCAGCCCCAGGGTGGCCACCAGCGCGGCGATGCCCAGGATCGTGCCCGAGGTGGTGAGGAAGGTCCGTGCGGGCTTGGCGGCGATGCCGGCGGCGGCCTCGGCCAGCAGGTCGCGCAGACCCATCCTCGAAGACGGCACGACGAGGCTGCCAGGCAGGCCCGGGGCGACGCCAGCCGGGACCGGATGGGCACCGGGCGCCACGGGCACCGGCAGCGGGACCACGGCAGGCTCGGAGCTGCGGACGTGGCCGTCGCTGATGGCGATCTGGCGCTGGGCGCGGGACGACACCTCGTCGGAGTGGGTGATGACCACGATCGTGTGGCCCTGGCGGTGCAGATCGTCGAACACGTCGAGCACCGTCTGGGAGGTGGCGCTGTCGAGGTTGCCGGTCGGCTCGTCCGCGAGGATCAGCCTGGGCTCGGTCATCAGCGCCCGAGCGATGGCCACCCGCTGCTGCTCGCCGCCGGAGAGCACGTTGGGCAGGAACTCGGCGCGGTGCTCGAGGCTGACCTTGCGCAGCGCCTCCATGGCCCGGGCGCGCCTGTCGGCCTTGGCCGCCGAGCCGGTCGACGTGTAGGTGTCGGCCAGCATCACGTTCTCCAGGGCGCTGCGATGCCCGACGAGGTGAAACGACTGGAAGACCAGCCCGATGGCGTGGCCGCGCAGGGCGGTCCGCTCGGCGTCGGACATCTGCGAGGTGTCGATCCCGTCGAAGACGTAGGTCCCGGCGCTGGGCTTGTCGAGCAGGCCCAGCAGATGCATCAGCGTCGACTTGCCCGAGCCCGACGCCCCGACCACGGCCACGAACTCGCCGGGGTTGATCCTCAGGTCCGTCGGGCGCACGGCGTGCACCGGGGGGGTCGTGGGGAAGGTGCGGGCCACCCCGCGCAGGTCGACGATCGGCGTCATCGCCGCGGCGACAGCGGGGCCGTCACGACCGGCCGAGCGCCACCGAAGCCCCTGCCCGGATGCGCTCGTCGGCAGAGGAGATCTCGACCACGCCGTCCACGGCGAGCCCGGTGGTCACCTCCACCAGCGTGGTGGTGCGGCTCTCGGCGTCGGTCACCAGCTCGACGCGGGTGATGCCGTCCATGGCCGTGGCCAGCGCCGTGATCGGCACCGTCAGCACCTCGCCCGCGGTGGCGCCGACCTTGACCTCCAGGCGCAGGTTGCGGCCCGCCAGCGCCTCGGCGCCGGAGGCATCGTCGGGCACGACCACCACCGGCGTCAGCAGGAACGACCCCTGCTGGCCGCTCGCGTCGTCGTCGATGACGGTGATCACGCCGGTGGCCTCGTTGTCGCCGATCAGCACAGTGTCGCCCTCGGACACCAGGCTGCGCTGCTCGGCGGTGAGCATGCCCTCGATCAGCACTTCCGTGCCGCTGACCAGCACCAGCGGCCCGCTGACGCTGTCGCCGAGGGCCACGTCGACCCGGTCGATGCGCCGCGGCAGGTTCTCGACGTAGACCACCTCCTGGCGGGGCACGCCGACCCCGATCTCGGCGTCCAGCGCGGCGAGCTGCTCGCGGGCCCGCTCGGCTCGGGCGATGGCGTCATCGAGGGTCTCCTGCAGAAGCGTGGTGTCGGGCGCCTTGTCCAGAGCGGCGAAGGAAAGCTCTGCGAGCCGGAAGTGCTGGGTCGACAACAGCACCGAGTCGCGCCCGTCCTGTGCGGTGCGCTCGGCGGTCTCGGATGCCTCGTCGAAGGCGGCCTGTGCGTCTTCGGCGGCGGCGCCCGCCGCGGCGGACGCGTCCTGCAGTTCGGACAGCTCTTGGGAGGTCGGCGGCTGGCCGGTGTCGGGATGGGTGCCGTCCTGGGCCTCGGCCAGCCGGCTGCTCGCGGTCTGCGCCGCGGTGCGGGTCTCGTCGCGCTCGGCGGTCGCAGCCTGCAGCGCCTCGGCTGCCTCGGCGTCGGCGTCCGCCGCGGCTCGCTTGGTCGACTCCAGGGAGATCCGCGCCGAGTCGAGCGATGACTTGACGCTCAGGCGTGTGGCCTCATCGGGGGGCTCCTTGGCCTCGGCCAACGCCCTGCGGGCCGCGGTGACGCCCTTGTCCGCGGACTCCACGGCCAGACGGGCCGCGGCGAGCTGCTCGGACTCGGCGGCGGACCCGCCGGGCACCGCATAGCCCAGCGACTCGTACAGCCTGCTCACCGCCTGCTCTCCGGCGCTGTCGAAGCGGTCGTCGGGGGCGGCCCGCAGGAAGCCCAGCCGGGCCAGCGCCGACTCCAGCTGCGCCACGTCGGGGCCGCTGTCTCCCGGCGAGATGTCGCGGTACATCGGCAGCGAACCGGTCAGCACGAACAGCGGTCGCCCCGATATCTCGGCCACCACAGCGCCCTCGACCAGCTCGGTGCCCACATCGGGCGGGGCGACGGTGATCACCGGGTCGCCGCCCTCGGCGGTCACCCTCGGCAGCGCGGTCAGCGGAGTCGGGTTGTCGAAGCGTGCGTCGCCGCGGAAGATCACCGACGACTCCAGCACCCTCGACTCGATCTCGTGGGTGATCAGCGACGCGGGCGGCGCCTCCGCTCGGGCCAGCGCGTCCTCGGGCGACTCGATGCGGCGCGCCGCTAGCCAGCCCACTGCAGCCGCAGCCACGGCCACTGCCACGATCAGTCCGATGATGCGCTGCTGGCGTCCCATGGGGGCTCCTGTGGCTCAGGCCGTCACCGCAAAGCTAGTGTCGGGGGTGATGGGTTCGCCGGCTCCGCTTCGCCTCAGTCGCCTTGGTCGCCTTGGTCGCCCGGGTCGCCTGTGGCGTCGGATCGGCACTGCGGTCGCAGCGCTGGCCGTCGTCTGGGCGGTTGCCGGCTGCGGTGACGACGACTCCCCCGATTCCGCCGCGGAGGCCGACTCGGCCTCCGATGACGCTGCCCCCGCAGACGCGGCTTCGGGAGACGACTCAGCCGACGCTGACACCGCCGAAGAGCCGCCGTCCACGTCCACCACCACGACGACGACCACTACCACGACGACGCTGCCGATCCCGGTGCCCGAGGCCGGCACGGTCGTGGGCCTGCTGGCGCTGGACCGGCCGCTGGTGATCGGCCACGCGGGCGGCGACCGGTCCTGGCCGCACTCCACCATGTACGGCTTCGCAGAGGCCGCCAGGGCAGGCGTGGACGTGCTGGAGATGGACCTTCAGCTCACCGGCGACGGCGTGCTGGTGGTGCATCACGACCACACCGTGGACCGCACCAGCGACTCGCAGGGCCGGCTGCTGGACATGACCCTCGCCGAGGTGCAGGCGCTCGACAATGCGCACTGGTGGAGCGAGAACTGGCCCAGCCACGACGAGCCCGACGACGCCTACGTCTACCGCGGCATCCGCACCGGGGAACGGCCGCCGCCTGCGGGCTACACCCCCGACGACTTCAGGGTGGAGACGTTCCGCTCGGTAGCCGAGAGGTTCGCCGGTCACGTGCTCGACGTGGAGATCAAGGTGCCCGCCCTGCCCGAGGGCGGCGACGATCTCGAGACCGCGCTGCGCGCCGCTCAGATCCTGGCCGACGAGATCGCCGAGCTCGACAGGGCCGACTCGACGATCGTGGTGTCGTTCAACGGCGAGGTTATGAAGGCCTTCCGCACCGCAGCCCCCGATGTGGCCACCAGCCCTGCGACGTCCGAGATGCTCGACTGGTTCCTCGCCGGCGCCGCCTTCGCAGCTTCCGACGTGGTCGTGCAGGTTCCCCCCGACTACGACGGGATCGACGTGCTGGCGCCCGAGATCGTCGAGCGGGTCATCACCGACGGGCTCGACTTCTGGGTGTGGCCCAACGACTCCGACGCCCAGGAGAACGCCGACTTCTACGAGTCCGTCCTCGACAAGGGCGCCCACGGCATCATCGCCGGCCGCCCCGAGGAGGCCGTGGAGCGCTTCGCCAGCCTCTCTGGCTGAGCACCGCAGCGGCTGTCACATCCGCAGACGCTGATTCTGCGGGTCATACGGGGCCTCGCTGAGCACACGGGCAGGCCGCGGCTCGCCGATGACCGACACCCACAGCTCGCGGCCGGCCACAGCGTGCTCGGGCGCCAGATAGGCGAACGCCAGCCCGTGGCCGACGCTGTAGCCGTGGCCGCCTGTGGTGACCAGGCCGATCGGGCGCCGCTCGGGATCGGCGTAGACGGCGTCGCCCGCGTGAGCGTCGGCATTGTCGGTGTCCACGGCCAGCAGGGCGAGCCGCCAGCGGTAGGGCCGCTCGCCGGAGGCCGCCGCGGCGCGCCGGGCCAGCAAGGCGCCGCGGCCCGTGAAATCGCCCTTGGCAGGATGGTCGGTCTTGACGAACGGCTGCAGTCCGGCCTCGTCGGGATTCACGTCGTGGGTCAGATCCGCGCTCACCTTGTAGCCCTTCTCCAGGCGCAGCGCGTTGAGCGCGTGGTTGCCGACGTTGGCGATGCCGAAGTCCCGGCCCGCCTCCCAGACGGCGTCGTACACAGTGCAAAGGTCAGCCGTGCGGGCGTGCAGCTCCCAGCCGAGCTCGCCCACGAAGCCCACTCGCAGGGCACGCACCCGCGCCCCGGCCACATCGATGCGCCGGGCCCGCAGCCACCCGAAGCCGTCGTTTGAGAGGTCGGCGTCGCTGATGCGCTCCAGCACCCGCCGGGCGAGCGGGCCGGCCAGCGTGATCACCCCGAGATCGCCCGACACCACCCGCAGCTCGGCGTCGGCGGCCCGCGGCCAGTGCGTCTCGAAGTACTCGCGGTCCTTCTGCTCGCCCACCGCGGCGGAGACCAGGTAAAGGTGATCCTCGGCTAGGCGAGCCGCGGTCATCTCCCCTTCGATGCGCCCGGTGGGCGTCAGCGTGTAGGTCAGGCCGATGCGACCGACGGCCGGCACGGTGTTGGTCGTGAGCCGGTCGAGCACCGCCGCCGCGTCCGGCCCGATCAGGTCCAGCTTGGCGAAGGCCGTGGAGTCCAGCACACCGACCCGCTCGCGCACCGCCCGCACCTCCTCGCGGACCGGCTCGAACCAATCGGTGTGGCGGAAGGCCACCACGTCGGCCTGCACGAGGCCCGCGGCCGCCGGGAACCACTTGGGGCGCTCCCATCCGTAGACCTGGGTGAACACGCCGCCGGCGGTGGCGAAGCGCTCCATCAGCGGATGGGACCGGTAGGGGCGCAGCGCCGGGCGCTCCAGGCCGGGCACGGGCGTCTGGTGGCGGTACTCGTAGTCCTCGGTGCCCTTGATTCGCCCGTAGCGCATGGCGTCGCCGCCGGCCACGAACCCGAAGCGGCGGGCGTCATAAGCGCGCACGCTCAGCTCGGTCTCGCCGTGCACCATCCAGCGGGCAAGCTCGCGGCCCAGCCCCGGCCCGTCGGCGATGCCCACCTGCACGCCCGCGAACTGCCAGAAGTTCGCCACCCCCGACGGGCCCAGCAGCGGCTCGCCGTCGGGCGTGTGGGCGATGGCCCCGCGGACGGCCTGCTTGATGCCCAGCGGCTCCAGCACCGGCACACGCTCGAAGGCCCGGCCGAGCCACAGGCCGATGCGGTCGAAGTCGGCGTCGAACAGCGGGTTCTCGAGCTCGGTGGGCGGCCCGTCGTGCCAGGCCGCCTCTGCGTCGTGCTGCTCGTAGATGCCGATGAGCCCGGCCTGCTGCTCTTGGCGCACGTATCCCGACAGGTAGTCGTCGCGGACCACCGGCAGCTCGCACTCCAAGCCGGCGAACTCGGGGACCGCCTCGGTGATCAGATAGGTGTGCAAGGCGTTGGCCATGGGCACCGACAGGCCGACCATGGCCGCCACCTGATGGGCGTAACAGCCGGCCGCGTTGACCACGTGCTCGGCGTGCACCGTGCCCTGCTCGGTGACCACGTCGAAGCTGCGGTCGCGCCGGCGGCGGATCTCGACCACACGGTTGCGGCGGCTGACCTGCGCGCCTGCGGCGCGGGCGGAGGCGATCATGGCGTTGGTGGCGCCGCTGGGATCCACGTGGCCGTCGTCGGGGGTCCAGACGGCGCCGAGCAGGCCGTCGGTCCGAAGGAACGGGTGAAGCTCGCCGATCGTGGTGCGGTCGACCCAGTCCATGGCGTTGCCGGCGTAGCGGGCGAGCCCGAGCTGGCCGCGCAGCCAGTCGACCTCGACCGGCTCGTGGGCGACGCGCAGCGATCCGCAGCCGTGCCAGCTCGTGGCGACGGCCGTCTCGGCTTCCAGCGCCGGGTACAGCTCGCAGGCGTACTTGCGGAAACGGGCGAGCGTGTAGCCCGAAACCGAGTGGGTGACCTGGCCGGCGGCGTGCCAGGTGGATCCGGACGTCAGCTCGGCCTTCTCGACGAGCAGGGTGTCGGCCCAGCCCTCCTTTGCGAGGTGATACAGCAGACTGGCGCCGCAGATGCCTCCGCCGACGACGACGACACGAGCCGACTGCGGCAACGCCATGGCCCCAACCGTACCCGCAGGGCGCCTCAATCGGACAGTCGTACCAGTTCCGATTGCTTTGGGATACACTTGTACTCATGTGCAGGGCGAGCGACATCGCGAACGCGAGGGGCTTCGGCAAAGCGGACGAGGGGCTGTGAGCCCGGCGACGGCCACGACCGACCGGGCCGCCGACCGGATGGCCGACGGCGAGGCCGCGGCGACGCCGACGGACATCCTCAGCGCACTCGGCGCCGAGGTCGACGAGCTGTCGCCGCAGACGCGCCAGGCCGCCCGCTACCTGCTCGACAACCCGGGCGAGATCGCCGTCACCTCGATGCGGAGCATCGCCGAGGCGGCCGGGGTGAAGCCCAACACCCTGGTGCGCATGGCCCGCTCGGTCGGGTTCGGCGGCTACTCGGACTTCCGGGAGCCGTTCCGCCAGAGCGCTGCCGAGGGCTCGCTGTCGTTCCCGGACCGGGCGCGGTTCCTGCAGGCCATCGGCCGCGGCGGAAGCCACAACTCGCTGCTCGCCGACATGGCGGGGGCGGCGCTGGACAACGTGGAGTGGCTGTTCGCCAAGGCCGACGCATGCGAGCTCAAGGCGGCTGCCGATCTCATCGACGGCGCCCGGCGTGCCAACGTGCTCGGGGTCGGCACCGCCCGCCCGCTGGCGGAGAACTTCGCCTATGTGGCGTCGATGGCCGTCGACAACGTGACCGCCATCCCGCTGATCGGGCTCGCCATCGACGACGTGGCCCGGATGGACGGCCGGGACGTGCTCATCGCCATGACCTTCAGCCCGTACCGCGCCGAGATCGTGGATGCGGTGAGATGCGCCGCCGAGCGCGGCGTGCCGGTGGTGGCGGTCACCGACAGCCACGGCTCGCCTCTGGTCCCCGCGGCCCGTCACGCCTTCGTGGTGCCCAACGACTCGCCGCTGCCGTTCTCGTCGTGCGTCGCCGCCACTGCCCTGCTCGAGACGCTGCTCGCGTTCATGATCGCCGCGGCCCCTGACGACGCCGCCAACTCCATCGACGCCTTTCACTCGATACGGCGCTCGTCGGGCATCTACCACGACTGACCCGCCCGACCAGCCGCCAGACCCGCCGCCGCCCAGCCCGCCCGCCACAAGCCCGTCACACAAGCCCGCCAGGAGCCCAGCCGTGAGATTCGCACATCAGGGCCTCGAAAACCCCGAGTACTACGTGCCGGGTCTGCCGGCGGACTGGGTGAGCGAGCGCTACGGCATCCCGGCGGACGAGATCTCCAAGCTGGGATCGGCGGAGAACCCGTTCGGCGCCTCCCCCATGGCCAAGGCGGCCATTTCTGAGGCGTTGGGCGAGGCGCACCTGTATGCCTCCTGGACCGCCGAGCCGCTGCGCATCAAGATCGCCGAGAAGCACGGCTTCGAGCCGAGCCAGGTGATCTGCGGGGCCGGCGAGACCGAGATCATCTCGCTGATCATCCGCGCCATGTGCGCGCCCGGCGAGGAGATCCTGATGCCCGGGCCGTGCTTTCCGATCTACCACCTCTTCGCCGAGGCCGAGGGCCGGGTGGCGCGCCTCGCAGCGGCCGCCACCGACCGGGCAACCATGGCGCTTGACGTCGACGGCTACATCGCCCACATCAGCGAGCGCACCCGCATCGTGTTCGTCACCAATCCCCACAGCCCGTCTGGCACCTGGCTGAGCGAGGCCGACGTGCGCCGCATCACAGAGGCCGCGCCGCATGCGCTGGTCGTTCTCGACGAGGCCTACGTCCACTACTCGGGTCAGCCGGGCTATCTGCATCTCGTCGACGAGTACCCGCACCTCGCGGTGCTGCGGACCTTCTCCAAGGCGTTCGGCCTGGCCGGGCTGCGGGTCGGCTTCGGAGTGGCCGCGCCGCGGGTCATCGACGCCTTGCTGGCCGTGAAGCCGACCTGGAACATGGGCCGGCTGCAGATCGCGGGCGGCGTCGCAGCACTCGACGACGACGCCCACGTGGATCGCACCACAGCCGCAATCGCCGAGAACCGCAGCTACGCAGAGCAGCAGTTCGCCAGGCTCGACCGCTTTCGCCTGGTCGCCGGCAGCCGGGCGAACTTCTTCTTGGTCGAGATCGTCGACCCCGCCACGAACTCGACCGATGTGTTCGAGGGCCTGCTCGAACGCGGGGTGATCGTCAAGGACGGGTCGCTGTCGTTTCGCGGCCTTCACGACCGCTTCCTGCGCTGCGACGTGAACCTCCGCGTGCACATGGACCGACTCGTCGCCGCTCTGGCGGACCTGCCGTGAACAGCGAGAGGCAGCGATGACCGACACCAGCAGACGAGGCCTGGCAGGCAGGTACTACACCGACCCGCAGATCTTCGAACGCGAACTGGAGACGGTCTTCGCGCGGGCCTGGCAGATGGTCGGCCACGTCTCGCAGCTCGCCGGCCACGGCGACGTCATCACGGCCACGCTGGGCCGCGAGCGCGTCGTCGTCAGCAACGACTCGGGCAGCATTCACGGGTTCCACAATGTCTGCGCGCACCGGGGTCACGAGCTGGTGCCCGAGGGCACCACGAACCTGCCCGCCATCGTCTGCGGCTACCACGCCTGGTCCTACGACCTCGCAGGGAACCTGGTGCGGGCGAGGCGCATCCCGGCGTCGCAGCTCGAAGGGACGTGCGTCGCCAGGGTGAAGGTCGACACCATGGCCGGGTTCGTGTTCGCCAACTGCGACCCCGAGGCGGCGCCGCTCCGGGAGTACCTGCCCGGCGTGGCGGAGCGTCTAGCCGAGCTGGTGCCCGACGCTGCGCAGCGGCGCCTGACCGCTCGGCTCACCCACGTCTTCGAGGCCAACTGGAAGGTGGCCATCGAGAACTACAACGAGTGCTACCACTGCCCCAACGTCCACACCGCCTTCACCAGCGGGGTGGTCGATCCGGCCACGTTCACGATCACCCCGAAGGGCAACAGCATCTGGCAGTCGGCACGGGCGGTGTCGGGCGACGGGCTGACCTACGAGCTGGCCGCCTCCGGCGACGCCGACGACGAGGCCCACAGCTCCTACGCAGCGTTCTTCGCCTGGCCGGTCAGCTCGATCCAGTGCTACCCCGGCCGGGTGCTCAACACCTTCCGATGGGTGCCCCTGGCGGCGGACCGCACCCTGCTGATCCGGGAGTGGTGGTTCGACGCCGAGACGCCGAGCAGCGCCCAGCAGGAGATCATCGACCTCGACTGGAACACGACCGTGGCCGAGGACTTCGATCTGATGGAGTCGGTCCAGGCCAACATGTCGAGCCGGGCGTACGTGCCGGGGCCGCTGATGGTGCACGAGTCGGGCACGGCCGACATCCATCACGAGAACGCCGTGGCGCACCTCCAGACGCTCGCCCTGCAGGCCCTCGGCGAGCTGTGACGGCTTCGCCTTCGAGGGAGCTCGCGGGCTTCTTGATGTCGCTGCGCGGCGACGTGCACGAGCGGCTGCTGGCCAGGGCGACGGACTGCCTGGTGGACACTGTCGCTGCGATCGCCTGCGGCGCCGGCCAGCCTTGGAGCCGCGCGGTGACCGCCCATGCGCTGGCGACGGGGGCACAGGGCGCCTCGTCGGTGATCGCCTCTGGCTCTGGCGTCTCTGCCGCCGGCACTGTCTGTGGCGGCACCGCCGATCACGACGCCGAGCCCGCCGATGCCGCCGAGACCGCCGAGCCCGCCGATGCCGGCGAGGCCGCCGACGGCCCGGCACTGTGCGTGCGCAGGACCACCCCGGCGATGGCGGCGCTGGCCAACGGGGCCGCAGCGCATGCTCTCGAGCTCGACGACGTCCACGAGGAGGCGATCAGCCATCCCGGCGCGGTGGTGGTGCCGGCGGCTCTGGCGGTGGCCGAGGAGCTCGACTCGTCGGGAACCGAGCTGCTGGAGGCGCTGGTCATCGGCTACGAGGCGATGGGACGGGCCGGGATCGCCGTGGGGCCGGCGTCGCACATGCTCGGCGGGTTCCATCCGACCTCGATGTCGGGGGTGTTCGGCTCTGCTGCCGCCACCGGGGCGTTGCTCGGCTTCGACGGCGAGCGCATGAATCACGCCGTGGGCATCGCCGCCTCGCTGGCGTCTGGGACCATGGAGTTCGCCGCCTCGGGCGGGATGGCCAAGCGGCTGCACGCCGGCCGCGCCGCCGAGGGCGGGGTGATGGCCGCGCTGCTGGCAGCCGACGGCTTCGAGGGCGCCGACGACGGGCTGGCCGGGCGCTACGGGTTCTGCCGGGTGTTCAGCGACGAGCCGCGGCCGGAGCTGCTGACCGAGCGGCTGGGCAGCCGCTGGATGATCGACGAGATCACGATCAAGGGATGGGCCGCCTGCAGCGACGTCCATCCGCTGATCCAGGCGGCCCTGGAGCTGCGAGACGAGCACAGCCTCGACGCCGCGGCCATCGGGCGCATCGCCCGCATCGACGCCTGGGGGCCGACCAAGACCGCAGAGCAGAACTCGCTCGACGGCACCGTGTCGGTGATGGCGGCGCAGTACTCGGCGCAGTTCAACATCGCCGCCGCGCTGCTCGCCGATCCCGGCGACCCGGCGACTTATGGCCCCGACCGGATCGGGGCGCCCGAGCTGGCCGCGCTGCAGGCCAAGGTGGCCGCTCTCACGGCGGACGACTCCTTCGATGCCACCTACGCCTGGAAGATGGGCGGACGACTGCGGATCGTCTTCGACGACGGCAGCGTGCTCGAGCGCACTGTGCACGGCCAGCGGGGGTCGATGCACGACCCCTTCGACGCCGCCGACGTGGACGCCAAGTTCGCAGCGCTGACCAGCGGGCTGCTCGACCCTGGCGCAGCCGCCCGCCTGCGAGCCTCGGCTCGGGGCCCGGCTCGGGACCTGCTCGCCTCGCTGCCCTGACCCCGCCCCGCCCTGCGGTAGGCATCGGTGTCATTGACGGCCGCGAACTCGTAGTTACCGTCGGGGTTGTCGATGCCCCACGACCAACCACGGTCTGCCCGGCGCTCGCACCACGTCCGAAGCACCGGCCCGGTCGTCGCCCGGAACCCAGACGAGCGCCCGCGGCCTGGCCCGGATTGGCGCCGCGGTCGAATCGTTGCGATGCTGATGCCGCCCACTCCGGTCGTCGCCGGTCCAGATGCCGACCCAGACGCCGGCGCAGGCACCAGGCCCTGATCGGGCCGTTCGACTGCCGAAAGGAAATCATGGCACTGCACCCATACCTGTTCTTCACCGACACGGCCCGTGAGGCGATGACCCGCTACCAGGAGATCCTCGGCGGCGAGCTCGACTTCATGAGCGTGGCCGACATGCCCGAGGGCGAGCAGCCGCCGTTCGACGCGGCAGACGACCTCGTGGTCCACGCTTCGCTGGGCTTCGGCGACGGCGACCTGCTGATGGCATCGGATGACCCCACGGGCGACGGTGGCGGCGTGAAGGGGGCGTCGTTGAGCCTCGACTACTCCGATCCCGACGAGGCCCGCCGGGTCTTCGACGCCCTCGCGGAGGGCGGCAGCGTCGAGATGCCGTTGGCGGAGACGTTCTGGTCGCCGATGTTCGGCACTTGCACGGACCGCTTCGGGGTGTCCTGGATGATCAGCTGCGCACCCCAAGACGGCTGAGCGCCGCAAGCCGCAAGCCGAGCAGCAGGCCGAGCCCGCAGATCTACGCAGGCAACCCCTCCACATCGACCGGGCGGGCCACGAGGGCGACCTCAAGCGGCTGCTCGACGCCGACAAGCGCACGTCCAGGCACGCTTCGGCACCTGAGCCAGGCGCTACAGCACGTCGCCTGGCAGCCGGCTCGCCTGCTGGAACCAGCGGATCAGGCCCGCTTCGTCGATCTCGTCGTCTTCGTGGATGTCGAAGTAGCGGACCTCGGGGTGCTTGTACTCCCTGACCGGCGGCGGGTCCAGCGAGCTGCCCCGGAAGAACTGGATCTGGACGTAACTGGTGTAGCAGCGCAGCGCCGCGAACCAGCCCGGGTCGTTCGGGGCGGCGTAGAACGGCTGATTCCAGCGCACCGCTTTGCGCACGTCGGCGACGCTTCGGGTGATGAGCTCGTCGAGGTAGGCGACCAGCGGCTGCTTCCAGCCCGGAACCGCCGCGATGTAGGCCCGCACGACCAACTCGCCCTCGCCCTCGGGGATCTGCGGATTGTCCCCCGACAACAGCACCACCTTGGCCATCACCGCCCAGAGTACCCGAACCTGCGCGGCCACAGATACCGTCGCAGGCTGTCTCAGCGGGATCAGGCGAGGGTGGTGCCTTGGGGCAGGCGCCAGTTGACGCTCTCGGGCCGGTGCCGGCGGGCCAGCTCGCGCAGGCGCCCGTGGAACTCGTCGCGGGGCACGTGGCAGGTCCGCAGGCGGCGCGGCTCGGACGGGTCATAGGCGCTGCGGCCGTGATGGACCCGGTGGTTGTCGACCAGCACGGCATCGCCGGGCCGGAACCGGGTGCGCAACGTGAACTCCTCGCTCAGCAGCCGCCTGGTGTACTCGCGGATCGCCCCGTAGAGCCGGTCGACCTGATCGGCCGGCACGTCGAGCGGGGCGAGCGTCCGGTCGAAGTAGCGGATGCCGCTGGGCCGGCCGTGCTCGTCGAGGGAGATCAACGGCGCCCGGCTGCGCAGGTCGAGCTCGCCGGGATGGCGCCGGCAGTGGTCCACCGGCAGCGTGGTGAGGGCCTGGTACGCGTCGGGGGCCTCATCGGCGAGCGCCTCGGCGATGGCGAAGCCGTCCACATAGGTGCTGGTCCCGCCCGAGGACGTGTTGGCCAGGCAGTGGAACACCACCACGCCGGGCTGGGAGTAGTACATGGCGTCGTCGCTGTGAGGCGCCTGCCACATCGCCGTCTTGGACCCGAGCTTGGACACGGCCTCGGTCTGCACGTCGAAGACCCGCCCGAACACCGAGGTCTCGTGGATGGGACCCGCCAGGGCAGCCACCTCCTCGATGCCGTCGACGTCGAAGCCGACATCGCTGATGCGCACGATGCCGTACTCGCTGAGCAGCGACAGCACCCGGTAGTGGCCTTCGTTTCCCTGGGCGACTTCGGCTGAGTCGACCGTGGGGAAGCTCTCGGCGAGCTCGGCGCGCCAGGTGGTCGGCCGCCACGCCCAGCGGGCCTCGGCGTCGGCCGGCTCGTAGCTGTAGTGGATCAGCCAGTCGGCGCCGAAGGCCGACCGGTGGCCGTCGGGCCAGGTGAGGGCCAGGTCGCCGCCCGACGCCTCGGCTGCGATCGGGGCGATGTCGGCCTCGAAGGTGTCGAGCGTGGTGTAGCGGATGCCGTCCGCCGGGTTGCCGCACTCCGCGCAGTAGCAGCAGTGCCGCAGCCATTGGTGGTGGAAACGCCGCTGGGTGCCGTCGGCGAAGCCCACGGCGACGGTCCGCTCGCCGACCACCGCGGAGACGACCGCAGGTGCGTCTGCGTTGCCGATGCGGTTGCCCAGGAACGGGTTGAAGGTGGTGATGCCGCCGGCGACCTGGCCGTGCTCGACAGCCGAGCCGTTGGCAGCCGCTGAGCCGTTCGCGGCCGCCGACTCCGCGGGCGCCTTGGCAGCGTCGCCGGGTGCTTCGGTCTGGGTGCCGCTGTCGGCCATCAACACGGAATCGTAGCCAACGACGCGGCTCGGCTGGACATTTGTCCAATCGCTGCCGTAGCCTGCACGCTCGCCCCGGCCGGCGCCCCGATCTGCGTCCAGGACCGAGCCGGGCACCCCGAGACCACACGAGCACAGGAGCACCCGATGGAGATCTCGCTGCAGGGCAAGCGAGCCTTCGTCACCGCCGGCGGCGACGGGATGGGCCGCACCACGGCGATCACCATGGACTCCCTCGGCGCCGAGGTGTTCGTCTGCGACATCGACCCGGCCGGGCTGGAGACGCTCCCCGAATCGATCACCGCGTTCCGCTGCGACGTGGCCGACTCCGCGGCGCTCGATGCGGTCTTCGACGAGATCCTCCCCGGCGGCCTCGACATCCTGGTCAACAACGCCGGGGTCGGCGGCCCCACCAAGCTGGTCGAGGACGTGACCGACGCCGAGTGGGATCACTGCATGGGCGTGTGCATCGACGCCCAGTTCTACTGCGCCCGCCGGGTCGCCCCGCTGTTCAAAGCCCAGCGCAGCGGCGTGATCGTCAACATGGTGTCCGCCGCGGGGATCCTCGGCTTCCCCGGCCGGTCCCCGTATGTGGCCGCCAAGTGGGCGGTGGCGGGCTTCACCGAGACGCTCGCCATGGAGCTCGGCCCGCACAACATCCGGGTCAACGGCATCGTGCCCGGCAACGTCAACGGCGCCCGCATGGAGAGCGTGATCGCCAACCACGCCGCCGCCGAGGGGCTCGATCCGTCCGAGGTGCGCCGCATGTACGCCATCGGCACGTCGATGCAGTGCTACGTCGACCCCCAGGAGATCAGCGATCTGATCGTGTTCCTGGCCAGCGACTACGGGCGGCACATCTCGGGCCAGATAATCGGCGTGGACGGCAACACCGAGACCCTCTACCCCCGCTCGTAGGCGGCGTCTGGACAGGCCTTGTCCGGCTTGCTCAGGCCCGGAAGCGCTCGACGGCGGCCCGGTCGAAGGTGAAGCCGTGGCCCGGCCGGTCCGGCACCGCGAGGCGTCCGTCGATCAGCTCGGGCGTCTCGTTGAACAGCGGCTGGAACCAGTCGATGAACTCGACGGTGCGGCAGTGCGCCTCGCTGCCGCCGATCGCCAGCGAGTACTCGGTGAAGAAGTGCGACGAGATCGGCACGTTGGCCGCTGCGGAGGCGGCCGCCGCTGCCTTGAACTCCGAGTAGCCGCCCACCCGCTGCAGGTCCGGCATCAGCACGTCCACCGCGCCTGCGGCCAGGTAGCTCTGCATGCCGTGCTTGGTGTACTCGGTCTCGCCCGAGGCCACGTCGATCGGGATGGCGTTGCGCACCATGGCGTGGCCTGCGAAGTCGGCTGCGGCGACGGGCTCCTCGAACCAGGTGACGCCGATGTCGGCGAGGGCCAGGCCGCGCCGGATCGCCTCCTTGGGCTCGAAGGCCTGATTGGCGTCGGCGTAGACGGCCACGCCGTCGCCGAGCTCGGACTGCACCAAGGCGATGCGCTCGAGGTCGGCTTCGAGGCTGTGGCCGATGCGGATCTTGACGGCGGCGAAGCCCTGCTCGGCGAAGCGCCGGGCCTCGCTCGCCAGGGTCTCGGGCGAGTCGCTCAGCCAGAACCCGGCGGAGGCGTAGGCGTCCACGCGGTCGCTGACCGCACCCCACAGGCGATGCAGCGGCAGCCCCAGGGTGCGCCCGGCGGCGTCCCAGACGGCGGTGTCGAGCGCGGCGAAGGCCGAGACGGCGACGCCCTTGTGGCCCAGCGGGTTGATGGCGCGGAACACCTCTGCTGCGATGCGGCCGGTGGAGAACACCGAGCGGCCGATCACGTGGCGGGCGAGGTGCCGGACCATCTCGTCGAAGGCTGCGATGGCGGCGCCGTCGATGGTGAAGCAGAACCCCTCGCCGCCGGCGCCGTCTGCGGTGCGCACGCTGACGAGCACGCAGCCGACCTCAGAGATCTCGTGCAGCGAGGTGCCGACCGGGCGCGACAGCGGCACCACGACCACATCGGTGTCGACCGCTTCGACGACCGAGCCGGGATCGGCCACCTGGGTCAGGGCCTCGGCGAGGGCGCCGCGGTCACCGCCGGGCCGCGGCTACTGCCTGAAGCCGGGGTCGAGCCGGTCGCAGAGCCGCAGCAGGGCCGGCCACTCGTTCTCGCCCAGCGGGAAGTGGTCGTACTGGCGCTTGGAGAGCTCCCAGATCTCGGTCGGGCCGGGGTCGAGCTCGAGGCCCGATCCCGCAGCGGCGAGCAACGCCCGACAGCCGCGCACCAGGTAGTGCATGACCATGAACGCCTCGCCTGCGGTCTCGCCGACAGTCAGGAAGCCGTGGTTGCGCATCACGAGCGCCCGCTTGCCTGCCATGTTTGCGGCGAGGCGGCGGCGCTCCTCGAAGGTGAGCGAGAGGCCCTCCCAATCGTGGTAACCGATGTCGCCATAGAGCATCGAGGTGTCCTGCACGAGGTGCCTGAAGCCGTCCTTGAGGGCGGTCACGGCGAGAGCGTCGGGCACATGCGCGTGGAACACGACTTTCCAGTTCGGGAAGTCGTTGTGGATGGCCGAGTGGATCACGAAGCCGGCGGTGTTGACGTCGGCGGGGCCTTCGAGCACGTTGCCGGCGGCGTCGACCTTGATGAGGTTCGAGGCGGTGACTTCGTTGTAGAGCAGCCCGAACTTGTTCAAGAAGAAGTCGGATTCGCTGCCGGGGACCCGCATGGTGATGTGGTTCCAGATGGTGTCGTCGTAGCCGAAGTGCGCCGACAGCCGATACATGGCGGCGAGGTCGACCCGGGCGTGCCATTCGTCGCCTGAGTAGCTGCCGGAGTGAATGGCCGCGAAATCCTCGGCGACGACTTCGCGAGGTCGTCTGGCATCGGTCATGAAGCATGCTCCTTGCTGGTGTCGGCGCGACGTTACCCGGCCCGCGCCGCGGTCCCCCGGCGTGGGCCGCTGTCCTCGGGCGTGGCATCGGCGATCTCGGGGGTGGCCTCAGCGACGGGGAGCGGGGTCAGCCTCGCCGAGTGCAGCCGCTCATACAGCGGCAGCGCCCGCTCGTACATCTCGCGCAGGCGCGGGCTGTCCTCCAGCGGCGGGTACTCGGTGTCGGGCGCACGGATGCCGGTACTGGCGCGCAGGCTGTCGTGCCAGGGCCCGGTCCCCTCGCCGTACCAGCTCACCTCGGCTCGCTCCCCTGCCTCCCATTCGAGCGCCTCGGCAACCAGGCCGATCCCGACGGCGTCGCAGTAGGCGGCGGTCGTGGCGAGAGGGTTGCTGACGAGATCCGCGGCGTCGATCAGCGGCGGCGCCGCTTTGTCGCGCTCGGCGATGCGCTCGAAGAGGCGGTGCAGCGACTCGAACCCGACCTCGTCCCAGGTGCAGTCCGGCCAGTGCCTCGCGAGGCCCTGGATGACCCTGCTGGGCTCGCGGATCAAGAAGCTGTGGGTGATCGCCGCCAGCCGGCGGTCGTCGAACTCGTGCTCGACGGAGTAGCAGAAGTCCTTTACGAACACGGGCCGTGACTCCGCCGCGGAGCGGAGCCGCTCCCAGACCGAGGCGTAGTCGAGGCCGGGCCGCGCCGCCACGTGGGCATCCCGCTGCGACCGGCGGTCCTCGCCGTAGTAGTAGACCTCGTTCCAAGGCTCGTGGAAGCATGCGAAGTCGCCGCGCTGGCGCATCATCCACTCGAAGGCAGTCGAGGTGGACCGCGGCGTGGCCCACAGAGCGAGCAGCACTAGCGGCCCTCCTGGCCCAGCCGCTCCAGGGCGTCCGGCCCGCCGGCGGGGGCGTGCGGATCCGGCCCGCGGACCGGTGCGTGCGGATCCGGCTGGCTGTCCGGTGCGTTCGGGTCCGGCGAGCCGGCCGGGTCCTGCAGCGAGGCCAGCAGCGATCCCTGGCGGCCCAGCGGGGCCACGCCTAGCTCGCGCAGGATCGCCCAGTACAAGGTGACATCCGCGGCCAGGATCGGCAGGCCGACGGCTTGCTCGAGCTCGGCTGCGATGCTCACCGTGCGCCGCGGCAGGCCGTCGGGCCGGCGCCAGTTGGGCATGCCGTTCACCAGGATCGCATCGACTCCCGGCGCCGCCTCGGCCGCACGGCGCATCGAGTCCTCGGCGAGGGCGCCCGGGAAGATCCAGCTCAGCTCGTTGACCTCGTCCTGGCTGCCGTACCAGCCCTGGTCGACAAAGTTGGCGGCCCAGGCCACGTCGAGCCCGGCGCTGCGCAGGAAGCGGACCACGCCGTCGCGCCAGTCCGGCCAGAAGTACACCGAGTTGAGGGCGACCCGTTCACAGCCCATGGCCCGGCAGGCATCGACGAGGGTCTGGCCCGCCATGAAGAACGGCGTCTCGTAACGCTCGGACAGCTCGGCGGTGAAGCGGGCGATGTCGGCGTGGTCGGTGCCCGACGCGTGGGCCCAGTTGGTGCCGACCTGGCCGACGGCATCGGCGCCCGAATTGCTCAGGCAGTGCAGGGCCTCCTCCAGGAGGTGGAAGCTGTCGGCCCGCTGGCTCAGCCGGTGGGCATAGGCCGGCGCATGCAGCAGCCGCCCGTGCACCCCCACCGAGGCGGGGCAGAGCCGCAGGAAGTCCGACGGGGCTGCGTCGAAGTCCATAGGCGGTGCGGTGAAGCCGACCTGGTGGGCGAAGAGCTTCTTCGTCGGGTCAGCCCACTTCGACGGCTTGGCCAATGTCGCTCCCGATGTGCTGATCCAACGTGCAGAGGCCGCATGGGCAAAGGCCGCTTGGACCGACAACCAGCCCGGCCAGGGCCGAGCGTACCGATCCTGAACCCGGCGGCGTTTGACCCGCGGGCCGCGTACCACCCGGGCCTTCGCACCACCCGGGCCGCGCACCTCCCGGGGCTTCGGGCAGCGTCCGCCTGCGGCCCGGTCTATGCTACGAATCCCACACCGTCAGAATGGTTGTGGCTGATCGGAGGGACCCGGCTGGGGGTTTGCCGGGTCCCTCCGACTGTGCTGTGGGGGCATTTGGGGGTCAGCTAGGGGATCGGACGACAGTGCCGATGCTCGGGGAGCGCATCGGGGACGAGCGAGACCAGCACGAGCCCTGAGGTCGCGTCGAGAGGCAGCACGTCTTGCACGAAGTAGGCAGCCTCGGGCTCGGAGATTTCCGTGACGACCCGGCCGTCGAAGAGCTGCCAGCGGAGGCTCTCGTACGCCGACTCGATGTCGCCTCGCACCTCGCTGAGCGTTCGGTTCCGCCAGCGGGCGCACTCCGGCTGGGGTTCGGTCGACACATAGATCTCGCCGGGATTCGCTTCGCGTCCGATGTGAAGCGTCAACCTGTCGCCCGCTCTGACCGTGAAATAGGCCACCTTCGATCCGTCGAATCGCACGTCCGGCTCCCCCTCCAGGAGCGACACGGCCGTTATCTCGCCCACCAGCGTGGCCGGCGTCGGCTCCTCGATGAAGTCGGCCCGCACGCCCACGGCCTGCAGCTGCTGCACCGGCAGCTCCGGATCGGTGATCGGCGCGTGGACCTCCACCTCGACGACGCCGTCGGCGACCGTGATCGAGAACGCCTCGGCGTGTTCCGGGCGGGTCACGGCCAGCCCGCCGACCAGCCCGACGACCAAGGCCGCCGCAACGATCACAGCCGACACCCGCCGCCGGTCGCGCCGCGGTCCGTCCTCAGCGGCGCGCTGCAGATGGGCGCCTAGCCGGTCGAGAAAGGGGCTCTCGGGGTCGTGAAGGGTCATCGAATCACCTCGTTCAGCTCGCGCAGGCCCCTGAACACCCGGACACGGGCCGCGCTCGGGCTGCAGCCGAGCTCGGCTGCGATCTCGTCGTATTCGAGCTCCTCGACGACCCGCAGCGCCACTGCCCGGCGGAGGCTGTCGGGGAGCCCGTCGAGGGCCTCCATGGCCTTGGCGCCGTCGATGACGTCCTCGGTTCGCCTGAGCTCGTCCGCGGCGGCCTCGTCGATGGGCTCATGGGGGATTCCGTAGCGGCGGCGGGCTCGTTCGGACACCTTGCGGCGCCGCCAGAACATGGCGAGCTGACGCTTCGCGATGCCGTACAGCCACTGTGTCTGGGAGCCGCTGGCTGCGTCGTACTGGCGGACGTTCCTCAGGGCGCTGGCGAACGTCTCGGCACAGAGGTCGGCCGCCACCTCGGGATCCGCGGTGCGTCGGTAGAAGTAGCGCAGGAGGCCGTCGGACTGCTGCCGATACAGCGCCGTGAAGGCTGCGGGAGAGCCGAGACCGTCGGCGTGCGCGGCTGGGCCCATGCGGTCAGTCTGCTGCACGTCGAGCCCTGGCTGCTGGCCGTTCAGCTCTGGTGCTGCTCGACTGTGCCCGCCGTGCTCTTCTAGCCGTAGCGAACGCACGAGGCCCGGTTGTTCATCCAGCCCAGACTGCCCCTGTTGCCGCTGATCGGCAGGCTCGCGCCTGAGCACCAGCGTGAGTCGTAGAACCGGGTCGCTGAGCCGCCGCAGAAGTGCTGGCTGGATTCCACGTTGTCGTTCCACCAGCCGCTCGGGCGCCAGACCAGGCCCGTGCAGCCTGTGCCGACGACCGTGATCGACGAGCCCGTGAAGTTCTGCCCGCTGAAGTGGACCCCGAGCGTCCTGTGGGCGGATCGGGCCGTCAGCGAGGAGCGCGCAGGCATCAGGGCGCCGGCGAGCAGCGTCGATCGGAGGGCTGCCGACCGCGTGGCGTGGCAGCCGAGCGAGACGGGCGCCGCTCCCTCGACGACCAGAAGCTCGACGCAGTGCGTCTCGCTCGCCTGCTCGCTCACGGGCCCGCTCGCCGGCCCGCTCGGCGCTTCTGCCGCGCCCTCGGCCTCGGCTTCTGCCTCGTGGCCGGCCCCGCCCGCAGGTCCCGTCGAGGCCGGCGCAGGGTTCAGCGAGGCCATCAGCGCAATCGTAAGTCCCAGCGCCCATGCTCGCGCCACCCGTCCCAGTCGATCCATCACTGGCCCCACAGCCGTCCTCCGATCGTCGGTCTCACCCTGTTCTTTGCGCAACTCGGCCCCGCGTTACATGCGAATTTCCGAGACGCCGCTCCGAGGCTCCGCTAAGGCCGTTTCTCGTCCACCAGCCAGTCGCCCAGCGAATCACCACGCGCATCACGGGGGCTTTCGACGAACGGAGACCCGCCCTCAGTCTTCTCGAGCGGGAAGACAAGCCCACGCTCGGGGTGGTCTAGGATCCACCCCTGGGGCGTCGTGAAGAACCACTCGTTGCCGTCCTCGCGCACGTTGAACCAGTCGCTGTGCGGATCGTCGTTCGGCCTGAGGTAGACCACGCTGCGAGCGCCCACTGGCAACACCGACCGCAGCCGATCGACCGACGAGTCCTTCGGACGCGAGAGCTGCACGTAGTAGCGGACCTCGTCGTCGGTCTCGAAGACCAGGTTGAGCGTCACGATCGCCACTTCCGTCTCGGATTCACCGGCGAACCGCCCGTCCTCCACGTCGACGAGCGTCGCTTCGACTGCCACCGTAGAGCGCCGTGCCAGATCCTCAACGGTGGGTGACGGGTTGTAGTCGCTATGGAAGGACCCGAAGTACGAGTCGTAGGTGTCCATGAACACGTCGTCGGACTCGTCGCCTGAACCGCAGCCCGCCGCCACCAGGCCGGCCACGAGCAGTCCGAGCAACCCGATCAGCAGGGCCGCCCGGCGCCGCTTCCTCTGCCCAGGGCGTCGTGGGGCGTGTCGGGCGCTCACGATGCGGACATCTCCGAATCTCTCGTGCGCCTTCTCCTCATCGTTCATCTGGCTTCCCGTCCTTCGTGCTCCGGCTGAGCCGGACTCCTTGGTCCTCATCTTGGCTGTGCGTGGTCCTCATCTTGGCTGTGCGTGCGGAGGGCTCGCTGGCGATTCCTCGCACCCAGTTCTTGTACTTGGACGTCCCCCGCCCCACGCCCGGTTCCCGATTCACCGCTGCGACCTGGTCGTGACGGGCCGATAGCCGACCAGGCGCAGCCCAGCACTAGCGTTTCCCGGCGGCATGACGACGCAGACGACCCACATCGACCCGAGGGCGCCCGAGATGCAGGGGCTGCGCCGCTACCGCACCGTCTGGCGCCTATTCCGCAACTGGAAGGCCGAGCCGGAGAGGTTCTTCGGGACCATCGCCGAGATGGCCGTCGACGACCTCGACGGGCGCCACCGACTCGCCGGCAGCCGCATTCTCGACCTGGGCTCGGGTCCCGGCTGGTATTCCGAGGCTCTGGCCCGCAGGGGCGCCGTGCCGGTGTCGCTCGACGTCGACGTCGGCGAGCTGTCGGCGGCGGCATTCTCGCTGGAGCGGGCGGTAGCCGCCGACGCCGGCCGTGTTCCGGCGCCCGACTGCGCCTTCGACGGGGTGCTGACCTCGAACATGCTCGAGCACGTGCCGCACCCAACGGCGGTCATCGACGAGATCGCCCGCGTGCTGCGGCCCGGCGGGTGGGGCTACATCTCCTGGACCAACTGGTTCTCGCCGTATGGCGGCCACGAGATGGCGCCGTTCCACTACCTCGGGCCGAGGTGCGGCACCAGGCTGTACGAGAAGCTCAAGGGGCCGCCGCCGAGGTTCCGCTGCGGCGAGAACCTGTTCCCCGTGCACATCGGCCCGACGATCAGCTTCGTTCGCGACCACCCGCTGCTGGAGGTCACGAGATTCGAGCCGCGCTACTGGCCTTGGGCTCGTGCGATCATGCGCCTGCCGGGTGTGCGCGAGGTGCTGGCCTGGAACTGCGTTATCGCCGTCCGCCGCCTCGCGGATACGCACCTGCGTTGACACCTGCGCCCTCAACGGCCCTCTGTTCAGACAGGGAGGGTCAGGTGAGCCATGCGATCTGTGAGCGCTGCTGAGGACGTTCCGCAGGCGGTGAGGGCGGCGCTGCGCAGCAGGACACGGACGAAAGCCGCCCAATCGGGCAGCCGTCAGCCAGCCATTGCAAGAGGCGACCTGCGTGTGGTCGAAGATCAGGGAGCGGACCGGCGGATCGGCCTGGTGACCCACCTCAACGCATCCGACGTGTTCGACACCGCAGACGGGTTTGCCGAGATTCTGCTGGTCCACTCGGCACCGGAACTGGCGACTGACCACGACGTGATCCTGCCTGCCGAGATCACCAATGCCCCGTACACGACGGTTGTGCAGACCGATATCGCAGGGGTCGTGTGGATCCGGCAGCTTGGCGAACGGGTCGGCTGGCTGACACCGACGGACTTCGCAGAGATCAGGAAGATCGACGACTCGTTCACCGGCAATCGGCCAGACACACGGTTCTGCACAGGCACCCGGCTCGCAGGGCTGCGCGACGGGCGCTGGCGGTTCAAGCAAACCGAAGGCGACGCGCTGCGGGCGCTGGTGGCGGACTGCACCTACACGCTGCTGTGCTTGCTCGACTAGCTGGACTCGGATTCTCGCCGTTCAGCAGGCCTGACCGAGCAAGAACGCGGGTGCGGTGGTCAGGGTGGGGGGAGGATCCAGCCGGGTGGGGCTCGACCACGGTCGTAGGCGGCCAGGTCGACGTCGGGGGCGATGAGGCGCTGAGCCGGGCGGCAGTTCATGGTGGCCCAGGCATCGGCTCGGACCTCCACGCCGGTGATGCGCACCTCCGTTGGCACGCCCTAGGTCAACGCGGGCAAGCTCGCGAGCCGGTTCAGGTCGACCTCGTTCCTCGCGACTGCTGGTGAGCCGGGTCGGGTGATATCGTGAGCCGCCATGACGGACGTTCTCATTCCAGACGTGCCCGACGAGGTCTTGGCGACGATCGACGTCAACGCCAAGCGGCTCGGCATCTCCCGCGTCGACTACGTCCAGCGGCTGTTGGCACAGGAACGTCCCATTGATGCTGAGCCGGTCACCCTCGAGCACCTGAGGAGGTTCGCCGAGCTCGCCGCGGATCTCGGCGATCCCGAGGTGATGTCCGGCGCCTGGTCGTGACGACCTGGCTCATCGACAAGTCTGCCATCGAACGCCTCCATCAGTCTGCAGATCATGCGGAGTGGATGGAACGGATTGACCGGGGTGTCGTCCGCATCAGTTCCGTGACGCAGCTCGAAATCGGGTACTCGGCAAGATCGGCAACTGACCACTACACCCTGATCTCCGAACCTCCGGTGGCGCGTATGCCCGTCGAGTATCTCACGCCCGGAATCGAGGACCGCGCGCTCGAGGTCCAGTCGCTGCTCGCAGAACTCGGACAGCACCGGGCTCCATCCGCCGCCGACCTCATGATTGCTGCCACAGCAGAAGCCAAGCGACTTACCGTGCTTCACGTCGATAAGGACTACGAACTGATCGCAGCGGTCACCGGTCAGTCAGTCGAACGCCTCGCCACTGCTTGAGCGGATCTCTCCCGATTCTCCTTCAACACACCGAGCTCACTGAGGCGGGGGTCAGGGGGTGGGGAGGATCCAGCCGGGAGGGGCTCGGCCGCGGTCATAGGCGGCCAGATCGACGTCGGGGGCGACGAGGCGCTGAGCCGGGCGGCCGTTCATGGTGGCCCAGGCGTCGGCTCGGACCTCCACGCCGGCGATGCCCTCGTCGGAGTAGTGCTCGGCGATCAGGTGGGCGGTGGCGTGGATCAGGTCGGGCCGGGTGGCGGCGTGAGCGGCCTGCCAGTCGGTGAGCACCAGATCAGGACCGACCACCCACGAGTCGCCGCCGGCGGGATCGCTGACGCGGTACTCCACATGGCCTGCCTGCTCGGTGAGCATCACCCGCCACGACAGGTAGTAGCCCTCGCCGGTCCAGCGCACGTTGCCGTCGATGGCGTAGTGGCGCAGCGGCAGGATCATCTGCACCACGGTCAGCGTAGCGAGCACGGCGACCAGCCACGGCCTGATGACGGGCCTCGAGCCCCCTGCAAGCCGTGGGTCGGCATCAGACGGCGAACCCGACTCCATCAGCAGGTCAGAGGCAGACAGCCCAGCCGGCACGGGCTCAGAGTTCGCCGTGAGCCGTGAGTTCGAGGCAGACGGTGGAGCCGGCACTGAGGTGCCAGCGGCATGGCGTCGCGGGCGGTGCATCCAGGTGCCGTGCCGGATCGACGCCGCGAAACAGCGAGGCCAGTCGGGGTCGAAGAAGATCAGGGCGCTGACGATCATCACCCACGGGAACACGCCGATCATGAACAGCGCCCCGGTAGCGAGATGGAAGGCGACCAGCGCCGCATACGCACAGGGTCGTGAGCGCCGCCAGAGCAGCCAGGCCACGATCGTGCAGTCGAAGCAGGCGCCAGCCCAGCTCGCCGCATAGGCCACGACGGGCTCGTCGAGCAGCGGCCCGACCACAGCCACATGGGTCCGGTCCGCCAGCCAGAGCCGCATCGGCTGAGCGTCGAACAGCCAGTCGGGGTTGAGCTTGGCCAGCCCGGCGAAGACGTAGACGACGGCCAACTGCGCCCGCAGGGCCCAGACCACGCCGACGGCAACCGACGGATGGGCCACCACGCGTCCTGCGGCGGCATCGAGCGACCAGCGGTGATGCACCGGCAGGATCAGCAGCAGCACGCCCGCCAGCGTGATGAACCAGTAGTGGTTCAGGTACAGCGCTGCGTCGATCAGTTCGGTGTAGGCGAACCCGACGAGGAACAGGGCGGTGGCGAGCCGGTGCCGGTAGCCAAGCGCGATGCACAGCCCCAGCAGCGCCAAGGCGGCCACATGCAGGTGCATGAGCGGTGCCGGCAGCGGCTGCACCCACTCGAACCATCGATACGAGAGGTGATGCTCGGGCGCCAGATAGAGCATGTCGACCCAGCCCTTGGCCAGGAAGCGCATCGAGCTGTAGGCGACCAGCAGCCCGAAGCCGATGCGGAACACCGCCACCGAGTCGGCGGACACCGGCCGGCCGGCTGCTTCGGCGAGCCGCCCGGTGATCCCCGTGCCGGCAGTGCGCCCGGCGAGCCGCCCGGAGATGCGGTCGGTGAGCCTGCCGGCCTCACCACCAAGGCTGTCAACGGTGCGAGCGATGGGCCGTCCCAGGGGTCTGGTGGCGGCGTGGTCGGCAGTCTTCTCGGCGCTGTCGGCGGTCCGCCCGAAGCTGACGGCGGGCCTGTCGACGGAGCGGGCGGCGGGCCTGTCGGCCGTGCGAGCGGTGGGCCGGGCGACAGGACAGCCGGCGGCGGCTCCGGGGAGGCCGCTGCGGGTCTCAGAGACCGGTGTCGCCGTCGGCATCGTTGAAGCCGATGGTCACGCCGAGACGGCTGACGACCTCGGTGCCCACCGTGATCTGCACGGTCTTGATCGCCTCCCGTGCAGCGGTCACCGTCTCGGGATCGTCGACCACGGTTGACCGCAGCGGCGGGTCGACGGCGGCCAGCGCCTCGCCGGCGTAGTCGATCTGGGACGCCAGGCGGTTGCTGATGCCGTCGCCCAGCAGCGGGCGCAGGCCCGCGAAGCCCGCCTCGCCGCTCCCGTCGGCACCGTCACCGCCGACACCGCCGGCCCCGGCAGCGCCGCCATCGTCGCTCTCCCTGCCGACCAGCACGTCGCGCAGGCCCAGCAGATGGTGCTCAAGGTCCGACACGCCCAGCCCCAGCGGGCCCTCCGCGATCACATCGAGGGGGGCGTCGCGGGTGATCGCCCCCAAGGCGATGCCGAGCTCGAGGTCGGCCATCGCCTCCAGCAGGAACAGGGCGTCGTTGACGATCGAATCGAGGCCTGAGGACATCTCGTCGGCGAAGACCTCCCGGTAGGGGCCGAGGCCTTCGGCGTCCACAGTCCAGTCGAGCGGCAACAGCGCAGCCTCGGAGTCGATCACCGCCGCGATGCCGACGAGATACGCGCAGCGCCGCGGGTCGCTCAGGCTCTCCAGCACCGCCGCGTCGTCGGCCGGACCGCCGAGGATGTACTCGACCGCGCCGAGGCCTCGCTGGTCGGAGCCGATGCGGTTCGAGAGACGCTCGTGGTCTAGCTCCAGGGTCTCGTCCGCGATCAGCTCCTCGATCTCGTCCTCTGATATCGGCCAGTCAATCACCGCCCAGGAGCGGCGGTCCATGATCGGGCCCACCCACATCGCCTCGCTGTAGGACCACGTCTCCCGGGTCGACACGAGCACGTCGCGGGCTTCGGCCAGAGCAGCCGGCGTCGGGTTCTCGCAGAGCTTGGCGGTGGCGTCGGCCAGACCGGCGGCCTCGATGCTCAGCCTCTCCATGGCGGGCACGATCACCTCCGCGGCGAGTTCGGCGAGCACCTCGCCGCGAGGCGGGATCTGCTCCCTCCAGCCGGCGATGGCGACCACAGCCAGAATCCCGGCGACCACCGCAGCGACTCTGATCCAGACCCGCGTCGCAGGGCGACGAAGCCGGCCGGCACCTGCTCCGCCCTCGCTGAGATCCGGGTCCTGGCCCGGCTCCGGCTCGGGCTCCGACTCGGGCTCCGGCTCGTGCTCGGGTCCAGCCGTCACAGCGCCTCCAGGAACGCCAGCAGCTCTGCGCGCTCGTCGGCGTCGAGCAGCCGGAACGCCTCGCGTGCGGCCTCGGCCTCGCCGCCGTGCCACAGGATCGCCTCGGCGATGGTGCGCGCCCGGCCGTCGTGCAGCAGGAAGCGGTGCCCGTTCACGTCGTCGATCAGCCCGAGCCCCCACAGCGGCGAGGTGCGCCACTCCGACCCGGTGGCCTCGAAGTCGGCACGGCCGTCGGCTAGGCCCTCGCCCATGTCGTGCAGCAGCAGATCGGTGAAGGGGTGAAACGTCTGGTCCGCGAGGGTGGCGATCTCCGAGGACCCGGTCCGCATCGTCGGAGTGTGACACGACGAGCAGCCGATGGACCCGAACAGCTCGAAGCCGGCCTGCACCTCGGCAGTATCGCTGTCGCGCATGGCCGGCACCGACAGGGTGCGGTTGTAGAAGGAGACCGTGGCGAGGCGCTCGTCGGTGAGCTCGGGGCTGCCGCCGTCGGGTGCCTCGGCGCAGGCGGTCTGCTCGGCGGGGCAGTTGTCGTCGGGATGCAGGGCCGAGGTGATGCCGATGTCGCCGAGGAAGGCGCCCGCGACCTGCTGTTCGACGGTGGCCACGTTGGCCTTCCAGCCGAAGCGGCCCAGCGCCAGCGCCCCGGCCCGGGCATCCCACACCATATTGGCTCGTCCCGAGATGCCGTCGCCGTCGGCGTCGTCGGGGTCCGCCAGGGCAACGATGTCGGCGGCGGGCACCGCTTCGAGCAGGCCCATGCCGATGACCTGCGGCGCCAGACGCGGGCTGATCATCACCCCCGGCGACAGCGGCCCGAAGGCCAGGTCGGCTATCGCATAGCTCGGCGCCCGCAGCTCATAGGGCGTGCCGTCGCCGTAGGCGCCCTCGATGGTCTCGTAGGTCACGACCATGCGCCCCTCGGCCGGCACGCCGAGCACGGCTCGGTCCTGAAGCTGGCCGCCGTAGACGGGATCGGGCATCGGCGCGCCGGTCAGCGGGTCCTCGCCGGGCACCGACAGGCGCAGCAGCAGGCCCAGGCGGGCTTGTTCGCCGGTCGGGTCGGGCGGCGCGCCGCGCCCGTCGAGCACGTGGCACGACGAGCACGCCTGGGCGATGAACGTGGGGCCGAGGCCGTCGCGTGCGTCGGTGGAGGCGGGCGCGGTGACCCAGTTCTGGGTGAAGAAGCTGTCGCCGCGCTCGAACAGGCGGCGCTCCTCGTTGGTCAGCTTGGGCGCAGGCAGCCCGAAGGAGTTGCGCGATGCGTCCTCTCGGGTGGTGTCGCCGCCCAGCCGGGCGTCGAGGTCGCTGCCCGATGACCCGCAGGCGCCTGCCAGCAAGACCAGCGCCGTCAGGATCACGACCAGGGCTCGGGCCACAGGTCAGCCTACGTTCGGGCCGGCCCGGCTCGTGAGCCAGGGCCGGGGCAGGGGCGGCAGCGGGTTGCGCGGGCGGTCGCCGCAGTCACCGTCTTCACCGAGGACCGAGGACCGACCGGGGTCAGGTCACGTTGATGGTGACGCCTATGGCCTCGGCGCCGGCGACGATCGACTCGGTCTGGGTCTCCAGCGCCTCGATGCCGGTCAGCACGGCCATGCGGCCCGGCGCCTCGTCGGACACGCCGTCCACGAGGTGCTGGTCGAACGGCGCCGGGATGGCCTCCACCGCGGCCAGGCCAGCGTCGACCTCGCTGCGCAGCTGCTCGCCCAGATCCGAGTCCGCAGCCGAGATCAGATCCAGGATGCCGGTGCCTGCGACGCCGCCGGGGTACCGACCGGTCAGCACCATGTCGATGCCCCGCGCGTTGCCCACGATGTCCGCGGTGGTGTTGTCGCTGAAGCAGGAGTGCTCGTCTTCCTGGGAGCGCTCGGAGTAGGCCACGTTCATGCGCTCGCCTGCCAGCTCGCCGCGGGACAGCTCGCCGATGCCGGTGATGATGCGGCGCAGCGCCTCGTCGCTCTCCAGCGCCAGGAACTCGGCCCGGTAGTTGTCGGCGTTGTCGGCCCAGGCCGCCACCAGCTCGCTGAGGTGGGTGATCAGCAGGTCCGAGGCGACCGCCAGGTACTGGCCGCGCCGCTCCGCGTTGGCGGCGCTGGTGTAGTCGCTCGCCGGGCGTGTGCCGGGGCCGTCGAGGCTCAGGTCCTGGCCCCACAGCAGGAACTCGATGGCGTGCCAGCCGGTGGAGATGTTGGCCTCGCCGCCCTGCTCGTTGAGCGACACCAGCAGGTCGGCGTCGATCGTCGGGAAACCGGCGGGGTCGTTGACGACGCCCGCGTCGGGGTTGCCTTCGACGTAGTCGATGTAGGCCTCATCCAGGGGCCAGGCGTTGATCAGGCCCTCGGTGCCTGTCTCCTCATCGTCGATGGGGCCGCCGTAGAAGCGGAACGCCTCGGTCGGCCCGTAGTCGTCGCGGGCGGTCAGCCAGGCCTGCTTGGCCGCTTCGAGCGTGGCCTCGGTCGGCTCCGCCAGGAAGGCGTCGATGGCGGCGTCCATCTCCTGCGCCGAGGCCAGGCTGGCCTCATAGGAGGCGTGGACGCCTGCGGCATAGGTCGTGACCGCGTCCTGCACCGCTGAGTCGTCCGGGCCATCCGACCCGCAAGACGCTGCGAGCAGCGCCAGCGCTGCGATTCCGACCACGATTTTGGCCCCGAAGGGCTTGTGCATGTTCAACATGACGACAGATATTAGTCATGCCTAACTCACTTTGCAACCCACACCTACAAGTTCGCCGACGGCCGGTTTCTCGCAGCACCTTGGAACGGGGGGACTGATCCGGCATTGTTGTGGCCATGCAGCGCCGCAACCGACACGGCAACCGCCGACACGCAGGGGCTTCGGCGCACCGGGGCCTGTCGTGAGCGTCGTCACCGTCGACGAGGCCATCCGGCGAGCGGCCCATCAGCGGCCCGACGAGCTGGCCCTGGCCGACGCCCCGAACCGCGGCGGCTTCTTCTCAGGCGAGCCGCTGCGCCTGACCTGGCGCGAGATCGACGCGGCTGTCGACAATCTCGCCGCGGCCCTCTCGGGCGTCGGCGCCGGGCCCGCCGCTGCGGTCGCGGTTCAGCTCCCCAACGTCGTGGAGCTGGTACTGACGATCCTGGCCTGCGGCCGAGCCGGCGCGGTGTGCGTGCCGTTCCCGATCCAGCACCGGGGCCATGAGCTCGACTACGGGCTGCGGGCGTCGGCGGCACGGATCATCGTCACCGCCGCCCGTGCGGACCGCCCCGACCAGCTCGACATCGTGGAGCGGGCCGTGGCCGGTCTCGACAGCCCGGTGCGCATCGCCACGTTCGGGCTGTCAGGCAGCGAGGGCGGCACCCGCCTGGCTGTCGATGCCACGCCAGCCACGGCCACCGCCGTCGCTGCGACAGGCACCGGTGCGGGCGGGCCGGCGGGTCCCGACGACGTGCTCACCGTCTGCTGGACCTCGGGCACGACCGGCACCCCGAAGGGCGTGCCCAGGACCCCGGCCATGTGGCTGGCCTCGGGCCACGTTCAGGTCCAAGAGCTCGGCCTCGGCCACGACGACCGGATTCTGTGCCCGTTCCCGCTCGTCAACATGGCAGGCATCGGGGGGATGCTGGTGCCCTGGGCGATCACCGGCGCTGCCTTGTTCCTGCACCATCCCCTGGACCTCCCGGTCTTCCTGGGACAACTGAGCGCCGAGCGGATCACCTACACCGTGGCCCCTCCGGCGCTGCTCAACATGCTGCTGCTGGACGACTCGATCCTCGAAGGCGTCGATCTCAGCCGGCTTCGCAAGATCGCCTCCGGCGCCGCGCCGCTGGATCCCTGGATGGTTGCGGGCTGGCACGAGCGAGGCGTGGAGATCGTCAACG
The DNA here is from genome assembly GCA_965214285.1 of Acidimicrobiales bacterium. Lineage (GTDB taxonomy): Bacteria > Actinomycetota > Acidimicrobiia > Acidimicrobiales > Aldehydirespiratoraceae. The sequence continues at coordinate 3,195,499 of OZ243946.1, forward strand.
TGTTCGGCTCCAACGAGGGAGCGGCCCTTATCTCCACGGCGGCGTCGGTCCCCGACCCCGAGCGCCGTGCCCGCTGCTTCCCGCGGCCCACAGCCGCAGGCATCGAGGTCCGGCTCGTGGACACCGACGGCGAGACCGACATCGTCGAGACCGGCCAGGCCGGGGAGCTGCGCTTTCGCGGCCCGACCGTCTTCGCCGGCTACCTCGACTCCACGGGCGACGAGTTCGACGACCGCGGCTTCTACCGCACCGGCGACATCTTCGAGTGGGCCGACACCTCCGCTGAGCCGTGGCTGCTGCGCTTCGTGGACCGGGCCAAGGACATCATCATCCGCGGCGGCATGAACATCTCCGCCGCCGAGCTCGAAGGGCTCGTGGCCGCCCACGACGTGGTGGCCGAGTGCGCGGTCGTCGCCTACCCCGATGCAGTGCTCGGCGAGCGGGTGGGCGTTTTCGCGGCAGCCGCCGGGGACCGGGCACCGACGCTGGAAGCGATCGTGGAGCACCTGCGGGGCCTCGGCGTAGCCAGCTACAAGCTGCCCGAGCGGCTCGAGACCGTCGACGCCCTGCCCCGCAACGCGCTGGGCAAGATCGCCAAGAACGACCTGCGCAGCCGCTGGCAAGCTGCCGAGCAGGGCCATAAGGCGGCGGGCGAACCCCGGAATGAGGCTTGACCCGGCCCCGACGAGCCCTGCCGCCGAATAGCGTTCACGCATTCCCCCCCCCCCCCCCCCCCCCGCAATCCGCTCGGCAAGAGAGCAGTCTTGGGCGCAACTCGATGCCCGCAGGCTTTCCCTTGCCAGAAAGTGTTATACAATGTCTATACTGTCTGGCGTGACAAGGCCCGTGCCGACTCGGTTCAGCGACGAGGAACTGGCGCTCGTCGACGATCTCGTCGCACGAGGCATCGGGGACAGCCGGTCTGCTGTGATCCGCCACGCCGTCCACCACCTCGCCGATGCGGCCCGCAGGGAGCAAATCGGCGCTGCGATAGCCGAGTCGTACCGCCAGCAGCCTCAGACACAGGCCGATCACGACCTGGCCATGGCAAACGCCATCGCCCTGACCGAGGCCGAGCCTTGGTAGCCCAAGGCGAGATCTGGCTCTTGGAGACCCCGAACCAGAAGCGTCGGCCGGTCCTCGTCGTGTCGCGCAACTCAGCGATCGGCGTGCTCGACGGCATCGTGGTGGCGCCCGTGACCAGCACGATCCGAGACATTCCGACATGCATCGGAATCGGTGCGTCCGAAGGGATCGATCACGACAGCGTCGCCGCCTTCGACGGGCTGACGGTTGTGCCCAAGTCGGTGCTTACCCGCAAGCTCGGCGCGCTCGGCGTCATAGGACGACTTCAGATCTGCGAAGCACTGGCAGCCATGGCCGACTGCTGAGAAGGGCGACCGGATCACCCGAGGCCTGGGGCTGTCCAGCGGACCTCCTCGCCGGTCAGAAGCCCGACAGCGGCGACGGATCTCCTCCAGCGACTTCGACTGTCCCCTGGGGCAGGACCGCGACTTCATGCCAGAGCCGGAGCTGAATGGCGCCGCCCAGTTCGCCGACCATCTCCAGGAAGGAGTTGAAGATGGCCAGGTGTGTCGGATGGGATTCTGCCCAAGCCTCGAGGGCGCTGAGGTCGGTGAACCAGCCGACGAAGCTCGTCGACTCGAGATCTTCGCCGTCGATGGTCTGCTCCTGCAAGAAGCGGCTGGACAGGCAGCCGGTACTGGGCGTGTCGGCGAGGAACTGGACGCCGGCAAGCAGGTGCGGCTGGACCTGCTCGAAGTAGATGCTGCGCTCCTGGGACTGGCAATGGGCCCAGATCTGGCCGGAGCGGATGAGACAGAGGTTTGCCGGCAGCGGGCGCCCGGGCCGTGACGCCAGATCCTCGGTACTGCTGGCCGTGATCCGATCTCGTGCCGCGCCCCAGTACTCGTGGACATCGGTGGATTGCGCCTGGCACAGGTTCCTCACCCCAGGCGTGATGTCGTCGGTCGAGTGGAGCGTCTCCCAGTACTCCGAAGGGATCGTGGCGGTCTCCGTCAGCACTCCTTCGCGCTCCGTGGCCTCGATTGCGTCGGGGCGGGCTCTCCACTTGCCATAGGCGCTCGGATCGGTCCAGTAGGCGAGGAAGACCGTGGTCGGCTCGTCTGCATTGGCGACGCGTGCTCGCTCAAGGTGGCTGGGCTGGTCGGTGCCACCGGTCAGGGCCGCCTTGAGCGCTTCGGTGGTCTCCGCCTGGTGGCGGCAGAAGAGCATGGAGCAGACGGTGCGAGGCGGCAATCCGGTCGCTGTCCAGGCAGGGGCGACGGGGACGTGGCCCTCGGGTCGGTTCATGATTCGGTGCCTCTTTCTTTTCGGGTTGGCCGGGTCAGGCGGGTCGGTTTCATCGGGTCTGCAGGGGCTCGGCGAGCGGGGCTCCCCGAAAGGTAGGCGGCTTGCAGTCGCTCAGGCTGGGCTCGCAGCTCGGCGGCTTCGCCGGCCATCACGACAGTGCCGCGAGCGAGTACCGCAGCCCGGGTGCCGATGGCTAGGGCGCGGTCTGCGAACTGCTCGACCAGGAGAACGCCGAGACCGTGTGCGCTCATGCGCCGCACCGCCTCGAACATCCGCTCGATGACGCTGGGCGCGAGACCGAGCGAGAGCTCGTCGATCATCAGCACCAGCGGGTCCTGCAGCAGGGCTCTTCCGAGCACCAGCATCTGCTGTTCGCCGCCGGACAGCAGTGCAGCCTTGGTGTCCATTCTCGGCCGCAGCTCGGGGAAGAGGTCGAGCGCCGCGCAGAACCGGCTCGGCGGTCCGACGACCTGCAGGTTCTCCTCGACGGTGAGGCCCGAGAACACCGAACGTCCCTGCTGGACGTAGGCCAGTCCGGCACGGACCTTGCCCCGGCGGGAACGCGGCGTGATGTCGACGCCGTCGAGGGAGATCCGGCCGGCGCGCAGCGCTGCGACGCCGCTGATCCCGTCGAGCAAGGTCGACTTGCCCGCCCCGTTTGCGCCCAGCAGGACCGTGATCTCGCCCGCCGGCGCATCGAGGTCGACGCCCCGTACGACCGGCTGCCCGAGACGGTCGACGCAGACGCCTTCGATTCTCAGCCCGGCTCGACCGGGCCCGCCGCTCACGGCGCGGCTCCGAGGTAAGCGGCGACGACGCCGGCTTCTGAGAGCACCTCCGCCGGCGCACCGTCTGCGATCACGCGCCCGAAGTCCAGCACCACGACCCGCTCGCACAGAGACGCCACGACGTCGAGGTCGTGCTCGATCAGCACGATGGACATGCCCGACGCAGCGGGCAGGTCGGCGACGGCTCGCACGAACCGCTCGCGGTCAGGTCCTGAGAGTCCCGCGGCCGGCTCGTCGAGGAGAGCGACCTTCGGCGCAGCGAGTGCGGCGCCGCAGACCTCGAGGATCCGCCTGGTCCCGACGTCGAGCGTCGCGATCGGAGTGTCGGCCGGCGGGAGCGAGAAGTGAGCGAGCGCCGCTGAGACAGCGAGAGAGGTGCGATCGGTGACGGCCAGTTCGAGATAGCCGCCGACACTCAGCGCCTGAGGCACGCGGCCCTGCTGAAACGTCCGGCGCATTCCCAGACGGGTGCGCTTGCGCGGGGGCATGCGGGTGATGTCGTGGCCGTCGAGGACGACCCGGCCCTCGTGATCGGCGATGAACCCCGAGAGGGCGTCTACGAGCGTCGACTTCCCGGCGCCGTTGGGCCCGATCAGCCCGACAAGGGTCTCAGGAGGGATCGAGAGCGAGACGTCCTGAAGCGGTTTCACCGCCCCATAAGAAACGCTCAGGTGCTCGATCTCGAGAACAGCGGCGCCACCGGCTGCGGCGCGGGCGCCGGGCATCCCAAGGCCGGTCCGGCTGCGGCATTCGCCGATCAGTGCTGCGTCCGTGTCCGAGGCCGGCCGATGACTCCGGTGTCGGGCGCGGCACTTGCCGACCATGGCCCGCACGGCTGCGGAAAGGCCTCCTTCGCCCTGGCTCAGCGCCAGCACCCCGCCGACCGCGAAGATCATCGGCGCCAGATCCTGGGGAAGCCCGAGATCGCTGAGCCAGTTCGGGATCAGGCGGCCGAACAGGCCGGCCAGCAGCGCTCCTTCGAAGTTGCCTGCGCCGAACATCAGAGCCGCCGTCAGGATCGTCATCGACTGGATGGGCTCGAAACTGGCGCCGCTCGCCACTCCGTTGAGCGCGACCAGCAGCGCCCCGCCGATTCCGGCGATGCCGGCGCTGACGCCGAAGGCCGACAGCTTGGTCAGCACGACACTGCGGCCCATCGAAGCCGTCGCCCGTTCGCTGTGGCGCACCGAACACCACCAGCGGCCGGTCCGCGACCGCCGAAGGGCCGTGACGGCCAAGCCGATCAACCCCAGCACGGCAGCGCAGAACAGGAAGAACCCCGCATCGCTGTCCGCTATTGAGGGCGGGCGCACCCGGTTGCCCTCGATCAGTCCCGGAAAGCCGTCGGCGAACACCACGTGCGAGACCGCGGCCGCGAAGACCAGCGTGAAGACGGCGAGATTCTGGCCGCGCAGCCGCAGGGCCGGGATCCCCACAAGCACGCCGACACACAGCGGCACAAGCGCCGCGCACACCAGCATGACCGCATAGGGCAGATCGGAGTTGAGGTTCATCCAGCCGACGGTCCAGGCGCCGATCCCGGCGAAGGACATCTGGCACAGCGACAGCAGGCCGGCGTTGTCGTAGATCACGCCGACGCTGACGGCGATCGTTGCCGTGACGACGGCGCTGGTCAGAAGGAACAGCCAGAACGAGCTGGCGAAGCCGGCGATCAGCAGCGAGCCGCACACGAAGGCCGCCGTCGCCCCAAGATCAACGCGCCGCATCCCAGAGCTCCCGTCGCTGCGCCCACAGCAAGACGACCAAGGCGATCCCGAACGGCACCGCGCCCCTGTACTCCGCCCAGGCCGTCCGGTACGACGACAGCGCTTCGAGCACCCCGACGCCGATTCCCCCCGCGAAGGCGAGGGTCAGGTTCCTGAAGGCGCCGATGAGCGCCGCCGCCATGGCCGGGAATATCAGGAATCCCAGGGCGGCGAAGCTGCCGGGCAGGTTCGAGGCGACGATGATCATGCCCAGTGCCGACACCAGCCCGGTGAACCCCCATGCCATGGCAGTGCGCGAGTACAGCGGGACCCCGAGAAGCTCGGCGACGACCGGGCGCTCGGAGATCGCCCGCACCTGAGCACCGATCCGGGTACGGGCGAGGATCCAGCCCGCCAACGCCACGGTCGCCAGGGCAACGCTCAGCACCAGCACCGTGGCCGCGGTCACGACCACGCCCCCGAGCGTCCACGAGGTCCCGGGCAAGAGCACGGGGACGCTGCGGGGGGTGTCTCCGAAGAAGCGGAACCCCGCCGCGAAGAGACCGACCGTCGTGGCGATCATCGCTGCCGTGCGGATCGCCCCGCTTGTCTCCCCGAAGAGCCGGGCGAACAAGAGGCCGATGACGATCGATATGCCCGCGCCGAGAGCGACTCCGGCTGCCGCCGCCGGAAGGAACGCCCAGCCCCGCCCGCTGAGCACGGCGGTCAGGTAGGCCCCGAACGCACCCACCACTGCCTGGCTGAAGTTGACGACGCCTGCCATCCGGTAGAGGACGACGATGCTCACGCCGAAGATCGCATAGGCGCCGCCGGCGGCGAGGCCCGCGACCGTCAGCGTGAGCATGCGGCGTGCACCGTCCTCTCAGGTCACCGGGGCCGGCCAGGCCCTCAGCCGGCAGGCCCTCAGCTGGCAGGCTCTCAGCCGGGCAGCACGACCCATTCGTCGTGGACCGTGACCCACTCGCCGTCTCTGAGCTCGACGAACTTCGAGGCCTGATTCGGTGCGTGGGCATCGCCTTCGCCGAAGGTGTAGGGAGTGCCGAGCAGAGGCGTCTCGTACGGCTCGAGAGCCAGCATCGCCGCGGCCACAGATTCCCGGGTCACCTCGCCTTCGATGCCTTGCAGCGCCTCGACGAAGATCGTGGCCGCGAGGTAGCCCCCCTGAGCGAAGGAGGTCTCAGGAACGCCGGCGGCGGTCATCAGCTCTCGCCAGTCGTCAAGGGCGGCGGCGTCGGAGCCGAACGGCTCGAACTCCGAGTTCGCCTGCAGCCCGTTGCCGGCGCTGCCGAGCTGGTCGGCGATGGAGTCCGTGTAGTAAGAGGTCAGCCCGATCCAGGTGATGTCGGAGAGTCCTTGTGCATCGATGGCCCTGCCGACGGCGAGCGCGTGCGGCTCGACGCCGTCGATCACCACGGCCTCGCAGCCGGCGTCCCGGGCCTGCAGCATCAACGGCGTCGGGTCATCCGCGAGGGTGGCTGCCTTGACCCTGAAGGCAAGCGACTTGCCGGTGATGCTCTCCCACTGCTGGACCGCGGCGTCGAAGGCCGGGGCAAGGTCCGGGACGACGAAGAGGTTGATGTTGCACACGCTCTCGGCGGCCAGGGTCTCCGACGCGTAGTACAGCGACACCGTGATCCCGGTGAACGGCCCGGTGTTGACCGGCGAGATGTTCGAGGACAGGAAGCACAGCGGATCCACGCCGGTTCCCTGGATCGAGTACACCCCCGAATCGCCGTAGTAGGCGGAGTTGACAGCGCAGTCGAGGACGCTGGCCGATCCGACCATGCCCACGACGCTGTCCTGCTCGACCAGCTTGCGGGCCGCTGCCGTCGCCCCCTCGGGCGAGCCGGCGTCGTCCTCGACGATGAGCTGCAGCGGCCGCCCGTTGACGCCGCCGTCGGCGTTGACCCGCTCGAACACGGCCGCCGCTGCTGCGGACGCCTCGGGGAACAGGGCGCTGCCCGTGAGCGAGCTCACGTTGCCGACCTTGATCGGCTCACCGCTCGCTGCCTCCCCGCCGGCTGCCTCGGGTTCGTCGGCTTCGGCTTCGCCGGCGGCCTCGGCAGCGGCCGGCCCGGCGTCCTCGCCGCCCGAGTCGCTGTCTGAGTCGTCGCCGCAGGCGGCAGTCAACAGCGCCAGTGCTGCCAGCAGCCCCAGGTACCGCAGGATTCGCGGTCTTGTCTTGTTCATCTTGGTTTCCCCTCCTAGGAAAATCGGGTTTGCGCAGTCGGATCAGTGCTCTCGGGCCGAGCGGTCAGAGTCGTTGCGGGGCGGGCTCGTCCACGGCATCGGCGAGATCACCGGCAGCGAGTGCGCCCGGCGCCGCGCTGTCGTCTCCGATGACCTCCACGGCGGGCTGCGGCCGCTTGTCGAGCACGAGCCGGGTCACGTCTGGGCGGGAGTAGTGGCCAGACGGGTCTGCGGCGACCTTTGAGAGCGGGATCAGCGACAGGTCGATCTCGGCGTAGACGATGCCCTCGGAGTGCTCGTCGAGCAGGTTCGAGATGATCTGGCCGTCCGGTGCATAGATGCGGCTGGAGCCTCCGCCTCCGCCTCCGAGCAGCGCAGCTTGCTCGTCGTTCTCGCAGAAGAGGTCCAGACCGGCCTGCCCGGTCACCTGGGTCGCCGCTATGGCGAAATTCGATCCCTCCACGGCGTAGATCTGCGTTGCATTCATGTTGACCTCCTCGCCGAGCGCATGCGCGCCGCCCCGGTACAGGCAGAACGAGGGCCAGCTCGCCACATGGACCTGCTCGCCCTGGCTGTACATGGCGAACTTCGACAGGGGCTGCAGGTGCTCCCAGCAGTTCAATGCCCCGAGACGGCCGATCCCGTCCACTTGCTGCACGTGCAGGTGGCTGCCGTCGCCTTGGCCGAACAGTGCCCGCTCGACGTGCGTCGGCTTCAGCTTGCGGCGGGAGAACAGCACGGCGCCGTCCTGGCCGAAGGCGAACTGCGCCATGTAGAGCGATCCGTAGTCTCGCTCGCTGGCACCGAGCACCACGGTGACCTGGGCTGCGGCTGCGGCTTGCGCGATGCGCTCGAAGCCTGCATCGCCGACCACGAGCGAGTTCTCGTGGTATCGGGGGACGAACTGCATCCCCCATGCCTGCGGGCCGAGCCACAGGAAGTGCGGGTAGCCGGGTATCCAGCACTCGGGAAAGGCGAGCAGCTTGGCGCCCTCAGAGGCAGCCTGCTCGATCAGCGCGACGGTCTTGTCGACCCCTGCCTGGCGGTCGAGCCAACAGGGCTCGGCCTGCACCGCACCGGCGACGAACGGTTCTGTGGTGGTCATCGAGTCCATGGGCTCGGACCGTAAGGACGACCGACTTTGGCGAGCTACCCCTGGAGCGTGTAGTTTCTTGTCTGTCAGCGCACTAGCCCGGGGGGTGAGGGCCTGCCGTGACCGGCACGATCTCAACCGACGACGTTGCCCAACGAGAGCGGTTCGACTTCTGGCATGAGGTCATCTGCAAGGCCTTCGTGCGCCTCGAATCCGAGGTTCTCCCCACCGAGAAGCCGTTCCGGGCCGAGATCTCCAACACCGACCTCGGCCCACTGGTCCTCAGTCGGGTCAAGGCGCAGCCGCACGCGGTGCATCGCTCTGCTGGTCTGATCAGCGACGAGCCACGCGACGAGGTGCTGGTGTCGATCCAGCTCAAGGGATCGGCGGTGGTCTCCCAGGAGGACCGACAGGCAGTGCTCGGGCCCGGTGACTTCGCGTTGTACGACGCGACGCGACCCTACGACCTCACGATGCCGGGCGAATTCGAGATGCTCGTCCTGCAGTTCAACCGAGAGTTCCTCGTCGAGCGGTGCCCGTCCCCAGAGCGCCTGACGGCCATCCGCCTGAGCAACGACAGCAAGATCACCGCGCCCGTGTCTTCGTTCCTCCGGGCTCTCGAGCCGATTGCGCTCGGCCAGGACAGCGCTGTCTCGCCGCAGCTCGCCACGAGCGCACTCGATCTGTTGGGAGTAGCGCTCGCTGATCGCTTCGGCCAGGAGACGAGTCCCGGTGCGGGCCGCACGAAGCACTTCCTCAGGGCCTGCACGTTCATCAACGCCCACGCAGACGACCCGGACCTGACCCCGGCGCGCATCGCGTCAGCCGCCGGCATCTCGGTCCGCTACCTCCACCAGCTCTTCAAGGAGCACCAGACGTCGGTCGGCAGGTACCTGATCAAGCGGCGCCTCGCCAAGTGCATGGACGAGCTGACGAACCCGCTGCAGGCATCTCGCTCCATCACGGAAATCGCCCTCAGGCACGGCTTCAAGACGCCCTCGCACTTCTCGCGCTGCTTCAGCGAGGCCTACGGATGCGCCCCGCGTGACATCCGTCGTGCGGCCAAGAACCGGCCAGGCGACCAGTCCTGAGTGTCTCAGACCCTTCCGATCCACGGGCAGACCCGGAGTCCAGGACACATCACCGGAGTCCGGCGTAGAGCCAGTCGACCTCCTCGTCGGTCAGATCGCTGCTCAGCTGGGATCCGTGATGCTGGGCGCACCGCGGTCTCTCAGGCATGCACAAGGCGAACTCGGACTCCGAGGGCGTCGCCGATACGGGCCAAGTCGCCCGAATCGCTGGTGATGACCACATCGCCACGAGCACTGGCACCCACGACGACCGAGGCGTCCACGATGTCGGCCGTGCCGGCGAGACCGCATGCAGTCCCGGCTGCACGCGCCCGCGCTTCATCGAGATCCTCGACTCGACATCCGGTCAGCAGACGCGACAGCCCGGCTTGGGGCCCGCCACGCCATCCCTGCCCCAGCACTGCTGCGGGAACCGTCGGCATGATGCCGCGCTCCATGGCCCGCCTGTGCATGGCCCAGATTCTCCGGTCATCGCGCTCCGCGGCGATCAGGGCGCCCGTGTCGTAAGTGATGCCCGCCACAGCTCAGGTGCCGGCCTTGCCGATCGCCCGGTCGAGAATCGCGTCGGCCCACGCCAGCTCTTCCTCGGTGAGCTCGCCGTGTTCGCTCTCCCACTCCCGCACGGCGGCCAGCCCGGCTTCCAACGCCAGGGCGCGTTCGGCCGAGGCGTTCAGCCAAGCTGAGAGGCTCAAGCCCCGGCGCTGGGCAGCCTTGACAGCCTTCTCGGCCACGGACTCGTCGAGGGCAACCGACATCTTCCTGACAGCCATGCCCGCATGGTACTACTGTCTTCCTACCGTTGCGTCTTCGGGCTCGGGACGCGCTCTGCTCGGACCTGTCAGGCCCGCCCGAAGGGCACGACTGACGCAGCTACAGTGCCCGGCGTGGTGGTGCTCGCCTGGGGCTAGGCGGCGGGCTTGGCCGGGCCGACCTCGCGGCGCCACTGCATGATCGTGTTGGCGGTCAGGATCAGCGCGGTGCCGATCACGAACAGGTCGAAGCGGGGCAGGTCGATCCCGGCAATCGCCAGCAGGCCGAGACCGAGCACCGGCGCCAGGTACATGATGGCGTTGATCTCCGGCATCTGATGGCCGATGTTGCTGACCCGCTGGCCTATCTGCGTCGCGGTGGCCAGCAGCCCGAACAGGGCGATCCCCACCAGGGCCTCCGTGCCGGGCAGCCCTCCCGCGGACCCCCACCCCGCGGCGACCTGCACAGAAGCGACGACGCTTCGGGCGGGAGCGATCCCCAGCAGCGTCAGCCACAGCAGCAGCCTGCGGTCCTGCGGCCCGCGGTCCTCGATCCGCTGCGCTTCGTCGTGGCCTGTCAGCCAGTAGAACGCGCAGCGCCCGAACGCGAAAGACCCTGCGACGTGGATGCTGGCCGAGGTGGCCGCGGCGGCGGCGAGCGTCATGCCGAGCAGCCCGCGGGCGGACACAAGCCCGCCGAGCGAGAAGCTGGCCGACTGGCTGAGCACGACCAGCGCCACCCCGAGTGCGGCCATGAGAACCAGCGGCACGCGAACCCCTGGGACGTCTCTGCGCACACCCCGAAGCCGCCGGTCGGTGGTGAACAGCAACGTCATCCAGGCGATCACCAGCGCCGAGCTCAGGGACTCGGAGATGACCGTGGAGACCGCCGTCTCGACGAGATGCGTGGACGCCACGTACAGCGGCAGCTCCCAGCCGCCCAGCAGCAGAAGCCAGATCTGAGGGGCCCGTGTCAGGTCCCGGAGGCTGGTCGCCTTGGCGATCTCGATGCCGTCCTCGGTGGCTCGGAAGCACACCAGCCACAGCGACGACGAGAACAGGAACCCGCGGACCTTGTGCTCGCTGCCGACGTAGGCCTTGCGGGTTGCGGCCAGGAACACGGCCAGCAGCATGGACTGCAAGCCGATGGTCATCCCGCCTGCCAGCGCTGCGTTGGTGCCGTCCAGCATGGTGTGGACCACCAGCGGCGCCGGCGCCCACACCGCCGCCGATGCCAGCATGGTCGCCGTGTAGCGGTCGAACCCGCCGCGCCGCCAGCTGGCAGGGAGCGGACCCGCGGAGGAACTCATCCGCCCACCGCCGCAGGTCGGTCGTTGCGTGCTTCGGCGTTGCCGATGGCGTGAGCCTGCCGCTGCGTCGCTCTCGCGCCGCTCGCGGGGGCGTGCCCGGCGACGGCTTCGGGCAGCGGCGGCTTCGTCGCCGGCGGCTTCGTCGTCTTCGGGCGGGACACGCCCTCAGCGTACCCGCCGCCCGAAACGGGGCTGGAGGAAGGTCTGCCGGCAAGACGATGACGAGGCAGGACGATGACCAATGCGGCGACGGCCCAGGCGAGCAGGCTGCGGCGGCTGTTGCCTATGATCGAAGCCATGCCCTCAGCATCCGGGCCGTCAGCAGCAAGCACACGGGTGCGCACGACCTGCCCGCGGGACTGCTACGACACCTGCGGCATCGAGGCCCGCGTCCAGGACGGCCGGATCGTTAGGGTCAGCGGCGACCCCGAGCACCCGGTGAGCCGGGGCACGCTCTGCGGCAAGTGCGCCACCGCCTACAACGGGGTCTGGCTCGACGCCGCTGCCCGCCTCACCCAGCCGCTGGTGCGGACCGGCCCCAAGGGATCGGGATCCTTCGCCGAGGCGAGCTGGGACGAGGCGCTGGCCGTCATCGCCGCGAAGCTCGGCCCGCTGGCCACCTCCGGGCAGGGCGCCAAGATCGTTCACAGCCACTACACCGGGACCAACTCGGTCATCGCCGGCAGCTTCGGGCGCCGCTTCTTCGACCGCCTGGGCGCAACCGAGGTCGAGCCGGACACGATCTGCAACAACGCCGCGCACAGCGTGCTCGCCCTGATGACGGGCGACTCGATGCACGGCTTCGACCCGCGAGACCCCGAGGCGGAGTGCCTGGTGGTCTGGGGCGCCAACCCGTCGGCCGCAGCGCCGCACGCCCACAGGCACTGGATCCCCGAGTTCGACGGCACCACGGTCGTGGTCGACCCGATCGCCCACCCCACGGCCAAGATCGCCGACATCCACCTGCAGGTGCGCCCCGGCGCGGATGCCGCCCTCGCCTTCGCCCTGCTGAAGGCCGCCTCGGCCACCGGCGACGGGCTGGCGCTGGACTTCCTCAATGAGCGCTGCGACGGCTGGGACCTGATCGCCCCGATGGTCGAGGGCCTCGACCTCGGCGCCCTGGCGGCCCAGACCGGCATAGCCGTCGGCGACATCAACGCGGTCGCGGAGCTGCTGGCCGAGAAGCGGACCCTGATCTGGCTCGGCCAGGGCCTTCAGCGGCAGCTGCGCGGCGGAGCGATCTACCGGGCCTGCGTGACCCTGGCCGCCGCCACCGGCAACATGGGCCGGCCCGGCACCGGGGTGCTGTTCCTGAACGGCGACCGCCACATCGACCCCGGCATCGCAGGCGGCGGCGATGCGCCCCATTCGATCTCGCACATGGACCTGATCGAGGTGCTGGCCGACCGTGAGCGCTGCGAGGCGCTGGTCACCTGGAACAACAACCTCGCCGCCTCCAACCCCCGCCAGTCAGAGCTGCGGGCGGCCCTGGCACAAGAGGATCTGTTCACAGTCGTGGTCGACGTGTTCGGAACGGACACAGCCGACTACGCCGACGTGGTGCTGCCGGCGGCGTCGTTCCTGGAGTTCGACGACCTGGTGGTGTCCTACTTCCACTGCTCGGTCTCGGCGCAGGTCAAAGTGGCGGACCCCCCGGGCGCCGCCCTGCCCAACCAGGAGATATTCCGTCGCCTGGCACAGGCGATGGGCTTCGACGAGCCCGAGCTGCACGTGAGCGACGCCGAGCTGATCGACGAGATGCTGGCCCGATCCGACACCGGGATCGGCTTCGCCGAGCTGGCGGCCAAGGGCACGATCTGGCCCGACTCCCAGGCGCAGACCGCCTTCTGTGATGGCCGGTTCGCCACCCCCAACGGGCGGCTCCAGCTTGCGGGCGACGCCTTCGCCGACAGCGGCCTGCCGGCGGTCCCGTCAGCCGAGGCCGACGACGCGCCCGAGCCGGGCACGTTCCGGCTGCTGAGCCCGGCCGACCCGCTGACGATGAACTCCAGCTACAGCAACGACCCTCGCATCGAACGGCGCCTGGGCGCTCTCACGGTCACCCTGAACCCCGCGGATGCTGCCGAGCTGGGACTGGCGGCAGGCGACACCGTCGAGGTCGCAAGCGACGTCGACGCCATCGAAGCTCAGGTCGCGGTCTCCGACGACGTGGGGCGTCAGGTCGCCCTGTGCCCCAAGGGCCGCTGGCCGAAACGGTCCGGCCAGGGCGCCAACGTGAACGCCATCACCGGCACCGCGCGGACCGACATCGGCGACAGCTCGGCCATCCACTCGACACGGGTCACCATCCGCCCGGCCTGAGCCGGCTGGCTGACAGCACAGCGCTGCGACCGGGCTGAGCGCCTCCCGGGCCGGTGCGGCCCGAGAGGCGTCAATCCGGTCCTGCGTCGGCTGAGCGGATGCCCTGGCGCTGCCGCTCTGCCGACGGGGCCGCTATGTCCCTTGGGCCTCGCGTTTGTCCGCCGCGGCCCTCAGGTTGGCGGCACTCTGTCTCGCATTGGCTGCGCGTGCCCGCAGATTGGCCGCGCTCGTCGTTCGCTGGTCGGCGCGGGCTTGAAGGGCGTCCGCCTTGGCGGTGATCGGGGCCGCCTTGGTCCTCAGCCTTGCCGCCTTGGCCAGCCAGGCGGGTTGGGGCCCAAGCCGCCTCTCGGCCTTCGCCTCGAGCCTGTCGGCTTTGTCGGTCAGCTTGGCGGCTTTCGCCCGCAGCTCCGCCACGCGGGTCAGCCACGGGGCCGCTGTTGCTTCCTTCTGTGCCGCCCATGCGTCGAGGCTGGCCGCCTTGCCTTCCTTTTGCGCGGCCGCGGCCCGCAGCTCGGCAGGCGTGGCCCGCTCGGTTTCCTGGGCCTGCACCGGCGCAACCTGGATCAGCGACACCGCCATCAGCATCAACACGGCTGCTCGCAGCTTGGTCCGTAGCTTCATGTTCGATTCCTCCCATCGGAAACGGTCAGTGTGAGCGACCATAGCCGCCGGCCACTCAGCGAGCAAACAACCTATGGCTCCTGACCGAAGCCGGCCTGCTCCCCCGAGGACCCCGGCGGCGGCCAGAGGCTGTGCAGGCTCCGCAGGCGCGCGGGTCAGCTCTGGAGCTGCTGTTCGAACTCGTGCAGCCAGCGGTAGCAGCTCATCACCTGGCGGACCGAGCCGTTGGGCTCGCGGCCTTCGCGGACCGCGGCGACGAACTCGCGGTCCTGGAGCTCGATGCCGTTCATCGACACGTCGACCTGCGACACGTCGATGGCCTGGTCGCGCCCGTCGACGAGCTCGTCGTAGCGGGCGACGTAGGTGCCGGAGTCTCCGATGTAGCGGAAGAAGGTGCCCAGCGGCCCGTCGTTGTTGAACGACAGCGCCAGCGTGAGCAGCGCCCCGCCGCTGGTTCTCATCTGGATCGACATGTCCATGGCGATGCCGAGCTCGGGGTGGCGCGGGCCTTCGAGCACGTTGGCGGCGACGATCTGCTCGCCGACCTGATGTTCGAACAGGTCCACGGTGTGCGCGGCGTGGTGCCAGAGCAGGTGATCGGTCCACGAGCGCGGCTCGCCGAGGGCGTTGGTGTTGGTGCGGCGGAAAAAGAAGGTCTGCACGTCCATGTGCTGGATGCCGAACTCGCCGGCGGTGATCTTGTTGCGCACCCACTGATGCGAAGGGTTGAAGCGCCGGGTGTGGCCGACCATGGCGACGCGCCCGCTGCGCTCCTGTGCGGCGAGCACCGCCTGGGCGTCGGGGAGCGAGTCGGCGAGGGGGATCTCGATCTCGACGTGCTTGCCGGCATCGAGGCAGGCGATCGCCTGAGAGGCGTGCAGCGGCGTCGGCGTGGCCAGGATCACGGCGTCGATCTCGTCGATGGCGAGCGCTTCGTCGAGCTCGCTGCCGTGATGTGCAATGCCGTGCTGGGCGGCCACGGACCGCGCGGCGCTGGCGACCGGGTCGATGACCGAGACGACCTCGACACCGTCGATGCGGGCCAGGCCTTCGAGGTGCTTGCGGCCGAAAGCGCCTGCGCCGGCGAGGGCGAGCTTCATGCTGGGTCCTTTCGCTGAACGATTCGGGCCGTTGTCGGGGGGCCGGCTCGATTCTGCCACAGCGGCAGAGAATGTCGACAATCTTGTTGACATTTGCGAGACTCGCCGCATGAGCAGCGGGATCGCTTGCATGATCATGCGCGGCGGATCGTCCAAGGGCGCCTATTTCCTGGGTGACGACCTGCCAGCAGATGCCGCCGAGCGCGACTCGCTGCTGCGGCGCATCATGGGCTCGCCCGATCCGCGGCAGATCGACGGCATCGGCGGCGCTCATCCGCTCACGTCCAAGGTCGCCGTGGTGTCGGCGTCAGCAGACGACAGCGCCGACATCGACTACCTGTTCCTGCAGGTCGGAGTGGACGACGAGACCGTCAGCGACCGCCAGAACTGCGGCAACCTGCTCGCAGGCGTCGGGCCGTTCGCCGTGGAGCGAGGCCTCGTCGCAGCCGTGGCCGACGGCGAGGCGACGGTGCGCATCCGCATGCTCAACACCGACTCGATAGCGGTGGCCCGCTTCGCCATGCGAGGCGGCGAGCCGCTCTATGCGGGCGACACCGCGATCTCGGGGGTTCCTGGCGGCGCGGCGTCGATCTCGCTGGCCTTCTCCGACATCGCAGGCACCTCTGCCGGGGCTCTGTTGCCGACCGGCAACGTCGTCGACCGCATCGACGGCGTGGCCTGCACGCTGATCGACAACGGCATGCCGGTGGCGGTGCTGCGAGCAGCCGATCTCGGCGTGAGCGGCTACGAGAGCTGTGCCGAACTCGAAGCCGACGCCGGGCTGCGCGCCGCCCTGGAGGCGATCCGCCTCGAAGCCGGTCGGCTCATGGGGCTCGGCGACGTAACCGACACCACGGTCCCCAAGCTCACCCTGGTGGCGGCACCCCGCTCTGGCGGGCATCTCTGCACCCGCACGTTCATCCCGCACCGCTGCCACGACGCCATCGGCGTGCTCGGCGCGGTGTCGGTGGCCGGCGCAGCGCTGCTGCCTGGCTCGGCTGCGCATGAGCTGCTGAGCCCGCCGGAGGGCAGCATCGTGCGCCTCGAGCATCCCAGCGGCCACTTCGACGCCGACATCGACATAGAGATTGCCGCCGGCGGCGACGGCGGGCCGAGCGGCGTTGCGGTGCGTCGAGCCGGGATCATCCGGACCGCCCGCAAGCTGATGGACGGCGCTGTGTTCCCCAGATCCGACTCTTAGAACCGAACCACGGATGGCCGCCCGCAACCCCGCCCACGACTTCCCGCTGGAGCGCACGGTGGCCGGGCCTCGGCCCGAGGCGAGCAAGCCGAGCGCGTTCGCACCGCCGCCGCTGGCCTGCGACGCCCACTGCCACGTGTTCGGCCCCGCCGAGCGCTTCCCGTTCTCGCCGGATCGCTCCTACACCCCGCCGGACTCCGGCTTCGAGGGTCTCTGGCGGCTGCAGGAGCGCCTCGGGCTGAGCCGGGCCGTGCTGGTGCAGGCGAGCTGCCACGGCACCGACAACTCGGCGATGCTCGACGCCATCGTGCGCAGCGGGGGCCGCTTCGCGGGCGTGGCCATGATCGATCAGAGCTTCAGCGATGCCGACCTCGACGAGCTGCACGCCCACCAGGTGCGCGGCATCCGCTTCAACTTCGTGGCGCATTTGGGCGGCGCGCCTGATCTCGATGTGTTCTCGGGGCTGGTCGGCCGGGTCGCCAGGCGCGGCTGGCACGTGGCGCTGCACTTCGACGCCAAGGACTTCGCCGGCTGCGCCGGGGTGCTCGACGCCATGCCGGTGCCATATGTGATCGACCACATGGCCAGGGTGCCCGCCGCGGACGGGGTCGAGCAGGCGCCGTTCCAGCGGCTGCTGGAGCGCCTCAGCAACGACGAGCGCTGCTGGGTGAAGATCAGCTGCGCCGAGCGTCTCAGCGCAGCCAAGAGCGGCGGGTTCGACGACGTGATCCCCTTCGCCCGCGCCCTGATCGCAGCCGCGCCCGAGCGGGTCCTGTGGGGCACGGACTGGCCGCACCCCAACCTGGCGCGCATGCCCGACGAGGGCGAGCTGGTCGACCTGCTCGCCGCCTTCGCGCCCGACGAGGCGGTCCGCGACCGGATACTGGTCGACAACCCGCAGACCCTCTATAGCTTCACCTGAGGATGAGCCGGATGAGCCCCGCGAACCGAGCCGACAGCCGAGCCGATGCCCCAGCCGATGCCCCAGCCGGCACGGTCACCGACGCCCTCCGCCAGGACATCCTCGGGGGCCGTTTCGAGCCGGGCGACCGGCTGCTGGAGGTGGCCCTCGCCGAGGACTACGCCGTGGGGCGCGCTGCGGTCCGCTCGGCGCTGATCGAGCTCGCAGCCGAGGGGCTCGTGGAGCGCGAGGCCAACCGCGGCGCCGCGGTGCGCCGCATCTCGATAGCCGAGGCGATCCAGATCACCGAGGCCCGCTCGGTGCTGGAGTCGCTGATCGCGGCCGCTGCAGCCCGACACGCCGGCCCGGCCGAGCACGCCGAGCTGCGCCAGGTCATCGCCGACATGGAGACCGTCGCCGACGACGACCACAGCGGGGCCTACTCCGAGCTGAACGCCCTGTTGCACCGCAGGCTGCGCGAGATGAGCGGGCACCGGATCGCCGCTGAGCTGGTGGCCAACCTGCGGGACCGCGCGGTGCATCACCAGTACCGCCTGGCGCTGATGCCCGGGCGGGCCCGCGTGTCGCTCGAACAGCACCGGACGATCGTCGATGCGGTCTGCGCGGGCGACGAAGCCGCCGCGGCTGCGGCCATGGGCGGCCACCTGCAGTCGGTGATCGAGGTGCTGTCCCGCTGGGGCGACGCGCCCCGCTGACCGCGCTGCTGCCGGCCGCACCTTGGTCAGTCGTCGAGGGAGTCGACCCACTCCACGCCCATGGCGGCGAGCTTGTCGCGCAGCCCGTAGAAGTCGAGGCCCAGCTCGCCTGCTTCGAGCCTGGCCCGGGTGGCGGCCTCATTGGCGAGACGGACCCTGGACTGCTCCAGCGCCCAGGCCGCCTCGGCTCGCTCCACGACCACCACGCCGTCGTCGTCGGCGCAGATCACGTCGCCGGGGTGGACGAGCTGCCCGCCGATGAGCACAGGCACGTTCACCGAGCCGGGCGTGTTCTTGACCGTGCCCTCACACGAGACCCAGCGGGACCACACGGCGAAGCCCATGGCTCGCAGCTCGGCGGTGTCGCGCACGCCTGCGTCGATCACCAGGCCCCGCACCCCGCGTGCCATGACAGACGTGGCTAGCAGGTCGCCGAAGGCGCCATGGGCTGACGGCGCGGTCACTGCGACCACCAGCACGTCGCCGGGCCGGCACTGCTCGACGGCGGCATGCGCCATCCCGTTGTCGCCGGGATGGCAGAGCACGGTGACCGCAGTCCCGGCGATGCGGGCGCCTTGCTGGATCGGGGTGATCTCGGCGCCGAGGAAGCCGCGGCGTCCGATCGCCTCGTGCACGGTGGCCGTGCCGATCGGCGCCAGGGCGTCGACGACGCTGCTGTCCGCCCGCTCGATCGAGGTGACCACGACATGGCGCGGTCCGTGCAGATTGGTCATGTGCGGCTCCCGATGCTGGGCGTGTTCAAGGTGATCCGCATGGCGCTCAGGCCTCCAGGCGGGGGTAGACGCGGCGCACGTTGGCGTCACAGATGGCGGCCCGGTCGGCGTCGCCGATCGCCGCGGCGTCGAGGTAGCGCTTGGTGTCGTCGTAGTGGCAGCCGGTGTCGGGGTCGATGCCGCGCACCGCGCCGACCATCTCCGAGGCGAACAAGACGTTGCCCGTCGGCACCACGTCCAACAGCAGATCGATGCCTCGCTGGTGATACACGCAGGTGTCGAACCAGATGTGGTCCAGCAAGCCGTCGAAGTCCCAGCGGTTGTCCTGGGCCATGCCCTTGAAGCGGCCCCAGTGGTAGGGCACCGCGCCGCCGCCGTGGGGGATCACCCAGCGCAGCCCCTCGAAGTCGGCCATGAACCCCGAGGTGAGCGCCTGCGTGAAGGCGGTCGTGTCGGCGCCGAGGTAGTGCGAGCCGGTCGTGTGGAAGTGCTCGTTGCACGACGTGGACACGTGGATCATGGCCGGCACGTCTAGCTCCTGCATGGCCTCCCACAGCGGCCACCAGTAGCGCTCCCACAGCGGCGGGCCGTTCCAGTGGCCGCCCGAGGGATCAGGGTTGACGTTGCAGCCCACGAAGCCCATCTGCTCCACGCAGCGGCGCAGCTCGCGCACCGACGAGTCGATAGCGGCGCCCGGCGACTGCGGAAGCTGGCACACCGGGGCGAAGTTGCCGGGATAGAGGTCGCAGACCCGGCGGATCAGCTCGTTCTGGTGCTCGCTCCAATGCCGCGAGGTGTGCTCGTTGCCGACGTGATGGCCCATCCACGACGCCCGCGGCGAGAAGATCGTCAGGTCGGTGCCGCGCTCGCGCTGCAAGGCGAGCTGGGCGCCCTCCAGCGATTCGCGAATCTGGTCGTCGCTCACGTCGATCACGCCCTTGGCGCTCACGTGGCCCGGCTCCGCGGCCACCGCAGCCGTCTGGGCGTCACGCCACTGCCCCACCGCAGGCGGAGTCGTGGTGTAATGGCCGTGGCAGTCGATGATCACGCAGTCCCCAGGATTGTCGACAATCGTGTAGACAGTTTGCCATACTCGCACCAGCGCGCCGCACGAGCGGCACCAGAGAGGTCACTCAGATGGCGATCGACAAGCCATACCTCGACATTCCCGGTACCACGATCTTCGACGCCGACCAGGCTCGGCTGGGCTATCAGCTCAACCAGTTCGCCATGTCGCTGATGCACGCCGAGAACCGCGAGCGCTTCCGCGCCGACGAGCGCGCCTGCCTCGACGAGTGGGACATGACCGAAGACCAGAAGCAGGCTGTCATGGCCCGCGACTACAACCGGATGCTGGAGCTCGGCGGCAACATCTACCTGATCGCCAAGATCGGCGCCACCGACGGCCTGAACTACGTGCAGATCGTGTCGTCGATGACCGAGAACGACGCCGAGGGCCATGCCGCCATGATGATCTCAGGCGGCCGGGCGGCAGACGGCAACCGCTACCTCCACGAATGGGAGGACCAGCCGTGAGCGCCCGCATCACAGCCGCTGCGTTCATGTCGCACGTGCCGGCCATCGGCGTGGCCGTGGACCGCCACATGACCGGCGAGCCCTACTGGAAGCCGCTGTTCGAGGGCATCGGTCCGGCCAGGGCGTGGATCGCCGACAACCCGCCCGACGTGGTCATCCTGGTCTACAACGACCACGGCAACGCCTTCTCGCTGGAGATGATCCCCACCTTCGCGCTGGGCATGGCCGCCGGCTACTCGCCCGCCGACGAGGGCTGGGGGGCAAGGCCGGTGCCGGTCGTGCAGGGCCATCCCGAGCTCTCGGCCCATCTGGCCCAGAGCTTGATCCCCGCCGGCTTCGACCTCACCCTGGTCAACGAGATGGCCGTCGACCACGGGCTCACCGTGCCGCTGTCGATGATGTTCGGCCAGCCCGAGCGCTGGCCCTGCCGGGTCGTGCCGCTGGCGGTCAACGTGGTGCAGTACCCGGCCCCGTCCGGGCGGCGCTGCCTGGAGCTCGGCAAGGCGATCGGCGCCGCCGTGGAGAGCTTCGACGACGATCTCGACGTGCAGATCTGGGGCACCGGCGGCATGAGCCACCAGCTTCAGGGGCGGCGGGCCGGCCTGATCAACCCCGAGTTCGACCACAGCTTCCTCCAGCGGCTCGTCGCCGAGCCCGAGCAGCTCGCCGAGATGCCCCACATCGAGTACCTGCGCGAAGCCGGCTCCGAGGGGGTCGAGCTGGTGATGTGGCTGATCGCCCGCGGTGCCCTGGCCGACCTGGCAGGCGGCGCGAGCCCGCGCGAGGTACACCGGCTGTATCACGTGCCGGCGAGCAACACGGCCGTCGGGCAGTTGATCCTCGAGAACGCAGCGGGCTGAGCGCTTGCGAACCCAGGTCGCCATCGTCGGGGGCGGGCCGGCGGGGTCGCTGCTGGGCCACATCCTGCACCGCGCCGGGATCGGCGCTGTGGTCCTGGAGCGCCAGAGCCGTGACTACGTGCTGGGCCGCATCCGGGCCGGGGTGCTGGAGTGGGGCACCGTGGAGGTGCTGCGGGCCAACGGCCTGGGCCGCAACCTCGACGCCGAGAGCAAGGTTCACGACACGATCAACATCGCCTGGCGCGGCCAGGAGCTGCTCAGCATCGACACCAAGCGCCTCGTGGGGCGCCAGATGATGAGCTACGGCCAGACCCGCATCCAACACGATCTCTACGAAGCCGCCGACGCCAGCGGCGCCGAGATCGTCTTCGAGGCGCACGACGTGGCGATAGGCGGCATCGAGACCGAGCGGCCCTGGGTGAGCTGTCGCCTCAACGGCGCCGATGAGCGCATCGACTGCGACTACGTGATCGGCTGCGACGGCTTCCACGGCGTGAGCCGCCAGACGATCCCGGACTCGGTGCGCCGCGAGTACCGCAAGGACTACCCGTTCGGCTGGCTCGGCATCCTCGCCGAGACGCCGCCGCTGCCGATGCTGCTGTATGCCAACCACGAGCGGGGCTTCGCGCTGTGCTCTAGCCGCAACCCGATGCTGGCCCGCTTCTACGTGCAGTGCGAGCTTGCGGACACCGTCGACGACTGGCCCGACGAGCGCTTCTGGGCGGAGCTGACGGCCCGGCTGCCCGCCGAGCAGGCCGAGCAGATCGCGCCTGCGCCGTCGATCGAGAAGTCGATCGCCCCGCTGCGCAGCTTCGTGTGCGAGCCGCTGCGCCACGGGCGGCTGTTCCTCGCCGGCGACGCCGCCCACATCGTGCCCCCTACCGGCGCCAAGGGCCTGAACCTGGCGGTGGCCGACGTGCACTATCTGTCGCAGGCGCTGATCGCCGCCTACGCGGGGCGCCCGGCTGCTCTGGACCGCTATTCGGAGGTGGCGCTTCGCCGGGTGTGGGGCGCGGTGCGCTTCAGCTGGTGGCTGACCAACCTGCTGCACCGTTTCGGAGATCAGACAGCCTTCGACCAGCGCACCCAGGAACAGGAGCTGCGCTACATCAGCGGCTCGGCGGCGGCCCAGCAGTCGCTGGCCGAGCAGTACACAGGCATGCCCTTCGAGACCATCGCCGGCAGCACGGATGACCATGCTGCGGACGGCGCGGATGACGATGATTCCGACGGCGCGGATGGTGGCGGCGATTAGGCGCGGCCCGGCTGTCGGCGCGTAGCGTCGCGGGCCATGAGCGCGCCGAAGTTCACAACCGACCGCGGGCACTACGCCGAGGCTCTGCAGCGCTGGTTCGCGAAGCGCAGGCCCGACTGGTCCGACATCGAGGTCACGAACATCGACATCCCGGTGGCCACCGGCTTCTCCAACGAGACGGTCTTCGTGAGCCTGGCGCTCAGCACAGGCGGCGAGCGCCGCGAGGAGCGCTTCGTGGTGCGCATCGAGCCCGACGGCGGGGCGCTGTTCCCCGCCCAGACACCAGCGTGTGAGGTGTCGGTGGCGCTGCAGCATCAGGTGATGAGCGCAGCCGGCGCCCACTGCGCCGCCCCGGTGCCCGAGGTGCTCGGCTACGAGGCCGACGCCTCGATCCTGGGCGGCGAGTTCTTCGTGATGGCCCACGTGGACGGCAGGGTGCCCAGCGACAACCCTCGCTACACCCAGGAAGGCTTCGTGGTCGCCGAGGCCACGCCGGATGAGCGCCGGCGGATGGTGCGCACCGGGATCGAGGCCCTGGCCGCCATCAACTGCATCGACTGGCGAGCCGCTGGGCTCGACTGGCTGGACGCCAGCGGCTGCGGCGAGCCCGGCGTTGGACTCCAGCTCGACCTCTACGAAGCCCACACCACAGCCACGCTGGCCGGCCGGGCGCACCCGGTCCTCGACGCCGCCTTTGCGTGGCTACGCGCCAACGACCCCGGCGACACCCGCTACGGGCTCACCTGGGGCGACGCCCGCCTCGGCAACGTGCTGTGGCAGGACTACCGGCCGACCGCGGTGCTCGACTGGGAGGCCGCCGCGCTGTCGCCCACCGAGGCCGACATCGGCTGGTGGCTGATGTTCGACCGCATGAGCTTCGAGGATCTCGGCGTCGAGCGACTGGAGGGCTACCCCACCCGCAGCGAGCAGATCGAGATGTACGAGCGGGCCTCGGGGCGCGAGGTGCGCGACCCTCGCTACTGGGAGCTGTTCGGCATCATGCGCTTCGCGGCGATCTTCATCGGGCTCGGGGACCGCATGGAGGCTGCCGGGCTGGTGCCGGCCGAGCTCAACATGGGAGTGGCCAACATGGTCACCGACGCCATGGCCCGCGCCCTGGGCATCGACAACCCCACGCCCTCGGCGTTCTGAGCACCCGCCGCAGCTGGCCGCCGCTCAGCTGGCCGCCGCCTCCGGGGCCGCCGCCTCAGGAGCCGCCGAGGCCGTCTTCTCCGAGATCAGCTTGCTGGACTCGCCGGACCGCATCGACACCCCGTAGAGGCAGTCGGCGATCTCCATGGTGCGCTTCTGGTGGCTCACCAGCAGCAGCTGGGCCTCGTTGCGGAACTCCTCCACCAGCGCCAGGAAGCGGTGCAGGTTGACGTCGTCGAGCGCCACCTCCACCTCGTCCATCACGTAGAACGGCGACGGCCTGCTGCAAAACACCGCGAACAGGAACGCCAGCGCCGTGAGCGCCCGCTCGCCGCCCGAGAGCAGCGACAGCTTGCGGATCCTCTTGCCCGAGGGCCTGGCGCTGATCTCGATGCCGGTGTTGAGCAGGTCCGACGGGTCATCCAGGGTGATCGAGCCCTCGCCGCCGGGGAACAGCGTGGCGAAGAGCCGGGTGAAGTTGGCCGACACGTCCGCGAAGGCCGCCGCGAACACCGAGGCGATCTCGGACTCGATCGAGTCGCTGACCTTCTGCAGCTCCCGGCGGGTCGCCTTGATGTCGTCGAGCTGGCCCTGCAGGAAACTGTGGCGCTCCTGCAGCTCGTCGTACTCGGAGAGGGCCAGCGGGTTGACCGGGCCGATGATGTCGAGCTCGGACTCGATCATCTCCGCCCGGCGGGCGGGCTCGACGCCGGCGGGCAGATCCGGGCACGGCGCAGCCGCCGCGTCCGCGGGGACCAGGCCGTGATCGGTGTGCAGGCGGTCCACCGAACCCTCCAGGCGGGTGCGCAGCTCGGCCTGCTCCACGGCCGCGTCCGCCGATGCCGAGCGCAGCCCGTCGAGCTCGGCTTCGAGGTCGACGATGCGGCTGCGGGCCTCGCCGAGGCGCGCCATGATGGCCTGCGCCTCGGCTGACTGGTGCTGTCTCAGCTCGCGCAGCTCGGCGATCCGGCGCTCCGACCGCCGGCCGCGTCCTGCTGCGGACTCGGCGAGGCGCTCCAGCACGGCAGCCTTGCTGACCAGGCGTGCGCTGCGCAGCTCGGCCTCGGCGGCTGTGTCGTCGTCGGCCTCGCCGAGTCTGTCGTCGATCTCGGCCAGGCGGGCGACGAGCAGCGAGCGGCGCTCGTCGAGGCCGGCGGCGGCCACTTCGGCTGCGGTGCGGCGCAGGGCGAGCGCGGCGCTGCGCTCGTCCAGGGATGCCTGGGCCTCGCTGTGGCGGCGGGCGGCTTCGGCCTCGGCAGCCTCGGCGGCGATCAGGGCCGGCTGCTCGGCCTCGATCAGCCCTTCCCGGGCGCTCTCGGCGGTGATGCGGGCCTCGAGCTCTGAGAGCAGGCTCCTCAGGGCTTCGGCCTCGGCAGCACAGGAGCGCTGATCGGCTTCGGTCTCGGCCAGCCGTGAGCGCGCCGACGCCAGCGTGCTGTCGGCCTCCTCGAGGCGGGCGGCGAGCTTGGCGCAGTCGCGCTGCGCGGCGTCGGCGGCGGCCGTGGCGTCCCGCAGGGCTGCGGCGTGGTCGGCGAGCTTCGCGGCGGCGTCCGCCATCTGGTCTGCGGCCTCCGCCAGTGCGGCGCCGGTGGCCCCCACCGATCCCCCGCCGACCCGCCAGCCCGCGGGCGAGAAGCGGTCGCCTGCGCGGGTGACGATCACCGCGGTCGGATTCGCCAGCGCCTCGGTGGCGGCCTCGGGCCAGCCGCCGTCGATCACGGTCACGCCGCCGATGAGCAGGTCCAGCAGCCCGTCCACGCCGGGCGCCAGCCCCCGGACCCGGTTGCGCATCCGCGCCGGGGCTGAGTCGTCGCCGGACAGCGCGGCCTCGGCGGCCGACGCTGCGGTGCCGCCGGGCGCCTCTGGCTCCTCGGGCGACCGCTCATCGAGAGCCAGCACCGCCCCCGCCGCGCCGTCGGCGGCGAGCCGGGCCAGCGCCCGGCGGGCGGCATGGGCGGAGTCGGTTACCACCGCAGCCAGGGCCTCGCCGATGGCGGCCTCGAACGCCGCCTCCCAGCCGCTCTCGATGTCCACCAGGTCCAGCAGCGTGCCGAGCACGCCGGGTTGGCCGGCGAGGCGCTGCACGCCGCTCTGGGCGCGGGCCTCGTCGAGGGCCAGGCGCAGGGCGTCCGCCCGTGCCGCCCAACGCTGCTGGGTGGCCTCGGCGGTCCCGTGGCGCTCACTGGCTTCGCTGAGCCGCTGTTGGGCGCGCCGGTGTTCCGTCTCGGCCTCGGCGCCCTGCGAAGCGGCCTCGGAGCGCTCCTCGGCGGCGATCTCGATCCCGGCCTGCTGGGCCTCGGCGGCGGTCTGCAGCTCGGCGCTGTCTTCGCTGAGCTCTGCGATTCGGGCCTCGAGGCGCTCAGCCTCGGATCTGCCGCTTCGCAGCGAGGCACCCAGGGCGCTCAGCTCGCCGCGCGCCTCAGCGGCGCGTCTGGCCGCGCTGTCGGCCGCGGGCCTGGCGTGCTGGTCCGAGAAGCTGCGGCGCAGCTCCGCCTTGTCCTGCGCCAGGGCCTCGTCGAGCCCTGCGATGCGGGTCAGCTCGGGCTCGAGGGCCGCCAACTCGGCTTCGATGCCGGCCAGGGCGGCCCGCTTGTCGACAGCTTCGGACGCCAGCGCCGCAGGCGAGTCGCCGCCGGACGCCGCGGCGCGGTCGCGCGCCACGCCGCGCAGCCTCTCGGCGATCACCGCCGCGGTCGCCCGGGCGCGTTCGCGCATCGACTCCACACGCAGCAGCTCGTCTCGCAGGTCGTCCCCTCCGTGAGCCGCAAGGGTGGCCTCGTCGTCTGCTGTCTGGGCGCTGAGCCGGTCGATCTCGGCTCGCAGCGCACGCTCGCCGTCCACCAGCGCGGCGCGTCGTTCGGCGTTGGCGGCGAGCCCGTGGCGCAGGCGCTCGATCTCGCGTCCGGCCAAATGGATGCGCAGCGCCGTCAGCTCGGCGAGCAGGTCGCCGTGGCGGCGCGCCGCCTCGGCCTGCTTGTGCAGCGGGCGCAGGCGGCGTTTCACCTCGCGCAGCAGGTCCATCTCCCTGGTGAGATCGGCCTCGGAGGCCGCCAGGCGCCGCTCGGCACGCTCCTTGCGGCGCCGGTACTTGGCGACGCCGGCCACCTCGTCGATGATCGCCCGGCGGTCCTCGGGGCGGGCGTTGAGCACCGAGTCGATCTGGCCCTGGGAGACCACGATGTGTTGATGGCGGCCC